>NZ_QUBR01000001.1:1481372-2045569 GCF_003586285.1 Aeromicrobium endophyticum | reverse complement strand
CCGGCCGCGCGGGGGGGGTGTGGGGGGCTCCCCCCCGCGGGGGGGGCCCCCGGGGCGGCGCCCGGGGCCCCCGACGCCGTGGCACAGGCCTATCTCGCCGTCAGGTCGCTCGAGCCCATCGGCGCACACGACGCGGGCGTCGAGGGCCGGGTCGTCGATCCGGCACGCACGCCCACGGCACCGTCCGGGCCCGGGCTGCTGCCGCTGACCGTCGCGTCGACCACCCTGGGCCTGCTGGCCGGCGCGCCGATCGCCGCCAGGCCTACTCGAAGTCGGGCAGCTCGCGCTTCATGACCTTGCCCGTCGGGTTGCGGGGCAGCTCGTCGAGGAACATCAGCCGACCGGGCACGGCGAAGCGCGCCACGTGCGTCTTGGCGTACTGCTTGACGTCGTCCTCCGACAGCGAGGCACCGTCCCTGACCACGACGTACGCGGCCAGCACCTGCCCGAACGTCTGGTCGGGCACGCCCGTCACCACGACGTCGGTGATGTCGGGGTGATCGATCAGCGCGTCCTCGAGCTCACGCGGGAAGACGTTCTCGCCGCCGGAGACGATCATGTCGTCGTCGCGGCCCGAGACGAACAGGCGACCGTCCTCGTCGAAGTAGCCGACGTCGCCGGAGTGCATGAGGCCCTCGGCGAACGACTTGGTGTTGCCGTCGGTGTAGCCGCCGAACGGCATGTCGTTGCCGACGTGGATGACACCGGTCTCGCCCTGCGGGACCTCCCGGCCGTCGGGGTCGAGGATCTTGACCGTCGTGCGGAACGGCGGCCGGCCGGCGGTTCCGGGCGCCTCGCGCAGGTCGGTGGGGCTCGCGATCGTGACCCAGCCCGTCTCGGTCGCGCCGTAGAAGTTGTAGACCGAGTCGGTGAACAGGTCCATGTAGCGGTTGGCCAGGTCGCCAGCCAGCGCCGAGCCGCTGCTGGCCGTGATGCGCAGCGACGACACGTCGGCCTTCTCGACGACCGCCGGGTCGAGGTCGATCATGCGCTGCATCATCAGCGGGACGACCACGAGCACCTCGGCGCGGTATCTCTCGACGTCCTGGAGCACCTGCTGCGGCGAGAACTTGCGTCGCAGCACGTAGGTCGGCGCCGTCGACAGGCCGAAGGCGAAGTTGATCAGCCCCCACGAGTGGAACAGCGGCGCGGCGATCACGACCGTCGAGTTGCCGCGGTACGGGATGGCGCCGAAGAAGGCGATGAGCGGCTTGAGGTCCTTCGGCTCCTCGCGGCGCGCCCCCTTGGGCAGGCCCGTCGTTCCCGAGGTGAAGATGATGATCTGGCCGTGCCGCGACGGCTTGGCGTGAGCGGAGGTCGGCTGCCCCGCCATCAGGCTCGCCACGGACGGCAGGTCGTCGGGTGCGTCGTCGTCGGCCCAGCCCAGCACGACCAGCGACCGGTCGACGTCCTGGGCGACCTCGAGGAACTCCTGGTCGACGATGACGAGGCTGGCGTCCTCGCGCCGGGCGAGCTCGCCCAGCTGCGACCGGCTGGCCATCGTGTTGAGCATCAGCACCCGGCCGCCGGCCTGCATGACCGCCACGATCGCGACGATCATGTAGCGGTGGTTGCGCGACAGCACCGCGATGGAGTCTCCGGGCTCGACGCCGCGCTCCTTGAGCGCCTGCGTGAGCTGGTTGACCTGGCCGGCCAGCTCGGACCACGTGATCTCGCCGGCGTCGTCGATGATCGCCGTCTGCTTCGGGAAGCGCTTGGCAGCGGCGTTGACGCCCGACGGAAGACCGGGACCCCACTTGGCCAGCTGCAGCCCGGCGCCCAGGAGCCGGTGAGGCGCGACCGGCTTGAGCAGCCCGATCTGCTTGAAGACCTTCAGGCTGTAGCTCACGTCGTTCATGAAACTCCGTTCGATGCGATGGCTCGACCGTAACGCTGCCGAGACGACGCATCGAGAGTAACAACGAGTTACACCTGTGGCTCGCTTCCATGAGAAGGCTCTCATCGACGGCTCACGCGACCCTCATGGGCGATGGCTGGAGTGAGGTCATCACATCGACCCCAGCGAACTGGAGACATCCCATGCGCACGCCCAGCCGTTCTGCCGCAGCACTCACCCTCGCCGGCCTCGGTCTCGCCACCGTGGCCGTGGCCGGCCTCGCCACCCCCGCCTCCGCCGCGGGCCCCACCTGCCAGGGCGTCGCCGCGACGATCGTCGGCACCGCAGGGCCCGACGAGATCGACGGCACCCCGGGCCGTGACGTCATCGTCGGCCTCGCCGGCCACGACGAGATCGATGGCGGGGGCGGCAACGACCTCATCTGCGGCGGATCGGGCGACGACGAGATCGACGGCGGACGCGGTGCCGACCGCATCGACGCCGGCGCGGGCCGCGACGACGTCGACGGCGAGTCGGGGCCCGACCGCATCTGGGGCCGGGCCGGCAACGACGACCTGGCCGGCGGATCGGGCAACGACCGCATCTGGGGCGGCAACGGACGCGACACGATCGAGGGCGAGCGCGGCTCCGACCGTCTCAAGGGCGGCTCCGGCGCCGACCGCGTCTACCAGGGCAGCGAGCCCGACCGCGACGACGACTGAGGCATCTGCGGCCGACACGACCGGCCGGCCGACCTGGCTAGTGCGCGCCGTCCCGGGACAGGACCGCCCGGACGGTGCGCGCCAGGATCGCCAGGTCGAGGCGCAGGTTCCAGTTGTTGACGTACTGCAGGTCCATGCGGATCGAGTCGTCCCACGACAGCGTCGACCGGCCGCTCACCTGCCACAGGCCGGTGAGGCCGGGCCTCACGTGGAGGCGGCGCCACACCCACTCGCTGTACTGGGACGTCTCGGCCGGCAGCGCCGGGCGGGGCCCGACCAAGGACATGTCGCCCTTGACGACGTTGAACAGCTGCGGCAGCTCGTCGATCGACAGGCTGCGAAGCACCCGCCCGATGCGCGTGATGCGCGGGTCGTCGCGCAGCTTGAACAGCGGCCCGGCACCTTCGTTGTGGTTGCGCAGGTCGACCAGACGCGCCTCGGCGTCGACCACCATGGTGCGGAACTTGTACATCACGAACGGACGGCCGTCCTGACCCGAGCGCACCTGGCGGAAGATCGCGGGCCCGCGGGAGCCGAGCCGGATCATGAGCGCGACGGCCAGCAGCACCGGGGACAGCAGCACGAGCGCCAGCGCCGCGCAGACCCGGTCGAACACCGACTTGGCCATCAACGACATCAGGTGGTCGTTGGGGGCGCGCAGCGACAGCGCGATCTGGTCTCCGACCCGCCGCGGGCTGAGGTACTCGACGTGATCGCTCATGTCGGCCACCACGAGGCACTCGACCTCGGCTCGCTGCAGCGCCCACGCGAGGTGCCGCAGGGCGGGGTTGGTGAAGGCGCGTCCGCTGGCGATCACGACCGAGGTGGCGTGCCGCTCGGCGACCGCCGACAGCACCTCTCGGACCACCTCGTCGAAGCTGTGGTCGGAGACGGCGCTGGCCGGGGCGAGCTCGTGCGGCGATCGCCACGAGCACGTCGCCACGACGTCGACGTCCTTGCGGCCGGCCCATCGCTTCTGCAGGCGCTGCACCGACTCGACCTGGCCGACCAGGATCGTCGGCGTGCTCCGCAGCAGCTGACGGTGCACGACCGACGACGCGGCGAGCACCGCGGGGCCCGCCAGCACCGCCACCAGGCCCTGACGCACCATCGTGGAGTTGTCGGCCCCGGCGATGACGAGGCCGAAGGTGCCGATGCCGAGCATCTCGACCAGGCGGATCGACGGCTTGAACGACCGGGCCCGCTCGAACGCCGGCAGCGCCGCGAAGCTGTAGAGCAGCCAGGTGCCCACGAGGGCGACGACGACCGACGTCCACTCGGGGGGCAGCTCGAAGCGTCGGGCCGCGAGCAGCCACGGCACGGCGAGGGCACCGACGTAGCCGACGACGCCCTGACGCAGCACCGCCCCGCCGAACCGGTGCAGCGTGCGCCGCTTGGGCACCGACGCCTGCCGCTCGGTGCGCAGCCCCCGCAGGGGCTGGTTGATGTTCATGACGGCCATCAGATGCCCTTGCCGACGAGGTTGGCCACGCGCGCGACGAACCGCGCCGACAGCAGCCGGTAGGAGATCAGCACGCCCAGCCAGGCTCGGACGTTGAGCGGCTGGAGACGCAGCGACCGCCGCAGCCACGTGCGCGCGGGTCGCCCCGCGCCGTCGGCGGCGAGAGCGAAGCCGATCTGCGAGCTGATGCGGGAGTAGGCGTAGTCGTCGGCGCGAAGGTCGGCGTGCTTGTCGAGCAGGTAGACGTGTCCCTCGGCGTAGGGACCCCAGTGCCCGTAGAAGTACGAGTCGCCGGACCACCGCACGGCGACCAGGGGCCGGTTGACCAGGCGTACCGGCGCGAGGCGGGAGACCGTGAGCAGGACGTCGTAGTCCTCGCCGTGGGCACCGGGGAGCCGCTCGTCGATCATCCCGATGCGGTCGAGGACGTCGCGACGGAACACGAAGCTGCTCGAGTGGAGGCCCGCGATGCGGTCGTGCACCAGGTCGGCGTGGGTCACGACCGTGCTGGGTGCGAGGCGGTCGTGCATCGCACGCCCGTCGTCGACCCGCATCGCCGTGCCGACCAGGCCGGCCTCGGGATGCTGGTCGAACAGCACCATCTGCGCCTCGAGCTTGCCGTCGAGCCAGACGTCGTCGTCGTCGAGGAAGGCGACGAAGTCGTGCTCGGCGGCCACGATGCCGCTGTTGCGGGCACCGGCCAGGCCCCGCACCCGGTCGTTGGGGATGCCGCGCAGGACACGTCCGGCCGGCAGGTCGACATCGGGCAGCGCGACGTCGCACGCGTCGAACACGACGATGATCTCGATGTCGCCGGGATAGGACTGCTGCGCGACGCTGTCGACCGCCTCACGCATGCGCTGGGGCCGGCGGTGCGTCGGGATGACCGCCGTGACGCCGGGAGGACGCGGCGCGACGGCCTCCGTGCGCGGCTCGCGCACGCTCATTCGAGCGTCCCGCCCTCGGTGAGGAACGAGCGCAGCATCGAGCTGGAGGTGTGACGGGTGTACGGGAAGTAGACGACCTCGGCGCCGACGCTCTGCATGGCGTGCTCGAGGCGGTAGCCCTTGGGCGTGCCCTGCCAGTCGCTGCCCTTGAAGATCGCGTCGAAGGGGCGCTGGTGCCACATCGCGAGCTTGTCCTCGGACCGGTCGATCACGACCTCGTCGACGATGCCGAGGGCCGAGATGATGTCGATGCGCTCGTCGCACGGCACGACCGACGGCCTGCCCTTGAGGTGCTCGACGTACTCGTCGCTGGCCACGCCCACCACGAGGTGGCGGCAGTGGGTGCGAGCCCTGCGCAGGAGGTTGAGGTGGCCGACGTGGAACATGTCGAACACGCCGCTGGAGTAGCCCACGTCGAACCTGGGTCGTGCATCGATCACGGGCTCCCTGTCCTTCCGTCGGTCTCACCATGGAAGAGCACCCTGACCGCCGATCGTGACGAGGTGCGAACAGATTTCCGGCGACGCCCGACGCGCCCCTTCGAACGGGACTCCTACTGGGCGGCGGACAACGACACGAGCCCGTCGGACCCGCCCACCGTCAGCTCGAGCGCCCCGACGTTCGCCGTGAGCCGCGGTGCGGCGACGCCGTCGGGCGACGTGGGCGTGTCGATGCGGACGCCGACCTGGGGGACGACGGACGGGACCGGGACGCCCGGCGCGGCGGTCGGCGCCGGCGGGATCTTCGCCGCCGGCCTGGTCGCGGCCGGGACCGTCGGTGCTGCGGTCTCGGGGGCGGCCGCAGCGGCCGGTCGCTGGGCCTGCGAGACCACCGGGCGCGCCGGCGACGTCGCCGCGGACGTCGCCGTGCCGGAGCGAGGTGCCTCGGCGCGCGGTTCAACGGCCGGGGTATGGGACTGCTCGGTCGCGCCGCGGTCGGATGATCCGGTGTCGACGCTGGCCAGCGAGAACCGCGCCGGATCGGGTGCGCCCGAGGGGATGCTGATGATGGCCGCCGAGGCGATCGCGGCAGCCGCCGCCGGAGGCACGAGCACGGCGAGCACGGCCTTGAGCAGCACGGAGAGATGCGCACCTACCGAGGCCAGCGAGAGACCCACCGCGCCCAGCACGACGGTCGTGCCGGAGACGAGACCGACCTCGCGGTTGACCTCTTGGAGGTCGAGGTAGATCGCCATGCAGTCGCCGCACGACTCGAGATGGGTGTGGACGCGCTCCTGGTCGCGCGCCGACGCGGTGCGTCGCACGAAGGCCGAGAGCTTGGCCCGGTGCTCGGAGCAGGTGCGGCTGTCTCCGGGCTGCTCGTCCTTGACGTGCTGCTGCAGGTAGGCCTCGCGCAGACCCGCCCGGGCCCGGTAGACCAGCGCCGAGACGCTGTTGGGCGACAGGTCGAGCAGCGGACCGAGCTCGTGCGGCTTGCGTCCCTCGACGTCGAGGTGCCACAGGACCGTCCGCCAGCGCGCAGGCAGCGACTCGTAGGCCGAGCGGATGGCCGAGCGCTCGAAGTCGTCCAGGTTGCCGTTGCCGAAGGCCACGGGTGTATCGATCTGCTGCAGGTCGTCGGTGGGCACGACGCGCTTGCGCGCCTTGGCCCGGCGGGCGCACTCGTGGCGGACCGTCGTGAAGAGATACGCACGGAACGCCGTCTCGGGGCCCTTGCCACGCCCCAGCAGGTCGAGGACCTGCGCGAACGCCTCCGAGACGACGTCGTCGGAGTCCTCCTTCTGCCCGAGGTGGCGAGCGAGCCGGTGGGCTGCGTAGCTGTACCGCGAGAAGAGCGCGGCGTAGGCCTCGGAGCTGCCCGAACGTGCCATGGCGAGCAACGAGCCGTCGTCGAGATCGACGAGTGCGAGCCCTGCTCCAGACACGTCGACAGCGTCAACGTTGTGCATCTGGTCCCCTGGATGTTGATCGCCCGTCACCTCTGTGGAGGCACCGAACCGTATGTAACCGTGGTTGACGGTCCTCCCGAGCATGGCACGCGACGATGCGGGGCACCAGACGGGAACGCAGCATTTTTCGCTGCAATCCGAGAGAAGAATAAATAATACGCCGTTGTCCACCACGGTGTGACGACGCCTCAGACAACTGGTGGCGGGCCATCCCCGGCCCGACGCATTGTTTTTTCCGGTCTGTCCACAGGAGGAGCCGAGGCAGAATTGTAACTGTGATTTACCCGACATTCAACAAAATGGACGGCCTGCCGTCATAGCGTCCGGAGGGTCTGCTCCTTGCTAGTAGAGGTCCCATCCGGGATCTTGTGAGACGCAAGGACGACCTCGATGGCCACTGCACCACAGCCCGTACAGCTCACCGACCTGGCGGGCTCTCTCCGGCGTCACTGGACCGTCGTCGCCCTCACCGCGGTGATCGGGCTCGTGCTGGGTGTGCTCGTGTCGTTCGTCCTGCCCTCCAGCTACGAGGCCACCGCATCGGTCGCCGTGAACCCGATGAACGCCGACCCGGTCGGCACGTCCGCCGATGCGAGCCGCACGGTCAGCATGCCGACCGAGGTCGGGACGGCGACGTCCGCCAAGGTGGCTGCCGCGGCCGCGAAGACGCTCGCACCGGCGTACTCGCTGTCGGCCAGCGACGTCCGCGAGGCCACGCACGTCGAGTCGCCCGACGACTCGCTCATCCTCGACATCCGCTACTCGGGCGGCTCGGCCAAGGAGGCCGCGGCCGGCGCCGAGGCCGTCGCCAAGGCCTACCTCTCGGTGCGTCGGGCCGACGCCGAGGCGCAGATCCAGCGTCTGAAGGCCGCCACCGAGCAGCAGATCTCGGCCGTGCAGGCGCAGTCGGTGCTTCCGGAGTTCGCCGGCGGCGTGCAGCAGCGGTCGATCTCGCTCCAGGCCGACGCCTTGGGCACTCGGCTGGCCGAGCTGGGCGGGGTCGACCTCACGCCCGGCCAGATCGTGGGCAGCCCCGAGGTGCCGACGAGCCCCTCGACCCCCGGGCCGCTCGCACTGGGTCTGGCCGGCCTCTTCCTCGGCCTGCTCGCCGGCATCCCCCTCGCCGCGACCAAGAAGGAGGAGGACTCCGAGATCGGCGGCGTCGAGGGCCTGCAGGCCATCGGCGACCAGATCGTGCTCGACGGCACCAAGGACACCAACCGGGCCGACACCTGGGACATCGCAGCGTTCATGCTCAAGATCCCCGTCGACATCGGCATCGAGGACCCGTTCTTGATCATGGTCGACGCCGAGGAGCAGCACGGCCGAGCCATCACCCCGGGCCAGGAGCTCGTCGACGCCCTGTCGCGACGCGGACGATCGGCACGGTTCGTCGACGCGGGCGCGATCAACGAGGGCAAGATCAGCCGCGGCTGGCCGACCGACAAGAAGCGCATCTCGTGGGCCGGCGAGATCATCATCATCGACACGACCAACCTGACCTCCGATGCGAACAAGGTCGCCCTGGCGACGCGGTCCGACTCGGTGCTGCTCGCCCGCTCCACCACCGACGACGCGGCGGCGGTCCGTCGCCTGGCCGGTCTGCTCCGCTCGAAGAACGTCGAGATCGCGCTGACGGCACTGTTCCCCCCGCGCCCCGAGCTGCTGACCCTCAACCGCTGATCCTCGCGGCGCCGCACCGCCGCACAGCATCCCGGAGCCGGACCGCCCCCGTGGCGGTCCGGCTCCCCTGCGTGCGCCAGGCTCCGCTGCGTCGGTCAGGCGCCCGAGCGGTGCCGCACCAGGTCGGTCAGCCCCAGCCGCGACCTCAGCGGGATGCTCGCGACGAGGTAGGCGAGCGCCGCGACGGCGGTGACCACCAGCATCGCCGGCAGGGACGAGCCGAGGAGGAGCCTGCCGCCCGCGGCGACGGTGCCGACCACCGCCACGCTCAGCCCGGCCGCGACGACCAGGTGCCGGCCGGCGGGACGCAGCCCCATGAGCCACTGCACCTGGTAGACCACGAGGGCCGTGTCGAGCAGGATCGTGACGGCCCACGCCACCGCGGCGCCCTCGATGCCCCACACCGGCACCAGCACCAGGTCGAGGACCAGGTTGACGGCCAACGCCGCGGTCTTGTCTCCGAGCTGCCAGCTGCTGCGCCCCCCCATGAGCAGGATGGTCTGCACCGTCCCCGCCGCGGTCGCGAGTGCCATCGCGACGCTCAGCACCGTCAGCGCCCTCGCCCCCTCCGCGAAGCCCTCGCCGAAGATCGCCAGCACGGAGTCGGAGAACACCGCGAGGACGATGAAGAACGGCCATGCCATCCAGATCATGGCCGCGGTGACGAGCCCGTAGATCTCGCCCGCCTCGCGGACGGCACCCCGCGCGAGTGCCGCGCTGACCTGCGGGCCCACCGCGACGCGAGCCGCCTGCTGCACGACCTCACCGGCGCGGGCGCACCGCGTGACGACCGCGTAGACGCCGGCCGCCTCGGCCGACGTCAGCGCACCGACCAGGATCACGTCGGCCCACTCGAGCAGGATCTCGACCGTCGCGGACACCCCGCGCACCGCGCTGAACGACCAGAAGTCGCGCCGGAGACGGCGATCGTGCTCCGCCGACGTCTCCGAGACCGGCGTGGTCGTGGCGTGCCTCCTGGTCGCGCGCAGGACGACCAGGCAGGCCGCCCCCAGCACGAGGGGGACGGGCGACATCCACGCGGCCAGGGCACCCAGCACCCCTCCCCCTGCCGTGACGACCGTCAGCACGGCCACCAGCCGGAGCACCGGCAGCCCGACGCCCTGCAGCAGCGGGTACGACACGACGTCGCCCATCCCGCGGGCGACCGCGAGCACCACGGCAATCATGCTCGCGAGCACCGCCGCGGCGGCCGCCGCCACGACCAGCCCGTCGTCGACCCCGGTCGCCGCGGGGCCGGGCAGGGCAACCCAGCAGGCGGCAGCGGCCACCACGACCACCCCGCCCATGGCGACCGGCCTGACCGCGATGGCGACCAGGCGTGGGATGTCGGCTGACCGTCCGGTCGCCCGCGCTGCCGACACGAAGCGGACGAGCCCCGTGTCGGCACCGAGCTCGGCGACGTTGGAGACGATCATGACCGCGGCCACGACCACGAAGTAGCTGCCCGCGCCCTCCGTCCCGAGCTGACGGCCCACGACGGCGGCCAGCACCAGTCCGATCAACGAGCCGGTGGCGCCGCCGACCAGGTTGACCAGGCCCGCCCAGGCGATCCCGCGCGAGGGACCCTCAGCCACCGGCGTCGGCGAGGTCGGCGGTGTCGATCCCGTGCCGTCGCCGCAGGAGCACCGCCGCCACCAGCATGATCGAGAGCATCTGCATGATGTCGAGGCCGTAGATGCCGATGACGACGCTGGCGACGACCAGCACGCTGTGCAGGACGAGGTCGACGTCGCCGGGCGCCCGCCACGTGCGCAGCGTCGTGCCCCACAGGAAGGTCAGGAAGAAGGCCAGGCCGACGAAGCCGAAGCTGAACATCAGCATCCACACGTAGCCCTGGGTGCCGGCCGAGATGAGCGGCTCGGTCGCCGACGGACGCGGCGCCCCGTGCCCGAGCAGGGGCGACTGCAGCGACCGCTCGAAGGTCTCTTGGTAGAGCGACCATCGGGTGCCCCACGAGTCGCCGTAGCGCTGACGGGTCTGGATCTGGCTCAGCAGGCCGTTGCCCAGCAAGACGGCCGCGCCGATGACGCCCAGCACCGCGATGGCGAGCACCGGGGCCGCACGGTCACGGATCGCGAGCCTCACGACGACGTAGACCGCCGCGAGCACGAGGCCGGCGAACATCCCTCGGTTGGAGGTGGCCAGCGCGGGAGCGATCATCGCGACGAGCCCGAGCACGATCACGACCCGGGCCAGGCGCGAGCGCGCCTGGAGGAAGCATGCGATCGCCACCGGCGTCAGCAGCACGATCGCGACGCCCCAGCTGTTGGCGTACGGGAACGGCGCCGACGGACGGACGAAGTCGACCGGCGACCCGAACGGCTGCTGCACCTCGGCCAGCGGCGGGAAGAACAGGTCGCGGACGTAGTCGTTGCCCGTCAGGGAGTCGGGCAGCAGCAGGCCGACCGGAGTCGTCAGGCGGGTCTCGGGCGACAGCATGCCGAGGATGCCGCCCACGATCGTGAACAGCCAGACGAAGGTCAGGGCGTCGACGATGCGGCGTCTGGTGAGGCGCCGACCGGCGCTGATCGTGTAGACGAACGCGGTGCCGACCACGAGCAGGATCGAGAACCGGTAGGCGTATCCGAGCATGCGCTCGGTCGAGTCGATCATGACGGCGCACGGCACGACCCACAGCACGAAGGCGCCGAACGCGTACACGCCCGGCACGAGTCGCGTGGCCCGGTAGTGCGCCAGGTACGAGAGCATGACGACCGTCAGGAATGACCCGGCGATGACGGTCGCTCCCAGCAGCCAGAACACCGGGAAGCCCCACAGGAGCGCGAGCACGGGCCAGGCCGGAAGCGCGTCGTGGACGCTGTCGACCTCCTCCGCCTCGCGGGTGGGCAGCGACGTCGCGGCGCTCATCCTGGAGCCCGACCCGTCGCGAGCGCCGACAGCTCACGGTGCCGCCGCACGCCGGTGGCCACCAGCAGCAGCACGTTGAGCGCTGCGAAGACGCCGTAGACCCAGAGGAAGGCCGAGGTCCAGGCCCACAGCAGCACCACCAGGTTGAGCAGACCGGTGTCGGCGGGTGCCTGGATCCACGGGCCGAACCGCGGCACCGACTCCGGCCCGGCCACGGGGTCGCGGCGGGCGAGCTGCTCGGCGAGGATCTGCGCGAAGAACCGCACGGACGACGCCAGGGCGAACGCCAGCGGAACCAGCAGCACGGCGTCGGGGACGTCGGCGAAGCGGTACAGGCCGATCAGGACGGCGAGGTGGAACAGCAGGTGGCGGACGGCGTCGACGACGTGGTCGAGCCACTCGCCGGCCGGCGAGCCGGCGCCCCTCAGCCGCGCCAGCTGCCCGTCGGCGGAGTCGAGGGCGAAGCCGAGCTGCAGCAGGACGGTGGCGCCGATCGCTGCCACGACCCCGGGCGACGGACCCAGGACCAGGCCCGCGCCTGCCAGGAAGGCCACGAAGCTGGCGATCGTCAGGTGGTCGGGCGTGACCCTCGTGGGTGCGACGAGCGCTGCGATGCCGCGCCCCAGCCGCCGGTTGACGACGCGCATGTACCACGGGACGCCGGCGCCGCTCTTCTGCGCGCGGGCCAGCTCGGCATAGCCGGCCCGTACCGCTGAGGTATCGACCAGCACGGACGTCACGACGTGCCCGTGAGGGTCAGGTCCATGCTCAACGATGGCGTGAGCCGGTAGTTGGAGTGCACCTCGACCGCGATCGTGTTGACACCGTCGACCAGCACGCTCGGCGGGACGTTCCACGACACGGGGCTCGCGACCGCCGTCGCCGTGCTGGCGGCCACCGTGGCGTAGGTGCCTCGGGTCAAGGCGCCCTCGGGCAGGTTGGCCCGGCCGACCTCCTTGCCGTTGACGTAGACCGCCACGCCGTCGTCAGCGCGCGTCGTCAGCAGGAGGCTCTTGATCGCGGCCCGGTTCGTGACGGTGACCTGCTGCCGGAAGTAGGACGTCAGCGGACGGGTCGCGCCGGCCGCCACGTCGATGTCGGTCGTGATCGGCCCCTTGCCCCAGCCGAGGACGGCCTTGCCGGTGGGCCACGCCCGGGCGTCGAAGGAGCCCGAGGTCCAGCTGCTCGGCACCGAGACGTTGTTGTCGACGAGGTACGACCAGGTGGAGCCCGAGGTCACGAGGTCCACGGGGGTGGTCGCGGGAGCGCTGGGCGGCCCGACGACGGCGGTCGACGCCGACCGGTTGCCCCAGCTGTCGGCCGCGCGCACGACGAACCGGTCCGAGCTGGACGAGCCGGCGACCGTCAGCTGCTTGCTCGTCGTGACGCCGATGACGCGGTCGTTGCGCAGCACCTCGAAGGTGCCGCCGGACGGCAGGCTGCCGCTCCAGGTCAGGGTCGCGGTGGTGCCGGACGTCGATGCGGCCAGGCCGCTGGGCTTGGCGGGCGCCGTGTGGGGCCGGACGGCGAAGCGGGCGAATCCGCCGACCCACTGGTTGGTGCCGTTCTCGCGCACCGCGCTGGTCAGGGTGCCGCCGGCCCAGAGCGTGCCGTCGGAGGCGACCATCAGCGCCCACACGCCACGCCCCTGGTCGGCCCTCATCTCGGGGGTGAACTCGGGCACGTAGTCGCCCGTGGTGGCGTCCCAGGCACCGACGTAGTAGATCTTGTCGGCCTGCGACCACGTGACGTTGGTCGAGCCGGGCGACGTCGAGTCGTACTGGGTCGTGTCGGAGTAGTTCCACTGCTCGCAGTGGCATCCGCCGAAGGCCAGGCCGTTGCCACCGGTGATGGCCTGGAAGTCGCCACCGTCCTTGGTGATGTGAGCGTTCTCGAGGGCGAAGGTCGTGGGGTCGTACGAGAACATGCTGTGCTGCGAGCCGCCGAGCCACACCTTGCCGGCGACCTGCTTGACGGCCTGCTGGTAGCGCGCGGAGCCGGCCGTGCTGAACGTCGGCTGCCACGCCTTGGCCTGGGCTGCGCCGGTCGCCGTGCTGATGGCCGCCGCCCGGTCGGCGGTCTGCCCGCCGCGCATCTGGGTGAAGTAGCCCGAGAAGTAGACGGCCGTGCCGTCGTCGCTGGCGTCGACCGCGGTGCCGGTGCCGTTGAAGTCGGGGTTCCACTTGGCGTCCGCCAAGCCCGTCGAGAGGTCGATGCGCGCACCGCCCTTGGCGTAGCGTTCGCCCGCCGACGGGTGGGTGAAGTGCGTGAACGCGCCCGTCACGTAGAGATAGCTGCCGCCGACGTCGAGCCCCCGCACCGAGACCTTGCCACCGGTGAGACGGTTCTCGACATTGGTCTTGTACGAGGTGTCGAGGGCGCCCGTCGACGGGTTGAGCACCACCAGCCCGGCACGACTCGACCCGCCGACCGACGTGAACTCGCCGCCGACCGCCAGGCGTCCGTCGGGCAGCGCGGCGAGCGCCTTGACCTGGTTGTTCAGCTGCGGCTTGAACGACGGCACGGGCTCGCCCGTCGTCGCGTCGAAGGCCGCGAGGTAGGGCTGGGCGACCTTGTCGCTGCCGGTGGCCGAGCCGCCCTTCTGCACCGTCGTGAAGTTGCCGCCGACGTAGACGGTGCCGCCGATCTGCGCGAAGGCCTGCACCTCGCCGGCGTTCTCGGTGGTGCCGCCGGCGCCGAGACCCGTGACGCCCCACGAGGTGGGCAGGGCGCCGCTGCGAGGAGCCGCCCGGATGGTCTCGGGTGCCGTGCCACCGGCCGGGATGGCCGTGAACGACAGCTGCGAGCTGAGCAGCTTCGGTCTGATGTACACCTGGGTGAAGGGGACGGCGTAGGCCCCGCCGGCGTTCTTGGAGTAGAGGTAGCTCGAGCTGGACGTCGAGCCGGTGACGGTCGAGCCGTACGTGAACCCTCGGACGTAGCTGTTGGCCGGGTCCTCAGCCGTCCAGACGCGGCGGAACCCGTCGTCGGTGCCGAAGTTGCGGGTCGTCGCCTCGGTGCCGCCGCTGCCGCCGATCGAGAACGAGGCGAGCGGGAGCCCCGCACCCAGGGCCCAGGTCCAGCGGTCGCGCGAGTCTGCCTTGAACGTGAACCGGGACTCCTGCCACGTGGCACCCGCGGGGTCCGTCGCCCGGCGCAGCCGCACGCCGCTGCCGTAGGTGGGGTCGTCGATGCGCTTGCCGCCCATCAGCGCGGTGACGGTCGCGCCGCTGAGCTGGCGCGGCGAGAAGGCGCCCGTGCCGGTGACCTGGTCGGCGACGTCGGCCGCCGTGCCCTTGCCGTCGTAGTTGTACGTCCAGTTCTCGCGGCCACGACCGATCAGGGCCCAGCCGCCACCGTCGGTGGTCTGGTCGCAGTAGATCCTGGTGGGCACCTTCAGCTGGGGCGTGAGGATCCAGTAGGCGCCGCTCGGGGCCGAGCCGTTGAGCTGCTTGACCTCCCAGCACGACGCCGCGGCCGTGGCCTGCGTCAGCCCGTCCACGGCAGGTGCCGCTGCGGCCGGCGAGGGCGCCGACACAGCTGCCAGCCCTGCCGCCACGACGGACGTCGCGAGGACGGCCCGCAGGCTCGTGGACAGGGACCGTCGAACAGATGAGCGCACGTGAAGAATTCCTCGGTCGTCTCGAGAGCGGGCACGACCTCGCGTCGCGCCCTTCCCCCGTGCAGAGACACGAGCCTCCCGAGCATGACGCCGCCCCGCGCACGAGTGTGCGCGGGGCGGCGGCTCGGACCGCCTACCGGGCGGGCTCGGCCTCGAGCAGGGCCGTCTCGGCCTCGGTGAACACCCGCGAGCGGATGATGAACCGACGACCGGTCGGGCCCTCGATCGAGAAGCCGGCGCCGCGGCCCGGGACGACGTCGATCGTGATGTGCGTGTGCGACCAGTACGCGAACTGCTCGCGCGAGATCCACACCGGTGCCACCTCGGGCGCCCCGTACTCGAGATCGCCGAGGTGGACGTCCTGGTGCCCGGTCAGGAACGTCCCCTGCGTGAAGCACATCGGAGCCGACCCGTCGCAGCACCCGCCCGACTGGTGGAACATCAACGGCTTGTCGTGCAACACCCGGAGCTCACGGAGCAGCTCCGCGGCCTCCGGGGTCAGCGCGACGCGCTCGACGGTCACCGGCTGCCCATCAGAAGAAGCCGAGCTTGTTCTCGTCGTACGAGACCAGCAGGTTCTTGGTCTGCTGGTAGTGGTCGAGCATCATCTTGTGGTTCTCGCGCCCGATGCCCGACGACTTGTAGCCGCCGAAGGCCGCGTGGGCCGGGTACTGGTGGTAGCAGTTGGTCCACACCCGGCCGGCCTGGATGTCGCGACCGGCCTTGTAGGCGGTGTTGGAGTCGCGCGACCACACGCCCGCGCCCAGCCCGTAGAGCGTGTCGTTGGCGATGTCGATGGCATCGGCGTAGTCGTCGAAGCCCGTGACCGAGACGACCGGCCCGAAGATCTCCTCCTGGAAGATGCGCATCTTGTTGTGGCCCTGGAAGATCGTCGGCGCCACGTAGTAGCCGCCCGACAGGTCTCCGCCGAGGTCGACGCGCTCGCCACCGGTGATGATGCGGGCGCCCTCCTGCACGCCGATCTCGAAGTACGACAAGATCTTCTCGAGCTGGTCGTTGCTGGCCTGGGCGCCGATCATGGTGTCGGTGTCGAGGGGGTTGCCCTGCACGATCGCCTTGACCCGCTCGGTCGCCGCGGGCAGGAACTGCTCGAGGATCGAGTTCTGGACCAGCCCGCGGCTGGGGCACGTGCACACCTCGCCCTGGTTGAGCGCGAACATCGCGAAGCCCTCGAGCGCCTTGTCGTAGAAGGCGTCGTCCTTGCTCGCGACGTCCTCGAAGAAGATGTTCGGGCTCTTGCCACCGAGCTCGAGCGTCGCGGGGATCAGGTTCTGGCTCGCGTACTGCGCGATCAGGCGTCCCGTGGTGGTCTCGCCGGTGAAGGCGATCTTGCGGATGCGCGAGCTCGACGCGAGCGGAGCGCCGGCCTCGACGCCGAAGCCGTTGACGATGTTGACGACGCCCGCGGGCAGCAGGTCGCCGATGAGCTCGATCAGCAGCATGATCGACGCCGGCGTCTGCTCGGCGGGCTTCAGCACCACCGCGTTGCCCGCCGCGAGGGCAGGCGCGAGCTTCCACGTGGCCATGAGCAGCGGGAAGTTCCAGGGGATGATCTGGCCGACGACGCCCAGCGGCTCGTGGAAGTGGTAGGCGACGGTCTGCTCGTCGAGCTGCGAGAGGCTGCCCTCCTGGGCACGGATCGCACCCGCGAAGTAGCGGAAGTGGTCGACCACGAGGGGCAGGTCGGCGGCGAGGCACTCGCGCACGGGCTTGCCGTTGTCCCACGTCTCGCCGACCGCGAGCATCTCGAGGTTCTGCTCGATGCGGTCGGCGATCTGGTTGAGGATGCCGGCACGCTCCGTGACGGACGTCTTGCCCCAGGCCGGCGCGGCCGCGTGGGCGGCGTCCAGCGCAGCCTCGATGTCCTCGGCGGTGCCGCGGGCGATCTCGGTGAAGACCTTGCCCGTGACCGGCGAGACGTTCTCGAAGTACTGGCCCTTGACCGGCGCGACGTACTCGCCGCCGATCCAGTGGTCGTAGCGCGGCTTGTAGGAGACGACGCTTCCGTCGGTTCCTGGCTGGGCGTACACAGGCATGGCTGCTCCTAGGGGTTCGGGGATGCTGTGACCGTAGTCACAGCACCGTTGCCCCAACGTTGCAGCGCTGACCAGCGCACCAGGTCACGCGCAGGTCAGCCGAGCTCGTCGTCGAGGGCGGCGACGTGGGCCAGCACCTGGGCATGGCGCGGGGACGTGAGCGGGAGGATCGAGAGCACCCGCTCCCACACCTCGAGGTCATCGCGCCCGTGCGCCGTGTCGGCGAACGTCAGCAACGCATCGGCGTCATCGCTGGCCAGCAGCCTCGATCGCACGTGCATGTGCAGCTCGTCGCGGAGCAGCGCGACGGCCGGGGCCGACGACGCCGGCAGCACTGCTCCGCGGTAGCGGGCCACGGCACGTCGCAACCGGCCGCGCTCGAGGTCGTCGCGCACCGCGGCGACATCGGTGTCGACGGCGTTCTTCAGCCGGTAGGGTCGCGACGCCAGCTCGATCGGGCCGAGCACGGCGCGCAGCCGCGAGAGCTCGGCCCGCACCGTGACCTGCGCCTGCTCGTCGTCGCTCAGCGCCACGGCCAGCTCGGCGGTCGTCATGCCGTCGGTCGACTCCGACAGCAGGAGAAGGATCTCGCTGTGCCGCAGGCTCAGCCGTGTGGTCGTCGAGCCGTGACGCAGGGTCGCCCCGTGCCCGCCGAGCACCTCGAGAGCAGGCGCCTGCCAGCCTCGCGAGGCGACCGAGGTGCGAGGCGCCGGGCTGAGCCGCTCGATCCGCAGCTCGGCCTCGACCGCCGCGACCGTGGCCTTCACCAGCGCCAGGCTCTGCGGCGTGACGACCTCATCGCCACCCGTGAGGTCGAGCACTCCAAGGACGGCTCCTGTGTCTGGGTCGTGGATCGGGGCGGCGGAGCAGCTCCATGGTGTGACCTGACGGGCCAGGTGCTCGGCGCCGAAGATCTGCACCGGCTGTCCGAGGGCCAGGGCCGTTCCTGGCGCGTTCGTGCCCGCACTGGCCTCGCTCCAATCGGCGCCAGCGACGAAGTGCATCTGCTCGGCCATCGATCGCAGGCCCGCGTCACCCTCGACCCACAGCAGCTGGCCGGCGGCGTCACTGACGGCCACGAGCAATCCGGCGTCCGACGCACCGTCGACCAGCAGCCGCCGGATGACGGGCATGCCCGCCGCGAGCGGGTGCTGGTCGCGGATGGCCGCGAGCTCGGCGTCGTCAAGTCGGATCGTAGCCATGACCTGCTCCGGGTCGAGCCCTCCCTCGACGCTGCGCCGCCACGACTCCTGCACGAGTCGCCGCACGGCCGGGTCGGTGGAGCCTGTCGCGACGAAGTCGTCGTGTGCTCGGTTGAGGTATCGCGAGAGCGCGGCCGGATCGACGCCTGGAGGCCTCGCGAGGTCCACTGGTCGACCCATGAACCGAGTGTACGACCCAGTGTGATGCGAGTCACGTGACACTTCCTCATCGGTCGCGCCCGCAACCGGCCCGTGCCGCAGCGTTCAGCTGTAGCTCGCGAGCCACGTGTCGACGCGATCGGCGAAGTGCCGGACGTAGCCGTCGGGGTCGTGCCGCTCCCGCACGAGATCGCTGGCCGCGGCGCCGAGTGCGTCCAAGGCGGCCTGATCGGTCCCGATCACGCGACGCAGCATGTCCGTGAGCGAGACGAGGTCGAGCGGCTCGCAGACGAAGCCCGTCGAGCCTTCGACGACCAGCTCGCCGACTCCGAACACGGCCGTGGCCGCCACGGGCCTGCCCACCGCCATGGCCTCGAGCATCGTGCGTGGCAACGACTCCACGTCCGACGCCGACACCAGCACGTCCGCCGCGACGTGCCAGCGCAGGACGTCGCGGTCGACGTCCACCAGCCGGACCCCCTGGAGAGCGGCGGTCTCGACGAACCGGCGGATCGCGTCGGCGTATGGGCCGGCGCCCATGCCCACCAGGACGAGCTCGGTCCTCTCACGCACCTCGTCCGGCAACCGCGAGAACGCGCGAACCAGGGCCAGCTGTCCCTTGCGCGGCTCGACCATGCCGACGCACACCAGGACCCGAGCTTCCTGGTCGAGGCCGAGGTCGGCGCGCACCCCGCGCCTGTCGTGGGTCGCCAGGTAGGCGTCGGTCTCCTCCAGGTCGACACCGTAGGGCACCACGAACGCACGCCCGGCGGGCACGTGGTCGCGGTAGAGATCGAGAGTCGCGCCGGCCACGAACACCACCTCGTCGGACCGCCGCAGCGCATCGAGGGCAACGTCGACCACTGCGTCGGGCACACGTTCTCCGTAGTACTGCCGGAAGAAGGACGCAGGCTCGAAGCTCTCGTGGATCGCCCACGTCGTCGGGAGCCCCAGCTGCTGGAGAGCACGGACCGCGGGATACGCCAGGATCGTGTTGGCCAGCCCACCGACCACCCGCTGCTCCTCGGCGAAGGTCGAGATCCGCCTCACGTACGCGTCGAGGCCGGCGCGGTCGATCGGCGCAGGTCCCGTCACCAGCACGGGGACGCCCATGCCCTCGAGCTCCGATGCCAAGGGCCCACCCGCGCCGGAGACGACGCAGAGCTGCACTCCGCGCGCGATCAGGGCCTCGACCACCAGGTGCAGGTACAGCTGGGCACCGCCGATTCCGAGGTCGTGCGTGGCGACGAGGATGCGCCGCGGTCCCTGCCCCGGATCGCCCAGGACAGCCGCGTGACGCGCAGCCCGAGCTTCTGTCACCGTCGACGCCGTTGCCTCGAGAAGCATGTCGGGGGGTGGCGGCTCGACACTGACGTCGATCGGGTTCAGCGCCACGGTCGTGCCGTCCGCTCCCGTCACCTCGACCGCGATGACCACCTGCTCCTCGCCCCTCGGGATCTCGACGAACGCCTGGAAGCCAGCCACGTCCGACTCCCCGGATCCCGTCGACGAGGTGACGCCGTGAACCCGTCCGGGAAGCGAGTGGCGCGCGCGGACCGGCCGACCGCCCGCCACCGTCACTTCGACACGCGCGAGCGACCCGGGGTGCGTCGCGGTCCCGGACACGGACACGAACCCAGGAAGCACGGGGTCCATCGCGGCGATCGCACCGAACTCGGAGGCATTGGTCGTGCCGAGGACAGTGACTGCGGCAAATCGTGTGAGGAGACCCAGCTCGCCCTCGACGAGATCGTCGGTCTCGACCAGCGCATACGCGCCGACGTCGATCGGCCCCTCGAGGATCCGCGGGTAGTCGACCTCGACGGTCCAGCCGGACCGACCCGACGACTCATGACGTGGGTGTGCCGCGTGGACGTCGGGACGAGGCTCGCCCGTCGCGGCGAGCGCCACCGGTTCGCCGTTGTAGGTGACGACGACGTGACGCACGGGGTGTGCTTCGTGGAAGACCCACCCCCCGACGATCTGTCTGCCCGGCGTGGCGAGCTCGGTGCGCGGCGCATCGATACCGCCCCGCAGCTCACCGCGACGTTCTCGGTCTGCTGACGGCCGGGTCCGGCCGGGCGGTCCCTGTGCAGGATCTGCTGACATGTCAGTGCGATTCCGCCGCCCGAAGATCCCGCCCACCGTTGCCCCTTGCGTAGTACTCGACCCCGTCGACCGCTAGCTCTCATCATGCCAGCACGCGCAACAACAGTCAGGTGGCCAGGCGCGGCGAGTGGACGGAGAGCACGCCGTCTCGCGCATCTCGAGACGGGACACGGCCGCGCGGCGTCGATGGGGCACCCGCACCGGCTGCTTCGCTTGATACCGTCGGCTTCAACGGTCAATGTGTCACGTCGACCAGATCGTGGTGCACGTTGCCGGCGCACCGTCGACAAAACCATCGAAGGAGCCGCGATGCCAGTCAGCCAGTCCGGGGGCGACGGCCTGACCACCGAGTCCTCCCCACGAACGGCTGACGCCGCCCACATGTCGGTCGAGGAGCTCCGGACGGCATGGGTGTCCGTCTCCGACGAGAACGACCGGCTCCGGCAGCAGGTCGACGACCTGCGGGTGGAGCAGCGGCACGCTGCACTGGTGCACCGCGACCACGCCATCGGCATCACGGCCGAGCTCGAGACGTTGCGGGAGCGTCACGCCATGGCGCAGACGCAGCTTCGCAAGGCTCGGGACAAGGCGACGCGGTTGCAGAAGAGCGTGACAGACATGCGGGCCTCGATGAGCTGGCGCCTCGGCCGCAGGCTCGTCCGCCCCTTCGCGCGGCTTCGGGGTCGGTCTCGCTCGTGACCTCACCGCTGTTCACGATCGTCACCCCTGTCTACGACACACCGCTCGACGTGCTCGCCGAAACCGTCGATTCCGTGCGCGCGCAACGATTCCGCGAGTGGGAGTGGATCCTGGTCGACGACCGGTCGCCCGACCCCGCGATCGTCCCGGCGCTCGAGCGCCACTCCGCGGCCGACGATCGCATCCGGGTCATCCGCCGTGACGCCAACGGCGGTATCGTGGCGGCGTCGAACGATGCCGTCGCCGCGGCGACCGGCACGTTCATCGCTCTCCTCGACCACGACGACCTGCTGACCCCGGACGCCCTCGCCGTCATGGCCGCTGCGATTGCTCAGAACCCTGACGACGTCGACTACCTCTACAGCGACGAGGACAAGGTCCTGCCCGACGGCGCGTTCGGGCACGCATTCCTCAAGCCGGACTGGTCGCCCGAGCGGTTCAGGCACCAGATGTACACCAGCCACCTGTCGGTGCTTCGCACCAGCCTGGTGCGCGAGGTCGGCGGGTTCCGTGCCGGATTCGACGGCTCGCAGGATTGGGACCTCGTGCTCCGGGTCACCGAGCGCGCTCGACGCATCCATCACGTGCCCCGAGTCCTCTACCACTGGCGCATGATCGCCGGCTCGACGTCGATGGATGCCGGCGCCAAGCCGTACGCGCTGGAGGCCGGCGCCAGGGCCGTCGCCGGCCAGTTCGAGCGCCTCGGGATCGACGCCACGATCCAGCATCGCCCCGACCTCGGCGTCTACGAGGTGACACGTGCACCAGATCTGACGACCTCCACCAGCATCATCATCCCGACCCGCGGCACGGCCGGCCGGGCATGGGGATCGCTGAGGACGTACGTCGTCGACGCCGTCCGCTCCGTGCGCGAGCGCACGGCCCACGTCGATCTCGAGTTCGTCGTCGTCTACGACGATCCGTCCACACCTCAACACGTCCTCGATGAGCTGTCGGCTCTTCCTGGCGTGGACCTCGTGCTGGTCCCGTTCGACAAGCCGTTCAACTTCAGCGAGAAGTGCAACGTCGGAGCGCTCCACGCTCGAGGAGACGTGCTCATCTTCCTGAACGACGACGTCGAGGCAGCATCGGACGAGGTCATCGGCCAGCTCATCGCCCCGTTGTCCGAGCCCGACGTCGGGATCACGGGCGCGAAGCTGCTGTTCGAGAACGGCCGCATCCAGCACGCCGGGGTCGAGTACGGCTCGTTGAACTCGGCCAAGGGCAGCATCCGCCACTCGATGTACCGCGCGTTGCCGTCGGCAGCCAAGGGCCCCGATCTTCACATGAACCGTGAGACGTCCGCACTGACCGGAGCTTGCATCGCGA
The DNA here is from genome assembly GCF_003586285.1 of Aeromicrobium endophyticum. GTDB lineage: Bacteria > Actinomycetota > Actinomycetes > Propionibacteriales > Nocardioidaceae > Aeromicrobium > Aeromicrobium endophyticum. Next base: position 2,022,943 of record NZ_QUBR01000001.1, on the reverse strand, counting down.
TGAGGGCCGATGTGTTCCACGATGCCGGCGGATTCACCGAGCAGCTGCCGATCAACTTCAACGACATAGATCTGTGCCTGAAGGTCCGTCGCAACGGGCTGCGGCTGGTCTGGCTGTGCCGCACGGTGCTGTGGCACTTCGAGTCGATCTCGCGCTCGACGACGGTGCACAAGTACGAGGTCGAGCTCATGGTCAAGCGGTGGGGTCCCTACGCATCTCGCCGGGAGAAGTTCTTCACGCGCAACAGGCTGGCCTGAGCCACCTCACGGCAGGTCGGCGTGGCTCCAGGTCACGTCCTCGCGCACGATGCGGGCGGGCCAGCCGGCGGCGACCGTGAACGGCGGCACCTTCTGCCCGCGCACCAGGCTGCGCATCCCGACGACCGAGCCTTCACCGATCTCGGCGTGACCCGTCACCACGGCATCGCGGCCGAGCCACACGCGGGGCCCGATGCGGATGGCGGCCCCGAACGGGTTGAGCCGCTCACCCGTCGCGCGGTCCTCGAGGCGGTGCATGTCGTCGGTCGCGACGTAGGTGCCCGCGGCCCACAGCTGGTCGGGGCCGGCGACGATGCTGCCGCCGTTGCGCGCGTCGACGATCGCGCTCCGCGTGGCCACGAGAGGGCCGTTCAGCACGATGCTCGAGCGCCCGCCGCAGTAGATCTCGCCGGCGGTCAGCACGCACGCCCTGCCGATGAAGATCGTCGCGGCGTCGCCCCCGACGTGCAGGGACGACAGCCACTCCATCGGCGAGCCGACCGCGATCAGCACGTCGCTGACGGGGAAGACGCCCAGACCGGCGACGACCTGGTCGGGCAGCCACGCGCCCGGTGCCGCGTAGAGGACGTTGCCCTGGTCGCGCCACCACGCCGGCAACCCGTCGACGACCGGCTCCCACGACTGCGCGTCGACGAGCTCGGGATGCGCGCCGGCCGCGACCAGGCGCTCACGGTGCTCCGCGGCCAGCATCAGGCGTCACGCCGGACGAACAGCGCGTAGGCGCCGCCGAGGAGCAGAGCCACGAACACCCCCATGACGACGCCGCCCCCCACGGCACCGAACGGCTCGGCCCCGATGGCTCGCTGGACGAATCCGCTGACCGACGACTGCACGAACATCTGGCTGCCCGCGTCGTACGGCAGGTAGCGCAAGATGACCGTGATGCCGCCCTCGCCCTGCGGATCGGACGAGTTGGTCTTGATGAGCACGACGACGCTCTGGATGATGAACTCGAACAGGCTCGGCACCAGCATCAGCACCGCGACGGCTGCCGTCTGGTTGCGCAGGATCGCCGCGAAGGCCAGCCCCGACAGCGCGAAGAGCGTCACGAACAGCACGATGCCGGCCGACACCTCGACGAAGGCCGACCCGCTGGGCATGTCGAGGCCGAACATCGCGATCGCCAGCAGGGCGATCAGCACGCACATCACCGAGGTCAGTGCCGCCAGGACCGCGATCGAGACGACCTTGGCGACGAACACGTGCGTGCGGTGCGGGATGGCGGTCAACGTGGCTCGGATCATCCCGTGGCGGTACTCGTGCCCTGTCGAGAAGACGCCGAGCAGCCCGACGATGTAGGCCATCAGCAGCGGCGCGCCGGTGGATCCGCCGATCGTCGCGAGGATCTCGAAGGTCTCGTCGCCGCCGCCGAACGTCGACGAGGACGCCAGCGACAGGGCGATCAGCACCGCGAAGACGAGCTGGAAGACCAGGGCGGACCCGATCAGCCAGTAGGTCGAGCCGATCGTCCGCAGCCGGACGTACTCGTAGCGGAGCGCGTCGATCACCGCTGCCCTCCCTCGCTCGGGCGGTGGGTGCCGCGGAACTCCTCGGAGAGGCCGGTCGCCTCGAGGAAGGCCTCCTCGAGCGTGGCCTCGTGCGTCGCCAGCTGGTGCAGCCGCAGGCCTGCGGCGTGCGCGGCGTCGCCGACCTGCTCGGCCGTGACCCCTCGCACGACGATGCCGCCGTCGGCGGCGGCGACGGACGCCCCGATCGCCTCCAGGGCCGGGGCCAGGGCGCCGAGGTCGGGTGAGCGGACCGTCACGCTGCCGAGCGAGCTGTGCGAGATGAAGTCGTGCACCGGGCCGTTGGCCAGCATGCGGCCTCGCCCGATGACCACGAGCTCGTCGGCCAGCAGGGCCATCTCCTGGAGCAGGTGGCTGGACACGAAGACCGAGCGGCCCTGCTGCGCCAGGTGCTTGAGCAGGTTGCGCAGCCAGGTGATGCCTTGCGGGTCGAGGCCGTTGCTCGGCTCGTCGAGGATCAGGGTGTGGGGGTCGCCGAGCAGCGCAGCGGCGATGCCCAGCCGCTGCCCCATGCCGAGGCTGAACTTGCCCGGACGTCCACCCCTGACGCCCGTGAGGCCCACCATGTCGATGACCTCGTCGACCCTGCGGTCGTCGATGCCGTTGGGCGCGGCGAGCATCCGCAGGTGGTTGCGGGCCTTGCGCGTCGGGTGGAACGGCTTGGCCTCCAGCAGCGCCCCGACGTGGCGCATCGGGTGGTCGAGGCCGGTGAACGGCACGCCGTCGAACGTCGTGATGCCCTCGCCCCGGTCGAGGCCGAGCATGAGGCGCATCGTCGTGGACTTGCCCGAGCCGTTGGGTCCGAGGAAGCCGGTGACGCTGCCGGGACGCACCGTGAACGACAGGTCGTCGACTGCCCGGTGCGCACCGAAGGTCTTGCCGAGCGACCGAGCTTCGATGAGCGCCATGTGCTCACCCTTTCACGACCGCGACGGCATACGGTTCAGGCATGACGGATCCTTCTGCGGTGCGACCGATCGAGGACGGGGTCGCGACCGACCTGCGCGGCGAGATGACGTACGCCGGCTACCTGCAGCTGCCCACGCTGCTGGCGGCGCAGCAGCCGGTCTCGGACCATCACGACGAGATGCTGTTCATCATCCAGCACCAGGTCACCGAGCTGTGGCTCAAGCAGCTGATCCACGAGCTGCGGTCGGCGATCTCGCTCGTCGAGGCCGACGACCTGTCACCGGCGCTGAAGCGGCTGGCACGGGTCAAGACGATCCAGCGGCAGATGTTCGAGCAGTGGTCGGTGCTCGCGACCCTGACGCCGGTCGAGTACGTCCAGTTCAGGGACGACCTCGGCAAGGCGTCGGGCTTCCAGTCGCCGCAGTACCGCACCGTCGAGTTCCTGCTCGGCAACAAGAACCCCGCGATGATCGCCGTGTTCGACCACGACCCGGTGCTGCGCGACGCGCTGCTCGCCGATCTGGCGTCGCCGAGCATCTACGACGCGTTCCTGGGCTTCCTCGCGCGGCGCGGCCACGAGGTGCCGGCGGCGGTGCTCGAGCGCGATCTCGCCCAGCCGTACGTCGCCGACGCCGGCGTGACCGAGGTGCTGCGCCGCGTCTACGCCGACCCCGACACCCACTGGGACGCGTACGAGATGTGCGAGGAGCTCGTCGACGTCGAGGAGAGCTTCCAGCTGTGGCGGTTCAGGCACCTCAAGACCGTCGAGCGGATCATCGGCTTCAAGCGTGGCACCGGCGGGTCGTCGGGCGTCCACTTCTTGCAGAAGGCCCTCGAGCTGACCTTCTTCCCCGAGCTGCGGGACGTCCGCACCCACCTCTGACCCCCGCCCACCGACGCCGCGAGTGGTGCGTCCTGGACGAAGTGGGACGGCGTGTCTGACCACGACGCACCACTCGGGGACGGGAGTGCACCACTCGCGAACGGGTGCGGCTAGCGGCGCAGCACCTTGCGGGCCCAGGCGTTGCCGGCGAACTGACCGATCTGCACGATCACGATGATGATGAGGATCGCGACGGCGGTGACGGTCCAGTCGAACTGCCGCAGCCCGTACGTCAGCGCGACGTAGCCGAGCGAGTGGACGCCGATGATGCCGGCGAGGGTCGTCATGTCGACGATCGCGACGAGTGCGTAGGTGAAGCCCAGGATCAGCGAGCCACACGCCTCGGGCAGCAGGACCGTCCGGACGACCCGCCACCGGCTCGCGCCCATCGCCCGGGCTGCCTCGAGCACGCCCGGGTCGACCGCCACGAGGTTCTGCTCGACGATGCGCGCGATGCCGAACGCCGAGGCGAACACGATCGTCACGACGGCGTGTCCCTCGCTGATGCCGGAGATGCCGAACCACCGCGACACCGGCTGCAGCACGATCAGGATCAGCACGAACGGGATGGGCCGCATGATGTTGACCAGCACGTTCAGGATGACGCTGACGGGCCGGCTCGGCACGATGCCGCGCGTCCGCGAGACGTAGAGCGCCGTGCCGATGGCCAGGCCGATCGCGCCGCCGACGAACAGCCCTGCGGCAGCCAGCCGCAGGGTCACGATCAGACCCTCGACGAACTCGGGGCGCAGCTCGACCACGCGATCCATCACGCCACCTCCGTCGTCTCGACCAAGGCCCCGACGGCCCTGACGGCCTCGTCGACCGCCGCGGCGTCACCGCGCAGCTCGAGCGTCAGGTGCCCGAACGAGCGACCCCGGACGTCCTCGATACCACCGAAGACGAGCTCGAACTCGACCCCGCGGCCGATGATCTCGGCGAACACCGCCGACTGGCTGACCGACTCGTCGCGGAACGACAGCGTCAGCAGACGTCCGCCGTGCGTGCGCCGCAGGCCCTCGATCTCGACGGCGTCCGGCACGGCGTCGACGAGGGTCGCGACGAAGCGCCGCGTGGCCTGCTCGCGGGGAGCCGAGAAGATCTCGAACACCGGCCCCTGCTCGACGATGCGACCCTGCTCCATCACGACGACGCGGTCGGCGATCGTCTTGACGACGTCCATCTCGTGCGTGATGACGACGATCGTGATGCCGAGCTCGGTGTTGACCTTCGCGAGCAGTCGCAGCACCTCGACGGTCGTCTCGGGGTCGAGCGCGCTCGTGGCCTCGTCGGCGAGCAGGATCTTCGGGGACGTCGCGAGGGCGCGGGCGATGCCGACGCGCTGCTTCTGGCCGCCCGAGAGCTCCTCGGGCCACGCGTGGGCCTTGTCGGCGAGACCGACGAAGTTGAGCAGGTCGGAGATGCGGCGCTGGTGCTCGGCCTTCGGCACCCCGGCCACCTCGAGCGGGTACGCGACATTGCCCCAGACGGTCCGCGACTGCAGCAGGTTGAACTGCTGGAAGATCATGCCGATGTCGAGCCGCACCTTCTGCAGCTGCCGCTCGCCCAGCGTCGTCAGGTCGGTGCCGTCGACGAACAGCTGGCCCGACGTCGCCGGCTCGAGCGCGTTGACGAGGCGCACCAGCGTCGACTTGCCGGCGCCCGAGTAGCCGACGATGCCGACGATCTCGCCCGCCTCGACGGAGAGGTCGACGTCGCGCACGGCGTGGACGGGCTCGCCGCCCTTGCGCGTCGGCGGGAACGTCTTGGAGACGCCCCGGAGCTCGATGAGTGTCATGCGTGGTCCCTCTCTCGCACGCGGACGGTCCCGGGACGCAGGATCGCTGCGTCCCGGGACTGCCGCGGGCCGGTCACTTGGTGGCTGCCGTGTCCTTCTCGACATCGGCGAGCAGCGACTGCAGGTCGGCGGCCGGCTCCTTGACGAGCACGGCGGTGTCGCCCGAGACGTCCTGCAGACTGTCGGTCACGGCCTTGGTGTCCTGGAAGATCTCGACGAGCTTGCGGTACGTCTTGTTGTCCTTGTCGGCGTCGCGGGCCGCGAAGACGTTGACGTAGGGCGCGGCACCCGGCTCGGACGGTCCGTCCTTCGCGATGGCGTCGGCGAACGTCAGGCCGGCCTTCTCGACGAAGTCGTTGTTGATGATCGCGGCCGCGACGTCGTCGAGGCTCGTGGCGGTGATGTCGGCCGACAGGTCCTTGACCTTGACCTTCGACGCGCTCGTGTCGACGCCCGACAGGTCGGAGAAGATCGTCCCGCCGTCCTTGAGCGTGATGAGTCCGGCCGTCTGCAGCAGCCGCAGGCCGCGCGCCTGGTTGCTGGCGTCGTCGGGCACCGCGACGGTCGCACCCGCGGGGATCTCGTCGACCGACGAGTACTCCTTCGAGTACAGGCCCAAGGGGTAGACCGCGGTCGAGCCGACCGGCACGAGCTTCTTGCCGTTCGCGACGTTGTAGTCCGCGAGGTACACCAGGTGCTGGAACTGGTTGAGGTCGAGCTCGTCGGCGTCGAGCGCCGGGTTGGGCTGCGTGTAGTCGGTGAAGTCGACGATGTCGACGTCGATGCCCTCGTCGGCGGCGGCCTTCTTGTAGACCGTCCAGTAGGGATCGCTGGCGCCGACGACACCGATGCGGACGGTCTTGCCGCTCGTGCCCGAGGCCGAGGAGTCGTCGTCACCCGACGTCAGGACGTAGGCGAGCGCCGCGACGATCGCGATCACGACGACGGCGACGGCCGCGATCAGGCCGCCCCTCTTCTTCCGGGGGGCCTCGATGAGCTGGTCGGACATGGTGGTTCCTTTCGTGCCGGCTGGTGGCCGGGGGTGTTGTCAGCGGCGGAGGGTTGCTCCGCGTGACTCCACGCTAGGAACGTCCGGTGCACCGTCCGGACGGTTCTCACCATCTGGGATCCGTCGCGAGACGTGGGTCTCACGCGGTATCGCGAGTGGCGCACACCGGCCCGCGAGTGGCGCAGGCTCGCGGGACTCGCCGTCTCAGAATCGCGAGATCGCACCAGTCGCGGGCCGGGGACGGACGAGGCCGGGGACGGACGAGGGCCCCGTCCCCACGCGGTGCGTGGAGCCGGGGCCCTCGGTGGTGCAGGTGGTGCGTCAGCGGAGTGGGCTCAGAAGCCCATGCCGCCCATGTCGCCCATGTCGGGGGCGCCACCGCCGGCCGGAGCGGGCTCCGGCTTGTCGGCGACGACGGCCTCCGTGGTGAGGAACAGGGCCGCGATCGACGCTGCGTTCTGCAGCGCGGAGCGCGTGACCTTGGCCGGGTCGATGATGCCGGCGGCGATGAGGTCGACGTACTCGCCGGTCGCGGCGTTGAGGCCGTGTCCGTCGGGCAGGTTGGTGACCTTCTCGGCGACGACTCCGCCCTCGAGACCGGCGTTGACCGCGATCTGCTTGAGCGGCGCCGAGGCGGCGACGCGCACGATGTTGGCACCCGTGGCCTCGTCGCCCGACAGCTCGAGCTTCTCGAACACGGCGGCAGTGGCCTGGACGAGCGCGACGCCACCACCGGCGACGATGCCCTCCTCGACCGCGGCCTTGGCGTTGCGGACCGCGTCTTCGATGCGGTGCTTGCGCTCCTTGAGCTCGACCTCGGTGGCCGCGCCGACCTTGATGACGGCGACGCCGCCGGCGAGCTTGGCCAGACGCTCCTGGAGCTTCTCGCGGTCGTAGTCGGAGTCGCTGTTCTCGATCTCGGCCTTGATCTGGTTGACGCGGCCCAGGATCTGGTCCTCGGAGCCACCGCCCTCGACGATCGTGGTCTCGTCCTTGGTCGTGACGACCTTGCGGGCGGTACCGAGCAGCGTCAGGTCGGCGTTCTCGAGCTTGAGACCGACTTCCTCGCTGATGACCTCACCACCGGTGAGGATGGCGATGTCGGCCAGCATGGCCTTGCGGCGATCGCCGAAGCCCGGAGCCTTGACGGCGACCGACTTGAAGGTGCCGCGCATCTTGTTGACGATCAGCGTCGCGAGGGCCTCGCCCTCGATGTCCTCGGCGATGATGACGAGCGGCTTGCCCGACGCCATGACCTTCTCGAGGACGGGGACCATGTCCTTGACCGACGTGATCTTGGAGTTGACGATCAGGATGTAGGGATCGTCGAGGACGGTCTCCTGACGCTCCGGGTCGGTGACGAAGTAGCCCGACAGGTGACCCTTGTCGAAGCGCATGCCCTCGGTCAGCTCGAGGTCGACGCCGAACGTGTTCGACTCCTCGACCGTGATGACGCCTTCCTTGCCGACCTTGTCCATCGCCTCGGCGATGATCTCGCCGACCGTGGTGTCAGCAGCGGAGATCGAGGCGGTCGCCGCGATCTGCTCCTTGGTCTCGATGTCCTTGGCCATGCCGAGCAGCTGGGCCGAGATGGCTTCGACAGCGGTCTCGATGCCCTTCTTCAGACCCATCGGGTTGGCGCCGGCCGCGACGTTGCGCAGACCCTCGCGCACCAGCGCCTGGGCGAGGACCGTGGCCGTCGTCGTGCCGTCACCGGCGACGTCGTCGGTCTTCTTGGCGACCTCCTTGACGAGCTCGGCGCCGATCTTCTCGTAGGGGTCCTCGAGCTCGATCTCACGGGCGATGCTGACGCCGTCGTTGGTGATCGTGGGAGCTCCCCACTTCTTCTCCAGGACGACGTTGCGACCCTTGGGGCCGAGCGTCACCTTGACGGCGTCGGCGAGCTGGTTCATACCGCGCTCGAGGCCGCGACGGGCTTCCTCGTTGAAAGCAATGGTTTTTGCCATGGTTGAGTTTCTCCGACTTGGTTGTCGACGTGGGGATGGTCAGGCGATGCCCGCGACGGACGAGTGCGGCGTGTGGCGAACCCTTCTCGCCGCGGCCCGCACCCTCATCGATCTGACCGGTGCTTCCAGACGTTCATGTCTGGCACTCTCACTATACGAGTGCTAATCAACGCAACGCAATCAGGCAGGTGCGGCGACGTCGTACGTCAGCTCGGCGAACGGCCCGCGGCGCTCGACCGATCGGAGGGTCAGGCGATCGGAGCGGATGTCGCGCGGCAGCAGCGGAGCCCCCGCGCCGAGGGTCACCGGGGCGATCGTGACGGTGACGCGGTCGAGCAGCCCGCGATCGGCGAGCTGACCGGCGAGGTCGCCGCCTCCCATCAGCCAGACGTCGCGGTCGCCGGCCGCAGCGACCATCTCGGCGTGGGCCTGCTCCACCGGCGCGCGGGTGAATCGGATGTCGGCCCCGACGACGACGGGAAGATCGCGCGTCGTGAAGACCCAGCACGGCCGGTCGCCGTACCAGGCCGTCCAGGTCTCGGGACGTTCGAGGAGCGACTCGTGCTCGACGACCCACTCGTAGGTCGACGAGCCCATGGCCAGGGCCCCGACCCCGTCGAGGAAGTCGCCGATGCCGCCCTCTTCGTCGTCCGCGCCGGGCACGTCGAAGAGCCACTGCAGCGAGTGGTCGGGGGTCGCCAGGAAGCCGTCGAGGCTCGTCGCGGTGTTGTAGATCGTCGCCATGGTGTGACCGTAGCGCCGGGGTCAGACGGAGAACAGCAGGTACAGGCCCGTGAAGGTGTAGGCGACCATCAGCACCAGCATCGCGAGCTGGCCGCTCAGCCGGTGCGCCCTCGGCAGCAGCACCAGGGCGCGGTCGTGCGCCGCGACGACCGCCAGCACGTGGCCCGCGACCACGAAGGTCACCTTGAGGGCCGCGAGCATCGACGGGTGGTCCGACAGGACGTACGAGATCGACGGGTCGCCGAGCGGCGTCCAGCCACGGCCCAACGGGTCGAGCAGGGCGTGGAAGGCGCCCTGCCCCTTCTCGACCAGGTAGGTCAGGTAGTGCGCGAACACGTAGCCGACGACGATCGGCACGAGGGAGTGGGCGAGCAGGCCGGGCAGGCGTCGCCGCTCCTCGCGGGTGACTCCCCCGGTCGCCGACGCCGCGACCGCGAACAGCACGCCGACGACGAGGCAGAAGCCCAGCAGCGTCGCGCTGTGCTGCAGCGTCGACAGGGCTCGTCCTTGCCAGAACGGGGACGCCGAGAAGCTGTCGTAGGCCGTCGACCCGAGCAGCACCGCCAGCAGCGCGACCAGCCCAGGACCGACCGGGATCGTGGTCAGGCCGCGCAAGGGGTTGCGCGAGAGCCGTCCGTCACGGGCGACTGGCGACAGGCGGGCGACGATCGCGCTGTAGACGTCGAACGGATCGGCGCGGTCGAACCAGCGCGGACCGAACGCGGCCCCGCCGGCGAGCATCGCGACGACGTAGACCGCCACCCACGTGCGCATCGCGTCGACCGAGCCAGGGTCGGGCGAGGCCAGCTCGAGCCACACGAAGGCGAACAGTCCCGCGACCGCCGGCCAGTAGCCGAGGCGTTCGGGGTAGGTCCAGCGCCCACGGCCCGTGAGCGTCCGCCAGGGCGAGAGGTCGCGCCACACGTGTCCGGCCACGAGCGCCAGCGGCACCAGGCCTACCCACACGAAGATGTAGACCGCCTGCAGCCCTCCGTTGGAGGCGTCGTCAGGGCCGGCGTAGAGCGCGACGAGGATCCACGCGGTCAGCGCCATGCCGAGGACGGCCAGCCACGGGCGGCGACGACCGGGCTCGCTCGTCCACGAGCCCTGCAGCCGGGGCGTCCGCCAGGCCAGCGCCAGCACCGCGAACGAGATCGTCAGCGCCCACGAGGCCCCGACCATCGCGTAGAGGAACGGGATCGGCAGATCGGTCGAGCCTCCGACGCCGTGCGCCGCCAGGGTCGGCGCTGCCGCCAGGGTCACCGGACGACGAGCTGCACGATCGTCGCGTCCAGGTGGTGCGCCTCGACCGCGACCTGCCCCGGGGTGTCGATCGTGAAGGACTTCTCGATCGATCCGCCGGCCTTCACCTGATAGGTGTGCTCGGGGTCGGAGTGCACGTGGATCTCCTCGTCGGCGTCGGACGTGACGAGCAGCGTGATCCTCTGGCCCTTCTTCACCTCGACCCGCTCGCCCCGGGGCGTGACTTCGCCGTCCTTGATCGTGATCGTGACGCGCTGGCCCCGCTGCTTCTCCGCCTCGTCGCCGACGGCCTCGGCGAGCTCGTCGTCGGCAGCCGCCTTCTGCTCAGCCTGCTCCTTGGCCTGCCGGCTCTGGTCCTCGGCCGCCGACGTGGTCTGCTTCGGCGCAGGCGCGTCGTCGGACGAGCCGCTGCACCCTGCGAGGAGCAGGCCGACGGCCAGGGCGATGGTGACGGTCTTCATTCGGTCTCCTGGTCGAAGGCGCGCTCGATGATCTCGCGCTCCTCACGTTCTTCTCGTCGGTCCTTGCGAGCGATGTAGAGCACCACGCCCACCACGATCACGGCCGGCACGATCGCCGGGATGGCCAGCAGCGCGACGTGGTGGGCCAGCAGCACGTCGAGGAGGGGCGGCGTCCCGGCAGGCGTCATGACGTCAGCGTAGGGGCACGGCCTGCCCTCTCCGCCGCCTCGTGCTCCTCGATCTTGCGGGACACCCGCGACACCGACATGCAGATGCCGAGGATGATCGCCAGGCTGCACAGCAGCACCACCATGTTGGCGACCGTCCAGATCCATGCCGGGTGCTCGTCGGTGCGCTCGCGCTGAAGGATGTCGATCTCGGGCACGAAGTCGCGGGTGAAGGTCGCGTCGGCCGGCAGCTCCTCGGCGCCGAGAGGGCCGTCGGCCGGCAGGTAGATCGGCACGGCGGCCAGCGTGCGGCCGTCCTGCACCCGCAGCAGCGTCTTCCAGTTGCCACCGACCGGCACCGGCCTGGTCGACACGTACCGAGGTGCACCCGCGCTGTCGACGCCCGCGCGTCGCAGCCGGTCGGTGACCACGCCCTCTCCCCCGCCCTGCCAGGCCGTGATCTGCACCCACGTCGGGTCGCCGTCGATGACGCCGGCGTCGATCGTGACCTCGGCGGTGACCTCGGGCTCGGCGGCTGTGCCGACCTGCGTCAGCGCGAACGTCGCCGAGGCGTCCTTCGGCACGGTGGCGTGCAGCCCGTTGGCGACGGCCGCCGACAGCACGACGACCGAGGCGACGACGATGACGCGTCCGACGTTCTTGGCCGGCAGACGCCCCATCAGCCCCAGGGCGAACAGCGATCCGCACAGGCCCGACGCGATCGCGACGGGAACCGCCATGAGCAGCCCCTCGACCCACATGTCCTGCGTCCACGGGAACGCGAAGACCTGGTCGTTCCAGAGCTTCTCGACTACCAGGCCGACCGTGCCGATCAGCAGGCCGGCGATCGCACCGAACCAGAGAGGTGACCGGCGCAGACGCGAGAACGCCAGCAGCTCGACGATGACGGCGCTGCCCAGGTAGAGCGGGAACACGTGGTGGGCCTCGCCCATGACGTCGGTGACGATGAACGAGATGATGCCGCGCATGAGCAGGAAGAACACGACGGCGCCGACCGCCGCTCCGGGGCCGATGTAGAGGCGTGCCGCGACCAGCGTGATGCCGGCCGCCGCGACGATCATGAGCGGCGCGAACACCATGCGGAACTGGGCGATGCCGAAGTCGAACTCGGCCTGGAAGACCGACAGGCCGATCAGCAGCGCACCGAAGGCCGTGGACGTCATGATCGTCTTGAGCCAGGTGGGGACGGCCTTGCCGCGCTGGCGCATCGCGACCTCGGCCTCGCGGTTGAGCAGGATGATGCCGGCCGTCGACAGCCCGGCGCCGCCGATGAGCATCAGGTGCGTCGGGCCCCACAGGGTGACGTCCTGGCCGAACAGCCGGTGCCAGACGTCGTCGAGCGGGAAGCCGATCAGGGCGTACAGGCCGCAGGCGGCGATGAAGATGCCGCTGACGGGCGCGTACCAGTGGCGGGTGATGCGCACGGCCGCGACACCGGGACGTTCGCCGTCGCGCGGGTAGACGATCGCCGACATGCCCGCGACGAACAGGGCGAACAGCCCGTAGAGGATCAGGTAGTGCGCCGGGTTGGCCAGCGGACCGGCGTCGCGGCCCCGGCCGGCGTGCAGGCTGACGTCCCACATGAATCCCAGCAGCGCCACGATCAACGAGCTCCCGACGAACATCGTGGGGATGGTCGACCAGCCGGGCTCGCCGTGCTGGGCGCCGAGACGACGCCCGAGGCGGTCGAACCACTCGATGCGGTGCGTGCGGTGGGCCCAGGCGATGACCAGCAGCACGATCGTGACGACCGTGGCCGCGACCGAGAGCCAGATGACCTGCTGGAGCTCCGCTCCCCCGACTGGCGCGGTCACGGGCTCGGCTGCGGTGATGACGCTGTCGACGAACATTCCCGGAGTATGTCAGTGCCGATGAGCCATGACAAGTGTCAGATAGAAAGGTGTAGGCAGATGCGCGGCGACCCGGCCGCTCGGACCGGGTCGCGCGGGGGCTCAGTGCCCGATGACCTCGTGCGCCTCGCGGCCCTTGGGGCCGTCGACGACCTCGAACTCGACCTTCTGGCCGTCGTCGAGGGTCTTGTAGCCATCGGAGGCGATCTTGGACCAGTGGACGAACACATCGTCCTGGCCCTCGATCTCGATGAATCCGTAGCCCTTGTCCGCGTTGAACCACTTGACGGTGCCATGCACCATGCCGCCACTCCCACCTGTCACGAACGAACCCACCTGCCGAGGGGCCGATGGGCTGAGCCTATCGGGCCACGCGCCCACCGGCTACGGCGGGACATCGCCCCGCCCGAGCCCCGAGGGGCTCAGCAACCCCCGGCAACAGCGGGGATAATCGAGACCTGGGCGCCGTCCGGGGTCGGCGTGTCGAGGCCCTGCGAGAAGCGGACGTCCTCCTCGGCGACGTAGATGTTGACGAAGCGCCGCAGCTTGCCCTCGTCGTCGACGACGCGCGCCTTGATGCCCGGGAAGGCTGCCTCGAGCGAGTCGAGGACGTCGGTGAGGGTGCCCCCCTCCGCGGTCACCTGCGACTGGTCGTTCGTGTAGGTGCGCAGGATCGTGGGGATGCGGACCGCTACTGACATGTGCTTGCTCCTCGGCTGGGGGTGGTTCAGGCGATGTTCGCGTCGACGAACGCCTGGTAGGTCGGTGCGATGGTGGCGGCGGGCCCGACGAGGTCGGAGACGGCGTCGAGCGTCTTGAGCCCGTGGCCCGTGTTGATCACGACGGTCTCGAGGCTCGTGTCGAGCTGACCGGTCTCGACGAGCTTCTTGAGCACGCCGACCGTGGTGCCGCCGGCGGTCTCGGTGAAGATGCCCTCGGTACGGGCCAGCAGGACGATGCCCTCGCGCACCTCGTCGTCGCTGATGTCGGCGACGGCGCCACCGGTCTGCCGGCAGATGTCGAGGACGTAGATGCCATCGGCGGGATTGCCGATCGCCAACGACTTGGCGATCGTGTCGGGACGCTGCGGCCGGACGACGTCCCAGCCCTCGCGGAACGCCTCGGAGACCGGCGAGCATCCCGTGGCCTGGGCGCCGAAGATCTTGACGGGCTTGTCGTCGACGAGCCCGAGCTCGACCAGCTCGCGGAAGGCCTTGTGCACCTTGGTCAGCTGCGAGCCCGACGCGACGGGGATGACGATCTGGTCGGGCAGGCGCCAGCCCAGCTGCTCGGCGATCTCGTAGCCCAGGGTCTTGGACCCCTCGGCGTAGAAGGGGCGGACGTTGACGTTGACGAAGGCCCAGCCGTCCTCCTCGCCGGCGATCTCGCTGGCGAGCTTGTTGACGTCGTCGTAGTTGCCCTCGACCGCGATGAGGTTCTCGGTGTAGACCGCCGAGTTGACCTTCTTGGGGGTCTCGAGGTTGCTGGGGATGAACACGACGGTCTTGATGCCGGCCCGGGCTCCCGCCGCGGCGACCGCGTTGGCCAGGTTGCCGGTGGAGGGGCAGGCGAAGACCGTGCTGCCGAACTCGCGGGCAGCGCTGAGGGCACAGGCCACGACGCGGTCCTTGAACGAGTTGGTGGGGTTGGTGCTGTCGTCCTTGACCCACAGCTTGGTCAGGCCGAGCTCGGCGGCCAGGTTCTTGGCCTCGAGCAGGCGGGTGAACCCGGGCTCGAGGTTGGGGCTGGTCTCGATGTCGTCCGGGACGGGGAGCAGAGCCTTGTAGCGCCAGATGTTGGCCGGCCCCGCCTCGATCTGCTCGCGCGTGACGGCCGGGAAGTCGTACGTGATCTCGAGGGGGCCGAAGCAGTCGGTGCACACGTAGTGCGGGCCGATGTCCTGGGTGGCGCCGCACTCGCGGCAGACCAGGTCGGTCGCGTGACCGAAGGCCCCCTCGCGGATCGACGTGCTGGCGGGTGCGGCGGCGGTGCGGTCGGCGGTGAGGCTCACGCGATTCTCCTGGTCATCTTTCCCGGATCGACTGTCGTCCGGGACGGATTGAGCACCTGGTCGCATCGTGCGACTGGTTGCTGGGGTGTCGTCGGGCCGTGTCCCTGTACCCCTCTGGATGAGTGGCTCAAGCGTACGCACGCGTCTCACGATGTGTCTACTTGGTCCACATCGTGGACTGATTCGTCCGCTGGCTGAACACCACGAGACCGTGGGAGACCGGCAGGGGTCAGGCGGGGACGAGCTCGTCGGCGAGCTCCTGGAGCCAGGCGGCCACGGCGTCGGGGCCGTCGAGGACGATGTCGGCGCGGGCCACCAGGGCGTCCTGCTCGGCGGAGGCCGAGCACAGCAGCAGGCCTCCGACGCCCTGCGTCCTGAGCTGCTCGACCGCCGCGAACGCCGGCAGGTCGCCGAGGTCGTCGCCGCCGAAGATCACCTGCCGGGCGCCCGACTCGGCGGCGAGCGCCAGCAGGGCGTCGCCCTTGTCATGGCCCAGCCCGCGCAGCTCGATCACCTGACGCCCCGGCTCGACGGCGAGACCGAGCGCGGCGGCCAGCCGGTCGACGGGCTCGCGCAGCTCGTCGAGCAGCCGCGGGTCGATGCCCCGCGTGTGCAGCGCGATCGCGAGCCCCTTGTCCTCGATGCGGACGTCCTGCGCACCGTGCTCCACCAGCCAGTCCGGCAGCGTCGACGCGAGCTCGGCCACGGCCGCGGGACGATCGGGCTCGGACGTGCGGCCGTCCGCGGCGTCCCAGCGCTCGGCCCCGTACTGGCCGAGGATGACCAGGCGCTCGAGACCGGCCCGCCCCTCGAAGCCTCCGAGGTCGAGCGCCTGCCGCACGGGGCGCCCCGTGATGATCGCGAGCTGCCCGAGCACCGAGCCCAGACGCCCGAGCGCCTCGACCGAGTCGGGGTGGGCGTAGGCACGGGTGGGGTCGTCGACGATGTGCGAGAGCGTTCCGTCGAAGTCGAGGGCCAGCAGCGTGCCGGCTGGATCGGCCACCACGGAGGCGCGGGCGGCGGCCGCACGGGAAGCTGCTTCACCGGAGGCTGCGACACGAGAGGATGCGGTCATGCCCTAGATCATTGCGCTCCGGACAAGATGATGGTCAACCGGTCCGTCCGCATGGGCGAGACGCTGGGTCGCACCCGGCTGATGCCGACGTCGTCGGCCAGCAGCTCGGCCTGCGACTGCAGGCTCGGCGGGTAGTAGACGGTGTTGGCCGGGATCGACCCGCTCCAGTTGCCGATGCCCGACAGCGTCCAGCCGGCGCCCGTGACCTTGGCCGAGAACGTGCGGGCCGCGCCGACGACGCCGGAGTTGTTGAGCACCGAGACCCGGGCGCTGCGCCGGGTCGCGGGCTCGTCGGCGGCGTCGGGGCTGTCGGACGTCTCGTCCGGGTCAGGCTCGGACGAGGCCTCCGGCGCCGGAGTGCTCGACGGCGCGGACGGCGACGGGGTCACGGGGGTCGTCACCGGGGGCTTGGTCGAAGCGGCCGTCGGGGCCGCGGCGTCGGACGGGCTCGAGCCGTCGCCGACCACGAGCCAGCCGAGCCATCCTCCGGCACCGACGACGAGCATCACCGACAGGACGATGAACCAGGTCGACGGAACGTACGCCCGCGGGGCGGGGACGTTCTTGCGATGCGCCACCATCGCGCGGTCAGAGGTCGATGCCGAGGCGCCTGGCCGAACGGCTGCGCTGGCGCTGCGCGCGGAGGCGACGAAGACGCTTGACCAGCAGCGGGTCGAACGCCAGCGCGTCCTCGCGGTCGATCAGCGCGTTGAGCACCTGGTAGTAGCGGGTCGCGGACATGTCGAACTTGTCGCGGATCGCCTGCTCCTTGGCGCCGGCGTACTGCCACCACAGACGCTCGAGGGCCAGGATCTCGCGGTCACGCTCAGACAGGGACGCGGCAACGGCCGTGCCCTGCGCGTCCGACCTCTCCACAGCACTCATGCCTGCATCCTAGGTCATGAATAACACCTGTGTCATTCGCTTGTCGCGGCCGATCGGTGCGCCGATGGCACAGTGGGACGCATGACGATCACGACACCCGTCCGCTGGGGCATCCTCGCCACCGGCGGAATCGCCGAGAAGTTCGCCAACGACCTGGCCCTCGTCGCCGACAACGAGCTGGTCGCCGTCGGCTCGCGACGCATCGAGGCCGCACGCGACTTCGCCGACCGACACGGCGCGACCCGCGCCCACGGCTCGTACGAGGAGCTCGTCGCCGATCCCGACGTCGACGTCGTCTACGTCGCGACCCCCCACGGACGCCACCTCGAGGACGTCCGCCTGTGCTTCGCGGCCGGCAAGCACGTGCTGTGCGAGAAGGCCCTGACCCTCACCGCCGACGACTCGGCAGCCCTGGTGTCCGAGGCCGCCGAGCGCGGGCTGTTCTTCGCCGAGGCGATGTGGATGCGCACCAACCCCAACGTCCGCCGGATGCTCGAGATCGTGCGCAGCGGCGACCTCGGCGACGTGCTGCAGGTGCGCGCCGAGCTCGGCTTCGTGGGCCGCCCCGACGTCGCACGCCTGTGGGACGTCGCACTCGGCGCCAGCTCGCTGCTCGACGTCGGCATCTATCCGCTGACGTTCGCCCACATGGTGCTGGGCGAGCCCGTCCGGATCGCGGCGGCCGGCGTCGTGTCCGACACCGGGGTCGACCTCAGCGGCGGCGCCACCCTCACGTATCCGTCGGGGGCGGTCGCCAGCATCGCCTGGACGCAGGTCGCGCTCGGCGACAACCGTGCCGTCATCGCCGGCGACCGCGGTCGCATCGAGGTGCCCGGCCGCTTCCACCACGCGGACGGGTTCACGGTCGTGCGCGGCGACGACCGCGAGGAGGTCGCGCTGCCCGTCACGGGACGCGGGTACTCCCACGAGATCGAGGAGGTCGCCGCCTGCCTGCGTGCCGGCGCGACGACGTCCGCGGTGCTGCCGCTCGACGAGACCGTGTCGATCCAGCGGCAGATGGACGAGATCCTCCAGCAGGTCGACGCGCCCGCGAGTCGATCCGGCGCAGCCCGGTGACGGCCCCCATTCGACGCTAGGGTGACGACATGGCCACAGGCACCGCAGACTTCGTGGTGATCGCCAACCGACTTCCGGTCGACCGCGTCACCGCACCCAACGGCGACACGTTGTGGCGCACCTCCCCCGGCGGGCTCGTGACGGCTCTCGAGCCGGTCATGAAGAGCAACGGCGGAGCGTGGATCGGCTGGCACGGAGCCGCCGACGAGAAGGTCAAGCCCTTCGACCACAACGGCATGCACCTCGTGCCCGTGCCGCTGAGCAACGACGAGGTCGAGGAGTACTACGAGGGCTTCTCAAACGCGACGCTGTGGCCGCTGTACCACGACGTCGTCGCGCCGCCGGAGTTCCACCGCGAGTGGTGGGACGCCTACGTGCGCGTCAACCGGCGGTTCGCCGAGAAGGCCGCCACGGTGGCCAACGAGGGCGCCGTCGTGTGGGTGCAGGACTACCAGCTGCAGCTCGTCCCGACGATGCTGCGCGAGCTGCGTCCCGACCTGCGCATCGGCTTCTTCCTGCACATCCCGTTCCCTCCCACCGAGCTGTTCCAGCAGCTTCCGTGGCGCCGCGAGATCCTCGAGGGCCTGCTCGGCGCCGACCTGGTCGGCTTCCAGATGCCCGGTGCGGCGCAGAACTTCGTCCGCCTGGTGCGCCAGCGCGTCGGTCACAAGACGCACCGCGACATGATCTACCTGCCCGACGGGCGCACCGTCCTGGCCAAGGCGTACCCCATCTCGATCGACGCCGCCGGCTTCGAAGAGCTCGCCCGCACGCCCGAGGTCATCGCCCGGGCCGCCGAGATCCGCGAGAGCCTCGGCAACCCCAGGACGATCCTGCTCGGCATCGACCGGCTCGACTACACCAAGGGGCTGCGACAGCGCCTGCGCGCGTTCGGCGAGCTCATCTCCGAGGGGTCCGTCCACGTCGACGACGCCGTCTTCGTGCAGGTGGCCACGCCGTCGCGCGAGCGCGTCCAGCAGTACAAGCTGCTGCGCGACGACATCAACCGGCTCGTCGGACGCATCAACGGCGACGTCGGACGCATCGGCCAGCAGCCCGTCACCTACCTGCACGCCTCGTACCCCCGGCAGGAGATGGCCGCGCTCTACCGCGCCGCCGACGTCATGGTCGTCACGCCGCTGCGCGACGGCATGAACCTCGTGGCCAAGGAGTACGTGGCCTGCCGCTACGACGACCAGGGCGCCCTGGTGCTCAGCGAGTTCGCCGGCGCGGCGTCCGAGCTGAAGTCGGCCTACCAGGTCAACCCGCACGACATCAACGGCATGAAGAGCATGATGCTGGCGGCGATCAACGCCAGCCCGCGCGAGAACGGTCGCCGCATGAAGGCGATGCGCAAGCAGGTCATGGAGAACGACATCGAGCTGTGGGCCAACAACTTCCTCGAGGAGCTCACGTCCGATCGCGAGCTGCACGAGAAGAACCCCCGCCCGGTCTAGATCCAGCCCACGTCTGCGGAGGACCGAACCTCTCTGCCGCGGCGGAAGCGACCGCTTCTCCGCGCGTCTGGCACGGGTAGGAGTCACCCAGACTGACATCCTTTCGCCAGGCGTCACCCTGTGGGGGGCGAGTGGACGTCTGGTGTTGGTGACGGGCTGCGTGAATGCGTCTGGCCGCGAGCGCGGCCGTGACCCACTCACCCCCTGAGGACCCGAATGATCCCCAGCAGCACGCGATCGGGCCGACCCCGGCTCCGGTCGTCCCTCTCCGCCGTCGTCGTCTCGACGCTGGCGGCCGGCGCTCTCGGCGTCGGCCCGGCGGCCGCCGCACCGGCGTCCGCCTCCCCTCCCCTCGCCGCCGCGCCGACCGACCGCGCGACCTTGAAGGACGCCCTCTCGCTGGTCGACGAGACCGAGCCGATCGGCCCCGGCATCACGCTGCGCAGCCTCACCTCGGTCACGCCGAGCGGCTGGTACGACCAACGCGTCCTGAGCGTCGACCTGGCCAACCCGGCCGTGACCAGCGACCTGCTCTCCGGCGACACCGTGACGGAGCGCAACCCGATCTCGTCGAAGGCGAACAAGGCCGGAGCCGTCGCCGGCGTCAACGGCGACTTCTTCGACATCAACAGCTCGGGCGCTCCTCTCGGCGCCGAGGTCAAGGGCGGCGAGCTGCTCAAGTCGTCCGACGTCGGTGCCTGGTCGCACGTCGGTGTCGGCACGGACGGCATCGGGCGCGCGGTCGACATGACCCTCGACGCGAAGGCCACCTTCGCCGGCACCGACCACCCCGTCGCCTCGATCAACGCCGCCAACACGCTGGCCGGCTCGCCGAAGGACGCGATCGTCGCCTACACCCCGCGATGGGGCACGTACGGCCGCTCGATCGGCGTCGGTGGAGCGTCCGACGTCGCCTCGGTGCTGGTGCAGGACGGCATCGTGGCCTCCGTCGACGTCGCCGCCGCGGGTGCCGGCCAGATCCCCGCGGACGCGTTCGTCCTCGTCGGGCGCGAGGCCGGCGCCAGCGCGATCCGCGCCCTGGCCCCCGGCGACACCGTCGCCCTGGCCTACGACCTGCGCGACGACGTCGCCGAGCAGATGAAGTTCGTCATCGGCTCCAACCGCGAGCTGGTGCGCGACGGCGTCGCCCGGCCCGACGGCGAGCTCGACAACGACGTCCACCCCCGCACCGTCATCGGTTTCAAGGACAGCGGGAAGACCATGCTGCTCGTGACCAACGACGGTCGGCAGGCACCCGTCAACGGCATGACGATGCGCGAGCTCGCCGCGTTCATGGTGAGCGAGGGCGCCGAGACGGCCTGGAACCTCGACGGCGGCGGATCGACCACGATGGTGGCCCGCTCGCTGGGCGAGACCACAGCGACCGTCCGCAACAGCCCGTCCGACGGCGCCGAGCGCCTCGACCCCAACGGCGTGGGCGTCTTCGTGTCGCCCGGCTCGGGCAGGGCCGAGGACCTCGTCATCACCCCCGGAACCGGCGACGCCAAGGTCTTCCCGGGCCTGCACCGGACGCTGACGGTCAAGGCCGTCGACGACCACCTCGCCCCCGTCCCGCTGGCCCGCGGCGACGTCCGCTGGAGCACGTCCGCCGGGACGGTCGACAACGGCCTGCTCGCCGTACCCGCCGACGCGACCGGCACCATCACGGTCAAGGGCACGGCAGACGACACGCAGGGCGACACCCGCGTGCAGGTGCTGCGCCGGCTGCGGACCCTCGAGCTGTCGCAGACCCGCCTCGCCATCACCGACCCGATCGCGGCCAACGCCGTGAAGGTGAAGGTCACGGGCCGTGACGGCCAGGGCTTCACGGCCCCCGTCGAGTCGGCCGACCTCGACCTCGACTACGACCGCTCGATCGTCAAGGTCACCCCGTCGGGCACGGGACTCAAGATCACGCCGCTGACCGACGGCGGGACGGTGCTGGTGCTGAAGGCCGGCGGCCAGACCGCCAGGCTGCCCATCACGGTGGGCGTCCAGACCGTCAAGCCGTACGCGTTCGACGACGCGGCCGCCGGCACCGGCCGCTGGACCGGCAACCCGACCAGCGCCGTCACCGGCATCACGAAGGTCGCCGACGGCGTGCGCCTGGACTTCCCGGCGGCTCGCAACAAGGGCATCACCGCCGCGAGCGTCCCGGCCCGCTGGGTCGAGATCCCCGGCCAGCCGCTGCGCGTCCGGCTCAAGGTCAAGTCGGACGTCCTCGTGCCGTCGGGCCTGACCTACGCGGGCTTCTGGGACTCCACCATGAAGTCGTACGGCCTCTACGGCACCGGGCTGCAGCCGCTGGGCGTCGGCGCGGACGACCCGTGGCAGTACGTGACGTTCACGATCCCCGCGACCGCGACGTTCCCGGTGCGCTGGAACTCCTTCCAGGGCATCAACACCGCGCCCGACCAGCAGAAGGCCGGCTCGATGATCTTCGGCGGCGTCGAGGCCGACGTCCCGTCCGAGATCGAGCTGCCCGGCCAGGAGCCGCTGAGGTCCGATCCGCTGTTCTCGCCGGACGGCGCCACGGACCCCGACACCGACTGGAGCTTCGCGACCCTCTCGGACGTGCAGTTCACGGCGGCCCAGCCCGAGCTCACGAAGGTCGCGATCGCGGCGCTGGCACGCATCCGCGCCCAGGACCCCGACCTGATCGTGCTCAACGGCGACATCGTCGACCGTGGTCTGCCCGAGGACATCGCGCTCGCGCGCAAGACCCTCGAGGAGGGCGGCTGCGACCTGATCGGGCTCGGCCAGGAGCCGGACGAGGAGAGCACGCCCGACCCGTCGAAGGGCACCGTCCCCTGCTACTACGTGCCGGGCAACCACGAGTCGTACGGCCTCGGCAACGTCCAGTCGACCCTCGCCGCGTGGGAGGCCGAGTTCGGCCAGCCCTACCGCACCTTCGACCACAAGGGGACGCGGTTCGTGCTGCTCAACAGCGCGCTGGGCAGCCTGCGCGGCTCCGACTGGGACCAGCTGCCGATGCTGCAGAAGGCACTGACCGGCGCCAAGGAGGACCCGGCGATCCGCAACGTCATGGTCTTCGCCCACCACCCCGCCAACGACCCTGCCGAGACCGACTCCAGCCAGCTGACCGACCGCACCGAGGTGCGCCTCGTCCAGAAGCTGCTGACGGACTTCCGCACCGAGAGCGACAAGGGCGTCGCGATGGTGGGTTCGCACGCGCAGATCGCGAACGTCGACCGCGTCGAGGGCGTGCCGTTCGTCGTGCTGCCGTCGTCCGGCAAGTCGCCGTACGGCACGCCCGACCGCGGCGGGCTCACGGGCTGGCTGAAGTGGGACGTCGACCGTGATGCGTCGGCCGGTGGGCAGTGGCTCACCGCCGATGTCCGCGCCTTCTCGCAGGAGACCGTCGTCGACGCTCCCGAGACGATCGAGGTCGGCGGCACCGCGACGGTCGGCGGACACGTCGTCCAGCCGTCGGGCGTCGTCGCGGGCAGCCGGGTCGTGCCGCTGGCCTACCCGGTCTCGGTGCACTGGTCCGGCGACTCGTCGCTGGCGATCGGATCGGGGGACGCCGCGGTGAGCGCGGCGCGCTCGGCCAAGAAGGTCGCGATCCTCGACCCCGAGACGCGCCGGCTGACGGGCCTGCGCACGGGCGAGGTGACGCTGTCGGTCACCAACGACTCGATGCGCGAGCTGACCGATGCGGCGTCCACCGCACCGGTCGTGGGACGTCGGACGGTCACGGTCGTGGCCGACCAGGGACCCGGACCGCGCATCGACGCACCGGCCCCGGTCTTCGCCTCGCAGCCCGTCGGCACCACCGGCGCGGGCCAGCGCGTGATCGTGACCAACCGGGGCGACGAGCCCCTGCGGGTCTCGCGCGTCAGCATCGCCGCGACGGGCTCGAGCCCGTCCGGGGAGTTCGTGCTGGCCGGCGAGAAGTGCGTCGGCGACGCGATCGCGCCGGGCGCCTCGTGCGAGGTGCTGGTCCGCTTCTCGCCGTCCGTGGCGGAGAGGACCTCGACGGCAGAGCTCGTCATCGAGGCCAACACGCCCGAGGGTCAGGTCGAGGTGCCCCTCACCGGGCTCAGCACCGTCCCGCCGAAGGGCGACACCGGACCCGAGGGAGCCACCGGACCCGTTGGTCCGACCGGCCCCCAGGGACCCGGCGGCGAGTCGGGGACGCCGGGAGCCACCGGGCCCCAAGGACCGCAGGGACCTGCCGGTCCTCGCGGACCGCAGGGGCCGACGGGGACCGTCGGGTTCCGCTCGTCGAGCAGCGTCGTGACGGTCGAGCAGGGAGATCGGGCGCGCCTGACCTTCTCGCTCAGCAACCGCACCGGCGCCACGCTGCGGTCGACCGTGAGGGCGACACCTGCCAAGGCGCTGCGGGCGTCCGGCCGCAGGACCGTCACGGTCAAGGGGCTGCGGTCCGGATCGACGCGGAAGCTGTCGTTCAAGCTCTCGATCGGCCGGAAGGCCAGGATCGGCAAGCACACCGTGCGCGTGCGGATGACGGTCGGCGACCGCACCGTGACCCGCACGGTCACGGTGCGGGTGGTGCGCT
Source organism: Aeromicrobium endophyticum (assembly GCF_003586285.1). GTDB lineage: Bacteria > Actinomycetota > Actinomycetes > Propionibacteriales > Nocardioidaceae > Aeromicrobium > Aeromicrobium endophyticum. The sequence goes on along the minus strand of NZ_QUBR01000001.1, from coordinate 1,999,019 downwards.
GACCACCTGATCCGTCCGACCCAGAAGTGCGGAGGACCGGACCTTCTCGCCGCGGCGAGTGGGGCCGGTTCTCCGCACTTCTGGGCTCAGGTGGTGGTGACCTGGCCGTCCTCGACGTGCCACCGCTGGTGGAGGTCGACGTTGTCGAGCAGGCGGCGGTCGTGCGACACCAGCAGCAGCGCACCGTCGTACGCGGCCAGCGCCTGCTCGAGCTGCTCGATCGCCGGCAGGTCGAGGTGGTTGGTGGGCTCGTCGAGCACCAGGACGTTGACGGCCCGCGCCTGCAGCAGCGCCATCGCCGCCCGCGTGCGCTCGCCGGGTGACAGACGTCCGACGACGCTGCCGACCTGATCGGCCTTGAGGCCGAACTTGGCCATCACGGTGCGGGCGTCCGCCGGCGACAGATCGGGCACCGCCGCCTCGAACGCGTCGGCCAGGGTCCGGTCGTCGGGCAGGACGCCCCGCGCCTGGTCGATCACGCCGACCGCGAGCGACGCTCCCTGGGACGCCCGCCCGTCGTCGGGCTCGATGTCGCCGAGCAGCAGGCGCAGCAGCGTCGTCTTGCCGGCGCCGTTGGGGCCCGTGATGCCGATGCGCTCGCCGGCGTCGACCTGCAGCGAGACCGGCCCGAGCCTGAAGTCGCCGCGTCGCACCACCGCCCCGTCGAGGGTCGCCACCACCCCGCTCGAGCGGGGCGCGGCCGCGATCTCGAAGCGCAGCTCCCACTCCTTGCGGGGCTCCTCGACCTCGTCGAGACGGGCGATCCGCGACTCCATCTGGCGCACCTTCTGCGCCTGCTTCTCCGACGACTCGCTCTGCGCGCGACGGCGGATCTTGTCGTTGTCGGGGCTCTTCTTCATCGCGTTGCGGACGCCCTGCGAGCTCCACTCCCTCGTCGTGCGGGCCCGTGCGACGAGATCGGCCTTCGTGCCGGCGAACTGCTCGTAGGCCTCGCGGGCGTGGCGCCGGGCGATCTCGCGCTCCTGCAGGAACGAGTCGTAGTCGCCGTCGTGGACGCGCACCAGGTTCTGGGCCAGGTCGAGCTCGACGACCCGGGTGACGCACCGCGACAGGAACTCGCGGTCGTGCGAGACCAGCACGATCCCGGCGCGCATGCCACCGACCAGCCGCTCGAGCCGGTCGAGCCCGTCGAGGTCGAGATCGTTGGTGGGCTCATCGAGCAGTGCGATGTCGAACCGGCTCAGCAGCAGGGCTGCCAGCCCGACCCGGGCCGCCTGGCCGCCCGACAGCGACGTCATCAGCGCATCGCCGTCGAGCCCGAGGCGCAGCTCGCCCAGCACGGCCGGGATGCGCTCGTCGAGGTCGGGTGCGCCCGACGCGAGCCAGCGGTCGAGGGCCGCGGCGTACTCGTCGTCGGCGCCCGCGGCACCGGAGCCCAGCGCGCCGGCCGTGCGCTCCATCGCCTCGGTGGCATCGGTCGCTCCGGTGCGACGGGCCAGGTACGCCGCCACGGTCTCGCCGGCGACCCGCTCGTGCTCCTGCGGCAGCCAGCCGACGAAGGCGTCTGCCGGGGCCGTCGACACCGTCCCGGCCAGCGGAGCGGTGCGGCCCGCGAGGATCTGGAGCAGCGTCGACTTGCCGGCGCCGTTCGCGCCGACGACGCCCACGACGTCGCCCGGGGCGACCGTCAGGTCGAGCCCCTCGAACAGGGTGCGGTGCGCGTGACCGCCGGACAGCGCCTTGGCGACCAGGGTGGCACTCACCCCGAGATCGTCCCACAGGGCCCGCCGTGCGCTAGACATGGTGCATGACAGACACCCTGACGCCGGCCGTCCGCCGTGGGTACGCCCTCGGGAGCGTCGCCACCGGCGCCTTCGGCACGGTGCCCGGTCTGCTGCTGCTGCCCTACCTGACCGACTCCCTCGGCATCGCGGCCGTCGTCGCCGGCTTCATCGTCTTCGTCCCCAAGGCGTGGGACGTCGTGCTCAACCCCATCGCCGGACGCATCAGCGACCGCCACGACTCACCCTCGGGACGTCGCCGGCCGTTCCTGCTGCGCGGGGGCCTGGCGCTGGCGGCGTGCTTCGCGCTGCTGTTCGCCGGCCCCTCCGATCCGTCGTGGCTGGCCGGCACGTGGGTCGTGTTCTGGTTCCTGGCGTGCGCGTCGGCCTACGCCTTCTTCCAGGTGCCGTACGTCTCGATGCCCGCCGAGATGACGCTCGACCCGGGCGAGCGGACGCGGCTCATGACATGGCGCGTGGCCGTGCTCGCGTTCGCGATCCTGCTCTCGGGGGCCACCGCGCCGATGATCGTCGACGCCGTCGGCGACGAGACGACACCCGCCGGGTACCGGGTCATGGGTCTGTACATCGCGCTGATCCTGGTGATCGGCGTGGTGGGCGTCTGGCGCGGGACGCGCGACGCCCCCGAGCACCGGGTCGAGACGGCAGCCGGATCGCTGCGCGCCCAGCTGCGTCTCGTCTCGGCGTCGCGCGCCTTCAGGGTGCTGCTGGCGACGTTCGTCCTGCAGGCGGTGGCGGTCGGGGCGATGCTGGCCGGCGTCGCCTACGCCGCCGACCACCTGCTCGACGACGCCGCGGCGTCCACGATCCTGTTCGTCGCCTTCGTCGGTCCGGCCCTGATCGTGACGCCGGGGTGGGAGCGGTACTCGGCGCGGCACGGCAAGAGGTCGGGCTACCTGCTCTCGTCGGTGTTCCTCGGCGTGGGCGCCGCGCTGCTGGTCGTGGCGCGCGGCGACCACGTCATCGTCGTCTACGTGGCGGCGGCCCTCGCCGGCGTCGGCTACGCCGGGGCCCAGGTGTTCCCGATGGCGATGATCCCCGACGTGGCCGCCGCCGACGCCGCGACGTCGGGCCAGAACCGCATCGGCGTGTTCACCGGCGTCTGGACGGCCGGCGAGACGCTCGGCCTCGCGATCGGGCCAGGACTGTTCGCCCTCGTGCTGGCCGCGGGCGGCTACGTGTCGTCGACCGACAGCTCGGCGGCGCAGCCGGACAGCGCCCTCGACGCCATCGCGCTGGGGTTCTCGATCGTCCCGGCCGTGCTGATCGCCGTCAGCATGCTGTTCCTGCGCCGGTACGACCTCGGCGACCTCACCGACCCCCAGGAGGACCATGTCGCCCGATGAGATCCTGCGCCGGCTCGACCGGCTGCGCGCCGACGACCTGCCCACGCACGGCGGCCGCACCCTCGCCTACGTCTACGACTCGGGCCTGGCCGACGCCGACGAGGTGGGACGCGCCGCGGTGGCCATGTACTCCTCGACCAACGGGCTCGACCCGACCGCGTTCCCGAGCCTGCTGACGATGGAGCGCGACCTCGTGACGTTCGCGCGTCCCCTGGTGCACGGCGACGACCAGGTGGTCGGCACCGTGACGTCGGGCGGCACCGAGTCGATCCTGCTGGCGGTGCAGACCGCGCGCGACGCCCGACCCGACGTGGACGCGCCCGTCATGATCGTGCCCACCACGATCCACGCGGCGTTCCACAAGGCCTCGCACTACTTCGGCGTCGAGCGCGTCGCCGTGCCCGTCGACCCGTCGACGTACCGCGCCGACCCCGAGGCGATGGCCCGCGCGATGGACGAGCACGGCGACCGCGTCGTGCTCGTGGTGGCGTCCGCGCCGTCGTACGCCCACGGCGTCGTCGACCCGATCGGCGCGATCGCGGAGCACACCCGGCAGCGGGGCCTGCGCCTGCACGTCGACGCCTGCATCGGCGGCTGGGTGCTGCCGTGGGCCGCCCGGCTGGGGCATCCCGTCGAGCCGTGGGACTTCGCCGTCGACGGCGTCACGAGCATCTCCGCCGACCTGCACAAGTACGCGTACACACCCAAGGGCGTCTCGCTGCTGCTGCACGCGACCCCCGACCTGCGCCGGCCCCAGTTCTTCGCGAGCGCCGACTGGCCCGGCTACACGATGCTGAACGCCACGACGCAGTCGACCAAGTCGGGCGGGCCGCTGGCCGCGGCATGGGCCGTCGTGCACCTGATCGGCGACGACGGCTACCTCGATCTCGTGCGCACGACGCTGGCGGGCACCGCCCGTCTGGTCGACGGCATCGAGCGCCAGCCCCACGTGCGACTCGTCGCCCAGCCCGACTCGACCCTCGTCACGATCGAGACGGACGGCACCTGCGACGTGTTCACGCTCAGCGACGAGATGCTCGACCGCGGATGGTTCGTGCAGCCGCAGATGAGCTTCGGCGACATGCCGGCGTCGCTGCACCTGACCGTCAGCGCCGCCACGGCGCCCGCCGTGCCCGAGTTCCTCGAGGCGCTGTCGGCGTCGGTCGAGGCCGCGGTGGCCGCGGGCCCGGTCGTGATCGAGCCGTCGCTGCGCGAGGCGGCCGCGGCCCTCGACCCGGCCACGCTCGACGACGCCGCCTTCGACGGGCTGCTCGCGCTGGCGGGGCTGGGGTCCGGTGGCGGCGAGGTGACGGTGCCCGACAGGATGGCTCCCGTGAACGCCCTGCTCGACGTGGCACCCCCCGCCCTGCGCGAGGCCCTGCTCGTCGCCTTCCTCGACCGACTCTCGCGATGAGCACGGATGAGCACACGCTGACGGGCACCGCCGAGATCGAGGCGTTCTGGAGCATCGCACGCCGGCACATCCGCACCGACCCGCCCTCCGGCGACGCCCCCGTGCCGCCCGCGTGGGGCTTCGGAGCCACCCCCGAGCACGCCGACAACCTGCTGGCGCTGGTGCTCGCCGGCACCAAGACGGCGATGTCGACCGCCCTGTGGGACTTCGCGCACGAGGACGAGCCCCTGCCGCAGGTCGGCGACCTCGCGATCATCCTCGACGGCGAGGAGCGTCCGCGCGCGCTGATCGAGATCGTCCGCGTCGACACGGTGCCGTTCGACGAGGTCGACGCCGAGCACGCCCGCCTCGAGGGCGAGGGCGACCGCTCGTACGAGTACTGGCGCGACGTCCACCAGCGCTACTTCGACGTCCACTCCACCAACGGCCGCGGCTTCTCGCCGTCGATGCCCGTCGTGCTCGAGCGGTTCCGGCTGCTCCACCCGCGCTGACGTGCACCAGCGCCCGACGTGGCCGTGCCTGACAGGATGGCTCCCGTGACCGCCGACGAGATCGACGCGTTCTGGAGCGTCGCACGCCACCAGACACGCACCAACCCCGTGCCCGGCTACCTGGGTGCGTACTCGGGCGAGGCGCTCGCGCCGCCGGCATGGGCCTTCGGCGCGACGACCGCGCAGGCCGACGAGCTCATCGGCCTGGTACTCGCCGGCACCAAGACCGCGACGGCCGGTGCCCAGTGGGACTACGAGCACGAGGGCGAGAGCCTGCCCCGGGTCGGCGACCTCGCGATCCTGCTCGACGGCTCCGAGCACCCGCGCGCCCTCATCGAGGTGACGCACGTCGACGTCGTGCCGTTCGAGGACGTCGACGCCGAGCACGCCCGCCTCGAGGGCGAGGGCGATCGCTCGCTCGCGCACTGGCGTGCCGTGCACGAGCGCTTCTTCACCGATCACGCGACCCACGACCTCGGCTTCGCCCCGACGATGCCGGTGGTGCTCGAGCGGTTCCGGGTGCTGTACCCGCGCTGACGGCGCCCTGAGAGGGTTGACGCATGGTCGAGCCCCTCACGGACTTCCACGCCGCTCCCGTGCTGGCGGGCACCCATGTCCGGCTCGAGCCCCTGACGCCCGAGCATGCCGCTGCCCTGCTGGCCGCCGCCGACGACGACGCGGTGTTCGCGCACCTGACCTTCCTGCGTCCGCGGACCCTCGCGGACGCCGAGGCGCTCGTCGCGCGGTACCTCTCGGGCCCCCAGGTGCCGTGGGTGCAGGTCGAGGTGGCGACCGGCGAGGTCGTCGGCATGACCTCCTATTACGAGGTCGACGCCGCCCAGCGCACCGTGGCGATCGGGTGGACCTGGCTCGCGCGCCGCGTCTGGCGCACAGGCGTCAACACCGAGGCCAAGCTGCTCCTGCTGAGGCGGGCCTTCGACGACCTCGGGTGCGTGCGGGTCGTGTGGCACACCGACATCCGCAACGAGCGGTCGCAGGCCGCGATCGCCCGGCTCGGCGCTCGGCGCGAGGGCGTCATGCGCAAGCACAGGCTGCGACCGGACGGCTCGTGGCGCGACACCGTCACCTTCTCGATGCTCGACGACGAGTGGCCCGCCGCACGGGCCTCGCTCGAGGACAGGCTCGCACGGCCAGCGTGATCGGTAGGGTGGTCGGGATGACCGAATCCCTCAGCGACAACCTCGACCTGCCCGTCCTGCCCGGTCCATGGACGGCTCGGGTGCCCGGCTACGGCGACATCGACGCCCTCGTCGCGCTGCGGCACCTCGACGAGCTGCAGGGCACCGGTGAGGCCCACATCGACCCGGCCGGCATCGAGTCGGAGGTCGCCGGACAGGCCTCCTGGACCCGCCGCCAGCTGGTCGCCGTCGGCGACGACGACGTGCCGCGCGCCTGGATCACGGTGCACGACCGGGCCGCCGGACGCGCCTTGGTGTGGGGCTACTTCGACCGCGACGTCCACGAGATCGACTCGATCGCCAGGATCTTCTACGCCTGGGCCGAGGAGACCGCGATCGGCATGGCCCGGCTGCGCGGCATCACCGAGACGCGTCTCGACGAGAGCCCCTTCGCCACCGACGCCCGCCAGGCGGGCTGGCTCGCGCTGGCCGGCTACGCCAAGCGCCGCACCTGGCTGCACATGAACCGCCCGGTGACGGCCGCCGACGCCGACCTCGCGCCGCGCGCGGGCGTCCTCGTGCGTCCGGTCGAGAAGCACGAGAACGGCTTCCCGGTGGCCTCCGACCTGCAGACCGTGCACCAGATGCTCGAGGAGTCGTTCGAGGACCACTTCAACTCCTACCGCGAGAGCTTCTCGGAGTTCGTCCAGCGCCTGCGCGAGGAGCCCGGCCACCGCTGGGACCACTGGTGGCTGGCCTACGTCGAGCCCGAGGACGGCGGGGAGCCCGTCGCCGCCGGCACCGTCGTGTGCTCGGTGCTGTCGGCTCCCGAGGGTGGTGTCGAGGGCTCCTACGTCGAGTACATCGGCGTCAACCGCGCGGCCCGCGGACGCGGGGTCGCCAAGTCGCTGCTCGCGACCGTCATCGCCGACGCGGCCCAGCGCGGACGCGACCGGGTGGGCCTCGAGGTCGACGCCGACTCCCCCACCAGCGCCGACCAGCTCTACCTGGGCCTCGGCTGGGTCACCGACTACGCGACCGACTCGTGGTTCAAGGACATCGCGATCACCGACTGAGCCGCCCCGCCTTCCCCTGAGCCGTCCCCGCCCCCTGAGCCTGTTGAAGGGCCCTCACTCGGCCAAGCGACCGCGCGTGTGCTCGAAGATCAGGTTGGTCTCGGTGAGGGCGACCTCGGGCGAGGCGCTGAGGTGGTCGACCACGAACGACCGCAGGTCGTCGGGGTCGCGAGCCGCGACGTGCACGTGGAAGTCGTCCGCGCCGGCCAGGAAGTACACATTGAGCACCTCGGGCAGCGCCGCCATGCGGTCGGCGAACGCACTGATGGTGTCGCGCGCGTCGCTGCGCAGCCGCACCGCGATCATCGCCTGGATGGGACGACCGAACCAGGCCGGGTCGACCTCGGCGTGGAAGCCCGAGATGACGCCGCGCTCGACCAGCGAACGGACGCGGGTCAGACACGTGGACGGCGCGATGCCGACGTCGGCCGCCAGCGCGTTGTTGGGCAGCCGGCCCTGACGCCGCAGCGCCGTCACGATGCGGGCGTCGACGTCGTCGAGGTCTCGAACATCCTTCGCCACGGGTGCTCCTGGAGGGGTCGGGATCGGCGCATGTCGTCGATCTGCGCCACCATACAGAATCTTGTGCGGATCGTTGCGTCCGGTTCCGCACTTACTTCACGATGGAGGCATTGTCGTCGTCGAAGGAGCAGCCATGCTGGTCGGGATCCCCCGCGAGATCAAGAACCACGAGTACCGCGTCGCCATCACGCCGGCCGGCGTGCACGAGCTGGTGCGGCACGGCCACGACGTCGTCATCGAGACCGGCGCCGGCCTCGGCTCGTCGATCCCCGACGACGAGTACGTCGCCGCCGGCGCGAAGATGCTCGACACCGCCGACGAGGTGTGGGCGTCGGCCGAGCTCGTGCTCAAGGTCAAGGAGCCGATCGCCGAGGAGTACGGCCGCATGCGCCGCGGCCAGACCCTGTTCACCTACCTGCACCTGGCGGCGAGCCGTCCGTGCACCGACGCGCTGCTCGCGTCCGGCACGACGTCGATCGCGTACGAGACCGTGCAGCTGCCCGACCGCTCGCTGCCCCTGCTGGCGCCGATGTCGGAGGTCGCCGGACGCCTGGCGCCCCAGGTCGGCTTCCAGCACCTGATGGCCAGCAACGGCGGACGCGGGGTGCTGCCCGGCGGCGTGCCCGGCGTCTACCCCGCCGACGTCGTCGTCATCGGTGCCGGCGTCTCGGGCGTCAACGCCGCCGAGGTCGCCCGCGGCATGGGTGCCCGGGTCGAGATCCTGGACCTCGACGTCGCCAAGCTGCGGGCCGTCGACGCCCGGTTCCAGGGCATGATCACGACCGTCGCCTCCAGCTCGTTCGCGGTCGAGAAGGCCGTCCGCGAGGCCGATCTGGTCATCGGGGCCGTCCTGGTGCCCGGTGCCAAGGCACCCACGATCGTCAGCGACGACCTGGTCGCGCAGATGCGTCCGGGCTCGGTGCTGGTCGACATCGCGATCGACCAGGGCGGCTGCTTCGAGAGCTCGCGCGCCACGACGCACGACGACCCGACCTTCCGGGTGCACGACTCGATCTTCTACTGCGTCGCGAACATGCCGGGTGCCGTGCCGCGCACGTCGACCTACGCGCTGACCAACGTCACGCTCCCGTACGCGGTGGCGCTGGCGAACAAGGGCTGGAAGCAGGCCGTGACCGACGACGCCGCCCTGGCCGGCGGGCTCAGCACCCACGACGGCAAGCTCGTCAACGGACCCGTCGGCGAGGCCCTCGGCCTCGAGGTCACGCCGCTCAGCGCCCTCTGAGGCACCCCTCGGGCCCACTCGCCCCTCGAGCGTGTCGAAAGCCCTTTCGACACGCTCAAGGGGCGGGGGTGGCTCAAGGGGCGTTCTCAGTAGCCCTGGTCGACGGGGACGGCCTGACGCAGCGCACGGTTGGACGTCAGCGCGATGACGACCGCCAGGCCGGCCGCCGCGACCGTGACGCCGAAGGCCGCGGTGTGGCCGTTGGCATCGGCGAGCCGGCCGGCCAGGGCCGCACCGACCGCGTAGCCGATGCCCGTCGCACCGGCCAGCATCGTCATGGCGGCGCTGACGCGGTGCACCGGCACGAGGATGCCGGCCAGCGCGAAGTTGCTGATCATGTAGGGCGCGACGGCGAAGCCCAGCAGGGCGATGACGCCGATCAGCGACGGCAGCGAGTCGACCAGCAGCAGGGGCGCGGAGAGCACCAGCAGCCCGAGGGCCGCCACGGCCATGCGCGTCGCGTAGAGCACCCGCTCGGGCAGGCCCGTGACGGCCAGGCCAGCGATGACGCTGCCGATGCCGAGCACCGCGTGGATCAGGCCTGCCAGCCCCGCCTGGCCCTCGGCCGTGGCCAGCACCGTCGTGCCGGTCTGGACGCTGCCGAAGATCATGCCGATGCACACCTGCGCGAGCACGTGCACCAGGAACACCCCGGTCCACAGCGGCTCGCTGCCGCGGGCCGCGCCGGAGTCGGCGCGGCGCCCGACGAGCGCCGACGTGGGATGCACCGCGAACCACGAGCCGAACACCGCGAGCAGCACCGCGGCGGCCAGCAGCGCGCCGGCGGGCTCGGCGACGATCGCCAGCACGCCGATCGTCGCCGGGCCGAGGACGAACGAGGCCTCGTCGGCGGCGCCCTCGTACGAGAACGCGGCGTCGACGAGTCGGCGCTGGTCGCCGGTGTCACGGGTGATCGGACGCCACCTGACGCGTGCGAGCGGGCCGACCTGCGGCATCACGAAGCCCGTCAGGCTCGCGAGGGCGAAGATGACCGCCTGCGATGCGTCGGGGTGCGTGACCGCGACGATGCCGGCGAGCCCGGCGGCCCCGGCGAGCGACTGCACGAGCACGACGGGACGTTGGCCGATGCGGTCGGACAGCGAGCCGAACAGCGGCGAGCCGACCGCGTTGGAGATCGCGAGGATGCCGGCCGCGGCCCCGCCGACGCCGTAGCGGCCGGTCGAGCTGCTGACGAGCACCAGGACCCCGAGCTGGCTCATGGCAAGCGGGATCCGCCCGAGGAAGGCTACGAGGATGTAGGCGGGCCCGACGATCCGCAGGAGCGCGCGGTACGCGGCGATGGCTGACACAGCCGGACCAGCCTACCGTCGATCGTGCCGTGTCCCGGACGACGGATAGGCTCGTGCGGTGCAGCCCACCCGCGCCCGGATCGCGACCTTCGGGATCTTCGCCCTCAACGGCTTCACCCTCGGCATGTGGGTCGTCAACATCCCGACGATCAAGGACCGCACCGGCGTCGACCAGGCCACCCTCGGCCTCTTCCTCCTCGTGCTCGGGGGCACGGCGTGGGTCGGCATGCAGCTGGCCGGCCCGGCGATCGACCGCTTCGGCAGCAGGCCCGTCCTGACGTGCGCGGCGTGCGCCCTGGTGCTGACGGTGCCGGGCCCGGGCTTCGCGACCGACGCCACCCAGCTCGTCACGGCGCTGGCCGTGCTCGGCTTCGCCAACGGATTCATCGAGGTGTCGATGAACTCGCAGGCGGTCGTCGTCGAGCGCGCCTACAACCGGCCCATCATGGCCGCCTTCCACGCCTTCTTCTCGCTCGGCGGGCTGCTGGCCTCGGTGCTGGGCGGCTCGTTGATCGCGGCCGGCGTCGACGTGCGCGCGAGCCTGCTCGGCGTCACCGTCGCGGGGCTCCTGGTCGCGCTGTCGCTGCGCACCTCGTTCGTCGCCGCCGCTCCTCCGGCCGACGACGCACCGCCGCGCGGTCGCGTGCCCTGGACGTCACGGGTGCTGCTGCTCGGCCTGCTGGCGTTCGCGCTGCTGCTGGGCGAGGGCGTCGCCTACGACTGGACCACGGTGCACCTGCGCGACTCGTTGGGCTCGTCGGAGACCGTCGCGGCCTACGCCTTCGGCGCGTTCTCGGCGACCATGACGATCGTGCGGCTGTTCGCCGACCGCGTCGTGGCGCGGTGGGGGCCGGCGGTCTACGTCAGCCGCGCCGCGATGCTGGGCGCCGTCGGCCTGGCAGGGGCCGCGCTGGCCCCCACGCCCGCGCTGGCCGTCGTGGCGTGGGCGGTCTTCGGCATCGGCCTGGCCGGGTGCGTGCCGCAGTTCTTCACCGCCGCCGGCAACGTCAGCGAGACGGCCTCGGGCACGTACCTCGCCCGCGTCACGAGCATGGGCTACCTGGGGCTGCTGGCCGGTCCGTCGGTCATCGGGCTGCTCACCCGCTGGGTTCCGCTGACGACGGCGTTCATCGTGCCGATCGTCGGCTGCGTGCTGGCCGGCGTCCTGGCACCCCATGCGCTGAGGAAGGTGGACGCATGACGCGGCCGCTGCGCGAGCTCATGGCCCCCGACTGGGCCGAGGCCCTCGAGCCCGTCGCCGAGCAGATCGCGGCGATGGGACAGTTCCTCCGCGCCGAGGTCGCCGCCGGACGCTCGTACCTCCCGGCCGGCGAGCACGTGCTGCGCGCGTTCGCCGAGCCGATGGCCGATGTCACGGTGCTCATCACCGGCCAGGACCCCTACCCCACGCCGGGCCATCCCGTGGGCCTGTCGTTCTCCGTGGCGCCCGACGTGCGCCCGCTGCCCCGCAGCCTGGTCAACATCTACCGCGAGCTGGAGTCCGACCTCGGCATCCCGCCGGCACCCACGGGCGACCTGACGCCGTGGTCGCGCCAGGGCGTGCTGCTGCTCAACCGCGTGCTGACGGTGGCGCCCGGGGCGTCGGCCAGCCACCGCGGCAAGGGGTGGGAGGCCGTCACCGAGCAGGCGATCCGTGCCCTCGTCGCCCGCGACCGTCCCCTGGTGGCGATCCTGTGGGGACGCGACGCGCAGAGCCTGCGGCCGATGCTGGGCGACGTCCCCGCGATCGAGTCCGTCCATCCGAGCCCGTTGTCGGCCTCCCGCGGCTTCTTCGGCTCACGGCCCTTCAGCCGGGCCAACGAGCTGCTCGTGGCGCAGGGCGCCGAGCCGGTCGACTGGAGCCTGTCCTCCACCTGAGCCGCGTGACAGCATGACGACTAGGGTGGTCTGGTGGCCGAGCAACCGAGGATCAGGGACAGGGGCGTCGTCATCGACGACGCCTTCAGCGGGCTGCAGCGCTGGGGCCTGCGCATCATCGTCATCGCGGCGGCCGCCTTCGTCATCGGCTGGGGCATCGGCCACATCTGGGTCGTGCTGTTCCCGGCGTCGATCGCCCTGATCGTGGCGACCGTGCTGTCACCGCCCGTGTCGTGGATGCGACGCAAGGGCCTGCCCGCCGCCGCTGCCGCGGGCATCGTCATCGTCACGTTCCTGGCCGCGCTGGGTGCCGTCGTGACGTTCCTGATCCCCCAGGTCACCGAGCAGGCCAGCGAGATCGCCTCGAGCGCGTCCGACGGCCTGCAAGAGGTGCGCGACTGGTTGACGGGCGAGCCGTTCAACCTGTCGGAGAACCAGATCAGCGCCGCGATCGCGGCCCTGCAGGACAAGCTGCAGGACAGCGCCAGCGCGATCAGCGAGGGCGTGTTCACGACCATCAGCACCGCCACGTCGATCATCATCAACATCGTCCTGGTGCTGATGCTGACGTTCTTCTTCATCAAGGACGGCCACCGCTTCCTGCCGTGGGTCTCGACCCTCGGCGGCCACCGCGCCGGCGACCACCTCACGGAGGTGCTGAACCGGGTGTGGAACACGCTCGGCAGCTTCATCCGCACGCAGACGCTCGTGTCGTTCATCGACGCCCTCATCATCGGCATCGGCCTGGCGATCCTCGGCTCGCCCCTGGCGCTGCCGCTGGCGGTCATCACGTTCTTCGGCGGGTACATCCCGATCATCGGCGCCTTCGTCAGCGGCGGCGTGGCCGTGCTGGTGACGCTCGTGACCAACGACTACAAGGACGCCCTGATCGCCCTGCTCATCGTGGTGGCCGTGCAGCAGCTCGAGGGCAACGTGCTCTCGCCCGTCCTGCAGGGCAAGACGATGAACCTGCACCCCGCCGTCGTGCTGCTGAGCGTCACCGCGGGCGGCTCGTTGTTCGGCATCACCGGCGCCTTCCTGGCCGTGCCGGTCGCCGCGAGCGTCGCCGAGATCCTGCGATACGTCAACGAGCGCATCGACGACTCGGTGTCGGTGCTGGCACCCAAGGACGACGGTCGAGCCGCCGAGATCCTGGCCAACGACGAGCTCTCCGACTGACGTCAGTCGCGGCCTGCGACGGCCGCCTGGACGGCCTGGCGGAAGCTCGCAGCGCCGCCGGGCGGGGCTCCCACCACGGCGTCGAGGTCGTGCTCGCGGCAGACCATGTCGAGCATCAGGCTCTCGAGCAGCGAGCTGGCCAGGCTGGTCGGCACCGGCGCCAGCCGGCCGGCCCACAGCGCCGTCGTGCGGGGCAGCAGGATCGGCACGGTGAGGATGGGCCGAGGCCGCAGGCCGGCCACCTCGGCGTACACCGAGATCAGGTCGCGGTACGCCAGCGCGTCCGCACCACCGATGTCGAAGGCGCGGTTGACGTCGGACGGCAGGTCGGCCGCCCCCACCAGGTAGTGCAGGGCGTCGCGGATCGCGATGGGCTGCACGCGGTGCGCCAGCCAGTCGGGAGCGATGACGACGGGCAACCGCTCGGTCGCGGTGCGCAGCATCTCGTACGAGACGGAGCCGCGGCCCACCACGATGCCGGCCTGCAGCACCGCCGTCGGCACCCCCGACTCCATCAGGATGTGGCCGACCTCGCGGCGTGACTCCAGGTGCGGCGACAGCGGGACGTCGTCGGGGTAGAGGCCGCCGAGGTAGACGATGCGGGCGACGCCGGCGTCGCGGCACGCCTGCCCGAAGCGCGTGGCGATCGTCCGGTCACGGGTCGCGTACTCGTACGTGCCGGTCATCGAGTGGATCAGGAACCAGGCCACGTCGACGCCCCGTGCCGCCCGGTGCAGCACCGCGGCGTCCTGGGCGTCGCCCTCGACGACGTCGACGCGCGACGACCACGGCCGGTCGCGCAGTCCGGCCGCGTCACGCGTCAGCACCCGGACGGTCCAGCCGTCGTCGAGCAGCCGCGCGACGACCTGTGCGCCGATGTAGCCGGTCGCGCCGGTGACGAGCGCGGTGCGCGGAGTGGCCATGGACCGACCATCGCACGCGCCCGGCGGCCTCGCCTCCCGAGTGCGCTCGCTGCGAACCCCTGGGCGCGCCGTGCGAGGATCGAGGGAGTCGCACGGAGGTGATGGGGATGGCAGGACGTCTGGTCCGGCGCACGCGCGTCGCCCGCTACGCCGCCGACGGCACGTCAATCGGCCGCGAGGACTCGCTCGCGGTCGAGGAGCCGCTCGAGGTGCGGGTCAACGGCTCGTCGTTCTCGGTGACGATGCGCTCGCCGGGCGACGACTTCGACCTGGTCGGCGGGTTCCTGGTCTCCGAGGGCGTCGTCTGGTCGGCCGACCAGCTCGCGTCGATGCGCTTCTGCGCCGGCACCGACGAGCAGGGGCTGCAGACGTTCAACGTCATCGACGCCGAGCTGAGCCCCGGCACGGCCCCACCCGACCTCAGCCTCGAGCGCCACGTCTACACGTCCAGCTCGTGCGGCATCTGCGGCACCGCCTCGATCGACGCGGTCCACAAGGCCACCCACTTCGGACGTCTCGACGACGACATCACGTGGGACGCCGCCCTGCTGGGCTCGCTGCCCGACCGCCTGCGCGAGCGCCAGAAGGTCTTCGACCGCACCGGCGGCGTGCACGCGGCCGGCCTGTTCTCGGCCGATGGCGAGCTCTTGTGCCTGCGCGAGGACGTCGGTCGTCACAACGCGGTCGACAAGGTCGTCGGCTGGGCGCTGCGCGACGGTCGCCTGCCCCTGCGCGGCACGGCCCTGCAGGTCTCGGGACGCGCCTCGTTCGAGCTCGTTCAGAAGGCCCACATGGCCGGCATCCCGGTGCTGGCCGCCGTCTCGGCACCGTCGTCGCTCGCCGTCGAGCACGCCGAGTCGGCCGGCATGACGCTGCTCGGGTTCAGCCGCGGCGGGGGCTTCAACGTCTATGCGGGCGATCACCGCGTGCACGGCGCCCCCACCTCGTAGGATGGTGGTTCTGCAGCTCCCCTGACGGTGCAGACCTCGACCCCACACCTCGACCTCGGGGCGACTCCGCACCACGAACAGGCAGACTGCGTGAACAGGACCATCAGCTCGATCGGCCGACCGTCGGCGGTGGTCGTCGATCCGGCACGCCTGAACGCCTTGGCCGACCTGGGCCTCACCGAGCGGTCCGACGCGCGCATGGAGCGGTTCGCCGAGCGCGTCCGCGACCAGCTGGCGGTGCCGGTGTCGCTGGTGTCGCTGGTCCAGGCCGACCAGCAGGTCTTCCCGGGGATGTGCGGGCTGCCCGATCCGTGGGCGAGCCGGCGCGCGACGCCGCTCAGCCACTCGTTCTGCCAGCACGTCGTCACGACCGGCGAGCCCCTCGTGATCGCCGACGCCCGGCTCGTGCCGCTGGTGCGCGACAACCTGGCGACCGCCGAGATCGGTGTGGTGGGTTACCTCGGCACGCCGCTGACTGACGACCGCGGACGCGTGCTCGGGTCGCTGTGCGCGATCGACACGTCGCCACGCGACTGGACCGAGCGTGAGCTGGCGATCCTGGCCGACATCGCCGCCGACTGCTCCAACGAGCTGCGGCTGCGGCTCTCGCGCCTCGACGCCGAGCGTGAGCGTGAGCGGCGCGACGCGATCGACGTGCGGCTGCAGGACGTGGTGCGACGCTCGCAGCAGCTGCTGTCGATCGCCGAGGTGCTCAACACCTGCCGGTCCCTCGACGACGTGCGCCGCGCCCTCGACGGCTTCTCCGACCGTGACAACGGTCTGATCGAGCTCGGCATCCGCCTGGGCGACGACCGCCCCCGTCTGGCCGATCCCGTCAGGCTCGTCGGTATCGAGGACATCGACGCAGCCGACAGCCCGCTCGACCTCGACGAGCGGGCCGCGCTGCGGGGGCGAGGGGCCAGCGCGGTGGCGTGGCTCCCGCTGCACGGCTCGGGGCCCAACTTGGGCCACGTCGAGCTGCTGTGGGACGTCCCGCACCGCGTCGACGCCCACGAGCGTCCCGTGGCCGCCGCGTTGGCGGCCTACACCGGCCAGGCCGTCGAGCGCGCGCTGCTGATCCAGAACCGCATCGACGTCGCCCGCGAGCTGCAGGCCGCGATGCTCGCCCCGCTGCCCCACGACACGGGCCTCGACCTGGCGGCCTGCTACCTGCCCGCGATGGCCGAGGAGCAGATCGGTGGCGACTGGTACGACGCCTTCGTCCTGGCCCGCAGCGCCGGTGCCTCGCTGGTCGTCAGCGTCGGCGACGTCACGGGCCACGACATCGCCGCCGCGACCGTCATGGGACAGGTGCGCGCCATGCTGCGGCAGGCCGCCTGGGACGCCCCCGACGCCTCGCCGTCGGCCCATCTCGCGTCGCTCGAGCTGGCCTGCGAGGCCTTCGACATCCCGGCGACGGGCACGGCCGTCATGGCACGGCTGACGATCGTGCCGGGCACCCGCCGCTGGCAGATGACCTGGGTCAACGCCGGTCACCCGCCGCCGCTCGTCGTCGAGCCCGAGGGCGGCTCGGGCCTCCTGACCGACCACGACCTGCTGTTCGGCCACCCCGAGCTGGTCGCCGGCCACCGCGGCGACCACACGATCGAGCTGCGCCCGGGTGCGACGGTCGTGTTCTACACCGACGGCATCACCGACGAGTCGTCGATCGATCGCGACGACCAGGTCGCGGCCCTGGTCGACGTCGTCGGGCGCGCGCGCTCCGGCGGCGCCCACGCAGTGGTCAGGGCGCTGGCCGACCGCTTCGTCGACATGTCGGACGACGTCGTGGCGCTCGTGCTGCAGGTGCCCGCCGACGCATGACGTGAGGTGACCGGCTCAGCGGACGACGTCGAAGACGTTCTTCTGGATGCCGTTGGAGTAGACGTCGTGCTCGACCAGCCGGAGCTTGGTCGTGTCGATGTCGGAGTCGCTCCACAGCCGCTTGCCGGCTCCGAGCAGCAGCGGGAACACCAGCAGGTGGTAGCGGTCGACCAGGCCCGCGTCGGCGAGCGACCTGGCCAGCGTCGCGCTGCCGTGCACCGCGATCGGCCCGCCGTCGGTCTGCTTCAGGGCGGCGACGTCGTCGAGCGTCCGCAGCACCGTCGCCGGCCAGCGGGCGTCGTCCGACCCGAGCGTCGTCGACACGACGTAGCGAGGCATCGCGTTGTAGCCGGCGAAGTCGTCCATCGTCGGCCAGACGGGGGCGAACGCCTCGTACGACACCCGTCCGAGCAGCAGCGCGCCGGTCTCGGCCTGCTCGCGGCCCTTCATCTCGTAGGCCTCGGGCACGAACTCGACGTCGTTGAACGTCCACCCGGCGTTGCGGTAGCCGGGCTCGCCGCCGGGCGCCTCCATGACTCCGTCGAGGGACACGAACGAGGTGACGATGAGGGGACGCATGGCGGACTCCTGGGGCTCGGGCGGCTCTCAGCCTGCCATCACCGGGAGGCCTGCGGAAGCCCGTTCGAGGATCGCGGTCAGGTCGAGCCCCGTCGGCAGGGTGCCGTAGGCGGCACCGTGGTCGCCGCCGAGGCGCGTGGCGCAGAAGGCGTCGGCGACGGCAGCCGGCGAGTGACGGACCAGCAACGACCCCTGGAAGACCGTCGCCAGCTGCTCGACGACGCGGCGTGCGCGGTGCTCGATGTCGTCGAACGACGTCAGCTCCTTCTTGAGCCGGGCGAGTGCGTCGTCGAACCGGGCGTCGGATCCCTCGGCCTGCTCGACCTCGCCGAAGTAGGCGTCGAGCGTCTGCGGCTCGCGAGCCATGGCGCGCAGCGCGTCGAGGGCGGCGACGTTGCCCGATCCCTCCCAGATCGACAGCAGGGGCGCCTCGCGGTAGATGCGCGGGAGGTCGGAGTCCTCGATGTAGCCGTTGCCACCGAGGCACTCGAGCGCCTCGCCGACGACCATCGGCGCCCGCTTGCACACGTGGTACTTGGTGACCGCCAGCGCGATACGACGCAGGGCCGCCTCGCCCTCGTCGCCGCGGACGGCCCGGTCGTTCGCGCCTGCCAGCCGCATCATGGCCGTCGTGGCCGCCTCGGACTCGACCGCGAGGTCGGCCAGCACGTTGCGCATCAGCGGCTGGTCGGCCAGCCGGGCGCCGAACGCCGACCGGTGCCGGGCGTGGTGCATCGCCTGCACGAGGGCCGACCGCATGGCGGTGCTCGACCCGATGACGCAGTCGAGCCGGGTCATGTTGACCATCTCGACGATCGTCCGCACGCCGCGCCCCTCCTCGCCGACGAGCCAGCCGGACGCACCGTCGTACTCGATCTCGGACGAGGCGTTCGACCGGTTGCCCAGCTTGTCCTTGAGCCGCATGAGCTGCATGCGGTTGCGCTCCCCGCCGGGCAGCACGCGCGGCACCATGAAGCACGAGAGCCCGGAGGGGGTCTGCGCCAACGTCAGGAACAGGTCGGACATCGGCGCGCTGGTGAACCACTTGTGGCCGACCAGCTCGAACGTCCCGTCGGGGCGCTCGGTGGCCGTCGTCGTGTTGGCGCGGACGTCGGAGCCGCCCTGCTTCTCGGTCATCGACATGCCCGCGACCAGGCCCTGCTTGGTCGCCGGGTCGCGGAGAGCCGGGTCGTACTCGCGGCTGGTGAGCAGCGGCTCGAGCTGGGCCGAGAGCGTCGGGGCCGAGCGCAGCGCCGGCACCACGGCGTACGTCATCGAGATCGGGCAGCCGTGGCCGGCGTCGACGTTCCAGACCGCGAACTTGGCGGCCCGCGCGACGTGCGCGCCCGGGCGGTCGTCACCCCAGGGGGCCCCGTGCAGCCCGTGGGAGACGGCCGTGCGCATCAGCTCGTGGTAGGCCGGCGTGTACTCGACCTCGTCGACGCGATGGCCGTAGCGGTCGTGCGTGTGCAGGATCGGCTTGTCGCGCTCGGCGACCCGGCCCAGGTGCTGGGCCTCGGCCGTGCCGGCGAGCCGCCCGAGCTCGGAGACCTCGTCGAGCGCCCACCCGGCGCCCTCGCGCTCGAGCCCCTCGCGCAGGGCGCGATCGTCGCTGGTGTCGTGGCCGACCAGCGGCGGGACCTGGTTCAGCACCTCGTGCGTCGTCATGACTCGATGTTACGCCTCAGGTATCAACTGTCAATGAATCGGTAACGCGGCGTGTGGCACAGTGGACACGTGCCCGAGTTCCCACCGCTCTCCGCGCGCTCGGCGATCCTCAGCCTGCTGCTCGGCACCCCGTCCCGCAGCCTCTCCGCCGCGCAGCTCGCCGCCGCGGCCCGGCACCTCGACATCAACCCGGCCACGGTCCGCGTGGCACTCACGCGAGCCGTCGCCGCCGACGAGCTGGTGCGCGACGGGACGAGCTACCGACTCGGGCCACGGCTCGTCGAGCGCCGGGCCCGCCAGGACGCCCACGAGGCCGTCGTCCCGTGGGACGGCAGCTGGGAGACCGCGGTCGTGGTCACGACGGGACGGCCCGGCACCGATCGGGCCGCCCTGCGGACACACTTGGCCGGCGCCCGTCTGGCCGAGCTGCGCGAGGGGGTCTGGATGCGTCCGGCCAACCTGCGCCGTGCCACCACCGACCTCTCGTCGGTCGACGTCCGCCTGTTCAGGGCCACGCCGGACGACGACCCGGCCGGGCTGGCCGCCGACCTGTGGGACCTGAGTGGCTGGGCGGCCGAGACCGTCGACGTGCTCTCGGCGCTCGACGGCACCACCGGACCGGGCCGGCGGTTGGCGGTGGCCGCGCACCTCGTCCGGCACCTGGCCACCGATCCCCTGCTGCCCGACGAGCTGCAGCCTCAGGACTGGCCGGCCGCCGAGGCGCGCCGTGCGTACGCCGGCTACCTGGCCGAGCTCGAGGAGGTCGTCAGCGACTGACCCGCCGCGGCCCCGCCCCGCCCCGCCCGCGAGTGGTGCGATCCGGACACTTCGGGACGGCGTGTCGGACCACACCGCACCACTCGAGGACACAAGCGCACCATTCGCTGACGCCCCCGACGGCTCAGCCGCGGGCGAAGATGTCGTCTTCGGGACGAATGGGGGTGCCGGAGCTGGCGGCGTAGGAACGGTCGATCGCCGCGAGCACGTGCTCGAGCGTCTCGTCACGGGCAGCCACGTCGACGGCACCCAGCGGACCGTCGAGGTGCAGCGCCGCAAAGCCGTGCACCACCGCCCAGCACGTCATCTCAGCACCCTCGCGGGCCTCGGGCGACAGGAAGCCGACGTCGACCAGACCGTCGAGCGTCTCGCTGAGCAGGCCGTACGGGTTCGCGGCGGGCTCAACGAGCGGGTCGTCGGTGGCGGCGGTCAGGGCGACGTCCTTCGCGGCGAACGCGCAGCGGAACAATCCCGGCTCGCTCAGCGCGAAGGCGACGTAGCCCTGACCGACGGCGATCAGCCGCCGCCGCGACCGCAGGACGTCGTCGGAGGTGGGCACACGCTCGACCGCGTCGACGCGCTGCTGCATGGCATCGACGAGCTCGGCCATGCCGCGCGCCGCGACCGCCGCGAGCAGCTCGTCGCGGTGCGAGAAGTGCCGGTAGGCCGCGCTGTGGGAGACCCCGACCGTGCGGGCGAGCTCGCGCAGCGCGACCCCGTCCGGGCCGCCCACCCGTGCGGCGTCCACGGCGGCCCCGACCAGGGCCTCGCGCAGGTTGCCGTGGTGGTACGAGGACGACGTCATGGCGTCACCGTATCGACCCACCCCCACCGCTGGGCACCGCGACGAGGTCGGCCTCGGCGAGCGGGTCGTAGCGGTCGCCGGGCAGCGAGACCAGGGCGATGAGCGCTCCGACGAGGCACAGCACCCCGACGACGGTGCACGCCATGCCGAACCCGTCGAGGAACGCGGTGTCGACGGCGCGCTCGAGCCCCGGCACCCGCTGCGCCAGCACGTGCGCGAAGCCGACCGAGTCGGCGGCCCGTGCGCTGGTGGCGACGTCGACCCGGTCGCCCAGCAGGCTCACGACCCGCTCGCCGTACTGGAACGAGAACAGCGAGCCGACCACCGCGACCCCGAGGGTGCCGCCCAGCTCGCGCGTCGCGTCGTTGACGGCCGAGCCGACCCCGGCCCGGGCCGGCGGCAGCACCTGCATGATCGACTCGGTCGCCGGCGTGCTGACCAGGCCGATGCCTCCGCCCAGCAGGATCATCTGCGGCACGACGACGGTCGCGAACGGCACGTCGGCGCCGATCGTCGAGATCCACAGGAACGAGACCGCCATCATCAGCAGCCCCGGGGTGACGACGGCCTTCGTGCCGCACCGCGGCGCCAGCAGCCCGCCGACGATCGACGCCGCCGCGATCGACACCGCGACCGGGAGGAACCTCAGGCCCGTCTCGAGCGCCGAGTAGTCGCGCACGAACTGGAAGAACTGGGTGATCAGGAAGACGAAGCCGAACAGCGCGAAGAAGGCGATGGTCACCGCGGCACAGGCTGCGCTGAACCGGCGGTCGAGGAACAGCGTCACGTCGATCATGGGGTGCTCCACCGCTCGCTCGACCAGCACGAAGGCGACGATCAGCGCTGCCGCGGCCACGAGACCCGCGATCGTGGACGTGCTCGCCCACCCGTGCGCGGGCGCCTCGATGATGGTCCAGGTCAGGGTGCCGAGCGCGGCCACCGACACCACGAACCCGGGGCGGTCGATCCGCGGGACGGTCACGTCGCGCGACTCCGGCACGAAGGCCACCGCCATCGCCACCGTCAGCAGGCTGACGGGCACGAGCGCCCAGAAGACGCTGTGCCACGAGAAGTGGGTCAGCAGGATGCCGCCGCCCACCGGACCGAGGGCCACGCCGATGCCGACCGACGCACCCCACAGCCCCAGCGCCGAGGCCCGCTCGCGCCGCTCGGTGAAGGTGTTGGCGATGATCGACAGCGTCGTCGGGAAGATGAGTGCCGCGAACGCGCCCATCACGAACCGCAGGGCGATCAGGGCGGTGCTGCTGTCGACCATCGCGGCGGCGGCGCTGCTGGTCGCGAAGCCCAGCAGTCCCACGACGAGGGCCGGACGACGGCCGAAGCGGTCCGACAGGCTGCCCATGGCCAGCACCAGGGCGGCGAAGGCGAGGTTGTAGCCGTCGACGATCCACAGCAGCGAGCGCGTGCTGGCGTCGAGGTCCTCGGCGAGCGTCGGCAGCGCGATGTTGACGACCATCGCGCTGAGGTTGATGGTGAGCGCCGCGAGGCACACGGTGAGCAGGACGAGCGGCTTGCGGACCATGGAGGCTCCTCGAAGTAGACGGTGTCAACATCGATCGTGAGGCATCATGTTGTCGGTGTCAACATCACCATCCTCCGGCCCTGACTACCGTGGGGCCATGAGCTCCGGTACTGCCTCGTCCACCACGCTGCGCCGCGCCGTCCAGGCAGACACCGTCGTGGTCCTGGACGGCGGTCTGTCGGTCGTCCTGGCCGAGGCGGGGTGCGACCTGTCGTCCGACCTCTGGACGGCCGCCCTCCTGAGCGACTCACCCGACCAGGTCGTCGCCGCGCACCGGCGGTACCTCGCCGCAGGCGCGCAGGTCTCGACCACCGCGAGCTACCAGGCCAGCCGTGACGGGTTCGGCTCCACGGGGATGTCGCCCGAGGAGGCCGACCGCCTCATCGGCGACAGCGTCCGGCTCGCTCGGCAGGCCCAGGACGCCGCCACGAGCGAGGCTCCGACCTGGGTCGCCGCATCGGTCGGCCCCTACGGCGCCGCCCTGGCCGACGGCTCGGAGTACCGCGGCGACTACGGCGTGAGCGCACGGACGCTGCGCGACTTCCACGCGCGGCGCCTCGAGGTGCTGGCCGCCGCCTCCCCCGACGTCCTGGCGGTCGAGACGATCCCCGACGTCCGCGAGGCCGAGGTGCTGGTGCCCCTGCTCGACGACCTCGGCGTCGACGCGTGGTTCTCGTACACCGTCGCGGACGGGCGCACGCGCGCCGGTCAGCCGCTCGACGACGCCTTCGCGGTGGCGGCGGGCAGCAGCTCGATCATCGCGGCGGGCGTCAACTGCTGCGCCCCCGACGAGGTGCTGGACGCCCTGCTGGCCGTGCGCGCAGCAGGGGTCCCGGCCGGTGTCGCCTACCCCAACCAAGGACGCACGTGGGACGCCGAGGGGCACGCCTGGACGGGGCGTGCCTCGTTCGACCTCGACCTCGTGCCGTCGTGGATCGAGGCCGGCGCACGACTCGTCGGCGGGTGCTGCGAGGTCGGGCCGGATCACATCTCGGCCCTCGCGGCGACCCTCGGCCGGTCAGCTCCGCAGCAGTAGCGCGACGACGTCGACCAGCGCGATGCCCATCGCCGCGCGGAACGAGGCGCGGCCCGGCAGCACACGGCCTGCGACCAGGAGCGCGGCGCACGCACCCAGCACCACGAGACCGACGACGTCCACACCTCCGGTGGGCGCCACGACCGTGACGACGGTGCCGGCCAGCAGCAGCGCGGTGGCGAGGTCGATCGAGCGGGCGGCACCCAGGCGGTGCGGCAGGCCGACGACACCGGTGCGCCGGTCGTCCTCGAGGTCGGGCACCGCGTTGACCAGGTGGGCCCCGACACCCAGCAGCGCGCCGGCGACCAGGATCCACCACGGCCCGGGCTCGCCGCGCGACGCCAGCGACACGACCACCGGCAGCCCGCCGAAGCAGACCGCGTAGGGCGCCCACGACAGCACCGTGCGCTTCAGGCCCAGGTTGTAGGCCCAGCCGGTCGCGACCAGCGCCAGGTGCAGCCCGCCCGGCCGCGCACCCAGCGACAGCGACGCGATGCCGCAGACGACCGCGGCCACGACGATCGCCGTCCGCACGGTCGCCGCCCCGACGTCGCCGGTGACCAGAGGCTTGTCGCGCCGGCCGGAGCGCCGGTCACGATCGCGGTCGACGAGGTCGTTGGACCAGCCGACCGTCAGCTGACCCGCCAGCGCAGCGACGCCGATCAGGACGACGTGAAGGGCCGAGGCGTCCCACGTCGCGGCGAGCAGCATCGCCGCGACCGTCACGGCGCCCGCCGGCCCCGGATGACTCGCTCGGGCCAGACCCCCCACCCGCGAGTGGTGCGGTGTGGACGTTCTGGGACGGCGTGTCCGACCGATCCGCACCACTCGGGACCCGGAACGCACCACTCGACGACGCCTACTGCACTGCCGTACGGATGCGGACCTCGCGCACGAACTGCAGCGCCGCCTCGCGGACCTCGTCATCGGCGGTCGCCGGCTCGAAGTCGTGGAGCACCCGGATCTTTCGGCACATGCGGCGACTGTAGTCGCGAAACTCCGGCAGGGGGTGCGGCGCAGAAGAAGAGTGGACTGACCGCGACGCCACCGTCACCTTTCACCCAGGATGTCGCCCATCGACAGCAGATCTGCCTCCGCGCCGAGCCGGGCGATCAGCTGGACGCCGACCGGCAGCCCCTCCACCGTGCCTGCGGGGAGGGACAGGCTGGGGGTCCCCGTCATGCTCCACGGGGAGGTCAGCGCGAGGAGGGCGCGCGGGACGTCGACGACGGTGCCCTCTACATCGACCTCACGCGCGTCGACCAGCGGCGTCCGCAGCGGGACCGTGGGCAGGGCCAGGAAGTCGAACCGGTCGAGGAGCGCTTCCAGAGCGCGTCGCCCGTCCTGACGGATCGTCCGCGCCTCCAGCAGCTGGGCGTCGGTGTGTCGGCCGCCGCGACGGAGGCGGTCTCGTACCTCGACGTCGAACAGCTCCGGGGCGGCAGAGAGTCGGCCGGCGTGGACCTCGTGGGCCTCTCGGCCCTGGATCACCTGGTACGCGGCCCGCAGATCGGCGGCGACCGGCATCGTGACCTCCTCGACGACCCAGGCACGGACGGCACCTCGTGCGACGCGCTCGACCGAGGAATCGGTGGGGTGCACCTGCCCGGGCGAGATCCAGCCGATGCGCGGCGGACGCCGGCGCGGCGCGGGTGACGGATGACGGCCGGTCAACGCCTCCCACAGGCAGCGGGCGTCGGCCGCACTCCGCGCCAGGAGCCCGACGGTGTCCATGGACGGCGCCAAGGGCTGGACGCCGGCGGTGCTGAGTGCGGACTGGCTGGGCCGGAGTCCGACGACCCCACACATGGCCGCGGGGATGCGCACCGATCCGCCGGTATCGGTCCCCAGCGCTGCGGGGACGACGCCGGCCGCCACCGCGGCAGCCGAGCCGCTGCTCGATCCTCCCGCCATGCGATCGACCGACGACGGATTGCGCGTCGGCCCTGTGGCCGACCGATCACCCGTCGGCCCGTTGGCGACCTCGTGCGTCGTGGTCTTGCCGACGATGATCGCGCCGGCTTCGCGCAGCGCCGAGACGCAGTCGGCGTCAGTCGACGCCGTGCGGCCGGCGAAGTGGAGAGATCCAGCCCCGGTCGGCAGCCCTCTCACGTCGATCATGTCCTTCACCGCGACGGGCACGCCGTGCAGCGGTCCTCGATCCACCCCGCGAGCCAGCTCCCGATCGGCCGTCAAGGCCGCTTCTCGGGCGCCCGCCACGTCGATCGTCGCGAAGGCATTGATCGACGGTTGCCACCTGGCGGCATCGTGGAGGGCTCGATCGACGAGCTGAACCGACGAGCAGCGCCCCGCCCGCAGCCCGTCCGCCACGTCGGTGATCGAACGGGTCGCGAAGTACCCCCGCTTCATGCAGGATCCGGCCCCTCGAGGGCACTCGCCGCTGCCTGGAACGGCTCGACCGGTGCGATCAACAACCCGGCCCCGGCGTGCCCGCCGTCGCGCAGGGCCGCTCCCATGTGGATGCGTGGTGTCACGCCCGTCCTGGCAACGAGCTGGGCATCGATGCCGAACGGCACTCCCCGGAAGCCCAGGTAGGGGATGCGCCACTCCGGGTGCTCGGCTCGCGTGATGGCGTACATCGCCTCCGTGGTGCGCACCATGCCTTCGGCGGTGCCGCCGCTGTAGTCCTGGAGGGAGAAGGCGGCGGCCGCCGCCAGCCCGCCGAGGCCGACCGTCTCGGTGATGAGACTCTCGCCGCCCATGAAGGCGGTGTCCTCCGGACGGATCCCGTCGAAGAGCTTCGCATCGAGTGTCGGAAGAGGCGCGCGGAACCACCTGTCCCCGGTCCCGGCCGTGCGGATGGCGAACTCCTTCTCGTTGAGCGCCATCGCGGTGACGATGGTGCTGCCGGTGGTGCCGCTGGCCGTGTCCGCGATGCACTTGCCCGCGGCCATGCCCACGTGGAGGAAGAACAGGTCGTTCTGGCTGATGAAGGCCAGGACGTCGCTGGTCGAGTCCGACCAGCCGTTCGTCTCGATGATCGGGCCGTACATCTGCTGGAAGAACACGGCCGTCGCAGCCGTGTTGCGGCTGTGCAGGTCGTCTCCCATCCCGAGCGCTCGACGCACGACAGGACGCAGCGGGACCCCGCCCGCGCTCCGTAGCGCGGTCGACAGCACGGGGGCGAGCACGTCCCTGATCCACAGGAGGCGCCGATGCACGGACTCGTTCCACACGCCGTAGGTGAGCCGCTCGCGCGCACTCCCCTCGTACACCACGCAGTGTCCTCGACGTCCCGTGACCGCGTCCTCCACGACGAGGACCGGCATCGATGCGGAGGTCACTCCGGTGACCGAGCCCACGCAACCGTGGTCATGGCACGGTTGCACGAGGATCTCGCCACGGCTCAACAGATCATCGGCCTCGGCCGGGGTGCCGGCGAGGCCCTCGAAGAGGGCAGCCCCGAGGATCGCACGACGCTGCCCACCGGAGTAGGCCGACCACGGCAGGGGCGCGCCCGAGGTCAGGATCGTTCGTGGCGTCATGCCTGGGAGCGCGTCGACGGCCGGCACGACATCTCGCAGCACGGGGGTGGCGGCGAGCATGGCCCGCACGGCGACGTCGTTCGGGTCACTCATCGGGCTGCCCAGGTCGAGACGAATCGCCGCAGCGCCGCGTTGACCTCGGCAGGCTTCGAGGCGCTCAGGAAGTGATGTCCGCCCTCGACGACCTCGAGTCGTGCATCGGCGGCACCGGAGAACAACCCGATCTCCGCCTCGGCGTTGGCGACGGAGTACACCTGGTCCGCGCTCCCGTGCAGCCACAGGACCGGAGCCTTCACGTCGCCGAGCCGCCCGTGAAGACCGTCGCGGTCCCGCAGGTTGATCGTGCACAGCCGCAGCCGATGACGCCCTGCGTCGCCCGCATAGTTCGTCTCGTAGACCCGCAGCCAGCGCGACCTCTCCTGCTCGCTCAGACCGCCCAGCGCAGCATCGAAGGTGTCGTCGACGAACTGGTCCGGCACCACCCAGTCCTCACCGACCGGGTCGCCGAACTCCTCGATGAACGGTGTGCAGAACGCCGGGCCGTCCCAGCACCCCAGGTCTCGGCTGCGCTGGCTCTCGACGTCCATCGACGTCCCCAGCGGCATCACGCCCTGCACGACCTCTGGCGCCAGCAGTGCCATGCGGACCGCGATCCACCCACCCTGGGAGGTGCCGACGACGAAGGCACGGCCAATGCCGAGGGCGGCCAGCACCTGGAGGTTCGCGATCGCGCTGTCCCAGTAGGTGAACTGGGGGTAGGCGGACCGCGTACGGCCGTGACCGTAGGGCTCGAGCGCTATCAGGTTCACCGCCTCGTTGAGGGCCTCGTCGTCGAACTGCGAGCGGTAGAGCTCGGACGAGGTCGTGTACGAGTTGATGAGCACGACCGTCGGCAGGTCCGGGTCGTACGGTCGTCCGAAGGTGGCGCCGATCGAGGACCCTCCGAGGTGCGGGATGAGGATCGTCTGGTCGAAGCTGCTCATGATGCGTCCTTGCTGTCGGGGTGGGATACCGGGATGTCGTGCGTGGCGGGGGCGAGCCGGGGCTCGTCGGGGTGCAGCTCGCGCGTGGATCGGAAGAGCTCGTCCACCCGCGCCAGCTCGGCGGCGTCGCTCGGACGGGACATGCTCACGCCCACGAAGACCGCCAGGTTCGCGACGAGTCCCACGAGCCCGGAGCCGAGGCCCTCCAGCCACGGGACCGCGCCGCCGGCGTCCATGTAGGGCAGGGTGAGCACCAGGGCGACCGCCGCCCCGACGAGCAGGCCGGCCATGGCGCCCTCACGGGTGCCGCGACGCCAGGCCAGGCCACCGAAGATCGGCACCGCCAGCTGGATGATGGCCTGGTACGCCAGCTGGGTGACTCCCGCGAGGTTCGGCGAGTCGTAGATGCGGTAGGCGATGACTGCGGCCACCACCGCGGTGGCCGCCATCGCCACCTTGGCCAGGATCAGCTCCTGCTTGTCGCTGAGCGGCCGGACCACGCCCACGATGTCGTTGGCCACCTGCGTGCCGATCGCCTGCGTCACCCCGTCGACGAAGCCCATGCCCGCCGCGAAGACGATGACGAGCGCCGCCGCCAGCAACCACGTCCCGCCCGCGTCCTGCGCCAACGCGAAGAACGACGACACCGGGTTCGCCGCCGCGAACGGCAGAGGCGCGACGCAGAGGGCGACCAGCATGAGCAGCACGCAGAACACGAAGCCGATGACCATGGTCTGCAACGCGCCGGTCTTGACCTCCCTGACGCTGGCAGCGGTGTAGATGCGCGTGAAGATCATGGGCCAGCACAGGCTGCCGACGATCCCTGCCGTGACGATCCCGAAGTAGTACAGCCCGCCGCTGTCGGACCCGAACCCGGGCAGCGTCAGCTGTGCGTCGCTCAGCTTGTCCAGGTTGCCCAGCCCGCCGAAGTAGAACACGAGGAGTCCGAGGCACAGCAGCGCCGAGCCGACGTAGGCGACGATCCCCTGCACCATGTCGGTGACGATCAGGCCGTGCATGCCCATCTGGACGGTCCAGAACTGGCGGACGACGAGGACCAGGATGCCGATCAGGATGGAGTCCGCGTCGGACAGGCGTCCCAGTGATGCCCACTGGATGACCGACCCCATGGCGATGAGTCCGAGGATCAGCCACGGCACCAGCGCGACGACGCTGATGGCGCTCGCGACCAGCTTGAGGCTCTGGCTCTTGTAGCGCAGCGCGAGCAGGTCCGCCTGGGTGCGCAGGTCGAACTGCTTGCCCCACCTCCAGACGGGTCGCGCGATGAAGTACATCGCGATGACACCCAGCACGGAGTACACGAGGAAGTACAGGCCGATGACGCCGCTGGCCACGGTCAGGCCGAAGACCGCCGTGAAGGTCGAGCCCGGCCACCACGAGTTCGTGTAGGCCATCGACACGAACCAGCTGGAGAAGGAGCGTTCGCCCACGGCGTAGTTGCTGAAGTCCGCCACGTCGCCGCGACGGTTGGTCCGGTGCAGCACCGTGACGATCAGGGCGAAGAAGAGGGCGAGCGCGCCGAAGGTGATCGTCATCGGTCCAGCTCCCCTCGACGTCGCTCGGCGACCCAGAGCCCGGTCGTCGCGGCGATGGCGGCTGCCGAGACGATCAGGAGGTACCAGACCGAGACCGGGACGGCGGCGATCAGGCCGTGCTGCCGGGTGAGTCCGACGTACACCGGCGGCAGGAGCGCGATGGCGTAGATCAGGGCGAACAGGGCCACGAAGGGCGCTGCCGCCCGGGTGGTCGGCGAGGCGGGTGCTGGTCTCATGCGCGGATCCCTTGCGGTCAGACCGGCCATGCTGACGGACCGGTGCGGCGGAGTCAGCAGCGTAGGTTCGCCGCGACCGCCCGGTCATCGGTCAGTTGACGTATTCGCAGGACCTGTCGTACGCGGTGCCGACCGATCGGCGGCTACAGCAGCAGGAGTCCCTCACGGATCGCGCGAGCGGCGACACCGGCCCGCGACGGCACACCGAGCTTGCCCAGGACGTGCTCGACGTGGGTCGACACCGTGCGACGGCTCACGACCAGCGTGTGCGCGATCTCCGGGTTGCTCGCGCCGGTCGCCAGCAGCGTGACGACCTCCAGCTCGCGAGCGGACAGCCCGTACGGTGGCGGG
Source organism: Aeromicrobium endophyticum (assembly GCF_003586285.1). GTDB lineage: Bacteria > Actinomycetota > Actinomycetes > Propionibacteriales > Nocardioidaceae > Aeromicrobium > Aeromicrobium endophyticum. Next base: position 1,968,921 of record NZ_QUBR01000001.1, on the reverse strand, counting down.
ACCTCACGTTCGGCCACCAGCACGACGCCGCCGGCGCAGCCCGTGAGCTCGATGCTGTGGCAGGTCCCGCCCGGCTCCATCCACAGGTAGCGACCCCGAAGGTCGCCGCGGGACGCCACAAGCCGTGGCCACAGCGTGCCGTCCGCCCGAAGCACGGGGCCGACGTCGCGGCCTGGCACGTGGTGGTCGAGCCCCGACGCGACCAGCAGCGCGACATGCGCATCACCGTGCACCTCGTCCGCCACGACACGGTGGGACTGCAGCACGTTGCTGACCTCCGCGACGAGGGGGAGGAAACGCTCCGTGATCTGCCGCCGCTCGTCGGTCGCCGAGCGGGCGTTCTCCCAGTTCATGTGGATGGCACCCACGTGGGTTCCGTCGGGCAACCAGAGACAGGCCGAGAGACCTTCGTGGAAGCCCGCGGGAAGCAGGTAGCGCTCGGCCACGCTCGTCGCCTCGAAGTGGACGTCCCAGTCGCGGGCGAGGTCTGACCAACGGAGCCCGGTACGCACCTCGTTGCGAGTCACCCGGAACCCCGGGTTGTCGCTCTCGGGCACGAAGTCGCTCAGCAGGGCTCGCAGCGGCGCAGCCGGATATCCATCGGCAGCGAGCAGCTCGTGGTGCGGATCGGCCTCGAAGGGGTTGACGGCGCTCAGCGCGATCGCGTCGCAGCGCACGAGGTCCTTGAGCAGCCCGACCAGACGCTCTGCCCTCTCGAGGACGTCGGCCGACGGCGTCGACACGAGCGAGACGTTGCGGGGTCCGGCAGCCATCCCAGGCATCTCCCGCCTTGTCGCTGCGCCTCGTCGGTCATCACGGGTCGCATGGTCCGTACTCGATGGTAGTTCGATCGAGGCCGCGACATGCGCTTTCACGGGAGCGGTGATGAGCAGGACAGGCGATTCGACCCGCCTCAGTCCTGGCGGCTGCCCTCGGCGGGCCGCTCACCCACGCGCGAGGCAAGGGGAGCCGTCATCCTTCGCGTCGCGTGCGGGATGTCGCATCGGAGCCTCCGACAGGATTCGAACCCGCGACATCCTTATTACAAGTAAGGCGCTCTACCGACTGAGCTACAGAGGCGTACGGGCCAGGCCCGAGCCTCCATCGTAGGGGGCCACGGCCTCGCTCCCGGCACACAGGTACCGACGTCGACGCCCCGGCATGATCCTCGCCTGCGGGATACTGACCGGATGGATGCCTCCTTCGAGCGGCTGCTCGACGCGACGAGCCAGATCGAGACACCGTTCGCCCTCGTCGACGCGCCGGCTCTGTGGGCCAATGCCGACGACCTCGTGCGCCGAGCAGGCGGGGTGCCGATCCGCGTGGCCAGCAAGTCGGTGCGCGTGCGGTCGATCATCGAGCAGACGCTGGCGCGCGACGGCTTCGCGGGCGTCATGTCGTACTCGCTGGCCGAGTCGAACTGGCTCGCCGACCACGGCTTCGACGACATCCTGCTGGCCTACCCCACCGCGAGCCGCGCGGCCCTGCTCGACCTCGTGGCCGACGACCAACGTCGCGCCGCCGTCACGGTGATGGTCGACAGCACCGAGTCGCTCGACCACATCGACGCTCTCATCGGCGCCGACCACCCGGCCATCCGCGTCTGCATCGACGTCGACGCGTCGCTGAAGCTCGGCCCGATCCACCTCGGCGTGCGCCGCTCCCCCGTCCACACCGCCCGTCAGGCTCGCCGCCTGGCTGCGGCGATCGAGCAGCGGCGCGGCTTCGACCTGGTGGGGGTGATGTTCTACGACGCCCAGATCGCCGGGCTGCCCGACTCCTCGCGCGCGGTGCGCCTGGTCAAGCGCCGCTCGGCGGCCGAGCTGCTCGAGCGGCGCGGCGCGGTCGTGCGTGCCGTCGGTGAGCACGCCGAGCTCGAGATCGTCAACGCCGGCGGCACGGGAAGCCTCGAGGTCACCGGCGAGGACCCGGCGATCACCGAGCTGACCGCCGGCTCCGGCCTGTTCTCGCCCGTCCTCTTCGACGGCTACGACGCCTTCGAGTCGCGGCCCGCCGCGTACTTCGTGCTCTCGGTCGTCCGCAAGCCGGCCAAGGACATCGCCACGCTGTTCGCCGGCGGCTACATCGCCTCGGGCCCGACCAACAAGAACCGTCAGCCCCTGCCCACCTGGCCGCAGGGACTCAGCCCCATCGGCACCGAGGGTGCCGGCGAGGTGCAGAGCCCCGTCAAGGGCCGCGCCGCCCGTGACCTGTCGATCGGCGACCGCGTCGTGATGCGCTACGCGAAGGCCGGTGAGATGTGCGAGCGCTTCGACGCCGTCGCGGTCGTCGAGGCGTCCGGCTCCGTCGACGTCGTGCCGACCTACCGAGGCGAAGGGAAGAACTTTGGCTGAGCAGGCCGTGCAGCAGGCAGGGCGCCACCACTGGACCAACTGGGGCCGCAGCGCCGAGTCGCACCCCGTGCACGTCGCGCACCCGGCGTCGACCGCCGAGGTCGCGGAGGTCGTCCAGCACGCCGTCGCCGCAGGGCACTCGGTCAAGGCGATCGGCGCCAGCCACTCGTTCACGGCGATCGGTGCCACCGACGGCGTCCTGGTGCGCCTCGACCGCATGGCCTCGATCGTCGCGGTCGACGCAGACACGGCCCGGGTGCGCGTGCAGGCCGGCATCTCGCTGCACGACCTCAACCCGCTGCTGCTCGCGCGCGGACTGGCCCTGCCCAACCTCGGCGACGTCGACCCGCAGTCGGTCGCCGGCGCGATCTCGACCGGCACCCACGGCACGGGCGGACGCCTGTTCGGCATCTCGGCGGCGGTCGTCGGCGTCCAGCTCGTCACCGCCGCGGGCGAGGTGCTCGAGATCGACGAGCAGCACCCGTGGTTCGGGGCCGGCCGGGTGACGCTGGGCGCGCTGGGGATCGTCACCGAGGTCACGCTGCAGTGCGTGCCCGCCTTCCTGCTGCACGCCCGCGAGGAGCCCATGGCCCTGCCGGCGGTGCTGGAGCAGCTCGGCCCACTCGTCGACGACAACGACCACTTCGAGTTCTACTGGTTCCCGCACACCACCAAGACGCTGACCAAGCGCAACAACCGCGTCCCCGACGGCGCCCCCAAGCAGCCGCTCGGACGCGTGCGGCGCTGGGTCGACGACGAGCTGCTGAGCAACGTCGCCTTCGAGGGCCTCAACCGCGTCGTGTCGCGCCAGCGGTCGTGGATCCCGCGGGTCAACGCCGTCGCGGCCTCGGTGCTGTCGGCGCGCGAGTACGTCGACGACTCGTTCGAGGTGTTCGTGTCGTCGCGCGACGTGCGCTTCCGCGAGTCGGAGTTCGCGATGCCCCGCGAGGCGCTGCCGCACGTGCTCGGCGAGCTGGCGTCGTGGTTCGGCGCCGGGCACGAGGCCATCTCGTTCCCGATCGAGGTGCGCTTCACCGCTGCCGACGACGTCTGGATGTCGACCGGCCACGAGCGCGACAACTGCTACGTCGCGGTGCACCAGTACTGGCGCAGCGACTACCGCGACTACTTCGCCGCCGTGCAGGACATCTTCACCGCCCACGAGGGCCGCCCGCACTGGGGCAAGCTCCACTCGCTCGACGCCTCGTACCTCCGGCGGACGTACCGCCGCTTCGACGACTTCGTGGCCGTGCGCGACGAGCTCGACCCGGGCCGGACGTTCAGCAACCCCTACCTCGACCGCGTCCTCGGCTGACCTCGTCCCCAGCCCAGAAGTGCGGAGAAGCGCACCGGATCGACCGCCCGCATGTATGCGCTTCTCCGCTTCTCCGGATAGCACGGATGACCTGGCTCCTGGCGCCCGTCCACGTCGTGACACGCCCGCTCCGCCGACCCGAGCCGACCTACCGTCGGCGACATGAGCACACCGGTCACCGGCGCCGTCTGCCGCCGCTGTCGTCACTGACGACACCCCGCCCGTCCTCCCCATCACCCATCCCCGAAGGGACCGTTCTGCCATGCCCGAACACACTGCCCAGGACCCGCTGAAGTTCGCCTACTGGGTCCCCAACGTCTCCGGCGGCCTCGTCACCAGCACGATCGAGCAACGCACCGACTGGTCGTACGAGTTCAACGTCGAGGTCGCCCAGCTCGCCGAGAAGGTCGGCTTCGAGTACGCCCTCAGCCAGGTGCGCTACACGGCGTCGTACGGCGCCGACCAGCAGCACGAGTCGACGAGCCTCTCGCTGGCCCTGCTGACCCAGACCGAGAAGCTCAAGGTCATCGCCGCCATCCACCCCGGCCTGTGGCACCCCGCCGTCCTCGCGAAGTTCATCATCACCGCCGACCACATCTCGGGTGGCCGGGCTGCGGTGAACGTCGTGAGCGGCTGGTTCAAGGACGAGTTCACGGGCCTCGGCGAGGCCTGGCTCGAGCACGACGAGCGCTACCGCCGCAGCGAGGAGTTCATCCGTGTCCTGCGTGGGTTGTGGACCTCGGCGCAGGATGGAGGGGGAGGGTTCACCCACCTCGGCGACTTCTACCGCATCCACGACTTCACCCTGCGGCCCGCGCCTGTCGACGTGCCGGGCCGCGCGCACCCCGAGATCTTCCAGGGCGGCAACTCCACGGCGGCCCGCCGCAACGGTGGCACCGTCGCCGACTGGTACTTCTCCAACGGCAAGGACTTCGACGGCTTCACCGAGCAGTACCTCGAGGTCAACCAGAACGCCGCCCTGGCCGGACGCGCGACGCCGCCGAAGTTCGGCCTCAACGGCTTCGTCGTGGCCCGCGACTCCGAGGACGAGGCCCACGCGGTGCTCGAGGAGATCATCGCCAAGGCCAACCCCGAGGCGGTCGAGGGCTTCCGCCAGGCCGTGCGGCAGGCCGGCGCGTCCAGCGGCGACGGCAAGGGCATGTGGGCGGACTCCACGACCCGCGACCTCGTCCAGTACAACGACGGCTTCCGCACCGGACTGATCGGCACGCCCGAGCAGGTCGCGACGCGCATCGTGGAGTACAAGAAGCTCGGCGTCGACCTGTTCCTGCTCGGCTTCCTGCACTACCTCGAGGACATCGCCTACTTCGGCGAGAAGGTGCTGCCGATCGTCCGCGAGCTCGAGGCGGATGCCGTCCGCGCCGGCGAGCTCGCCCCCGCCCGCTGAATCCCTGCTCCTCGAGCCTGTCGAGAGGCCCTCTCGACAGGCTCGAGGGTCACACCGAGAAAGGCCTGCCGGGTCGACCAGGACCCGGCAGGCGTGTCCGAAGAATCCCGCTAGAGAAACCAGACAAGGAAAGACTATGACGACCACCGTTCACGAGGCCCTCGCCTCCTCCCCGTGGGCCGATCAGCCCCGTCCCACCACCACCGCCGGCTGGCTCGACCGCGCCGCCGACGTCGCCGGCATCCTCGCGACGGACGCCGTCGAGCGCGACCGCGCGCAGGCCGTCCCGACCGCCGAGGTGCAGCTGCTCAAGGATGCAGGCCTGGTGACCCTGCTCGGCCCCGTCGAGCACGGCGGGGCCGGCGAGACGTGGGAGACCGCCTACCGGGTCATCCGCGAGATCGCCTCCGGCGACGGCTCGATCGGCCAGCTCATCGGCTACCACTACCTGTGGGCGTGGGCCGTCCGCCTGGTCGGCACGCCCGCGCAGATCGCCGCGGTCGAGGAGCTGTACACCACCAACGACTTCTTCTTCGGCGGTGCCGTCAACCCGCGCGACAACGACCTGTCGATCACGGAGGACGGCGACGAGCTGGTCTACAACGGCCGCAAGTCGTTCTCGACCGGCTCGAAGGTCAGCGACCTGACCGTTCTGGAGGGGGTCCTCGAGGGGACCGAGAAGCACGTGTTCGCGATCGTCCCGACGCAGCAGGACGGCATCGTCTTCCACGACGACTGGGACAACCTCGGCCAGCGGCTCACCGAGTCGGGCGGCGTGACGATCACGGACGTGCGCATCCCGTGGGCCGCCGCGGCCGGCTACGTCGACAAGGAGCCGATCGAGCTGACCTACGGCACGCTCAACCTGCCGACGATCCAGCTGGTCTTCGCCAACTTCTACCTCGGCATCGCCCAGGGCGGTCTGAAGGCCGGGACGGCCTACACGCGCAAGAACACCCGCGCGTGGCCCTACGGCGGCGACGACAAGCAGAGCGCGTCCGAGGAGTGGTACATCCTCGAGGGCTACGGACGCCTCCAGTCGCAGGTGTGGGCCGCTGAGGCGCTCGCCGACGCCGCGGGTGCCGAGATCTCCGGGCTGTTGCACGCCGAGCGGGAGGCCCTGACGCCCGAGCAGCGTGGGCACGCAGCCGTCCGCATCGCGGCGGTCAAGCAGCTGACGACCGATGTCGCGCTCGCGGTCGGCACCACGATCTACGAGCTGACGGGAGCCCGCGCCACGAGCAGCTCGGTCGGCCTCGACATCTACTGGCGCAACGCCCGCACGCACACGCTGCACGACCCCGTCGCCTACAAGCGCCGCGAGGTCGGGGAGTACGCGCTGCTGGGCCGGGTGCCGGAGCCGTCCTGGTACACGTGAGCCACGCGAAGTAGCACGGAACACCGTGTCCCGCGAGGTGGTCCCGAACGTCGAGAACGTCCGGGACCACCCCGGTCCTCGGGGGACGATCGAGACCCGACCCACTCGAAGGATCACCACATGGCCAAGCAGATCGTCCCGTTCGTCGTCCACGGCACCGGCACCGGCGTCGCGCAGAACATCAGCGTCCCCGGCGACGTCTCGCACACGTTCGAGTCGGACACGTTGCCGCCCTTCGGCGGGGCCGACTCGGCACCCAGCCCCCTCTCGTACACGCTCGGCGCCCTGACCGGCTGCAACCAGATCTCGGCCCAGCTCGTGGCCAAGGAGCTCGGCGTGACGCTCGGAGAGTTCACGTTCGCGGCGACCGGCGACTTCGACCCGTCGGTGTTCGTGGGCGGCGCCGAGGGCAACGCCAACTTCGACGCGGTCCGCGTCGAGGCCTCGGTGCAGACCGACGCCGACGAGGCCACGTTCGCGACGCTGGTCAGCGAGCTCGAGCGTCGCTGCCCCGTCACGCAGCTGTTCAAGCGCAGCAGCCTCGACTACACGTCGACGTGGACGGCGCTCCCGCTGGAAGCCGCGTCCTGACGGTGCCCGCCACTCCTCGCGGCGTCCCCGAGCTGCTGGCCACCGTGCGCGAGCTCGTGCCGAACATCGTCGAGGGAGCTGCCGACCGCGACCGCGAGCGGCAGCTCCCCCGTGAGGAGATCGACGCGCTCTCGGCCACCGGTGCGCTGGCAATCACGGTGCCGGCGACCCATGGCGGCGCAGGCGGCGGAGCGTCCGCAGCCTTCGAGCTGACACGCCTGCTGGCGACCGCCGACCCGAACGTCGCGCAGGTCCCCCAGAGCCACTTCGTCTACCTGCGACTCGTCGAGCTCGCCGGCTCCACGGCGCTGAAGGACGAGATCTTCGCGGCCGTGCTGACCGGCGAGCGCGTCGCCAACGCCCAGTCGGAGCGCGGTGGGCGCACCATCACCGACATCTCGACCAGGATCATCGTGGACGGGTCCGACGCCGTCGTGACGGGCGAGAAGTTCTACTCCACCGGCAGCCTGCTGGCCGACTGGCTGGCGGTCCTCGGGCGGGACGACGACGGGGTCGACCACGTCGGCTTCGTCCGCGACAACACCCGCGGGGTCTCGATCGTCGACGACTGGACGGGCATGGGCCAACGCACCACCGCGAGCGGCACGATCACGTTCGACGACGTCCGCCTGCCCGCGACGCACGTCGTGCCGCGATCCGAGGCCGTCACCGGACCCTACGGCTACGGCGCGCTCGCGCAGGGCCTGCACGCCGCGATCGACGTCGGCATCGCCCGGGGCGCGCTCGCCGAGGCGTCCGCGTTCGTGAGGTCGTCCAGCCATCCGTGGTTCGAGGCGCAGGTCGACCGTGCCGAGGACGACCCCCTGCTCGTGCAGCGGTTCGGCGAGCTGGAGGTCGAGGTGCGCGCCGCCGAGAGCGCCCTGCACGTCGCCGGTGCTGCCGTCGACCACGTCGACCGCGTCCGCACCGACGATGCCGCGGCCGAGGCGTCCCTGCAGGTCGCCGCCGCCAAGGTGCTGGCCGACCGCGCGGCCCTCGCGGTGACCAACGGGCTGTTCGAGCTGGGCGGCACCCGCGCCAGCGACGACCGCCTCAACCTGCACCGCCACTGGCGCAACGCGCGCACCCACACCCTCCACGACCCGATCCGCTGGAAGCTCCAGCACCTCGGACGGTGGACCGTGCGGGGCGAGCGCCCGCCCCGCGGCCCCCAGCTGTGACCCACACCCGTACCTCCGACAGAAGGCACCCATGACCCTGACGTTCGACTGGTTCCTGCCCACCACCGGCGACAGCCGCGCCCTCGTCGGCGGCGGGCACAGCGTCCCGAGCGACCTCGGACGGTCGGGCGGGTCGATCGACACCGCCGGACGCTTCCGCGAGCCCGATCTGCGCTACCTCGCGCTGGTCGCCCGGACGGCGGAGGACCTCGGCTTCGACGCCGTCCTGACGCCCACCGGCACCCCGTGCGAGGACGCCTGGGTCGTCGCCTCGGCACTGATCCCCGAGACCGAGCGGCTCAAGTTCCTGGTCGCCCTGCGGCCCGGGCTCGTCACGCCGACGCTCCTCGCGCAGATGTCGTCGACGTTCCAGCGGCTGTCGGGCAACCGCCTGCTGCTCAACGTCGTCGTGGGCGGCGACCCGTCCGAGCAGCTGCGCTTCGGCGACCGCGTGGCCAAGGACGACCGCTACGCCCGGGCAGCCGAGTTCCTGCAGGTGTTCCGCGAGTCGTTCACCGAGGCCGGCAGCAGCTTCACGGGCGACTACTACGACGTCGAGGACGCCCGCACCCGCCGTGCCGCCGAGGTGCCCGAGATCTACCTCGGCGGCTCGTCCGCCGCCGCCGGCCCCGTCACAGCGGCGCACACCGACGTCTACCTGACGTGGGGCGAGCCGCCGTCGGCCGTGGCCGAGAAGATCGCGTGGATCCGCGGACTGGCCGAGGCCGAGGGGCGCACCGTGCGCTTCGGCGTCCGGCTCCACACCATCAGCCGCGACCGCTCCGAGGACGCCTGGGCGTTCGCGAGCACCCTGCTGTCGCAGCTCGACCCCGCCGAGGTCGCGCGGGCCCAAGAGGTGCTGCTGTCGAGCGAGTCGGAGGGCCAGCGGCGCATGCGCGAGCTGCACGGCGGGCGGTACGACCCGGCCGACGCGCACTCGCTGGAGGTCCACCCGGCGCTGTGGTCGGGCATCGGCCTGATGCGCAGCGGTGCGGGCACGGCCCTGGTGGGCAGCCACGCCGAGGTCGCCGACCTCATCGCCGAGTACGCGGCGGTCGGGGTCGAGGAGTTCGTCCTGTCGGGCTACCCGCACGTCGAGGAGGCGTACTGGTTCGCCGAGGGCGTCGTGCCCCTCCTGCGCCGGCGCGGCCTCGTCACCTGACAGCACCTCGCTGCGTCATCGCCCCTGCGGTCGGGTCCCGCAGAAGCCATGACACAACTGGTGGAGGCCGGTCAGAAGCTCTGGTGGCTGCCGAAGGCTCGCTGCCAGTACGTCAGCGCCTGGTTGGGGGACGCGTCGGCGGCCTCGACGTCGCCGAGTACCAAGGTGTGGTCCCCCGCCGGGACGAGCTGCGCGACCGTCAGCGCGACCCAGGCGTGACGCTCGGCCAGGGCGGGAGCCCCGTGGTCCAGCTCCCACGGCACATCGAGGAACTTGTCGTCGCCCTTGCCGGCGAATCGGAGGGCGACCTGGTCCTGGTGGGAGGCCAGCACGTTGACACCGACGCTCGACCCGACCTGCAGCTTGGCGAGCAGCTTCGAACGGTTGTCGAGCGAGACCAGCAGCATCGGCGGCTCCATCGACAGCGACGAGAACGCGCTGACGGTCGTGCCGTGCGGCGCGCCGTCGTGGAAGGTCGTGACCACCGAGACGGCCGCCGCGACGTTGCCCATCGCGGTGCGGAACTCCTTCTGCAGCACCTCGGGGTCGATCTCGTGGTCGTGGTCGTGCGTCATGCCGGCACCCCCGCTCCCGCAGCCGCACGGACGACCGGGGCCCACCGCTCGACCCAGGCCTGCTCGACCGGATCGGGGGCGGGGACGCTGTCGACGAGATAGAGCGCCGGTGCAGGGACGGTGGCACCCAGCTCGACGAGCACGGGCTTGAGGTGCAGCTCGGGCGAGAGCTGGTGCGCGGGTCCCCCGCCGAGCTGGAGCGGCACCGCGACGACGCCCTCGAGCCCGGTCGACCCCGCGAACTGGTCGAGGAACAGCTTGAGCAGGCCCGTGTAGGTGGCCTTGTAGGTCGGCGACGCGACGATCACGACGTCGCTGGCCGCCACCCGCTCGACCGCCTCGGTCACCGCGGCGTCGCCCCACGACAGCAGGCCCGGGCCCAGGTCGACGACGTCGAACGCCGCGCCGACCGAGCCGCCGAGCCCGTCGGCGAGCCGCGCCGCGGCGTCCCAGGTGCGGGAGCGCGGCTTGGGGTTGCCGACGACGACCGTGATGTCCATGTCTTCCACGGTAGGCCGGTCGCCCACGTCAACGGGCCTGATCCCGCCTGACGGACGCGATGCAGGGGTGGGTGTGTCGATCGTCACTAGACGGCCTTTCCAGGATTGAGGATGCCGGCGGGGTCGAGCACGCGCTTGATCGCGTGGTGCAGGCCGTCGACGTCCGGTCCGACCTGACGGGCGACCCAGCGCTGCTTGAGCAGACCGACGCCGTGCTCGCCGGTCACGCTGCCCCCGAGCTCGAGGGCCAGGGCGAAGAGCCGGTCCGCCGCGTCGACGGCCGCGGCCGGCAGAGCGGCTCCCGGCTCGGCGTCGACCACGATGATGGGGTGGAGGTTGCCGTCGCCGGCATGGGCGAAGACGTAGATCGTCGTGCCGGTCGCCTCGGCGACGGCGTGCACCCGGCGCACGGCCTCGGCCAGTCGTGACGGCGGGACGGCGATGTCCTCGATCAGTGCGCGACCCGTGGCCTCGATCGCAGGCAGCGCGAGCCGCCGCGCGGCGAGCAGCTCGGCGCTGACTGCCGGGTCGGTGCTCGACCGGACCTCGGTCGCGCCCACGAGAGCCTTCTCGACGACCGCCACCTCGGCCGTGACGTCGGTGCCGTCGACCTGGGCCAGCAGGAACGCCTCGCCGCGCTCGTGCAGGTGGCTGCCCGCCAGGCGGTCGATCGCGCCGAGCGTCGCACCGTCGACGATCTCCAGGACCGACGGCTGGACGCCCGTCGAGCGCACCGCGACGGCGGCCTCGGCGGCCAGCTCGAGCGACGCGAAGTAGGCCGCGATCGTCGCGGTGACCGCCGGGCGCGGCCGGAGGCGCAGCGTCGCCCCCACCACGATGCCGGGCGTCCCCTCCGACCCGACGACCAGCGACATCAGGTCGTAGCCGGCGACGTCCTTGAGCGTGCCGGCGCCCAGGTGGACGAGCCGCCCGTCGGCCAGCACGACGTCGAGGGCCAGCACGGCATCGCGCGTGACGCCGTACTTGGCTCCCCGCAGCCCGCCGGCATTGGTGGCGATGTTGCCGCCGATCGTCGAGATGGCGACGCTGCCGGGGTCGGGAGCGTAGAAGAGCCCGTGCGCGGCCGCTGCGGCGTCGAGATCGGCGGTGATCACGCCGGGCTCGACGATCGCCACGTGGTCGGCGGGGCGGAGCTCCACGATGCGGTCGAGACCGGAGAGGTCGAGGACGATGCTGCCGGTGCCGGCGACGGCGCCCCCGGCCAGTCCGCTGCCGCCACCTCTGGTGACCAGGGCGATGCCGTGGGCCGTCGCGAACCGGGCCACGGTCTGCACCTCGGCGACCGACCGGGCGCGGACGACCAGGTCAGGAGCGCCCGCGTCGGGCGAGCCGGAGCGGTCGGTCGCGACCTCGGCGAGCCGGTCGGCAGCGGTCGACCAGTCGGCGAGCTCGTCGGTCAGCGACGACAGGTCGCGCGTCACAGCACCTCTTCGACGGCGATCGGCCGCAGGTCGGCCCCCCGCTTGAGCCGCTCGAGGAAGCGGACGACGGTGGCGGCGACGGTGCGGTGGGTGACGTCGTTCAACGCGTCGTGCAGGCCGCCGTCGACCGTCACGAGCTCGATGCGCGGCGCGAGGCCGCGGACGGTCCGGCGCACGCGAGCGACCGGGGCGATCTCGTCGGCAGCGCCGTGGACCACCAGCAGCGGCACCGAGACCGAGCCGGGCTCCGGTCGCGGGACGTGGGCCGAGACGGCACCGAGCACGTGGTCGACACCCTCGCGACCCAGCACGTTGCGGTGGTTGGGGCAGGCGGTGCGGATGCTGATCTCGTCGTCGACGGCAACGACCTCGTCGTCGGGGAAGGTCAGGCCGGCCAGCACCGCGCCGTCGGGCTGGGCGAGGTCGCGTCGGTGGGCCAGGTAGTCGAGCACCACGGCACCACCGGTGTCGGAGCCGACCAGCACCACCGGGAGGGTCGTCTGCGAGTCGGTCAGCACGGCGTCGATGCGGCGTGCGACGTCGTCGAGGTCGGTCAGGTCGCCCTCGACGAAGCGGACGCGGTAGGCGTCCGACGCGATCCGCCGGCCGAACCGCTGGTAGACGGCAGCGCTCTCCGCACGGCCGCCGACCACCACGAGGGTGCCACGCGGCGCGATGCCGTCCGGTTCGTTCCACTCCGCCTGCAACAAGGTCTCCACAGTCATGTGACCAGCGTCGGCCAGGACCGGCAGGACTGTCCAAGACGCATGCGTGATGACGTCCCATGCCGGATCGTGATCGATCGCCATACACCTTGTGGCCGTAGGACGGACTCCCGTTCCAGGCCCTGAGACGGGATCCTGGGGATGCGCTGCGTACCTAGAGTTCCCGTCATGGCCTCCTCACTCGACCTCGACCACCTGCGCACACTCGTCGCGATCTCGGAGTGCGGCGGGTTCAGCAAGGCCGCCACGGTGCTGCACATCAGCCAGCCGGCCCTGAGCCAGCACATCCGACTGCTCGAGCGCAGCCTCAAGCGCAAGCTGTTCGTCAAGGAAGGCCGCGGCATGCGCTTCACGGTCGACGGCGAGCTGGTGCTGGCCGAGGCGCGCCAGATCCTCGGCGTCCACGACCAGGCGCTCGAGCGGCTCAAGGTGCACAGCGAGCAGATCGTCGTCGTCGGCTCAAGCGAGCACTCGGCCGACCAGGTCCTGCCCGAGATGATCCGCGCCCTGGACGCCTCCTTCCCCGGCGTGACGACCCGCTTCGAGATCGGCCGCTCCACGCGGCTCGCCGAGCTCGTCGAGAAGGGCAGCGTCGACTTCGCCTTCGTGCTGGCGTCGCGCGGCAACGAGGGCGGACGCGAGATCGGCCGCATGCCGCTGCACTGGTACGCCGCACCGGGCTGGACGCCGCCGGCCGACGACCGACCCTTCCCCCTCGTCGCGTTCGAGGAGCCGTGCGCTCTGCGCGAGCGGGCGATGGGCGCCCTCGCCGCCGACGGCCACCGCGTCGTGGTCTCCGGGCAGTCGACGACGCTCGAGGGCGTGCTCGCCGGGGCCCGCGCGGGCCTCGGTGTCGCGCTCCTGCCCAGCATGGGCGGTGCACCGGCCGGCCTGGTCCGCCGCGACGACCTGGCCGACGTCGGCAGCGCAGGGCTCAACCTGCTCACGCGACGCGGCCTGGACGCCGAGATCGAGCGGACGGCCGTCGCCGCCGGTGAGGCCTTCTTCCAGCGGCGGACGCTCAAGGTCCTCGAGCTCGCCGGCTGACCCATCCGCATCCGTGATCGGCATCGATCCACGATCACCATTCGACGGATGTCGGCGGCGTCCCTAGCGTCGTCGACATGACCGTCCTGATCTCGGCCGACCAGCTCGCCAGCGACCTGAGGAGCGACCGTCCCCCGGTCGTCCTCGACGTGCGGTGGACCCTGGGAGGCCCTCCTGGTCACGGCGAGTACCTGAAGGGCCACGTGCCGGGCGCCGTCTACGTCAACCTCGACACCGAGCTGGCCGCCCACGGCGCGCCGACCGACGGGCGGCACCCCCTGCCCGACGTCGCCGCGCTCCAGCGCTCCGCCCGGCGCTGGGGGGTGTCGGGCGGAGCCTCCGTCGTCGTGTACGACGGTGGGGGCAATCTCGCAGCAGCACGTGCGTGGTGGCTGCTGCGCTGGGCCGGCGTCTCGGACGTCCGGTTGCTCGACGGCGCCCTGCCGGCCTGGGTGGCCGCCGGCCGCGAGCTCGAGAGCGTCGACGTCGTGCCTGCCCCTGGCACCGTCGAGCTCACGGCGGGATCGTTGCCGACGCTCGACGTCGACGACGTCGCCACCTTCGCCGGGACCGGGGTGCTGCTCGACGCGCGGGCGCCCGAACGCTTCCGCGGCGAGATCGAGCCCGTCGACCCCAAGGCCGGTCACGTCCCCGGGGCGACCAGCGCTCCCACCGGCGGCAACCTCGACGCCGACGGTCGCTTCCTGCCCGCCGAGCAGCTCCGCGCCCGCTTCAAGGGGCTGGGCGTCGACGCCTCGACCCCGGTCGGCGTCTACTGCGGCTCGGGCGTCACCGCCGCCCACCAGGCGGCCGCCCTCGCGATCGCTGGCGTCGACGCCGCCCTCTACCCGGGTTCGTGGTCGCAGTGGAGCAACCTCGACCGCCCCGTCGCCACCGGCTCCTGACCGACAGTACGTTTTACCCTGCTATTGCAGGCCGTGATTGATAGTCGCAGGCTATGGGATCGCATCCCCATTAACTGTTGGACCCCGCGGCACGACCACACCTAGCGTGGTCGTCATGAGCACCTCGCCGGACGCCCCGACCGCCGTCGCGGTCGACCCGCGCCGGTCGTGTCGTCCGGCGCGCTGACCTCGCCGGTCCGACCGCCCCAGCCCGGTCCTGCCGCGTCCCGCCTTTTTCCGCCCCACCCCGTCATGCCCCGCTAGGAGTCACCGCCATGGCTGTCGAGTTCATCAGCGCCATCAACGTCAACTCGTCCAACGAGCTCAACCGACTGGGACGCCCCGACATCGACCCGGCGTTCTTCCGCCGCTACGTCAACGCCCTCGAGGACGCCGAGTTCGACTACACCCTCGTCCCGTACGCCTCGATGGCCCACGACCCGTTCGGCATCGCGAACGCGATCGTCCAGCGCAGCGAGCGCATCGCTCCGATCGTGGCGCTGCGGCCCAACACCGTCTACCCGACCGTCGCCGCGAAGGCACTGGCGACGCTCGACCAGTTCAGCCGGACGGACGACGGGCGAGGACGCTCGGCCGTGCACTTCATCGCGGGGGGCAACGACCACGAGCAGGCCCGCGAGGGCGACTACTCCACCAAGGAGGAGCGGTACCGGCGCACCGCGGAGTACATCGACATCCTGCGCCGCGCCTGGTCGAGCGACACGCCGTTCGACCACGAGGGCGAGTTCTACCGCTTCGAGGACTTCGTCAGCGCGGTCAAGCCGGTCGAGGGCACCATCCCGGTGTCCGTCGGAGGGTCCTCCGCCGAGGCCTACCAGGTCGGCGGATCGCGCGGTGACATCTTCGGCCTCTGGGGCGAGCCCCTGGCGGACACGCGCCAGCAGATCGACCGCATCAAGGCCGAGGCGCTGGCCGCCGGGCGCACCGACAGCCCGCGCATCTGGGTGACCCTCCGCCCGATCATCGCGGCCACCGAGGAGCTCGCGTGGGCCAAGGCGCACCGCACGCTGGACGTGCTGAAGAACGGTCCCGCCTTCAGCTGGCGCCAGGTCACCGGCGGTCAGGACCCCGCCAACGTCGGGTCGCAGCGCCTGCTCGAGATCGCCTCCCGCCAGGACGTCCACGACCGGGCGCTCTGGACGCCCACGGCGTCCGCCACGGGCGCCGCCGGCGCGTCCACGGCCCTGGTCGGCACGCCCGAGACCGTCGCGGCCGCGATCCTCGACTACGTCGACCTGGGCGCCGAGCTGATCTCGATCCGCGGCTACGACAACCTCAACGACCTCGTCGACTACGGCAGGTACGTCATCCCCTTGGTGCGCCAGGAGCTCGCGCACCGCGAGGTCTCCGGCGCCCGCGGCACCCTGCAGCACGAGCACCTCGGCGCCCTCGCTCCCGACTTCGATCCCACGGCCATCGCGCCGTCCCTTGAGAGGACCCCCGCATGAGCACCATCCCCGAGACGGCGGCCCGCTCCGCCGAGTTCATCAGCCTGTCGCACCTCAACCCGTCCACCGAGCTCGAGCCGATCCCCACCCGCGGCATCGACCTGCCGTACTTCCGCCGGTACGTCCGCGCGCTCGAGGAGGGCGGCTACGACTACACGCTGCTTCCGTACGGCACCGGCAGCGCCGACTCGTTCGTCGTCGCGTCGGCGGTCGGGCAGCTCACCGAGCACCTCAGGCCCATCGTGGCGCTGCGCCCCAACACGACCCATCCGCTGGTGGGCGCGCAGAAGCTCGCGACGCTCGACCAGCTGACCGAGGGACGCGCCGTGGTCCACCTGATCTCGGGCGGCAGCGACGCCGAGCAGGCCCGCCACGGCGACTACCTCAGCAAGGACCAGCGGTACGCCCGCACGTCGGAGTACCTCGACCTGCTGCGCCGCGGCTGGCACGACAAGGCGCCCTTCAGCCACGACGGCGACTTCTACCGCTTCGACGACTTCGGGCCCGGCTTCGCGCCGTACGGCGACACGATCCCGATCTCGATCGGCGGCTCGTCCGACGAGGCCTTCCAGGTCGGCGGCGAGAAGGCCGACATCTTCAGCTTCTGGGGCGAGCCGCTGGCCGACATCCGCTCGCAGATCGAGCGCGTGCACACCATCGCGCGTGCCGCCGGACGCACGACGCTGCCGCGCATCTGGGTGACCTTCCGCCCGATCGTCGCCGAGACCGAGGAGCTGGCCTGGCAGAAGGCCTTCGACCACGTCGTCAAGATCGAGAAGACGTACCAGTCCGGCGGTTTCCAGCTCGGCCGGACCAAGGACGCGCCGCAGAACGTCGGTTCGCAGCGCCTTCTCGACTTCGCCGCGAAGGGCGACGTCTACGACCGGGCGCTGTGGACCCGCACGGCCGCCGCGACCAACGCGGGCGGCGCCTCGACGGCCCTGGTGGGCACGCCCGAGACCGTCGCCGCGGCGATCCTCGACTACATCGACATCGGCGCCGACCTCATCTCGATCCGCGGGTACGACACCTTGGCCGACGCGGTCGACTACGGCCGGTACGTCATCCCGCTGGTGCGCCAGGAGCTGGCGCACCGCGAGGCGACCGGCACGCGGGGCACGCTCCAGGACGAGCATCCCGGCGCACTGGCCCCGGGCTTCGACGCCTCCGCCCTCGCCACGGCCGGCGCGCGATGACCGCGACCGTGGGCACCGACGCACGGGTCGACCTCGTCGTGCCCGACCTCGTCGTGCCCGACCTCTCGCCCGAGGCCCTGGCCGACGTGACCGCGCGGATCGCCGCGACGGCCGCCGAGTACGACCGGACGGGTGCCGTGCCGGTCGAGGGACTCCGTGTCGCTCACGAGGCCGGTCTGCTGACCGCCACGGTCGGGACGCAGTTCGGCGGCCCCGGGATCGGACCGATCGACACCGCGCGCATCCTCATCGCCCTGGGCGAGGGCGACGCGTCGGTCGCGCTCCTCGCGGCCAACACCCTGATCACGCACCAGGGTCAGGCCGTCGCCGAGCACTGGCCGGCCCACTACTACGCCGATCTCCTGCACCGCGGCACCCAGGGGCCGGCCCTGGCGAACGCGATCCGTGCCGAGCCCGAGCTCGGCGCTCCTGCCCGCGGGGGCCTGCCCGCGACGACGCTGACGCGCCGCGACGACGGCTGGTCGCTCAGCGGTCGCAAGTCGTACGCGACCGGCGGCACTGCCCTGGCCTACCACGTCGTGTGGGCGGTCGTCGACGACCAGACGGCGGACGCCAAGCACCCGCAGGTGGGGCACGTCATCGTCCCGGCCGATCTGCCCGGCATATCGTGGATCGAGACGTGGGACCACCTGGGCCTGCGCGCGTCCAACACGCACGACGTCGTGTACGACGACGTCCGCCTGCCGCTCGACGCCTTCGTCGAGATCCCCCGGGGGGCCGACGGCGTCTACCGGGACCCGGCCGCCGCCGCCTCGCTCGGCTCGTTCGGCCATCCCGCGCTCTACATCGGCGTCGCCCGCGCCGCCCGCACCGCCTTCGTCGACTACACACGGAACCGGGTCCCGGCCGCGCTCGGCCGACCCATCGCCACCACGGAACGCATCCAGACCGTCGCCGGCGAGATCGACGCGCAGATCGCCCAGGCCGAGACGCTGCTGTTCGGGACCCTGCTGCGGGCCGAGACCGGAGACCAGTCGCACCTGCCGCAGCTGTCGCTGCTGAAGGTCCAGATCGCGCGGTCCGTCATCGCCGCCACCCAGACCGCCGTCTCCGCGCTCGGCAATCCCGGCCTGACCCGCACGCTGCCGCTCGAGCGCCATCTCCGCGACGCCCTCTGCGTGCGCGTCCACCCCCCGCAGGAAGACGTCGCGCTGGTGGCCGCCGGTCGCCGCGTACTGGACCAGTAGTCCCTGCACCCCTTCCCCCACCCACGATCCTTCCCTCCCCCCTCCCCCCTCGAGAAAGTCAGCTCCATGTCATTCAGACGCTCCCTGTCCGCCCGCCGTGGCGTGGCCGCCGTGGCGGTCACGGTCGCCGCGACCCTGGGCCTCAGCGCCTGCAGCTCCTCCGATCCCGGCGGAAGCAGCGCCGGCGACGGCGGCACGCCGGTCGCCGGCGGCACCCTCAAGGTCGCCTTCTGGCCCGACAACGCGGCGTTCACGTGCGTCGACCCGTTCCAGACCTACTGGATCGAGCACCGCACCGTCATCCGCAACCTCGCCGACTCGCTGACCGACCAGGACCCGAAGACCGGCGAGATCAAGCCGTGGCTCGCCGACAGCTGGAAGGTCTCGCCCGACGGACTGACGTACACGTTCTCGCTCAAGCAGGGCGTCACGTTCAGCGACGGCTCCCCGGTCGACGCCGCCGCGATCAAGGGCAACGTCGACGGCTGGCTCGACACCGTGAAGGCCACGAACGGCGCCGCCTTCGGCTCCAGCTACGTGCTGGGCCTGAAGGGCGCGAAGGTCATCGACCCGAAGACCGTCGAGCTCGACTTCTCGCAGCCCAACTCCTCATTCCTGCAGGCCACGTCGACCACGAACCTGGCGATCATCTCGCCCGACTCGTACGCCAAGACGCCGGCGCAGCGCTGCGCCGGGGACTTCACCGCCTCGGGCGCGTTCACCCTCGACAGCTACAAGCCCAACGAGCTGCTCAAGATCGTCAAGCGTCCCGGGTACGCGTGGGGCTCGGCGCTGTCGAAGAACACCGGCGAGGCCCACCTCGACGCCGTCGAGTTCACCTACGTCGCCGAGGACAGCGTCCGCACCGGCAACCTGGTCAGCAAGGCGATCGACATCGCGTGGCCGCGCAACCCCTTCACGGTCGAGGACCGCGAGCTCATCGAGCGATCCGATGCCACCGTCGAGCAGCGCTCGCTGCCCGGTGTCGCGCTGACGCTGTTCCCGAACGTGTCCTCGGGACGCATCCTGTCCGACCCGGCGGTGCGCAAGGCCCTCTACAAGGCCATCGACCTGGAGTCCTACGCCTCGACCGCCTACGGCAAGGACTACCCGGTCGTCGGCGGACCGTTCGACGAGACGACGCCGTACTTCGCGGCCCAGAAGGACAAGCTGGCCTTCGACCGCGACGAGGCCGAGCAGCTGCTCGACAGCGCGGGATGGACGCGCACCGGCAACGGCTACCGCACCAAGGACGGCAAGCGCCTGACGCTCGTCGACCAGATCCAGGTGCTGACGCCCGGCGACGAGCTGCTGCAGGACCAGCTCAAGCAGGTCGGCATCGACCTCAAGCTCGACGTGGTGCCGGCGGCCGAGCGGCCGGCCAAGATCGCGAACGGCGACTACGACCTGAGCGGCACGTACTTCACCCGGGCCGATCCCGGTGCGCTGCAGTTCATCCTCGATCCCGACCTGGCCAACTCCAAGGCGCTGGCCACCAACGCCTCCACGCCCGAGACGCTCGCGAAGATCAAGGCGCTGTTCGCCCAGGCCATCCAGACGACCGACGAGGCCGAGAGCAAGAAGGCCTACACCGAGCTGCAGGCGCTCCTGATCGACGAGGGCGTCACGTACCCGATCGCCGAGCGCGTCCAGTTCGCCGGCGTCAGCAAGGCCGTCCACGGCTTCTCCTTCACGTCCGAGAGCTTCCTGAAGCTCAACGACGTGTGGAAGTCGAAGTAGGACGACGGAGGGGCTGAGATGACCAGGTACGTCCTCGGACGGGTGGCGCAGGCAGTCGGAGTGCTGTGGGCCGCCTACACCGTCACCTTCGCGGTGCTCTACCTGCTGCCGAGCGATCCCGTCGCGCTGCAGCTGGGCGCGGCGGGGATCGAGACCGACAAGCTCAGCCCCTCCCAGCTGGACGCCGCGATGGCCCGGTACGACCTCGACCGGCCCGTCCTCGAGCAGTACCTCACCCACCTGTGGAACGCCCTGCACGGTGACTTCGGCATGTCGATCTCCAAGCAGGTGCCGGTCACCGACCTCCTGGTCGACCGTATCGGCGCCACGGCGGCGCTGAGCCTGCTGGCCGGGACGCTGTCGCTGATCGGCGGATTCGCCCTGGCCTACTCGGCCTCGTACCTGAGGTGGCGGCCCGCGCGGCTCCTGCTGAGCCGGCTTCCCTCGGTCGGTGCCTCGTTCCCGCAGTTCTTCGTCGGCCTGCTGCTGATCCAGGTGTTCGCCTTCAACCTCGCCTGGTTCCCCGCCACGGGGACGGACGGCTTCTCGTCGCTCGTCCTTCCCGCCGTGACGATCTCGCTGCTGACGTCATCGGTGCTGGCCCAGGTGCTGATGCGCAGCTTCGACGAGACCCTGCGGCAGCCGTACATCGTGACGGCCCGCGCGAAGGGGCTCTCCCGGGCGGCCGTGCAGTGGAAGCACGCCTTCCGCAACGCGGCCCTGCCCGCCATGACGATCCTGGGCGTCGTGGTCGGCCTGACCGTGACGAGCGCGATCGTCACCGAGACGGTGTTCTCCCGCAACGGCATCGGCAAGCTCGCCCAGGAGGCTGTCATCGCCCAGGACGTCCCCGTCGTCCTGGCGATCGTGACCTTCGCGGCGGCGCTGTTCGTCGTCGTCAACCTGGTCGTCGACCTGCTCTACCCCTTGCTCGATCCCCGCATCGTCCACGTCCAGAAGGTGAGCAGATGAGCATCCTGAACCCGCGCCCCGGGCGCACGTCGACGTCCGGTCTCGAGCGCGCCGTCGACGAGGCGCTGCTGTCCGAGGCCGTGATCGACGACGGCGACCTCGGCGGTCGCCGGGCCAACCTGCGCGCCGCGGTGGGGACCCTGGCTCGCAAGCCCGGCTTCGTCCTCGCTCTGGTCTTCACGATCTTCGTCGTGCTGACGGCCTTCGTGCCGTCGTGGTTCGCCGGGCACGACCCCTACGCCACCTCCCCGTCCGACCGCCTGCTCTCCCCGAGCCTCAGCCACCCGTTCGGCACCGACGAGATCGGGCGCGATCTGTGGTCGCGCGTCGTCCATGGCTCGGCCCTGACGATCAAGGCGACGATCATCGCCCTGGCCATCGCGATCGTCGCCGGGCTGACCCTGGGTGTCGTCTCCGGATTCTTCGGCGGCATCGTCGACGCGCTCATCATGCGCGCGGTCGACGTCCTGCTGGCCATCCCGAGTCTGCTGTTCGCCCTGGCGATCGTCACGGCGCTCGGCTTCGGCACCGTGCCGGTCGCCATCGCCGTCGGTATCGGCATCATCCCCGGCTTCGCCCGCACGACGCGCGCCGAGGTGCTGCGGGTCAAGACCCTGCCGTACGTCGAGGCGGCCCGGGCGGGCGGCGCCTCCTGGCTCCGGGTGCTGGTGCGCCACGTGCTCCCCAACTCGTGGGGACCCGTGGCCGTGCTGGCCGTGCTCGACACGGGCGTCGCGATCATCGCGATCGCCTCGCTGAGCTTCCTCGGCTTCGGCGCGGCCCCGCCGGCCGCCGAGTGGGGCACGTTGATCTCGGCCGGGCGCAACTTCCTGATCACCGCCCCGTGGGTGCCGCTGCTGCCCGGGCTGTTCGTCGCGGCGGTCGTGCTGAGCCTCAACCACATCTCCAAGACCTTCCAGGAGCTGGCACGATGACCACGCCCACCCCCGTCGAGACCGACTCCCCCCTCGTGACCGTCGCCGACCTGCACGTCGGCTACGTGCGACGGCGCCGCTCCGTGCCGGCCGTCGCCGGCATCGACCTGACGATCCGGTCCGGCGAGATCGTCGCCCTGGTCGGGGAGTCGGGCTCCGGCAAGACGACGGTCGCCAACACCCTCATCGGCCTGCTGCCCGACAACGCCACGATCGGTGGCGGCAGCGTCGTCGTCGACGGCGTCGAGGTCGTCGGCGCCAAGGAGCGGACCCTGCGCAGCCTGCGCGGCAGCGTCGTCGGCCTCGTGCCGCAGGACCCCATGGTCGGGCTCAACCCCACCCGTCGCATCGGCGCCCAGGTGGCCGAGTCGGTCCGGCTGCGGGGCGTCTCGGGTCCCCAGGTCGACGCCGAGGTGCTCGAGCTGCTGGATCAGGCCGGCATCGACGACCCGGCCCTCCGTGCCCGTCAGTACCCCCACGAGCTGTCGGGCGGGCTGCGTCAGCGCGTGCTGATCGCGATCGCCCTGGCCGGCAAGCCGCGGCTCATCATCGCCGACGAGCCGACCAGCGCCCTGGACGTGACGGTGCAGAGCACGATCCTGGACCACCTCGAGCGGCTCGTGCGCGACTCGGGCACGTCGCTGCTCATCATCACCCACGACCTGGCCGTCGCCGCCGATCGCAGCGACCGTGTCGTCGTCCTCCAACATGGCCGCATCGTCGAGCAGGGACGCCCCGCCGACATCCTCGTCAGACCCGCGCACGAATACACGCGCCGTCTCATCGCAGCGGCGCCCGGACTGGCCAACGGCGGACGCATCGTCCCCCATTTCGACCTCGCCCCGTCCGAGGTCGCCACCCCCGATCCGATCATCCGCCTCGAGTCGGTGTCGAAGGCGTACGCGCGCCCCGGCGGCGGCGATCGGTTCCTCGCCCTGGACGACGTGACGATCGAAGTCGCCCGTGGACGCACGCACGCGCTCGTCGGCGAGTCCGGCTCCGGCAAGACCACTGCGCTGCGTCTCGCCCTGGGACTCGAGCAGGTCACGAGCGGTCGCGTCATCCTCGACGGCACCGACATCACGGGGCTCGGCTGGAAGCAGACTCGCCCCTTGCGCCGGACGATCCAGCTCGTGCACCAGAACCCGTACGCCTCGCTCGACCCCCGCTTCACGATCGGCCAGAGCATCGTCGAGCCGCTGGTCTCGTTCAAGATCGGCGACCGGGCCAGCCGGGCCGCCCGGGCGGCAGAGCTGCTCGACCAGGTGTCGCTGCCGTCGTCGTACCGCGACCGGTTGCCGTCCGAGCTGTCCGGTGGCCAGCGCCAGCGTGTGGCGATCGCCCGAGCCCTGGCCCTGTCGCCCGAGCTGATCCTGCTCGACGAGCCGGTCTCGGCGCTCGACGTGTCGGTGCAGGAGCAGATCCTCCAGCTGCTGACCGAGCTCCAGGAGCGCCTGGGTCTCAGCTACCTGTTCATCTCGCACGACCTCGCGGTCGTCGCCCAGGTGTCCCACACCGTGTCGGTGCTGAACCGGGGCACAGTCGTCGAGTCGGGATCGGTCGCCCAGGTCTTCGGCTCGCCCCAGAGCCAGTACACCCACCAGCTGATCGACGCGATCCCCGGCCAGCGCGCCGAGGCCGCCGCGCACGTCGAGGAGGTCGCCCATGTCTGAGCGTCGCTACGTCATCATCGGCGGTGGAGCCATCGGAGGTGCCCTCGCGGCGCAGCTCGTGCCGGCGGGTCACGACGTCGTCCTGGTCGCCCGCGGCGAGCACGGCCGTGTGGTCGCCGAGCACGGCTTGACGGTACGGCGCCCGAACGGTGTCGACGTCGTCGAGATCGCGGTCGCGGTGTCGTCGGCAGAGGTCCGCCTGCGGCCGTCCGACGTGCTGGTGCTGGCCACCAAGGCCCAGGACGCCGAGGCCGCGCTGGTCGAATGGGCCTGGCAGCCCGTCGGCGGCGGCGGTGTCGCGGCCGACCTGCCGATCGTGACGTTCCAGAACGGGCTCGCGACCGAGGACCTCGCGCTGCGGCGTTTCTCCCGCGTCTACGGCGCGACGATCGCCATCGCAGCCAGCTTCACGACTCCGGGCGAGATCGTGTCACCCTCCCTGCCGCCGGCCGTCGGAGCGATCTGGGTGGGCCGGTACCCGTCCGGGCTCGACGACCTGGCCCGGTCGCTCGTCGACGACCTGGTCGGCGCCGGGTTCCACGTGACGGCGGTCGACGACGTCCGCCAGGCGAAGGCCGCGAAGCTGCTCGGCAACGTCGGCAACGGGCTCGACCTGCTCGACGGCGACGACGCCGCGCGGGCCGAGGCCCGCGCGGTGCTCAAGGAGGAGGCGGCCGTGGTACTCGGGGCGGCCGGCCTCCTGTCGCCCGCCGACGCGCCGGACCTCAGCGCCACGCCACTGAAGGTCCTGCCCGTCGATGGGCACGTCGGGGGACGACTGTCGACCTGGCAGAGCTTCGCGCGGGGCGCGTCGAGCGAGGTCGACTACCTCAACGGCGAGATCGTGCTGCTGGCACGACGGGCGGGGCTGTCGGCACCGCTCAACGAGCGGCTGCAACGTCTGCTCGGCGACGCGACAGCAGATCGGACGCTCGACGCTCTCGTCCCGCAGGCTGCGGCGGCCGGCTCGTTCAGCGCGTCGTGAGACCTGACGGACTGGTCAGGTCCAGACCGGGCACCGTCCGCACCGGCCTCCGGACGATGCTCGACGGATCGCTCGCCCACCCCCGTCCCGCTGCGCTCGCCACCGTCGTCGGGGTCGTGAACGGCCTCACCATGGTGCTCAGCGCCTGGGCGATCGGCTGGACCACCGATCACCTCGTCATCCCGGCGCTGGCCGGTCGCGAGGTCTCGCGGGCCACCTGGTGGGTCGCCGTCGGTGCGATCCTCGGCGTGTCCACGGTCCGCTGGACGACCATCGTGCTGCGCGGCATCGCCAGCGGTCGGGTGCAGCACGCGGCACAGGCCCGCACGCGACGCGCCGTGGTGCGTCACTACCTCGACCTCGACCTCGGCTGGCACCGCCGACACTCACCCGGCCGGCTGCTCTCGACGGCGGTGTCCGACGTCGATGCGGTGTGGTTGCCCACGGCATTCCTGTACTTCGCGCTCGGCATGGTCGTGATGCTCGTCGTGGCGATGGTCCAGCTCATGACCCGGGACGCGGCGCTGGGCGCGGTCGGCCTCACCCTCGTCACGTCCGTCCTCGCGCTGAACCTGCTGTACCAGCGCGCGCTCACCCCGCGAGCACAGGCGGCGCAGGCGGCACGGGGCGACCTCGGGGCCGCGGCGCTCGAGAGCATCGACGGTGGTCAGGTCGTTCGCACCCTCGGCCTCGTCGACCACGAGGAGCGTCGGATCGGCGATGCGGCAGGACGTCTCCGGGCGGCCAACGTCCGCATGGGCGACGTCAGCTCCCTGTTCGACCCCATGCTCGAGCTGTTGCCGACAGGGGCGATCCTCGCCGTGCTCGCCGTGGGTGCGGGACGAGTCGAGTCCGGCGCGCTGACGGTCGGCGTCGTCGTCGAGGTCGTGTACCTGCTGCTGACGGTCTCCATCCCGCTGAACGTCATCAGCCGGTTCCTCGGCATGCTGCCGATGTCGGCGGCCGGCGGGTCCCGGGTCGCGGCCGTGCTCGAGTCCGACAACGTGACGCGCTTCGGTGCACGCCGCCTGGCCGACGAGGGTCCGCTCGACGTGCGGGTCGTCCACGCCCAAGTGACCCGCGGCTCGCGCGTGCTGCTCGACGACATCGACCTGCACCTGGCGCCCGGCGAGATCGTCGCCCTTGTCGGCGCGACCGGCGCGGGCAAGAGCACGGTCGTCGACCTGGTGACGCGCCAGATCGACCCGACGAGCGGCGTCGTGCGGATCGGGACGCCCACGACGGACGGGGTCGACGCCGTCGAGCTCGCCGCGGATCAGGTCGCCTCTCACATCGGCCTGGTCGCGCAGGACTCGTGGCTGTTCGCGGGGTCGCTGCTCGACAACCTCGTCCTCGACGGGCACCCGCGAGAGGCCCGGAGCTACCGCGACGACGAGGTCGAGGCCGCCCTCGTCGCCGCCCGTGCCGACGAGGTCGTGCGCGCCCTCCCCGATGGCCTCGACACCATCGTCGGCGAGCGGGGCGGACGGCTGTCCGGAGGCCAGCGACAGCGCATCTGCCTGGCCCGCACCCTGCTGCGCGGTCCGCGGCTGCTGGTGCTCGACGACGCGACGTCCGCACTCGACCCGGCGGTCGAGCGCGACGTCCTCGACGCGATCGCCGACCTGCGCGGGCGGACCACGGTGCTGGTCGTCGGTGGTCGTCCCAGCTCGGTAGCGATAGCCGATCGCGTGGTCCTGCTCGACCGTGGCCGCATCGTCAGTTCCGGCACGCACGCCGAGCTGATGGCCGCCGAGCCCGCGTACGGCCGCGTCCTCGACGCGTACGGATCGGCACAGCACCGTGTCTGAACACCCCCCGCCCGGGCTGGCGGACCTGGGGCGCTCGTCCGCCCGCGACGTCCTGGCCCGGGTGCGGCAGACCTCGCCCAGCATCGTGACGGGCCTGTGGCTGACCGTGATCCTGGCAGCCGTCGCTGGTGCCGGACGCATCGTCACGCCGCTGACCGTGCAGCAGGCGCTAGACCACGGTCTGCTGGACACCGACGCCGACGCCTCGTCGGTCGTCGCCCACGCCGTCGCGGTCGGGGCCGGCGCGACCCTCGCCGCCCTGGTGGCGTCGTGGTGGCTCAACCGGCGCGTCTACCGGCGCCTGGAGCAGGCGCTCGCCGAGCTGAGGACGGCGGGTGTGGCCCGTGTCCACCGCATGGCGCCCGAGACAGCCGCCACGACCCGCAGCGCCGATCTCGTCACCCGCCTGACCAGTGACGTCGACGCCGTCACGACCTTCGCCCAGAACGGCGGCGTGGTGCTGCTGGTCAACGTCATGCAGATGATCATCGCCGGCGTCATCATCACCGCCTACTCGTGGCAGCTGGCCCTACCGGTCCTGGCTCTCGCGGTGGCGCTGACGGTGGCGATGACACGTATCCAGTCGGTCGTCGCCACTCGCTACCTGGCCGTCCGCGAGAGCGTGTCGGAGCTGCAGACCACGGTCGGAGAAGCCGTGGCAGGCATCGCTGTCGTACGGTCGACCGGCACCCGCGCACGCATGGCAGCCGATCTCGACGCGGCCGTCGACCGCACTGCCGCGGCGCAACGTCGCACCCTTGTGCCGCTGCACGTGAACACCGCGCTCGGCGAGATCGCGATCTCGCTTATGACCGTGGCCGTGGTGGTCCTGGGTGTGCGCTGGTCCTCCGGAGCGTCGGGGTGGGAGCCGTCCTTGGGCCTGACGGCCGGCGAGGTCGTGTCGATGCTGCTGCTCGTGACCTTTTTCGTCCGGCCCCTGCAGTCGCTCGTGCAGATGCTCGGCGAGGCGCAGAACGCCGTCGCCGGTTGGCGTCGCGCCCTGGAGCTGGTGACGGCACCTGGCGGGACGGTCGGCGGCGAGGCGCACGACCTGCCGTCAGGGCCGATCTCCGTGCGGTTGCTCGATGTCTCCGCCGGCTACGGCGGACCGCCCGTGGTGCACCGGCTCGAGGTGGCGATCGACTCCGGCGAGCACATCGCCGTGATCGGCGAGACGGGCTCGGGCAAGAGCACGTTCGCCAAGCTCGTGACGCGACAGATCGCGCCGAGCCGCGGGGTGGTGCTGCTCGGCGGGGTCCCGATCGGGGACGTCAGCGACCGGTCACTCCAGCGACGGGTCGCGATCGTCCCCCAGGACCCGTTCCTGTTCAACGTCACGATCGCCGAGAACATCGTCATGGGCGCCCGATCGGGCTCCTGGGACCTCGACGCGATCGTCGAGTCGCTGGGCCTCGGCCCCTGGCTCGACGGGCTGCCGGACGGCCTCTCGACACGGGTCGGCGTGCGGGGCGCCCGTCTGTCGGCGGGCGAGCGACAGCTGGTGGCGCTCGCGCGGACCGCGCTGGTCGATCCCGATCTCCTCGTGCTCGACGAGGCCACCAGCGGCGTCGACCCCGCCACCGACGTCCGGCTGCAGCGGGCGCTGTCCTCGCTCACCGCCGGCCGCACGACGATCTCGATCGCCCACCGCATGGCCACGGCGCAGGGCGCCGACCGAGTGCTTGTGTTCGACGGCGGACGGATCGTGCAGGACGGCGCCCACGACGACCTCGTGACGCAGCCGGGCGTCTACGCACGGCTGCACGACGCCTGGACGGAGCACATCACCGCTGGGGCGTGAACGAGTCACGGCTCGCGGGCGAACCCCGCGAGCCGGGCTGGGTCAGCCCCGGCGCTGGCTGATGGCGTACAGCGCGATGCCTGCCGCCACTCCGGCGTTGAGGCTCTCGAGACCCGTGCTCATCGGGATCGAGACGATCTCGTCGCAGGTCTCGCCCACGAGGCGCGACAGGCCCTTGCCCTCGCTGCCGATGACGACGACCAGCGGGCCGTCGACCAGCTGCGAGTCGGCGACGTCGACCGTGCCGTCGGCGGCCAGGCCGATGACCATGCAGCCGTCCTCCTGGAACTGCTTGAGCGTGCGCGTGACGTTGGTGACGCGAGCCACCGGCACCCGGGCCGCCGCACCCGCGGACGTCTTCCAGGCGGCGGCGGTGATCTGCGCGGCCCGACGCTCGGGGATGACGACGCCGTGCGCGCCGAAGCCCGAGGCCGAGCGGATGATCGCGCCGAGGTTGCGGGGGTCGGTGATGCCGTCGAGCACCAGGATGAGCGCCGGCTCGTCGCGCTCGGCGGCGAGGTCGAGCAGGTCCTGCGGGTGCGCGTAGTCGTACGCGTTGAGCTTGGCCGCGATGCCCTGGTGCACGGCGCCGCCGGTGAGCTTGTCGAGCTCGATGCGTCCGATCTCGAGCAGGCTGACGTGCTGCTCGGCGGCGAGCTTGAAGATCTCTCGGATCTTCTCGTCGCGGTCGGTGCCCTCGGCGACGTAGAGCGCGTGCACCGGCACGGTCGCGCGCAACAGCTCGAGCACCGAGTTGCGTCCGGCGACCCACTCGGCGCCCTCGCCCGGCTTGGCCCGCTTGGGCCGCGCCTGCTCGCGCTTGGCAGTCGCGTTCTTCATCTTGTAGATCTTGTGGTTCGGACGGTCCTCGGCCCGCGGGGTCGGGCCCTTGCCCTCGAGCCCCTGGCGGCGGCGTCCGCCGGATCCCGCGGTGGGGTTGCCCTTGCCGGACTTCTTGATGGCGCCTCTGCGACTGCTGTTGCCTGGCATGGTGCTAGCTCCCTAGAAGATCAGTCTTCACGGACCAGCGCGCACCCTGCGGCGTGTCCTCGATGTCGATGCCGGCCGCCGTGAGCTGGTCGCGCACACGGTCTGCGGTGGCGAAGTCCTTGGTGGCCCGTGCCGCCTGGCGCTGCTCGAGGAGTCCCTCGACGAGGGAGTCGATCACCTGCGCATAGGCCGCATCGTCACCCCCACGATCCCACGTCGGGGACAGTGGGTCCAAACCGAGCACGTCGAGCATGGCCCGGACGTCGGCGAGAGCTCGGCGCAGGTGGGCGCTGTCGCCGTCCGGCAGCGCCGCCTGTCCGGCTCGCACGACGGACTGCAGGTGGGCCAGCGCCGCCGGTACCGACAGGTCGTCGTCCATCGCCGTGGCGAACCCGTCGACCACCTCGCCCAGCTCGCCGGCGCCGCACAGCTCCGCGGCACGCCGGACGAATCCCTCGATGCGCCCGAACGCCGTCGCGGCCTCGGCGAGCGACTCCTCGCTGAACTCGACGATCGAGCGGTAGTGCGAGGCGGCGAGGTAGTAGCGCAGGTCGATGGGACGCACGCGCTTGACGACCTCGCTGACCATCAGCGTGTTGCCGACCGACTTCGACATCTTGGCGCCGGCCAGGTTGAGCATCGCGTTGTGCATCCACACCCGCGCGAACGGCTGCCCCGCCGCCCGCGACTGGGCCAGCTCGTTCTCGTGGTGCGGGAAGCGCAGGTCGAGCCCGCCGCCGTGGATGTCGAACTCGGGGCCCAGGTACTTGGCCGCCATCGCCGAGCACTCCAGGTGCCAGCCCGGACGTCCGCGGCCCCAGGGCGTCGGCCACGAGGCGGACTCGGGGTCGCCGGCCTTGTGCCCCTTCCAGAGCGCGAAGTCGCGGCCGTCGCGCTTGCCCTCGGGCGGGGCGTCCTCGGCGTTGAGCATGTCGTCGACCTTCTGCCCGGACAGCTCCCCGTAGGCGGGCCACGACCGGACGTCGAAGTAGACGTCACCCGAACCGTCGCCCGCGGCGTAGGCGTGACCCCGCTCGA
Organism: Aeromicrobium endophyticum; assembly: GCF_003586285.1. Lineage (GTDB taxonomy): Bacteria > Actinomycetota > Actinomycetes > Propionibacteriales > Nocardioidaceae > Aeromicrobium > Aeromicrobium endophyticum. Next base: position 1,938,520 of record NZ_QUBR01000001.1, on the reverse strand, counting down.
TGAGCGTCTGGATCATCTCGATCATCTCGGGGACGACGCCGGTCGCGCGCGGCTCGTACGTGGGCGGGACGCAGCCCAGCACCTCGTAGGCCGCGTGCAGCGCCCGCTCGTTCTCGTAGGCCACCGCGAACCACGGACGTCCCTGCTCGACGCCCTTGGCCAGGATCTTGTCGTCGATGTCGGTGACGTTGGCGACGATCGAGACCTCGAGGCCCGAGCGCTCGAGCCACCGGCGCAGGACGTCGAAGACGACCTCCTTGCGGATGTGGCCGATGTGCGGCGGGCCCTGCACCGTCAGCCCGCAGTGATAGATCGACACCCGGCCCGGGACGACCGGGTCGAGAGCGCGGATCTGCCGGGACGCGGTGTCGTAGAGCTGGAATGCCACGGCACAACCCTATCGGCTCGCGGCGACCCGGCGGCGATCGTCCGTCCGGCTGTCGTGCTGTCACATCAGCCCCACACGTCCCATCGACGGCCTACCATGGTGCGATGCGCCGCATCCTTCCCCTTGTCGCCTCCGCCGTCGTCGGCCTCGGCGTCGTGACCGCCGTCCCCGCCACGGCCGCCACCGACCAGCCCACCTTCCACCGCTGGACGTCCACGGGCGACTTCGCCCAGGGCACGTCGAAGGGCCTGTCCGCCAAGTCCGGACGCATGGTGGTCGGCGGCAAGACGTCGGTGACCCGCTACAAGGACCCCCGCGTCTCGGGCGGCAAGAAGTCGTACGACCGCGGCACGTGGCAGAGCCCGTGGCAGTCCACCGGCTCCGCCGCCACCTCGCTCGTCCCGTCGTGGAGCATCAAGACACCCGGCGGCACGTGGGCTCGCATCGACGTCCGCGTGCGCAGCGGCGCCACGGTCGGCAGCTGGGACACCGTCGCCCGGTGGGCCGGCAGCACCTCGCGCGTCAAGCGCTCGTCGTACTCCGCGCAGTCCGATGACCTCGCCCGCGTCTCGACCGACACCGTGCTGGCCAATGCCGGCAAGAGTTTCGACCGCTACCAGGTGCGCGTCATCCTGCACCGGCCCAAGGGCAGCCGCTCCACGCCGACGCTGTACGCCGTCAACGCCGTCGCCGCACCGTTCGCCACCCGGTCGATCCCGACCAGCGCCACCACCATGACGGCCACGACCGACCTGCCGGTGCCGCAGTCGTCCCAGATGATCCACCGCGGCGAGTTCCCGCAGTGGGGCAACGGCGGCGAGGCGTGGTGCTCGCCGACGTCCACCGCGATGGTCATGCGCTACTACGGCAAGGGACCGAAGCCGTCGGCCTACTCGTGGTCGCGCTACACCGACTCGTTCGTCGACCACGCCGCCCGCTACACCTACGACCACCAGTACAAGGGCACCGGCAACTGGTCGTTCAACGCCGCCTACGCCGCGGGCTACTCGCTCGACACGTTCGTGACGCGCCTCGACTCGCTGCGTGAGGCCGAGAGCTTCATCCGCGCCGGCATCCCGCTGGTCGCCTCCGTCGCCTTCGGCCGCGGCCAGCTCACCGGATCGCCCATCTCGGCGACGCCCGGACACCTCATAGTCATCCGCGGGTTCACGGCCACCGGCGACGTCATCGTCAACGACCCGGCCGCGCCGAAGAACTCGACCGTGCGGCGCGTCTACTCCCGGGCGCAGTTCGAGAAGGCCTGGACCAACGGCAGCGGCGGGGTCGTCTACGTCATCCGTCCCACCAGCACTCCCCTGCCGGCTGCCAGCGCCCGCTGGTAGGTCAGGACACCCGCACCGAGATGCGCGGGTAGCCGGTCGCGCCGTCGGGCAGCACGTCGGCGACGGCATCGGTCTGGGGCTTGCCCGTGGCATCGGTCGCCCGCGCCTCGATGGCGTGGTCGCCGGGCTCGGCGTCCCAGTCGGCCGTCCACTGAACCCACGTGTCGACCGACGGAGCCGCGCCCAGGCGGGCCTTCTGCCACGGGCCGCCGTCGACACGGAACTCGACGCCCTCGACACCCGTGTGCTGGGCCCAGGCCACACCGGCCACCGTCACGGTGCCGGCATCGACCGTGCCGCCGTCGCGCGGGACGTCGATGCGTGACTCGGTCTTGATGGGGCCGCGCTCGCCCCAGCCGCGCTGCGTCCAGAACGCCTCGAAGTCGTCGAAGCGGGTGACCTTCCACTCCGTGACCCACTTGGTCGCCGAGACGTAGCCGTACAGGCCGGGCACGACCTGCCGCACCGGGAACCCGTGCGGCACGGGCAGCGGCTCGCCGTTCATGGTGAGGGCCAGCAGCGCGTCGCGGCCGTCCGTCAGGGCGTCGAGCGGCGTGCCGCACGTCCACCCGTCCTCGGACGTCGAGAGAAGCGCGTCGGCGCCGGGCCGGATGCCGACCTCGTCGAGGATGCTCTTGATCGGCACGCCGCCCCACACGGTGTTGCCGATCAGCTCGCCGCCCACGACGTTCGAGACGCAGCAGATCGTGATCCAGGCGTCGGTGAGACCGCGGTCGAGCAGGTCCTGATAGCTCAACGTCAGCTCGCGGTCGACCATCCCGGTGATGCGCAGCCGCCACTCGGACGGGTCGATCAGCGGCGCCTGCAGCGCGGTGTCGATGCGGTAGAAGTCACGGTTGGAGGTCAGCCACGGCTGCTGCCCGGCGACCTGCAGATCGGCGCCGGCCGGCACCTCGACGGGACGGGCCGGGATGCGCAGCGCGGCTCGAGCCCGCTCGACGGTCTGCCGGCGACGACGGCGCGAGGCCAGGGCCTGCCCCGCACCGCCCACCACGGCCGTCGCGACCGCGATCAGCGCGGCCGTGCGGATGAACGTGCGACGCGACGCGTCGGGCGCGGCATGCGCGTTCGCGCGGGGTGCCAGCAGCAGCTGCAGCACGGCGACCAGCACGAACCCGCCGGCGACGGCGGCGAAGACGCCTTGGGGCGAGGCGTAGGGGCGCGTCAGCACCGCGGCCGCCGCCAGGACGACCAGCAGCGAGACGAGGGCGAACGCCGCGAGCCGGCGGGTGAGCCACCACCGCCCGACCACTGCGCCGAGCAGCAGGATGGCCACCACGACGCTCGCGACGGCGAGGGGCTTGTCCTTGGTGCCGACGACCTCGATGATCGCGTGGGCGATGGGGCCGGGCGTCAGGGCGATGACCGACTGGCCGACCGACACGACCGGCGACTCGCGCAGGTCGAGCAGGGCGCTGAGCCCCTCGCTGGCCACCATCGATGCCGCCGCGGCCAGCACGCCGGCAGTCACCGTCACTCGAGCTCTCACCTCGCCATCCTCGCGCGCACGTCCAATCTGTGCCGGACGAACTGGCATGATCGGCAGGTGAGCTCTGCACGCATCGGCATCGGCACCGACGTCCACCGCCTCGTCGACGGACGTCCTATGTGGCTCGCGGGCCTGTCGTGGCCCGACGAGCCGCAGGGGCTGGAGGGCCACTCCGACGGCGACTGCGTCGCCCACGCCATCGTCGACGCGGTGCTCGGTGCCGCGGGTCTCGGTGACATCGGCAGCCACTTCGGCACGTCCGACCCGCAGTGGTCCGGAGCGGCCGGCGTCGACTTCCTGGTCGAGACCGCGCGGCGGCTGCACGAGCACGGCTGGACGGTCGGCAACGTCTCGGTGCAGGTGATCGGCAACGGCCCGAAGATCGGTCCCCGCCGCGAGCAGGCGCAGCGCGTGCTGAGCGATGCGGTCGGCGGCCCCGTCGCCCTGTCGGCCACGACGACCGACGGTCTGGGCCTGACCGGACGCGGTGAGGGCATCGCCGCCATCGCGACCGCCCTCGTCGTCCCTCGCTGACCCCTTCCGCCCCTACCCCCCCCCCGGGGGTCGGTGCGCCAGCGTCCAAGAATCGGGAGACGGTGGACGCGAACGCACCGCCCTGCGGGCCCGGACATGACGAAGCCCCGGCCCCGCGTGAGCGGAACCGGGGCGTGCGAGCGTCAGATCAGGACGCGAGGACCTCGTCGAGACGCGTCTCGGCCTTGTCCTCGTTGGTCTTCTCGGCCAGCGCCAGCTCGGACACCAGGATCTGGCGAGCCTTGGCCAGCATGCGCTTCTCACCGGCGGACAGTCCGCGCTCGTGATCGCGGCGCCACAGGTCGCGCACGACCTCGGCGACCTTCAGCACGTCGCCGGAGTGCAGCTTCTCGAGGTTCGCCTTGTAGCGCCGGGACCAGTTGGTCGGTTCTTCGACGTGCTCGGCACGGAGGACCCCGAACACCCGCTCGAGGCCTGCTTCGTCGACGACGTCGCGAACCCCGACAAGATCAAGGTTGCACGCGGGGACGCGGACGACCAGATCGTTCTGCGAGACGATGCGCAGCACGAGGTAATCACGCTCCTCGCCCTTGATCGTCCGGGTCTCGATGTCCTCGATGACTGCAGCGCCGTGATTGGGATAGACAACGGTTTCGCCGACAGTAAAAGTCATAGAGAAAACACCCTTCGTAGATTCCAAGAATACCATGAGGAACCCACAACCACCCCTGCGCTTTCAGGGCATGGACGCCATAGCAGACGACCTGTGAGCAGGTCAAAGGCATGCTCCACCGAGGTCTCGGATACCATCGAGGCGGGTCGTGCGACCCGCTGCCGTCCCACTCGCGGACGGCCGCGCAGCCCGCGCCCGATCGACTCGCAGCCCCTCGACGCTGACCCTTCGACGAAAGTAGTGACCCGGTGAGCCACGCAGCCCGTCGCCGTCTGATCGCCGTCTCCCTGACCGCGGTCGCCGGCCTGAGCCTGACCGCCTGTGGGACGAGCTTCGGCGCCCAGACCAACCAGGTCTACCAGCCCGCCGTGGGCACCAACGTGCGCGGACAGGTCGAGTCGCACAACACGCTCCTCGTGGCCAACCGCGACGGGTCGGCGACCCTGTCGGCCGCCGTGGTCAGCAACCTCAAGACCGATCAGACCCTCACGGGCGTCACGGTCACCGATCAGCAGGGCAAGACCCTCACGGTGCGCAAGCCCAAGGCCCCCCTGACGCTTCCCAGCCGCGTGCTCACCACGATCGGCGGCGAGGCGCCCGACAGCGTCTTCGTGGTCACCTCCGGTGCCGAGCCGGGCGACTACGTCGACGTCACCTACACCTTCAGCGACTCCTCCGAGCTCGTCGTCGACGCGCCGGTGGTCGCCCGCGCCGAGCACGCCGCCGAGTACGAGGACGTCGCCGGCGGCGACGGCATCGTGCCCAAGGCCGTCAGCGGCACCGGCACCGAGTAGGCAGCGGCCACGCACGGCCGACCACGAGCACGACGAACCCCCCGCTGCGGCAGGCAGCGGGGGGTTCGTGGTTCGTGGCCCTCAGCCGTCCTCGCGGGAGGACGCCGGGGCGGGCGGGGTTCAGCTCAGCTGGCCGGTGACCAGGTAGACGACGCGGCGAGCCATCGAGACGGCGTGGTCGCCGATGCGCTCGTAGTAGCGACCGAGCAGCGCGATGTCGACCGCCGGCTCGACGCCGTGGTCCCACGAGTCGCCGAGCAGGGCCCGGAACAGCTCCTTGCGCAGCTGGTCCATCTCGTCGTCCTCGGCCTCGAGCTGCGCCGCCTTGGCGACGTCGCGGTTGGCCACGATGCGCGAGGCCGAGTCGATCATCGAGTCGGCGACCGACGCCATCGACAGGATCGTCGGGTGCAGGTGCGCCGGCACAGCCGACTCGGGCATCCGTCGCCGCGCGATCTTGGCGACGTGGACGGACAGGTCGCCCATCCGCTGCAGGTCGGCCAGCATCCGCAGGGTCGCGACGAGCTGGCGCAGGTCGGTGGCGACCGGCTGCTGGGTGGCGAGGAGCAGCAGGGTGCGCTCCTCGATGGTCTCGGTGGCCTCGTCGATGACCTTGTCGCCGGCGATGACCGACTCCGCGATCTGGCCGTCTGCCTGCAGCAGCGCCTTGGTCGCGTCGGCGACGGCACCGCGGACGGTTCCGGTCAGGTCCACCAGGTCGTCGACGATGGCGTCGAGCTGTTCGTAATACTGATCGCGCATGACACCCACCGTAGGGAGGGCGGGTGAACGCACGGCGACCCCCGGTGAACGGGGCGTGAACGCCAGCCGAAAGCACTGTCGCCGCGGGCCTCGGTGGACGTCCGCCAGCGGGACCGCCCCCTACGATCATCGTGTGGACATCAGCGCAGGCCTCGTGATCGCGGGAGCGATCGGTGCCGTCGTCGGAGCCATGATCACGTACCTGTGGAGATTCAGCGAGAGGACGCAGCACACCGTGGCCGAGCAGCCTGCCCCCGTCGTCCCCCCCGGCGTCGAGCTCGTCCTGTCGGTGCTCTCCTCCTCCGCGGTCCTCATCGACTCCGCCGACACGGTCGTGAAGGCGTCGGCTCCGGCCTTCGCGATGGGCATCATCAACGACGACCGTCTCGAGCCCGACGAGCTCATGGCCCTGGTGCGCCAGGTGCGCCGCGACGGTCAGGTGCGCGAGGCCGACATCTCCCTGCAGCCCAAGCGCGGCACGACGGCCTACATCCACGCCCGCGTCGCTCCGCTGACGTCCCGCCTGATCCTCGTGCTCGCCGACGACCGCACGCGCGAGCAGCGCGTCGAGTCGATCCGCCGCGACTTCGTCGCCAACGTCAGCCACGAGCTCAAGACGCCGGTGGGCGCGCTCAACCTGCTGGCCGAGGCCGTCGGCGAGGCCAAGGACGATCCCGAGGCGGTCGTGCGCTTCTCCAGCCGCATGCACCTCGAGAGCGAGCGACTCACCCGGCTCGTGCAGCAGATCATCGACCTGTCGCGCCTGCAGAACGACATCCTCAGCGACGACGCCACGGCCATCAAGGTCGGCGAGCTCGTCGGCGAGGCCTGCGAGCACTCCGCGACCGAGGCCGAGCACAAGAAGATCGACATCGTCACGTCGGTCGAGCCCGACCTGCAGGTGCACGGCGACCGGTCGCAGCTGCACGCCGCCGTCAGCAACCTGGTCGAGAACGCCGTGACTTACAGCCCCGAGGGCTCACGGGTCACCGTGACGGCTCTGCTCGACGACGGCGACGTGCGGCTGACCGTCACCGACAACGGCATCGGCATCCCCGGCGAGGAGCTCGACCGCATCTTCGAGCGGTTCTACCGCGTCGACCCGGCCCGGGCCCGGGCCACCGGCGGGACGGGGCTGGGTCTGTCGATCGTCAAGCACGTCGCCGCCAGCAACGGCGGCACCGTCGAGGTGTGGAGCGAGCCCGGACTCGGCTCGTCGTTCACCCTCGTGCTGCCGGCGTTCCAGCACGACATCGATGAAGACTCTGAGAGGAACCGAGCGTGACGAAGGTACTGGTCGTCGAGGACGAGACGAGCTACAGCGAGGCACTGTCGTACGTGCTGCGCAAGGAGGGCTTCGACGTCGCCATCGCCGAGACGGGCCCCGACGCGCTGACCGAGTTCGACCGTGGCGGAGCCGACATCGTCCTGCTCGACCTGATGCTGCCGGGCCTGTCGGGCACCGAGGTGTGCCGCACCATCCGGCAGACGTCGTCGGTGCCGATCATCATGGTCAGCGCCAAGGACACCGAGGTCGACAAGGTCGTCGGGCTCGAGCTGGGCGCCGACGACTACGTCACCAAGCCGTACTCGCCCCGCGAGCTCGTCGCCCGCATCCGCGCCGTGCTGCGACGGGGTGCCGGCGACGAGATCGACGACAGCGCCTCGCTCGAGGCGGGCCGTGTGCGCATGGACGTCGACCGGCACCTGGTGACGATCGACGGCTCCGAGACCAAGTTCCCGCTCAAGGAGTTCGAGCTGCTCGAGTACTTCCTGCGCAACCCCGGCCGCGTGCTGACCCGCGGACAGCTCATCGACCGGGTGTGGGGCGCCGACTACGTGGGCGACACCAAGACGCTCGACGTCCACGTCAAGCGCCTGCGCGCCAAGATCGAGCCCGATCCCACCAACCCCGTCACCCTGACCACCGTGAGAGGCCTCGGCTACAAGTACGACAGCTAGGGCGCGCGGCTCACTCAACCCGTTGCCCCAATCACAGGTCGAGCGAGCTCCAGCGAGCGAAGACAGACGCCCGGGCGAAGCCCGGCAGCGGTTGGGGGCACCTCCCGCGAGCGCAGCGAGTGGGGGAGGGACGAACCGCTGGGGCCGCGAGGGACGAGCGGCGCGTCAGCGCCCTTGGTTCGCCACGGCCGCGATGGCGGCCTCGGCGGCGGCGGGGTCGAGGTACTGGCCACCCTTGACGGTGGGACGCAGGTCGGCGTCGAGCTCGTAGACCAGCGGGATGCCGGTGGGGATGTTGAGCCCCACGACCTCCTCCTCGCCCAGCCCGTCGAGGTGCTTGACGAGCGCCCGCAGCGAGTTGCCGTGGGCCGTCACGAGCACGACCTTGCCGTCGAGCAGGTCGGGGACGATCGCGTCGTACCAGTACGGGAGCATGCGGTCGAGCACCTGGGCCAGGGCCTCGGTGCGCGGCAGCAGCTCGTCGGGCAGCGCGGCGTAGCGGGGGTCGGCAGCCTGGCTGAACTCGTCGTCGTCAGCGATCGCCGGCGGCGGCGTGTCGTACGACCGGCGCCAGGTCATGAACTGCTCCTCGCCGTACTGCTCGAGCGTGGCCTTCTTGTCCTTGCCCTGCAGCGCGCCGTAGTGGCGCTCGTTGAGTCGCCACGACCGCTTGACCGGGATCCAGTGCCGGTCGATGCCGTCCAGCACGATCTGGGACGTGCGGATCGCGCGACGCAGCAGCGACGTGTGCGAGACGTCGGGCAGCAGGCCGGCCTCGGCCAGCATGGACGCGCCCTTGTGCGCCTCGTCGACGCCCTGCTCGTTGAGGTCGACGTCGACCCAACCGGTGAAGAGGTTCTTGGCGTTCCACTCGCTGTGACCGTGACGCAGAAGGATGAGAGTGCTCATGCCTTGAGCCTATGGGGTCACGCGTCGGACGAGGAGTCGCCCTGCTGCTCGGAGTACATCTGGCTCAGCGCCTGCACGTAGTCGTTCTGCGACTGCATGCCCTCGAGCGTCCACCGCTGATCGACCACGACGTACGGGAGCGCGTCGATGGCGAGCGACTGGCCCGTCTCGTTCTGCGTACGCACCTCGTCGGCGTACTCCGTGCTGGCCAGCAGCGCCTCGGCGGTCTCGAGCTCGAGGCCCACGAGCGCGGCGCGGGTGGCGAGGGTGAACGGATCGGCGATGTCGGCGCCCTCGAGGAAGTGCGCCCGCCACAGCTGGTGCGCCAGGTCGCGCTGGAAGCCCGGCCCGGCCTCGTCGGCCCAGGTGAGCAGGCGCCACGCGTCGAAGGAGTCGGCCGCGAGGACGTCGTCGAAGTCGAGGTCGATGCCGGTGATCTTGGCTGCGGCCACCACGCGAGCGCGAGCGTCGTCGGAGTCGTCGACGGGCACCTGGAACGCCCGGAACGTCATCTCGACCGGCTCGCCCGTCAGGATCGAGAACATCGCGGCCGCCCGCTCGAATCGCGTGGCCCCGATGTAGGCCCACGGGTCCGTCACGTCGGCGAACACGATGACCTTCACGACGTCAACGCTACGCGACGCGGAGCCGTGCGGCACGGCCCGGTGCGCAGGGCCCGGACCTCAGGGCTTGAGGTGCTTGAAAGCGTCGAGGTTGCGGGTCGACTCGCCCCGCGACTCGCGCCACTGCCACTCCTTGCGGATCGAGCTGGCGAACCCCAGCTCGAGGATCGTGTTGAACGACTCGTCGGCGTACGTCAGCACCGATCCGAGCAGGCGGTCGAGCTCGTCGGGCGTCACCGACTCGAGGGGCACCCGGCCGTCGAGGTAGATGTCGCCCGCCGTGTCGACCGCGAACGCGACCCCGAACATCTTGAGGTTGCGCTCGAGCAGCCAGCGGTAGACGACCTGGTGGTTCTCGTCGGGGTTGCGGGCCACGAAGGCGTGGATGCCGAGCGCGTGCCGGCCGATGTCGAGACGGCACGTCGTCTGCAGCTTGCGCTCCCCCGGCAGCGTCACCTCGAAGACGCCGGTCTGGTGCTCGGTGTAGGCCAGCGACGACGCCTCGAGGGTGTCGATGATGGTGCGGCGGACGTCTGCGGCGGTCGTGTCGGTCATGCGAGTGCCTCCTGGCGGGCGATGACGGCATCGACGTAGACGCCGAGCGTGCGGTCGGCGGTGACGTCCCAGCCGAATCCCTCGGCGTGGCGGACGGCCTTGTGGCTCATCGCCTCGCGCGCGCTGGGGTCGGTGAGCAGGTGGTGGATCGCCGCGGCGTAGTCGACGGGGTCGTGCCCGTCGATCAGCACGCCCGTGACGCCGTCCGACACCGACGTCGACAGCCCGCCGACGCGGGCCGCGACGACGGGCGTGCCACAGGCCTGCGCCTCGATCGCGACCAGCCCGAACGACTCGTTGTACGAGGGCACGCAGACCACCGAGGCCGCGGCGTACCAGTCGGCGAGCTCGCGCTGCGCGACGGTGGGCACGAACCGGACGACGTCGGCGATGCCGAGCTCGTCGCTGAGATCGGCCAGGGCGGTGGGCTGGTCGAGGCCCGAGCCCGAGGCTCCACCGACCACTGCGACGACGAGCCGCGACCGCAGGGCGGGGTCGCGGGCCAGCATCTCCGCGGCGGCACGCAGCACCACGTCGGGGGCCTTGAGCGGTTGGATGCGGCCGGCGAACAGCAGCAGCGCGGCGTCGGGGGCGATGCCGAGGCGACGGCGTGCGTCGTCGTGCCGGCCGGGCGTGAACACCGCGAGGTCGACACCAGGGTGCACCACCGCGACCCGCTCGGGCGCGGCGCCGTACAGCTCGATGAGCTCGCGACGCTCTTCGGACGTGTTGGCGATCAGCCGGTCGGCGAGACGGACGATCTCCTCCTCGCCGTAGACACGGCCGATGGGCTCGGCGGCGTCGCCGTCGGCGAGCATCGCGTTCTTGACCTTGGCCATCGTGTGCATCGTGTGGACGAGCGGGACGTCCCACCGCTCGCGGGCCACCGTGCCGACCTGGCCCGACAACCAGTAGTGCGAGTGGACGAGGTCGAAGTGGCCCGGCTCGCGCTCGACCTCGGCCCGCAGGACGTCACGCACGAACGAGCACAGCTGTGACGGGAGGTCGTTCTTCTCGAGACCCTCGAACGGGCCCGCGGCGACGTGGTGCACGAGGATGCCCGGCTCGACGTCGTGCACGGCGGGCTGGTGCCGCGAGGTGGCGCGGGTGAAGATCTCGACCTCGATGCCCCGCGCCGCGAGCTGACGCGACAGCTCGAGCACGTAGACGTTCATGCCGCCCGCATCGCCGTCGCCGGGCTGCTCCAGCGGCGACGTGTGCGCAGAGAGCATGGCGATTCGCCTGAGCATGTGCACCCACCTTTCGCTCCCATCGTCCCACCTGCTCCTCAGCGTGCACCCGCAACCGTCTGCGACGATGGGTACATGCCTACCGCCGTCGTGACCGGAGCCAGCAGTGGCATCGGCGCCGCCTCCGCCCGTGCCCTGGCCGCCGAGGGGTACCACGTGTTCTGCGTGGCCCGCCGCACCGAGCGCATCGAGGCGCTCGCCGCCGAGATCGGCGGCACCGCCGTGACGTGCGACGTCACCGACGAGACGCAGGTGTCCGACCTGGCGGACGCCGTCGGGCCCACGCTCGACCTGCTGCTCAACAACGCCGGCGGCGCCCTCGGCACCGACCCGGTCTCGTCCGGCGACCCCGCCGACTGGCGCCGCATGTACGAGGTCAACGTGATCGGCACGCTGCTGGTCACCCGCGCGCTGCTGCCGGCCCTGGTCGCCAGCGGCGCCGGCACCCTCATCAACCTCGGCTCCACCGCCGGTCACGTCACCTACGAGGGCGGCGGCGGCTACACCGCGGCCAAGCACGGCGTCACGGCGATGACCGAGACCCTGCGCCTCGAGCTCAACGGCCAGCCGGTGCGCGTCACCGAGATCGCGCCGGGGATGGTCCGCACCGACGAGTTCTCGCTCAACCGCTTCGGCGGCGACACCGCCCGCGCCGACGCGATCTACGCCGGCGTCCGCCAGCCGCTGGTCGCCGAGGACGTCGCCGACACGATCGCCTGGGTCGCCACGCGGCCCCACCACGTCAACATCGACCTGCTGGTGGTCAAGCCGCTCGCGCAGGCAGCCCAGCACAAGGTGCACCGCGAGCCGTAGTCACACGAGGCCGTCGCGCAGCACCCGCTTGAGCAGCTTGCCCGACTGGTTGCGCGGCAGGTCGTCGACGACGTGGACGCTCTTGGGCACCTTGAAGCCGGCCAGGCTCTGCTTGGCGTGGGCGATCAGCTCGTCGGGCGTGACGGGCGCCGACGTGACGACGAACGCCGTGACGGCCTCGATCCACCGGTCGTCGGGCGTGCCGATGACCGCGACCTCGGCCACGGCGGGGTGCGTGTAGAGCACGTCCTCGACCTCCCGCGACGCCACCAGCACGCCGCCGGTGTTGATGACGTCCTTGATGCGGTCGACGACGGTCAGGTACCCGCGGTCGTCGACCCGCACGAGGTCGCCGGAGTGGAACCAGCCGTCGCGGAACGCCTCGGCGGTCTCGTCGGGCTTGTTCCAGTAGCCCTCGCACAGCTGCGGCGAGCGGTAGACGACCTCGCCCGGCTCGCCCACCGGCACGTCGGCGCCCTCGGCGTCCACGACCCTGACCTCGACGAACAGCACGGGTCGGCCGCACGAGTCGGAGCGGTCGACGTGCTCCTCGGGTCGCAGCACGGTCGCGAGCGGACCGATCTCGGACTGGCCGAAGCAGTTCCAGAAGCCCAGGTCGGGCAGCGCCTCCTGCAGCCGGCGTAGGACGGGCTGCGGCATGATCGACGCGCCGTAGAAGGCCTTGCGCAGGCTCGACAGGTCGCGGGTCGCGAAGTCGGCGTGCTGGGACAGCGGCACCCACACGGTCGGAGCGAGGAACAGCGACCTCAGCGAGCGCTCCTCGACCAGGCGCAGGATCTCGGGGATGTCGGGCGCCTCCATGAGGTGGTTGGTCGCACCGACCGCGAGGTACGGCATCAGGAACACGTGCATGCCCGCCGAGTGGTAGAGCGGCATGGGGTGCAGCGGCTCGTCGGCGGCGGCGTAGTCGAGCGCAACGATCGACGAGACGTACTCGTGCACGAGCGCGCGGTGGGTCATCATGGCGCCCTTGGGCTTCGACGTCGTGCCCGACGTGTAGAGCAGCTGCACCAGGTCGGAGTCGGCCACCTCGACGTCGATCACCGGCACCTCGCCGGTCGACGCCTGCTCGAGCAGCGAGCCCGCGAGGTCGCGCAGCGGCAGGACGACCTCGACGTCCACCCCGGCGGCATCGATCGCCGGCTGCAGCGACGGATCGACGAGCACGGCGCGGCTGCCCGAGTCGTCGACGAGGTACGTCAGCTCGTCACCGGTCAGCGCGTAGTTGATCGGCACGTGGACCAGGCCCGCGCGGGCACAGCCGAGATAGGCCAGCAGGTAGGCGTCGGAGTTGCGTCCGTAGGTCGCGACACGGTCTCCGTGGCGCAGGCCCAGGTCGAGCAGCACGCGGGCGGCACGGCTGACGGCGTCGTCGAGCTCGGCGTACGTCCACGTGCGGTCGGCGAACCTCAGGGCCGTCCGGTCGGGGTGGCGGCTGGCGCTGCGCTGCAGCATCCCGTCGACGGTGCTGACGCGTGGGGACGACATGTGACCTCCGGAGCGGCGGCACGGGCGTCCGCCGGCCGTCCCAACCTAGCGTCGGACGCACGACGGCCCCACCGGAGCGATCCGATGGGGCCGTCGTGAATGGTGCGTCAGTGCATCATGATCGGCGGCGTGGCGCCGTCCTGGTCGTCGAGCAGGTGCGACTTCTCGCGCTTGCGCGGCAGGAACGCCACGGGCACGAGCGTCGCGACGAGCACGAAGAAGGCGACCCAGTACGACGACTGGAAGGCGTCGGCGAGGTCCTGGAAGCCCTGCGCCAGCACGTTGGCCGGCACGCCCAGCGCGTCGACCAGCCCGCTGCCCTGCTCGGTGTGCGAGCCGGCCGCCAGCTGGGCCGGCGTCAGCCCGCCCTCGACGCCCGGCAGCTGCTCGGAGCCCGCGATGACCGCGCCGCTCTTCATGGCGTTGGTCAGCACGACCGAGATCGTCGCGATGCCCGTGGCGCTGGCGACCTGCTGCGTCACGTTGAGCAGCGTCGAGCCGCGAGCCACGTCGGAGGCCTTGAGCGTCTTGAGCGCCGAGGTGAACAGCGGCATCATCGTGGCGCCCATGCCGAGGCCGGTGATGAACAGCCAGCCCATGATCGTCCAGTCGGACGTGCCCGGGTCGGTGCTCTGCGCGAGTCCGAACACGCCGATCAGGATGCCGAGGAAGCCGAACGGGACGATGCGTCCGACTGGCATCTTGTCGGTCAGCGCACCGGCGATCGGCATCGTCAGCATCGCGCCGATGCCCTGCGCGGCGATCAGCAGACCGGCCTTCTTGACCGAGTAGCCGTCGACCTGCTGGAAGTAGGTCGGCACCAGCAGCAGCGCGCCGAAGAAGGCTGCGGCGAACAGGAACATCGTGATGATCGAGACCGTGAGGTTGCGGTCGCGGAACAGGCGCAGGTCGAGCAGCGGGTGCTGCGGCTTGAACGACCAGAAGACGAACGCACCGATCAGCAGCACGCCGACGATCGCGGGCAGCAGCACCTTAAGCGCCAGGACGGTGCCCTCCTCGGGGATCGACGAGACGCCGTAGAGCAGCAGCGCGAGGCCGGGCGACAGCAGGATCATGCCGACCACGTCGAGCTTCTCGCTCGGCTCGGGCGCGTCCTTGGGCAGCACGCGCTGCGCGTAGAGCAGGCCGATGATGCCGATGGGCAGGTTGATCAGGAAGACCCAGTGCCACGAGGCCGCGTCGATCAGGACGCCGCCGAGGATGGGGCCGAGGATCGGGCCCAGCAGCATCGGCACGCCGAGGATCGCCATCAGGCGACCCATGCGGTGGGGGCCGGCGGCCTTGGTCATGATCGTCATGCCGAGCGGCATCAGCATGCCGCCGCCGAGGCCCTGGAGGACGCGGAAGCCGATGAGGGCCTCGATGTTCCAGGCCGTCGCGCACAGCAGGGAGCCGATCGTGAACAGCGCGATCGCCGTCATGTAGAGACGCTTGGTGCCGAACCGGTCGGCGGCCCAGCCCGTGAGCGGGATGACGGCGGCCAGCGCCAGCATGTAGGCCGTCGCGGTCCAGGCCACGGTCGAGTAGGACAGCGGCTCGCCGTTGCTGGACAGCTCGGTCTGGAACGTCGGCAGCGCGACGTTGACGACCGTGACGTCGAGGATCGACATGATCGCGCCCAGCACGACGACGCCGGCGATCTTCAGCAGATCAGGGGTGATCTTGTCGTCGTCGGGGACGACGGATGGTTGATCGGTGGTCATGCGGAGAGCTCCTGTTCGAGGGTGCTGCTGCGGAGCAGCGGGATGAGGGCGTCGTGGAGACGGTCGGCCTCCGCGGCGTCGAGCCGGTCGATCTGGGCGCGCATCGCAGCCTTCTTGTGCTCGAGGTGCGCCTCGGTCGCGTCCTGACCGGCCTGCGTGATCGTGACGAGCTTGACCCGGCGGTCGGCCGGGCTCTCACGTCGTTCGGCCATGCCCGCCGTCACCAGCAGGTCGACCGTGCGGCCCGCAGCCCCGACCGACAGCCGGATGTGGTCGGCCAGCACGTGGATCGGGAGCGGCTCCTGAGCCTGGGCCAGGACGAACAGCGCCTTGACCTGGCTGAGGGACAGCTCCATCTCCACGAGGTGGTCGACGGTGTCGGAGTCGCCGGCTGCCATGCACGTGGCGAAGAAGCCGTGGATGGCGTCGAAGAGGCGGTCGTGGCTGTTCACGCCGGAAATACTATCGCATGCGCAACTATTGCGCGAACGAAATGTTTGTCACAACGCAATGAACGGGAGGTTACGCGATTCGTCGCAGCACGCGGTGCACCCGTAGAATGGGAAGGCTCCGTCTCTGTCGAGCATTCCCCCACGCTGAGGACTTCTTTCGCATGCCCATTCGCTCCGACCTGCGCAACGTCGCAATCGTCGCCCACGTCGACCACGGCAAGACCACGCTGGTCGACGCCATGCTCCAGCAGCAGGGACACTTCGATGAGCACCACCAGCTCACCGAGCGTGCCATGGACTCCGGCGACCTCGAGCGCGAGAAGGGCATCACGATCCTCGCCAAGAACACCGCCGTCCGCTACAACGGCCCCGGCTCCCCCGAGGGCGGCGTGACGATCAACATCATCGACACCCCCGGGCACGCCGACTTCGGCGGCGAGGTCGAGCGCGGCCTGTCGATGGTCGACGCGGTCATCCTGCTCGTCGACGCGTCCGAGGGCCCGCTGCCCCAGACCCGCTTCGTGCTGCGCAAGGCGCTCGCCGCCAAGATGCCGGTCGTCCTGGTCGTCAACAAGGTCGACCGCCCCGACTCCCGCATCGCCGAGGTCGTCGACGAGACCTACGAGCTGTTCCTCGACCTGCTCGAGGACGGCGCCAGCGAGGACGCCCTCGACTTCCCCGTCGTCTACGCCTCGGCCCGCGCCGGTCGCGCCTCGCTCAACAAGCCCGAGGACGGCGGCCTGCCCGACAGCGAGAACCTGATCCCGCTGTTCCAGACGATCATGGACGCCGTGCCGGCCCCCGAGTACACCGAGGGCGCGCCGCTGCAGGCGCACGTCACCAACCTCGACGCGTCGCCGTTCCTCGGCCGCCTGGCGCTCGTCCGCGTCTTCCAGGGCACGCTCAAGAAGGGCGCCCAGGTCGCGTGGATGAAGCACGACGGCACGATCGAGAAGGTCAAGATCACCGAGCTGCTCGTCACCGAGGAGCTCGAGCGCGTGCCCGGCGAGAGCGCCGGCCCCGGTGACATCGTCGCCATCGCCGGCATCCCCGACATCACGATCGGCGAGACGCTGGCCGATCCCGAGAACCCCGTCGCGCTGCCGCTCATCACGGTCGACCAGCCGGCCATCTCGATGACCATCGGCACCAACACGTCCCCGCTCGCCGGACGCGAGAAGGGCACCAAGGTCACCGCCCGCCTCGTCAAGGACCGCCTCGACCGCGAGCTCATCGGCAACGTGTCGCTCAAGGTCGTCGAGACCGAGCGTCCCGACGCCTGGGAGGTCCAGGGTCGTGGCGAGCTCGCGCTGGCCATCCTGGTCGAGCAGATGCGCCGCGAGGGCTACGAGCTGACGGTCGGCAAGCCGCAGGTCGTCACCATGGAGGTCGACGGCAAGATCCACGAGCCGATGGAGCGCCTGACGATCGACGCCCCCGAGGAGTACCTAGGCGCGATCACGCAGCTGCTCGCCGTCCGCCGTGGCCGCATGGAGCAGATGATCAACCACGGCACCGGCTGGGTGCGCATGGAGTTCATCGTGCCGGCCCGTGGCCTGATCGGTTTCCGCACCGAGTTCCTCACCGACACGCGCGGCACCGGCATCGCCCACCAGACGTTCGAGAAGTACGAGCCGTGGGCGGGCGAGATCTCGACGCGTCCGTCGGGCTCGCTGGTCTCCGACCGCGCCGGTGCGGCCACGTCGTACGCCATGACCAACATCCAGGAGCGCGGCACGCTGTTCATCGAGCCCGCCACCGAGGTGTACGAGGGCATGATCGTCGGCGAGAACTCGCGCGCCGACGACATGGACATCAACATCGTCCGCGAGAAGAAGCAGACCAACGTCCGCTCCAACGCCGACGAGTTCGAGAAGCTGGTGCCCCCGCGCAAGCTGTCGCTCGAGCAGTCGCTGGAGTTCTGCCGCGAGGACGAGTGCGTCGAGGTCACCCCGGCGTCGGTCCGCATCCGCAAGATCATCCTCGACGCCACCGAGCGCAACCGCGCCAACCGCGGCAAGAAGTAACCCCCCCGGGCGGTGACCTAGCGTCCACCACTCCCCCAGCGCACCGTTCTTGTGTGCGGAGATGGGCCGGAACAGCGACTGCCAGCGATCGGCGAAGACCGGCGGCGGCCCGTCGTACCCGCGTTCGGCGAGAAGGCCGTACACACGTCCGACCATGGCCCGCGGCCGGCTGAGCATCTGATTGGTGATCTGCAGGTAGGCCACCCCTTCGTCGCGAAATCCCGCGTACCGCGCAATGTCCCTGGCGAACTGCTCTCGCGACTCCGCGTGCTGCCGCCCTTCGTACTCCAGCACCAGCATCCACAGCCGGTAGAGCAGGTCGACGCAGCCGAGCCACCGGCCGTTGATGACGAGGTCGACGTTGACCTCCGGCGCTGGCAGCCCGGCGAGGACCAGCAGCATCCTCGTCTCGGACTCCTTCGGCGAGCGGGATGCCGCATCCAGCAGTGGGAGCACTCGTCGCACCTGCGCAGCACCGGGCCTCCAGGCGTCCCGACGCGCCAGCTCGGCGAGCTCTACCGTGGTCATGTAGCGGTAGTGGAGGAGCCAGTCGCCGATCTTCACCGCGTCGATCAGACGAGCAGATGAGCAGACCTGCACGAACGCCGACGCGGGCGTGACCCCGCCGTCGTCCAGCGGCGGGAGAACTTCGGTGCGGTGGACGAAGATGTCGTCGAGCGCTATGTGAAGGTCGCCGGCGACGGTGAAGTGAAACGGCCGCAGTCGTCCAGCGGCGAGACCCAGCGCCTGGATGCGTGTGATGTGGCTCAGCTGCGCACGCGCCGGAACCGCGAGAGCGGCGGCCGCGATCCAGTCGAGATCCGTCATGACGTGCGCCGTCGCGACCCAGACGCGCGGGAAGAGGCGTGTGAACCTCCTGCCTCGCAGCACCTTCTCGCCGATCCCCGCGGCGCGCGCCTCGTACGTGGTGAAGGGACGGTCGAGCAGATGCACCGGCAACGGCGTGGGCGAGGGCATGCCTCACCCTCTGCCATTGCGCCTGCCGCCCGCGATGATGGCCGACCGGGCTGTGGATGCTCGGCGTCTGGCCAGATCCTGTGGACACCCAGCGGTGCGTCAGCGTCCACGATCGCGGCAGCCGTGGACGCCAACTCACCGCCCTGTAGGGGCGGGGTGGGTCAGAGGACGCCGCGGGGGCGGAACTGGATGCTGATGCGGGGGCCGACGGCGCGGGCGGTCTTGAGGATCGCGTGGTCCCAGGTGCGCTGGCACGAGCCGCCCATGACCACCAGGTCGCCATGGCCCAGGGAGAAGCCGACCTGCGGACCGCCGCCGCGCGGTCGCAGCGAGAGCCGGCGGGCGGCGCCGACCGAGACGATCGCGACCATCGTGTCGTCGGTGCGCCCGCGGCCGATGCGGTCGCCGTGCCACGCGACGCTGTCGCGCCCGTCGCGATAGAGGCAGAGCCCCGCCGTGGCGAACCGCTCGCCCAGCTCGCGCTGGTAGTGGTCGCTCAGCCGCTCGCGCGCCTCGAGCAGCAACGGATCGGGCAGCTGGTCGCCGGTGCCGAAGTGGCACAGCAGCCGCGGGACGTCGACGACGCGGTCGTACATCTCGCGCCGCTCGGCCTGCCACGCGACGTCGGACTCCAGCCGCAGGAAGAGCTCGTCGGACGCCGCGACCCAACCGGGCTGGACGTCGACCCACGCCCCGTCGCCGAGCACCGTGCGCCGCGGGGCCAGGGCGCCGAGGGCCGGCTCGGCCCCGACGTCGAGCAGCGAGCCCTGGTAGTAGTCCGACACAGCACGAGCATACGCCTCGTCGAACACATGTTCTAGTGGGTCAGCCACTAGGCTCGACCCATGGAATCAGCCTGGGACCGACTGCTCGACCTCGTCGAGCGGCTCGCCGTCGACCCGGGCCGGCCCCTCGGCCCCGACACCGACGCCGCGCTGGTCGACCTCAGCACGCGCGCGATCGCCGACCGCCACATCGACATCGAGCTCCACGCTCACGACGTCGCTCGATGGCTCTCAGGGCTCGTGACGGCCCACCGCGCCCTGCGCGACACCCATGCCGAGGTCGACGCCGACACCGAGCTCGGCAACCTCCTGCGCATCGTCACCCGCTGGCTGCACCCCGCCCGTCCCCGCTGACGCGAGGACGGACGGGACGACACCAGGTCAATCGCGGTCGCGGTCGTCCGACGACCCCGACGGCTCGGCCGCCTCGACCACGAGGACGAACTCGCCGTCGTGCTCCTCGACACCCGTCAGGACGGCGTCCTCGACCATCTCAGCGCCGAGCCGGTGCCGGACCACCATCGGGTCGGTCTGCAGGTCCTTGTACAGCGAGACGCACAGCGCCGCCATCACCAGGACGAACGGGACGGCCGCGACGATCGTGATCCGCTGGAGCCCGTTGAGCGCGTCGTCGCCGCCGATGATCAGCATGATCGCCGCCACGCCGCCCATGACGCTGCCCCAGAACACCACCGAGCGCTTGCTCGGCTCGGTCGAGCCGCGCTCGCTGAGCGTGCCCATGACGATCGAGGCGGCATCGGCACCCGACACGAAGAAGATGCCGACGAGCACCATGACGAGCACCGTCGTGATGGATGCCAACGGCAGCTGGTCGAGCATCTGGAACAGCGCCGAGTCGGTGTTGACCGCGCCGGCCGAGTCGACGAGCTTGCCGGTGGTGCGCTGGATGTCGATCGCCGTGCCGCCGAAGACCGCGAACCACACCAGGCTCACGAGCGACGGGACGATCAGCACGCCGGTGACGAACTGACGGATCGTGCGACCCCGGCTGATGCGCGCGATGAACATGCCGACGAACGGCGTCCAGCTGACCCACCAGGCCCAGTAGAAGATCGTCCAGCTCGCGAGCCAGTCCTTCATGGCGCTGTCGCCGCTGGCTGCGGTGCGCGACGCCATCTCGGTCATCTGCGAGGCGTAGTCGCCGAGAGCGGTGGGCAGCAGGTTGAGGATCAGCAGCGTCGGACCCGCGACGAAGACGAACAGCGCCAGGATCAGCGCGAGCACCATGTTGGTGTTGGACAGCCACTGGATGCCCTTGGCGACACCCGACACGGCCGAGAAGATGAACGCGATCGTGAGCACGACGATGATGACGACGAGCACGGTCTTGCCCGGGGCGTCGACCCAGCCGTTGAACTTCAGGCCGCTGCCGATCTGCAGGGCACCGAGGCCCAGGGACGCGGCCGAGCCGAAAAGGGTCGCGAAGATCGCGAGGATGTCGATGACGCGGCCCACCGGGCCGTCTGCCTTGGCGCCGATGAGCGGCCGGAACGCCGACGAGATGAGCTGCGAGCGTCCCTTCCGGAACGTGCCGTACGCGATCGCGATGCCCACGACGGCGTAGATGGCCCACGGGTGCAGCGCCCAGTGGAACATCGTGGTCGCCATGGCCGTCTGAAAGGCCTCGTCGGACTGGGCCTTGGACGTGCCCGGCGGCGGCGAGACGAAGTGCGACAGCGGCTCGGCGACGCCGTAGAACATCAGGCCGATGCCCATGCCCGCGCTGAACATCATCGCGATCCACGAGACGGTCTTGAACTCGGGCTCCTCGTCGTCGTCGCCGAGGGGGATGCGGCCGTACTTGCTGGCTGCGAGCCAGATCACGAAGATGACGAAGAAGGTGGACGTCAGGACGAAGAACCACCCGGTGTTGGTGATCACCCACTCCTGGGCCGTGCCGGACGCCTTGCCGAGGCCGGGCGTGCTGACGATGCCCCAGATGACGAAGGCGATGGCGATGGCCCCGGTCACGTAGAAGACCACCGGGTCGATGCGTTCTCGCCAGGTAGGCGTGTTCTCACTCACTTCTTGTCCCCCATCGTTGAGCCGCGCGCTTCTCGACGGCAACGCACGACCCTACGTGACAACGCGGGCGCACCGCGACTTCAGCGGTTGACCGAGCCCCTCACCTGGGCCAGGTAGACCAGCGCGGCGACCGTTCCGACGAGGTTGAGGATGCTGAGCGGGTACAGGAAGAAGACGTGCGCCACGAGTGCCAGCCCGAGGATGATCAGCCACGTCTGCTTGGGCAGCGTGTCGAGCGAGTCGAGCTGCGACGGGCGGCGGGAGACGCAGTCGACCAGCGCGAATCCCTTGACCACGAACAGCGCGATCGTCAGGACCAGCGTCAGGCCACCTTGGAACTCGAACATGACCGAAGGCTACCGGGGAACGACGAGGCGGGCCCCCCGCTGGGGAGCCCGCCTCGGGTCGTGCCGGTCGATCAGGCGTTGTCGGTCGACGCGGGCTTGGGCGCGGACGCCGTCGGCGCGGCGGTCGTCGTGCTGCTGGCGGCCTTCTTGGCCGTGGCGGCGGTCTTGGCCGGCGCCTTCTTGGCAGCGGTCGTCGTCGACGTCGCGGGAGCCTTCTTCGCGGCGGGTGCCTTCTTGGCCGGAGCTTTCTTCGCGGCGGGCGCCTTCTTGGCCGGAGCCTTCTTGGCAGCGGGCGCCTTCTTGGCCGGAGCCTTCTTCGCGGCGGGCGCCTTCTTGGCCGGAGCCTTCTTCGCGGCGGACGTCGTGGAGCTCGACGCGGCGGCCCGCTTGGCCGGCTCGGGCGTGCGCTTGACGGTGGTGTCGACCGTCTCGGCGGCCTTGCGGGCGGTCGTGGGAGCCTTCGAGGTCACCTTGGTGACCTGCGCCTTCGCGACCGACACGTACTCGAACGCACGCTTCTGGGCCTCTTCGACGAGGTCCTCGACGCTGTCCTCGGCCTTGTCGAACAGGTCGTCGGCCGACTTGCGGATGTCGTCGACCTTCAGGCCCTTGGCACGGGAGACGAGGTCCTCGCTCTTCTTGGTGAGGTCGACGTAGGTGCTCGTGGCGGTGCCGACGGCGACCTGGGCGAACTCCTGCGCCTGCTTCTGCAGGTCGGCGATGTCGATGCTCTTGATCGTCGCGGGCAGCCCGCGGACGTCGTCGACGATGGCCTTGACCTGCGTCGTGATGGTGTCGGTGATGGTCATGAGATCTCCTCGGTGGGTGCGGTCCCCGGGCGGGACGCATCCGTGTGGTTGGCGGCTGTCACGGTCGTTGCCAGCTCGGTGTCGGTGGCCTGGTCGGTCCCGACGAACGAGCGGTAGATGTCGAGCAGGGCGCCCTTCTGGCGCTCGGTGAGCAAGGGGTCGAGAGCGATGGCGTCCTCGACCATCCGGGCTCCGTGCTCGTCGGCATCGAGGATGCCGGCCCGCACGTAGAGCGACTCGGCCGAGATCCTGAGCGCCTTCGCGATCTGCTGCAGAACCTCTGCCGACGGGCGACGCAGTCCGCGCTCGATCTGGCTGAGGTACGGATTCGACACGTCCGTCAGCTCGGAGAGCTGGCGAAGCGACATCTGCGCCAGGCCACGCTGCTCGCGCAGGTAGTCGCCGAGTCCTTCGACGGTCCTGTGCATGCTCAGCTTGGCCATGTCTCCATGGTGCTTGCAAAAGTTAGCAATTGCAAGCAGACCAGCTTGCGACCTCGGTCACAACCGCGCATCACCGCAGGTCAGAAGGTCGTGCGCACCTCTCCGACCTGCTGACCGCCGCCCAGCACGCGCGGCCGCTCGCGCAGGATCGGGGCGTCCAGACCCGCCAGCTCGAGCATCCGTGCCATGACGGCGTAGAGCGGCCGCTCGCCCCCGTCCTCGATCTTCAGGGCGAGCGCCGAGCCATCGGTCAGGCCCACCACGTAGACGCTCTCGGCACCCGACTTGGCCACGAGCCCAGGCAGTGCTCGCACGAGCGCCCGCTCGGCCCGGCCCGTGCCGCTGACGTACTCGGGGTGCTCCCGCATGGCACCGACCAGACGGGCGCCGTGCGAGCCCGCGGGCTCCTGCACGATGCGAGAGATCGCGCGCGCCAGCTGCTGCAGCGGCGTCGCGAGCAGCGGCGCGCCGCAGCCGTCAACGCCGACGACGGACGGCGGCCCGTCGGTCAGCTCGGTGAACGTCGACGTGACGAGCTGCTGCAGGGGATGGTCAGGCTCGAGGTAGGTCGTGCTGTCCCAGCCGTTGACCGCGCACGTCAGCAGCATCGCGGCGTGCTTGCCGGAGCAGTCCATGTAGATCGGCTCGCGCACGCCGCCCGCTCGCAGGTGGTCGGCGTGGACGTGCGGGTCGAGCGGGTACGACGGCGGGGTCTGCAGCGCCGTCTCGTCGAGGCCGGCCAGGCCGAGGATCTCACGCACGCCCTCGAGGTGGAAGGGCTCGCCCGAGTGGCTCGCCGACGCGAGCGCCAGCAGACGTCCGTCGAGCGGCAGACCGGCCCGCAGCATGCCCATCGCCTGCAGCGGCTTGTTGGCCGACCGCGGGAAGATGACGGTTCCCGGGTCGCCGAGCGACCAGCTCACCTCACCGTCCGGGTCGACGCGCACGGCGACCCCCCGGTGCCGGCTCTCGACGAGCCCCGAACGGACGACCTCGGCCAGAATCTCCACGGGGGGAGCCTACGCGTGGACGGTTGCGCTTCAACAATGACGGGATCTCGCCTATCCTGACGGGATGGTTGGTCCTCTCGGGCCGCTTGACCGTCCCTTCCCACCGATCGAGACGTCTCGTCAGCAGCGATGTCGCAACGGCCACCAGCTCGACCACCAGCACCATCGGGGCCACCAGCACGCGTGTTGTCGCATCGTGACGATCAGCTGACACCACCTAGAGGTTCATCCATGCGCAGATCCTTCGCCGCCGCCCTGGTCGGCTTCCTCGTGCTCGCCGGGCTGCAGGCCCAGCCTGCGTCCGCCGCCTCCAAGAAGCCCAGCAAGGTCGGGCTCGTGACGTTCGTCAAGGGCGGCTACGACACCGGCAGCAACCGCACGAGCCTGTCGCTCGACTGGCCGGACGCACGTCGTGCCGAGAAGTACGAGATCTTCGTCTCCACGTCGCGCTCCATGAGGAAGGCGAAGGTCTACAAGTCCAAGTCGAGCAAGTCCACGATCAAGAGCCTCTCGCGCGGCAAGATCTACTACTTCCAGGTGCGCGGGGTCAACGGCAAGAAGCGCGGCTCGAAGTCGAGCGTGGTCGCCCGTCCGACCATCCTGCGTCCGGGCACCACGGACGCCAACGCGATGCGCCTGCGCGTCATGACCTACAACGTGTGCAGCGAGGTCTGCGACACCTCGGGCTACGCGCCGTACCCGTGGTCGCCCACGCGCCAGTCCAGCGTCCTCGAGCGCGTGGCCTCCTCCGGTGCCGACGTCGTCGCGACGCAGGAGGCCGGCCGCTTCAGCGTCCCCCCCAACGGTTACGCGCAGGCCGTCCACTACAGCGCCAAGCGGCTGTTCTACAACACGGCGCGCTTCGACCTCGCGCCCGGCGCCGCGCCCAGCACGACCTTCGACCCCGCCACCGGCTGCCGCCTGACGTCCGAGACCGGCCTGCCGACCGGAGTGATCTTCCTCGGCCGCCACGCCGCCGGATGCCGTTACGCCGTGTGGGCCGAGCTCGTCGAGCGCGCCACGGGGCGCAGCTTCATGATGGTCGACGTCCACCTGGTCAGCGGCAAGACCAAGGCCACCGCCGACTACCGCCGCTCCGAGATCTACCAGATGCTGTCGACGGTCAAGCAGACCAATACCAAGGGCCTGCCCGTCATCTACGCCGGCGACTTCAACTCGCACCGCGAGACCAAGCCCAGCGACTCGACCCGCACGCCCATGCAGGGCTCGAAGTACTACGACGCCTACGACATGGCCCGCAAGCTGTCCGGTCAGCACACGAGCAGCTACAACAGCTTCAGGACCACGCCCGTGATCAGCGCCAAGTGGGGCAACCACATCGACAAGGTCTGGGTCGACCCGTGGAAGGTGCGCGTCGACAGCTGGTCCAACTTCGCACTGCTCGACGCCAAGGGCAAGCTCGCGCAGCCCATCGGGTCCGACCACAGCCCGGTGCTGGTCGACCTGCGCATCGGCTGACCTCCTACGGGGCATCGCGGGTCTTCTCGCGCGGTGCCCCGTAGAATTTCCCCGTCCTGTCCGACTGTTCCTGGAGCACTCCCGTCGCCACCCGAAGAAAGATCGCACCACCGCGCCGGCGAGCGGACTCACCCCCGCCACCGACCGGGTCGCGGCGCATCGCCGGGCGGCGCAGACGGCGTGACAGGCGGCGTCTGCTGATCGTGGCGCTCAGCATCGCCCTGCTCGCCGCCCTGGCCGGTGGCCTCGCCCTCACCTACGCCGCGCCCCCCGACGGCCCCGCCCCGCTCGACGCCCCACGCGCCGTCTCGGCCAAGCCGCTGTCGCCCACCAGCGTGCAGCTCGACTGGGCCGGCGCGGGCGACGTCGACTCGTACGTCGTCAAGGTCGGCGACGACCGCGCGCTGCGCACCGCCGTCAGCACCACCGTGCCGGCCAAGGGCACCCAGCTGACCCTCGACGACCTGACCGCCTCTCGACCCGGCAACGATCGCTACTACCGCGTCGACGCCGTCCGCGAGGGCGAGGTCCGCTCGTCGCGCACCGGACGTTTCTCCCTGCCGCCCGGCGAGGTCACGGGGCTCGACGTCGTCACCACCACTGCCGGTGGGGTCAAGGCTGACTGGGACGACGTCGACAACGCGCGCCAGTTCGACGTCGCGATCGCGCGCGACGAAGGCTTCACCCAGGAGGCCCGTGCCGTGCGGACGACCGCGGTCGACAGCCAGTTCGTGGGCAAGGGGCTGCAGCCCGACACCAAGTACTGGCTCAAGGTGCGTCCCGTCAACGGGGAACAGGTCGGTGCGTACTCCGCCCCGGTGGCGTTCAGGACCATGGTCCGCGACACCTCGTTCAAGATCGCCTCCTGGAACGTGTGCTCGGAGAAGTGCGACGGCTACGCGGGCCGTGCCCGCATCATGGCCGACTTCCTGAACGCCAACGAGGTCGACATCTTCGGTCTGCAGGAGGCCGGGGGCGTGCGCGTCGGCGCGGTCACCAACTCGATCTTCTCGGGCGGTGCGCGGGGCTTCGTGCGCGCGAGCGGCGGCGCCAAGGCCCGCTACATCTTCTACCGTCCCGAGCTGTTCGAGCAGCAGGGCGGCGGCAGCTTCGACATCGGCGACGGCCGCGACACGACGTGGGCGCGGTTCAAGGTCAAGGCCACCAAGCGCATCTTCTACTACGTCGACGTGCACCTCGACAACGGCAAGGACAAGGCTGCCAACGCCCGCCGGGCCCGCGAGACCGACCGCATGCTCAGCACCATGCGCGGCATCAACGTCAGCGACAAGCCCATGGTCTACGCCGGCGACTTCAACTCCGGCACCCACCGCGACCAGGACGCGCCCGGCGACAAGATGCGCGCCGAGGGCCTCGGCGACTCCGAGCTGCTCACCGACAACGTCGAGAACACGCGGATGAACACCGGCCACACCTTCAGCACCGCCGTCCCGGCGTCCGGGGCCCACATCGACCACATCTGGGTGACGCCCGAGTTCGAGGTCGACTCGTGGAAGCAGCTGGTGCGCATGAACGGCTCGGTCTACGCCAAGCCCGTCGTCTCCGACCACAACGCCGTCAGTGCCGTCGTGGCCCTCGACGCCCCCCGGAAGTCGATCGGGCCGGCCACTCCTACGACTCCCCTCGGCGCGGACGACTCGCCCCTAGGATGAGCGGATGCCGGATCCTCTCGCGTCGTTCCACGCCGTCATCCCCGCCGGCGGGTCCGGCACCCGGCTCTGGCCCCTGTCGAGAGCGGCGCGGCCCAAGTTCCTGCTCGACCTCGACGGCTCGGGCCGCTCGCTGATCCAGCAGACCTTCGACCGGCTCAACGACCTGATCCCGGCCGAGCGCATCCACGTCGTGACGGGCGCGCGTCACGCCGATGCCATCCGCGAGCAGCTGCCCGAGCTGAGCAGCCTGTTCGTCGAGCCCTCCGCCCGCGACTCGATGCCGGCGATCGGCCTGGCCGCCGCCGTCATCGACGCGACCGACCCCGGCGCCATCATCGGCTCCTTCGCCGCCGACCACGTGATCGACGACCAGGTGTCGTTCGCCGAGGCGATCGGCCAGGCGGTCGCCGTGGCACGCAGCGGCCTCGTGACCACGATCGGCATCACCCCGACCGGCCCCTCGACCGGATTCGGCTACATCGAGTCGGGTGACCGGCTCGACGTCGACGGCGCCGGCTCGGCCCGCGCCGTCAGGTCGTTCGTCGAGAAGCCCGATGCCGCCACCGCGGCGCGGTACGTGTCGGGCGGAGCCCACAGCTGGAACGCCGGGATGTTCGTGACCCGCACCGACGTGCTGCTGAACCACCTCGGTCGCCTGCAGCCCGGTCTCCGCGCCGGGCTCGGGACGATCGCCGCGGCCTGGCCCTCCCCCGAGCGCCAGTCGGTGCTGGACGCCACCTGGCCGAGCCTCACCACGATCGCGATCGACCACGCGATCGCCGAGCCCGTCGCGCTCGAGGGCGGGATGGCGGTCGTGCCGGGCGAGTTCCGCTGGGACGACGCCGGTGACTTCGCGGCGCTGGGCGACATCGGCGCCGTGTCGTCGCCCGAGACGATCTGGGTCGACGGCAGCGGGCTCGCACTGAGCGAGGACGGCACCGCGATCGCGGTCGTCGGTCTCGACGACGTCATCGTCGTGCGCACGTCCGACGCCGTGCTGGTCGTCGACCGCGACAGCGCCCAACAGGTCAAGGACGTCGTCGCCGAGCTCGCCCGTCGCGGCCGCGACGACCTGCTCTGACCTAGCGACCCGCGAAGGGCGTCACGAGGTCGACCAGCCGCCCGACAGGCCGGTCGGCGCCCGGCGTGTAGGCCTGGGCGACCTCTCCGGTGCCCAGCACGCGCAGGTCGCCGTCGCCCGGGCCGGCGTAGACCGAGTCACCGCGGGCCAGCTTCAGGCGCTGGTCGGCGGCGTTGACCAGCTCGACCTCTCCCCCGGTGCACAGCACGATGCGGTGGGGCGCCGGCGGCAGCAACGTCCCCTGCGGCTCGGCGCGCGAGCACTGGCTGACCGCCAGGACGAACTCGTCGACATCGGCGTGGAACACGTCGGTGGACAGGCCGAACGGCTCGGGAGTGACCCGGGCCAGGCGCGACATGCCCTCCTCGAGGCACTGCACCAGCCCCTGCGGGTCGAGGGGCTTGGTCGTGAGGCCGGCCCGCAGGACGTTGTCGGAGGCCGCCATGATCTCGAGGCACATGCCCCTGAGGTGCGCGTGGATGATGCCGGCTCCCAGGAAGGCCGCCTCCCCGGGTTGCAGCGTCAGGCGGTTGAGCGTCAGCGAGATGACGACCCCGATGTCGTCGGGGTAGAACTCGGCGATCTCGACGGCCGTGGCGTAGGCGCGCTTGACGTCGACCCCGGCCTCGGCGAGCTCTCGGCACGCCTCGACGACGGCCGCGATCTCGCCGTCCTCGACGCCGGTCGTCAGCAGGCGCTCGACGAGGCTGACGATGCCGCGAAAGCCCGGAGCACGGTGCAGCTCGGCGGCCAGGCTGCGAGCCAGCGGGGTGTCGATGCCGTGGAGCACCCGCAGGATCTCGGCCGTCGGCCGAAAGCCCACCAAGGTGTCGAAGGTCGTGAGGGCGTAGGCCATCTCCGGCTTGTGGGAGGGGTCCTTGTAGGTGCGGCTCGGCGCGTCGAGGGGCACCCCTGCCGCCTCCTCGGCGGCGAAGCCGGCCCGGGCCATCGCGAGGTTGGGGTGCACCTGCAGCGACAGCGGACGATCGGCCGCGAGGATCTTCAGCATGAACGGCAGGTCGCCGGACACCTCTGACAGCCGGACGGGCTCGTCATCGTCGACGAGGACCGTCGACTGGCCCAGCGGGTGCGTGCCCATCCACAGCTCGGCCAGCCGTCCGCCGTCGGGCCGCCGGCCGAGGAACCGGGGGATGTCGGACGCCGAGCCCCACTCGTACGCACGGGACGCGTTGTCGAGCCGGAACATCACTCACCTCTGGTTCGACGTCGTGGACGAGATGAGTCTAGGCACGCACGGCCCCGTGCGTGGCTACTTGTGACGGGGCTTGCGCTCCGGACGGTCGGATGCGCCCCGGCCCGACGACTTCGACGGACCCGACGACTTCGACGGACTCGACGACTTCGACGGGAAGGGCCGGTTCTCGTGACTCTTCTTGTAGGGCTTGCGGTCCTCGCGGGTGCGGCGGATCGGCGGCCCCGAGTCGCGCTGGAGGTCGATCAGCTTGCCCGAGATGCGAGTGTTCGCCAGGGCCTCGAACACGGCGTCGGGCAGGTCGGCGGGCAGCTCGACCAGGGTGTGGTCCTGGCCGATCGTGATCTTGCCGAAGTCGGAGCGCTTGAGGCTGCCCTCGTTGGCGAGCGCGCCGACGATCGCCGACGGGCCGACCTTGTGCCGCTTGCCCACCGCGACCCGATAGACCGCGGCGCCCTCGGCCGGCAGGCGGTCGCTGCGGCCGAAGCCCGCGGGCTTGCGTCCATCGGGACCCTCGGCGCGAGCCGGACGTTCGCGCGGCGCGGCCTTCGGCGGATCGGGCCGCAGGAAGAACTCCTTGTCGGTCTGGCTCATGACGGCCAGCGCCGCGGCGACGTCGGTCATGGAGACCTCGTTCTCGCTGGCGTACTCCTCGACCAGGGCGCGGAAGGCGTGGAACGTCGGCGAGCCCATGCTCGACGTGATGGCCTGGGCGAACCGGCCGGCCCGACGCTCGTTGACCTCTTCGGCCGACGGCACCGACATCTCCTCGACGGGACGTCCCGAGACCTTCTCGATCGCCGACAGCATGCGACGTTCGCGCGGCGTGACGAACAGGATCGCCTCGCCGGTGCGGCCGGCGCGGCCCGTGCGGCCGATGCGGTGCACGTAGGCCTCGGTGTCGTGCGGGATGTCGTAGTTGACGACGTGCGTGATGCGCTCGACGTCAAGACCGCGCGCTGCGACGTCGGTCGCGACGATGATGTCGATCTGGCCGCTCTTGAGCTGCGAGACGGTGCGCTCGCGCTGGGCCTGCACGAGGTCGCCGTTGAGCGCCGCCGCGGTGTAGCCACGGGTGCGCAGCTTGTCGGCGAGCTCCTCGGTGGCCGACTTCGTGCGGACGAACACGATCATGCCGTCGCCGGTCTCGACCTCGAGCAGACGGGTGAGGGCGTCGACCTTGTGGTGGTGCGAGACCTGGATCCAGCGCTGGCGGACGGTCGCGGTCGACGTCGTGGCCTTGGGCGTCGCGATGTCGACGGGGTCGTGCAGGTACTTCTTGGCCAGGCTGCGGATCATCTTGGGCATCGTGGCCGAGAAGAGGGCGACCTGCTTGTACTCGGGGGTGTCGGCCAGGATGCGCTCGACGTCCTCGGCGAAGCCCATGTTGAGCATCTCGTCGGCCTCGTCGAGCACGAGGAACTCGAGCGCCGTCAGGTCGAGGCTGCCGCGCTCGAGGTGGTCGATGACGCGGCCGGGGGTACCCACGACGATGTGCGCGCCGCGCTGCAGTCCCTGCAGCTGGAAGCCGTAGCCCTGGCCGCCGTAGACGGGCAGCACCCGGATGCCGGGGATGCCGGTGGCGTAGGCCGTGATGGCCTCGCAGACCTGCAGCGCGAGCTCGCGCGTGGGCGCCAGCACGATGGCCTGGGTCTTGCTGTTCCTCGGGTCGATCTTCTGAAGGATCGGCAGTGCGAAGGCCGCGGTCTTGCCGGTGCCGGTCTGGGCGAGCCCGACGACGTCCTTGCCCTCGAGCAGGGTCGGGATGGCGCGCGCCTGAATCGGCGTCGGGGTCTCGTAGCCGAGAGTCGAGAGGCGGTCGACGAGGACGTCGACGAGGCCGAGGTCGGCGAAGGTCGGGGTCGAGTCGGGCTGCGTCTCGGAGGACGGTGCTTCAGTGGTCATGGGTGCTCCTATGGGGATGACGCGGACCGGATCGGCCGGGACCGGTGCAACCTCACAGTCGACAGGCAGTACACGCGCAGGGACAACGGTATCGGTCCCGACCACGATCGGAGAAACCCGCGCGACGTGCTTCGCGCCTCACCGCCGCGTGCTGGGCCGGCACACCGGGCCTACGAGGCGGGTACCAGGGCGTTCAGGCGCTGCGCGACGGTCGCGACCGCCGCGTCGATCTGGTCGGCCGTCGCCCGGTGGACGTCGGGGCCGCGGCGGTAGGGATCGCTCACGTCGACGTCGGCCGGTGCCAGGCTGCGCCGCTGGGCCGCCCGCGACACGAGCGACTGGGGGTCGCCCGCCTCGACCAGCCCCGACAGCGCCGCGAACTCGAGCAGCGTGAAGGTGCGGCGCAGCGCCCGGGGGTTGGTCTCCAGCACGTCGGACCGGTGCTCACGCGTGGCGGTGAGGATCAGGTCGGCCGAGTCGACGAGGTAGGAGTCGATCGGGTGGGAGCGGAACGTGTCGGACCCGTGGCCGAGCCTCAGCAGCTCCGCAGCGGCCATGGGATCCATCGGCTGGCGGTCCCAGCCGCGGACACCGGCGCTCGCGACCTCGAACCGCTGTCGGTCGAGGCGCTCGCGCAGCAGGATCTCCATGACGGGCGACCGGCAGATGTTGGCCGTGCAGACGGCGAGCACCGCGAAGCGTCGGCCGCCCGTCACGACAGGACCGGGCGGACGTGCAGTCCTGCCTCGGGATCGACGAGGACCTGCTGGGCCGCGGCGACCCCGTCGGCCAGCAGCGTGGCGTCGACCGGCACGTTGCGCTTGACCATGGCCAGGGCGATCGGGCCGAGCTCGTGGTGGCGGGCGCCCGAGCCGACGAAGCCGACGACCTTGCCGTCGAGGACGACCTCGGCACCGTGCGGCGGCAGGTGGTCGACCGATCCGTCGAGGTGCAGCATGACCAGCCGGCGGGGCGGGCGGCCGAGCGTGTGCACGCGCGCCACCGTCTCCTGGCCCCGGTAGCAGCCCTTGTCGAGGTGCACCGCGACGCCCAGCAGACCCGCCTCGTTGGGGATCGTGCGGTCGTCGGTGTCGATGCCGACCCGCACCCGCCCGGCCTCGATGCGCAGGGCCTCCCAGGCCCACAGCCCGACCGGGTCGCCGAGCTCGGCGGGCAGGTCGAGCAGCGACGCGCGGGGCCGGATGTCGTGGGTCAGGCCCGGCAGCCCCACGACCGCGAACGTCTCGCTCACGTCGGTGACCGTGACCTGCATGAAGAACTTCATGCGCTCGAGGAACGTCACGAGGGGGGCGCCGGCGCCCTGCTCGGTGTGCGCCCAGAACGTCTCGCCGTCGTCGACCCCGGAGAAGCCGTGCTCGATGCGGCCCTGAGGCGACAGCAGCAGCACCTCGGTGGGCACCCCGGGGGCCAGGCCCTCGAGCAGCTGGGTGGTGAGCGAGTTCAGCCAGGTGAGCCGGTCGGGGCCACTGATCGTCACCACGTCGCGGTGCGACAGGTCGACGAACGTGCCGCCCCCGACGAGCCGGCGCTGCTCGGCAGAGATGGAACCGTAGTGGGCGGCCACGTCGCCGTCAGGAGCGTCGCCCGGCACCGCGCCGGGCAGGCCCAGCAGCGGGCTGGGACGACGATCCTCAGACACGCTTGAGCCGTCCCCAGAGGTGCGACTGCATCTCGTGGCCCTCGGCGGCCATGTCGTGGGCGTACATCAGGTCTCCCTCGACCAGGCCGTACATGCGTTGGCCGGCCGTGTACTCCTTGGCCGTCGACGTGCGCGCCACGAGATCGGTCGCCAGCGTGACCCGCGGGCCGTCGACCTCGCCGTACCAGACCTCGGCGTAGCCGGTGGGGTGCGCGAGGACGAGCTCGAGCTGCTGGTCGCCCGCCGGACGCAGGAAGCCGGTCTCGAGGGCGCCGGGGCGCACCCGCTCGCCGGCCTCGTCGGTGATCCAGGTGCGGCTGAAGTAGTGCAGGAACGGCCGGGTGTCGTGGGCGAAGACGACGTCCTGCTCGTACGAGAACGGCTCGATGGACGGGTAGTCGCCCTGCCCGTTGCCGTGCCAGGTGCCGAGCAGCCACACGACCGGCATCAGGTCGGGGTGGAGGTCGGAGGGGATCTCGAACGGCATGACTCGATTCTACCTATCGGGACCAGCCTGCCGGTCGCCACTAGCCTCGAGGCATGAGAGCAGTCGTGCAGCGGGTGACGGAGGCGCGGGTCGTGGTCGAGGGACGGACGGTCGGCAAGATCGGCACCGGCCTGGTGGTGCTGCTGGGCGTGACGCACGACGACACGACCGCCACCGCCGAGCGCCTCGCCGCCAAGATCCACGGCCTGCGGATCCTGCGCGACGAGACGTCGGTGGCCGACACGGGTGCCGGCGTGCTCGTGATCAGCCAGTTCACGCTCTACGGGGACACCCGCAAGGGCCGCCGGCCCACGTGGACCGCCGCCGCGCCCGGGCCCGTCGCCGAACCGCTCTACGAGGCGTTCTGCGCCCACCTGCAGACCCTCGGGGTCGCGGTGCAGCGCGGCGTGTTCGGCGCTGACATGGCCGTCAGCCTGACCAACGACGGCCCCACGACCCTGCTGCTCGACCTGTAGCCGTCAGCGGCACGCCGACGGAACCGCGACGTCGTTGCGGATCGTCCGCACGCCAGGGGTCGTCGTCAGGACGGGGTCGTCGACCTGGCCCGGACCGGTGATCATCGTCGCGGTGAGGCGTCGCCGCTCGCCCGGGTCGAGCGTGAGCGGGACCGAGGTCTCGGCCCGGCCGCCCAGTGCCGCCGTGGTGATCGTCTGCGGCTCGCCGTCGAGGCGGATGTCGGTGAACCGGCCGCCGTGCGGCGCGTAGAGCCACGTCAGCAGCCTCATCTGGCTGAGCGGGACGCGGGCGTCGGTGCTCGAGACGCCGCGAGGCAGTCGTCTCGGGGCGTCCGAGGCGACGTCGGCCGACACCGTCAGCAGCTGCCGCCCGCCGTCGAGGCACCGTCGCGACGTCGCCCGCACCGTGACGTCGAGGTAGTACTCCATCTTGCTCGCGGTGGTGTCGCCGAAGTAGACGCCGACGTGCGGCGTCGGGCCGGCATCGCCCGGGAACGCCCCGGAGATGCCGGTCGGCGCGATCGCGGCCTGCTCGGCCGGGTGCCGCGACCAGAGCATCAGACGGTTCTCCTCGGCCGCACGCACGAGGCCGGCGACGACCGGCCGCGACGACGCCGAGCCCTGCGTGACGGCGTCGAACACACGGCGTGCTGCGCTGGCGTAGAAGTCGTCCTGCGCGACGGGATCGGCCACGGCGAGGTAGACGCGGTTGAGCAGCAGGTCGACCGCGGTGTCCTGGTCGAGGGTCACGTTGCCGTCGAGCGTGACCGGACCGGTGCCGGCCAGCACGTGGCTCATCGCGACGGGATCGACCGAGAGCACCCCGTCGACGTCGACGCCGAGCCCCTGGCGGGCCATCGCCCGGGCGATCTCACCCGACCGCGGGAAGTCGGGGGTCACGTTGACGTCGCGCAGGTCCTTGACCAGCTGGTCGGTGAAGACCGTCTTCTCGTCCGGCCGCATCGGGAGCACGCCGCGGTCGAACGGCTCCAGGTCGAGGTTGGAGCCCTGCTCGCCCATCGACAGGCGCCCGTTCTTGGCGGTGACGATCGCGTACGAGCCGGCGATGCCTCCGCTGGCCCGCACCTCGGCGTTGTTCTGGATGAGCAGCAGGTAGCGTCTCGTGCCCTCGCCGCCCAGCATCGTGGGCATCAGCCGGGCTGCGACGTGGCCCGCCGCCGCCGCCGACTGGGCCCCCGCGACCTGCTGCTTGATGATGCCCACCGGTCGGCGCAGAGGAGCGAGCAGGCTCTGGGGGTCGACGTCGGCCAGCGCGTCGCGGGCCTCGGTCAGGGCGGTGTCGGCCCTCGCGACGGCGGGGGCGACGGCGGCGACGTCCGCGAGGTCGATCGTGCCGTCGCGGGGGCTGAACACGTCGAGATCGACCTTCGTCGACACGTCGACCACCGGCGGCAGCGCCTCGCGGGCGACCAGGTCGAGCGCACGCGCCGTCGTGCGGACCGCCCTGACGTTCTCGCCCAGCACGGGCAGGTGCGAGCCGAGCGACCACAGCAGGCCGTCGGTGCGCGACTCGGCCGACGACGTCGACACGCGCAGCCCCCGCAGGGTCTCCTTCGCCCCGTCGCCGCCGACGACGACCTGCTCACGCAGCTGGGCCGCCTGCCGCGCCGCCTGACGGAGGTCGGACGCGGCCCCCACCGCCTGGTAGGTGAAGACCACGAGACCCAGGGTCACGACGACGGCCACGCCGATGCCGACCAGTCGAGGCGTGCCTTGGCGCCGGCGCCACCTCGCCATCCGGCGACGGCGTCGCCGCGCCCACCGGCGCACGCGGTCGGGCGTGGGTGCCACCGTCCACCTCCCGGGCGTCCGGATGCGCCTCAGGACGCCGTGCGGCGACGTGACGAGTGGACGATCGAGCCGCCGACGACCAGCAGCACGCCGGCGGCCAGCAGCACGTAGACGCTGACGCCGCCCGTGCCGGGCAGGATGCCGTTGTCGTCGGCCCGCTCGGCGTCGTCGGGCCGGCTGCCGCGATCGTCCGGAGCGGCACCGTCGTCGGGCGCGATGTCGTCACGCGGAGCCGCGGACGGCGTGGGCGTCGGGGTGGCGACCGGGTACGGATCGGCCGCCCGGGCGGCGGAGGTCGTGGCGGCCAGCATCACGCCGACGAGCAGGGCGGTCACGGCGAGGCGAACGTGGGTCATGCGGCACTCCGGGCTCGGGTCACGCTGCCGCGCGGACGCACGACACCAATCCCTACAACGACCTGCGATGACGGTGGTTATGCCTTCGTCCGTGCCCGAGACGACCGAAGGTCCGCCCGGGCGTGCCGGACGGACCTTCGGAGCATGGGCGAACCGTCAGACGGCGACCGCGACCTCGGCGACGACGCCCTTGGCAGCCGTCACGGCGTTGTCGACCGACACCGCTTTGGGCGCCAGCGTGCGCAGCGTCCACTCGCCGGGACCGGCGAAGAAGCGGAACTGGCCGGTGGCCGAGGTCGGGACCTCGGCCGTGAACTCGCCCGTGCGGTCGAGCAGGCGCACGTACGCGTTGCCGACGGGCTGGCCGTCACGCGTGACGATGCCCTGGATGACCGCCTGGTTCTCGACGTCGACGCCCTCGAGCGAGGGGCCGCCCTTGACCGCGCCGCACATCAGGCAGCACCCGGCTCGTCGCCGAGGGCGACCGGCACGCCGCGCAGCGAGCCGTATTCGCTCCACGATCCGTCGTAGTTCTTGACGTTGTCGTAGCCCAGGATCTCCTTCAGCACGAACCACGTGTGCGAGCTGCGCTCGCCGATGCGGCAGTACGCGATGGTGTCCTTGCCCTCGTCGAGGCCGGCGTCGGCGTACAGCGCCTTGAGCTCGTCATCGCTCTTGAACGTGCCGTCGTCGTTCGCGGCCTTGCTCCACGGGACGTTGCCGGCCGTGGGGATGTGACCGCCGATCTGCGCGGCCTCCTGCGGCAGGTGCGCGGGGGCCAGCAGGCGGCCGGCGAACTCGTCGGGGCTGCGGACGTCGATCAGGTTCTTGGTGCCGATCGCGTCGATGACCTCGTCGCGGTAGGCACGGATCGAGGTGTCGGCGTCCTTGGCCGTGTAGGTCGTGGCCGGACGCTCGGGGACGTCCTTGCTCAGCTCGCGGGCGTCGAGCTCCCACTTCTTGCGGCCGCCGTCGAGCAGGCGCAGGTTCTCGTGGCCGTAGTAGGCCAGGTACCAGTAGGCGTACGCGGCGAACCAGTTGTTGTTGCCGCCGTAGAACACGAGGGTGTCGTCGTTGGCGATGCCCTTGGACGACAGGAGCGCCTCGAGCTTCTCCTTGCTCACGAAGTCGTGGCGCACACCGTCCTGGAGGTCCTTCTTCCAGTCGATCTTGATGGCACCGGGGATGTGGCCGGTGTCGTATGCGCTGGCGTCCTCGTCGACCTCGACGAGCACGACCTTGGGGTCGTCGAGGTTGGCCTCGACCCAGTCTGCAGTGACGAGCGCGGATTCGCGGCTCATGAGTTACCTCCGTTGTGCCCGATGGGCGTTGGTTGTGTCTGGTTGGTCGGATCGGTCTTGGGGATGGATCGTGCGGTCAGGGGCCGGCCGGCGTGAGCCGGCGCAGGGCCAGGTACATCTCGCAGCCCAGGCACAGGCCCACGACGGCGTTGAGCAGGGCCGCCACGAGCGCGAACGCCGTGGCGACGAGGGCCACCGTGGTCGCCCCCGCCAGCAGCGAGACCAGCGCGACGCTCGTGAACACGAGGCCGACCAGCTGCGCGAACCGCGGAGGACGGGCGTCCTCGAGCTCGGACGGCGGGCCGATGCGCGGGCGCACCAGCTTCGCGAACACCAGGGCCCAGGGCGACGCGCCGAGGCTGACGAACGCGGCGATCGCGAACACGGCCACCTGCACGCCCAGCAGCACGATGCGCACCGGCTCGGACGGGATCGCCAGCACCAGCGCCAGGACCGTCGCGGTCAGGCCGGCGACGACCCGGAGACCGCGTGGGTCGACCTGGGTGGGCTGGGACATGGATGCTCCTGCACTGGGACGGACGGCACGACGGGCCCGCCCGGGCGGGCGGGGGCGTGCGGCACTGACGGACGTTCGGTCAGCGCGTGCGACACAGCGACGAGCGCGTGCGGCAGTTGTCCACTGCACGTCGGCGCGTCAGGTGTGTCGTCCGGAACATGGCACCAGACTAGGGACACCGTGCTCGCCGGACACCCGCGAGTCTCACGATGTGGATACCGGTCTCACCATGTGGCGCGCTGTCAACGGTGGCAGCAGTTATTGACGCTCGGCGGTGGCCCGGTCGAGGGCCGCCAGCACCTGCTCGCGACGGGGCAGACCCGAGGCGCGGGTCGTCACGGCGCCCTCGGCGTCGAGCACCAGCACGGTCGGCGTGCGCATCACCGACAGGTCGCGCACCAGCTGCAGGTGCGACTCGGCGTCGATGTCGACCGTCACGACGCCCGGTGCCGACGCCGCCACGTCGGCCAGCACGACGCGGGTCGCGCGGCACGGGCTGCAGAAGGCGCTGGAGAACTGCACCAAGGTGGCCCGCTCACCGAGTGGCGCGCCGATCTGCTCGGCCGTGAGCCGCTCGACCGTGTCGTCGTCCTCGTCCGCCACCGCGGCGGAGAACCGGCCGTTCTTCCAGCGCATGAGAAGCGCGACGGCGACCGTCGCCACGAGGGCGACGCCGAGCAGCACGGGACCGGTCACGCATTAAGCCTAGCTAGCGCAGCATGGGTACCGTGATGAGCTGACCGCCGAGGTAGACGATCGGGGCGACGAACGCCACCGCCATCGCCCCCGGGAAGCCCCACGCGACGGCCGGGTGGGCGGTCGGGCCGACCATGATGCGTCCGACCAGCTGGCCCAGCACGGCGAGCACGGCAGCGCCGGCGCCGACCAGCACGCCGAAGAACACCGTCATGGCCGCGTCGACGACGGCGGCGACCGCGGCACCGCCGGCCGCGCCCGCGAGCGTCGACAGGCTGAGGCAGATCCACCGGTCGACCGGCAGCAGCCAAACGAGCAGCCCCGCGCCGAGACCCGCGGCGCCGACGGCGACGACGTCGGCGTCGCCCAACGACTGAACCGCCCCGAGCCAGCCGGCCGCGAAGGCCGCCACGACCGCGAGGGTCACGGCGTACCCGACCGACGACACCAGCTGGCCACGACCGTCCTTGCGCAGCATCTGCGCCACCAGGGCGACGAACACGGCTGCCATGACCGCCGGCAGCACCCCGGCGAACATCCCGGTGTCGGTCGCCCCGACGACGTCGGCCGAGTTGCCCCCGGCCCCCTGCAGCAGATCGGGCTGGTAGGTCAGCACCGTGGCGACGACGCCCGCGACCGCGGCAGCGGCGAAGCGCGGGGACCCGATGACGTCGCCGGTGGCCGACGTCAGCGGCGGTGAGGCCGCGACCAACAGCTGCACGAGCACGACGACCGCCGCGACCATCAGCTCGTCGGCGTGGGCCGCGAGCGTGATGACGCCCGCCAGAGCAAGGGCGAGCAGCGTGGATCCGAGTCGTGACACCCCACGCATGATGCCAGTCGCCGGCTCAGCCGCCCGCGAACGGTGGGAGGAACTCGACGTTGACCCCCGCCGGCAGCCGGACGTCCGCGGGCTCCTTGGCGCCCACCGGCACCTCGCCGACCAGGATCGAGCAGAAGTCGATCACGTCGTCGAAGCGGTCGCGATGGCCGTGACGACGGTGGATCTCGGCCAGCAGCTCGGCCAGCGTGGAGGCGTCGACGTGCTCCTCCGCGAGCCCCGCGGCGGCCTTCGCGGCGGCCCAGTAGTGCACTGTGACGTCGTTCTCATTCTCGTCACCTCGTGGCAATTGATCCGTCACATGTCGTATTCTCGACCATGCGACGAGGCCACGGTGACTCACCATGGCCTCGACGCATAACTGCACACTGTGCCCCGCACGAATCGCAGCACCGGAGGTAGCGACGATGTCCCATCTGCTCCTGCTCACCAAGAGCACCCAGTCCTCGGTCGAGGTGCTGCCCGCGCTCGCGCTGCTCCCTCATCACGTCAAGATCCTCCCGGCCGAGGCCAGCGCCCTGCTCGACGCTCCCCCGTGCGACGCCGTGCTGGTCGACGGGCGCCACGACCTCGCCCAGGTGCGCAGCCTCACCCGTGTCATCCGCACGACGGGCATCGAGTGCGCCCTCATCCTGATCCTCACCGAGGGCGGCCTGGCCGTCGCGGCGTCCGACTGGGGCATGGACGACGTCATCCTCACCACGGCTGGCCCCGCCGAGCTCGAAGCCCGCCTGCGCCTCGGCATCGGCCGGGTCGCGGCCGCGCTCGACGGCGGCGACCCCGAGAGCCACGTCATCTCGTCCAGCGGACTGGTCGTCGACGACGCCACCTACACCGCCAAGCTCGAGAACCGCACGCTCGACCTGACGTTCAAGGAGTTCGAGCTCCTCAAGTTCCTCGCTCAGCACCCGGGTCGCGTGTTCACCCGCCAGCAGCTGCTGCAGGAGGTGTGGGGCTACGACTACTTCGGCGGCACCCGCACGGTCGACGTCCACGTGCGGCGCCTCCGCGCCAAGCTCGGCACCGACAACGAGACGCTCATCGGCACGGTGCGCAACGTGGGCTACCGCTTCGTGGCGACCACGTCCGAGCCCGCGCGCCAGACGGCCGACGCCGAGGTCTGAGACACCCTCGTGACCCTCACGCGCGGGGCGGGTCCGTGGCGCACCTGACGGCGCACGACCTGCTGGCGCTGGTGCTCGACGAGGGGTCGTTCGAGTCGTGGGACGAGCCGATCGACCACTCGAGGCTCGACGCCGGCTACCGGCAGGAGCTCGCGGCAGCCGCGAAGCGGGCCGGCACCGACGAGTCCGTGCTGACCGGCCGCGGGCTGATGCACGGCCGTCCCGTGGCCGTCGTCGTCAACGAGTTCCGCTTCCTCGCCGGGTCGATCGGGCAGGCCGCCGCCGCACGCATCGTGGCCGCCGTGCGCCGAGCCACCGCCGAAGGCCTTCCGGTGCTCGCCACCACAGCATCGGGCGGCACCCGGATGCAGGAGGGCACCCCGGCGTTCGTGCGGATGGTCGACATCACGCGGGCGATCATGGACCACCGCGCCGCAGGCCTGCCATACCTGATCTACCTGCGGCACCCCACCACCGGCGGCGTCTTCGCCTCGTGGGGCTCCCTCGCGCACATCACGATCGCCGAGCCCGGCGCCCTGATCGGCTTCCTCGGCCCCAAGGTCTACGAGCTGCTCGAGGGCAGGCCGTTCCCGCCCGGCGTCCAGACCGCCGAGAACCTCGCCGACCGCGGCATCATCGACGCCGTCGTCCTGCCCGACGAGCTGCCGCTCATGGTCGACCGGGCCCTGGGTCTGCTCGTCGACCCGCCGTCGGCTCGCACGCGCACCCGGCGCACGTCCGAGGTGCGGCGCGAGCGGACGGCGTGGCAGTCGATCCAGATCACCCGCGGGCCCCGTCGTGCCGGCGTCCGCGAGGTGCTGCGCTACGGCTCCGACGCCACCGTGCGCCTGCAGGGCACCGAGAGGGGCGAGCGCGACTCCGCCATGATCGTGGCGCTGGCCCGCATCGACGGCCAGCCGTGCGTCGTCATCGGGCAGGACCGCACCACCCAGACCCGGCTCACCCCGATGGGTCCGGCGGCGCTGCGCGAGGCCCGGCGCGGCATGCGGCTGGCCAACGAGCTGCGGCTGCCGCTCGTGTCGCTCATCGACACCCCCGGTGCCGAGCTCTCGCCCAAGGCCGAGGAGGGCGCGATCGCCGGCGAGATCGCCCGCTGCGTCAGCTCGATGTCGACCATGAGGGTGCCGACCGTCTCGGTCCTGCTGGGGCAGGGCTGCGGCGGCGGCGCCCTGGCCCTCCTGCCGGCCGACGTCGTCATCGCCACCGAGAACGCGTGGCTCTCGCCGCTGCCGCCCGAAGGGGCCAGTGCCATCGTCCACGGCGACCTCGACCATGCTGAGCA
Organism: Aeromicrobium endophyticum; assembly: GCF_003586285.1. Lineage (GTDB taxonomy): Bacteria > Actinomycetota > Actinomycetes > Propionibacteriales > Nocardioidaceae > Aeromicrobium > Aeromicrobium endophyticum. The sequence goes on along the minus strand of NZ_QUBR01000001.1, from coordinate 1,896,389 downwards.
GATGGCACACGACCAACACGTCACCGCACACGACCTGCACGCCGCGGGCACGGTGCACCACATCGTCCCCGAGCCGGCCGGCGACACCGTCGAGGGCCTGGCCACGGCCGTCGCCGCCGAGATCGGCGCGCAGCTCGAGGCGCTGGTCGCGCGATGAGCCTCGTCAAGCTCGCCGACCGCGCCGCCGCCGTCGACGGCGTGGCACCCTTCAACGAGGCCACGCTCTTCGCGCTGCGCGACCGCGTCCGGGCGCGGGTGCTCGTGCACCAGTCCGACCCCGACGGTCGCGTGATCGCCGCCGCCTACGCCGCCGGTGACGCGCCCGTCGAGATCGTCGTCGATCCCGACCGACGACGCGAGGGCATCGGCCGCCGCATCCTCGACGAGCTGCTGGCCGACGGCGAGCACGACTTCTGGGCGCACGGCGACCTGCCGGCGGCGCAGGCGCTCGCAGCGTCCGCCGGGCTCGTCGCGGGGCGCACGCTGCTGGCGCTGCGCCTGACGTTCGACGGTCCCCCGGCGTCCGAACGCGTGTCCGAGGGCGTCACGCTGCGCACGTTCACGCCGGACGACGTCGACCAGGTCGTGGCCGTCAACGCACGGGCCTTCGCCCACCACCCCGAGCAGGGCGCGATGGACCGGGCCGACATGGAGCGCCGCATGGCGTCCGACTGGTTCGACGCCGACGGCTTCTTCGTCGCCGAGCGGGACGGGCGCGTGATCGGCTTCCACTGGACCAAGGTCGAGGACTCGGTCGGCGAGGTCTACGTCGTCGGCATCGACCCCGACGCCCAGGGCGGCGGCCTGGGCACGGCGCTGACCGCGCGCGGGCTCCGGCACCTGTTCGAGCGCGGGCTGCCCGTCGTCGACCTCTACGTCGAGGGCGACAACGACCCCGCGCTCGCGGTCTACCGCAAGCTCGGCTTCGTCGACCACGCCCGCGACACCCTCTACGTCCTGCCCCCGACCGCTGACGAGAGACATACGCACCCCTGACGAGAGGCTCCGGGCGCCGGGACCATCTCGACGGCGCTGCGCGAGTCTCTCGTCAGCGGGGGCTAGGAGAGTCCTCGCTGGAGTGCGGCGGCAGCACGACGGGACGCCTTGGGGGCGACGCTGCCCAACCCCACCATGTTGATGAAGCCGTGGATCAGCCCGTCCTCGCGGACGTGCTCGACCCGGACGCCGGCGGCGCGCAGCTTGGCGGCGTAGGCATCGCCCTCGTCGAGCAACGGGTCGAAGCCGGCCGTGACGACGTACGCCGGCGCCACCCCCTCCACGTCTCCGTGCAACGGGGACAGGCGCGGATCGGTGCGGTCCTCGCCACCGACCAGGTAGTTCTCCTCGGCCAGGTCCATGAACGCCTGCGTCAGGAAGAAGCCCTCGGCGTACCTCGCGCGGCTGGGCGCCTTCTCGGCGAAGTCGGTCGCCGGGTAGATCAGCAGCTGGAAGGCCGGCGACGGACCACCCGTCGCGACGGTCTGCTGCGCGACCACGGCCGCCAGGTTGCCGCCCGCGCTGTCGCCGCCCACCGCGATGCGGGCCGGATCGATGGCGAGGCCCTGCGCGTGCTCGGCGATCCAGCCCCACGCCGCCAGGGCGTCGTCGACCGCCGCCGGGTAGGGCGCCTCGGGGGCGAGCCGGTAGTCGACGGCCACGACCCGCACCTGCGCCTCCTCGGCGAGGAAGCGGCACGTCGCGTCGTGGCTCTCGAGTCCGCCGTAGATCCATCCGCCGCCATGGAAGAACACCAGCGCCGGCGACCTTCCCGACAGACCTCGGGGCGTGTAGAACCTCAGCCGCAGCGGTCCGCCCGGGCCGTCGATCGTCCGGTCGGTCACCGCGCCGATCGACTGGTTGCCCCCGGCAAGCCGTGACGACGACACGATGATCCTGCGACCGCGGCTGATCGACACCGACTCGGCGGCCGGTCCCTCGAGGCGCTGCAGCTTGAGCATCAGCTGCATCTCGGGGTGGAGCGTGCGCCCGTCGATCGTGACGGGGGCGCCGGCCAGCCGGGACAGCACCGGGCGCGGGAGCTGCATGAGGGAGCGGGCCGCGGCGCCGCGCACGGCACCGATCGCGGCGGGTACGAGAGCCATGCGGACACGCTATCGGCCTGCGCGGTCCAGGACGCTCGTTCAGACGGTGTTCACCTTGATCTGCCACTGTGGACATGTGGACACACACGACATGGCGGTCGCCGCGCTCGAGGACCCGGCCTCCCCCGACGAGTTCGACGTCGACCCACCGTTCGACCCGGCGCAGAGCGCCCTGCCCGCCGACCGCTTCCTCGACCGCGAGCTGTCGTGGATCGCGTTCAACTCCCGCGTGCTCGAGCTGGCCCAGGACGAGAGCCTGCCGCTGCTCGAGCGAGTGCGCTTCCTGGCCATCTTCGCCAGCAACCTCGACGAGTTCTTCATGGTGCGCGTCGCCGGCCTCAAGCGCCGCATCGCCGCCGGCGTCGCGGTGCCGTCGGCGAGCGGGCTCAACCCCCGCAACGTGCTGACGCGCAGCCTCGAGGCCACCCAGGACCTCATGGTGCGACACGCCGAGACGTACCACGACCACCTCGTCCCGGCCCTGGCCGCCGAGGGCATCGAGCTGCTGCACTGGGACGCGCTGCGCCCGTCGGAGCAGGAGCAGATCAGCGCCCTCTACCGCGACCGCGTCTTCCCGGTGCTGACCCCGCTGGCTGTCGACCCCGCCCACCCGTTCCCGTACATCTCGGGGCTCTCGCTCAACCTGGCGCTCGTGATGCGCAACCCGGCGACCGGCAAGGACCACTTCGCGCGCGTCAAGGTGCCCCCGATCATCAACCGCTGGATGGAGGCCGACCCGGGTCGCTTCGTGCCGCTCGAGGAGGTCATCGCGGCCCACCTCGACCTGCTGTTCCCGGGGATGGAGGTCATCGCCCACCACGCGTTCCGCGTCACCCGCAACGAGGACCTCGAGGTCGAGGAGGACGATGCCGAGAACCTGCTGAAGGCGCTCGAGAAGGAGCTGCTGCGACGCAAGTTCGGCCCGCCCGTGCGGCTCGAGGTCGAGGCCTCGATCGACGAGGACGTGCTCGACCTGCTGGTCTCCGAGCTCGGCGTGCGCGCCGACGAGGTCATCCGGCTCAAGGGTCCCCTCGACCTGCGCAGCCTCAACGAGATCGCCGACCTCGACCGTCCCGAGCTGCGCTACGACCCGTTCGTCCCGGGCACGCACCAGCATCTCGCCGAGGTCGAGACCGCCAAGCCGGCCGACCTGTTCAGCGCCCTGCGCAAGCGCGACGTGCTGGTGCACCACCCGTACGACTCGTTCGCGACGAGCGTCCAGCGCTTCATCGAGCAGGCCGCGGCCGATCCGCACGTGCTGGCCATCAAGCAGACGCTGTACCGCACGTCGGGCGACTCGCCGATCATCGACTCGCTGGTCGACGCGGCACGCGCCGGCAAGCAGGTGCTGGTGCTGGTCGAGATCAAGGCCCGGTTCGACGAGCAGGCCAACATCCGCTGGGCGCGCAAGCTCGAGCGCGCCGGCTGCCACGTCGTCTACGGCCTCGTCGGCCTCAAGACGCACTGCAAGCTCGCCCTGGTGGTGCGCGACGAGGCCGACGGCCTGCGCCGCTACGCCCACATCGGCACCGGCAACTACAACCCCAAGACCGCCCGGCTGTACGAGGACTTCGGCCTGCTGACGTCCGACCCCGCGATCACCCACGACCTGACCGATCTGTTCAACAACCTGTCGGGCTTCGCGCAGGACTTCTCGTACCAGCAGCTGCTGGTGGCTCCGGCCGGGCTGCGCGACGGCATCGTCGAGCGCATCGACGCCGAGATCGCGCACCACCGCGCCGGACGGGCCGCCAGCATCCGCATCAAGGTCAACTCGCTGGTCGACGAGGCCGTCATCGACAAGCTCTACGAGGCGTCCCGCGCGGGCGTCGAGGTCGACCTCGTCATCCGCGGCATCTGCACGCTGCGGCCCGGGGTCGAGGGGCTCAGCGAGAACATCCGCGTGCGCAGCATCCTCGGCCGGTTCCTCGAGCACAGCCGCGTGTACTGGTTCGCCGGCGGGGGCGACCCGGAGGCGTGGATCGGCTCGGCCGACCTGATGCACCGCAACCTCGACCGCCGCGTCGAGGTGCTGGTGCGGGTGCCGAGCCCCGAGCACACGCAGGCACTCGGCGACCTGCTCGCGCGGTCGGCCGATCCGGAGACCACGTCGTGGCACCTGGGCGGCGACGGCAGCTGGACCCGCCACGTCGGCAGCTCCAACCTGCAGTCGGTGCTGATCGATCGTGCTCGGTCGCGGCGGTCCCGCCAGCCCTGACGGCGTCCGCCCGGTCTCAGCCCCGGCCCACGGGGCAGCCGGCGAACAGCAGAGGCCCCTCGCCGCTCATGTAGGCGGCCCGCTCCGGGTCGACGGCGAAGCGCAGCGTCGCGACGGTGCCGTCGACCGAGGCGCCCGTCAGGTCGAGGGTGTCCTCGACGCGTCCGGTGCGACCGATGAAGGGGCCGGTCGTGAGCGCCGAGCGCACCCGCAGCTGGTCGACGGCCTCGGCCGGCGAGGCGAAGGCAGCGGCGAAGCGGATGGTCTGGTCGCGTCGGCCGTCGACCAGGCCGCGTCCGGTGTACGTCGGCGACGTCAGGGTGCCGGCCCGGGCGACGGCCGCGGTGGCCTGCGCGCGGAGCGTCGGGTCGGAGCCGTCGACCGCCGTCGCCCGGCAGCCGAAGGCCCTCCCCTGCAGCACCGCGGTGTCGGAGCCGGCGAGGGCCCGCGCGACGTCGGCCAGCGGACGGTTGGTGAGCGCCGAGGGCGCGTCGCCCCGCACGGTCGCCAGCACGTCGCGCACCGGCGCGGGACGATCGGCGGCGACGACGAGCCGCCGGTCTCGGACGACCGAGACGACCGCCAGGGTGTCGGCCGCCTGAGGGCTCAGCACCGCAGCGTCGTCGGGAGCCAGCATCCACAGGCCGTCGCGGCGGGTGTAGCCGAGGCGGTCGAGCCGGTCCTCGACCTCGTCGAGCGAGACGTCGTCCGACAGCCGGGCGGCCATCGCCGAGCCAGAACCGGACCGGCTGTACGCCTCCCAGTCGACGTCGGCGGCCGACCACCCGAGCTTGTCGTGCATCTCCTCGACCAGGCCGCCGAGGACGGAGCGGGTCGTGAGGTCGCGCAGCGACCCCTCGTCAGCGAGCGTCGCCCGCGCGGCGGTGGTGCCGGCCCGGCCGACCCCGAGCCGCGCGCGGACGGAGCGCCAGTCGGTGAAGCCGGCGTCGAGCGTGGCGTCCGGCATGACGTCGAGCGCCTGCGTGAGCGGCGAGCGGGTGTCGGCGGCGCGGCCGGAGGCCAACGAGGCGACGCCCAGCGCGAGGGCGACGACCACGAGCGGGGCCAGGACGAGGCCGACGAACCGACGACGCACGTCGTACCTCCCTCGACATCGTCCGTTCACCTTCCCAGGGGACAATACGCACCATGGCAAGTGAACGGACGACGACGGCTGCGGGTGGAGTCGTGTGGCGCAAGCGACCCGGTCCTCGCCGGCCCGAGCCCCGGGTCGAGGTGCTGGTGGTCCACCGGCCGTCCTACGACGACTGGACGTTCCCGAAGGGCAAGACCGACCCCGGCGAGACCCTGCAGCAGACCGCGGTGCGCGAGATCGGCGAGGAGGCCGGGGTGCGCGTGCGCCTGGGCCACCCGCTGCGTCAGGTCAGCTATCCGATCAGCGGCGGCACCAAGGTCGTCGCCTACTGGTGCGCGCGCGTCACGGGGCCGGACGACGACACGCCCTTCCGGCCCAACAAGGAGGTCGACGAGATCCGTTGGGTCGGCCTCGACGAGGCGGCCGCACTGCTGACGTACCACCACGACCTCGGCCTGCTCGAGGAGTTCCGCGAGCTGCACGCCCGCCAGGCGCACCGCACCCGCACGCTGGTCGTGCTGCGGCACGGCAAGGCCCAGCCCCGGTCGTCCGACGTCGACGACCTCGCTCGTCCGCTGACGCCCACCGGACGCAAGCGCGCCGACGCGCTGGTGCCGGTGCTCGAGGCCTATGGCGTGCAGCGGGTCGTCAGCAGCCCCGCCACGCGCTGCACCCAGACCGTCGAGCCGTACGCGCAGTCGGTCAGCACGTTCCTCGAGATCGACGACCGCCTCTCCGAGCAGACGCGCGCGAGCCAGGTGCGGCGGTCGGTCGACACCTTGATGGATCGCAAGAAACCCGTCGCCCTGTGCTCCCACCGACCGACCCTGCCGTCGATCTTCGACGCCATCGGCCTGGCGGTGGCCGACCTCGCGCCCGGCGACGGCGTCGTCGTGCACCACCGCGGCGGCGTGATCGAGGCCACAGAACGCCTGGCCTGACAGGCAGGAACCGCGGCACGCGCCCCAGCGTTACGGCACCGTTCACCTTGTGTTCACTCGGGCGCGCCGATCGATACACCTGCGCTCCATACGTTCACGGAGTACGCATCATCTGATCCCAGAGAGGGACCCCCGTGAACCGCAAGAACCTGCGCATCGCCGCTCCGGCCGCCATGCTCGCCCTCGCACTCGGCCTGAGCGCCTGCGGCGCCGGCAACGAAGACTCCTCCTCCGACGACGCCGGCAACGGCGGAGGCTCCGGCGCGAAGGTGTCGGGCACCCTCAACGGCGCCGGTTCGAGCGCCCAGGAAGCCGCCGTCGCCGCCTGGAAGGCCGCGTTCCAGACCACGAACTCCGACGCGACCGTCAACTACGACCCGGTCGGCTCGGGTGGCGGACGCGAGCAGTTCATCGCGGGCGGCGTGCAGTTCGCCGGGTCCGACGCCTACCTGACGGACGAGGAGCTGGCCAGCGCCAAGGAGAAGTGCGGCAGCGACATCGTCGAGGTCCCGACCTACGTCAGCCCCATCGCCGTCGTGTACAACCTGAAGGGCGTCGACGACCTGAACCTGTCGGCCAAGACGATCGGCCAGATCTTCGAGGGCAAGATCACCAAGTGGAACGACGCCGCCATCAAGGCCGACAACCCGGACGCGACGCTGCCTGACAGCAACATCACGGCCGTCCACCGCTCGGACGACTCGGGCACCACCAAGAACTTCACCGACTACCTCGACAAGGCCTCCGAGGGTGGCTGGAGCGGCGGCGTCGTCGAGACGTGGCCCCTGAAGGGCGGCGAGGCTGCCGAGGGCACCTCGGGCGTCATCTCCGCGGTCTCCGGCGGCGACGGCACCATCGGCTACGCCGACGAGAGCCAGGCCGGCGAGCTCGGCAAGGCCAACGTCAAGGTCGGCGAGGAGTTCGTCGCGCCGACGCCCGAGGCTGCTGCGAAGGTCCTCGACACGGCCAAGCCCGTCGAGGGTCGCGACGCGACCGACATCGCGGTCGACATCGACCGCACGACGACCGAGTCGGGTGTCTACCCCATCGTCCTGGCGTCGTACCAGATCGCCTGCCAGACGCAGAAGGACGCCGCCACGGCTGACCTCGTCAAGGGCTGGCTGACCTACGTCACCAGCACCGAGGGCCAGGAGGCCGCTGCCAAGACCGCCGGCTCCGCGCCGCTCTCGGGCGACTTCGCCTCGAAGGTCCAGGCCGCGGTCGAGACGATCAAGGCTGGCTGACCCCCTGCTCCCCGGGCTGGTCGGATACTTCTCCGACCGGCCCGGGGAGCGCCTAGGTGGCTCCTCGGAGCCACCTCCTTCCACGTCCGTACCCTTCGCTGAAAGGCACCGCCTGTGACCAGCACGCTGGCACCCCGTCGCAAGCGTTCTACCGTCGTCCGACCGGGTGATCGCATCTTCTCCGGCCTGTCGACCAGCGCCGGCATCCTCATCCTGATCGTGCTCGCCGGTGTCGCCGCGTTCCTGACCATCGAGGGCATCCCGGGCATCACCGCGAGTCCCGACGAGGTCAAGAGCGGCCAGAGCTTCCTGCCCTACGTGTGGCCCTTGGTCTACGGCACCCTGCTCGCCGCCGTCATCGCCCTCCTGATCGCCGTCCCCGTCGCGATCGGCGTCGCGCTGTTCATCTCGCACTACTCGCCCCGCAAGCTCGGTCAGGTGCTCGGCTACCTGATCGACCTGCTCGCGGCCGTCCCGAGCGTCGTGTACGGCCTCTGGGGCATCGGCTTCCTCGCGCCCAAGATGGCGCCCATCTACCAGTGGCTCGAGAGCAACCTGGGCTTCATCCCCTTCTTCGCCGGCCCGGCCTCGGCCACTGGCCGCACGATCATGACCGCCTCGATCGTCCTGGCCGTCATGATCCTGCCGATCATGACCGCGATCTGCCGCGAGATCTTCCTGCAGACCCCCCGCCTGCACGAAGAAGCAGCTCTCGCCCTGGGCGCCACCCGGTGGGAGATGGCTCGCATGGCGATCTTCCCGTACGCGCGATCGGGCATCGTCTCTGCCGCCATGCTGGGCCTCGGCCGCGCCCTCGGCGAGACCCTCGCCGTCGCGATGGTGTTGTCCGTCAGTGCGGGCACCGTCACGGCGAACCTGATCAGCAGCACCAACCCGAGCACGATCGCCGCCAACATCGCCCTCAGCTTCGGCGAGGCGAGCGGCAAGACCGTCAACGCGCTGATCGCCAGCGGCCTGGTGCTGTTCGTGATCACCTTCCTCGTCAACTTCGCCGCACGGGCCGTCGTGGACCGTCGCAAAGACTTCTCCGGAGCCAACTGATGACGACCCTGACCCCGACCCCCGAGTCGCCCGGGAACCGCGGCGCCGTCGACGTCCAGAAGGAGCTGTACGGCGGGCAGCTGCCCGAGCGCGCTCCCCTGCTGGTCATCGGCGCGGCTGTCGTCGTTGCCGCAGCCCTGTACCTGGCAGCCGGCGTCAACCTCATGCTCGCCGCCCTGGTCGTGTTCGCGATCAGCCTGGCCCTGCCTGTCTGGTCGGTCGCGGTCGAGGGACGCCGCAAGGCCACGGACCGCCTCGTCACGGTGCTGGTGACGTCCTCGTTCGTCCTGGCGATGTTCCCCCTGTTCAGCATCCTCGTGACCGTCATCGGCAAGGGCACCAAGGTCCTGGGCATCGACTTCTTCACCTTCTCGATGCGCAACGTCGTCGGTGAGGGTGGCGGCATCTACCACGCTCTCGTCGGCACCCTGATCATCACCGGTGCCGCGACGGTCATCTCGGTGCCCATCGGCCTGTTCGCCGCGATCTACCTCGTCGAGTACTCCGAGGGAAACCGGCTGTCTCGATGGATCCGCTTCCTCGTCGACGTCATGACCGGTATCCCGTCGATCGTGGCCGGTCTGTTCGCCTACGCCCTGTTCGTGCTGTTCTTCGGCGAGGGCGTGCGCATGGGCATCGGCGGATCGGTCGCGCTGTCGGTGCTGATGATCCCCGTCGTCGTCCGCTCGACCGAGGAGATGCTGAAGCTTGTGCCCAACGAGCTGCGCGAGGCGTCGTACGCACTCGGCGTGCCCAAGTGGCGCACCGTCTCGAAGGTCGTGCTGCCCACTGCGCTGGCCGGCATCGTCACGGGCATCACGCTCGCCATCGCCCGCGTGATCGGCGAGACTGCGCCTCTGCTGATCATCGCCGGAGCCACCGACTCGGTGAACTTCAACCCGTTCGACGGGCGCATGGCTTCGCTGCCGGTCTTCGCCTACGCATCGCAGCGCAACCCGGGCATCCCGCCGGAGTTCAGCATCGACCGCGCCTGGGGTGCGGCGCTCACGCTGTTGCTGATCGTCATGCTGCTCAACCTGATCGCCCGTCTCGTCTCCTACTTCTTCTCGCCCAAGGGCGAGCGCTAAACCGTCCAGGAAGGACACCCACCATGGCCAAGAGCATCGACGTCTCCGACCTGAACATCTACTACGGCGACTTCCTCGCCGTCGAGGGCGTGACCATCCCGATCCCCGCGAAGTCGGTCACCGCCTTCATCGGCCCGTCCGGCTGCGGCAAGTCGACCTTCCTGCGGTCGCTCAACCGCATGCACGAGGTCATCCGCGGCGCTCGGGTCGAGGGCAAGGTGCTGATCGACGGTCAGGACCTCTACGCGTCCGACATGGACCCCGTGAACGTCCGCCGCATGATCGGCATGGTCTTCCAGCGGCCCAACCCGTTCCCGACGATGTCGATCTACGACAACGTCCTGGCCGGGCAGAAGCTCAACAGCAAGCGCATGAAGAAGTCGGAGTCCGACGACATCGTCGAGCGGTCGCTGCGCAGCGCCGGCCTGTGGGCCGAGGTCAAGGACCGCCTCGCGCGTCCCGGCTCGGGTCTGTCGGGCGGTCAGCAGCAGCGTCTGTGCATCGCCCGTGCGATCTCGGTCGAGCCCGAGATCCTGCTGATGGACGAGCCCTGCTCGGCTCTCGACCCCATCTCGACCAGCGTCATCGAGGACCTGATCCACGAGCTCAAGGCGCAGTACACGATCGTCATCGTCACCCACAACATGCAGCAGGCCGCTCGCGTCTCGGACGAGACCGCCTTCTTCAACCTGTCGGGCGTCGGCAAGCCGGGACGGCTGATCGAGGTCGGCCGCACCGAGACGATCTTCTCCAACCCCCAGGACCCCGCCACCGAGGCCTACATCCAGGGCCGGTTCGGGTGAGGTCGAGCGAGCGCAGCGAGCGAGCGCCGAACCCAGGCTAGCGAAGCGTGAGCGTTCCACGCGCGGAGCGCGTCAGCTGCGAAGCCAGGTGAGCGGAAGGGCTCGGGTGACCACTGGTCACCCGAGCCCTTCGACGTAGGTGAGCCCCTTCGCTCCGCTCACGGTCGGCCGCGGGCGGCCTCCCTAGGGGCCGCGCGCTAGTTGCCGGGGATGAAGATCCGCAGGATGACGTACGTCAGGGCGCCGACGGCGGCAGCGGCCGGGATCGTGATGACCCAGGCGGTGATGATGCCGCGCGCGACGCCCCAGCGGACGGCGCTGAAGCGCTTGGTGGCGCCCGCGCCCATCACGGCGGACGTCATGGTGTGGGTGGTCGAGACCGGCGCGTGGGCGCCGATCGCCATGCCGTAGAGCACGATCGCGGCGGTCGACTCGGCGGCGAACCCGCGCGGCGGGTCGAGCGCGATGATGCGACGACCCATGGTGCGCATGATGCGCATGCCGCCGGACATCGTGCCCAGCGAGATCGCGCCGGCGGCCGACAGGATGACCCACAACGGGATGTCGTCATTGGCCGACGTGTGATAGCCGCCGGCGATCAGCGCGAGCACGATGACGCCCATGGTCTTCTGCGCGTCCTGCAGGCCGTGGCCCAGCGAGAGCGCCGCCGCCGACACCGTCTGCGAGAGCCGAAAGCCGCGGTTGACGGTGTGCGGGTTGGCGCGCCGGAACAGCCACATGATCGTCGTCATGATGATGAAGGCGCCGCCGAAGCCGAGCGCGGGGCTCAGCACCATCGGGATGGCGACCTTGTCGACGACCTTGTCCCAGTCGACCGTGACGCCGGCGGCCAGCCCGACGCCGATGAGGCCGCCGATCAGCGCGTGCGACGACGACGACGGGATGCCGAAGTACCAGGTGATGAGGTTCCAGACGATCGCGCCCACCAGGGCGCTCAGCACGACGGTGAGCGCGTGCGACTGGCTCTGGGCCGTGATGTTGTCGAAACCGCTGAGGATGTCCTTGATCGTCTTGGCCACGCCGACGCCGAGGAGGGCGCCGACGAAGTTGAGGATGCCGGCCATCGTCAGGGCGATGCGGGGGGTCAGGGCGCGGGTCGAGACCGAGGTCGCGATCGCGTTGGCGGCGTCGTGGAAGCCGTTGGTGTAGTCGAAGAACAGGGCGATCGCGACGGTGGCGATCACCAGGACGAGGACGAGGTCCACCCTCAGGACTCCTTGACGGCGATCTGCTCCACCGTGTTCGCGACCGACTCGAGGGCGTCGATCGCGTGCTCGAGCGAGTCGACGACGTCCTTGAGCTTGAGCACCTCGAGCGACTTGTAGCTGCCGCCGAACAGGTGGGCCACGATGCGGCGGTACGAGCGGTCGCCCTGGTTCTCGAGGCGGTTGATCTCGATCCAGTACTCGTCGAGGTCCTTCATGGTGCGCAGCCGCGGCATGGCCTCGGCCGTCAGCTGGGTGGCACGCTGCAGCACCTCGACCTGCGGGGCGAAGTCGGCCGGCAGGTCGCCGAGCTCGTAGAGGCCCACGAGGTCGACGGTCTCCTCCATGAAGTCCATGACGTCGTCGAGGCTGCTCGCGAGGCGGTAGATGTCCTCGCGGTCGAAGGGCGTGATGAACGTCGAGTTGGCCCGCTTGACGATCTTGTGGGTCGTCTCGTCGGCCTGGTGCTCGGCCTCTCGCATCTGTTCACCGAGAGCCTTCTTGTCGGTGCTCGAGTCGAGCATCTGCGCCAGCAGATTCGCGCCCTCGACGAGGTGGTTCGCCATCTCGGTGAACAAGTCGTAGAAGGATGTCTCAACTGGTCGGATGCGAAAACGCACGACTAGCTCCTGTCAATGCTGAGTAGGGCACGCCCATGCTAGAGGCACGTCGTTCACCGGTGTCAATCGCGGGTGTCACCGGGCGTTCACTGGGACGTGGCGATGCCCAGGATCTCGTCGACCTCGCTCTGGGAGAGCGGGCAGTCCTTGGCCGAGGCGGCGATGATCAGGCGGCTCGTCAGCTCGATCTCGTCGAGCGCCTGGTCGTCGCGCAGGCGACTGTCCAAGGGCTCGGGCATGGTGCGCACTCCAGGGTTCGGTCTCGTCTACGGCTGTCCACCTCTGCCGCACCGCGGGCGCAGCAGGCATGGTGTGTCCCCCGGGTACGAGGCTAACCGGTGCCTCCACGTCCGCGCAGCACTATCCCCTTGTCGCTCGTCACAGCCCCTGTCGTGGCCCTGTCGCGCCCGTCACGACCGGGCGTCGCGGGCCCGGCGCACGAGGTCGAGCACCCCCATCGCCAGAGCGACCAGCACGAACGCGATCGTGACGTGCAGGCTGTACGAGAGCGCGTCGGCGAAGTCGCCGTCGCTCGACCGCACCCGCTCGAAGAACAGCGCCAGGACGACCGCCACGCCGATCGCCGACCCGACGCGCTGCGCGGTCTGCAGCAGCCCGCCTCCGGCACCGGCGCGGGCCGGCTCGACCTCGTCGAGCGACAGCGTGATGTTGGGCGCGATGACGAGCCCGCCGCCCAGGCCGGCCAGGAGGAGGACGGGCGCGAGCTTGAGGCCCACGTCGCCCGTCAGATGAGGCACGAGAAGATCGACGGCGACCAGTGCGACGCTGATCAGCAGCAGTCCCGTGACCACCAGCGCGCGTCCGAGGCGTTCGACGAGTCGCCCGCCGAGCAGCGAGGACGTCGCCGATCCCACCGCGAACGGCAGCTGCGAGAGGCCGGCCTCCAGCGCCGAGTACCCCAGCCCCTGCTGCAGGTAGAGGGTCAGGACGATGAAGATCGACGTGAAGCCCGCGAAGTAGAAGGTGCCGAGCCCCAGGCCGAGGACGAACGAGCGCACCTTCACGAGCGAGAGGTCGAGCAGCGTCTCGCGACCCGTCGACGTCCAGCGCCGCTCCCACAGCACGAACGCCGCCAGCAGGACGGCGGAGACGCCCAGCAGCCACCACGGACGCTGCGACAGCGAGGCGTCCTGGCTGCCCGACACGAGCGGCAGCAGGACGAAGAGCATCGCCGTGCCGAACAACAGCACGCCGACGGGGTCGAGCGACTGCTTGGGGCCGCGCGTGGCCACTGGCAGGTAGCGCCGGGCCAGGACGAGCAGCAGGATGCCGATCGGGACGTTGACGTAGAAGACCAGGCGCCAGCCCGACTCCTGCCCGCCGAGCTGGATCAGCAGCCCGCCGAGCACCAGCCCGATGGCGGTGGACACCCCGATGGTCGCGCCGAACAGGCCGAACGCCCGACCCCGCTCGGGCCCCTTGAACAGGTTCTGGATGAAGCCCGACACCTGCGGCGTGATGAGCCCGCCGCCGATGCCCTGCACCACGCGCGCGACCGCGATCCACAGCGGCTCCTGCGCCGCGCCGCACACGGCACTCGCGATCGTGAACAGGGCGACGCCGGCCATGAAGACCGACCGACGGCTACGGGCGTCGCCGAGGCGCCCGGCGGGCACCAGCACGATGCCGAAGGCGAGCGCGTAGCCCGCCACGACCCACTGGATCGTCCCGTTGCCGGCGTCGAGGCCCTCGCGGATCGACGGCAGCGCGACGTTGACGATGCTGACGTCCAGCAGGGTCATCGCTCCCGCGAGCAGGCACACCGCCAGCGCGTGCCACCGCCTCGAACGCTCCTCGGGGGTCAGCTCGGGCGCGTCGGTCTCGGTCACGCGTCCACGGTAGGGCTGGGGCGGGCTCGACGCTCGCGGACGATCGCCGGCTTCTTCGACGCCCGTCCGACGTGCCGGCGTGACAGCCAGGACCGGCACACGTCGGGTGGGCAGCTCCGGGCATCACACAGGTTCCCGGCGCAACCACGCTGGCTTCGCCGCCGGACCTCACGGCTGCCATCAGCAGCGAGGCCGGATCTTTTGTGACCCCGGTCACAAGATTCTCTTGACACCGGTCCCGGGGTGGACTTGCATGCCAGGAGCGACACCGTGTCGTCGCACCTGAGGAGACCCGCATGAGACGAGTTCTGGCCGCAGCCGTCACGATCGCGATCGGCGCGGCCGTCATGCCGGCGACCGGTGCCGCGTCCGCCGCCGCTCCGAACGGCGTCGTGTTCGACCACGGCCCCGGCGGCGAGCGGTACGTCGCGCTGGGCGACTCGGCGGCCGCCGGACCCATCATCCTGCCGCAGCGCACGGGCGGCCCGTGCTTCCGCAGCGAGCGCAACCTCGCGACCTACACGGCCGGCGCCCTGAACGTCCAGGCCTTCACCGACGTCACGTGCTCCAGCGCCAAGGTCGACAACATGACCCAGCCGCAGGAGTCGGAGCCACCGCAGCTCGACGCGCTGACCGCCGACACGACCCTCGTCACGCTCGGCCCGATCGGCGCCAACGATGCCGGCATCGTCAGCACCGTCACGGGCTGCCTGGTGCCGGGATGCAAGCAGCGCGACGGCAGCACCGTGCACGACAAGATCGATGCCATCCGCCCCGAGCTCGCGGCGACGCTGGCCGAGATCAGGCGCAGGTCGCCCCGCGCGGCGATCGTCGTCGTCGGCTACGGCCTGTACGTGCCGAAGGGCGGGTGCCCCTTGACGCAGCCCGTGACCCCCGACGACGCGGACTACGTGCAGGGGCTGGTCGACCACACCAACACCGTGTTGGACGAGGCCGCGCGCAACGCCGGGGCGGTGTTCGCCGACCTCCGCACGACTCCTGGCGCCATCGACCACACCGCCTGCGCCCCTGCCGGGCAGCGGTGGGTCGAGGGGGTCGTCCCCGCGAGCCTCGACGGCGCGATCCCGTTCCACCCCACGGCGATCGGCATGCAGGCCTTCTCCACGACGATCGCCGCCTCCGCCCGTCAGGCCATCGCGGCCCAGCGGAAGGCCGAGCGCCAGGCCGCCGACCGGGCCCGCCTGACGTCGTCGGCGAAGAAGCTGCGTGCGCAGGCCGTGTGCCGTGGCTCGCGCGTCCGTGTCCGCGTGAAGACCAGGGGCGCCCCGGTCACCCGCGTCGAGTTCAGGGTCGGCAGCAAGCGGATCGCCCGCGACACCAAGGCGCCGTTCTCGCGGTCCATCAAGAGGTCCTCGATCGCCAAGCGCCAGGGCGCGCTCAAGGCCCGGGTGCAGCTGGTGCTCCCGAACGCGTCGAAGACCGTCTCGATCACCATCCGTCGCCCGTCGTGCGTGAGGCGCTGACGAGCGCGGGCACCGTCCCGGCTCGGTCACGCGACCGCGCACAGGGCACAGTGAACGGGTGACCGCCGAAGCCCCCGACCCGACGAGCTGGCTGCTGACGCCCGACGAGCGCGGCAACCCGCACACGCGTCTCGACGACGCCCACCCCGGACGCGCCTGGTCGGGCGGCAACCTCGTCCGTCCCCTCGTGCACGGGGCGACGTACTTCGCCGAGCTGTTCGAGCGCATCGAGGCCACCCGGCGGGGCGACCTCATCTTCTTCACCGACTGGCAGGGCGACGCCGACGAGCGGCTGACCGGCGAGCCGGGCAGCGAGGTCGTCGAGGTGCTCGGCCGGGCCGACGAGCGCGGCGTCGACGTGCGCGGGCTGGTCTGGCGCTCGCACTGGGAGGGGTTCGGGTTCACCGCCCGCGAGAACCGCCACCTCGGCGAGCAGCTGCAGGCCCGCGGCGCCGAGGTGCTGCTCGACATGCGGGTGCGTCTCGGCGGGTCGCACCACCAGAAGATGGTCGTGATCCGGCACCAGGACGACCCCTCGCGCGACATCGCGTACGTCGGCGGCATCGACCTGTGCCACTCCCGCCGCGACGACCGCGATCACCACGGCGATCCCCAGGCGCTCGAGATGGCCGACGAGTACGGGCCGACACCGCCGTGGCACGACGTGCAGGCCGCCATCACCGGGCCGGCCGTGCACGACGTCGAGACCGTGTTCCGCGAGCGGTGGGAGGACCCCACCCCGCTCAGCCGCAGCCCGATCAACCTGGTGTCCGACCTCGTCCACCGGCTCGACCGCAGCCCCGACCCGCTGCCCGAGCAGGCTCCTCCCCCGCCGGAGGTGCCCGGGGGCACGCACGTCGTGCAGCTGCTGCGCACGTACCCCGACCTGCGCCTCGACCGCGACTATGAGTTCGCCGTCGGTGGCGAGCGCAGCGTCGCGCGGGGCTACTCCAAGGCCCTGCTGCAGGCCCGACACCTCGTGTACGTCGAGGACCAGTACCTGTGGGGCACGCACGTCGGCGACGTCTTCACCGAGGCGCTGCGCCAGCACGACGACCTGCACGTCGTCGCCGTCGTGCCCCTGCACCCCGACCTCGAGGGATCGTCCCGCACGGCGCAGCTGCTCGGGCGGCGACGCGCGATGCTCGAGATGCAGCGGGCCGCGCCCGACCGCGTCGCGGTCTTCGGCATCGAGAACCACGAGGGCACGCCGGTCTACGTCCACGCCAAGACGTGCATCATCGACGACGTCTGGTCGACGATCGGCTCGGACAACTTCAACCGTCGCTCGTGGACGCACGACTCCGAGCTGTCGGCCGTCGTCGTCGACACCGCCGGCACGGCCGACGGGTACGCGCGACGGCTGCGCCTGACGCTCGCCGCCGAGCACCTCGACCGAGACGAGGACGACCCGCTCGACGACTGCGCCGAGGCCCGCGACATGTTCGCGGCCTACGTCGCCAGCGCGGAGCGACTCGACGCCTGGCACGCCGGTGGCCGCGTGGGCGCGCGCCCACCCGGGCGCCTTCGCCGGCTGCACCCGCCGCAGCTGAGCCGCCGCCGGCGCGCCGCCGCACTGGTGCCCTACCTGCTGCTGCACGACCCCGACGGCCGCCCGCGGCGCCTGCGGGGCACCGAGGAGTTCTGACCTCCCGACGCACGAGACACTGGGCGCGTGGCACATCAGCTGGTCGACATCGAGCTCACCGTCAAGCACGTGCGTCCCGAGACGGCGCAGCACCTCAGCGTCGTGTTCGAGCGTCCCCGCGGCTTCGACTACGAGCCGGGCGACTGGGTCGACCTCGCCTTCGCCGGCGAGCTGCGCGGCGGCCGGACGTACTCGCTGTCGTCGTCCCCGACCGAGCCCGACCTCATGATCACGTTCAAGGAGGGGCAGAGCGAGATCAAGCGGGCCCTGGCAGCAGCCGTCCCCGGCGAGACGATGCGGATCACGGCCTTCGGCAACGACTACGAGTTCCAGCTCGACGAGCACCGCGACAGCGTCCTCATCGCCGGCGGCGTGGGCGTGGCCCCGTTCCGCAGCATGCTCAAGGAGATGCTCGACGCCCGTCGGTCGGGATCGGTGGTGCTGGTCTACCTCAACGCGACCGACGACTTCCTGTTCAGGGACGAGCTCGACGCATGGCGGAGCGAGCTGCCCGAGGCCCGGGTCGAGTACCTCGTCACCCAGGGCGTCAAGCGCAAGGACCGCGAGCGGCTGCTGCGCGGCGTGATCCCCGACGACGCCCACCACTACTACGTCGCGGGTGCCGAGGGGATGATCGAGTCGACCGAGGCGCTGCTCGACACGATGGGCGTCGACCACGACGACATCCGCATCGACAGCTTCGGCGGGTACTGAGTCGGGTCCCCACGAGCCACATCACGTGAGAGACTGGGACCTTAGTCCCAAGGGGGGATTGCATGTCGCAGGATGTCATCGACGCGACGGTCGTCGACCACGAGCTCGAGCGCTACCGCGCGCTCGACCAGACCCCCGGTCGCGACCTGCAGTCGCTGGTCGACCTGATCGCGCAGATCTGCGACGTGCCGCACGCGGCCATCAACCTGATCAGCAGCACCGCCCAGCACCAGATCGTGGCGGCGGGCTTCGAGCCCTCGGTCTGCGCGCGCGACGACTCGATGTGCGCCATCGTGATGGGCGCGCCCGACGCCATCGTGGTCGCCGACGCCAGCGTCGACGAGCGGTTCAAGCACAATCCCTTCGTCACCGGCGAGATCGGCTCGGTGCGGTTCTACGCGTCCGCCCCGATCATCACGCCCGACGGGGTGCCGATCGGCCGGTTGTGCGTGTTCGACCTCGTGCCGCGCGAGCTCAGCCCGGTCCAGCGGCAGGCGCTCGGGGTGATGGCCTCGCAGGTCATGGACCTGCTCGAGCTGCGGTTCCGCAGCCAGGCCCTCGAGGAGTCCCTGCAGGAGCTGACCCGGGCACAGGAGAACCTCCGTCGCTCGAACGAGCACCTGAGCCAGTTCGCCGACCAGGTCAGCCACGACCTGCGCACACCGCTCACCGCGATCCTGGTCAACGCCGAGCTGCTGGCCACCGAGCCCGTCATCGAGGGCGACGCCGACGTGGCGCAGATGGTCGAGGCCGTCGAGCAGGCCGGTCACCGCATGGACGCCATGATCCAGCAGATGCTGTCGTTCGCGCAGCAGGGCGGACGACCCCGCAACGCCGACGTCGACCTCGCGCACGTGCTCGACCTCGTGCTCAAGGACGTCGCTCCGCTGTCGCAGCGCAGCGAGGCCCAGATCGTGGTCGGCGAGCTGCCCCGGGTCGTCGGCGATGCCGACCTGATCTACTCCGTGCTGCTCAACCTCATGACCAACGCCATCAAGTTCGCCCGCCCGAACCAACGTCCCGAGGTGACGGTCCGGGCCGAGCGGCGCGATCGGCACTGGCGCATCCGCGTGGACGACAACGGCATCGGCGTGGCCGAGGACCGGCGCGAGTCGATGTTCGAGATCTTCACGCGTGACGACCACGACCGGATCGGCCACGGCATCGGGCTGGCGACGGCTCGCCGCATCGTCGAGGCCCACGACGGGACGATCGGGATGGACGCCAGCCCCTCGGGCGGCACCAGCGTCTGGTTCGACCTGCCGCTGTAGACGTCGCGCACCTCTTCTGCCCACGGGCCCGGACCACTGGTCCGGGCCCGTGGCGCGTCCGGGCCCGGACGCTGCGACGCTGCGACGCCGCGACAGATGAGTCCGAAGTGTGGAGATCGTGGGGACGTCGTGGGGAGATCGCGTGGATCTCGGCTCCATAAGTTGGTGTCACAAGCCGCGGAGCACTCCCGGCCACAGACCTCCTCCACACCACACCGGGCCCCACGGCCCACCACCCGAAGGGCCCCACCATGAAGACCAAGAAGATCCTCCTCCCCCTCGCCACCCTCGTCGCCGCCGGCGCCATCGCGGTCGGCTCGGGAGCCACCTTCACCTCCACCAGCGCCAACACCATCAGCTCGGTCACCTCCGGCACGCTGACGCACAGCAACTCCAAGGCCAACGCCGCAGTCTTCAACCTGACCAACATCAAGCCCGGCGACGTCGTCAACGGCAGCCTCACCATCAAGAACACCGGCAGCCTGCCCGCCACCTTCTCGCTGACCGAGACCTCCTCCGTCAACGGCTTCGCCGCCGCCAACCTGACGCTCGACATCACCAACACCACGACCGGCACGAAGGTCTGGTCGGGCACGTTCGGCGACCTGGTCGACGGCACCAAGACCCCGCTCGGCCTCGTCGAGCCCGGCGTGTCGAACGTCTACACGTTCAGCGCCAAGCTGGCCACCACGACGCCCAACACCGACCAGGGCAAGACCGCCTCGGCCGCCTTCCAGTGGGACTCGGTCCAGGCCGACGCCACCACCACCAACCAGTAAGCCCCTCCGGGGTGCCGCCCGGCACCCCGGCTCGATGACCGGTCTCGAAAGGACGACATCATGAGCCGCACCCTTCGTCCCCGCCGCAGCGTCGCCTCGCGCGCCGGCTCGTGGCTGGTCAACATCGTCATGATCGTGGCGACCGTGGCCGGCGTCGCCTACCTCGCCCCCAGCCTGTTCGGCTTCGAGCGCTACGTCATCACCGGCGGTTCGATGTCGGGGACGTTCGAGAAGGGCTCGATCGCCTTCGAGCAGCGCGTGCCGGTCGAGGACGTCAAGATCGGCGACGTCATCACGTACCTGCCGCCCGCCGACAGCGGCACGAACCACCTGGTCACCCACCGCGTCATCTCCGACACGATCCTGCCGACCGGCGTCCGCCAGCTGCAGACCAAGGGTGACGCCAACCCCGATCCCGATCCGTGGAAGTTCAGCCTCACCGAGGCGACGCAGCCCGTCGTCCGCACGACCGTGCCGCACGTCGGATGGGTGTTCGTCGGCCTGGCCGACCGCGAGCTGCGCATGATCGTCATCGGCGTGCCGGCTGCGCTGATCGCCCTCGGCAGCCTCGTCGAGCTGACCCGCGGTCTGCGCGGGGCACGCGGCGAGCGCCGCGAGAAGCGCCACGCGGCGCTCGTCACCGCCTGACGGAGCAACGCCCCTCGAGCTCTTCGCTCGCACACGCCCCGTGAGCTTGGTCGGAAGGCCCTTTCGACCAGCTCAAGGGGCGTTGTTGCGCTCACGGGGCGTTGCTGCGCTCGAGGGACGTTGTCGCGCTCGAGGGCGGTTTCTCCGCTCCCGCATCTCCCGCAGAACCGACACCAAACCGTGTACTTCGTGGGGACGTCGTGGGGAGATCGCGTGGATCTCGGCTCCATAAGTTGGTGTCACAAGCCGCGGAGCACTCCCGGCCACAGACCTCCTCCACACCACACCGGGCCCCACGGCCCACCACCCGAAGGGCCCCACCATGAAGACCAAGAAGATCCTCCTCCCCCTCGCCACCCTCGTCGCCGCCGGCGCCATCGCGGTCGGCTCGGGAGCCACCTTCACCTCCACCAGCGCCAACACCATCAGCTCGGTCACCTCCGGCACGCTGACCCAGAGCAACTCCAAGGCCAACGCTGCGGTCTTCAACCTGACCAACATCAAGCCCGGCGACGTCGTCAACGGCAGCCTCACCATCAAGAACACCGGCAGCCTGCCCGCCACCTTCTCGCTGACCGAGACCTCCTCCACCAACACGTTCACCGCCGCGAACCTGTCGCTGACGATCACGAACACCACGACCAACAAGGTCGTCTACACCGGCACCTTCGGCGGGCTCGTGGACGGCGCCAAGAACGACCTCGGCCTCGTCGCGCCGGGCGTGGCCAACGACTACACGTTCAGCGTCAAGCTCGACCCGACCACCCCGAACACCGACCAGGGCAAGACCGCCACGGCCGCCTTCCAGTGGGACTCGGTCCAGGCCGACGCCACCACCACCAACCAGTAATCCAGACCTGCCGGCCCTCGGGACCGGCGCAGACGGTGCCGCCGACCTCCCCCGGGTCGGCGGCACCTCTGCATTCCCGGCGCGTGCGGACGCCACGGACGTTCGCGAGTTGTGGAACAGACGGGGAGATCGTGTGGAGATCGCGTGGATCGGCTCTCCCTACCTTGGATACATGAGCTCGACGACCCCCCGCCACCGCGACGCGGCAGCGCCGACGAACCGCCGGCTGCTGTCGGCGCTCGTGGGCCTGGTGCTCATCGTCGCGGCCGTCGCCCTCACCGGGTCGTCGTCGGCCTCGTTCGTCGCGCGGACCGGAGCCACCGGCAGCGTCAGCGCGGCCGCCGACTGGGTCGCCCCCACCGTCGCGGTGACCGCCCCCGGCTCGCCGCTGAAGGGCACCGACACCATCACCGCCACGGCGTCCGACGCCGGCTCGGGCGTCGCGAGCGTCACCATCCAGCGCACCGCAGCCGGCACCTCCGACTGGACGAGCGTGTGCACCACCTCATCGTCGCCCTACACCTGCGACTGGGACACCACGCAGGTCACCGACGGCGCCTACGACCTGCGCGCGATCGCGGTCGACCGGGCCGCCAACTCCACCACGTCCGCGGTCGTCTCGGCCACCGTCGCCAACAACGTCACGGTGGTGCTGGCCCGGCCCGGCGACCTCCTGCGCGGCTCCGTCACCACCACGACCACCGTGAGCGGCGCCGCCGGCCTCACGCCGACGGTCCGCGTGGAGTACGCACCGACGGGCACCACGACCTGGACCACGCTGTGCACCGCGGCGGCCTCGCCCTTCACCTGCTCGGTCAACACCGCGACCCTCGCCAACGGCACCTACGACCTGCGCTCGGTCGCAGTCGCCGGCAGCACCACCTACACCTCGGCCGTCGTCAGCAAGGTCGTCATCGACAACCTCGCCCCCACCGTGACGATGACCGACCCGGGCACGCCGCTGAAGGGCACCAAGACGTTCACGGCCACCGCCAACGACACGCACTCGGGCATCGCCACGGTCGTCATCCAGTCGTCGACCGGCGGCAGCTGGAGCGACCTGTGCACCGTCACGACGGCGCCGTACTCCTGCTCGGTCGACACCGCGACGCTCCCCAACGGCACCTACTCCTTCCGCGCCGTCGCCACCGACAAGGCCGGCAACACCGCGACGTCGGCGACCGTCGCCAACCGCACCGTGCAGAACACGACGGCATCGGTGACGCTGACGCCGCCGAGCACGTACCTGCGCAACGGAACGGTGCTGGCAGCGACCGCGACCTCGACGGGCACGATCGCCTCGGTCAAGATCCAGCGCTCGGTCGCCGGTGCCAACAGCTGGGTCGACATCTGCACCGACACCTCCTCGCCGTACTCCTGCACGTTCGACACCACACAGGTCGCCGAGGGCACGTACGACCTGCGGGCCGTCGCGACCACCACCGACGGCATCGTCGCCACGTCGACGGTCGTCACCAACCGCATCGTCGACAAGACGCCCGGCAAGGGCGTCGACATCCAGACGACCAACGGCGGCATCGAGGGCAAGATCGACGCCGGCGACACGGTGGTCTACACGTTCAGCAAGCAGATGGACCTCAGCTCGATCTACAGCGGCTGGTCCGGCGCGGCGACGTCCGGCACGATGCGGGTGCGCGCGGTGTTCTTCGGCCCGGACACGCTCGACGTCACCGCCCCGACCGGTCTCCGTCTCGGCACCGTCGACCTCGGCGCCGACTACACCTTCCTGTTCGACGCCACGAGCGACGTGTCGATCACGGCCGCCACGGTCACGGTCGACGGCGTCCCCCGCACGGTCGTGACGATGAAGGTCCTGTCGGCCAGCGGCATCCAGAACTCCACGCCGGCCGCGATGGTGTGGCGTCCGGCCTCGACGATCGTCGACCTCGCCGGCAACCCGATCAGCACCGCGGCCGTCACCGAGTCCGGCCCCCTGGACGTGGACTTCTGATGGCCGGCCACCACGACCGCTGCCAGCGGCTCGCCACCATCGCGATGACCCTGCTGTCGCTGACGCTGCTCGCCCGGCTGGTCCTGGCCCACCACCGCTCGTACGTCGACGTCCTGCTGCTGACGGTGCTGGTGCTCGTGGCGGCGACGACCGTCAAGCTGCACCGCGACCACGACCTCGAGGCACGGATGAGCGCGCTGGCGCTGTCGCTGCTGTGCGCCGCCAGCGTGGTGCTGACGGCGCTGGCCGGCGTGCCGGGACAACCTCACCACCCCGTCGGGATCTCGGCGATCGTGACGCTCGCCCTGTCCTGCATCGTCATGGGTCTGCTCGCGGCCGACCGCCGTGATCGACCCGCCGACGCCGACCTCGGATCACCGTATGCTTCATGAGATGCCCCACCTCGTGCTGCTCGTCGAGGACGACGACCAGATCGCCGCGCCCCTCATCCGCACGCTGGAACGGGAGGACTACGTCGTCGAGCGGGTCGCTGCCGGGCTCCCGGCCGTCGATCGCGTCCAGACCGGCGGCGTCGACCTGGTGCTGCTCGACCTCGGCCTGCCCGACGTCGACGGCCTCGAGGTGTGTCGCCGCATCCGCGCCAACGGATACGTCGGCGGCGTGCTGATCCTCACCGCTCGCGGCGGAGAGCTCGACCGGGTCGTGGGGCTCGACGTCGGTGCCGACGACTACCTCGCCAAGCCCTTCGGCCTCGCCGAGCTGCTGGCACGCACGCGGGCCCTGCTGCGTCGCGCCACACCCGCCACCCCGGCCACCGATGCCGCCCCGGCCGCGGCGGCTCCGGCTCCGGCCGCTCCCGCCGCGGCACCGCCCGCCGACGGCCTCACGGTCGACACCGAGGCACGCCGCGTCTGGATCGGCACCGCCGAGCTCGTGCTGACCGCCAAGGAGTTCGACGTCCTGGCGCTGCTGCACTCCAGCGCCGGCGCGGTCTTCACGCGGGAGCGCGTCATGGACGACGTGTGGGACGAGAACTGGTTCGGCTCCACCAAGACGCTCGACACGACGATCGGGCGACTGCGCCAGAAGCTCGAGGACAGCGCCGCCCCCGTGCGGATCGTGACGGTCCGCGGCGTCGGGTTCAGGTTGGAGAGCGACACCACGGATGCGTGAACGTCTGGTCGTGACGCTGATGTCGGTGACGGTCGGCATCCTCGTGGTGTTCGGCGTCGTCCGCGCCTACTCGACCGCCGACCTCGTCCGCGAGCAGCAGCGCGGAAGCGTCGCGCAGTCGGCCGACGCCTCGGCCGTGGCGATCGGCGCCCGCCAGGACGGACCCGAACCCGTCAGCGGGGCCTTTCTCGCCGCGCTGGCCGGCGACGACCGTCGCGTCACCTTCGTCGACGCCGACGGCCGGCGCACGTCGGGAGGCGCCGCGTCGGTCACGGGCACCGAGGACGGCGACCTCCGCGCCAGCAGGAGCGTGCAGGGCGGCGGCCGCGTGACGGTGGCCGAGGCTGCGTCGGTGCAGTCCGACCGCGTGTCCGGGGCGCTGCTGCCGCTCGTGCTGCTGGCCTTGGCCCTCGCCGTCGTCGCGGCCGTCATCGGCTCGCTGCTCGCCCGGCGGCTCGCGCACCCGTTCCGTCGCCTCGCCGACGACGCCACCCGCATCGGCGACGGGCATTTCGACGTCGAGGTGCACCACTCGTCGATCAAGGAGGCCGAAGAGCTCGGCAACGCCCTGCGTCGAGCGGCCTCGCAGCTCGGCAGCCTCGTCGAGCGCGAGCGCGAGCTGGCCGTCGTCGCCTCGCACGAGCTGCGCACCCCCATCACCGCGCTGCGCCTGTCGCTCGAGGACCTCACCCTGTGGCCACAGACGCCGCCCGACGTCGCCGCCGAGCTGCAGCACAGCCTGACCGAGGTCGATCGGCTGAGCGGTGTCATCAGCTCGCTGCTCGAGCAGGGCGCGCGTGGTCACCTCGGCAACGTCACGCAGACCGATGTCGGCGAGCTCGTCGGCGATGCCGCCTCCCGGTGGTCCGATCGAGGGGCTGCGCTGGGACGCTCCGTCGTGGCCGGCGGGTCAGACGCCATCGCGCTGCCGCTGCACCGGGCGTCGGTCGACCAGATCCTCGACGTCCTGGTCGAACGCGCCCTGCAGCACGGCGAGGGCACCGTCACGATCGACGCCGCCAGGTTCAGCACGCATGCACGCATCCGGGTCGCCGACGAGAGCGACCGCACCCTCGCGACCGGCATCGTGCGCGCCGACGCGGGTCAGCAGCTCACCTCCGCGGCCAACCAGGCCGAGTCGATCGGTGGCTTCGTCGGTGTCGAGGACATCGCGCACACGGTGCTGGTGCTGGCCCTGCCGTGGCCGCGCCGCCGCGTCGAGAGCTGAGCCACGCCGCCGATCAGCCGGTGGGGGCGCTCAGCTCGAGGGCGATGTTGTCGGGATCGCGGAACTCCAGGATCGCCGTGCCCGCCTCGCCGAGGTCCTTGATGCCCTCGTGCGCGATGCCGAGGTCGTCGAGCACCGTCACGGCGTGCTCCAGGGCCGCGACGTCGGCGACCGAGAAGCTGACGTGGTCGAGGCCCGTGCGGTCCTCGTCGAAGTGGTCGCCGCCGGGCGCGACCGGACGCAGGCCGAGCAGGCCGCCGCCGAAGCTGTAGATGACGCCGCCGAACAGGAAGGCGAGCGCATCCTTCGTGGCCTCGTCGGGGTTCGGCGGCAGCTCGAAGGCCACGTCGAAGTCGAACACGGAGTCGTAGAAGGCGCGCGAGACCTCGATGTCGCGGACGGTCAGACGGACGTGGTTGTAGTCGTTCACGGCGACGGGCATGACGCTCCTGGTGCTGGATGTGAGGGACCCGTCCACCGTCGCACGCGGCCAGCGACTCCGCCCGGTCAGTTCGTGAACAGCGCGTGCACTCCCCCGAGGCAGCACCGGGGTCTCCGGACCGCTCTGCGATACTCGCTGGAGGGCACGGTGGAGGTTCTCCGGATCACCGCCGTCACGCCCGGGCCTCTGGGACATGGGGACAATTGTTCTAACCTGCAGTAACGCGATCTAACCACTGGCATTGCAGTGCGTACCGGGAACGGCTGTCCCGGCCTCTACAGAACGCCGCGAGGCGCAAGCCCGGGAACGTGATGGCGCGGAGCCTGGAACGGGCGTATCCCAGACTCCGGCACCTTCCCGCGAGCGGGCCGTTGCAGGCGCCCCTTGTGCCCACTACTCAGTTCACGCGATCGGTCGACCGACGGGAGATGGTCTGTCGTGACGCCGCCTCCTCGGCCGCTCATGGCTTACCGCCCCCAGGGCCGCCGCCGAGGCCACGCCCGGACGAGCCGAGTTCGAGAAGAAATCTGGACAAGGGGCGCCCACTAGCTCGCAGTGCTCACCAAATTGTTCCCGAGCTCGACATTGTCGTCGTCGAGCAGCAGACCCAGCCGTCGCCAGACCATGTGTTCTACCTGACCTGTTACCCGGGTGAACGCCACTTCGAGTACCGCACGACCGAGTTCGAGGCCAGCCGCCGAACGATGCGACTCCGTCCGTGTCAACAGAGTCAAACCCTTGCGTGCGCAGAAGCGCGGCGATCGCGTCGGGCCCCGCGCGTCGGCACACAGAGAGTCACGACTACCTGCTGACGGGTCCGACGACGTTCTACGAGACGACGTAGATTACGGCTTCCTGGCCGACACGTAGGCCGGACGGTCAGCACTACGCCGTGAAGCGCTCCTTCAGCCATCGACCGATCTGCTGAGCGGCGAGCTCGGTCCCGGTGGGCTCGCCCGGCGCGACAGCCCCCCCGAAGTGGGTGCCAGCGACCCGGACGTGCTTCTTGTCCAGCGCGGGCAGCGCGGCGTACATCTGTCGGGCGTCAGCCGGAAAGCAGGCCTGATCGCCCGTCAGCTCGATCAGTAGCGTCGGAGACGCGACCGCGCTGACGTTCTTCACGAAGTTGGCCCGCGATGTCGTGGCCGACCACGTCGACATCCACGCCGAGGGGGTCGTGATGCGGCAGAACCCCGCGAAGCCGTGGTTGCCGAGATCGGGCCGCCGCCCGAACAGCGACCCGTAGGGACGACGATTCGGGTCGATGGTCAAGTCCAGGGAGCGCAGGTCGGCATCTGTGCGGTGCACGATCATGATGTCCGGGGTGAGCGCCCGCCGTCTGTGGGCCTCATTGCCCGTCTCGGCAGCGAGATCCTGATGATGGCGGGTAGCCTCGACGGACTCGGCCGCCAACCGGTCCAGGCGGTGGACACGAGCCTTCTGCGCCGCGCGGTACCGCTCGACGAACTCCGGTGCGTACGACGAGGAGTCGGGCGCAGGGCGGAACCCGTTGGCGGGGTCGAAGGCGTCAAGGGATGGGTCGACCGAGGTCGGATCGGACTCGTCCGTGATTGACGGGTCGATGACGCGCTGCAGCAGGACGCCCTGCCCAGGGTGCGGGGCCATGAAGATCGACCCGTCCGGCATCGGCATCCGCGCGGCGGCCAGGTCGACCGGCGTGCCGTCGGGCGCCGATGTCAGCCGCTCGCCCGCGTGCAGGCCCGCCTGCTCCTGGTAGAAGGCGAAGAGCGTCGCGCCACCGGAGTGCCCCAGAGCCACCCTGGACTCGAAGTCCTGTTCCTCCAGGAACGTCTGCCCCGCGGCCACGTCGAGCACAGCTTGTTCGTGTAGCAGCCGCATGTCGTTGTTCATCGACCGAGTCCCCTGGGTCCACACCGCGAAACCCTGATCGAGGAGCTGGGAGACCTGCGGGTGGTGCGTCACGTCCTCGCGTGGGTGCATGATGCTCACGACGGTGCCTGCACCGCCGGCGGGCGTCCGAAGCAGCCCGCTGACGAACGCCCCGTCCTGAGTGCGCAGCCGCACCGCAGCGGTCGCCTCTCCGCTCACGACTGGATCTCGAAACGGAGGGAGTTCTTGTCCCACCCCGCGATCCGGAAGCCTCGGATGCCGGCGACACAGCTGTACCAGACAGCGTGTCGGGCCCCCGTGGCCCGGCGGTCGATCTCGAAGGGCTCCGCGGCGCTGATCTCGAAGTAGGGCCCGTTCTTGGTCACGTGCACCTGCTGCGAGCGCTCGGCGACCTCGACGACAGGACGGTTCTCGGGCACGTCGAGGAAGTACACCGAGGCCATCAGCTGGTGGCCTCGGGCTGGGCGAGCAGGGTGTCCCAGTCGTCCGAACGCTCGACGATCAACTCGGCCTTGCGGTTGAGAAGAGCGTGAATGCTCGCATCGCCGCGGCTCACCACATCGACCAGTGCGTCGATCGTGAGATTCGCGTCGACGTCTTCCTGGGGGGTGACCGGTCGCAGGGCACGGGTGATCTCGACGATGTAGCCGTTGGGGTCATGCGTGTAGATCGACTCGATCGTCTCGTGCTGCACGCGCATCTCCGTGGCCCACTCGCTGTCGTCAAGGCGCCGCTGGTACTCGTTCAGCGAGTCTTCCGACTCCACGCTCAAGGCGAGGTGACGCGAACCGAGGAAGAACTCCGGCACGTCGTCGTCGAACTGTGCATAGGCGTCCCCGCGACCGCCGGGCAAGGGCTCCAGCCCGAAGTAGTAGAAGAAGGCGATCCGGTCGCCGTTGCCGATGTCGAAGAAGAAGTGGATGAAGTCCGGGTGCTTCTCCGGCCCCCAGCCTGCGGCGCAGATCGAGTGGACCACCGGGAAGCCGAGGACGTCCCGGTAGAACCTGACCGTGCCGACGGGATCGAAGGTCGGAAACGCCGCGTGGTCGACGCCGCGGACGAGATGCTTGTCGTGCAGAGCGTTCATCGGACTACCCCCAGGTTGATGCTGTCGTGTGCAGTGGCTGCACTGTCGTAGAGATCGGTGCCGGACATGAGGAGCGAGCCGGCGTTCGCGACGGCCGCCGGGAGGTTGAGAGCCCTCAGGATGCTGAAGGCTCCGGCCGTCGCGGCGCTGATGACCGGCAGTCCCAGCTCTTGCTCCGCATCGGCGATGAGCGACAGCGACGGCATCTGCACACAGGCCGACAGCACGACGGCGTCCACTCCGGTGAGGTCGAGCTCACGCGCCGCCGCCATGACGCGAGAACCCTCGATGCACCCGACAGCATGGTTGTCCTCGACCTCGAGCGCGCGGTAGTCCGCCACCTCGAAGCCCTCGTGCTCGATGTAGTCCACGACCTTGCGGGCCAGTGGCGCCATGTAGGGAGTGACCAGTGCGACCCGGCGGACTGACAGCGCCTCCAGCGCCTCCAGGAGTGCGCCGGCGCTCGAGCGCACCAGGGTCGGGGACTGCCCGGTGGCCAGCTGCTCGGCGACCAGCGACTCGACACGCTGGTGCTCCTCGTGCTCTCCGGCCATCAGTGCGACCAGGCAGGCATAGAGCAGGACGTCCGGCCCCGCGTCGGCAACTTCCATGACGCACCGTTCGCGCTGGACGTTCATGGCGGCCAGTCCCGCCGGCGTCACCGCCGTCATCCGCATGCGCGACGAGTGGAAGCTGACGTCGAGCCCCTCCTGCCTGCGCAGGAGCTGCGGGAGCTCGGTCTCCACCGTCACGTTCGAGCTAGGGACTATCAGTCCCACTCGCCTGAGTGTCATGTTTCTCCTTGGTGTCTTACCGCGACAATACCTATCCTTGTCGCCTGAGTCAAAGGTTCAACACTATCGTCAACAACTAACACGGCGACGCCCCCTCGTCACCGAGTCGCCGCGCGATGTAGGACTCGACACCGATGGTCATCATCACGTGGTCTCCGTGCCACACCGTGCCCGTCTTGCGCATCAACGATCGCGACGGCGAGTCCGGCTCCACCGAGTCCACCCACACGGTGGCGCGCACCGTCGTGTCAGGCCTCAACGGACGGGTCATCCGCACGTCGTTGATGGCGCGGCCGGCGATGATGGCCCAGTGACGATAAAGACGCGTCACTGCCAGACGCTGGAAGATCGCCATGGTGTGCAGACCACTGCCGATCA
The DNA here is from genome assembly GCF_003586285.1 of Aeromicrobium endophyticum. GTDB lineage: Bacteria > Actinomycetota > Actinomycetes > Propionibacteriales > Nocardioidaceae > Aeromicrobium > Aeromicrobium endophyticum. The sequence goes on along the minus strand of NZ_QUBR01000001.1, from coordinate 1,865,838 downwards.
GGTCCCCGAACACCGTGCCGCGTGCGAACTCCTCGTCGACATGGAAAGGCTGGGGATCCCACTGCCGCGCGAACGCGATGATCTCGCCTCGCGTGACGCGGTGCTCCCCAAGCTCGATCTCAGTGCGGACCGGGACGTCCTCGGCGTACACCCGCTCGTACGTCATGGTGTCTCAGGCCGGCAACGCGCCGACGACGCGTTGCCGAAGACCCTTCTTGTCGATCTTGCCGACCTGCGTCCGCGGCAGTTGATCGATCAGCTCCACCCGCTCGGGCCACTTGTACTTGGCCACGCCGAGGGCCTCGAGGTGCTCCTGAAGGTCGGGTACGTCCAACCGCGGTCCCGTCGTGACGAGATAGGCGCACACTCGTTCGCCGAGCACCTTGTCGGGCATGGCGACCACGGCCGCGTCCTGCACCTGGGGGTGCCGGCGCAGAAGACCCTCGAGCTCCTCGGCGTTGATCTTCTCACCGCCCCGGTTGATGAGGTCCTTCAGCCGGCCCTCGATCGAGATGAAGCGCTGGCCGTCGTGCACCGTCACCCGGGCGAGGTCACCTGTCCGAAAGAACCCGTCCGCCGTGAAGGCCGACGCGTTGTGCTCTCCGGAGCTGAAGTAGCCAGGAATCGTGTACCACCCGCGGCACGCGAGCTCTCCGACCTCGCCGTCGCTCACCTCCTGCTCACCGCCCGGCTCGAGGATGCGGACCTCGTCGTCAGCGGCCAGTGGCGGGCCGACCGTGGTGCTCCGCAGCTCGCGAGGAGCGTCGAAGGGCGTGAGGGTGAACATCCCCTCCCCCATCCCGAACGTCTGAAGCGCACGCGCACCCAGCCCCTCGACCCGAGCGAACACCTCCTCCGGAACCTTGGCGCCGGACAGGACCACGGTCCGCAGCGCCGCCGCAGCGGGCTCGTACTCCTCCGACTGGATCCAGTTGAACATCCCGTGGCCGAAGATCGTGTCGTCCACACCGTGTTCAGCCATCATCCGCAGAGCGGTGGACCGCTCGGTCGGTGGCAGCACGATGCACCCACCGACCGAGTGCGTGCCGTGCAGGCCGCACGTGATGCCGGCGTTGTGGATGAGCGGCGCGGCATGGCATGTCACGCTCTCCTCGGTCCGGGACAGTGCGGTCGCCCACGCGAGGCCGTTGTTCCAGTACTCACCATGAAGGCGCGGAATGACCTTCGGCACCCCCGTGGTCCCGCCAGACAGCTGGTAGACGGCGACGTCCTCGGGCCCAAGCCCTGCCTGCGCGGCGTCGACCACCCGGCGTGCCCCTTGCCGGTCGACGTCGGCGCCGAGCGTCTCGATCGCTTCGACGTCGATGGCCTCGGGGTCGCGCACGCTGCCGACGGTGAAGAGCAGCCGCAGCGTCCCGCTCTGGGCGGCTTGCTCACGGGCGAAGGCGACCATGTCGAAACGGTCCGGCGTCGAGTCATCGACGATGTGCGCGACGGCCCCGACCAAGTTCGAGATGTGCCCGATCTCGTGCGCACGGTGTCCCGCCAACGTGGCAACCGGAATTCCACCCGCCTTGAGGACCGCGTACCAGGCCACGACACTGGTGATGCTGTTGCCGATCTGGAACAGCACGGGATCGCCCGGCTCGAGGCCGCCCATCGCGAACGCTGCCGCCACCTGGTCGCTCCGCAGATCGAGCTCGCGATAGGTAACCGACCCCTTCTCGTCGATGACGGCGGTGCGGGGGCCGAACCGCTCCGCCACCGCTCGGAAGCTCTGGGCCAGCGGAATCTCGTCCCACACACCGCTGGACAGGTACCGTTCGACACGAGCAGGGGGATACGGGACGACTCGCGGATCCACACGACGTGTCATGTCTGGACATCCTTCACGATCGGGAGACAGTCGCCTGTAACGCAGGCGATGATTATTCAACGCAGACGTAGATAGTACGTGATCCACATGACCCTGTCCAGCCGTGACACCGCGGGACCTCGTCACCGTAGGGTGACCCCATGGCATCCGACTCTCAGCGCCCGAAGACGCCGAGCACGCCACGGGCGGCTCAGCCAACAGCCGCAGCCGCGACTCCTCGCAAGCAGCTGATGGAGAACGAAGTGCTCGAGCACGCGACTCGACTGTTCGCCGAACGCGGGTTCTCCGGCACGAGTCTCCAAGACATCGCCACGTCGATGGGGCTCAAGCGCCCCGCGCTCTACTACTACTTCAAGAGCAAGGACGAGCTCCTCGACCGCCTCATCGTCGAGGGCGTGAACGGACCGGCCCACGAGCTCGCGGCCATTGCGAAGCGCAGTGACCTGGGTCCTGCCGAGCGGTTGCATGCCATCACGCGACAGAACGTGAAGTGGGTCCTGACGCACACCGACTTGTTCCTCCTCCTGGTCAAGTCCGAGTCAGAGCTGTCGCCTGCCAGCGCCAAGAAGTTCAACGCCGGGCGACGCGATGCCGCCGACATGGTCGCGGCAGTCATCGAGGAAGGCGTCGCAGCGGGCGAGCTGCGTCCTGTCAATACTCGGGTCGCGGCCCTCAGCGTCTTCGGCATCTCGAACTGGACCGCCTGGTGGTTCCAGCCCGGCGGCGACTCGATCGACTCGGTCGCCGACCAGGTCGCCGACATGGCGTTGGCAAGCCTGCAGCAGTCCGATCTGGCGGAACGACAGGCCATGAGTCCCCGACGCGCCATCGCCGCCCTTCGGCAGGATCTCGACCGACTCGAACAGACCCTGGGGCAGGACCGCTCGTCCTGACCGCGGGTCTCTTCGGGTCCTAGCGCATGACGGTTCCACCGTCGACGACGAGGACCTGCCCGGTCAACGCCTCCGCGGCGTCGGATGCCAAGAACGCCACGGTGTTCGCGGTGTCCTCAGGCACCAGCCTCCGCTTGACCGCCTGGGTCGCGATGACCGCGTCGAGCGCCCCCTCCTGGATCACCGCACGCGCCGCTGGGCTGTCGGTCAGGCCGGGCGCCACGGCCGACACGGCGATGCCGTCGCCGCCGTACGTCGCCGCAAGGCTCCTCATGGCGCCCAGCAGGGCAGCCTTGCTCGTGACGTAGGGCAGGAAGTCCGCGGTCGGAGGCACCCACTGACCATCGGAGGAGATGAAGACGATCCGTCCGAAGCCGTTCTCCACCATGCCCGGGACGAACGCTTGCGCCAACAGGAGGCCCGCCTCGACGTTCACGGCCATGAGGGCACGCCAGCGGCTCAGGTCGAGCTCCTCCAACGTCATCGAGTCCAGGTAACCCGCACAGTTGACCAGGACGTCGCAGCGTCCGTGTCGCTCGAGCACCGTCGCCGCAGCCTCTCGGGTCGACGACTCCGACGACAGGTCGCACACGACGTCGCCACCCGCTCGGTCAAGAACGACGGTGCGGTGCCCTGACGCCTTGAGGCCGGCCACGATGGCCGACCCGATCACGCCGGCGCCACCTGTCACGACCGCGATCCGCTGCTCATCTGCCATGGGAATCTCCTCTTCGATCCGAGCAAGCGCCGCCAGGCGCGACGCCGCTCATCCTTGTCATCGTTAGCGTTGATCTTTCAACGCTAGTGTCTATAGTGTCTCACGTCACGGTGCACGAGCGCCATGACCGTCTACTAGGCAAGGAGCATCGACGATGGGACGTCTCGACGGGAAAGTCGCATTCATCACGGGAGCAGGGCGCGGTCAGGGCCGCGCTCATGCACTTCGGCTGGCCGAGGAGGGGGCGGACATCATCGCCCTCGACATCTTGGAGGATATCCCTGGTCTCGCCTACCCGATGGCCACGATGGCGGACCGTGACGAGACGGTTGCGAAGATCGAGGCGATGGGGCGCCGGATCGTCTTCGAGAAGGCTGACGTGCGTGATCTCGACCGACTGCACGAGGTCGCCGCGCAAGGAGTCGCCGAGCTCGGCAGCATCGACATCGTGCTGGCCAACGCAGGCGCCGGGTCGCCCGGGGTCTCGTACGAGATGAGCGAGGACAGCTTCACCGACACGATCGACCGGTTCCTGACCAGCACCTGGCGCACGATCCGAGCGGTCGCTCCGCTCATGATCGAGGCCGGTCGCGGCGGCTCGATCATCCTGACGTCCTCGACGTCGGGACTCGTCGGCGTGCCCGGCATGGCTCACTACGTGGCCGCGAAGCATGGCGTCACAGGTCTGATGAAGGCGTGTGCCATCGACCTCGGTCCGTTCGACATCCGGGTCAACGCCATTGCCTCGACCACCGTCAACACCCCGATGATCCAGAACCCTGCGATCCGCGCAGCCTGGACGGGCGACCCCGACTCGACCGACGAACAGGTCGTCGAAGTCATGTCGGCGATGCACATCCTGGACGTGCCCTGGGTCGAGCCTGTGGACATCAGCCACGCCGTCCTGTGGCTGGCTTCCGACGAGGCGCGCTTCATCACCGGCGCGACGATCCCGGTGGACGCCGGTGCCCTCGCTCCCTTCACGATCCCGCACGGTGCCCGATGAGCGGCAACGGGCGACTCGACGGGAAGGTCGCCATCGTGACCGGCGCCGCCAGCGGGATGGGCGCCGCCGAGGCCAGGTTGTTCGTCGACGAGGGGGCGCACGTCGTGCTCACGGACCTCGACGACGAGCGTGGCGTGGCGCTGGCCGAGACTCTCGGGGACCGAGCTGAGTACCGGCACCACGACGTCGGCGACGAGACGCACTGGGCCGAGCTGGTCCGGCACGTCGACTCGACCCATGGCCGCGTGGACGTGCTCGTCAACAATGCGGGAGTAGCCCGGGCGGGCGCCATCGACGAGTTCTCCTGGGACGACTTCGACCTCTCGGTCCGGGTCAACCAGCGAGGCCCGCTGCTGGGCATGCGCGCCGTCATCGAGCCGATGCGGCGTTCCGGACGCGGAAGCATCGTCAACATCGCGTCCGGCGCGGCCCTGCAGGGCGAGCGGGGGCTGATCGTCTACTCAGGCACCAAGTTCGCTCTTCGCGGGATGACGCAGGTGGCGGCGGCCGAGCTGGCATCCGATGGGATCCGGGTCAACGTGGTGCACCCGGGGTGCATCGACACCCCCATGCACCAGCAGAACCCGCCGGAGCACCAAGCGACCCTAATCGGGCGCATCCCTCTCAAGCGGTTCGGGGATCCGGCCGAGGTTGCGACGATGGTGTTGTTCCTGGCGTCTGACGAGTCGTCGTACATCACGGGCACCGACTTCGCGGTCGACGGCGGAATCCTGCTCTAACGAGCACCGCGCTCCACCTCACGGCGCAAGCAGACGCCCGACCGGGCATCCCGGTCGGGCGTCCGCTCGTTGTCGTGCGGCAGCTAGGAGACGACGTGTCCCCCGTAGCTGGCCTCGGCCAGCACGTCGGCGTTCAGCTGGTCCTCTGCTCCGAACTCGGCCACGACGCGGCCGTGCGACATGACCAGCACCCGGTGCGACTGTGCGGCGACCTCCTCGAAGTCGGTGCTGACGAGGACGACAGCCGTCCCCGCACGCGCTGCCTGGTGCATCAGCCTGTACAGGACGGCTCGAGAACCGATGTCGACGCCGGCTGTCGGGTCCTCCAGGATCGCGACGTCAGGCCGGTCGGCCAGGGCGCGAGCGAAGATGACCTTCTGCTGGTTACCGCCGCTGAGCTCCGACACGACGCGATCGGGACGATCCCGAGGCGTGACGGCGAAGACCTCGCTGATCTCGGCCACCGCCGCCGTCTCCCGACGAGGACGGAGGAAGCCGGCCTTCGTCCAGGCTCCGAAGGCTCGCCGGGTCGGCAGCAGGTTCTCGCGGATGCCGAGTCCCGTGATGATCCCCTCGCGCTGACGGTCGCCTGGCACGACGGCGACCCGTCTCTTGATCAGGCTCTCCGGCCGACCGAGTGTCAAGGGACGACCTTTCAGCATCGCCGCCCCGCCTGTCGGCCGGTGGTTGCCGGCCAGCACCTGGGCCAGCTCTCGCGTGCCGCTGCCCACGAGACCACACACACCCAGAACCTCCCCGGCCCTCACCTCGAACGAGATCGGCATCGGCAGGTCGGCTGTGGTCAGCTCGTCGACCACGAAGTGAGCCGCGTCAGCTGCCGAAGAGCCCGCTACCTGGGGCAACGGCTGCGCGAGCACCGCCTCGGGCTCCGATCCGACGATGTGGCGGACCAGCTCGGTGTGGGTCAGCTCCGCAACCTGCGCCGTCACGGAACGCACGCCATCGCGCAGGACAGTGACCCGGTCGACCAGGCTCTCCAGCTCGTCGAGTCGGTGAGTGACGTAGATGAAGGCGACCCCGGTCCGCCGCATCGACCGCAACGATGTGGCGAGCCGTTGCATCTCCGGGGCCGGCAGGCTCGCGCTCACCTCGTCGAGGACCACGATCTTCGGCTCGAGCGCGAGCGCCCGGGCGAGTGCGCACAGGACCTGTTCGTCACGCGACAGAGAGTTGACCAACCTGTCCGGCGAGAAGGTCGCACCGACGGTCTCGAGCGCTCGAGCCACCCGCCGGGACGTGTCACGCACGCTGATGAGACCGAACGTCTTCTCGAACCCGATCTGGAGTCCGACATTGTCGGCGACGCTGATGTCCTCCACCAGACCGAGGTCCTGGTGCACGAAGGCGATCCCGACATCCTTCGCCGCTCCGGGGTCGTGCCCCGGCTCCAGCTCGTCGCCGTGCACCAGGATGCGACCGGAGTCCTGATGGTGGATGCCTGCCAGGATCTTGATGAGGGTCGACTTGCCCGCTCCGTTGGCTCCGAGCAGAGCATGGATCTCGCCGGGCATCACGTCGAACGAGACACCACGAAGGACGCGCGCCGATCCGAAGCTCTTGGTCAGATCGACGAAGCTCAGGGCCGGCGCCTCGCCGCTCGGACTGCCCTCTTTGTTCACCACAGACATGTCTGCCGCCATTCTCGACGCTGATGGAAGCGTCGTCTCGTGCTCGAGCGGCGCCGGTCGGAGCCGGCCGCTGGAGACGTCGGATGCTCGCCCACGCTGGGCGGGCGGGCTGCTGGACCGGAGGTGGCACGGCCCCGACCGTGCCACCTCGGTTGGATCGATCCCACGACTCAAGCCTTTGCTCGGCGTCGGCGGGCCAGCGTCGCGAAGATCACCGCGACGAGGAGCGCACCACCGTTGAACAGGTCCTGGACGTAGATCTGGGCGCCCTTCTGCTGCAGGCCGATGATGCCGACGCCGATCACGAAGACGGCGATCACGGTGCCGACGACGTTGTAGCGGCCCGGTCGGATGGATGTCGCCCCGAGGAAGGCACCCGCGAAGGCTGGTAGCAGTGAGCCGAACCCGACCACGGGCGATGACCCGCCGAGACTCGTGACCGAGATGCACCCCGCCAGGGCGCACAGCACTCCGGTCGTGACGAACGACTGGCGGACCAGGCGATCAGCCGCGATACCCGACAGCTGGGCAGCGACCGGGTTGGCACCCACCGCGTACGCGCGGCGCCCCCACACCGTCAACTCGAGCAGGACGAACAGCACGACCGCCACGACCGCCAGGTAGACGAAGGGCAGGGGAAGTCCCAGGACCTTGCCGCGGCCCAGGTCCAGGAACCAGGTGGCGGCCGTTCCCGAGATGACCTGGTTGCTGGTGAGCAGCTCGCTGATGCCGAGGACCACCAGACCGGTGCCCAAGGTCGTGGTGAACGAGGGGAGCTCCAGCCGAGTGATCAGCTGGCCGTTGATCACGCCGATCAACGCGCCGACGGCGAGCACCGCGGCGATCGACACCACGGGATTCCAGCCCTCCTTCAGCACGAGCACGGCGCACAGGCTCTGGGCCATGCCGAACTGGAAGCCTGCCGAGAGGTCGTAGTGTCCGGCGACCAAGGGCACCATCACGGCCAGTGCCAGCAGTCCGACGGTCGCCTGCTGGAGCAGGATGGCCTGCACGTTGCCCCACGTCGCGAAGACCGACGGGTTCCACAGGCTGAACGCCACCCACAGCACGGCCAGCACGACGATGAGGGAGAACTTCGAGAGAGCACCGACGACACGTCCGCCAGATGGGTTCGCCACGGTCACGACCCCCTCCGACGCTGCGGCCGGTTCGATCTCGCCGGGGGTCACCGACGCCCTGCCCGTGTCCTCCGCGGCGACCTGTGTAGCGCCGACGTTGCCGCTCACTTTCCGCTCCAGAGCTTCTCGAACTCCGGCTTGTACGAGAACTCCGTGTTCCAGCCGTTCTTCTGCATGTCCTTCGGCGCCTCGTCGATGTTGGCTGCCGTGAACAGACGCTGCGGCACGATCCAGAGCTTCTGCACCTCTTGGCCGTCGATGATGCGAGCGAGGGTGTCGGCGCCCAGCCAGCCCACGTAGTTGTCAGGAGTGAGCAGGTCCGCAGCCTGAGTCCCAGCCTTGAGACGACCCACCGAGCTCGGCGTCGTGCCGGACGTCGCCATGAGCTTGACGTCGGCGGTCCGGTTGGCCTGCTGAATTCCCTGGGCGACGAAGTCCGCGACCGAGTCGTCCGGCGACCACACGTAGTCGACGTCGGCGTGCTGCTGCAGCTGCGAGGTCACGAGCGGAGCCAGACTGGTGCCGACGGTCTGCGACGACACCGTCGAACGCCGGACGACGCAGTCCTTGCAGTCCTTGGCCAGCTGCTTCGCGATGGTGTCGTTGCGCACCATGATGTCGGCGTAGTCGGGGAGGTCGAGCAGGAGGACGTGAGCCTTCCCGCCGGAGTCCTTCGTGATCCACTCAGCCATGTCGCGCCCACCCTTGGCCGCGTCCGGGCTGATCCAGCTAGTAACTCCCTCGACGTCCCCGTCCTTCGGCGTCTGCGCCAGCATGACGAAGGGCACGTTCTTCGCCTTCACGGCGGCCATCGCGTCGCCCATGAGGTTGGGGTCGGACGCCACGTCGATGATGCCGTCGACGCCCGAGTCGACGGCCTGCTTGACCACTCGGTTCCACACGGTCGGATCCAGGCGCCCGTCCACGACCTCGGGGGTCCAGCCGAGCTTGAGGACGGCTTCCTTGGCAGCGGCGCCTTGACGGACGCAGCCGTAGCCGAAGTTGCCGCAGACCAGGATCATGACTCGCTTCTTGGCAGCCGGCGCAAAGGCTTCGGTCGGCCCGACGAAGGTGTCCACAGGCTTCATCGCGTCCGTCGTCGCCCCGCCAGAGGAGGAGCCGGTGCCACCTGCATCACTCGAGCTCGAGCAGGCCGCCATGGCCAGCGCCAGAGCGACGATTGCAGCGCCGGCCAGCTGCCGGCGTCGCATCCGGACGCTGCCGGCCATTCTTCTGGTGCTCACGTGTTACCTCCAGGGTTGGGGCGTCACCGCCATCATCATGCATGTCGTAAATTCGACTGCGGTGTCAAACAGTAGGGTCGCCGACGGTGTGTGTCAACGGTCACTTTTGACGGACGAGCCAGGAGACGCGGAAACCAGAAATGGCCGCGATGACGGGCGTTCTGCAGGCGCACTGCGCCCGCAGAACGCCCGCTCATCGCGGCCCCTGCCCCACCCATGTCACCGGCACAGGAAGGATCAACCGTGCCTGTCGACCCTTCCTGTCATCGCCGTGACGACGTCACCGCCTCCTGTCAGGCGGGTCGTTCCTGCACGAGTCGATAGTTGTCGCCGTCCTCAACGATGTAGCCGGCACCCGAGCCGGTGAAGTGCGTGCCGAGCACCAGTAGATCGGTCCCGGCACTGGCCTCGAAGAAGGCGCGACGCGTACGCCCAGACATCTCCGGATCGAAGTCGCCCGCCGAGCTCCACTCGGGCCGGGCGATCTGCATGGGGTGGTGGATGAAGTCACCCGTGATGAACGCCTGCTCCCCACCCGACTCCAGCCGCACGCTGTGGTGGGCGGACGTGTGCCCCGGCGTGGACTCGTAGCGAACGCCGGGCGCGACCTCTGCGCCCGACGGCACGAGCTCCAGCAGGCCTGCGTCGACGACCGGTTGCAGCGACTCCTTCTGGACCAGCTTCGCCTGGTTCGAGAAGGTCTCGGCATCGGCGTAGAACGCGCGAGCGATCACGTCGACCTCGCCGTCGTCCGCGCCCGTAGCAGACTCGGCGATTGCATCGCCCCCGTCGGGCAGCATCAGGTCGAGGTGGCGCTGCCACTCCGCGTCGACGACGACCAGGCGAGCGTTCGGGAAGGTGGGAACCCAGGCCCCGGTCTCGTCCTGGACGGCACACCAGCCGACATGGTCGAGGTGCACGTGGGTCAGGAGGATCAGGTCGATGTCATCGCGCTCGTACCCGGCCTCCGAGAGCCGCTCGAGGAATGCCGTGTCGAGATTGCTCCACACCGGCTGTGTCGGATAGCTCTTGCCGTTGCCACAGCCTGCGTCGACGAGGATCTTCTGGTCGCCCGTGTCGACGACGTAGCAGTGCAGGTCCGCCAGGATCTGTCCTGCCTCGTTGGCGTAGTCCGGACTCATCCAGTCGATGGTCTGGACCACTTCGCGTGGCGCCTCCGGGATCAACCCGTCGAACAGACCCAGCTCCGCAGGCAGCTCGTGGATCTCGCTGATCTTGAAATCGCCGACAGTCCATGTCCGCATGGCCGTACCTCTTGCTTCCTCGTAAGTGTGTGGTCGAGCCAGTCGCAGTCGCTCGCCGGACCACGTGCTGGTGGTGACGCACGTCATACTACTCGGGTTTCGACGCACTCGTCAATAATCCGTCGAATGCGTTCACGACTGGTGCGAACGTCACCGGCGCGCGACGCGGGTCTCAAGTCTCCGGGTACTCGAACACGAAGCCCTCCGGCACGACGACGCGATCGGTCTCATCCGGGAGCCCGAATCCCACGAGGAACTCTCTGACGCTCCACTCGTCGACGAACCCGCCCTGCCAGAAAGGATCTGCCCTGACGAGGGACTCACAGGCCTCTCGATCGACCGCCCTGTACAGGAACACCGCCCCCATGCCGTCCGCGTACGGCCCACTGAGGACGAGGGCCCCGGACTCCTCGAGGCTCGCCAGGTATCCCGCATGCTTGGGCCGCACGTACTGCCGCTCTTCTCCGCCCACCGAGTAGGCGTACTGCACCATGAAAAGACTCATTGACCTTGCTCCTGTCTCGACTGCGATCAGACGATGGCGCCGAGGCTCGTGTGGATGACCTGTCCCGTGATCGAGCGGGAGGCCGGGAGGCACAGGAACGTGATGACCTCGGCGACGTCGACGGGCTCCGAGGGGGCACCGGTCAGATTCTTCAGCGGACCGGAGCGCATGGCTTCGTCCAGCGCCTCGCGGTCCATCGGGACCATCGGTGTCCGGGTGGGACCGGGCGCGACAGCATTCACGTTGATCCCGTGCACGCCGAGCTCGCCGGCCAGGCTCCTGGCCAGCTGCGCGACGGCCGCCTTCGTCGTGGAGTAGCCGGGACGCGAGAGCTCCGCCCGGAACGCCGAGCTCGAGCTCAGCAGCACCATCCGTCCCCCCGATGCGGCCTCGATCATCTTCTCCGAGGCAAGCCCCGCGAGGATGAAGTTCGCGCGCACGTTCACCTGGTGAAGCAGATCGATCTCGTCGTCCGGGATCTCTCGGACGCCGTGCGGGCCACCCATGATCCCGGCCGAGCACACCAGACCATCGATCCGACCGGCCCACGCGAAGGCGTCCTTGAACCCCCGGCGGATGTCTTCGACATCGGTGAGATCCACGGCGAACACCTCGGCGTTGCCACCTGCTGAGCGCACCGCGTCGACCGTCTTCTCCGCGCCGACCCGATCTCGGTCGAGGACGGCGATCGATGCGCCGTGACTCGCGAGCACCTCGCACGTCGCGGCGCCGATGCCCGACGCACCTCCCGTCACGAAGACGGCACGGCCGGCGAGGCTGTACGACTGCCCGTCCGCGCCGCTCACGACCGCACGCTCCCCGCCGCGTCTTCCATGCCGATGTCGCTGCTGCCGATTGTCTCGTTCACGTCGCACCTCGTGTTATTTGATGATGTCGTCAAATTTTTGTCGTTGCAGTAATCGATTATGTGACCCACTCCACGGAGTGTCAATCAACCGCACGGGTCGCCGCGGCCAGTCGGCGGGCGAGCGGAGCAAGGGTCTGCCCGCCGCTCAACGACTGCTGCCACACGGGCGTACCCGGTCCGTCCCGCCAGGACTCGCTCAATGGGCTGTTGTCGTAGGGGTCGTAACCGATCTCGTCGTAGAACCGCGCGACGAAGGCGGCGGCCGCCGGAAAGTCGCTCGAGAGGGTCAGGGCCAGGCGGTTCTCCGCGCCGACCGGGCGGGCGGTGCGCAGCAGGGTCGGCGCCTGGATGTGCGTGAAGGCCTTGACGATCATCGACCGAGGCAGCTGCTGCTGCCTCAGCTCGTGCACCGTGACCTCACCGGTGCTGACACCTGGTATGAAACCGTCCCGCCATGGCATGTAGTTGTTCGTGTCGAGGACGATCTTGCCGGCGACATCATCCGCTGGCATGTCGTTGACGGCCTTCAACGGCGCGGCAAGGACGACCACGTCGCCGGCCCGGGCTGCTTCGGCGGCTGTCGCGGCACGCGCGGAAGGGCCGAGGTCGGCGACCAGGGCTGCAAGCGTCTCGGGGCCTCGCGAGTTGGCGATAACCACTGAATGCCCGACCCTGATCGCCGCGCGCGCGATCTGCGAACCGACCTCGCCCGCTCCGATGATTCCTATCGTGGTCATGGTCGTCTCCTGTTGATGTGGGTTGTCTCGACGGCCGGAGGGCTCGTCGACGCTCGGCTTCGCGGCGGCGACCCACCGAACGATGTTCCCGAGCCGCCGCCGGCGATGCGGCTACGACGAGGTGAGCTGGCGGCGCACGTCGGCGGAGTCGTGCAGGTTGGTCATCTGGACGAACCGTCCATCTCGCACCTGGTAGATCGCGTACTCGACGATCTCGAACGACTTTCCGGTGGGCGCGACGCCGAGCCATTCCTTCTCCGGAGTGCCGGTGTTGATGGCCCGGACAGCCAGGCGGTCACGATCGACCAGCACCTCCTGCACCTCCCAGTGCATGTCCGGGACAGCGTCCAAAATCGACCGCATGTCGGCGACGACGTCGGACCGCCGTCCCGGGTGTCCGTTCAGCGTCACCTCCTCAGCGACGAACTGGTCCATCTGGTCGAGCTGACGGCCCTCGAGGGCAGCGACGTACGTCATGTACCAGCTGCGCAGGTCTTGGTCGGACACGGGAATCTCCTTCTTCGCCGACGACTCGAGCGCCGCCGACCTTCTCGATGGTGACGACTGATCCAGCCGCTCTGCCAGCATGGGCTGCAAAGACCGCCGCCTGCCGGTACCGCTCTGCATGGGACCGCCCGTGCCACCCTCGGACCGCGGCCACGAGGCACTATGAGCACGTGGACGAACTCGCGCACGTGATCAGAGACTGGCGACACCGGCTGCGCCCTGAGGAGGCCGGGTTCGCGGCTGGGCTCAACAGGCGCACGTCCGGACTACGTCGCGAGGAGCTCGCTCTCATCGCCGGCCTGAGCGTGGACTACGTCGTGCGTCTGGAGCAGGGGCGCGCCCGCCATCCGTCCCTGCAGGTCTTGACCGCACTCGCTCGTGCGCTGCAGCTGAACGATGACGAGCGTGCACACCTCTTCCGGGTCGCCGGCGCCGCGATGCGCCCAACCGGATGCGTGCCGCGACACGTGACCCCTACCTCGATGCGACTGATCGAGCGCTTCCGGGACCTGCCTGTCGCGATAGCCGTCATGACCGCGATCTACGAGCCGATCCTCTGGAACCCGTTGTGGGTCGCCCTGTTCGGGGATCCGGCGAGCCAGATGCTCATCGAACGCAACGTGGCATGGCGCTACTTCACCGATCGGTCCCACCCCGTCACGCATACGCCGGAGGACGACGAGGCGTACGCCAACGATCTCGTCGGGCATCTACGCGCCGCTTCGGGCAAGTACCCCGAGGACCCGCACATCCCCCAGCTGGTGGGGCGTCTGACGTCGACCTCTCCTGAGTTTGCCCGCCGCTGGAAGGGCGGGACGGTCGGCGAGCTTCGCTCCAGCCGCAAGACCCTCCACACATCTCTCGTCGGAGACATCGTCGTCGACTGCGACACCCTCACCGGCCCCGGAGACCAGGCAGTGGTCATCATGACCGCGGCGCCCGGATCCGAGGACGAGCAGAAGCTCGACCTGCTTCGGGTCGTGGGATCGCAGATGTCATCGGGCGTGCCGTCCAGCGGTACCTGACAGGCGCCGCGAGCGCCGACGTCGAACTCGTGGCGTTGTCACGACTCGACCTGGGCGCATCGCGGGCAACAAGACGCCCGACCTTCTGATCTTGGCCGAAGCGGCCTGCCCAGGGCCTGCCTCCGAACCCGGAACGGCTCAGTTCCGTTGTCACTACGGTCGGCCACCGACGAGCGCCTCTGCGGGGACCGAGAGGGCCAACTTCTGACCTCGGTTCCCTGTCTGACCCATCTACACCGCTCAGGACCACCTTCTCGAGCGGGCTCACCAGATTTCTTGGACGTCGCTTCGACAGGTCACCGACCACGCCGGCGACCTCGTCGCTGCCGCCGCCAGCGTCTCCAAGAGCACGGTCACCCAGTTCCTGTCTCGGGAGATTGCGCCCACAATCCACCTGTACCGCAACGTGCTGCTAGCCACAGTGCTCGTAGGCCCTCGTCGAACCTTCGGCAAGAACGACCCCGGCACCCTTGCCGCCCAATTCCCCAAACTGCACCTGCGCACCGGCGAGCGCTGCCGACCGCACACCGACGACGAGATCGTCCTGCTGCGGATCTGGAACCTGATCCAGTCCGACGTCGGCGGCAAGCACGCCCACAAGTCCGCTGCTGTCTACGCCCAGTGCGACGCCGGCCTCACCCCCACCGAGAGGGCCATGGTGTCCGTCAGGAATGTCGCCCTCATCCCCGGACTCGGAAAGATCGATGCACCCGGACTCCGGTCCGGAGTCGCCAAGAGAACCCTCCGCCTCGAGGACGTCAACGTCCACATCCTGTCGGCCTACATGGCCCAGGCCCCCGCGGATCTTGGCACTCCTCTGACCTACCGCCAGAGGGCGGACAAGTTCAGTCTCGCCTCAGCTGGCGCGAGCGCTGACGGCATCCTCAAGCGCCAACGTGCCGCCCTGGGACTCGACCACGAAGACGTCAGTGCCGCCTCCGTTACGCTCTGGCGCGCCAAGTACACCTGGGACAACGACGGGATCGCGGAGGCCACCGACGTCTCAGGACGCCGGCTGGACAACCTCTACGGCCTGCTGCTCACCCGGGTCGACGTCAAGACGACGCCCACAGCACCACCGTCAAAGCCACGCATGGTCAACATCTGAAACCACTACCCGAAGTCGGCACAGGGCCCGCCAGTCTGGATTGGGGGCTCCTGCGCACCCCGAGCCGGTCTAGGCAGAACGGCTCTGTTTGTCGGGACCATGCGGGAGCATGATGGCGTGACGAACTGGTGGTCAAACCTCAGCCCGCCTGAACAGGCCGTGCGCCCCCGCACGGTGTCTGTCCGCACGCTGAGCCAGGCCATCGAGAACACGCTGATGGACGCCTTCTCTCATGAGGCCCTCGCTGTGATCCTTCCGGACGAGGTCGGTCTCCGATGGATGGTCCCGGACGCGACGCCGGCTGATGCCGACACCAAGCGGACCCTCATCAAGGGCTACGTGGCCGGCACCGAGGTTCCGGGGTTGATCGCCTTGGCACGACGAATCCTGACCGAGCTTGAGGTTTCGCCTCAGTTGCTGAGACCGCTGCTGGCCGAGTACGACAGGGGCGGTGGAGTCGGCAGCCCGGCGAAGAACCTCATCTTCGCCGCGAACGGTCCCAAGCCTGAACTGGTGCTCCGCGACGCGGTCAGCAACGACATCGAGATCGTTAGGAACGCTGAGCACTGCCTGGTCTACGAACTCGAGGTTCCCGTAGACGGCCTCAAGTTCCAACACCTCATCGACTGGTGGCGCAGCCACGAGGGTCTCCCCGACGAGCTCGACGACCGGGCGGTCGGCCACCGCCTGCACGCCCGTCTCCGCGCCAGCCTGGCCGGCAACGGGGCCGAAGAACTGGTCTTCGACGCGTACGCTGCGCGATACCGAGCACACTCATTCAACATCCCCGCTCTCATCCCGCAGGTGTACCTCCACTACGACCCGTACACGGCACGCAGTCGAGCGAGCCGAGGCGAGTCAGACGTTCCGCTCGCACGCCAGCGGATGGACTTCCTGATCCTGTTCAGCGACAAGCACAGAGTCGTGCTCGAAGTAGACGGCCGCCAGCACTACGCAGATGCGGACGGCAAGGCGAACACCCGCCTTTACGCCGAGATGGTCGCCGAAGACCGCCGGCTTCGGCTTGCTGGCTACGAGGTGTACCGATTCGGCGGCCAAGAACTGGCCCACCCCGGCGCCGGTGCCATGCTTGCTGCGTTCTTCGACAAGCTCGCCGACCGCATGAAGTAGCGGCCGGCCCAAGACGGCTGGGGATCAGTCGTGCCTGGGCGGACCCACCTTGCGACAGATGCGCGCGTCGCCGGCGCCGGGTCCGCTGACAGCTCGCAGAGATCCTCGTGAAGCCCTCCGCCGTTTTCGCGCTTGCCGCCTGAAGCCACCGATCCGCGTCTACGTCATCATCAAGACGACATCCCCGATGAGCGACGACGGCCAGCCGTACACGACCAGTACGTGTCGGCCGCCTTGTCGTCGTACACGCCCACGCATTGCTCCCTGGTCATGGCAGCCACGAGGGAGCGGACGCCGCCAGCCCGTAGCGCCTTGAGCTATGTCAGCGAAGGCATGTCGGGCATCGAAAACTACACGGAAATTGTCCCGAGGGTTCTACCTATGCGCCCGCCTCGGTCCCCAGGCGGATCTGCGATGATGAGTCCAGACATGGCGCCGTTCTCCTGAAGGTTCTCCGGATTAAAGTCCCCATGTCCCGGGCCTCTAGCTCAATTGGCAGAGCAGCGGACTTTTAATCCGCGGGTTGTGGGTTCGAGTCCCACGGGGCCCACCACGTCTGACCTGCGCAAACGTCGCTCCGACTCCAAGTCGACAGTGGCCGCGTGGGGCAAACGTGGGGCAGGGAGTGCCGCGAGCAGTCGCGCGTTGTTCCGCGGTCGCAGGTGCGAGTACCTCTCGGTCACGGTCACCGAGGAGTGCCCCATGAGCTCGGCAAGCTCCTGAATCGTCACCGTGCCGTCGGCGAGCATCCATGACGCGTAGGTGTGCCGCAGGTCGTGAATCGTCGCCGGCTCCATCTCGACGGGCTCGTCGTCGGTGCCGAGGTTGACCGCGCGCAGGGCGCTCCGGAACGTCGTGTCCCAGTTGTCGCGTCGCACCACGGTGCCCGAGCCGGTGCGGAACACCAGCCCGGACCGACACACGCCGGAGCGGTGCTCGAGCCCGCACGTCTTCGCCGCCGGTCGTGATTTCAGCAGCCACTCGAGCTCGAGCGCGAGCCACTCGGGGATCGGCAGCACGCGCGACTTCTTGCCCTTCGGCATCGGCTTGATGTTGCCCATGACCTCGTCGAAGGTCTCTGCGATGGTGACCTGCCGGCGCTTCAGGTCGAGCCGGTGCTCGTGTAGGCCGGACGCCTCGCCGATGCGCGCGCCGAGGTAGGCCAGAAAGTGCGTCAGCACGCGATCTTGCCGGGTGGGCATCTGTTCGACGAGCTCGTCGTACTCGCCGATCTCGAGGTATCGCTCCTTCGGCGGCGGTGCCGGTGGCAGCTTGATCCGCGCGGCCGGGTTCGCCTGCAGGATCTCGGCGTCGACGGCCGCGACCAGCGACGCGGACATCAGGTGCACGATGCGCTGCACGGTGGTGTTCGCGAGAGCCTTCCCGTCGTCGTTGGGCTGACGCAGCTGGGCGACCCATGCCTTGATGTCGTGCCGGGTGATCTGCCCGAGGGGGACGTCGGCCCACCGCGGCTTCAGGTGCACCTCGAGCCGCGACTTGTCCCGCTTCAGGGTGCCGGGCTCGACACCGCGCGTGGGCCACCACATCTCGCACCACTCCCCCCACGTCTGCCGGTGCGCGTCGGGGTTCGTCTGCAGCGTCTTGCGGGACTCCTCCTCCTTGATGCTGGCGGCGCGCACCGCCCTGGCCTTGTGGGTGAAGGTGCCTGGCGCCGTGCGCCGCGTGTTGAAGGCGTCCCGGTAGAGCCCGCGGTACTTGCCGCTGGGCAGCTTCTCAGCCCACGCCACTAGGACTCGATCCCGAGGCGGCGCGCCGATCGCGACCGCTGCCGGTCAGACCGGAGCCGTCGCAGCCGCTTCACGAGCACGGGCTCGGCGGCGAGCGCCGGCTCGGTGTCGATAAGGCTGTTCAGCACCTGGTAGTAGCGGGTCGACGTCATGTTGAAGCGGTCGCGGATGGCCTGCTCCTTCGCCCCGGCGAACTTGAACCACAGCTTCTCGAGCTCGAGGATCTCGCGGTCGCGCTCACTCAATGCCTGCAGGCGCGGCTCGACCTCGTCGTCAGGCCCACTCATCGTCGGCTCCCACGACCTGCGACCCGGTTTCGATCGTGTCTTGCGCGACGTAGACGGGGTGGGGCTCTCGGCGTCGCCCGCACCCGAAGGCGAGGACCACTCCGTCCTTGTCTAGGAAGGTCGTCACCTGGCCGTCGCACGACGTCCGGGTCTCGACAATCGAGCGTTCCAAGTCCTCGTACAGCGCGTCATTCCACGTCTGCTCGTCGGCTACGGGGTGCCGGTAGGGCTGGGTCGTCATGCGATCGCCCCGGCGGCCTCGAGCCGGCGTCCGCGGACCTCGTACCAGATCCGCCACGACTCGACGGCGCGCTTCGTCGTGCCGAGCTCGTGCGCGAGGGTGCCGGCGTCGCAGCCGTGGGACCACTCGGCACGTCGGTACGCCCGGGTGTCAATGACTAGCCCGGCCGCGAAGATATCGGCCCGGCGTTCGATGCGTGGCGTGCTCGACGTGTCGTCGTAGACCACGTGGGCGAGCTCGTGCGCGAGGGTGAACTCCACCTGAGCGGTGGTGAGGCCGTGGTCGAGCAGGATCAGCCCGTCGCCCTTGCGGTAGCAACCCCGTTTGCCGTCGAGGTAGCAGTGCACGATGTCGACCTCAAGGTCTGCCGCGTGACGCAGCAGCTCGTGCATGAGGTTAGTGGTCACGGTTCCTCCGTCAGTTCGATCGCTTCGCGCTCAATGTCTTCTCGTGTCGCGTGGTGGGCGTCTGCGGCCTCCTGTGTCCTATCTGTATCTGCGCCGTCGGACGTTTCTGATCCAGTACCAGAGATCGCAGGGAATTGGTGGATCGACGCGCCGGGCGTGTCGCCCTGGTGAGCAGCGCCGAGCGCGGTCGTGAGGAGCAGGACGATCTCGCGCGCCACCCCGGGCCGAGCCTCCGCAGGTGTCTGCTGCAGAAGCTCGCCGATCATGGCGACCAGCACTTCGACCTCGGGGTCGAGTGCGGGCTGGGACGTCTCGAGGCCAAGCGCGTCGATCAGCTTGCCGATCACGCTGGCCTGTCCGACGGAGTCGCCTCGCTCGATCGAGCCGAGGGTGCGGGTCGTCGTGCCGGCTTTCGCGGCCAGCTCCTCCTGGCGCATCCCTGCGCGCACGCGTGCCAGCCTGATGCGAGGGCCCCAAGCGGCCCGTTCGTTCCGATCCATGCAAGAAAGACTAGTCACTTTTTCCCATTTGTCACTAGTCAGGGAAAAACAGGGCGCGTTGCCTTGCTCACGTAGGAAACTCTGCCTACAGTCCTTCCTATGACGGAAACAAACGCAGTCGGAGTTGCTCTCAAGACTCTGCGGGAGGCCGCCGGGATGACCTTGAGCCGTGTCTCTGCCGACGCGGGGGTGTCCATCTCCTACCTGTCCCGCGCCGAGAACGGGCAGGTGCAGCCGTCGGCCGACTGGGTCCGTGTCATCACCGCGACGATCGGGGCCAACCTCGTCGCAGCGCGCGAGACGGAGCCCGCGGCATGACGACCGCGACGGCCGCACCGGTCACCGACAGGATCTGGTTCGACACCGCCCAGGCGGCTGACTACGCGGGCTTCTCGACGAAGACGATCGTGCGGGCGCTGCAGGCGGGCGAGCTGAGGGGCCAGCAGCGTAAAGAGCGCGGGCGGTGGCGGATTCACCGCGACTGGCTCGACACGTGGCTCAGTGGCGATGCCTCATGA
This sequence comes from Aeromicrobium endophyticum, assembly GCF_003586285.1. GTDB lineage: Bacteria > Actinomycetota > Actinomycetes > Propionibacteriales > Nocardioidaceae > Aeromicrobium > Aeromicrobium endophyticum. The sequence goes on along the minus strand of NZ_QUBR01000001.1, from coordinate 1,845,765 downwards.
CGTGGGTCAAGTCCGCGACCGGTGTCGTGTCCTGGCCGAACGGCTTCGACGACGAGCCCGACGACTCCGAGCTCGAGCCCGTCGACCTGGCGACATGGCTGCGCGAGGAGCGCGACAACCGCATCTGCCAGCTGTACCGCGCCGACTTCACACCGGCCGAGATCGCCGCCGAGCTCGCCACGACAAGCACGACCGTGCACAACGTGCTCCGCGCGCGAGAGATCCCGGCGCGTCGCACCCGGTCCCGCCAACTGGCTTCGGCCCCCTAGACGGCCGGGTGCCCTGGACCCCCCTTGTTCGGCGAGAGCCGTCGCCAGCGAGCACCCGGCAGCACCACCACAAAGAGAACGACGACCCCATACGGGCTGGAACCCGGGGCCGTCGTCTGACTGAGAGGCAGCATACCAATGGAAGTTCGAATCCTCACCCCTGCTGACCGGCGAAGGTGGTGCGCGGCGAGCCGCGTCCGCCTGATCCCGTCCGGCAACGGGCGCCGCGCGCTCCCCTACTTCTTCCACGCTGACTGGGCGAAGCCCGCCGTGCCGGTCGGCCGCCGGGTGGCGTCATGAGTGCCCTGCTTGTGCTGCTCGTGCTCGTGATGGTGGTCGGCGCCGGTGCGGCGCTGATGCTCACCGACTCGCTGCTCGAGAGCACGAAGGCCGGGGCGCGGCTGGCTCGGTTCGTGGATCGCTGGATCGGGGCCGAGTCGTGACCGGGCTGACGGTGACGGCGTCCGAGCTGCGGTCGGTCGTCGAGCCGGTGATCGGTCTGGTCGACGCGGGCTCGGCCGTGTACGCGCTGACCGGTGTGCGACTCCGCACCGAAGAGGCCTACCTCATCGCCGAGGGGGCCGGTCAGTTCGCGCTCGGCCAGTGCCGACAGATCATCGACCAGCCGGGCGAGCTCGACGTGCTGCTGCCGTTGGACGCGCTGCAGCAGGTCATGCGCGAGGTCGCGGTCGCCGCTGATCGCCGCCCTCTTGTCGACTTCAGGGTCGAGTCCCCGGGCCGGTTGACGGTCGTCGTCCGCTCGCGGCCTGACGTCAACGCCGCGGCGTTCGCGTTCGAGCTCATGGATCACACCCAGTTCCCGGACCTCGCGAAGCCGTTCCTCAAGGCCATCCAGTCCCCGGCCAGTCACCGCACCGCCGCCGCGCTGACCCTCGCCCAGCTCGACGCGTTCCGCGCCGTCGAGCACCCGCTGTCCAACCCGGACGACTACCCGCTCGTGATCCTGCCCGGCCAGCGTCGTGCTGACCCGGTGCTCGTGACGTGCGGCCACCACTTCATCGGCCTCGTCACCCCACGGCAGGAGCTGCGACCGGGCACGCGTCACCGCCGTGCCGCGGTGATGGCGCGCGACCTCGACGGATGGGGGGCGCTGCTCTCGTGACCGACATGACGGTGCTCTGCGGGAAGTGCGGCCGACCGGCCGGCCCCGTCGACGCCCGTCTCATCTCCAACTCCCTCGTGCTGGTCGACCCCGACCCGGCACGCCAGCTCGACACCCACCACTGCGAAGGACTCTGAACATGGCCACCCAGCCCAAGACCGACAAGACCGCCACCGAGCCGACCGAGGCGCCGAAGGTGAAGGCCGCCAAGCCGCCGAAGATGCTCCACCACGCCTACGCGATGGCCGGCGCTGTCGACGGCGACTCGTTCTCGGAGGTCGTCACCTTCGGCACCCGCACGGCCGCCATCGAGCACGCGCTCCCCCGCAAGTGGGACGTCGTGTCCGGCCTGCCGGGCGTCCCGCTGACCGAGCTCATCAAGGCGGCGCGCTCATGACGCTGCCCGAGTACGTCTACGTCGCGTCATCGTGGCGCAATCCGATGCAAGACGCTGTCGTCGCTGTCCTCCGCGCCGCGGGGATCGAATGCTACGACTTCAAGAACCCCGAGGGCGGCACGGGCTTCGCCTGGTCGTCGATCGACCCGGACTGGATGAACTGGACGTCCGCCGAGTACATCGCTGCGCTCGAGCACCCGCTCGCGATTGCCGGCTACGAGTCGGACTTCAACGCCATGCAGCGCGCCGACACGTTCGTGCTGGTCTTGCCGTGTGGCAGGTCGGCTCACCTCGAGCTCGGCTGGGCCGTCGGCCAGGGCAAGCGCACCGCGATCCTCACCCGCAACGGCGAGGAGCCGGAGCTCATGGCTCGGATGGCCGACCACATCTCCTCGTCCGTCCACGATCTGCTCGGCTGGCTGGGGGTCGAGGACTGATGATGACCGCACACGGTCGTCCCGGGCCTCCCCCGCTGGCGATCGACGAGAAGGATCGCGTCATCTCGAACGGCGAGTACGTCGGCCGCCTGGTCGAGCTCGGCCGCCGCCGCTGGGTGCACGCCCGTCCTGGCAAGGCGCCCTCGGCCAAGACGTACCGGGATCGTGAGTCTGCTGCGCGTGCGCTGGTGGACGTGGTCGCTGCTGAGTCGGTGCCCGGATGAGCGCGCGGCCGAAGGTGCTCGACCTGTTCGCCTGCGAGGGCGGCGCGAGCGAGGGCTACCGCCGTGCTGGCTTCGACGTGTACGCCGTCGACCTCGACGAGAACCGCCTCAAGCGCAACCCGTCAGCGAAGCACCTCGGCGACGCGCTCGCGGTCCTGCGCGCCTTGATCGACTACGAGGCCGTGTGGTTCACGCACCCGGACGGTCAGCGGGAGCGGCTGTATCTGCGCGACTTCGTCTTCGGCCACGCCTCGCCCCCGTGCCAGGGCTACACCCGCGGCAACGCCGGCAAGGTCACCGCGTGGCCCAAGCTCATCCCCGACGTCCGGGCCCAGTTCGTCGACTCGGGCCTGCCCTACGTCATCGAGAACGTCCGTGACGCCGGTCCCGAGATGGTCGACCCGGTCGGCCTGTGTGGGTGCATGTTCGACCTGCGGGCGAACGACGTCGACGGCGAGCCGTTGCTGCTGACGCGGTGGCGCCTGTTCGAGACCAACTTCCCTATGTCGGCGCCGCGCGAGTGCGATCACTCGTCTGGCTGGATCGCTGGCGCCTACGGCGGGTCGCGTCGTGCGAAGCGGGAGGACGGCGAGTCTCTGGCCGCCGTCGCCCCGCGCGACCGCCACGAGGCGCGGTACGTCCGCAAGGGCGGCTACGTCCCCCGGTCTCGCGAGGTGCTGAAGGCGCTGCTCGGCATCGACCACGACATGACTCTGCGCGGTCTACACGAGTCGATCCCGCCGGCCTACGCCGAGCACGTCGGCCGCGAGCTGCTGGCGTCGCTGGCGCAGACCACGATCGACGACGCGCTCGAGGAAGTCGCATGAACAGCCTCCCGGCAGTGGGCACCCTGTTCCTGGACCCCGAGTCGGGTATCGCCTATCGCCTGCGGTCCTACGGGACCAACTGGCACTCGGAGCCGTTCGATCCGACCCCGACCGTCCCGTCCTACTCGACCCTCGGTCTCAGTGGCGGTTCGAGCGCGGCTGAGTCGCTTCCTGTGGCCGCGGTCGTCGTGTGGTCGCCTCCCGCTGCGGGGGCGGTGTGAGTGCCTTGCGCGCGTGGGATGCGCGTTGCGACGGGGACGCCGGGCTCGGGGTGCAAGGCGTCGTGTCTGCATCGGCAGCTGGTGGAGGAGTACCGGGTCGAGCGTCATGCGTGGGAGGAGCAGCTCGAGGCGGCGGCGATGGCGTACAAGACGGAGGAGGCCGACTTCAGATCGTCGCATCCACCGCCGATGTTCAAGGACCGACTGATCGCGTCAAGGCGTCCAGCTCCGCCAGAGGTCGCATCGCTACCCACGAACGAGCAGCCGTGGGCTGGGGTGGCGTAGTCCGTGGGGTGCGGGTGTGGAACCGCGAGTCGTTCCCCGAACCGTCCGACGACGAGCTCGCTGAGTACGGGTACGTGAAGCCGCCGCCGAAGCGCGCACCACACGCACCGACAGGACTGTCGGCGTCTGGCTACCGGAAGGTCTGCGTCGACTGTTCAGCGAAGATCCGCGCCTCGTCGACGCGGTGCCGCGCCTGCCATGCCGTGTACCGCGGCGTCGTCGCTGAGCGCCGGCCACGGCGCAAGGACTCGCGGGCGCATGACGACGTCGACGAGGTGGTGGTGCAGCGCGTCTTGTCCGGGGACTGGCGCATCCGGACGACCCAGGCCGAGAAGAAGGCCGTCACTGCGAAGTGGGTCGCCGAGGGCCGCTCGGTCGCCGAACTGGGCCGGCTGACCGGCTGGCGCGCCGAGCGGTACCTGCCTGCGCGCGACGCCGCCGCATGACAACCAACGAAGAGGGAGACCTGTAGATGAAGAACAACACCTGCGAGACGTGCGGGGTGGCGGTGCGGCGTGTCCCGAAGGGCGAGGGCCGCGGGATGGTCGTGCTCGAGCCGGGTGTCGTCCGACGAGACCGGGTCGGCCGCCGTCGCGCTCGGGTGTTGGACGCCGGCAAGGCGTTCCTGCCTGACCACATGGCTGAGCGGCTCGACCTGCGCCAGACGCCCGCGCAGCGGCACGTCGGCGGGATGCGCCGACGACCGACCAACGAGGTCGACGAGTACGAGTGGCACCTCGAGCACCAGTGCGGGGGTCGCTGACGTGGCGAAGGAGCGCAGTAGCCCTGAGCGTGCCGCCGAGGTGCTGGCGTACCTGCGTCACATCTCGGTGGGTGACGAGGTAACCGCGTCGATCCGCTCGATCGCGGTCGCCCTGCACATCGGACGGTCGACCGCGATGCGAGCCCTGCACACGCTGATCGAGGACGGCCACCTGCAGGTCGCCCGGCGCGGCACGGGATTCCTCTACGACACGCGGTTCAAGTTCGTCGCCGAGCGGGCAGGCGGCCGGCACTCATGTGGATGAAGGTCGACGACAAGCTGCACGATCACCCGAAGGTGCAGCGGCTGCTCGAGCGGTATGACGAGACCGACGCGCTGGCCGCGATGGGCCTGTGGGTGCTGTCGGGGTCGTGGTCGGGCGATCACATGAGCGACGGCGTGATGACGCCTTACATCTTGAAGCGGTGGCATAGCGAGTGGAAACGGCTCGCGGCGATGCTCGTCGAGGTTGGCCTATGGGAGGTCGTCGACGTCGACGATCGCAGCGTGCACCAGTTCCACGACTGGACTCACTACAACGACTCGAAGGCCAAGATCATGGCCGACCGGATCGCGAGGCAGCTTCGCAAGGAGCTGTTCGCTGACCCCGACCTCATCAAGGCCATCCGTGCACGCGATGGCGACCGCTGCCGCTACTGCGGCTGCCTCGTGCGCTGGGGCAACCAGCGCGGCCCCTCGGGCGCGACCTACGACCACGTCATTCCGGTCGGTCGTCCCGGGTGCACGAACACGCTCAAGAACGTCGTCACGGCCTGCCGTGGCTGCAACGCACGCAAGAAGGACATGACCCCCGACGAAGCCGGAATGAGGCTGTTGCGCCCCGGCACTCTCGGGGCCCCAGCACCCGAGGGACTGAATCCGTCTGACTCCCCCAGCGGGTCTGGTCTGGTCGGGTCGGGTGCTGGGTCTGGTCCGAGTCCGGATTCAATCCCGGACCCAATCCCGCCGAAGAAGACACGCAAGGCCGCCACCACCCAACCCAGGACCAGGAGCAAGGCATGACCACCAACGGACAGCACGTCATCGTCGCCTCACCGCACGCCCACCTCGCCATCGACGTGCGGCTCGGAGACCTCCGCGTGCACCCGGCGCTCGACCCTCAGCAGATCCTCGAGCCGATGGCCGCAGCGTTCGATCACGCGGGCCGGATCCTTGTGGCGTTCACCTACCCGGGTCGGGTGTCGGCATGAGCACGACGTCGCGCTTCTCGGAGGAGACCCGGGCGGTGATCCTGGCCCGGGCCGGCTACTGCTGCGAGCTCTGCGGCCGGTCGTCGCGGATCTGGTCGGGCTGGTCGGTGCATCACCGTCGTCCGGCTCGCATGGGCGGCGATCGTCGTCCGGAGACTCGTGGCGCCGCGAACGGAGTTCTGTTGTGCGGCTCGGGGGTCGACGGCTGTCACGGCTGGATCGAGTCCCACCCGGCCGAGGCCCGCGGGAAGGGCCTGATCCTGCGTCGCGACGAGATCCCGGCCGAGGTGGTCGTCGAGCTGAAGCGCGGTGCCGTGCTCCTCGACGACCGTGGCGGATTCGAGCTGGCCGCATGAGCGTCACCGAGTGCCTGACCTGCGACCGTCCGTCGCCGTCCGGCTTCCTGTGCACGAAGTGCATCGCCGTCCTCCGGGGCAGCCTCGAGTCGGTCCCGTTCTACATGCCGGCGCTGCGTGAGGCGGTCGCCCGTCAGGTGCAGTTCGGTCCCCAGGCTGGCGGGTCACACGGTCGGCCGCTGGTGTTCAACGTCGACGCGTCGAACCTGCTGGCCGAGCTGACGTCGTACCTGACGGGTGTCGCTGGCGCGGTCGCTGATCGTGCTGGTGAGCCTGTCCGGTTCCTGAGCGCGGTCGCGGCGGCGCGGTACCTGCTGGGCAAGGTCGACCGGTTGAACACGTTCCGTGGGATTGGCGAGCTGCACGTGGTGCTCGGCGGCCACGTCGCGGACGTGGTGAAGCTCGTCGACGTCCCGGTCCAGCCGATCTACCTCGGGGTGTGCGGGGCGACGTCGTGCGCCGATGACGTCCCGTCGGGGCCGTGCGACGCGGTGCTGTGGGCGTCGCCGACGGAGACGACGACCCGCTGCAAAGTGTGCGGCGCATCGCACGCCGTCGAGACGCGGAAGGCCGAGATCACCGACCGGGTATGGGTGCACCTGCAGGACCGGGTCATGACGGCCACGGACGCCGCCGACGCGCTGCTCGCGGCCGGTCTCATCACGGGCGATCCGGCGCGGGTCGTCGACAAGATCCGCAAGCTCGCCAGGTCGACACCGTCGCCGATCCCTGGTGCTGATCCGACACCCGCGCGGCTGACGCCTCGCCTGTACCGGACGGTCCTGGGTCACGCCCGGCCGGCGTACCGGGTGGGCGACGTGCTCGAGCTGCTGACGAAGACCTCACGCAAGACCAAGACGGGAGCATGAGCATGGCTGACGACGAGACCCTGACCGTGATCGAGCTGGGCCAGGAGGACGACTCGTGGTTCGTGCAGGGCACGGACGACGTCGACCGGGCGCGTGCGGCGGTGCGGGAGCACGTGCGTGGCATGTTCGCTGGGCACCTGGACCTCGCCGAGGAGGTGCTCGTGCAGGTGGGCACTGCGGCGCCGACGACGGGCGACGACTGGTGGTGGCAGCCGGTCGATCCTGAGGAGCCGGACCACGAGGCGTACCTGCGGAACGCGCACGAGCACGCGACTCCGTCGTCGGCCCGCCTGGTGACGGGCGTGTGGTTCCGGTGAGCCGCCGTCCCGTGGTGTCGTCGGCTGCTCGGTCGTTCCCGGTGCTGCCGATGGGCCTGCAGGTGTCGGTGACACCGGCAGAGCACCGCACCCCCATGGAGCGGGCCCGCCTCGACCTGTACGCGGCGGGCCAGTTCGCGGTGATGCTGCACCGCAACGGCGCGACGGCCCTCGACGACCCGGAGGTAGTCAACACGATCTCGTGGTTCGAGCACACCGACTACCGGCCGCTGCCGCGCCGCTGGTGGCACCACCTGCTGTTCCGCACGCCCGTCGAGCCGGTGACGCATCCGCACCGCGTCGACGGCTTCCACGAGGGTGCCGCCCGCTACGACCTGGTCTATGGCATGCACGGCGTCGTCGTCCCGCCTGAACTCGCCGACCGCGTCCGCGGCGCCTGGGTCGGGTCTCGTCCCACACGCATCCCCCCAGCCATCACCTACCCGACAGCACGACCGACCGAAGGAGCACACCCGTGAGCGTCCACTTCTTGAAGACCCGCGAGCCCTGGTACTCGCGTGTCGTCGACGGTCAGAAGACCGTCGAGATCCGCACCCATGACCGCGACTACCAGGTCGGTGACGAGCTCGTGCTCGTCCGCACCGTCCATGAGCTGTCGTCGTCGGCCGAGCAGATCCTCGAGCGCGACAACGACGACACGCAGGCGGTGGTCGTCGAGGTCACGCATGTCGCCCCGGCATCGCTGATCGGTGGCCTGATCGGTGGGTTCTGCGCGCTCTCGATCCGCCTCGTCGGCGACTACGACCGGGGGGCAGCAGCATGAGCAACAGGCAGAAGCCGAAGAACCGGATCCCGCTCGGCAGCGAGCCTCACCGGGGCCCTGCGCACATCGAGGTGTTGCGTCAGCGTCAGCAGGTCGAGCGGACCCCGCACCACGGGATCAACGCCTACCACTGCGACACGTGCGACAAGAACACGGTGACGATCGACGTCGACCCTGGTGTCACGCCGATGTTCCTCGCGTGCCGGCGCACACCCGACTGCCCGGGTCAGGCCGCGTCGTCGGGCTACCCGTCGACCGACCCGCCCCCGGTCGTGCTGATGCGTCTCGAGTGGGAGTGGGCGCTCCCGACGGTCGACGAGTTCCGCAAGCTGTCGCCGGAGATGAAGGCGCACGTCGACGCGGGTGGCCTGGTGCTGCAGCCGTACAGCGGGCGCCCGTCGGCCTACGCCGGCGTGCCGCCGAAGCCGGCGCGGGTGTCCTCATGACCGCCGCCGGGCTCGACCTGGCCGCGGTCAAGGCGAAGGAGCAGGCAGTCGTCGAGGCTCGTGAGCGTGTGAACCTACTCCACGGTTCAGCCCGCCGCGCCGGCAAGACGTTCGCCCGCGAGACCCTGTTCGGCGCTGCCGTCGAGTCGGCGCTCGATGTGCCCGCCCTGGTCGCTGAGGTCGAGCGGCTGCGGAAGGCTCTGGCGACGATCAAGGCGACCTACCACCTCCAGTGTCCTCCGCAACGGTCTGCCTTCGCCGATGGCAAGTTCGGCGAAGGGGCCTACACCGCGCACAGGTGGTGGTCGGTCTGCCTCGGTGGCGACCTTGAGCGCGCTGGGGCCACCTCATGACCGGCGCCGTGTCGGGTGTGCCGGCAGAGGCCATCGAGGCGGCGGCGCGCGCGATCTACCACCACGACGTGAGGCTCAGCCGGCCACGCTCCTACGACCGATGGGGCATCGCTCTCCCGCATCACCAGGAGGCGTGCCGTGACGAGGCCCGTGCCGCTCTCGCAGCTGCTCTCCCTGCGCTGCGTGAGGGGATCGCGGCCGAGGTGCTGGCACCGGTGCGGGAGGTCGAGGATCGCTGGTCCAGCGACATGAACCTCCACGCGGCCAGCCCCTACGACATCCTCGACGACTTCCAACGCGCCCTGTCCGGTCCCGTGCAGGCTGCCGAGGAGGTGCACGCCTACGCCGCTGCGGGCTATCTCGTGTGTGGCCAGCAGACCGGCGGCAACATCAGCCGTGTCGACGGGTACGAGGGCCCTGCGCATCGCGGTACGACAGTCGACGCGGACGTGACGTGCCGTGAGTGCCGGGCGTGGCTGGACGACATGGCCCGCGTGGCTGCCGAGGAGGTGGGCGGCGAGGTCCGGACGTCCGGGAAGTGCGCAACGTGCGGCGAGGAGGTCTACCTGACCGTCTCAGGCCCTTGGCGTCATGTCGAGCGAGATCACGCACACGACGCCACGCCCACCCCGACGAACGGAGTCACCCCATGAGCACGACAGACCACACCATCGCCGTCGACACCGGCCCTACTCGCCTCGTCGTCGGTCCCATCACCTTCTGGACCGACGGCCGCGTCGAGGTCACCGGCGAGATCGCGGCCGGCGAGGCAGCAGCGGAGGTTGTCCGACTCTTGGTCGACGGTGGCATCTTCGCTGCTCATGTCGCTGCTGTGGTGGAGGGCAAGGACGCCGAGATCGAGCTGCTGCGCGCCGACGTAGAGCGGTTCAGGCCGCTGTGGGCGTCGCCGCTGGCTCCACCGGAGCGGTGGGTCTCGGAGTCGATCCCGTACCCGAGGCGCTACGTCTCGACGTTCGACGTGCTGAAGACCTACGACGAGTCGATCCGCTGCTCGTCCGCCTGGCCGCGCGAGAAGCGTCATGCTGCGATGGACAAGGCGCTGAACTCAATCCCGGATCTCGCCTACGAGATCGACCACCTGCGTCGTGACCTCGACGAGGCTCGGGCTGCGATGTCCCAAGTCGTCTGCACGGTCTGCGCCGAGGCCATCGTGCCGAGCGACGACGCGACGCCTGACGGTGACCGGTGGGCACACCGCGACTGCTCGGAGGACGGCGCATGACCGCCCATCCGTTCGATCCGAAGTGCGACGGGTGTGTGCAGTTGGCGGTCATCAACGAAGCTCAGGTCAAGGCGTGGGACGAGGGCCGTGCGTTCGGCGATCCACACCAGCGTCGAGGCCGCCCCGATCCTGCCGACAACCCTTACCGCAGCTCGCCCGCTCCTGTGCAGGCTGCGGAGGCGCCGGGCGGCGCGTTGAGCAGGTGCCGGGTGTGCGGCGGCTCAGAGATCGAGCACACGTATCCGACCAGCCACGTGATGCGGAGCCACGAAGCGCACGAGGTCGAAGGTGAGCGGTTCGAGATGGTCTCGGTCCCGACGTTCGCTGATCCTGGTGCCGAGATGCCGGGGCCGCCGGTGTTCGTGAGGGGTGACGTCTGATGGCGTCGCAGATCCGTGCCTCGGTTGGCACCTGCTCGACGTGCGGGAAGCAGTGTTACCCGTCGAAGCGTGACGCGAAGGCTCAGTCGCGCCGGATGCCGGTGAAGCGCCGGGGACGGCTGCATCCCTACAAGTGCGGCGACTACTGGCACTTCGGTCACATGCCGCCGAACGTCACTGCCGGCCGTGTGGGCCGGGATCAGTTGGGTGCTCAACCGTCTACGAAGGGATCTGACCATGAGGACTGACCACGCACGCGAGATGCCTCGTCTCGGCTCCTCGGGCGGCACCCACGTCAGGCACGGCGTGCTCGACGTGCCGGTGGCGTCGATCGCCGCGAAAGCTGCGCGCATGATGGTTGAGCGTGACGCGGCGGTCGCTCAGCTGGCTGCTGTCACGTCTCCCGCCTACGCGGAGGAGGTGTGGCTCGCGTCCGGACGTGACGTTCGGCAGCTCGCGACGATCACCCGGTTCCATGCTGAGCAGGGCTTCGACGATCGGACGCGGTCGCTCGTCCGTAGGGGGCTCACTGCTCCCAGCCCGGGACTCGATCTCACGATCGCGATCGAGCGGATGGCTGCGAACATGCGAGCCGTGGCTGCTGCCTTCAACCCGTTCCCGATCCGGGTCATGCTGGGAGTAGAGGCCGAGCCGGTGTGGATGGAGACGCGCGAGCTTGGTGCTGCTGAGAAGTCGGCTGCGCTCGACTGGCTGAACGATCTCCTCGACCGGACCTACGCAGACCTCGGGCTCGTGCGTGACCCTCACATCACCCGCGGGGTGGAGTGATGGCGACGCTGTCGGACGAGGTCACGGCGTACGTGTTGGAGCAGCTGGCCGAGCAGCGTGAGGGGATCGTGACGTTCCTGCGTCAGGCGGCCGAGATCTACAGGCCGATGACTCGCGGTGCCGTGCTCGAGCTGGCCGGCATGGTCGAGGAGATGGGCATGGTGTGCTCGCACTGTGGGGCGGGCAAGGTCGAGGTGCGGCGGAGTCAGGATGCTCGGCGTCCGATCCCGTGCGAGCGGCAGGACCGCGAGGGTGCCGTGGTGCAGGCGTGGTCGCGTCATCGGTTCGGCACGTCGTGACCGAGCACGTGAGGGTATGCGCCTGGTGTGAGGGCCCGATCCCTGAGGGCGCCCGTCGTGACGCGGTGACGTGTTCGAAGCGGTGCCGGCAGGGTCGCCACCGGTTCATGCAGGGTGTGGGCTCGGCGTCACCTGTCGTGCATGGCCATCCGCGACGTCTCGCCTACGCTGACCCGCCGTACCCGGGTCGGGCCGCGACGTACTACCGCGATCACCCGGACTACGGCGGCGAGGTGGACCACGCCGAGCTCGTGAGGCGTCTCGACGTCGAGTACGACGCGTGGGCGCTGTCGACTGCCGCTGATGCGCTGCAGGACGTCCTCGCTGTCTGCCCTCCCGGGGTGAGGGTCGCGGCGTGGGTGCGAGGCGAGCGGCCGAACAAGGACGCTCAGACCCCGTTGAACTCGTGGGAGCCGGTGATCTACGCGGGCGCGATCCGTCGACTGCCTGCGGATGCGACCCGTCGTGTTGAGCAGCTCGACGCGTCGCGCTCGGCCGAGCAGACCCGTCTCGTCGTGCCGGCGTCACACGACGCGTCGCATCCCGCGGCCGCGACGGCGCAGCGGGTCGACTCTCTGGCGTACCGAGCCGTCGCCCGCACCACGGATCCGCACCGGGTGGTCGGCGCCAAGCCCGCAGCGTTCTGGCGGTGGATGTTCGAGCTGCTCGGCGCGACCGTCGAGGACACCTTCATTGACGTGTTCCCGGCTTCGGGTGGTGGCGGCAAGGCGTGGGCGGCGTACACGGGATCCGTCGCACAGGATCTCCACGACGCGTCGCGTTCCACCGTGGTGCCGTCGGCCATGCGCACCAGCGCATCGTGACCGATCACGAGCTGCTCATCCTGCTGTGGCGTGCTGGTGCCCTGGTCCCGTACCGGATCACGAAGGCGCTCGACTGGGCTGGGTTGCAGGGGCCTGAGGTAGACCGGCTATGCGAGGCGGCTGAACCCGAGGTGGACGAGTGGGAGGCGGGCACTAGGTACCCGCGTCTCGTGCAGGTGCGGGCGCTGGCCGAGCTGACCGGCGTGCACCCGCTGTGGTTCTTCCGCACGACCGACCAGGACACCGATCGCCTGACCTCCCCCGTGTTCGTGTGCGGGCCCGGTGGGTGCAACGCGATGGTCGACGACGGGGTCGAGTACGTGCTCACCTACCCGATCGACGTGGTGCGCGCGACCGTCGGCGACGACTGACCGTTCGTCGAATTACACGAACGGCCGGTAGTGTTCTCCATGATCTGACAAGCGTCTCGACTCAGCCCCACACACCATCAGGTGAGTGGGGCTTCGTCATGCTGCGATCGAGTAGGTGATCTCGTGGCGAAGCGCGTGTGCATCCAGTCAGGGTGCGGCAAGCTCATCGACGCAGGGCGTAGCCGTTGCCCCGACCATGAGCGGCAGCGCGACAAGGCGCGTGGCACTCGGCAAGCGCGCGGCTACGGCGCAGCGCATGACCAGCTGCGAGCAGCGTGGCAGACCAAGATCGACCACGGCGATCGCGTTGTGTGCTGGCGGCCGGACTGCGACACCGTGCTGGTCGGCCGTAACTGGCACCTCGGTCACGATGACCACGACCGCACCAAGTACCGCGGCCCCGAGTGTGTGCCGTGCAACCTGGCAGCAGCAGGACGACAGGGGCGCGGCTGATGCACATATCTCTGGTCATCTTCGGTGTGACGGTGCTCGAGCTGAGCGTGTCAGACGGCGCCTCTGAGGCCCCCGAGCACATTGAGGACCACACCGGCTACCGCGTCGGCTTCGAGGCTCCACCGGCCGTTCCTGACGCTCTCGGCCTGCCTCAGCGCGACCTCTGACCCCGGGGGGGACCCCCTCGGAGGGGGTCCTGAGGAGGACCGCTGGGGAGGGCGCTCTGAGGTGCGGAGGGTTCAAGATTTTCGGTTCTGGCGCGATGCCGGGGCCAACCAACGCGGCGCGATGCCGTTGAGGGGGTGGCTCGGATGGCTGGTCACGGCGGAGCCCGGAACCGATCCGGCCCAGCGAAAGATCCCCGTTCAGGCCGGAGTGACCGGCAATTGTTCAACCTGACTGCGCTCCCCAACGAGGGCTACGACGGGAAGGTTCCGACGTTCCCACTCCCCCAGCTGCGGCGCTACCGGTGGGAGTTCGAGGACAAGAAGAAGTACCAAGTTTTCGACGAAGAACTCACCGATGTGTTCCGGAAGCGGGAGCGCGCGGTGTGGCGCGACATCTGGCGGACGCCCCAGGCATGCGCGTGGTCGAACGAGTCGTGGCGCTGGCCGATCATCGGCGAGTACTGCCGGCTGAAGACGGTTATCGAGCAGGAGCCAGACTCCAACGCTGCTCTCGTCGGGCAGCTGCACCGCTACCGCGATCAGATCGGGCTGACACCGGCAGGGATGCGCGAGAACGGTTGGGCGATCGCTCCGGACGAGGTTGCGCAGAAGTCGGCCGAGCGGGACGACGAGTCCGAGGACGACGATCCCGAGCCGGAGCGCCGACTGTCCTCGGTCCCCGATGCGCAGTAGCGGCGTCGGCGCGGTCGACTTCCCGACGCTCGGCCACCTGCTCGACGGCTGGATCGAAGCTCACTGCCGCGTGCCGCAAGGATTCGCGCGCGGCGACGCGTTCAAGCAGGCGGACTGGCAGTTCTGGTGCACCGCGAACCACTACCGCGTCCGGACGGACGCAGAGTGGATCCCCAAGCGCCCGCTGCTGAACCAGGCGTTCGTGTACCGCCGCTCGCAGATCGTCGCGCCACAGAAGACCGGCAAGGGCCCGTGGTCGGCTGCGATCACCGCCGCTGAGGCGGTGGGACCAACTGTGTTCGCGGGCTGGGCGCGCCGTGGCGAGCGGTACTACTGCGAAGACCACGGATGCGCGTGCGGCTGGTCGTTCCGTTACGCGGCCGGCGAGCCGAAAGGCATGCGTCAGCCGTCCCCGCTGATCCAGCTGACGGCCACATCCGAGGACCAGGTCGACACGAACCTGTTCGGTCCGCTGCGCGCTTCGATCACGATGGGCCCGCTCAAGGATCTGCTGCTCGTGCGCGAAGGGTTCGTGCGGATCGTCGGCGATTCTGCCGGCGACGACCCGGACACTGACCGCATCGACATCGTGACCGCGTCCGCGCGCGCCCGCCTGGGAAACCCGATCAGCTTCGCCGTTCAGGACGAGGCCGGACTGTACACCAAGGGCAACAAGATGCGGACGGTCGCCGAGACCCAGCGTCGTGGTGCTGCCGGCATGGGTGGCCGCACCATCGAGACGACGAACGCCTGGGACCCGACCGAAGGCAGCGTGGCGCAAACGACCTACGAGTCGTCAAGCACCGACGTTTTCCGGTTCTACAGAAACCCAGATCTCGTCGAGGAGCTGCGAGACGACAACGGCCACCTGCTCAAGTACTCGAGCAAGCGCGCACGCAACAAGATCCACGCCTACGTGTACGAGGGATCCTGGTGGGTGAGCCTCGACTCGATCGAAGCTGAGGCGGCAGAGCTGATGGAGAACGATCGCGCCCAGGCCGAACGATTCTTCGGCAACCGGCTGGTGCAGGGCGCCGGCTCGTGGCTCGAAGACCTGACCTGGTCGAACGCGTATGCCGGCCGATGAGGTGTGGCTCCCGCCCCCGCCGCGCGGTACGAGCGTCTGCGCAGGGTTCGACGGGTCGGAGAACGACGACTGGACGGCCATCAAGCTCGAGACTCGCGAGGGCCTCATCTTCACGCCCCGCTACGGCCCCGACCAGCGACCGACGATCTGGAATCCGGCCGAGTGGCCCGGCCACCGGATCCCCCGCGATCAGGTGCACGTCGCCTGGGACGAGATCTGCCGGACCTACAAGGTGATGCGCGCCTACTGTGACCCCGGCTTCCACGACGAGATGGACTACTCGACCGAGATCGAGGAGTGGGACCAGAAGCACGGTCCCGACGTGTTCATCCCCTGGCCGACGAACATCGTCAACCGCATGTACCCGGCGCTGCGCCGGTTTGAGGCCGACCTCGCCACGGGTGGCATCACCCACGACGGTTGCCCGATCACCTCGACCCACATGGGCAACGCGCGCAAGATCGCGAAGACCGCAGATCGGTACATCCTCGGCAAACCGTCCCTGACACAGAAGATCGACGTCGCGATGACGACGGTTCTGTGCCATGAGGCCGCCGCGGACATGCGAGCCGAGGGCTGGGCGCTGCCAAGCAAGGGCAAGCAGATCTCGACTCGCATGTACGGCTTCAACTGACCCAGAGAGGACGGCCATGGACCAAAGGACCGCCCTCGACAGGCTCACCATCGGCATCGCCGAGATCGAGAAGAAGACCAAGCCGTGGGAGCGCCGCGAGGACTACTTCCGCGGCGACCAGGACGACCCGTATGCACCGCAGGGTGTCAACGAGGAGTACCAGGAGCTGCAGGACCAGGCCAAGGCGAACGTGCTCGAGATCGCCATGCGCGCTCCGATCCAGCGGATTGCCGTTGACGGATTCACCCGCGGCAGCGCGACGAAGCAGGAGCCAGACAAGGCGTTCTGGCGTGACGTCTGGCAGGCCAACAAGCTCGACCGACAGCAGCGCAAGATCTACGAGCCGATGATGGTCCACGACATGGGCCTCACCGGCGTGTGGATGAACCAGGCCAACAAGAAGCGGCCGATCGTCCGTGTCGAGAACGGCAAGCGCGTCCACCTCGAGCTCGACCCTCAGGATCCGACTCGCATCCTGTGGGCGGTCAAGACGTACACCGAGCGCCTCCGCATGCCGACGTCGATCGCGCTGCCCGCTGGCGTCAACATCTCGTCGTCGCGGCAGTTCGGCTGGGTGTACGACGACGGCACCTGGTCGCGGTGGATCCGCGAAAACGGCGCCGGCTCGTGGAAGTTCGACGCCGATGGCACCCACGATCTGGAAGACGTCCCGTTCGTCCCGTACAGCTTGAACGACGATGCCGACGGCAAGCTGCACCCGTCGATCACTCCGTTGATGCCTCAGCAGGACGCCCTCAACACGATCCGGTTCAACACGCTGCTCGCGATGCAGTTCTCGGCGTACCGGCAGCGCGTGTTCGTCGGCTACGACCCGGTGCTGAAGGACGAGACCGGCCAGATCCTATGGCAGCGGAACTCCGACAACACCATCAGGCTTGATGCCCAGGGTCAGCCGATGCCGATGCTGTCGACGCCTGGGCGGGTCGGCGTCGATCGAGCCTTGGTGTTCCCGGGCGCCGACACGAAGGTCTTCGACCTGGCCGAGTCCAACCTGAAGAACTACATCGACGTCTTCGACTCGTTCTTGACCACGTTCTTCGCCACCGGCCATATCCCGCCGCAGTACCAGCTGAACAAGATGGCGAATCTGTCCGGTGACGCGATGGCTGGCGCTGAGTCGACGCTGCAGGCACTCATCGACGACATTCAGCAGGCCACTGGCGAGTCTCACGAGCAGATGGCCATCCTGGCGGCCCGGGCCGCCGGCGAGGACACCGCTGATGTCGCGTCCGAGGTGATCTGGGGTGACGGAGAGGTCCGCTCGTTCGCGCAGGTCGTCGACGCCGTCGTCAAGCTCATCAGCATCGGTTTCCCGCGACGGTCCGCGTTCGAGATGATCCCCGGCGCGACCCAGACCAAGGTCGAGACCTGGATGGATCAGCTGGCCGAGGAGTCCGACGACGCGCTGCTGAGCGGTCTGCTTCGGCCGGTTGCTGGTCGACCGCAGGAGGCTGGCGATGCTGCAGTCGGCAGTTGAGCACTACGAACGTCAGCAGCAGTTCACCGCTGCGGCGCTCGTGGCTGGTCGCCGCTCGGGAGTCTCGACTGTCGAGCTCGCCCGGATCGTCGCGGCGCTGCAGCTGCTGGCTGCGCGAGACGCACTTGAGTCGATCGACCCGATGCTCGAGGAGCAGGACATCTCCGCGCCGCCGGTCGGACAGATCGCAGCGGCGTCGTTCTCCGGCACTGCCAGTGACGGCCGTCCACTGGAGTCGCTGCTGCTGCAAGCCGCGACTCCCGACGCCCTGGACATGATGGTCGTGACGCAGGTGCAGGACGCCGCTCGGCAAGCCGCGTCGGTGTCGATCGCCGCGCGCCCACACATCGGCTACGTCCGGATGCTCAACCCGCCGTCGTGTTCAAGGTGTGCCATCCTCGCCGGGAAGTTCTTCCGCTACAACGAGGGATTCCAGCGGCACCCCCGGTGCGACTGCCGGCATATCCCCTCGACTGAGTCACTCTCGGGGGATCTGACGACCGACCCCAGCGCGTACTTCGACAGCCTCACCGGCCCGGAGCAGGACAAGGTGTTCACCAAGGCCGGTGCCGAGTCGATCCGTCTTGGGGCTGACCCGACGCAGGTTGTGAACGCTCGGCGCGTCACTGCAGGGATGCAGGTTGCAGGCGTCAGCCCCATCAAGATCGATGCGCGCGGCATCCTGCGAACGACCGAAGGCACCACCCGTCGCGGACTCGCCTACCAGCAGCAGCGCGGGCTACGCCGGAACGGCGACGTGCAAGGTCGTCTGATGCCCGAGTCGATCCTGCTTCGAGCCGCGGACCGCGCCGAAGCTCAACGGATGCTGCGTCTCTACGGATACATCGTCGACAACGACGCTGCCGCGCGAGGTCGCACACTCATCGCCGAGCGTCGTCGCGCCGACCGGGCCGCTAGAGCTCGCGAGCGCCGCGCCGAGCGCCGCGCCGAGCGCGGCGCAACGACGTAGGCCCCAATCTTCCGACAGCGCGAGGCTGCCGGCTTATCCCCCGCGATGGAGGACCCATGAAGAACACACTCAACCACCCGTCCACCGGCACTCGTTACGACGTGCCGCTGTTCGTCGACAAGCACGGTCGGGCCCGCTACCCGATCGGCGGCGGCTCCGAGGACGGCGGTGGTGACGGCGGCGACGCTGGCTCCGACGACGGATCCGGTGGTGACGGCGGCGACGACGAGAAGCTCGGCGACGCTGGAAAGAAGGCGCTCCAGGAGGAGCGCGACGCCCGCAAGGCCGCTGAGAAGCGGGCCAAGAGAGCCGAGGACGCCGCGGAGGCCCTGCGCAACCGCGACAAGTCCGAGGACGAGAAGAAGCTCGACGAGGCCAAGAAGGCCGGCCGGGCCGAGGCCGACGCGGCGAACAATTCGCGACTCGTCAAGGCCGAGCTTCGCGCCCTGGCCGCGACGGCCAAGATGCGCGATCCGCGCGATGCGATCGCTCAGCTCGGAGGAGACCTCGAGGACATCGAGGTGGACGACGGGGAGGTCGACTCCAAGGCGCTTCAGAAGCTCCTGGACGACCTGAAGAAGAACAAGGCGTACCTGTTCGACGACGGCAAGAGCACGACCACCCACCAGGACGCCGGCATCGGCGGCACTGGTGGCGACGGTGCGCCGACCGTCGCGCCCGGGCGCGCCCGCATCAAGTCGGCGATCGCCGCGACCAGCAAGACGAAGTAGCGACTCCAGAACCGTTCTGCGAGCGCCCATCCGAAGGAGAAACAACCATGGCAGTGACACTCGCCCAGGCGGCTGTGCTCTCGCAGGACGATCTGCAGCGCGGCGTCCTCGAGACGTTCGTGCAGGAGTCCTCGGTCCTCGACCGGATCCCCCTCATGGACATCGAGGGCAACGCCTACGCCTACAACAAGGAGGCCACGCTCCCCGGCGTCGCCTTCCGCTCGGTCAACGAGGCCTACGTCGAGTCGACCGGCACCGTCGTGCAGGCCACCGAGACGCTGTCGATCCTCGGCGGCGACGCCGACGTCGACCGCTTCATCGTCAAGACGCGCGGCAACCTGAACGACCAGCGCGCCGTCCAGCTCGGCATGAAGATCAAGGCTGCGTCCTACAAGTTCCAGGACCACTTCATCAACGGTGACGTGGCCGTGGACCCCAAGGGCTTCGACGGCCTGAAGAAGCGCCTCGTCGGTTCGCAGGTCATCGACGCCGCCACCAACGGCATGGGCGTCATCGCCGGCGGGCACGACTTCTTCGACGTCCTCGACGCCGGCATCGCCGCCGTCCCGGGCATCAACGGGGCCAACGGTGCCATCTACGTCAACAGCGGCATCCAGGGACGCATCCGGTCCGCTGGTCGCCGCCTCGGCGGTACCGACATCTTCAAGGAGGATCTCAGCGGCAAGCGGGTCCTGGTCTACAACGGGATCCCCGTGCTCGACATCGGCATGACCGCGGCCGGCGGATCCATCATCGGCCAGACCGAGACGCAGGGAACGGCGACCGATGCCTCGTCGATCTACGTCGTGAAGTTCGGCGAGGACGAGGGCGACCAGGCCGTCACCGGCCTGACCAACGGCGGTGTCGAGGTCGAAGACCTCGGCCAGCTGCAGGAGAAGCCCGCCTACCGTCACCGCCTCGAGTTCTACTGCGGCGTCGCGACGTTCGGCGGCAAGGCTGCTGCCCGCATCCGAGGTATCCGCAACCTCTGACCGTCCCGCTGGGGGCGCGCCTCGACGGTGTGCCCCCAGCACTCCCCGCATCACCACATCAGCAGAAGGAGCACGACATGAGTGACAAGCTCACCGGCGCGGACCTCGAGCAGGCCCTGAAGGACCGCAACCTGCCCGTCGAGGGCACCGCAGACGAGAAGCGCGACGCCGTCGCCCGGTACGACGCCGACAAGGCGAAGTCCGATGGCGGCAGCGCGAAGCCCGCGGCCGACGCCGCCACGGGCGACGCCGGCAAGGCGGAGTCCGACGACGCCGCCGCGGAGACGGCGGCCGACGACGCCACGGACGAGAAGGGCACCACGACTCTCGACTCGCACCTGGACGCCCCGTCGGTCACCGCCCCCGGCGACGGACCTGCCGACACGACCGACGCCTCGGAGATCGCGTCGTCCGCGGCCCCCGACAAGGGCGCGGCGGCCAAGGGCGGGAACCTCACGGTCAACGCCGTGGTCAAGGTCGGTGAGGCGGCCAAGGTCGCACCCGCACAGGCCGGCGCCCCGCGGATCGAGACGTACAAGGCGACCAAGCCGAACGGCGACGTCGTCACCGTCACGCACAACCTCGACACCGGCGCGACCTCGGTCGAGCCGGTCGCCTGACCTGGAGGAGGTGAGAGCCCATGCCTATCGCGATCGAGCAGGACGTCGTCAAGCGGTTCCGCGCTCTCACCTCCGAAGAGGCCGCTGTGGTGCCCACATGGCTGAAGGACGCCGAGGCGGACCTCGCGTCGAAGGTCGTGGCCCTGCGTGAACGATTCGAGGCTGCGGATGACGAGAGCGACTTCCGCCAGCTCGCCACGGCGACGGTCTGCGCCGCCGTCATCCGCGTCTTGCGGAACCCCGATGGCTGGCGTCAGTTCGCCCTTGACGACGGATCGTTCACGCGGGACCAGGTCATCTCCTCCGGCCTTCTGCAGTTCCAGGATGACGAGGTCACCCGGCTGCAGCCGATCGTCGTGCTCGGCGGCGCCTACGTCATCGGCCTGGGCGGATGACCAGCCCGTACGAGAGCGGGCTGCGCGCTCTGCGCCGCGAAGCTGAACGGGCGATGATCGACAGCTGCAAGGTCAGCCGGATCCGTCGCGACGACGCCGGGCAGCCGGTCACCACGACCGACGCCGACGGCATCGTCGCCGAGGTCCGCGACGACATCTATGGGCCGGGCATCGAACCGCACCGCGGCAAGGCCAAGCGCCAGGCGGACCAGGTGCAGGAGCAGACACCCGAGGCCGGCGGCAACACCTTCACGATTCAGCGGTACCGCGTCGACTTCCCAGCCGAGTCGTTCCGGCCTGCTGTCGGCGACCTAGTCGAGTGGGTCGCCTGCCCGCTCGACGCCGGCCGCGTTGGAACCCGAGACCGCATAACTGGACCGTTCGGCAAGACGTTCGCCACGGCACTACGGGTCAGCGTCGAGGAGGGAGCCTGATGTCTTCGTTCGAGCTCGACACCTCTGAGATCCGCGCGCTCGCGGCCGACATGCGCCCGGTGCCGGACGTCCTCGCGAAGGAAGTGCGCGCCGTTGTCGTCAAGGGCGCCGTCAACATCAAGAACGACCAGCGGCGCGCCGCCAACGAATCCCGCCACTTCGACTTCGCCCGCGCCATCTCGTTCGACCTCCACGGCGGCTCGCTGTTCGGTACCGCCGTCATCGAGGCCGAGATCGGCCCCGTGAAGGGCAAGCCGGGCTCGCTGGCGAACATCGCCTACTTCGGCACCTCCCGCGGTGGCGGCACCGTCGAAGACCCGGGCTCCGCGCTCGAGCGGGAGTCCGCGAAGTACCACGGTGCGCTTGAGAACCTGATGGGCAACCTGCTGTGATGGCCGAGCACGTCGCCGCCGTCAAAGAGCTCCTGAAGCCCTATGGGCGGCCGGTGCATTTCGGTGAGGCGCCCGGTGAGACCAACTACCCCTACGTGCTGCTGTGGGCGTCGCCGGGACTCCTGCGCGCCGCCGAGCTTGACGGCGTGCAGGACGACCTCGACGAGCTCCTCGGGGTGACCACGGTCGCCGCGACGTCCGACGCCGTGCTGGTCGCCATCGGCCGCGTGCGGGGCTACTTGCTCGGCAAGTCCCCGCAGGTCGAGGGGCGCTTCGTGCAGGCGTTGCGGCTCGAGGGCTCGCAGCGCGTCCAGCCAGATCTCGACGTGACGATCGGCCAGACGAACCGCCACCCGTCGTTCGGCGTCGACATGCTCCGGCTGATCTCCGAACCCGTCTGACCTCACCCACCCGACAGCCCGCCTCGGCGGGCAGTCAGTCATGCCCAGGAGGCACCCATGCCGCTCGTCGAGGCGTACAGCACCACCACCGGCAAGAAGCTCCCGTACCTCGTGCCCGAGGACCACCTCGATCACCCCGTGCTCGGAGCGAACAAGTCTCGTCTGCCGAGTCAGGCCGCCGCCGTCACGGTCGCGTCCCTGCGCGAGGAGATCAAGACCCGCAACGCCGACCGCGACGAGGCCGACCGCATCCCGTCGAGCGGCAACAAGGCCGAGCTCGTCGCCGCCTTGGCCGCCGACGACGCGCGGCCTCCCACAGATCCCGTGAACCCCACCCAGACCCCGGCACCCGGGGACGAGAACAAGGAGAACCCGCATGCCGAAGCTGATCTCTGACGAGCGGGTCGCGCTGATCGCGCTGCCCGAGCCGCCCGCCGATCCCAAGAACATCACGGTCGAGGAGTGGGACGCCGGTGTCCCGCTGCAGTGCCGGATCATGGACTATCGCCTCTCGGCGACCGCGTCCGACACCGTGCCCGCCGGCGAGCTCTGCGCAGGCAACAACGCGCAGGCACCCGGCCGCTCGAACTACGAGGGCAACGTCACCGTCATGCGATACCTGACGCCGGCCGGCCTCGCCGACCCGGCGAACGACATCGCGTGGACGACGTTCAAGGACAAGGGCACGACCCTGCACCTGGTCGACCGCGAGGGCCCCGAGCACGACGCCGACGGCGCCGCCGGCCAGGAGTACTCGTACTACGAGGTCGTCACCGACAACCCCACGAAGCCGACCGAGCGGGCCGGATTCATCCGCCGCGAGATCGTCCTCCTGGTCCAGCGCGCAGCGGAGAACCGCAAGCTCGTCGCCTGACCCCGACTCCCGGCGGCGTGCCTTCACGGGACGCGCCGCCGGGGCTTTCCCCTATCCCGTGACCCCATCCCGTGACCCTGTGGAGGAACCACCATGAACGATGTCGACCCCAGCGCATCCGAGTCGATCGCCGCTGACTTCGAGGGCGATGCCTTCGACGACTGGATCGGCGGTGCGACCGTCTCGAAGCGGTCCGTCGCGATCTACGGCAAGCCCGGCCTGTACGCCGAGTACCAGGAGCTCGAGCGGGAGCTTGAGCGCATCGAGGCCGAGAACAAGGGCGGCGGCGAGATGGCCGGCTCCGGCTTCGCGAAGGTCACCGCTCGCATGGCCGAGATCTACGACGAGTGGATCGAGTCGAAGTCGACGTGGATCGTGCGCGCGCTCGACGACGACCAGACGAAGGAGCTTGAGGCCGAGCTCGGCGAGGGCCCGCTGAAGCCCGACGAGCTGGTCGAGCCCGTGCTGCCGGCCAAGCACACGGAGAACCAGGCCAAGGCCCACACGCTGAAGATGCGCGCCTACGAGGAGGCCAAGCCTCTCCACGACGAGGCGGTCAAGGAGCACGAGGCCGCCAACGCCGAGTACGTGACGCAGCTGAACCTCCGCATCATCGCCGAGGCGGTCGAGCGCATCGACTTCGCCAACGGCCGCGTGCAGCACTCCATCACCGTCGAGCGGCTCCTCTCGCTGAAGAAGAAGCTCGGTGAGCGCCAGCTGCTCAAGCTCATCAACGCGTCGCAGCTCGCGCTCCTGGCTGAGCCGGAGATCCACGCCCCTTTCTCGCAGGACTCCTCGGAGACCGACCAGACCTGATCCTCTCGCTTCAAGCCGCGCGAGCTTGGAGCGAGAGGCCGACGGTCTTCCTCGGGCACTCCGAGGGGGGCGGCCCGTGGTCGGCGCGCGACCGCGAGCTCGCCGAGGCGCTACTGCTCCACGAGGGGTCGATCTGCAACGGGTGCGGGCACAGCCTCACCGAGACGCTCGACCCCGACCGTGAGGGTTGGTACAAGGTCGAGGTCGTCACCTGTGCGGGCTGTCAGGCCAAGGAAGCCGACGCCAAGGAGCGCAAGAGCGAGCCTGGCGACAGGGTGCGCGTGCTGGCCGACCCGAGGTACGTGAAGCGGTCCTAGTCGGACGTGGTCGGCCCGTGGTTCGCGGTTCCGACGCGGATCGCGCCGATCAGCACGTGGACCGCGCCGACGAGTACGAGCGCGTAGCCAACGGGCGCGATGTCGCCTGCGTTCACCAGCACCACACCGATCAGCGCCCACAGCGCCCCGTTGATGAACAGCGCGGCCGGTGTCCAGGGGCCTCGGTCTGTCTTGGGCGACTTCATCCCGCCATTGAACTACATATCGGAGGCCGACGTGTCGAATCGCACCATCGTCACCCGCCTCCGGGCCGAGATGGCCCAGTTCAAGCGCGAGTGGGACAGCGGGACGAAGTCGGTCACGGCCGCGGCTGACGCGATGGACCGGGCGGCCAAGAAGGCCGGTGGCGCGTCGAAGGTGATCGACGAGTCCGGCACCGCTGTCGGGCGTCTGACCGCGAGCCTCCGGAACAACCGTGCCGAGTGGGACACCGTCGGCACGTCGCTGCTGCGGACGGGCGCGGCGCTGACGGCTCTGTCGGTGCTGACGGTCAAGGCGGCGATGGACTGGGAGTCCGCCTGGACGGGCGTGACGAAGACGACGAGCGGTTCTGAGCGCCAGATGGCGCAGCTCGAGGCAGGCCTGCGCGGCCTCGCCAAGACGCTGCCGGAGAGCCACGCCGGGATCGCTGCCGTTGCCGAGGCGGCTGGCCAGCTCGGTGTGAAGCGCGAGAACATCGTCGGCTTCACCAAGACGATGGTCGACCTCGGCGAGACGACGAACCTCACCGCCGACGAGGCCGCGACCAGCCTGGCGCAGTTCATGAACATCATGGGCACCGCGCCCGACATGGTCGACAACCTCGGCTCGTCGCTCGTTGCCCTCGGCAACGACGGAGCGTCGACCGAGCGCGAGATCCTCGAGATGGCGCAGCGCATCGCGGGTGCCGGCAAGATCGTCGGCCTGTCCGAGGGTGACGTCCTCGGACTCTCGAACGCGCTCGCGTCCGTCGGCATCGAAGCCGACGCCGGCGGTTCCTCTGTCTCGGCCATCCTCATCGACATCAGCAAGGCCGTCGCCACCAACTCGGACGACCTCGCGAAGTGGGCGGCCGTCAGCGGCATGTCCGTCGACGAGTTCGCTGCGAAGTGGAAGACCTCGCCCGCCGAGGGATTCGCCGCGTTTACCGAAGGGCTCGGTGAGGTCAACGCGGCCGGCGGCGACGTCTTCTCGACCCTCGAGCAGCTCGGACAGACCGACATCCGCGTCACCCGGGCCCTGCTTGGAATGGCCGCCAGCGGTGACCTGCTGCGCAACTCGTTCCGCACCGGAAACGTCGAGATGGAGCGCAACAACGCTCTCTCGGCTGAGGCGGAGAAGCGGTACGACACGGCAGCGGCGAAGGCGCAGATCGCCTGGAACGGCATCAAGGACAACGCGATCGACGCTGGCCAGGCGGTCCTCCCCGTCGTGGCCGAGGTCGCCGAGGTCGTCTCAAACCTCGCGTCAGTGTTCGGACAGCTGCCCGGCCCCGTGAAGGGCGGCCTCGGCGCGCTGACCGGCGTCGCGGGCGTGTCCCTCCTCGCCATCGGCGGACTCATGAAGGCGGCCGGCGCCGTCTCGGACTTCCGCAGCTCTCTTCGTGAGCTGGGCGGCGAAGCCCCCCGTACCGGCCGGGCTCTCGGACTGCTGGCCCGCGGCCTCACTGTCATCGCCGGCGCGGCTACCGCGGCCAAGGTGCTTGAGAGCTGGGACCACATCGACGTCGCCGGCGTCAACAAGTTCACCCGCGGCCTCCTCGACGCCGCCAAGGGCTCGGACAAGCTGCTCAACAGCATCTCGAGCAACGGAAACTCCGGCATCTTCGGCCTCAACCGCAACGCCGTCGACGGCATCGCGGACGCCTTCAACAAGGCGGCCGACGCCAGCGGCAAGGTCGATCTGTCGTTCGCCAGCGACTCCGACTGGGACCGGGCCAAGGGCTACGTCGAGCAGGTCGACCAGGCCCTCGTGTCCCTCGTGCAGTCCGGCGCCGTCGAGGACGCGGCAGCGGCCTTCGCCTACCTGCGAGACGAGACCGGCAAGAGCGGCAAGGAGCTGCAGAAGCTCCTCCCCGGTTACACGGACACGCTCGAGGGGATCGACGTCCAGCAGAAGCTGGCCGGCGACTCCGCGCAGAAGCTCGGCGGCGACCTCGACGCCCTGTCACCCGAGGCTCAGAAGGCCAAGGACGACCTCGAGCAGCTCAAGCAGTCCACGACCGAGGTCGCGCTGTCGTTCCTCGACTTCACCAAGGGGCTCGACAGCAACAAGCTCTCGTACAAGGAGTGGGTCAAGGGCCTGCAGGAGATGGCCGAGGCTCAGCGCAACTGGCAGGACAACATGCTCACCGCGCAGACCCTCGGCGCCACCGACGAGACCCTCGCGAAGTTCCGGGAGCTCGGTCCCGCCGGCGCGAAGATGCTCGACGAGATGGTCAAGGGCGGCCAGTCCAGCATCGAGGAGTTCAACGCCCTCATGGGCGACGCCGAGCTCAGCGCGGGTCGCTTCTCGACGGCCATCACCGGCAAGCTCGCCGAGATCCCTGCCGAGATCCGCACCGCGTTCGTCGCGTCCGGCGACCGTGGTGCGATCCAGAAGGCTGCTGCAGTCGCGCACGAGTACGAGCTGACGCCGTCCGAGGTCAAGACCGTCCTGAAGGCGAACGACTGGGCGACCGCGGATATCAAGGCCGTCCTCGCCCACATGGCCGAGCTCGACCGCAAGGAGGCGAACCCGAAGGTCGGCGTCGACATCGGCGGCGCCCTGGGGCAGATCAACCTCCTGCAGCGAACCATCAACGGCATGAACGGCAAGACGATTCGCGTCGCCGTGAAGGGCGGCACCGGCGGCGGCATTACCCAGGACGCCGACGGGTCCATCCACACCCCGCGTGGTCGCATCACGCGTTTCGCCAACGGCGGCATGCGTGACGTCCGAGACCAACACGTCGCCGAGATCGCGCCGGCCGGCGCGATGCGGCTGTGGGCTGAGCCGGAGACCGGCGGCGAGGCGTACATTCCGTTGTCGGCGGCGAAGCGACCCAGGTCGCGGTCGATCGCCGAGCAGACGGTGCAGATCCTCGGCGGCACGATCCAGTGGTTCGCCGACGGCGGCATCAACCCCGCGTCGAAGCTTGACATCAAGCAGGCCGAGATCCAGGTCCGCGATATCCAGCGGTCGTTGAACGAGACCGAGAAGTACGGCAAGAAGCCGAAGAAGGGCAAGGACACTCGGCCCCGTCGGCGAGTGCTTCGTGGCGCTGACCGGGAGCTCGCCGAGCTGCAGCTGGCCGAGGCGAAGCGCGAGCTGCGTGACCTGAAGAACGACAAGGCGTACAAGACCGACCAGGCTGAGAAGGCCGCCGAGGCTGCGGAGAAGGCGCGCGACGACGCGCAGAAGATCGCCGACGAGGCGGCGGCCGAGGCTGAGCGGGTCGAGTCCAACCGCCTGTCGGTGAAGGCCGGCTACGCGAGCAACTTCAAGATTGGGTCGCTGTCGTCGACGGCCGCGGTCGACCGGACGCTCGAGCGGACTCTGGCTGACGCTGGCACGTTCCTCGGGCTGCTGGGTGACCTGAAGTCCAAGGGTGCTTCGCCGTGGCTGCTGCAGCAGCTGGTCGAGGCGGGGCCGACGAAGTCGGCGATCAAGCTGGCACGCCAGTACGCGACCGACTCGGCCGCCCTGGCGAGGGTCAACGCGACCGCGTCGCAGATCGACTCGCTCACTAACTCCTACGCGAACTTGGTGACCAACCCGGCGTTCACGGCGCCGCAGGCGTGGAGCTCGGGCGTCTCGACCCAATCGGTGTCGAAGAGTTACGAGATCAACGCCTACTCGCCGGCCGAGGTAGCTGCTGAGTTCTACCGGCTGATCCGGTTCCACGAGCAGAACGAGGCCATGGAGGCAGACGCATGACGACTGCTCAGCTCGGCGACTCCGGGATCACCATCGGGGAGACTGACTCGTTCGGGTGCCGGTGGGGATGGTCCGGTGACAGCCCGGATCCCTGGTCGCCATCGCCATCGCCGCGCGACGTCACCGGTGAGAACGCGACCACGCACGGCGCATGGGATGCGACGGAGTTCTACGGGCCGCGCACCTTCTCGCTCGAGGGCTTCGTGGTCGCCCCGTCGCACGAGGCCCTGCACCAGGCCAAGACCCGGTTCTGGGCGGCGTGCGGATTGCGGCCGTTCGAGCTGCGCATCATCGAGCCGGGCTACGACCGGTTCGCCACGATGCGCCGCGGCGGCGAGCCGTCGTGGAAGGAGATCAGCCCGGAGTCTCCAGCCCGAGCTAACTTCTCGGTGCCGCTGTGGGGTCGTGACCCGCGCCTCTACTCCACCGTCCTGCACACCGCCTCGACCCGCTTCCCGACGACGACCGGCGGCCTCGAGGTGCCGCTGCAGGTGCCGTTCGAGTTGGACGCGGTCGCGACGTCGGGCGAGATGAACCTGCAGAACACCGGCAGCGAGGACGCCTGGCCGGTGTACCGGATCGACCCGGCCAACTCGGTTCCGGTGGTCGATCCGGTCATCGTCGAAGCGGCCACCGGCCGGGCGATGCGGTTCAAGCTCACGATCAACCCGGGCGACTGGGTGACCATCGACACCCGCAACCATCTGGTGCTCGGCAACGGCGAGCCGGGCGCGTCGCGTCGCAGCAGCTTCTACGGCGACTGGCTCAGCCTCGAGCCCGGCGCGTCCAAGACCATCCGCTACGCCGGCGCCTCCGGCGACGGTTCGACCCTGTCCGCCGCGTGGCGGATGACTGACATCTAGGAGGCCGACGTGGCTACTGACGGATTCGCGAGCTGGATCGACAACGCCGGCCTCTACAAGGCCGCCGACCTCCGACGCGCCGACTCGGTCCTCATGATGCCTGGCGGGCCGACGACGTCACCGTTCGCGGTCAAGGGCGGCCGGCGCGTCAACGGCGCGGGCCTGCAGGTGAGCGTCGGCGGTTCGCCGGAGTCGTGGACCTGCACGCCCGGCGCCGGCGTCGTGTCAGATCCGGCGTACCTGGCCCAGGGCGGATGGCGCTACGAGATCCCCAACGCCACGACCGGGCTCATCGGCGCACGCCCTGCAGCCGGCCAGTCCCGCATCGACCTCATCGTCGCGCGGATCTACGACACGACCGCGATCGGGTCCGGCGCGGCCGAGGTCAAGATCGAACGCATCCCGGGCGCCGCGGGCCAGGATCCGCAGGCACCGACACCGCCCGCCGGGTCGATCACCGACGTGGTCGCACGGATGCTGGTCAAGGACACCGGCGCGGTCGTGGTCACCCCCTCCACCGAGCGGACCGTCGCCGCCGGCGGCATCCTGCCCGTCCCGACAACCGCGGCGATGGACAAGCTCAAGGCCGACGGCATCACGTACCGCGGGATGGTCGTCGACAACGCGCAGACCGACTCGCTGCACCGCTACGACGGCACCCGCTGGAAGCGGCTCGTCGACCCGTCGGCGCTGCTGTCTGTGCCCGCGAAGCGGTGGGGGGTCGACTTCGACCCGACCAAGCACATCCCGAAGCGGCTCGCGTGGACACTCGTCTCAGCGACCACCCCGGGTGGCATCACGGCCATCGTGAACGACCTCAAGCCGTTCTTCGTCGGCGTGGGTGCCGTGCAGGTCACCGGATCGGCAGACGACGCGCTGCGGTACGTCAAGAGCGTGCTGTCCGGCGACCAGCTGTTGGCGTACTGCTACGGCGCGAACAACGGCGGCGTGATCTCGCAGACGGTCACGATGGACGTGACGATCGACGGCTGGGTCTGACGATGCCGCTGTCCTGGACGCTCCACGACCTGCGGTCTGGCGACCTGACCGAGGAGCTCCCGCTGACGGTCAACGGCACGGTCGAGAAGACCGTCGGCGAGTCGTCCAGCCTCGGCGTCACCCTGGCAGTCCGGTCGGCCGGGTGCCCGGCGAACTGGGCCACGCTCATCGACCCGATGCGCGCCATGTTCGTGCTGTCCGACGACGACGGCCCGATCGTCGGCTACTACCTGGCCGGTGACGGTGCCGGCAAGCCGACGGCGACGTTCGCGCTGACATCGCTCGAAGGCCTGCTGAACGAGACGTACTGCCGCACCCACGACTTCTACGAGGGCCAGCACGACGAGACCGTCGCCGCGGCGACCCTGCTGGCCGACGTCGTCGCCTCCGACCGCCCGGGCGGCTACAACTTCGAGGTCGACGCCACGCCCACGGGACGCACCGCCGACCACTCCTACCTCTTCGAGGAAGAGCAGACCGTCGGCGACGCGCTCGCTGACCTGTCCAAGACCCAGGGCGGTCCCGAGTGGACCGTGCGGCTGCGGTGGGCTGACTCCACCAAGCAGCGGATCATCAAGACGATCGAGATCGGACCACGCATCGGCGCCGACGTCCCCGGGGTCGTCGTCGAAAACGCACACCTCGCGCAGGACGGTTACCGCTCCCGCATCGGCTCCTATAGCCGCGGGAAGCGCGCCACCTACGTCATCGCCACCGGTGACGGTTCCGGCGGGGAGCGTTCCATGTCGACACCGTCTGTTGACGCGGACGCCTTCGACGACGGCGTCATCCAGTGGGAGGTTCGCCTCCCCACCACGGGCGTCACCGACGACATCCAGCTCGAGCGCATCTCCGACACCGGCCTGGCTCGCCGGCGTCGTGGCATCCGAACGTGGGAGATGGAGCTTGCGATCTCGGCAGGCGCCCCACGGCCAGGCCGCGACTTCGACGCCGGTGACCGGATCACGATCGACTCCGCCCCGTTGCGCGACGACCCGATCGAGTGGCGCGGGCCCGCGCGTGTCATCGGGTGGAGGGCCAAGGTCGAGGGCCGCGACTTCAGCACCGTCAGTCCCGTCTTCTACGAAGAGCCTGAGGAGAACGTGGCGTGAGCGACCTGACCCAGATGCAGCCGAGCAACGAGCGCACCCGCACCCGCATGCGTCTCGACAAGCTCGAGCGCCTCGTTCGCAAGCTCGCCGCCGCACCGATCCGCAATGCGACGATCGACGGGCCTGTCGTCGTGTCGCCGCGGGGCGGCGTCACTGCCACGTCCGGCGACGGAAGCACGATGTCGCTGTCTAGCGATGGTGTCGTGTCGACGACCGAGGACGGCAAGTCCCTCGTCGTCAGCGGTGCTGACGTGCAGGTGCAGGCGGGCCCGGGCGAGCCGTGGGTGCCCTTCGAGCAGATCATTCTCGACCAGGTGCCCGGCACCGATGGGCTCGTCCCGACGTCGCCGCCCGAGGTGCAGGTCATCGAGGGCAACGGTGACGTGCTGCTCGCGATCACGCCGGTGGTGGGCGAGGACGAAGACCCGATTGTCGCGTTCACCGTGTACGTCGACGGCGTCTACCGCCTGACCGCGTTCTCGACCACGATCAGCATCGCCGGGCTGCCCTACGACGTCGACAGCACGTTCACCGTCTCCCAGTCGGATGCCGACGGCGAGGGCCCCCTGTCCGAGCCGGTCACCGGGCGGCCGCAGAAGATCGGCGCCGGCGACCTGGCGCAGACGATCATCGAGAGCCTCGACAAGGGCGATCAGGCCTACGAGATCGCGTCGGGTTCGTCCCGCATCGTCTACGCCGGCACCGACCCGGAAGACGACGAGAAGGACAAGGACGGCGACACGTGGTTCCGGTTCGCCGATGGCGCGCTGGTCGGCCAGTGGCGCCACGACGGCACCGACTGGCAGTCCGTCACCATCGACAAGACGATGCTCGGCGAGCTCGACGCCGCTATGATCACCACCGGCTTCCTGAATGTCGCCCTGCTGATCCAGGCCGGTGCCATCACCGCCGAGAAGGCCGACATCGCGTCCTTCAAGGCGCCGTTGGCGAACATCGGTGTGCTGGTCGCGAACGACGTCTACACCAGCGGCGGCCTGCACATCACCAAGGCCGGGTCGCTCGCACTGATCGACGAGAACGCCACCGACGGTCGCCGCCAGTACGACTCCACCGGCAAGCTGCGGCTCTCCTTCCCGATGGACCCGTCGGTCGACGCGCCGTACCTGTTCGACGGCGACGTCGTCGCGCGGACCCTCACGATCAAGGGCCGGGCGTCGTTCGAGGGTCAGCAGATCGAGTTCTCCCGCAACTCCGTGGTGACGATGCAGCGGGGCACGACCGCACCGCAGTCGGCGCCTACGGCGAGCACGGCATCCTGGCAGGCCGCCGCGCCGCTGGGTGCTGCGCCGGGCGTCGGTGGCTTCTGGGACGGCAGCGGCTGGCTGTTCCTGGTGCGGGGCACTCCGATCGAGGCGGGTTCGCTGTACTCGGGCAAGCCTCGGATGGCCCGCATGGCGACCGACGGGACCGTCACGTACACGACGCTCACCGGGCTGCCTGCCGGGTCCAACACCCCGGGGGACTCGTACCGGGACCCGCTGGGAATCGTCAAGATCGGCACCGACTACTACGTGCTGGCCGAGCGCACACGGCCCAACCCCGGTTCGTTCATCAGCAACTACCTCGACATCACGCTGTACCGACTCAACTCGTCGTTCGGGCTCGTGGGAAGCGGGGTCGTCTTCTCCGGGGAGACCTACGCCACCGGACCGCAGTACGCCAACCTCGGCACCGACGGCACGACGCTCTACGTGTCGCTGCCCGACCCGGCCACGTCCGGCGCGACGACGTACATCCGCACCGTCAACACCTCGACGATGCTCTGGGCTTCCGACCCCGCGATCGCCCTCCCGACCGCAGAGTCGTCCCGCTTCATGGTTGGGAACTTCGACTTCGGCGCGAAGCGGTTCGTCTTTCAGGCCAATAGCGACTCCGACGGCCTCTTCCGTTCCTACACCGCCGCCGGCGCCGCCGTGCCCGCCGAGAACTTCAACATCCGCACCCCGTCCTACGTGTACCTCGCCTACCTGCCGGCCTACGGCTGGGACGGCACCCGGTTCACGGTCTGGCCCGCAGACTCGGTCCCGTTCAAGTCGTCGACCAGGTTGACGACGCTGACCCTTCGCGTGGCGGCGTCGTGGTACTCGGCGACAGGTGGGCTCGAGACGCCGATCGGTCCTATCCGTTCGGTCACGCTGCCCGCCCGGTCCGGGTCGGTCACGTTCACGATGCCCGCCCCCGACAACGACGGCACCGCCGGCTCACCGTCATCGTCCCGGCTCTACGTCGGCCTCACGGACTCGACGCTGCGGCTGCAGGCTGGTGAGTTCGTCGAGACCAAGACGCTCACCGACCCGAACACCACGAGCGGCGCGGCGCCGAAGACCACGAACACGTTCCCCGACGGTGTCGCGGCCCGCTTCCAGTCGGCCGCCGGAACGACCTACATGGACGGCGCCGGGAAGCTGCGGGGCATCGATTTCGGTGCCGGACCCGCGAACCAGATCGCGATCGACGCCCTCGGTAACGGCCGCGTCGGGCCGATGCAGTTCACCACCACCCTCAGCGGCTACGGATCGACGACCGGTCACATGGGCGGCACGGTCCTCGGTCAGCTCGGCGACGGCGTGTCGTCGACGGACGCGGTCAACAAGCGGCAGCTCGACGCCGGCGGCACGAAGTCGCTCGCCCGCCGCCGCAACACGGTCGCGCAGCTCACCAGCGCCGGCAACTACGCCAAGGTACTGTTCCAGACCGCCGAGGAGACACACTCCGACATCACCTACAGCAGCGCCGGGCACTTCACGCTCGGCCCTGCTGCGATCTGGGAGATCACCGCCGAGATCACCTTCGACGCGGCCGGCACGGGCTTCCGCCAGGTGCTCATCGTGGAGGGCAGCGGCAGCACGGTGACGGCGAGCAACATCATGGCCGCGGTCACGATGCCGTCCTTTGGTTCTGCGGCGTTCGTCGGCGTGCAGGTCACGGTCCCGAAGAAGCGGCTCGCCGCGGGTGCTTCGTTCTGGATCGCGACGTACCAGGCCGAGGGATCGCTGTACCTCGTCGCCGCCCGCAACGTCGTCTCCGTCATGCGCGTCGGCGCGTGACGGCATCCCGTCCCCGTCGACAACGCCGGGGTTCCGCCACACCCAGGAGGCACCCATGAACGACGTCCACCGATCCATCGAGCGGGCGTCGTGAAGCCCCCGGCGAGGTGGAGGCCCGCACGGCTGCTGATCGCCGACGTAGTCGTCCTCACCATCGGACTGACGAGCGTCGCCGCGATCCGAGGCTTCGACTACTCCACGGGCGACGACTCCCGGGCACGTGGCCCGAAGCCAGGCGTCGAGTCCGCGCTCGTCGGCATCGAAGCGGCCTTCCCGCTCTGGACGTGGGGGCTGATGCTCGGTGCCGGCGTCGCGTTCCTGATCGTCGGGATGACCTGCAGGTGGCACTCGTTCGTGTGGACCGGCCACGTCATCCTCTGCTTCGCCTACGCCGGCCTGTGTGCCGGGTTGGTCGCCGGCTACCTCGACCGCCCCTGGTTCGACGGCATCCGCTCGGGCGCGGGCCTCGCGTTGCCTGCCCTCCTGCACTACCTGCTGTGGTGGCGCATGGGGTTCCGACCCGTCGAGACCGAGGGGGCCGCCGGTGTTCCCAGGAGCCTCTGACGTCAGCCAGCAGGGCATCGTCGTCTACGTCACCATCGCGGTCGTTCTCGTCGTCGCCATCACCACAGCATCCGAGCGGATCGCCAAGGTCTTCGGCCCCATCGGCCGAGCATGGTTCGACTTCGCGAAGCTACGCCGCGAGGCCGCCGCGGCGAAGAGGTCCGCCGACGTGGCCGAGCTGCAGCGTCAGATCGACGGGCTCGCCGACGCGCTGCGATCGCAGTCCGCCCGTCACGAGCGCCAGCTCGGCGAAGTTGAGCTGCGCCGCGAGGCTGACCGCGGCGAGATCCAGCACCTGCAGACCACGGTTGTGTCGTGGGAGCGGTGGGCCTACGAAGCCACAATCGCCGCAGCTCGCGGCGGCGTAACCCTGCCCAAGCCACCCAGCAACTGACCCACCCCGCCACCAGCCTGCCGCCTTCCTGGCGTCGGGCTCACACCCATGCCCAGGAGGCACTCGTGAAGACGACCCGATACGAGCTGGTGCAGCGCGCCGGCATCTGGCTAGACCGATGGACCGCGCAGCTGTGGGACAAGCTCGTGGCGAAGTTCCCTGGCCTGATCCTCACCCAGGGGGTGAACAGCGGCGCCGCGGCGTCGGCTGGCACGCACCGAGGCCTCGGCGTGCTCGACCTCTACCTCGGCCGGTGGGCGGCGAAGTGGCGCGACGTCCTGCGCTACGCCTTCGACATCGGCTTCTTCGGCTGGTACCGGCCCGAGCTCTGGGTCTGGCGCGCTGGCAAGAAGGTGCGCGAGTGGAAGACCCACATGCACCTCGGCGTCCGCGGCTGCGTCCGTGCTGCCGCGTCGCTCAAGGCGCAGTTCACGTCGTGGCTGCGGGGCCGCAACGGCCTGCAGGGCGATGGCCGCGACGCCTTCACCTACCGGCCCAAGAGCGCGAGCAAGGCCGCCCCGTACAGCGAGCCGAAGCCGGCCAAGCCACCGAAGCCCGCGCGCAAGATCTACCCCTGGTTCAACGTCGCCTTCCTCAACGGATGGGGCAACAGCGTCGAGGGTGGTCGCAACTTCCTGAGCCGCGTCGTAGGCATGGCTCGCAGCCTCGGCGCTGGCCGGCCTGCCGTCATCGGGTACGCCGAGCTGCGCGAGGGCCAGGTCTCCGCTCTGTCGAAGGAGCTGGGACGCAAGGGCCGCGGCAGCTACCGGCTCGTCGCGTACAGCGAGGACAACATGGTCGCGGCGTTCGCGCGCCCGCACGTGAAGGTGCTCGGCTACTCGTTCTCGAAGTTCTCCAAGCAGCACGGCGGCAACGTCGAGGGCGTCCTGCGTGTGAAGTTCATCGTTGGCGGCAGCCGGGCACAGGTGGGCATCGTCCACCTCGACCATGACTCGCCGGTCGCGTTCAAGCGCAGCAACCTCACCGAGACCGTCGCGGCGCTCGAGCGGTACGGCAACACGATGCCGTCGGACTGGAAGGCGCGCACCGTCATCATGGGCGACCTCAACCATCCGACGGTCGGCGAGACGCTCGAGGCTCTGGGCTTCAAGAACGCCGGCGCCGGCGCTGCGATCGACGAGATCTACGTCGGCGAAGACCGCGCCCTGCGCGGCGCCGGCAAGAACGACACCAACTCCGACCACCCCCGCGTCTGGGCCAAGCTCGGTCGCTACTCGAAGTGAGGTACTCCACCATGAAGATCCCCCTGTTCGACCGTCTGAGCCTGTTCGTCTCGAACGCGATCGCCGGCTACGAGCCGGTGATGGTCCGCTCGATCGTTGTCGCGTTCTTCGCGATGCTCGCGTCCTTCGGGGTGGGGTCCGGCGCACTGCCGGCACCGGTCGAAGGCGTGCTCGTGTTCCTCGCGTTCGTCGTGCCGATCCTGGCCGGCCGCTCGGCTCGGAAGAAGGTCACGCCGGTCGAAGGCCTCGAGCTGCCCGAGGATCACTACGAGGGCGGCTACGAGGACGCGGTGCTCGCCGAGCGTGACCATGAGGCCGAGCACCCGTCGCTGGTCTACGAAGCCGAGCAGCCATGAGGTTGCTGCGCGACGTCGTGCTCGGCACCATCGAGCTCGTCGCCGTCATGCTCGACCGCGACCTGGTCGCCGACTGGGCCTACGCCCACCGCGCCGCGCACTGAAGCCCACCGCTTCATCCGGTCAGATTGAAGCCCCCACCTTCCTTCGGGAAGGTGGGGGCTTTTCGTCGTTGGCGGGGACTACCCTCCCGGCATGGACCTCGGGGACGGAGTCGACCGTGACGCGAACGGTTACGCCTACAAGGACGGCATCACGTCTCGTGTCGGACGGCACCAGCGAGTCCTGAACGAGTCGTGGCCGCAACGTGATCCGGACGGGTCGCGGCACGCCCGCAACGTCCATCCGGCGAAGCGCGGCGACGGCACTCCGTGGACGATCGACGTGGAGGTGCGCCTCGAGTTCGACGTCGACGGGGTCGTGGTCCTGCCCGGCCGAGCCGAGCGGTGGACCAAGACTCACGTGTACGTCGTCGTCGACGACCCTCGTGTGCCGTGGGCCCATGTGTGGGTGAGCGCGGGGGACGTGTCGCGGGCGGCCGACGGCGACGGCTCGACCGCTCGCTGACGTCGTCGGCGTGGGGCAAATCGTGGGGCAACGCGAGGTACTACTAAGTCCTCGCGTGTCCTCTCCCGCTCACGCCAAACCGCCTCTGACCTGCGGAAATGGCCCTTACGTCCTTCCGTGTCACTGTGTGTCATCTCGCCCGGATCGCGCTTTTAATCCGCGGGTTGTGGGTTCGAGTCCCACGGGGCCCACCACGTCCGTCCTGCGCAGACGACGCCCTGGCCTCACGTCGACGACGGGCGCGTGGAGCACACGTGGAGCAGCGATCTCGTGGGCAAGAGTGCTCGACATCGCCGGGCCTGGCTCGCAACCCTTGCCGATCGCGGCCCGCAACCCAAGCTCAGGACAGCTCGAGCAGGAGGTCGCCGCCTTCGACCTGACGTGTGTCTGCGATGAGGAGTCGAGCGACCGTTCCGGCGCTGGCGGTCGTGATGGAGGCTTCCATCTTCATGGCTTCGATCGTGGCGACCGTCTGGCCGGCCGTGACGGTGTCGCCCTCGGCCACGAGTGCGTGGACGACACCTGCGAAGGGGACGGCGACGTGTCGCGGGTTGATCGTGTCGGCCTTCTCGGCCGTCGTGGTGCGGGAGTCGACGGACCGGTCGCGCACCTCGGTGGGTCGCAGCTGACCGTTGATCGTGCCGAGGACGTTGCGGATGCCACGCTCGTCGGCGTCGCCGATGGCCTCGATGCCGAAGAGCAGCAGCCTGCCCTCGGCGACCTCGACCTCGGTCTCGCCGCCGTCCTGCCGCATGCCGTAGAGGAACGCCTCGGTCGGCACGACCGACAGGTCGCCGTACTCCGCCAGTGCCTGATCGAAGTCTGAGGTGGGCCCGGGGAACAGCAACCGGTTGAGCGTGTGACGACGGTCCGACGCCAACCCGGCTCGGTCGTCGTCGGTCAGCTCGGTGACGGACGGCTTGGTGCTGCGGCCCTGCAGGGCCTTGGTGCGGAAAGGTTCGGGCCATCCGCCGGGAGGGTCGCCCAGCTCGCCGGACAGGAAGCCGATGACGGAGTCGGGGATGTCGAACGACGCCGGGTCGTCGGCGAAGGCGGCGGGGTCGGCGCCGACGGCGACGAGGTGCAGGGCGAGGTCGCCGACGACCTTGGACGACGGGGTCACCTTGACGACGTTGCCGAGGATGTCGTTCGCGGCGGCGTACATGTCCTCGATCTGCTCGAACTTCTCGCCGAGCCCAAGGGCGACGGCCTGCTGGCGCAGGTTCGACAGCTGCCCGCCGGGGATCTCGTGTCGGTAGACGCGGCCCGTGGGTGCGGGCAGGCCCGACTCGAACGGGGCGTAGAGGCGGCGGGTCGCCTCCCAGTACGGCTCCAAGGCATTGACGGCGTCGATGTCGAGCCCCGTCGTCCGCTCGGAGTGGTCGGTCGCCGCGACCAGCGCCGACATCGGCGGCTGCGACGTGGTGCCGGCCAGGGCGGCCGAGGCCGCGTCGACCGCGTCGACCCCGGCGTCGATCGCCGCGACGAGCGTCGCGAGCTGACCACCGGGGGTGTCGTGGGTGTGCAGGTGGACGGGCAGGTCGAACCGCTCACGCAACGCCCGCACGAGCGTCCGGGCCGCGGGGGCGCGCAGCAGGCCGGCCATGTCCTTGATCGCCAGCACGTGCGCACCCGCTTCGACGATGCGGTCGGCCAGCCGCAGGTAGTAGTCGAGCGTGTAGAGGCGCTCGCCCGGGTCGGACAGGTCGCCGGTGTAGCACAGCGCGACCTCGGCGACCGTCGTGCCGGTCTCGCGGACGGCCTCGATCGCCGGACGCATCTGGTCGACGTCGTTGAGGGCGTCGAAGATGCGGAAGATGTCGATGCCGGTCGCCGCGGCCTCGGCGACGAACGCGTCGGTCACCTCGGTCGGGTAGGGCGTGTAGCCGACCGTGTTGCGTCCGCGCAGCAGCATCTGCAGGCAGATGTTCGGCACCGCCTCGCGCATCGCGGCCAGCCGCTCCCACGGGTCCTCCTTCAGGAACCGCAGTGCGACGTCGTAGGTCGCGCCGCCCCAGGCCTCAACGCTCAGCAGCTGCGGCGTCACGCGTGCCACGTACGGCGCGACCTGCACCAGGTCGCGGGTGCGCACGCGGGTGGCCAGCAGCGACTGGTGCGCGTCGCGGAACGTCGTGTCGGTGACGCCGACCGTGTCGCGCTGCCGCAGGTCCGCGGCGAAGCCGTCTGGTCCCAGCGTCAGCAGGCGGTCGCGGCTCCCGGCGGGCGCGGCTACACCGAGGTCCACCCGAGGGAGCTTCGAGACCGGGTCGACGCTGGTCGGCGAGACCCCGTGCGGCCGGTTCACCGTGACGTCGGCCAGCCACGACAAGATCTTGCCCGCCTCGTCCGATGCGCCGTGGGCCTCCAGCAGCCCGGGGTGCTGCTCGATGAAGGACGTCGTGACACGTCCCGCCCGGAAGTCGGGGTCGGCCAGCAGGCCCTTGAGGAACGGGATGTTGGTCGAGACGCCGCCCACGTGGAACTCGCCCAGGGCTCGCTCGGCCCGCGTCACCGCCGCCTCGAAGTCACGCCCCCGGCACGTCAGCTTGCTCAGCAGGGAGTCGAAGTGGGCGCTGACGACCGCTCCGGTGAACGTCGTGCCGCCGTCGAGCCGCACGCCCGGGCCGCCCGGCGAGCGGTACGACGTGATCGTGCCGGTGTCGGGCCGGAACCCGTTGGCGGGGTCCTCGGTCGTGATGCGGCACTGCAGCGCGAAGCCACGGGTGACGATCCTGGACTGGTCGTCCAGCCCGAGCTGGGCGAGCGTCGCACCTGCCGCGATGCGCATCTGCGCCTGCACGAGGTCGACGTTCGTGACCTCTTCGGTCACGGTGTGCTCGACCTGGATGCGCGGGTTCATCTCGATGAACACGTAGCGCCCGTCAGCACCCAGCAGGAACTCGACGGTGCCCGCACAGGAGTAGCCGATCGACTCGGTGAACCGGACCGCATCGGCGCACATCGCCTCGCGCACGTCCGCCGGCAGGTGCGGCGCCGGCGCGATCTCGACGACCTTCTGGTGACGGCGCTGCACCGAGCAGTCGCGCTCCCACAGGTGCACCACGTTGCCCCGCTGGTCAGCCAGGATCTGCACCTCGATGTGTCGCGCGTCGACCACGGCCTCCTCGATGAAGCACGTCGGGTCGCCGAACGCCCCGTCCGCCTCGCGCATCGCAGCCTGGATCGACTCACGCAGCAGCGCGGGATCGTCGACCTTGCGCATCCCCCGGCCACCACCACCTGCCACGGCCTTGACGAACAGCGGGTACGTCAGCACCGACGACGCCTCCACCAGCACGTCGACGTCGCCGGAGGGATCGACCGACCGCAACGTCGGCACCCCCGCCGCCCTCGCCGCCGCGATCGCCGACGCCTTGTTGCCCGTCAGCTCCAGCACGTGCTTCGGCGGACCGATGAACGTGATGCCCGCCCGCCCGCACGCCTCGGCCAGATCGGGGTTCTCCGACAAGAACCCGTACCCCGGATACACCGCATCGGCGCCCGCCCGCACCGCCGTCGCCACGATCGCCTCGGGATCCAGATACGCACGCACCGGGTGCCCACGCTCACCGATCTCGTACGCCTCGTCGGCCCGCACCCGGTGCTCGGACCCGCGGTCCTCGTACGGGAACACCGCGACCGTCTCGACCCCCAGCTCGTGCGCGGCACGGATCGCGCGCACCGCGATCTCGCCGCGATTGGCCACGAGAATCTTCTGGAACATCCTTGCCGTCCTCGTTCTAGGGTGTGCTGCCGAACGGTGCGTGGTGCACCTGCGCCGTGTGGTGCCCGTGGTCGGACGGGACGGACCTCGAGCAGGCGGCCCGTGGCAGGCTCATCGTGCGCGCGCCAGCAGCGCAAGCAGGTCGAACACCAGTCCCGCAGCGGCGAGAGCCGTGATCTGGGCGTGGTCGTAGGCGGGAGAGACCTCGACGACGTCAGCGCCGACGATGTTGAGCCCGACGAGGCTGAACAACAGCATCTGCAGCTCACGCGTCGTCAGGCCGCCCGGCTCAGGCGTGCCTGTGGCCGGCGCGTGGGCCGGGTCCAGCACGTCGATGTCGATGCTGAGGTAGACGGGCAACGCTCCCACGCGTTCACGAATCCGGTCTGCGGCCTCCTCGATGCCTCGGCGTGCCACCTCGAGCGTGGTGATGGTGGCGAAACCGAGCTTCTTGTCGTCAGCGAGGTCCTGCGCCGCCGGAGTCGTCTGCCGGATCCCCACATGAGCACAGTGGTCCACAGCGAGCAATCCCTCCTCCGTCGCTCGACGAAATGGTGTTCCGTGCGTCAGCGACGCGCCGAACATGCTGTCCCAGGTGTCGAGGTGGGCATCGAAGTGCACGAGGGCGATCGGCCCGTGACGTTCGTGCGCGGCCCGCAGGAGTGGCAGGGCGATGGTGTGGTCACCACCGATCGCGAGGATGTGATCGGTCTTTCGGTACAGCGCGCGAGTCGCGACGTGGATCTGCTCGATGGCGGTCGCGATGTCGAACGGGGTCACACCGACGTCACCCGCGTCCGCGACCTGCATGGCCGACCAGGGATCGACGTCGAGCCCGATGTGGTGCGGCCTGATGAGCTTCGACCCGGCACGGACGGCCTCGGGCCCGAATCGAGCACCAGGACGATACGTCGTTCCCGAGTCGAACGGGACGCCGAGGATGGCCACGTCGGCACGACCGACCTCGTCGAGCCGAGGCAGTCGCGCGAACGTGGAAGGACCGGCGAATCGCGGCAGCTGCTGCGTCGCGCTCGGCGGGCCGACGATGGTGCGCTCGCCCTGGTCCGGCTGTTCCGCGGAAGTATCTTTGTCCGGCACGGCTCTCCTCGTGTGCTGATGTCCATCCACCGCGCTGGAGCGGTGGAATCGTTGACGCTCGACACTACGAACTGGCAGAGACCCG
Organism: Aeromicrobium endophyticum; assembly: GCF_003586285.1. Taxonomy (GTDB): domain Bacteria; phylum Actinomycetota; class Actinomycetes; order Propionibacteriales; family Nocardioidaceae; genus Aeromicrobium; species Aeromicrobium endophyticum. The sequence goes on along the minus strand of NZ_QUBR01000001.1, from coordinate 1,803,511 downwards.
CGGCTTGGCCGAATGACCAAGCATCGGCCGTGCGCTTTGAACCCTCGCACCATGCCCGAACGTCTGCATCTGCCGCACGATGCGAAGATCCACGCGCACGAGATCACCGTGCCGCCAACGACCAGGAGACACCGTGACAACCAGCGAGCAGCCCGCCCCCACCTCGACGGACGCAACGCGAGACTTCCTCACGGCCATCGACGTCGAACGCCAGCGGCTCTCCATCCCCGGTGCCATCGTCCACGTCAGCAGTCCGACGGTCGGCAGCTGGACGCACGCCCTCGGCGTCGCGGACGTGCGAGCCACGACACCTCTGGCTGTGGACAGCCGGATGAGGGCAGGCAGCGTCACCAAGGTAGTCGTGGGGACGATGGTCCTGCAGCTCGTGGACTCCGGTGAGCTCGACCTGGACCACGACGTGCGCGCGATCATGCCCGACCTCTCAGTTCCGCCGGGCGTGACGGTGCGCCATCTGCTCGCGATGACGTCGGGGCTTCCCGACTACACGTCCGATGCCTTCATCGAGGCCCTCTGGGACGCCCCCGACCGTGTCTGGTCGCCCGAAGAGCTGCTCGACACGACGCGCGGCGAACCGCAGCACTTCGCCCCCGGCACGTCGTGGGAGTACTGCAACTCCGGCTACATCGTGCTCGGGCTGATCATCGAGCACCTGACCGGCCGGACCGCCACCGAGGTCGCCCGCGACCTCGTCTTCGAGCCTCTCGGCATGCTCGACTCCGACATCGCGCCTCCCGACCGACCGGCGGTGGCACTGCAGAGCGCCCCGGTCCGTGGATACCACCCCCGCGACGGGCAGCTCGCCGACGCGACGCACATCAACATGTCGTGGGCGTGGACCGCCGGCAGCCTCGTCTCCACGGCAGCCGACCTGGCGCGTCTGGTCGAGGCGGTCGCCGCGGGCGAGCTCCTCAGCGACGCAGCTCAGCGCGAGCGGTTGGACACCATGGCCGTCCCCGGAGCGTCCATCAGGTACGGGCTCGGCATCGCGGACTTCGACGGGCTGTGGGGGCACAACGGCTCGTTGCCGGGGTTCCAGTCCTTCGCCGGGTACGCCCCCGCGTCAGGCACGACCATCGTGGCGATGACCAATGTCGACGACAGCGCCGCAGACAATCTCGCTGCCTTCATCCGCACCCGTCTGGCCGCGAAGGACTCCGCTCACCGCCCCTGACGGCGAGCGGAGCTGGACCTAGGTCGAGATGACCATCGACATCGGCCGGGTCGCGGCGTCGAACAGTGCCGAGCCGCCGGTCGCCCCTGATCCGCTCTCCCCCCACGGCTCGTACTCCATGCCGACGCCGCCGCCCTGCCATTCGTTGACCCACACGATCGCAGCCCGGATCTCCGAGCAGTGACGGAGATCCGCCTCGGCAGAGGTGTAGACCGTCGCCGCCAGACCGAAGCTCGTCCCGTTGGCCAGGGCGACAGCCTCCTCAAAGGTGTCGAAGACCATGACCGGCGCGACCGGGCCGAAGGTCTCCTCCTTCAGGATCAGCGACTCCGGTGCGAGGTCCACCAGCACGGTGGCCGGATAGAAGTACCCGGGCCCGTCGGGCAGCTCGCCGCCGCACAGCGCCGTCGCTCCCAGCGCGACGGCATCCGTGACGTGCCCGTGGACCGTCTGGCGTTGCTGCTCGTCGACCATGGGTCCGAGTCCTGACCCTTCTGGACCCTCCACCATGCTGAAAGCCGCCGCCTCGGCCACCAGGGAGCGCGTGAACTCCTCGGCGATCGAGCGGTGCACGTAGATCCGCTCGGACGACGTGCAGATCTGACCGCTGTTGACGAAGCTCGAGAACGCCACGGCCCGGGCCGTGGCGGCCACGTCGTGGACATCGGCTCCGACGATCACCGGGTCATTCCCGCCGAGCTCGAGGATCGATCGCGTCAGGCGTCTCGCGGCCGCCTCGCCGACCGAACGACCCGCGGCGACGGAGCCCGTGAAGTGCACCAGGTCGACTGCCTCGTTCTCGACGAGCGGCTGACCCGCTCGTCGGTCGCCGTGCAGGACGTTGACGACCCCCGGCGGAAGATCGAGCAGCTCGACCAGCCGCGCCGCCGACATCGGGGACTTCTCCGAGGGCTTGACCACGACCGTGTTGCCGGCCAGCAACACGGGTCCCAGAACCGCCAGGACGGACGTGACGGTGAAGTTCCAGGGCACGATGAGGGCCACCACGCCCACCGGCTGCCGGAGCACCATCGTGCGGCTGGGCTCGCCCGACGCCGAGACGTCCGCGACGAACGGATACGTCCGAGCCAGCTCGATGCTGGCGCGGAGCGCGCCGACGCCTCCGGCCATGAACTGCTCGGCGAGAGGGATCGGCTTGCCCATCTCCGCGCTCTCCAGCTCGGCGAGCTCTCGGACGTTCCGCTCCACGACATCGGCACAGGCAGCGAGGTACTCCGTGCGGTGGACGAGATCGAGGGCGGCCCACGCCGGCTGGGCGGCCTTCGACGACGCGACGGCCGCCTCGGCATCTTCCGGGCAGCCCGCAGGGATGTGCGCGATGACCTGGCCCGTGTAGGGGCTGACGACGTCGCAGGTCGACGGGTGGGCCGACGCGACGCTGGTCCCGTCGATGATGTGTTTCAGTTCAAGCATGAAGGCGTCCTTGCCAGGTCGGAGTCAGCTGAGTCTTCGCGCCATGAGCTCGCCGGCCATGACACACGCGAGATGAGTATTGGCGCGGGGAACGAACGGGAATATCGAGGCGTCCACCACGCGAAGGCCCTCGACACCGACGACCCGGCAGTCGGGATCGACGACGGTGGTCAGGGCGTCGGGGTGCCCCATCCGGCACGTGCTGGTCGGGTGCTGGGTGTCGACCGCGGTGGCGAGCAGGTGGCGGCGCAGACCGTCCGGCGGTCCGTTCAGGGCCCGGCTCAGCTCGGGGTTGGAGGACCTCACGTCGGCTGCCGCGATCGTGGTGAAGGCCGGATGACCCACCAGCCCCATCAACCGCTCGACGCCGGCGGCGAGCCGGCTGAGGTCGCGCTCGTCCGAGAGCATCCTGAGCGACACCTCCGGCTGGACGCGCGGGTCGGTGCTGACCAACCGAAGGGCGCCCCGTGAATACGTCCGGTTGACGAACACCCCGACCGCGCCGGCGCCGCTACGCAGGTCGGCCGATGCCATCGCGAGCACGTTCTGGTTCAGGGAGACCAGCATCATGTCGTTCTCATCCGGCACGAGGCCGCTGGAGTACCGGATGCAGCAGTTGGTGTGCCGGTCCTCGGGGCCGGCCGACGCGGCTTCGGTGAGAGGCACACCGATCAGCGCCAAGGGGTGGTCCTGCAGCCCTCGTCCCACGGGCAGGTCGGCACGCACAGGAACACCCAGCGCCTCGAGGTCTCGAGCCGGGCCGATGCCGGAACGCATGAGGATCGTCGGCGACGCGATCGCGCCGGCACTGAGGATGACGGTGTCCGCACGGTAGGACGTGCCGTCCGCGAGCCGCACGCCCACCGCACGGCCGCCGTCGAACAGCACCCGATCGACCACGGCGTGACCGCGGATCGTCAGCAGCGAGCTGCCCCGGAGCGGCTCCAGGTAGGCGTCGTTGCACGACACTCGCCGCTGATCGACCGAGTTGATGGGGTAGGGCGACACACCACTCGCCCCGGGCGCATTGACGTCGGCAGCCCACGGGAGTCCCGACGCCAGCGCCGCATCACGCAACGCGAGGTCGACCGCTCCCCACTGCTCGACGGGCGTGCGGACGACGGGGATGGGGCCGGCGTCCCCGTGATAGGCCTCGGCACCGAAGTCGACGTCCGACTCGAGGTCCACGAACGCAGGCATGACCTCGTCGGCCGACCAACCGGCGCAGCCGTCGGCAGCCCACTCGTCGAAGTCCTCGACCGGCGGCCTGATGGCGATCTGCCCGTTCACCGTGGAGCTCCCGCCCACTCCCTTGCCCCGCCAGTAGAGAGCGGGATCCTGAGCGTCGGTCCGTGCTGCCACGAGATCTTCCCAGAGGTAGTCGCCCAGCTCCCCGTCCGTGATGGCGTTGAACGGATTGGGCGATCGCCACGCTTCTGGCAGGTCGGAGGCGGGATAGTCCCGCCCCGCCTCCAACAGCAGGACACGACGACCCTGGCGGACGAGCCCGGCGGCGAGCGCGGTCCCGGACGAGCCGGCACCGACGACCAGGACGTCGTACGACCCCTGACCGGCCGTCACCGGAGCCTCGCCGACATCCACTCCACGTGCGCAGCGCGGTGCACGGCGATCACGCCGTCACCTCCACGGAATCCACCGTGTACTCCGTGAGCAGCTCGGGGATCGGCTCCACGCCGAATCCCGGGCCTTGCGGCACGGCCACACCGCCGTCCTCCATCACGACCGGCTCGGTGATGTCACGTTGGTAGAAGCGGTCCGAGGCCGAGATGTCGCCAGGCAACGTGAAGCCCGGGAGGCCGGCCAGAGCGGCGTTGGCCGAGCGGCCGAGACCGGTCTCCAGCATGCCGCCACACCAGACGGCGACCCCGTTGGCGACGGCCAGGTCGTGGATGCGGACCGCCTCGAGATACCCGCCGACGCGACCCGGCTTGATGTTGATGACGCTGGCGGCACCGAGCGCGATCGCGTCGGCTGCTGACTGCGCCGACACGACAGACTCGTCCAGGCAGATCGGCGTCGCGATCTGCCGGGCCAGCACGGCGTGCTGACGCAGATCCTCCTCCGCGAGCGGTTGCTCGATGAGCAGCAGGTCGAATGGATCGAGCCGGCGCAACGTCGAGACGTCCGACAACCGGTAGGCCGCGTTCGCGTCGACCTGGAGCGCGATGTCACCGAAACGCTCCCGGACCGCCTTGACCGGCTCGACGTCCCATCCGGGACGGATCTTGAGCTTGACCCGGACGTAGCCCTGGGCGACGTAGTCGTCGACCTGGGCCAGGAGGTTGGGGATCTTGTCCTCGATCCCGACGCTGACGCCTGACGGCACCGAGGTCCTCGTGACGCCGAGGTGCTCGGCGAACGAGATACCGGCGCTGCGCAGCTGCGCGTCGAGCACAGCCATCTCGACGGCAGCCTTGGCCATGCGGTGCCCCACGACATGCCTCATCGCCGCGCCGACCGACTGCGCCGTCACGCGCAGCCCCTGTGCCTGCGTTGCGAACAGACCCGGGAGCAGAAAGCGCTGCAGCGCCTCGCGGGCGCCGTCCAGGTACTCCGGCGAGTAGAACGGTTCCTTCAACGCCACGCACTCACCCCAGCCGATGACAGAACGGCCGTCGATCGACGCCGTCACGCGGAGCAGGAGCGGATAGCGCTCGGTCTGCGTCGAGAACGACGTGGTGAACGGGTGGACCAACGGCATGCGGACCGTGATGAGGTCGATCTTCTCGATGTGCATTCAAACCTTCTTTGCCAGGCGGTATCGTCCGCCTCTGTCGAAATTGATGACGGTCCAGCCGGTGCTGAACAGTCCGTCGAGTGCGTGCCGGAGGGCGAGGCGCCATTGCGCGGCACACCTGGGGTCGTCGCGGCGCATGGCCTCGATGTCGGAGGGGATCTCCACGTAGCACCGATCGGCGTCGAGCACCGCCCCGAGGTCGAGCACCGGCAGCCCCTCCACCATGCGCAGGGCAGCCGTCCCAGGATCGTCCGGGGCGGAGTCCTCGACCCTCGTCCCGTCCAAGGGCCAGGAGACCAGGAGCCGATCGCTGTGCTGCCCCCGGTTGAGCCCGTCGTGCATCGATCCGTAGAAGTCGGGCAGGTACGCCACGACCTCGCACCCCAGCTTGTGGATGTTGAAGTATCCGTTCCGAGCCACCAGCGGGTCGTAGGTCCAGGTCACGCGCTTCACGCCGCGCTCCAAGCACCATTGCCTCTGGTGCAGCTTGAGCGACTCGCCCAGGCCCGTTCCAGCGGCGTCCGGACGCACGCCCGCGATGTGCGAGTGCAGCGCGTGGTCGTGCGGGGGGTGGAAGAAGCCGACGCACATGGCCAGCAGCTCATCACCGCGGAAGGCGCCGACGACGTAGTTGCCAGCGTGCGCGAGGGCGGTGAGCAGCTCGGGGCTCACGTGGGACTGCGCGCTCTCGACCTTCCAGATGTGTGCTGCGAGGTCGGACGCCGCTTCCATCTCCTCAGCGCTGTGCAGGATTCGGATCTCGGTCTCTGCTGGCCGGCTCGCTGCGGAGGTCGTCGTGCTGGTCATGGCGTGGTCTCCCGCAGGTATCGGGACCCGATGTAGATGCCACCCGGCACCACGCGCAGCTGATCCCACCCAGCCATGTCGGGAGTCGTGAACGCGTAGACGCCAGGCGTCGCGGAGGGCTGGAGAGCAGTGGTCGACATGCTCTGGGGCGCGTCGTCGACCATGCCCATCAGATCCGTCAAGGTGAGCGTGAGCCCGTCCCCGACGCGGCGCACGTCGGCCCGTGTGCCCGCACAGGCCCACGTGCCCTCCAACGTCTCGATGGCCTGCGCAGGTTCAGGGCGCAGCCGAGGCGGCAGGACACTCCCGTCGATCGCCATGGCCACGTCGGAGAAGAGCTCTGCGTAGAGCCCGTCGGCACGTCCGCCGGACGTCAGCAGCACGACCGCGTAGCCAGCCTCCGGGAACACGCGCAGGTAGGCTCGCTGGCCGATGGTCCCGCCGTCGTGCCCGTAGACCTCTCGGCCGCCCCAGTCCTCGAGGAACCATCCCAGGCCCCATCCCGTCGCCGTGACGTGCGTGTCGCGCAGGTCGACCCGTTCCTCGGTCATGAGCCGGACGCTCTTCTCGGACAGCACTCGGGTGCCGTCATCCGACACGCCTCCGCGCAGCACGGCTTCGGCGAAGGTCAGCAGATCGCCGGCCCGTGCCGAGATCAGCCCCGCCGGACCCATCGATCGGGTGATCGACCACTGCGGTACCGGCACGGCGGCATCGCCATCCATCGCATGCCCCGTCGCGACCGCGAACCGACCCGCCTCGTCCGACGAGGCGATGGTGTGGTGCAGGCCGAGTGGCTCGATCAGGTGACGCCGGACGGCGTCCTCCCAGCTCATCCCACGGAGAACCTCCACGATGCGACCCGCGACGACGAACGCCGCGTTGCAGTACGAGAACCGCTCACCGCGCGGGTGGATGTGCCTGACCGAGGCCAGCTCGTCGACGTAGACCTTGACGCAGTCCTCGCCGTGCCCCGTGTCCGTGAAGACGTCGCCATCGATCCCGCTGGTGTGGTCGAGCAGCTCGCCCACCGTCACCTCCGGGGTGGCTGAGTCGGCCAGGCGGAAGTCGGGCAGGACGTCACGCACCGCATCGTCGAGCGTGAGCAGACCCTCGTCGACGAGCTGCATGACCAGCATCGTCGTCCACACCTTGGTGATCGACCCGATCTGGAAGAGCGCATCGTCGACCACCGGGGCCTGCGTGGCTGCGTTGAGGACGCCAGAGCTCACGGTGAGCCGGTCGAACGGTCGGCCCGTCTCGTCGAGCTGCACCATCGCGAGCTGTGCGCCGACCACTCCGTGTCGTTCACGAAGGAGGTCGAGGCGGCGCTGCCAGTAAGCGACGCCCCGAGGCGCGGGAGAGGCGGCGTCAGGCTTCGGGACGCTTCGCGCGTACTGCTCGACCCACTCCACGACCCTCGCGTGGTAGTCGACCCGATGCTCGATCAGTCCCTCCGCGATGAAGAGATGGCTGCCGCCCGGGTACACCACCAGGCGGCTCGGCGTTCCCTGGTGCCGGAGGGCGGAGAACCACTCCTGCGCCTGGCCGACGGGGCACGTCGCGTCGTCCTGACCGTGGAGGATCAGGGTCGGCGTGGCCACGTGGGCCACGCGTGCGATGGGTGAGCGCTCGGCCAGGAGAACCGTGTCCGTCGGCACGAGTCCCGCGGTCATCGACGCGAAATAACCTTCGCCGAGCCGACGTCCGGCCAAGGCTGCGAAGTCGCACAGGAGCCCGCCTGCCACGGCGGCAGCGAATCGGTCGGTGTGCGCGGTGAGCGCACAGGTCGCCGCCCCGCCGTAGCTGTACCCGGTGACGGCGAGCCGCTCCGGGTCCGCCAGCCCTTCGGCGACCAGCTGGTCGACGGGCTCCAGGAAGTCGGCCAGGTCGACCTGCCCCCAGCCGCCGTTCACCGCGCGGTAGAACTCCTCGCCGTAACCGTCGGATCCCCTCGGGTTGACCGTGAGCACGCGCCATCCCCGGGCCACGAGCAGCTGTTGGTAGAGGTGGATGTCGTCCGCGACGCCCGACCATGCATTGTGAGGACCGCCGTGGACGTCGAGGAGAAGAGGGGCTGGTCCGGTCGTCTCCGGCGCCGACGTCAACCAGCCGTGCACGACGGTCCCGTCGCTGATCGTGAACTGACGCGGATCGGGACGGTAGAGCTCGACGCCGGGGAGGCTCTGGTCCTTCAGCGAGGTCACGACCCGTACCGCTCCCGTCGCCAGGTCGACCGTCGCAACCTCCGCGAACGACTCCTGCGTCGTCAGGACGACAGCTGCACGGGGCGCCGACGCGGCGACCGACAGCGCCGACACGACGTGGTGCGGTTCGGCGACGATCGGTCGAGGCGATCCTCCGCTCAGCTCCACGCCGTAGAGATGGGTCCACCCGCGGTCGCGCACGCAGAAGGCGATCTGCAGGCCATCGGCCGTCAGCGTCGGCCGCCCGCCGGGGTAGCCGGTCGCTCCCGGCATCACGTTCAGGTCGAGGCCGGCCGTGAGGTCGTCGTCGGGTCGATCTCCGCGGTGCAGGCGCACGAGCCGGGCAGGACCGTCGTCGACCGAGCTCGACCCCACCGCGATGACGGATTCCCCGTCGGGCGCCCAGAGCACCGGACCCATGAGCCCGGCCGCGTGGCCCACCGTCTCGAGGGGCGCCAGCGGGTCGTCGACGTCGATCACAAACGCACGTCGTTCAAGGGTGACGTCCGCAGACCGCGCCAGTCCCGCGACGAAGGCGAGCTGCTCCCCGTCCGGCGACCACGCGGGGTCGTCGACGTCGTAGTCGCCGTCGGTGACCTGCCGGACGCGCGCGCTGGCGAGGTCGAGCACGAACACGTGCCGACGGGCGCCGCCGACCCACCCCACTCCGTCCGCCTCGATGTCGAGCGTGTCGGACACGATGGGAGCCCGGCTCTGCGCTGGATATTCCTGGACGGGCGCGACGAAGGCCAGCTGCGTGCCGTCGGGGCTCAGCGTCGCGGGACCGGCCCCGAGACGCCGCGTCGTGAGCTGCAGCGGCTCCCCCTGCTGCGGGAGCACGTGCAGCTGAGGGACGCCGGCGACGTCTCTGAGGAAGACGACGCCCGACGACGTGACCACTGGGGCGCGGTCGCTGGTACCCCGCGTGAGCGGTCTGGCCTCGTGGTCCTCGCTCACCTCCCACAAGGAGGTGCACGTCCGACCGTCGACGACCTCGCGCCTGGTGAAGACGACTGACGTCCCGTCCTGCCTGATCGCCGTCTCAGGGACTGTGACGATCTGGTGGATGTCGTCGAGCGTGAGTGGACGCGTGCTCATCGATGGGCTCCTCGGTCGAAGAGGGGGGTGCCGACGCGCGGGATGGCCGCGATCAGCTCCTGGGTGTAGGGGTGCTGTGGATCGTCGATCACCGACGCCGCCGGTCCGACCTCGACGATCTCGCCGTCCTTCATGACGGCCACGTCGTCGCAGAGCTGACGCACGACGGCGAGGTTGTGACTGATGAACAGCACCGTCAGGTCCAGCTCACGCTGCACGCGCATGAGCAGGTTGAGGACCGTCCCCTGCACCGACACGTCGAGCGCCGAGGTGATCTCGTCCGCCAGGAGGATGCGCGGCTCGGCGGCGAGTGCACGCGCGATGGAGACCCGCTGGCGCTGGCCTCCCGAGAGCTGCGACGGGAGGTCGCCGGCCCTCGCCGGATCGAGCTCGACGAGCTCGAGCAGCGTGGCCACCTCGGCTCGCCGTCCGGCGCGTCCGCCACCCGCGCCGCGGACGACGAAGGCCTCCTCGATCGAGGCACCGATCGACATCCGAGGGTTCAAGGATGAGTTCGCGTCCTGGAAGACCATCTGGACCTGCCTGCGCACAGCGGCCGTCTTCCCACGAGCGCCCACGACATCGACGTCGTCCACGAGGATGCGCCCCCTGCTTGGCTCCTGCAGACCCACCGCGGCGCGGGCAAGAGTCGACTTTCCCGATCCGGACTCCCCGACCAGCCCGACGAGCCGCCCGTCTGGGACCACCAGATCGACGCCCCGCACCGCGTCGTGGGACGAACGACCGGATCCGTAGCGGACCCACACATTCTCGAAGGTCAGTCTCGTCATGATGCTCCCTGTGCGGGATCGTCGTCGAACACCGCTCCCTCGTGGATCGTGGCGAACTCCGAACCCGGCTCGGAGTCCATGTGCGGCACGGACGCAGCGAGTGCGCGCGTGTAGGGGTGCTGAGCACGACCGGCTGCCAGGTCCGCGGCAGTGAGGTCCTCGACGAGCGACCCCCGGTACATCACGAGCACACGCGTGCAGAACGAGGAGACGAGCGAGATGTCGTGCGACACGAACATCACCGCGGTTCCGCGCTCCTGGTTGACCTCGTGCAGCAGCGACAGGACCTCGCGCTGGACCGTCACGTCGAGGGCGGTCGTGGGCTCGTCGGCGATGATGAGCGCGGGCTCACCCATGAGCCCCATGGCGAGCATGGCGCGCTGCCTCATACCGCCCGAGAACTCGTGGGGGTATTGACCAGCACGTCGTTCAGGATCGGGGATCCTGACCGAACCCAGCCTGTCGATCGCCCGGCGCCGCGCCTCCTTCCGGCTGAGACCACCGTGCAGCTCGCCGATCTCCGCGACCTGCGTCCCGACATGGATCGATGGGTTGAGAGACGTGGAGGGGTCCTGGAACACGAGCGCCATGCGAGTGCCGAGCTGAGCCGCCACCTCCTTGCCTCGTGGCGCGGCGCCTGAATGACCATCGACCGCCAGCTCGGTGTCGTCGAAACGGATCGACGACGCCGAGACGCTCAGGGGCTGCTCCAGAAGACACGCCACCGCCATGCACGTCAGCGACTTGCCCGACCCGGATTCGCCGACGATGCCCACGATCTCGCCCCTGCCGACGTCGAAGCTCACTCCGTCGACCAGCGTGGTCCAGCCCTCGGCCTGCGGGGCCTGGACGGTGAGTCCGCGCACCGACAGCACGGCGTCGTCGACGACCCGCTGGGGCTGCGGAACCGCAGACCCCTCAGACCCTGCCGATGAAGGCCGGCGCTTCCGGCGTCCCGATGGGCGGTGCACGCCGAGCGCGCGTGCCAGCGCCTCGCCGGTCAAGGCGAAGGTGACTCCAGCGAGAACGATGGCAGCGCACAACCCGAGGGAGGCTGCAGGGTTGACGTAGATCGAGTTGAGGCTCTCGCCGAGCATCCGGCCCCAGTCGTACCGAGGCGCCTGGACTCCCAGGCCGAGGAAGGACAGCCCCGTCGCGGCGACGAGCGCCGTGCCTGCGCCGATGCTCGCGTTGACGATGAGGGGATCCCGCACGTTGGGGAGGATGTGCTTGACCAGGATCCGCGTGCGCCCGGCACCGAGGATGCGTGCGGCCGCGACGAAGTCGCGTCCTGCCACGGAGGCACCGAGGGTCTGGGTCAGCCTGGCGTACGAAGGCGCCATGGCCAGGCCGATGGCCAAGCTGACGCCGACCAGACCCGCACCGAACATGATGGAGACCACGATGGCGAGCAGCAGGGCGGGGAAGGCCAAGGCCACACCGATGACGCCGTTGACCGCGTTGGCGATGCGCCGAGGGGCGACGATCGGCAGCAGACCAGCGACGACACCCACCGACACCGCTATCGCCGTGGCCATCAGGGCCGAGGTCAGGGACAGCCGCGTGGCGGTCAGGACTCGCGCCAGGACGTCACGCCCCCCGGCGTCCGTCCCGAGCAGGTGCTCGGCACTGGGCTTCGCCGACAGCTTCGTCAGGTCCGCCTGTCCAGCCGTCTCCCCCCACAGCACGGGCCCGAAGATGGCGAAGAACACGAGGGTGAGCAGGGTGACGGTCGCGGCGATACCGATGGGCGAGCGCAGTGTCGCGCCGAACCCGTGGCGAGGACGCCTCGTGATGTCGATCGGATGTGTCGCAGCGTCCGAGATCGATGGCAGCGTGTCGGGGTCGAGTGTGGTCATCAGCTGTCCTTGAGGGCTGAGCGCGGATCGAGGCACACCAGAGCGATGTCGATCAGGAGGTTGGCGATCAGGACGATCAGCCCGTACACGACGACGATGCCTTGGGCGAGCGGAAAGTCCTTGCTCCGCACGGCATCCACGATCGTCAGCCCTAGCCCGGGCCACGAGAAGATCGTCTCGACCAGGACGGTTCCGGCGATGAGCGACCCGAGGACGATCCCGCCGACGGTGAGCGACGAGGTCAGGAGGTTCGGGAGCGCGTGCCGGAGGTACAGGCGTGTTCTCGACATCCGCTTGGCTCGCGCCGTTCGGATGTAGTCCTGGTCGAAGACCGTCAAGGCTTCGACGCGCACGATCCTGGACATACCCGCACTGACTCCTATCGACAACGCCAGCACGGGCAGGACGTACGAGCTCGGCCCGCTGCGGCCCGCGACAGGCAGGATCTGCGAGTGCACCGCGAACACGTACACGAGGCCGACGCCGATCAGGAACTCCGGGATCACCGAGAGCAACCCGCTGACGGAGGTGTAGGTGAAGTCGACCGCCCGGCGGCGCCCGCCTCGGGTCAGGGCTGCGACGACGATTCCCACCGGAACCGACACCAGGAGGACCACGGCGAGCGAGAGGAAGGACAGCTCGAGGGTTGCCGGCAGCCGCTGGCCGATGATCGTCGAGACGGGCGTGCTCAGCGAGAACGAGTCGCCCAGGTTCCCCGTCACCAGCCCCTTCCAGAAGTTGCCGTACTGCATCCACAGCGGGTCGTTGAGACCCAGGCTCTCCCGTCGCGCCTCGACGATGGCGGCCGAGGCGTTCGTGCCGAGGGCGTTGCGAACCGGGTCGCCGGGGATGAGTCGCACCATGAAGAACGCCACGGTCACCAGGGCGATCACCGACCACACGAGCCGCATCAGCCTCCGGCCGATGAACGTGACCAGCGCGTTGCCGCGGCCGAGCCCCCTCGCCGCGAGGGGAGCAGGCTCGGCCGTGCCCGGGTTCGGCATCGCGGCGTGTTCAGTCGTCACTTCAGGACACGGATCGCGGTACCGGGGATCGCGCCGTCGACCGGTCTGACGGCCGAGGTCGCACCGTTGAAGTACAGCTTGAACGGAGTGACCGACACCGGGATGAGGTCCGCGCTCGTGAACAACGTCTCCTCGGCCTTGGCCCAGGCTGCGCAGGCCTCAGTGCCGGTCTTGTCCGCCGCGTCGGCCACAGCCTGCTCGTAGGCCTCGTTCGCGATCGAGGCGAAGTTCGTGCCGGTCGGCGTCGCAGGGCCCGCGAGGTACTGGGGGAAGATCGCCGGGGTGCCGGACTGCAGGATCAGGCCGAGCGTCGCGGTCCAGCCGCTGGGGTCCTTCGCAGCGAAGGACCGCCCGAGGACGAAGTTCTCGTCACCGCCGACGAGCTTGACGTCCATGCCGAGCTGTTCCCACTGCTTGGCGACGTACTCCGCTGCGGCACTGCGCGTGTCCGTGCTGTTGTCGTACAAGAGGGTGATGGTCAACGCCTTGCCGTCCTTGGCGTACTTCCCACTCGCACCCTTGGCGTAGCCGGCGGCCTCCAGGCTCGCGGCCGCCGCCGATGCGTCGTTCTCCGGCAGCGTCTTGGACACCGTGTCGTACGTGCAGCGGCGTCCAGCGCCACTCACCAGCGACGTCGCACGTTCGCCCTTGCCACCTGTCAGCACCTTGGTCAGCGTGTCGAGGTCGATGGCCTCGGTCAGCGCCTTTCGAACGTCGACCTCAGCGGTCGGCAGTCCCTTGAGGTGGTTGTAGATGATCATCCCGGACAAGGTCGGCGACGGCACGGACTTCAGACCCTTGAGCCGATCCTCGTCACTGCCACTCACCACTCCGGCGTTGAGCTCGCCCGAACGCAGCAGGTTGGCGCGCGTCGAGGGACTGGGCACGATCTTGACGACGACCGTCTTCGGTATGCCGGCAGTGGCGGTCGTGCTTCCGTTCGGACCCCACGTGTAGTTGTCCCTCCGGGTCAGCGTGATCGAGTCGCCTGCCACCACCCGGTCGATCACGAACGGGCCCGTCCCGTCGCTCTTGGCCGACACGCTCTTGGGATCCTTCAGCGCACCCTCGCATGCCATCTGCTGCGAACCGAGGTCAGCCAGCATGAACGGCCGCGGCTTGGTCGTCTCGACCGTCAGGACGTTGCCCTTCGCGGAGACCTTGGCGTCGGCCGGCACGACCGACTCCAGGCGCGGCGACCCGTTCTTGGGATCGATGATCCAGTTGAGGTTGTCGGCTGCTGTCTGTGCCGTGAACGGCGACCCGTCCGAACACGTGATGCCGTCGCGAAGCGTGTACGTCACCTTGGTCGGGCTCTCCGTCCAGCTCGTGGCCAGGTACGGAGAGGGCTTCGACGTCTTGGGATCGTCGTAGATGAGCGAGTCGTAGGCCAGCAGTCCCACGATCTGGGCGTTGACGAGGTTGGTCACCAAGGGGTTCAGGTTGCCGGGATCGGAGTCGACGGCCATCGAGAACGAGCCGTCCTTGACGACGTCCCCACCCTTCCCGCCCGAGTCTGAAGAGCTGCAGGCCGCAAGAGTCAGCGGAAGCGTGATGAGTGCTGCAAGAGCCGCGCGTCGTTTCATGTGAGACCGCCTTGGTCAGAGCCGTAGTGTGACGTTGGGCTCATAGCGTCCTTCATCGAACACGACTCACTCTTCGTGCGTCCATCTGATAGATACAGATCCTTCTTGGACGGAAGGCCAAACACCCTGTCTACGGCCGTCGATGCGCCTCGGTCGGGCCGGTCGCAAGCCGGAGCTGCAGCAGGAGGCTGAACCGGACGTCAGGATCTGACAGATCGGCGCCCGCGATCGCGGCCACCCGATCGAGTCGGTATCGCAGGGTGTTCTTGTGCACGTGCATCGCCTGCGCCGCGGCCGTGACGTCGCCGAAGTGCTCGAGCCAGCTCTGCAGCGTCGAGATCAGCTCGGCGCCGTGGGTGTGGTCGTACTCGCGGAGCGTCTCCAAGGGGCCGTGGAACTGGATGCGGTCGGCCTTGATCGAGTCGCTGATGCGGTGCATGACCGCATCGAGCTGCACGTCGGCGAACCGTGCGACGCGCTCTCTCGATCGCGACCTGGACCTCACGACCCGCAGGGCTGCGTCCGCGTCGCGCCGTGAGAGGTGGAGGTCGCCGATGTCCGGGACCACGTCACCCAGGCCCGCACAGAACTCGGAGGTCGTGTCGAGCCTCGCGATGAACTCGGAAGCGAGGTTCTCGACAGCGGCCATCGTGCGATCGTCGTTCGTCCGGAACGGGACGACGGCATAGACCACCCCTCCCAGCTGAGCTGCGATCGCACGGGGGAACACCGGTTGCAGATTCATGCGCAGAGCCGACGCCGCACGCTGGGTGTCCGCCGCGATGCGCACCTCGTCGGGGCCGCTGGAGGGCCCGATCGCGATGACGCAGGCGG
Organism: Aeromicrobium endophyticum; assembly: GCF_003586285.1. Lineage (GTDB taxonomy): Bacteria > Actinomycetota > Actinomycetes > Propionibacteriales > Nocardioidaceae > Aeromicrobium > Aeromicrobium endophyticum. Next base: position 1,787,920 of record NZ_QUBR01000001.1, on the reverse strand, counting down.
GCGACGACTCGATGCCCAGCTGCTGCGCCGCTTCACGCGCACTGGTACCGCCTTCGAGGAGCCTCGAGGCGATCGATTCCGACAGCCGTTGGGACGCATCCGCGCTGACACGGGCGCGGAGCATCGCCAGCGCCACGACCTGAGCGCCCTCGATCATCCCCTGCTCGCGTTCGGGCGTCAGCGGCTCGGAGACGACTGCCCAGATCGATCCCATGACCTCGCCGCCGGCCTGCACCCGCATGACGACTCGGGGCAGGGTGTCCGGAGCGGGCTTCTCGAGGTAGATCGGCCTGTCCGACTGGTAGATCCGGCGGAAGACCCCCCTCTCGCGCTGTATCGAGCTGTACAGCTCGGGCACCTGAAGGCCGAGGATCGTCAGCCGGCGCGGCTCGTCGGTGCCAGCTTGGTCAGCGGAGAATGCGACGACCCGCGAGGACCGGTCCTCGATCGTGACCGGCGCGCCGAGCAGCGCCGACAGCGCGTTCGCCAGCGTGAAGAGATCACGTCCTGAGTCGACGTCGGCAGAGCCGTGCTCGTCCGTACCGATGTTCAACGCGCCTGCCAGCAGAGTCGCCACCTGCACCCACGATGCGCCACGCACCAACCCGAAGACGGAGACCTGGTGCCGCCGGGCGGACTCCGCCACGCCCGGGTCGATCGTCACGGGCTCCCGCACGATGAGGGCGGCAGCGCGTGATTCGCCCAGCTCCTCGACCAGCGACTCGAGGTCGCCATCGGCGCCGACACCGACCCCCAGCACCAAGGCTCCCGGTACGACGTCCGGAGGATCGAGCGGGTCCAGGAGAACGACCGTCGAGATCGTCCTGGTCGACTGCGCCTCCCCCGCCACCAGCGTGAGCAGCGTCGAACCGAGTCGTTCGGTCAAGCGGCCGAGGTCTGTTTCTTGCGAGAAGGGCGCAGACATGGGGCGATGGTACAGGCGAGATGATCGGCGTTTGGGCGTGTGAACAAGCGCCGAGGCCCACGTGCGCGCGAGGCTAGGAGCATCATGGTCGGGTCCCGACGCCGGGCTGACAGGACAACGGGTGAGGAGCACGTCGTGAAGGTGTACATATCGGTCGACATGGAGGGCGTCGCAGGCATCGCCACACTCGACCAGATCCTGCGGGGTGGTTTCGGGTACGCCCGGGCTCAGGAGCTGATGACCGAGGAGGCGAACGCCGCCATCGCCGGGGCATTCGACGGCGGGGCCACGGAGGTCGTCGTCAACGACTCGCACGGCACCATGGACAACCTGATCCATGAACGACTCGATCCCAGGGCGCGACTGGTCTTCGGCGCACCCAAGGCCCAGTGCATGGCCGAAGGCATGACCGCCGAGTGCGTCGTGGCACTGTTCGTCGGATATCACGCACCTGCCGGTGCACCCGGTGTCCTGGCCCACACCTTCTCGTCGCACTTCGGTGAGGTCCGATTCAACGGGTCACCGGTGTCCGAGGCCGAGGTGAATGCGCTCCATGCGACCTCGCTGGGGATTCCCGTGGGTCTGGTCAGCGGCGACGACGTCATCAGCACGATCGCCACCGAGGCGTTCCCCGGTGCGGAGATCGTCACGGTGAAGACCGCACACGGGTTCTCCGCGACCGACTCGGTCTCACCTCGTGTGGCGAGGGACCTGATCCGCGAGAGTGCTGCCCGTGCAACCAGCGGAGCGACCGACCTGACGGTCCCGTCGCTGCCCTCGACCTTCACGGTCGAGGTCGACATGCCCTCGCCGCTCGGGGCTGAGCTGGCTGCGAACATCCCCGGGTGCTCCCGCACCGGGGACCGCACCGTCAGCGCGGACGTCACCGGGCCGAGCGAGGTCATCGGACTCATCAACGTCCTCTACGAGCTCGCCGCGGCCAGCGAGCGCACCCGTCTCGCCGTCGTCAATCGACGCTGACGACGTCAACGCTCCGCGGTCGAGCCCTCGAGCGCAATCTCTTCCACCAACGCCTCGAGCAGGTCGGTCCTCGGGAGGATCCATGCGATCTCCGCGTGCTCGTCGTCTGCGTGGGCACCCCCGCCCACCGCACCGAGGCCGTCGAGGGTCGGCACACCCATGCCGGCGGTGAAGTTGCCGTCCGAGGCACCTCCGACGGACACGCTCACGAGTGGCGGGTGCCCCAGGTCGTGGGCGATTCGCTCGGCACGACGGAAGAGCCCTTCGGCAGCGACCCGCTCCATCGGTGGCCGGTTGATGCCACCGCGTACGTCGATCCGGGCGCCGTCGACGGCGGGACGCACGCCGCGAATCGCCGCATCCACACGTCGCTGCTCGTCGACCGTCGTCGCTCGCACGTCGACAGCGAACGTCGCTGAGGCGGGGACGGTGTTCGGAGACGTGCCCGAGGTCAGCGCCGTCGGTGTCACCGTCGTGCCCGCAGCGGCATCGCCGAGCACGGCGATCGCCAGGACCGCTTCGGCGGCTGCGATGGTCGCGTTGATGCCCTTCTCGGGTTCGAGACCGCTGTGGGCCGCGCGACCGACGACCGCGACGTCGTAGCGCGAGACGCCCTTGCGCGCCGTCTTCAACGACCCACCTGGTCCTGCCGCCTCGAGCATGAGAGCCGCCGAGCAACGCGCAGCCTCCGCCTCGATGATGGCTCGCGACGTCGTGGAGCCGACCTCCTCGTCGCCGGTCACCAGGAGGGTCACCCTGTCGAGCGCTCGCGAACCGTGACGTTCGACCAGGCGGGCGAGTGCGTGCACCGCCTGCACCACGCCGAGCTTCATGTCGAAGCACCCGGGCCCGCGCACCACGCCGTCGGCCTCGAGGTAGGGCAGGACGTCCAGCGTGCCGATCGGCCAGACCGTGTCGTGATGGCCGAGGATCAGGACCCGCGGATCTGCACCCCGCAGCAGGACGTGGTGCACACCGTCCACGTCGACGATCTCGGGCCGGCGCGACAACCGCTCGTGCACGAGGTCCGCCATGATCCGGGCCGAGCGACGCACGGCTTCGAGATCCGAGGACGGCGACTCGGTGCGGACCAGACGGGCCAGGTCCGCCAGCATGAGCTGCAGGTTGCCGGCTCCGCCGTGATCGGCATCGGACAGGTCAGAAGTAGGTGCGAATGGCATCGATGACCTCATGGTCTTCCGTGATCAGCGGGATCAACCGCCACTTGTCGAACGTCGTACAGGGGTGCGAGACACCGAAGCAGACCAGGTCCCCCACCTGGAGCTCGTCGCCACCCGAGACGGCGACGAAGGCATGTTGGTCGTTGACCGCCGTGACCTGCAGACCCACGGGCTCCCTCGTCACGCGGGCACGCCGGACGGCGATCGGGATCGGAAGTCCCGCGTCCGTGGACACATCTCGCCGCCCCACCCCCACGACCGCCAGGTTCGGCTCTGGGCACGAGAGCACCTCGCCCCACACCTCGACGGCCGGCAAGGGGCCGGGCGCCTGGTGGAGCAAGGGTGATGTTCGAGCGTAGATGCCGTGGTCGTGGGTCAGGTAGCACCCGCTGCGGAGCACCACGTCGACCCGAGGGCCCACCCATTCGTCCCTGAAGCAGGACACCACCAGGTCGAAGAACGAGCTCCCGCCGAACGACACGATGGGGGTGTCGCGAGACAGCAGCTCGCGCTCGTGGAGCCGGTGCACCACCGAAGCAGACCAGCTGAGAAAGGTCTTGGCGCGGCGTCGTTGATCATCGACGGTGTCGCCGGGGACGAGCCCTTCGAAGCCCTCGATCCCCACCAGCTCGAGGTGCTGACTCCGTCGAACGGCGTCCGCCACGTCCATCGCATCCGCGGTGGTGCGGACCCCACCACGCCCACCGGCGTAGCCGACCTCGATCAGGACCGGCATCCGCGGCAGGTCCTCTCCGAGCTCACGCAGCGCGGTGTCCATGATCTCGACGGCAGCATCCGAGTCGATCAACGTCAGGACGTCGAGGTCGGGATCGATGCGGCGCTGGACGGCCAGGTAGGTGAGGTCGGCCGCCCCCACGACGGGATTGGCGATGAGGAGCCGACGAACGCCGGCGGAGATGAACACGCGAGCCTGCTCGACATTGGCGACGGTGATCCCCCACGCGCCGGCGTCCAGCTGCTCGGCGGCCAGGTGTGGGCTCATCGTGGTCTTCGCGTGAGGCGCCAGCAAGACGTCGTGGGCGAGGCAGTAGTCGCGCATGAGCGAGAGATTGCGGTCCAGCGCAGACCTCCGGAGCGCCATGACGGGAAGATGAAACGTGCCGTCCAGCAGATTCCAGCGCTGCGCGGCAACATCGGTGATGGCCACGTCGCCGTCCGGAAAGCTGCGATCTCGCCACGTGATGTGATCCTCGGCGCGAAGCGCGCGCAGCGACGTCCTGTACGCGGGCTCCATCACCGCACCCGCCACTGCTGAGTCGGCGATGCCACGAAGGGTGGAGTCAGCCGCCTCGGCTCGAGCTCGCTCATCTCGGTGGTCATGCACCTCTCCTCGTCAGTCTTCGGACGGCGCAGGTCTGGTCGGAGGTCACTCGTGAAGTCTCGCTGAGCGGCCGTCTCCCGTAACCGTTCGAACGACCTACGAATCGCGGCACGTGTCGGTCACGAGAACAAGGCTGACCGATGTCGCACGTGCCCAGTGGCATGGCTGAAGGCGTCAGCCAGCCCCCAGGCGGACGGCTCGTCGCTGCTCACGATGCGTCGGGCCAGGGGAGGTCGAACCACTCCGCCGTGTCAGGGCGGCCCAGCGCGACTCGCACTGCCGGCGACTCCGAGAGCGTGAACTCGGCGCTGCAGAACGTCTCCGTGCGCACCTCGCTCGTCGGCTGGACGCACAGGCCGGCGGAGGGATCGCTCAGCGCGGACTCGATGTCGCCCGCCCGCTCGATGCCAGGGACGATCGACAGCAAGGCCTCCAAGCGCGCGAAGGTGGTCAACCCGCCCCAATCACCCTCGACGCTCGATGGCGAGTCAGCCCAGATCGGATGATTGGTGTGGACGAGACGCTCGGTCGGCGGGCCCTCCACGCACGCCTCGGACGAGCACTCGAACCCCCTGACCGAGTGTCTGTCACCGATGGCGTAGTGCTGGCCCGACGCGTGGGGTACGGCCTTGAGCCACGTGACGGCGGCGTCCGCGTTCGGCCGGCGCAGGATCTCACGCACGATGAAGGCGACCGGCAGACCCGACCGCCCGGCTGGCAGCCCTCCGAGCGTGTTGACGCAGCACCCCACACCGGCGCGGTTGACGCCGAAGAGGCCCACCATCCCGGCCGCGGTCAGCACGATCTGCGCTGGCTCGTCGGCAGCAGCTGCGATGCGGAGAGCCGCTTGGGTTCCGGCCATCGACGAGGGCAGGTCCATGTTCTGCCCCATCAGGACACCGCCTGCGGGAGCGGTAGATCGTGCTGCCAACAGACTGCAGCCCACCCCCTGGTCGTGCTGGAAGCGCCACTCCTCGTCCATCAGGTTGTAGGCCCAGATCTCGTCCAAGGGCTGGCCACTACCGGCTGCGATCCCGAGCACCTCCTCGTGAAGGTCCGGGGCCATCTGCTCGACCGTCTGGACGAAGCCGGTGGATGCCAGGAAAACCTCGACGAACCGCGAGGGCGTCAGGCCGTGGCGGGCGGCGACGTGGTCACGCCAGCGATGGAGAGCAGTGTCGATCGTCGACCGCAGACTCTCGCCGTGGGCCTCTCCGCGACTGCGACCGTCCCCGCTGATGTCGACCACCGTGGGTGGCAGAGCGTTGCTGGTGCCGAGATCACCGCCTGCTGGCGAGGAGCGCCGACCATTCGTCACGTCGGCTCTCCTTGGCTCTGAAGGGTCACGATCGGGGATGCGATCCGAGGTGGTGCGGGGATCCCCGCGTCGTCCCACACGAGCTCAGAGGACGGCGAGCGCGGGGTCGCGCAGGACCGCCGCGGTGTCGGCGAGCAGCTCGGATCCCTGCTGACCGTCCATGACCCGATGGTCGAACGAGAGCGCGAGCGTCGTGACCCACCGTGGCTCGATGCGCTCGTCCACGCCCTCCCCGACCACCCACGGCCGACGGGAGATCGTGCCCACGCCGAGGATCACGGTCTCCCCCGGGTTGAGGATCGGGGTGCCCGTGTCGACGCCGAACACACCGAAGTTGCTGATCGTGGCAGTGCCGTGCGACATCGCCTCGGGGGTGGTCCGGCCTGCTCGGGCGGTGGTCGCGAGGTCGGCGATCGCGTCGGCGAGCTCCGCGAGGGACAGCCTCTGGGCAGCTCGGATGTTGGGCACCACGAGACCACGGGGGGTTGCTGCGGCGATGCCGAGGTTGATGTCGCGCAGCTGGACGATCTCCTGGGCCTCCTCGTCCCACCTCGAGTTCGACGAGGGGGTGCGCTCCATGGCACGCAGGAATGCCCTGGCGATGAACGTCAGGGGGCTGAGCTTGACGTCCTTCATGTCGCGGCGAGAAGCCAGTCGTTCACGCAGCTCCATCGTGGCGGTGATGTCGAGGGTCACGAACTCCGTGACGTGCGGGGCGGTGAACGCCGAGCTGACCATCGCCGCGGCGGTGTGCTTGCGCACACCCTTGATCGGGATGCGGATCTCGTCCACCGAGGACTCGGCCACCGCCGGCGGCGGCATCACGTCGGGCGTCTTGGTGGACGCCGCCAGCACGTCGGCGCGGGTCACGATGCCGTCGAGCCCTGTCGGAGTGACCTCGGCCAGGTCGACCCCCAGCACCTTGGCCAGCTTGCGCACCGGGGGCTTGCACCTGACCGGCCCCGACCGGACCGCCGCCGGAGCGGGGGTGGCCGCCGCCGGAGCGGGGGTGGCCGCCGCCGGAGCGGGCGTGGCCGCCGCCGGAGCGGGCGTGGCCGCACCGCGTCGGCGACGTCGCCCGCTCGTCTCCTTCGCGCCGTAGCCGACGAGGAGCTTGGGCTCGTCCTCGGTCGCCGGACGGGCCTCCGGGATCGACGGCGTCGGTGTCGTCGCGCCGGCCGTCGCGATGCTGATGATGGGCTTGCCGACCTCGACGGTGTCGCCGGGTTCGGCATGCAGCTCGGTGACCTCACCCGCGAAGGGCGACGGAAGCTCGACCAACGACTTGGCGGTCTCGATCTCGACGAGGATCTGGTTGACCTCGACCACGTCGCCCGCCGCGACGAGCCAGGTCACGATCTCAGCCTCGGTCAGACCCTCGCCCACGTCGGGCAGGTGGAACTGCTGCACGTTCGTCATGTGGTTGCTCCCTTCCCTCAGTAGGTGAAGCTGCGGTCGATGGCGTCGAGGATCCGGTCGAGGCCAGGGAGCCAATCACCTTCGAGCCGGCTGGGCGGATAAGGGGTGTCGTATCCCGTGACCCTGATGGCCGGCGCCTCCAGCGAGTAGAAGAGCTCGTCCTGGACGCGTGCGACGATCTCCGACCCGAGCCCCGCTGTCTGCGACGCCTCGTGGGCGACGACGAGGCGGCCCGTGCGCTCGACCGAGGCGAAGATCGTGGCGTCGTCGATCGGAGACAGCGATCGCAGGTCGATGACCTCGACCGACCGTCCGTCCTCGGCGGCCGCAGCGGCGACCTTGACCGCGGTCGGCACCAGCGCGCCGTACGTCACGAGGGTGAGGTCGTCGCCGGGGCGGACGACCTTGGCTGTCCCGATCGGCGCAGGTGCCGCGGACCTGTCTATCTCGCCCTTGAGCCAGTAGTTGTGCTTGGGTTCGAGGAACACGACCGGGTCGTCGCTGCGGACCGACGCCCGGATGAGGTCGTAGGCCTCCTGGGCAGACGACGGGCTGACCACCCGCAGGCCGGCCGTGTGGGCGAAGTAGGCCTCAGGAGACTCCGAGTGGTGCTCGATCGCCCCGATGCCTCCGCCGACGGGGATGCGGATGACGACGGGCAGCGAGACGCGACCCTCGGAACGGTGCCGGTACTTCGCGAGCTGCGTGATGATCTGGTTCATCGCAGGGAAGACGAAGCCGTCGAACTGGATCTCGCACACCGGTCGGTAGCCGGCCATGGCCAGGCCGATCGCGCTGCCGACGATGCCTGCCTCGCCGAGCGGCGCATCGACGACGCGCTGCTCGCCGAAGTCCTTCTGCAGACCGTCGGTCACCCGGAAGACCCCGCCGAGACGGCCGATGTCCTCCCCGATGAGCAGGACCTTGTCGTCCTCCTCCATGACGGAGCGGAGTCCCTCGTTCAGGGCGTGGGCGATGGCCGTGCTCATGCGGGGTCCGCCTCTCCGGCTGCGACGTACTCCAGGTGGTCGTTCATCTGACGCTCCAGGTCGGCCGGCATCTCGGCATAGGTGTGCAGGAACGACGATGCGGGCTCGGGATCCGGCAGGGCGCGGCATCCCGCCCGCAGCCGCTCGCTGAGCTCGGTCTCCTGGGACGCCACCTCGGCGAAGAAGTCCTCGTCCGTCCCGATCGTCGTCAGGTAGGTGCGCAGGCGTTCGATCGGATCGAGCGTCGTCCAGTCGTCGGTCATGGCGCCCTCGCGGTAACGGCCGTCGTCGTCCGACGTCGTGTGCGGGTTGCGGCGATACGTAAAGGCCTCGATCAGCGTCGGCCCGTTGCCCGCACGCGCCTGCTCGAGCGCCTCGACCGTCACGGCGTGGCTGGCGACGACGTCGTTGCCATCGACGCGGACACCTCTGAACCCGAACCCCTGAGCACGCTGGGCCACCGGGACGCGGCTCTGCACCGAGTAGGGAGCCGAGATCGCCCACTGGTTGTTCTGGCAGAAGAAGACGATCGGCAGGTTCTGCGCCGCTGCCCAGACGAATGCCTCGTTCGTCTCGCCCTCGCTCAGCGCCCCGTCGCCGAGGAACACCAGCACGGCGCGGTCACGCTCCGGGTCTCCCGTGCCGACGTCCCCGTCGCGGACGATACCCATCGCGTAGCCGACGGCATGCAGCGTCTGGGCACCGATGACCAGCGTGTAGAGGTTGAAGTTGTTGGCCGTCGGGTCCCACCCGCCCAGCGTCGTCCCGCGGAACAGCCCCAGCAGGCTCACCGGGTCGACGCCCCGGCACCACGCCACGCCGTGCTCGCGATACGTCGGGAACGCGACATCGCGAGGGTTGAGGGCACGTCCCGCCCCCACCTGAGCAGCCTCCTGACCGAGCATCGACGGCCACAGACCCAGCTCGCCCTGACGCTGGAGGGCGATCGCCTCGGTGTCGACGCGGCGACTCATCACCATGTCGCTGAACATCCCGCGCAGGTCGACCGACGCGTTCGCCGCGTCCGACAGCACCCCGTCGGGGCTGAGCAGGCTGAAGAGGTCGTCGGTCACGAGATCGCTCCGGTCACCTGGTCGAGCCGCCGGTCGACGATCTCGCGTGCCGCACGCCCCGGCGTGACGGCGTCGGTCGCCGCCTTGATCAGCATCGTCTCCACGAAGGCACCCAGTGCGCCGACCCGGTCATGCACCCCAGCGGAGTCGTTGCTGCGGAGCTCGGCGGCGACCTGGATCAGTCCGCCCGCATTGGCGACGTAGTCGGGCACCCAGAGGATCCCGCGGCGGGCCAGGTCGTCCTCGACCGAGTCCGTCAGCAATTGGTTGTTCGCCGCACCGCAGACGATGCGCGCCTTCAGGTCGCCGACCGAGTCGTGGGTGAGCGTGGCTCCCAGAGCGCACGGGGCGTAGACGTCCACCTCGGCGTCGATGACCGAGTCCCTCACGTCGACCTCGGGGTACGCCGCATGCACACGGTCGCGCGCAGCGGGACTCTGCTCGCTGAACACCACGCGAGCACCCGCTTCGAGGAGCAGTCCGATGAGCTGGAAGCCGACCTTGCCCGCCCCCTCGACGCCGACCGTCACCGGCGCCAGCGGCGCACGACCGAACGACACCCGCACCGCTGCCTCGATGCTGCTGAAGACCCCGAACGCCGTCGAGAAGCCGCTGTCACCCGAGCCGCCCGAAGCGGCAGTCCGCGCGACGACGTGCGACGTCGTCCGGCCGATGACATCCATGTCGTCCGACGTCGTCCCGACATCCCCCGCCGTGATGTAGCGACCGCCCAAGGAGTCGACGAACCGCCCGTACTCCTCCAGGAGCTCCGGCGACTTCAGGGTGGCCGGGTCGCCGATGATGACGGCCTTGCCTCCGCCCAGTGGCAACCCCGCTGCGGCCGCCTTGTAGGTCATCCCCTCGGACAGTCGCAGGACATCGGTCAACGCGTCCGCGTCGCTGGCATACGGGTAGAACCGCGTGCCGCCCAGCGCCGGCCCCAGGCGCGAGTCGTGGATCGCGATGATCGCCTTGAGACCGGTCTTCTCGTCGTGGTGCAGACGGACGCTCTCGTGGGACTCGAGCCTGATCTCCCCGCCCAGCTCGAAGATGCTCGGGTGGCTTCCAGCCAGCTGCGAGGCACTCATGTGCCCTCCTTACGACGATCTGATCATCTGAGTTCGAGATAGATGATGGTTCTGGTCCGGTAACGCTGACGGATTGGGTACTTTGGGTCAATAGTGCTGGGCACAATGTGACTCCAGCGTCAGTCAGCGCAAGCGAACACGACCTGAGGTGTCACATATGCTCAGCATCGACCGGCTCGACTCAGAGATTCTCGGCAAGCTCACCGACAACGCCCGATCAGCCGTCGCCGACCTCGCCGGCTCGCTCGGCGTGGCTCGCAACACCGTGCTGTCGCGGATCCGACGCCTGGAGGAGACCGGCGTCCTCAACGGCTTCATGCCGCTGATAGACCTCGAGGCCGTCGGCGTTCCCATCCAGGCCTTCGTCGCGCTCGAGCTCGACCAGCGCAAGATGGCTCAGGTCGTCGCCGCACTGAGCGAGGTCGTCCACGTGCTCGAGATCAACACCCAGGCCGGTCGCGAAGATCTTCTCGTCCGCATCGCGGCACCGACCCACCGCGAGCTGCAGGAGGTGGTGACGAACATGATCGAGCTGGACGGGGTGCAGCACACCGTCACCACGATGATCGTGTCGACTCCCCTGCCGTTTCGTACCCGCCCTCTCATGAAGCACCTCACCGCAGAAGCCGGCTTCGGCAGATCGACGCCAGCCACGACCCCGTGACGACGTTATTCCGCGCTGGAGAGCTGGCCCCCGCACGGCTGGCCGATCAGACGCGCGCGAATTTGTCCGGGACAGTCATGGGCTGAAGCCGTGTGACGGCTTCGCGGCTGACGCTCACGAGCTCGGCTGTCCGCCTCTCGGAGGAGGTCGGCGGGACCGAGCAGGAAGCTCCGCACATCACCCACCGAATGACCCACGATGGGTCTACCTCGATGTGCGCCGGAATTGCCTACGACACCTCGTCGCAGTCGAAGGCGCTGTAAACGCAGTGAAGTCCCTCTCGATGGACCCACCAGCGAGGACGCGTTCTTGCAGCGCTCAAGATCCGCGGGTTGTGGGTTCGAGTCCCGCGGGGCCCAACGCGCCGACCATAGTGGCGAGCCCATCCTGTCGACAACCCCCACCGGGCGGCAGCGGGGTCCTTCTCGCCGTTCCGAGCCTTACGGTCTCGGGGTGCGTCGAGGCCCGTGCTGCGCAGCGTCAGGGACGACCTGCACCGCATCATCCGCGGCGAGGCGGACGCGAGCGCCCTCCAGCGGCACCTGGACGGGGCGTCGGGGCGACCGGTCATCGATGGTGACGTCGTGATGTGGCGCCCGGACGTCGCCGGGACCGCGGCCATGGGGCTCACCCTCGTGCTGGCCTGGACTGATCTGGTGACGCGGTTTCCGGGCCGGGTGCGGCGCTGCGCCAGCACCGACCACATCAACCGCCTCAAAGCCCGTCGGCACTCCGTGCGCGCCAGCGAAGGAAAGGTGACAGGAGCCCATTCACCGACCTAGCCCTTGGCCGAAAAACAACGGCATGTGCCGACCGCGGTGGGTCGATCTCGATCGGTCTGCGGCGTTCACCCGAGCGTCGCTCAGATGCCGACCGACCCGGGATCGGCGACCATGAGCGTCAGTCGCGCCCCGTTCTGGCCGCCCAGGTGCAGCGTGTGCTCGTTCGTCTCGGTTCTCGTGGTCAGCCACGGGTCCTCGGCGGTGCCGGGGGCGGTGACGTACTCGGGCGAGTCGCTGCCGGCGATCAGCAGCCGGAGCCGGTGACCCTCACGCAGCCGATACCCGACGTGCGCGAGGGAGACGGTGGCCGTCGTGGGCTCGACGGCGTCCCGCACCCGCGACTGTCCGCGTGCCATGAAGCGGGCCGTCCCGTCCGGCGACACGTCGAGCAACCGCACGAAGACGTCGATGAACGGGCCCGTGGTGCTCACGGTGACGTGCAGCTCCACGGGGCCGCAGAGGTCCACCGGTGCTGTCAGCGTGCCGCCCGTGAAGGTCAGGACATCCGGTCGCGCAGAGAGGTGCTGCTCGTCCGCGAGCTCGGCCAGCATCGCGAAGGTGTTGGCGTACGGCGACGGCACGGGGTCCTGGGGGTCGTGGACCCACCGCACGGACGACTCCTCCTCGGCGCCCCCCGTCGAGGAGAGCCGGCCGTCGGACACACCGTCACCGGCCACCAGCGTCAGCGAGGTCGTGTCGCTCGCCGGCGGAGGCCAGGTCTGCGACCGCTGCCAGTCGCCGTTGACGTGCTCCCACGAGACCTTGGCCGGCAGCGGTGCAGCCGGGTCCTCGCGCAGATAGACGTCGAAGAACTCGACGGCGGGGTCGACGGTCCTGCTGATCGACGCCTCCATGGCAGCGGGGCTCACCATGTGATCGGTCGACTCGTCGATGGGCACGTCGCCGTAGTGGTAGGACTCGTGGTCCATGGCCTCGACGCGCAGGTGGAGCAGCGAGCGCCAGGCCGGGCGGCTCATCAGGTCGGCGTAGTCGCGCCAGCCGAAGTGCGCACAGTTGTCGAACCATCCCAGCACCAACAGGGTCGGCACGGCGTGTGCGTCGAAAGGGTGCCCGTTCGGGAACCGACGCGTGACGTCGAGGTGGGGGAAGTCGGCATCCCAGGCGGGCGAACGACGACCGATCGTCTCGAAGAATCGCTCGAACTCCTCGGCGAACGGACGCTGCCACGTGGGCTTCCACAGATAGGTGTCCTGGTCGACGAAGAACGTCGCACGGTACTCGCGGTTGATGAACCACTCCGGTCCGTCGTCGACGATCGGTCCGCCCAGGCGGGTGCCGGTCATGCGCGGCACGATCGCGCGCAGAGCCGAGTGACCGTTGGAGGCCGCCGCCCACTGGGTGAACCCGTAATAAGACTCCCCCCACATGCCCACCCGGCCGTTCGACCACTCCTGCTGGACGATCCAGTCCAGCGTGTCGTGGGCGTCCGCGACCTCGTTGACCCACGGGACTGCCTCGCCCTCCGACCTGTGCTTGCCGCGGACGTCCTGGACCACCACCGCGTAGCCGGCCTCGACGAACCGCGGGGCGATGCGCGGCATGTACGTGTACTCACCGGTCTTGCCGTACGGCAGACGGACCAGGACGGCCTCGGTGGGCTGCCCGCTCGCCGGCAGGTAGACATCGGTGGCCAGCCGCAGACCGTCACGCATGCGCACCATGTGCTCGGTGGCATCGCCGGACGGTTCCCCGGGGCCCACACGCGTGATCGCGATGGTCGGGGTGTCGTCGAGTTTCGTCATGGTCGTTCCTCATCGTGCTGTTCGGGGATGCCTGCGACCCCACCGCGACGCATGGGCGTCCATCCCGCGCGCGGGATGGACGCGACCAGCCGACGCGTGTACTCCTCCTGGGGATCGCGCAGGAGGGCGGTGGCCTCGCCACGCTCGACGACGCGGCCGTGGCGCATCACGACGACGTCGTCGCACAGCTGCCGCACCACGGCCAGGTCGTGCGAGATGAACAAGAAGGCGATCCCGGTGCTGGCCCGGATGTCGGCGAGCAGGTTGAGCACCTGCGCCTGGATCGAGACGTCGAGTGCCGCCACCGCCTCGTCGAGGATCAGGAGCTGGGGCTCGGCCGCCAGCGCCCGGGCGATGGCGACCCGCTGGCGCTGGCCACCGGACAGGTTCTTCGGCAACGAGGCCGCCTGCCGCTCGTCGAGACCGACCTGGTCGAGGAGCTCGTCGATCCGAGCAGATCGTCGCTTGGCGTCACCGTGGCCGCGCAGCCGCAGGGCCTCGTCGAGGCAGTCGCGGACCTGCTGCCGCCGGTCGAGCGACTGGTACGGGTCCTGGAACACCATCTGCGCGATCCCGGCACGACGCCGGCGTTCCCGCGCGGACACCCGGCCGCTCGACCACTCGCGACCGCCGAGCAGGATCTGGCCCGACGTCGGCTGCTCCAGCCCGACGGTCAGGCGCGCGCAGGTCGACTTACCCGATCCGGACTCGCCGACGATGGCCACGGCACCTCCCACCGGCACGACGAGATCGACGCCGTCGACGGCGACCAGCTCTTCGCGTCCTCCGCCATCGGCACGACGTACGTGGAAGACCTTGCGCAGCTCGCGGAGCTCCAGCAACGACTCAGTCATGAGGCAGGACGACCTTTCGCGAGTCGAGGACCTGCTCTGCGAAGTGGCAGGCCACGGAGCCTCCGGCGATCTCACGCAGCTGCGGAACGTCGTCACCACATCGGGGCTGGGCGAGCTCGCACCGGGTGCGGAACGCGCACCCGTCGCCGACCTCGTACGCCGACAAGGGACGACCGGGGACCGCCACGAGCGGTGCACGATCGCCGAGCAGGTCGGGACGGGCGCCCAGCAGCCCGACCGTGTACGGGTGGCCGCTGCGTTCGTGCAGCTCGCGAGCATCCCGGTCCTCGACGATCGAGCCGGCGTACATGACACCGATCCGGTCGCAGACGGCTGCCGCGAGCTCGAGGTCGTGGGTGATGAACAGCATGGCCAGGCCCCGATCGCGCCGCAGCTCGTCGAGGATGGCCATGACCTCCTCCTGCGTCGTCACGTCGAGCGCCGTCGTCGGTTCGTCGGCGAGGATCAGACGAGGCTCGGCCACGAGCGCCGCCGCGATCATGACCCGCTGGAGCAACCCTCCCGACAGCTCGTGCGGGTGCTGCCGCAGTCGCCGCTCGGCGTCGGAGATCCCGACCTCCTTGAGCAGCGCGACCACACGCGCCGTCGCGGCGGAACGGGTGACCTTGCCGTTGAGGCGCAGCGACTCGGTCAGGAAGTCGCCGATCGAGTGCACGGGATTGATGTGCGCCCGGGGGTCCTGGAAGATCATCGCGACGTCGTCGGCCCGCAGACGTCGAAGGTCGGCGGCGCCCATCTCGGGCACCGATGCACCGGCGAAACGGATGTCGCCGGACACCTCGGCCCGCGGCGGGAGCAGCCGCATCACGGCCCGGGCCGTCATCGACTTGCCGGAGCCCGACTCGCCCACGAGCCCGACGGCCTCGCCCGCGGCCACGCTCAGCGACACCTCGTGCAGCACGGTCCGGTGAGCTCCGTTCACCGGCAGGCGCACGCGCAGCCGGTCGATCTCGAGCAGCGGCGACGTCATCGTGCACCAGCCGTCTCGAACCGCTGGGCGACACGCTCGCCGACCAGGTTGAAGGCGACGACCGCGACCACGACGAGCAGCCCCGCGTAGAGCGACTGCTGGGGGTAGCCGTTGATGATGGACGGCTGGCCCTCGGCGACCATGACGCCCCAGTCGGGGCTCGGCGGCTGGATGCCCAGGCCCAGGTACGAGATCGCCGCGAGGTCGAGCATCGCGTATCCGAAGCTGACGGCCGCCTGCGCGACGACCAGTGGCATCAGGTTGGGCACCAGGTGCTTGAAGCAGATCGACCAGCCCGACGCCCCTTGGACCCGCAGCGCCGCGATGTACGGCAGGTTGCGTTCCTTGATCGCGGCGCTGCGAAGCACCCGGGCGACGACCGGGACGTAGGCGATGCTCAGCGCGACGACGGGGGAGACGAAACCGGTGCCGAACAGCGCGACCGCGACGACCGCGAGGATCAGTCCCGGGAAGGCGAAGAGGATGTCGACGACGCGCGACAGTGCGGCGTCGACCCAGCCGCCGAGCCACGCGGCGGTGACGGCCACGGCGACGCCGAGCACGGTCGACAGGAGCACGACGAGAGCCGGGCCCGCAAGACTCACCCTGGTGCCCACGATCAGCCGCGAGAGGATGTCGCGGCCCGTGTCGTCAGTGCCGAGCAGATGGGTCGGGCTCGAGCCCGCGAACACCTCGATGACGTCGGTACGAGTGGGGTCATGGGGAGCGATCCAGGGACCGACCACGGCCACGACGATCAAGGCCAGGCACACGACCCCGCAGAACACGTAGAGGGGGCCGATCGACGCGGCGCGCCTGATGACGTCGGGACGACCACGGGCCGCCAGCTGCGCGGCGCTCATGCGTCCACCGCCGACGCGACGAGCCGCGGGTCGAGGGCGGCACTGATGACGTCGACCACCGTGTTGATGACGACGAACGCCGCGACCATGAACATCGCGATCACCTGCACCACGGCGAGATCCTGCTTGGCCGCGCAGTCGATGAGAAGGGCACCGATGCCGTTGACGCCGAAGGCCTGCTCCGCGACGGCCGTGCCGGCGAACAGGCCGGCGACCGTCAGTCCCGAGATCGTCAGCACCGGAGCAGCCGCGTTGCGCATGACGTGGTGCCGGACGATCGATCGTCGGGGCAGACCGCGGCTCGTCGCCGTCACGACGTGCTCGCTCTCCAGCTCGGCCGAGACCGCCGACCGGGTGATGCGCGAGACGTAGGCGATCCAGGTGAGGCTCAGCGCGACGGCCGGCAACGTCAGGTGCCACAGGCGATCGACGAGCCCAGAGCCCGAACCGTAGATCGGGAACCAGCCCAGCTGCGTCGAGAAGAGCCAGACGAACACGATCGCCGCGACGAACGTCGGCGCCGCCATGCCGATGGTCGTGACGACGGTGACGGCCGTCGAGATGCGCCCGCCCCTGAGCGCCGCCAGGGAGCCCAGTCCGACGCCGATGACGATGATGAGCGTGGCCGCGTAGACGACGAGCATCAGGGAGGTCACGACTCGACTCGCCAGCAGGTCCACGACGTCCGACCGGAACACGACCGACCTGCCCAGGTCACCCTGGAGGAGACCCGACAGCCAGTGCCAGTACTGGCTCCAGAACGGGTCGTTCAGGTGGAAGTCGGCGCGGATCTGCGCCAGCGCTTCGGGATTCGGGGTCGAACCGCCGGCCAGCAGAGCCGCGGGGTCGCCTGGCGACAGGTACAGCGAGCCGAAGATCACGACGCTCGCCACCAGCAGCGTGACGACGAGCCCGAGCAGGCGACGGCCGACGAAGGCAGGTGTCAGCACGGCGGGCTACTTCGTCCCGCCGAGATCGGCTGCCCACGGAGTGCTGATGTAGGAGAACGACGCCGGCGCACCGGTGATGCGCTTGTTCATGAACAGCAAGGAGTAGGCGTTCGCGAACGAGATCTGCAGCCTGGCGGGCGCGAAGACCTTCTGCGCGTCGACGAAGGCGGCAGCAGCAGCCTGCGGGTCGGTGGCCGCTCTCGCTTCCTGCAGCTTCGTCGTGACCTCGTCGTCGGAGTAGCCGGACCAGTTGAAGATCGTGTCGGGCAGGGCGAACAGCGAGGCGTACACGAGCGCTCCTGGGTACTCGATGTATCCGGTCGTGACCACGAAGTCGACGCTCTCGCGCTTGGCCGCGTCGTAGAACAGCTCGGAGAACTCGGTGGCCTGGAGCTGCTTGATCCTGAGCTCGATACCCAGCTCCTTGCCGGCGGCCTGCGCAAGGGTCGCCGCCTGCAGCGTGAGCTGGTCACCTGCGCTGACGGCGATCGTCAGCGTCTTGTCGGGGACCGTCGTCGTCGCCAGGAGCTTCTTGGCCGCGGCCAGGTCGCGATCGGTGTCGGGGAGCGCGTCGTAACCGGCTCGATACGTCGCTGCGGCATCGTCGCCTGACCAGACCAGCTCGGGCGTGAGCGTCTTCTGCACCTCGCCGGCGCCGCGCAGCTGGTTCTTGACGAAGGCCTTCTTGTCGATCGCGAGATCGAGGGCTGCCCGGATCTTCGGGTCGGCGGCAGGGCCGTCGCTCGTCGTGGGGCTCATGCTGATCGACGAGGAGCTCGGCCCGGCGAACACCGATCCGCTGCCGGACTTGCGCAGACCCGCGACACTTCCGGGCGGCAGACCGAACGAGCCGTCGATCTCGCCAGCCGCCAGGGCGCTGGTCAGCGTGGCGTCGTCCGAGATGAACTCGAAGGTCAGGTTCTGGACCTTCGGCTTGCCTCCCCACCACGCGTCGTTCGCCGTGATCTTGATGTCCTTGCCCGAGGTCCACGAGACCAGTGAGTACGCGCCGCTGCACATCAGTCCACCCGAGGGGGTGCCGACCTGGTCACCCGTCTTCTCGGTGAACGCCCGCTGCATGATGTCGCCCGCGATCGATGCCATCGCGTCGCGGAACACCGAGTCGTGGGCGGTGAACGAGATCGTCACCTCGAGCGGCCCCGTCTCCTTGATCGTGTCGACGTTGTCGAAGACCGAAGCGTTGACCGCCTGGGTCTTGGGGTCCATCTGACGCTGGAGGCTGAAGACCACGTCATCGGCCGTGACCTTGCTGCCGTCCCAGAAGGTGGCGTCATCACGCAGCGCGATCACGAACGTCGTGTCGTCGGTCCACTCGGCGCTGGTCGCCAGAGCGCTCGAGATCGACCAGTCGGGCTCGAGGCGCAGGAGACTGTCGCACAAGTTCGTCACGACCGTGTTGGACGACTCGCTGCCGCTCTTGGCCGGGTCGATCGTCGGCGGCTCGCCGTCGGGCAGCGCCCACGTGACGTCCTCGACGGCCCCGGCGCCCTTGGGCGTGGTGTTCACGAGCTCGAGCGCAGCACCGTCACGCTTCGACCCTGTCGTGCCTCCACTGCAGCCACCGGCCACGATCCCTACCGCGGCCACCCCCAGCACGACGGCGACCAAGCGCTGCTTGGGGCGAGATGGCGGGCGCACGAGCAGGCCTGCAGCCTCAGGACGATCCAACAGATTCACAGCTACTCCTCGGCACGTTGAACAACACTGTTGCATAACGATGTTGCAGATAACCATAGGTGGGTCGGGTCACACCGTCAAGGTCCTGTCACGACCTTGCCGTCGAGGACGGGTGCCTCGACGAAGCCGGTGCCCACGCGCCCGAGCGCGACCGTATGCTCGGCTCATGCCGATCGAGGTGAACGTCGACGACCGCCTGCGGGAGATCGCAGCGGCGACCCTCGACGTGGCACGGGAGAGCGGCGTCAACGCAGTGTCGTACCGGTCCGTGGCACGGGCGATGGGCGGTTCCACCGCGATCGTGACGAACTACCTGCCGACGCGAGCGGCGCTCTTGAAGAACGCCCTCGACCACACGATGGCGCTCTGGCACGTCGAGATGGCACGCGTCGTCGCGGAGGCCCGTCCCGGCGACCGCTTACGGACGCTCGCCACCTGGTCGTGCACCACGGAGCCGGATGACCTCGTCATCCGCCACATGCTCATCCACGCACTCGCCGAGCTCGGCCACCCCGTCGCGATCCTGTCCGATCTCCAGCGTGACGCCGACGAGCATCGTCAGGCCCTGCTGCAGGCAGCCACGGACGACGGGGTGCCCGATCCCGCGGCGCTGGCCGATGCGATCTACCTGATCTGCCACGGCTTCTACCTCTCCACGGTCGAGGCTCGCGATGCGTGGCCCGACTCCCGAGCCTCGGCGGCGATCGACGCGGTGCTGGCAAGCGGCGGGCTCCGCAGCCGCTCCTGAACCCCAGCGCGGCTCAGCAGCAGGTCGCAGCACCGCGGGGCTCGCGCTGGAGATTCACGGGACATTCAGCGGTCCCAGCATGGACGGGAGCCTCGCCCAAGCGGTCATCCGAGAGGCACGTCCTCGCGATCCGTGACGATCAGCAGGCCGGTGCTCGTCTCCTAAAACCTGCGGATCGAGCAGCCGGCAACGGGCCACGCCCCAGCCCCTCGGGGCAGATGGGCGCCGGGGGGCTGACAAGATGTTGCCATGCGTGGCAGCCGTGATGTGAGCCTGCCGTAGCAGGACACGCAGCTGCAGGAGGCACTTCGCCCTCGCCCTCAGGGAGTGACCTGACGTCCGTCCACGAAGGTGTGCAGGACGCGCGTGTCCGAGAGCCGGGTGGTGTCCGTCGTCGGGTCGCGGTCGAGGACCGCCAGGTCGGCGGCGAAGCCGGGCTCGAGGACGCCGGTGCTGCTCTCGAGCCCGTTGATGTAGGCGCTGCCGCTGGTGTATGCCCTCAAGGCCTCGGCTGCCGTCAGCCGTTCGGCCTCGACGAGCGGCTCCGCGTCGGTCTCGCCCGGGGGCCGGCGGTTCACCGCGACGTGGATGCCCGCCAACGGATCCGCTGACGAGACCGGCCAGTCGCTGCCGAAGCCGAGCCCGGCGCCCGCGTCGAGCAGCGAGCGGAACAGGTACTGCGACTCGCGCGCGGTGGAGCTCAGGAACGGGAGGGTCAGCTCGTCCATCTGGGCGTCGCGGCACGCCCACAGGGGCTGGGCATTGGCGATCGCGCCGGTCGACGCGAAGCGAGCCAGGTCGTCACGGGCGATGATCTGCAGGTGGGCCAGGTGATGACGGTTGCCACGATCGCCGTTGCGTGCGCGTGCGTGCTCCACCGCGTCGAGGCTGTCGCGCACCGCTCGGTCACCCAGCGCGTGGACGTGCACCTGGAAGTCGAGGGCATCGAGCTGCGCCACGAACTCGCGCAGGTCATCGGCCGGGATGAATGAGATGCCGTGGTTGTCGGTGGCGTGACCGTCACGGTCGAGGTACGGGTCGAGGACCGCCGCGGTGAACGTCTCGCACACTCCGTCCTGCATGATCTTGACCGCCGTGGCCCGCACCCCGTGCGCCAGCGCGCGAGATCGGCGCTCCACGAGCTCCGGGATCTGCTCGGCACCACGGTCGCGGTCCCACCAGAGCGCGAGCACTGCCTTGCCGGTCAGCCGTCCCGTCCCTGCCAGGTCGATGTAGGTGTCGAACGAGTCCGCCATCCCGAGGCCCGTGCCGACGAGCGCGTCCTGCCAGCCCACGATCCCCAGCGAGTGCAGGTGGGCCTGCGCCGAGAGCAGCGCCTCGCGCAGGTCGTCGGACGACGGCCGGGGTGCGATGTCGGCGACCAGGGACATCGCGCCCTCGTGCAGGCACCCGGTCGGCCGCCCGCTCGCGTCGCGCTCGATGCGGCCGTCGGCGGGATCGGGGGTGCGCTCGTCGATCCCGGCCAGCGCCAAGGCCGCGTTGTTGACCCAGGCGCTGTGGTGGTCCCTGTTCGGCAGGTAGACCGGCCGGTCGGGCTCGACGGCATCGAGCAGCGCCGCGGTGGGGGTGCCCCGCTCGAACGCCTCCATGCTCCATCCGCCGCCGAGGATCCACGGGACGTCCGGACGGTTGCGCGCGTAGGCAGCCACGGCCTGGACGCTCTCGTCGGCGGTCGTAGCCCCGCCGAGGTCGCACGCGTTCATCTCCAGCCCGGCCGAGGTCGGGTGGACGTGCGCGTCGTGGAAACCCGGTGTGACCCACGCGCCGTCGAGGTCGCGCACCTCGGTGCTCGACGAGCGTCGAGACGCGGCGTCGTCCGACGACCCGATCGAGACGATGCGCCCGTCGGACACGACCATGCTCCCCCGCTGCCAGACCGACCCGGTCAGGAAGTGCGCGTTGCGCAGGATCAGATCGGCTGGGCTGTCGGTCATGTGGTGTGCCTCCATCTGCTCGGTCGGGGCTCGCGTGGGACGCAGGGTCGCGCTGGCACCCGCTGCGCCGAGCGACGGTGCCAGTCAACACGAGGGCCAGTCGACCGAGGCGACGGACCGGGGTCACCCCACGAGCCGCCAGGTGCTCGACCACCTCGACCGGCAAGTGTCCTGTGACGCCATGGGGCGCCTTCCGCACGATCACGCGCTCCCGGGCGGACGGCGCAGAGGGTGGGGTCGCGGCGCGGACGGGCCGAGCCGTCCGTGCCGCGGGTCGCCCGGGGTCCTAGTCGGTGGGACGGTCGGCGACGACGCCGAGCACCCAGGTCACCCCGAACGGGTCGGTGAGCATGCCGAACCCGGCACTCCAGGCCGATGCTGCCAACGGCTCGACGATCGAGCCGCCGACCGAGAGCCTGTCCCAGTAGCCCTGCACCTCCTCCAAGGACTGCCCTTCCACGGACACGAAGAACGTCTGGTCGGTGATCGTGACGCCGTTCTCGCGACGTGTGGACCCGGCCATACCTGCCGACGGGCCCGCCTGCCCGGGGATGTCGTAGGCGAGGAGGCGGAATCCGTCGGCGGTCTCGACCTGCCCGAAGACGACATGGTCCGCACCCGGTGCATCCCCGGGCATGCCGAGCTCGGCGTAGGTCCGGACGACGGTCCGGCCTCCGAAGACCGACTGGTAGAACTCCAGCGCCGCACGCGCGTCGCCGCGGAAGTTGAGGTGGGTGGTGGTGGTCAAGCTCATGACTTCTCCTGGGTCGATGCCTCGGGGCTTCTCCCCTCGGCACCCTCGAACCTTCCATCCTTGTAGGTCTCTTTCTGTCCTAGACATCACCTAGTGTTCCGGGATGACCACGACCTCGCGGCTGCTCAGCCTGCTGTCGCTGTTGCAGACGAGGCGCGACTGGCCGGGCCCCGTGCTCGCCGAGCGACTGGGAATCAGCCACCGCACCGTGCGTAGAGACGTCAATCGGTTGCGCGAGATGGGCTACAGCATCCACGCCGCCATGGGCCCCGAGGGCGGGTACCGACTCGATGCCGGCAGCGAGCTGCCACCCCTGCTGTTCGACGACGACCAGGTCGTCGCACTCGCCGTGGCGTTGCAGACGGCCGCCACCACAGGCGTGGGTATCGACGAGGCGGCCCTGCGCGCACTCACCACGGTGCGGCAGGTCATGCCCTCGCGGCTGCGCCACAGGCTGAACGCACTGCAGTTCACCACCGTCCAGGGCCGTCCCAGCGACGCCATCCTCGCGCCGGTCTCGCCCGAGGTGCTCGTCACGGTGTCGACGGCTACCCGAGCTCGCGAGGTGCTGCGGTTCGACTACACGGACGGCCGTCCCGAGACCACCTCGCAGCCGACCTCTGCGCGCCGGGTCGAACCCCATCACCTCGTGACCTCGCACGGCCGCTGGTACCTCGTCGCCTGGGATCTCGAGCACGACGACTGGCGCCTGTTCCGCGCCGACCGGATCACGCCTCGGACGCCCAACGGAGCACGGTTCAGCCCGCGCGAGCTACCCGGTGGCGACGTGGCCGCTTACGTGTCGGCCCGTTTCAAGGGCTCCGCGCACGCCAACCGCTGGCCGTGCACCGGCACCGTCATCATCCACCTGCCGGCCGAGCAGGTCCTTCCTTTCGCCGGCGACGGCAGCGTCGAGCACCTCGGGCCCGATCGGTGCGGATTCGAAGCCGGGTCGTGGTCCTGGGTGGCACTGGCCGCATCGCTCAACCGGTTCGACGCCGATGTCGAGGTGGTCGGCCCACCTGAGCTCACCGAGGCGTTCGCGACCCTCGCGTCCCGCAACAGGGCCACCTCGTCGACGACGGCCGAGCATCGAGCACCGAAGCCCACGACGGGGCCCCCGAACCGCACATCGCGATCCGTGGGCTCCGTCACGTGAGGGCGTGGGCGGGGGTCAGCCGCGGAGCTTGCCCGCGACCATGAGCACGCGCGTCACCAGGTGGTCGAGCGCCGCACGGTCGGTGTCGTCCAGGTCGCTCCCGGCGGTCTTGCTCACACCGTAGGGGTTGCCGTCGTTGAACTTGACCTGGTCGGTGTATCCGGGCGGGACGATGATGCCGCCGAAGTGCGCGAACGTCGTGTTCATGGCCTCGAGAGTCGTCTCCTGACCTCCGTGCTGCGTCGAGGTCGAGGTGATCGCGGCATAGACCTTGTCGGCGAGCTTTCCCTCCTGCCACAGCGGTCCGAGGGTGTCGATGAACGCCTGCAGCTGGCTGGTCACGTGGCCGTACCGCGTGCCCGAGCCGAAGATCGCCGCGTCCGCCCAGTCGAGGTCCGCGGGCTCGGCGACCGGCTGGTCGGCGACCGATGCCGCGTGGGCGGCCCATGGCTCGACGCTCTGCACGACGTCGTCCGGCGCGGTCTCCCGCACCCGACGCAGGCGCACCTCGGCGCCGGCGCTCTCGGCCGTCTCGGCCAGGCGGGTGGCCATCGAGTGGATGGTTCCGTAGCTGGAGTAGTAGATGATCGCGAGTTTGGTCATGATTCGACGCTACGTCGGTCCGGCGGTGCCCGCACGACGCAGTGCTGTCGACGGGGCGGGGCGGAGGCAACTCCCCCGCCACCCGCCCCGCGGCTCAGCTGCCCGAGAGCGCCGAGAAGATCCGCTCGTAGCGCTCGCCCGGGCCGAGGGTCAGCCCGGACTTCACGAGCTTCGCCCAGTCGTCGGCCAGCACCTCGTCGAGGCCCGACTCGACGGCGTCCAGGCCGGCAGCCGCGACGGTCGACGGGGCGATCTTCGGCGCGTCCGCACCGGCGCCTGCGCCCATGTCGGTGTCGACCAGGCCCATGTGCACGGCGACGACGTGCGTGCCCTGCCCCGCGAGCTCGAGCCGCGTGCTGTCGGTGAGGCTCCAGGCCGCTGCCTTCGAGGCCGCGTAGGCGCCCGACCCCGGCGTCGTGAACCACGAGAGCGCAGACGCGACGTTGACGATCGCGCCTCCACCGTTGGCCGCCAGCACGGGCGCGAAGGCCTGGGTCATGAGCAGCGGGCCGTAGAAGTTGGTGTCCATCTCGCGCCGGATGGCCGCGACGTCGCCGGAGACGACCGGCGTGCCGGTCGAGATGCCGGCGTTGTTGATCAGGATCTGGACGTCGCCGGCCGCAGCGGCCGCCGCTTGGATCTGCGCCGGGTCGGTGACGTCGAGGCGGATCGGCACGACACCGTCGACGGCCACGTCGCCGGCGCGCGAGGCCGCATAGATCTTCGCGGCACCGCGCTGCTTGAGCTGTGCGACGAACTCGGCGCCGATCCCTCGGTTGGCTCCGGTCACCAGCACCACGGCGTTCTCGATCTGCATGTCCATCCCTATCTGCAACGATCACTATGAATTGATCTCCACGGTAACACATTCCATAGCGATCACTACGGTATGCTGGAGCCATGGCAGGCAGACCGAGGAGCTTCGACCGCGACGAGGCGCTCGCGGCCGCCGTCGAGCAGTTCTGGCGCACCGGCTACGACCAGACGTCGATCGCGATGCTGACCCAGGCGATGGGCGTCACGCCCCCGAGCCTGTACGCGGCCTTCGGCGACAAGGACCACCTCTTTGACGAGGCGTCCACCCGCTACTTCGAGCGCACCTGCGAGGCCGTCGACGCCGCGGCCGCCCAGCCCACCGCCCGCGCGGCCATCGCCCGGATGCTCGACGACACGGCCCGCGCGCACACCGACACCCGCACACCGCTGGGCTGCCTCATGCTGACCGAGCCGCGGCTCGCACCGCAGCGAGAGGCTCTGCGCGACCGGCTCGCGCGGCGCATCGCCCGCGGGGTCGCCGAGGGCGACCTGCCGTCCAGCGTCCGGCCCGACGAGCTGGCCGCCTTCCTCGTGGCCGTCATGCGCGGCATGTCCGGATGCGCTCGCGACGGAGGCACCACCGCCGAGGTGCTCGCCATCGCCGACACCGCGCTGGCAGCCGTCCCGCGCCCATGACCCAGGGCGACCTGCGAACGCATCGAGATAGTGTGATGTGACCGGCGACCGAGGAGAGCACCACGTGACGACCGAGCGAGACCTGTCGGAGGTGCTCAAGGCGCTCGCCAACCCCGCGCGGCTGCAGCTCATGCAGTGGCTGCGCGAGCCGGTGACGAGCTTCGCCGAGTTCGAGCCCATCGCGGACCGGGAGACGGTCGGGGTGTGCGTGACCCACCTCCAGGCCAAGTCGGGCCTCGCCCAGTCCACGGTCTCGAGCTACATGACCACCCTCGAGCGGGCCGGGCTCGTCACCTCGACGCGCGTGGGCAAGTGGACCCACTACCGCCGCGACGAGGCGCGCATCGCCGAGGCGATGGACCTGCTCCACGCGACCATCTGATCGACATATCGCGATAGTTCGATATGATTTGGCCGTGACCACGACCGTCCTCCTCGTCCACGCCCACCCCGAGACCGACTCGTTCAGCACCGCGCAGTCCGCCGCCGCAGCGCGAGCGCTCGCCGCGGCGGGTCACGAGGTCGACGTCATCGACCTGTACGCCGATGCCTGGCAGCCCGTGCTGCGGCGCGACGACTTTCCCGGCATCGACGGAGCCTTCAAGCCGCAGGCCGAGCAGATGCGGGCCGTCGCGGACGGGACGGTCGACGACGTCGTGCAGGACCAGCTCGATCGCCTGCTCGCGGCCGACCTGCTGGTGCTGTCGTTCCCGATGTGGTGGTTCTCGGTGCCGGCCATCCTGAAGGGATGGATCGACCGGGTCTTCGTGATGGGCGCGACGTTCGGCGGCGAGCACGGGCTGTTCGACGAAGCCGCCCTGGCGGGCAAGGACGCCGTGCTGCTGATGACCACCGGCGGACCCCAGGACGCCTTCGGCCCGGACGGGGCGTTCGGCCCCATGGACGACTTCGTCTTCCACATCCGCCGAGGGATGCTCGAGTTCGTCGGCTACCGCGTCCTCGACCCCGTCGTCACGTACGGGCCGGCTCGTCTCGACCCGGACGAGCGCGAGGCCGCCCTGCGATCGGTGCACGACACGTTCGTCGAGATCGGCGAGGGCCTCACGAGCGGGAGTCGTCGCCGGTCCCGACGGCCTGAGCCGCACGGTGGGCGCGGAGCATCGCCAGCACGAGCAGGCCAGTGAACGCCACGTAGCCGACGACCACCAGCACGACCGCGCCGCGGAGGCCGACGACGGCGAGGATGCTGCCGGCCAGACCCGCGAACCCGCACGCCCACGCCGCGACGCGGAGAACCGGTGCCGCCGAGCGGTGCCCAGCACGCCACGCCTCGTCGGAGGCCATGGTCGCCTTGATGCGGATGCCGATGAGGCCGTTGCGCGCGAGCTCGTCGTGCGCTGCGACGTGGGCCGTCCACCCCAGCAGGAGGCTGAGCCCGACGAGCGAGGCGGCCGGGAGGATCGACGCGTCCATGCCCCGAGGCTATCGACGCGAGCAACCGGTCACGGGGCCCCGACGGCGTTCCTGGAGTCACCCCTGAAGCGTCAGGGCGATCAGCCTGTCCTCGAGGCGCTGCCGGTGCGCCTGGTCGGTGCCGGCCCACCACAGCGGCTGCATCGATGCGCCGTCGGCGGCCGCCACGACCAGCTCGACCACCTCGGCAGGCAGCCCGTCGTCACGCAGGCGGGCGTCGAGGTCGACGGTGAACCTCTCGACGATTGCGGCGACGCGCTCGTCGTCGACCACGATCGCCATGACGATCGGGCTCACGGCGTCGAGGTCGTCGGGTGTCCACGGGACGAACGACGCACGGACGTAGGCGCGGCAGAGGCGTCCGGGCTCGTGGTCGTCCGGCTCGACCATCGACAGCAGCAGCTCGTCGAACGAGCGCAGGAGGTCGTCGGCCAGCGCCGCGAAGAGATCTTCCTTGGTGCCGAAGTGGTACAGCAGGCCGCCCTTGGTGACCTGCGCCTGGCGGGCGATGTCGGCCAGGCTCGCCGAGCGTCCCTTCTGCACCAGCGCCGCGCGCGCCGCGTCGAGGATGTCGCGTCGGGTGTCGTCCGGCGACCGTCCGGCCTTGCGCCCCATCCGCCAGACCCTACTCGCCGGCCGCGTCGTGAGCGCCGACGACGGACACGTCGCGGCCGTGCGGGATCATCCGCCACGCCACGACCGCGGCGACCACGGCGGCGACGGCGGCCACGAGGGCGGTCGTCTGCACCGCCCCGACGAAGGCCTCGCGGGCGGCCGCGAAGACGGGCGACCCCGGGTCGAGCACCGTCACGGCGGACGCGAACGAGTCCTCGACGGCCGACCTCTCGGTGCCGCCGAGCGAGTCGGGCAGCGACAGCGACCCGCGGTACGTCAACGACAGCAGCGAGCCGAGCACCGAGATGCCGAGGACGACCCCGAGCTCGTTGGCGGTCTCGGTGATCGCCGACGCGGCACCGGCCTTGGTCGGCGGGACGGCGGCGAGGACGACGTCGGCCGACAGCGTCATCGCGATGCCGACGCCCAGGCCGATCAGCACCATGGCGATCGCGAGCCAGGCGTAGTGGGCGTTGCCGGCCGCGAGCGAGACGCCGGCGAGCCCCGCGGCGGCCATCCCCAGCCCGGTCGCGACCGAGCGACCGTATCCGAGCCGCCGCACCATCGCCGCGATCACCACGACCACGACGACCGAGGCGAGCGTGGCCGGCAGCTCGGCGACGCCGGCCTGCAGCGGGCTCATGCCGCGGCCGAGCTGCAGGTACTGCGAGAAGAAGAACATGAGCCCCACGAGCGCGAAGATCGCGATGACGCTCGACAGCACCGCCCCCGAGAACGACCGGTAGCCGAAGAGCGTCAGGTCGAGCAGCGGGTCGTCGAGCCGGCGCTGACGACGGGCGAAGACGGTCGACGCGACGACGGCGACCACGATCGTCACGGCGGTCTGCGCGTCGAGGCCCGCGGCGACGACGTGCTTGATCGCGTACACCGCCCCGGTCAGGGCGACGATCGACAGCACCGCCGACGGCACGTCGAACCGTCCCGGCTCGGGGTTCTTCGACTCGGGCAGCAGCAGGGCTCCGCCGATCAGCACGACGACCATCACCGGGACGTTGATCAAGAACACCGAGCCCCACCAGAAGTGCTCGAGGAGGGCCCCGCCGACCAGGGGACCGATGGCCGACCCGGCACCGAACGACGTCGCCCATAGCGCGATGGCCCGGGTGCGCTCGGCGTCGTCGGTGAAGATGTTGCGGATCAGCGACAGCGTCGACGGCATCAGGGTCGCCCCGGCCACGCCCAGCATCAGCCGGGCCGCGATGAGCATCTCGGGCGACGTCGAGAACGCGGCGAGCACCGACGCCGCTCCGAACGCCGCGCTGCCCAGCAGGAGCACCCGCCGGCGACCGAAGCGGTCGGACAGGTTGCCCATCAGCACGAGCAGCCCGGCCAGCGCCAGCGAGTAGACGTCGCCGATCCAGAGCACCTGCTCGGCGGTCGGCGACAGGCTCGTGGTCAGGGCGGGGACGGCCAGCGCCAGCACCGTCCCGTCGATCGCCAGCAGCAGCGAGGCGAGCATCAGGATGCCGAGCGCCACCCAGCGTCGACGGGACGACATCGTGACCTCGGTGGTGACCATGCGTCAAACTGTACCAGTCGGTCAGTAGCGCTGGTTGCTCAGATCGTGCCGCGGGCGCGCGGCGCCGACCACCCGCGGAACATCGCCGCGAGCCGCCACGCCAGGCACGTGCCGGAGGCGACGACGAACAGGAAAGACGGCCACTCCTGCGTCGCGACGACGGCCGCCCCGACCGAGCCCACCAGCGCCGGGACGGCGTAGAGATCGCCCTCGAAGATGATCGGCACCCGGTTCGACAGCACGTCGCGCATGATGCCGCCGCCGACCGCCGTCACCAGCCCCAGCAGCGACGACGGCAGGACGCCGAGGCCCGCGTCGACCCCGATGATCGCGCCGGTCACGCAGAACAGCGACAGACCGATGGCATCGAGCACGAGGATCGGTCGCTCGCGGCGTCCGATGCGCCCCGACGACGTGAACACCACGGCCGCGGCGGCGAGCGCCGACAGCAGGTACCCCCAGCTCTCGAACGCGACCGGCGGGTTGTCGCCGATGAGGACGTCCCGCGCCACGCCCCCGCCCAGGCCCGTGATGAGCGCCAGCACCGCGATGCCGAAGACGTCCAGCCCCAGCCGGACGGCGACGAGCGCGCCCGACATGGCGAAGATGAAGATCCCGACGTGCTCGAGCGTCGAGATCGCGGCCTGCGTCATCGGATCGTCAGCACACGGACGAAGGGGACGGACATGACGCCATCATGTCCGCCCCCCGCCCGCCGCGTCATCCCGGGATCGCGGCCCGCTCCCGCAGACGTGTCGCGACCTCGGCAGCCACCGCGCGCCCGAACGACTCGGGATCGTCGTCGTCGGGCTCGGCCACGAGGTGGTGCACCGAGCCGGCCTCGAACATGTCGATCGCGCTGACCTTCTGACGCTCGGCCATCTCGGCCGCGTGGTCGACGTCGCCGTGCACGATCGCGCTGGCACCCTCGGGAGGCAGCGGCGACAACCACGAGTTCTCCGTCGCGACCACGACGTCGGCCGGCAGCAGCGCCAACGCGCCGCCACCGCACCCCTGACCGAGCAGCACCGAGACCGTCGGCACCTTCATGGTCGACATCAGGCTGATGCAACGGGCGATCTCGCCGGCGATCGCGCCCTCCTCGGCCTTGGCCGACAGCTCCGCGCCGGGGGTGTCGATGAACGACACGAGCGGCAGGCCGAGCTCGTTGGCCAGGCGCATGCCGCGCCGCGCCTCTCGCAGCGCGGCCGGGCCCATGGGCGACGCAGGCGTCTGCTTGGTGCGGTCCTGCCCGATCACGATGCACGGCTGGCCGTCGAGCCGGGCGAGCGCGACGATCATCGCCGAGTCGCGCTCGCCCTTCTCGGTGCCCTGCAGACGGACCGTGACGTCGCTGCCGTGCCGCAGCACGTCCCTCACGCCGCCGCGACCCGGCTGGCGCGTCAGCTCGATCGACTCCCACGTCGACCGGCGCCGCACCACGGGGTCGGTGCGCCGCTCGCGCGTCGACCCGGTCGCCGGGTCGACCAGGATGCTCAGCGCCTGGTCGACCAGCTCGGGCAGCAGGCCCGGCTCGACCACGGCGTCGATGATGCCGCGCTGCGCCAGGTTGTCGGACGTCTGCACGCCCGGCGGGAACGGCCGACCCTCGAGCATCTCGTAGACCTTCGGCCCGAGGAAGCCGATGAGGGCGTCGGGCTCGGCGATCGTGATGTGCGCGAGCGATCCCCACGACGCGAAGACGCCGCCGGTGGTGGGGTGCCGCAGGTAGATCAGGTACGGCAGGCCGGCGGCCCGGTGGTCCATGATCGCCCGCGAGATGTCGATCATGTGGACGAAGGCCGGCGTCCCCTCCTGCATGCGGGTGCCGCCCGACGCCGTGCTGGCCAGGATCGGCAGGCCCTCGGCCGTCGCGCGGCGGACCGCCTCGACGATGCGGCGGGCCGCCGCCTGGCCGATCGACCCGGCGAGGAAGCGGAACTCGTTGACCAGCACCGCGACCGGACGGCCGCGCATGAGCCCGCGGCCCGTGAGCACCGACTCGTCGGTACCCGCGCGCTCGGCCGCCGACTCGAGGTCGCGCTGGTACCGCTCGTCCTCGCCCGTGTGGTCGACGGGCCCGTCCCACGACGTGAACGAGCCCTCGTCGAGCACGAGGTCGAGCAGCTCCTGACCCGTCAGGCGCTTCGCGCTCACGCCTCGTCCGCCAGCCACGTGCGGATCGAGTCGCCGTGCTCGCCGAGCGTCGGCGGCGCGAGGTGCTCGGTGACCGTGTGCTCGCCGCCGGCGCTGTCGAAGAACCGCAGCGGCGGCCCGGGCAGGGTCAGCGCGCCCAAGGTGCTGTGCTCGACGTCGATCAGCAGGCCCTGGCTCTTGGTCTGGTCCCAGTCGTAGACCTCGTCGATCGAGCGCACCTTGCCGGCAGGGATGCCGACCTCGGCCAGCCGGGCCAGCAGCGGCTCGGCCTGCCAGTCGGCGAACACCTCCTCGACCAGCGCGATGACCCGCTCGCGGTCACCGGCCCGCTCGGGGTTGGTGGCGATGCCCTCGGTGTCGGGGTCGAGCCCGAAGCCCTCGCAGAAGTCGTGCCACAGGCCCTCGCTGCCCACCGCGATCTGCACCGCGCCGTCGGCGCAGCGGAACAGGCCGTACGGCGAGATGGACGGGTGGTGGTTGCCGATGGCCTTGCCGACCTGGCCGGCGATCGTCCACTTGGTGCCCTGGAAGCCGTGGACGCCGACCGTCGCGGCCAGCAGCGACGTGCGGACGACCGTGCCGACGCCCGTCGACTCCCGCTCGTGCAGCGCGGCCAGCACGCCGTACGCGCCGTACATGCCGGCGAGGATGTCGGAGATCGGCGTGCCGACCTTCTGCGGGTCGTCGGGGCCGGAGCCCGTGATCGACATCAGCCCCGCCTCGCCCTGCGCGATCTGGTCGTAGCCGGCGCGCCCACCCTCGGGCCCGTCGTGGCCGAAGCCCGTGATCGACAGGACGACGAGGCGCGGGTTGAGCTCGTGCAGCGTCTCGATGCCGAGACCCAGCCGCTCGAGCACCCCGGTGCGGAAGTTCTCGACGAGCACGTCCGCCCGGGCCACGAGGTCCAGGAAGGTCGCCCGGTCGTCGTCGCCGCGCAGGTCGAGGGCGATCGACTCCTTGTTGCGGTTGGCCGACAGGAAGTACGTCGACTCACGCCCCTCGTCGGCCGGCTCGCCGGTGTGCCCGTCGTCTGCCGGCCAGCGGAACGGCGGCCCCCACCCGCGGGTGTCGTCGCCTCCCCGCGGCGTCTCGACCTTGACGATGCGAGCACCGAGGTCACCCATCATCATCGTGGCGTGCGGGCCCGCGAGGGCGCGGGACAGGTCGACCACGAGGACGTCGTGCAGCGGTCCGTTGCGTGTCATGCCGATCACCAGCCCGGGAGGATGAAGGCGGCCCAGACGAGCAGCGGGCCGACGGCGACGACGATCATGCTGTACGTCAGGATCTGCTTGTAGAACGTCTGCTCGCTGACGGTGTCGGGACGGTTGGCCAGCATCAGCGCGCCGTTGGTCGAGAACGGGCTGACGTCCACGATCGTCGAGGCGATTGCCAGGGCGGCCACCAGCGCGATGGCGCTGATGCCGTGCTCGGCGATGATCGGCAGCGCGATCGGGATGATGATCGGCAGCAGCGCGGTCGACGACGCGAACGCCGAGACGACGCCTCCGACGTAGCAGAGGATCAGCGCGCCGATGGCGGCCGCGCCGAGGCCCGCGGCCCACCTGCCGACGAACTCGGGCGATCCGGCCTGCGTCAGGATCGCGGCATAGGTGCTGACGCCGGCGACCAGCAGGACCGTCGGCCACGCGATGGCGCGGACGGCGTCGGTGTGCGCCTTGGGCGCCAGCATGTTGAGGATCACCGCGGCGGTGATCGACACGAAGCCGATGTTCTTGTCGAACGCGAGCGCCACGACGGCGACGCCGACGAAGGCGATGAGCGTCAGGACCTGGTCCATGCGGACGCCGGTGGCCTGCGTGCCGGTGGGGGCGTTGGTGCCGTACCCGCGGGCGGGCACCTGGGCTCCGCCGGCGTGGAGGTTGTCGACGAGGTCGTCGTTGTCGGGCTCGATGCGCTGCGACATCAGCTGACGTCCGCCCAGCAGCATGAACAGGATCGCGGCCATGACCAGGTTGACGCCGAGGCTCGCGAGGAACAGCGTCATCTCGCCGACCGGGAGGCCGTTGTCGCGCATGACCGAGTTGGTGATCGTGCCGTAGATGCTGATCGGCGAGAAGCCGCCGCCCTGTGCGCCGTGCACGACGAACATGCCCATCATCAGCGGGTTGATCTTGTACTTGCCGGCGAAGCCGAGGGCGACGGGGCCAATGATTGCGCAGGCGGCCGGGCTGGCCGCGCCGATGCCGGTCAGCAGCGCCGTGACGCCGAACATGACCCAGGGGATCAGCGCGACACGGCCGCCGACCATCTGCACGGCCTTGGTCACGATCAGGTCGACCGTCCCGTTGTTCTTGGCGATCGCGAAGAGGTACGTGACGCCGATCAACGTCAGGATCAGGTCGCCGCTCACCCCCGCGAGGATCTCCTTTTCGTCGAGCTTCAGCGAGTACATGCCGACGAGCCACGCGGCGACGTACGCCAGAGCGCCCATGTTGATCGGCAACGCCGTCCCGATGGCGAACAACGCCACCAGGGCGATGATGGCCACCCATTCCGGTCCCATGAGGACTCCTTCTCGTGCGGACGCCGCGGCCCGGGCGGGCTCGTGTGATCGGCATCACGTTGTCTGGACTAGTGGCCTAGCCAATAGGTCTGTGAGCCTTTTGTCAATACGCTGACCTCATGAGCGATCCCCGCCCGGGCCTCAAGCCGCTGGCCCGCACCCGCCTGTACGAGCAGGTGGCGCAGCAGATCATGGAATGGGTCCGCGAGAACGGCCTCACCACCGGCGACCGGCTGCTGCCCGAGCGCGAGCTGGCGACGCGCCTCGGCGTCAGCCGTGCGACCGTCAGCCAGGCGCTCGTGGCGCTCGAGGTGATCGGCGTGGTGGCCGTGCGTCACGGCGACGGCGCGGTGCTGACCGATGCGAGCGGCGCGGCCAAGGTGCTCGAGGCGCTGCGCGCGCACGCCAAGCGCCTGCCCGACATCATCGACGCCCGCGACGCGCTCGAGACCAAGATCGCCGCCCTCGCCGCCACGCGGCGCACCGACGACGACCTCGCCGCGATCGACGGTGCGCTCGACGTCATGGAGGCCGACATCGACGCCGGTGGTCGCGGCGTCGCCGGCGACGAGCAGTTCCACGCGGCCATCACGGAGGCGGCGCACTCCTCGCTGCTCGAGAAGATGATGCAGCAGATCAGCGAGCTGATCCTCGAGACCCGCATCGAGTCGCTCTCACAGCCCGGCCGTCCCCGCGACTCCCTCGCCGCTCACCGCCGCATCGCCGACGCCGTCCGGCTCGGCGACCCCGAGCTGGCCGCCGCGGCGATGCACCACCACGTCGCCCAGGTCAGCGACGTCGCGATCCTGCGCGACTGACGGGCCCTCCCGTGGACCTGTCGACCCTCGACCATCTCGTCGTCATCGCCGCCGGCTTCGGAGCCGGCGTCGTCGCGGCGTCCGTCGGCGTGGCCTCGCTCGTGAGCTTCCCGGTGCTCGTCGCCCTGGGCCTCCCGCCCGTCACCGCCAACGCCTCCAACACCGTCGGCCTGGTACCGGGAGGGCTCAGCGGATCGTTCGGCTACCGCCACGAGCTACGACGGCACCCGAAGGTGACGGCTGCGGTCGTCGCCACCAGCGCGTTCGGGGCGATCGCGGGGGCCGTGCTGCTGCTGGCGCTCTCGCCGGACGTCTTCGAGGCGCTCGTGCCGTGGCTGATCCTGTTCGCCTGCGTGCTCGTCGGGTTCCAGCCGATGGTCGCGCGGTGGCTGCGCGAGCGGCGCACCGACGACCAGGCCGACCGCCTGCTCCCCTCGCCGCCGACGACCGCAGCCCTCGGCGCGGCCGGCATCTACGGCGGCTACTTCGGCGCTGGGCAGGGCGTCATGGTCGTCGCCGTGCTGGGGCTCGGGCTCGACATCGACCTCAAGGTCGTCAACGGCCTGAAGACCGTCGCCTGCTTCGCGGCCAACGTCGTCGCCACCGTCGTGTTCGTGGTCGCCGCCGACCTCGACTGGGTCGTCATCGGCCTGCTCGGCATCGGATCGGTCGTCGGCGGCTACGTCGGCTCGCGCATCGGCCGACGCCTGCCCGACGCGCTGTTCCGCGGCCTGGTCGTCGTGGGCGGCTCGACCGCCGCGATCGTCCTGATGCTGGGCTGAGCCGCGCGACCGAGCTGCTCGCCAGGGAGCGGAGCGACCGTGAGGGCGAAGCCCGAGGCGAGCCCACCGAGTCCTCCTCGCTCCGCTCACGGTCGGCCGCAGGCGGCCTCCCTGGGGGACGAACGTGCCGACCCCGTCGGCCGCAAGCGGCCTCCCTGGGGGACGAAGGGGCCCACCCGCCGGCCGCAAGCGGCCTCCCTGGGGGACGAAGGGGCCGACCCCGCCGGCCGCAAGCGGCCTCCCTGGGGGACGAACGGACAACCCCACCGGCCGCAAGCGGCCTCCCCGGCGAGCAAGCCGGAGAGTCACTGCGCGTGCGGGTCACCCTCGACGACGTCGACGACCTCGACCGTGATGTCGCGCTCGGCGTCGAAGGCGAGATCGGCGCCCAGCACCTCGCGCACGACGGCCGCGACAGCGGCGCGCGCGTCGCGTCCCTCGGCGTTGAGGTCCACCCCGTAGCGGCACACCAGCGAGAGGTGGATCGACGAGCAGCGCTCGTCGGCGACCTCGATGTCGATCGAGTCGGCCGCCCTGTCCGGGGTGTCGACGGCGGCACGCAGCAGAGGCGTCAGCACGCGCCCCGAGACCCGGACGACCGAGCCGCGCTCGCCTCGCTGCGAGCTGCCGGTGGCGTCGAACGTGACGACCGCGGACGCGGGCGTGACGAGCGTCCGGACGCGGCTCATGACCGACTGCGAGACCTCGACCCATCCGGCCTCGGGCTCGTCGCGCAGCGCGGTGGTGGCCCGCTCGAGCGGGTCGGTGGTGCGCTCTACCGCCATTGCGCCATCCTCTCCGCCAGGTTCTTGCGACCTCGGTGCAGCTGGCCCCTGACGCTGTCGGGCGTCATGACCAGGGTAGTCGCGATGTCGTCATAGCTCATCTGCTCCACCTCGCGCAGCAGCCAGACGGCACGCTGCTGGTGCGGCAGCTCGGCCAGCGCCGCTTGGAGCGCCGCGACCAGCTCCTTGTCCATGACCTCCTGCAGGGGGTCGTGGCGGGCCGCCGGGGCGATGACCGTCAGCAGGTCGTCGGAGACCGGCGTCGGGCGCCGCTTGCGCTGCAGGTCGGCGGCCCGGCGCGACACCAGGCTGAACAGCCACGTGCGCAACGTCGAGCGCGCCTCGAAGGTCGTGATGTTCTTCCAGGCCGAGATGAAGGCCTCCTGCACGACCTCGCCCGCGTCGGTGCGGTCGCCGCCGACCATCCGCAGCGCGAAGCGGTACATGCCCGGACCATGACGCTCGATGATCGCGTCGAAGGCCGAGCGCTCGCCCAGGCGCACCCGCCGCACCAGCACGTGGTCCGGCGGAGCGGTGTCCGACACGTCGTCGGCTGCATCGTCCAGCACGCACACATCGTGGAGCCGGCTCGCGCGCCCCGCCACTCGAAACGACCACGTCGCAACGCCGCGTCGCACTGTGACCCACCTCACGACATCGGTGCGTGACGATCCGCGACGTCGCGACGACCAACAGATGTTCGTACACACCGAAAGGCACAGACATGGCCGACAGCACCACCGCCTCGAAGACCACCTCCTCGACCGCGGTTTCCCCCACGCCCTCCACCGAGGTCGTCAAGGCCGCCGGCAACGGCCCCCTCGTCACCACGCAGGGTCGCACCTCGATCGCCGACGCCGTCGTCTCGAAGATCGCCGGCATCGCGACCCGCGAGGTCAGCGGGGTCCACGACCTCGGCGGCAACACCGCCCGCGCCGTCGGCGCCCTGCGCGAGCGCATCCCCGGGTCGCGCACCAACCTGAGCCAGGGCGTCAACGTCGAGGTGGGCGAGCGTCAGGCCGCCGTCGACGTCGACCTGATCGCGGAGTACGGCGTCGCGATCGCCGATCTCGCCTCCGGCGTCCGGCGCAACGTCATCGACTCGGTCGAGCGGATGACGGGCCTGGAGGTCACCGAGGTCAACATCACCGTGCTCGACGTGCACCTCGACGGCGACGACACCGAGAACGGCGAGTCGCGTGTCGAGTGATGCCCCCACCGATGCGGCCGAGGCCGTCGCGGCGGCTGCACTCGCCGTGCCGGGCGTCAACGCGCTCCACGCGGGCGTCCTCGGCGAGGTCGCCACGTA
This sequence comes from Aeromicrobium endophyticum, assembly GCF_003586285.1. GTDB lineage: Bacteria > Actinomycetota > Actinomycetes > Propionibacteriales > Nocardioidaceae > Aeromicrobium > Aeromicrobium endophyticum. The sequence goes on along the minus strand of NZ_QUBR01000001.1, from coordinate 1,750,401 downwards.
CCTGCCAGGGCGCCGCATCAACGGCGTGCGGCTGCGCGACGACTCCTGCGAGGTGCACATCGTCCTCGACTGGGGCAGCCCCGTGGTGGCGACGGCCGACGACGTCCGTGCCGCGATCGAGACGCTCGTAGACGGCCCGGTCGACGTGACCGTCGAGGACGTCGCGGGGCCCGCGTGACCACCCCCCGTCAGGCCCCCGAAGGACTCGACGCCCTGCGGGCGGCCCGACGGGAGGCCGTGAAGCGGCACCACCCCGACCGAGGCGGCAGCAGCGACGACCTGCGCGAGGCGCTGGACCACGTCGAGCACGAGCACCGCGCTGCGCGCCACGTCACACCCATCCCACCGCCCATCCACCCCGAAGTACCAGCGACTTTCCGAGCCGCCACCACACCGAACGGGGTGCTGATCACCGCGATCCGCCGCCTGCAGCGCCACCTCCCGAGGCGCGTGCCCGGCTCCCGCCGCTACATCCGACTCTGACCACTAGGACTCCCGCATGAAGCTCTCCACCATCGGCCTGTTCGTCGGCCTGCTCCTGGCCATCGCCATCGCGATCGGGGGGTTCAGCGCCTTCCTCGGTGCCGTCGTCCTCGGCGCGATCGGCCTGGCGGCCGGCGCCCACCTCGACGGCGACATCGACCTCACGACCGTCCTGCGAGGCCGACGTGACTGACACCCTCGCCCCCGCCGACGACCGCGGCTCCCTCGACGTCCGCACCAAGGCCGTCGAGCACATCGTCGCGAACGCCAGCCTCGAGGTGCCTGGGTGCGTGGCACGCCCCGCCGGCATCCAGAAGCTCGCCCGCAGCCTGCCCTCCGCGTCGGTCACGTTCCGCGGGTCCGTCGCGATCGCCGAGCTGCACGCCGCCGCCACCTGGCCGTGCCGCGCGCAGGAGCTGGCGTCCACGATCCGCGACACGGTCCGCGCCGAGGCCTCGCGCCAGTCGGGCATCGAGATCAGTCGCCTCGACGTGACGCTGCACGTCGTGTCCGCCGACGAGGCCGACGGTCCGGGCCACGGCACGAGGAGGGTCCTGTGACCACCACCGTCTCGCCCCCGAAGGGCAGGCCCGCCGCCTCCGGCGTGGCTCTCGTGCTCGGCGTGGCCCTCGTCGGCGTCGCCGTCGTGGCGGTCCACGACCTCGCGGTCGACCAGGACTGGGCCACCGGCTCGTCCTGGACCGGCTCGCTCGTCGACCGCCTCGACGGGCTCACCGCGGGTGCCGGCGTCGTCGCCGTGGGAGTCGTGCTGACGCTGGTCGGTCTGCTCGTGCTCGTCGCGGCCGTCAAGCCGGCGCCCCGCACCCACCAGGCCACCCCTGGCGAGGCCGACCTCTGGGTCACACCCGGCGCGGTCCGCGCCGTCGCGGTCGGTGCCGCCGAGGACACCGCCGGCGTCGAGTCGGCCCGGGCCCGCCTGCGCCGAGGACGTCTCAGCGTCACGGCACAGTCGGACGATCCCGGCGCCGACCGCCTCGTCGAGGCCGCCGTGCGCGAGTCGCTCGCCGGTCTGACCGCCCACGACATCGTCGTCACGACCGAGAAGGTGAAGCATGACTCGTAGGCTCGCAGCGATCGACCGGATCGCCTCGATCGTCGTCGGCCTCGGCCTGGTCGCAGCCGGCGCCGCCCTGCTCGACTGGCGCTACCGATGGGTCGGCACGTGGGACGACACGCTGACGACCGTACGCCTCGACGACGTCGAGTCGAGCGCCTGGTGGCCATGGGCCTTCGCCGCCGCGGCCATCCTGCTCGGCGCGATCGGCCTGCTCTGGATCCTGTCGCACGCACCCCGTCGTGGCGAGCGCGCCGTGCGTCAGGCGGCCGCATCCGACCGGACGGGCACCGTCCACGTCGACCTGCACGACGTCGCCAAGGCCGTGGCCGCCGACTTCGAGGCCCGCACCGCCGTGACCCACGTCAGGGGCACCGCCCACCGGCAGGGTCGCACCCACGTCATCGAGCTGCGCGGACAGCTCGACCCCCACGTCACCGGCGGCGACATCGCGTCCGTCGCCAGCCGGTGCGCCCAAGACGTCTCGGACGCCTTCCCCGACGGCCACACGGTCTGCCGAGTCCTTCTCGGCCACGACCGTCGCCGACCCGGACGGATCCGGGCGAGCGCGCTCCGCGCGCGCTGAACCACCCCACCCCCACCACAGAGAGGCACCATCATGGGCATCGCAGACAAGGCCAAGAACGCCGCCGAGGACCTGGCCGGAAAGGCCAAGGAGGTCGTCGGAGACGTCACCAACAACGACGAGCTCAAGGCCGAGGGCAAGAAGGACCAGGCCACGTCGTCCGTCAAGGACGCCGGCGAGAACGTCAAGGACGCCTTCAAGAAGTAGGCGCGGCTTGCACCACTCAGCCGCACCAGCACGACCACGTGGCGGGGACGGAGCACCGTCCCCGCCACGTCTGTCCCAGCACCCACCCACGCAGCACTCATCCACGCAGCACCGACAGATCGCGAGCAGACCATGGCACACCCCAAGCGCAACCTCTTCACCGTCCTCGGCTGGGTCGTCTGGAAGGCGCTCTCGCTGGTCGGGCTCCCCCTGGCCAACAAGAAGCTCGACGAGCGTCGCAGCACCCGGCGCAGCCTGCGCTGACCCTCCCTGACGAGACGAGACGTGCGGCCCGCCGCCGGCCACGGGCCGTCGTGCGGGCCACGTCACGCCCCTTTCCTAGCGTGTCCTCAGGTTCTGCTCGTATTCTGGAAGTTCTGCCGACACCAGGAGACCAGCACGTGACGACTGCCGACACCGCGCCGAAGCGCCGACGCGAGCCTTCGCGACGACGCACCATCGCGCGTCGCGCCGCACTGAGCATCGGCGTGCTCGTCCTCGTGCTGGGCGTCGGCGCCGCCGCCGCGATCTGGAAGCTGCAGGGCAACATCGACACCGCGGGCCTCGGTCCGTCGGTGGTCAAGGACGACACCCCCAAGGGCGCCATGAACATCCTGTTCATCGGCTCGGACTCCCGCGACCTCAAGACCAAGCAGTACGGCAAGGGCACCGGGTCGCAGCGCAGCGACGCCCTCATGCTCGTGCACTTCTCGCGCGGCAACTCGCGCATCGACGCCGTGCAGATCCCCCGCGACACGCTGCTCGACCTGCCGGCCTGCAAGGACACCGGCAGCGGGGCCTTCGCCGGGGGCGCCGACCAGATGATCAACTCGGCCCTCGACGGCGGGCCGTCGTGCTCGGTCAAGGCGGTCGAGACCCTGAGCGACGTCCGCATCGACCACTTCGTGCAGCTCGACTTCGACGGCTTCGCCTCGATGGTCAACGCCCTCGGCGGCGTCAACGTCTGCCTCGACAAGCCCCTCGTCGATCCGCTGGCCAAGCTCGACCTGCCGGCCGGCAAGCAGAAGATCAAGGGCCGCGACGCGCTCGCGCTGGCGCGCACCCGTCACGCCGTCGGCGACGGCAGCGACATCGGGCGCCTCGGCCACCAGCAGGTCGTGATGTCGTCGATCATCGACCAGGCACGCAGCACCAACGTGCTCACCCAGCCGGTCAAGCTGCTCAAGTTCGTCAACGCGCTCACCAGCTCGATCACCGTCGACGAGGGCATCTCCTCGATCCCCGATCTGACGGGCCTGGCCAAGCGGGCCCGTGCCGTCCCCGACTCCGGCATCACCTTCGTGACGATGCCCAACGGCGCAGCACCGCCGCCCAACGACCAGCGGGTCGTCAAGACCGCCGACGCCGACACCATCTTCAAGGCCATCAAGAAGGACCAGGAGATGCCCGTCGAGGGCGACGAGTCGAGCGAGCAGACGCCGGCGAGCGGTGGCGGCACCCCGGCCAGCAACCCCCGCGCGACGCCGGTCAAGGTGCTCAACGCGGCGCAGACCCCGGGTCTCGGCACCGCGATGCGTGCCTCGATGGTCGGCCTCGGCTACACCGTCAGCGGCGTCGAGACCGCGCAGAAGCCGGCCACCGCGACGCGCATCTTCGTCGACGGCACCCCCGAGGCCAAGGCTGCGGCCGAGTCCCTGAACGCCGACTTCGGTCTCGACGCGCAGATCGTCGAGCAGAAGATCTCGGGCGTCTGGCTGATCATCGGCTCCGATCGCGTCAAGGCCGGCACCGATCCGGTCAAGCCCAAGCCCGTCAAGGCCACGACCCGCAAGGCCGACGCCTCGATCTGCGCCTGAGCGCGACGCGGGGTTGCGTCGCCGCAGAGCGGGTACGGCCTCGCCATGACCGAGACTCCCGTGAACCCGACCGAGCCCGACACCGTCCCCGAGCCCGACGAGGCACCCGCGCCGCCCCTCGAGCCCAGCGTCACCAACCCGGACGCCGACGGGACGGACGCTGTCCCGTCGTGACCGCGATCGCCACGATCCGCTCGATCGTCCTCGAGTGCGCCGATCCCGCGCCCCTGGCCCGGTTCTGGTCCGAGGTGCTCGACCGGACGATCACGCAGCGTGACGACGACTGGTGGGCGCTCGAGCGCCACGGCCGCGAGGCGCGGATGTGCTTCCAGGTCGTGGCCGACCACGTGCCGCCCCCGTGGCCGGGCGAGCGCGGCGAGCAGCAGGTGCACCTCGATCTCGAGGTCGACGACCTCGAGACCGCCCGCGCCACCGTGCTCGGCCTCGGAGCGCGTCAGCTGAGCGACGTCATCGACGAGGACGACGACATGGGCGCGTGGCAGGTCTTCGCCGATCCGGCCGGTCACCCGTTCTGCCTCGTCACCTGAGGCCGGTCACCTGCGGCTCACCGGATGTCGTGGTCCGGGTGCGTCTGGTCGTAGAGGTGGCGTGACGCGGCGATCGCCTCGCGGTGCCGCAGCGACCAGTCGGCGAGCGCCTTGACCAGGTGGGTGAGGCTCGCCCCCGTGTCGGTCAGGCGGTAGTCGACCTGAGCGGGGACCGTCGGGTAGACCGTGCGGGTGACGAGACCGTCGCGCTCCAGGCGGCGCACCGTCAGGGTCAGCATCCGCTGCGAGATGCCGTCGACCGCCCGCTGCAGCTCGCCGAAGCGGCGTGGTCCGCTCGCGAGCTCGACGACCACCAGCACCGACCACTTGTCGCCCACGCGGTCGAGCACGTCGCGGATGCCGCAGTCGGGGTGGTCCGGCATGCCGCACGGGTCGAGCTCGGCCGGGGCCATGGGCACATCGGTGTGCGTGGGTGACATCGAAGTGCCTCCTTGTGGACGTCGTCAGGGCCGTGAAGACTCCCAGGGTAGTTACTGATCAGAACCGCCTGATCAGAACCACCCCTCAGGAGACCACCCCATGATCCTCGTGACCGGAGCCAGCGGACACCTCGCCTCTCGCGTCCTCGACCAGCTGCTCGACCAGGGCGTGCCCGCCGCCGGTGCCAGCCGCTCGCCGTCCGAGGGCGAGCGGAGGCTCGACTTCGATTACCCCGACAGCATCGACCTGCGTGGCATCTCGACGCTCCTGCTGGTCTCCGCCGGGTACGCCGAGGACGACGTCGTCGTCGCCCGTCACGAGCGCGTGATAGAGGCCGCCGTGCGCGACGGCGTGGGCCACGTCGTCTACACGAGCCTCGCCGGCGCCGGCGACCACCTGGCGTTCGCCCTGGCACACCGCGTCACCGAGCGCATGATCCGCGCCAGCGGGCTGCCCTGGACGATCCTGCGCAACGGGCTCTACGCCGAGCTCGTCGGATCGCTGCTGACCTGGGACGACGACCACCTGTCGTCGGCCTTCGGCGACGGCGCGGTGGCGGCGGTCGCGCGCGACGACCTCGCCGCGGTCGCGGCAACCGTGGCGGCCGACCCCGCGCAGCACCGCGGCCGCACGTACGAGCTGGTCGGAGCGCCCTTCACCGCTGCCGACGTCGCGGCACGCCTCGGCGTCGAGCACCGCTCCGTCTCGCTGTCCACCGACCGGCAGCGACTGCTCGCCGCGCCCGGCCTGTTCCCGTTCCAGCCGCCCATGCTGTCGTCGATCGCGTCCTCGATCCGGCACGGCCTCCTGGACGGGAGGCACCCCGATCTCGAGTCGCTGCTGGGCCGACCCACGACCGATCCGGTCGGCGCAGCAGCGACGAGCGCGCCGGTGCCGGCCGCACCGGCGACCACGAAGGCCTGACCTGAGGGTTCGGCGGCGCGGCTGTGAACACCCAGGCACACTGGGACTGTGAGCACGCCGGAGATCGAGGACGGAGCGGACACCTTCAGCAGGTCCGCGGAGCGGGTCATCGCCTACCTGAAGAGTCATACGCCGATCCCGGAGTGGTCGGTGTCGCGCGTGGCCGGGGGCGAGCAGGTGCACGTGCACACCGGCGACAACGAGATGTTGACCCTCGGGCGGCGGGTGCCGTGGGACGACACGTTCTGCATCCGCATGTCCAACGGCGCCGACCGGGTCGTGGCCGATGCCAGCCGGCACCCCGACTACCGCGATCTTCCTGACGCCGGGGTCGTGCGCGCCTACGCCGGCATCCCGATCACCGACGACGACGGCCGGACGTTCGGCACCCTGTGCGGCGTCGGCACCCAGCCGCTGTCGACGCCCGACGACGTCGACACCGACCTCATCGCGCTGATGGCCGACCTGCTGTCGTCGCAGCTGCACCTGGCCCGCGTCGCCGACCGTGCGCGCCGCTCCGCCGACCTGGCGAGCGCCCTGGCGCAGACCGATGCCCTCACCGGTCTGGTCAACCGTCGCGGTTGGGACCTGCTCGTCGATGACGCCGACCGCCGCATCTCCGCCTACGGCGACCCCGTGGCGATCGCCGTCATCGACCTTGACGGGCTCAAGTCGCTCAACGACCAGCAGGGCCACGACGCCGGCGACGAGCTGCTGCGACGGGCCGGCTCGGCCCTCGCCGCGGCGGCCGGGCCGAGCGATCGCGTGGCTCGCTACGGCGGCGACGAGTTCGCGATCCTGTCGAACAACGTCGCGGTCAAGAACCTGTCGGCGCACTTCGCGACCTTCGCCGACGCCTTGGCCGAGCAGGGCATCGCGGCCTCGATCGGGTACGCACCCACGGCTGCCGGCGTCGTCGACGTGGCGGCCGCCTTCGCGCAGGCCGATGCCGACATGTACGCGACCAAGCAGACCCGCCGCTCGATCGACCGCGGCGCGACCGCCTGACGCGTTCGGGTCCAGCGGGCCCGCCGACCGGTACGGTGACGGGCATGACCGCCACCAGGAGCCCCTGGCTCATCGCCTTCGGGGCGGTCTCGGTCGTGCACCTCGTGCTCAACGGCACCGGCGCCGAGCCGTGGGACAGCGTGACGAAGTGCCTGATCGCGCCCCTGCTCGCGGGCTGGGCCGTCCAGGCCGGCGCACCCCGTCTGCTGGTGGTGGCCCTGGCGCTGTGCTTCCTGGGTGACCTGTTCCTCGAGATCGATGGCCTGTTCATCGCCGGCATGGCGGCGTTCGCCGGAGCCCACATCGCGTTCATCACCCTGTTCGCCCGGGGCGGAGCCGTCGCCCGGCTGAGGGCCCGGCCGCTGATCGGCGTGGTCTACGTCGTCGCTGCCATCGCCATGGTCGCGTGGTGCTGGGGCGGGCTCGAGCCCGGGCTCAAGCCCGCGATCCCGGTCTACGCCGCCCTGCTGGTGTCCACCGCGTCGCTGTCGCTGGCCGCCGACGCGCGCGCCGGTCTCGGTGGCGCGCTGTTCCTGGTCTCCGACGGCATCATCGCCCTGTCGGAGGCCGGACGCGTCGACGGCGACGCCGCCGTCACGGGTCTGGCGATCATGACGCTGTACATCCTCGCCATCCTGCTGCTCGCCACGGCGGTCGTGCGCCTCGAGCACCGGCCAGGCCCCGGCGACGTCTCGACGTAGGCTGGTCGACGTGCCCGGCCGCGACAGGACGTACCGCTTCGTCATCTCCGTCTTCGGCCTCCTGTTCCGGCTCATGGGCTACCGGTTCGACGTCCGCGGCGTCGAGCACCTCCCGCAGGACGGACGCACCGTGGTCGCGGGCAACCACATCGGCTTCCTCGACTTCACGTTCATCGGCTACGCCGCGCGGGTGCGTGGCCGCCGCATCCGGTTCATGGCCAAGACGTCGGTGTTCGCGCTGCCGGTCGTCGGACGCCTGATGCGCGCGATGCACCACGTACCGGTCGACCGGTCGCACGGTGCCAGCGCGTACCGGCGCGGTCTCGACCTGCTCGACGCCGACCAGGTCGTCGGTGTCTTCCCCGAGGCGACGATCAGCCGCGCCTGGCTGCTGAAGCCGTTCAAGCCCGGGGCCGCAGGGCTCGCGATCGCCCGGCGTGCACCGCTCGTCCCCGTGGTCGTCTGGGGCGGCCACCGCATCTACACCGTCGACGGGCACCGGTCGCTGCGGCGACGCGTGCCGATCACGATCATCGTCGGCCAGCCCCTGCACGCGCAGGCCGGCGAGACGGTCGACGGCCTCACGGCACGACTGCACGCCAGCATGGGGCTGCTGCTGGCCGAGGCGATCGACACCTACCCCGAGGCACCCCGCGACGACACCGACCGGTGGTGGCTCCCGCACGACCGCGGGGGCACCGCGCCCGATCCCGAGACGGCTGCGGTGCTCGACCGCCAGGCCGTCGCCCGCATCGGCGAGACCTTCGAATGACCCCTGCCGGACGACACCAGGAGACCGCATGACCTTCGACACCACCACCCCCGTGACCGTCGGCGACCTGACCTTCGACGTCCGGTTCGCCGGCCCCGACGACGGCGCCCCGGTCTTCTTGCTGCACGGATTCCCCGAGACGTCGCTGTCGTGGACGCAGGTCGCTGCGCAGCTGGCCGAGGCCGGCCTGCGGGTCGTCGCGCCCGACCAGCGGGGCTACTCCCCCGGCGCCCGGCCCGAGGGCGTCGCCGCCTACACGACCGACCTGCTGGTCGCCGACGTCATCGGCCTGGCCGACGCGCTCGGCATCGGGTCGTTCGACGTCGTCGGCCACGACTGGGGATCGGTCGTCGCCTGGCTCGTCGCCGCCGCGCACCCCGAGCGGGTCCGATCGCTGACCGCGGTGTCGGTGCCCCACCTGCGCGCCTACAACGACGCCCTGCGCAACGACCCCGACCAGCGCGAGAAGGGCGCCTACATGCAGGTGTTCCGCCAGGAGGGCACGGCCGAGGAGCTGCTGCTCGCCGACAGCGCCCGGCGGCTGGTCGCGATCTACGGCGACGCGGTGCCCACCGCGCTCGCGGTGCGCTACGTCGCCCACCTCGCCGAGCCGGGAGCGCTCACCGCGGCCCTGAGCTGGTACCGGGCCATGACGGCCGAGCTGGCGTCCGCCCCGCGTACCGTCGTGCCGACGACCTTCGTGTGGGGCGCGCACGACCAGGCCATCGGACGCGTGCCGGCCGAGGCGTGCGGCGACTTCGTCGACGCCGACTACCGCTTCGTCGAGCTGTCCGACATCGGTCACTGGGTGCCCGAGCAGGCCCCGGACGCGCTGGCCGAGGCCGTCCTCGACCGCATCCGGGCGTGACCACCGGCGGCCACGCGGCCCAGCGCTGGCAGTCCTGGATCCTCGAGGGCGTCGCGGCCTGTGGCGGGTCCGCCTCGCCCATCGACGTGTCCCGGCAGGTCTGGTCGCGCCATCGCGCCGAGATCGAGGCGCTGGGCGACCTGCTCTATGTCTGGCAGCTCGAGCTGCGCGACGCGGCCGACGCCATGATCGCCACGGGGCTGCTCGCGTCCGACGACGACGGGTGGACGGTCGCCGACGGCGAGGCGGCGCGAGCCGTCGCCGCGCGACCCGCCGGCTGGAGCGACGACGAGATCGCGGTGGCGGTCGAGGCCTACGTCTCGCTGCTGCGCGACCGCGACGCGGCCCGCCCGCTGCGACGTCAGGAGGCCGCAGCCCGGGTGCGCGAGCACACCGGGCGAACGAGCGTCGCGGTCGACGCGATGTTCGCCAACATCTCTGCGGTCGTGCAGGAGATGGGCGTCGAGTTCTTGACCGCGTACGCGCCGCGCTCGAACGTGCCCCGTGGCGTGCGGCCCGCCGTCGAGGACGCGCTCAGGCCATGACGGCCGGCGCCGCGACAGCGGCCAGGGGCCAGCCGGCCGGGTCGTCGAGGGTTCGCCCGACCCGGCGGGCGTAGGCGTTCCAGTCGTCGGCGCGGTCGGCGAACCAGCTGCGCTGACGGATCATCAGGTCGGCGAGCGTGCCGGCGGCGACGGCGGGGTGCCGCATGCCGATCTCGTCGGCGATGTCGCGCGCCGCCCGGGCGTCGGCCGACGCGTCGTGGGCGTTGTCGAGCGCGACGCCGTAGTAGGCCGCCACGTCGGTGAGCCGGCGCGGGCCGAGCTCGCCCCGCTGGATGCCCCAGTCGATGACGAACGGGTCGACGACGAGCAGCCGGTTCCAGTCGGGCTGCTCGACGCCCCACCGCTCGGCCTCGGCGCGCAGCATCGTCAGGTCGTAGGCGGCGTTGTAGACGACCAGGCCGATCTCGCGGTCGATCAGGTCCTGCACCCACGCGACGATGCCGGCGATGGCCTCGGGCGGCTTCGGGGCGCCCACCAGCGCCTCGGCGGTCAGGCCGTGGACGGCCGCCGAGGCCGCGGGGATCTCGACACCGGCGTCGATCAGCCCGCACAGGTCGGTGCCGCGGTCGCCCAGCAGCGCGTAGCTGAGCACACGGTCGGTCGCGGGGTCGATGCCGGTGGTCTCGAAGTCGAGCGAGGCCAGCGGGGCCACGTGCCAGCCCGGGTGGTCGCCACGCGGCGGCGGGGTGGGCGTGCAGCCCGCGCAGACCGTCTGCCACCGGCCCGGGAGGCCGATGAGACGGCCGGCAGCGATCGCGACCGCGATGCCGCACGCCGCGCAGAGTCCTGGGTACTTGTTGAGCCTCACGCGTACCTCCTGCCGACCACGCTAGCCGCGCACCCCGACACGTCCGGCCCGCGACACGCGACCGGCACGACGGACCCGCGGCGTCCGAGGTGACGCATGTACGGTCACGAGATGCGCCGCGTCCTCGTCCTCCTCGTGACCTGTGTGGTGCTGGCAGGGTGCGCCAACGAGGGTAAGCCGACGATCGGCGCCGCGGAGCTGTCGCAGCAGCGCGATCGCGTCGACTCCGTCGCGCAGCGCGTGGTCGCCGCGCTCGCCACCGGGGTCGGCGCCCAGCCGCCGAGCCCCGACAGCCTCGGGCGCGGCCTCTACACGGGCTGCGACAACGGCGACCCCGACGAGGCCGCGTACTTCATCGACACCTTCGTGACGTACGACGTCCGGCCGCCCGCGCAGGCGGCCGACGACGTGGCGCGGGCACTCGACAACGGCGAGCTGAGCAGGAGCGGCCTGGAGACGACGGGTGGCGGCATGTTCACGGTCGACGGATTCCAGGTCGTCCTCTCGTCGCAGGAGAAGCGCGGCGGATCAGCCGGACAGAACATCTTCGTCAGCACCGACTGCCTCCGGATCGGCAAGAAGGTCATCGCCGCCTTCAACGCCCGCAACGGCCGCGACGTCGCCGTCAGCCCCTGACTCGGGCGGTGACCTGGCGACCCATCAAGGGCCCGGACAGGTCGCTAGGTCACCGCCTCCAGCCGGGACAGGTCGCTCAGTCACCGCCCTCGGAGGCCGCCGCCGCGACCAGCGCCCGGAACAGCCCCGCGTCGTCGCGTGTCTCGGGGTGCCACTGCACCGCGAGCCGGAACCGGTGGCCCGGGTGCTCGATGGCCTCGAGCGTCCCGTCGGCGGCGCAGGCCGCAGCGACGAAGCCCGGGTGGTCGCGCACCGCCTGGTGGTGGTGGCAGCGCACGGAGCCCTTGTCACCGATCGCCGCGGCCAGCCGCGTGCCCGGCAGCACGTCGACGTCGACGTCGCCGAACTCGGCGCCGCCCGGCGAGTGACGCTCGGAGCCGACGACGTCGGGCACGTGCTGCACGAGCGTCCCGCCGGCGTGGACGGCCATGACCTGCATGCCGCGGCAGATGCCGAGCACCGGCAGGTCAACCGGGGCCGCGTCGAGCAGGGCGAGCTCCCACGCGTCGCGGTCCTCGCGCCACGACGCCGTCCGGGCGTGGGGCTCGGCGTCGTAGCGGGACGGGTCGACGTCCGCTCCACCCGCGATCAGCAGCCCGTCGAGTCGTGCGACCACGGCGGACGCCGCATCGTCCGCGCCCGGCGGGAGCAGCACCGGCACCCCGCCGGCCCGCTCGACCGACTGCGCGTAGGCAGCCGGCAGGACGTCCGCGAGCTGGTCCCACACCCCCCACCGGGCCTGCTCCCGGTAGGTGGAGACGCCGATCAGCGGCTTCACGTCACGCTCCTCACGGCACCGTCGCTCACAGCGGGGTGACGTAGGCTCCGGAAATGCCGCCGTCGACCAGGAACGTCGACGCCGTGATGAACGACGACTCGTCCGAGGCGAGGAACAGCACGGCGTTGGCCATCTCGACGGGCTCGGCGAAGCGTCCGACCGGCACGTGCACGAGCCGGCGGGCCGCCCGTTCGGGATCGGATGCGAACAGCTCCTGCAGCAGCGGCGTGTTGACCGGGCCGGGGCACAACGCGTTGACGCGGACGCCCTCGCGCGCGAACTGCACCCCCAGCTCGCGCGACATCGACAGCACCCCGCCCTTCGATGCCGAGTACGAGATCTGCGACGTGGCAGCACCCATCACCGCGACGAACGAGGCGGTGTTGATGATCGACCCCGACTTCTGCTCGAGCATGTAGGGCAGCGCGGCCTTGCAGCACAGGTAGACGCTGGTCAGGTTGACGTCCTGCACGCGCTTCCAGGCCTCGAGGTCGGTGTCGAGGATCGAGTCGTCCTCGGGCGGGCTGATGCCGGCGTTGTTGAACGCGATGTCGACCGAGCCGTAGGTGTCCTTCGCGGTCTGGAACAGCGCGTCGACCTGCTCCTTGTCGGTGACGTCGACGTGCACGTAGGTGCCGCCGACCTCCTTCGCGATCTCGGTGCCCTTGGCGTCGTCGAGGTCGCCGATGACGACCTTGCCGCCCTCCTCGGCGAACCGGCGCACGGTCGCCAGACCGATGCCCGATGCGCCGCCCGTGACGACGGCGGTCTTGCCTGCGATGCGTCCTGCCATGTGTGGTCGTTCCGTTCTGCTGGGTGGTGGGGGGATCAGTCGTGGGAGAAGAAGACGTTCTTGACGTCGGTGAAGGACTGCGGGGCGTCGGGACCCAGCTCGCGACCCAGACCCGACTGCTTGAAGCCGCCGAACGGCGTCCAGTACCGCACGGACGAGTGCGAGTTGACGCTCAGCGCCCCCGCCTCGACGGCCCGTGAGACCCGCAGCGCGCGACCGAGGTCGCGCGTGAAGATCGACCCCGAGAGCCCGAGGTCGGAGTCGTTGGCGAGCTCGACGGCGTGCGCCTCGTCGTCGAACGGCATGACGGCGACGACGGGTCCGAAGACCTCCTCGCGCCAGATGCGCTCGCCGGGGTCGTCGGACAGGACGACCGTCGGCGGGCACCAGTAGCCGGGGCCGTCGGGCGCCGAGCCGGTGAACGCAACCTCGGCCTCGTCGACGTAGCCGCGGACGGTCGACAGCTGACGTGCCGAGATCAGCGGCCCCATCTCGCTCGAGCGGTCGGTGGGGTCGAGCACGCGGACGGCCTTCACGGCGGGCTCGAGCAGCGAGACGAACTCGTCGTACGCCGACCGCTCGACCAGGATGCGCGACCGGGCGCAGCAGTCCTGGCCCGCGTTGTCGAACACCGCGGACGGCGCGGAGGCCGCGGCCCTGGCCAGGTCGGAGTCGGCGAAGACGATGTTGGCGCTCTTGCCGCCGAGCTCGAGCGTCACCCGCTTCACCTGGTCGGCGGCGCCGCGCATGATCTGCTGGCCGACCTTGGTCGACCCCGTGAAGCACACCTTGCGCACCGCGGGGTGGGTCACGAACCGCTCGCCCACGACGGGCCCTCGCCCTGGGATGATCGTCAGGACGCCTTCGGGCAGCCCCGCCTCGCGCCCGAGCTCGCCGAGCCGGATCGCGGTCAGCGGCGTCAGCTCGGCGGGCTTCAGGACGACGGTGTTGCCGGCGGCCAGTGCGGGCGCGAAGCCCCAGCCCGCGATCGGCATCGGGAAGTTCCAGGGCACGATGATGCCGACGACGCCGAGCGGCTCGTGGAACGTGACGTCGATGCCTCCCGCGACGGGGATCTGGTGGCCCGTCAGCCGCTCGGGCGCGGCGGAGTAGTAGTTGAGCACGTCGCGGACGTTGCCCGCCTCCCACGTCGCGTTGCCCCACGTGTGACCAGCGTTGCGGACCTCGAGGGCCGCGAGCTCGTCGACGTGCTCGTCGACCAGGGCCGCGAACCGGCGCAGGATCCGGGCCTTCTCGCCCGGCGCGACGTCGCGCCACGCCGGGAAGGCCGCGGCGGCGCGCTCGATCGCCGCATCGGTGGCCGCGAGGTCGGCCATCTCGACCTCCGCCACGACCTCCTCGGTCGCCGGATTCACCACGGAGTACATGTCAGTCACTAGTTCCCTTTCATCGATACGTCAGCCCGTGTCCCGACCACGGGACCGGAGCCCGCCCGCGGGCGGAGGTCAGGCGCCCACGCGGAGCGTGGTGGCGACGGAGTCGCCTGCGGGCGAAGCCCGTGCGCCTCAAAGCCGCTCGAACCCGCGCTTCAGCTCCCAGTCGGTCACGGCGGCGTCGAAGGCCTTGAGCTCGACGTCGGCCATGTTGGTGTAGTGGTCGACGACCTCGTCGCCGAGGACGGCGCGGGCGATCGCCGAGCCGTGGAAGGCCTCGCGGGCCTCGCGCAGCGTGGTCGGCACCTTGGGCTTGCCCGAGGTGTACGCGTTGCCGGTCTGCTCGGGCTCGAGCTCCAGACCGTGCTCGATGCCGTACAACCCGCCGCCGAGCATCGCGGCGAGCGCGAGGTACGGGTTGGCGTCGCCGCCGGGCACCCGGTTCTCGAGCCGGGCGCTCGGGCCGTGCCCCACGAGGCGGACGGCGCACGTGCGGTTGTCGAGCCCCCACGCGATCGCCGTCGGGGCGAACGAGCCGTCGGCGAAGCGCTTGTACGAGTTGATGTTGGGCGCGTAGAGCAGCGTGAAGTCGCGCATCGTCGCGAGGATGCCGGCGATGAAGTGGTCGTACACGGCGCTGCGTCCGTCGCCGTCCCAGAACGCGAGCCCACCGTCGGTCGCGCGCAGCGACAGGTGGATGTGGCACGAGTTGCCCTCGCGCTCGTCGTACTTGGCCATGAACGTCAGCGCCTTGCCGTGCTGCGAGGCGATCTCCTTGGCGACGGTCTTGTAGACCGCGTGGTTGTCGGCGGTCACCACGACGTCGTCGTAGAGGAAGCCGATCTCGTGCTGACCGAAGTTGCACTCGCCCTTCGCGCCCTCGACGTTCATGCCGGCGGCGTACATCGTGTTGCGGATGTCGCGCAGCAGCGGCTCGACCCGAGTCGTCCCAACGATCGAGTAGTCGACGTTGTACTGGTTGGCGGCGGGCAGGCCGCGGTACTCGTCGCGCCACGCCTGCTCGTACGTCGTGTCGAACAGGATGAACTCGAGCTCGGTGCCGGCCAGGGCGACGTAGCCGGCCTCGGCGGCCTTGGCGACCTGTGCCTGCAGGATCGTCCGCGGCGACTGCACGACCGGGCTGTGGTCGAGCCACACCAGGTCGCACTGGATCATCACGGTCGACGGCAGGTGCTCAAGACGGCGGATCGTGTCGAAGTCCATCGCGAACTCCATGTCGCCGTAGCCCTTCTCCCACGAGCTCATGGCGTAGCCGTCGACCGTGTTCATGTCGACGTCGACGCTGAGCAGGTAGTTGCAGCCCTCGGTGCCCTGCTCGACCACGACGTCGAGGAAGTACGCGGCGTGCAGCCGCTTGCCCTGCAGACGTCCCTGCATGTCGGTGAAGGCCACCACGACGGTGTCGACGTGCCCCTCGGTGATCTGCACGCGGAGCTGCTCGAGGGTGAGGAGGTTCTTGTGCCTGGTCATGCCACGTCCTTGGTCAGCTGGGTCTTGGTGGGCTGGGTCCTGAGGGGATGGGTGGTGAGGGAAGCGGTCACAGCAGGCCTCGCAGCAGCGCAGCGGTGTCGTCGCAGTGGCGCTCCATCGTCAGGCGCGCCTCGTCGCCGTCGCCGCCGAGGATCGCCCGGACGATCGCGCCGTGCTGCTCGCGGGAGTGCTCGATGTTGCGGTCGAGCACCGGGATCGCGTCGAGCATGTCGTGCAGGCACATCTGCACGGTCGTGACGGCGTCGAGCAGCATCGGCGAGCCGGTGAGCGACGCGATCGCGAGGTGCAGCTGCGAGTCGGCCTGACGGTGCAGCGCCTTGCTGGTGGCGTGGTCGACCTTGGCCAGGGCACTCCGCAGCATCGCCACCTGCTCGTCGCCGAGGTCGATCGCCGCGGCCGCCTGCGCCGCGCCGGGCTCGACGATGCGCCGGAACTCGAGGGCGTCGAGCAGCTCGGCCAGCGGCCGCTGCAGCGAGCGCGAGCCGGGCTCTCCGGGGTGGTAGTCGACGACCGTGCCCCCTCCGCGTCCGCGGCGGGTCACGACCAGACCTGCCTCACGCAGAGCTGCGATCGCCTCGCGCAGGGTCGCCCGCGAGACGCCCATGTGCTCGGCGAGCTCACGCTCGGGCGGCAACGTGCTGCCCTGCTCGTAGACCCCGAGACGGATGGACGTCGCGAGCCGCTCGACGCAGGCCTCGAAGGCGTGGTGCCCGCGCACGGGGCGTAGCACGGCCGCCGCGAGGTGCTCGTCCAGCAGGATGTCGCTCACGACGTCCTCCCTCTCGAGTGAAAGATATGGTCTGTTATCGAACCTTATCTCAGTCCTTGAAGGCGTCGGTGACGGCCGTGTCGATCGTCATCTTGGGCCCGGTGAACCACTTCTTGGCCGACAGCTGCCACCAGATCGCCAGGACGATCAGCGTGCCGCCGGTCAGGATCGGCGCGTAGTTGACCGCGCTCCACGTGAAGTCGTCCGAGAAGATCCAGCCGGCCGGGACGAACGGCAGGATGAAGTAGACCGAGATGATCGCGATCTCGGCGACCGCCAGCAGGTTCATCCACTTGTACTTCTGGCCGTTGTTCCAGCTGCCGGGCACGAAGTCGTCGCCCATCTTCCAGCGCAGGAAGATCGGGATCGCGAACGCCAGGTACAGGCCGATGACGGCGACCGACGTCACGGCGTAGAACGCGATCGGGACGCCGCCGATGCTCTTGAGCGCCGGCAGCGTGATGATGACGCCCACGACCGCCACGAACGTCACGGCGTTGGCCGGCACCTTGGTGCGGGGGTTGACCTTGGCCCACAGCTTCGAACCGGGGATCGCGCCGTCGCGGCTGAACGCGAAGGTCATCCGCGAGGCGCTCGTCAGGCAGGCGACGGCGCAGAAGAACTGCCCGGCCGTCGAGATCGCGAGGATGGCGAAGTGCCAGCCCTCGGGCAGCGCCTGGCCGAAGATGACGTCGACCGCGCCGAAGCCGTCCGTGACGCCCTGCGGGTCCTGCACCGCGAACACGAAGGCGAGCAGCAGCAGGTAGCCGCCGATCGCGGAGTACGCGATCGAGCGCCAGATGCCCTTGGCGGCTCCCTCGGCAGCACCCTGCGTCTCCTCGGCGAGGTGGGCGGACGCGTCGAAGCCCGTGATCGTGTACTGCGTCAGCAGGAAGCCGAGCGGCAGCACGAGGAACCAGTACTTGCCGTCGAGGTAGCCCGAGTTGTTGATGCGCTCGGTGAAGACGAAGTCGATGCTCTGGTGCGAGTCGGGGATGACGACGAGGATCAGGATGACCGCGGCGGCACCTGCGACGTGCCACCAGACCGAGATGTTGTTGAGCACCGCCAGCAGGTGGCCTCCGTAGATGTTGAGCAGGGCGCCCAGGGCGAAGATCACGATGAAGGTGATGAACACACGGGTCAGCGAGTAGCCGTCGGCGTAGCTGCTGCTGATCGTGCTGAGCGTCAGGTCGAAGAACGTCGCGCACCCGTAGGCCACGGATGCCGTGACGGCCAGCAGGCCGATCAGGTTGAGCCAGCCCGTGAAGAAGCCCGTGGCAGGTCCGCCCATCTTGGCGGCCCACCAGTAGATGCCGCCGGAGGTCGGGTAGGCCGACACCAGCTCGGACATCGTGAAGCCGATGATGAGGATGAAGATCGAGATGATCGGCCAGCCCCAGGAGATGGCGACGGGACCGCCGTTGTTCCACGCCTGGCCGAAGGTCGTGAAGCAGCCCGCGAGGATCGAGATGATCGAGAACGAGATCGCGAAGTTCGAGAAGCTCGACCAGCTGCGGTTGAGCTCCTGCTTGTAGCCGAGCGATGCGAGCAGCTGCTCGTCGTCGTTGAGTTGATCCGCCATGAGTGCACCCAGCTCTCTGAAGAAGTTGGTGCACGCTACTGCGGTACGACTTCAGACCACAAGGCCTGAAAGGTGCGGATCGGGTCCTGAATCAGCATTTAACGCCACGGAAACCGCGGTCGTCGAGGTGCTGGGCGACCGATCGACGACTCAGTGGTCGTCGTCGCGGGCGCGACGCAGGTCGTCGCGCTCGTGCTTGAGACGCTTGACCTCGTTGCGCCGGTTCTTGAGGCGCATCGTGACGACGGTGAAGCCGATCACCAGCACCGCACCCACGAGCGCTCCGACGAGGGTGGCGGCGCGGAAGCCCGGCGCGTCGACGTCCATGATGCGCTCGCCCGCGTGGGCGGCGTTGCTGTTGCCCGCGACGACCGACAGCGTCAACCAGTTCGGGGCGGCCAGGGCGATCGCGACGAGCGCCACGATGCCCCGCCAGGCCCAGCTGAAGAAGCCGCGTCGCACCTGCGCCAGCAGCAGCAGGGGCACCGCGGTGAAGACGACGCCGTAGAAGAGGCCCCACGTGGTGCCGCGCGTGACGCTGCCGTCGACCTGGTCGGCGACCCGCTGCGCCCACCACCGCGGGAAGAAGGCGGCCGACATCAGGTAGACGACGTAGGCGACGCCGATCAGGACGATGATCAGCACGATGCGCCTGACCCACCGGTTCGGGGTGACGTCGGGCTGCTCACGGATGCGTCGCTCGAGGTGGTCGTCCTCGCGCTCGGGGTTGTACGCCGCCGAGTTCTGGTCGTTCATGGATTCATGATGGCAGTCCGCGGCGGTTCCGCCCGGTCAAACGAGTGACGACCGGATCGCCCGCCACTCCTCGCCCGCGACGGCGCCGTCCGCTGCGATCCCGGCCTTCTTCTGCAGACTGACGACGGCCGCCCGCGTGCGGGGCCCGAAGTAGCCGTTGCGGTCGACGAGCGACATCCCCAGCGCCTTCTGGAGGATCGCCACCGCACGCCCGGCCGCACCCTCCGACAGCCTCGTCGACGAGTACCGGTCCACGCCGTACGTCGCGGCCCTCGCACGGCTGAAGCCCGTCACGGTGCGTCGCCTGACGCTCGACCGGTCGAGCGAGGCCCACGTGGGGTGGTCGAGCGCGCCGGTGACCGGCAGGTCGTGGGCCCGCTGGTACGCCCGCACGGCGTCCCAGGTCGTCCGGTCGAACCGGGACGTCGCCGGCACGCGCAGCAGACTCTGGGCCCGCCGGACCGTGCTGCCGCTGCTGCCATACGCGCGGCTTCCGCGCGACGTCCGCACCAGGGCGGCGCTCGGCGTGCCGCACGGGACGGTCCGGGGCGCGGCGGTCGGAGGGGCGTACGAGCCCGTGAACCGCACGCACGGGCCCAGGTCGAGGGCGCCCACCCGGCCCGTCCAGAACGACGTGCTGGCCCGCGCCCCGTTCCAGCTGAACGAGACGTGCAGGTGGTCGACGTGTCCCCGACTCGCCCGCCAGCCCGCGCGGACGTTGTAGACCGACCAGATCCGCTCGTCGTAGATGACGTACATGACGCCCAGCCGCCGCGCGTTCAGCCCGTCGTCGCGGGTCAGCCAGGCGAGGAAGTCGGCCGCGGCGGCGCGCTCCGCCGGCTTGCGGGAGTCGACCATCCAGTCCATCGCCCGGCCCTCGCTGTGCTCGGAAAGCCCCTCGGTGCAGCCGCGCGAGATCGATCCCGGACGTCCGATGCCGTACGTCCGCAGCAGCAGCTCGCGCAGCATCAGCGGGCCCGGCATGTCGACGGGGTGGCACGTGACCTGCGGCAGGTACGGAGAGACCGGGTCGACGTCCGCGGGCAGCGTCACCGGAGACGTCAGACCGGTCGGGGCGGACGGCAGCGTCACGGGCGGCGGGCCCGCGGCCTCGGCCGGTGCGGCCGTCAGACCCGCAGCGACCAGCAGCACGACGACGGTCCAGACGATGCGCACGAGGTCTCCCCTCCCGAGAACGAGCGGACTCCATGGTGTGCCCCACGGGCCCCGCCTGTCTCGCCAACGGGGGAACTGACGACACGTCAGCACCCTCCGTTAGGATGGGACGACGCCATGATCGCCCTCTTGACGCTCCACTTTCTTGCTGCAGCGGGGGCGCCTGTCCTCGTCCGGGCCGTCGGACGACGAGCCTTCCTCGTCCTCGCCCTCGCGCCGGCCGCGTCGTTCGCCTGGCTGCTGCCTCACGTCGGGCGCATCACCGACGGTGGCGCGCCGCACGAGCAGCACGTCGCGTGGATCCCGACGATCGGGCTCGACCTCGACTTCGTCATCACCCCGCTCAGCGGCGTGCTGGCCCTGGTCGTCACGGGCGTCGGAGCCCTCGTCCTGGTCTACTGCACGTGGTACTTCCGACCCGGAGACACCGAGATCTGGCGCTTCTCGGGCGTGCTGACCGCCTTCGCCGGCTCGATGCTCGGGCTGGTGCTGTCCGACAACGTCTACGTGCTCTACATCTTCTGGGAGCTCACGACGGTGCTCTCGTTCCTGCTGATCGGGCACAACCCCGAGCGCCGCGCCAACCGACGGGCCGCGCTCAACGCCCTGCTGGTCACGACCTTCGGCGGTCTGGCGATGCTCGTCGGGCTCGTGATGCTCGCCGACGCGGCCGGCAGCCCCCGCCTGCAGGAGATCGTCGCCGCCCGCCCGTCCGGCACCACGGTCACGGTCGCGATCATGCTGATCCTCGTCGGCGCGATCTCCAAGTCGGCCCTCGCCCCGTTCCACTTCTGGCTGCCGGGGGCGATGGCCGCGCCCACCCCGGTCAGCGCCTACCTGCACGCCGCCGCGATGGTCAAGGCCGGCATCTTCCTCGTCGCCCTGCTGGCGCCGGCCTTCGCCGACGTGCCGGGGTGGCGGGCGATGCTGGTCGTCCTCGGCATCGTCACGATGATCCTGGGTGGCCTGCGGGCGCTGCGGCAGTACGACGTCAAGCTGCTGCTGGCGTACGGCACGGTCAGCCAGCTCGGCTTCCTCATCGCGATGGTCGGCGCGGGCACGCGATCGGCCGCGTTCGCCGGCCTCGCCCTGGTCTGCGCCCACGGGCTCTTCAAGTCGACGCTGTTCCTCGTCGTGGGCATCGTCGACCGCTCGGTCGGCACCCGCGACCTGCGCGAGCTGTCGGGCATGCGGCAGGCCATGCCGGTCCTCTTCGTCGTCACGGTCGTCGCGGCCGGCTCGATGGCCGGCCTCCCGCCGCTGTTCGGGTTCACGGCCAAGGAGAGCGGCTTCGCGGCGTTCGCCGACCTCGGGGACGACCTGGGGTGGGGCGGCTGGTCCGTGCTCGCCCTCGCCGGCATCGTCGTCGGCAGCATCCTCACCGTCGCCTACAGCGCCCGGTTCGTGTGGGGCATCTTCGCGGTCAAGCCCGGCGCCGCGATCTGCATGCCCAAGCAGTTCTCCCCCGGCTTCCAGGCGTCTCCGGTCGTCCTGGCCGTCCTGACGGTCGCGGCCGGCCTGGCCGGCCCGTGGCTCACGCCGCGCCTGATGTCGTACGCCGAGGCGATGCCCGGCGGCGCGCACGAGCCCGAGCTGACCCTGTGGCACGGCTTCAGCCTGGCGTTGGCGCTGTCGGTCGTGTGCGTCGTCGTCGGTCTGGCCCTCTTCTGGTGGCGCAAGCCCGTCGCCTCGTTCCAGCACTCCGTCGCCGACCGCGTGCGGGTGCCCGACGCCGAGCGCATCTACTACGTCCTCATGCGCGGCATCGACCGGCTGTCGGTCGAGGTCACCGGCCTGACCCAGCGAGGATCGCTGCCGATCTACCTCGGCGTCATCCTGGTCGTCCTCATCCTGGTGCCCGGAACGGCCCTGATCACGGCCTGGGACGACGTCACGGTGCGCGGCGCCGACAGCCGCATCCAGCTGGCCGCGGCGGTGCTCATGGGCGGTGCGGCGATCCTGACGGTCCGGTCGCGCCGGCGCCTGCGGGCCGTGCTGCTGGTCGGTATCACGGGCTACGGCACCGCGCTGCTGTTCGTCGCGCACGGCGCACCCGACCTCGCGCTGACGCAGATCCTGGTCGAGACCTTCCTGCTGGTCACGTTCGTGCTGGTGCTGCGGCGCCTGCCCCCGTTCTTCTCCGACCGGCCGTTCAACATCGCCCGGTGGGTGCGGGTGGCCATCGGCGTCGCCACCGGCACGGCCGTGGCGGGCTTCGCGCTGGTCGCGGCCAACGCTCGCACCGCACGTCCGGTCTCCGACGGCTTCGCCGAACCGGCCGTCGAGTACGGCGGCGGCGACAACATCGTCAACGTGACGCTCGTCGACATCCGCGCCTGGGACACCCTCGGCGAGCTGTCGGTGCTGGTCGTGGCGGCCACCGGCGTCGCGAGCCTGATCTTCCTCATCACCGACCGCTCCGGGCGTCCTCGCCGCGCCGAGCCCACCATCGGGTCCGATCCCGGCGGCAACGGGCGCTGGCTGCGCTCGGGCCGTCCGTCCACCGATGCGCGCCGGTCCGTCGTGTTCGAGGTCGTCACCCGGCTGATCTTCCACACCGTGATGCTGTTCTCGATCTACCTGATGCTGGTGGGCCACAACCTGCCCGGCGGCGGGTTCGCCGGTGGGCTCGTGGCGGGCCTCGCCCTGATGATCCGCTACCTCGCCGGAGGCCGCGCCGAGCTCGACGAGGCCGCGCCCATCGACGCCGGCATGGTGCTCGGCACCGGGCTCGCGACCGCGGCGCTCTCCGGGCTCATCCCGACCCTGCTCGGCGGCGGCGTGCTGCAGAGCGCGATCGTCGACGTCCACGTCCCCGTGCTCGGCACTCTGCACCTGGTCACGTCGGTGTTCTTCGACATCGGCGTCTACCTCGTGGTCATCGGCCTGGCGCTCGACGTGCTGCGCAGCCTCGGCGGCGGCATCGACCACCAGATCGAGGACGAGTCCGATCGCGCGACGGTCGAGGGGGCCACCGCATGACCCCGAACCTGCCCTTGGTGATCCTGGTCGGCGTGATGGTCGCCGCCGGCGTCACGCTGGTGCTCGAGCGCAGCCTCACCCGCATCCTGATCGGCTTCGTTCTCATCGGCAACGGCGTCAGCGTGCTGTTCCTCGTCGTCTCCGGGCCGGCCGGCACCGCGCCCATCGTGGGCCTGTCCGACGAGCCCATGAGCGACCCCCTGCCGCAGGCCATGGTGCTGACGGCGATCGTCATCACGCTGGGCGTCACGGCGTTCGGCCTCGCGCTGGCCTACCGGGCCTGGCAGCTCACGGGCCACGACGACGTCCAGGACGACGTCGAGGACGACCTCATCCGGCGCCGCGCCGAGCAGGACGAGACGTCCGTGACGTTCGACGAGGCCGATGCCGCCCTGCCCGACGAAGAAGGGTCCGACGCTCCGATCGAGCACCGTGAGGTCCACGAGGTTCCTGCCACGACGGTGCCCGAGGCTCTCGACGCCGACCACGAGGATGAGCTGCCGTGAACCAGATCGTGCTGCTGCCCGTCATCCTGCCGCTGCTGGGTGCCGGGCTGTGCCTGGCCTTCGGGCGCTCGGCGCGCGCCCAGCGCATCATCAGCGTGGCGATCCTGGCGCTCGTCGTCACGGTGTCGGCGGTGCTGCTCTACCGCGCCGACCACTACGGACCGCAGACCGTCAACGTCGGCGGCTGGCCGGCCGACATCGGCATTAGTCTGGTCGCCGACCGCCTGTCGGCTCTCATGCTGCTGGTGTCGACCATCGTGACGCTGTGCGTGCTGCTGTACTCCTTCGGCCAGGGCATCGTCGAGTTCGGCCGCGACGCTCCCCTGTCGGTGTTCCACCCGACGTTCCTGGTGCTGAGCGCCGGCGTCTCCAACGCCTTCCTGTCCGCCGACCTGTTCAACCTCTTCGTCGGCTTCGAGATCCTGCTCGTGTCGTCGTACGTGCTCATCACGCTGGGCGGCACCGGTGCCCGCGTGCGGTCGGGCACGATCTACATCGTCGTCAGCATGATCTCGTCGGTCGTGTTCCTCGTGGCGATCGCCTGCGTCTACGCGGCCACCGGCACGGTCAACTTCGCGGCGCTGTCGGGGCGCATCGCCGACCTGCCGCCCCAGGTGTCCAACCTGCTGCAGCTTCTGCTGCTCACGACGTTCTGCATCAAGGCGGCCGTGTTCCCGCTGTCGGCGTGGCTTCCCGACTCGTACCCCACGGCCCCCGCACCGGTCACCGCGGTGTTCGCGGGCCTGCTCACCAAGGTCGGCATCTACGCGATCATCCGCACCCAGACGCTGCTGTTCCCCGACAACGACCTGCGCACGCTGCTGCTGTGGGCCGCCGCGTTCACGATGGTCGTGGGCATCCTCGGCGCCGTCGCCCAGTCCGACATCAAGCGCATCTTGTCGTTCACCCTGGTCAGCCACATCGGCTACATGCTCTTCGGCGTGGCCCTCGGCAGCACGGCAGGGCTGTCGGGCGCGATCTTCTACATCGCCCACCACATCACCGTGCAGACGACGCTGTTCCTCGTCGCGGGCCTCGTCGAGTACCGCAGCAGCACCACCAACCTCGACAAGCTCGGCGGCCTGGCCCGCGCCGCGCCGATGCTGTCGGTGATGTTCTTCATCCCCGCCATGAACCTGGCCGGCATCCCACCCTTCTCGGGCTTCCTCGGCAAGCTCGCCCTGGTGCAGGCCGGCGTCGATGACCACCGCTGGCTCTCGTACGTCACGGTCGCGGCGGCGATCGTCACGAGCCTGCTGACGCTCTACGCGATCGCCAAGGTCTGGAACCGCGCCTTCTGGCAGCCCGCCGAGGCAGAGCACGAGGCGGGCGACGACCTCGGGGCCGACTCGCACGGCGGCTCGATGCACGGACGGTCGGGCGTGTCGACCAAGACCGAGCGCACCAGCACCTGGAAGGTCGACGACGAGCAGCAGCAGCGGCTGCCGCTCGGCATGGTCGTGCCGACGCTCATGCTCGTCGGCTGCTCGATCGCGCTCACCGTCGTGGCGGGCCCGCTGCTCGACTTCACGACCCGCGCCGCCGACGAGCTGCAGGGTCGCAGCAGCTACATCGTCGCCGTGCTGGGCGGTGGTGGCTGATGACTGAGCGCCAGCGAAGGAACGTCGAGCACATCATGGCGACGCCCCGGTACCGTCACTTCTTCTCCGGGGGGACGTCATGATGACTCGTCTCGGCCGCGGGGTCCTCACCCGCCTGCCCGTCGTCGTCGCCCTCACGATCGTGTGGGTGCTGCTGTGGGGCAACGTCGGACCGATCACCGTGCTCGGCGGCGCACTGGCCGCCCTGCTGGTCATGATCGTGTTCCCGTTCCCGTCCGTCTCCTGGGATGGCCGCTTCAGGCCCGTCGCGGCCGCGCGGCTGGTCGCGACGTTCTTCGCCGACCTGGTCGTCGCCAGCGTGCAGGTCGCCTGGATCGCCGTCCGGCCGACCGCTCCCCCGCGCAGCGCCGTCATCCGTGTGCAGCTGGCCACCCGCAGCGAGCTGCTGCTCACCATCACCGCCGAGCTGATCTCGCTCGTCCCCGGCTCGCTGCTGATCGAGCTCGACAGCCGCCGCGGCATCATCTGGCTGCACCTGCTCGACGGCAGCACGGCCGCCAAGGTCGAGCGCGGCCGCGCCAAGGCACTCGCGCAGGAGGCACGCGTCATCGCCGCGCTGGGCTCCGACTCCGAGATGACGGCCTGCCGCCAGAGCGTGGGAGGACGTCCATGACCGTCGTCGGCACCATCTGCGTCATCCTGCTGTCCATCACCGGCGTGCTGTGCATCGTGCGCATCGTCCGGGGCCCCACGATGCTCGACCGCACCGTGGCCGCCGACGTCTTCGTCGCCGCCAGTGCCGGTGCCATCGGCATCGAGGCGGCGGTCGAGCGGCACGCGACGACCCTGGCGATCCTGGTGGTCCTGTCGCTGGTCGGCTTCCTCAGCTCGGTCAGCATCGCGCGGTTCGCGGCGCCCGACACCGACCGGCGCGCCTACGACGCCGAGCCCACCGACCCCGACGACTCGACCGACACCACGCAGCGGAGGGACGCCTCATGATCGACGTCGTCGCCGGCACCCTGCTGGTCTCCGGCTCGCTGATGGCCACGATCGCCGCGATCGGCATCGTCCGGTTCCCCGACGTGCTCAGCCGCATGCACGCCGCGACCAAGCCGCAGACCGTCGGCCTGCTGCTGATCCTCACGGGCCTGGCCCTGCGCCTGCGCGACCTGTCCGACGTCACGATCATCGTGCTGATCGGGCTGTTCCAGCTGCTCACCGCGCCCGTGTCGGCCCACATGGTCGGGCGGGCCGCCTTCCGCACGGGCTTCGCCCGCCGCGACCGTCTCACGGTCTGCGAGTTCGACGCCGACGGCACCTGGGACACCGAGGACGATGGCGCCCCCGAGGGGCCGACGCGATAGGTTCGTGACGTGCGCATCGCGACCTGGAACGTCAACTCCGTCCGCAGCCGCATCGACCGCGTGACCGCGTTCCTCGAGCGTCACGACATCGATGTCCTGGCCATCCAGGAGACCAAGTGCCGCGAGGACCAGTTCCCCGGGCTCGAGCTCTCGGCGATGGGCTACGAGTTCGCCCACCGCGGCCTCAGCCAGTGGAACGGCGTCGCGATCATCTCGCGCGTGGGCCTCGACGACGTCGCGACGCAGTTCGCCGACGACCAGCCGATGTTCGGCGACCCCGAGATCGTCGAGGCGCGCTCGATCGGCGCGACGTGCGGCGGCGTGCGGGTCTGGAGCCTCTACGTGCCCAACGGCCGCGAGCTCGGCCACCCGCACTACGACTACAAGCTGCAGTGGCTCGAGCGGCTGCGCCAGGCCTCGGCGCAGTGGCTCGCCGACGACCCCACGGCGCAGATCGCGCTGACGGGCGACTGGAACGTCATCCCCACCGACGACGACGTCTGGGACGTGACGGCGTTCGAGGGCAAGACCCACGTCTCGCAGCCGGAGCGCGACGCGTTCCACGCCGTGGTCGACGCGGGCTACGCCGACGTGGTGCGGCCGTTCACGCCGGGGCCGGGCGTCTACACGTACTGGGACTACCAGCAGCTCGCGTTCCCGAAGAAGCGCGGCCTCCGCATCGACTTCGTCCTGGCGTCGCAGGCGCTCGCCTCCCGCGTCGAGACCGCCTGGATCGACCGCGAGGAGCGCAAGGGCAAGGGCGCCAGCGATCACGCTCCCGTCATCGTCGAGCTCTCCGAGATGTGACGCCCACGGCGTCTTGAGCCGCCCGTGACGCCGTGGGCGTCACGGATCGCGGGGAGAGGCCGCGTATCCTGACCACGTCGTCGACCCGGAAGCGAGCAGTCCCACCGGTGAACACCCCGATCCACGGCCTGCCCCCGCACCTCGCCGACCTCGCCGACTCCAGCGCGATGTCGAGCGCACGGCTCGCCGCGACGCTGCTGCGCTACGAGTACGAGGGCGGCGAGGAGATGCTGGCGCGCAAGGCGTCGCGCGGCCACTACGGCGTCGACGAGCTCGCCGGCATGGCGGCCGAGGCGACCGCCGGACGCCCGCCCAGCGCCGAGACGCTGGCGCCGCTGCACAGCCCGTCGCTGTACGGCTTCGCCTACCTGATGCTGGGCCGCGCCTTCGGCACCGACGGCAACTTCCGCACGGCGGCCGACCTGTTCGCCCTCGCGCGCACGATCGCCGACCGCGACGGCAACCCGCACGAGTACGACCGCCAGGACGTCCAGGCCCACCTGGCCGTCGGCCGGGCCGACTACGTGCGCCGGCACACCTCGCAGGCGACCCCCGACGTCACCACCAACAGCGCCGAGTCGTGGTACCACTGGGCCGTCAACCTCGACCTGGTCAGCCCGTTCCGCGGCGTCGAGCCGGCCTCGCTCGAGACGTGGCAGGAGCGGTTCAACGCCCCGTTCGTCGAGCGCGGCCTCGACCCCATGCGCTTCGAGGCCACCGACAGCCCCTTCGACACCGTCCGCACCGACGCCCCCGCCGGCTCGGTCGACGGACCGCTCATCAGCATCGTGATGCCGGTCTGGTCGCCCACCGAGAGCCTGCTCACCGCGACCCGGTCGATCCTCGAGCAGACGTGGGCCAACCTCGAGGTCATCCTCGTCGACGACCACAGCCCCGCCGGCTTCGAGGACGTCTTCGCGCGGGCCACGGCCCTCGACGACCGCGTCAGCTATCACCGCATGCCGGTCAACGGCGGGGCCTACCGCGCGCGCAACCACGGGCTCTCGATCGCCCGCGGCGAGTACCTCGGCATCCAGGACGGCGACGACTGGTCGCACCCCCGCCGGCTCGAGCGCCAGATGGCCGAGTTCGCCGACCCCAAGGTCGTGGCGACGCTGTCGAAGGCCATCCGCCTGCACACCGATCTCTACATCACGCGGGTCGGCTCGCTGGCGTTCGCGCACAGCGCTCCGTCGCTGCTGATGAAGCGCGACGTCTTCGACGCGCTGGGGCCGTTCGACCTGATGCGCAAGGGCGCCGACACCGAGTACATCGAGCGCATCGCGACGGTCTACGGCCTGAGGAGCATCGTCAACCTCAAGGTGCCGCTGTCGCTGTACCAGCTCACCGGCGGCTCGCTGTCGCGCGAGGACTTCCGGCCCAGCTGGCACCGGCCGGCCCGCGCGACCTACCACTCCGCGTTCCGCCACTGGCACGCCAAGATCGCGGCGGGTCTCACCCCGCCGCGCTCGTCGTTGCCCGACGGCAGCCGCGCCTTCCCGGCCCCGCCCGACATGGAGGGCACCGAGTACGCCGATCTCGCCCCCGACGTCGTGGTGCTCACCGACCCGCGTCCGGGTCCCTTGGCCCACGCGGGTGCCGCCGACGAGGTCGCCGCGCTGGCCGGTGCCGGTCTCACGGTGGGGGTCGCCCGTATGGACGCGCTGCGCTTCTCGTCGCGCCAGCGCCACTATCCGCGCGCCGACCTCCTCGAGCTGATGTACCGCCGTGTCACCGACTGGGCGCTCTTGGGTGCACCGATGACACCGCGGGTGCTCCTCGTCCGCGACGTCGACCTGCTGGCCCTGCCCCGCTCGGCCGACGCGGTCGCGATGCGTCCAGCATCGGTGGCGGTGGTCGCCGACCGCCTGCCCGTCGGGTGGGACCCGGTGCACGTCGAGTCGGTCGTGCGCACGATGTTCGCCGTCGATGTCCAGTGGCTGCCCGCGACCGCCGACGTCGCCGAGGCGATCACGGCGTCGGGGGCCACCGGCACCGTCCACGCCCCACGTCCCATGCAGGTCGTGCGACCCGCCCGCTTCCCGCGGCGCCTGCTGCCGGGCGCCCCCGTCGTCGGCGTCGTCGATGCCGCCACCGAGGCGATCGAGGTCGCCGACCGCCGAGGCCTCGCCGACGCGCTGCCCGTCGGCGCCGACGTCCGCGTGCTCGAGGCCGAGCCGCGGGGCCTGCCCCGGCCGGACGCCCTGCGACTCGCCGCCGGCACGATCGACACCACCGCCTTCTACGACATGTGCGACGTCGTGGTCGTGCCGCGCACCAAGACCGCGGGGGCCACCCTGCTGCGTCCGGCGCTCGAGGCCATGGCGCGCGGGTGCGTCGTGGTGGTCGAGCCGGCGCTGCGACCCCTGCTGGGCGACGCCGCCCTCTACCTCGACGACCCGGACGTCGCGGGCGCCGTGCAGCGCCTGACCGCCGACCCCGCGCTGCACGCCGAGCAGCAGCAGCGCTCGCTGCAATTCTGCGAGACTGAGCTGGCCCCGGCGGCCTTCGCCGACTCCGTCGCGGCCCTCGCGACCACCACGCCCACCAGCACCCGAGGAGTCCGATGAGCACCTGGCAGCGCACCGCACGATCGCTCGTGCGTCGACTGATCGCCGAGCGCACCCTCGTGCTGGTGATCGCCACGGCGGTGCTCGTCGTGATCGGCGTCATCGCCACGATCGCCGACGAGTACGACCTCAGCCTGCTGTGCATCCTGGCCCTGCAGGCGACGATCGTCGGCTACCTGCTGACGTCGCCCGGCGAGGAGGCCGGCGCGGCCGGCACCAAGACCGGCACCGTCGACGAGCTGCGCGACGCCGTCGACCGCTCGTCGGCCCGCACGCTCACCGATCTCGCGCACGCCCGGCAGTCGATCCTCGACGCGATCGCCGAGCTGGAGGCCAAGCGCCAGTGATCGACGAGCCGGTCCAGCTCATCGCGGCCAGCCTGCACGGCGTCGACGTCGTCGACGCGGGTCGCACCCTCCGCCTGGTCGGAACGTGCCGCAGGCCCGGCACCGACGGCGAGCAGCCCCCCGACCAGACCCTGCTGCTGCACTGGCTGCGTCCCGACGGCACCCGTGAGCTCAGCGTCGTCACCGAGCCGCGCCTGCGCCACGAGGACGGAGCCGACCGCTGGACGGGCTTCGTCGCCGACGTGCCGATCGAGCAGGTGCCGATCGGCACCACCGGCATGGAGATCTCGCTCGACGCGTCCGTCGTGCCGGTCGGCGCGGCACCGGGCTCGCTGGCCTCGTCGCGGCCCCTCGCGGTCGACGGCCGGCGGGTGCAGCTGTTCCCCTCGCCCTCCGAGCACGCGGAGTTCGTGGCGCAGGCGTACCCGCGTCCGTTCGCCGGACTGCGCTGGAAGGCCGCCCTGGCGCTCCGCACCGTCAAGGACGTGCTGCGCCGCCGCCCCTTCGCCTTCGTGCAGCCGCTGCGCGTCGCGACGTGGCCCCTGTTCGCGGGTCGCGAGATCTGGCTGGTCGGCGAGCGGGCCGACACCGCGCGCGACAACGGCTACCACCTGTTCACCTACCTGCGCCGCGAGCGGCCCGACGTCCGCGCCTACTACGTGCTCGACCGCTCGAGCGACCGGTTCGACGAGCTGAGCGAGCTCGGCAACGTCGTGGCCCACTCGTCGCTGCGGCACCGGCTGCTGATGGTGCACGCCACGGTGCTGGCCAACGCCTACTCGATCAAGCACATGGTGCCGTCGCAGTGGCCCAAGCAGCACTACATGCGCCAGCTCGGGTGGCGCACCGGCGCCTACCGCGTCTACCTCAAGCACGGCATCAACGACAAGGCCACCGACGTGCGACGCCGCACCGGTGGCTACGACCTCTACCTCACGGCGAGCAGCCGCGAGACCGCCGCGATCAGGCACACGTCCGGCTACGACCGGCAGGTCGTCGAGACCGGTCTGCCGCGCTTCGACGCCCTCGTGCCCACGCCGCCGAGCCGCACGATCCTGTTCATGCCCACGTGGCGGCGCTACCTGGCCCCCGAGCTCTACACCTCCGAGCTGCTGACGAAGGGCGCGACGGGCGAGGTGCCGTTCGAGGGCTCGACCTACCAGCGGTTCGTCGACGGCCTGCTGCGAAGCCCCCGCCTGCACGCCCTCCTCGAGCAGCACGACCACCGGTTCGAGCTCATGCCGCACTACAACCTGGTGGCCCAGTACGCCGGTGCCGCACCGGTCGGCGACCGCGTCGAGATCCTCGACGCCGCCGCGTCCGACATCCAGGACGTCATGCGCCGCTGCGACCTGTTCCTGACCGACTACTCGTCGGTGCACTTCGACCTGGCCTACCTCGGCACACCGTTGATCTACACGCACTTCGACCGCGAGGAGTTCGCCGCCGGTCACGCCGAGCCGTCGTGGTTCGACCACGAGCGCGACGGCTTCGGCCCGGTGACGCACGACGTCGAGGCCACGATCGACGCCATCGAGGCGTACCTGCTCGGCGACCGGCGCCGCGCCCCCGTCTACGACCAGCGCGCCCACGAGGCCTTCACGTTCCACGACCGCGACAACTCGCGCCGGGCGGTCGAGGCCATCGAGACCCTCGTGGCGCAGGGCACCCGGAAGACGGTCTAGGGCGTCACGAGCCTCGTGCCGAAGGAGCCGTCGGACGCCTCGTAGAGCGCGGCCGCCACCTGCCGCTCGGCGCTGGCCACGAAGGTCTTGGTCAGGTGCGTGCGCTGGCGGTAGACCAGCACGTTGCCGATCACGGCGGCGCAGCGGTCACCGTCGGGGCAGATCGTCGACGTCATGTCCATGATGCCCACGCCCGGCACCTCGGCAGCGGCCTTGCGCTGCGCGGGGGCGGCGGACTTCGCGACGGCCGGCTCGAGCGGGAACGCGCATTGCGAGAGGTCCTTGGGGTGCTGGGCGACGCACTCGTACACGGCCTTGACCGGCGGCGACGGGTTGTCGAGCAGCGTCACGAGCGGGATGCCCGCATCGGTGATGGTGCGCCAGTAGCTGGCCAGGCCGTCGACCATCGCGTCCTGGGTGGCGTCCTCGTCGTCGGTGCGGCCCGGCGGCAGCGCATCGATGAAGCGGTGCGACTCGATGACCAGGTCGGGCTTGAGCTCGAGCACCTGCCGCAGCACGGCCCGCCCCCAGGCCCGGCAGTCGGTCTTGTTGGGACGGTCGAACGACACGTCGGCGAACGTGCAGGCCGACTTGGTGATCTGGACGAGCTTGAAGTCCTCGCTCTCGGCCATCGCGGCGAAGGTCGGCTGCCACTGCGCCATCTTGGAGTCGCCGATGATCACGACCGTCCGGCTCGACGACGCGTCGCCGTAGGTGCAGAGCTTGGGCTCGGCCACGCCGTTGTCGACCTGGCAGCCCGAGCCGTCGTCGTAGAAGGCGGGACGGTCGTCGACGGCGCGCGTCGCCAAGGGCCGCATCTTCTCGACCGACCGGATCGCGGACCAGTCGACGTCCTTGTTGGCCGGGTCGAGCAGCGCGGCCGCGCCGGGGCTGGCCGACCTCGTCGCCTGCCCCACGCCCGCGTCGGCCGTCGACCCCAGCCCGTAGCCCACGCCGACGCCGATGGCCGTGAGCGCCAGGCCCATGCCGATCGCGCGACCGTTGGGCTTGAAGAACCGGCCGAAGCGGATCGGGTTCTCGATGAGCCGGAAGCTCAGGTAGGCCGGGACGATCGAGCCGGCGGCCAGCAGCACCATCCACCGCAGCTGCAGGTCGGGGTACTTCGCCTGGGCGGCGACCAGGATCGGCCAGTGCCACAGGTAGATCGAGTACGACAGGCCACCGATGAAGACCATGGGACGCAGGCTCAGCAGCCGTTGCGGCGAGCCGGGGGTCTCGCGCAGACCGCTGGCGATCATCAGCGCCGCGCCGATCGTCGGCACCAGGGCGACCGCTCCCGGGAAGGCCGGGGTGGACTTCTCGAAGACGAGCACGCCGTACGCGATCAGCGCGATGCCGGCCCACCCGCCGACAGCGCGCAGCACGCCCGGCAACCGGGCCACCCGCTCGGCCGACAGGGCCAGCAGCGCGCCGATGCCGAGCTCCCAGACACGCGTGGTCGAGATGAAGTACGCCGTCTGGGGGCTGCTGTCGGTGTGGGCGACGGACCACACGAACGACGCGGTCGTGACGAGCCCGAGGACGACGAACGACACCTGCTTCCAGCGGCGCGCAGCGAGCACCGCGACGACCAGCATCAGGATGGGCCAGACCAGGTAGAACTGCTCCTCGACCGCCAGCGACCAGTAGTGCTGCACGGGCGACTCGCCGATGTCCTCGGCCTGGTAGTCGACGCCACGCGCCGCCAGGCGCCAGTTGACGACGTACAGCGCCGCCGAGACGATGTCGCCGCCGAAGTCCTTGCGCTGCGTGATCGGCAGGTACAGGTACGTGACGAGCGCCGAGAACACCAGCACCGTCGCGCTGGCCGGCAGCAGACGCTTGGCCCGCCGGGCCCAGAACGTGGCCAGGCTGACACGTCCCGACCGGGCGATCTCGCGCGCGAGCAGCCCCGTGATCAAGAATCCCGACAGCACGAAGAACACGTCGACGCCGATGAAGCCGCCGGCGAGGAACGGGATGCCGGCGTGCGCGGCCAGCACCGAGCCCACGGCGATCGTGCGCATGCCCTCGATGTCGAGCCGGATCGTGCGGCCGTGGTCGGGTTTGGTCAGCTCGGCCATGCGAGGCTCCGGACGTACGCGGCGAAGGCGGCCGGGTCGAGCTGCGAGCGCACGAAGGCGTCGCCGCGCTCGCGCTGGGCCGCGAACGAGGCGGGGTCGGACGTCAGCGCGTCGAGCGTCGCGCGGGCCTCGTCGGGCGTCGCGTACACCGCGGCATCGCCGAGCACGGGGCGGTGGCGCGGGTCGACGATCAGCACCGCACCGGCGGCCAGGGCGCTCGCCATGGGCCACGTGACGCCGTCGCCCCAGGCGTCGGGCGCGTAGCCGGCGAACACGTCGGCATCCGCAGCGAACACGTCGAGCGGGACGCCGGTGACGATCGTCCAGCTGGGCGGCACGGGGTTCTTGCGGAACAGCTTGGGGACGACCTCGTCGTCGTCGAGCACCCGCACCGCGTAGGCCCCGTCGACCGGCAGGTACCGCACCAGCTGGGCGCCGGGCAGCCGGTTCTTGCCGATCTTCTCGAGGCGCGCCGCCCCGACCACGGGCGGACGCGAGACGACCGACGGCCGGGCCAGACCGTGGTCGGCGACCGCGACCGACCGGGGCGGCAGCACGGTCGTCGTCGCACCCGCCGCCCGCAGGGCATCGGCCACCCCGGCGTGGGCCGGCCACCACTCGACGTCGACGCCGAACAGCTCGCGGCCGTTGCGCTCGACCGTCGCCGGGTCGTAGAGCGTCCAGCCCCGCGCGGGGACCCGCGGCGAGCTGCCCGCGACCACCACGAGCCGCTCGGTCGTGAGCCGCACGTCGGCGGCGCTGCGCGGGAACATCAGCAGCTCGGCGGAGTCGACCACCGTCAGTCGCGCGTGCACCGGCTCGGTCCAGACCAGCCAACCGAGCCCCCGATCGGCCCGGAGGTCACGGATCTCCGGCACCGTCTCGCGCCGGGTGCGGTAGGCGTGGCGCAGGTTGACCGCCTGCCCGGCGTGGACGTCGAGACCGGCGTCGAGCAGCGCCCGCACGCGGCGGGGTGCCGCGTCGTAGCGGTTGATGCCGACCCGCCAGTCGGACAGGTAGGCGACGTCGCACGTGACGGGCTCGGGCACCCGGTCGACGAACGTCGCCGGAGCCGGGAACGGCCGGGCCGCGGAAGGGTCGAGCACCGGCGACGCCACGCCGCGGCGGATGCGGTCGTGCCAGTGGCCGTAGGCGGCGCCGTAGGCCTCGCGGGTGGGAGCCCACCAGCCGAAGGCGAAGTCGTCGCGCGACAGCGAGTCGGCGGTGAGCTGGGCGACGGCCAGCACGTCGGGCAGCACGACGAGCGCCTCCTCGCCGTACGTCGCGGCCAGGCGGTCGCGGAACTCGGAGTCGGCGTCCTTGCGGACGGTGTCGAAGCCGCCCAGCCGGGCCACGACCGGCTCGCGGCGGAACATCATCGACGAGGCGTTGACGCGGGTCGCGGCGTAGCCCACGCGGTTGAGCACGAGGTCGGGCGTCATGCGCACCCACGAGCTGAGCGACGCGACGGCACCGGGTCGCGCCTGCAGCGCCGCGACCTGGCGGGCGAGGCGTTCGGGGTGCGACCAGTCGTCGGAGTCCTGGAACGTCACGAGCTCGCCGCGCGCCTGGGCGAGCGCGTGGTTGCGCACGCGGTAGGTGCCGCCGTTCTCGGGCATCCGCAGCACCCTGATGCGCGGGTCGAGGTCGGCGACGGCATCGATCGCGGCGGTGTGCTCGGCGGGCGAGCAGTCGTCGACGACCAGCAGCTCGAGGTGGGGGTACGTCTGCTCGACGATCGAGCGCACCGCGGTCAGCAGGCTCTCGTCGGCCCCGTACACCGACATCACGACGGTGACGAGGGGGTCGTGCACCCCCGAGGAGAGCCTCACGGCTTCCGTGGCCTCGAGCCGGTCGAACGGACGACCCTCGCCGGCACCGATCCGCACCGGCGCCTGGCCCTCCGCGAAGATCTCGCCGAACGAGGCGCTCCACGCCTCTAGGTCGTCCCGCAGCCGGTCGGTGCGGACGATCCAGGCGAGGTGCTCGTCGACGAGCCCCGGCGTGGCGACCAGCAGGGCGTCGAGCTCGGCGTGCGCGCCGGCCGCGAGCTGCGTCTGCACGAGCAGCTTCGCGAAGCCCGTCGGCTGGTCGTCGAGCGAGCCGATCGCGTGGGCGAGGCGATGCATGCGTGCCGAGGCGTCGTACGACCCGCCGGGCCGGTGGTGCTTGCCGATGAGGGCCTGCGCCAGGGCACCCACGGCGCGTGCGTCGAGACCGGACGGCAGCGCGCCCGTGGTCGCGAACGCGTCGGCCGCCGCCTGCACGGGCGCGTAGCCGTCGCGCCCGTCCGTGGCCATCAGCGCCAGCAGGTCGAGCGCTCCCGGCGTCCCGTACCGCAGGGCGTGCGCCGCCACCGCGTACGGATCGACGTCGATGTATCCGACCTGCTCACGCAGGACGTCGAGGTCGAAGGTCACGCACCGAGCCTAGCCGGGGGTCAGCTGCCCCAGGTCGGACGCAGGGGCCAGCTGGCGTCGCCGTGCGGATCGGGCTTGACCGCCAGGACGTGGTGCAGCTCGATCTCGTTGCGCTCGAAGGCCAGGCGCGACCCGGCCATGTAGATGCCCCACACCTTGGCGCGACCGATCGTGACCTCGCCCAGCGCCTCGTCCCAGTGCTCGACGAGGTTGTCGCACCAGCCCTTGAGCGTCATGGCGTAGTGCTCGCGCAGGTTCTCGACGTGCCGCACCTCGAGGCCGACGTCCTGGGCCGCGACCTGGATGCGTCCGACGCCCGTGAGCTCGCCGTCGGGGAAGACGTAGCGGTCGATGAACGCACCGGTGGTCGTGGTCTTGTTGTTCGGCCGGGTGATGCAGTGGTTGAGCAGGCGCCCGCCGACCCGCAGCTTGCTGCGCAGGAAGCCGAAGTAGTCGCCGTACTGCTTGACGCCGATGTGCTCGGTCAGGCCGATCGAGCTGATCGCGTCGAACTCGCCCTCCGGCACGTCGCGGTAGTCCGAGAACCGCACCTCGGCGAGGTCGTCCAGGCCTTGGCGCTTGATCTCGTCCTGGGCCCAGGTGGCCTGCTCGCGCGACAACGTCACACCCAGCACCGTGACGCCGTAGTGCTTGGCGGCGTGGCGCACCATGCCGCCCCAGCCGCAGCCGATGTCGAGCAGGCGGTCGCCGGGCTTGAGGTCGAGCTTGCGGCAGATGAGGTCGTACTTCTCGTACTGCGCTTGCTCGAGCGTCGAGTCGAGCGTCGGGTAGACCGCACAGGTGTACGTCATCGACGGGCCGAGGACGAGCTCGTAGAAGCGGTTGGAGACGTCGTAGTGGTGGTGGATCGCCTCGGCGTCGCGCTTCTTGTTGTGCCGCATGCCCTCGAGCGCACGGCGCCACTTGGGCAGGTGCTCCTCGGCGGGCGGCGGCGGGGGCTTGAGGTTGCCGAAGCCGAGGCTGCGGACGATCTGCACCATCTCGGCGGCCGAGGGCACCTTGAAGCGCAGCTGGCTCATGATGAGCACCATCGCGTCGTACGGATTGCCCGGGTGGATGCCCTCGAGCTCGAGGTCGCCCGCGACGTACGCCCGCGCGAAGCCGAGGTCGCCGGGGGCCGTCATCAGGTACGAGAGGCCGCGCTCGTTGAGCAGGCGCAGCGTGAACGGGGCGTCGGTCGGTCCGGCCGAGCTGCCGTCGAAGGCCTCGAACCGGAACGGCAGGCCCTCCTTCATCAGCTTGCCCAGCGCGTCGGCGATCGACAGCTTTACTGCGGCGTCGGTGGTCATGAGTTCCTCACTGCCTTCTCGTACAGGGTGCTCAGCCTGCTGTCGGGGTCGTACCTGCGGCGAACGGCGGCGAGCACCTCTCCGCCGTACATCTGGTCGAACATCGCCTGGTCGTAGAAAGCTTCCGAGTAGAGCGACTTGTGGCCGCCCATCGCGTGCACGGCGTCCTCGATGCGCCGGTTGACCATGCCGGCCGGCGCGTCGGCGGGCACCTCGACGGTGCCCCAGAAGCCCGCGTTGACGTAGATCGCGCCGGGCTCGAGGGGGTAGACCGGCCACGCCCGCGTGGTGCGCAGCGGGCACAGCCACACCGGACGCATGCCGACCTCGGCGTCGAACCACTCGAGGAACTCGGGCACCTTGTCGAGCGGCACCTCGATGTCCTGGATGACGCGCTCGCGTCCCGGGATCTTCTTGAGGCGGTCGAGCGTCTTGATGATGCCGAAGCGCTCGTCGAGCCCCACGATCTTGTGGAAGACGTCGCTGCGCCGGTAGCGGGCCGGCCACAGCCGGCGGATCCACGGCGTCTGCGCGCCGAAGGCTCCCGAGCACCAGAACCAGTCGGTGTCCCAGCGCCAGATGTAGTCGTTCATCGTCAGGGTGTCGGTCTCGCGCTGCTGGATCGAGCGGTAGTAGACCTGCATGCCCGTGTAGTCGCTGACCGCGTCTCGTCCGCCGGACGGCAGGTCGTCGGTGAAGGTCGCGAGCGTCAGGTAGATCTCGTCGGGCGTGAACGCGGTGCCGTCGAGCCCGTCGACCCGCTCGCCGTGCCACTGACCGGTCTCGCTGATCGACGCGATCGCCTCGACGGCCTGCTGCCCGCCGTGCATGCGGACGTGGCGCAACGAGACGTAGCGGGGGACGCGCTCGAGCTTGATCTTGAGCCGCGTGGCGTAGCCGAGGCTGCCGTACGAGTTGGGGAAGGCGTCGAACAGCTCGGCGTGCTCGTTGTCGGGCGTCGCGGTGACCAGCTCGCCGGAGCCCGTGAGGATGTCCATCTCGAGCACCGACTCGTGCGGCAGGCCGTTGCGGAACGACGTCGACTCGATGCCGAGGCCCGTCACGGCGCCGCCCAGCGTGATGGTGCGCAGCTGCGGCACGACGAAGGGGATGAAGCCGAACGTCAGCGTCGCCTCGACGAGGTCCTCGTAGGTGCAGACGCCCTGGACGTCGGCGGTGGCCGCCTCGGGATCGATCGCGATGACGCCGTCGAGGTCGCTGACGTCGAGACCCGGGGCGTCGCTGGCCGACCGGGGCCTGAACAGGTTGGACGTCTTCTTCGCGAGACGGATCCTGGAGCCCTGCGGGATCGCCGCGTAGGACGTCAGGAGCTGTTCGACCGCCTGGGCGTGCGCATGCCAACCTTTCACCGGCCCAGCCTAGGCCTACCGGATCACGACCCGGATGCTGGGTTCGGTTGCATCGTGCAACGAGACCCGTTCAGCGTCCGAGCTGCCAGACCAGGGCGCTCGCCGGGACGTCGGCCGCCAGCTCGTAGCCTGCGGCCCCGGTGAACCTGGCCTCGTCGCCGAGGTCGAGCCGCTCGCCCGCCACCTCCACTGCTCCGCCCGTGACGATCACGAGGCTGCGGGGCGATGGCGGCACGGCGACCCGCTGCCCCGCCTCGAGGCGGACGGCGAGCAGCTCGGCCGGCGCGTGCACCGTCACCGTGGGCACGAGCACGCCGGGCGCCTGCTCGACCTCGGTCTGCGCATACTCGGGCGGCCCGTCGTGGTCGGACCTCAGCATCATCTGCACGAACACCAGCGGCTCGTCGGCCGAGCCGTTCCTCTCGGAGTGCCGCACCCCCGTGCCGGCGCTGAGCCGCTGCGCCGAGCCGGGGCGGATGTCGCCCGACTGCCCGGTCGAGTCCTCGTGCCGCAGGACGCCCTCGAGCACCCACGTGACGATCTCGACGTCGGCGTGGTCGTGCACGTCGTAGCCGCCACCCGGCTCGACGTGCTCGGTGTTGATCGCCATGACCGGGCCGAAACCGATCTGGTCGGGGTCGTAGTGCGCGCCGTAGGAGAAGCTGTGCCACGTCTGCACGCCGTCGCCGACGGTGTGGAAGCGCTGGCCCGCCCGCCGGATCTCAGGCATAGCCCAGCTCGTGCAGCCGGTCGTCCTCGATGCCGAAGTGGTGGGCGATCTCGTGCACCACGGTGATGCCGACCTCCTCGACGACGTCGTCCTCGGTGTCGCAGATCGCGAGCGTCGGGTTGCGGAAGACGAAGATGCGGTCGGGCATCACGCCGGCGTACGTCCCGTCGCGCTCGGTCAGCGGGATGCCGTCGTAGAGCCCCAGCAGGGTGGGGTCGTCGGCCGGCGCGTCGTCCTCGACGAACAGCACCACGTTGTCGAGCAGCGCGGCCAGCTCGGACGGCACCGCGGCGAAGGCGGCCTCGACCAGCTCGGCGAACCGCTCCTCGCTGACGTCGATCATGACTCCATCCTGCCCGATGCGGTGTCGCACCGGCCCCCGTCACCCTCTATGCTGAACGGGTTTCAGGCCCCCATCGTCTAGCGGCCTAGGACGCCGCCCTTTCACGGCGGTAGCACGGGTTCGAATCCCGTTGGGGGTGCTTCTCGGTCCGGGTGCCGTCCTCTCCGGCCGAAGGCCGCTCCGTGCGGCACTCGGAGCGAGAATCGTGTGCTCCGCGATTCGAGGAGGAGCGAGGCACGAGCGACGGAGTCCCGTTGGGGGTGCTTCTCGGTCCGGGTGTCGTCCTCTCCGGCCGAAGGCCGGCCAGGCGTGTCGTCGAGGGCGGCACCTGTCCGTCTCAGATGTGCGGCCAATCCGTCGTCAGGTACGCCTCGATCGCGCGGTGACGGAACGAGTACGGCTTGCCGCGGTTGATGATGCCCCGCATCGTGTCGAGACGGGACGCGAACGGCCCGATCTGCGTTGCCGAGTCGAACCCCATGTGCGCTGCGATGGCCGACGCGGTGCGCTCTTGCGGGTCGAGAGCCGACATGGCCTGGATCAGCTGGTGCTCCCGCTCGGGAAGACGCCCGAGGATGCGCTCCACGTGGGTCACAGCCTCAGGCGTGGCTTCCCGCCATCCTTGCTGCACATCCTCGAGGGTGATCAGCGGCGAGCCCGGCGAGGCGTACCAGGCTTCCTGTCCTGCCAGCTGGAAGAGGAACGGCTCCCCGCAGCAGCACGCCACGATCGCGTCCCGCGCCTCCTGCGTCATCCGAACCGCCGCCGGCAGCCCGTCGACCTCGACCGGCCACCCAGGGTCCAGGAACGGGGCCAACGCCAGCTTGAAGTCGTCGTCGGAGATCGGTGCCAGCGTGATGGTCTTGAACCGCCGCGTGAAAGTGGCGCCCTTGCGCGCCCCGGCCATGTCGTCGAAGTCCGGCAGGCCTGTCAGGTAGACCACGATGGGCAGCACCCGGTCGATCTGCGCCCCGCCCGGAACGACGACGGTGTGCTCGAACGTCAGTGCGTCACCGAGGCAGACCAGCAGCTGCGACAACGCTGCCTGGTCGGTGATGTTCTGCACCTCGTCGACGTGGACCATCACCAGCCTGCCCTGCTCGTGCGCGGCCAGCCCGATCTCGATCAGCAGGTCCGTCAGCGCGACGAACGGTTGGGGCCCGGCGTCGGGCTCGAGCGTGAGCCCCCACCCGGCGACCGAGACCGCCTTGACGCGGTCGATCAGCGTGCGCAGGCGCTTCTCCGTCGCCGCCGCCAGTCCGGCGTCCGCGGCCAGGCCCAGCAGCGCCGTCGCGACGATCTGCAGCGGATCGGCACCGAGAGGCATCCGCAGCTGCGCGGTCGTCCAGTCGTCGTGGTGGCGGCGAGCACGCTCGGCCAACCGGCGGACCAACGTCGACTTGCCCAGTCCCGGTTCTCCCAGGATCGTGCGTCCCCGCTCGGACAGACCCGCCATCCGCCGTGGCCGGACGACGCTCTCGAAGTCGCTGACCTGGCTCGTGCGTCCGGCCCACACCTCGGGGATCGTGTCCGACCCGGGCACGAAGGGGTTCTCGACAGCCGTACGCACGTTGTTAAATTTAACACGACACGTCGGAAGCGGGTAAAACTTAACAACGCCTGTCACACCTCGACGTGCGACCCCAGCAGGACGACGCGGTCGCGCGGCAGGTGGAAGTGGTCGGCGGCATCGGCCGTCACGTGCGAGGTCGCGACGAACAGGCGCTTGCGCCAGGTGGCCATCGTGGGGCGCGAGCCGACCCGCAGCTCGATGCGCGACAAGAAGTAGGTCGCGTCGTCGAGGTCGATCTGACCCTCGGTCTGCTCGGGCGTCAGCAGGGCCAGGGCGGCCGGGACGTCCGTGGTCTCGGCGTAGCCGAAGCGGACCGTCACGTACGTGATGCCGTCCTCGGGGCGGCCCAGCGAGTCGACCTGCACGCGCTCGTCGTGCGACACCCGCGGCGACGACTCGATCTGGACGGTCACGATGACGACGCACGCGTGCCGCACCCGGTTGCGCTCGACGTTGGCCCGCAGCGCGAGCGGGGTCGTGGTGCCGCGGTTGAGGAAGATCGCCGTGCCCGGGACGACGGCCGGCACGTGGTCGCCGGTGTCGAGCTCGTCGACGAACTCCTGCAGCGATCCCTCCATCTCCTCGCGGCGCGCGGTGACGACCTCGCGTCCCCGCTGCCACGTCATCATCACCGTGAAGAACGTGATGGCGATCGCCAGCGGCAGCCACGCACCGTGCACGAGCTTGGTCAGGTTCGCGCCGATCAACAGCAGGTCGAGCGCCAGCAGGGGCGCGGCCATCAGCACCAGCACCCACGTCGGCGTGGTCCAGCGACGGTGGGCGACGTAGAAGAACAGGATCGTCGTGATCGTGATCGTGCCGGTGACGGCCATGCCGAAGGCGAACGCGAGCGATGCCGACGACCGGAACGCGAACACCAGGGTCAGCACCGACACGAGCAGCAGCCAGTTGACCCACGGCACGTAGATCTGGCCACGCTCGTGCTGCGAGGTGTGCACGATGCGCAGGCGCGGCAGGTAGCCCAGCTGGGCGGCCTGCGACGCCACCGAGAACGCGCCGGTGATGACGGCCTGCGAGGCGATGACCGTCGCGGCGCAGGCGAGCACGATGAGGGGGATGCGCGCCCAGTGCGGCGCGAGCAGGAAGAACGGTGCACTGATGTTGGCCTTGTCCTCCAGCACGAGCGCGCCTTGACCGAGGTAGCTCAGCGCGCAGGCCGGGAAGACCAGGAAGATCCAGCCGACCGCGATCGGCTTGCGCCCGAAGTGCCCCATGTCGGCGTAGAGGGCCTCCGCACCGGTGACCGCCAGCACGATCGCCGCCAGCGCGAAGAAGGCGTAGTGGAAGTTGCCGGCCAGGAAGTCGATCGCGTACGTCGGCGACACGGCCTTCAGGATCGCGGCGTCCTTCGTCACACCCCAGGCCCCGCACGCACCGATCGTCACGAACCACGTGATCATCACGGGTCCGAAGAACCGTCCGACCACGGCCGTGCCGTGCCGCTGCACCGAGAACAGCGTCACGATGATGACCGCCGTCACGGGCACGACCCACGGCGCGAAGCCCGAGTCGATGGTCTTGAAGCCCTCGACCGCCGACAGCACCGAGATCGCGGGGGTGATCATGCTGTCGCCGAGGAACAGCGCGGCGCCGAACAGACCCAGACCGGCCAGCACGGCTGCCGCCCCGGCGCGCTTGTCGCCGGCCCATCGACGCAGCAGCGAGATGAGCGCCATGATGCCGCCCTCGCCGTCGTGGTCGATCCGCATCGCGAGCGACACGTACGTGATGGTCACGATCGCGGTGACGGACCACAGGATCAGCGACACCACCCCGAGCACGTGGGCGTCCGTGACCGGCACGGGGTGCGGGTCGCCCGGGTCGAACACCGTCTGGATCGTGTAGATCGGGCTCGTGCCGATGTCGCCGAACACGACGCCGAGGGCTCCGACGACGACGGCCAGGCGCAGGACGTCGCCGTGGGCGGGGCGCGGGGAGTTCACCCGGCCAACCTAGGCCGACTCCACGTCCGATGCCGGGATCTTGACGCGTCCTTGACGCCTTCTCAGGTCGGCTCGCGACGGATCACGAGCAGCGCGACGTCGTCGACCGTGCCGTGCTCGGGGATGAGATCGGCCAGCACCGCGACACAGCTCGCCTCGGCCGTCCTGCTCGCTGCGAGGCTCGCGGCCACAGCGGCAAG
The DNA here is from genome assembly GCF_003586285.1 of Aeromicrobium endophyticum. Taxonomy (GTDB): domain Bacteria; phylum Actinomycetota; class Actinomycetes; order Propionibacteriales; family Nocardioidaceae; genus Aeromicrobium; species Aeromicrobium endophyticum. The sequence goes on along the minus strand of NZ_QUBR01000001.1, from coordinate 1,706,378 downwards.
ACCCGCGTCGGGGTCGACCGCCTGCTCGGCGCCGAAGCGCTGCTCGATCAAGCCGTCCGTGAACAGGCACAGCGAGCCGCCCTCAGGCACCGGCACCACGGTGTCGGTGCGCGTCCTGTCGGGCAGGAGCCCGAGCATCGTGTCGGTCCGCAGAGCGACCGCGGTCGCGGGGGAACGACCGTCGGCCACCAGCGGCGGCCAGTGCCCGGCGCTGCTGACGACGAAGGAGTCGAACGGGGGTCGCGCCACGGCGAACAGCACCGTCGCGAGCGTCCCTGCCTCGAAGTGGCTGATCTTGCGGTCGAGCATCTGCAGCACGCGGGCCGGGCTCGGCTCGATCAGCGCGTACGAGCGCAGGGCGCTGCGGATGCGTCCCATCACGACCGCCGGCTGCAGGCCGTGGCCCAGGACGTCGCCCATGACGAAGCCGACGCGGCCGTCGGGGAGGGCGAAGACGTCGTACCAGTCGCCACCCAGGTCGCCCTCGGCCGGCACGTAGCGTCCTGCGACGTCGAGCCCCGGGATCGACGGTGGCAGCGTGGGGATCAGGCTGCGCTGCAGCACCCGCGCGGCCGTGTGGTGCTCGGCGAGCGACTGGTCGGCGAACCACGACGCGACCTCGTCGGCGAGGTCCGTCAGCCGCTGCACGTCGTCGGCCGTGAAGTGTCGCTGCGACAGCGTGCCGACGTGCAGGACGCCGAACACCGCTCCGTCGCGCACCAGCGGCACGCCGAGCAGCGACCGGATGCCGCGCCGCCGCAGCACGGGGTTGACCACCTCGCCGGCGTCGATGTCGTCCAGCACCACCGGGCGCCCCGTCCCGGCGACCGCTCCCGCGAATCCTCGGCCGATCGGCACCCGCGCACCCGTCCGCAGCGTCACGTCGAGCCCCGACGACGCGAACGGCTCGAGCACGGCGCCGGTCGCGTCGACCAGCAGCATGACGGCGGTGTCGGCCGCGAGCGTCTCGCGGACGCTCGTCAGCAGCTGTCGCAGGTCCGCACCCGGATCGAGGGTCAGCGGCGTGGGTGAGGGCATCGGCGTCCGTCTGGATGGGTCGGCACGACACCCTCGTGGCTGAAGGCGGTCTCGCCAGTGTGGCACGACCTGACGGTTGGGCGACTTCGTGGGACGCTAACGGGGTGACCGTCATCCGCGCAGAGCTGGCCGACGTCCTCGAGGCAGCCCAGCTGTTCGCGGCGTACCGCGAGTTCTACGGAGCGCCCTACGACGTCTCGGCGGCCGGCGCCTTCCTGGCCTCGCGCATCGTGCGCGACGAGTCGATCGTGCTGCTCGGGCTGGACGACGACGAGGTGGTCGGCTTCGCGCAGATCTACCCCTCGTTCTCGTCCACCCGGTTGAGCCGCATCTGGGTGCTCAACGACCTGTACGTCGTCGAGCACGCGCGCGGCACCGGCGCCGTCGACGAGCTGCTCAACACCGTCGCCAGCATGGCCGCGGCCGCCGGGGCCGACGCGGTCGAGCTCAGCACGGCTCACACCAACACCCGGGCCCAAGCCGTCTACGAGCGGCACGGCTACCGCCTCGACGAGGAGTACCGGTCGTACGAGAAGTCGGTCGCCACGCTGCGGTTCGTCTGGGAGGGCCAGGTCGACGAGCGCTCCCGCCGCGGCATCGAGTGACGTCGTGAGCTCGGGCCGCTTCGCCCCGTCGCCGTCGGGCGACCTGCACGTGGGCAACCTCCGCACCGCCCTGCTGGCGTGGCTGTGCGCGCGCACCACCGGACGCGACGTCGTCCTGCGGATCGAGGACCTCGACCGCGTCCGCGAGGGCGCCGAGCAGCGACAGCTCGCCGATCTCGCCGCCCTGGGCCTCGACTGGGACGGTCCGGTCGTCCACCAGTCGCAGCGCGCCAGGTTCTACGACGCGGCGCTCGCCTCGCTGGCCGGTCGAGGCCTGGTGTTCGAGTGCTTCTGCACCCGCCGCGAGGTGCTGGAGGCACCGTCCGCGCCGCACGGCCCGCCAGGCTCCTACCCCGGCACGTGCCGCGACCTGACTGCGTCCGAGCGCGACGAGCGGCGGCGCGAACGTCCCGTGGCGCTGCGGCTGCGAGCAGCCGTGGCCGACTTCACCGTCGAGGACGTCCTGCACGGCACGGTCACCGGGGTGGTCGACGACGTCGTGCTGCGCCGCGGAGACGGGGCCGTGGCGTACAACCTCGCGGTGGTCGTCGACGACGCACAGCAGGGTGTCGACCAGGTCGTCCGCGGCGACGACCTGCTCAGCTCGGCACCGCGACAGGCCTATCTCGCGACGCTGCTGGGAGCCACCCCGCCGACGTACGTCCACGTGCCGCTCGCGCTCAACGTCGACGGGCGCCGTCTCGCCAAGCGCGACGGAGCCGTGACCCGGGCCGAGCTGGTCGACCGCGGCGTCGACGTGCTGGCGCTCATCGCCGACTCGCTCGGGCTCGAGGGTGCTACGCCCCACGACATGCTGCGGACGTTCGACGTCGCCGCGATCCCCCGCGAGCCCTGGATCGTCACGCCGCCCGCCTGAACGTCAGGTCTGCTGCGCGAGGTTGCCGAGCGAGCCCAGCACGACGAAGGCCAGCACGAGCGCTCCGAGCACGACCCTGACGGTGCCCTTGGCCCCGCCGGTGGCGCCCCGTCGGCGCAGGCCCGACACGAGCAGCCACGTGCCGAGGGCGATCATGCCCACCAGGGCGCTCACCCGGCCCAGGGCCTCGGCGACGCCGCCGCTCCCACCGGTGGTGTCGGTCATGAAGGTCCGCACGGCGATCTCCTCGAGTAGTAGTCGGCGATCAGGCTAGTGACCGCGGTCAAGCCAGGCCTGCTGCGGCTTCACGACTGCAGGTAGGCGATGACGGCCATGACACGCCGGTTGCTGCTGTCGTCGTCCGGGTCGAGGTCGAGCTTCATGAAGATGTTGCTGGTGTGCTTGCTGATGGCCTTCTCGGTCACGAACAGGGCCGCGGCGATCGCAGCGTTCGACCGTCCCTGCGCCATGAGGCCCAGCACCTCCCGCTCCCGCGAGGTCAGCCGCGAGACCGGTCCGTCGTCGGGGGCGCGGGCGATGAGCGCCGACACCACCTCGGGGTCGAGCACCGTCCCGCCGGCGGCCACGGTGCGCACCGCCTCGACGAAGGTCGCGACGTCGGCGACACGGTCCTTCAGCAGGTAGCCGATCGCGCCGTCGCCGCTGCCCAGCAGCTCGCGGGCGTACAGCTGCTCGACGTACTGCGACAGCACCAATACCGGCAGGCCCGGACGCCGCGTGCGTGCCGTGATCGCGGCGCGGAGCCCCTCGTCGGTGAACGTCGGCGGCATCCGCACGTCGACGACGGCGACGTCGGGCTCCAGCCGGGTCAGCGCCTCGGCGAGGGCCTCGGCATTCTCGACGGCGGCGACGACCTCGCAGCCGTACGCCTCGAGCAGGCGGGTCAGTCCGTCGCGGAGGAGGGCGAGGTCCTCGGCGATGACAACGCGCACGGGACCTCCAGGGTGATCGTCGTGGGTCCCCCGGCGGGGCTGACGACGTCCATCGTGCCGTCGAAGGCGGTCAGCCGGCGAGCCACCCCCGACAACCCCGTCCCGGACGGCGATGCGCCGCCGACTCCGTCGTCCTCGACGACGACCACGAGGGCGCGCCCGTCGTGGCTCACGTCGATCGAGACCCGGTCGGCCGCTGCGTGCTTGCCGACGTTGGCCAGCAGCTCGCTGACGGCGAAGTACACGGCCGACTCGACCGGCGCCGGTGCCCGTCCGGCCAGCACGATCGTGGTCGACACCGGCACCGCCATGTCGAGCGCCAACGCCTGGACCGCTCCCGCGAGTCCGCGATCGGCGAGCACCGGCGGGTGGATGCCGCGCACGACCGATCGCAGGTCGCCGAGGGCCGATGTCGTCACGTCCCGCGCCTCGGTGAGCAGACGGGCGGCGGCCTCCGGGTCGTTCTCGAGCAGCTCGGCCGCCAGCCCGAGGTTCATGCCCAGCGCGACGAGCCGCGCCTGCGCCCCGTCGTGCAGGTCGCGCTCGATGCGCCGCAGCTCGGCGGCCGAGTGGTCGATCGACTCGGCCCGCGACTGCGACACCTCGGCCACCCGCCGCTCGAGGGCCGCGCGGGACGGTGCCAGCATCGCGCGGTCGAGCTGCGCGATGCAGCGGACGAGGACGGGCTCGAGCCACCACCACAGCGCGAACACCACCGGCAGCAGCACCCAGTTGAGGTAGGCCTCCGGCTGGGTGTCGAGGTTGACGAAGCCGTAGTCGTTGGCGAGCGTCCCCTCGGGCACCAGCGCGTACACCCCCGGGAAGATCGCGTACCAGACCACGGCGAGCCCCAGGCCGACGCCGAGCCACGCCAGCGCCCATCCGAGCGTCACCGCCACGTACGTCCACGCGAGGTCGCGCCAGCGTGCTGGATCGGCGGCCCAGCCACGCAGGCGGGCCCACCACGATCCCCGTGCCGTGGGGGCGTACGGCGCATCGATCGTGACGCCCAGCAGGCGTCCGGCCAGGCGCCGGTGCAGGCCGGCCAGCTGCGCCGCCAGCGGCACCAGGACCAGGAGGAGCAGCAGACCGACACCAGTGACCGCGACGCCCAGGGACACCGTCAGGGTGCACAGCAGGACCAGGGCGAGCGGAGCCAGCAGGACGTACACGAGCGAGACGCCGGTGAGCGCGACGCGGCGGCGCATGCCGGCGACGAAGCGCTCGCTGCGCGGCACGGCGAGGGCAGTGGCGGCGGTCATGGCTCGAGCCTCCCAGATGCGCGGCGCGACCACAGGGGGCCTAGGCCCACCCCGGCCGCGGGTCCCAGCACCATCGTGCGTCACGCGCCGGATCACGAGGCTGGAGCCATCACCATCCACGCCTCGCAGAGGAGACCTCGATGTCTCGCAGAAACCCCACCGTCCGTGTCGCCCGTTGGAGCGCGATGCACCCCTGGCGCGCGATCGGCGCATGGTTCGCACTCGTCGCCATCGCCGTCGCGCTGTCGACACTCGTGCCCGGGCGCAGCCTCGCCGACGACAGCTTCCGCGTCGGCGAGTCGGGCCGTGCCGCCGCGATGCTCGACGACGCCGGGCTCGTCGCCAGCCCGGCCGAGTCCGTCCTCATCACGGCGCCGAAGGGGACGCTCGACCTCGACCGGGCCTCCGCCGTGGCCGCCCAGGTCAGCAAGGCCGCCAAGGACGTGAAGGGCGTCTCGGACGTCGGGCCGCCCGTCGTGTCGCCGAAGAAGGACGCCGTCCTCGTGCCGATCGAGATGACCGGTGACGCCGAGGAGGCCGCCGACCACGTCGGCGCGCTCATCCGCTCCACCGCGCGCGTGCAGCAGGACCACCCCGAGCTGGACGTCCAGCAGGCCGGTGAGGCATCGCTCGAGGACGGCATCAACGACAAGGTCGCCGGCGACCTGACGACGGCAGAGACGTCGAGCCTGCCGATCACGTTCCTGATCATGCTGGTCGCGTTCGGCGCCTTCGTCGCCGCCGGTATCCCCGTGCTGCTCGCGATCACCTCGGTCGTCACCGCGCTCGGGCTCTACGCCCCGCTGTCGTACCTGGCTCCCGACTCGGGATCGGTCGCCAACATCGTGCTGCTCATCGGCATGGCCGTCGGCGTCGACTACTCGCTGTTCTACCTCAAGCGCGAGCGCGAGGAACGTCGGCGAGGCCGCTCGACGATCGACGCGGTCGAGATCGCCGCGGCCACCGCAGGCCGGGCCGTCGTCGTGTCGGGCCTCGCCGTCACGGTGGCGATGTCGGGGCTGTTCCTGTCGGGCGAGCCCGTCTTCACCTCCATCGCCACCGGCGCGATCGTCGTCGTCCTCGTTGCGATCATCGGCTCGCTCACCGTGCTGCCCGCGATGCTCGTGGCATTCGGTCGCTTCGTCGACCGTCCCCGCATCCCCCTGCTCTGGCGGCTCAACCGGCGCATCGGCACCGGAGGCATCAGCACCCGCCTGGTCGGTCCGGTCGTCCGCAGGCCGTTGCTGTCCGCCGTGCTCGCCGTCGGTGCGCTGCTCGCGCTGGCCGTGCCCGCGCTGGGCATGTCGACCCACCAGTCGACCGTCGACTCGCTGCCGCAGGACATCCCCGCCGTGCAGGCCTTCCAGCGCGTCCAGCAGAGCTTCCCGTCCGAGCACCCGACGTTCGAGGTCGTGCTCACGACCACTCCGGCCGGCACGGACGCAGCCCGGTCGGCGCTGCGCGACATCGAGGCGGACGCCGTCTCGTCGGGCATCACCGAGGCCGGCGACCAGGACGTCCAGGTGTCGAAGGACGGGCAGACGCTGGCCCTCACGATGTCGGCCGCCCACCGCGAGGGCGACCCCCGCAACGACCGGGCCGTCGAGCGGCTGCGCGACACGACCGTCCCCGGGGCTGTCAGAGACCTGCCCGGCACCACCTCGGCGGTCGGTGGCGGCGTCGCCGAGACGTACGACTACGAGCACCAGACGTCGCGGCTGCCGCTCGTCATCGGTTTCGTGCTGCTGCTGACGGCCCTGATGATGGTGTGGACGTTCCGCAACCTGACGCTGGCGCTCATCACGACGGCGCTCAACCTGCTGTCGGTCGGCGCCGCGTTCGGCGTCCTGACCCTGGTGTTCCAACACTCGTGGGCCGACGGGCTGCTGGGCTACACCTCGTCGGGGTTCATCGTCGACTGGATCCCGCTGTTCTGCTTCGTGGTGCTGGTCGGGCTGTCGATGGACTACCACGTGTTCGTGCTGAGCCGGGTGCGCGAGGGCCTGCGGCGCGGGCTCCCGTACGAGACCGCGGTCGAGCACGGGGTCCGCGACACGGCGAGCGTCGTCACCAGCGCAGCGGCCGTGATGGTGTCGGTGTTCGCGGTGTTCGCGACGCTCGACCTGCTGGAGATGAAGCAGATGGGCGTCGGCCTGTCCGTCGCGATCCTGCTCGACGCCACCGTGGTGCGGCTCGTGCTGCTGCCGGCGCTGCTGCTGGGCTTCAAGGGACGGCTGCAGGGCCTGGCGGACGTCCGCAGCGCGGAGGACGACCACGCGCACGACCCCCGCGAGCTGCAGCCCGTCTGACGGGAGGATCGGGGTTCGTCCGCCCCGGTGCGGACGAACCCCGATCCCCCGATCCCCCGGGCCCCCGGGCCCGGCCGGCGCTAGGGCACCATGGCACCTGGCGCGGGGCCGTCCCGCGGTCTCGTCGCGAGTGGAGACACCATGATCGAGCTGGGTGCGATCTTCGCCGCAGGCATCTGGGCCGGCATGATCAACACCGTCGTCGGCTCCGGCACCCTCGTGACGTTCCCGGTCCTGCTGCTGTTCGGATACCCGCCGCTGACGGCCAACGTCTCGAACAACATCGGGCTGCTGGCCGGCAGCGCCTCGGGCGTCTACGGCTACCGCGCCGAGGCCCGCCAGCACCTCGGGCTCGTGCTCAGGCTGGTGCCGGCGTCCGCCGCCGGTGGGCTGGCCGGCGCGCTCCTGCTGTTCGTCCTGCCCGCCGAGGCGTTCGGGGCCATCGTGCCGGTGCTGATCGCGATCGGGCTGCTGATGGTCGTCGTGGGGCCGTCGCTGCAGCGCCGGGCGGCGGCGCGGCGCGACTCGGACGATGCCGGCACCGCACCCGCCACTCGACCCCGGGCATCGCTCGTGGCCCTGGTGTTCGTGCTCGGCGTCTACGGGGGCTACTTCGGTGCGGCCCAGGGGATCCTGCTCGTCGGGCTGTTCGGCGTGATGCTCACGATCGGCATGCAGGGCATCAACGCCCTCAAGAACGTCCTCGCGGGAGTCGTCAACGGTGTCGCCGCCATCGTCTTCGTGCTGGTGGCCCGCGACCACATCGACGGGAAGGTCGTCGGCCTCATCGCCGGCGGGAGCCTGATCGGCGGCTACCTGGGCGCCCGCATCGGCCGCCGGCTTCCGCCCAACGCGCTGCGCGCCGTCATCCTCGCGGTCGGCGTCGTCGCGCTCGTGCGCATTGTGTTCTTCGACTGACTGCGATCCACGGGGCCGCTCGAGACGCGCGACGCCCCTCGAGCTTGTCGAAAGGGCCTTTCGACAAGCTCAAGGGGCGAAGGCCAGGCTCGAGCGGCGAGCGCCGAGGCTAGATCAGGCCCTTGGACGTCAGCCACTCCTTGGCGAGGACGTCCGGGGCGGTCTTGTCGTCGCCCTGGTTCTTCGCGTTGAGGTCGAGCAGGTCCTCGGTGGTGAGCGCCGCCGAGATCTTGTCGAGGATGTCCTCGACCTTGTCGGACGCCTTCTTCTCGTTGATGATCGGGATGACGTTCTGGGCCGCGATCAGGTTCTCGGGGTCTTCCAGCGTCACCAGCTTGTTGGCCGTGATCGACGGGGTCGTCGAGTAGATGTCGGCCACGTTGATGTCGCCGTCGAGCAGCGACTTCAGCGTCTTGGGACCGCCGCCGTCGCTGATCGGGACGAAGTCGATGCCGGTGATGCCGTAGACCTTCTCGAGCCCGGGGATGCCGTAGTCGCGCTCCTTGAACTCGGGGTTGGCGCCCAGCTTGAGCCCCTTGACGTTCTTGAGATCGGCGATCGTCGTGAGCTTGTTCGCTGCGGCGAACTCGGCCGTCACGTTGAGCGAGTCCTTGTCCTCGGCCGGAGCGGCGTCCAGCACCTCGAGGTTCTTGGGCAGCGCGTCGTCCAGCGCCTCGTCGATCTGGTCGGCCGAGGTCGCCGTCGTGTTCTTGTCGAGGTACGACAGCAGGTTGCCGGAGTACTCGGGCAGCAGGTCGATCTCGCCCTTCTCGAGCGCAGGGATGTAGACCTCGCGGGCACCGATGTTGAGCTTCTTCTTGACCTTGACGCCGCCGGCCTCGAGACCTTGGGCGTAGATCTCGGCGATGATCTCGTTCTCGGGGAAGGCAGCCGAGCCGACCGTGATGGTGTCGGACGCGGAGGATGACGAGTCGTCCGAGGTGGGGTCGCCGCCGCAGGCAGCGAGGCTGACACTCAGGGCGACGGCCGCGAGGCCGCCGGTGAGCTTGGTGAGGGACATGGTTCTCCTAGGTGTGTGCGTTCAGGCGGTGGTGCGGACGGCGGCGGGACGGTTGCGAAGTGCCAACCGTTGGAGCAGGACGAACATTCCGTCGAGGGCGAGGGCGAGCACGATGACGACGACCGATCCGGCCACCACGCGCGGGTAGTCGCTGAGCGCGAGCCCGTCGATCAGGTAGCGGCCGAGGCCGCCGGGGCCGGGCACGTAGGCCGCGACCGTGGCCGTGGCGACCACCTGCAGGGTCGCCGAGCGGACGCCGCCGATGATCAGCGGCAGGGCGAGCGGTACTTCGACCTTGGTCAGGATCTGCCACTCGGTCATGCCGACCGCGCGGGCCGCGTCGATCGTCTGGCGGTCGACGGACTCGAGCCCTGCGTAGGCGCCCGCCAGCAGCGGCGGGATGGCCAGCAGGACGAGCGTGAAGATCGCGGCCTTGATGCCGATGCCGGTGAACAGCGAGGCGTACGTGAGCACGCCCAGCGTCGGCAGGGCTCTCAGCGCTCCGGAGCTGACGACCGCCAGCCCGCGGAGCCGGCCCGTGTGGCCGATCCACAGCCCGATCGGGATGGCGATCGCGGCGGCGATCAGCACCGTCAGCGACGTGTAGCCGAGGTGCTGGACGAGACGGTGGGGCACGCCGTCGTCGCCCGACCAGTGCGACGAGTCGGCGAACCAGTCGACGGTGTCGTTCACGACGCTCATACCCGACCACCCCGCAGGTGCTGCGCGAAGGACATGATCGGTGAGACCGGGCTGCGGGTGGTCGACCGCGATGACCTCGACCACGGCAGCAGGAGCCGTCCGGCCAGCACGATCAGGCCGTCGAAGACGAGGGCGAGCGCGACGATGCCGATGACACCGACCAGGATCTCCGCGTCGTTGTCGGTGCGGTAGCCCTCCGTGAACAGCGAGCCGAGGTTGTTCACACCCGTCAGCGCGCCGACGCTGACCAGGCTGACGGTGCTGACGGCCACGACGCGCAGCCCGGCGACGAGCACCGGTCCGGCCAGCGGCAGCTCGACCTGGAAGGCGCGGCCCGCCGGCGCGAAACCTGCCGCCGTGGCCGCATCGAGCACACCGGGCGACACCGACCCGAAGGCGTCGCTGGCCGAGCGGGCCATGATCGCAACGGCGTACATCGTCAGGGCGACGACCACGTTCAGCGGGTCGAGGAATCCCGTGCCGATGATGCTCGGCAGGATGAGGAACAACGCCAGCGACGGCACGGTGTAGAGCACGCCCGCCATGGTCAGCAGCACGCCGCGCACGCGGGGGTGCCGGTTGGCGTACCAGCCGATCGGCACCGCGATGACGAAGCCCAGCACGATCGGCACGACGCTGAGCCACACGTGGCTGAGCAGCAGGTCGACGACCTTGTCGGTGTTGTTCTCGAACCACCTCATGACGACTCGAGCACCCCGGTGGCCTTGCCGGTGCCGTCGACGACGACGCGCACGCCGTCGCGCTCCTCGACGTGCAACGTGCGGCTGCCCTTGTCGATGCCGACGAAGCTGCGCACGAAGTCGTCCGCCGGGGCGGCCAGGATGTCGGCGGGAGAGCCGACCTGCGCCACCTCGCCCCCCTTCTTGAGGATGACGACCTGGTCGCCGAGCAGGAAGGCCTCGTCGATGTCGTGGGTGACGAACACGATGGTCTTGTCGAGGTCGCGCTGCAGCCGCAGCAGCTCGGTCTGCAGCTCCTCGCGCACGATGGGGTCGACGGCGCCGAACGGCTCGTCCATCAGCAGGATGTTGGGGTCGGACACCAGGCCGCGCGCCACGCCGACCCGCTGCTGCTGGCCGCCCGAGAGCTGGCTGGGGTACTTCGTGGCCAGCGAGGTGTCGAGGCCCACGGTCTCGAGCACGGCGTACGAGCGGTCGCGCGCCTCCTTCTTGCCGACACCGTTGAGGCGCAGCACGGTCGCGACGTTGTCGATGACCTTGCGGTGCGGCAGCAGTCCGGCGTTCTGCATGACGTAGCCGATGCTGCGCCGCAGCTCGACCCGGTTGCGCGTCGCGATGTCGACGTCGTCGATCAGCACCTGGCCCCGGGACGGGTCGACCATGCGGTTGACCATGCGCAGCAGCGTGGTCTTGCCACATCCGGACGAGCCGACGAACACCGTCGTGGTGCGTGACGGCAGCACCAGGCTGAAGTCGCCGACGGCCTCCGTCCCGTCGGCGAAGGTCTTGCCGATGGAGCGGTACTCGATCATGCGGTCCTCCGCGCTCGACGCCAGCGCGTCGGGACAGTAGGTAGGCAAGGAAGGGTCGTGCGGGTGATGCGGGTGCACCAGTCTTGCGCGGTCACCGGCTCGCGGCAATCGGAAGCACGGTCCGTGTCGCTGGGGTCACGTCGCGCCGCCCACCCGGTGCTCGACCGGGGTGGGGCCGTCGACGACGGGCAGTCCCTCGGCGCGCCACGCGTGGATGCCGCCCACGACGTCGCTGGCGGGCAGCCCGAGCGAGACGAGCGCGGCTGCGGCGAGCGACGAGGTGTAGCCCTCGGTGCACACCACGATCCACTCCTGGCCCTCGGCCGCCCAGGGCAGGCTCGCGCCCGAGCGCGGGTGCAGGCGCCACTCGAGGTGGTTGCGCTCGACCACCACCGAGCCGGGGATCTCGCCGTCCAGCTCGCGCTGCCACGCCGGACGGATGTCGACGATGAGCGCACCCCTGGCGACCCGCGCGAAGGCCTCGCGCGGCGAGATGCGGTCGAGGCCCCCGCGCGCCGCGTCGAGCAGCTCGTCGACGGACGCGAACGTGGCCGTCACGACGCGGCCCGCAGGTCGGGGGCGGGCGCCTCGGGGTCGTCGGTCCACACCGAGGCCAGCCGGACGAGCTGGTGTCCGTCGACGTCGTAGTAGTTCATCTGCGACAGGGGCGGCGAGTAGGCGTGGACGCTGACGGCCGTCTCGGCGTGCACGTTGCGCACGTCGTGCACGTAGTGCTCGCCGAACAGCACCGAGTCGCCCTCGGCGCGGGCGGTCTCGGTCAGCGACTCGGCACCGGGGGCCCACACGGCCTCCGACAACGTCCCGCTGACGACCGTGAACGCGCCGGACGACCCGCCGTGGTCGTGCAGCTGCGTGCCCTGCTCCTGCGTCCAGCTGATGAGCCACACGTCGACCTCGTCGTCGCATCGCAGCCGCACGTGCCACCGGTTCTCGGCGTCGGCGTGCACCTCGTGCAGACCCGCGCGGACGTCGTCGGCGACGTCCCGGGTGAGTGCGGCGAGATCGGCCAACGACAGGGGTGCGACGGTGGTGGGGCGAGCGGTCATGACCCCATGCAAGCCGAGATCGCAGGCGTTCCGGCTGCTGTTCACCAGTCGGACACGCGCCGCGAGCTCGCCGGGATGCGGTAGGGCGGCGGCTTCGTCCGGACGGTCGGGAGACCCGTTTTGGTGACCGCCGGACGCATGCGATAGAGTCACGTTCGCGGTTCGCCGCACAGCATGGCCCCGTGGCGCAGTTGGTTAGCGCGCCGCCCTGTCACGGCGGAGGTCGCCGGTTCGAGTCCGGTCGGGGTCGCCATGTGAGAGAGCCCACGTCCCTCTTCGGAGGGGCGTGGGATTTTTCTTGCCTCCGAAATGATTGAATGTTCTATGACTTCTTCACTGACGACCGACCCGTTCGTGCTCGACGACGCCGCCCTCGACGTGCTCTTCCGCGAGGCCCGCTCGCTCAACACCTTCAGCGACGAGCCCGTCTCCGCCGCCCAGGTCCGCGAGGTGTTCGACCTGGTCAAGCTGGGCCCCACGATGATGAACATCCAGCCGATGCGCCTGCTGCTGGTCGAGCAGGGCGAGGGCCGCGACCGGCTCGTGCCCCACATGGCCGACGGCAACAAGGCGAAGGCCGAGTCGGCACCCTTGGTGGCCGTCATCGCGTCCGACGTCGACTTCCACACGTCGATGGACCAGCACTTCCCGCACAAGCCGGGCATCGGCGACATGTTCGCCGGCGACGAGGCCAAGCGTGCCGACATCGCGCGCTACAACACGGCCCTGCAGACGGGCTACTTCATCATCGGCCTGCGCGCGGCCGGCCTGCACGCCGGGCCCGTCGGCGGATTCGACGCAGCCGGCATCGACGAGGAGTTCTTCGCCGGCACCTCGTGGCGCACGCAGCTCGTCGTCAACATCGGCCACCCGGGCGAGAACGCGTGGTTCGACCGCCTGCCGCGCATCTCGGCCGACGACGCCGTCCGCACCGTCTGACGCCCGTCCGGGGCAGGTGACAGGCTGGGGGTCATGACCGACCTCACCGCGCGCGTCCACGACGTGCTCCTCTCCGTCCTGGACGATCTCGAGTCGCTCGTCCGCATCCCGTCCATCTGGGCCCAGCCCGAGCACCACGCCGACGTGCATCGCAGCGCCGCCGAGGTGCAGCGGCTGCTGACCGAGGCGGGGTTCGCCGACGCCCGCATCGTCGAGGCCGGCGGGGCGCCCGCCGTCATCGCGCACCATCCCGCGCCGGCCGGCGCCCCGACCGTGCTGCTGTACGCGCACCACGACGTCCAGCCCACGGGCGACCCGGCCCTGTGGACGTCACCGCCGTTCGAGCCGACCCGCCGGGGCGACCGGCTCTACGCCCGAGGCGCCGCCGACGACAAGGCCGGGCTGGCGGCTCACCTCGCGGCGTTCCGCGCCCACGGCGGCAACCCGCCGGTCGGCGTGACGGTGTTCGTCGAGGGCGAGGAGGAGTCGGGCTCGCCCAGCCTGGTGGCCCTGCTCGAGCAGCACCGCGACGAGCTGACCGCCGACGCCATCGTGATCGCCGACTCGGCCAACTGGGCCATCGGCGTGCCGGCCCTGACCGTCTCGCTGCGCGGCATGGTCGACTGCGTGGTGACGGTCGAGACGCTGGGCCACGCCGTGCACTCCGGCATCTGGGGCGGCGTCGTGCCCGATGCACTGACCACGCTGAGCCGCCTGCTCGCGACACTGCACGACGACGAGGGATCGGTCGCGATCGAGGGCCTGCACCACGGGGTCGCCGCCGATCTCGAGTACCCCGTGGACCGTTTCCGCGAGGAGTCGTCCGTCCTTCCCGGCGTCGAGCAGATCGGGCGCGGCTCGATCGTCCAGCGACTGTGGGCCGAGCCCGCCGTCAGCGTGCTGGGCATCGACGCCACCCCCGTCGCGACCGCCTCCAACACGCTGTCGCCCCGCGCCCGCGCCAAGATCGGCATGCGCGTCGCGCCGGGCGGAGACGCCGCGACCCACCTCGACGCCCTCGTCGCACACCTCGAGAAGCACGCACCGTTCGGAGCCCGGGTGACGGTCGAGCGCGGCGATCTCGGCGAGCCGTTCACCGTCGATGCCGACGGTCCTGCGTACGACGCGGCCCGCTCGGCGTTCCGCGACGCCTGGGACGGCACCGAGCCGGTCGACATGGGCATGGGCGGATCGATCCCGTTCATCGCCGAGTTCGCCCGCCTGTTCCCCCACGCGGCCGTGCTGGTGACGGGCGTCGAAGACCCCGACACGCGCGCCCACGGCATCGACGAAGGCCTGCACCTGGGCGAGTTCGCCCGCGTCTGCGTCGCCGAGGCCCTGCTGCTCCAGCGCCTGGCCGACCCGACCTGAGCAGCACTGTCGCAGGCGTCCGGCGCCGTGCGATATGGTGATCGTCGCTCGTTCGCGAGCGGTGGCCAGGTAGCTCAGTTGGTACGAGCATCCGCCTGAAAAGCGGAGGGTCGCCGGTTCGACCCCGGCCCTGGCCACAGCACGAGAAAGGCCCCCGCGCTCTTTGCGGGGGCCTTTCTCGTGCTGTGGCCAGGGTCAGCGGTCGGACCCAGGCTGCCTGGGCAGATTCGACCCCGGCCCTGGGACCGGGCGGTGGCTGGGTCGCCCGTCAGCACGTCCGATGGGCGACCGACACACCGCCAGGTGAGGGAGAGGCGAGCATGCCTCCATGCTGCCCAGCAGCCGTCCGTCTCCTGGGGCCGCGACCGCGGACGCCCCGACCACGAGGCCCTGACCTGCACCGTTCAGCTGCTGCGCCTAGCATCGGTCGGATGGTGACACTGCTGAACGGACGCTACGAGCTCGGCGACGCGATCGGCTCCGGGGGCATGGGCCGCGTGGTCCGCGCCACGGACACCCGCCTGGGCCGACCGGTCGCGATCAAGATCCTGCGCGTGGGTGGCGGCGAGGACGATGCCACGTCGCGCGCCCGCTTCAAGGCCGAGGCGACGCTGGCCGGTTCGCTGCACCATCCCGGCATCGCGCAGGTCTACGACGTGGGTGAGGACGAGTCGTCGCCCGAGCGCGAGCCGTTCATCGTCATGCAGCTCATCGAGGGCACGCCGCTCAGCCGCCTGCTGGCCGAGCGGGGCGCGATCCGCCCCGACGGCGTCGCCAAGATCGTCACGCAGGTCGCCGACGCGCTCGAGACCGCGCACCTGGCCGGCATCGTGCATCGCGACCTCAAGCCGTCCAACATCGTCGTGACGCCGGACGGTCGCGCCGTGCTGGTCGACTTCGGCATCGCGTGGTCGGCCGGCAGCGAACCGCTGACGGCGGCCGGCTCGATCATCGGCACCGCCGAGTACTGCAGCCCCGAGCAGGCCGCGGGCCGTCCGGCGACGGGCCGCTCCGACCTCTACTCGCTCGGCATCGTGGCCTACCACTGCCTGACCGGGGTCTCTCCGTTCCGGCGCGACACCGCTGTGGCCACCGCGATGGCACAGCTGCGCGAGGACCTTCCGCCGCTGCCCGACTCGGTGCCCCCCGCGTTGCGCACGCTCATCGCCTCGCTGACGCAGAAGGACCCCGACGACCGCCCGTCCAGCGCCGCCGTCGTGGCCTCGCTCGCGAGCAACGAGACGTCGCCGTCGACCGAGATCATCACGCCCGCCACGAGCGCCATGCCCATGACCGCGCCGGTGCCGCCTCCTGCGGCCCCCACGAGCGTCCAGCCGGCAGCGGCCGCCGCTCCTCCCCCGCCGCCCCCGGTGCTGCCGCCCCCGTCGTCGAGCGACGAGGACGAGCGACGCTCGTCGCGATGGCCCTGGATCATCGTGATCGCCGTGCTGGTGCTGCTGGTGGGCCTGCTCGCCGCCCAGGCGCTGAACAAGGACGACGAGCCTGCCGACCCCTCGTCGACGACGCAGACGAGCGATGCCCCCACCGACGACGAGACCCCGACGTCGGAGCCCACCCCGACGCCGTCGGAGACCGAGCCCTCAGAGGATGACAGCGACTCGGACGAGGTGACGGTCGATCGCGACGCCCTGCTGGGCCGGTCCTACGACGACGCTGCAGACAAGCTCGACGAGCTCGACCTGAAGGCGCGGCGCGTCGACCAGGTCTCGTCGCAGCCCGAGGGGACCGTCATCGGGGTGTCGCCCTCCGGCACCGTCGGCCGGGGCAGCACGATCACGCTGACCGTCGCCCGAGAGGCGCCCGAGACCAGCGCGCCGACGTCCGAGGAGCCCCCCGGGCCCGGCGACAAGCCGTCCGGCGGCCCGGGCAACGGCCCGAAGGACGACAAGACCCCCAACAAGCCCTAGCCGCGCGGCGGCACGTCGTTCTGACGCTTGAGGGCGGCGTTGCGCTGCCCCTGGGCGACGAACGACAGCACGATGCCGATGACGCCGGCCGCCATGAGGATGTAGCCGACCGTCACGAGGTCGACCTCGTTGATGTTGTCACGGACAGCGAACGACAGGATCGCGCCGATGGCGATGAGTGCGATGGATCCACCGAAGTACATGACAGAACCCCTTTCGAAGGTGTGCCCCGAAGGTAGTGGGCCGAGCAGGCACCCGCATGTTCTACGCATCTACGCTGGAGCCATGGACCTCGGCCTCGCAGATCGCACGTACATCGTCACCGGCGGCACCGGAGGCCTCGGCCTGGCCACGGCTCAGCAGCTGGTCGCCGACGGCGCGAACGTCGTCATCTCGTCGCGCAGCCAGGAGTCGGTCGACCGCGTCACGTCCGAGCTCGGCACCCGGGCCGTCGGCGTCGCGGTCGACAACGCCGACGCGACCGCTCCCGCCCAGCTGATCGCCGCGGCGCAGGAGGCCTTCGGCGGCGTCGACGGCGTGCTGATCAGCGTCGGCGGGCCCCCGGCGGGGGCGATCCTCGACCGCACCGAGGACGAGTGGCGCACCTCGTTCGAGTCGGTCTTCCTCGGAGCGATCCGGCTCGCGACCGAGGTCGCCGAGGTGCTCGACGACGGCGGCTCGATCGCCTTCGTGCTGTCGACGTCGGTCAAGGCGCCCATCGCGGGCCTCGGCATCTCCAACGCCCTGCGTCCCGGGCTCGCCATGGCGGCCAAGAACCTCGCGGACGAGCTCGGGCCCCGCGGCATCCGGGTCAACGCCCTGCTGCCGGGACGCATCTCGACCGACCGCGTCCGCTCGCTCGATGCCGCCACCGGCGACGCCGACCTGGCCCGGGCGGCCAACGAGCGCACGATCCCGCTCGGACGCTACGGCGAGCCGGCCGAGTTCGGTCGCGCCGCAGCCTTCGTGCTCTCGCCGGCGGCGAGCTTCGTGTCCGGCGTCATGCTGCCGGTCGACGGCGGCCTCACCCGCGCGCTCTGACCGCCGCCGGCTCACGCGGCTGCTCGGCCTCGGCGCGGTGCTCGCCCGGCTTCCAGCCCGGCGGCATCACGACGTAGCCGACCTTGTCGCGCCAGCGCCGGGCCGAGCGGACGTCACGCGCCAGCGCCACGAACGGGCCGTACTGCAGCTTCAGCACGTTGTACGTGCCGACGGGCACCGTGAGCCCGTACGTCGGCCGGTGCAGCTCGCGCTGGAAGGTGCCGAACATCCGGTCCCACACGATGAAGATGCCGGCGTAGTTCTTGTCGAGGTACTCGGGGTCGCTGCCGTGGTGGACGCGGTGGTGCGAGGGCGTGTTGAAGACCAGCTCGATCGGACGCCACATCGTCCCGATGCGCTCGGTGTGCTGGAAGAACTGGAAGACCAGGTTGAAGCCGAACGCGACGTAGAGCATCCACGGCTCGAAGCCGAGCAGTGGGAACGGCGCCCAGAAGATCGCCTCGGCCCAGGGGTTCCACTTCTGGCGCAGGGCCGTCGAGAAGTTGAAGTACTCGCTGGAGTGGTGCGCCTGGTGCGCGGCCCACCCGATGCGCACGCGGTGGACGAAGCGGTGCTGCAGGTAGAAGGCGAGGTCGAGCCCGACGACGAGCAGCGCCCACGACCACCAGGTGTCGGTCGGCAGGTGCCAGGGGGCGAGATAGACGCTCATCGCCACGAACACCACGAGCGTCGCGACCTTGAAGACCGCGCTCGACGCGATCGAGCCGATCCCCATGAGCAGGCTGGTGCGCGCATCCTTCGTCTCGTAGCCTCGCAGGTCGCCGTCCGACTCCAACCACTTGAAGGCGGCGAGCTCGATCAGCAGGGTCAGCACGAAGAACGGCGCCGCCGCGAGGGTGGGGTTCTTCAGCGGGTCGAGCAGCTCCATGACGCCTCCAGCGATGGTCCGAGTTATATGACTCTTGGGTAAGTTACCATCGGATCACATCACGTGACTAGACTTCCGGCATGGCCCGACCCAATGCCGGCACCAAGGGCGTCCCCCGCCTCGACCGGGAGACGCAGATCCTCGACATCGCGTCGGAGCACTTCGGCACCCACGGCTTCGCGGCCACGTCGGTGGCCGCCGTCGCCGCCGGCGCCGGCATCTCCAAGCCGCTGGTCTACAGCTACTTCGGCTCCAAGGAGGGTCTGTACGAGGCGTGCCTCGAGCGCGGAGGCGCCCTGCTCGCCGACGAGATGGAGCGCATCGCGGCGGGTGAAGCGGTCGGCATCGAGCGCGGCATGCAGACGCTCGCCGCGCTCTTCTCGCTGCTCGAGGAGCGGCGCTACCTGTGGCGGCTCTTCTTCGACACGACCGCCCCGACCGACGGCCCCGCCCGCGACTCGATCGCCCGGCACGCCGACCGCATCGGCCGGCTCGCCGACGAGGGCGTCACCGAGCTGATGGCCCTCGCCGGCAACACCGACGCCCTCGACGTCTCGGCCATGACGTCGGTGTGGCTGGGCATCGTCGACTCGCTCATGAACTGGTGGGTCGAGCACCCCGACCAGACCGCCGACCAGATGATGCAGCGGTGCCTGCGCCTGCTGGCCGCCCTGTTCGGCGACACCCCGTGAGGGCCTTCGTGCTCACCGGCCCGGGTCGCTGGACGGTCGCGGACGTCGAGCCACCCCGCGCCGAGCCCGGTCACGTCGTGGTCGACATCGCCCGGGTCGGCGTGTGCGGCACCGACAGCGAGCTGTTCTCCGGCGAGATGGAGTACCTGCGCGAGGGCCTGGCGTCCTACCCCCTGCGTCCCGGCCACGAGTGGTGCGGGACCGTCAGCGTCGTCGGTGAGGGCGTCGACCCCTCCTGGGTGGGACGCCGGACGACCGGCGACACCATGATCGGCTGCGGCCGCTGTCATCGCTGCCGGAACAGCCGGCAGCACGTGTGCGAGCACCGGCACGAGATCGGCCTGCGCCGCGGGTTCGACGGCGCCCTGGCCGAGCAGATGGCCGTGCCGGCGTCGGCGCTGCTCGCCCTGCCCGACTCCGTGGACGACACGGCGGGCGCGATGGTCGAGCCAGGTGGCAACGCCCTGCGGGCCGTCCTGGCGGCCGAACTGTCGCCCGGTGAGCGGCTGCTCGTCATCGGGCCCGGCACGATCGGGCTGCTCGCGACGCTGTTCGCCCTGGCCCGGGGGTGCGAGGTCCACGTGCTCGGCACGACGTCCGCCTCGCTCGAGGTCGCCAGCAGCCACGGCGCCCACGGGGCGTGGACCGCCGACGACCTGCCCGACCTGCGGTGGGACGCCGTCATCGACGCCTCCACCGGTGCGGGCTCACCCGCGCTGGCCGCCGAGCTGGTCGACGCCGGACGCCGCATCGTCCTGATCGGGCTGTCCGACACCGCCAGCCGCCTCGACACCCGCGCCCTGGTGATGAAGGACGTCCAGGCCGTCGGCGTCCTCAGCGCGTCACCCGGCCTGGCCGGCACGATCGAGCTGTACGCCTCGGGCGCGGTCGACCCCCGCGGGCTGGTGGCTGCGACGCTGACGCTCGACGACGTCGGCGACGTGCTGGGCGGGACCAGGCCGGCCGGCCCAGGCCCCGGACCCAAGATCCACGTCGACCCCGCGCGTCACTCGAAGTGACGGCGCGGGTTGCCCACCAGGATCGTGTCGATGTCACCCTCGGTCAGCCCGCCCTTCAGCAGGGCGGGGATGACGTCCTCGCTGATGTGGCGGAAGTGCCAGTTGGGCGCGGCCTGGTGCTTGGCCTCGGGGCTGAAGTAGTCGATGTAGCAGTTGGCGTCGTGCGCCAGCGTGATGCTCTCGACGTAGCCGCGACGCACCAGCTCGATGATCGTGCCGACGCGCTCCTCCAGCGGGTTGAACAGGTCGAGGCCGAACCGGTCCATGCCGAGCATCGAGCCCGCGTCGGCGACCTTGCACAGGTAGTCGATGTCGTTGGTGTCGCCCGAGTGGCCGATGATCACCTTCGACAGGTCGACGCCCTCCTCCTTGAGCACCTTCTGGGCCACGAGGCCCGACTCGGTCGCCGGGTTGGTGTGCACCGTGATGGGGGTGCCGGTCTGGACGTGCGCCTGACCGACGGCTCGCATGACGCGCTCGACGCCAGGCGTCAGGCCCTGGTGCTCGATCGCGCACTTCAGCAGTCCCGCCTTGACGCCGGTGTCGGCGATGCCCTCGGTGATGTCCTTGACGAACATCGCGGTGAGCGGCTCGGGGATGTCGACCAGCAGGCCGGGTCCTTGGTGCTCGAACTGGTGCGGCACCTCGTCGTACGTGTAGAGGCCCGTGCCGACCACGATGTTGACGTCGACCCGCGCGGCGATCTTCTGGATGCGCGGGATGTAGCGCCCGAGCCCGAGGACCGTGGGGTCCATGATCGAGTCGATCCCGACCTCCTTGAGATCGGTGAGCTTCTGCACCGCGTCGTCGATGCGCTCCTGCTCGTCCCACTCCGTCAGGTAGTTCTCCTTGTACTCGGTGTTGAGCACGAAGACGTGCTCGTGCACCAGCGTGCGGCCGAGCTCGCTCGAGTCGATCGGGCCGGTGACGGTCTGGACGGAGGCCATCGGGACCACCCTTCTGTTCGGTGTTGATATTGAGGTCGGATTCAAGTTCGGGATCAGTGTGGCTCAGGTCACAACTCGGGTCAAGAGAGCAATCACTTGAACTCGGGTTCAGGTTCAAGTAACGTCCGAGCATCGAACCCCGACCGGAGGACCCATGCCCGACACCACCGCCCCGATCCGTCCGACCTCCATCCAGGACCTCAAGCACCTCGTCGGCACGACGCTCGGGCCGACCGAGTGGCACGACATCACCCAGGAGCGCATCGACGCCTTCGCCGAGCTGACCGGCGACCACCAGTGGATCCACGTCGACCCCGAGCGCGCGGCCACCAGCGTGTTCGGCTCGACGATCGCGCACGGCCTCTACAGCCTCTCGATCGGCCCGCGGTTCATGGAGGACCTCATGGCCTTCGACGGATTCGCCCACAGCCTCAACTACGGCTACGAGAAGGTGCGCTTCCCCTCGCCCAACCCGGTCGGGTCGCGCATCCGCATGCACGCCGAGATCGTCTCGGTCGACGACGTCGGCGGTGGCTCGGCCCGCATCGTCACCAAGCAGACCTTCGAGCGCGAGGGCTCCGACAAGCCGATCTGCGTGGCCCAGTCGGTCGGCCAGTTCACCGAGCACCCCGCGCAGGCCTGACATGACGATCGCGCGACGGGTCCACCTGGCGGCCCGACCGTTCGGCCTGCCCGACACCTCGACCTGGGAGGTCCGCGACACCGAGCTGGCCGAGCCCGGCGACGGCGAGGTGCTGGTCCGGGTCACGCACCTGTCGCTCGACCCCGCGATGCGCGGCTGGCTCAACGACGTCCGGTCGTACGTGCCCCCCGTCGGCATCGGCGAGGTCATGCGCGCCTTCGGGGCCGCCGTCGTGGTCGAGTCGCGCGATCCTGCCTTCTCCCCCGGTGACGCCGTCGCCGGCATCCTCGGCGTCACCGACCACGCCGTCGTGCGGGGCGACCAGCTCACGCCCATCGACCTCGACGTCGCTCCGGCGACCACCTGGCTCGGCGCGCTCGGGATGCCCGGCATGACCGCCTGGTTCGGCCTGTTCGACGTGGCGAAGGCCCAGCCCGGCGACACCGTCGTCGTCTCCGGCGCCGCCGGTGCGGTCGGCAGCGTCGTCGGACAGCTCGCCAAGGCCCACGGCTGCCGCGTGATCGGCATCGCGGGCGGCGCCGAGAAGTGCGCCTGGCTGACCGACGAGCTCGGCTTCGACGCGGCGATCGACTACCGCGAGGGTCCCGTCCACCGGGCCCTGCGCGCCGTGGCGCCCGACGGGGTCGACGTCTACTTCGACAACGTGGGCGGCGAGATGCTCGACTCCGTCCTGCGCACGCTCCGGCTCCGCGCGCGCATCGCGATCTGCGGTGCCATCTCGACGTACAACGCGACCGAGCCGCCTCCAGGCCCGGCGCACTACATGTCGCTGCTCGTCAACCGGGCGTCGATGGCCGGCTTCCTGGTCTTCGACTTCGAGGACCGCTACCCCGAGGCCGTCGCGGACATCTCCGCGCGGATCGCCGACGGATCGCTCGTCGCGCGAGAGCACGTGGTCGACGGCGGCGTCGACGCGTTCGCCGACGCCCTGCTGATGCTGTTCTCGGGAGCGAACACCGGCAAGCTGGTGCTGGCGGTGTAGGGCTGGACGCTCAGGCGTCGTCGCGGTAGCGCAGGCCCAGGGCGTTGGCCCACAGCCGGGTGCTGGTCTCGACGAGGTCGTCGACCGACCACTGCATGCCCAGCGCGAAGCTCGAGTACGCGAGCCGCCCGACCATGCCCGACAGGGCACGCGAGGTCATGATCGGGTCGAGGGCGGCATCGACCAGGCCGTCGTCCTGCATGCGCGAGATGGCCTTGGCGTTGCGGCGCGCGAAGGCCTCGCCACGCTCGAGACGGCGCTGCCGGAAGTCGGCGTCGATCGTGGCCACCTGCTCCTGCAGCATCATGAGCTTGGCGTTGCGGGCGTAGGCCTCGAAGTAGCCGCGGTTGCTGGCCTCGATGACCGAGACGGGGTCGTCCGACGCCTCGACGTGCGGCACGCCGGGATGGAGCATCTCGTCCTTGGCCGCCTCCATGACGGCCAGGAAGATCTCTTCCTTGCTCACGAAGTAGGTGTAGAACGTGCCCGTGGAGCAGCTGGCCTCGGCCGTGATGTCCGTCAGGCGGGAGGCGAGGAATCCGTCACGCTCGAACACCGTGCGGGCGGCCGCGACCAGCGCTGCCCGGGTGCGCACGCCTCGTGCGGTGGTGGGTGCGCCCTTGGGCGACGGGGCGTCGGTCACCGCCACGTCGGGTCCTCGGTCGCCATCGGTCATCCATTCTTTCTACTGAAGTCGGTTTCAGGTTGCAAACCGAACGGCGGGCTCGAGCACCCTCACGACGGGCGCCGCCGCCAGCTCGCCGGCCAGCTGCGCCGACATCGCGCGGAAGTGGTCGGCCTCCCCGTGGGCCCGCAACGCATCCTTCGTGGCCCACTGCTCGACCATCACGAGGGTGTCGTCGTCGCGTCGGACACGGTAGAGGTCGTAGCGCAGGCACCCCTCCTCCGCACGGATGGTCTCGAGGTGCTGAGTCACGATCTCGACGACCGCGTCGGCACGTCCGGGCCTCACCTCAATCGTCGCGACGACGTCGAGCGGCGCGCTCACCGGCCCGCTCATCGGATGGCGACCGGGTTGACGGGGGCGCCCGTGCCGCCGACGACCTTCAGCGGCGCGGCCGTGTAGAGGAACGTCCACCGCCGGTCGGCCGCGCACGCGTCGGCGAGGTCCTCGAGCCAGGCGATCTCGGTGAACGTCACCCCGAGGTTGCGCATCAAGGCGTTGTGCAGCGGGAGGGTGACTCCGCTCCCGGGCTCGAAGGTCACCTCGTTGGCGATCGTGTCGGTCACGAGATTCGGGATCTCCATGTCCTGGAACCACTGCACCAGCTCGGGGCTGTACGTCAGGCCGGGCTCGAGGAAGCCGTCGTAGAACTGCTCGGGCGTGGTGCGGTAGTACGAGCCGATGAAGCCCGTGCGGATGATCAGGATGTCGTGCTTCTCGATCGTGACGCCCTGCGCCTCGGCCACCGCGAGGAGGTCGTCGTGCGTGAACGTCTCGCCCTTGCCGAGCACCTCCTTGCCACGATGGCGGGCCACGTCGAGCAGGACGCCACGTCCCACGACACCTCGCTCGGCGATCGGCAGCACCGAGGCCTTCGACATGTCGCCGGCCGTCGTGGAGGCGTCGAAGCCGTTCCAGATCTGCCCGTCGTACCAGACGTGCCCGAGCGCGTCGTACTGCGTGGACGCCTGCAGGAACAGGGTCGCGACGTCGTCGGCGTAGTGCGCGCCACCCGGCGTCTCGTCGCCCTCGCCCCGCTCGAAGAACGACTCGTCCATCACGTTCCTGCGTTGGATGCTCTCGCGTCCGGGCCACACGGGATCGCCGCCGGGGCTGCCCATCTTGACCTGGAGCGTGAAGACCTCGCCCGACCGGACGCTCGCGACGCCGCGCAGCACCTCGGCGGGCGTCAGGTAGTTCAGCGAGCCGACCTCGTCGTCCGGGCCCCACTTGCCCCAGTTCTTGGGCGAGTCCTTCAGGAAGTCGCCCACATACGGTGTCTCGGTCATGGTGCTCTCCTTCATCGGGTGGATCGGCAGCTCAGGTGTCGGGTGTCAGGTGTCGAGGCCTGCGGCGCGCGCCGTCGTCCAGGCGCGCTCGACGAGGCTGTCGACGAAGGCGGGCTCGGGCGGTCCGCCGTCCGCGGCGTTGCGCGGGTCGTCGAGGGCTCGCCGCAGCACGCCCTCGGAGATCACGGCGATCTTCCACAGCCCCAGCACGTGCCAGTACTCGAGGTCGGTGCTGCTGCGGCCCGACGCCGAGAGGTAGGTCTCGGCCATCGCTCGCCGGTCGGCGAAGCCCGGCAGGGTGGATGCCGCGAACAGTCCCGTCGGCGGGTCGCCGGGCTCGGGCCAGTACGCCAGCAGGCTGCCGATGTCGGCCAGCGGATCGCCCAGCGTGCTGAGCTCCCAGTCGAGGACGGCCCGCATCGCGCCGGTCTCCGGGTCGGCGATGACGTTGCGGATGTGGAAGTCACCGTGCACCAGCGTCAGCTCGTGCTGCTCGGGCATCGTGCTGCGCAGCAGGTCGGTCAGCCGGTCGAGGGCCGGCAGCTCCCTGGTGCGGCTGGCCTCCCACTGGCGCGACCAGCGCTTGAGCTGACGGGCGGCGTACGGCGCGTGGCTCGCGAGGTCGGACAGGCCGACGGCCTCGATGTCGACGTCGTGGACCGTCGCGAGCGTCGTCGCCAGCGCCGGTCCCAGCGCGGCCCGGAGCGCCACCCCCGTGCCCTCGGCCACCTTCGGGCGGTCGACGACGAGGCCGTCGACGTGCTCCATCACGACGACCGGCGTCTCGGCCAGAGCCGCGTCGACGTAGCGCGCGACGACCGCGGGCACCGGCACCCCCGTGCCCTGGAGTGCAGAGAGGATGCGGTGCTCGCGCAACACGTCGTGGGCGGAGTCGAGCAGGTGCCCGCGCGGCGGACGGCGGACGATCCAGCGCGAACCGGCGGCGTCCTCGACGAGGTAGGTCAGGTTCGACTGGCCCCGTCCGACCCGCACGGCCGAGAACGGCGCGACCGCCTCGACACCGTCGGCGCGCAGCAGCGCACCGAGGGCGTCGAGGTCGAGCGCCACGTCGTGGGTGCTCCCGGTGACGGCCACGGCTCAGCCGGCCCCGACGGCGATCGTGGCCGAGTCGGCAGCGGCGGTCGCACCGATCATCTGACCACCGTCGATCACGATGGTCTCCCCCGTGATCCACGACGAGTCGTCCGAGGCCAGGAAGGCGATCGCCGATCCGACGTCCGCCGGCTCGCCGATGCGCCCCAGCGGGGTGCGCTGGGCGACGGCCTCCTCGTGGTCCTTCCAGAGCGCCTCGGCCAGGCGCGTGCGGACGACCCCCGGCGCGACGGCGTTGACCCGGATGCCCGGGCCCACCTCGATCGCGAGCTGCTTCGTCAGGTGGATCAGGGCCGCCTTCGAGACGTGGTAGATGCCGAGGTCGGGGGCCACCACGATCCCGCCGAGCGAGGCGGTGTTGACGATCGACCCGCCGTGCTCGCCCATCCACGCCTCGACCGCGAGCTGCGTCCACAGCAGTGGCGCCCACAGGTTGACATCCATGGTCTTGGCGAACCGGCCGTGGTCCTGCGACAGCAACGGCCCGTAGGCCGGGTTGGTGCCGGCGTTGTTGACCAGGATGTCGACGCTGCCGAAGGTCTCCATCGTCCGTGCGACGCAGGCCCGCGCCGCGTCGTCGTCGGTCGCGTGCGCCTGCACGCCGAGGGCGCGCTCGCCCACCGAGGCTGCGGCCGAGGTGGCCGCCTCCTCGGTGCGCGAGGTCAGCACGACGTTGGCACCGGCGTCGTGCAGCGCCACGGCCGCCGCCAGGCCGATGCCGCGTGAGGCGCCCGTGACGATCGCGGTCCGCCCCGCGAGGCGTCCCTCCCGGCTCACTTCTTCTTGTTCCACTCGGGCGAGATGCGGCGCAGCTCGACCTGGGCGATGGTGCGCTTGTGCACCTCGTCCGGCCCGTCGGCCAGCCGCAACGTGCGCTGGTGGGCGTAGAAGCTCGCGAGCGGGAAGTCGTCCGTGATGCCGCCGCCGCCGTGCACCTGGATGGCACGGTCGATGATCTTCAGCGCCACCGACGGACCGGCGACCTTGATCGCGGCGATCTCGATGCGAGCCTTCTGGTTGCCCACGGTGTCCATGAGCCACGCGGTCTTGAACGTCAGCAGGCGGATCATCTCGATCTCGATGCGCGCCTCGGCGATCCAGTCCTGGATGTTCGAGCGGTTCGCGACCGGCTCGCCGAACGTCACGCGGTTCTGGGCCCGCCCGATCATGAGGTCGAGCGCACGCTCGGCCATGCCGATCGAGCGCATGCAGTGGTGGATGCGGCCGGGACCCAGGCGGGCCTGGCTGATCATGAAGCCGTCGCCCTCCTCGGCCAGCAGGGCCGTCTTGGGCACGCGGACGTCCTCGAACAGGATCTCGGCGTGGCCCTCGCGGTCCATGTAGCCGAAGACCGGCAGACCGCGGACGATCGTGACGCCGGGGGTGTCGATCGGGACGACCATCATCGACTGCTGACGGTGCTTGGCCGCGTCGACGTTGGTCTTGCCCATCACGATGAGCACCTTGCAGTTGGCGTGCAGCGCGTTGGACGCGAACCACTTGCGCCCGTTGAGCACGTACTCGTCACCGTCGGCGTCCATGCGCAGCTGGACGTTGGTGGCGTCCGAGCTCGCGACGTCGGGCTCGGTCATGCAGAACGCCGAGTTGATCTCGCCGGCCAGCAGCGGCTTGAGCCACTTCTCCTTGTGCTCGTCGGTGCCGAACAGCTGCAGCACCTCCATGTTGCCGGTGTCGGGGGCGTTGCAGTTCATGGCCTCGGGGGCGATGTAGGGGCTGCGGCCCATGATCTCGGCCAGCGGCGCGTAGTCGAGGTTGCTGAGTCCCGGCGAGCCCCAGGCCTCGTCCTCGTGCGGGTGGAAGAGGTTCCACAGACCGCGCTTCTTGGCCTCGGTCTTGAGCTCCTCGAGGATCGGCGGGTGGAAGTTCGGGTTGCCGGACTCGGCCATCTGCGCGGCGTAGATCGGCTCGGCGGGGTAGATGTAGCTGTCCATGAAGTCCAGGAGCTTCTCCTGGTACTCGAGGGCTCGGGGGCTGGGTGCGAACTCCATCAGATCTCCTTGTAAGACGTGCTTGGCATGGTCAGGGGTGCGAAAACAGGGGTGCGAACGCCGGGGGACGGCGCTGGGTGAAGCTGGCGACGCCCTCGGCGATGTCGACGCCGCGGAACGAGGCGCGCATCAGGGTGTCGGCGTCGGCCACGGAGGCGTCGAAGCCGCGCTCGCCGTCGAGGGCGACCTGGCGCTTGATCGTGGCCATCGACCACGGCGAGCAGCCCTCGGCGAGGTCAGCGGCGTAGGCGACCGCGTCGTCGACCAGGGTCTCGGCGGGGACGAGGTGGTCGACCAGGCCCATCCGATAGGCCTCCTCGCCCCCCACGCGGCGGCCCGACAGCAGCAGGTCGAGGGCGCGGCTGTGGCCGACGATGCGTGGCAGCAGCCACGAGACGCCGTACTCGGCGGCCAGCCCACGGCGGACGAACGCCGTGAGGAACACCGCCTCGGCCGACGCGAACCGGACGTCGCAGTAGAGCGCCTCGACGAAGCCCAGCCCGGCCGCCGCGCCGTTGACGGCCGCGATGAGGGGCTTGCGGACGGTCATCGGCAGGTGCCGCGGACGCGGTCGGTCGATCTCGGCGTCCGAGGCCGAGGAGGCGCCCGCGAGGTCGTCCATGTCGGCACCCGCGCAGAATCCGCGTCCCGCGCCGGTGACGACGATCGCGCGGACGTCGGCGTCGCGGTCGGCGGACTCGAGGACGTCGAAGTACTGGTCCTCCAGCGCGTCGGTCCAGGCGTTGAGCCTCGCGGGACGGTTCATCGTGAGGAGCAGGACGGCTCCGCGCCGCTCGGTGAGCACCAGCTGCTCGGCCTGGTCGGTCGTCATGGAACGACCCTACATGAATCTGAGTTCAAGTTCATGTAAATCATGCAGCAGCCGCGCGGCGACGGGCCAGCGAGCCGACGCCCACGCCGAGGATGAGCAGCAGCCCCTGGAACAGGTACTGGTAGTACGTCTCCAGGCCGATGAGGGCGATCGAGTTGAATCCGACCGAGACCGTGATGACACCGACGACCGTCCCGATGATGTGGAACTGGCCGTCGCGGAGCACGGCCGAGCCGAAGAACGCCGCAGCGAAGGCGCTGAGCAGATAGGAGTCACCCGCCGCCACCGCGGCGCTGCCCGTGCGGCTCGCCAGCAGGAAGCCCGTCAGCGCGGCACACGCGCTGCACACCGCGAAGGCGATGACGCGGATGCGGTCGACCCTGATGCCGGACAGCTCGGCCGCGACGGGATTGCCGCCGACCGCCTGCATGGCCTGACCGAGAACCGTCCGGTTGAGCAGGAGCCACAGCAAGATGCCGAGCGCGACCATGGCGTAGACCGGGTACGGGATGCCCAGGAAGCGGTTGAACGACAGGTTGATGAACGCGTCCGGGTCGTCGAGCGAGATCGGCGACCCGTCCGAGATCGCGTAGTTGAGGCCGATCACCACGGTGCCGACGCCGAGCGTCGCCACGAGCGCCTGCACGTTCAGGTACGTGACCACGAAGCCGTTGACCAGCCCGATCACGAAGCCCATGACCAGCACGGCCGCCAGCGCCATGGGGATGGAGAAGTCCGACTTGAGCATCAAGGTGCACGCGACGACGCCCGACAGGCTGGCCACGTTGCCGATGCTGAGGTCGAACTCGCCCGTCACCAGGGCGAAGGTCAGGCCCATCGCGATGATGGCCGCGAGCGCACTCTGGTTGAGGATGTTGATGGCGTTGTCGGTCGTGGCGAAGGTCTCCGGCTCCAGGATCGAGGTCACGGCGATGAGCAGGCCCAGCACCAGCAGTGCGCCGTAGCGACCCAGCCAGCGCATGGAGGAGCCGCTGCGCGTGACGGTCGGCTGGGCGGGCTCGGCGGGCGAGACGGGCGGCTCGATGGTTGCGGTCATGCGATCTGCTCCTGTTCGGTGGTGCCGAGGCACGGTGGGGTGAGGTGGTGCGGCAACGACGTCATGACTGCGCGTCGAGGAAGTCGAGGATCCGGGGGATCACGGTGTCCGGGGCCTCGAGCAGCGGGCTGTGGCCCACCCGGGGCAGCATCACGAGCTCGCCTCGCGGCAGGCCGTCGGCCAGCTCGTAGGCCCACTCCGGCGGGCGCACCGGACACTCCTCGCCCGAGATCACGAGCGCCGGGACGTCGATCTCGCCCAAGGCGTCGACGGCGCTGCGGCGACGCATCACGCCGATCATCGCCGGCCTGATCGACGTCGGCAGGGCCGCCATACGCCCGCGCCACCGATCCAGCACGTCCGCCTTCGCCGGATCGCTCCGGGTCGACGCGCCGAACATGATCTGCTCGACCATCGTGAGCCGGTCGCCCGTGAAGCCGTGCTCGCCGACGTCGTCGCTCCAGGCGACGTACTCGGCGACCTTGTCGGCGGGCTCGGGCCGCACCGACGAGCCGAGGAAGATCAGCGAGCCGACGAGATCGGGCCGGTACACCGCCAGCCGCGCGGCGACGTCCCCGCCCATCGACGAGGCGATCACCGGGGCACCGGCGATCTGCAGCTCGTCCAGCACCGCGGCGATGTCGCCCGCGCACTGCTCGATCGTGACGACCGCGCCGTCCGCCGGGCCGCTGCGCCCCTGACCGCGGTACTCGGGCCGGACGAACCGGTAGCGCCCGGCACCCGCCTCGACGAGGTCGTCGAACATCCGGTTGTCGAAGAACAGCGAGTGGAGGCACACCACCGGGGTCAGGTCGCTCTCGGCGGTGTCGTCGACGTGGAGCGCCGTGCCCGCGACGGACACGCTCGTGGACCGGGTCATGCGATCTGCTCCTGCTCCGACGTGCCGAAGCACAGCGAGGTGAGGTGGTCCTTGTGGGCCAGGTGGGCCGGGACGTCGTCGACCAGTCGGCCCGACCGCATCACGAGCACGCGGTCGCAGATGGCGAACTCCTCGAAGTCGCTGGAGATGACGAGCACGGACATGCCCTCGTCGGCGAGCGACCGGATCAGGCCGTAGATCTCGGCCCTGGCGCCGACGTCGACCCCCACCGTCGGCTCGTCGAGGATCAGCAGCTTGGGACCCGTGACCACGTACTTGCCGACCACGACCTTCTGCTGGTTGCCGCCGCTGAGGTCGATGACGTTCTGCTTCTCCGATCGCACCTTGATGCCGAAGCGCTCGATCATCCGCTGGGCGCTGACCGTCGAGGCCCGCGGACGGAACGGACGGAGCAGGCGACGCTCGGCGCCGATCGCCGCCATGTTCAGGTTGGCGACCACGGTGTCGGCGAGCACCAGTCCCTGCGAACGACGCTCCTCCGGGACGAGCGCGACGCCGTCGACCAGCGCCTCGTGCGGCGACGACGGGGCGAAGGGCTCGCCGTCCATCGTCATGGCTCCCGCCTGCGGTGCGTCGGCACCGACGATGAGCCGCGCGAGCTCGGTCCGCCCGGCACCCACCAGCCCGGCCAGTCCCACGATCTCGCCGCGGCCGATGTCGAAGCTCACGTCGAGCACCTTCGGCGCCCTCGTGAGTCCCTGCACCGACAGGCGGCCCTCCGTCGGTTCGGTCTCCTGGTCGGCGACGGCCGCCGTGAAGTCGGCCACCTCGCGGCCGACGATGTGCTGGGTGAGCACGCGTCGCGACGTGGAGGACGCCGGGACCGTCGTGACGAAGCGTCCGTTGCGCAGGACCGTGACGTCGTCGGACACCTGGAGCACCTCCTCCAGCCGGTGCGAGATGTACAGGATGCCGACGCCGTCGCGCTGGAGCTCGTCGATGACGCCGTACAGCCGCTGCGCCTCCTCGTCGGTGAAGGACGCCGTCGGCTCGTCCATCGCGACCACACGGCCCGACCGCATGAGCGACCGTCCCAGCGAGACCATCCACCGGTCGGACAGCGACAGGTCCTCGACCCGCGTGTCGAGCGGGACGCGGTAGCCCAGGCGCTCCTGCACCTCCATCGCCTGCCGCCGGACGCGGCGCGTCGTCAGCACGCCCCACGTGCCCTGCTCGTCCGACCCCATCGCCATGTTCTGCAGGGCGGTGAACTTCGGGACGAGGTTGAGCTCCTGGTGCACGAAGCTGAGCCGCAGGGCGGCGGAGTCGCGAGGCGAGGATATCTCGGCCCTCTCGCCGTCGACGAAGATCTCGCCCTCGTCGGCCGACTCGAGGCCGGCGAGGATCTTGACGAGCGTCGACTTGCCCGCCCCGTTCGCCCCGCAGAGCGCCAGGACCTGCCCCGCCCGCAGGGAGATCGAGACCTGATCCAGTGCGTGGCTCCCGCCGAAGCTCTTGGAGATGTTCTTCATCTCGAGCAGCGGTGCGGCAGAGGCTGCGCCTCGTGCGGTCCGGTGCTCCGGTGAGATGTCGTTCATGTCGTCGCTCCTGACATGTGTCGTCGTGGCGGTGTCCAGCACCGGATCAGGTCCCATGTCGATCAGCCCTGGTTCGCGCCGGGGTGGGACTTCAGGTAGTCCGCGACGTTGTCGGCCGTGACCATCTCGTACGGGACCGGCTTCATGCTCTGCTTCGCGTCCGGGCCGTCGGCGACGATCCGCGGGGTCTCCTCGAACAGGGTCTTCGCGGCAGCGACCGGCTGGGCAGCGGCCGTGGCGCGCAGCGTGCCGTCCTCGACCGCCTTGATGCCGGCGGGGGTGCCGTCGATGCCGTAGATCTTCACGTCGGTGCGGTTGGCCTGCTTGGTGGCCACGAGCGCGCCCATCGCCGGGTCGTCGAAGCAGGCCCAGATGGCCAGCGGGGTGTCACCCTTGGGGTGCTTGGCGAGCCAGGCCTGCGTGAATCGCGTGCCGGCGTCGAGCTGGCCGGGGATCGTCACCTCTTCGCGCGTGACCTTGGTGCTGCTGCCCTTGAGCGCCTCGTCGAGCGTCTTCTCGCGACCGACGCAGGGTGCACCGGCCTTGTACCCCAGCTTGAGCAGCTCTCCGCCACCGCCGAGGTCCTTCACGACGAGGTCGGCGATGTCCTTGCCCGACGTCTGGATGACGTCCAGGCCGAAGGGCACGCCGTCCGTGGTGCCGCCGGCGATCGACGCGACCGGGATGCCGGCAGCCTGTGCCGACTTGACGCCTGCGGTCAGCTGGTCGCTCGGGAAGACCGAGACGATGATGAGGTCGACCTTCTTCTGCACGAAGTCCTGCATCGCGCCGATGGCCTTGTCCACGGCACCGTCGGGGTTGGCGGTCGTGACCTCCCAGCCGGCTCCCTCGGCGAGCTTCTTGTAGCTGTTGATCGCGGTCTCGGTCGTGACCTCGCTGGGGGCGAAGCGCACGATGCCGACGCTGTACTTCTCGTCGCCGCCCGCGCCGCCTCCGCCGCCCTCGGAACCGCCCCCGCTGCCGCACGCTGCCGTGATCACCAGGGTCAGGCCGGCGATGATGCCGATCCCGATCTGTCGAACCTTCATGGTGTCTCCTGTTTCTGGCGCCGCCCCGGTGTGGGGCAGCCGTGTTCGGGACGCGACCGGACGGTCGTGCCGGTGGTGCAGATGGATCCCCCGATCACCGCGCGGCCGAGCCGGCGACACGGCCGAGCCCGAGGAGCTCGGCGAGCTCTCGAGCCGTGTCCGATGCTCTGCGGTGCACGACGCCACCCATCCCGAGACGTGCGGCGGCGACGATGTTCTGGGAGAGGTCGTCGACCATGACGACCTCGGACGGGGCGGCACCGAGGCGCTCGCACCCGATCTCGTAGAGGCGGCGCGACGGCTTGCGCACACCCTCCTGGCCGGAGATCGTGACGGCGTCGAACATGGCCGCGAGGTCGAAGCCTGCGTAGCAGTCACGGCCCAGCGAGTTCGACAGCAGGCCGACCGGCACACCGTCGGCGCGCAGCGACGCGACGAGCGCCACGGTCTCGTCGTCGCGGACGAGCCGCGACTGCATGCGGGCGATCAGCCCGACCGGCTCGACGTCGCAGCCGTGATCCCGCAGGCGCTGCGCGAAGCCCGCCTCGAAGCCCTCGTCGTCGAGCCGCCCCTCCTCGTGCTCGGTGAGCAGCCGCTGGGACTCCAAATCGGAGCCCAGCAGGCGCAGCGGCAGGTCGCGGTCGCCGCACTCGGCGGCACCGAAGCCGGCGAAGGCGTCCATGACGCTGGACGTCAGCACGCCGCCGAAGTCGAACAGCACGGCACGGCGCGTCATGCGAGTGAGTCCTGGTACCGGCGCATGCCCGCGAGCCAGCGGTCGTAGTCCGATCCCTTGCGCCGGTAGAACTCCAGCACCTCCTCGTGCGGGAGGATCAGGAACTGCTCGGTGCCGATCGCCTCGATGACGACGTCGGCCACCTCGAGCGGCTCGAGTACCCCGCCGGCGTCGGTGACGGCCCTGGCTCCCATGCGGGCCAGCTCGTCGTCGGACTCCGAGCCGCCGTTGAGCATCGCGGTGTTGACGCCCATGGGGCACAGGCAGCTCACGGCGATGCCGCGCGATCCGTACGTCACCGACATCCACTCGGCGAAGGCCACCGCGGCGTGCTTGGTCACCGAGTAGGTCGGCGAGCCGATCTGGGTCAGCAGCCCGGCGGCCGAGGCCGTGCTCAAGAAGTAGCCACGACCGCGCTCCAGCCACCCGGGGGTCAGCAGACGCGCGGCGCGCACGTGCGCGAGGACGTTGACGTCGATCGACGTCTCCCAGTCCTGCTCGGACGACTCGAGGCCTTGACCGAGACCCACGCCGGCATTGGCCGCGTAGAGGTCGACGGGCCCGAACCGGTCCTCGGCGAGATCGATGAGGGCCCGCACGTCGGCCTCGACGGAGCAGTCGGCCGCGAGCCCGACGACCCGGCCACGTCCGGCCAGCTCGAGGTCGGCCGTGGTCCGCGCCACGCGCTCGCCGTCGAGGTCGGTCACCACGACGCTGGCCCCGTGCTCGAGCAGGCGCTGGGCCAGGGCCGAGCCGATCCCTCCCGCGGCGCCGGTGACGATGGCCACGGATCCGTCGATGATCATGCACCGGCTCCGATCGAGGCGTGGCGGATCGCGTCGCGATCGATCTCGCGCTTGAGGATCTTGCCCGTCGCGCCCTTCGGCAGCGCCTCGACGAACTGGTAGAGCCGCGGCACCTTGTACGCCGACAGCTGGACCTTCGCCCACGTCCGCAGCTGCTCGCCGGTCAGCTCGGCATCGGGGCGCAGGGCCACCACGGCGGCGACCTCCTCGCCGAAGTGATCGTCGGGCACGCCGACGACGGCGACCTCGACGATGTCGGGGTGCTCGTAGAGCACTTCCTCGACCTCGCGCGGGTAGACGTTGTAGCCACCGCGGATGATGAGGTCCTTGGCGCGGTCGACGATGCTCAGGTAGCCGTCCTCGTCGAGCATGCCGAGGTCACCGGTCTTGAGCCAGCCGTCCCGCAGGTCCTCGGCCGTCGCCTCGGGACGGTTGCGGTAGCCCTTCATGATCGTGGGGCCCTTGATGAACACCTCGCCGACGACGCCGGCCTCGACGGGGTCGCCCATCGTGTCGCGCACCTCGATGAGGCTGCCGGGCAGGGCGGGACCCACCGTGCCGGCCTTCTGCTCGCGGTTGATGTCGTTGAACGTCGCGGCGCCGGTCGACTCGGTGAGGCCGTAGCCCTCGAGGATCGCGCAGTCGAACCGCTCGTTGAACGCTCGCATGACCTCGACGGGCAGCGAGGCGCCGCCGGACGTCGCAAGCCGCAGGTGCTCGAAGTCGCTGGGTCCGTAGTCGGCGGCGGCGTGCAGCATCGCGTTCCACATCGTCGGCACCCCCGCCATCGCGGTGAGGCGGTCGCGGCGCAGCATCTCGAGCATCGCGGCCGGCTCGAAGGGCGACAGCACCGACAGGGACGCGCCGGTGACGAGCACCGTGTTCATGACGACGGCCTGGCCGTAGACGTGGAAGAGCGGCAGCGCCGTGCCGAACCGGTCGTCCTCGGTCAGGGCGAGGACGGGCAGGAACGACGAGGTGGTGTCGAGCAGGTTGGCGGCCGTCAGCTCGACCCCCTTGGGCCGGCCGGTCGTTCCCGACGTGTAGAGGATGATCGCCGTGTCGTCCGGCGCGTGGTCGTGGGCGGACGCGAGCGGCTCGGCGTCGAGGTCGGCACCCTCGCCGATGATCCAGAGGTCGAGGCCCCGGTCGGCCGCGGCGGTGCGGGCGGCGTCGGCGTTCTCGTGCCAGACGAGCACGAGCGAGGCCTGCGAG
This sequence comes from Aeromicrobium endophyticum, assembly GCF_003586285.1. Taxonomy (GTDB): domain Bacteria; phylum Actinomycetota; class Actinomycetes; order Propionibacteriales; family Nocardioidaceae; genus Aeromicrobium; species Aeromicrobium endophyticum. Next base: position 1,670,411 of record NZ_QUBR01000001.1, on the reverse strand, counting down.
TCGTCGAGGACGTAGCCGATCTCGGGCGCGGTGGCCATGGTGTTCATGGTGATGACGCTGACGCCGGCGGCGTGCAGCCCGAAGTAGACGACCGGGAACTCGATCACGCTGGGGGCGATGAACACGACCCGGTCGAGCGGCTGGAGCCCCGCGGCGACGACGGCGCCACCTGCTCGGGCGCTGAGCTCGCGCAGCCGGCCGTAGCTCAGGTCACCACGGGGCGAGCGAAGTGCCACCCGATCGGGATCGGCCTCGGCATGGGACCAGACGTTCGCCGCCACGTTCACCATCTGCAGTCGCTCTCTCTCGTTCGACGGAGTGTGACCTGTCTCACGTGACCGGCCTCACGTTGAGGACCGTAGTTGAATCCGGGTTCATGTTCAAGTAGGTTTCCGGAAAATCTTCCGAACCCCTCCTGAAGGAGCCGTCGTGCCCAGAGCCGCGATCGTCGCCACCGCCCGCACCCCTATCGGCAAGGCCTATCGAGGGGCGTTCAACACCACCTCGAGCCCCGAGCTGGCGGGCCACGCGATCGCCGCGGCCCTCGCGAAGGTCGGCATCGACCCCGCCACCGTCGAGGACGTCGTGATGGGCGCGGCAGCCCAGCAGGGCACGTCCGGCTTCAACGTCGCGCGCCAAGGCGCGTTGCGCGCCGGCCTGCCCGTCACGGTTCCCGGGCAGACCATCGACCGCCAGTGCTCGTCGGGACTGATGGCGGTCGCGATCGCCGCGAAGCAGATCCTGCACGACGGCATGGCCGTGGCGATCGGGGGCGGCGTCGAGTCGATCTCGCTGGTGCAGAACGAGCACATGAACGCCTACCGCGCCACCGACGCCTGGCTCGAGCAGCACCACCCCGGCCTCTACGCGCCGATGCTGCACACCGCCGAGAACGTCGCGGCCCGCTACGGCGTGAGCCGCGAGCGCCAGGACGCGATGGGGCTGCAGTCGGTCCAGCGCGCCGCCGCGGCCCAGGCCAGCGGCGTCCTCGACGACGAGATCGTGCCGATCACGGTCACGACGCTCGTGCACGACAAGGCCACCGGCGAGACGTCCGAGGTCGAGCAGACCGTCTCGGCCGACGAGGGCGTGCGTGCCGGCACGACCGCGGAGGGGCTCGCCGCGCTGCGGACCGTCCTGCAGCCGGGTGATGTGACCGCGCACCCCACCGTGACCGCAGGCAACGCGTCCCAGCTCAGCGACGGCGCATCGGCCAACGTCCTGATGAGCTCCGAGCACGCTGCCGCCCTCGGCATCGCGCCGCTGGGGTACTACGTCGGCATGACCGTCACGGGGTGCGAGCCCGACGAGATGGGCATCGGGCCCGTGGCCGCGATCCCGAAGCTCCTGGCCCTGCACGGGCTCGCGGTCGACGACATCGGCGTCTGGGAGCTCAACGAGGCCTTCGCCGCGCAGGCCGTCCACTGCCGCGACGTGCTGGGGATCGACCCCGAGCGGATGAACGTCAACGGCGGCGCCATCGCGATGGGCCACCCGTACGGGATGACGGGCTCCCGCGCCGTCGGGCACGCGCTGCTCGAGGCCCGCCGCCGCGACCAGCAGTTCGCCGTCGTCTCGATGTGCGTCGGTGGCGGCATGGGCGCCGCCGGCCTCTTCGAGGTGGCCCGATGAAGGCCTGGCAGGTCACCCGGCTCGGCGAGCCGCGTGACGTGCTGACGCTCGCCGACCTGCCCGATCCGTCACCAGGGCCCGCCCAGGTCACGGTGCGCGTGCTCGCGGCTGCGGCGAACTTCCCTGACGTGCTGATGTGCCGCGGGCTCTACCAGGTGCGGCCCGAGCTGCCGTTCACCCCGGGCGTCGAGCTGTGCGGCGAGGTGGTCGAGGTCGGCAGCGACGTGACCGGCATCGCGGTGGGCGATCGCGTCCTCGGCGCACCCGCCGGCCCCGGCGGTGCCTTCGCAGAGATGGCCGTGATGGACGCCGCCACGACGTTCCCCGCGCCGGACTCGCTCGACGACGCCCAGGCGGCCTCGCTGTTCGTGGGCTACCAGACCAGCTGGTTCGCCCTGCACCGACGCACGCAGATCGCGCCCGGCGACGTCCTGCTGGTGCACGCCGCCGCCGGAGGGGTCGGCAGCTCGGCGGTGCAGCTGGGCAAGGCTGCCGGCGCGACCGTCATCGGCGTCGTCGGCGGCGGTGTCGATGGGAGTGGCGCCAAGGCCGAGGTCGCCCGCGCCCTGGGGGCCGACGTCGTCGTCGACCGCCACGCGCAGGACTTCGTCGAGGTGGTCAAGCAGGTCACCGGCGGCCGCGGCGCCGACATTGTCTACGACCCCGTCGGCGGCGAGACCTATCAGCGCTCGACCAAGTGCATCGCCTTCGAGGGACGCATCCTCGTCATCGGCTTCGCCGGCGGCGAGATCCAGTCGGCCCCGCTCAACCACGCCCTGATCAAGAACTACTCGATCGTCGGCCTCCACTGGGGCCTGTACAACCAGCGCGACCCCGCGCTCGTCCGGCACTGCCACGACGAGCTGACCCGCCTCGCCGACACCGGCGCCGTCTCGCCGATCGTCAGCGAGCGGATCGCCCTCGACGACGTGCCGGCTGCGCTCCAGCGGCTCGCGGACGGCGTCACGACCGGACGCGTGGTGATGGTCGCATGAGCGCCGCCGACCTCGAGCACCTCGCAGCCCGCCTGCTCGCCGCGCATCCCCCGGCCTCGACGGACCGGCTCGACTTCCTGCGGGCCCAGTACGACGCCGGGCTCGCATGGGTCGGCAAGCCCGTGGGGCGTGGCGGGCTGGGGCTCACGGTCTCCGACCAGGTCGTCGTCGACGCGGCCCTTCGCGCCGCCGGCGCGCCCGACAACGACCCGGCCGCGAACAGCATCGGGCTCGGCATGGCCGCCCCCACGCTGCTGCGCTACGGCACGCCCGACCAGGTCGACCGCTTCCTGCCGCCGCTGTGGACGGGTGAGGAGATCTGGTGCCAGCTCTTCAGCGAGCCGGGCGCCGGCTCGGACCTCGCCAACGTCTCGACGTCCGCGACGCTCGACGGCGACACGTGGGTCGTCAACGGCCAGAAGGTCTGGACGTCGGGAGCGCAGAACGCCCGGTTCGCGATCCTGGTGGCGCGCACCGATCCGAGCGCGTTCAAGCACGCGGGGCTCACGTACTTCGTGTGCCCGATGGACGATCCCGGCGTCGACGTGCGACCCCTGCGGCAGATCACCGGCGAGGCCGAGTTCAACGAGGTCTTCCTGACCGACGTGCGCATCCCCGACAGCCTGCGCATCGGCGCGGTCGGCCAGGGCTGGGAGGTCGCGACCGCGACCCTCAACAACGAGCGGGTGGCGATCGGGGGCGGCGGCGCGCCTCGCGAGAGCGGGATGATCGGTGTCGTCGCCCAGGCCTGGCGCTCACACCCCGAGCGTCGTCGTCCCGTGCTGCACGACCGCCTGATGAGGTTGTGGATCGACGCCGAGGTCGCCCGCCTCGCGGCCGAGCGCGTGCGTCGACGTCCGGCGCACGTGACACCCGGGCCGGGCGACTCGGCGGCCAAGGTCACCTTCGCCCGCATCGCCCAGCAGCTGACGGCGCTCGAGGTCGAGCTGCTCGGCGACGACGGCATGCGCTACGACGACTGGACGATGCGCCGGCCCGAGCGCGTCTCGTTCACGGGCCGGGGCCCGGGCTACCGCTACCTGCGGGCCAAGGGCAACTCGATCGAGGGCGGCACCAGCGAGGTGCTGCTCAACCTGATCGCCGAGCGGGTCCTCGGGCTGCCCGCCGAGCACCGACCCGACAAGGGGATCCCATGGAACGAGAGCGCACGATGACCGCCACCGCCGAGTCCACCGCTCTCGCCGAGACCGTCCGCCGGATGCTCGAGCGCGTCGCGCCGGCCACGTCCCTCGTCCACGAGGACGGCCTCGACGCACTGCTGCGACGGGTCGACGCGGCCCTCGACGACGAGATCGGGCTCGCAGGCCTGCTCGTGCCCGAGTCGCAGGGGGGTCTGGGCGGCGAGCTGTCCGACGCCGCGACCGTCGCGACCGAGCTGGGACGCGCCTGCGCCCCCTCCCGCTTCGTCACCGCCACGGTGCTCGCGGGCCCGCTCCTCGCGGACGTGGGTCACGCGGGGCCCTTCGGCGCCGCCTGCCTGGTCGTCCCGTGGGGCACCGCGCCCGGTGAGCTGCTCCCCCGGCTCGTCGTCGTCGATGGACTCGTGAGCGGATCGGTCCGCTCGGTCGCCGGCGTCGGGGACGGCCCGCTGGTGCTGCCCGTGACGGTGGACGGGGAGACGGCCGTCGCGATCGTGTCCGCCGACGCTCCCGGTGTGGGGCTCGCCCCGGTCACGTCGCTCGACACGACCCGACCCCTGACCGACGTGACCCTCGACGGCGTCGCCGTGCAGGTCCTCGCGACCGGCCGACGGGCGGTCGACGCCCTGGACGCCGGCCTCGAGCGAGCCGCCGTCGCCCTGGCCGCAGAGCAGGTGGGACTGGCCTCGTGGTGCCTGTCCACCACGGTCGACCACGTGCAGCAGCGCCGCCAGTTCGGACGCCTCCTGGGCAGCTTCCAGGCCCTCAAGCACCGCCTCGCCACCCTCTGGATCGAGGTCGACTCGGCCTCGGTGGCCGCCGAGGCCGCCGCGACGACCACGTCCGACCGGGCCGTGCTGGCGTCCGCGGCGCAGTCGATGTGCTCGGAGGTGGCGTTGCACGCGGCCGAGGAGTGCATCCAGATGCTGGGTGGCATCGGGATGACGTGGGAGCACCCGGCGCACCTCTACCTCAAGCGCGCCCTCGTCGACCTGAACGCGCTCGGCACCCCCGAGCAGCATCGCCGGCGGCTCGCGACCCTCGTGGACCTGCCGCCCGCCGGGTGACAGCATGTGGATCGGCCGGCGTCCCGGCCGATCCACCGAGGCGAGGAGCACACCATGAGCGACCGCGAGCTGCTGGACGAGCTGGAGGCACAGGAGGCGCGCCTGGTGCTCGAGTCCTTCGACGAGACCGATGCGTGGGAGCTCGGGTCGGCCCTGCGCGAGGCCGCGCTCGCCGGCGACCTGCCCGTCGCCATCTCGGTGCGGCGCAACGGCCAGCGGCTGTTCCACACCGCCCTGCCGGGAGCCTCCGCCGACAACGACGGCTGGCTCGACCGCAAGTGCGCCGTCGTCGACCGCTACGGACGCTCGTCGTTGCGGGTCGGCGAGCAGTTCCGCGTCGCAGGCAGGACGTTCGAGTCCGACTCCCGCCTCGACCCGTCCCGGTACGCGGCGCACGGCGGGGCCTTCCCGCTGATCGTGCGCGGCACCGGGTGCGTCGGCACCGTCGCGGTGTCGGGTCTGCCCCAGCGCGACGACCACCGCCTCGTGGTCGAGACGCTGACCGCGTTCATCGCGCGACGCAGCTCACAGTAGTTGGTGCACCAATCATTGGTACACTCATAGCATGACCGACCGAGATCCCCTCGCCCTCGAAGAGCAGGTGTGCTTCGCGCTGGCCGTCGCGTCGCGCGAGGTCGTGGCGTCCTACCGGTCGGTGCTCGAGCCGCTGGGCCTGACCCACCCGCAGTACCTCGTCATGCTGGCCCTGTGGCAGCACGACGCCGCAGGCGCCGACGGTCTGTCGGTCAAGGCGCTCAGCGCGATGCTGCACCTCGACCCCGGCACCGCCTCGCCGCTGCTGAAGCGCCTCGAGGCCGCGGGACTGGTCTCGCGCCGACGCTCGCCCAGCGACGAGCGCGTCCTGGTCGTCGGCGTGACGCCCGAGGGTCGCGAGCTGCGACGGCGCGCGCTCGCCGTTCCGTCCACGATGCTCGCCCGGCTCGGCATGACCGAGTCCGACCTGGTCGCCACCAACGACGTCCTCCACCGCATCATCGATGCCGCGCACGAGAGCCAGGAATCATGAGCAGCCCCACCCCGAGCAGCCCCACCCCGAACCGTCCCGGCCCGGCCGCCGAGCTCGCGGCCCTGCGCCGCGTCCAGCGCCGCGTGGGCGCGATCGCGTTCTTCGCCGTCGCGATCCACGGCGTGCTGGGGCTCATCGTGGTCGCCCACGTCGTCAAGGGCGAGGACCGCGGCGCCGACGCCGTGCTGCTGCTCGTCATGTCCGGCGTCTTCGCCGTCGTCACCTACGTCGTGGTGCGGCTGATCCTGGCCGCGCGCCTCTGGGCGCCGGCCTGGATCGCCCTGTCACTCGTCCCGACCGCGATCGGCTTCGTCTGGGTGCTGTGACGTCGCACCGTCGGCGCGCTGCGCCGCATCGCGGACCGCGGCGGCGACCTTCTGGTGCACGTCGTGGTGGAAGACGCTGGGGATGATGTAGTTCGCGTTCAGCTCGTCGGGCGAGACCGAGCTCGCGACGGCGTCGGCCGCCGCCAGCAGCACCTCCATGCCGATGCCGTGGCTCTGCGCGTCGAGCAGACCGCGGAAGATGCCGGGGAACGCCAGGACGTTGTTGATCTGGTTGGGGTAGTCCGAGCGTCCTGTCGCGACCACGGCGGCGTGCTGACGGGCGATCGCCGGCTCGATCTCGGGGGTGGGGTTGGCGAGGGCGAACACGATCGATCCGGGCGCCATCTTCTCGACGTCGTCGGCGGTGATCAGGTTGGGCGCGCTGACACCGATGAAGACGTCGGCACCCGGCAGGGCGTCGCGCAACGAGCCGGTGTGCCCGGACGGGTTGGTGTTCTCGGCCGTCCACACCAGGGACGCGTCGAGGTCCTCGCGCCCGGCGTGGACGACGCCCTGCACGTCGCACACCGTGACGTCGACGGCTCCGGCGTGCAGCAGCACCTTGAGCACCGCGGTGCCGGCCGCTCCTGCGCCGACCAGGACGATGCGGGCCTTCGGCAGGTCCTTGCCGACGACTGTCAAGGCGTTGCGCAGCGCCGCGAGCACGACCACGGCGGTGCCGTGCTGGTCGTCGTGGAACACGGGGATGTCGAGCCGCTTGCGCAGGCGCGCCTCGACCTCGAAGCAGCGCGGCGCCGAGATGTCCTCGAGGTTGATGCCGGCGAAGCCGGGAGAGATCGCGGCGACGGTCTCGACGATCTGGTCGACGTCCTGCGTGTCGAGCACGATGGGCCAGGCGTCGATGTCGGCGAAGCTCTTGAACAGGGCGGCCTTGCCCTCCATCACCGGCAGCGCGGCGTGGGGGCCGATGTTGCCGAGGCCCAGCACCGCCGAGCCGTCGCTCACGACGGCGACGCTGTTGCGCTTGACCGTGAGGCGGCGAGCGTCCTCCTTGTCGGCCACGATCGCCTCGCAGATGCGGGCCACGCCGGGCGTGTAGATCATCGAGAGGTCGTCGCGGTTGCGCAGCGGGTGCTTGGTCGCGGTCTCGATGACGCCGCCGAGGTGCATCAGGAACGTGCGGTCGGACACCTTGAGCACCGACACGTCGCCGACGGCCTTCAGGGCGTCCACGATCACGGCGGCGTGGTCGGTGTCGGACGCCGCGCACGTGAGGTCGATGCGCAGCGCGTCGGCGCCGGACGCCGCGACGTCGAGGGCCGTCACGAGACCGCCGGCGGTCTCGACCGTGGTGGTCAGGTCGCTCACGGCGGAGCCGCCCGACGGCACCTCCAGGCGGATCGTGATCGAGTAGGAGATGCTGGGCGCGGTCGAAGGCTTCACGACATCATTCTAATGCGAGGCTTCCCTCATGTTTGTCCGGTCTCCCCGCGACCCCGCTCTCGCGAGTAGAGTCGGCCGCGAGCCGCCACACCCCGCGGCTCGACCGTTGGAGGAGCCCACCACCGCCCCTCCGCCACATCGAGAGAGAGCACCACCGTGACCGATCCCAGCACCCCACCCGCCCCGTCTGCCTTCGGCAGCCACCACGAGCAGGTCGTCTTCTGCCACGACGAGGCCACGGGCCTCAAGGCCATCATCGCGATCTACTCGACGGCGCTCGGTCCGGCGCTCGGCGGCACGCGGTTCTACCCGTACGCGTCCGAGGCCGCGGCGCTGACCGACGTCCTCAACCTGTCGCAGGGCATGGCCTACAAGAACGCCCTGGCCGGCCTCGACCTCGGCGGCGGCAAGGCCGTCATCATCGGCGATCCGCGCACCCTCAAGACCGAGGCGCTGCTGCGCGCGTACGGCCGTTTCGTGCAGTCCCTCAACGGTCGCTACTTCACGGCGTGCGACGTCGGCACGTTCTCGCCCGACATGGACCTCATCGCGCGCGAGTGCGAGTTCGTCACCGGCCGCACGGTCGAGCACGGCGGCGCCGGCGACTCGTCGGTCCTGACGGCGTTCGGCGTCTACCAGGGCATGCGCGCCTCGGCCCAGCACCTGTGGGGCGACACGTCGCTGGCCGGCAGGCGCATCGGCGTCGCCGGCGTGGGCAAGGTCGGACGCCACCTGGTCGGCCACCTCGTCGACGAGGGCGCCGACGTCGTCATCACCGATCCGTACGAGCCCGCCGTCGCCGCCCTGGCCGCGACGTACCCGAGCATCACCGCGGTCGCCGACACCGACGCGCTGATCCGCGAGCCGCTCGACGTCTACGCGCCGTGCGCTCTCGGAGGAGCCCTCAACGACGACTCCGTCGAGGTGCTGACGGCGCAGGTCGTGTGCGGCGCCGCCAACAACCAGCTCGCCCACGACGGCATCGAGAAGCGGCTGCAGGAGCGCGGCATCACCTACGCGCCCGACTACTGCGTCAACGCGGGCGGCGTCATCCAAGTCGCCGACGAGCTCGAGGGCTTCGACTTCGACCGGGCCAAGATGCGGGCCACGTCGATCTACGACACCACCCTCGGAGTGCTGGAGCACGCCCAGGCCGAGGGCATCTCGCCGTCGCTCGCCGCCGACCGCATGGCCGAGAAGCGCATGCGCGACGTCGGGCGCCTCCGTCAGGTCTACCTGCCCTAGCCCCGCCGCAGGGGCGGTGCTCACGCCACCTTTCCCGACTCAGCGGTGCATACGCCATCGAATACGTCTGTCATCGACGCTATTCGGTGGCGTGCGCACCGCCGTGGTCAGGGTGCGGTACGCGTCGTGCGTCTTAGGACGCGGCGGGGTCTTCTCGCGCGAGATCGCGGTACTGCTCGGGAATGGGCTCGCCCGATTCTCCGTGGAGCTCTCGCTGCAGGGTGTTGAAGTCTGTGTCCGGAGTCCGGTACTTCAAGTCGCGCGCAACTTTGGTCTGTTTGGCTTTCGCACGGCCGCGGCCCATAAGGCTCGACCCCCTCGCAGAGAAATAGTCAGTTTGTCGTGCTGACCACCCTACCGGGAGTACGCAACAGATGACGCACCGACCCCCGCATCGCGTGCGAAAAGATCGGCGGACCGCCGACGGCTCAGGCCTGCGCGCCCGTGAGGGTCACCGTTCCGCCGTCGCCGTGGACGCCCGCGGCCTGCACGTCTCCGGCGATCCAGGCGTCGACACCGTGCTCGGCCAGCAGGCGAAGCGCTGCGTCGGCGGCGTCGGGTGCGACGAGCGCGACCATGCCGACGCCCATGTTGAGGGCCAGGTCGAGGTCGGCCTGCGCGACCGAGCCCAGCTGGCCGACCAGCCCGAACACGGGCTGAGGTGTCCACGTGGACCGGTCGATGCGCACCGACACCGTCGGCGGGACGACGCGCTCGAGGTTGGCCGCCAGGCCGCCGCCGGTGATGTGCGACATCGCGTGCACCTCGACCTGCTTGACCAAGGCCAGGCACGGCAGCGTGTACAGCTTGGTCGGCGTGAGCAGCTGCTCGCCCAGCGTCGTGCCGAACTCGGGCACGTCGCGGTCGAGCTGCCAGCCGGCCTTCTCGAAGAAGACGTGGCGCACGAGCGAGAAGCCGTTGGAGTGCAGTCCGCTCGACCGCATCGCGATGACGACGTCGCCCGGCCGCACGAGCTCGGCACCGATCAGCTCGTCGGCCTCGACGACACCGGTGGTCGAGCCGGCGATGTCGTACTCGTCGACGCCCAGCAGGCCGGGGTGCTCGGCCGTCTCGCCGCCCAGCAGGGCCGTGCCGGACTCGGCGCACGCCTGCGCGATGCCCTTGACGATGTCGGCGATGCGCTCGGGGACGACCTTGCCGCAGGCGATGTAGTCGGTCATGAACAGCGGCTCAGCGCCGCACACGACGAGGTCGTCGACCAGCATGCCGACCAGGTCGAAGCCGATCGTGTCGTGCTGGTCCATGCGCTGGGCGATCTGCACCTTGGTGCCGACGCCGTCGGCGGACGTCGCCAGGTAGGGCTTGCGATAGCTCTTCAGCGCCGAGGCGTCGAACAGGCCGGCGAAGCCGCCGATGCCGCCGACGACCTCGGGACGGCGGGCCTTGTCGACCCACTCCTTCATCAGCTCGACGGCGCGGTCGCCCTCTTCGATCGAGACGCCGGCGGCGGCATACGACGTCACTTGGTGATCACCTCGAGGGGCAGCTGGTCCTGGACCTCGAGCAGGTGCTTGCCGATCACGTCGTCCTCGGGCAGCGCCACGGGGTAGATGCCGTCGAAGCAGGCCCGGCACAGGTTGTCCTTGGGCAGGTTGGTGGCCTCGACGAGCTGGTCGAGGGTGACGTACGCCAGCGAGTCGGCGCCGATCGACCGGCAGATCTCGTCGACCGAGATGCCGTTGGCGATCAGCTCGGCGCGCGAGGCGAAGTCGATGCCGTAGAAGCAGGGCCACTTGACCGGCGGCGACGAGATGCGCACGTGCACCTCGGCGGCGCCGAACTCGCGCAGCATGCGCACGAGGGCGCGCTGGGTGTTGCCGCGCACGATCGAGTCGTCGACCACCACGAGGCGCTTGCCGGCGATGACGTCGCGCAGCGGGTTGAGCTTGAGCCGGATGCCCAGCTGGCGCAGCGTCTGCGACGGCTGGATGAACGTGCGTCCGACGTAGGAGTTCTTGACCAGGCCGTGACCGAACGGGATGCCCGACTCCTCGGCGTAGCCGATCGCGGCGGGCGTGCCGGACTCGGGCACGGGGATGACCAGGTCGGCGTCGACGGGGAACTCGCGCGCCAGCCGGCGACCGATCTCGGCGCGCACCGAGAACACGCGCTGATCGGCGATCGTGGTGTCGGGACGGGCGAGGTAGACGTACTCGAAGATGCAGCCCTTGGGCTCGGCCTTCGCGAAGCGCTCGGTGCGCAGGCCGTTCTCGTCGATCGCGATGAACTCGCCCGGCTCGATCTCGCGGATGTAGGACGCGCCGACGATGTCGAGCGCCGCCGTCTCGCTGGCGACGACCCACCCGCGCTCGAGCCGTCCGAGCACGAGCGGCCGGATGCCCTGCGGGTCGCGAGCGGCGTAGAGCGTCCCCTCGTCCATGAAGACCAGCGAGAACGCGCCGCGCAGCTGCGGCAGCACCTCGAGCGCGGCCTCCTCGACCGAGCGGTCGGGGAACGAGGCCAGCAGCGACGCCATCACCGCGGTGTCGGACGTCGCCGTCTCACCCTTGGCGGCACCGCGTCCGGCCTCGGCGTCGCGCGAGGCCAGCAGGTCGGCGAGCTCGGCGGTGTTGGTCAGGTTGCCGTTGTGCCCCAGCGCGACGGAGCCGGCCGCCGTGGGACGGAAGGTCGGCTGGGCGTTGTGCCACACGCTCGACCCGGTGGTGGAGTAGCGCGCGTGGCCGATCGCGATCTCGCCCTTGAGGGACTCGAGCGTCGCCTCGTCGAAGACCTGCGAGACCAGCCCCATGTCCTTGTAGACCAGGATCTGCCGGCCGTTGCTGACCGCGATGCCGGCCGACTCCTGCCCGCGGTGCTGCAGCGCGTAGAGACCGAAGTAGGTCAGCTTGGCGACCTCTTCGCCCGGGGCCCAGACGCCGAAGACGCCACAGGCGTCTTGGGGTCCGGCGTCCTGGGGATCGAGATCGTGGGTGAGGCGTCCATCTCCGCGGGTCACCGCACCAGTGTAGGGGTGGGCGGCGCGTGACTCCCAATCTTTCTCCGGGCCCCGGACGCGGCGCAGGACGAGCGGCTCGCTCCACGCGACCCTAGAGTGACGGGATGGACTCCGACACGATCACCGTCGAGCGCACGATCGCCGCTCCCCCCGCCGAGGTCTTCTCCCTGCTGTCCGACGCCGCCAAGCACGTCGAGTTCGACGGCTCGGGCACGGTGCGCGGCACCCGTCAGGCGTCCAAGCCGCTGACGCTGGGCACCCGCTTCGGCATGGCGATGCACATGGGGCTGGGCTACCGGACGTCCAACACCGTGGTCGAGTTCGAGCAGGACCGGCGCATCGCCTGGAAGACGACGGGCCTCAAGGGCATCGTCGGCGGCCGCATCTGGCGCTACGAGCTGCAGCCCGTCGACGGCGGCACGCTCGTCAAGGAGACCTGGGACGTCTCGCAGGACCGCCAGAAGTTCTTCCTCAAGCGCAGCAAGATGCCCGCCGCGGCCAAGAACGGCATGCGCAGGACGCTCGAGCGCATCGCCGAGACCCTCGAGCGCTGACCCGAGCCGGGCTAGGGTGATGTGAGCCACGACACACCCCAGGAGTCCGCATGACGTCCGCGATCCCCGCCGCCACCTACCTGCCCGACTTCCTGGCCGCCCGCGCGACCGAGCGTCCCGACGCCCCGTGCTGGCTCTTCGACGGGCGCACCTGGAGCTGGGCCGAGGCCGATGCGTCGGTGCACCAGGCGGCGGGCGCCCTGCGCGCCGAGGGCGTCGGCGCGGGCGACCGCGTGGCGATCCTCGACAAGAACAGCCCGGCGATCCTGCAGGTGCTCCTCGGCGGTTGCCTCGTCGGCGCCGCCACCACCGTCGTCAACTGGCGTCTCGCGGGCGACGAGCTCGACTACGTCGTCAACGACTGCCGGGCCAAGGTGCTGTTCGTCGGCCACCAGCTCCTCGACCAGCTGGCCCTCGTGCGAGACCGGCTCGAGCACGTCGAGAAGGTCGTCGTGGTCGGCGGGGCGGACGACGAGCTGGAGGCCTGGCTGGCGTCGGCGACCCCGATCGACCGGCAGGACGACGTGACGCCCGACGACGTCTGCGTCGTGATGTACAGCTCGGGCACGACCGGACGTCCCAAGGGCGTCCAGCTCACCCAGGCCGCGATGGTCGAGCACAGCCTGAACGGCGGCGGCAGCATCACCTACGCCGACGGCGACATGATGCTCGTGGCGATGCCGATGTTCCACGTCGGCGGCACCTCGTACGCGCTGCTGGGGCCGGTCAACGGCGTACCGGGCTACATCGTCAGCGAGGTCGACGCGACGCTGATGGCCGGCGGCATCATGGCGGGCTGCACGCACGCCTTCCTCGTGCCGGCCGTGGTGGCCGCCCTCGTCGCTGCGGGACCGCAGGCGATGCAGCTCTTCGGACGGCTCAAGGCCGTCGGCTACGGAGCCGCGCCGATGCCACCGCCGGTGCTGCGAGCCGCCATGGCGGCGTGGCCCGACACCTCCTTCCAACAGGTGTACGGCATGACCGAGTTCGGCGGTGTCATCACGCTGCTCGAGGACGCCGCGCATCGCGACGCCGAGCACCCCGAGCGCCTGACGTCGGCCGGTCGGCCGGTCTGGCACGCCGAGATGCGCATCGTCGACCCGATCACCCTCCAGGACGTCCCGGCCGGCGCCTCGGGCGAGATCTGGTTCCGCACGCCCCAGGCCACGATCGGCTACATCGGGCGTCCCGATGACACCGCGGCACTCATCACCGACGACGGCTGGGTGCGCACCGGCGACCTCGGACGCGTCGACGACGGCGGCTTCCTGTTCATCGAGGACCGCCTGAAGGACATGATCATCACGGGCGGCGAGAACGTCTACTCCCCCGAGGTCGAGCGCGTGCTGGCCGAGCACCCCGCCGTCGCCGAGATCGCGATCATCGGCGTCCCCGACGACCGCTGGGGCGAGACGGTCAAGGCCGTCGTGGCCTTCAGGCCGGGGCTCTCAGCGACGTCCGACGAGCTGATCGCCTTCGCCCGGCAGCGACTGGCCGGCTACAAGGTGCCGACCTCGATCGACGTCGTGGAGGCACTGCCGCGCAATCCCTCGGGCAAGGTGTTGAAGCGCGACCTGCGCAAGCCCTACTGGGGGGACGCCGCGCGCCAGGTGTGAACGCGGCCCCGGTCATCCAGGGGTGGGACCGGGGCCGCGATGCCTCAGAGCGTAGCGGGCGACGTCACACGCGTCCCGCAGGCCACACGCGTTTCTATGACATCACCCGACCCAGGACGTACCCTCGGTCCATGCGTCTGGTGCCCGGTCTTCCCCCCACGGCCTCCCGTTCATCCCGTCCGTCCCGCGCCTCGCGGCTCACGATCGGCGGCCTCGTCGCCGGTCTGGCCGCATCGCTCCTGCTGGCCTCCCCGGCGCGCGCCGACGGGCCGGAGGCACCGGGCGACTTCACCGGCCACGGCTTCGACACGTGCATGGCGCCGAGCCAGTCGGTCATGGACACCTGGAACCTGACGTCGCCGTTCAGCGCGATCGGCATCTACGTGTCGGGCAACTCGCGCTACTGCGGCGACAAGTACCAGCCCAACCTCACGGCCGCCTGGGTCTCGCGCAACGCCGACCGCGGCTGGAAGTTCATGCCGATCCACGTGGGTCGTCAGGTGCCGTGCTTCAAGAACAACCCCAAGAGCCGCGTGCAGAAGAAGAAGATGTCGACCACCGTCGTCGCGGCACGGGCCGAGGCCGTCGCCGAGGCCAACGAGACCGTCGCCGCCCTGGTCAAGTACGGCTTCGGCCCCGGCAGCGTCTCGTACCTCGACATCGAGTGGTACGCCCGCAGCGCGGCGTGCGACAACCTGCTGCTCGAGTTCGTCGACGCGTGGACCGAGCAGCTGCACGCCCAGGGCTACCAGTCGGGGCTGTACTCGAGCGGCTCCGCGGCGATCAAGGTCGTCGACGAGGCACGGCTCGCCGGACGGCCGGGCATGTCGCTGCCCGACCAGATGTGGAACGCCTGGGTCAACAAGAAGGCCGACACCAAGGGCGGGCCGTACCTGTCCGACAGCGGCTGGGCCAACCACCAGCGCATCCACCAGTACCACAACGGCGTCAACGTGACCTACGGCAAGAAGACGCTCAACATCGACAAGAACTTCCTCGACGTCGGACGCGGCTCGGTCGCGTCGACGCGGTCGACCCCGTGCGGCGTCAACATCACCTTCGCGAAGTACCCGACGCTGAAGGTCGGCGCGAACCGCCCTGAGGTCGCCGCGCTCGAGTGCCTGCTGAAGAAGCAGGGCCTCATCACGCAGGTCGACACCCGTTACACCAGCGCCACCGCCAAGGCCGTCGACCGGTTCCGTGCCAAGAAGCACTGGGCCAGGAACGGCGTGACGACCCGCGCGACCTGGACCGCCCTGCTCGCGGCAGGGTCGCGACCGCGCGTGCTCAAGCAGGGCTCCGTCGGCGAGCCGGTGTGGCGCCTGCAGCGCGCCCTGACCGCCGCCGGCCTGGCCCCCGGCACGAGCGGCGTCTACGACGCCAGGACCGTCCGCGCCGTGCAGAAGTACCGCAAGGCACGCAAGCTCGCGGGCTGGACGACGACCGAGTCGACCGTCTGGGCCCAGCTGCGACGCGGCAAGACCGCCTGACCGCCGGCGCGCGGCGGGCAGGGTGACAGACACCCTGGCACGCCGTAGCCTCGAGCCCATGCGTCTGACGTCCCTGCCCTCGGCACGACTCCCGATCATGGCCCTGGCGGCCGGACTGGTGGCGTCGCTGCTGCTGTCGTCGCCGGCGAGTGCGGCCCGCCCAGCCGCGCCCGGCGGCTTCACCGGCCACGGCTTCGACACCTGCGTCGCGCCCGACCAGGCGACGATGGACCTCTGGAACCTCACATCGCCCTACAGCGTCGTGGGCATCTACGTGTCGGGGTCGTCCCGCTACTGCGGCGACGCCCAGCAGCCCAACCTCAGCAAGCAGTGGGTCGCTCAGAACGCCGCCAACGGCTGGCGGTTCCTGCCCATCCACGTCGGCCGCCAGGCGCCGTGCTTCGTCAACAACCCCTCGAGCCGCGTGCAGAAGCAGCTCATGTCGCGCAGCGCCAAGACGGCTCGCAGCCAGGCACGCAGCGAGGCCAAGGAGACCATCGCCGCTCTCAAGAAGTACGGCTTCGCCAAGCACAGCACCTCGTACCTCGACATCGAGAACTACCCGCGGTCGAGCTCGTGCGACCGCATCGTGCTCGAGTTCGTCGACGCGTGGACCGAGTACCTGCACGCCAAGGGCTACAGGTCCGGGCTGTACGGCAGCGGGTCGTCCGCGATCCAGGCCGTCGACCAGGCCCGCCGCTCGAACCGCCGCGGCTTCACCGAGCCCGACCAGATGTGGCTGGCGTGGGGCAACGGCCGCGCCGACACCAAGGGCGGGCCCTACCTGTCGAACAGCGGCTGGAAGCGTCAGCGCCTGCACCAGTACCAGCTCGACGTCACCGCGACCTACGGCGGCGTGCCCCTCACGATCGACAAGAACTACCTCGACGTCGGCCAGGGCTCCAGGGCGACGAAGGAGTCCAAGCCCTGTGGAGCCACGCAGACGTTCACGCGCTACCGCACGCTCAAGCCGGGCTCGAAGGGCCCGCAGATCAAGGCTCTCGAGTGCGTGCTGAAGCGCCGCGGCTTCCTGTCGTCGGTCGACTCGCACTACCGCACCGGCACGGCCCGCGCGGTCTCGGCGTTCCAGACGTCGATGGGCTGGGCGCCCACCGGCACCGTCACCCGATCGACGTGGACCGCCCTGCTCTCGAGCGGCCGCAGCCCTCGCGTCCTCAAGGTCGGCTCGGTCGGCTCGCCGGTCTGGCGCCTGCAGCGCTCGCTGCGCGCGGCCGGCGGACAGCTCAAGGTCTCGGGTGTCTACGACACCGCCACCGCCCGCACCGTGCGCAGCTACCGCGCCGCCCGCGGGCTGCCGGCCTACCCCACCGCCGACGCCGCCGTGTGGGCCGAGCTGCAGCGCGGACAGACCCTCTAGCCTGCGGCACGGCACGGCCATGGCGATGATCTCGGCCCACCGCGGTGGGGCGGGCCACCTCCGCAGCTCGGAGAACACGGTCGAGGCCTTCGAGGCCGCGATCGCCCTGGGCTGCGACTACGTCGAGCTCGACGTGCGGCTGACCGCCGACGGCACGGCACTCGTCGCCCACCGCGACGAGGTGGTGGTCGACAGCGACAGGTACTCGCTCTCGGCGCACCGCCTCGACGAGCTGAGCGGCAGCCCGGTGGTGACGCTCGACGCCGTGCTGGCACTCGTGCGCGGGCGCATCAAGGCGCACATCGACCTCAAGGTGCGCGGTCGCGAGACCGAGGTGGTGGCGCAGGTCGTCGGCGTCCTCGGCGTCGACGCCGTGGTGATCACCACGGCGGAGGACGCGGCGGTCAGGGAGATCATCACGTGGTCGCGCGAGCACGCGCCGGGCCTGCTGGTCGGCCTGTCGTCCAGCCCCCGCTCGTCGCACGGGCGGTGGGACCGACGGCTCGCTCTCCTGCAGGCGGCCTTCCCACGCACCCGCGTCCGCCGGAGCCGCGCCAACGTCGTGGTGTCGCACAAGACGTTGGCGCGCCTGACCCTGCGCCGCTATGCGCGCCGGCGCGGCCTGCCCCTGCTCGTCTGGACGGTCGATCGTCCGGACGAGCTCGCGCGGTGGATGAACGACCGCCACACCTGGATGGTGACGACCAACCATCCCGCCCGCGCCATCACCGCCCGCCGTCCCTAGCCCCGTCCCCCGGGGGTCAGGCCTCGTCGAGGGGAAGCAGCGGGGAGAGGTCGGACCGCTCGCCGGACGCCCGCACCGTGGCGTCGGCCCAGGCCAGACGCCCGCGGCCCAGCGCGATCCACGTCGGGGCGTCCATCTCGACGACGGCGGGCGGCGTGCCCCGCGTGTGCCGGGATCCCTGGATGACCTGCACCGCCGCGAACGGCGGGATGCGGACCTCGACGCTCGCCCCCGGCGCCTTGGCCACCAGCAGGGCCGCCAGGTGCTTCGTCGCGGCCTTCAGGTCGGCCCGCGTCGGATCACCGGCGTCGATCCGCTCGCAGATCTGCGCGAACTCGCCGGGCGGCAGGGCGGCGTAGCGCGCCATCGTGCCGGCCATGTCAGGCCAGGTGGGCGCCGAGCACGGCCGGCAGCGTGGCCTGCCAGGCGGCCTTGAGCTCGGCGACGGGGACGCTCAGCTGGCCGGCGACCTCGATCGCGTCGCCACCCGTGCGGCCGACCGACGCCAGCTCGACACCGTGCTTCTCGGCGAGGTCGACGAGCTCGTCGTGACGGTCCTCGGCGACGACGACCATCGCCCGCGCCGACGACTCGCTGAACAGCTCGACGAACGGCTGCTCGAGGTCGACCGTGACGCCGACGCCGTGGCGGAACGACGCCTCGGCGAGAGCCATCGCCAGACCGCCGTCGGACAGGTCGTGCGCCGACTCGACCACGCCGGCCTTGGCGGCCTCGACCATCAGGTCGGCGAGCGCGCACTCGGCCGCGAGGTCGACGACCGGCGGGCGACCGCCCAGGTGCCCGTGGACGACGTCGGCCCACGTCGAGCCCGAGAGCTCGTCGCGGGTCTCGCCCAGCACCAGCACGTGGCTGCCCTCGCGGGTGAAGCCCTGCGTGATGCGCTGGCGCACGTCGTCGATGACGCCGAGCACGCCGACGACGGGCGTCGGGAGGATCGGCGTGTCGCCCGTCTGGTTGTAGAACGAGACGTTGCCGCCCGTGACGGGGATGCCGAGCACGGCGCAGGCGTCCTTCAGACCGTGCGTGGCCTGCTCGAACTGCCACATCACGTCGGGGTTCTCGGGCGAGCCGAAGTTGAGGCAGTCGGTGACCGCCAGCGGCAGCGCACCCGTGACGGCGACGTTGCGGTACGACTCGGCCAGCGCGAGCTGCGCGCCGACGTACGGGTCGAGCTTGGCGAAGCGTCCGTTGCAGTCGGTCGAGACCGCGACGCCCAGGTTGGTCCGGTCGTCGATGCGGATGACGCCGGCGTCCTCGGGCTGGGCGAGCACCGTGTTGCCCTGCACGTAGCGGTCGTACTGGTCGGTGACCCACGACTTGTCGGCCATGTTGGGTGAGCTGACGACCGCGAGCAGCTGCTCGGCGAGCTCGTCGCCGGAGACCGGACGGGCGAGCGCCTCGGCGGGGTCGGCCTGCAGGGCGTCCTGCCACGACGGGCGCGCGTACGGACGGTCGTAGGTCGGGCCGTCGTGCGCGACGGAGCGCGGCGGGACGTCGACGACGGTCTCGCCGTGCCAGTCGATGACGAGGTGGTCGCCGTCGGTGACCTCGCCGACCACGACGGCCTCGACGTCCCACTTGTCGCAGATCGCCATGAACGCGTCGAGGTGCTGCGGCTCGACGACGGCCATCATGCGCTCCTGCGACTCGCTCATGAGGATCTCCTCGGGCGAGAGCGTCGAGTCGCGCAGGGGGACGGTGTCGAGCTCGACGTGCATGCCGCCGCTGCCCGCCGAGGCCAGCTCGCTCGTGGCGCACGAGAGACCCGCACCGCCGAGGTCCTGGATGCCGTTGACGACCTGCGCACGGAACAGCTCGAGCGTGCACTCGATCAGCAGCTTCTCCATGAACGGGTCGCCGACCTGGACGGCCGGACGCTTGGACGGGCCGGTCGACTCGAAGGTCTCGGACGCGAGGACCGACACGCCGCCGATGCCGTCGCCGCCGGTGCGCGCGCCGTAGAGCACGACCTTGTTGCCGACACCCGACGCGAACGCCAGGTGCAGGTCTTCGTGGCGCAGCACGCCGACGCACAGCGCGTTGACCAAGGGATTGCCGACGTAGGTCTCGTCGAAGACGACCTCGCCGCCGATGTTGGGCAGGCCGAGGCAGTTGCCGTAGCCGCCGACGCCGGCCACGATGCCGGGCAGGACGCGCGCGGTGTCGGGGGCGTCGAGCGGGCCGAAGCGCAGCGGGTCCATGACGGCGACCGGGCGGGCGCCCATCGCGAGGATGTCGCGGACGATGCCGCCGACGCCGGTCGCGGCCCCCTGGTAGGGCTCGACGTAGGACGGGTGGTTGTGCGACTCGACCTTGAACGTGACGGCGTAGCCCTGGCCGATGTCGATGACGCCGGCGTTCTCGCCGATGCCGGCGAGGGTCTTGCCGAGCGGCGTCTCCTGCGGCAGGTCGCCGAACTTCTTGAGGTGCACCTTCGACGACTTGTACGAGCAGTGCTCGCTCCACATCACGGAGTACATCGCCAGCTCGGCGCCCGTGGGACGACGTCCGAGGATCTGCCGGATCGTGTCGTACTCGTCGGGCTTCAACCCGAGCTCGGCCCACGGCTGGGCCTGGTCGGGGTTGCTGGTGGCGCGGGCCACCGTGTCGAGGGCCGGCCGGACGGGGCTGGGGGCGTCAGTCACGCCCCTGATCCTATCGGTCCGCGCGCGGCCCCAGACGCCAGCGAGGTGCGGCCGGTCACCGCCAGGCGCCGCGGGCGTGCTGGGGCGGGTACGGCGCGTCCTTGACCGGGACGCCGAGCTCGTGGGCGGCGCGCAACGGCCAGCCCGGCTCGCGGATGGCCGCCCGGGCCAGCATCACGGCGTCGGCCGCGCCGTCGGTCAGCACCTGCTCGGCCTGCTCGGGCTCGGTGATGAGCCCGACCGCGACGACCGGCAGCCCGCTCGCACGACGCACCGCCGCGGCGAAGGGCACCTGGTAGCCCGGGCCGACGTCGATCTGCTGGTGGGCGACCAGCCCTCCCGACGACACGTCGACCAGGTCGACGCCGTGATCCTTCAGCCGCTCGGCGAGCCGACCGGTCTGCTCGACGTCCCAGCCGCCGTCGGCCCAGTCGGTGGCCGAGAACCGGACGAACAGCGGCTTGTGGTCGGGCCACACCGCGCGGACGGCGTCGACCACCTCGACCACGAGGCGCGTGCGTCCGTCGAACGACCCGCCGTACTGGTCGGTGCGCCGGTTCGACAGCGGCGAGACGAACTGGTGCAGCAGGTAACCGTGCGCCGCGTGGATCTCGACGACCTCGAAGCCCGCCTCGTCGGCACGCCGGGCGGCCTCGGCGAAGGCCTGCGGCACCGCCTCGACCTCGGCGGTCGTCAGTTCGCGCGGGACGTCGTAGCCCTCGTAGGCCACCGCCGTCGGCCCGACCGGCTCCCACCCGCCGTCGTCGACCGGGACCGTCCCGGCCTGCCCGCTCAGGCCGTACGTCGACGCCTTGCGGCCGGCATGGGCGAGCTGCATCGCGGGCACCGCCCCCTGCTCGCGGACGAAGTCGGCGATGCGGCGCCACGACGCGACGTGATCGTCCGACCAGATGCCGACGTCCTCGGGGCTGATGCGACCTTCCGGCACCACTGCGGTCGCCTCGGTCATGACCAGGCCGAAGCCACCGGTCGCGTGCTGGCCGAGGTTGACCAGGTGCCAGTCGGTGGGCATCCCGTCGCGGGCGAAGGCGCTGTACTGGCACATCGCGGCGAGCCAGGCACGATTGCGCGCGGTCGTCCCGCGCAGGGTCAGGGGTTCGAAGAGCTGGGGCACGCAGGGGTGAACCTCCGGCGGGCCCCGAGCATTCCGGTGCCACCGCGCGACGAACCGTCACAGCATCGATGTCAGGGACAGCGCGCCTCCTTCCACCGCCCCCGTTGTTCGCACTATCGTGGGCACGCCAAGGGGTTATCAGAGGAGAGCTGAGCCGTGCTCGAGGCCGATCGACCGACGCATCCCCCGTGGCCTCCGCTGTTCTCGTCCGCCTTCGTCGAGCAGACGCGCTCGCGTCTGCACCGACGCCGGGTGCTGGTGATCACCGGCACGTCCACCGGCGCCCGCGAGCGGCTGGCCGCCGACGTCGCCGGCCTGATCGACCGCCCGTCGCCCCATCGCCACGTCGCCCGCGCCGGCGACGACGCTCGCCCCTACTTCGCGGTGGGCCAGCTGTGGCTCGGCGAGCACCCTGCCGCCGACGACGACCTCGACGACGTCGAGCACCTGATCCGTCAGCGGCTCGACCAGCGCGACCGACCCGCCTCGGTCGTGCTGATCGGAGCCGACCAGTGCGACGCCCAGAGCGTCGAGGTGCTGTTGCGCCTGGCCGAGTCCGACGACCTGCGCCTCGTGACGACCGCCGCGCCGGACGCCCGCGCGACGCTCGAGTGGCTGGGCCAGGTCGGTGACGTCGTGGAGGTCGGCCCGCTCGACGTCGACACGCTTGACGAGAAGCTGCAACAGAGGTTCGCCGCGCGCCCCGACGCAGCCGTGACCGAGCTCGTGCACCGCCGCAGCGGCGGGTCGTACGAGCTCGTCCAACGTTTCGTCGACGCATCGGTCGCGTCCGGGCTCATCGTCGTCCGCGACGATGCCCTGACGCTCGAGGCCACCGTCCCGGTGCCCGGCTCCGACGCGCAGACCGACGCGTCGCGCCGAGACGCCCTCGACGTCTCGGCGCTGCTCGGTCGGGTCGACGCCGACGAGGCGCGCGCGTCGTTCGGACGCGCGACCGTCGACGACGCCGTCGCCCGCGGGGTCCTCTCCGAGTCCGACGGCACCCTGCGCTTCGTCTTCGCGGTCGAGGGCACGGCGATCCGGCGCGCGATGACCCTCGATCGACAGCGTGAGCTCCACGACCGGTACTCGGCCGAGCTCACGCGCACGATCACGCTGCCCGGGGTCGCTCCCCGCGTCGCCGACTGGTGGCTGGCCACCGGTCACCTGCTGCCGGTCGAGCTCGCAGCGCGCGCCGCCCGCGAGGCCAATCTCGAGACCCGGTTCCGCAGGGCGCTGGTCTACTCCGACTCGGCGAGCAACCAGGAGCACCGCACCATCGCCCCGGTCGAGCGCGGCTACGCGCTGCTCGAGCTCGGAGACAGCGGCGACTTCCACGAGATGTTCGTCGGGGTCGACCCCGACGAGCTGACCGAGGACGAGCTCTTCGCCTACATCCGGGCCGCCCAGGTGCTCGACGACGAGAACGAGCGCGATCAGCTCGTCCGCCGGGCGATCGAGCACGACGATCCTGCTGTGCGCAGGCGGCGCGACGCCATCCGCACGCTCGCCGAGCTCGTGCACCAGACCTTCACCCGCGGCGGCGACCGGGTCGCCAGCCGCTTGCGCGCGCTCGCCTTCTCCGACCAGCTGTCCCCCGGCAACCGTGCGGTGACCTTCACCGCCCTGTCAGGTGCTCTGTTCAGCGTGGGGCGACCCGTCCAGGCCGTCGAGTCGTCCGAGTTCGCCCTCAGCAGCCTGCTCGGCAGCGGCGAGCCCATCAGCGCCTTCCACCTCGACGGCAGCCGCGAGATGCTGATCGCCGCGCACGTCGCGGCCCTCGACCTCGACGGTGCGGAGCGCGCGCTCGAGGCGTACTCGGCCGGGCCCTTCGGCACCGGCGGCGGACGTCTCACGCTGGCGCTGCAAGCCCGGGTCTGGATGCAGCACGGCCGCCTCGACGACGCCCTCGACAGCGCGCTGCAGGCCTTGAACGACATGGGGCCCAACGATCCGCGCCACCTGCGCGGGTGGGTCGAGGCGATGGCGGCCGAGTGCCTCGTCCACCTCGACCGCGCGCCCGAGGCACGGGCGGCCCTCGCGGCCGCGGCACGCCACCCGTCCCTCATGCCGGAGACCGATCTGGCGCGCCGCATCACGATGGCCGGCGCCCACGACGCCATGGCCGAGCCCGAGGTGGCCCTCGAGATCCTCAACGACGCGTTCGAGGAGGCCAGCTCCCGTGGGCTGCTCCAGGCCGCGATCGAGGCCGCAGGCGCCGGGGTGCTGATCGGCGGCCCCCCGCAGCTGGCACGGCTGCTCGAGGTCGTGGACGACCTGGTCGACCCGGCCGGCCGGCCTCTGGTCTGGCAGCGGTTCGCCCGAGCCACCCACGCCTACGACATCGACTCCATCGTGCGGATCGCGATCGAGCTCGAGGCGAAGGAGGCCCGCCTGATGGCCGCCGGGGTGGCACAGTTCGTGCTCGACATGGCACGCCGCGCCACCGACCTCGATGACGGCACGCGGGCCCACCTGGCTGACCTGGCCGACCTGTCGGGGCGTCTCGCGCGCTGAGGGCGTCGAGCGTCAGAGCGCGCCGGCGACCGTCCCGATCAGCGAGAACAGGGCGACCACGATCGACACCGGCACGAGCCACAGGGCCGCGACCGCGATCGTGATCGTCGTGCCGATCTTCGGCGGGCCGAAGTAGCGGGCTCGCGGCAGGTCGCCGATCTCGTCGATCCAGCGGCCGCTCAGCTGCGTGCCCTGCCACAGGCCGCGGAGCCGTCCCATCACGCGCCATCCGCCCGAGGTGCCGGCCACCTGCGTCAGCACGCCCCGGGCCTCGTCGACCTTGCCCGTCATCGTCAGCATCACGGCCAGCTCGGTCGCGAGCCGGTCGGGATCGTCGACGGCCCGCAGGATGCGGCCGCGCCGAGCCCAGAAGAACGCGTTGACGCCGGCCAGGACGATGCCGGCGACGAGCACCACGATGCCGACCGCACCGTCGGCCAGCAGGCCGAGCACCAGCGTCGCGGCGATGAACGGCACCGACAGGGCCCCGACGACCGCGGTGGGGATGCGCAGCACCCGCACCGCCACGGTGATCACCTGCGCCGCACGCCCGGCCACCTCGGTCGCGCGTCCGTCGACCCGTGACGCGAAGTCGTTGATGGCGGCATTGGCCTGCGAGCCAAGGGCTCCTGATCTGCGGAATCTCACGGACCCAGCCTAGCGACGACGCCGCAGCCCCTCGGCCCGTACGCTCGGCGGGTGGCCATCGTCCTGTCGCTCGTCTCGGCTCTCGCGTACGGCGTCTCGGACTTCCTCGGCGGCATCTTCGCCAAGCGGGTCTCGCCCTGGCAGGTGGCCGTCGTGGGGCAGACGTCGTCGGGCGTGCTGAGCCTGGTCGCCGCCGTGGTCGTGGGCGGATCCCCGACGACCCACGACCTCGTGTTCGGGGCCCTGGCCGGCCTCGGCGGCGGCTTCGGCGCCGCATTCCTCTACCGCGGCCTGTCGACCGCTCGGATGGGCGTGGTCGCGCCCATCTCGGCCATCGGCACGGCGCTGATCCCGGTCGCGGTGGGCGTCGCGACCGGCGACCGTCCGTCGACCACCGTCGTGGCCGGCATCGTGCTGGCCTTCCCCGCGATCGCCCTGATCTCCCGTGTCGTCGACGACGATCCCTCGCACCGCGGTGGGGTGCTGGACGGCGTGCTGGCGGGCGGCGGCTTCGGCCTGCTGTTCGTCTTCCTCGGCCAGATCGGCGACGACGCCGGCCTGATGCCGCTCGCGTTCTCGCAGATCACGTCGATCGCGAGCGTCGTCGTGACGGCGACGGTGCTGCGACAGGCCTGGCTCCCCCGCAGCCGCGCGGCCTGGTCAGCGGTCGTGATGGGGCCGCTCGGCGCCACCGCGCAGGGAGCCTTCCTGTACGCGTCGCAGCACGGCCTGCTGTCCGTCGTGTCGGTGATCTCGTCGCTCTACCCGGCCAGCACGGTGCTGCTGGCGGCCGTCGTGCTGCGCGAGAAGATCCTCCGCTGGCAAGCCGCAGGCCTCATCACCGCGGCGCTGGCCGTCGCCTTGGTAGCCGCCGGCTAGAACCCGACCCGGCGAACCCGGGCTAGCAACGCAGCCACTGGCCAAGCGAGCGCCAGCTGGGGGCACCTCCCGCGAGCGCTAGCGAGTGGGGGCGCGCAGGCAAGCGCCCGTGCGAAGCACGGCCGCTGCGAGGCACGAGCAGCGGGAGCGGCGACGAAGGAGCCGCGCGCTACTTGAGGAACTTGCTCGTCGTGCGGTCCTTGAGGGGCTTGCCGCCGGTCTGGCAGGTCGGGCAGTACTGCAGCGCCGACTGCGCGTAGGTCACCTCGAGCACCGTGTCCCCGCAGACCGGGCAGACCTCTCCGGCCCGCCCGTGCACGCGCATGCGGGTGCGCTTGTCGTCCTTGAGCTCGTCGGCCGGCTTGCCGCGCGCCTCGTCGACCGCCTCGCGCAGGATGTGCTGCACGGCCTCCTCGAGACGCGCGACCTCGTCGTCGTCGAGGGCCTCGGCGATCGCGAACGGCGACAGCTTGGCCGCGTGGAGGATCTCGTCGCTGTAGGCGTTGCCCACGCCGGCGATGATCTTCTGGTCGCGCAGCAGCCGCTTGACCTGCATGCGCCGGCCCAGCAGCGGGCGCAGCTCGAAGCCGTCCGCGAGGGGGTCGGGGCCGAGCGCGGCGATGCCGGGCACGTCGGTGGGCGTCGCGACGACGTACATCGCCAGGCCCTTGCGCGTGCCCGCCTCGGTGACGTCGAAGCCGACCGTCGGGCCGTCGCCGCGATCGAGCCGCACCCGCGCCGCGATGTTGCTGGCGCCCAGCTTGAGCCGGGTGTCGGGCAACGAGTCGGACCACCGCAGCCAGCCCGCCTTGGCCAGGTGCACCACGACGTGGAGGCCGCTGACGTCGATGTCGATGAACTTGCCGTGGCGCGTGACGCCCGAGACCTCGAGCCCCTCGAGGGCGGACGCCGGCGGGTCGAAGGTCTTGAGCACGGCGAACGACGCGAGCTCGACGGCGGCGACGACCGCGCCGGTCATCTGGTCGTCGAGGAACTCCACCAGCGCATTGACCTCGGGCAGCTCGGGCATGGGTCCATCATCCCCCAGCCGTCGCCGGGACGACAGGGTCGTGCTGCCGGAAGAAGACCTCCATCGCCGGCCAGGTCGTGCGGCGTGCCGCGCGTCCGGTCAGCACACCGAGGTGTCCGCCCGGCGCGCGCACGAGCCGTCCGTCGGGCGAGCCCGTGACGAGGTCGAGCAGGTGGTGCACGGCGGGCTCGGGAGCCAGGGTGTCGCCCGTGCCGGCGACCACCAGCACGGGGACGTCGATCCGCGCCAGCTCGACGGGACGCCCCGCGAGCTCCATGGTGCCGGTCGCGAACTCGTTGCTGCGCATCACGACGTGGTACAGCTGCCCGAACGTGCGCCCCGGGTAGGCGTACATCGACGCCATGAACCGGTCGACCGCCTCGAGCTGCGCCAGGAAGTCGCGATCGTCCGCGTGCACCACCATCGCGACCGGCTTGGTGAGGTACTTGTCGAGGCTCGACACCTGGAAGCCCAGGCGCGTCAGCGGCGCCGGGACGCCGCCCAGCGCACGGTAGGCCGGCCCGACGAGGGGCCCGGCCACGCGGTCGATCGGACGCGCGAGGGCCAGCAGCGGCACCTGGCGCAGGTCGAACGGGCTGGCCACGGCCGTCACCGAGGCCAGTGGCAGCTCGGGGTGGGCGGCGGCCGTGAAAACCGTGAAGATGCCGCCGAGGCTCCAGCCCGCCAGGTGCACCGAGGCGGCACCGGAGTGAGCGACGACCAGCTCGACGGCGGCGGGCACGACCGAGTCGACCCAGTGCTCGATGCCGAGGCCCCGGTGCGCGAAGCTGACCGGTCCGTAGTCGACCAGGTAGACCGGCCGACCCTGGTGCACGAAGTACTCGACCAGGCTGCACCCGCGGCGCAGGTCGAAGGCCAGGGCCGGCGCCGCCAGCGGCGGGACGAGCAGCACCGGGCGTCCCTGCTGCTCGATGCCGGCGACCGGGTCGTAGCGGTAGAGCGTGAACGACGCGCGCTGCTCGACGACCTCGCGGGGCATGCCGCGCAGGTCGGCGATCGGCCGGCGGCGCAGCTTGTCGGTCAGGTTGGTGCGGGCCGCCCCCAGCCGTCGAGGGAGCCCGGGTGTCGGGAGTGCCACCCCGCGAGTGTGGCAGAGGCGCCTGCGCGTCGCCCGGTCAGCGCGCCGCGGCGGCCGTGCGGTGGTCGTCGAGCCAGCGCATCACCGGCGTGGCCGTGATCCCGTGCAGCACGACCGAGACCGCGATGACGAACGCGACCGTCGACCACAGGGTGTCGGCACGCTCGAAGTGCTCGTGCCCCGTCGCGTAGGCGAGGTAGTAGATCGATCCGATCCCGCGGATGCCGAAGAACGCCGTCGCGAGCCGCTCGCGGGGGCCGAGCCCCTCGCCGTCCACCTCGTGCTTGCGTCGCGCCCCGACCCTCAGCGCGATCCAGGCCGTGACGGGACGCACCACCAGCAGCAGCACGACGCCCACCGCCGCGCCCCGCCAGCTGAGGGAGTCGAGCAGGCCGCCGGAGATCGCGACGCCCAGCAGCAGCAGCACCACCAGCGTCAGGAGCCGCTCGAGCCGTTCGATGACCTGGTGCATGAGTGCGTGGTACTCGGCGGTGCGCTCCATCGACCGCAGCGTCATGGCGCAGGCGAACACCGCGAGGAACCCGTACCCGTGCGCCACCTGCGCGAGGCCGTACGACAGCAGCACGGCGGCGATCGCCAGCAACGGCTCGCCCGTCTCGGCCGTCCGGATCGAGGGTCGTCGAGAGCGGAACGCGACCCTGGCCAACGCCCAGCCGGACGCCATCCCGATGGCGACGCCGACGACGACCTTGCCGAGCAGGTCCCACGCCACCCACTGGACGCCCCAGTCGGCCAGCGAGCCCGCGCCGACGACGAGGATCGCGAGGTGCACGAACGGGAAGGCCAGCCCGTCGTTCATCCCGGCCTCCGACGTGAGGGCGAACCGCACCTCGTCGTGCTCGTCGATCTCGGTCTCGTCGTCCTCGTCGGTCGTCGGTCCCTCCACCTGGACGTCGGAGGCCAGCACGGGGTCGGTCGGCGCCAGCGCGGCACCGAGCAGGATCGCCGATGCCGGGGCCAGGCCCATGACCCACCAGCCGAGCCATGCCGTGGCGGCGATCGACAGCGGCATCGCGACGAGCAGCAGCCGCCACGTCGTGCCCCAGCGTCGCCACGATCCCCAGGCGCGGATGTTGAGCGGACGGTCGAGTGCCAGCCCGACGCCCATCAGCGAGATGATGACCGTGAACTCGGTGAGGTGCTCGATGACCTCGCGATCGTCCCCGGGGGTGAGCCGCACCGCCTCGGGCAGCGGCAGCAGGCCCATCAGCGCACCCAGGCCGAGCAGCACGACGGGCGCCGAGAGCGCGGCCGAGCGCAGGGCCACCGGCAGCACCACCGCGAGCAGCAGGGCGATGCCGGCCAGCAGGTAGACGAAGTCAGCATCGATCAGGTGGGCCACCTGCCACCAGTACCCGTTGGTTGAAGTCTCAACCCATGAAGGTCAGCCACAGCAGCGAGACGTTGAGCGCGATCACGATCGCGGCGACGACGCCCGCGGCGGCCGTCGTCGCACGGGAGTTGACGTGCTCACCCATCACGTCGCGCCGAGCGGTCAGCACCATCAGCGGCACCAGCGCGAACGGGATGCCGATCGACAGGACGACCTGCGACACGACCAGGGCCCGACTGGGCTCGGCACCGAGGGCCAGCACCACGAGGGCCGGGATCAGCGTGACGACCCGGCGCAGCAGCACGGGCAGCCGGATGCCCAGCAGCCCGTGCATGACCTCGGCCCCGGCCGCGCTGCCGACCGACGTCGACGCCAGGCCCGAGCCCAGCAGGGCCACCGCGAACAGCAGCGCGACCCCCGCCCCGAGCTCGGAGCCCACGACGCGGTGGACGCCCTCGAGCGTGTCGGTGTCGCT
The DNA here is from genome assembly GCF_003586285.1 of Aeromicrobium endophyticum. Lineage (GTDB taxonomy): Bacteria > Actinomycetota > Actinomycetes > Propionibacteriales > Nocardioidaceae > Aeromicrobium > Aeromicrobium endophyticum. Next base: position 1,640,992 of record NZ_QUBR01000001.1, on the reverse strand, counting down.
CAGGCCGTCGAGGCTCGTGGCCGCCACGACGAGCAGCGACAGGTTGAGGACGCCGGCCAGCACCAAGGCCAGCACCACGTCGGTGCGCGTGGCCGACAACAGCTCGCGGACGCTGTGGCCGTCCCCGCGCGCACCCAGGCGGGTGGTCGTCAGGCTCGAGTGCAGGTAGATGACGTGCGGCATGACCGTCGCGCCGATGATCCCCGAGGCGAGCAGCACGCTCTCGGACCCCTCGAAGGTCGGGACGAGTCCGTGGGCCAAGGGGCCCGCCGCCGGTGGGTCGATGAACAGCCCGGCCATGAAGCCGACCGCGATCAGCGCGAGGAATCCCATGATGACCCGCTCGAGCGCGCTCTGGCCCCGCAGGTCGCCGATGCGCAGGATCAGCATCGCGACGCCGGCGGTGATGATCGCGCCGGCCACGAGCGGCAGGTCGAACAGCAGGTTGAGCGCGATCGCGCCGCCCACGACCTCGGCGAGGTCGGTCGCCACGGCGATCGACTCGGCCTGCAGCCAGAAGGCGATGCGCGGACCTCGCGGCAGCCGCTCGCCCACGTGGGTCGCCAACGACCTGCCCGTCACCATGCCGAGCTTGGCCGAGAGGTACTGCACCAGGACGGCCATCACGTTGGCCATCACGACGACCCACACCAGCGTGTATCCGAATCGCGATCCCGCCGTCACGTTGGTCGCGACGTTGCCGGGGTCGACGTACGCGACGGCCGCGACGAAGGCCGGACCGAGCAGGCCTAGCCGGGGTCGGCCGACACGGGTGAGCATGGCCCTCAGCATCCACCATAACGGGGGCAGGGCTGGGCCGAGGTCACCTGGAGGACGTCGATGTCATACGGTCCCGTCATGGCCATCATGATCCGCGACAAGATCACCGAGAACTCCCAGAAGTACCTCCACCCCGGCGAGACCGTCTCGGCCGTCCTGGTGGGGCAGCGCATCAGCGGGTGGTGGGGGGCACTGACCTACCTGTGGGTGTTCTGGAACCGCTTCGAGGCCGTCGTCGTCACCCCGCAGCGCATCCTCGTGCTCGACTGCGGCAAGTGGACGATGGGCACTCCCCGCAAGGTGCTGCGCGAGCTGCCGCGCGCCACGCGCATCGGACCGGCCCACGGCCTCTGGTGGAAGTGCACGACGCTCGGCGAGAAGCTGTACATCCACAAGCGCTTCCACAAGGACGTCGCGCTGGCCGACGCCATGCTGGCTCCCGCGCCTCCTGCACCGCCCGCGCCTCCCGCTCCCCCGGCCCCGCCCGCTCCCCCGGCCTGACCGACCACGAACGACGAAACGGCACCACTCCCGGGCGTACCGGGGTGGTGCCGTTCGTCGGTCCATGACCTCGGGCGAGACCTACGAGGACGAGTAGACGGTGCGCGATCCGCCGGATCCGCCGCTGCCGCCGGTGCGACGACGTCCGCCGCCTCCGCCACGGTTGCCGCCGCCCTGGGGACGTCCGCCGCCGTTGCCGCGGAACCCACCCTGGGGGCGGCCTCCGCCACGGTTGCCGCCGCCGTTGCCGCCACCTGAGCGTGCACCCTGGCGGACGCTCGAGGCGTGCGGCGCCTCGGTGCCGGCGCCCGACAGCGCGTCGACCGTCATGGGCGACGGTGCCGTGCGGGCGTCGTGGTGACGTGCCGTGACGCCGGCCTTGTTCTGCAGCTGGATGACGTCGCGCAGCGCCTCGGGCGTCGTCATCGTGACGACGGCTCCCGACTCGCCGGCGCGAGCCGTGCGGCCCGAGCGGTGCTGGTAGGCCTTGTGCTCGGCCGGGGCGTCGTAGTGCACGACCAGGCCGATGCCGTCGACGTGGATGCCGCGCGCAGCGACGTCCGTGGCGACGATGACGCTGGCGCGGCCGCTGCTGAACGCCTCGAGGTTGCGCTCACGGTGACGCTGCGAGAGGTCGCCGTGCATGTCGACGGCCTCGATGCCGTTCTGCGTCAGCTGCTTGGCCAGACGCATGGCGCCGCGACGCGTGCGGGTGAACACGATGCTGCGCGGGTTGGCGCGCAGCAGGTCGAACGCGGCCTTCGACTTCTCGGTGGCGGCGCTGACCAGCACGTGGTGCTCCATGGTCTCGACCGTGCTCTCGCCGGAGTCGACCTCGTGCAGCACGTGCTGCGGCAGGTGGCGCTTGACGAGCTTGTTGACGTCGCCGTCGAGCGTCGCCGACAGCAGCAGCCGCTGGCTGCGCTCGGGCGTCTTGGCGAGGATCGCGTCGATCGGCTTGTAGAAGCCGAGGTCGCACAGGTGGTCGGCCTCGTCGAGGACCGTGATCTCGATGTCGTCGAGCGTCATGCAGCGACGATCGAGCAGATCGGTCAGGCGACCGGGGGTCGCGATGACCACGTCGACGCCGTTCTTGAGCGTGTTGATCTGCTTGTTGATCGGCACGCCGCCGTAGACCGTCGTGAGGCGCAGGCCCATCTTCTGGGCGAGCGGCTCCATCGCGGCGCGGACCTGCGTGGCCAGCTCGCGCGTGGGCAGCAGGATCAGCGCGCGGGGAGCGCGCGGACGGCTGGTGCGTCCGGCCAGGCGGGCCAGGACCGGCAGGCCGAAGGCCAAGGTCTTGCCCGAACCCGTGCGGGCGCGGCCGAGGACGTTCTTGCCGGCCAGGGCGTCGGGGATGACGGCCATCTGGACGGGGCTCGGGTTGACGATCTCCTGGCGCGCGAGCGCCGTGACGATCGGCTGGGGAAGGGAAAGGGTGGAGAAGGTGGGCAGCACAGCGCTGCCGTCAGGCTGATTCAAGGAACTCACAGACGTTCGGGACGATGCCCGCTAAACCATTTCACGCGGGATCGCGCTACTTCGTCGGGCCGGAACAGCGCAGAATTGCGCGTTCACGTGTTCTCAGACTACCAGTCGGGTGCCCAGCCGGACGATTCGTCGGGCTGTGACCCGGGACTCAGGCGACCGGCTCGCTCAGGCGAGCAGGTCGGCGTACTCGGGGTGCTTGACCACGAACTGCGCCACGTAGGGGCACTCGGCCACGATCTTCTTGCCACGGGAGCGGATGTCGTCGAGCGCCCCGGTGACGAGCTGGCTCGCCAGGCCCTGGCCCTCGAACTCGTCGAAGATCTTGGTGTGCGGCATCGTGACGACCTCGCCGTCCTCGAGCGCCTGGGTGAGGCCGGCGAAGACACCGTCGACGTGGATCTCATAGCGCTGCTTCTCGACGTGGTGGGTCACGGTGTTGGTCATGCCGGGTGCAACGCTCAGAGCAGGGCGGCGATTCCCACGACGCCGGTCGCCAGGCCCAGCGTCAGCGAGACGGCCACCAGCACGACGTGCACCGTCAGGAACGCCGTGGCCTTGCCGGCCTCGTCGCGCGCCCGCGGGTCCTTGACCACCCGGCGCAGGAACTGGGGCCACACGACGAAGTTCCAGACTCCGGCGACGATCAGCAGGACGGAGACGGCGACGGGAAGATCCATGCCCCCATCCTCCCAGCCATCCCCGAGAGCGGTGCGCAGGCGTCCACCTCAGGCGTCGCGCTGGACGCTGGCGCACCGCCCCGAGGTGCCGCCGAACGGCTCAGGACCTCGCGAGCAGGGAGGTCAGGGCCGACGTGAAGAGGCCGAGGCCGTCGGTGCCAGGACCGGTGAGGTCCTCGACGGCGTGCTCGGGGTGGGGCATGAGGCCCACGACGTTGCCGCGCTCGTTGGTGATGCCCGCGATGTCGCGCAGCGAGCCGTTGGGGTTGACGTCGACGTAGCGGAAGACGACCTGCCCCTCGCCCTCGATGCGGTCGAGCGTGGCGGCGTCGGCGACGAAGCCGCCCTCGCCGTTCTTGAGCGGCACCGTGATCTGCTGGCCCTCGGCGTAGTCCGACGTCCACGCCGTCGACGTGTTCTCGACCTGGAGCACCTGGTCGCGGCAGATGAAGGTGCGGTGGTCGTTGCGGATCAGCGCGCCGGGCAGCAGGTGCGACTCGCACAGGATCTGGAAGCCGTTGCAGATGCCCAGCACCGGCATGCCGCCGTGGGCCGCGGCCACGACCTCGGTCATGACCGGGGCGAAGCGGGCGATCGCGCCGCAGCGCAGGTAGTCGCCGTACGAGAAGCCACCCGGCAGGACGACGGCGTCGACGCCCTTGAGGTCGTGGTCGCCGTGCCACAGCGCGACCGGCTCACCCCCGGCGATGCGGACCGCCCGCTGCGCGTCGACGTCGTCGAGCGAACCCGGGAACGTGACGACGCCGATCTTCATCAGGCGTCCACCCGCACGGAGTAGTCCTCGATCACAGGGTTCGACAGCAGCGTCTCGGCCAGCTGGTGCACCTCGGCGAGCGTCGCCTCGTCGGCCGAATCGACCTCGAGCTCGAACCGCTTGCCCTGACGGACGTCGGTGACGGCGTTGAAGCCGAGGCGCGGCAGGGCGCCGTGGACGGCCTTGCCCTGCGGGTCGAGGATCTCGGGCTTCGGCATGACATCGACGATGACGCGGGGCATGCCGCAAGCCTACTGGACCGCCGACGAGAGACTTACCGTCCCTCGGCGAGAGAGTCGCGAACGCTGACGAGAGGGTTATGGCCCCTCGACGAGGCTGGCGACTCGTGAGTCGCCAGCCTCTCGAACGCTCCTCGAGGGGCCATGACCCGCTCCTCAGCCGCTCTCGTGGCCTTCGGCCTAGGAGAGCTCGCGCTTGAGGATCTTGCCGGTCGAGGTCATGGGCAGCTCGTCCATGAACTGGATCATGCGGGGGTACTTGTAGGCCGCGAGCTGCTCCTTGCCCCAGGCGACGAGGTCGGCCTCGGTGACGTCGTCGTGGCCGGCGTTCTTGACCACGACGGCCTTGATCTCCTCGCCGTGCTGGTCGTTGGGGACGCCGATGACCGCGACCAGCGAGACCGCCGGGTGCGTCATGAGAACTTCCTCGATCTCGCGCGGGTAGACGTTGTAGCCGCCGCGGATGATCATGTCCTTGCTGCGGTCGACGATGTAGTAGAAGCCGTCGTCGTCGATCTTGGCCAGGTCGCCCGAGCGGAACCAGCCGTCGTGGATCGCCTCGGCCGTGGCCTCGGGGCGGTCGTAGTAGCCCTTCATGACGTTGTGGCCCTTGATCGCGATCTCGCCGACGGCATCGGGGCCGGGCTCGACGTCGCTCCAGTCGTCGTTGATGAGCTTCATCTCGACGCCGGGGATCGGCTTGCCGATCGAGCCGACGCGCGGCTCCTGCCCGAACACGCTGAACGAGGCGACCGGGGAGGTCTCCGAGAGGCCGTAGCCCTCGAGGATCGTGACGCCGAACCGCTCCTTGAACTGCTTGTGGATCTCGCCCGGCAGCGCCGAGCCGCCCGCCGCGGCCACGCGGAGGTTGGCCGCCAGGGTCTTGACGTCGACGCTCTCGTCGAGGGCCGCGAGCAGTCCCCAGTACATCGTCGGGACGCCGGCGAAGTACGACACCTCGTTGGCGATCATCAGGTCGAGCGCGGCCTTGGCCTCGAAGCGCGGCAGCATCACGATCGTTCCGCCGAACGCGAAGGCGCCGTTCTGGATGCAGGTCTGGCCGAACGAGTGGAACAGGGGCAGCACGCACAGGTACGTGTCGGGGTTGGTCTCGTCGGCGCCGAACAGGTCGGTGCCGGCCAGCGCGTTGTCGCGCATGTTGCGGTGGCGAAGCTCGGCACCCTTGGGCTGGCCCGTCGTGCCGGACGTGTAGAGGATGACCGCGGTGTCGTCGTCGTCGACCTCGACCGTCTCGAACGTCGTGGGCTGCTCGGCGACCAGCGGTGCGAAGTACTCCGGCGGGCTGATCGGCGCGGGCCACTTGGCATCCATGCGGATCAGGAAGAACTCGGAGCAGGTGTCGGTGGCCTCGAAGCCCTCCCACGCGTTCTCGCCGATCGGCAGGTCGGGCGTGCCCTCGAAGGCGAAGTAGGCCTTCGCGTCGGAGTCGGCCAGGTGGTAGGCCACCTCGCGCGGCTTGAGCAGGACGTTGAGGGGCACGACGGTGCCGCCGGCCTTGAGGATGCCGTAGTAGACGATCGTGAAGTAGGGCAGGTTCGGGCACGACAGCGCGACCTTGTCGCCGGGCTGGATGCCGCGGGCGACCAGCAGGTTGGCCACCTGGTTCGCGGCAGCGTCGACCTGGGCGTAGGTCAGCCGCGTGTCGCCGAAGACGATCGCGGTGCGGTCGGCGAACTTCTCGACCGAGTTCTCCAGCAGGGCGGCAAGATTGGCCACTTCGACTCCTCAGGTGTGACGACGGTCTCTCCAGACTACTGGTGAGTCACATCGGGGCTCGGCCCAGTGTCAGAAGATCTCGCCGGTCAGGCGCTCGTAGGCCTGGACGTAGCGCTCGCGGGTGCTGGCGACGATCTCGGCGGGCAGCGCCGGCGGCTGCGTGTTGCTCGCGCGGTCCCAGCCACTCTCGGCCGAGAGCAGCCAGTTGCGCACGAACTGCTTGTCGAACGACGGCGGGGTGGGACGCCCCGGGGCGTAGTCGTCGGCCGGCCAGAAGCGGGACGAGTCGGGGGTCAGCACCTCGTCGGCCAGCACGATCGTCCCGTCGGCGCGGGCGCCGAACTCGAGCTTGGTGTCGGCCAGGATGATGCCCCGCTCGCGGGCTACCTGCTCGGCGCGCGAGTAGATGCGCAGCGTCAGGTCGCGCAGGGCCTCGGCGGACTCGGTGCCGATCGCCTCGACGACGTGGTCGAACGAGACGTTCTCGTCGTGCTCGCCGAGCTCGGCCTTGGTGGCGGGCGTGAAGATCGGCGCGGGCAGTCGGTCGCCGTCGACCAGACCGGCCGGCAGCGGGACGCCGCAGACCTCACCGGTCGCCTGGTAGTCGAGCAGCCCCGACCCCGTGAGGTAGCCGCGGGCGACGCACTCGACGGGGAACATCTCGAGCTTCTCGACCACGAGCGCGCGGCCGCGCACGGCGTCGGGCACGGTCGTCGAGACGACGTGGTTGGGCACGAGGTCGGCCAGCTGGTCGAACCACCACAGCGACATGCGCGTCAGGATCTCGCCCTTGTCGGGGATGCCCGGCTCGAGGATGAAGTCGAAGGCGGAGATGCGGTCGGACGCCACCATCAGCAGGTGCTCGCCCCCTGAGCCTGTCGCCTCGCCCCCTGAGCCTGTCGAAGGGGCAAGCTCGTAGAGGTCGCGGACCTTGCCCGAGTGCAGGTGGGTGGCTCCGGGGATGTCGAGTGGCACGCCGACAGCCTAGAGCAGGACCACCGCGAGGACGGCACCCATGACCAGCAGCACCGCACCGGTGGCGACGAGGATCGCGACCAGGCGGACGGCCTCCTGCTCGGTCACGTCGAGACGCGCGCGGCGGGGGTCGGCCGGGTCGAGCAGTACCGTCACCTCGTCGCCGACGGCGAACGGCGTCGCGAGCGGGCCGGGCACGCGCAGCCGCCGGCCGTCCGGGATGCGGTACTCGATGCGCGGGGGCACCGCCACGCCGTCGCCGGCGTCGATGACGGTGCCCTGCACGCGGCGCCAGTCGGTCGGGACCTGACCGAGCGACCTGCGCCGTCGCAGGCCCCACCACACGAGCCAGCCGCCGACCAGCAGCAGCCCGAACGGGAACAGGGAGATCGACACGCCTCGAGCCTAGGCCCGGCGCGACGCCGCCGCAGACCGGACGATGGCGCTAGAGGATCGAGCCCGGCGCGTAGGCCGCGGCCTCGGGGCTCTCGGCCACCACCTGCTCGATGCGAGCGACGACCGCGTGCACCTGGCTGACCGCAGCACCCGTGAACTCGATCGGCGACGCGACCAGGCTCGCGAGATCGTCCTCGGACAGGCCCAGGCGGTCATCGGCCGCGAGACGCGCGAACAAATCGTTCTCGGCCGCACCCTTCTCGCGCATCTCGAGCGCCACCGCGACGGCGTGCTGCTTGACCGCGTCGTAGGCCGTCTCGCGCCCCTTGCCCTGACGCACCGCGGCCATCAGCACCTTGGTCGTCGCCAGGAACGGCAGGTAGCGATCGAGCTCGCGCTGGATGACCGCCGGGAAGGTGCCGAACTCGTCGAGCACGGTCAGGAACGTCTCGAACAGGCCGTCGGCGGCGTAGAACGCGTCGGGCAGGGCCACGCGGCGCACCACCGAGCACGACACGTCGCCCTCGTTCCACTGGTCGCCGGCCAGCTCGCCGACCATCGACACGTACCCGCGCAGGATGACCGCGAGCCCGTTGACGCGCTCGCAGGACCGGGTGTTCATCTTGTGCGGCATCGCGCTCGAGCCGACCTGGCCGGCCTTGAAGCCCTCGGTGACGATCTCGTTGCCCGCCATCAGCCGGATCGTCGTGGCCAGGTTGGAGGGCGCCGCCGCGAGCTGAACGAGCGAGGTGACGACGTCGTAGTCGAGCGAGCGGGGATAGACCTGGCCGACGCTCGTGAGCACGGTGTCGAAGCCCAGGTGGTGGGCGACCCGCTGCTCGAGCTCGGCGAGGCGCTGCTGGTCGCCGCCCAGCAGGTCGAGCTGGTCCTGCGCCGTGCCGACGGGCCCCTTGATGCCCCTGAGCGGATAGCGGGCGACGAGGTCGTCGATGCGGGCCACCGCGACGAGCAGCTCGTCGGCGACCGTGGCGAACCGCTTGCCGAGGGTCGTGGCCTGGGCCGCGACGTTGTGGCTGCGCCCCGCCATGACCAGCTCGGCGTGCTCGGTGGCCAGCCGTCCGAGGCGCGCGAGCGTGGCGACGGCACGGTCGCGCATGACCTGCAGGGACGCCTTGATCTGCAGCTGCTCGACGTTCTCGGTCAGGTCGCGTGACGTCATCCCCTTGTGGATGTGCTCGGTGCCCGCGAGCGCCGCGAACTCCTCGATGCGCGCCTTGACGTCGTGGCGGGTGACCTTCTCGCGGTCGGCGATCGAGGCCAGGTCGACCTGGTCGACGACGGCCTCGTACGCCTCGATGACGCCGTCGGGGGTCTCGACGCCGAGGTCCTTCTGGGCCCGCAGCACGGCGATCCACAGCTGCCGCTCGAGGACGATCTTGTGCTCGGGCGACCAGATGCGCGTGATCTCGGGCGAGGCGTAGCGGCTGGCGAGGACGTTGGGGGTGGTCACAGGGCGGTCCCGTTCTGTAGCGCCGCGAGGGCGATGTCGGTGCGGTGGTGCCCACCGCGGATCGAGATGAGGTCGATGCCGGCGTACGCGCGCTCGCGCGCCTCGGCCAGGTCGGCGCCCGTGCCGGTGACCGACAGCACCCGGCCGCCGGCGGTGACCAGGCGTCCGTCCACCATCGCGGTGCCGGCGTGGATGACGTCGACGCCCTCGAGCGCGTCGGCGTCGTCGACGCCGTCGATCGGATCGCCCGTGACGGGCGCCTCGGGGTAGCCCTCGGACGCGACGACGACCGTGACCGACGACGCCTGCTGCCACTGCGGCAGCCCGACCTCGGCGAGCGTGCCGGTGGCCGCGCCGTGCAGCAGCGCCGACAGCGGGGTGCGCAGCATCGCGAGCAGCGACTGGGTCTCGGGATCGCCGAAGCGCGCATTGAACTCGATGACCCGGACACCGCGGCTGGTGAGGGCCAGGCCCGCGTAGAGCAGCCCCTGGAAGGGCGTGCCGCGCTTGTCCATCTCCTCGACCGTCGGCACCAGCACGCGGCGGCACACCTCGGCCACCAGGTCGTCCGGTGCCCACGGGAGCGGGGTGTACGCCCCCATGCCGCCGGTGTTGGGGCCCTCGTCGCCGTCGCGGGCCCGCTTGAAGTCCTGGGCGGGCTGCAGCGGCAGCACCGTCTGCCCGTCGGTGATCGCGAACAGCGACACCTCGGGCCCGTCGAGGAACTCCTCGATCACGACCCGGTCACAGGCGGCGGCGTGGTCGATCGCCGCCTGCCGGTCGTCGGTCACGACGACGCCCTTGCCCGCGGCCAGCGCATCGTCCTTGACGACGTAGGGCGGCCCGAAGGCGTCGAGGGCGTCGGCGACCTGCTCGGGCGTCTCGCAGACGTGCGCCATCGCGGTGGGCACCTCGGCGGCGGCCATGACCTGCTTGGCGAACGCCTTGGAGCCCTCGATCTGCGCGGCCTCCTTGGAGGGGCCGAAGCAGGCGATGCCCACGGCCCGCACGGCGTCGGCGACGCCCGCGACCAGGGGCGCCTCCGGGCCGACCACCACGAGGTCGACGGCCAGTGACGTGGCCAGCGCCGCGACGGCGTCACCGTCGAGCGGCTCGACGTCGTGCAGCGTGGCGACGGCGGCGATGCCGGGATTGCCCGGGGCCGCGTGGACCTCGGTGACCTGCGGATCGCGGGACAGGGCGAGGGCCAGGGCGTGCTCGCGGCCGCCGGTGCCGATGACGAGGGTCTTCACGGGATGCCACTCTAGTCGTCGCCCGCACCGCGCCCGGACGCGACGAGGGCCCCGTCCGGCTGGACGGGGCCCTCGCTCGGGGTGCTGCGGGTGCTACTTGCGGACGCGGACGACGACCGAGTCGGTGCCGCCGCTGCGGATCGACGAGCCGGCCTGCGTGACCTTGAGCGTCGACTTGCCCTTGGGCAGCTTGTTGGGGAGCTTGAGCTTGACCTTGCCCGAGCCGTTGACCTTGCCGGTCACAACCTTCTTGCTCTTGGCGTAGCCGTACACCGTCGTGCCCTTGGCGGCCTTCACGCCGTCGACGCTGACCGAGGCGTAGACGTAGACGGTGCTGCGGGTCGAGGGACGCGTCGGGTGGACGCGGTAGATGTCGACCTTGCCCTTCTGCTTCTCGACCTTGATCGCGGTGACGGCCGAGGCCGAGCCGCCGCGACCGTCGGTCACGGTGAAGGCGACCTTGGCGTCGCCCTTGAAGTTCTTGGCCGGGGTGAAGCGCTGCGTCGCGCCCGTGCCGGTGACCGAGCCGCCGGTGACCGAGTCGACCTTGTAGGTCAGCGCGTTGCCGTCGACGTCGCCGGCGCTGAGCGTGATGTCGACCGCGGTGTTGATCTTGGTCTTGGCCGAGCCGTTGGTGGCCGTCGGTGCGTTGTTCTTGAACTGGTAGGTCGTCTCGTCGAAGGCGAGCGACTTGACGGCGCCAGCGGCGGACACGCTCTCGACGCCGAACGCCGTGACCTTGGTGCCGTCGGCGCCAAGAGCGTCCTTGATGGCCTGCGCCGAGACGTCGGCGTCGGCGGCGACCTCGTTGGAGGTGCCTGCGGCGATCTTCTTGCTCGACCGCCACGTGTCGGCGGCGGTCCCGCGCGTCAGGTCGGCGGTGCCCCCGTCGATGTCGGTGTCGGAGATAACGGCCACGAAGGTGCCCGTGCCGTCGACGGCCGCCTTGGCGACGTCGTCGAGCGTGGCGTCAGCGGCGGGGCTGCCGTTGAGCACGCGCGAGCCGGCGCTCAGCTGCAGTCCGTCGGTCGTGATCTGGTTGGTGGCGCCCTGCGTGGCCTGGTACCAGCCGGTGGTGCTGCCGCCGAATGCGGCGATCTGCGACTCGCGGACGTCTGCGGTGGTCGCGGCCTGCGCGAACGGCGCGAACAGCAGCGTGGAGGTGACGAGCGCGCCGGTGGCGAGACCCGCCCCTGCGCGGCGGCGCGTGATGGTGAGTGACATGGAGTTCTGTCCCTTGCTGGTGAGCTTCCCTCCGGACCCCCCGGAGACGCCGGAGAACCCCCCGACGCCACCCATCACAACATGCCGGGCCTAATGGGACAAACTGTCCCTCGCCCAGCCGGGGCCCCTACAGCAGGTCGTGGCGGACGATCGACTGCTCACGATCGGGCCCCACGCCGATCGTCGAGATGCGTGCGCCCGAGATCTTCTCGAGCGCCAGCACGTAGTCCTGGGCGGCCTGCGGCAGGTCGTCGAAGGTCCGTGCGCCGGAGATGTCCTCGGTCCAGCCGGGGAACAGCTCGTAGATGGGCCTGGCGTGGTGGAAGCCCGTCTGCGTCATCGGCATCTCGTCGACCCGCTCGCCGTCGACCTCGTACGCGACGCACACGGGGATCTGCTCCCATCCCGTCAGCACGTCGAGCTTGGTGAGCACGAAGTCGGTGACGCCGTTGATGCGTGCCGCGTAGCGGGCGATCGGGGCGTCGTACCAGCCGCAGCGGCGCGGACGCCCGGTCGTGGTGCCGAACTCGGCGCCATTGGTGCGCAGGCGCTCGCCGTCGTCGTCGAACAGCTCGGTCGGGAACGGTCCCTCGCCGACGCGGGTCGCGTACGCCTTGACGATGCCCACCACGCGGGTGATCTCGGTGGGGGCGATGCCCGAGCCGGTGCAGGCGCCACCGGTGGTGGCTGATGACGAGGTCACGAACGGGTAGGTGCCGTGGTCGACGTCGAGCAGCGTGGCCTGGCCCGCCTCGAGCAGCACGGTCTTGCCGTCGCGCAGCGCGTCGTGCAGCAGCAGCGGCGTGTCGGAGACCATCGGACGCAGCCGATCGACGTACGACAGCAGCTCGTCGACGATCTCGTCGACCTCGACGGCGCGGCGGTTGTAGATCTTGGTCAGGATCTGGTTCTTGAGCTCGAGCGCGCCCTCGACCTTCTGCCGCAGGATCTTCTCGTCGAAGAGGTCCTGCACGCGGATGCCCAGACGGTTCATCTTGTCGGCGTAGGTGGGGCCGATGCCGCGGCCCGTGGTGCCGATCTTGCGGCTGCCCAGGAAGCGCTCGGCGACCTTGTCCATCGTCCGGTTGTAGTCGGCGATCACGTGCGCGTTGGCGCTGACCACCAGCTTGGAGGTGTCGATGCCGCGCTCGTTGAGGCCGTCGATCTCCTCGAACAGCACCTTGAGGTCGACGACGACGCCGTTGCCGATGACGGGAACGCACCCGGGGCTGAGGATGCCGCTCGGCAGCAGGTGGAGGGCGTACTTCTGGTCGCCGATCACCACCGTGTGACCGGCGTTGTTGCCGCCGTTGAACTTCACCACGTAGTCGACCCGGCTACCCAGGATGTCCGTGGCCTTGCCCTTGCCTTCGTCGCCCCACTGGGCTCCGACGATGACGACTGCGGGCATGGGATGCACCACCCTCACACATGCGACAAGCCCCGTTCTCGCGGGGCTCTTACCGGCCCAGCCTATCGGAGATCGCGCCTCGGCGTCCCTCCTACGAGCTCCGGCGGGCGCGGTAGGCGGCGACGGCGGCCCGATTGCCGCAGGCCGTGCTGCAGAACCGGCGCGAGCGGTTGCGCGACAGGTCGAGCACCAGGCCGCGACAGTCGTCGTCGGCGCACACCCCGAGCCGCGACATCTCGTCGGCGCGGATGACGTCGATCATGGCCATCGCCGTCTCGACCACGATGCGCGTGGCGAACGGCCGCTCGTCCTCGACGGCGTGCAGGTGCCAGTCCATGTCGCCGTGGCGGACGAGCTGGGGCAGGGCGCGGGCGTCGCGCAGCAGGGAGTTGACGAGCTCGACGGCGTCGTCGCGACTGGCCGTGAGCAGCTGGCGCAGGACGGGACGCAGCTCGCGCAGCTCGTCGAGCTCGGCCTGGTCGGCGTCGAAGCGTCCCGTGTAGCCCTGCTCGGCGATGAACTCGGCGACCTGATCGGTCGAGACGAGGGTGTCGGGCTGCTCGGCCGAGTTCGCGAGCGCCACGGCGGCCACGAGCGCCGCTTCGGTGTCATGAGCGAAGACCATGTTGACACCTTACAGCGCGCACTCTAGTGTCACATGCCATGAGCGCTTTGACCCATGACATCGAGCACGCCAGCCCGTCCCGCACCTCGTCCGGGATCGCCTTCGCGGTGGCAGGAGCGGCGTCGTTCGCCATGTCGGGGCCGATCGCCAAGGGCCTCATCTCGTCGGGCTGGTCGCCCGGCTCGGCCGTGACCATCCGGGTGCTGCTCGCCGCCGCGATCCTCGCCGGACCGGCGGGCATCTCGCTGCGCGGCCGATGGCACCTGCTGCGCACCAACCTGTGGCTCGTCGCCGCCTACGGCCTGGTGGCGGTGGCGGGCGTCCAGCTCGCCTACTTCAATGCGGTCGACCACCTGCAGGTCGGCGTCGCCCTGCTCATCGAGTTCACGTGCCCCGTGGCAGTGCTGGCATGGATGTGGTGGCGGCACCACCAGCGTCCGTCACCCCTCACCGCGATCGGTGCGGTGCTCGCGATCGCTGGCCTGTTCCTGGTGCTCGACCTGACGTCGGGAGCCGAGATCGACCTGGTCGGGCTGGCCTGGGCGTTCGGCGCGATGATCTGCGCGGCCGTCTACTGGATCATGTCGGCCGACGAGGACAACGGGCTGCCCGGCATCGCGCTGGCCGCCGGCGGCCTGACGTTCGGCGGGCTCGCCCTGCTCGCCGGCGGCCTCGTCGGGATCATCCCGCTGGCCGCTTCGACCGGCGACGTCGAGCTCGCGGGCGCGATGTGGCCGTGGTGGGGTGCGGTGCTGCTGCTCGGCACCGTCACCGCCGGGCTCTCGTACGTCCTCAGCATCGAGGGCAGCCGCCGGCTCGGATCACGCCTCGGATCGTTCGTCGGGCTGGCCGAGGCGGTCTTCGGCGTCGCGTTCGCGTGGCTGCTGCTCGCCGAGACGCCCCGGGTCGTCCAGCTGATGGGTGGCGCGCTGATCCTGCTCGGCGTCGTCGGGGTCAAGCTCGGAGAGCCCCGCGTCGACGCGGCTGCGCCGGCGGGCACTGCCCCGTAGGGTTCGAGGGTGCCCTCCCTCCTCGCCATCGCCAATGCCGACGCCGGCAGCTCGGACGACGCCGCGGTGGACGAGGTCGTCAGCGCGCTGCAGGCCGAGGTCGACGTCGAGCTCGTCCGCACGTCCAGTCCCGACGACCTCGCCGAAGCGCTGGCGGCGCGTCCCGATCTCGACGGTGTCGTCGTGCTCGGGGGCGACGGCAGCCTGCACGCGATCGTCCAGGCCCTGCGCGACGCCGGCCGGCTGGACGTCGTCGTCGGCCTGGTGCCGCTGGGCACCGGCAACGACTTCGCGGCCACCCTCGCGCTGCCGCTCACGCCGACCGAGGCGGCCCTGGTGATCGCACACGGCCGTACCCAGGCCATCGACCTGGTCGTCGACGGCGACGGCGGCGTCGTCGTCAACGCCGCCCACATCGGCATCGGCGCGGAGGCCGCGGCCGCGGCTCGGCCCTGGAAGAAGGCGCTCGGCCCGGTCGGCTACGCCGTGGGCGCGGCGCTCACGGGCCTCAAGGGCCTCACGACGCCCGGCGCCCGGCTGCGCATCACGGTCGACGGCGAGACCCTCACCCGCAAGGAGCCCGTCATCCAGGTGGCCGTCGGCAACGGCCGCTACGTCGGCGGAGGCGCACCCCTGCTGCCGCGAGCCGATCCGTCCGACGGCCTGATCGACGTCTCGGTGTCGTACACCGAGTCGCCGCGGCGCCGCATCGCGTACGCGTTCAGCGTGCGGCGCGGCGAGCACCACCGGCGCGACGACGTCGTCTACCTGCGCGGCACCTCCGTCGAGGTGCGGGGCGACGCGCTGCGGTGCACCAGCGACGGCGAGCTCAGCGAGGCGTCCCCGCACCACACGTGGCGCATCGAGCCCGGCGCGCTCACGATGTACGTCCCCTGACCCACCCCGCTGCGGTTGACCACGCCGGCAGGGCAGGCTGCATCCTGACGCGGCATGCTTGCTGCGCCGGGACGAGGTTCACCACGCCGGCAGGGCAAACCCCGACCGGTGTCAGGCCGTGCGGGTGACGAGCTCGGCGTAGGCCTCGGGGCTCGACTCGTGCAGGAACTCGCGGCAGCGGTGCGCCTCGCCCTCGTCGCCGAGACGTTCGGACGCGTCGGCGAGCGCGGCCAGCGAGCGCAGGAACGCGCGGTTGGGCTCGTGCTCCCACGGCAACGGACCGTGCCCCTTCCAGCCGTTGCGGCGCAGCAGGTCGAGCGAGCGGTGGTAGCCGGTGCGGACGAAGGCGTAGCCCTCGAGGTCGCGGCCCTCGGCCAGGGCAAGCTCGGCCAGCGTGACCCACGCCAGCGCGGAGTCGGGGTGCAGCGAGGCGACGGTCTGCGGGCTGTCGCCGGCGGCCAGCTCGGCGGCACCGGGGTCCTCGGGCAGGAGCGTCGCGGGCGGTTCACCGAAGAGATTCGTCATGCTCCGACCCTACGGGGGCCGGAGAACCTGGGTTCGTCCGCCTCCGCGCGGACGAACCCAGATTCTCTCGTCGCCCTGCGGGTCAGATCGTCGTGCCGGCGCTGCGCAGCGCGGCGCAGGCCTCGGCGACCCGGGTCGACATGCCGGCCTCGGCCACCTTGCCCCACGCACGGGGGTCGTACTGCTTCTTGTTGCCGACCTCGCCGTCGACCTTCAGGACGCCGTCGTAGTTCGACAGCATCCAGCCGGCGATCGGACGGGTGAAGGCGTACTGCGTGTCGGTGTCGACGTTCATCTTGACGACGCCGTAGTCGACTGCCGCCGAGATCTCCTCGGGCAGCGAGCCCGATCCGCCGTGGAACACCAGGTCGAACGGCGAGTCCTTGCCGTACTTGGCGGCGACGGCCTCCTGGGCGGCCTTGAGGATCTCGGGCTTCAGCGTGACGTTGCCGGGCTTGTAGACGCCGTGGACGTTGCCGAACGTCAGCGCCGTCAGGTAGCGGCCCTTCTCGCCCAGGCCCAGCGCCTCGGCCGTGGCCAGCGCGTCCTCGGGCGTCGTGTAGAGGTGCTCGCCCATGCCGCCCTCGACGCCGTCCTCCTCGCCGCCGACGATGCCGATCTCGACCTCGAGGATGATGCGCGCGGCCGCGGCGGCCGTGAGCAGCTCCTGCGCGATCTGCAGGTTCTCGTCGAGCGGCACGGCCGATCCGTCCCACATGTGCGACTGGAAGTACGGCAGCCCGCCGGCGTCGACGCGCTCCTTGGAGGCCGCGATCAGCGGACGGACGAAGTCGTCGAGCTTGTCCTTGGGGCAGTGGTCGGTGTGCAGCGCGACGTTGACGGGGTACTTCTTGGCGACCTCCTGCGCGAACGCGGCGAACGCCAGCGAGCCGGAGACCATGTTCTTGACGGTCGGGCCCGAGAAGTAGTCGGCGCCACCGGTCGAGACCTGGATGATGCCGTCGCTCTCGGCCTCGGCGAAGCCGGCCAGGGCGGCGTTGAGCGTCTGGGACGACGAGACGTTGATGGCCGGGTAGGCGAACGACTCGGCCTTGGCCTTGTCGAGCATCTCGGCGTAGACCTCGGGTGTGGCGACGGGCATGCGGACTCCAGTGGGTAGAGGGACGGCCCCGCCAGTATCTCAGTTGGGCCGCTCCAGGGGCGGACTACCCTGCGAGCGCCTTGACGGCGGCACGCGCGGCCACCTGGATCGGGCTCCACACCGACGAGAACGGCGGTGCGTACGCGAGGTCGAGCATGACGACGTCGTCGACGGTCATGCCTGCCGCGAGCGCCGTGCTGGCGACGTCGATGCGCAGGGCGGCGTCCTCGGCGCCGACGATCTGGGCACCGAGCAGCCGGCGCGATCGACGGTCGGCGACCATCAGCACCGTCATGGTGCCGGCTCCCGGCATGTAGCCGGCCCAGTTCGACGTCTCCTTCGAGACCACGACGGGGTCAAAGCCCGCATCGCGTGCCTGCTTCTCGCCCAGGCCGGTGCGCGAGATCTCGAGCGAGCAGAACTTCGTGATGGCGGTCTGCACGACCCCCGGGAACGAGAGCCGCGGCTCCTCGCCCAGCAGGTCGGCGACGATGCTGTCGGCCGCCACCAGGCCCTGCTTGTTGGCGTGGGTGCCCAGCGGGATGTGGATCAGCTCGTCGGTCAGCCGGTCGCGGGTGACGACGCAGTCGCCCGCGGCCCAGATGCCGTCGAAGCCCTCGACCCGCTGGCGGTCGTCCACGACGATGCCGCCCTTGGCGCCGAGCGGCAGCCCCGCGGCGTCCGCGAGCGACGACCGCGCCGTCACGCCGAGGCCCAGGATGACGGTGTCGGCGGGGTACGAGCCGTCCGACGTCTCGACCGCCGTGACGTGCCCGGCCTCGTCGAGCGCGAATCCCGTGACGTCCGTGCCGGTGCGCAGGTGGATGCCGCGGCCCTTCATGGCCTCGGCGACCGACGCGCCCAGCTCGGCCTCGATGATCGGCATGACCTGGGGTGCCCGCTCGAGCACCGTGGTGTCGAAGCCGCGGGCGACGCACGCCTCGGCCATCTCGAGGCCGATGTAGCCGCTCCCCACGACGACGACGTGCCGCGGTCCGCGCGCCAGCTCGTCGAGCACGGCCTGGCCGTCGTCGAGCGACTGCACACCGTGGATGCCGTCGCCCTCGATGCCCTGCAGGTCGGGTCGGACGGGCGCGGCACCCGTGGCGATGACGAGCCGGTCGTACGACACGGGGTCACCGCCGCGCACCGAGACCGTCCGAGCGGCGGTGTCGATCGCGGTGACCTCGGTGTCGAGGCGGACGTCGATGCCGTTCTTGCGGTGGTCGTCCGGCGTCCGGGCCACGAGGTCGTCGGGCGACTCGACCTCGCCGGCGACCCAGTAGGGGATGCCGCAGGCGGAGTAGGACGTCCAGGTGCCGCGCTCGAGCACCACCACCTCGTCGTCGTCGCCCAGCCGGCGCCGCACGCCCGATGCCACCGTCATGCCTGCGGCGTCCCCGCCGATCACCACCACTCGAGAGCTCACACCTCGAGCCTAGGTCCGGGGGCGCCGGGGCGCCGCGCGAGTGGCGCCAGCCGATCCGCGAGTGGCGCAGTCTCGCGCGACGCGCCGTCTCAGAATCGCGAGAGTGCGCCACTCGCGGTCAGGGGGTGGCGTGCTGGCGGATCCAGGCGTGCATCGCGATCGCGGCGGCCGCTCCGGCGTTGATCGACCGTGTCGATCCGAACTGCGCGATCGACAGCGTCCGCTCGCAGGCCGCCCGCGCCTCGTCGGACAGGCCCGGGCCCTCCTGGCCGAAGACGAGCACGCAGGCGGCCGGCAGCGTGGCCGACTCGATCGGCACCGACCCCTCGACGTTGTCGATGCCGAGCACCGGCAGTCCCTGCTCGGCCGCCCACGCGGCGAAGGTCGCGACCGTGTCGTGGTGGCGGACGTGCTGGTAACGGTCGGTCACCATCGCGCCCCGCCGGTTCCAGCGCCGCTTGCCGACGATGTGCACCTCGGCCACCGCGAAGGCGTTGGCCGTGCGCACGATGGAGCCGATGTTGAAGTCGTGCTGCCAGTTCTCGATCGCGACGTGCAGCGGGTGCCGCCTGCGGTCGAGGTCGGCGACGATCGCCTCGAGCGTCCAGTAGCGGTAGCCGTCGACGACGTTGCGCCGATCGCCGTCGCGCAGCAGCTCGGGGTCGTAGTGGTCACCGGTCGGCCACTCCCCCGGCCACGGCCCGACGCCGACCGGCTCGGCGGGCGCAGCGGGCCCCGCGGGCGGCTCGCTCATGCCGAGACGCCGAACTCCTCGCGGTAGGCCCGGACGGCCCCGAGGTGCTCGGCGTGCAGCCCCGTCTGCTCGAGGTACTCGACGACCTGGTCGAAGCCGATGATCGAGACCACCGGCACGTCGAAGTCGCGGGCCACCTCCTGGATGGCCGACAGCTCGCCGGCGCCGCGCTCCTGGCGGTCGACCGCCACCACGATGCCGGCGAGGGACGCACCCTCGCCGTCGACGATCTGCTTGACCTCGCGGATCGCGGTGCCGGCCGTGATCACGTCGTCGACGACCAGCGCGCGTCCGCGCAGCGGCGAGCCCACGATCGTCCCGCCCTCGCCGTGCGCCTTGGCCTCCTTGCGGTTGAAGCACCACGCGACGTCGCGATCGTGGAGCGCCGAGAGCTGGACGGCGGCGGCCGAGGCGATCGGGATGCCCTTGTAGGCCGGTCCCATCAGGACGTCGAAGTCGAGGCCGCTCTGGACGATCGCGTCGGCGTAGAACCGGCCCAGCGCGGCGAGTCTCGCGCCGGTGTTGAACAGCCCCGCGTTGAAGAAGTAGGGCGAGGTGCGTCCCGACTTGAGGGTGAACTCGCCGAAGCGCAGCACCTCGAGGTCGAGGGCCAGCTCGATGAACTCCCGCTGGTACTGATGCATGGTCACAACCCTAGGGGCAGGCCCCGTCGGTCATCGGACGGTCGTCGTCTTGCCCGTGCGCTTGTCCTTCTGCGAGACGAGGTCGCCGATCACCACGTTGCGGTTGCGGGTGTGGAACAGCTCGGAGCAGGTCAGCATCGTGATGACGGACTTCGTCGGACGCTCGCCGGCCGCGTCGGGATCGGGCACCCGCTGCAGGGGCCAGCCGACCGAGAAGTCGACCGTGATGGACGTGCCGGAGTTGCGCAGCCGGTACGTGAAGATCTTCGTGCGCGTCTCGACGACCACCTCGTCGCCCTTGCGGAGCTTCGGGAACTTCGCGAACGGCTCCCCGTGGGTGACCCGGTGGGCCGCGATGGCGAAGTTGCCGATCTTGCCGGGTCGCGCGCTCTTGGGGTCCCAGCCGACTCCCTCGGCGAGGGACTTGTCGTCGAAGCCCTTGACGATCGGCGCCTCGTAGTCGGCGCCGAAGCGCTTGACGCGCAGCAGGCCGACCTCGTCGCCGTCGATGCCGTTGGACCAGTCGGTCGAGATGCTCTGCTTGATCTCGGCCTGCTTCTGCTTGGACACGATGTTGGTGCCGAAGTACTGCCACCCGCAGTAGAGCAGGAAGCCCAGGCCGGCCAGGATCATCAGCACCCCGAGCGCGAAGACGATGCGCCGCACGGGCCCGGAGCGGGGCCGCGGCGGTCGCCCGACGGGCGCGACGGTGGCGGTCATGACCCGATCATGACATCCGAGGCACTCCCCCGGGCCCCTCGCAAAAAAGTTCACACCGGATTTCGTCATTTCCCTGCACGGCCTTGCGGCGGTCGTCTAGAGTTGATCTCGCAGGGCCGGTGCGCTTCACGCCGTCGGCGCCTGTTGTAGGCCCCACCGTTTCACCCCCCGAGAACGGTGGGGCCTACTTATGTCCTCAGCCGCTCAGAGCCTCTGGCGCGCAGCCCCGAACGAGCGGGCCGTCAGCAGCACCACCGGCACCGTCACGAGCGGGATGACGAAGGCCCAGCGCAGGTGGTCGGCCGAGGCCGCTGCGCCGATCAGGCCGCCGCCCATGATCGCGCCGAGGTAGTTGGCGATGTTCATCCGCGCGATCGCCACGTCGCGGGCGCCCGGTGGCACCGCCGCCGCCAGTGCGGCGAACGACAGCGGCGCCAGGATCGCGAGTCCCAGCCCGGTCACGAAGAAGCCGATGATCGCGACGGCCGGGGCGGGCGAGACGACGACGGTCAGCAGCCCGACGAGGCCCACCGTCGTCCCGATCAGGACGACCGGGGCCGCCCCCAGACGCCTGACCACCAGGTCGCCGCCGAAGCGCGAGACCAGCGCGCCGCCCTGGTAGGCGCCGTAGGCCAGCGGCGCGATCGACGTCGAGGCGTCGAGAGCGTCCTCGAGGTACACCGTGCTCCACGTGAGGATGCCGGTGTCGGCGGCGTAGAACACCAGCACGACCAGGCCGAAGACCAGCACCGGACGCCACGGCAGGTCGAGGCCGGCACCGGACAGCCCCGGGTCGTGCTCCCGCACGTCGACGAACCGGGTCGCGGCAGCGGTGGAGGCCGCACCCGTGACGAGCGCGACCACCGCGAGCGACGCGGCGAACGGCAGGTCGACCTCGGCGACGCCGGCGGCGTACAGGGCACCGAGGATGCCGCCGACCGACCACAGGCCGTGGAAGCTGGCCATGATGCTGCGCCCGTACGCCTCCTGGACGCGGACGCCCTGCATGTTCATGCCGGCGTCGACGGCGCCCACGCCGAGCCCGTAGACGACGAACGCACCCACCAGCAGCGGCACGGTCGGGGCGATCCCGACCAGCAGCGCTCCCGCGCCGATCGTCAGCAGCGCGACGCGCAGGGCGACCGCGCTCGAGCGCCGCTCGGCCACGAGGCCCGCCAGGACGCTGCCCACGCCCGACAGCACCGCGACGAGCACGAGGATCAGCGTGAGCCCGCCGTCGTCGATGCCGAAGCGGTCCTTGATGCGCGGCGCCTGGGTCACGATCGCCGCGAACACGAGCCCCTGCAGGAAGAAGCCGGTCGCCACCGCCCACCTGGTCCGCTGAAGGTCGCTCACCCGCGTCATCGTAGGGGCGCAGCGGTGCACGGGGGTCGGCTCAGCGCATGAAGCCCAACGGCTTGGCGGTCACGCCCGGAAACACCGTCGAGAGGTCGAGCGACGGGAAGCGGGCCCGCAGGATCTCCATGAGCACGCTGCGGTAGTCGGTCGTGACGGCCAGGTCGCCGTCGACCTGTGTGCCCGTGCCGAGCGTCGGCCAGCGTGAGTAGTACTTCCCGCCCACTACTCCCGCACCAAGGGCCAGCACCGCGTTGCCGTAGCCGTGGTCGACGCCGCGCGAGCCGTTCTCGGTGAGGCGGCGACCGAACTCGCTGAGCGTCACGACCGTGACACGTCCGGCCTCCGGGCCCAGGTCGGTGAAGAACGCCGCGAGGCACGAGGCGAGGTCCTTGATGGTGCTCTCGACCCGCCAGCCGAGGTCGACGTGGTGGTCCCAGCCGCCGGCGTCGACCGCGACGGCCTTGACGCCGACCTTGGCGCGGATCAGGCCCGCGGTCGTGCCGAGCGCCTCGCCGAGCGCCGAGTACTTCGGATAGGTCACGCCCGACGGCGGACCGGCCGGCACGGCCCCCGCGACGTCACCGGCACGGGCCGCCAGGGCGAGGGCGTTGATGCCGGCGGCGCCGAGCGGCCCGTCGTGCGCGGTGTACTGCGAGCGCAGCGTCGCCGAGACCTTCGGCCCGAGCTTCGGGTCCTGGTTGAACGGCATCAGCAGGTCGTCGAACCCGCCGGTCGCGAGGCTCGGCGCCGGACCCACCAGCGACGTCGGGGTGACGGTCGAGCCGATCTGGATGCCGTCGAAGACGTCGGGGGACGAGGCGAGGCCTGCGATCATCCGGTTGATCCAGCCGATGCGGGCCGAGCTGCCGGGGTCGGCGTCCTCCAGCAGCTCCATCGCCTCGAAGTGGCTGCGGTTGGGCACCGGCAGGCCCACGGCGTGCAGGCCTGCGACCTGGCCCGCCGCCCACATGTCCTCGAGCGGCGCGAAGGCCGGGTGCAGGCCGAAGGTGCTGTCGGCGCGCAGCAGCCGGTCGCGCGCGATCGCCGTGGTCGGCCTGGCCGCGTAGTAGGCGCTCTCGGCGTGGGGCACGATCATCGACAGGCCATCGGCGCCGCCGCGCAGCGACACCACCACCAGGATGTTGCCCTCGGTGGCGCCGTAGACCGTCGACGTCAGCACGTCGCCGAACATCGACGTCGTCACGCCCGCCATCGCCGCCAGACCCGCGGCCTTCAGGATCGAGCGCCGGCTGACGCCGTAGTCGTCGCAGCCGCAGTCGTCGGCGGGCGTGCTGGCCGGTGGCGCGCTCATCGCAGCATCCCCTCGGGCGAGTTGAGGACCGCGCCGCGCAGCACGGTCCACGTCCAGTCGGACACCGCCGACGCCGTGTCGAACTTCTGCGTGTCGGCCCGGTTGAGGGCCTCGGCGACCCCCTGGCGCAGCGTGGCGGTCGCGGGACGTCCGAGCAGCATGCGCGACTGGTGGTCGACCAGCTGACCGAGCGTCACGGGCCACGTCGTGGGCATCACGTCGGCCCGCGCGGGGATCGCGATGTCCTTCGCGCCCCACCAGTTGCCGGCGAGCGCGTAGTGGATGTTCCAGCTGCGCACCATCCGAGCCGGCGACGTCCAGGTCGACGACGTCTCGGGAAAGCCGTCGGGGCGCGGCCAGTCGAACTGCATCTGGCCCACCGAGCTGCTCATCCAGACCACGTGCCGCGCGAAGGCGGCGTCGTCGGTGGCCCCGACCGGACGCATGTCGAGCACGCGAGCGCAGTTGACGACGTCCTCGATCGGGGTGCGGACCTTCTGCCCGGCGGACGCGACGAACTCGGGGTGGCGCACCATCGCCCGGAGGGTGGCGCGGATGTCGGTGTCGGAGGCGCGGTAGGCCGCGGCGACCGCCGTCACGATGTCGTCGGACGGCTCGTCGGACACGAACCGCAGGCACAGCCGCCGGGCGAGGCGCTGGGCGGTGGCGGGGTGCCGGGCCAGGTGGTCGAGGTAGGCGTCGACCACGGGGCGTCCGTCGGCGGCGGAGTTGGGGTGCGTGAAGTCCATCACCGAGACCGCGCCGACGTAGTGGTCGTTCGGCTCGTACGAGGCGGCGTAGCCGTCGAAGACCTTGACCTTGAAGCCCGTCAGGATGCGGGCCGAGCTCTTGACGTCCGCCTCGTCGTAGCCGGCGGGACGGCCCACGGTGTAGAGCTCGAGCAGCTCGCGCCCGAGGTTCTCGTTGATGCCCCGCTTGGTGTTGGACGAGTTGTTGAGCCAGCCCGACATCGCCGGGTGCACGATCGCCTCGCGCAGCATCATCCGGAAGCGGCCCAGCGAGTGCCGGCGGATCACGTCGTCGTACGACCGGCGCCACGGGAACGAACGGTCCTCGCCGGCGGGGATGTAGAGCAGGTTGGACCAGAAGTCGGCCATGACCTCCTGCACCTGGCGACGGGCCACGAGCTTGCGCGCGAGCGTGTAGCTCGAGAAGTCGTAGCCGAAGTCCCAGGCGCTCTTCTCCTCCCGCTTCACGCGGCCCCACGCGGCGGCGGGATCGTCGGCGAGCATCGGGAACCACGACGACACCCGGGCGCCGGCGGTGTCGACCAGCCGCGACGGGGCCAGCTGCCGCTCGAACCACTGCTGCCAGCCGCCGACCGAGCGCATGTCGGCGACGACGTCCTCGTCGACCCCGAAGCTGAACCGGTTCGCGACCAGCTGCTGCCGGGCCGACAGGGTCGCCGGGGTGACGGCAGCCGAGCGTCGTGTGGTGCCCACGGTCTCCCCTCCGCGCCGTCCTGCGTGGTCACGGGCCTCCCTGCCCGTCGCACCGCTCGTGCGCGACCTGCGCCCAGCCTAGGGCGCGGCGGCGCGGTTCGGGAGACCTTCGACGAACATCCGCGCGGCTACAGTCGGTCGGGTGAAGACCTCCAGCGCCCGGATCGCCGGGCTCGGCACCACGATCTTCGCCGAGATGAGTGCCCTCGCCGCTCGCACCGGATCGATCAACCTGGGTCAGGGCTTCCCCGACACCGACGGGCCGGACGAGGTGGTCGACCGCGCCGTCGACGCCCTGCGCTCGGGCCGCAACCAGTACGCGCCGGGCACCGGGGTGCCCGAGCTGCGCGCCGCGATCGCCGCCCACCAGCAGCGGCTCTACGGCCTCGCCGTCGACCCGGGCGAGGAGGTCGCCGTCACGACCGGCGCGACGGAGGCGATCGCCGCGGCCCTGCTCGGGCTGGTCGACCCCGGCGACGAGGTCGTGGTGCTCGAGCCCTACTACGACTCGTACGTCGCCGTCATCCAGATGGCCGGCGCGGTGCGGCGGCCCGTCACGCTGCGCGCACCCGACTTCCGGTTGCCGCTCGACGAGCTGCGCGCCGCCGTCACGCCACGCACCACCGCGATCCTGCTCAACTCGCCCCACAACCCGACCGGCACGGTGCTGCGGCGCGACGAGCTCGAGGCCGTCGCGGCGCTCGCCGTCGAGCACGACCTCGTCGTCATCAGCGACGAGGTCTACGAGCACCTGACGTTCGACGGCCTGCCGCACATCCCCATCGCGACCTTGCCGGGCATGGCCGAGCGCACCCTGACGATCTCGAGCGGCGGCAAGACCTTCTCGTTCACCGGCTGGAAGGTCGGCTGGGCGACCGGGCCGGCGACCCTCGTGCGGGCGATGCTCGGCGCCAAGCAGTTCCTCACCTACACCTCGGGCTCGCCGCTGCAGCCGGCCATCGCGCACGCGCTCGGCGCCGACGACGCCTTCTTCGACGACCTCACCGCCCGCATGCAGGCCCAGCGCGACCTGTTGTGCGAGGGGCTCGCCGAACTCGGTCTCGACGTGTTCGTGCCGGAGGGCACCTACTTCGCCACGACCGACATCCGTCCGCTGGGCTTCGACGACGGGCTCGAGTTCTGCCGGATGCTGCCTGAGCGTGCCGGCGTCGTCGCGATCCCGCACCAGGTGTTCCACGACTCCGAGGCGGGACGCCCCCTCGTGCGGTGGGCGTTCTGCAAGCGTCCCGAGGTCATCGCGGACGCGCTCGAGCGCCTGCAGGCCCTGCGCCGCTGACGGAGCCGGTGCCGCCCTCTGCCTGAGCGGTGGATGCTCCACCGAATACGGGCGATTCCGCGATCATTCGGTGGCAGACCCACCGCCCGGGGAGGGGGACGTCGGCCGGTCAGCGGTCGTAGACGTCGGGCACGCCGTCGCCGTCGGCGTCGACCGCCTCGCGCGCGGCGATGTCGGCGTAGACCCGGTCGCGTCGCTTGAGCACGACCGTCGCCAGCAACGCAGCCAGCAGGGAGCCCGTCAGCACGCCGACCTTGACGTGGTCGTCGCGGTCGGACCCCAGGCCGTAGGCCAGGTCGCCGATCAGCAGCGAGACCGTGAAGCCGATGCCGGCCAGCACGGCGACACCGAAGACGTCGGTCCACGCGAGGTCGTCGTCGAGGCGGGCGCGGGTGAAGCGGGCGAAGAGCGCCGTGGTGCCGAAGACCCCCACCGTCTTGCCGACGACGAGGCCGGCGACGATGCCGAGCGCGATCGGGTCGCGCAGGGCGTCCGACAGCCCTGACAGGCCGCCGACCGCGACGCCCGCCGCGAAGAAGGCGAACACCGGGACGGCGACGATCGTCGAGATCGGACGCACGCGGTGCTCGAAGTGCTCGGCCAGGCCGATGCCCTCCCCGCCGTCACGGCGGAGCACCGGCACGGCGAAGCCCAGCAGCACGCCGGCGACCGTGGCGTGCACGCCCGACTCGTGCATGAGCACCCACGTGACCGCCGCCAGCGGCAGCAGCAGCCACCACGAACGGATGCGTCGCTGCACCGCGACCGCGAACAGCGCCAGCGGCACCAGCGCGGCCGCGAGGTAGCCGACCTGCAGGTCGGAGGTGTAGAACACCGCGATGATCGTGACGGCCAGCAGGTCGTCGACGACGGCGAGCGTCAGCAGGAACGTCCGCAGTGCCGTCGGCAGGTGCGAGCTGACGACCGCGAGCACGGCCAGCGCGAAGGCGATGTCGGTCGCGGTCGGGATGGCCCAGCCTCGCAGGGCGGACCCGCCCCCGGCGTTGACCGCCACGAAGACGAGCGCCGGGACGACCATGCCTCCCATCGCCGCGACCACGGGCAGCGCCGCGCGGCGGGGATCGCGCAGGTCACCGGCGACGAACTCACGCTTGAGCTCGAGGCCCACCACGAAGAAGAAGATCGCGAGCAGCCCGTCGGCCGCCCACGTGGCCAGCGTCAGGTCGAGGTGCAGGGCCGATGGGCCGACGCGCGTCTCGCTGAGCCGTTGGTACGAGTCGCCGACCGGCGAGTTGGCCCACACCAGGGCGATCACCGTGGCCGCCAGCAGCAGCGCACCACCGACGGTCTCCTTGCGCAGGACGACGCCGATGCGCTGGGCCTCGGGCCAGCTGCTGCGAGACAGCAGCGAGCGGGAGTGGCGGGGACGATTCATGAGGGGCAGCTCCGAAGTGGGTCGACGACGTCTTGCCGACCAGACTTCCCGGCGCACCTAGGTCCAGTCTAACGGTCGGACAGCTCTACGCTGACTCGCATGCGCGCGGTGAGGTTCGACCAGTTCCGGCAGCTGCCCCAGGTGGTGGACGTCCTCGACCCGACGTGCCCCGACGACGGCGTGGTCGTGCAGGTCGCCGCCACGGGCCTGTGCCGCAGCGACTGGCACGGCTGGCGCGGGCACGACTCCGGCATCGCGCTGCCGCACGTGCCCGGGCACGAGCTCGCCGGCACGATCACGCAGGTCGGCTCCGGCGTGACGTCGTGGCACGTCGGCGACCGCGTCACGACGCCGTTCGTTCTCGCGTGCGGGTCGTGCGCGTCGTGCCGGCGCGGCGACCACCAGGTGTGCGACGACCAGCGGCAGCCCGGCTTCACCGGCTGGGGGTCCTTCGCCGAGCTCGTGTCGATCGAGCGCGCCGAGGTCAACCTGGTGCGGGTGCCGGACGCGATGTCGTTCGACGTCGCAGCGAGCCTCGGGTGCCGGTTCGCCACGGCGTACCGCGCCGTCGTCCACGTGGGCGAGGTGACCGAGGGCGACCAGGTCGTGGTGCACGGGTGCGGCGGCGTGGGGCTCGCTGCCGTGATGGTCGCGGCCTCGCGCGGCGCCACCGTGGTGGCCGTCGACGTCTCGCCCGCCTCGCTCGAGCTGGCCGCCTCGCTCGGGGCGGCGACCACGCTCGACGCCCGCGAGGTCGACGTGCCCACTGCCGTCCGAGAGGTCACCGGCGGAGGCGCGGACGTCTCGATCGACGCGATCGGGCACGAGTCCGTCGTGCTCCAGGCACTGCGGGGCCTGCGCACCCGCGGACGCCACGTGCAGATCGGGCTGCTCGCCGCGGGCGACGCTCCCCTGTCCGAGCTGATGGCCGCCGTCATCGCCGGCGAGCTGCAGGTGCTGGGCAGCCACGGCATGGCCGCGCACGAGTACCCGCCGATGATGGACGAGATCGCCGCCGGCCGGCTGCACCCCGAGCGGCTCATCCTCGACGCGATCGGCCTCGACGACGTCCCGGCCCGGCTCGCCGGACTCGACCAGGTGGGCTCGGGCGCGGGAGGCGTCACCGTCATCCGCCCGTGAACGCACCCTCGGCCGTGACCAGGCGGTGACGCTGCTCGACCGAGCGACCCCAGGCCGTGCCGACGAGGATGAGCACGATGCCGCAGAGGCCGGCGGCGGAGACCTCGTCGCGCGCGATCGCGATGCCGCACACCGCGGCCCACACGGGTTCGGTGCCGAGCAGCAGGCTGACGCGCGACGGCGACGTGCGTCGCACGGCCCAGGTCTGCACGAGGAAGGCGAAGACCGTGCAGACGAGCACGAGGTACAGCAGGAGTGCGACCCCGGTGACGTCCAGCCCGGCCAGCAGGTGCGGCACCGAGTCGCCGTGCAGCAGCGAGGCCAGGCTGAACAACACCGCGCAGGTCGTCAGCTGAACCGTGGTGAGGTGCAGCGAGTCGAGGGACCTGCCGCCGGTGAGCCGGGCCATCGACGTGACGTGGACGGCCCGGGCCACCGCGGCCAGCAGGATGAGCAGGTCGCCCGCGGTCGGGGCGGTGAGCGCGCCGTTGCCGGCCAGCAGGGCGACGCCCACCACGGCGGTGACGGCCGCCGCGAAGAAACCGCCCGGCAGACGGCGCCCTGACACCGCCGCATCGAGGACGGGGGTCATCACCATCGTCAGGCTGATGATGAGGCCGGCGTTCGTGGCCGTCGTGTGGGCGATGCCGAAGGTCTCGAGGACGAAGACGACCGCCAGCGCCAGCCCCAGCAGGCCGCCGACACGCACCTCGGCGGACGACACGCGTCCCCGGCGAACGCGGACGACTGCGGCCATCGCCGCGGCGGCCAGCACCATCCGCACCGCGAGCAGGGCCAGCACGGACGTCGTCGAGACCAGCTCCTTGGCCACGAGGTAGGTGGAGCCCCACGACGCGGCCACGAGGAACAGGAGCAGGTCGACGCGTATTCGGGCGGCGGGAGCGGTCACCCGTCCATGCTCGACGTGCGCGAAGCATCGGACAAGACGCGAGTTTCGCGCCCAACCCATTAGCCTGAGCTAATGGAAGTGACCCAGCTGCGAGCGCTGCGCGAGCTCGGCGAGCGCGGCAGCATCGCTGCGGTCGCTGCCGCCATGCACGTCACACCCTCGTCCGTCTCGCAGCAGATCAGCGCCCTGCAGCGGCGATCGCCCGTCCCGCTGACCTTCAAGGACGGACGCCGCACGGCGCTCACCGATGCGGGCCGCGCCCTGGCCGCGGCGGCGGTCGACGTCGAGGTCGCGCTGCAGCGCGCCGAGCAGGCCGTGGCGAGCTTCCAGGACCAGCCGTCGGGGAACGTGTCGGTGGCCGCGTTCCACAGCGCGGGCCTGGCGGTCTTCGGCCCGCTCGTCGCGGCACTGGCCGGCCCCGGCGACCCCGACCTGCGGTTGAGCGACTTCGACGTGGCGCAGGAGGCCTTCGCCGGGCTGACGTCCGAGCACGACCTCGTCCTGGCGCACCGGCTGGTCGGCAGCCCGCCGTGGTCGCGGTCTGTCCGTGTCGAGCCGCTCGTGCTGGAGCCGCTCGACGTCGTGGTGCGCCGCGACCACCGCCTGGCCGCCGCGGCGTCCGTCGAGCCCGCCGACCTGCACGACGAGGAGTGGGTCGCGGTGCACGAGGGGTTCCCGCTGAACCAGGCTCTGGCCGTGATCGCGGGCGTCGGCGGCAGCGAGGCCCGCGTGCGTCACCGCATCAACGAGTTCCGCGTCGCCGCCTCCGTCGTCTCGGCGAGCGGCTGCATCGCCCTGATGCCTCGCTTCACGACCGACCTGCACGACCACCCCGAGCTGGTGCTGCGTCCCCTCGCCGGTCCGGGGATCGGCCGCTACATCGACTGCCTGGCGCGACCCGAGACGCTCGAGCGCGCCACCGTCCAGACCGTCCTGGCGCACGTCCGGGGCATCGTGTCGGGGCTCGCGGCTCCTCTGTCGACCCGCTGATCGTCGCGCGGGTCGAGCAGATCAGGCGATCGCCTCGCCCATCGCCGCCTCGACGCGACGGAGCGTCGACTGCAGCTGTCGCAGCTCGTCGGCCGTCATGCCGAGGTCGTCGCGGATGGTGCACCGCACCTCGTCGGCGCCCGCGTGCACCTGGCTCCCCCGTGCCGTCAGCGTCAGACGGACGGAGCGGCGATCGCTCGCATCGACCTCGCGCGCGAGCAGGCCCTGGGCCTCCATGCGCCGCAGCATCGGCGTGAGCGTGGCGTGGTCGAGCCGCAGCGCCTCGGCGACCTCCTTGATCGTGCTGGGGCCGGCCGAGCCGAGGTAGAGCACCACGAGGTACTGCGGGTACGTGATGCCGTGGCGCTCGAGCACGGGGCGGTAGCGACGCGTCATCGCCCGCGAGGCGACGTAGAGGTCGAAGCACACGAGCTCGTCGAGGATGCCGCCGTCGCGGACGGGCGGTGTGCTGGTCATGGATCCTCCTCGTGCGTCCCGGCTTCGGATGGTGTCACGCGCCGTCCTGTGCCAGATTATCTAGTACACAAGATATCTCATCGAAGGAGCATCATGGCTGACATCGACGTCAACGACATCTCGCTGCACCTCACCGACACGGGCGGCGACGGACGCCCCGTCGTGCTGATCCACGGCTGGCCGCTCTCGGGCGCCTCGTGGTCCGAGCAGGTGCCGGCCCTGACCGAGGCGGGCTACCGCGTCGTCACGTACGACCGCCGCGGCTTCGGCGAGTCCGACAAGCCCGGGGCGGGCTATGACTACGACACCTTCGCCGCCGACCTCGCCGGCCTGCTGACGTCGCTCGACCTCACCGACGTCACGCTCGTCGGCTTCTCGATGGGCGGCGGAGAGATCGCGCGCTACGTCGGCAACCACGGCACCGACCGCCTGCACTCGGTCGTCTTCGCCGGCGCCGTCCCGCCCTACCTGCTGAAGACCGACGACAACCCCGACGGCGGCCTCGCCGAGTCCGACGTCCAGGACATGGAGAACGGTGCCCGCACCGACCGCGAGAACTTCCTCGACGGGTTCGCGACGAACTTCTTCTCGGCGGACGGCGAGCTGAAGGTGACCGAGGAGCAGCGTCAGGACGCTCTCGCGCTGGCGGCGCTCGCGCGGGACGAGGCGCTGGTCGGCTGCATCGGCGCGTTCGGTCGCACCGACTTCCGCGACGACCTGACCAAGGTCGACGTGCCGACGCTCGTCATCCACGGCGACTCCGACGCGATCGTGCCGTTCGAGGTGTCGGGCCAGCGCACCGCCGAGACCATCGCCGACAGCACGCTCGTCGTGGTCGAGGGCGCGCCGCACGGCTTCAACGTCAGCCACGCCGGCGAGTTCAACGCCGCACTGCTCGACTTCCTCGCGAAGTAGGTCACCCAGAACCCCGCGACGTGTGACGGACTGCACCGGTCCCGACCGGCTAATCGGTGCAGAACGTCACGCTTCGCGGTGGCCGGGTCGTTCAGCGCCGTCGTGCGGGGGCGAGGTCAACGCGGGACGTGTGCGCGGCGGTCGACGATGTGCTTCAGGTTCCATCCGCAGCAGAACAGCGCGAACGCCGACAGCCCGAGACGGATCCATCCTCCATCGACGGTGGCCTGAACGATCGAGGCGGTGGCGAGCGGGGCAGCCACGACGTTCACGACGAGTTCAAGCCGAGTCGCGCGAGAAGAGGACACCCGGCAAGTGTGCACCACCTGGCCGAGGTTGCGTCCCGACGGGCTGTGACCCGGGAAGATGGTGGAGCCGCCTGTCGGAATCGAACCGACGACCTTTTCATTACGAGTGAAACGCTCTACCGACTGAGCTAAGGCGGCCAAGGTCCGCCGGGGATCGCCCGCCGAACCGAGAACAGACTCTACCCGGTGATCGCCGGGGATTCACACCGGGCCGGTCACCGTAGACTCGCACCCGTGACTGACACGACGCGCGCCGAGCTCGAGGAGATCCGCTCCAGCATCGACAACATCGACGCGGCGCTGATCCACATCCTGGCCGAGCGGTTCAAGTACACGCAGCGAGTCGGGCGGTTGAAGGCCGAGCACGACCTGCCGCCGTCCGATCCGGCGCGCGAGGAGCGGCAGATCACCCGGCTGAAGGGCCTGGCCCTCGAGGCCGATCTCGACCCCGCCTTCGCCGAGAAGCTGCTCAACTTCATCATCGCCGAGGTCATCCGGCACCACGAGGACATCCGCGGCTGATCGAGACGCGATAATCGGGTCCTGTCAGCACCGTCGCGGACAGAACCCGATTCTCCGGTCACTCCGTCAGCAGGTGGTGCCGGCCTTGGGCACCGCACCCCTTGCGAGGTAGCCGTCGACCGCCTTCTTGATGCACGTGTTGCCTGACGCGTAGGCCGTGTGGCCGTCGCCGTCGCGGGTCAGCAGTACGCCCGAGTCGAGCTGCTGAGCCAGCGCCTCGGCCGACTCGTAGGGTGTCGCCGGGTCGCGGGTGGTGCCGACGACGACGATGGGCGGCGCGCCCTTGGCCTCGATCGTCGGGAGCGGGTTGGCGGACTTGATGGGCCAGTCGGAGCACCCGAGCGCGCCGAAGGCGAGGGCCCGGCCGAACACGGGGGACGTCTTGACGAAGCGCGGGGTCTGCTTCTCGACGTCGGCGAGCGTCAGACCACCGGGGCTGTCGAGGCAGTTGATGGCGCTGATGACCTGGCCGCTGTTGGACCCGTACGAGCCGTCGGGCTTGCGGTCGAAGTAGACGTCGGAGAACTGCACCAGCACGGAGCCGTCGCCCTTGAAGGCCGCGTCGAGCGCCTGGCTGAGGTAGGGCCACGACTGCTTGTCATAGAGCGTCACGGCGATGCCGAAGAAGGCGAGCCCCTCGGTGAGCTTGCGGTCGCCCACACCGGGCAGCGGCTCGGCGTCGAGCTGGTCCATGAGGGTCGAGATCTTGGCGATGCCCGCCTCGGCGTCGGTGCCGATGGGGCACTTCTCGGACGTGACGCAGTCGGCCGCGTAGGCGGCGAGCGCCCGCTGGAAGCCCTCGGCCTGCGCGTAGCTCGACTCGACGGCGTCGAGCGACGGGTCGACCGCACCGTCGAGCACCATGCGACCGACCTTGTCGGGGAACAGCTCGGCGTAGACGGCACCCAGCTCGGTGCCGTAGGAGGCGCCGAACCAGTCGAGCTTCGTGCGACCGACCAGCGCACGGACGACGTCCATGTCGCGGGCCGCCTCGACCGTCGACACGTGGGCGGCGAGTGCGCCCGAGTTGGCCTCGCAGGCCGTGCCGATCGAGGCGAACGCCGCCCGTGAGGCTTCGACCTCGGCGGGGTCGTCGGGATCGGGGTCGCTGGCCGCGTAGGCGTCGAACTTCTTGGCCGGCAGGCACGTCAGCGGCGAGCTGAGCCCCACGCCGCGCGGGTCGACGCCGATGACGTCGGCCGACTCGCGCACGTCGTCGCCGAGGTCGTTCTTCATCTCGCCGGCGTAGTCGATCGCCGAACCGCCCGGCCCGCCCGGGTTGACGAAGATGCTGCGGGTGCTCTCGCCGGTGGCCGGGTAGAGCACCAGGCGCAGCTTGGTGGTCTCGCCGCTCGGATCGGCGTAGTCGACCGGCACCGTGACGGTGGCGCAGTGGCCGCCCGTCTTGCAGTCGGACCAGGCGAGGTCTTGCGTGTAGAACGAGGACAGCCCCTTCGGGGCTCCCGCCTTGAGCGGGGTCGGCTCGTCGAAGCCCGGCGAGCGGGTGGCATAGGCCGCGTAGACGGTGACGCCCACCAGGAGGGCGAGGACGGTGGCGATCAGCAGGGTCGTACGGGCACGGGTCACCGGCGGAGTCCAATCATCATGCGCTCGAGAGCGAGAAGGGGGGCGGCGTTGGCCGTGAGGGCCGCCCGGCAGTCGACGATGGCATCGATAGCGCCGATGGTCGACTCGGGCGTCCACATGCGGGCGATCTCGTGGATGTCGCCGGCCACGTCGGCGTTGACCAGCGCGGCACCGTTGGTGCACTGGACGGTGAGGACGTCACGGCAGAACGACAGCAGGTCGAGCAGCACGCCGTCGATGGCGTCGCGGGTGAGCCGGGTACGGCGCCGCTTCTGCTCCTTCTCGAGGGTCGCGACGGCACCCGCGTAACCCGCCGGACGACGTCCGCGCTCCTCGACGCCCCAGGCCTGCCGAATGTCGGCGAGCTCGCGCTCGTCGGCGGCGTCGCAGAACGCGGCGGCCCGCGCCGTGGCCTCGTCGCTGACCCGCTGGGCCGCCGACATGCAGTGGCCGAGCCCGCGGATCGACAGCGGGATGGACAAGATGGCCCGGCGGCGCTCGCGGGCGTCGGCATCGCGGGCCAGGCCCCGCGCACGACCGATGTGGCCCTGCGAGGCCGCCGCGACGGCCTGCGCCATGGCCGGCTCGATGCCGTCGCGCTCGACCAGCAGACGGGCGATCGCCTCGGTGCCGGGGGTGCGCAGGACGACCGACCGGGACCGCGACCGCAGCGTGATCATGACGTCGTCGGCGGCAGGCGCGCACAGCATCCAGACCGTGTGGCGCGACGGCTCCTCGATGGCCTTGAGCAGCGCCGCGGCGGCAGGGTCGGTGAGGCGGTCGGCGTCCTCGACGATCAGCACCTGCCAGCGTCCGAGGGCCGGCCGCAGCGACGACGCGCGGACGTACTCGCGGATGCCGTCGACCCCGATGGTGAGGCCCTCGGTGGTGATGACGGTGATGTCGGGGTGGCTGCCGGCCCGCGCCGTGGTGCACGAGTGGCACTGCCCGCACCCGCCGAGCTCGCACTGCAGGGCCGCCGCGAACGCCAGGGCCGCGTTGGACCGACCCGAGCCGGGCGGGCCCGTGAACAGCCAGGCGTGCGTCATCGAGCGACCCTCGCCCGAGGCCGACGCCACGGCGCTGCGCAGCGTCTCGACGACCGGCTCCTGCCCCACCAGGTCGGTCCAGACCGATGTCGACGTGGTGGTCACGGCGCGCCGATCTGGCTGAGCCACGGCTCGACCGCGGCGCGGATGTCGTGCTGGATGTCGTCGGGCGTGCGGCCCGCGTCGACGACCAGGTAGTGGGCCGGGTCGACGGCCGCGAGGTCGAGGAAGTGCTGACGGACCCGTTGGTGGAACTCGAGGGGCTCGGCCTCGATGCGGTCGGCACCCTCGAAGCGGCTCAGCCCGACGGCCGGGTCGACGTCGAGCACGATCGTGAGGTTGGGCCGCAGGTCGGACGTCGCCCAGCGCGCGACGGCCTCGAGCTCGGCGATGCCGATCTCGCGGCCGGCGCCCTGATAGGCCAGCGTCGAGTCGACATATCGATCTGTCAGCACCACGTGCCCGTCGGCGAGTGCCGGGAGGACGACACGATCGACGTGCTCGGCCTTGTCGGCGGCGTAGATCAGCGCCTCGGTGCGCGGCGACAGCTCGCCGGTGTCGTTGTCGAGCACGATGCGGCGCAGGACCTGCCCGACCTCGGTGCCACCGGGCTCGCGCGTGAGGAGGACGGGATGCCCGAGGCTCTCGAGCCACTCGACCAGCAGGCCGGCCTGCGTCGACTTGCCCGCCCCCTCGCCGCCTTCGAGACAGAGGAACAGCCCGGTCTCGGTGAAGAGGGGATCCATGGAGGCGAGCCTAGTCGGCGGCACCGTCAGGGCCAGCGTGGGTGAGACGCCGGCGTGCGCGGCGGAGGGCTCAGCCGGGCACGGCATCGTCGGCGTCACGTGACGTCAGCCGCACCTCGATCGCCAGCAGCGCCGCGCAGATCAGCCCGACCCACAGCTCGGAGACCGGCACGAAGGTCACCGCGACGCAGCCAGCGATCGCGGCACCGAACGGTCCGGCCGTCCGGATGCTCGCGTCGTGCAACCGCACGTTGACGATCCACAGCGCCGCGAGCGCCGCGGCGACCGGACCGGTCACGAACGCGCTGCTCACGACGTCGCCGACCTCGGCGTGGTGCCCGTAGAAGGCGATGCGCGCCGACAGCCCCGCGCCGACGGCCGCGGTCGCCCCGAAGATCACGTAGTGCCCGAAGCCCCAGACGTAGCCGACGTCGTTGCCCGTGAGGATGTCGCCGTTCTCGCGCGCGAAGTAGAGCCACCACGCCGAGAACGTCACCAGCACGCCGCCGATCACGACGTACCAGAGCTCGAACGGCGGGTCCTCCTCGGCGAACGCGTTCTGCAGCGCGATCGTGACCGACAGGATCGTCTCGCCCAGCACGATGATGAAGAACAACCCGTACCGC
Source organism: Aeromicrobium endophyticum (assembly GCF_003586285.1). GTDB lineage: Bacteria > Actinomycetota > Actinomycetes > Propionibacteriales > Nocardioidaceae > Aeromicrobium > Aeromicrobium endophyticum. Next base: position 1,604,259 of record NZ_QUBR01000001.1, on the reverse strand, counting down.
TCGGCGATGTGGTGCGGGTGCCACGGCGTGGTGCCGGCCGCCTCGGCCCACACCGGCACCGCGAAGTCGAGCACCACGAGGACGACGAACAGACCGATCGGTATGTCGCCGGAGGTCGCCAGGAGCGCCACGACCCAGCCGATCTGCACCGCGACCAGCCCGCGGGCGTAGCGCAGCGCGGTGGCACGGCGCTCGGGATGCCCTGCCGCAGCGCGCAACCACATCAGCACCAGCCCGACGCGCATGATGACGTACCCGACCACGCCGAGCGTGAAGTCGTGCTCGAACATCGGCGGCACGCCGGCTGCCAGCACGAGAGAGCCGAAGATCTGCAGGAGCGTGAGGACCCGGTGGATCGTGTCGTCGGGGTCGTAGGCCGAGTTGAACCAGACGAAGTTGAGCCAGGCCCAGAAGATCGCGAAGAACGACGCCGCGAACCAGATCAGGCCGTTGGCGACGTGGCCGTGCGCGATCTCGTGCTCGAGCGTCAGCGCCCCCTGCGCGATCGCCACGACGTAGCAGAGGTCGGTGAACAGCTCGAGGGGCGAGGCGACGCGGTGCTGCTCGTGCGGGTCGCGGGGACCGAGGGGCCGCACCAGCGAAGCGATCATCGCTCGATCCTAGGGCCTGGGCCGGACGTCCAGGGCCGGATGCTCAGGGCCGGGCGGAGCCGTCGGTCGCGGCCGACGGCGACGGCCGTGGCGTCGTCGGAGGAGGCTTCCGCGACACCTCGACGTCGACGGCGCCGGCGGGTGCCAGCTCCTGCAGCGCGGCGATGCTCTCGTCGGACGCCGTCGTCGCGAGGCTGATGCCCAGCATCGGGGGGCGCTCGCCCGGCGAGCTGGACGACCGCGCCCACAGGCCGGCGTAGTCGGGCGAGCGCCGCGCCTGCTCTACGACGTCGCGCACACCGCCCAGCCAGGCCAGGTCGTCGCCGCCGGCTCCCGCGACCCGCTCCTCGCCGCGCGCGAGCTCGAGGTCGGGGGCGAGCACGGTGCCGTCGGGCTTGCGCCGTCCCACCCCCGCAGCCACCACGGCCTGCACCGCGGGTGCCGTGACGAGCGGGTCGGACGTGGTCTCGACGCGCACGGCGTCCGCCTCGGCCATGACCGAGACCAGACCGGGGTCGGCCGGGACGTACGACTGCGCGTGCTCGACCAGCGACGTGATGCGCGCCCGCGTCGCGGCCGTGTCGGGCAGCGGGGACGCCAGGTCGAGGTAGAACGAGGTGGTCGCCGCGGGATCGTCGGCACCGTCTGCCGCGATGCTGACGGTCAGGTCGTTGCTGTCGACCTCGCGCTCGGTGGTGTGCGTGACGATCGCGGTGGTCGCCTCGACCACGCCGTCGGTGTCGAGGGCCGGGTCGAGCGTCACCGACGTCGTGGCCGAGCCCGAGTAGGGCAGGTCGTTGGCGCCGTCGACCTGGTGCGCGACGACGGCGTCCTGCGTGTCGAGGAAGGCGTCGAGCTCGACGGCGTAGGCGTCGCCGGCGTTGACGTCGCCGCACCCGGCGAGGGTCGCCGCCACGGCCATCGACGCCGCCGCGACCGCGGCCCTCAGCGCCCCGACCCTCATGGCTCAGCCCTGGTCGGCTGCGGCCCGGGTCGTCGCCTTCTTGGCTGCGGTCTTCTTGGTCGTCGCCTTCTTGGCCGTGGTCTTCTTGGCAGCCGCCTTCTTCGCGGGCGCCTTCTTGGCCGTGGTCTTCTTCGCCGCCGTCTTCTTCGTGGCCTTCTTGGCGGTGGTCTTCTTGCCGCCCTTCTTGGCCGGGCCCTTGGCACGGCGCTCGGCCAGCAGCTCGAAGGCGCGCTCGGGCGTCAACGTCTCGAGCGAGTCGTCCTTGCGCAGCGTGGCGTTGTACTCGCCGTCGGTGACGTACATGCCGAACCGGCCGTCCTTGGCGACGACGGGGCTGCCGCTGACGGGATCGTCGCCGAGCTCCTTGAGCGGAGCGGCAGCAGCCTTGCGACCGTACGTCTTGGGCTGGGCGTAGATCGCCTTGACCTCGTCCTCGGTGATCGTCAGCAGCTGGTCCTCGCGCTCGAGCGATCGCGAGTCGGTGCCCTTCTTGAGGTACGGCCCGTAGCGTCCGTTCTGCGCCGTGACCTCGGTGCCGTCGTCGTCGACGTAGACGACGCGCGGCAGCGTCAGCAGCTGCACGGCCTGCTCGAGCGTGATGGTGTCGAGGTCCATGTCCTTGAACAGGCTCGCGGTGCGCGGCTTGTCGGCCTTCTTGGCACCCTCGGGCAGCGCCTCGGTGACGTACGGACCGAAGCGGCCGTTCTTGGCCGTGATCGCCAGACCGGTCTCGGGGTGGTTGCCGAGCTCCTTCTCCATGCCGGACGGCGTGGCGAGCAGCTCCTTGGCCTTGTCGAGCGTCAGCTCGTCGGGCGGCAGGTCGTCGGGGACGTTGGCGCGCGTGGGCACGTCCTTGCCGTCCTCGCCCTTCGTGAACGGGGGACCCTCGACGTACGGTCCGTAGCGGCCGACGCGCAGCGCGATGTCGTCGCCGAGCGGGAACGTCGCGAGGCCGCGGGCGTCGATGTCGGGCAGGTTCTCGACCAGGCGCTTGAGGCCGGTGTCGCCGTCCTCCTCGCCCGTCCAGAAGCCCTGCAGCACGTGCAGGCGCTCCTCGCGTCCGTTGGCGACCTCGTCGAGGACGTCCTCGAGCTGCGCCGTGAACGTGTACTCGATGAGGCGACCGAAGTGCTGCTCCATCAGGCGGATGACGCTGAAGGCGATCCAGGCCGGGACGAGCGCCGTGCCCTTCTTGTAGACGTAGCCGCGGTTCTGGATCGTGCCGACGATCGAGGCGTAGGTCGAGGGGCGGCCGATCTCGCGGGTCTCGAGCTCGCTGATCAGCGAAGCCTCGGTGAAGCGCGACGGCGGCTTGGTCTCGTGGCCGGCCTTGCCCAGCTCGGCGGCCGTGACGGTCTGGCCCTCCGACAGGTTCGGCAGCTTGGTCTGCTGGTCGTCGCCCTCGGCGTCGGCGTCGTCGTTGGACTCGACGTACGCCTTGAGGAATCCATAGAACGTGATGGTGCGGCCCGAGCTGCTGAACACGACGTCCTCGCCCGTGCTCGCCTGCGTGCCGATGCGGATCGAGACCGAGTTGCCCTTGGCGTCGTTCATCTGGCTGGCGATCGTGCGCTTCCAGATGAGCTCGTACAGGCGCAGCTCGTCGCCGACCAGGCCGGTCTGCTTCGGGGTCTTGAACTTCTCGCCCGCCGGGCGGATGGCCTCGTGCGCCTCTTGGGCGTTCTTGACCTTGCTGGCGTAGGTGCGCGGCTTCTCGGGCAGGTAGGCGTCGCCGTAGAGCTCGAGCACCTGGGCGCGCGCCCCGTTGAGCGCCGTCTGCGACAGCGTCGTGGAGTCGGTGCGCATGTAGGTGATGTGCCCGCCCTCGTACAGGCGCTGCGCGACCTGCATCGTGCGGGCGGCGCCGAAGCCGAACTTGCGCGAGGCCTCCTGCTGCATCGTCGTGGTGCGGAACGGCGCGTACGGACGACGCGTGTAGGGCTTCTCCTCGACCGAGCGCACCGTGAACGGCTGGTCGGCCAGCGCCTCGGCCAGCGCGCCGGCCTGGGCCTCGTCGAGGTGGGCGACCTTGTCGGACGTCAGCGCGCCGGTGTTGTCGAAGCTGCTGCCCGAGGCGATGCGCTTGCCGTCGAGGCTGAACAGCTTGGCCGGGAACTGCTGCGGGTCGTAGCCCTCGCCGGCGTCGAACGTGGCCTCGAGGTCCCAGTACGACGCGACGTGGAACGCCATGCGCTCGCGCTCGCGCTCGACCACCAGGCGCGTCGCGACGGACTGCACGCGGCCGGCGGACAGGCCGCTCATGACCTTCTTCCAGAGCACCGGGCTGACCTCGTAGCCGTACAGGCGGTCGAGGATGCGGCGAGCCTCCTGGGCGTCGACGAGGTCCATGTCGATGTCGCGAGGGTGGGCGATCGCGTACTGGATCGCGTCCTTGGTGATCTCGTTGAAGACGATGCGCTTGACCGGCACCTTGGGCTTGAGCTCGTCGAACAGGTGCCACGCGATGGCCTCGCCCTCGCGGTCCTCATCTGTCGCGAGGACCAGCTCGTCGGCGTCCTTGAGCAGCTTCTTGAGCTTGGTCATCTGCGACTTCTTGTCGGCGGAGACGACGTAGATGGGCTCGAACTCGGAGTCGATGTTGACGCCCAGGCGGGCCCACGACTCGCCCTTGAACGCGGCGGGCACCTCGTCGGCGCCCCGCGGGAGGTCGCGGATGTGGCCGACGGAGGAGTCCACGACGTAGCCGTCCCCGAGGTAGCCCGCGATGCTGCGGACCTTGTTGGGGGACTCGACGATGACGAGCGTGGTCACGGGAACTCCTGAGGTGGTCGGACGCGCATACGCTAACGCGTCCTGTCAAGGAACACCGAACCGCACTACTACAGAGCGTCGTTGACGAGGGTGCGCACCGTGACACCGGATCGGGCTGTCGGTGGACGGTGAGAACATGTCCTGTGGCTTTCTCGGGGTATGCGCAGCTGTGGGCGGACCGCCGCGTCCGCGCGCTGCTGATCGCGGCCTTCTTCGCCCGCATCCCGGCGATGACCGCTCCCCTGGTGCTGACCCTGTTCGTGGTGCGCGAGCTCGACGCGAAGTTCGTCATGGCGGGCGTCGTGGCGGCCGCGTCCACCGTGGGTGCAGGCATCGGGGCGCCGTGGCGCGGACGCCTGATCGACCGCCTCGGCATGCGCCGGGCCATCATCCCGTCGATCGTCGCGGTCGCGGTGCTCTACCCGCTCGCGGCGATGACCACCTCACCGCTGGTGCTGGCGCCGATCGCCTTCGGCATGGGGCTGTTCCTCATCCCGATCTTCTCGATCGTGCGGCTGTCGCTCAGCGTCATGGTCCCCCAGGAGCAGCACCGCACGGCGTTCGCCGCCGACAGCGTCATCGCCGAGGCGGGCTTCATCATCGGCCCGGCCGTCGGAGGCCTGCTGGTCATCCAGGCGGGCGCCGACGTCTCGCTGGCGCTGATCGGCGCGTGCGAGGTCGTGGCCGGGCTGATCTTCTGGCGCCTCGACCCGCCGACGAAGTCCGTGCCCTCCCCCGACGCCCCCCAGGTCGACGACACCGTGCCGTCCGCGCGGGTCACGTGGGTGTCGAGCCAGGTGCTGTTCCTGTTCCTCATCTCGGCGGGCACCATGATCGCGTTGATCTCGACCGACCTCGGCATCGTCGCCGAGCTCGACGACCTCGACCACGTCGGCTCGGTCGGCATCGTCTTCGGCGCCTGGGGCCTGGCGTCGCTCGTCGGCGGGCTGCTCTACGGCGCCCTCGACTTCTCCGTCCGGCCCACCTGGCTGCTGCTCGCGCTGGGGGTCACGCTGATGCCGGTCGGCCTGGCCGACAGCGTCTGGGTGCTGGCGCTGTGCGTCGTCCCCACCGGCTTCCTGTGCGCTCCCACGATGTCGGCAGCGAGCGAGTGGATCGCCAAGCTCGTGCCCGAGCAGCGTCGCGGCGAGGCGATGGGCTGGCAGGGCACGGCCTTCACGATGGGCGGCGCCGCGAGCTCGCCGGTCGTCGGCGCCGCGATCGACGGTGTCGGCCCGTGGGGCGGCTTCCTGGTCGGCGGCTCGATCGCGACGGCCATCGCGCTCGTGGCGTTCGGCGGCCAGCTCGTGCCGCGGTGGCGTCCCGACGAGGTCGACCGGTCCGTCTCGGCGGAGACGTCACGATGACGGGCGTGATCGTCCGCGACGCCGTGGTCTCCGACGCCGCCGACCTGCTGGCGATCCACAACGAGGCCGTCCGCACCACCACCGCGATCTGGGACGAGGACGAGGTCGACCTCGCCGACCGGACGGCCTGGCTCGACGGACGCCTGACGGCCGGCCTGCCCGTCCTGGTCGCCGAGGTCGGCGGTCGCGTCGTCGGCTACGCCTCGTACGGTCCGTGGCGTCCGCGGTCGGGCTACCGGCACACCGTCGAGAACGCCCTGTACGTCCTGGCGTCCCACCACGGCCGTGGTCTCGCCTCCCTGCTGATGGACGCCCTCGTGGCCCGGGCCCGGCGCGACGGCCCGCACCGCATGGTCGCGATGATCGAGTCGGGCAACACCGTCTCGATCGACCTGCACGTCCGCCGGGGCTACCGGACGGTCGGGCACCTGCCCGAGGTCGGACGCAAGTTCGACCGCTGGCTCGACCTCACGATCCTGCAGCTCGACCTACACTGACGCGCGTGACGTCCGCGCCCCCTCCTGATCCGGTCGTGCCGCTCGACGGCGTCGACCGGTGGGCCGAGCTCGCGCTCGACGAGCTGACGGACCTGCCCGGTGTCAGCCGCGTCGGCGTGGCCGTCGTCGAGGGCGGCGGGCGGCGACTGCTGTTCACCGCGAGCGACCGGCAGCGCGGCGACACCCACGAGTGGTGCCACCTCGATGCGTTCGCGACGGCGCCGCTCAACGACGCGATCGCGTCCGGCGGGCTGGTGGCCGACGCGCTCTCGGGCCTCGACGCGCGCTACCCCGACTTCGTGGCTGCCCAGCGCGACACCCCGCACGTCGCCCTCGCCGTCGTGCCCCTGGCCGCCGAGGTGCCCGCCATGGGCGGTCTGGTGCTCTACTACTCGTGCCCGCAGCCCTTCGACGGCTCGCAGCGGGACGACCTCCGCCAGACCGGCGTCCGGCTCGAGCAGGCCCTGCGCACGGCGCTGCAGCCGTCGGGCACGCCGCCGCGGGCGCTCTCCCGCCCGGCGCCCGGCACGCTCGTCGCCGAGCACGACATGCCTCCCGACCCCTCCGCCGTCGGCGAGGCCCGCCGCTTCCTGCGGTCGACGCTCGACGGCTGGAGCATCGCGCCCGGCACCACCGACCAGGCCGTGCTGTGCCTGTCCGAGCTGGCCACCAACGCGCTCATCCACACCGGTGGCGGCTGCCACGTGCGGGTCGAGCTGCACGACGGCGTGCTCACCACGCGGGTGCACGACAACGGCGGCACGGTCGAGCCGCGCGTCCGTGCCGCCGACGACTCCTTGCACGGCAACGGCCACGGCCTGCGCCTCGTCGATGCCCTCGTCGACAGCTGGGGACGCGAGACGCATGCGCACAGCGCCGCGGTCTGGTTCGCCCTGGCCGTCGGCTGACGTCAGCGCTCGAGCAGGTCAGTGGCTGAAGAGGCCGCCGAGCGTCTTCGCGGCGGCCTTCAGCCCGCGCCCTCCGGGCAGCCCGGGCACCTGGTCGATGATCGGCGTGAGCGCCAGGAGGCCGCCGAGGTGCTTGACCTTGAGATGGCGCAGCGTCACCAGCCGGACCGGGTCGGCTCGACCGGCCGAGGCCTCGAGCACGTCCTCGGCGCGGCCCGACACGCGCGGTCCGTGAGCAGAGCCCTCGATGCGGTCGACCGTCCACCCGCCGTCGGACCGCGACGTGAACGACCACGGCGCCTCGTCGGCGTTGATGCCGATCGTGGCGTCGATGCCCTCACGGGCCGCCAGGCATCCCGTCGTGTCGGTCAAGGCCGCGACGCCTGATCGCAGCAGCACCGGGTCGACCGTCGCGTCCACCGCGTCGGCGAGGTCGAGCGCGTGCACCGCCAGCTCGTAGCACCCCGCGTGCACCAGCGTCAGCAGCGGGATGGGCCCGAGCTGGCTCGCGACCGGCGCGAGGCCGACCTCGGGGTCGCCTGCGGAGGCCAGCACCTCGACCACCGCGTCACGGGACGCGCGCAGGGCGGCGAGGATCTCGTCGGCCGTCGCGTCGCCGTGGGCCTGGATCATGGCCGCGTTGACGGTGTCGGGAGCGAGCGGGACGTCGGCGGCAGGCGTGCCCCGCGTGGCGAGGGCCGCGCTCAGCGACGACTCCTCGTCCCACGTGCCGAGGTGCAGCAGCACGTCACGCACCGTCCAGCCGTCCAACCGCGTGCGCGCCGCCAGGTCGACGCCCTCGGCGAGATCGATGAAGGCGTCCCAGGCGCTGGTCACCGCCCCCGGGAGGTCGTAGGAGGTGCTGGTGGCCAGTCCTGAGTCACTCACCCCACGAGCATCCCGTGCCCGCGGTGCCGACGCATCCGCAGCGCGGGCATCGGCGGCTCAGACGAGGAATCCGTCCTCCACCAGCTCGCGGACGACGGGGGCGTAGCGCTGGCGCAGCTCGACGGGGTCACGGTCGAGCAGCGACGCCAGGGCGTCCAGGATCTGTGCCGAGGTGAGGTCGCCGTCGCTGGCACCGATGAGACCGGCCTCGACGGTGTCGACCTGCCGCGTCCGCCTCACGCCGTGCTGCAGCCGGACGACGATGCTCTCCGGATCCTCCGCGCCCGCCGCGCCTCGCGTCTCCTGGACGAGGTCGATCGCCTGACGGTAGGTACGGTCGAGCAGCTCGGCGTCGTCCGCGCCGCGCAGGGCGTCGACCCGTTGCCCCCACGCGGCGACCCCGGGGCCGACGGGCTGCGCGATCTCGCCGGTCCACTCCTCGAGGCGATGGACCGGTGTGCCCGTCGTCTTGCGCAGGCTCAGCCAGCCGAAGCCGATGGCATCGATGCGCTCGCTCGCGAACCAGTCGAGCCAGGCGTCGTAGCGCTGGACGTAGTCGGGGGCTCCGGCCAGACCGGCGTCGGCCAGCCACATCTCGACGTAGGCGGCCGGGTCGACGAGCTCGCGCTGCAGGATCCAGGCGTCGAGCGGGCGTCCGGCCAGCCACTGCCCGAGGTCGGCCTGCCAGTCGACGTCGTCGTGGTGGGCCCAGTTGGCCAGGATCTGGCACCAGCCACCGTCGTTGAGGTGCGTCTCGGCGTTCTCGACCAGGTGCCGCACGACGCTGTCGCCGGGCATGCCGGAGTCGCGGTAGACCAGCACCTCGCTGCCGGGCGGGGAGATCACGAAGGGCGGGTTGGTCGCGATGAGGTCGAAGGTCTCCCCCGCGACCGGGGCGAACAGGCTGCCGTCGCGCACGTCGACCTCGACGTCGTTGAGCGCGGCGGTGAGGCGGGCCATCGCGAGCGCCCGTGGGTTGACGTCCGTCGCCACCACGTCGCTCGCGTGCTGGGCGAGGTGCAGGGCCTGCACGCCGCAGCCCGTGCCCAGGTCGAGCGCACGACCGACGGGCTCGCGGATCGTCAGCTGCGCGAGCGACGACGACGCCTCGCTGATGCCGAGCACGTACGACGGGTCCATCGGTGCCTGGCGACCGTCGAGGCCCGACGTCGGGTCGCAGACGATCCACCAGTCGTGGGCCTCGTCGCCGTAGGGACGGATGTCGACCAGCGCGCGCACCTCCGAGCCCGACGACACGAGCATCCCGGCCGCGACGAGGGGGTCGACCAGGCCCGGCAGGACTGCGTCGGCCCGCTCGCGGTCGACCGGCACCTGCAGGGCGAACAGCCGCACCAGCGTCGCGAGGTCACCCCCGCCCCGGGTCGCCCTGAGGGCGGGGACGGTCTGGTTGCGGCCCAGCGCGCGGTGGGCGTCGTCGCCCAGCAGGGCGTACACCGCGTCGACGGTGAAGGTGGCTCGATCGAGAGCGGCCCGGAGGGCGGGGACGTGCGCGGCATCCAGCATGACTCCACCCTGTCAGACCGCCGAGTGGCGCACTCTGGGCCCCGAGTGGCGCAATCCGCAGGGACTCGCCGTCTCAGAACCTCCAGAATGCGCCACTCGCGGCTACTGGACCGGCTGGGCCTCGACCTCCGACTCCCCGGGGTCGAGGGCGATCGGACGCGAGCGGGCGATGCCCACCGCGATCACGATGATGACGACGGCGACGCCCGCGATCGTGTAGCGGATCGGGTCGCTGGCATCGGTGCCGTACGAGTACTTGATGATCAACGGCGTCGCCAGGAGAGCCACCAGGTTCATGACCTTCAGCAGCGGGTTGATGGCCGGTCCGGCGGTGTCCTTGAAGGGGTCGCCGACGGTGTCGCCGATGATGGTCGCCTCGTGCGCCGCCGAGCCCTTGCCGCCGTGGTTGCCGTCCTCGACGAGCTTCTTGGCGTTGTCCCAGGCACCGCCGGAGTTGGCCAGGAACACCGCCATCAGCAGTCCCGTGCCGATCGCTCCGGCGAGGTAGGCGCCCAACGGGCCGATGCCGAGGCCGAAGCCCACCGCGATCGGCGCGAAGATCGCGAGGATGCCGGGCGTGGCCAGCTCGCGCAACGAGTCGCGGGTGCAGATGTCGACGACCTTGCCGTACTCGGGGCGACCCGTGCCCTCCATGATGCCGGGGATCTCGCGGAACTGGCGGCGGACCTCGTAGACCACGGCACCGGCCGCGCGTCCGACCGCGTTGATGGCCAGGCCCGAGAACAGGAACACGACGGCCGCCCCGAGGATCAGCCCCACCAGGATGCTCGGGTCGCCGACGTTGATGACGCCCTCGAACACGTACGTCTCGATGACCTTGAGCCCGCCCGCGTTCTCGGCCGTCAGTCCGGCCGACCCGATGGCCTCCCTGATCGAGCTGCTCAGCGAGCCGAACAGCGCCGTGGCGGCCAGCACGGCCGTCGCGATCGCGATGCCCTTCGTGATGGCCTTGGTCGTGTTGCCGACGGCGTCGAGCTCGGTGAGGATCTGGGCGCCGTCCTCGTCGACGTCGCCCGACATCTCGGCGATGCCCTGCGCGTTGTCGCTGACCGGGCCGAAGGTGTCCATCGCGACGATGACGCCGACCGTCGTCAGCAGGCCGCAGCCGGCGAGCGCCACGGCGAACAGCGCCACGACGAGCGAGCCGCTGCCCAGCAGGAACGCTCCGAAGACCGCCGCACCGATGACGATCGCGGTGTAGACGGCCGACTCGAAGCCGACCGAGAGGCCGGACAGGATGACGGTGGCCGCCCCCGTGAGCGACGTCTTGCCGACGTCCTGCACCGGACGCGTCTCGGTGCCGGTGAAGTAGCCCGTCAGCGCCAGGATCACCGCGGCGAGCACGATGCCGATGAGCACCGCGATGATCGCGATGAGGCGCGGGTTCGCGTCGAGCCCGGGGGCCTCCTGGCCCGCCTGCTGGCTGAGCGTCACCAGCAGCGAGCTGGTGTCGATGCCGGGCAGCTTGGCGTCGGTGAACGACGTCGGCAGCAGCAGGAACGCAGCACCGATCGACCCGAGGCCCGAGACGACGGCCGTGATGTAGAACGACCGGTTGATCGTCGTCAGGCCGCTCTCGCCCGCGCGGGGCTTGGTGATGAACACGCCCAGGATCGCGGTGAGCGCGCCGATGGCGGGGATGACCAGCGGGAAGACCAGGCCCACCTCGCCGAACGCGACCGAGCCGAGGATCAGCGCGGCGACGAGCGTCACGGCGTACGACTCGAACAGGTCGGCGGCCATGCCGGCGCAGTCGCCGACGTTGTCGCCCACGTTGTCGGCGATCGTCGCGGCGTTGCGCGGATCGTCCTCGGGGATGTTCTGCTCGACCTTGCCGACGAGGTCGGCGCCGACGTCGGCGGCCTTGGTGAAGATGCCACCGCCGACGCGCATGAACATCGCGAGCAGCGCCGCACCGAAGCCGAAGCCCTCGAGGACCACGGGCGCGTCGCCGGTGTAGATCAGCACGATGGCGCCGGCCCCGAGCAGCCCGAGCCCGACGGTCAGCATGCCGACGGTGCCGCCGGTGCGGAACGCGATGCGCATCGCGACCTCGCGCCCCTCGTCCTGCGCCGCGGCGGCGACCCGGATGTTGGCGCGCGTGGCCAGCCACATCCCCAGGTAGCCGATGAGCGCCGAGAAGCCCGCCCCGAGCAGCAGCGCCACGTAGCGGCCGATCTTGATCTTCCAGTCGTTGTCGAAGCCGAGCACGGCGGCATCGAGCGCGAACAGCATCGCGAGGGCGATCAGCGCGAAGACGGCGAGGGTGCGGAACTGCCGGCTGAGATAGGCGGACGCGCCCTCCTGCACCGCCAGCCCGATCTCGCGCATCTTCTCGGTGCCCTCGGCGGCGCGCAGCACCTGCGACCGGAACACGACCGCCATGACCAGCGCCAGCAGGCCCACCGCGACGACCGCGTAGAGGTAGTACGTGTTCTTGTCGGAGAAGTCGAGGTCCCCGCCCACTGCCGCAACGAAGGTCGCGTCCGCCATGTCATCCTCCAGAGATCAGCCAGAGACGTGCAGCGGCCCCGGGAGGACCGTGTGACGCACGTTACATGCCGGAGGATGTGTCAGGTGTGACCTGCGTCACTCGTGCGCGGCGCGCGCCTCGTCGGTCGTCGCGTGCAGGCCGAACACCTTGTCGAGACCGGTGATCTCGAAGATCTTGAGGATGCGCTCCTGCGTGCACACGATGTCGAGCGAGCCGCCGTCGGCGCGGACGCGCTTGAGCGCCCCGACGAGCACGCCGAGGCCCGTGGAGTCGAGGAAGTCGACCTTGCGGACGTCGATGATCAGGCGGGTGTGGCCGGCGTCGACAGCCGTGACGATCGACTCGCGCAGCCGGGGCGCGGTGTAGACGTCGATCTCACCGCCGACCTCGATGACCTCGAAGTCACCCTCCGTGCGGGCGGTCAGTGCCAGCTCCATCGCCGATCTCCCTTGGTCTAGCCGCTGCGGACAACGGGTGAATTGAATCATGATCCCCGCCTGCGTGCGGACTGGAGACCCTGCGCGGACACCTGAGGCGGATCGCTCTGGAAGACTTGACCGGTGGACCCCGCCGATCTCGTGCTGCGCTACGGCGACCGAGTGACGCACGTCGAGCGCGTGCCGGCCCGCGAGGCGGTGGTCGAGCCGTGGCCCGACTGGGTCGATCCCGACGTGCGCGCGATGTACGAGGCCGAGGGCATCGGCGCCCTCTGGGGGCACCAGGCCGAGGCCCTCCACCACGTGCACGCCGGACGTCACACGGTCGTCGCGACGGGCACGGCGTCGGGCAAGTCGCTGGTGTTCCAGGCGCCCGCCCTCACGGGGCTCGCCGCCGGACGCACCGGCAGCGCGCTGCGCGGCAACCGGATGCCCACCGTGCTCTACCTCGCCCCCACCAAGGCCCTCGCCGCCGACCAGCTGCGCCGGTTGCGGGGCGCGTCGGCGTTCGCGCGCCCTGCCACCGTCGACGGCGACAACTCGCGGGAGGAGCGCGCCTGGGCTCGCGACCACGCCAACTACCTGCTGACCAATCCCGACACGCTGCACCACACGATCCTGCCGGGGCACGCGCGGTGGGCGCGGGTGCTCGGCGGCCTGACCCACGTGGTGGTCGACGAGTGCCACCACTACCGCGGGGTGTTCGGCGCACACGTCGCCCACGTGCTGCGACGCCTGCAGCGGATCTGCGAGCACTACGGCGCCGCGCCGGTCTTCGTGCTGTCGTCGGCGACCGTGGCCGAGCCCGAGGTGTTCGCCGGCCGGTTGACGGGCCTCGACGTCGTGCCCGTCACCGACGACGCGTCGCCCCACGCAGCTCGCACGATCGCCCTGTGGGAGCCGCCGATCATCCCGGGGGTGACCGCTGCGGACGGCACCCCGGGTGCGGAGACGGTCGTGCGGCGGTCGGCGACGTCCGAGGCCGGCGAGCTGCTGACCGACCTGGTGATCGGCAGGATCCGCACGCTGGCCTTCGTCCGCTCGCGTCGGGGCGCCGAGGCGGTGGCCGCGACGGCCCAGCGCCGGTTGGCCGAGGTGGACGCCGAGCTGGTCGGTCGGGTCGCGACGTACCGCGGCGGCTACCTGCCGGAGGAGCGCCGCGAGCTGGAGCAGCGGTTGCGCAGTGGCGACCTGTTGGGGCTCGCCAGCACCAACGCGCTCGAGCTCGGCATCGACGTGGCGGGGCTGGATGCCGTCATCACGGTGGGCTTCCCGGGCACGCGTGCCGCCCTGCAGCAGCAGTTCGGGCGGGCCGGCCGGTCGGGTCGCGACTCGATCGGCATCCTGGTGGCCCGCGACGAGCCCATCGACACCTATCTGGTGCACCACCCCGAGGCGCTGCTGGGCCGGGCCGTCGAGGCCTCGGTGTTCGACCCCGACAACCCGTACGTGCTCGGGCCGCACCTCGCCGCCGCAGCGCAGGAGCTGCCGCTGACCGAGGGCGACTTCGACCGGTTCGGACCGCGCGCGGCCGAGGGCGTGGCCGCCCTCGAGGCCGCCGGGTGGTTGCGCAAGCGTCCGGCCGGCTGGTTCTGGACCAAGCGCGAGCGTGCCAGCGACCTGGCCGACATCAGGTCCAGCGGAGGCGCACCGGTGCAGATCGTCGACGGCACCACCGGCCGCCTGATCGGCACGGTCGACGCGTCGTCGGCCGACTCGACGGTGCACGAGGGCGCGGTCTACGTGCACCAGGGCGACGTGCACGTGGTCGACGACTACGACGTGGCGCACGGTGTGGCGATGGTGCACCGCGACGACCCCGACTACTCGACCTCGGCCCGATCGGTCACCGAGATCGCGGTGCTCGACACCGAGCGGACCACGCCGTGGGGGGCCGCGGCGATGTCGTTCGGATCGGTCGAGGTGGTCAACCAGGTCGTGTCGTACCTGAAGCGCAGCACGACCGGGGGCGGCGTGCTGGGCGAGGAGCTGCTCGAGCTGCCGGCTCGGTCGCTGCAGACCAAGGCGGTCTGGTGGACCCTCGACGCCGCCACGGTCGCCGCGACGATGGAGCACGACGACGTGCCGGGCTCTGCGCACGCAGCCGAGCACGCCGCGATCGGGCTGCTGCCCCTGCTGGCGACCTGCGACCGGTGGGACATCGGTGGCGTGTCGACCGCGCTGCACCCCGACACCGGCACCCTGACCGTGTTCGTCTACGACGGCTACCCGGGCGGCGCAGGCTTCGCCGAGCGTGGCTACGAGGTGGCCGCCACCTGGCTGCGGGTGACCCGCGACGCGATCGCGGCCTGCGCCTGCCGCGACGGGTGCCCGTCGTGCGTCTACTCGCCCAAGTGCGGCAACGGCAACGAGCCGCTCGACAAGGCCGGCGCCATCCGGCTGCTCGACGCCTTCCTGGCCGGTGCGCCGGCCGAGACCGCTCACGACCCCGTCACGTAGGACTCGGGCGCGGCGCGGGCCTTCTGCTCGCTGGCCCACCGGCCGCCCCACCACGCCGGGCTGGACGCCCGCGCCGTGACGGTGGCGACGTCGAAGTCCATGCGGCACGCGACCAGCCGCGCGCCGTTGCGCCGGGCGACGGCCGCGCCGGTACGGCACCCGTCGTCGCCCGCGGCGCTGGCTCGCGACGCCGCAAGCGCTGCCAGGTCGGCCGCGGCCGCCACGCGGTGTCGCATCTGCACCAGGCTGACCGCCTGCACCAGCACCAGCGTCACCACGACCAGCAGCAGCGAGACCGAGACGGCGTGCACCGTGGAGGCACCTCGCTCGCCGTCCGACCGGTGGGTGGACGCCCGACTCACGGATCCTCCTGCGCGGCGACCGAGGTCGACTCGAGGGAGCGCGACCCGATGCCGGAGAAGAACGGGATGGGCATGCGGGAGCGCGTGCCGACCGTGACGCTGACCGTGCCGTCGGCCGTCGTGACCTCGACCGTCGCCCGTCCGGGCGCGTGGTGCCGCGCCATCGCCGTGGCCGCCGCAGTGGACTCCCCACGGGCGATCATGCGGGCCGACTCTCGCGAGGCGTCGGCCAGCCGCACCTGCGTGAGACCCAGCGAGACGATCCACAGCAGCAGGAAGGCGAGCGCCACCCCGAAGGGCGCGATCGTCATCAGCTCGGCGGTGACCATGCCGCGCTCGCGCCTCACCGGATGCGCAGGTTCGGGACGGGGAAGCCGTCGAGGAAGGCGAACCAGCGCGTCAGCCAGTCGAACCAGGTGCCGTCGGTGGCCAGCGTCTGCAGGACGAGCGCGATCGTGCAGGCGCCGAGCGTGCCGACCGCGTACTCGGCGGTCGACATGCCGTCGTCGGGGGACGTTCTCGTGATCATGTGGCTCCTCGGGAGTGGCCCGGGGCGGCGCCAGCACGCCGCCCCGGAGCGGGTCAGAACGGCAGGATGCTGGGGATCTTGTCGAACAGGTCGCGGACCAGCTCGCCGAACCACTCGGACTGGCCGATCTTGACCAGCACGCCGCCGATCGTGCAGGCGCCGAGCGTGCCGACCGCGTACTCCGAGGTCGACATGCCCTGCTCGTCGCGGGAGAACAGCTTCTTCATGGGAGGTCCCTTCGTGGGTGGTTGTGTCACCGAGAAGATGGGCTCGTCACGACTGCTTCTGCGATGCCGGCGCCCGGCCTGGGGACGACCGGACGTCGCGCGTCTGCCTGTGGACTCACCACGAGAAGCTGCGGAAGGTCGCCACGATCGTCGGCACGATGCCGATGAGGAAGAACGCCGGCAGGAAGCACAGGCCCAGCGGGGCCGCCGTGCGGACGCCCACCCGCTGGCTCCGCTCGCGCAGCCTCGCTGCTCGATCGCGCCGCAGCTCGTCGGCGACGCCCCGGACGATGTCGGAGACCGGCATGCCCGACGCCGAGGCCCGCCGGAACGCCCGGCCCACGGCGGCCAGCCCTGGGTCGTCGGCGACGCCGATCCACACGCCGTCGGGATCGGCGGCGACCGCCAGCCGGGCGGCGACCGCGGCGAGGTCGTGGCCGAGTGGCCCGTCGGTCGCGTCGGCAGCCAGCGCGAACGCCGTGACGGGTGGCCGACCCACGACCAGTGCGGCGACGACCAGGTCGAGGGCGCCGGGCAGGTCGGCCTCGACCCGCGCCGCACGGCGCCTGGCGGCCGACGACTCCATGCGTCCGACCGCGCGCCGCACGACCGGGACCAGCGCGCCACCGACCACCAGCCCCGGCACGGGCCCGAGGACGACCACGGCGGCGACCGGCACCAGCAACGACGCCACGAGGGCCGGGTCGGGGCCTCGGGTGCGGACGGTCGTGGGCGGCGACAGCACGCGACGGGCACGCACCCGCGGCGACGGCCGGACCCACAGCCAGACCGCGCCCGCGGCGAGCAGCGCCGCCGTCATCGGGTCTCGCTCGCCGATGCGGCGATGCGCTCGATCCACGCGACGCCCGCGCAGGCGAGGCCGCACCCGAGGGCCAAACACCCGGCCCCCACCCACGTGCCGGTGAGCACCGCGATTGGATCACCGCCCATGCCCGAGCCCAGCAGCAGGCCGACCGCCGGCAGCGCCGCCATGAGACGCGCGGTGGCCCGTGCCGGCGCGACGCCCGCCTCGACCTCGCGGGCGATCTCCCGATCGGCCCGCGCCGACTGCTCGAGCCGCTCGACCACCGCGGCGAGAGGCGCGCCCGACCGGTCGGAGACCCACCACGCGCCCGCCACGTCGCGCAGCACCTCGCGACCGGGTGCCGTCGACGCCTCGCGCAGCGCAGCCACCACGTCACCACCGAGGTCGGCAGCGCGCGCCGCGGGGTCGAGGACGGGGAAGTCGCCGGCCAGACCCGCCACCACGCGCTGCGGCAGCACCCCCGCCCGCAGCTCGGCCGCCATGAGACCCACCAGCTCGGCGACCTCGGCGCGACGTCGCACGACCGCCGAGCGGGCGCGCGCACCGCGCACCTGGAGGCTGGCGAAGCCGGCCACGGCCACCGCCGTCAGCACCAGGACGACACCCGGACCGGACGGTCGTGGCACCCACGGCCGGACGACGGCACCGGCCGCCAGAACGACGGCCGCGAACCAGGCCGGTGGCACGGACGGCGGAACCCCGCCCAGCCGCGACCTCACCCACGAGCGGCCGTCGGGCCACCGGAGGCGGATCGCCATCGCGACGAGCACGGCGGACGCCAGGCTCATCCGACGACCCCGACGACCCCGACGAGTCGCGACCAGCCCGGTCCGCGGATCGCCCGGCCGCCCACGAAGGTCACCGCCGGCGTGCAGACCACGGCCGCTCCGCCGTCGGCCCGTCGGACGACGGCGATCTGCTCGACCGCACGTCGCCCGGCCGCCGGCCGCCCGACGTGGACGACGACCTCGATGCCCGCTGCGAGCTGGCTGTGCACCGCGTCGCGCGGCAGCCCCGCCGCGACCCCCAGCGCCTCGAAGCGCGCGGGCACGTCGGCCGGCGAGTTGGCGTGCACCGTGCCGCACCCGCCCTCGTGGCCGGTGTTGAGGGCAGCCAGCAGGTCGACGACCTCGGCGCCTCGCACCTCGCCCACCACCAGTCGGTCAGGACGCATGCGCAGCGCCTGCCGCACGAGGTCGCGCACCGTGACCCGGCCGGCACCCTCGACGTTGGCGGGCCGCGCCTCGAGACCCACGACGTGCGGGTGGTCGGGACGCAGCTCGGTGGCGTCCTCGACGACGACGATGCGCTCGGCGGGCGGGACCTCGGACAGCAGCGCCGACAGCAGCGTGGTCTTGCCCGAGCCGGTGCCGCCCGTCACGACGAACGCGGCACGCGACGCGACGACCCCGGTGAGCAGCTCGAGGCCCTCGTCGGTGATCGACCCCGCGTCGCGCAGGCCGGCCAGCGTGTACGACCGCCGCGGCGGCACGCGCAGGGAGATGACGGTGCCGGGCCGCGCGATCGGCGAGAGCACCGCGTGGAGGCGGGTGCCGTCGCGCAGACGCGCGTCGACCCACGGGCTGGCGTCGTCGAGGCGGCGGCCCGCCTGCGCCGCGAGGCGCTGGGCGAGGCGCCGCACGGCATCGTCGTCGTCGAAGCGCAGCGGGACGCGCTCGAGGCCGCGGCCGCAGTCGACGTGCACCTGCTCGGCACCGTTGACCAGGACGTCGGTGACGTCGGGCAGCGCGAGCAACGGGTCGAGCGGTCCGGCTCCCCTCGTCTCGCTGCGCAGCTGGTCGACGATCTGCAGGACCGTGCCACTGCCGGCCACCTGCTGCTCGGCGCGCAGCGCGTCGGCGACCGTGAGCGCGGTCGGCTCGGCGGCGTCGGCGGACAGACGCCGGCGCACCCGCTCGACGACGGACCCCTCCGGCGTGGACGAGTGGGCAGTCACGGGCTCTCCAGCCCCACCGCGTCGAGCACCGTGCCTGCGGCACGGCGCAGCGACCGCGACCGGCCGGGGCCGCGCCCCTGGTCGACCGCGGGTCGAACCCGGCGGTCGGGCCGGACGCGAGTCAGCGCCGGCATGCCGAGTGCCTCCTCGACCGCGCCTACCCCGATGCCCGCCGGACGGGCGACGCTGACCAGCGCCACCGCCGGTGCCCGCGGCGACACCGCGGCCAGCACCTGGCGGGCCGCCGCCACGGCGGCGATCTCCTCGGGGACCATCACCAGCGTCAGCACCGACCGCCCGACGAGCTCGGCCCCGGTGTCGCCGAGATGGCGGGGGACGTCGACCACCACGAGATCGAACCCTCGCACCGCGGCCGACACGACCTCGCTCCACGAGCCGGGCACCTGCCGCGAGGAGTCGCGCGACCACACCAGCTGGCTCACGCCACCGCGCGCGGGCAGGACGTCGGCCAGCGAAGCCGCGTCGAGCCGTCCCTTCGTCGACCCGAAGTCGTCCCACCGCACCCCGCCGGCTCGCTCGGTGCCCGTCAGCAGCTCGAGGCCGCCGCCGAGCGGATCGGCGTCGACGACCAGAGGCTGCAGGCTCCTGCGGGCGGCCTGCAGCCCGAGCGCGACCGCGAACGTCGACGCCCCCGCACCGCCGACCCCGCCGATCACCGACACGACGCACGCCTCGCCCGATCCGTCGAGCGCGGACGAGAGCAGCTCGACGACCCGCTGCTCGTCGGCCGGCGTGCACACCGCCACCGCGCCGACGTCGATGGCCGACGGCCACGAGCGCTCGGGGTCGCGCGCGACCACCACCACGTGCTCGCGTCGGGGCAGTGCCGCACGGGCCAGCGGCGCCACCAGGTCGTCGCCGACCAGCACCGCCGCGGCCGTGCGCCACGAGCGGCGCACGGCCGCGACGTCGTCCGCGCGCTCGGGCACGGACCCCACCGCGGCACACCAGCGCAGGGCGTCGTCGACGAGCTGCTCGTCGCCCGAGGCGATCAGGGTCGGGCCGCCCGGGGACGTCACGGGCGTGGAAGAACGGGTCATGCCCTCGACCCTCGCCGCCCGCTCGACGCGCCGAAAGATCGAATCGATGACCTGTGGACGGCGAAGCCTGACCCATCCGCCTGTGGACCGCCCTATCCTGGAGGGGTGAGCCCTTCGCGGACTGCGGCATTCTTCGACCTGGACAAGACGATCATCGCCAAGTCGAGCACGCTTGCCTTCGGCAAGCCCTTCTACGACGGCGGCCTGCTCAACCGCCGGGCCGTGCTGCGCAGCGCGTACGCCAACTTCATGTTCTCGATCAGCGGCGCCGACCACGACCAGCTCGAGAAGATGCGCGCCTACCTGACGCAGATGGTCACGGGCTGGGACGTCGAGGTCGTGCGCCAGGCCGTCGCCGAGACCCTGCACACGATCATCGACCCCATCGTGTTCGAGGAGGCCGTGACGCTGATCGAGCAGCACCAGGCCTCGGGGCGCGACGTCATCATCGTGTCGGCGTCGGGCATCGAGGTCGTCGAGCCCATCGGGGCGATGCTGGGCGTCGACCACGTCATCGCCACGACGCTGGTGGCCGAGGACGGCCGCTACACCGGCGAGGTCGACTTCTACGCCTACGGCCCGCACAAGGCCGACGCGATGCGGCAGCTCGCGGCCGAGCGCGGCTACGACCTCGACGAGTCGTACGCCTACTCCGACTCCGAGACCGACGTGCCGATGCTCGAGGCCGTGGGTCACCCCTTCGCGGTCAACCCCGACAAGGCGCTGCGCCGGCTGGCCGACGAGAACGGCTGGCCCGTGCTCGTGTTCGCCCGTCCCGTGGCCCTGCGTCGCCGCCTGGGCCTCGACACCAAGGCCGGCAAGGCGGCCGCCACGGCCGTCGTGGCGGGAGCGGTCAGCGCCGTCGCGGTGGCCGTGGTCTCGCACCGCCGCAACCGCTCGGCCTGACGCAGCCGCCTCAGCGCCGTCCGAGCTGGTCGGCGACGGCCCTCATGCCCGCCGCGGTGGGGTGCAGGAACGCGCCGCCGCCCGTCGCCGTGTTGTCGCTCAGGCCGTTGACCCACGCCTGGTCGCCCGCACAGGCATCGTGGCCCACGGACGCCCGGTGCATGTCGACGTACGGCACGCCGGCGCGCTGGGCGGCCTTGGCCAGCGTCGAGGCCAGCCTCTGCTCGTAGCCGGCGACCATCGCGCGCCGCGTCTCGCTGAGCGGCAGCACGGCGCACTGTCCCTGCTCGGGCGCGATGCGCAGGTAGCCGACCAGCCGGACGTCGGCGTCGGGAGCCCGCTGCGCCACCTCGTCGAGCACCGACACGACGCTGTCCAGCGTCTTCGGGAACACCGTCGGCATGTACGTCGAGGTGAAGCTCGAGCACAGCGCGTCGGTGGCGCTGGTCGGCAGCAGGCAGTTCGTGTAGAGGCCGGCCGTGGCGCCCGAGTCGTTGGCGCCGATGCCGACCGTCACCCGGGTCGTCTCGCGCCCGATCGATGCCAGCTGGGGCTCGACCTCGGTGCCGCCGTCGAGGGTGCGGCCGTCGCGCAGCATCTCGGTGGTCTCGCCGCCGCAGCTGACGTCCGTGAGCCGTGACGCCGATCCCTCGGACGCCAGCAGGTGCGGATAGTTCGACAGCGACCTCAGGCACCCGGGCTGGTCGGGATCGGCCGGGGCGATGCCCGGGCCCGAGGTGAAGGAGTCGCCGATCGCGACGTAGCCCGCCGCCCCGGCCGGACCCTCGTCGTCCGACCCGCCGGAGCACCCTGCGGCCCCGAGGGCTACCACTGCGGCAGCCAGCGCCCGGGCGAGGGATCGGCGGCGCATGCCAGCATCCTAGACATCCGGAC
Organism: Aeromicrobium endophyticum; assembly: GCF_003586285.1. Classification (GTDB taxonomy): domain Bacteria; phylum Actinomycetota; class Actinomycetes; order Propionibacteriales; family Nocardioidaceae; genus Aeromicrobium; species Aeromicrobium endophyticum. The sequence continues at coordinate 1,582,554 of NZ_QUBR01000001.1, read as the reverse complement.
GGCTCCGTGCCCACGCTCTGCCGCCCGCTTGTGAAGCAATGCGCACAACGTTACGGACGAGTAGGGCTTCACTCCGCGACCGTCACGGCGTACACATGGAGAACAACAACACAACGGACGACACACCGGTACCCACGCGGCGATCACCCGTCTCAATGGGAAAGTCGCTCGCTCGGACTCTCGACCGCTCAGGGATCGCGGAGCCTCGACGACTCAGATCCAGCACGCTTGGTAACCGGGACCGTGTCGACCGGACGGCGCCGGCCCCTCGAGGTCCGGCGCCGTCGTGCGTGCTGGCTGCGGCGGGCTGCCCACCGCTTGGAGTCACGCCACGCAGTCGACCAAGGTCGTCAGGTCCGCGGCGGCGGTGAAGATCAGCTCAGCGGCACCGGCCGGCGGGAACACGATCGCCGCCGTCCCGCCCAGCGCGAGCCCGATGATGCAGTACCCGTCGAGCTGGCCGTCGGGGTCGACGGGCGTGCCCGATCCGTCCAGTGGGATCGACTCGATCTGCTTGCCGTTGATGTACTTCTGGAGGTACGAGCCCTTGCAGTTGCCGAGCTTCTCCCCGGCGGCCATCGAGTAGCTGGAGCCGGTCGTCGAGACGCAGATGTATTCGTAGGTGCCCGAGGGCTCGGCACTCGCGCTCCCTGTGGCGGCGGTCGTGACGCCTACACCGAGGGCGAGTGCCGCGGCGGCGCTCATGAGTCGATTGCGCATGATGTCTCCCTTTCGTCCACCCGCTGCGAGCGGAGTGTGATTGGTCCATCGATCTCTTCGAACGTAGGACGGGCACGACGCCACGTCTGTGGCGTGGCTCACATCCGAGGCGGCGAGTCGGGGGTGGCGGCGCGAGCCACCGAGGGCCTCAGCGCGCGAGCGGGGACGCCTCGGCGGCCCGGGTGAAAGCCTGCGACGCATACATCAGCCACTGGTGGACGCCGGTGGGCTGCCCGCCGGCATAGGCCTCGAGCGCCGAGCGGTAGCCGGCGGGCTCGGCCGCGTGCCCGGCCTCCGGCACCAGCACCGATGCGGGGTCGACGCCCTTGGCGAGCAGGACGAGCCGCTCGGCGGCCCGGCCGATGACCCCGTTGTGCGACGAGAAGGCGCCCGCGGCGGTGATCTCGGCGTTGACGAGGGCCGCGACGACGAGGCCCGGGGCCTCGGTGGGCTGGCCCAGCATCCAGGCCAGCTCAGTGAGGCGCGCGACGCCGTCGGGGTTGACCGGACGTCCGAGGTCGGCGTCATCGGCCGAGCCGGACGCGGCGAGCGCGTGGATGCGGGCCAGCGCCTGGACGGGCGAGCGGTTCCACGTCGGGAGCAGGCCCAGCAGCTCGGTCGACAGGCGGACGGCACCCCGCGCCACGGCGTCGCCGCCGCCGGCGGCCAGGGTGTCCGCGTCGTACTCGCTGCCCTCGAGCGATGCCGTCGCCGCGGCGCCGAGCAGGAGCGAGCGAGCGGTGTCCTCGGGCGTGCTGCGCCGCAGACCACGGTCGCGCAGGATCGAGTCGATGCCGTCGCGGGTGCCCGCGTACGTCGACGGGATGCCCTCCAGGAGGGCGGCCGAGATGAAGGGATCGGACACGACCGAAGCGTACCGGCCGGTCATGGGGCGAACGAGTAGCCTCAGGACGTGACCGAATCGCCGGAGGACCGCACTGCCAAGTGGCTGGTCGGCGATCGTCTGTCGTGCGTGCTGCACCTCGGCGACGGCTCGTTGGCCTACCGCCTCGTCGAGCAGGGCCACGAGGTCGTGGTCGCCGGCGACGACGTCGTCGCGAGCCGCCACCCCGACATCCAGTACGTCCGCAGCGCGGGCGAGCGCCTGCCCTTCGTCGGCGACGCCTTCGACGCGGTCGTCGTGCCCGAGCTGCGGGAGGCGCCGACGGCGCTGGCCGAGTACGCCCGCGTGCTGCGCCCCGACGGGCTGCTGTCGACCATCTCGCGCCAGCACGACGACTCGATCCCGTGGATGCGCAAGCTGCGCGAGATCACCGGCGCCCGCGACTCGGCCCCGCCGCTCGCCGACACCTTCAGTGCGTCCGGGCTGTTCCACGAGCCCGAGGTGCAGGAGGTCGGCAGCTGGGAGAAGCTCGACCTGCCGGGCCTGATGAGGTTCGCCGAGGCCACCAAGCACCCGTCGGTCGGCGAGTCCGCACTCGCGCAGGTGCGCGAGCTGTTCCTCAGCTACGGCGGGCAGACCGGGTTCCTGCGCCTGCGGCACGAGACGACGTGCGTGCGCGCCCGGGTCGACAAGTCGGCCATGCCGCAGGAGGCCGCGCCGCCCGACACCATGCTGCTCGACTTCCGCTGAGCCCCGGCCGGACGTAAGTCAGTCGACGGGCGGCAGCTCGTCGCGCGAGAACCAGGCCAGGCCCAGGCCGTCGGCGTACCGGTCGCGCCTGACCAGCGGCAGTCCCACGTCGGCCAGGTACGTCTCGAGCTCGTCGAAGGAGTGGCCCGGCAGGGGGTGGTACTCCATGACGAGTCGCCGCACCCCCGCCCAGCGCTCGGGCGGCGAGTTGAGGATGACGTCGTACTCGGCGCCCTCGGCGTCCATCTTCATGATGTCGACGCGGTCGCCGGCCGACGCGAGCACCGAGGCGAGGCCGACGCACGGGACCTCGATGCTGACTGCTCCGGCCTCGCCCAGGTGCAGGACGCCGTTGTGCCCGCTGCCCGCCCCGTTGTCCGCCATCACCAGCACGCCGGCCGACGCCGACACGGCCTCGCGGTGCACCCGGACGCGGTCGGCCAATCCGTTGTCGTCGACGTTGCGCTGCAGGAACGAGCCGGTGGAGGGGGTCGGCTCGAAGGCGTCGACCGTCGCGCCGCTGAACCGGGTGGCGAAGGCGATCGAGAAGCAGCCGATGTGGGCGCCGATGTCGACCAGCGACGGAGCCTCGCCGAGCCCTTGGGCGAACCAGTCCATGCCGTACTCGTCCTCGGCGAACACCTCGTAGACCGGCACCCGGGCGCCCGGGGCGTTGGGACCGGTGATCTGGACGGGGCCGACCCGGTAGACCAGCTCGTCGCCGCCCACGGCGATGCGCCGCAGGACGTCCCACCCGTTGTCGAAGACCGAGAGTGTCTGGCGGGTGCGGAGCAGGGCGAACCGGCCGCGGCGGACGATACTCATGCGGTCTCCTGGAGGGCGTCGTTGCGAGAGGGAGCGGAGTCGTCCGCCTCGCCTCGCACCGACATCAGGAAGGGCAGGGCCAGCAGACACCAGATGTAACGATCCCAGAGCAGAGGAGTGATGAATCCGACGAGGACGTATCCGAAGGCCGGCAGCGCCAGCAGCCGGTAGCGCGACGGGAGCCGCAGGGGCTGCCGCACCACCGAGGCCAGCAGGACGAGGTAGAACGCCAGCCCCGCGACGCCGCCGGAGGCCGCGACCTGCAGGTAGATGTTGTGCGCCTCGAGCGCGTCCGCGAAGCCGACGCCCAGCACGGGGCTGCTCAGGAACCGCTCGACGGCCTCGCGCACGAGCTGCTCGCGCGCCAGGTCGGACGCGCTGGCACTACCACCGCCGACGAACCGGTTGAGGATGTTGTTGCCGACGTCGCCCGAGCTGAGCGTGCGGCCCACGAGGTAGACCGGGACGATGCTCGCGCCGAACAGCAGCAGCCCGCGCTCGACCGAGCGCGAGAGCACCAGGTAGACCGCGACCATCGCCACGGCGACCAGCAGGGCCGCGCGGCTGCCGCTGATCCAGACCCCGTAACCGCACACCCCGGCCGCGGCGAGCACGATCCAACCACTCCACCGCGGCAGCTCCTGCAGCAGGAACGGGATGAGCGTGAGCGCCAGCATCGAGCAGAGCCCGAGGATGTTGGGGTGCCGGGTCAGCCCGATCGCACGCCCCTCGTACGACACCAGACCGCTCGCGACGGCCTGCAGCACGCTGATCGAGTTGCCCAGCACGTAGGCCGCGGCCAGGAGCGTCACGATGTTGCGCCGCGGCCGCCACAGCATGAAGGTCACCGGCAGCATCAGCGCGCCGACCAGCAGCCGCAGCAGGCCGTTGAGGCTCGCCAGCGCGTGGTCGCCGGCGACCGACGTGACCAGGCCGAGGCCCACCACCCCGGCCGCCCCGACCAGGAACAGGGCCTGGCGCTCGAACCGGCCCGTGACCAGGATCGGCAGCAGCAGGCCGATGCTGAGCACCAGGAAGACGTCGGACATCGTCACGAACGTCAGGGCCGCGACGGGGCGGACGTCGTTCATCGGCGCCAGGACGAAGCCCAGCGCCAGCAGGCCGATCGCGGTGCTCTCGATGCCGAACGTCACCAGCGCGAGCATCAGGACGGCGGCACCCAGCGCGACGACGGCCCCGAAGACCGAGCCGAGCGCCAACGGCAGCAGCAGGGCCAGCACGAGCACCACGACGGCCGGCGCGACCAGCGTCCGTCCGACGCGCGGGACGACCCGCGCAGCGCGTCCGTCAGGACGCTGCAGGGTGCGGGCCGCCGGGAGCACGAGGCGTCCGCTCAGCGGTTGGCGCGACGACCGGACGCGGGACGTCCCTCGCCGCGGACCAGTCGCCCGATCGACAGCTTGGACGGGTCGCCGCCGGTGTCGCCGTACCCGTACCCGTATCCGTAGCCGTATCCGTAGGCGTCGCCGGCCCGACGAGGCGTCCGGTTGAGGATCGTGCCGAACAGGCGTCCGCCGACCGTCTCGATGCGGGCCACCGCCAGGCGCAGCTGCTCGCGCGTGGTCTCGCCGTACCGGACGAGCATCAGCGCACCGTCGACCTCGCGCATCAGGATCGACGCGTCGGCGACCGGCAGCATCGGCGGGGCGTCGATGATGACGACGTCGTACTCGCTGCGCAGCCCGAACAGAAGGTCGCGCATGGCCTGGGTGTCGAGCACCTCGGCGGGGTTGGGCGGGCGCGGCCCGGTGCCGAGGAAGCTGATGCCACTGGTGTGGGTCTGCGTGGCCTCCTCGAGCGTCGTGCGGCCGATCAGCACCGTCATCAGGCCGACGGAGTTCTCGAGCCCCAGCAGCTCGGCGACGTTGGGGTTGCGCATGTCGGCGTCGACCAGCAGCACCGACCGGCCCGACTGCGCCATCGACATCGCCAGGTTGGTCGCGACGAGGGTCTTGCCCTCGTTGGGGACGGCGCTCGAGACCAGGATCGACTCGACCTTGGCGTCGAGGTTGGCGAACTGCAGGTTGGTGCGCAGCACCCTGAACGCCTCGGCGAGGGCGCCGTGCCCCTCGCTGGTGAGGGCCTGCTTCTTGAGCTGGCGGTCGAAGGGCAGCGTGGCCAGCACCGCGCCACCGCTGAGATCCTCGGCCTCTTGGCGCGTCTTGACCGTCCGGTCGAGGAGGTCGCGCAGCACGGCCCCGGCGATGCCGACGAACAGGCTCAGCAGCAGGCCCACCGCCAGGTTGAGCGGCACGTTGGGTGCGACCGGGGTCTGGCTGACGGTGGGCGGCCCGACGATGCGGGCGACGAAGGCCGGCGCCCCGTTGCCCGACGTCGGCTTCTCGAGCCGCGCCACCAGCGAGACGATGCCCTCGGCCTCGGCCTCGGCGATGCGCTGCGCGAGCTCGGGGGTGTCGGCCGTGACGTCGACCTGCAGCGTCTGCGTCGTCGCGATGATCTGGGCCTTGACCTGCCCGGCGAGCTCGTCGCGCGAGACGTCGGTCAGGTTGAGGCGGTCGATGACGTCCTGCAGCAGCGACGGCTCGCGCGCGAGGTCGGCGTACGACGCGAGCCGCTGCGACGCGAAGTAGGCGGCGGTCGGGTCGGCGGACTGCTGACCGATCGGCGAGGTGATGAACAGCTTGGCGCTCGAGCCGTAGACGGGCGACATGCTGAGCACCAGCAGGATCGTGGCCACCGTGCCTGCGACGATCGTGGAGACGCTGAAGACCCAGCGGGTGCGCAGGATGCCCAGGAATTGACGCAGGTCCACGGAGTCCCCATTCAGGAAGAGAAGCTCGAGCTCGGGTGGGTGGCAGGAGTCTATGCGAGCGCGGCGGGGCTGTCCGCCGTCTCGAGCTGATCAACGAGGCACGGCCGCTTTCGTAACCATCGACCTCGACCGACGTTGTTCAGCACACACGTCACGGCCCGTCGGAGGCGCCGTGAGACACGGACCGCGAGGCAACCGCGAGACAAGGTGGGCTCCATGACGACACTCGTGACGGGCGGCGGTGGGTTCATCGGCGGACACCTCGTGGCCGACCTCCTCCGGCAGGGGCACGACGTCCGCTCGGTCGACGTCAAGCCGCTCGACGAGTGGTACCAGGTGCACGACGGTGCCGAGAACGTCGTCGCCGACTGCGCCGACGCGAGCGATGCGCACAAGGCCGCGGTGGGCACCCAGACGATCTACAACCTCGCCGCCGACATGGGCGGCATGGGCTTCATCGAGAACAACAAGGCCGAGTGCATGCTCTCGGTGCTGACCAGCACCAACATGCTCGTCGCGGCGCGCGACGCGGGCACCCAGAACTTCTTCTACAGCAGCTCGGCCTGCGTCTACGCCGGCGACAAGCAGACCGATCCCGACGTCACCGCCCTCAAGGAGTCCGACGCCTACCCGGCCGACCCCGAGGACGGCTACGGCTGGGAGAAGCTGTTCAGCGAGCGCATGGCCCGCCACTTCCGCGAGGACTTCGGCCTGCAGACCCGTGTCGCCCGCTACCACAACGTCTACGGCCCCGAGGGGACGTTCGAGGGCGGACGCGAGAAGGCCCCCGCGGCGCTCTCGCGCAAGATCGCCGAGGCCAAGCTCAGCGGCCACCACACGATCGACGTCTGGGGCGACGGCGAGCAGAGCCGCAGCTTCATGTACATCGACGACTGCGTGCGCGGCACGCAGGAGATCCTCGCCGGCGACAACGTCGAGCCCGTCAACCTGGGCTCGTCCGAGCTGGTCACGATCAACCAGATGATCGGCATCCTCGAGCAGATCGCCGGCATCACGGTCAGCAAGAAGCACGACCTGACCGCGCCGCAGGGAGTCCGCGGGCGCAACAGCGACAACACCTTCTTCCACGACACCTACGGCTGGGAGCCGTCGATCTCGTTGCGCGACGGCCTGGAGAAGACGTACGCCTGGATCTACGACATCCTCGCGGCGCGTGCCTAGCAGCGTGGACTGGGACTGATGGGGCTGCGCGGGGTCGCGTACGCGTCGCGACGCATCCGGCAGTCGTTCACGCACTTCGACAACGGGCCCCAGCTCATCTGGGACACGCTGCGGTCGCGCGAGATGACGTTCCGCACCCGGTCGGGGTTGACGATCCACGCGCCGAACGTCGACGGGGCGCGCTTCCCGGTGTACGAGATCAACGCCGACGACGTCTACCGGCTGGGCGAGCTGCTGAGCGGCCTGCGGCCAGACCTGGTCGCGGTCGACATCGGCGCGCACATCGGCAGCTTCTCGACGGCGGTGTGCGCGGCTGCGCCGGGAGCGACGGTGCACGCCTACGAGGCCTCACCGTCGACGGCCGACTGGCTCGAGCGCAACGTCGCGGCCAACCACCTCGGCGACCGCCTCGTCGTGCACCGCAGGGCCGTCGCCGACCACGACGGCGAGCTCGAGATCGTCGACAACGGGCAGGCCAGCGCCCACAACGGGCTGACCGCGCCCGATGGCTCGGGATCGGTCGTGACGGTGCCGTGCGTGACGTTCGCCGACCTGCACGCCGACGCGGGCGGCGCGATCGACCTGGTCAAGTGCGATGCCGAGGGCGCCGAGTACGGCGTCATCCTGACCAGCGACCCCGCCCACTGGGCGTCGGTGCAGCGGGTCGTCATGGAGTACCACCCCGTCGACGGCCACAGCCTCGACGAGCTGGTGCGCTTCCTCGCCGACGTCGGCCTCGCCCTGGTGCGCCACGAGCCGGCCGACCGGCCCGGCCTCGGCAACGCCTGGTTCGCCCGTCCTCCGGCGCCGGCGGCGTGAGGCCCGGCCGATGACCAGGTTGCCCCCCGCCCTGCAGCCCCTGTGGCCGGCCGCGAAGATCGCCCACCGCGCGGCCAGCCGGACGATGGGGCGCGTGACCCGCGCGCTGCCGGTCGACGCCGCCCACGCCGTGCCGCACGCGGCCACCACCACGTCGCGCGAGACCGCCCGCGTCGAGCCCGAGCACGTCCGGGTGCACCGGTCGGGCGACGGTGAGAGCGTCGTGCGAGACCTGCCGGTGGGCAGCCCGCGAGCCATGCGGTTCTGGGGCGAGGTGCGCCGGCTCGAGGTGCCGGAGCGCTTCGTGCTCGACGTCGACGACGGACGCCTCGTCGGCGACTACGCCGCGACGATCACCCCCGGGGGACGTCTCGACCTGCAGACCAGCCCGTACTTCCGCATCCGCGGGTGGCAGGAGCATCCCGTCTACCTGCGCACGCGGCTGCCCGAGCCCGTGGCGCTGGACGGCACCACCGTCTCGCTGGCCTCGCAGGCGTCCGGACGCAACTACTACCACTCGATCATGGACACGCTCCCGCGCTGGGGCGTGCTGCAGGAGGCCATGCCGGGCGTGCGGCCCGACCACGTCGTCGTCAGCCACCTGACGACGTGGGACCGCCAGCTGATGGCCATGACGGGCCTCGACGAGCTGCCCCTCGTCGAGCCGGTCAAGCACCTGAGCGTCCGCGCCGAGCGGCTGCTCGTGCCGTGCCTCAACAACCAGAGCACCCTGGCGCCCCGGTGGATCACGCAGTGGCTGCGCACCTCGTTGCCACCGAAGGACGTCCGCGGACGGCCGCGCCGGCTCTACGTCACCCGAGGCGCCGCGCCGCGCACGCGCCGGTTCGTGCGCGAGGCCGAGCTGATGCGGCTGCTGGCCCCGCTGGGCTTCGAGCGTCTCGACCCCGGCGCCGTGTCGGTGCAGGAGCAGATCGACCACTTCGCCGCCGCCGAGGTCGTGGTCGCCCCGCACGGCGCTGGGCTGGTCAACCTCACCTTCGCGCCCGAGGGCGTGCGGGTGCTCGAGCTGTTCGCCCCGCGCTACCTCAACCCCGGCTACTGGGCGATCACCGACAACATCGCCGACTCGGTCTACCGCTACCTCGTCGCCGACCCCGTCGAGCCCGACCGTCCCGAGTCCCGCATGCTCAACGTGCAGGACGACATCGACCTCGACCCGCGGGCGGTGCTCGCCGCCGTCGAGGAGCTGCTCGCCGCATGATCACGGAGACCGCCCATGAGTGACCAGACCCGCGCCAACCGGGCGCGCGAGACCGCCAAGCTGCTGATCCGCCGCACCCTGCAGCGCGCCGACCTCGAGATCGGCCGCGGCTCGTACGCCGGACGCCTGGTGCGCACGCTCGAGTCGCGCGGCATCGACACCGTGCTCGACGTCGGCGCCAACGTCGGCCAGTACGCGACCCTGACCCGCAGCGCGGGCTTCACCGGCCGCATCATCAGCTGCGAGCCGCTCAGCGGAGCGTTCGGCGAGCTGACCCGGCGAGCCTCCCGCGACGACGCCTGGACGGCTTTCAACGTCGCGGTCGGTGCCCAGCCCGGCGAGGCCATGATCAACGTCGCCGCCAACTCGTTCTCGTCGTCGATCCGCGGCATGACCGACGCCCACCTGCGCACGGCCCCTGGCTCGCGCTTCGTGGCGTCCGAGACCGTCCCGGTCACGACCGTCGCCGAGATCGCTGCGGCGCACGGCGTCGACCCGGCCCGCACCCTGCTGAAGATCGACACGCAGGGCTTCGAGGGCGAGGTGCTGCAAGGTGCCGGCGCGCTGGTCGGCGAGCTCGCCGCCGTCCAGCTCGAGCTGTCGTTCGTCGAGCTCTACGACGGCCAGCTCCTGTTCGACGAGCTGGTCGGCGCGATGGCCCGCGACGGCTACCGCATCCAGCAGCTCGAGCCCGGCATCTCCGACCCGGACGGGCGGATGCTGCAGGTCGACGGCCTGTTCGTGCGCCTCGCCGACGACTGAGGACGGCTCAGAGCGTCAGCACCAACGGGGCAGCCAGCTCGTGACGACGGGCCCAGCGGTCGGATGCGACCAGCTCGGCGACGCGAGCGAAGACCAGCGTGTGCACGAGGTCGTCGTCCGCTTCGTCGACGGACGCGAGATCGATCTGCACCGCCACCGACTCGTTGCCGTCGCGAGGACGAAGGGCGAGGTTCAGCAGCTGGCCCTCCGCCCACACCGAGACGACGTCGGCCCGACCAGCCGTCGCCGCCGCGCCGGGGGCGGCGTCGCCAAGGGGCCAGTAGGCGCCGACCGAACCGTCACCCGAGCCGACGGCCGGGGACTCGTCCCATTGGAGCGCCTGCGCCCTCGCGATCCGCTCCACGTGCCGCTCGTCCATCAGGGAAGGCTCTCGTTGACCCCGGGAGGGCACTGGTCGTAGCCCTTGCAGTATGCGGTGACGACCCCAAGCTTGTAGTTGTCCGGTGAGGCCGACGACGGCTTGCGGTCCTCGATCACCTCGACGGCCAGGATGCCGACGTCGTTGACCTCGTATCGCAGGCCGTACAGGAAGCAACTGTTTCCTTGCGAGACGCCTGCCGCGTTGTTCACGATGACGGTTCCGATGGACTGTTCGTCCAGTCCGTGGTCCTGCAGCGCATGGAGGTACCCGAACGCGCTGCTGCCGGTCCGTCCTTGGCGAAGGCCCACGGAATGACCACGGTTCCCGTTGTCGTGATACGTCGACAGGCAGTTGAACGCACGCTTGGCGGCCGGGTAGCTGGTCGTGCCGGAGGGGCACGCGTGCTCCACCGGACGTACGAGACCTGCTGCCGCGGCTACCTTGGACGAGGTCCCAGGGTCGGGTTCGTAAGGGACCCACGTTCCTCCCGGGGGCAGCGTCGCGACACTCTGCGCGCTGGTCGACCCGGTAGAACCGGGGTCAGGCGAGACGGCACCTGCGCTGGTGGCGGGCGCCGACGCGAGCACGGCCGCTGCTGCAGCCGAGACCAGCCATCCGCGCTTCTTGCTGAGAACTGACATGTTCGACCTCTCTCGACGAGAACGCCTTCATCTTCAGTCGAACACTCCGGTCGCCACGTGTCCAGAACCTGACGAGCGGGCTGCGCGACGTCGAACAAGTACGCGCCTCGAGAGGTGGCTCCGCCGCAGCGCTGCGTCAGCATCCCGGGGCGGTGCGGCAGCGTCCACCTGGCGCAGAATCCTGGACGCCAGCGCACCGCCCGGGCGGGTTGAGGCTCAGACGCGCCGCAGCCACAGGGACGACGGCGGGTTGGGGTCGTCGGCGACGGGAACGTAGTCGGCGAACAGGCCGGTCAGCACCGACTCGTCGGTGTGCCGGATCATCGGCGTCGACAGCAGCACGCGGTACGCCGAGCTGTGGGCGAGGAAGATCTGCACGACCATGGCCTCGTTCCAGTAGACCGGCCAGCGCTCGCCGAACAGCCACGTGTCGGCCGGGTAGGGGCCGTTGAACGGGAAGTGCACGTCGTGGATGTGCACGATCACACCGGGCTTGAGCCGCGGCAGCACCTCGAGGAACAAGAACGCGACGTCGCTGTCGATCTTGAGCGCGTGCGAGGAGTCGATGAACAGCACGTCGCCGGCCTCGAGCGCCTCGAACGTCGACAGCGGCACGTCCTGAACGAAGCCCTCGACCAGCTCGAAGTTGTCGAGCGTCCGCAGGGCGTCGAACGGGTACGGCTCGACGCACGTGATCTGCAGGAGCGAGCCGTCGGCGGCGTTGCGCGCGGCCGCGAGCGAGGCGTAGTAGGTCGAGAGGCCGGAGCCGATCTCGAGGTAGCGGGCCGGCTTGTGCTCGCGCAGCATGAAGTAGAGCGTGCGGGCGTCGAGGTGCGGGTACCCAGGCCCGAAGCCCTGGCGGGTGTTGGCCAGGTAGTCGCCGGTCGCCGCGACGAACTCGGCGTCCCAGCGACCCGCCAGCTCGCGCAGCGTCGAGGTCATCGCCGGGACGTCGAGGTCGATGCCGACCAAGGCGCTCGGGCGGTCCCAGCGCGCTCGGGTCTGCTCGATCTCGGCGAGCACGGGCAGCGTCGAGTAGTAGTCGTCCTTCTTGACGATGTTGAAGCCGAGGCGTCCGAAGAGGCGTTGGATCGCTCGGATGCGTGCCCGACGCAGGCGGAAGACCGCGCTGTCCAGCGCCTCGACGACGGGTCGGGGAAGGATCCGGGCGGCACGCTGCTTCGCCGAGGCGGGAGCAGGGGAGGTCGTGGCCGGGGCGTCGACGGTCGGGATGCGCGGTGACGAGTTCATGCGATGGTCCTCAGGTGCGTCTGCGTGGCTGCCCACGACTGGATGTCCGCGGCGAGCGCGGTGCCGATGTGGCGGTGCATCTCGGGCGAGTAGTGGAAGCCGTCGGGGATCGCGACGTCGACCTCACCGCCGGCGTGGCGGTCGACCAGGTCGGCCACGCGGAAGTAGCGGACGTGGTCGAGGCCGATGTCGGCGACCATGCGCTCGAGCGTCCGGTTCATGACCTCGATGCGCCGCGTCATCCCCGGGAACCAGCTCTGGAAGCGGGTGCCGGGCGGCAGCAGCTCGAACACGTAGACCAGCGGGCTGCCGACCTTCTGGACGTGGTCGATGTACGTGCGCAGGTCGGCCGCGACCTGCCGGGGGCGTCCGCGGCGCAGCGTCGGGTCGAGCACCGTGTCGAGCCGGGCCTGTGCCTGCGCGAGCGCCTTCCACACCGGACGCAGCACCAGCCTGCGGTACAGCGCCGACGACCGGGTCGGCCGCGCCTTGAGGCTGTTGGCGTGCACCTCCAGCCAGCGCGGCAGGAACAGGTGGATGGTCTCGTAGTGCCCGTAGACCAGCACGATGACGTCGGGCGAGAAGCCCAGCACCTCGGCCTGCCACGTGCGCAGGATCGTCGACGACCGCTCGGACGTCATGGTGCTGGTGCGCAGGTCGACCGGGCGACCGCTCGCGAGCAGCTGCTCCTCGACGACCCGCGCGAAGATGAAGTCGTCGCGGGGACCACCCATGAACGACACCCAGTTGACGGTGGACGCCCCCTTGACGAGCACCCGCAGCGGGAGCGGAAGGGCAGGGGCTGGATCGGGTGACATCTACGTTCTCCTGACGGCGATGACGCGGTTTCGCGGCGTTCGGAGGATGGCTGACAGTATGCTCCAAAGGTGACGGAGGAGGTCGACGAATCCGCGGCGCGTGGACGTCCGATGCGCGACCGGTTCACCTTCCTGCTCATCGTCGGCGCGACCTTCGGCCTGCAGCTGCTGACGCTCGTCACGGGCATCGTGATGGCGCGCCTGCTGGGCGTCGACGGTCGCGGACTCATCGCGCTGGTCATCGCGGTGGCCCTGTTCGCCTCGCAGCTCACCCTCGGCGGCAGCCTCCCCGCGGCGCTGACCAAGCTCGTGGCCGAGCGCCGCACCACCGCCCGCGACGGCCTGGCTCCGCTCGCGCGGCGGCGCGGCTGGATCGTCGTCGTGCCGTGCCTCGTGGCCGGAGCGCTGACGCCGGTGCTGCACGACTCCACGGGCGCGTCCGACGCCGTGGCCGCCGCGGTCGTCGTCGCGGTCGTGACGTTCCAGACCATCGCGTTCCAGCTGATCGCCGGCTGCCTGCAGGGCGAGGGACGACTCGTGCGGATGGCGTGGGTCGCGCTCGCCCCGCAGGGCATGTTCGCCATCGTGCTGGTCGTCGTCGCGAGCGCCGGTTGGACGTGGAGCGCGTACGACGTGCTGGCGGCGTACGTCGTGACCGGGCTGCTGAGCACGTGGTTCGCCTACCTGTCGCTGCTGCCGGCTCGCGGCGGTGACGAGGTCGCGATCCCCGAGTCGCAGGTGTGGTCGGAGGCCCGCGCCAACTACGTCGGCAGCGTGCGTCCCCTCGACGGGCTCGGCCTCGACCGCATCCTGGTCGGCGCCCTGCTCGGCACGGTGTCGCTGGGCCTGTTCGCGACGGCGTTGGCGGTGTCGAACCTGTGCCGCCTGGTCAGCAACGCGGTGCGGGTCATCGTGCTGCCGCGCGTCGCGATGCACCAGGACGACCCGAGCGCCCAGCGGGCTGTCGTGCGGCGCTGGGTCGGCATCACGGTCGTGCTGGCGGCGGTGATCGTGGCCGTGCTCGAGATCGTCGTCGAGCCCGTGATCCGGCACGCGTTCGGCCGGGAGTTCGTGGCAGCCGTCGACTGCGCCCGCTGGCTCATCGTGGCCGACGGGCTGCTGGCCGTCCGCAGCGTCATGATCGCCGCGATGCAGGGCCAGGGCCGCGGCGGCACCGCGTCGTGGGTCGAGCTGGCCCTGCTGCCGGTGCTGCTGGTCGGCATCGTCGTGGCGGCGCAGGCCGACAGCCTCGTGGGCGTGGGTGTCACGCTGGCGGCCGTCGGCCTGCTCAGCTGCGTGGCGCTGGGGTGGTGCGTGGCGCGGGGCCCGCGGACGTCGGGACGTCACGTCAGCTCGTGAGCCCTCCGTCGACCACGATGACCTGCCCCGTCAGGTAGTCGTTGCGCGGATCGGTCAGGAACTGGCAGACGCGGGCGATGTCGCCCGGGTCGCCGAGCCGGCCCGCGGGGGTGCGACGGACGATCTGGTCCATCTGCCCCTCGTCGAGCCCGTGGCTCATCTCGGTGCGCAAATAGCCGGGCGCGATGCCGTTGACCGTGATGCCGCGCGAGCCCAGCTCGCGAGCCATCGAGCGGGTCAAGCCGTCGAGGGCCGCCTTCGTCGCGCTGTAGACGCCGAGCCCGCGGTAGCCCGAGCGGCCGACGATCGACGAGATGTTGACGATGCTGCCAGAGCGCCGGGCGAGCATGCGCCGGCTCACGAGCCGCGACACGTAGAGGGTTCCCTTGATGTTGAGGTCGACGACGACGTCGATGTCGTCGTCGGACGCCATGGCCAGGATGCCGTCGCGGGCGACGCCGGCGTTGTTGATCAGCACGTCGACGTGGTCCCACCGCTCGATCACCGCGTCGACGAAGGTCTTGGCGTCGTCCGAGCGCGACAGGTCGGCCGGGACGAACAGGAAGTGGTCAGGGTGCGAGGCGAGCCAGCCCTCGACCTCGGTCGTCGACGACCGTGCGCAGCCGGCGACCCGGTCGCCCGACGCGAGGTACGACTCGACGATGCCGGCACCCAGCCCGCGGCTGCCTCCCGTCACGACGACGACACGGGGCTCAGCAGGAGCGACGGCGGCAGGCTCGGCACGGACGGTCTCGGTGGTCACTGGGTCTGTCTCCTGACGATCTTGCCGCCCAGGGTGTCGAGGGTCTCGACGAAGCGGATGCTGCGGGGACGCGCGGCCGACGGGAGGTCGGCGCACGCGGCGCGGAGGGCGAGCTTGAGCGCGTCGAGGTCGGCGCCCGGCGTCGGGACGACCTCGAGCGCCACGATCGCGCCCGTCATCGCGTTGGGACGTCCGTGGACGCGCGCCAGGTCGACGCCCGGCACCGCCGCGACCCGCTCCTCGACCGGCAACGGGTGCACCTTGACGCCGCCGACGTTGATGACGTCGCTCGACCGCCCGCGGAACAGCACGCGGTCGCCGACGACCTCGACGAGGTCGCCCGTCGGCCGCCAGCCGTCGGCGTCGACGGGCGGCTCGCCGTGGTAGCCGAGCATGCCGGTGCGCGACCGCACCCACAGCTCGCCGTCGACGACGCGCAGGTCGACCGGTGCCTGCTCGCCCCGATCGAGCACGTCGACCGACAGGCCGGGACGCCCGTCGCGCACCGAGCCCGTCGACCCGAACTCCGAGGCCGCGTAGACCTGCGAGACGGCGGCGCCGGCGAAGGTCTCGCGCAGCACGCCGAGCAACGGGCCGGGGATCGCCTCGCCCCCGAGGGTCACCTGCTGCAGGGGCGGGACGGGCCCGCCGTCGGCGCGCAGCTCGGCCACCACGAACCGCCAGTACGTGGGGGTGGCGCTGGCGTGCGTCACCCCGAGCCGCCGCATGGCTTCCAAGCCCTCGGCCGGGCGTCGTGGCGCCGGCGCGACCAGCGTCGCACCCGCCGCGAACACGTGCAGCAGCACCTGCAGACCCGCGAACTGGTGCAGGCCGTAGGCCAGCAGCCACCGCTGCCCCTCCCCTGTCGAGACGTGCGACGCGCCGCCGGCCAGGCGGGTCCAGTCGTGGCGCACGCCCCGGGGCGCGCCCGTCGTGCCGGTGGTCAGCACCAGGTGCGGCCGCACGTCGGCGACCGGCGGGCGCCGGCACGGCACGTCGCCGTCGAGCATCTCGGACGTCCGCACGATGCGGGCGCCGAGCCCGGCGAGATCGTCGCGGTCGGTCACGAGCACGTCGTGGTCGAACGACGCCAGCAGGCGACCGATCTCGTCGGGCTCGGCCGGTGGGTACTGCGTCACCTCGACGCCCGCGACCGAGGCCCCTGCGAGCAGCGGGACGATGACGGGTGCCTCGTGATCGACGACGGCCAGCCGCGTGACGCCGGCCCGGGTGAGCGCCGCGGCCACGCGCCACGCGTCGTCCACCACGTCGCGGTACGAGCGGGAGACCGCGTGCGTGACGACCGCCGGCCGGTCGGGATCCTCGTCCGCGACCCGCTCGAGCAGCTCGATCACGGCTGGCTCAGGCGCCCGACGCCGCGTAGAACGCCTGGATCTCGCCGAGCGTCTGCGGCATCTCGCCGGTCGAGTAGGGATCGCTGCCGTGGACGTCCTCGAGCGTCGCCGACAGCTCGGCGGTCTCGAGCGAGTCGAGCCCGGCCCCGCCGGCGTACAGCGGGGTGTCGGCGGAGAAGCCCTCGGGCAGCTTGGCGGTCAGGGTGAGGAAGTCCACCACGGTGCGCTGGACGTCTTCGGGGGCGGTGCTCATGACGCGGTGATCTCCTCGTGGTCGGTGGGGCTGGCCGCCCCTGCGGTGGTCAACGAGGCAGCACCTCGCTGGTCACGAGACGGATGAACGCGCCGGAGCCTTGGTGGCCGAGACGAGCCCGTAGCCGAACGTGCCGTCGCGCCAGAACGCCTCGAGCAGGTCGCACGACCGGACGAACGCGTCGTGACCGGCGGCGCCGATCAGCGCGACCACCTCGTCGCGGTGGGCGTCGGCGTTGGCGCGCCAGCGGTCGAACGTCGGCAGCGTGGCGGACGTCAGGTCGTCGCTGCGGTCGACGTCGAGCCCGTGGGCGGACGCGAGCGCGGCGAAGCCCTCGAGCGATGCGAAGTGCGCGTCGCCGAAGGCCTCGCGCAGCACCGCGAAGTCGGCGCGGCGCTCGCGCACCTCGGCAAAGCCGATCTCGCGGTGCCCGACCAGGTCGCACAGCACCATGCGTCCGCCGGGTCGCAGCACCCGCGCGCACTCCGCCACCAGGGCGTCCTTGTCGCGCATCAGGTGGGCCGACTCCATGACCCAGACGCGGTCGAACGAGGCGTCGTCGAAGCCGTTGTCGGTGCCGTCGCGCTGCTCGAACGTGACGGCGCCGACGGCTGCCTCGGCCGTACGGGCCCTCGCCGTGTCGACGCCCACCGCGCTCGTCGTGATGCCGACGACCTCGACGCCGAAGCCGGCCGCGATCGTGCGGGCGGGGGCACCCGAGCCGCAACCGACGTCGAGCACGCGCAGGCCGGGCCGCAGGTCGGCGGCGTCGATCATGCGGCTCGTCAGCGCAGCGGTCCCGACGTCCAGCGGCTCGTCGCCGTGCTCGAACACCCCGTAGTGCAGCTCGTCGCCGAGCAGCAGCTGCCACGCGGCCATGACGCGGTCGTAGTGCGCGGCCGGCTCGTGCGTGTCGGTGCTCATCGGGCATCCTCCCGGGTGCCGACCCTGCGCGCCGGCGACCCCATCACGACGGCGTTCTCGGGCACGTCCGACAGCACGACGGAGTTGGCGCCGACCATCGCGCCACGGCCGATCGTGACGCCGCCGACGAGGACGGCGTTGGCACCGATCAGCACCCCGTCGCCGATCGTGGCGAACTCCTGCTCGCGTCCGGGCACGGCGTCGTAGTGGCGGGCCGCGCACGTCACGCCGCCGGCGAACGTCACGTCGTCGCCGATCACCAGACCGAAGCCGATCGTCACGCCCACGGGGTGGGCCAGCATGAACCCGCGACCGACCTGCATGCCGGCACCGAAGTCGGCGCCGACGAGCACGTTGCCGAGGGTGCGCAACGAGTGCGCCGCCGTGACGTGACCCGCCCTGAACAGGCACTGCTGCGACCGCAGCACGAGCGAGGCCAGCAGCCCCGGCACGCTCGGGATGCGCAGCAGCACGTGCAGCCAGCTCTGCCGGCCGCCGGGGCGGTAGCGGGCATAGTCGGAGAACACCAGGTCGCGGAAGCTCGGCTCGTCGGCGGCCACGTCAGACCTCCGCCGCGGGGCGGACGAACACGCCGTCGATCTGCAGGATCTCGCCGGTCGGCGCCGCATAGCCCTGCTCGAGGCCGACCATCTGGAAGCCGTAGTCGTACGCCCAGCCGATCGCCTCGTCGATCAGCATCCCGCCGTCGTAGAGTGGGACGAGCGAGAGCTCGAGCTGCACCCCCACGCACGCCTCGACCGTCTGCGCAGCGCCGGCGAGCACCTCGCGCTCGAAGCCCTGCGTGTCGATCTTGAGGAACGGCCGCCGGTGTGCCGCCACGACGTCGGCGACCTCGTCGTCGAGGCGCGCCACCGTCACCGTCTCGGTGCCGACGTAGCGCACCGAGGGCGCCGCTGCGACGTGCGTGTCGAGCATCGGCAGCAGCGAGCTGCTGGTGCTGTTGGACGCGATGTTCATCGTGAGCCTTCCGGTGTCGGGCCCCAGGGCCAGGTGGCGGGCCGACCACGCGACGTCGTCGGCGATCGTGGCCTGCAGCCGCGCGAACGCGGCCGTCTGCGGCTCGAACGAGAGGATGTCGCCGCGGTAGCCGAACGAGCGCAACGACGTCCCGTAGCCGCCGTCGGCCGCCCCGACGTCGAGCACGAGGTCGACCCCGTGCCGTGCCAGCACGTGCTGACGGCGCCTGGCGGGATGCCGGCGCAGCTCGAACCCGCGCCGGCCGAGCGCCGAGGCGACGGCCGTCATGCCCCGATCGCGGACGCTCATCGCCGGCCCCCCGCCATGGCGCGGCGGCGGTCGAACGGACGTCCGTCGGCGTCGACGCCGAGCAGGGTCATCGCGAACTCGTCGGCGGTCACCTCGCCCAGGGGGGTGCCGACCGGCCCCACCTCGCCGCCGATCGCGCGGCGCATCGCGTCGCCGATCGAGGCGGCCGTGAAGTCGCAGGCGATGCCGGTGCCCGTGGCCTCGACCTCGCGGGCCCGCACCCGCGAGCCCGCCGTGACGACCGGGACGGCGGCGGCCTGGGCCTTGCCCATGATGCCGCTGGGCCCGTTGTTGGTGAGCGCGAGCGGGACGACGTCGACCGAGGCCACGAAGCGGTCGAGCACGTCGTTGTCGAGGAACTCGTCGCGCAGGAACACGCGCTCGCGGTCGGCCTGGTCGAGGCCGGCCGCCCAGGCGCGCACCTCGTCGTCGAACCCGCCCGCCACGACCAGCGTCGCGTCGAGCCCGGCCGCGTCGATCGCTTCGAGCACCAGCTGCGGGTTCTTGCGGGCGTCGACGGCGCCGAAGATGCCGACGAGGGGTCGGTCGGCGGGCAGTCCCAGCGCGGCCCGGTGCTGCGCACGGTCGCGGGAGTGCGCCGAGCAGTAGTGCGGGTCGCGGACCCGCTTGACGATCCAGCCCGTCGCGGCGTCGTCACGCCCGCTGAACCCGACGGTGCGGTGCAGGCTGCCGGTGGCCATGCCGAGCACCGCCAGCACCGCCTTGGGGCCGCGCAGGCGCCAGCCCGTCAGGTCGGTCAGCGCGAGGCGGGCCGGGTAGCGCGTCAGCATGAACACGATGCGCGGACGCACCTCGAGCCCTCGCATCAGGCGTGGCGCGACGGCCCACCAGCGCTTGAGCGCCTGGTCGGCGTCCATCACGACCGCCCGGCCGACCGGCACGCCCTCGACACCGGACCGGCAGCGGCTCGCGACCTCGGTGGCCATCTGTCGCGTCGGCGGGTGGATGTGGTCGAACGCGTCGACGACGGTGAGGTCGCCGCGGCGCACCTGTTCGCCGAGGAACACCTCGAGCGCTGGGCTGACCCGGCCCTCGGCACTCGTCAGCAGCACCACCGGGCCGAACGACCGCGCCAGGTCGGCGACCGCCGCGACCGCCTGGAAACGGTGCCCGCCCGGGTCGGGCTCGACGACGAGCGTTGCGGTCGGGGCGTCGCTCATGCAGGCCTCCAGACCATCGGACGTCGCGCCCGAGAGCGGGCGCACTGCCCCGATCAACGACGGCCCACCCTCGGTGGTTACTGGTGGTCGAGACTGCATGACCGGTTCGATCGCAGGCTCAGTCTGGACCTCCCCTGACCGTCCACCAGGTCCTCCTGGTGGCCACCCAGGAGCGCTCAGGGGTCACCTGGGCGTACGTGGCCTTCATCGCCACCGAGGAGTCCGACCCCCACCTGGTGTTCCGCTGGGGTGAACCTTCGCCTGATGACGTACGCGCCGTCCGAGCCCGGCGACTTGCCTTACTCACCAACGAGCGAAACACCACATGTCATTCGCGCCGCCTCATGCGATGGGTATCTCCGTTCGCTACTTCATAAACGAGCTGGTTCTTGTCTAGCTTCATTGATGTGAAAGAAGCTTCTCGGTCTGGCGTGCATGCCGTGCCAACGACAGCATCCTTCTCGGCGGTGACCGTCTTTCCGTCCACATCCGAAACCCACGGACCAGCTACCCGACTGCATCCGTCAAACCCGTCGAATGATCCATCAGCCTTGAACCGAATCCACGGCTTCGTGTCGCCGTCTCGGAGCCGAGGTTCAGCGCCCCAATCGCCGATGAATGTGTCGCTGGGTGAGGCAGAGGCAGACGAAGCTGATCGCTGGGCGAATGAGCGATCAGATGAGTCATCGTGACTACCCGTACAGGCCGAAAGCGCAACCACAAGTGAGCACGCAAGCAAACCATTCCGCGGCGACAGAGGTGGCAGATTCATCAAATGATCCTTTCGACCGTTACCAACATATGTCCGACAGATGCGAAAGGTTTCGCAGCGAGCCACAGCGAGGTCCGCAGCCGCTTCAACGACAGCGACTGCGGACCTCACAAAACCCGCGCGACACCACCCAGCTCGTGGTTATTCGCCGATGAGTTTCACATCCAACCGAGCACGCACGTATGAGATCGACCCGACCACTCCGAGCGAGCCGTAGTGCCCCTTGACCAGCCCAATCGCCGAGTCCACGAAGTAAGCCGGCCCTCCGCTATCGCCCCCAGATGTGGGGACGTTCGTCGCGATCCAAACGTTGTCGCACGGCCCGTCGTTGCAGAGAAGATTTCCACCGAAAGTTGAGTGAGTGCTAACCACCTGGCCGCAGTTCTGACCCGACGACATTCCAAAGCGGCAAATGAAATCGTTAGTAGCAAGATTCGACCGCAAGGTCACCGACGTGACGGTCCGATAGGACGACCCGGTCCAGAACTGTCCCGTACCAGCCCCCGCCGTCAGATGCGTTTGAGCATCGACATCGCTCCCATCGGCAGCGACCTGGAACGTCACGTTCGTCCAGGAAGCCCCCGATGCCCAACTGATGTATCGCAACGCGTTGGGGCAGTGAGCAGCAGTGATGAGAACCTTCGTACCCGAGGAGTTCTTCGTGCCCATGAACCCGGACGTGCACTGCAGTCCCCCACCTTGCTCCGCGAGACGCAGGCCACCGCGGCTGTCCAATACGCCCTTATTGTCGATGGATTCCTCAACGCTGGCGACGGTGACGTACTTCGGGATCGAGGGCGCCAATTCTCGGCGGATCGAGGTCGACGAGGGCCTTGCACCGGGTGCGAAGACCGACGGGGTCGAGGAAAATCTTCACCTCAAGCGTCAGGTCGCGGAGCTCCGCAGGGCCAACGAGGTCCTTAAAGCCGCGAGCGTATCTTTCGCCAAGGCGCTCGACCAGCCCACGACGAGATGATCCGGTTCATCGACGAATATCGTGCTCAGTTCGGGGTCGAGCTCATATGCCGGACATTGCGCCCGGCCCTGGCTGGCTTCATCACATCCCGCGGCTATCGGGCGGTGGAGACTCGGCCGCCGTCAGCGCGTCGGTTGTCCGATGACCTACTGGTGCCGGAGGTCGCCCGGCTGCATGCGGAGAACTACGGCGTCTGTGACCGCCGCAAGACGCACGCGCTGATGCGTCGCCAGAGCTGGGACGTCGGCCGCTATCAGACCGAACGCCTGACGGGGTTGACCAGGGTTCGAGGCGTCAGACGTTCGAAACGGGCCTTCACCACCCGACGCGACCCGAACGCACCCTTGCCGGCTGATCTGGTGCAACGCCGGTTCACCGCCGAAGCCCCCAGGCGTCTGTGGGTTGCTGACGGACCTACGTCGCGACCTGGTCGGGGTTCGCCTACGTCGCATTCGTGGTCAATGTCTTAAGCGGACGGGTCGTGGGCTGGGACGTCACGGCGACGCTGCGCGCCGACATCCTGCCCCTGCAGGCGCTAAACATGGCCGCCTGGACCGCTGACGGTGACCTCGATCAGCTGGGTCCATCACGCCGATCACGGCTCGAACTATCTGGCGATGGTCTATCCCGACCGGATCGCCGAGCTCGGCGCCACACCCTCGACCAGGACCGCGGGCGACAGCTACGACAACGCCTCGCCGAGGCCGTCAACGGCCGCTACAAGACCGAGCTCATCCGCCAACGCGGGCCGTGACGGACCGTCGAACAGGTCGAGCTCGCGACCCTGGAATACGTCTGGCGGCGGAACAACGCCCGCCTCCACGGAGAGCTCGCAATGCGCACCCCGATCGAGGTCGAGACCGAGTACTACGCTGCCACGGAATCAGCCCACCCGGTGACCGCCTGACAGGAGATTACCTAGGAACTGAACCCAGGCCGGATCATCCGAACCGTCGGACGTCGCGCCCGAGAGCGGGCGCACTGCCCCGATCAACGACGGCGCACCCCCGCTGGTTACTGGTCGATCGGCAGACGACGAACACACGGAAATGCCGCGGCGGGAGCAGTATGGTTCGTCGCGTGAACTCCCGACTGCACGCCGTCCTGCGGCCGCCCGTGCTGGCCCTCAACACGCCCCTGGCCCGGCGCCGGACGACCCGCGCGCTCGCCGACGCGCCTCGCCCGCTCAAGCTCGAGATCGGCGGGCTGGCCCCGCGCGAGGGCTGGATCGTCACCAACGTCAACGCCGTCACCCGGCACTTCCTCGACGCCACCCGCACGTGGCCGATCGAGGACGCCGCGGTCTCCCACGTCTACTCCGACAACGTCATCGAGCACGTGCCGCTCGAGGCCGCCCGCGTGCTGTTCGCCGAGGCGTTCCGCTGCCTGCGCCCCGGCGGCGTCATCCGCTTCGTGACGCCCGACCTGCGCGGCCACGTCGACCGCTACCTCGCCGGGGTCTCGCCGAAGGGCGACCCCGAGGCCGCCGTCTACGAGCAGTTCGGCCTCACCGTCGACCACCCGCTCGACTGGGTGCGCATCCCCATCGCGTCGTTCGGCCACCACACGGGCTACGTCTACGACTTCGAGACGCTGGCCGCCGAGCTCGAGCGCGCCGGGTTCACCGACGTCACGCGGTCCACGCCCGGCACCAGCACCCACCCCGAGCTCGACGGCCTCGACCAGCGCGCCGACGAGGGCGGCGCGCAGATGGCCGTCGAGGCGGTGCGCGGGACGGCAGCGCGGTGAGCGGCGCCAACCTCACGAGCCGGCTGGCCACCGCGCTGTGGAACAGGCGGCACCCGCAGTGGGCGGCCGGACGCCCCGGTGAGCTGTCGCCGCGGCTGCAGGTCACGCCCCGCGTGGTGCCGCGCTACGTGCGCGACTCGCTGACCGTCCGGGCGGAGGCGCTGCGCCCCGACCGCCGGCCGTGGATCACGCGGGACGCCCTCGAGGTGCTCGCCTCGCTGCTGCGACCGTCCGACCGTGGCATCGAGTGGGGGTCGGGCGGCACCACGAGGTGGTTCGCCGAGCGCATCGAGCACCTCACGTCGGTCGAGGGATCGCCGCAGTGGCACGCCGGTCTGCGCGCCGAGCTCGACGCCCGGCGCGTCGACAACGTCGACCTGCGACTCGTCCCGTTCGACGACCTCGGCCACGACTCCGCTGAGCACCGGTCGGCCTACGTCGGCGCGGCTCCCGAGATCGAGCCGGGCTCGCTCGACCTGGCCTTCGTCGACGGCGAGTACCGCGACGAGTGCGCCCTGCGCGCCCTCGACCTGCTGCGCCCCGGGGGCCTGCTCGTCCTCGACAACGCCGAGACGTACCTGCCCAGCACGACCCGGTCGCCGTGGAGCGTCCCCGCGCCCGCGACGCCCCGGTGGCAGCAGGTCGTCGAGCGCACCGCAGGGTGGCGCCACATCTGGACGACCAACGGCGTCTGGGACACCGCGATCTGGCTGGTGCCCTGACCGGCGTCAGGACGGGCGACGGCGACCGATCTGCTCGGCGAGGTTGAGCGCCCAGATCTGCGGTGTCACCCGGGTCGCCAGCGCCCGGCTGACCCGCGACATCCCCTCGAGCGTCTCGGCCGAGCACGACGACATCCGCGCCATCGCGACCGCCCACGCCTCGACGTCGCCGGCCGGGACGATCCAGCCGTTGGCATGGTCCTGCACCATCCCGGCCGCGACCCCCGCGAAGTCGGTGCACAGCACCGGCAGGCCCGACGCGGCCGCCTCGTGGACGACCACGCCGTACGGCTCGATGTGCGACGGAACGACGCAGCACGAGACGGCGCGCATCAGCTCGGCCACGCCGCCGGGCTGGACGAAGCCGTGCATCGTCACCCCGGGACGTCCGCGCAGCAGCCCGTCGAGCGGGCCGAGCCCCACGACGTCCAGCTGCCAGGGGTCGTCGACGAGCTCGCGGTAACGCTCGTAGGCGGCGGCCAGCACGTCGGCACCCTTGTGGTCGACGAGCCGTCCGACGAACAGGAACCGGCGCCGGCCCGCGAGCTCGTCGCCGCTGCGCTCGTCGCTGCCGAACACCGACAGGTCGGCCGACAGCGAGCCGCGGATGACGTCGGCCGGGCCGAAGCCGAGCATCCGCGCGTACCGCTCGGTGCGCTCGCTCGGCACCATCGCGACGTCGGCGACCGAGTGGACGTACCAGCGGCTGAGCGCCCGCCCCAGCCACTGACGGGGAGCCGCGCGCCACAGGTTGTCCATCACGAGGATCCGCACCACACCGGCAGGCAGCGACTTCATGACGGCGCGGTACGAGGCCGCGAAGTTCCAGGCCGTCATGACGACGGCGTCGGGCGCGAACCGGCGCACCCGCTCGACGAGCTCGTCGGCCGGCGGCTCGACCTGCCACGACACGAGCTCGGCGAACGACGCGACGCCCAGGTCGTCGAAGGCCGTGTCGCGCATCGCGCCCACCGCCACGTCCGGGCTGCCGGGCTGGACGACGAGCAGCTCGTGGCCGAGCGCGGCCAGCTCGCGGTACTGGGCGGCGAGATATCCCGTCATGCCGTTGCCGAGGAAGGCGATGCGCATGCGCGGGACCGTAGCATCTGCCCACCTAGACTCGGGGGGTGAAGTTCCTCAACGACCTGCTGCCCTCGCACGACCTGACCTACAACGACGTGTTCATGGTGCCGAGCCGCTCCGACGTCACGAGCCGCTTCGACGTCGACCTGACCACGCCCGACGGCATCGGCACGACGCTGCCGCTCGTGGTCGCCAACATGACCGCGATCTCGGGCAAGCGCATGGCCGAGACGATCGCCCGCCGCGGCGGCGTCGCGGTCATCCCCCAAGACATCCCCCTCGACATCGTCGCGGCCACCGTCGCCCGGGTGAAGGCCGCGCACACCGTCTACGACACCCCCGTCACGGTCTCGCCCGGCACGACGGTCGGCGAGGCGATGAGCCTGATCCCCAAGCGCGCCCACGGTGCCGTCGTGGTCGTCGAGGACGACCGCGTGCTCGGCGTCGTCACCGAGCGCGACGGTGCCGAGATCGACCGGTTCGCGCAGGTGCGCGAGGTCATGACCACCGACGTCCTGACGTTCCCGGCCGGAGTCGATCCGACCACGTGCTTCAACGAGATGTCGGCCCGCCACGTCGACTTCGCGCCCGTCGTCGACGACGGCCGGCTCGTGGGCGTCCTCACCCGCAAGGCGGCGCTGCGCTCGACGATCTACCAGCCCGCGGTCGACCCCGACGGACGCCTGGTCATCGGCGCCGCGGTCGGCATCAACGGCGACGTCGAGGGCAAGGCCGCCGCGCTGCTGGCGATGGGCATCGACGTGCTCGTCGTCGACACCGCGCACGGCCACCAGGACAAGATGCTCGACGCTCTCCCGCTGGTCGCCGTCGCCCGCAACGCGCACGCGGCGTCGAGCGGACGCCGAGTGCCGATCGCCGCCGGCAACGTGGTGTCGGCCGCCGGTGTCCGCGACCTCGTCGCGGCCGGGGCCGACATCGTCAAGGTCGGGGTCGGCCCGGGCGCGATGTGCACCACCCGCATGATGACCGGCGTCGGACGTCCGCAGTTCTCGGCGGTGCTCGAGTGCGCCGCGGCCGCCCGCGAGCTCGGTGCCCACGTGTGGGCCGACGGCGGTGTCCGCTACCCGCGCGACGTCGCGCTGGCGCTGGCGGCTGGAGCGGCCAGCGTCATGATCGGCTCGTGGTTCGCCGGCACGCTCGAGAGCCCCGGCGACCTCAAGGTCGGGCCCGACGGACGTCCGTACAAGGAGTCGTTCGGCATGGCCTCGGCCCGCGCCGTCTCCAACCGCACCCGCGACGCCGCGGGCTTCGAGCGTGCCCGCATGGCGCTGTTCGAGGAGGGCATCTCGTCGTCGCGGATGTTCCTCGACCCCGACCGTCCGGGCGTCGAGGACCTCGTCGACCAGATCATCGCCGGAGTGCGATCGAGCGCGACGTACGCCGGAGCCCGCTCGATCGACGAGTTCCGCGAGCGGGCCGTCGTGGGGCTGCAGAGCTCGGCCGGCTACGACGAGGGCCGTCCGCTGCACGCCAGCTGGTAGGCGGCGCGTCAGCTCGTCCCTCGCCGACTCACCCCTGCTCGCCAGGGCTCGCAGGGACCGCCTGCTCGCTTCGCTCGCCTGTGGTGGCGCTCAGTGCTCGCTGGGGGCGGGGCGGTGCTGGCGGACGCCGTCGAGGATGAGCGACAGGCCGAGGTCGAACGAGGCCGCGTCGGCCCCTACCGGCGCGTCGTCGCCGATCGCGCCGACGCTGCTGGCCTGCAGGTGCGCCTGCTCCTCCGAGACGTGGCCGAAGACGAAGTGCAGGATCGTCGTGGCGGCAGCTCGGGCGAGCTCGGGGGCGAAGCCGCCGCGGTCGACGGCACGCACCAACGGGGCGAGGGGCGAGACCCGTCCGAGCCCGAAGGCCTGCACCGTCGCGATCAGCTCGGCGCCGTCGCGGTAGGCCAGCATCGCGTCGCGCAGCTCGTGCCCGGCCGCGACGACCGCGTCGTCCCACGGCACGTCGTCGCCGGCGGGACGTCGGCCGCGCTCGAGCAGCTCGTCGGCCACCGCCGCCAGCAGCTCCTGCTTGCTGGCGAAGTGGTGGTAGAGCGCCGACGGCTGCAGGCCCAGCTCGGAGGCCAGGCGCCGCATCGACAGGTCGGCGAGGCCGTACTGGTCGAGCACCGCGATGGCCCGCTCGACGATGTCGCCCTTGCGATAGCGCACGACCACTCCTCGTCCCGTTGACAGTCGACCCTGATCCTACGCTAACCTGAACGCCGTTCACCTGAGCACCGTTCAGGTACGTCCCGAGGAGCCCGTCGATGTCCAGCACCACCACCCGCCGTCGTCCCGCACGGGGTCTCAGCACCACCGACCTCGCGCTCGTCGCGACGTTCGCCGCCCTCATCGCGGTGTGCTCGATCCTGCCGGCCATCAGCACCGCCTCGGGCACCCCGTTCACGCTGCAGATGTTCGCGATCTTCCTGGCTGGCGCGACGCTCGGGGCGACCCGCAGCTTCCTGGCCGTGGTGCTGTACCTGGCCGTCGGCACCGCCGGCCTCCCGATCTTCTCCCAAGGCGCGGCCGGTCCGGCGACGTGGGCCGGGGCCACGGGCGGCTACCTGCTGGCGTTCCCGCTCGCCGCCCTGCTGGTCGGCCTCGCCGCCGCGCGCGTGGCGCGGGGCAACCCGACGCGGTTCGTGCTCGTCGTGTCGGTCGTCGCGGCCGTCGTGACGATCGTCGTCGTGGGCGCCTTGGGCACGCTCGGCATGGCATGGCGGCTCGACGTCAGCCTCAAGGTCGCGTGGGGCTACGCGACGCCCTTCTTCGTGTACGACATCATCAAGGGCGTGCTTGCCGCCGTCGTCGCCGCCTCGGTCCACCGGGCGTTCCCCCAGCTCAGCGCGCGGCGATAGCCATGGTCCTGCGCCTCGACGAGGTATCGGTCTCCGTCGAGACGCCCGATGGCGACCTGACCCTGCTGCACCCGACCACGCTGACGCTCTCCGAGCGCCGCATCGCGCTGATCGGCGGCAACGGCTCGGGCAAGTCGACCTTCGCCCGCCTGCTCAACGGCCTCGTCGAGCCCACGACCGGACGCGTGACGGTCGACGAGCTCGACACCGTCGACGACGGCGCGGCCGTGCGCCGGGCCGTCGGCTTCGTCTTCACCGATCCGGGTGCCCAGCTCGTCATGCCGACGTGCCTCGAGGACGTCGCCCTCTCGCTGCGGCGCTCGGTCAAGGACCGAGCGCGACGACGGCGCGAGGCGCTCGACGTGCTGGAGTCCATCGGGCTGGCCGACAAGGCCGATGTCAGCGTCCACGCCCTGTCGGGCGGACAGAAGCAGATGCTGGCCCTGGCCGGCGTGCTGGCGACACGACCGAAGGTGGTGGTCGCCGACGAGCCCACGACGCTGCTCGACCTGCGCAACACCCGCGCGGTCGCCGACCGGCTGTTCTCCCTCACGCAGCAGCTCGTGCTCGTGACCCACGACCTCGAGCTGGTGGCCCGGTGCGACCGCGTCCTGGTGATCGACGACGCGAGGGTGACCTTCGACGGGGCGCCGGCGGACGCGGTCGCGCACTACCGGGCCAGCGTCGACGGAGCACCGTCAGGACCGTCTGCATGAGCGACGTGCTGGTCAGCACCTACCGACCCGGCTCGACCCTGCTGCATCGCCTGCCGGCCGGGCCCAAGCTCGGCCTGCTCGCGCTCTACGGCGTCGTCACGGTCGTGGCGACCGGACCGTGGTCGGCCGCAGGCTTCCTCGCGTTCTCCCTCGTCCTCGTGGCCTGGGTCCGCATCCCGTGGCGCGTCGCGCTGCGTCCGCTGCGTCCCTTGCTGCTCGTCGTCGTGCTGGTGACGGCCTTCCAGGTGTGGCAGAAGGGCTGGCCCACGGCGGTCCACGTCGTCGGCGACCTGCTGGCGTTGTTCGTGGCCGCGATGGTCTTCACCGCCACGACCCGCATCGACGCGATGCTCGACGCGATCGTCCGCGGACTCGGTCCGTTCCGCCGCGTCGGCGTCAAGCCGGAGAAGATCGCCCTGGCCTTCTCGCTGATGATCGGTGCGATCCCGGGCGTGATGACCATCGCCCGGGAGACCCGCGAGGCCGCCAAGGCGCGCGGTCTCGAACGCAGCCCCCGCGCCCTGCTGGTGCGGATGGCCATCCGCACCGTCGCTCACGCGTACGACACCGGCGCCGCCCTGCACGCCCGCGGCATCGGCGACGACTGACACCCGCGCCGGATCCCCACGGTCTCGTGGGAATCCGGCACCGCGGGTCCGGGTACCGTCCACGGATGGACAACCTGGTCACCGCGATCGTCGCGGCCGTCGCGCTGGTGGCCGCGGCCACCTTCGCCCGGTGGTGGCTGCTGTCCCGCCGGCCCAGCCTCGGGACGGCCGAGGACCGTGCCACGTACGAGACCCTCCACACCACGGCCCTGGCCGCGCCGGCCCTGCGCCGCGGCCTCGACGCCGAGAGCGCGGCCAGCGCGCTCCCCCACGTCCGGACGCTGCTGGGCGCGCGCACCGTCGCCATCACCGACACGCTCCGGCCCCTCGCCTGGGACGGGCCCGGCGACCCCGACGAGGTCGCCGACCTGCTGCGGGCCGCGATCGACAGCGGCACGACGCAGGCGTCCGGACGCGCGATCGTCGCACCGCTGGCCGTCGAGGAGCGCGTCGTCGGCAGCGTCGTCATCCTGACCGACGAGGCCTCCGCCGGCCTGGCCCGGGCGACGACCGAGGTCGCGCGGTGGATGTCGAGCCAGCTCGAGCTGGCCGAGCTCGCGACGTCCCGAACAGCCTTGATGGAGGCCGAGCTGCGGGCGCTCCGCGCCCAGATCTCGCCGCACTTCATCTACAACTCGCTCGGCGCGATCGCCTCCTTCGTCCGCACCGATCCCGAGCGGGCCCGCGAGCTGCTGCTCGAGTTCGCCGACTTCACCCGCTACTCGTTCCGCCAGCACGGTGAGTTCACGACCCTCGCCGAGGAGCTGCGATCGATCGAGCGCTACCTCGTGCTCGAGAAGGCTCGCTTCGGCGACCGGCTGCGCGTCGTCACGCTGGTCGCGCCGGAGGTGCTGAGCGTGACCCTGCCGTTCCTGTCGGTGCAGCCCTTGGTCGAGAACGCCGTCCGCCACGGGCTCGAGCGCAGCGAGGGCGACGGCACCGTGACCATCACCGCTCTCGACGCCGGCCACGAGTGCCTCATCACGATCGAGGACGACGGCGCCGGCGTCGACCCCGAGGTCGTCCGGGCGGCACTGTCGGGACGCAACCCCAGCGCGTCCGTCGGGCTCGCGAACGTCGACGAGCGGATGCGGACGGTCTACGGCAACGCCTACGGCATCGTCGTCGAGACCGCGCCGGGCCTCGGCACCAAGGTGTCGCTGCGGGTGCCCAAGTTCTCGCCCGCGGTCGACGCGGCTCCATGAGCACGGCGACATGACCCCGGCGACTTGTGGCCTGCGTCACCCGCGGGGCAGGATCAGGCCATGCCGGTAGCGCTGCACGCCCTCGTGGTCGACGACGAGCAGCCCGTCCTCGACGAGCTGGTCTGGCTGCTCGAGCGCGACGACCGCATCGCCTCGGTGCGCGGCACCCGCAGCGGGGCCGACGCGCTGCGCCTGCTCGAGCAGGGCGGCATCGACCTGGTCTTCCTCGACGTCGCGATGCCGGGGCTCAGCGGACTCGACATCGCGCGGCTGCTCGGACGATTCCGCGCCGCGCCCCGGATCGTCTTCGTGACGGCCCACGAGGCGCACGCCGTCGAGGCCTTCGAGATGAACGCGGCCGACTACCTGCTCAAGCCCATCCGCGAGGAGCGGCTGCGCGAGAGCGTGCGGCGGGTCAGCGCCGACGGCGACCGCGGCCCGTCCGCGGGCGACGAGCAGATCGCGGTCGAGCTCGGGGGCGTCACCCGCTTCGTCTCGCGCGCGTCCGTGGCCCACGCCGAGGCGCAGGGCGACTACGTGCGGCTGCACGTCGCCGACGGCACGAGCCACCTGGTGCGCACGCCGCTGGGCGTGCTGGCCGACGAGTGGGCCGAGGCCGGCTTCGTCCGCGTCCACCGCAGCATCGTGGTCAACCTCGCGCACGTGCGAGAGGTGCGGATGCAGGCCGGGCGCTGCAGCGTCGTCGTCCCGTCGGGCACCGAGCTCGTCGAGCTGCAGGTCGCCCGGCGACACACGCGGACGTTGCGCGACCTGATCCACGAGCGCGCCCTGTGAGCGACGGCCCTGACGACACCCCGGACGGACCGCCGGCCACCTACACGGCCCGCGTGCGGGTGACGAGCCCGCTCACGTCGGCCCCGACCCGCGTCCGGCGCAGCGTGCCGCAGGAGATCGACGAGTCCACCGCCATCGGCGAGATCTACATGCAGTCGCTCATCCGGTCGCAGCTGCGCGCGGCCCTCACCGTCGCCCTGACCCTGGTGCTGTCGGTCGGCGCGCTCCCGCTCACGTTCATGGCGTTCGACACCGTCACCGAGTTCCGCGTCCTCGGCGTGCCGGCCCCGTGGCTCATCCTGGGCGTGGCGGTCTACCCGGGCCTGTTCGCGCTCGGCTGGGTCTACATCCGCCAGGCCGAGAAGGCCGAGCGCGACTTCGCCGAGCTGGTGCAACCGGGCCGCGACGACGGATGACGCCGTGAACACGACCTACGGCATCGTGGCGGTCGCGCTGGTGTCGCTGGCGACGCTCGGCATCGGCGCCTTCGGGCTGAGGTTCAGCCGCACGACCAGCGACTTCTACGTGGCCTCGCGCTCGGTCAGCCCGATCTGGAACAGCTCGGCGATCGGCGGCGAGTACCTGTCGGCGGCGTCGTTCCTCGGCGTCGCCGGGCTCGTGCTGGCCTACGGCGCCGACATGCTCTGGTACCCGATCGGCTGGACGACGGGCTACCTGATGCTGCTGGTGTTCGTCGCCGCGCCGCTGCGTCGCTCGGGCGCCTACACGATCCCCGACTTCGCGCAGGTGCGCCTGCAGTCGGTGCGGGTGCGGCAGGTCGCGAGCATCCTCGTCGTCGCGGTCGGCTGGCTCTACCTGATGCCGCAGTTCCAGGGGGCCGGTCTGACGCTGCGTACCGTCACGGGTGCGCCCACCTGGGTCGGCACGGTGCTCGTCGCGGCCATCGTGGTCGTCAACGTCGTCTCGGGCGGCATGCGCAGCATCACGTTCGTGCAGGCCTTCCAGTACTGGCTCAAGCTCACGGCGCTGCTGGTGCCCGTGTTCTTCCTCGTGCACGCGTGGACCGAGGACGGCCGGCCGTCCCCCGTGGCCCCCGACGCCTGGTTCACCCCGTTCGGCGACACCGACGGCCCCGGCCTCTACCTGACGTACTCGGTGCTCGTGGCGACGTTCCTCGGCACCATGGGGCTCCCCCACGTGGTGGTGCGGTTCTACACCAACCCGGACGGCCGCGCGGCCCGCCGCACGACGCTCATCGTCCTGGCCCTGCTCGGCACGTTCTACCTGCTGCCCACGATCTACGGCGTGCTTGGACGCATCTACGCCGGCGACCTGCTGGGGTCGTCGCGCGCCGACACCGTCGTGCTCGAGCTGCCCTCGAGGATGCTCGGCGGCAGTCTGGGCGAGGTGCTGGCCGCGTTGCTGACGGCCGGCGCGTTCGCGGCCTTCCTCTCGACGTCGTCGGGCATCACGATGTCGATCGCGGGCGTCATCGGGCAGGGCCTCTCCCGCGAGAGCACCGGGCCGCGCCGCATCAGCACCATCACGGCGCTGCGGCTCGCCGCCGGCGGGGGCACGCTGGTGCCCCTGGTGCTGGCCCTCTCGGCCGAGCGCATCGCCGTCGCCAACTCGGTCACGTTCGCCTTCGCCCTGGCTGCCTCGACGTTCTGCCCGTTGCTCGTGCTGGGCATCTGGTGGCGGGGGCTGACGGCTCGCGGCGCCGTCGCCGGCATGATCGGCGGGGGGCTGTGCGCCGGCATCGCGCCCGTCATGACGATCGCCTGGCGGCCCGACGGCTGGCTCGGCGTGCTGATGAGCCAGCCCGCCGCCTGGTCGGTGCCGGTCGGCTTCGGGCTGATGGTCGGCATCTCGTTGCTCACCCGCGCCGACGTGCCGGGCAACGTCTCGCGGACGATGGTGCGGCTGCACACGCCCGAGCACATCGCCGTCGACCGCCGCCCCTGACCGTTCGTCGCGCCAGGACGACCGCTCGGCGCGCGGGGACGACCGCACGCCGCACCGCACCCCCTGCTCCGCCGCACAGGGGCGCTCGTGACCTGGCTCACATGCTCGCGCGGTCCTAGCGTCGGGGACGGCCGCGTCCCCTGCGCTGCCGCTTTCACGGAAGAGGTGAACCATCGTGGCGGAGAGAGCGACTCCCCAGGCCCAAGCGGCCTACGACCGCATCCACGCGTCGGACGAGTTCAAGCAGCTGAAGAAGACCTACATGGGCTTCGTCGTGCCCATGACCGTCGGCTTCATGGTCTGGTACCTGCTGTACGTGCTGTGCTCGAACTACGCGCCCGGGCTGATGAACACCAAGGTCTTCGGCAACGTCAACATCGCGCTGCTGTGGGGCCTGCTGCAGTTCATCACGACCTTCGGCATCGCGTTCTGGTACGCGCGCTTCTCCGCGAAGAACATGGACCCGATCGCCGACGCCCTCAACGAGGCCTACGAGAAGGAGGCCAACGCATGAGCACCTCGCTGGCAGGCATCTCCTTCGCCCAGGCGTCGTCGTCGAACGACCACCAGGCCCTCACGGCCACCCTCTTCCTGCTCGTCGTGCTGCTGACGGTCGGCATCACGTTCTGGGCCAGCCGCAACACCAAGACCGCCGCCGACTACTACGCCGGCGGACGCAGCTTCAGCGGCGTGCAGAACGGCTTCGCGATCGGCGGCGACTACATGTCGGCCGCCTCGTTCCTCGGCATCTCCGGCGCCATCGCGCTGTCGGGCTACGACGGCTTCCTGTACTCGATCGGCTTCCTCGTGGCATGGCTCGTGGCCCTGCTGCTCGTGGCCGAGCTGCTGCGCAACTCCGGACGCTTCACGATGGCCGACCAGCTCGCCTACCGGATGCGGCAGACGCCGGTGCGCACCGCCGCGGCGACGTCGACGATCGTCGTGTCGATCTTCTACCTGCTCGCCCAGATGGTCGGCGCCGGCGCGCTCGTGTCGCTGCTGCTCGGCGTCGACAGCCAGACCGCCAAGAACCTGACGATCGTCGCCGTCGGCATCCTGATGATCTTCTACGTCGTCATCGGCGGCATGAAGGGCACCACCTGGGTGCAGATCGTCAAGGCCGTGCTGCTGATGGGCGGCACGATCCTGATCAGCGTCCTGGTGCTCGCCAAGTTCGGCTTCAACGTGTCCGACCTGCTGGGCCAGGCCGCTCAGAACAGCGGCAAGGGCTCGGCCTTCCTCGAGCCGGGCCTCAAGTACGGCGCGACGACGACCAGCAAGATCGACTTCATCTCGCTCGGCATCGCGCTCGTGCTCGGCACCGCGGGTCTGCCGCACATCCTCGTGCGGTTCTACACCGTCCCGACAGCACGCCAAGCACGCCAGTCGGTGCTGTGGGCCATCGGCATCATCGGCTCGTTCTACCTGCTGACCCTGATCCTGGGATTCGGCGCGGCGGCTCTCGTCACCGGGGACGCCAAGCAGCGCATCATCGACTCGGGCGGCAACCTCGCCTCGCCCCTGCTGGCCGAGGCCGTGGGCGGTGGACCCGGCTCGACCGGTGGCGCGATCCTGCTGGCGCTCATCTCGGCCGTGGCGTTCGCGACGATCCTCGCTGTCGTCGCCGGCCTGACGCTGACCTCGGCCTCCTCGGTGGCGCACGACCTGTACGCCAGCGTCTGGAAGAAGGGCAAGGCGTCCGGTGCCGACGAGATCAAGGTCGCCCGCATCTCGGCGTTCATCATCGGCGGCATCGCGATCGCACTGGCCATCCCCGGCCAGAGCCTCAACGTGGCCTTCCTGGTGGCGCTGGCCTTCGCGGTCGCCGCCTCGGCCAACCTGCCGGCGCTGCTGTTCAACCTGTTCTGGAAGCGCTTCAACACCCGCGGCGTGCTCTGGAGCATCTACGGCGGCCTGATCTCGTCGGTCGGCCTGGTGATCTTCTCGCCGATCGTCTCGGGCAAGGGCGTCGACGCCACCGGCAAGAACCTGTCGCTCCTGCCGACCAGCATCGACATCAGCTGGTTCCCGCTCGAGAACCCCGGCATCGTGTCGATCCCGCTGGGCTTCCTGCTCGGCTACCTCGGCACCATCACCTCGAAGGAGCGCTCGAGCGAAGACCGCTTCGCCGAGCTCGAGGTGCGGTCGCTGACGGGGGCGGGCTCGGAGAAATGATGCGCGGCTCGTCCCTCGCCGCTCCAGCGCTTCGTCCCTCCCCCACTCGCTAGCGCTCGCGGGAGGTGCCCCCAACCGCTGCCGGGCTTCGCCCGGGCATCCGCCTTCGCTCGCTGGCGCTCGCTCGGCCCATGGTCGGTTCCATGGGTCGGGCGGGCCCTCAGCCCTCGTCCGGCAACCTGTGCGCAACCCCTGCTGCGTCACCTTGTGGGCTGCGACACAATCGACCTACGACCTTCCCCTCCCTCAGGAGACCCCCGTGACCGAGCAGAACATCAGCAACCTGTCCCAGGAGAACCGCACGTTCGAGCCGCCTGCCGAGCTCGCCGCATCGGCCAACGTCACGGCCGACGTCTACGACACCGCGGCAGCCGACCGTCCCGCGTTCTGGGGCGAGCAGGCCAAGCGGCTCGACTGGGGGACGCCGTTCACCGAGGTGCTCGACTGGTCCAACCCGCCGTTCGCCAAGTGGTTCGTCGGCGGCAAGCTCAACGCCGCCTACAACTGCGTCGACCGCCACGTCGAGGCCGGCCACGGCGACCGCGTCGCGCTGCACTTCGTCGGCGAGCCCGCCGACGACACCCGCGACATCACCTACGCCCAGCTCAAGGACGAGGTCAGCCGCGCCGCCAACGCGATCGAGGAGCTCGGCGTCGAGGCCGGCGACCGCGTCGCGATCTACCTGCCGATGATCCCCGAGGCCGTCATCACGATGCTCGCCTGCGCCCGCATCGGTGCGGTGCACACCGTCGTGTTCGGTGGCTTCTCGTCCGACGCGCTGGCCAGCCGCATCGTCGACTGCGGCGCCAAGCTCATCGTCACCGCCGACGGCGGCTACCGTCGCGGCGCCGCGAGCGCCCTCAAGCCGGCTGTCGACGAGGCGCTGGTCAAGATCGACAACGAGAGCACCGCGATCGTCGAGAACGTGCTGGTCGTGCGCCGCACGGGCCAGGACGTCGACTTCGACAACGACATCGACAGCTGGTGGCACGAGGTCGTCGACGAGGCGTCCGAGATCCACGAGCCGCAGATGTTCGACTCCGAGCACCCGCTCTACGTCATGTACACGTCCGGCACGACCGGCTCGCCCAAGGGCATCCTGCACACCACGGCCGGCTACCTCGTGCAGTCCGCCTGGACGTTCTGGGCCGTCTTCGACCACAAGCCCGACGACGTCTACTGGTGCACCGCCGACGTCGGCTGGGTCACCGGCCACTCGTACATCGTCTACGGACCGCTGGCCAACGGCGCGACGCAGGTGCTCTACGAGGGCACCCCCGACACCCCCCACAAGGGCCGTTGGTGGGAGATCATCGAGAAGTACCAGGTCTCGCTGTTCTACACCGCGCCGACGGCGATCCGCACGTGCATGAAGTGGGGCGAGGAGATCCCGGCGACGTTCGACCTCTCGAGCCTGCGCATCCTCGGCTCGGTCGGTGAGTCGATCAACCCCGAGGCCTACGTCTGGTACCGCGACAACATCGGCGGCGGACGCACGCCGATCGTCGACACGTGGTGGCAGACCGAGACCGGCGCGCACATGATCAGCCCGCTGCCCGGCGTCACGTCCGGCAAGCCCGGCTCGGCCATGACCGCGATCCCCGGCATCGCCGCCGAGGTCGTCGACGACGCCGGCAACCCCGTCGACAACGGCGAGGGCGGCTACCTCGTCATCACCGAGCCGTGGCCGTCGATGCTGCGCACGATCTGGGGCGACGACGACCGCTACCAGGACACCTACTGGTCGCGCTGGCCGAACGTGTACTTCGCCGGCGACGGCGCACGCAAGGACGAGGACGGCGCGATCTGGCTGCTCGGCCGCGTCGACGACGTCATGAACGTCTCGGGCCACCGCCTGTCGACCACCGAGATCGAGTCGGCTCTCGTGTCGCACCCCAAGGTCGCCGAGGCCGCCGTCGTCGGCGCCGCCGACGAGACCACGGGCCAGGCCGTCGTCGCATTCGTCATCCTGCGGGAGTCTGCCGGCGACGGCGGCACCGAGGTCATCCAGGAGCTGCGGGCCCACGTCGGCAAGGAGATCGGCCCGATCGCCAAGCCGCGCACCATCATGGTCGTCCCCGAGCTGCCCAAGACGCGGTCGGGCAAGATCATGCGACGGCTGCTGCGCGACGTCGCCGAGAACCGCGAGGTCGGCAACACCACGACCCTGGCCGACTCCGGCGTCATGGACCTCATCACGAGCGGCATGAAGACCGCCAAGGACGACGACTGAGCCGGGGCGGTCGGGCGAGCGACGCTGACCTGCGCGCTCGCCCCGATCGCTTGTAGGCTCGCAGGTATGAGCACCCAGGACGAACCGACGATCGGCCGGTTGATCGGCGACGCCCTTCGAGACATCACGCTGCTGCTCCAGAAGGTCATCACGCTGGCCAAGAGCGAGCTGCGGGTCAGCGTCAAGGCCGGCGGCATCGGGGCCGCGCTGTTCCTGGTGTCGGCGTTCTTCGGGCTGCTCATCATCGTGATGCTGTCGATCTCGGTGGCGTACTTCATCGTGATGGCCGGTCTCGACCCCGCCTGGGCGTTCCTGATCGTCGCGGGCATCTACCTGCTGCTCGCGGTGGTGCTGATCCTGGTCGGCGTCAGGCTGATCAAGAAGGTCAGCGCACCCGAGAAGACGATCGCCGCGGCCAAGGAGATCCCCTCGGCGCTCAAGGGCGAGACGGGCACGCCCGCCACGCCGGTCGTGCCCGCGCCGAGCCACCGGCGCTGACGGCTACCGGCTCCTGAGCGCGGCCGCGCCCCGGCCCAGCAGACCGGCCAGCAGGGCCACGGCTCCGACCAGCGCGATCCAGCCGAGCCAGGCCGCCAGCGATGCGGAGGCGCGGTCGAGCAGCAGCTTCTGCACCTGGCGCGCGAACGGGTTGAGCGTCTCGGCCCGGTCGATTAGCTGGGGCGTGACGATCTCCGTCGCGACCCGCAGCACGCCGGCCGTGACGAGAGCCCCCAGCCCGAGGCCCGCCACCGCCATCGTCCGACGCCGGGCCGACACGAGGCAGAGGGCCGCCGACGCCAGGACGACCATCAGGCCGAGCAGCGCGTAGGTCTGCGAGCGCTCGACCTGGCGCAACCGCGACCGGTCGGCGGACGTCCCGACCGGCGCCTGGATGTCGGTCGTGACGTCGAGCGAGATCGGCAGGCGCGAGCCGACCCGCGCCGCGATGAACTGCATCATCGGCTGCAGGCTGACCGTCAGCGTGCCGCTGCCGTCGCCGAAGGCGGACGTGTGGAGACTGCGCTGGGTCTGCTCCCACGCTCGGACGAACCCGGGCTGGTCGACCGTGCCTTGGGCGACGCTCGTCAGCACCGAGGCAGCCGTCTGCTGCAGCGACGCCGGGAGCAGGCCCCGCTGCACGTAGTCGTCGGCGATGTAGGCCGCGACGGCGGCCTGCAGCTCGCGGTCGGTGGCCAGCGAGCTGCTGAACGCCACGTAGCCGTCCTCGTCGACGACGTTCGTCGACACCCAGAACAACGGCACCGACACGATCGCCGCGACGGTCGCCACGAGCCCCGCCACCAACGACGTGAACGTCCTCATGCGCACTCCCCCGTCGAGACCGCCGCCGTCGCCGAGGCACCCTTGCGGGCATCGGCCGCGACCTGGTCGGCGGTCAGCGCGTATCCCGTGGACTTGTCGGAGACCGATGCCGCGAAGATGACGCCGAGCACGTCGCCCTTCTCGGAGACCAGCGGCCCGCCGGAGTTGCCCGACCGCACCAGGCTGCGCACCGAGAAGGTCTGCCGGACGACCTGCCCGCGGTCGTAGATGTCGGGGCTGCGCAGGCGCATCTGGTTGCGGATGCGCGCGGCCCGAGCATCGAACGGCCCGTTCTCGGGGTAGCCCAGCACGGCGGCGGGCTGGCCGGCCTCGCCGGACCGGTCGAAGTCGAGCGGCTCGAGATCGACGCCGTCGACGGCCAGCACCGCGATGTCGAGCTCCTTGTCGAACAGCACGACCCGTGTGGGCACCTGCCGGCCGTCCACCACGATCGACGGGGACCTGACGCCCGCCACGACGTGGGCGTTGGTCATGACGCGACCGTCGGCGTAGGCGAAGCCCGATCCCTCGATGCCCCGGTCGCACCTGGCCTGGCCGAGGACCTTCACGACGCTGCCCCTGGCCCGCCGCACCCCGGCGCTGCGCAGGGTCGCCTCGTCGGGCGCCTGCACCTGGGCGATGTCCTCGGACTCGAACGGGTCGATGTACCGCGGGAACAGGTTGGAGTCGAGGACCTCGTTGAACGACCTCAGCACCGAGGTCGCACGAGCCGGCATGACGCTGTCGACCTTCTCGAGGATCGACGAGTCGCGCGAAGCCGTCGACAGGTACGGGATCGACGTTCCGCTGACCGAGTAGCCCAGCGCCCACCCGGCGCACAGCACCGCCACGATGCTCAGCACGCTGCCGCCCACGGCGTCGAGCGAGCGGAGCGGCTGCCACGTCAGTCGGCGCCTCAGCGACGAGCCGACGAGCGTGCCGACGGCCTGCCCGACGGCACCCGCGCCGATGACCAGACCCAGGGCCAGCAGCGAGCTCGACAGCGTCGGCATGTCGCGCGTGAGCAGCCGGGGGACGACGGCCAGCGCGACCAGTCCGCCGATCAGCAGGCCGACCGTGGCCACGAGGTTGACGACGAATCCCTGGAAGTAGCCCGACACGGCGTAGGCGACCAGCACCACCACGATGATGACGTCGAGGGAGTTCATCTGGGCAGCTCGGGCAGCGGACGCGTGACGGACTCGTCCCAGGGTCGGTCCCAGCCGAGCACCTCGAAGAGGCGGGCGATGATGCCGGCGGTGAACCCCCACAGCGGCATCGGCGTGCCGACCTCGAAGGCCGGGCCGCGCCAGCCGGACGGGTGCGCCACGCTGAAGCGCCTGCTCGGGTCGAGCAGGTCGCCGATGGGCTGGTGCAGCACCGTCACGACCTCTTGGTCGCTCACCGGACGCAGGGGGATCGGCGTGCGCCAGTAGCCGAGCACCGGGGTGACCGCGAAGTTGCTCGGCGGCAGCCACAGCGTCGGCAGGGTGCCGAAGACCTCGACCGTGGACGGGTCGACGCCGACCTCCTCCTCGGCCTCGCGCAGGGCCGTGGCGACGGCGTCGGCGTCCTCGGGATCGGACTTGCCCCCCGGGAAGGCGATCTGGCCCGCGTGGTTGCGCATCGTGGTCGCGCGCTCGGTCAGCAGCAGCTCGCCGCCGTCCGGGCCCTCCGAGAACAGCAGCAGCACGGCGGCCGGACGCGCATCGGACGGGACGTCCGGGAACCGCGGCGACAGCTGGGACGCCTCGACCGAGCCGGCGAGCTCGGCGAGGGGCCGGAGCCACGGTGGCAGGGTCTCGGCCGTCATCGCGTCGCTCCCAGGAGTCGGTCGGTCAGGTGTCGTCGGACGACGACCATGGTCGCCCACGCACCGGCCATCGGCGTCATGCCGGGCCCTGGGTCGTGACGAGCGACTCGGCCTCGACCGGGTCGGTCGGGCCGGTGCCGAACGCCGGGCACCAGCGGGCGACCGGGCACGCCCCGCACGCGGGCTTCTTGGCGTGGCAGCGACGACGTCCGTGCCAGATCAGGCGGTGGCTCAGCATCGTCCAGTCGCTGCGCGGGAAGATCGCCGCGATCGCGTGCTCGGTCTTGACCGCGTCCTTCGCGATCTCGGGGGGCACCCACTCGAAGCGCCGGACGAGCCGCGCGAAGTGGGTGTCGACGGTCAGGCCGGGGACGTCGAAGGCGTTGCCCAGCACCACGTTGGCGGTCTTGCGTCCCACGCCGGGCAACGTCACGAGCTCGTCCAGGCGCCCGGGGACCTGCCCGTCGTGGCGCTCGACGAGCGCGGCGGACAGACCGAGGAGGCTGTCGGTCTTGGCCCGGAAGAAGCCCGTGGGACGCAGCACCTGCTCGAGCTCGGCGCGCGGGGCGGACGCCATCGCGGACGGGTCGGGCCACCGGGCGAACAGCCCGGGGGTGACGGCATTGACACGGCGGTCGGTCGTCTGCGCCGACAGCACCGTCGCGACGAGCAGCTCGAACGGCGTCGTGAAGTCGAGCTCGCAGCCGGCGTCGGGATAGGTCTCGGCCAGCACCCGGTGGACCTTGCGTGCGCGGCGGACCAGGGCCGTGTCCGGTCTGCTCACGGTCGTCGGCACAGGCTCAAGCGTACGTGGCTCGGCGCGTATAGCGGCGTTGACCGCCTCGGTGTGGGAAACTTCGCAAGGGTGCACGTACTGTGACCCCTGATACACGACCGTTAGGGAAGACCGTGACCGACGACGTTCTCCGCCAGGCACCGCTGTTCTCCGGCCTCGACGACGAGGTGGCCAGCGCGCTCGAGTCCTCGATGTCCTCGTCGAGCCTGCGCCGTGGCGAGATCCTGTTCAACGAGGGCGACGACGGCAACCAGCTGTACGTCGTCACCGAGGGCAAGGTCAAGCTCGGCCGCACCTCGCCCGACGGTCGCGAGAACCTGCTCGCGATCCTCGGCCCCGGGCAGATGTTCGGCGAGCTGTCGTTCTTCGATCCCGGCCCCCGGTCGGCGACGGCCACGGCCGTCACCGACGTCGAGCTCAAGAGCCTGGGCCACGAGGCGCTCAGCCCGGTGCTCAACGCGCACCCCGACGTGGCGCACGCGCTGCTCAACCAGCTGGCCGGCCGCCTGCGCCGCACCAACGAGGTCGTCGGCGACCTCGTGTTCAGCGACGTCCCCGGCCGCGTCGCCAAGGCGCTGCTCGACCTGGCGTCGCGCTTCGGCCGTCGCGCCGACGACGGCATCCACGTCAACCACGACCTGACGCAGGAAGAGCTGGCCCAGCTCGTCGGCGCCTCGCGCGAGACCGTCAACAAGGCTCTGGCCGACTTCGCCAGCCGCGGCTGGCTGCGTCTCGAGCCGCGCAGCGTCGTCATCCTCGACCTCGAGCGCCTCCAGCGCCGCGCCCGCTAGCCCCCTCCGTCCCCACGATGTGGCGGATGTAGCCCGCCGATTCTCGCCGTCCGTGAGTTCGGGGGGTCCTGCCAGCCGCATCTCGGGCGGGCGCCGCGGTAGCCACGCTCGACGAGCGCCTGGTGGACACGCCAGGCGATGGACCGCTCGTCGTCGAAGTCCTTCACCGTGACGACGATGACGCGCCAGCCGAAAGCTTCCAGCCGTTCGCGACGCAGGTGGTCGCGCTGGCGCTGGTCGGCGTCGCGCTCGTGGTGCCAGCCGCCGTGCTCGACCACGACGTTCCACCGGACGTAGACCAGGTCTCCGCGGGCGACCCGCACCCCGTGCTCGTCGACGATCGGCAGGTCGGGCTCAGGGACCGGCAGCCCGGACGACCAGAGGATCCAGCGCACGTCGGACTCCTTGGCCGAGTCGACGTTCTCGCGCACGAGCGGTGCGACGCGCCGTGCACGCTGCACCCCGTCGAGGTGCTGCTCCAGCACGAAGCCGCGCAGCTCGAGCAGGTCGACGTGATCCCTCCGCACGAGCCAGTCGCCGATGCGCAGCAGCTCGCGGTCGTCGGCCTCCGCGGCCTGCGAGGCGGTGAAGGGACGACCGTGCAGCTCGGACGGGACGGTGAGCATGCCCGAGCGTCACCCGATCGGGCCGCACCGCGCACGCTCGCGTCAGCTGCCTGTGGACGACGCCGGGTCGGCACGGCCCCTGTGGACGCGCGATCTGGCGGGAACAGCCCGCCGCATCTGGTTCGGAGCGCGATGTGGCGGGCTAAAAGCGCCCATTCTTGGGGACGGGTCTAGGCGCGGAGGTGGTCGAGCTGGGCAGCGACGCTCATCTCGGCTGCGGGCCACAGCGACGGGTCGACGTCCTGGTAGACGGTCTCGACGACCTCGCGGGCCGTCGTCGCGCCGGCCTCGACGGCCGCCCGCACCTGGTCGAGGCGCTCGGCCCGGTGCTCGAGGTAGAAGTCGACGACCGCCGCCGGGTCGTCGACGACGGGGCCGTGGCCCGGCAGGATGCGCTCGACCAGCCCCTCGGCGACGAGCTCGCGGACGTGGGCCAGCGAGTCGAGATAGGGCCCCAGCACGCCGTCGGGGTGGGCGATCACGGTGGTGCCGCGCCCCAGGACCGTGTCGCCGCTCAGCAGCGAGGCCTCGGCACCGACCAGGAAGCACGTGGAATCGGTCGTGTGCCCCGGGGTGGCGACGACCTCGATCGTCAGCCCGTCGAGCTCGACCGTCTCGCCGTCGGCGAGCGGCTCGGCACCGCGGGTGACGTCGGGGTCGAGCGCGCGGGCCGGCGCACCGGTCAGCTCGACGATGCGGTCGAGCGCGTCGGTGTGGTCGTGGTGCCGGTGGGTGAACAGCACGAGCCCCACCTCGCCGGCGGCCTCGACGACCGAGCGCAGGTGGTCGTCGTCGTCCGGGCCGGGATCGACGACGATCGATCGCCGGGCGCCCGGCTCGCGCAGGATCCAGGTGTTGGTGCCGTCGAGCGTCATGAGGCCGGGGTTGGCGGCCAGGACGAAGGAGGCGCGGTCGGTGACGGTGGTGCTGCGGACGCTCATGGGCTCTCTCCCAGGTCGGTCTCGAGATAGGGCCGGTCGTCGACCAGCACCAGGCGCGGAAGGACGGTCGGGAACTCGCGCCCCTGCGAGGCCGCCACGACCGTGGCTGCCGTGTGCGCGGCGACCTCGCGGCACGCCGTGACCGTCGGCGGCATCATCGCCGCCTCGCCCGCCTCGACGGCCGCCAGCACCCGCGACAGCGGCACCCACGCGGCATGGTCGGACTCGCGG
Source organism: Aeromicrobium endophyticum (assembly GCF_003586285.1). GTDB lineage: Bacteria > Actinomycetota > Actinomycetes > Propionibacteriales > Nocardioidaceae > Aeromicrobium > Aeromicrobium endophyticum. Next base: position 1,538,078 of record NZ_QUBR01000001.1, on the reverse strand, counting down.
CTCATCTCGCCGACGCGCTGCCCGGCGGGGAGGGCCGCCACGAAGAAGCGGGTGTCGTAGCGGCGCGGCTCGAACTCGGGCGTGATCCAGTGCGCCCACGCACCCAGCAGGTCGGCGCGCAGCACCAGGCCACGTGACGACAGGAACTCGGCGAAGCTCACCTCACCCGTGTCGAGGGCCAGGCGCGCCGCCTGTATCTCGCCGTCGCTGGTGTCGGACACCACCGTGTCGGCGTCGGGGCCGGCCAGCAGGATGCCGGTCTCCTCGAACGTCTCGCGCACCGCGGCCACGACCAGGCCCTTGGCCAGGGCGGGGTCGCAGCGGAACCGCGCCCCCCACTGCTCGGCGTCCGGGCCCACCCACGGCACCCGGTGCTCGACGTCGGACGTCGTGAGGCCTCCGCCCGGGAACACGTACATGCCGGCCGCGAACGCCATGCTGGTCTGGCGACGCATGAGGTAGGCCTCGACGCCCTGGTCGCCGTCGCGGACGACCACGATCGTCGCCGCGTCGCGGGCCGGCACCGGAGGCTGCGGCGGATCGACGGCCGCAGCCCGCAGGGCGTCGGGCAGCGGGACCAGGCTCATGCGACCTCGACGACGAGCTCGACCTCCACCGGGGCGTCGAGGGGCAGGACCGGGACACCCACCGCGCTGCGCGCGTGCTGACCCGCGTCGCCGAACGCCACGCCGAACAGCTCGCTGGCACCGTTGGCGACGCCCGGCTGCCCCGTGAAGTCGGGCGTGCTCGCGACGAAGACCGTCGCCTTGACGACCCGCACCACGATGTCGAGGTCGCCGATGACCGACTTGACCGCCGCGATGGCGTTGAGGGCGCTCTGGCGGGCGCAGTCGTAGGCCACCTGCGGCGTCACCTCTGCGCCCACCTTGCCGGTGGCCACCAGCTCGCCGGCGCTGAGCGGCAGCTGGCCGGACGTGTAGACGTACGAACCCGTGCGCACGGCCGGGACGTAGACCGCGACGGGTGCCGGGACGGTGGGGACCTCGAGCCCCGCGTCGGCCAGCCGACGCTCGACCGCGGAGGTCATGCGACCGGTCGCTTGAAGTAGGCGACCAGGTTCTCGGGATTCATGCCCGGGACGATCTGGACGAGCTCCCAGCCGTCCTGACCGAAGTTGTCGAGGATCTGCTTCGTGGCGTGCACGAGGACCGGCGCGGTGAGGTACTCCCATTTCGTCATGGGCCGACTGTATCGGGACGGACGGACGCGGGTCGCGAGGCGATGAGGGTCACGGTCGTCCGAGCCCTGATCGAGAGGCGGTATCCCCTGCCGTCGGTAGGCTCGGGACGTGGCCCAATCCACCCAGCTCCATGTCGTCACCGGCAAGGGCGGCACCGGCAAGACGACCGTGGCCGCTGCGCTCGCGATGTCGCTGGCGGGCCAGGGCAAGAAGGTCCTGCTCTGCGAGGTCGAGGGTCGCCAGGGCATCGCGCAGCTGTTCGACGTGCCGCCGCTGCCCTACGAGGAGCGCAAGATCGCGGTCGGCCTGGGCGGCGGCGAGGTCTACGCGCTCGCGATCGACCCCGAGGCCGCCCTGCTCGAGTACCTGGCGATGTACTACCGGCTCGGCCGGGCCGGCAAGGCCCTCGACAAGTTCGGCATCATCGACTTCGCCACGACCATCGCCCCCGGCGTCCGCGACGTGCTGCTGACCGGCAAGGTCTACGAGGCCGCGCGGCGCCGCACCGGCGGCCGGTTCACCTACGACGCCGTCATCATGGACGCACCCCCGACCGGACGCATCACGCGGTTCCTCAACGTCAACTCCGAGGTCGCCGGGCTGGCCAAGGTGGGGCCGATCCGTCGCCAGGCCGACTCGATCATGGAGATGATGCGCGCCCCCGAGACCCGGGTGCACCTCGTCACGGTGCTCGAGGAGATGCCGGTGCAGGAGACCATCGACGGCATCGCCGAGCTCACGTCCGAGCGGCTGCCCGTGGGTCACGTCATCCTCAACCTCGTCCGCCCGTCCGTGCTGTCGGGCGTCTCGCAGAAGGCTCTCGCCGCCGGCTCGGTGCGTCCGGCCGAGGTCGCGTCGGTGCTGGCGGCCATCGGCCTCGAGCGCGACGTCACCGTCGCCGAGGCGTTGATCGCCGAGGGCGAGGCGCACCTCGAGCGCCAGCGCCTGCAGGACGCCCAGCGCGAGATCCTCGACGACTGCGGACGCCCGCTGGTCGAGCTGCCGCTGCTCAGCGACGGCATCGACCTCGGAGCCCTGTTCGAGCTCGCCGAGCAGCTGGGAGACCTGCGATGACCGGCAAGGCCCAGACCAGCCCATCGACCCGCAAGGGTCGGACGTCCCCGCGCGGTGGCACCGGCAGCGGCACCGGCACCTCGAGCGGGGGCCGCCTCGACGTCGACGCCCTGCTCGACGACCCGGCCACCCGCATCGTCGTGTGCTGCGGCTCCGGCGGCGTCGGCAAGACCACCACCGCCGCGGCCCTCGCCCTGCGCGCCGCCGAGAAGGGGCGTTCGGTCTGCGTGCTGACGATCGACCCCGCACGACGCCTCGCCCAGTCGATGGGTCTCACCGAGCTCGACAACACCCCCCGACCCGTCACCGGCGCGGCCCTCGACGGAGGCTCGCTCGACGCCATGATGCTCGACATGAAGCGGACGTTCGACGAGGTCGTCGAGCAGCACGCGACGCCCGAGAAGGCCGCGCAGATCCTGACCAACCCGTTCTACGTCGCCCTGTCGAGCTCGTTCGCGGGCACGCAGGAGTACATGGCGATGGAGAAGCTCGGCCAGCTGCACGCGACCGGCCGCTGGGACCTCATCGTCGTCGACACGCCCCCGTCGCGCTCGGCCCTCGACTTCCTCGACGCACCCGACCGCCTGTCGTCGATGCTCGACGGCCGCTTCATCAAGCTGCTGCTGGCTCCTGCCAAGGGCCCGGCGCGACTCATCAGCGCCGGCTTCGGCATCGTCACGAGTGCGCTCAACAAGATCCTGGGCGCCCAGGTGCTCACCGACATGCAGACGTTCATCGCCGCCTTCGACACCCTCTTCGGCGGCTTCCGCCAGCGGGCCGAGGGCACCTACGCGCTCTTGCAGGCCCGCGGCACGGCCTTCGTCGTGGTGGCCGCACCCGAGCCCGCCGCGATGCGCGAGGCGTCCTACTTCGTCGAACGGCTCGCCGGCGAGCAGATGCCGCTGGCCGGCCTGGTCGTCAACCGCGTCCACGAGACCGGTGCCGGCGGCATCAGCGCCGTCGACGCGGAGTCGGCGGCACAGAGGCTGGTCGACGGCTCGGCCGACGACGACCGCACCGCGGGAGAGCTGCTGATGATCCACGCCGAGCGCATGCGGGTGGCAGCGCGCGAGGAGCGGCTGAAGCGGCGCTTCGGCGCGGCGCACCCGGGCGTCCCGACGGTGTCGGTCGCAGCCCTGGCCGGTGACGTGCACGACCTCGACGGGCTGCGCCGCATCGGCGACCTGCTCGCCGGCGACGGCGTCTGACCCAGCACGCGGTCGGGCGGCAACCGATCGGGCGGAGCCCGACCGGCGTCAGCTCAGACGGCGACCTGCAGGACGTTGCGCCAGGCCGTCACGTTGGGACGACGACGCAGCAGCGCACGACGCTCGCGCTCGGTCATGCCGCCCCACACGCCCCACTCGATCCGGTTGTCGAGCGCCTCGGCCAGGCACTCCGCCCGGACCTCGCACGTGCCGCAGACCTGCTTGGCGCGGTTCTGCTCGGCGCCCTTGACGAACAGCGCGTCGGACTTGCCCCGGCACGCGGCGTCAGCAGCCCAGTTTTCGTTCCACATGATGAACCTCCCCGAGACCGGCCCCAGTGGCCGAAGTTGGTTGATACAAACCTAGGAACTTGGTCCCTTGCACGTCAGAGCGTTCCTAGTCATTTTCCCTAGTCCCGAAGGACTAGACACGTTGTCGTCGGCACTGTCCGCTGGCGCGCGTCACGTAGGCTGAGCGGCATGGCCTCGGACGACTTTCGCGACTCGCTGCGCCGCGCAGCCCAGTCGGAGACGCAGAGCAGACGCAAACCCGTCCTGATCGCGGCGATGGCCCGCCTGTCAGGCCTCGCCGGCCTGCTCGTCGCGCTGATCCTGATCCCGACCACGGCGATCGTCGCCATGACCACCACGCAGGTCACCGACGACGTCCTGTCGCTCCCCCTCGAGCTCAAGGACCAGCCGAACGCGCAGACGTCGCGGCTCCTGGCGTCCGACGGCAGCCTGATCGCGTACTTCTACAACGAGAACCGCCAGGACGTCCCTCTGGCCGACATCGCACCGGTCATGCAGGACGCGATCCTGTCGATCGAGGACGCCCGCTTCTACGAGCACGGCGCGCTCGACGTCAAGGGCACGGCGCGCGCCCTGGTCAACAACGCCTCCGAGGGCCAGACGCAGGGTGGATCGTCGATCACGCAGCAGCTCGTCAAGCTGACCCTGCTGTCGCAGGCCACCACCAAGGAGCAGCAGCGGGCCGCGACCAAGCAGTCCGCGGCGCGCAAGATCCGTGAGCTCAAGCTCGCGATCGAGTACGAGTCGAAGCACTCCAAGAAGGAGATCCTCGAGCGCTACCTCAACCTGGCGTACTTCGGCGACGGCGCCTACGGCATCAGCGCCGCCGCGAGCCACTACTTCTCCAAGGCCCCGAACGAGCTCAACGCCCGGCAGGCCGCGACGCTCGCGGGCCTGGTCAAGAACCCCGTCAAGCTCGATCCCAACGCCTACCCCGAGGCCGCCCTGCAGCGTCGCAACACGGTGCTCGCGGTCATGGCCCGGCTCGGCAAGATCTCTCCGGCCGACGCCAAGAAGTACCAGGCGTCCGGCCTGGGCCTCAAGCTCACCGAGTACCCCAACGGCTGCCTCGGCGTCGTGGGCGAGTTCTCGTGCGACTACGCCCGCCAGTGGCTCATGGCGCAGCCCGCGCTCGGCGCCACGGTCGAGGAGCGCCGCGCCAAGCTCGACCGCGGCGGCCTCACGATCAAGTCGAACATCGACCTCAGCATGCAGTCGGCCGCGGACGACGCCGTCACCTCCACGGTCAAGAGCACCGACGGCGCGATCGCGGCTCTCGCCATGGTCGAGCCCGGCACCGGCAAGGTGCGCGCCGTCGCCCAGTCGCGTCCGATGGGCCGCAGCAAGAAGAAGGGCGAGTCGTTCATCAACTTCGTCGTCCCCACCGCCTACGGTCAGTCGGGCGGCTTCCCGGCCGGCTCGACCTTCAAGATGTTCACCGTCGCCGCCGCGCTCAAGAACGGCATCGACGTCGGCCAGAGCTACAACTCGCCCAAGAGCATGACCATGCCGGTCGGCTCGTACACGACCTGCGACGGCCTCAGCACGAGCGAGTGGAAGGTCAACAACTCCACGACGTCCGGTCGCAAGAACATGTACAACGGCACGCGCGAGTCGGTCAACACCTACTTCTCGCAGCTCGAGAAGCAGGCCGGTCTCTGCAACGTCGTGCGTGCGGCCGAGTCGATGGGCATCAAGGTGCGCAAGGACGACCAGGTCGGCCCGTTCACGCTCGGTGTCACCGACGTCAGCCCTCTCGACATGGCCGCCGCCTACGCGACGCCGGCCTCCGGCGGCATGTACTGCAAGCCCCGACCCGTCGACGAGATCGTCGACTCCAGCGGCCAGGTGCTCAAGAAGTTCGAGCCCAGCTGCGAGCGGGTCATGACCAAGGACCAGGCCGCCCAGATCAACGACATCCTGCGCGGCGTGCAGGAGCCCGGCGGCTTCGGCTACTCCAACGGCACGGGCCTGTCGGTGCCGTCGGCGGCCAAGACCGGAACGGCCCAGGACAACAAGGCCGTCTGGTACGCCGGCTACACCCCCGAGCTCGCGACGGCCTCGATGATCGCCGGCGTCGTCACCAACGACAAGAAGGCCGATCTCAACGGCCGGCCGAAGTCGCTGGCCGGCGTGACGATCAACGGCAAGCTGCTCGACTTCAACGCCGTCGGCGGATCGTCGCTGGCCGGACCCATGTGGGCCAAGGCCATGAAGAAGATCCAGAGCAGCCTGACGCCGGTCAACTTCGACACTCCGCCCAAGCGGCAGCCGGTCGCCCAGAGGGCGGACAGCAAGAAGAAGAACGACCGCGGCGGCCGGGGCGGCCGAGGTCGCGACCGCGGCTGAGACGCAGACGCCGCCCCCTGACCCTTCGACAGGCTCAGGGGGCGGCTTCGGCTCGGGGGAGGCGGGTCAGGGGTTGATCTGGCGCTTGACCTCGGCGGCGACGGCACCGCCGTCGGCCCGCCCCTTGACCTGCGGCGACACGATGCCCATGACCTGTCCCATGGCCTTCATGCCCTGACCTGAGGCTCCGGCCGACTCGACGGCGGCCGTGACGATCGCGGCGATCTCGTCGGCACCCAGCTGCGCCGGCAGGTACTCGGCCAGGATCTCGGCCTCGGCGGTCTCCTTCTCGGCCAGCTCGGGCCGGTTGCCCTCGGCGAAGGCGGCAGCCGCCTCGCGGCGCTTCTTGGCCTCGGCGCCCAGCACCGTCAGGACGTCGTCGTCCGTGAGCTCGCGGACCTCCTTGCCCGAGACCTCGGCGTTGGTGATGGCGGTGAGCACCATCCGCAGGGTCGAGGTGCGCAGCGCGTCGCGCGCCTTCATCGAGGTGGTGAGATCGGCGTGGAGCTGGTCCTTGAGGGCTGACATGTCCCCAGTGTCCCACCGCGTCCCCGCCGCTCCTGTGACAGGCTGAGCGCATGCGTCCCCTCCTGTGGCCCGTCGCTGCCGCCGCGGCCACCCTGGCGTACTCCGTCGCCGAGACCCGGGCGTTCACGCTGCGCACCGTGACCGTCCCCGTGCTGCCGGCCGGATCGTCGCCCCTGCGCGTCCTGCACCTGTCCGACACCCACATGACACCTCGACAGCACCGCAAGCAGCAGTGGCTGCGCGGGCTCGCCGACCTGCGTCCCGACCTCGTCGTCAACACCGGCGACAACCTGGCCCACCTCGACGCCGTCCCGTCGGTGCTCTCCGCCTACGGCGACCTGCTCGACGTGCCCGGGGTGTTCGTGTTCGGCTCCAACGACTACTTCTCGCCCACCCGCAAGAACCCCGTCAAGTACCTGACCGGGGGCACCGGCGTCAGCTCGGCCGGCGAGATCCCCCGCGAGCGCGACCTGCCCTTCGACGAGCTGCGGGCCGCGTTCACGCAGCGTGGCTGGGTCGACCTCAACAACCGGCACGCCGAGGTCGAGGTCGCGGGCCGGCGCCTGTCGTTCGCGGGGGTCGACGATCCGCACCTCGAGTACGACGTGCTCGACGGACGTCCGGCCGACGCCTCGGCCCACCTCGCGATCGGCGTGGCGCACGCGCCGTACCTGAGGGTGCTCGACCGGTGGAACCGCTCGGGCTACCCGCTGATCATGGCTGGGCACACGCACGGCGGGCAGCTGCGCGTCCCGTTCTACGGCGCTCTCGTCACCAACTGCGACCTCGACCGGGCCCGAGCGCGAGGCCTGCACACGCACCGCACCGCGGGCCACGACCCGTCCTGGCTGCACGTGTCGGGAGGCCTCGGCACGTCGCCGTACGCGCAGGTGCGCTTCGCATGCCGCCCCGAGGCAACACTGCTCACCCTCACTGGGATAGACTCGTCCGGTTCCCTCTCGTAGGGGGCAAGCACGATCGGGCTGTGGCGCAGTTTGGTAGCGCGCGTCGTTCGGGACGACGAGGCCGCAGGTTCAAATCCTGTCAGCCCGACCAGGAGGATCACGAGGCCCCGGCCCTGCGAGAGCAGGCCGGGGCTTCGTCGTCTGCGCGGGATGGCCGCCGGCGACCGGGCTCGCGGGCGCTGTGACGTGACGCACGCTGTGACAAACTGGCCGCATGGTGGACGAGCAGCAGCCCCCTCGGCGGGTCGTCAAGAAGGTGGTCAAGAAGACCGTCGTACGTCCGGGCGCCCCCAGGCCCGCCGCCGAGCCCGCTCCCACGATCCGTTACGGACGTCCCGTGGCGACCGCCGCGCGACCCGCGCCGAAGGCCAAGGCAGCACCGTCCAACCCCTCGGCGCCTGCGCCGAGGACCGGCGGCTCGCAGACCAGGCGCCCGATGCCGACGATCGACGTCCGGGCCAGGACCGCCGGTGCGCGTGACGTCGCCGGGCGGGCGTGGTGGGCGACCGCCGACCAGGTATCGGTCCGATCACGCACGGCCGGACGCTTCGTGGCCGGTCGCGCCCGCGCCGCTGCCGCGTGGCGACTGCCGCACGTCAACCCCTACCTCGCGTCGGTCGTCACGGGTGCCGTGGTCGGACTCGTCGCCGTGCTGCTCGCCGCTCTGTCGTTGCAGGTCTTCGAGGCCGTCCGCGGGGTCTCGTCCGGTGGAGGGCTCTGGGGCGGGCTGACCTTCGTCACCGTCGCAGTCGTGTGCCTGTTCGCCGGCGAGGCGTTGCTGCGCGGCTTCGGCACGCCGTCGGCCCGGCTCACCAGCTTCCTGGCCGTGATCCTCGCGATCATCGCGATGCTCGGGCTGTTCATCGACCTGCTCGACGGCGTGGCGGGCCTCGCGATCGTGCCGCTGATCGGCGTCGCGGGCTACGCGCTCTCGCACTGGCTGGTCGACCTCGCCGAGCAGCGACCCCACGACGAGTGAGTCCCGAACTTCGGCCTCAGGCCAGCACGCGACCCAGCTGACGGACGCCGAAGGCGTAGCCGTCGATGCCGGCTCCGACCACGACGACCTCGGCGATGTCGGACACGTACGAGTGGTGCCTGAACGGCTCGCGCCGGTGGACGTTCGACAGGTGGACCTCGACGACCGGCAGCTCGACGGCCAGCAGCGCGTCGCGCAGCGCGATCGAGGTGTGGGTGAAGGCGCCGGGGTTGATGACCACTCCGGCGCAGTCGTCGCGGGCGGCATGGATCGCGTCGATCAGCACGCCCTCGTGGTTGCTCTGCACGCTGCGCACCTCGAGCCCCAGCTCGGCGGCCGTCTCGCCGACGAGCGTCTCGATGTCGGCCAGCGTGTGGTGCCCGTAGACCTCCGGCTCACGGGTGCCCAGGAGGTTGAGGTTGGGGCCGTTGACCAGGAGGATGCGCTGCGAGGTGCTCACGCGCCCACGGTATCGGGTGCCGGCGAGCAGGGAGTCGTAGGACGTCAGCGGCGCATCGAGCGCCAGATGACGACCTGATTGTCGGCGATGAGCGCCGGCAGGTTCTGCACCTGCTGCGACTGCGCGAGCTCGGTCTGCAGCTCGGCGACCCGCGCCTGCAGCGCCAGCACCTGGTTCTCGAGCTCGATGACCCGCTTGACGCCCTCGAGGCCCAGCCCCTCGGCCGTCAGCCGCGCGACCGTGCGCAGCAGCTCGATGTCGCGCAGCGAGTAGCGCCGCCCACCTCCGCCCGTGCGACCCGGAGCCACGAGACCCAGACGGTCGTACGTGCGCAGGGTCTGGGGGTGCAGCCCAGACAGCTCGGCGGCGACGCTGATGACGAAGACCTTGGCCTCGGGCCCCGGCGGCTGGAAGCCGTCGGCACCCTGACCGGGCCGCGGCGACTGCGTCGTCACGAGGCAACCCCCTCGAACAGTCCGTCACGCGGGGTGACGGCGCCTCGCGCCTCACGCAGGGCCTCGACGGCCGCACGCTCGGCATCGGACAGCTCGGTCGGCACCTGCACCTCGACCGTCACCAACAGGTCTCCGCGGCCACCTGCCGACGTCGTACCCCCCTTGCCGCTGGCGCGGAAGGTGCGGCCGTTCGGCGTGCCCGCGGGGATGCGGATGCGCACGGGCGGCCCGTCGAGGGTCGGCACCTGGATCTGAGCGCCGAGTGCCGCTTCGTCGAAGGCCACCGGCACCGTGATGGTGAGGTTGGCCCCCTTGCGGCCGAACGTCTCGTGCGGCTCGACGTGCACCAGCAGGAACATGTCACCGTTGGGGCCACCGTTGTCGCCCTTGCCGCCCTTGCCCTTCAGGCGGATGCGCTGGCCGTCCTTGACCCCGGCAGGCACCTTGACGTTGAGCGTGCGGCTGGAGGCAGCACGGCCCGAGCCCCGGCAGACGTCGCACGGGTGCTCGACGACCAGGCCGCGTCCGCGGCACTGGTCGCACGGCTCGGTCATCGCGAACAGGCCGCCCGCGGCACCGGTCTGCATGCCGCTGCCCTGGCACTTGGAGCAGACCTTCGGGGTGGTGCCGGGCTTGGCACCGGTGCCGTGGCAGGTGGCGCAGGCCTCGTCGCTCGTGGTGCGCAGCGGGAGCGTGGCGCCCTCGACGGCCTGCTGGAAGGTGATGGTGGCCTCGGTCTCGAGGTCGTCACCCTTGCGGGGCTGGGGACGCCGCGACCTCCCTCGACCGCCTCCGAAGAGGCCGCCGAGCAGATCGCTGACGTCGAAGTCGGGCTGGCCGCCGCCCGGGGGGCGGAAGCCCGTGGGGCCCCCGCCCCCGCGGAACTGACCGAACATCGAGCGCTGCTCGTCGTACTCCTTGCGCTTGTCAGGTGACGAGAGCACGGCGTACGCCTCGGAGACGCCCTTGAAGCGCTCCTCGGCAGCCTTGTTGCCGGGGTTGGAGTCGGGATGGTTGTCCCGCGCCAGCTTGCGGTATGCCTTCTTGATCTCGTCCTGAGATGCGTCCTTCTTGACGCCGAGGACCTTGTAGAAGTCCTTGGTCGCCCAGTCGCTTGCCGCCATCCCGTCCTCCTTTCCCGTGCTTGCTACTTCTCGTCGGTCTCGTCGCCGGTCAGCGACGACGCGTCGTCGGGCACCTCGACATCGACCTCGGCCTCGTCGACCGGGCCGGCCGACGAGGCCGGATCGACCACGCCGACCGTCGCCGGCCGGAGAACCCGCTCTCCGTGGCGGTAGCCGGTGCGCATGACGGTGTCGACCGAGGTCACCTCGACCTCGGTGGACTCGCCGGCGTGGAACACCGCCTCGTGCAGGGACGGGTCGAAGGCGTCGCCCTTGGCGCCGAACGCCTCGAGCTGGTGCTTGGTGACCGCCTGCTGCAGCGAGTCGGCGACGGCCTTGAAGCCACCGGTCAGCTCGCCGTGCTCGTCGGCGCGGGCGATGTCGTCGAGCACCGTGAGGAGCGACTGCAGGACGGCAGCCTCTCCTTGGGCGCGGACGAGCTCGCGGTCGCGGTCGACGCGGCGCTTGTAGTTGACGTACTCCGCCTGGAGCCGCTGCAGGTCGAGCGTGCGCTCGGCGAGCTGCTGCTCCGCGGTCGGGGCACTGGGCTCGGCGGGAGCCTCGGCCGGCTGCTCCTCAGCAGCCGGCTCGAGGTTCTCCTGCTCGGGGGCCGGGCCGTCGGTCGGCTCGGTCACTTGGCGCCCTTGTCGTCCTCGTCGTCGACGATCTCGGCGTCGACGACGTCGTCGTCATCGGCCGACTCCCCCGCGGGAGCATCGGCACCCGTGGCCTGGGCCTCGGCGGCCGCGGCGGCGTACATCGCCTCGCCCATCTTCGAGCTCGACTCGCCGAGCTTGGTCACGGCTGCCTGCACGGCGTCCGCGTCCTCGCCCTTGAGCGCCTCGTTGAGCGCGTCGAGGTCGGCCTGGACCTCGGTCTTGACCTCGTCGCCGACCTTGTCGCCGTTCTCGGCCAGGAACTTCTCGGTGGAGTGCGCGAGCGACTCGGCCTGGTTGCGGGTCTCGATCTGCTCGCGACGCTTGCGGTCCTCCTCGGCGTACTGCTCGGCATCGCGGACCATCTTGTCGATGTCGTCCTTGCTGAGCGCGGAGCCGCCGGTGATCGTCATCGACTGCTCCTTGCCCGTGCCGCGGTCCTTGGCCGAGACGTTGACGATGCCGTTGGCGTCGATGTCGAAGGTGACCTCGATCTGCGGGACGCCGCGCGGAGCCGGCGGCAGGCCGGTCAGCTCGAACGTCGCCAGCAGCTGGTTGCCCGCCGCCATCTCGCGCTCGCCCTGGTAGACCTGGATGGCCACGGACGGCTGGTTGTCGTCGGCTGTCGTGAACACCTCGGACCGCTTGGTCGGGATCGTGGTGTTGCGCTCGATGAGCTTGGTCATCACGCCGCCCTTGGTCTCGATGCCGAGGCTCAGGGGGGTGACGTCGAGCAGCAGGACGTCCTTGACCTCGCCCTTCAGCACGCCGGCCTGCAGGCTGGCGCCGATCGCGACGACCTCGTCGGGGTTGACGCCCTTGTTGGGCTCCTTGCCACCGGTGAGGCTCTTGACCAGCTCGGTGACGGCCGGCATGCGGGTCGAGCCGCCGACCATCACGACGTGGTCGATCGCGCTGAGCTGGACGCCCGCGTCCTTGATGACGCTGTTGAACGGCGCCTTGGTGCGCTCGAGCAGGTCGGACGTGATCTTCTCGAACTCGGCGCGGGTGAGCGTCTCGTCGAGGAAGACGGGGTTGCCGTCCTGGACCGTGATGTAGGGCAGGTTGATCGCGGTGCTCGACGAGCTGGACAGCTCGATCTTGGCGCGCTCGGCGGCCTCGCGGATGCGCGGCATAGCCATCTTGTCCTTGGTCAGGTCGACGCCCGTGCTGCTCTTGAAGCGGTTGACGAGCCACTCGACGATGGCCTGGTCCCAGTCGTCACCACCGAGGTGGTTGTCGCCGCTGGTGGCCTTGACCTCGATGACGCCGTCGCCGATCTCGAGCAGCGACACGTCGAAGGTGCCTCCACCGAGGTCGAACACGAGGATCGTCTGGTCGTCGGCCTTGTCGAGGCCGTAGGCCAGGGCGGCCGCGGTGGGCTCGTTGATGATGCGGCTGACGTTGAGGCCCGCGATCTCGCCGGCCTCCTTGGTGGCCTGGCGCTGGTGGTCGTTGAAGTAGGCCGGCACGGTGATGACCGCGTCGGTGACCGTCTCGCCCAGGTAGGCCTCGGCGTCGCGCTTCAGCTTCTGGAGGATGAAGGCCGAGATCTGCTGGGGGTTGAACGACTTGCCGTCGATGTCGGTCGACCAGTCGGTGCCGATGTGACGCTTGACCGAACGGATCGTGCGATCGACGTTGGTCACGCCCTGGCGCTTGGCGACCTCGCCGGCCAGGACTTCTCCGTCCTTCGCGAACGCGACGACGGACGGGGTGGTGCGAGCGCCCTCGGCGTTCGCGATGACGGTGGGCTCGCCACCCTCGAGAACGGCGACGACCGAGTTGGTCGTGCCCAGGTCAATTCCGACCGCTCTTGCCATGGTGTTTCCTCCTGCTGTGGGTGAACTGTGGGACCTCAAGACGAGCCCTCACGATGAGGTGTCACAAGACTTGAGTCTGATGTTATCAACTACGCACAAGCCCTCCCCATTCCACCCCTGACGACTTTTCACAGTAGTTTTCTCGTATGCGCACCCTGACCCGCCGCGTCGCGGCCCTGGCCGTCGTCTCGACCCTCACGCTCGCTGGCTGCGGCGGGAGCGACGACGACAAGCCCGACACCGACACCTCGTCCTCCGCATCCGACTCCGATTCCGATTCCGGCTCGGACGCCGACTCCGACGTCGCACCGGCCACCGGAGACGTCATCACCGCCGACGGCTTCTCGTTCAACGCGCCCGAGGGCTGGACCGATGCCAAGGACGTCAACCCGGCGGCCGTCGCCCTCGCCGCCAACCGTCAGGACACCGACGGCTTCGCCGACAACGTCAACGTCATCGAGGACCCCACCGTCGTCGACGCCGACATCGACGAGCTCGAGAGCTCGATCGAGCGGGTGCTCAAGAATGCCGACTCGCAGGAGGTCGAGGTCGAGGACCCGACCGACATCGACGGTGAGGAGGCGGCCCGCATCAGCGCCCTGCTCACCCTGAACGGCAACAAGTACCGCACCGAGCAGTTCGCGGTCGACCACGACGGCAAGGGCTACATCGTGACGTTCTCGTTCAGCGAGACCGTGTCCGACGACGACCGCGACGAGCTCGCCGAGTCGGTCCTCGCGACCTGGAAGTGGAGCAAGTGACCACCACGGCGCAGCGGGACGAGCTGGCGACGGCGATCCTCGCGCTGCTGTGGGAGACGACCGACCACCAGATCAGCCGCGAGATCGCGCACCTGGCCGACATCACCGCCGACACCGACGACGACGGATCGCACGCCGCGCCTCCTGGGCTCGTCATGCCGTCCGGCGGTTGCATCACCACGCGGGTCGTCGCCACGGCCCGCGGGCACCAGGGCGTCAGCGAGGCGATGCGGGTGGCCGTCTGGCCCACGGCCGAGGGCGACGACCCCGCCTTCGTCGTGACCCGGTCCGACTCCGACCGCACGCTGCCGGTCGCGCTGACCGACGTCCAGCCCGAGGTCACCGAGCACCTGCGGCACCAGGTCAACGACTTCATCGCGGCGATCATCGCCCAGATGGTCGCCGACCTCGACGTCAAGATGCAGCGCACGTACATCCGCGAGTCGCAGGGCGATCTCGCCGAGTACACCGAGGACTGACCCCCGACGTCACAGGGACCGCGGCCCGGGGGCCACGGTCCCTATGACGCGAACGACGTGGGGGTCAGCCGGCGTGGGCGTGCGGCTTGGCCGCGTGCTTGCCACCGTCGACGTCCGTGCCGAGGTGCCGCTCGAGCGACTCACCCTCGATGTCGAGGTTGGGCAGCGTCTTGTCGAGCCACTTCGGCATCCACCACATGCGGTCGCCCATCAGCGCCATGAACGCCGGGACGATCGTCATGCGCACCAGGAAGGCGTCGGCCAGCACGCCGACCGCCAGGCCGAAGCCGATCGACTTGATGATGATGTCGTCGCCCAGGGCGAAGCCTCCGAAGACGCCGATCATGATGGCCGCGGCCGCCGTGACGACGCGCGCGCCGTACTGGAAGCCGATCACGACCGACTCCCGTGCCGGGCGTCCGTGCGTGTACTCCTCGCGCATGCGTGACACCAGGAACACCTCGTAGTCCATCGCGAGACCGAACAGGATGCCGGTCAGCAGCAGCGGCAGCATGAACAGCACCGGACCTGAGGTGTCGACCCCGATCAGGCTGGCCAGCCAGCCCCACTGGAACACCGCGACGGTGGCGCCGAGCGCCACTCCCACCGAGAGCAGGAAGCCGAGCACCGCCTTCAGCGGCACGAGCACCGAGCGGAACACGATCGTCAGCAGGACGAACGCCAGGCCGACCACCACGAGCAGGTACTTCGGGAACGCGTCGGCCAGGCTCTCGGAGATGTCGACACCCAGCGCGGTCTGACCCGTCACGAGCACCTTGGCCCCGGTGGACGACTCGACGTCGCCGACCGCCGTGCGGATGTCGTCGACGAGCTGCTGGGTCTCGGCGTCCGACGGCCCGCTCTTGGGGACGACGTTGACGATCGCGTAGCCCGTGGACTTCAGGCCGTCGAGGTACGTCTGCGTGGCCGCGGTGTCGGACGGGTCGGGTGCCGGCGGGACGACGGCCTGGACGTCCTTCTTGATGCTCTCGACCTGCTTCACCGTCGCCTCGACGGCGGCGGCCGGGTCGGCCGCTCCCTTGGTGTCGACGACGACCAGCAGGGGTCCGTTGGTGCCGGCACCGAAGTTGTCGGAGATCAGGTCGTAGGCGACGCGCGGTCCGCTGCCCTGGGCGGCCGTGCCGTTGTCGGGCAGCGCGAGCTCCATCGACGCGACGGGGATCGCGATGACGCCCGCCACGACGAGGCCGCCCACGAAGGCTTTGGCCCGGTGGGTCGTGACGAGGTCGGCCCAGCGGCGTCCGTTGGTGCGGCGTCCCGACTGGTCCTCGGGATCGCGGGCGGCGATGAACGGCAGGTTGCCCCAGCCGAGCTTGCTGCCGGCGAAGCCGAACAGCGCCGGCAGCAGCGTCAGGGCGATCAGCACGGCGACCGCGACGGTGCCCGCCGCGGCGAGACCCATCTGCGTGAGGAACGCGATGTTGACGACCGACAGCCCGGCCAGAGCGATGATGACGGTCAGACCGGCGAACACGACGGCTGAGCCGGCCGTGCCGACGGCGCGCCCGGCGGCCTCCTCACGCTCGCGACCCGTGTGGATCTCGTGCCGGTAGCGCGACACGATGAACAGGGCGTAGTCGATGCCGACGGCGAGGCCCAGCATCGTGGCCAGGATGGGGGTCGTCGAGCCCAGGTCGACGAAGCCCGTGAGGGTCGTGATCGACAGGACGCCGATGCCCACGCCGATGATCGCGGTCAGCAGCGGCATGCCCGCCACCAGCAGCGACCCGAACGTGATCAGCAGGACGAGGATCGCGATGCCGATGCCGATCGCCTCGGCGGAGCCGCCGTGCGGCACCTCCTGCAGCGCGTCACCGCCGATCGCGACGGTCAGGCCCGCGTCCTCGGCAGCATCCGGCGCCTTCTCCAGCGCCATGCGGTCGGCATCGGTCAGCTCGATCGACTGCTTCGCGTAGGCCACGGACGTGAATCCCGTCCGGCCGTCCTTCGACACCGTCAGCGACGCGGCGTCGACCGGCGCGAGGACGTTCTTGGAGTCGATCGACGCGAGGCTCTCATCGATCGCCGACTGGTACTTCGGCGCCGAGAGCTGCTGTCCCTTCGGCGCTTGGAAGACGATCTGAGCCTGGGCGCCATCGGGCGCAGCCTTGGGCGTGCGGTCCTTGATCAGGTCGAAGGCCTGCGTGGACTCGAGCCCGGGCACGCTGAACTGGTCGGACGTCTTGCCCGACAGCGTGAAGGCGCCGACCCCCACCATCAGCAGCAGGCCGATCCAGAACGACAGGACGATGAAGCGGCGCCGGAACGACCAGCGTCCGAGGCGGTAGAGGTACCAGGCCATGAGTGTTCTCCCTCGAGATGGTGGTGCGGGTCGGTGGGTCAGTGGATGCCGAGGGCCGGCAGCAGCGCGCCCTCGACGTAGCGGCGCAGGAAGTCGGTGGACGGCTCGTCGCCCTCGAGCAGGTGATGCAGGACGACAGGCGCGATGAAGACGTAGTCGACGAACGCGAGCCCGGGGCAGTCGGCGGCCACCTCTCCACGGTCGACCGCGCGGCGCACGACCGACCGGATGTTCTCGCGGCCGGGCTCGAGGATCTGTGTGCGCACGGCCTCGCCCAGCTCCGCGTCGTGCCGGACCGCGTGCATGATCGCGGCGATCAGGTCGGCGTCGTGCTCGTGAGCCTGCTCGTCGGATCGGTCGACCATCACCATCAGGTCTCCGTGCAACGTGCCCGTGTCGGGCACCTCGGGCTTGTCGTCGCCGAGCCAGCACAGCGCATCGACCACGAGGGCCGACTTGCTGCCCCACTGCCGGTAGAGCGTCGCCTTGCTCGAGCGGGTCGCCTCGGCGATCTGGTCCATCGTCAGCTTCTCGTACCCGTGCGCGGCGACGAGCTCGAGCGTGCCGGCGTACAGCTCGCCCAGTCGCTCGTCAGACATGCGGGACACAGGGATTCCTATCGGTACGAAACAGTTTCGTTTCGATGTTAGCCGCTCTGCGACCAGCCCCCAACCGAGGGCTCGATGACCTGCGTCACACGCCGGGATGTCGGCGGGCACCGATACCGTCTGCGACATGCACCGCTTCGACGACGACGAGCGGCGGCGGCGTCTCGGAGTGCGGCACCGACTCGTCCCGTCGGCCCGCGACCACGACCTCACGGCGGCGGCCGCCTCCGTGGTGGCCCTGCACGCCACCGATCCCAGCTCGACCTTCCTCTCGGCCTGGGCCCGCACGGCCGACGGGCTCGGCGTGGCCGACGTCGAGCGGGCCCTCTACGACGACCGGTCCCTGGTGCGCGTCATGGCCATGCGCCGCACGGTGTTCGTCGCCCCCACCGACCACGTCCCGGTGCTGCTGGCCGGGGCGGCCGACGACGTCGCCCGCGAGGAGCGTCGCAAGCTCGTCGCGCTGCTCGAGGCCGGCGGCGTGCCCGAGCCGGCGGTCTGGCTGCAGCAGGTCGAGCAGGCCGCGGTCGACGTCGTGGGCCGGCTGGGCGAGGCGACACCGGCCGACCTGGTCGCCGCCGACCCACGGCTGGCCACCACCGTCGTGCTGGCGCCGGGCAGTCGCAACGAGGCCACCGTGCGCGTCGTCAGCCGGGTGCTGACGCTCCTCGGCGCGCAGGGACGCATCGTCCGCGGCCGGCCGAAGGGCTCGTGGACGTCGACGCAGTACCGGTGGTCGACGCTCGAGCACTGGTCCGCCGGCGCCGCCGTCGCCCTCGACCCCCTGGTCGCCGAGGCCGACCTGGCCCGTCTGTGGCTCAGGCGCTTCGGCCCCGCTCCCGAGGCCGACCTGACGTGGTGGGCCAAGTGGACCAAGACCCGCACCCGCCGCGCCCTGGCCGCGATCGATGCCGTCGAGGTCGAGGTGGGCGGGGGCACCGGATGGGCGCTGCCCGACGACCTCGATGCGACGCCACCCGTCGAGCCGTGGGTCGCGCTGCTGCCGGCTCTCGACCCCACGCCGATGGGCTGGAAGCGACGCGACTTCTACCTCGGCGCGCACGAGTCCGCCCTGTTCGACACCACCGGCAACATCGGGCCGACGGCGTGGTGCGACGGGCGCGTGGTGGGCGGGTGGGCGCACCTGCCGAGCGGCGAGGTCGCCGTCCGCCTGCTCGACGACATCGGCTCCGCGGCGACAGCCGCGCTGCACGCCCAGGCCGAGCGGCTGTCGGCCACGATCGGCGACGTGCGACTCAGCGCGCGCGGACGCCGCCCGTGCCCGCTCGAGAAGGAGCTGCTCGCCGACTGACGACCTTATTCTTGAACATGTTCAACTCTTGCGCTACTGTCGGATCAAGAGTTGAACACGTTCAAGAATGAGGTCGTCATGAACTACACCGTCGCTGCCTACGCCACCTACCTCCTCACCGCCGTGCCCATCACGATCTGGGTCGCCTCGACGCTGGCGAGCAACGGCCGAGTGTTCCTGCGCGACGTCTTCCACCAGGAGGACGGGCTCGCCGACGCCGTCAACCGGCTGCTGGTCGTCGGCTTCTACCTGGTCAACCTCGGCTTCGTGATGCTGTACCTGCGCGGCGGCGGTCAGGTCGCCGACCTCACCGAGCTGCTCGAGACCGTCAGCGTCAAGATCGGTGTCGTGATGCTCGTGCTGGGCGTCATCCACTTCGGCAACGTCATGGTGTTCTCGTCGATGCGCCGTCGCGGACGCATCGAGGCCGATCGTGCCCGTCAGGCCGCCGCCTGGGCCTACCAGCAGTACCCGGCGCAGCCCCAGCGCTGACGACCGATGGCTAGATTGAGCATCGTGACCGACAACCCGCGTCCCGCGTCCAGGCCAGAGCGCTCGGCGAAGGCCGAGCAGACCCGCCAGACGATCATCGACGCGGCCATGCGGCTCTTCCGCACCCACGGCTACGACAAGGCCACGATGCGGGCCATCGCCGACGAGGCGGGGGTCTCGATCGGCAACGCCTACTACTACTTCTCCTCCAAGGAGCACCTGATCCAGGCGTACTACGACGGCATCAACGCCGAGCACGCCGAGCGGGCCGCCGCCACGCTGACGACGGCCACCTCGTTCGCCGACCGGCTCGCGGGCGTCCTGCTGGCCTGGGTCGACGTGGCCGAGCCGTACCACGAGTTCGCCGGCAAGTTCTTCAAGAACGCCGCCGAGCCCAGCAGCCCCCTGTCACCCTTCAGCGACGACTCCGAGGCCACGCGCCTCGCCGCGATCGACCTTCACCGCCAGGTGGTCGACGGCTCCGACATCAAGCTGGCCAAGGCGCTGCGAGCCGAGCTGCCCGAGCTGATGTGGCTGCTGCAGATGGGCGTCGTGCTCTTCTGGGTGCACGACACCAGCGACGGCCAGCGACGCACCCGCCAGCTGGTCGAGCAGGCCGTCCCCGTCATCGACCGCGCCCTGCGACTCACCCGCATCCCCGGGGTGCGCGGACTGGTCGACGACGTCGTCGGGCTCGTCCGCACCATCAAGCCCACCGCCGGTTGACCCGCGGGTCAGCGCAGGGCGACCACCACGACGCCGGCGCCGACGGCCACGATCAGCACGCCCAGCACGGCGGCGATCAGGGCCGGGCCCGCGAAGCCCGGCAGCGGACGACCGGTGCGGATCGCCAGCTCGACCTCCTGCCAGCGCCGCCACGACAGGCCGATCGCCAGCGCCGCCGCGACCAGCAGCACCAACGACGCCGCCACCTTGACCCACGCGTCGAGGGCGACGGCCGGCGCGTGCACCGCGACGGCGCCGGCCAGCAGGGCCAGGGCCGTGCGCACCCACGCCAGGAACGTCCGCTCGTTGGCGAGCGTGAACCGGGCGTCGGGTTCCTCGCCCTCGCCGAAGACCCTGCGCGGAAACCGAGGGTCGGTCATGCCGCGACGGCGTGACGGTCGCACATCTGCTCGTCGGCCAGGCACGAGTCGCAGCGGACCATCTGACGCACGCACGCGACGTCTCCGCAGTCGGCGACCCGGTTGGTCGCCTCGCCGCACCGGTCGCACGACCCGACCAAGGCCGCGTGGTCGGAGAAGTCCATCGTGATGCGGTCGTCGAAGACGTAGAGCGACCCCTTCCAGAGGCCGTCGTCGCCGTAGGCCTCGCCGTACGTCGCGATGCCGCCGTCGAGCTGGTAGACCTCGTGGAACCCACGGTTCCTCATCAGCGGCGTGAGGACCTCGCACCGGATGCCGCCCGTGCAGTACGTGACGACGGGCTTGTCCTTGAGGTGGTCGTAGGCACCGCTGTCGAGCGCGGCGACGAACTCACGCGTCGTCTCGACGGCAGGACGCACGGCTCCCTCGAAGTGGCCGATCGCCGACTCGATCTGGTTGCGCCCGTCGAAGAACACGACGTCCTTGGCTGCGACGAGCTCGTGCAGCTGCGCCGGGGTCAGGTGCGTCCCGCCGTCGACGACGCCCTGGTCGTCGACCTGCAGCTCGTCCGGGGCACCGAAGGTGACCAGCTCGTCGCGCACCCGCACGCTGAGCCGAGGGAAGTCCGCCGTGGTGCCGTCGTCGCGGGAGCGACCCTCGCTCCACTTGAAGTCGATGCCCTTGAAGGGCGGGTAGGAGCGGGTGGCCTTGACGTACTTCTTGAGCGCGACGACGTCTCCGCCGAGGGTCGCGTTGATGCCGTCCTTCGAGACGATGATGCGTCCGCGGACGCTTAGCGAGTCGCACAGCGTGTGCTGCCACAGCCGGATCGCCTCGGGATCGGCCAGCGGCGCGAAGCCGTAGAAGAGAAGAACCTTGGGGGTCGCCACGAGCCAAGCCTAGGCGTTGCCGGACGCGCCTATCGCCCGGCGGGGACGTCCCAGGTCGAGCGCGCGTCGCCGTCCCACCGGCGACCGCAGCGGATCGTGCCGTCGAGCTCCTTGGGGCGCTCGGCCAGCACCCTCAGCGCCGCGGCGAGCTGGGCGGGATCGAGACGCCGGGCGAGCGTCACGTGGGGGGTCCAGGCGCCCGGACGCATCGTGGAGGGGCGGCCCGGCGCCTCGTCCAGGGCCGAGGCCACGGCAGCGTGGGTGATCATCAGGTGCGCCGTCGGCACGACCACGCGCGACAGCACCGACGTGCGTCCGCCGAACACCAGCAGCCCGCCGAGACGCACGGCCAGGCCGGCACCGTAGTCGATCCTGGCAAGGGCCCGCTCGGCCACCGGGTCGATGGTGTCGGCGACACCGAGCGTGACGTGCGGAGCGTTGGACGCGCCCGTGTGACGCCCCTGGCTCGGCAGGTCGGCCGCGACGAGCAGCTCCCACTCCTCGCGGACCAGGACGTCCAGCCGCTCGTCCAGCACCAGCTCGACCGACTGCACCATGCGTCTATCGTCGTGCACATGAGCGAGCTGCACGATCTGGACGCCACCGACCAGGCCCGGCTGCTGCGCGACCGCGAGGTGTCGTCGGTCGAGCTCGTGACCCACCACCTCGACCGCGTCGAGCGCCACGGTCCGGCTCTCGGCGCCTTCGTCACCGTCACGGCCGAGCGCGCCCTCGCGCAGGCGGCCGCGGCGGACGCCCTGCTCGCCGCGGGGCACGCGCCCGTCTTCACCGGGGTGCCGACGGCGATCAAGGACCTCACCTCCACGGCCGGCGTCCGCACGACGATGGGCTCGGTCGCCATGCGCGACCTCGTCCCCACGGTCGACGCCCACGTCGTGCGCCTGATCCAGGAGGCGGGGCTCATCAGCCTGGGCAAGACCAACACGCCCGAGTTCGGTCTCTCGTCGTACACCGACAACGACCTGGTCGGCCCGGCGCGCACCCCCTGGGACCTCGCGCGCAACGCAGGGGGATCGAGCGGCGGCGCGGCAGCCGCCGTCGCGGCCGGGCTGGTGCCCATGGCGCAGGGCAGCGACGGGGGCGGCTCCATCCGCATCCCGGCCAGCTCGTGCGGGATCTTCGGCTTCAAGCCGAGCCGCGGACGGGTCAGCGCCGGTCCGTCCGGGTCCGACTGGAGCGGTCTGGCGGTCGACGGCCCGATCAGCCGGACGGTGCGCGACGCCGCCGCGCTGCTCGACGTCCTCGCGCACCCCATGCCGGGTGACCTGCGGCCGCTGCCCGATCCGTCCGTCCCCTTCGCCGAGTGGGCTCGCAGGACGCCCGGCCGGTTGCGCATCGCCCGCTGGTCGGGCACGCACCTCGATGGCATCGCGCCCGGCCCGGACGCCCTCGAGGCCTGGGAGGCGGCGAGTCGGCTGCTCGAGTCGCTGGGGCACGAGGTGGTCGACGTCGCCAACCCGTTCCCGTCCGAGCTCGAGCCGCAGTTCAACGTCATCTGGTCGAGCGGCATCGCCGGGGCGCCGATCCCGCCCGAGGCCGATCCGTCGCTGCGCGCCAACACCCGCTACTGGCGCGAGCGGGGTGGCCGGGCGTCCGCGGTCGAGCTGGCCCGCGCGATGCAGTTCGTCGAGGCGACGACCCGCGAGGTCGTCACGGCCCTGCAGCCGTACGACGCGATGCTGACACCCACGCTGGCCCTGCCCCCGCAGCCGGTCGAGTGGTTCAACGAGTCGGGCGATCCCGTCGAGGACCACCACCGCGAGCTGCTCTACACGCCGTACACCGCGCTCTACAACATGAGCGGCCAGCCCGCCGCGAGCCTGCCGCTGCACTGGACGGCCGAGGGTCTGCCGGTCGGCGTCATGCTCGCCGGGCTGCCGGGCCAGGACGGGCCGCTGTTCAGCCTGTGCGCGCAGGTCGAGGCAGCGGCTCCGTGGCACGACCGCCACCCGCCAGGATTCGGCGGATAGAGCCCGCCGGTTCGCATGGTTCGCACGATGCGGCGGGCCTGATCCGCCACAACTCGGCCTGGATCAGAGGCCGGCGGGGAGGTGCTCGCGCACGCGGTTGATGTCGTCCTCGGACGGCAGCGCGTCGGTGATCTTGATGATGCTGGTGCCGATGTCGGTGGAGTCGACCGGCACCTGGCCCGACTTCGTGAGCTCGGCGACCACCGCCGCGACCTCGTCATCGGTCAGCCGGCGACGCAGCAGGGCGAGCAGCGGCACGTAGTCCTGCGCCGGGACGCCTTGCGGGTACCCCTCGCGCAGCCATCCCACGATGGCCTCGACGAACGACGGCTTGCTCACTTCGCCTCCGCCCCGAGGATGTACCAGCCCGTGTGGTGACCGATGAAGTCGCGCGCGACGAACAGCACGCCCGTCACGATCGCCACCGTGACGAGAGCGAAGCACACGTAGGCGACGGCCGTCAGCAGCGGGCGGCGGTCACCCGCGAGGTGCTGGCCGCCGATCGTCCCGGCGCCCACCGCCTGCGTGCGCACGCCGAGCGCGAAGAGCGCCGGCAGACCCGCGCCCGCGATGATCCCGAAGACGAGCACCTTGACCAGGGCTCCCACGTTCAGCCAACCGTCCATCGTCCGCTCCTCAGCTCTCCGCGCCGGCCACGGCCGGTCGCCGGGACGACGGGCGGTCGTCCCACTCGTCGTTGACGTTGTCGTGGCTGACCACGCTGGCGCGCGAGCGCAGCCAGATGGCGAACGATCCGGCGACGAGGCCGGCGAAGACCACCAGCACGCCGGCCAGGCCACCGATGCCGGCGGTGGCGGCGTACGCGACGGCACCGACCAGCGCCGCGGCCGGAAGCGTCACGACCCATGCCGTCACCATGCGCAGGGCCACGTTCCACCGCACCTGCGCGCCCGGCTTGCCGAGCCCCGAGCCGAGGATCGACCCGGTGGCCACGTGCGTCGTCGACAGCGAGAAGCCGAAGTGGCTGGCCAGCAGGATGATCGCGGCCGACGAGCTCTCGGCGGCCATGCCCTGCGGCGACTTGATCTCGACCAGGCCCTTGCCCAGGGTGCGGATGATGCGCCAGCCGCCGAGGTAGGTGCCGAGCGCGATCGCGCTGGCGCACGCGACGATCACCCAGGTGGGCGGCAGGGTCTCGTCGGCGCTGACGCTGCCGTACGAGATCAGGGCCAGGAAGATGATGCCCATGGTCTTCTGCGCGTCGTTGGTGCCGTGCGCCAGCGAGACCAGCGAGGCCGAGCCGATCTGGCCGATGCGGAAGCCGCGCTCGGTGCGACGCTCCTCGAGCCCGCGGGTCGTGCGGTAGACCGAGTAGGTGCCCAGGGTCGCCACGAGACCGGCGATCAGCGGTGACAGCATGGCGGGCAGGACGACGTTGGACACCACGCCCTTCCACTCGACACCGCTCGAGCCGGCAGCGGCCAGCATCGCGCCGATGACGCCGCCGATCAGCGCGTGCGACGAGCTGGACGGGATGCCGAGCAGCCACGTCATCAAGTTCCAGGCGATGCCGCCGACCAGCCCCGCGAAGACGATCTCGAGCGTCACGAGGTTGGCGTCCACCAGGCCCTTGGCGATCGTGGCCGCCACGGCCGTGGACAAGAAGGCGCCCACCAGGTTGAGCACCGCGCTGAGGGTGACGGCGACCTTCGGCGTCAGGGCGCCCGTCGCGATCGACGTCGCCATGGCGTTGCCGGTGTCGTGGAACCCGTTGGTGAAGTCGAAGGCCAACGCGGTCACGACCACGATGGACAAGATGATGAGGGACTCGTTCACGACTCAACGATGCGGCCTGCAACCACCGTGGTCGAGGCTTCCGGACACCTGTTCAACCGTTGTTCACCTACCGCGTGACAGGTGTCTCAGACCTACCGCGGAGCGACCTTGGTGGTCCTTCGCGACGTCTTGCTGACGGTCGCGTACCCGGCCCGCGTGCCGGTGACCCGCACCGTGATGCGCTGTCCCTTCTGCTTCGACGTCAGCCTGAACGAGGCCTTCGTGCCCTTCGACGAGATCTTCCGTCCGTTGGCGAACCACTGGTAGCGGAACGTGGGTCGCGGCGACCACGAGCCCACCTTCACCCTCAGCGTCCGGCCGACCTTGACGGTGCCGGAGATGCGAGGCGTGGCGGGCGAGAGCCGGCTCGGAACGGGCGGTGCGGGGGCAGCGGGTGGGGCGAACGCCACCGTGACCTCGGCTGTCGGCCCCGACACGGCTCCCACGCCGATGCGGACCGCACCGGTGGGGCTGACGAACTGCGACCCGGAGGCGAACGACCCGAGCGCGCCCCCGGCCGAGCGCTGCGTCTGCAGCACGAGCTCGCCGGACGGCGAGAGGCTCGTGACGGTGACACCCGTCGGATACCTCAGCTGGTAGGTCGTCGTGCCCAAGCCGAAGCGTGAGGCGTAGAAGCTGCCCGCGTCACGGTCCGTGCCCGACCTGTAGTCGACCCAGTACTGCTGACCGGAGATCGGGTCGACGACCTGGAGGCCGCGGAGCCCGTTGGCGGCCGACCGTGCGGTGAGGCTGACCGTGCGCGACGGCGAGCTGTCTGCGGCGGCGAGACGGGCAACCTCGGACGTCCCCGCCACGCCGAGTCGGGCTCGGTACGCGGTGTCGAGCACGGGCGACGTGACCGCGGAGCCGAGGCTGATGGCAAGGGACATGGGGCTGTAGAGGTCGAAGTACTCTCCGTCGCCGCACACGGTGGGCGCGCCGCAGACGTCGAGATTGGCGTGACCCAGGCCGAACGTGTGGCCGATCTCGTGCACGCCGACCTGCGTCGCGATGTCCCCCAGGCTGAAGCTCATGGGCCCCTCGCTCGAGAAGTCCGAACCCACCGCAGCGACGCCGGCGACCCCCGCATCCGTGGCCAGGACGCCGGCGCACTCATTGGCCATCGCGACGAACAGATGATTGCCGGATCCTCGGCCGAACGAGACACCGTACTTCTGGAAGAAGATGTTCGCTGCCTCGTTCCACACCTCGTCGGGGTCGCTGGCCATGCCGCAGCTGTCGCTGACAGGACCGGCCGTGGACGTCGCGAATCGCTCGATACCCCGCGGACGGGTGAACGACGAGATCACCCCGCCCGACTCGGTCTTCCAGTAGCTCATCAATCCGTCGACGATGCTCGCCACCTGGGTGTCGGTCTCCTCGACCGACCCCCTCCCCGTCATGACCGCGACGTACGCGCGGTGGGCCTTGGGTGTCGTGACGGCCGCCGCCGTGACGGGCGCGACGGTGGACGTCGCCACCTCGAGCGGTGTGTCCTGGCGCTCGGCCTCGGCGACGGCGACGCGTCCGGCGCGGGTGTCCTGCGCGATCGTGCTGCCCTCACGGGGCAGGAGGTCCTTGGCGTCGAGCGCGTCCTCGACGTCTCCGTCGACGACCAGCTCGCCCTCGAAGCGCCCGTTGGCGGGGGTGGCTTCTGGCAGGTCGACGGGGATCTCGGCGCCGGCGTCGGTCACGACGGTGTAGAGGTGGTCGGACGATGCCTCGGCCCCGAACCGGTCGACGACGACAGCCCTCACGGTGCCCTCGACCGCCAGGGTCGTCGGATCGGACGTCTCGCCGGCCTGAGCGGGCAGCATGGCGATCCCGGACGCCACGAGCGCACCCGCGATCAGGACGGACGTACGGCGGACCACGCGCATGACAGCTCTCCCTGTGTCAGCAGCCGTCGGACCTCTCCCCATCCAGAGCCGCAGACCTCAGGGTAGGCCAGAGACAGGGCGTCCTGGGACCTAAACCAGCCATGCGGTCCGGACACCCCTAGCGGGACCTCAGTCGCGGGCGGTGAGGACGATCGGGTCGCCGTCGGTGATGGCGATCGTGTGCTCGACGTGCGCGCCGCGAGAGCCGTCGGCGCTGCGGATCGTCCAGCCGTCCTCGTCCATGCGGATCTCGTCGGTCGTGTGCAGGAACCACGGCTCGATCGCGATCACGAGGCCCGGCTTGAGAGGCAGCCCGCGCCCGGCCCGGCCGTCGTTGGGAACGTGGGGGTCGCCGTGCATCGTGCGTCCGACGCCGTGCCCGCCGAACTGGGTGTTGACCTTGAGACCGTGCGACCGGCCCACCGCGCCGATGGCCGCAGAGATGTCGCCGATGCGGTGGCCGGGACGAGCGACGGCGATCGCGGCGTCGAGAGCCTCCTGCGCGTGGTCGATCAGGCGGAGGTCCTCGTCGCGCGGGGTGCCGACCACGACGCTGACCGCCGAGTCGCACACCCAGTTGTCCACCGACACCGCGAAGTCGAAGCTCACGAGGTCGCCGTCACGCAGCTTGTACTTGTGCGGCAGCCCGTGCAGCACCGCGTCGTTGACCGACGTGCACAGCACCTTGCCGAACGGCATCGCACCGAAGGACGGGTGGTAGTCGATGTAGCACGACTCGGCACCCTCCTTGCGGATCATCTCGTGGGCGAGCGCATCGAGGTCGAGCAGGTCGACGCCGACGTCGGCGGCCTCGCTCAGCGCGGTTAGCACGGACGCCACGAAGCGTCCGGCCGGGCGCATCTCGTCGATCTGGGTGGGGGTCAGGAGCTCGATCATCGAGCGCCTCCCTTTCTGTCTGGTGGGGTGGTGTGCGAGCGGGTCTGCCCGATCTGCGCGATCGTGACGGCGGCGACGACGGCCATCGTGCCGACCAGTGCCATCGGGTCGCTGCCGTAGAGGTCGTCACCGGTGGCGGTCGTGACGGTCGAGGCCAGGGACGCGCCGCCCAGCAGCGAGACCACCATCGCGCTGAGGCTGTGCGGGTTGCTGTCGTGCGACCAGCCCTGGAACGCGAGCGCGGCCACCAGCACGGCAGCCACGAGCACGGCGATCTTGACGAAGCCGAGGGCTGAGCCGAGGTCGACGCCCGCGAGACCGCCGACCACGTAGGCACCGAGCACGACGGCGCCCGCGACGCTCATCAGCCTGATGCCGTTCACACTCGTCATGTCCTGCCCTCCTCGGCACTCATTCTCGGCAAGCCTACGTGGCCTCCCGGTGCTTGACTGATCCCGTGACCCAGGCTGACTTCGACTACTCCAACCTGAGCGGACGCGACAGCGGTCCGTTCGTGCGCACGGCGAGCCTGCTGCTGCCGGGAGTCCGAGCCGTGCAGCGCCAGGTCGAGCCGTACGCGCGGGCCTGGGAGCGACACAACCGCGTGGCACTCGCCGCCACCGGCCCGTTGTGGGTCGTCCTCGGCGACTCGATGGCGCAGGGCGTCGGTGCCTCCGCCTACGACCGCGGCTGGGCCGGACAGCTGGCGCAGGAGCTGCCCCGGCACCGGCTCGTCAACCTGTCGGTCTACGGCGGACGCGTTGGCGACGTCGTCGAGCGGCAGATCCCGGCGATGCGGTCGATCGGCGTCGAGCCCGACCTGGTGACGGTCGTCATCGGCAGCAACGACCTCATCAGCCGCCGGCTGCGTCCGCAGCTGCCGCAGGCGCTCGACGCGATGCTGTCGCAGCTGCCGACCGGCTCGGTCGTCGGCACGCAGCCCGGTGGACGTCCGGCGTCCGTCGACTTCAACCGACGCGTCGACGAGGCCGCCGCCGCCGGACGCATCCGCGTCGCGGAGTTCCGCGACCCCCGCATGCGGTCGTGGCGGGGGCGCCTCTCCCCCGACCACTTCCACCCCAACGATGCGGGCTACGCGGGCATGGCCGAGATCGTCGGCGAGGCGGTCGCGCGGCGATGAGCACCCCACACGTCCGGCTGATCTACCCGCACCAGCTGTTCGAGCAGCAGCTCGACGCGAGCGCAGGCACGGTGTTCGTGCTCGTCGAGGACGACCTGTTCTTCCGCCAGTACGCGTTCCACACCCAGAAGCTCGTGCTCCACCGCGCCTCGATGCGACGGTTCGCCGATCGTCTGCGCGCCGCCTCGTTCGACGTCGAGTGCATCGACACCAGCGCCGACGAGCCCACCGCCGTCCGACTGACCGCGCTGCTGGCGCGTCTGCGTCCGCAGCGCGTGACGGTCTACGACGTCGTCGACGACTGGCTGTCGCGTGACGTGTCGGCCGCCCTGGCCGAGGCGGGCATCGAGCTGCACACGGAGGACGTGCTCGAGTCGCCCAGCTTCCTGACGTCCCGCGCCGAGATCGCCGCCTGGTTCGACGCGCACCCGGCCCGCATGCAGCACTTCTACTCGTGGCAGCGCCAGCGGCTCGACATCCTGGTCGAGGGCGACCAACCCGTGGGCGGACGCTGGTCGTTCGACACCGAGAACCGCAGGAAGCTGCCGCGCGAGCACCGTGTCCCCGACGTGACGTGGCCCGCCCGGCACCCGGCCGTCGACGAGGCGATCGCGTGGGTGGGCCAGGAGTTCCCCGACAACCCCGGCAACGCCGAGTCGTTCGCGTGGCCGACCTCCCACGACGAGGCCGAGGCCGCCTTCGACCAGTTCGTCGACGAGCGTCTGCCGCAGTTCGGTCCGTACGAGGACGCCATCGCCACCCGGCACCCGTTCGTCTTCCACTCCGTCATGACCCCGGGGCTCAACATCGGTCTGCTGTCGCCGTCGTGGGTCGTCGACCGTGCGCTGGCGGCCGACGACATCGACCTGCCGTCCCTCGAGGGCTTCGTGCGCCAGGTCATCGGCTGGCGCGAGTACATGCGGGCCACGTACGTCCTCTACGGCCGCCGGATGCGCACGAGCAACCACCTGCGGCACAGCCGGCCGCTCGCCGCCGGCTGGTGGACCGCCCGCACCGGGCTCGACCCCGTCGACCACGCGATCGAGGGGGTGCTCGAGCGCGGCTGGAGCCACCACATCGAGCGGCTCATGGTGCTGGGCAACGCGATGAGCCTGCTGCGCACCGACCCCGACGACGTGTACGAGTGGTTCATGCAGATGTACGTCGACGCCTACGACTGGGTCATGGTGCCCAACGTCTACGCCATGAGCCAGTTCGCGGCCGGCGACGGCATCACGACCAAGCCCTACGTGTCGGGCAGCAACTACCTCCGCAAGATGTCGGACCTGCCGACCGGCGACTGGACCGCCGACTGGGACGGCCTCTACTGGACGTTCGTGCGCGACCACCGCGACGTCTTCGAGGGCAACCACCGCTCGCGCATGATGACGCGGATGTACGACGGGTTGGCGCCCGAGAAGAAGGCGGCCCACACCCGGGCCGCGTCCCGCTGGCTCACCTGACCCCCGGCGCCGGCCCGGAGCTCGGAGGCCGGCTGCGGGGGGTCAGCGCTCGAGGGACGTCCGGAAGCGGTGCATGCCCGCGACCCACTGGTCGGTGTCGGACGCCTTGCGGGCGTACATCGTGCCGACCTCGGGGTGCGGGAGGGCGAAGAACGAGCCCGCCTCGATGGCCTCGAGCAGGACGTCGGCGACGTCGAGCGGCGAGACCGTGGCGCCGGCCGTCACGACCGATCGCATCGCGAGCCGTGCCGTCTCGTCGGCGTTCTGCTCGCCCTCGCGCAGCATGTCGGTGCGCACGCCCATGGGGCACAGGCAGCACACCTGGACGCCCTGGTCGCCGTACGTCGCGGCGAGCCACTCGGCGAAGCCGACGGCGGCGTGCTTGGTGGCCGAGTACGTCGGCGAGCCCAGCTGCGTCAACAGGCCGGCCGCCGACGCCGTGCTGACGAAGCAGCCGCGTCCCCGCTCGAGCCAGCCCGGCACGAGAGCCTGCGCGGCTCGCACCTGCCCCATGACGTTGACGTCCCACGACATCGACCAGTCGGCATCCGCCGCGTCGAGCCCGAAGCCCTTGAAGACGCCCGCGTTGGCCACGTACAGGTCGACGTCGCCCGGCGCCGCCGCGACCAGCGCGGCGACGTGCTCGGCGTCCGCGGCATCCCCCGCGACGTGGGCGACCCGTCCGGGGTGCACGCCGTCGAGCCGTGCGGACGTCTCGGCGAGCCGATCGGCGTCGAGGTCGCCCAGGACCACCGACGCACCGCGCTCGAGCAGGCGCTCGGCGATGCCCTCGCCGATGCCGCTCGCGGCGCCGGTGACGACCGCGACGGTGCCCGCTCCGGGCGTCAGGCCCACTTCTTGATCTCCGCCTTGGCCAGGGCGTTCTTGTGCACCTCGTCGGGGCCGTCGGCGAAGCGCAGCGTGCGCATGCCGGCGAACCACTCCGCGAGCGGGAAGTCCTGGCTCAGGCCGCCGGCACCATGCACCTGGATCGCCTTGTCGAGGATCCACTCGACGGTCTGCGGCGTCGCGATCTTGATGGCCTGGATCTCGGTGTGCGCAGCCTTGTTGCCCGCGACGTCCATCAGCCACGCAGCCTTCAGCACCAGAAGGCGCAGCTGCTCGACCTTGACCCGCGACTCGGCGATCCAGTCGCGGACGACGCCCTGCTCGGCGATCGGCTTGCCGAAGGCGACCCGCTCGGACGCCCGCTTGCTCATCATCTCGATGGCGCGCTCGGCGATGCCGAGCGAGCGCATGCAGTGGTGGATGCGGCCGGGCCCGAGGCGCGCCTGGGCGATCGCGAAGCCCTCGCCCTCGCCGCCGATGATGTTGCTGGCCGGCACGCGGACGTCCGTGAACCGCAGCTCGGCGTGCCCGCCGTGGTCGCGGTCGTGGTAGCCGAAGACGTGCATGCCGCGGATGATCTCGAAGCCCGGGGTGTCGCGCTCGACCAGGATCTGGCTCTGCTGGCGATGACGCGCCGCCGAGGGATCGGTCTTGCCCATCACGATGAAGATCTTGCAGTCGGGGTTCATCGCGCCGGTGATCCACCACTTGCGGCCGTTGATGACGTACTCGTCACCGTCGCGCACGATGCTGAGCTCGACGTTGGTGGCGTCGGACGAGGCGACCTGCGGCTCGGTCATCGCGAAGGCCGAGCGGATGTCACCGGCCAGCAGCGGCTCGAGCCACTTCTTCTTCTGCTCGTCGGTGCCGAACATGCTCAGCACCTCCATGTTGCCGGTGTCGGGGGCGGCGCAGTTGAAGGCCGCCGGGCCGATCTGGATGCTGCGGCCCGTCAGCTCGGCGATGGGCGCGTACTGCAGGTTGGTCAGGCCGGCACCGTGCTCGGACGGGTCGAAGAAGTTCCACAGCCCCTGGGCCTTGGCCTTGGCGCGGATCTCCATGACGATCGGCGGGAACGACCACGTGTCGGCGGCGATGGCCGCCTCGACCTGCTCCTTGAACACGGCCTCGGCGGGGTAGACCTCGGCCTCCATGAAGGCCGTGACCTTCTCGATCAGCGCGGTCGTCTTGTCGTCGTAGCCGAAGTGCATCTCAGGCTCCTGCCATGACGTAGACGACCTCGGCGATGCAGGCCGGCTTGTCGGCTCCCTCGAGCTCGACGACGAAGGTCATGACGACCTGGGTGCCGATCGCGATGTCGTTGGTCTCCTTGAGCGTCGCGGTGGCCCGCAGCCGGGAGTCGACCGGCACCGGCGAGGGGAAGCGCACCTTGTTGGCGCCGTAGTTGACGCCGAACGCCAGCCCGTTGATCTCGTAGATCTGCTTGGCGAGCACCGGGAGCAGCGACAGCGTGAGGTATCCGTGCGCGATCGTCGTGCCGAAGGGCCCGGTCGCCGCGCGCTCGGGGTCGACGTGGATCCACTGGTGGTCGCCCGTCGCGTCGGCGAAGGTGTTGATCTGCTCCTGCGTGACCGTGAACCACTCGCTCGTGCCGAGCTCCTCACCGGCGGCGGCCTTGAGGGCGTCGAGATCGTCGAACACTCGGGTCATGCGGGAACCTCCAGCTGTGGGGAAAAGCGCTAAGCGCTTGCTTAGTTCGAGACTAGCCCGAACCCGGGGGCGCGCGCCAGACGTGCCGCTCCCGGACGTCGTACGAACCGCGGCTCGGGCACCCCATCGGCTATGACGCCGGCGGCTAGGAGGCAAGGCGGGCGATCACGGGGACGGCGCCGAGCGCGACCGCCACCCCGATCGCCACGACGTCGCCGCGCGCCCACGGCGCCGCCAGCGCCCACGTGCGTCCGCGAGCGGTGGCGAACCCCCGCGCGTCCATCGCGATCGAGGCCGAGGTCGCCCCGCGCATGGCGTGCACCAGCAGGGCGAACGACATGTTGGCGGCGTGACGCCCGTTGGCGACGGGATGGCGTCCGGCCCCGAAGCCGCGCACCCGCCGTGCCCGCTCGAGCTGCTGCCAGGCCAGACCGAAGCCGGTGAACCTCTGCAGCGCCGCGGCCAGGGCCGCGATCAGCCGCGCGGGCAGGCGCAGCGTCTGCGCGAGGTAGTCGGCCAGGCGCGACGGGTCGACGTAGCCGGCCATCACCGAGCCCGGCCACGCCAGCACGACGATCCGCAGGCCGGCCGTCACGGCGATCTCGAGGTCGCGCCCGCCGAGGCGCCACGTCGAGTAGACGATCGTGAGGGCGGCGATCGACGTGAACGCCAGGCACACCAGCGGGTAGCGCCAGCCCGGCAGCAGCACCGCCGCGACGAGCACGTAGGCACCCAGGGCCGCGAGCGCGACCGGCAGGCTGTCGATCCAGAACGAGCCCAGCAGCGAGAACAGCCCCACCGACAGCTGGGCCAGCGGGTTGACCCGCAGCACGGCCGTCCTCATGCCAGCGCCCCTGCCCGCATGCGGTGGTCGACGTCGAGGGCGAGGTCGGCATCGTGCGTCGACATCCCGACCGTCGCGCCCGCCGCACGTGACGACGCGATCCAGCCCGCCACCGCGGCCCACGTCGCAGGGTCCTGACCGACCGTCGGCTCGTCGAGCAGGACGACCGGCGGGCGGTGGGCCAGCGCCGCGGCCAGCGCCAGCCGCCGCTGCTCGCCGCCCGACAGCCGGTACGGATTGGACGCCCCGTAGCGCTCCAGGCCGAACACCTCGAGCACCGCCGCGGCGTCGACCGTCCGTCCGACCCGGGCAGCGGTGAGCTCGACCTCGGCCAGCACGGTGGTGGTGAGGAAGCCGTGCTCGGGGTTCTGCGGCACCCACCCCACGACGGAGGCGAGGTCGACGGACCGGCGGCGCCGCAGCTCGGGCGTCACGGTGCCGCCCGCCGGCTTCAGCAGCCCACCGAGCACCGCGAGCGCGGTCGACTTGCCCGCGCCGCTCGGCCCGGTGAAGCCCGTGACCCGGGCAGGCACCAACCCAGCCGTCAACCCGGTCAGCGCCTGCGAGCGCTGCGTGCCCCGGAGCGTCCGCATGACCAGCTCGACCGACACCTCGGTCGCCGTGACCGCGAACGGCTCGGCCTCCGGCCGGACGAGCCCGACGGGCACGTCGAGCGGCGCGGGCGTCGGCAGGTCGGGCATCCACACGCCGGGAGGCCGGGCGCCGGCGAGGAAGGCCTCGACGGTTCCGTCGCTGACGACGACGCCGCCGGCACCGAGCACGACGACGCGGTCGACGTGCGGCAGCCACGGCTCGATGCGGTGCTCGACGACGACCAGCGTCCGGTCGCCGGCCGCCGCCAGGATCGCCTCGCGGACGCTCGTGGCCGTCGCGGCGTCGAGCATCGACGTGGGCTCGTCGAGCAGCAGGACGTCCGGGCGCATGGCCAGCACCCCGGCCAGGGCGAGACGCTGCTGCTCGCCGCCTGAGAGAGCCGCCGTGAAGTGGTCGCGGCCGTACGCCAGCCCCACCGCCTCGAGGCACTCGTCGACACGGCGCCAGATCTGGTCGCGCGGCATCGCGGCGTTCTCGGGGCCGAAGGCGACGTCGCGACCGATGCGCTCGGCCACGACGGCGTCCGCAGGGTTCTGCAGCAGCAGACCCAGCTGCCCACCGACGTCGATCGAGCCGCCGAGGTCACCTGCGACGGTCGTGCCGAGGGCGCCGGCGAGCCCGTGCAGGATCGTCGACTTGCCGGCACCGCTCG
This sequence comes from Aeromicrobium endophyticum, assembly GCF_003586285.1. Taxonomy (GTDB): domain Bacteria; phylum Actinomycetota; class Actinomycetes; order Propionibacteriales; family Nocardioidaceae; genus Aeromicrobium; species Aeromicrobium endophyticum. The sequence goes on along the minus strand of NZ_QUBR01000001.1, from coordinate 1,503,174 downwards.
GGCCGACCAGCAGCACCCGCTCGCCGGGCTCGACCTCGAGGTCGAGCCCGGCGATGACCGGCAGCCGCCGACCGATCGGACGCCACGTGACGTCACGGAGGCGGATGCCGCCCCTGCTGACGACGCTGCTGACGACGTCCATCGAGCGGTCGCCTAGACCTCGACGGCCTGTTCGCGTCCGGCCGGGAAGGCGTCGAGCACGCCGGCACGGGCCAGCGCCTTGACGAGCGCGAAGCCGCCGAGGCCGGCCACGACGACGCCGGAGACCACGAAGAAGCCCAGGTGGGCGAGCTTGTAGTCCATGTCCCACGAGGAGTAGTAGCTCGTCCACTCGTAGACGGCCTCGAACGCCGCGGCCGCGGCGCCGGCCAGGGCCGCGACGAGCACGCCCCAGCGGCGGTAGAAGAACAGCAGGAAGATCAGCTCGGCGCCGAGGCCCTGCCAGAAACCGGAGGCGTAGACGCCCCAGCCCCACTGCGTCCCGCCGACGATGAACGACGACACGGCGGCCGCGATGAACTCCGTCGCGAAGGCCGCACCGGGCTTGCGGACGATCAGGCCGCCGACGACGCCGGCCGTGAGCCAGACGCCTCCGAGCAGCGCCGAGCTGGGCGGGAACGAGAAGACCGCGAGCCCGCTGAGCGGCTCGTACAGCTTGCCCCAGCCCCAGAAGATGACGCCGAAGGCGACACCCAGGGTGGTGATGGTGACCAGGTCGATCGTGCGGTATCGCACGTCGAACCCGGGCTTGGACGTGGTGGCAGAACTCATCGTGACTCCCTTCGCCGGTACTAACCGGTGCAGGTTCAAGGGTCTGCGGCGGATCCGCACTCTCAGCGCCCTCTGCGGTGGCGCTCCCCTGTCGTGTGGTCCGACCCTACTCCTCGGCACCGCCGTCCACCCACCGGGCTGACGGACGTGCGTCGGCGTCGCGGCTAGCGCCCGCTCCAGTGCGGCGGACGCCGCTCGACGAACGCTCGCGCGCCCTCGGCCGCGTCGTCCGAGGTGCGGACGACCTGCATCAACGGCTCCTGCGCCGCGAGCGCCTCCTCGAAGGTCAGCGTGCGACTCTGCACCGCGATCTGCTTGGACGCGCGCGCGCCGAGCGGGGCAGCCGCGGCCACGGCCGCTGCGAGCTCCAGACCCGCCTGCAGCCCCTGGCCCGCGGGGACCAGACGAGTGGCCAGACCCCACCGCTCGGCCTCGGCGGCCGGCATCCGGCGCCCGGTCAGCACCAGGTCGAGGGCCACGTGGTGCGGGATCCGCTGGGGCAGGCGGATGGCCCCTCCCCCGCCGGCGGCCAGCCCACGCGTCACCTCGGGGAGCCCGACCTCGCTGCCCTCCTCCATGACGATCAGGTCGCAGGCGAGGGCGAGCTCGAACCCTCCGCCGAGCGTGGCACCGTGCAGCACCGCGATGATCGGCTTGCTCGGCGGCGCCGCCACCATGCCGAGGGCTCCCCGACGCTCGGTGACCGGACGCTCACCGGTCGCCGCGAACGCCTTGAGGTCCATCCCGGCGCTGAAGTTCGCCCCGCGCCCGTGCAGCACGGCGACACGGAGGTCGTCGTCGGCCTCGAACGCGTCGACGGCTGCCTCGATCGCGCGGGCGGTCGGCAGGTCGATCGCGTTGCGCACCTCGGGGCGGTTGATCTCGATGCGCAGGATCGGTCCGTCGGCGGTCGCCACCACCGTGTCCGTCGTGATCACTGCTCGGCTCATGCGAGCACCTCCAAACGGCCGGACTCGACGCCGATCACCGACCCGGAGACCCATGACGCGAGGCCTGTGCACAAGAAGAGGACGACCCTGGCCACGTCGTCGGGGACCCCGTGGCGCCCGAAGGGCATCAGGGGCGGACGTCCGCCGGCGTACCCGGCGGCCGCGAGGTCGGTGGCGATCTCGGCGACGCCGGGCGTCGTGACGATCCCCGGGGCGACCCCGGTGACGCGGACGCCCCGACCGCTCAGCTCGAGGGCGAGGCTCTTCGTCAGGCCGGTGAGCGCGTGCTTCGACGCGGCGTAGGCCATGGTGCCCCGGGAGACGCGCAGGCCCGACGTCGAGATCACGTTGACGATGCTCGCGCCCGGCGCCATCTGGGCCGCGACCTCCCGCGTGACCAGGAACGTGCCGACCACGTTGACGTCGAACATCCGGCGCAGGTGCTCCTGGCTCGCGCTCAGGGGATCGCCCGTCGGGGTCAGCACGGCAGCGTTGTTGACCAGGAGGTCAAGGGGCCCCTGCCGGGTGGCGGCGGCGATGCCCGCGCGGACCGATGCCTCGTCGGCGATGTCCATGGCGAGGCCGGTGACGGGAGACCCCGTCCGCTCGGCGATCCGCAGCGCCGCGGACTCGGCCCCGTCGCCGTCGCGGTCGGCGATGACGACGCGCGCGCCGGCCTCCGCGAGACGTCGCGCGACGGCCTCCCCGATGCCTCGCGCACCGCCGGTGACGAGCGCACCGCGTCCTGCGAGGGAGGTCAGCTGTTCGAGCCCGACCTCGGTCAGGTCCGGTGCGACGTATGAGCTCATGGGTGTGTCCTCGTGATCGTTCATGGCACCAACAGGATCTTTCCGAAGTGGTCCGAGGCCTCGAGCCGTGCGTGGGCCGCGCCGGCCTGCGCGAACGGCACCACCGAGTCGACGACGGGACGGACACGTCCCTCGGCGACGGCCGGGAGCACGTGCTCGGCGACGGCTTGGAGGATGCTCGCCTTGTCCGCCGGCGACCGCGGGCGCAGCAGCGAGCCGGTGATGACCGCTCGCTTGCGCAGCACGTCGAGCAGGTCGAGCTCGCCCGTCGCCCCCGACTGGAGACCGATCACGGCGATCCGGCCGTCCGGCGCGAGGGCCGCGACATTGCGAGCGAGGTACGACGCCCCGACGATGTCGAGGATCATGTCGACCCCCCGTCCGGCGGTGCGCTCGTGCACGCCGGAGACGAAGTCCTCCGAGCGGTAGTCGATGCCCTCGTCCGCGCCGAGCTCGCGGCAGGCGTCGAGCTTGGCCCGTGACCCGGCTGTGACCAGCACCCGGGCACCGAGCATCGTCGCCACCTGGATCGCGATCGTCCCGATGCCGGAGCCGGCACCGTGCACCAGGAGGGTCTCGCCGCCACGGAGCCCGACCGGCGCGGTCAGGTTCGACCACACGGTCGCCAGGGCCTCCGGCAGCGCCGCCGCCTCGACCAGGTCGAGGCCTTCCGGCACGGCGAGCACGTGCGACTCGTGCACCGCCACGTGCGTCGCGTAGCCACCATCGGTCAGCAGGGCGCACACCCGATCGCCCACCCGCCACCGTCGCACGGCCTCGCCGGTCGCGGCCACCACACCGGACACCTCGAGGCCGGGGACCTGGGGCGCCGCCGTCGCGGTGAGCGAGGCGCCGCGTCGCTGGAGGGTGTCGGTGCGGTTCACGCCGGCCGCGGCCACCTCGACCAGGACCTCGTCCGGGCCGATCACCGGCTCGGGTGCCTCGACGAGCTCGAGCGTGGAGTCGTCGCCCTGCCCGGCGATCGTGATCGCCAGCATCAGCCCATCCTGCTGCCGCCGTTGACGTCGAGCGTCGCGCCGTTGACGAACGAGGCCTCCTCGGAGAGCAGGAAGGCGGCCATCGCGCCGATGTCGGCAGGTTGCCCGAGCCGGCCGACGGGGATCGAGCGTCGCCAGGTCTCGTTGACCTCGTCGCTGACGGCAGCCGCCATCGGGGTCTCGATGCGCCCCGGCGTGATCGCGTTCGCGGTGATGCCGAAGGGCCCGTACTCGTGCGCCACGGTGCGGGTCAGCCCGAGCAGCGCTGCCTTCGTCGCACCGTAGTGCGCGCCGGCGACGCGGGCCCCCGTGTGCGCCGCCTGCGACGACAGGTTCACGATGCGCCCCCAGCCACGCTCGCGCATCGGCTCGAGGACCGCGCGCAGCCCGTAGAAGGCACCGGTGAGGTTGATCCCGATGACACGATCCCACTCCTCGGCGGGGATGTCCGCGGTGACCAGCTTCGCGCCGTCGTGCTTGGGGGAGATCGCCGCGTTGTTGACCAGCGCGTCGACACCACCGACCCACCGCTCCGCCTCGGTGACGACCGCAGCCCAGTCGGGCTCGGACGCCACGTCGACCGGCAGCGTCCGCAGCTGCGAGGCGTGCTCGGTCCGTGCGGCGGCGAATCCTGCGAGCGCCTGCTCGTCGATGTCGGTGGCCAGGACGTTCCAGCCGGCTCGGAGCAGGCTGTCGGAGATGCCGGCCCCGATGCCACCGGCCGATCCCGTCACGACCGCGGCGCGGGTGCGTGTGGTCATCGCTGCTCCTCCTTGTTCTTCAGGGTCACGACACCGTCGAGCGCCATGACGCCGCCGGAGCCCGTGATCACCAAGGGGTTGACGTCGATCGACTCCACGGCCGGCGAGATCTCCGCGAAGGCACGCGAGAAGTCGCTGATGGCCGCCGCCAGGCGACTCTCGTCGGCGACCGGCAGCCCCCGCGTGCCGCGCAACAGCGCGACACCGCGCAGGGAGGCGACCATGCGGCGGGCCTCCCCCGGGTCGATCGGGGCCGGCCGCATCGCGACGTCGCGCAGCACCTCCGTGAAGATGCCGCCCAGGCCGACCACCACCACCGGCCCGAACGTCGGGTCGTGCGTCGCTCCGAGGATCAGCTCGGCACCGCCGGTCACGGACTCCTGCACCACGACGCTCCGCTCGGTGAGCTCGAGCCTGTCGGCGATCGCCAGCACCTCGGCGGCAGCGTCCTCGACGGCGTCGAGGTCGGCCAGGCCGAGCTTCACGCCGCCGATGTCCGACTTGTGCTCCACCTCGTCCGAGAGCAGCTTGAGCACGACGGGCAGGCCGATCTCGTCGGCCGCCGCGCGTGCCTCGGCCGGGCTCCTCGCCTCGATCTCCCGCGTGACGGGGATGCCGCTCTGGGCGAGCACCTTCTTGCTCTGCATCTCGTGGAGCATCGAGACACCGTCGTCGGCCATGGCGGCCAACCGGTCCTTCAGAACCGACAGCTCGGACGACGGTCCCGCCGGCGATGGCGCAGGGGGCTCGGCGAGGGCCCAGTCGGCCAGGGCCGCAGCCGCACGCATGGCGCGCACCGGGTCGGTGAACGTCGGCACACCCGCCGACGACAGGATCCGGCGCGGGTTGCCCGAGCCGCCGACCCAGGCCACGAGGATCGGCTTGTCCGACCCCGCCGCGACCTCGATGATCCGGTCGCACAGCCCGTCCTCCTCCATCTCGAGGTTGCCCAGGAGCACGATCGCGATGTCGGTCTCGGGATTGTCGAGGCAGAGCTGCAGACCGTCGGTCAGGATCTGCTGGTCCGCCGCGATCGCGCCGGTCGTGTCGATCGGGTTGCTGACCGGGGCGTACATCGGCAGGATCTCCGCCATCCGGCGCTGCCACGGCTGGTCCCACTCGAACACGTCGAGCCCCAGGTCCTCGGCGTAGTCGGTCATCAGGACGCCGGCACCGCCCGAGATCGTCATGATGCTCACCTTGCGGCCGCGGGGGATGCGGTTGGCCGCGAAGACGCGCCCGAAGTCGACCAGCTGCTCGACGTCCTCGGCGCGCTGCGCACCGTAGCGCTCGAGGATCCCGTCGAGGACCGCGTCGGAGCCGGCCAGGGCGCCCGTGTGAGAGGCCGCCGCGACGGCGCCGCGCTCGGACCGGCCCACCTTCATCAGCACCACGGGCACCCGCGCCCGCTGGGCCTTCTCGAGCGCCCGGCAGAACGCCTCGCCGTCACGCACGCCCTCGACGTACGCGAGCATCGCGCGGGTGGACCCCTCGTCCACCAACCCCTCCATCAGCTCGCCGAGCGCCAGGTCGGCCTCGTTGCCCGTGCTGAAGAAGCGCCCGACGCCGAGGCCGTCGCTCTGGGCCATGTTGAGGACGAAACCGCCCATGGCGCCGCTCTGGGAGACGAAGGCGACGCCGTCGTCGCGCAGGGCGAAGCGGTCCTGGTCGAGCCCGGTCATGAACGCCGTCGTGACGGCTTCTGCCGCCATGACCGCTCCGACCGAGTTCGGTCCGAGGAACCGCACGCCGGCGCGCTCTGCGACCGCCGCGAGCTCGGCCTGCTCCTGTGCGCCCTCGGCCCCCACCTCGGCGTACCCGGCCGCGAAGACGATCGCGAACCTGATGCCCTTGGCGCCGCACGCCTCGATGGCTGCGGCGACGGCGGCCTTCGGCAGCACGATCACGGCGACGTCCGGGACGGCCGGCAGCTGCTCGATCGACGCATACGCCGGCTCGCCCTGCACCGTCTCGCGGCTCGGGTTGACCGGGTAGATGTCGCCCTTGTACCCGTACTTGCGCAGGTACCTCATCGTGCGGCCAGACGCCTTGGCGCCGTTGTCGGACGCGCCGACGATCGTGATGGCGGTGGCGTGCAGCAACAGGCTGACCACCTCGGATGCCGTGCTTCTCGTGCTCACTTCGCCTCCAACAGCTCGGCGCCCATCTGGGCGCGCAGTTCGCGAGCGATCCCGAAGGACCGCTCCCATGACATGGCTCGCTGCAACCACAGGTGCAGGTCGTGCTCCCACGTGAAGCCGATGCCTCCGTGGAGCTGCAGGGCGGCGGCCCCGGCTCTCGATGCGGCCTCACTCGCCGCGGCCTTGGCCGCCCGCGCGGCCATCGCCGCTCCCGGGTCGCCGACGCCCACGCGGTAGCCGGCGTTCCAGGTGAGCGAGCGGGCCGCCTCGACCGCGACCGCGACATCGACCAGACGGTGCTTCAGCACCTGGAACTCGGCGAGCGGGCGGCCGAACTGCTGCCGCGTCAGGAGGTGCTCGCGGGTCAGGTCGACCAGCCGGTCGCACAGTCCCACGAGCAGAGCGGCTGTGCCCGCCGCACCGGCGGTGTCGATCAGCAGGGACGCTGCGGGGTCGACGGTGACCAGCGTGGAGTCGTCGAGCCGGTAGTCGCACTCCGCCAGCCGCCGGGACGGGTCGGCACCCGCCAGTGGGCGGGCGGTCACGCGCTGGGGCCGGACGAGATGGACCTCGTGGCCCGAGCGCACCAGCGTGACGTCCGCTGTGGCACCGTCGGGCACCCGCGCCCCCTCCGGACGCGCGGCGACGGCGACGATCGTGTCGCCCGCGGCGATCTGGGGCAGCCACTCCTGCTGGAGCGCTGGGGCGCCGAACCCGCTCAGCACCAGGGGTGCGACGACGGCCGTCTCGACCGCCGGCTCGGGCACGGCGTGGGTCCCGAGCTCGCCCAGCACCAGCACGAGATCGGTCAGCCGGCCGCCGGACCCACCGTGCGCCTCGTCGACCAGCGAGCCGGCCACCCCCAGACCGGCGAGCTCGCGCCACACCTCGTGGCGGTAGCCCTGGCCCTCGTCCCAGATCGTGCGCAGGCGCGACGGAGGGAGCTTGGCGTCGAGGAAGCGGCGCACCGCGGCTCCGAACGCGACCTGGTCCTCGTCGAACTCGAAATCCACTAGCGCCCCTTCGGCAGGCCGAGCCAGCGCTCGGCGATGATGTTGCGCTGGATCTCGTTGGACCCCGCGTAGATGTGTGCGGCACGGCCGAGCCAGTAGCGGTGCACGAAGCCACCGGGCGCGTCGGCCGGATCCAGCAGCTCGGCGTCGTCGCCGAGCATCTCGAGGCCGAGCTCGTGGATGCGGGTCTGCATCTCGCTCCACCAGAGCTTTCCCATCGACGACTGGATCCCGGGTCGTCGCCCCTTCGAGAGCTCGGTCAGCGTCCTCAAGGTCAGGTAGCGGTACGCCTCGATCTCCTCGTGGAACCGGCCGATCTCGGCCGCGATCCGCGGGTCGCGACGGCGCTCGGGCGGCACCAGGTCGATGACCTCGCCGAGCAGCCGCTCGAAGTGCGCGGCGGTGTTGAGGTTGCTGCTCCGCTCGTTGGTCAGCGCGACCATGGCGACCCGCCACCCGTCGTTCAGCTCGCCCACGACGTTCTCGAGCGGCACCTCGACGTCGTCGAAGTAGACCTCGGCGAACGACGAGCTGTGGTTCATCTGCCGGATGGGCCGCACGTCGACACCGGGGCTGTGCCGGTCGATCATCACGAAGGTGATGCCTCGGTGCTTGGGAGCCTCCGGGTCCGTGCGGACCAGGGCGAAGATCCAGTCGGCGAACTGCGAGTGCGAGGTCCAGATCTTCTGGCCGTCGACCCGGAGCCGGTCGCCGTCGACCACGCCACGCGTGCGCAACGAGGCGAGGTCGCTGCCCGCGCCGGGCTCGCTGAACCCCTGGCACCAGATCTCGTCGCAGGACAGCATGTTCGACAGCCAGCGCTCACGCTGGGCCTCGTCGCCGCACTCGATCAGGGTCGGCCCGGCCAGCCCGAGCGCCAGGCGGTTGAGCCGGTCGGGCGCACCGGCGGCGAGGTACTCGTCGTAGAAGATCGACGTCTCGATCGGGCCGAGGCCGCGTCCGCCGTGCTCGCGCGGCCAGTGGACCGCGGCGAGGCCGGCCTCGAACATCGTGCGCTCCCAGGAGCGGTGCTGCTCGAGACCCTCCGGCGTGCCGGGGCTCGCCAGTCGCTCGGTCGGGACGTGGGCGCGCAGCCACGTCCTGACCTCGTCCTGGAAGCTCGCCTGGTCCGGCGTCAGTGTCAGGTCCACGGACTAGCGGACGTCGTTCGTGGACGAGCCGGCGGACGCCTGGCCGAGCATCTGCTGGGTGATCTGCTCGACGCCCTCGACGTCCGCGATGTCGCGGTCGAAGCCGATCTCGCCGTGCCGCATGACCATCACGCGGTCGGCGAACCGCAGCGGCTGGTCGATCGACTGCTCCACCAGCAGGACGCCCATCCCCTCGGCGGTGCGACGCTTGAGGAAGGCCAGGATCTCGGGCACCAGCGAGAGCGCGAGGCCCATCGAGGGCTCGTCGCAGAGCATGTACTTCGGTCGGGCCACCCACGCCTGGACCAGGGCCAGCATCTGCTGCTGCCCTCCGGACAGGTCGCGCGCCGGCTGGCGACGCTTCTGACCGAGGATGTCGAAGACGCCGAAGGCCTCGTCGAAGATCTCCCGCTCGGGACGGCGCTGCTTGCGGGGCACGCTGATCTGTCCGAGCCGGATGTTGTCCTCGACGGAGGTCTCCGGGAACACGCGGTGACCCTGCATCACGAGGCGGACGCCGTGCCGAGCGACGCGCTCGGGCGTCCAGCCCGAGATGACGTCGTTCTCGGCCTCGACCGTGCCCGACTGCGGCTTGATCAGCCCCGCCATCGTGCTCAGCAGCGTCGTCTTGCCGGCGCCGTTCGGGCCGAGCAGCAGCGACAGCTGGCCGGGCTCGACGTGCAGCGAGACGTCGCGAAGCACTGTCATCCGGCCGTAGCCGGCACTCAGATCCTTAACCTGCAACATGGTCGACTCCGACGAAGAGATGGGCGATGGTCGTGCTGTTGCGGAGCTCCGCCGGCGTGCCGGAGGCGATCACTCGGCCGCCGTCGACGACGGTGATCGTGTCCGCGATGTTCCAGACCAGGTCGAGGTCGTGCTCGACGATCAGCACCGTGACCGTGGTGGTCTTGGCGACGTCGCGCAGCAGCTGGCCGAACTCGAGGCGCTCACCGTGCGAGAGACCGGCGGCCGGCTCGTCGAGCGCGACCAGGCTCGGCCCGGCGTGCAGGGCCCTGAGCACCTCGACGAACCGGCGCTGCCCGTGCGGGAGCACGCCGCTGTTCATGGTGTCCCACTCGGCGGCGTAGGCGGCGATGGCCTCCTCGAACCACTCGATCTGGTGCGCGGACCGACGACCGCAGTCGATGTTCTCCCAGACCGAGAGCGAGTCCAGGACCCGTGGTTGCTGGAAGGTCCGCCCGAGCCCGAGCCGGGCACGGGCGCTGGCCGACGTGGACGTGATGTCGCGGCCCTCGAGCTCGACGGTGCCGCTGTCGACCGAGATCAGGCCCGAGATCGCGTTGAGCAACGTGGTCTTGCCGGACCCGTTGGGCCCGACGATCGCGTGCACGGTGCCGCGCTCCACGGTCATCGACGCACCGTCGAGCGCCTTCACCGACCCGAAGCTGCGCCGCACGTCGTCGACGACGAGCAGAGGGGTACGGGCCTCGTCCGACTCCGAGACCTCGGCGCGAGGTGCGGCCGCCAGGATCGGAGCCAAGGAGATCAGGGTGCGGCTGCGGTCGTCGGAGCGCTTCGACAGCTTGCGCAGCAGGCGGTCCAGCCCGCCGGCGATCCCCTCGGGCATCACCAGCATGACGACGAGCACCAGCGTGCCGTAGATCAGCAGGCGGTAGTCCAGCAGACCGGCGAGCAGGTGGTCCGGGACGATGTAGAGCAGCACGACACCGAGGATCGGGCCCAGCACCTTGCCGGGACCGCCGACGATGACGACGAAGTACAGCATCACCGACAGCGCGAGGGTGAACGATCCCGAGCCGACGTACTGGATGACCCCGACGTAGCAGACGCCGGCCACCGACGCCGCGAACGACGACAGCGCGAACGCCTGCAGCCGGAGCTGACCGGGACGCAGCCCGACCGTCACCGCCGCCTCGGGGCTCTCGCCGGCCAGCAGCATGGCCCGACCGAAGCCGGACGACCGGAGGACGGCGCCGCCGAAGATCGCCAGCACGGCCAGCAGGGTCACGCCGATCGTCAGCCAGTTGAGCGACCCCACCAGGGGCTCGTTGATCCCGTCGAGGAACACGTTGACGCCGGTGAGCGCCTGGGTCTGGTCCTTGAACTTGATGATGAGGTCGGGCAGCGCCAGGGCACCTGCCAGGGTGACGAAGCCCAGGTAGTAGCTCTGCACCCGCAGCGAGGGCAGCGCCATGAGCATGCCGGTCACCATCCCGGCGGCCAGGCCGAGGCCCGCCGCGACGATCAGCGGCTTCTCCCACACCCCGTTCGCCAGAGCCGCGACGTAGGCCGCGACGCCCAGCACGGCTCCTTGCCCGAACGACATCTGCTCGGCCTGCGAGCGCAGGACGTCGAGCCCGACCGCCGCGATCACGTAGACCGCGGCGAGGAGCATGGCCTGCTGCCAGAACAGGTTGCCCATGAAGGTCGGGACCAGCGTGGCGGCAGCGATGAGCATCGTGCCGGCGACGAGATCCCTGCGCAGCTCACGGCGGATCAGCCGTGGCCGGGTCGAGTGCTTCGTTGACATGGCTACCTCACCTATACCCGTCGGGCGTGGGGACGCCCGAAGATTCCTTGGGGCCGGAGGAGCAGGACCGCGACGATGACGGCCAAGGCCGTGACCACCTGCAACCCGCCGCCCAGCTCGAACGAGACGTACATCATCAGCACGCCGAACAGGGGGCCGGCGATCAGCGCACCCTTGTTGTTTCCGATGCCGCCGATGACGGCGACGATGAAGCCGAAGATCACGTAGTTGGTGCCGCGGCTGCCCGAGATCTCGATCGCACTGGACCCGATGAACCCTGCCCCGGCGGTGATGGCCGCCGCGAGGCCGAACGCCAGCATCTGGAACTTCAGTGCCGGCACTCCCGCGGCCCGGGCCGCGTCGACGTCCTGGCTCAGGGCGTTGAGCGCCAGGCCGCTGAGGAAGGAGCTCTGGTACCAGCGCAGCCCGGCCCACACCACCAGCGCCAGGACCACCAGCATCGGGTAGACGCCGGGCACCCGGCCGTCCGGCAGCGGCACGAACCCGAAGTAGTTGGGCACGTTGACGACCTGCGGACCGATCCACAGGGTGATCAGGGCGCCCAGGACGATCGATCCGGCGATGGTGGTGGCCACCCAGGAGTGGCTGCCACCATCGCGCCGCATCGGGATCAGCGTGATGAGACCCTGGATCATCCCGACCACGGCGGTCGCCACCAGGACGGCGACCAGCGTGAGGTACCACATCGGGGACGCGGTGCCGGCGCCGTCCGGCATCCACAGGTAGGTGCAGACGCCTGCCGTGACCAGCAGGTGACCCTGCGCGAAGTTCAGCACCCCCGTCGCGTTGTACGCCAGGTTCAGGCTCATGGCGATCAGCGCGTACAAGGAGCCGACGCCGGCGCCGCGGATCAGGATGACCAGGATCTCGTTCATGACAGTGGTTCCCTCAGGTTCCGGATCAGCAGCCGTCGATGCGCTGGATGATGCCCGGCACGACCTCGGTGCCGGCGTTGACGAGGGTCAGCGAGTCGGGGTCCATCAGGAAGCGGCTGTCGTCACTCAGCGCGTAGGCGTTGTGCACGAGCGGCTGCTTCTTGGCGGCCGCGGTCTCGTTCTTGGCCAGCCAGCTGGTGACCTTCTTCGCGTCCGTCGACTTCGAGCCCTCGATGCCGGCCTTCAGCAGCCACAGGGCATCGCGGAACGAGGCGATGTTGTCGAAGGCGGCACCGGTCGTGCGCTTCTCGCCGTACGTCTTCTTGACCTCGGCGATGAAGTCGGTGGCCTCGGTGCGGACGTCGCTCGTCGAGCAGGCGCTGAACGCAGGCCAGCTGACGGAGACGAAGTTCTTGTAGGCATCCGGACCGGCGACGGCCTTGGCCTGCCCCGCATAGGTCGTCGCGTAGCTGCCGACGACCGGCACGTCCAGGTTGGCGTCGCGCATCGCCTGCACGAGCAGCCCGGTGTCGTTGCCGGTCTGGGGGAAGGCGAGCACGACGTCCGGGTTGCCCTTCTTGAGCGCCAGGACCTGCGAGCTGAGGTCGGTGACCGGGATGTCGTACTCCTGGCCGGCCGACTCCTCGACGCCCTTGACCTTGAGCTGCTTCTCGATCGCCTCTCGGCCGACCTTGCCCTGGGTGCCGGAGTAGCTGATGACGGCGACCTTCTTCGCGCCGTACTCGCTGACGGCGTAGTCGACCATCTTCTGACCCTGGTACTCGGCGTTGAGCAGCATGCCGAACGAGTACGGGGCGACCTTCGGGTCGAGCTTGCTGCCGGCGCCGTTGATGGAGGGGATGTTGGCCCGGCTGAGGGCCGGGAGGGTCGCCAGCGTCTCGTCGCTGGTCATCGGGCCGACGACGAGGTCGACCTTCTCCTCGTTGATGAGCCGGTTCGTGGCAGTCACGGCCTTGGCCGGGTCGAGCTCGGTGTCGACGAAGACCGCCTTGACCTTGCGGCCGTCGATGCCGCCGTCCGCGTTGATCTGCTTCACGGAGAGCTCGACGCCCATCCGGTCCCAGTCCGCGGTGCCGGCCGCGGGGCCGGTGATCCCGAGCGGGACCCCGACCTTGATGGGTCCCGAGCCGCCGCCGCTACCGCTGCCGCCACCACAGGCCGCCGTGGTGCCAAGCAGCACCAACCCGGTGACAAAGGCTGCGCCCCGCTTCGAACGAGTGAAGATCGTCATGCCCGTCTCTTTCCTGCTAATCATAGTTATCTAAGTGATCTTAGTGAGCATCCTGCCGTGATGGCGGTCACACGTCAAGCGTTCGCCCGGAATTTCGGGCGAAGCATGCGGCGACCAGCCACCCCGCGGTGCCGGTGGGTCTACCGCAGCGCCAGGGCGTTGGCCGGAGACCCGATGCCGCCGCTGAGGTTCCACGGCGCCGAGACCAGCAGGCTGTCCCAGCGGCCCTCCGCGGCGCAGTCGTCGGCCAAGGCGTCCAGCCACCACATCTCGCCCCAGGGCATGCCGAGCCGGACCAGGGTCCGGTGGTGCAGCAGCTCGGTGCCGAGCGGCATCGACTCGACGCTGATGTTGTCCGCCGCAGCCGCGCTGATGCCGTGGTCCCACAGGTACTCGGCCATCTCCGCGCAGGCCTCGAGGCCGGGCGAGTCATGCCGCGTGCGCACGTCGTGACGCTCCTCGGTGCTCGCCGCGAGGTATCCGGCCCACCACCCGGTGCGCAGCAGCAGGACGTCGCCCCGTTGCCACTCGATGCCCTGCGCCAGCCGGGTGTCGTCGAGCTCGCGGACCGAGATCGGGCGCGACGTGTGCCAGTGCAGCTGCTCGCCGCGGGTGCGCAGGAAGCGCTCGACGTCCAGCAGCACACCGCGCCCGGCGATCCCTCGCCGCGCCCAGTTCTCGACGCCGAGGCGCTCGGGCGGCTGGTGGTTGTACGAGCCGATCTCGGGGTCGCTGATGTGCAGGAACCCGTCCCACTGCGACGAGCTCTGCGGATAGAAGTTGTCGACCCAGTCGTCGCGGTTGCCCATCTTCGTGCGGAAGACGTGGTGCCGGAACGGCTCACGGTCGAACAGGGGAGGGTCGGGCAGCTCCATCGGGGCGTTCAGGCTGAAGACCTTGCCGCTCCTGATCGACGCAGCAGCACTCAGCACGGCTTCCGGGGTCTGGAGGTTCAGCGTCCCGAGGACGTCGTCGTCGCCGAAGACGCCTCGGGCGTCACCGGCAGGAAGGTCTCGATAGGGCACGGTCATGGCAGGTGTCACCTCTGCAGAAGGGCGTGCGGGCACGCGGGCACGCACCCGTGAGGGATGCGAGCAGGGTCGCGAGACCGACCGCCGAGGATGGTTCGCGTGGGTGCCGCCGGAGGGCGGCGGGGATCACCGCGTGGTGGCGGCGGTCTTCTCCGGGATCGTCGGGACACCGTCGATGTGGTTGTCCCGCAGGTACTGGTCGTACGTCGCGAGGTGGCGACGCATCGCGTCCTCGGCCGCGTCGGCGTCACGGGCCACGATCGCCTTCGCGATCTCGACGTGGTCGTGGGTGCCGCCGTCCGGCAGCTCGGACTCGATGAGGTCGTAGCGGTAGTGCCCGGCGGCCGAGTCGTGGAGCGCCTTGAGCGTCATCTCGAACACCTTGTTGCCGCACGCAGCCGTGAGCAGGGCGTGGAACTCCGCCAGGCGCACCGCGTCGAAGTCTCCGTTGGCGATCTTGGCGATCTGCTCCAGCTGCACCTCCGTCGCGTTGATCGCGGCGAGCCGGGCCACCCGCGGCTCCAGCAGCGACCGGAACTCCGAGGCCTCGCCGAGCGTCGTGTCGCTGAAGCGGAACAGCATCGCCATCGCGTCGCTCACCTGCGAGATGTCCGTGTGCCGCACGAAGATGCCGCCCGTCGGGCCACGCCTGATCTCGACCAGGCCGTCGCGCTCCAGCACGCGCAGCGCCTCGCGGACCGTCACCCGCCCCAAGCCGTACTGCTCCATCAGCTCGGTCTCGTTCGGGAGCCGCGTGCCGACCGGCAGGCGATGGAAGAGGATCCGCTCGCGGATCTCCGCGATGACGACGTCCGACGCCTTCGGGATCCGCACTCGATTCGTCGCCATTGCTCATGCTCCTTGTCGCGCCGCGCAACGCAGGCCCCTGACACCCGCTGCCCGCCGAGATGTTGACGTGTCCGGACGGACTCATACGAGCAGGTCCACCGGGTACGGAAACCTTACGCCAACGCCGCCGTCGACCAGAACGGCCTGTCCGTTGACGTGCGACGACAGGTCGGTGGCCAGGAACGAGATGACGCCGGCGACGTCGCTGGGCTCGCCCAGGCGGCCCGTCGGGGTGTTCTCGGCGAAGACGTCCCGGTTCGCCTCGCCGATCGCGGTGCCCATGCGCTCGGTCCAGATGACACCCGGAGCCACCGCGTTGACGCGGATGCCCTTGGGGCCGAGCTCGACGGCGGCCGTCTTCACCAGCGACAGCAGGGCCGCCTTGTGAGCGCCGTACGCGCCGTGGTGCTGGGTGCCGTACGTCGAGCTGATGGACGCCACGAACACCAGGGTGCCGCCGCCGGCCTCGGCCAGCGCAGCGCCCCCGAGCTCGACCGTCAGGACGGCGTGACGCAGGTTGACCCGCTCGCTGCGGGCCCACATCTCGTCGGTGTGCTCGTCCAGGTTGCCGAAGGTCGCCATGCCGATGATGTCGACGATCGTGCCCAGGCGGTGCTCGGACCGGGCAGCTGCCGCGAGGATCTCGGCGACCCCGTCGCGCTCGCACGCGTCGGCCACGACGGCCGTGCCGCCGACCTCGTGCGCGACGGTCTCCGCCCGCTCGCGGTCGAGGTCGACGCAGATGACGCTGGCGCCGACCTGCGCCAGGGCATGGGCCGTCTGGCGGCCGATGCCGTGACCTGCGCCGATGACGATCGCGCAGGTTCCGGCCAGCGAGGCCTTGGCTGCGTAGTCGGCGATGGGGCTGTTGTCGAGACTCACGCTCGTCCTGCTTCCGTGAAAGGTGGTGCCGGCCGCGGAACCGTTCCGCGACCCGTGATCAGTAGGTCGTCCGGCCGCCGCTGGCGTCGATGACGGACGCGGTGGTGAAGCTGCACCGCGGGCTCGAGGCCCAGCGGATGATCTCGGCGACCTCTTCGGGCTCGCCGATGCGTCCCATCGGGATCTTCGCCGCGAGCCGCTGGATGTGCTCGGGCGTCGTCCGCATGGCCAGCGGCGTGCGGATCACGCCCGGGGTGACCGCGTTCGCGATGACCCCCGTGCCGGCCAGCTCCTTGCCGAGCGACTTGGTCATGCCGATGGCTGCCGCCTTGGCCGACGAGTAGGCGCTGCTGCCGGTGTTGCCCTCCTTGCCCGCCACGCTCGCCACGTTGACGATCCGGCCGTAGCCGCGCTCGATCATCGCCGGCACGAAGGCCCGGCACATCAGGTAGGTGCCGAAGAGGTTGACCCGCCACATCTTCTCGAAGATCTCGGGCGGGGTCTCCCACAACGTCATCGCCTCGGCGTTGACGCCGGCGTTGTTGACCAGGATGTCGATCCGTCCGCCGTCGGCGAGCACGGTGCCGGCCAGGGAGTCGACGTCGTCCTGCGACGCGATGTCGACGAGCTCGCTGCGGACGTCGTGCCCGGCAGCGGTCAGCTCGGCGACCGCAACGGCCGACGCGGCCGCGTCGCGGTCGACGATCACCACGCGGGCCCCGTCCTCGCAGAGGAGCTTGACCGTGGCCAGGCCGATGCCGCTGGCGCCGCCCGTGACGACCGCGACCTGCCCGGCGAGCAGCGCGCCCTCGCTCATGACCAGCTCCACTCGGGCTCGCGCTTCTCGAGGTAGGCGCTCATCGCCTCGCGCGAGTCGTTCAGGTGCCCCAGGCGGTTCGTGTAGTCCCACTCGGTGCGGTACTGCCGCTCGACCTCGTCGCCCTCGATGCGCACGATCGACTCCTTGGCCATGCGGATCGCGAGCGGGCTCTTCGACGCGATCTCGGCCGCCAGCTGCTGGGCGACGGGCAACGCCTGCCCGTCGGGGACGACCTCCTCGACGGCGCCGAGCCGGTACATGTCCGCAGCGGTCACGGGTCGGCCCGTGAACAGCATCATCCGGGCCTTGTGCGGACCCAGCAGGCGCAGGGCCTTGCTGCCGCCGCCGAGCAGGCCGACGTTGATCTCGGTGAGCGCGAAGGTGGCGCGCTCGGCGGCGATGATGAGGTCGCAGACTCCCAGCAGCCCGAAGCCGGCACCGATCGCGGGGCGCTCCACCGCGGCGATGACGGGGACGGCCGCGTGGCGGATGACGTGCTGGGTCGCCCGCCACTGCCAGCCCGGGTTGACCTGCGCCTGGAGCGAGTCGCCGGCCGGCCCGTCGGCCGCCACCTCCTTGAGGTCGATCCCTCCGCAGAAGGCACGGTCGCCGGCCGCCGCGAGCACGACGGCGCCGACGCTCTTGTCCTCGGCCAGACCTCCGAAGACCGAGGAGAGCTCGTGCTGCATCTCCAAGGTCACCGCGTTGACGGGCGGACGGTCGATCGTGACCGTGACCACCCGGTCGTGCTGCTCGACGACGAGCGTGTTCATGGATTCCTCTTTTCGGATCTGTTCGCGACGGACGGCCGGCGAGGTCAGGAGATGGTGAAGGCGTCGGGGTCGAAGGACGACACCCGGTCGTAGTACTCCTCGTTGCGGAACGGCCAGTGGACGATCTGGCGACCGTCCTTGACGTAGTAGTTCTTGTCGGCCGGCGCCTCGCCCTGCCAGATGAGGTTGTCGTGGGCGGCGTCGACCTCCGACTGGTAGTCGTCGAAGACCTCCCGCCGGAGCTCGAACGACCGGGCGCCGTTCTCGAGGAGGTGGACCACGCCCTCGGCGGCGTACCGCGACCAGATCTCGCTCCAGGTGACGAACGCGCCCGAGCGGGGCTGGGCGTTCGGGCCGTAGAAGACGAACAGGTTGGGGAATCCGGGCAGGGTCATCCCGAGGTAGGCACGTGGGCCGTCCTTGGACCAGAGGTCCTGCAGGTGCACGCCGTCCGACCCGGTGTACTCGGTCGGGTAGAGGTACTTGCTCACGTCGAACCCGCTCGCGAACACGATCGCGTCGACCTCGAGCCGGCGACCGTCCTTGGTGACGATCGCACCGGCCTCGATGTGGTCGATGCCCTCGGCGACGAGGTCGACGTCCGGGCGCAGCAGCGTGTCGTACCAGCCGCTGTCGACGACGAGCCGCCGCGCGAGCGGGGCGTAGTCGGGGGTGACCTTCTCGATCAGGTCGGGCCGGTCGGCCAGCTTCTCGCCGATGTAGGCCGTGAGCGCCGCGCGGAGGCCGTCGTTGCGCTCGCTGATGAGCCCGCCGCCGGCCTGCCACTCGCGGTCGTACTCCTGGGCCAGCTGCATCCCGTTGGTCGTGACCTGCGTGTGGAAGCAGTACCAGTTCCAGTAGTAGGGGACGTTGTCGAAGAGCCAGCGGATCTCCGGCGTGATGCGGTCGCGGTAGCCCTCCATCGGGGAGATCCACTGCGGCGTGCGCTGCAGGACGAACAGCTTCTCGGCGCGGTCGGCGAGCCACGGGGTGAGCTGGACGCCGGTCGACCCGTTGCCGATCACCGCGACGACCTTGCCGCTCGGGTCGAAGGAGGAGTCCCACGCCGTGGTGTGGAAGAAGTCGCCCTGGAAGTCCTCGACGCCCGGGATGTCCGGCAGTCGAGGCGTGGAGAACTGGCCTGCGGCGCTGACGATCACGCTGGCGGTCGCCTGGCGCTCGGTGCCGTTCGGGCTGCGGAGCGTGAGCGTCCACGACGACGTCTCGTCGTCGAACGTCGCTCCCTCGAGCGATGAGTTGAACTGGATGTGCTCGGTCACGCCGAAGGTGTCGGCGGTGTGCTGGACGTACTTCTTCACCTCGTCCGCGGCCGCGAAGTACTCCGACCACGGGTAGTTCTTGATGAACTTGAACTGGTAGAGGAAGCTGCTGGTGTCGACCCTGGCGTCGGGGTAGCTGTTGACCTGCCACGTGCCGCCGGCCGCGGACTCCCGCTCGTACACGTCGTAGGGGATGCCGAGACGCTCGAACTGCACCGCGGCGGCGATGCCGCTGGGGCCCGCGCCGATGATCGCGACCGAGAAGTCCTCGGGGATCGACGGCTTCTCACCGTGCCAGACGGCCTCACGGGGGAACTCGTCGAAGGCGAGCTCTTCCCGGCCGTGACGGAACGCGACCTCGTCCGGGACGACGGCGGTCATCATCTGCATCATCGACCGCAGGTCGTCGTCGTTCGGCAGCTCGCGCTCACGAGCGACATCGCCCGAGACGAGGAGCTCGACGGCCTTGCGCCGGATCACCTCGGCGTGGCGCTCGTCGACGATCGGCGAGTGGAAGGCCCCGCCACGCTTGGGCTCCTGGTTGACCTGCATGTCAGCGAGCTCGGGGTCGCGGGTCAGCTGGTAGAGAGCCATGCGCAGCACGCTGGGATTCGCCTGGGCGACGGCTGCCTCGACCTGGGAGCGCTCGACACGGAGGGACATAGATTCCTTTCACTGCTAACTACGTAATGATAGCTAAGATAGCGGTGATCCACGTCACCGTCAACGGTCACGCCGCCGACCACACGGCTCCGGGCACGCAGAGATCGGTCTTCGTCCGCGCTGGCGGGGACAAAGACCGATTCCTCGGCCGATCAGAGGATCAGCGGCCGGTGAGGCGGTCGCCCAGGCGAGCCAGGCGGCTCGGGCGGGCGAGGCCGCGCCCCTCGCGGCGGTCGGCCTCGCGATACAGGCCGTACATCGCCCGCACGCCCAGCCAGCGCAGCGGCTCCGGCTCCCACCGACGGACCCGCCGGTCGACCCACGGCAGGTGCGTCAGGTCGGTGTCGCGGGCCAGCGCCAGGTCGGCGAGCGTCCGACCGGCCAGGTGGGTGGTGGTGAGCCCGCTGCCGACGTAGCCGCCGGCCCACCCCAGCCCCGTCGACGGGTCGAAGCCGACGCTCGCGCACCAGTCGCGCGGGACGCCGAGCACGCCGCACCACGCGTGGTCGATGCGGGACGAGCGCGTGGCCGGGAACATCCCGTGCAGGATGTCGGTCAGTGACGACACGGTCCAGTCCTGGGTCTGCCCGTCGACGTCGGTGCGCGAGCCGAAGCGGTACGGGATGCCGCGCCCGCCGAGGGCGATGCGACCGTCCGCGGTGCGCTGGGCGTAGCAGTAGGCGTTGGCGCTGTCGCCCAGCAGCTCGGCGCCCGACCACCCGATGTCGTCCCACGCGGCGTCGGACAGCCGCTCGGTCACGATCATCGCCGAGTTCATCGGCAGCCACGACCGCCGCTGTCCGGGAAGGGACGCGGTGTAGCCCTCGAGGCAGCGCAGCACCCGCGGCGCACGCACCCGCCCGCGGCTCGTCGTGACGACGCCCGGCTCGATGCGCGTGACCCGGGTGCGCTCGAGGATGCGGACGCCGCGACGCTCGGCGGCCTCGGCGACACCCGCGACCAGCTTGGCGGGCTGCACGCGGGCGCAGTGCGGGCTGAACACCCCGCCGAGCACGCCCTCGACCCGCACCCTCTCGCCGACCTGCTCGGGAGTCAGCTCGGCCTGGTGATCGGCGCCGATGCCCCACGCGAGGTCGTCGGCGAGACCCTCCCGCATCCGGACGAGCTGTGCCGGCGAGCGGGCGACGTACAGCACGCCGTTCTTGACGACGTCGGCGTCGATGCCCTCCGATCGGCAGACCTCCAGGACGTCGTCGACCGACTGCTCCATCGCGGACACGAGAGCCGTGACGCCCTCGCGACCGTGCGTCGCCGCGTACCGCTGCTTGCTGCCCGACAGCTCGGCCGACAACCATCCGCCGTTGCGTCCCGACGCGCCGAATCCGGCGAACTCGGCCTCGAGCACCACGACGTCGAGCGTCGGGTCGAGACCGGCCAGGGCGTAGGCCGTCCATAACCCGCTCAGCCCTCCGCCGACGATGCACACGTCGCAGTCGAGGTCGCCGTCGAGCGCCTCGCGCGGCGCGGGCCGACCGGCCTGGTGCCACCAGAACGAGACGTCGCCGTTGATCACGTCCTCATGCTGGCACGGTCAGGGCGCACCGTCCGTCATGTCCGGTAGGACAGAATGTGGGCATGTCCGTGCGCACCCCTGACCCGAATCCCGGCTGGCTCCCCGAGTTCGCGCTCGACGAGACGCGCGCGCGGGTGCCGATCCTGTACGTCGAGGCCGTCCCGGTCCGCGTCGACTCGCACGGCACGGTCGAGCACATCGGCGTGCTGCTGCGCGGCTCGTCCACGACCGGCGAGATGACCCGCACCCTGGTGTCGGGGCGCGTGCTGCACGGCGAGTCGGTGCGCGACGCACTGCTGCGCAACCTCGAGAAGGACCTCGGCCCCACGGCGTTCCCGCAGCTGCCGACGTCGGTCGTCCCGTTCACGGTCGCCGAGTACTTCCCCTTCCCGGGCGTCACGCCGCTGCACGACCCCCGCCAGCACGCGGTCGCGCTCGCGTACGTCGTGCCGGTCACCGGCGAGTGCAATCCGCGCCAGGACGCGCTCGAGCTGACGTGGCTCACGCCCGAGGAGGCCGCGCACCCCGACGTGCTGGCCGACATGGAGGGCGGACGCGGCACGCTGCTCAAGCAGGCGCTGGCCCACCTGGGCGTCCTCGGCGCCTGACAGCCCGCTCGGCCCGCCCCGACCCGTAGGAGCGGTGGGGGGGGGGGCCATACCGGGGCAGGGGGGGGCGCCCAGGGACCCCGCGCGGCCGGGGGCCGAGGAGTG
>NZ_QUBR01000001.1:0-1481362 GCF_003586285.1 Aeromicrobium endophyticum | reverse complement strand
CCCCGCCCCCCCCCCCCCCGCTCCCCCCCCCCCGCCCCTTCGGCGGGGTGCGATGGCGTCCATTCCCGTCGACGATGTGGACGCCATCGCACCGCTCTCGCGCGTGACAGGAGTAGTCTGAATCCTGAGACGATTCGTATCAGGATGTGGACACCATGCAGACGCGCACCCCCGACAAGTGGCTGATGCTCGCCGTGTCGATGCTCGGACAGGTATCCGGCACGTTGTTCGTCAACGCCGCCCCGTTCCTGATCCCGTACCTCGTGCGCGAGCGGGGCCTGAGCCTCGTGCAGGCCGGCTTCGTCGCATCGGCTCCCCTGCTCGGCATCACCGTGACGCTCTTCGCGTGGGGCGTGGTCGTCGACCGCCTCGGCGAGCGCTTCTCGATGGTCACGGGGCTGGGACTCGTCACCGTCTGTGCCGTCGCGGCCGCCTGGTCGGGGTCGCTGGTCGCCCTCGCCACGTTCCTGTTCATCGGCGGCGCGGCCGGCGGCAGCACCAACTCCGCGAGCGGGCGCATCGTCGTGGGCTGGTTCCCGCCGCACCGGCGCGGGCTCGCGATGGGCATCCGCCAGACCGGGCTCCCCCTCGGCGTCGGGCTGGCCGCCGTGATCGTCCCCAACCTCGTGGCGTCCCGCGGGCTGACCACGACGCTGCTGGTCATCGCAGCGGCCTGCGCCGTCGGCACCGTGCTGTGCGCCGTCCTGATCGTCGACCCGCCCCGACCCGACCGCGCCGCGGCCGACGCGCAGCATCACCTGGCCAACCCGTACCGCGGCGACCGCCGCCTCCTGCGGATCCACGCCGTCTCGGTGCTGCTGGTGGTGCCCCAGTTCACGGTGTGGACCTACATGCTCGTGTGGCTCATCGACACCAAGGAGTGGTCGACGCACTGGGCCAGCATCCTGGTCGCCGTCACGCAGCTGCTGGGAGCGGCCGGACGCATCGGCGTCGGCGCGTGGTCCGACCGGGTCGGCAGCCGCCTCGCGCCGTTGCGCCAGGTGGCCGTCCTGGCCGCAGTGACGATGCTGCTGCTGGGCTTTCTGGAGCCCACCCCCGTGGCCGTCGTGCTGATCGTCGTCGCCACGGTCGTGACGGTCGCCGACAACGGCCTCGCGTTCACCGCCGTCGCCGAGATCGGCGGGCCCTTCTGGTCGGGACGCGCGATGGGCATCCAGAACACCGGCCAGTACCTCGTGTCGGCCGCCGTGCCCCCCGTCGTGGGCGCGCTCGTCACGGGGCTTGGCTACGAGGCGGCGTTCGCGCTGGTCGCCGTGTTCCCCCTGCTCGCGATCGCTCTCGTTCCGGTGCGCGGCGAGCACGCGAAGGCCTGAATCGAGGGCAGCCACCCTCCGATGTGACCCCGTTCACTCCGGAGCCGTTTGGCAAGCCTTACTGGGCGCGAAAGTTACCGACCGGTTAATGTCGGCCCTACTGTCAGGGTCGTCGTCGGGCCCGGCTCGTCGCCAGAGAGTAGGGACCGTCATGCAGGTCGTCGCGATCATCGTCTCGCTTGTCATCACCGCCGTGGCACTGCCACTCATCACCAAGGCCGTGCGCGACATGCTGAAGGTGCTGCGCACCGGACGGCCGCTCGTCGGTCGCCGGGACAACCCCGCCAAGCGCACCGCCAACATGCTGATCGAGACGTTCGGGCACACCCGGATGTTCCAGAAGAAGGCCGTCGCCGTCGCGCACTGGTTCGTGTACGCCGCGTTCGTGCTGCTCAGCACCGCAGTGCTGCAGGGCTACTTCCAGCTGTTCGACCCCGAGTTCGCCTGGCCGATCATCGGACACTTCTACCTCTACGAGTGGGCGGCCGAGGGCCTCGGCCTGCTGAGCACGATCGGCATCGTCTACCTGATCGCCGTCCGCCAGTGGAACCACCCGCGCCGCCTCGACCGCAAGAGCCGCTTCTTCGGCTCCACGTTCTGGCAGGCCTACTTCGTCGAGGCCATGGCGATGCTCGAGGGCGCGGCGATCCTGTTCATCCGCGGCGCCGAGTACAAGCTCATCGAGAACTTCCACGGCGGCGAGCACGGCGGACGCGCGCACTTCCCGCTGAGCTCGTACGTCGGCGACCTGCTCTACCCCGAGTCCGAGCAGGGTCTCAAGAACGTCATCTTCTTCGTCGCGATGTTCAAGATCACGCTCGCGATGGTCTGGCTGATCGTCATCGCCCGCAACCTCACGATGGGCGTGGCCTGGCACCGCTTCACCGCCTGGCCCAACATCTGGTTCAAGCGCAACAGCGACGGCAGCACCGCCCTCGGCGGCCTGCAGCCCATCTACATCCAGGGCAAGCCCCTCGACATGGAGGCGATGGAGGACCTCGAGGAGGAGGACTTCGAGAAGCTCGGCGTCGGCAAGGTCGAGGACTTCACCTGGAAGGGCATCCTCGACTTCACGACGTGCACCGAGTGCGGACGCTGCCAGGAGCAGTGCCCCGCCTGGGCCACCGACAAGCCGCTGTCGCCCAAGCTGCTGGTGCTGGGCCTTCGCGAGCACGCCTACGCCAAGGCGCCCCTCCTGACGCTGTCGGAGGACGAGCAGGCCAACCTGACCGACGAGCAGAAGGCCGAGCTCGAGCGCCCCCTCATCGGCGACGAGTCGATGTACGGCGTCATCGACCCCGACGTCCTGTGGTCGTGCACCAACTGCGGCGCCTGCGTGCAGCAGTGCCCCGTCGACATCGAGCACGTCGACCACATCGACGACATGCGCCGCTTCCAGGTGCTCGTCGAGTCCAACTTCCCCGCCGAGCTGAACAACATCTTCAAGGGCCTCGAGCGCAAGGGGAACCCGTGGGGCATGAACCCCTCGGCCCGCATGGACTGGGCCAAGGGGCTCGACTTCGAGGTCAAGCAGGTCGGCGTCGACGTCGACGACCTCGACGAGGTCGAGTGGCTGTTCTGGGTCGGCTGCGCCGGCGCCTTCGAGGACCGCGCCAAGAAGACCACGCAGGCCGTCGCCGAGCTGCTCGACATGGCCGGCGTGACGTTCGCCGTCCTGGGTGACGGCGAGACCTGCACGGGCGACCCCGCCCGCCGCGCCGGCAACGAGATCGTCTTCCAGCAGCTCGCGATGCAGAACGCCGAGGTCTTCAAGGAGACCAAGGTCAAGAAGGTCGTCTCGACCTGCGCCCACTGCTTCAACTCGCTCAAGAACGAGTACGCCGAGTTCGGCGTCGAGCTCGAGGTCGTCCACCACACGCAGCTGCTCAACCGCCTCGTGCGCGAGGGCAAGCTGACGCCTCGCCCGCCCGTGGCGAACGAGGAGAAGAAGAAGATCACCTATCACGACCCGTGCTTCCTGGGCCGTCACAACAAGGTCTACGAGCCGCCGCGCGAGCTGCTCAGCATCATCCCCGGTGCCGAGTTCACCGAGATGCCGCGCAACTCCGAGAAGTCCTTCTGCTGCGGCGCCGGCGGTGCCCGCATGTGGATGGAGGAGACCATCGGCTCGCGCATCAACGTCAACCGCACCGAGGAGGCCATCGCCACCGGTGCCGACCAGATCGCGGTCGGCTGCCCCTTCTGCCGCGTCATGCTGTCGGACGGGCTGACGCTCAAGCAGTCGGAGGGTGCGGCCCGCGAGGAGGTCGAGGTGCTCGACGTCGCGCAGATGCTGCTCGCCGGCGTCAAGCGCGCGCCCGAGCCCACGCAGGCCGATGACGACCAGGTGGTCGCCGAGGCCGAGGCTGCCACGGCCGCTGCTGCCACCGCCCCCGCGACCGATGCCGAGCCGGACGCCGCCGACGCCGCCGATCCCGACTCGGTCACCGCGACCGAGGACGTCGGTGCCGCCGCCAAGGCGCACACCGAGGGCGATCCGGAGGACAAGCACACCGGTGACGTCGACGAGCTCGACGAGCCGTCGCAGAAGAGCGACGAGGCCGACCAGGCGATCGCCGCCGAGCACGGGGTCAAGGTCGACGAGAACGGCGGCGGTCACGCCGACGAGTCGGCCGACGCGACCGGCCCCCGCAACGCCGACGCGCGCGCCGAGGCTCCCGAGGCCGCCGACGCGCCGGACTCCGACGAGTCGGGAGCCACCGCACCCACGCCCGCCGAGGACGAGGCCGCTCCGACCGAGCCGCAGGCTGAGGCCGACGTCACGACGGAGGCTGTCGACGACGCGGACGACCGTGAGGCGTCCGAGAAGGAGAAGGCCGCCTGGGCCAACGTCGGACCGGTCAACACCGACCTGACGCCCGACGAGCCCACAGCGTCCACGCCCGAGCCCGAGCCCGACGCGGCCCCGGCCGAGACGGTCACCGCCGTCCCCGACGAGACCGAGCCCGTCGAGTCCGACGCCCGCGACGAGGAGGCCGGCGCCACCGACGAGCCGGACGACCGCGAGGCGTCCGAGAAGGAGAAGGCCGCC
The DNA here is from genome assembly GCF_003586285.1 of Aeromicrobium endophyticum. Lineage (GTDB taxonomy): Bacteria > Actinomycetota > Actinomycetes > Propionibacteriales > Nocardioidaceae > Aeromicrobium > Aeromicrobium endophyticum. The sequence goes on along the minus strand of NZ_QUBR01000001.1, from coordinate 1,476,976 downwards.
TGGGCCAACGTCGGACCGGTCAACACCGACCTGACGCCCGACGAGCCCACAGCGTCCACGCCCGAGCCCGAGCCCACGCCCGAGCCCGAGCCCACGCCCGAGCCCGACGCGGCCCCCGCGGAGGAGGTCACCGCCGTCCCCGACGAGACCGAGCCCGTCGAGTCCGACGCCCGCGACGAGGAGGCCGAGACCACCCCCGAGGGCATCACGCCCGTCGAGGACGAGACGTCGACCGCCGACCCGGTCTCCGAGGACGTCGCCGAGCTGACCGACGCCAACCCCAGCGGCGCCGACCTCAGCGCGACGGCCACCCAGCTGGCCTTCGACGACGTCGAGGACGACGACACCACGAAGTAACGGCATCACGCACCGAGAACGGGGAGCGTCGCAGTCACGAGGTGACGGTGAGGCTCCCCGTTCTCGTAGGCCTGGGCCACGGCCCTGCCCCGAACATGCGAAAGTCCGGCCGGGAGGGAGCCACGGGCCGGACCTTGTGCTGATCGCATCGACCAGCGTCGCAAATCGGACGGGAGGGAGTGTGTCCGGTTCGACAAGATCAACGACGCTCCCCCAGGCGGGTCACGGAGGAGGATGAAGAAATGTCAGCGACACGGTGCCCCTGCCTCAGCGGCCTGACCTTTGACGACTGCTGCGGCCGCCTGCACACGGGCCGGGGCGCGGCGCAGACCGCCGAGCAGCTGATGCGCTCCCGGTTCAGCGCCTTCGCCGTGGGCGATGCGGACTACCTGCTGGCGACCTGGCACCCCACGACCCGCCCGGCGGCGCTCGACCTCGACGACGACAGGCGCTGGTACCGCCTCGACATCCGTGCGACCCGCGGCGGCGGCCCGTTCGAGACCGACGGCGTCGTCGAGTTCGAGGCGTTCTACCGGACGCCGAGCGGGTCGGGCAGCCAGCACGAGTCGAGCCGGTTCGTCCGGGAGGGCGGGTCGTGGTTCTACCTCGACGGGATGCGCGGTCAGTAGGGGATGCAGCGGCCGCTGCCCACTGCCGCCAGACCCGTGCGGTCACCGGCGCCCCACGTGGTGATCGACTCGTCCCCGCTGGGACGCATCAGCTGACCCGCCGCGTCGACGTGGTCGAGCCCCACCAGGTGGGCGAGCTCGTGCATCATGACCGACCGCACCCCCGCGCGTCCGCCCCGCTGGTCCAGGATCCGCTTCAGCTGGGGCCCGTCGAGCACCACCGTGCCGGTCACGAACCACCGGTGCCCGTCACGCTCGATCGACGAGCTGCCCGCGTACCCGGCCACGTCGCCCTTCAGCTTCGGAGACGCCTTCGGATCGCTCCACGTCACGGTGACCGGCAGCCACGTGCGGTCGGGGCCCGTCACGGCGTCGCCCTCCGGGGCCTCGTCGTCGGTCAGCCCGTCGACCACGAGCTGGAGCCCCGATGCCTCGCTGACCTCGTCGAGCGCCTGCTCGAGCAGCTTCATGCCGCCGTCGACGATCGTGCGCGCGTCGACCACCAGGTGGATGGGGGCGCACGGATCGTAGGTCACCGGGTCGGAGCCGCCCTTCTGCGTCGCGATGAACGCGTAGGCGTCGCTGGCCGTGCCCCCGGCCGCGGGTGCGCCGAGCGGCGCGGAGGCCGCATCGTCGGGACGTCCCGGAAAGGCGCTGTCGCTGCTGGAGTCGTCGAGCCGCGCGGCGACCGACGCACCACCCAGCAGCACGACCAGGACGGCCACGGCGACGGTCGCGCGACGTCGTCCGCGATCGCCCTGGCCACGAGCGGGGCGGACGGACCGGGTCGCGCGAGCGGGGCGTGCGTCCCGCCGCTCCAGGCGTTCGAGGCGGCGGACCAGCCGTGCGACCCGCCGGCGACGGCGCGGCTCCGTCAGGAGCAGAGCATCCTTCCACCGTCCGGCCACGTGCAGATTCTCCATGCGACGAGGCCATCTCGCACCCTGCACCCCTACGATGTCACCGGCACAGGGCCCGACGAGAGGACGACAGCGTGAGCTGGACACTGCACGGCGACGGAAAGAGCATCGCCGAGGGGGACATCGTCCGGCCGGGCGAACGGCTGACGTGGCCCCGCACGATCGGCTTCGGCGGGCAGCACGTCGTCGCGATGTTCGGCGCGACGTTCCTCGTGCCGCTGCTGACGGGGTTCCCGCCCACGACGACCCTGTTCTTCTCCGGCGTCGGCACGATGCTGTTCCTGCTGCTCACCCGCAACCGCCTGCCCAGCTACCTGGGCTCGTCGTTCGCGTTCATCGCCCCGATCCAGGCCGCCATGGCGTCCGGCGGCATGTCGGACGCCCTGTTCGGCCTCGTCGTGACCGGCATCCTGCTGGCCGCGATCGGCGCGCTGGTGACCGTCACCGGCACGGGGTGGATCGAGGTGCTGATGCCACCGGTCGTGACCGGCGCGATCGTGGCGCTGATCGGCCTGAACCTGTCGGGGGCGGCGACCGGCAACTTCGCCAAGGGCCCCTGGATCGCGACGATCACGCTGGCCACGATCGTCGTGGTCGCGGTCGCCTTCCGCGGGCTCGTGGCACGCCTGTCGATCCTGATCGGCGTCGTGGTCGGCTACGTCGCCGCGGCGATCGGCGGACAGCTCGACTTCGGCAAGGTCGGCGACGCCGACTGGCTCGGCCTGCCCGACTTCACGAGCCCGAGCATGACGTGGTCGGTCGTGCCGATGTTCCTGCCCGTCGTGCTGGTGCTGGTGGCCGAGAACGTCGGGCACGTGCGCAGCGTCGCCCACCTGACCGACGACCCGTCCCTCAACGAGAAGACCGGCCCGGCGCTGCTCGCCGACGGCCTCGCGACGACGATCGCCGGCCTGGGTGGCGGCTCGGCGACCACGACGTACGGCGAGAACATCGGCGTCATGACCGCGACCCGCGTGTTCTCGACGGCGGCGTACTGGGTGGCGGCCGTCGTGGCGATCGCCCTGAGCCTCTCGCCCAAGGTCGGAGCGCTGCTCAACACGATCCCCGAGGGCGTCCTCGGCGGCGTGACCGTCGCCCTGTACGGCCTCATCGGCCTCATCGGCGTCAAGATCTGGATGGACAACCACGTCGACTTCACGCAGCCCGTCAACCAGTACACCGTCGCGATCGCCCTCGTGATCGGCATCGGCGACCTGACGCTGAGCGCCGGCGACATGACGTTCACCGGCATCGCGCTCGGCACCATCGCCGCGGTCGTGGTCTTCCACGCCATGCGCCTGCTGCAGCGAGCCCGCGGCTGGGGCCCCCCCCCCCCCCCCCCCCCCGGCGCGGGGGGGGGACTGGACGTCTTGAGACGGCGTGTCTGTCCAGTCCGCACCACTCGAGGTCCGCTTGGCACCACTCGCGCGTCGGACGGACGCTCGGGCGGTGGGCGACGGCGTGGACGTCCCTCTACGGTGGACCCATGACCCTCTCCGACGACTCTCCAGGCTCCCCGACCTGGCGACACGCCGCCCGCACCGACCTGCTGCGGTTCGCCCGTCGCTCCGAGCGTCCCGAGGGCGGTTTCGTGTGGCTCGACGATGCCGGAGAGGCCGATCCCGACAAGAACCTCGAGCTGTGGATCAACGCCCGCATGACGTACGTGTTCGCGCTGGCGCACCTCGCGGGCACGAGTGAGGCCCAGCGTCTCGCCGAGCACGGGGTCACCGCGCTGCGGACGCTGTTCCACGACGACGAGCACGGCGGCTGGTTCGACGAGGTCGACACCGACGGCCGCACCGCCGACACCGACAAGCGCTGCTACGGCCACGCCCACGTCCTGCTCGCCGCGGCGACTGCCGTCGTGGCCGAGGTGCCGGGCGCCGACGAGCTGCTCGCCGAGGCGAGCGACGTCCACCAGCGCCACTTCTGGGAGCACGAGTCGGGACGCTGCGTCGAGTCGTTCACCCGCGACTGGTCGCAGATCGACCCCTACCGCGGGGCCAACAGCAACATGCACACCGTCGAGGCCTACCTCGTCGCCGGGGACGTGACCGGCGACCCCCTCTGGCACGACCGGGCGCTGGCGATCTGCGAGCGCATCATCGGCATCCACGCCCGCTCGCACGGGTGGCGCATCCCCGAGCACTACGACCACGACTGGACCCCGGTGCCGGAGTACAACGAGGAGTCGCCGGCCGATCCGTTCCGGCCGTACGGCGCGACGCCCGGGCACGCCTTCGAGTGGTCGCGGCTGCTGGTGCAGCTGGCCGCGAGCCTCGACGAGCCGCGTCCCTGGATCCTCGAAGCCGCCGAGGCGCTGTTCGCCCAGGCGGTCGAGGACACCGCCGAGGACGACACGCCGGGCCTGGCCTACACGACCGACTGGCACGGCGAGCCGGTCGTCCGCGAACGCTTCCACTGGGTCATCGCCGAGGCCGTGCTGGCCGCCGAGGCGCTGAGCACCTACACCGGCACCGCCCTCTACGCGGGGCTCGCGAGCCGGTGGTGGTCCGAGATCGCCGAGCACTTCGTCGACGACGCCACGGGATCGTGGCACCACGAGCTGGCGCCGTCGATGGCCCGGTCCACCCGCACCTGGCGCGGCAAGCCCGACGCCTACCACGCATTCAACGCCCTGACCCTGCCCGGCCTGCCGCTCGCCCCGAGCGCGGCCCTGACGATCGGCGGGGAGCAAGCATGACGGTGCTGGTCGTCGGCGAGGCGTTGGTGGACGTCGTGCAGCGTCCGGGGCGCGATCCTGAGCCGCACGCGGGCGGCTCGCCGTTCAACGTCGCCGTCGGGCTCGCTCGGCTCGACGTGCCGACGACGCTGGCGGCGCAGATCGGTCCCGACCGCTATGGCGACGGCCTGCGCTGGCACCTGGCCGACTCGGGCGTCACGCTCGACGAGCTGCAGCCCGTCCCCGAGCGCACCTCGACGGCCCAGGCCACGCTGGCCGACGACGGCAGCGCGAGCTACGTCTTCGACCTGACGTGGGACCCCGACGCGCTGCCCGATCCGTCCGAGGTACGCGCCGTGCACGTCGGCTCGCTGGGCACCTCGCTCGAGCCCGGGGCGTCGCTGGTCGCCGAGCTGGTGCACGGCGCGGACGCGCTCGGGGTGCCCGTCTCGTACGACCCCAACGTGCGGCTGGCCGTCGAGCCCGATCCCGAGGTCTGGCGCCGGGTCTTCGCGACGATCGCTCCGCACGCGTCCGTCATCAAGATGAGCGACGAGGATGCCGAGACGCTGTTCCCGGGCGAGGACCCCGCAGACCTGGCGCGCCGGTTGGCGGCCGACCACGGCATCGTGGCCATCACCCGCGGCGGCGAGGGTGCCGTGATCGCCACGGCCGGCGCCTTCGCGACGGTCCCGCCGGCCGACGTCCGCGTCGTCGACACCATCGGGGCGGGCGACTCCTTCATGGCCGCGATGCTGGCGTGGTGCTCCACCTACGACTGGCCCGGCGCGAGCGAGCTCGACGACGTCGAGCTGACCGACCTGGCGATGTATGCCGCCAGCGCCGCCGGCATCACGTGCTCGCGTCCGGGGGCCGATCCGCCGCACACCAGCGACCTGACCCCGTGACCGACCCCGAGCTCCGTCACTTCACGGGTCAGGGCGGGATGCAGCTGGCGTACCGCGAGGTCGGCGAGGGACGTCCGGTGCTGCTGCTGCACGGCTTCTTCACCACGGGCACCGTCGCGTGGCTGCGCAGCGGGCACGCCGCGCGGCTCGTCGAGAGCGGGCACCGCGTCGTCGTGCCCGACATGCGGGGCCACGGCGACAGCCCCAAGCCGCACGACGCGGCCTCGTACCCGCCCGACGTGCTGACCGACGACGCCCTCGCGCTCGTCGCGCACCTCGGGCTCACCGACTACGACCTCGGCGGCTACTCGCTGGGCGCCCGCACCATCGTCCGGATGCTCGTGCGCGGCGCCTCGCCCCGACGTGCGGCCGTGGGCGGCGCCGGCTTCGACCAGCTGCTGCACGCTGCGGGGCGCGGCACGTCGTTCCGGCACGTGCTCGACCACCTCGGCAACCACGAGTGGGGCTCGCGCGACTGGCTGATGGAGGGCTTCCTGCGCAAGGTCAAGGGCGATCCGGTCGCCCTGCGCCACGTGCTCGAGACCCCCGTCGACACCTCGCGCGAGCAGCTGGCGTCCATCGCGACGCCGACGCTCGTCATCAGCGGCGCGGACGACGAGCCCGAGGCCGGCCGCGAGCTCGCCGCGACCCTTCGGCGCGCGACCTTCGTCGAGGTGCCGGGCGATCACGTCGGCGCTTCCAGCACCCCCGAGCTGGGCCAGGCCCTCACCGACTGGTTCGCCTGACCCACCGGCCCCTGCCCGCCCCGTCACGCGAGTGGCGCAATCGTGCGATTCTGGGACGGCGTGTCGCGCGAGACTGCGCCACTCGGTGACCGAACTGCGCCACTCGCGGGGCTGGGATGGACGTCAGACGACTGGACGGGCCCCGCGCACCGAGACGCACCCGGCCGCGGCCTCGGCGCCGGCCCGCAGCGACGCCTCCGCGTCGCGCCCGGGCACCCACCGGCTGAGGAAGCCCGCCGCGAACGCGTCGCCCGCGCCCACCGTGTCGACGACGTGCGCCTCGAGCGCCGCGACCGTCCGACCGGCGAAGGACGCCCCGTCGGCCCCGCGCGTGAGCACGACCCCGTCGCCGGCGAGCCGCAGGAATCCCTGCTCGTCCTCGTTGGGGAACACGAGGTCGGCATCGGCGAGCCACCCGACGACGGTGTCGCGCCCTGCCGCCTCGACGAAGCCGAGCGAGCTCGGGTCGATGCTGACGCCGGCTCCGCGCCGCCGCGCCTCGGCGACGAGCTCGAGCGCCAGGGGACGCACCGCGTCGTCGAAGAACGAGTAGCCCGTCAGGTGCAGCCACGTGACGTCGTCCCAGGCGTCGTCCGGGACGTGCTCGGACGTCATGGTCGCGTTGGCGGCCCGGTCGACGTACATCGTCCGGTCGGCCTCGGCGTCGAGCGTCAGCACGATCGTCGCCGTGGGCAGGTCGGGGTCGCCCGTGAGGCGAGCGTCGACGCCGTACGCGACGAGCGCGGACTCATGACGCTCGACGGCGTCGGCTCCGCAGCGTCCGACGAACCTCACGTCGGCCCCCAGGTGCCCGAGCCAGGCCGCGACGTTGGCGGCCGACCCACCCGCCGTCATCCGGATCTCCGAGACCGTGTCGCTGGCGGCGTTGACCGCCCCGAGCGGACGCACGCCGATGTCGTCGACCAGGTCGCCGACGACCAGGATCGTCATCGTCCCGACCAGGACAGCGCGATCTCCCCGGCGACCCGGATGTTGTTCTCGGCGATCTTGAGGTTGACCGCCAGGCTCTCGCCGCCGGTCAGCTCGACGATCGTCAGCAGCAGGAACGGCGTGACCTCCTTGCCCGTCAGCCCCTGCTCGTCGGCCATGCGCAGGGCGTCGGTCAGGGCCCGGTCGTGCACGGCGGGGTCGAGCTGCTCCTCGACGGGCAGGGGGTTGGCGACGAGGATGCCGGCCTGCTGGCCGAGGGCGTCACGCGCAGCCATGACGTCGGCGACCGCGGCGGCGTCCGGCACCGTCCAGTCGAGCTCGAAGCCCGAGTCGGTGAGCCAGAAGCTCGGGAACCGGTCGGTGCCGTAGCCGAGCACCGGGACGCTCAGGGTCTCGAGGCGCTCGAGCGTCGCCGGGATGTCGAGGATCGACTTCACGCCGGCCGACACGACCGTGATCGGCACCTGCGACAGGATCGTCAGGTCGGCCGACTCGTCGAACGTCTCGGACGCGCCGCGGTGGACGCCGCCGAGCCCGCCCGTGGCGAAGACACGGATGCCGGCGAGGTTCGCGATGTACGACGTCGCCGCGACGGTCGTCGCCCCGCTGCCGCCGCGGGCGATCGCGATGGGCAGGTCGCGGACGCTCAGCTTGGGGATGTCCTAGCCGGCCACCCGCACCAGCTCGTCATCGGTGAGACCGGCCTTGAGGACGCCGTCGAGCACCGCGATCGTCGCCGGGACGACGCCGGCGTCGGTCAGGATCGACTCGAAGCGGCGGGCGGCGTGCAGGTTGTCGGGACGCGGCAGGCCGTGCGAGATGATCGTCGACTCGAGCGCGACGACGGGCCGCCCCTCGTCGAGCGCGGACTGCACGGCGGGCGAGATGCTGAGGGGAAGAGTCACCCCCGAAGTCTACGGACGCGAGTGGCGCATTCCCGTCCCCGAGTGGCGCAGATTCGCGCAACACGCCGTCTCGAAAACGCAGAACTGCGCCACTCGCGGGAACGGGTGCGACTGCGGCGCGCTCAGATCTCGGTGCGGTGGAAGTTGGCGTGCGAGCGGGACGCGGTGGGGCCGCGCTGGCCCTGGTAGCGCGAGCCGTACTTCTCGGAGCCGTACGGGTTGTCCGCCGCCGAGCTGAGGCGGAAGTAGCAGACCTGGCCGATCTTCATGCCCGGGTACAGCTTGATCGGCAGCGTCGCGACGTTGGCCAGCTCGAGCGTCACGTGGCCCGAGAAGCCGGGGTCGATGAAGCCGGCGGTCGAGTGCGTCAGCAGCCCCAGGCGACCGAGCGACGACTTGCCCTCGAGGCGCGCCGCGATGTCGTCGGGCAGCGTCACGAGCTCGTACGTCGACCCGAGCACGAACTCGCCGGGGTGCAGGATGAACTCCTCGCCGGACGCGACCTCGATCTCGCGCGTCAGGTCGGACTGGTCGGCGGCCGGGTCGATGTGCGGGTACTTGTGGTTGTCGAACACCCGGAAGAACTTGTCGAGCCGGACGTCGATGCTCGACGGCTGGATCATGCCGGGGTCGAAGGGGTCGAGGCCGACCCGTCCGGCCTCGATCTCGGCCAGGATGTCGCGGTCTGAGAGGAGCACGAGTCGAAACTAACGCATCGGGCCGGCGTGCGAGAGAATGGCGCCGTGCCGCCGATCGTCCACACCGTCCTGCTCGACCTCGACCCGGCCGTGCCCGAGCAGGTCACCGCCGCGGTCGAGGGCTTGCGCGCGCTCGTCGACCTCCCCGGGGTGCGATCGATGACGGTCGGACCCAACGTGAGCCCCGAGCCGCTCTCGGACGGGTTCACCCACGCCGCCGTCGCAGTGTTCGAGTCGGCGGCGGCCCGCGACGACTACCTGGTCGCGCCGCGCCACCAGGACGCGGTGGCGGTGCTCCAGCGGTGCCTGCGCCGCGTCCTCGTGATCGACGTCGAAGGATCCTGACCATGGGCCGACTCGTCTACTCCTGCAACGTGTCCCTCGACGGCTACGCCAGCGACGCCGAGGGCAGCTTCACCTGGTCGCAGCCCGACGAGCAGGTCCACGCCTACATCGCCGACCTGGTGCGTCCGATGGGCACGCACCTCTACGGCCGGCGCATGTACGAGGTCATGTCGTTCTGGGAGACCGTCGACGACCCCGACCCCTTCATGGTCGACTTCGCGCAGCTGTGGCAGGCCGCCGACAAGGTCGTCTACTCCCGGTCGCTGGCCGTGACGTCCACCGCTCGCAGCCGCATCGAGCGCGACTTCGACGTCGACGCGGTGCGCGCGCTCGTCGAGGCCTCCGACACCGACGTGCTGATCGGCGGGCCCGAGCTGGCCGGTCAGGCCCTCGCGGCCGGGCTGGTCGACGAGATCCACACCTTCGCGCACCCCGTCGTCGTCGGAGGGGGTGCGCGGTGGCTGCCCGACGGCGTCCGCACCGATCTCGAGCTCGTCGACGAGCACCGCTTCGGCGAGGTCGTCCACCTGCACCACCGCGTGCTGCGACCGTCGGGCGTCCGGTGACCGAGCTCGTCGTCCGCGAGGACGACCTGACGGGCGCCGAGGTCATCGCCCTGCTCGAGCAGCACCTCGACGACATGCACAGCCACACCCCCGCCGAGAGCGTCCACGCGCTCGACGTCGACAGCCTGCGGGGCGACGGCGTGACGTTCTGGAGCGCGTGGTCGGGCGACGCGCTGGCCGGCTGCGGCGCGCTCCAGCAGATCGACCCGGCGCACGGCGAGATCAAGTCGATGCGCACCGCGGACGCCTTCCGCGGCCAGGGCGTCGCGAGCCTGGTGCTGGTGCACCTGCTCGACGCCGCTCGATCGCGCGGATACCGCCGGGTCAGCCTCGAGACCGGCAGCAACTCGCCGTTCGCCCCGGCCCGCCGCCTCTACGAGCGCCACGGCTTCACGTACGGCGAGCCGTTCGCCGACTACGAGCCGGATCCGTGGAGCGTCTTCATGTCGCTCGACCTGGCCTGACGCCGCCGCAGCAGGGCCGCGACGCCCGCGTAGGCCGCGAGCACGAGGGTCAGCACCACCCAGCTGAGCACGTACGGCTTGCCGAGGATCGTGTCGTTGCCGGGCTTGCCGCCCTGACCGCTCAGCACCGGCAGGAAGGCGACCGTCAGCGTCCCCCAGACGACGAAGGCCGTCGCCGTCGCGCTGCGCCAGTGCGCCGGCAGCACCCGCGAGGCCGCGTACCCGATGCCCACCACGACCGGCGCGAGCACCGCGTCGTGCAGCACCACCCCGCCCGCGAGCCAGAAGGCCTCGGACGTCAGCTGCTCGCGGGTGAAGTCGCGCATCAGCCACACCCCCCACAGCCCGCAGCCGACGCCCAGGGCGACGAGGAGCCCGCGGACGGCCCTCACGCGCCGACCTCGATGCGGTTGATCCACTTGGTCTGGAACACGCCCGGACGGTTGGGGGCGATCAGCCGGGCCGGGTAGCCGTGGTCGATGTCGAGCGTCGCGCCGTTGAGCGCCAGCGCCAGCATCGTCCGGCCGTCCTTGGCGACGTTGCCGACGACCCGTGACGAGCCGAACGCGCCACGCGTCTGCAACGACCTCACCACCACGTCGGAGTCGGCGTCGGCCCCCACGAGGGCGAGCAGGTCGCGCAGCGGCACGCCCGTCCAGGTCGCGTTGCGGCTCCAGCCCTCGACGCACGCGATGGGCAGGCGGTGGGTGCTCTGCGGCATCGCGAGCAGCTCGTCGCGCGAGAGCGAGACCGTCCGGTCACCGGCGACGAGCTCGAGCCGCCACGCGGGGTCGAGCGCCGTCTTCGCGGTGCCGGCACCCGCGGCGGTGCGGTTGACCGGCAGGTCCTGGGGGCCGTCGCCGGGCCGCACCGAGAACGCCGACACCCGCCGCAGCCACGGCACGGTCTGCCCAGCCGTCAGCACCACGGCGAGCCCGGATGCCGCGAACGCCGCCAGCAGCACGCTGCGACGGGTCGGCGCCGACGGGTCGAGGTCGTGCTCGGCATGCTCGACCGGCGCGCCGAGCGCCGTGCGGATGACCGGCAGCTTGACGCCGATGTGCACGAGCAGTGCGCCGATCGCCACCCAGGCGACGGCCTCGTGGGTGCGGCGGAAGCTGAACTCCCAGGGGTACCAGCCGATGATGTTGAGCGTCCCGCTCGCGAGCATGAAGAACGTCGCGCCCATCAACGCCGCGATCGACACGCGCTCCAGCGCCTCGACGACCAGCGCGCGGGCGCCGCGTCCGGGCCGGATGAACAGTCTCGGGAAGACCGACCACAGCTTGACCAGCAGCAACGGGATGGCCGCCGTGCCGGAGACGATGTGCAGCCCCTGCGTCCACCGGTACAGCTGGGTCGGGTTCGGGCTCAGGGTCAGCCACCCCGGGGTGCTGTACTGCAGGTGGCTCCACATGCCGGTGAGGAAGCAGACGGCGAAGCAGATGCCGAGGGCCGTGCCGACCCGTGCCGTCAGCTCGGGCCCCCGCGCCCTGCTGTCGAAGTCGTCCGGGCGCGGTATCCGTCGCTCGATGTCGGCGACGGTGGGCAGTCTCACGGCAAGGTCCGGACCATGGTGGCAGTGTGACGCCCACCGGCGGTCTGTGTCGAGACCACCCGCATGCCCGCGGCGGCTGCGACACCCGCGATGGCGTCGAGGCCCACGACGGCCCAGTCGAACGGCACCGACAGGCGTCCGTCGACCCGGAGTCGACGACGCTCGTGGACGAGCCCCGCGCCGCGGTCGGCGACCTCGGCGATGACCTGGCCTCCCGGGACGAGCACATCGCCCACCCGTGCGAGCAGCCGGACGGGGTCTCCCCCGATGCCCAGGTTGCCGTCGGCCAGGAGGGCGAACGACCAGCGTCCCTCGCCGGGGATCGTGGCGTAGACGTCGCGCAGCAGCGCCAGCGCGCCCCGGTCGCGGGTCTGACGGACCGCCTCCTTCGAGACGTCGATGCCCATCGCGAAGATGCGGCGGGCCGCCAGCGCACCGACGAGCCGTCCCGGACCGCAGCCGATGTCGATCGTCTCGGCGTCGCACGGGTCGATGAACAGCTCACGATCGACCCAGTCGGGCTCGGACGACCACATCGCGACGTCGAAGGGCTCGATGCCTCCCACGTCGTCGACCACGTGGGTGATCTTGCCGGTGAAGGCCGCGTCGTAGGCGCTGACCGGGTCGAAGGCGAGACTCATGACGGCGATCCGGTCTCGTCGGTCGTGTCGGTCTCGTCAGCCTCGGCAGCGCTCGCCAGCTGCCGGCTGACGGCGTCGGCGATCAGCGAGATGGGGACGGTGCCGGCGATCTCGACCGCGTCGTCCCACGTGTCCATGTCGCGCAGCGTCCGGAGCGTGACGACGTCGCCGCCAAGGGCCTCGACCGTCCTGGCGCCCGTGTCGGACGCTGACATCTCGACCCCGGTCAGCGCCGCGGCGAGCGACGGGTCGGGCAGGCCCAGCAGCCACCACCCGCCGTCGGTGGCGGGGCCGACGACGATGCTGCCGAGCTCGACGGTGCGACCGGCGTCGAGGTAGTCCGCCACCAGCAGCTGCGGGGTGTCCATGCCCACCTGCACGATGCCCGCGGTCGAGCCGGCGGCGGCGTCGGCGTGCGCGTTGGCCAAGCGCTCGGCCAGACCGTCACCGCGTTGGGGGATGACCTTCAGGGGCTCGAGGGCCTCGCGGATCTCGTCGGCGCGGGCTGCCCGCGACAGGTCTCCCGTCATGGCCACCACGACCGGCCAGCCGACGGCCGTGGCCGTGGCCAGGGTGTCGAGCAGCGCGGCGGCGGCCAGGTCGGCGGCCACGTCGTCGCCGACCGTCCGGGCGACGCGGGTCTTGGCCAATCCGGGGACGGGCGCCTTGGCCACCACGAGCAGCGTCGGGGCGGTCATCGCATGACCTTCGCGAAGTCGTGGGCCACGCGGACCGTGCCGCGCACCGAGCCCGACACCTTCGACTTCGTGCCCTCGGCACGGCGGTCGTACGACACGTCGATCTCGCTGACCGTCCACCCCGCCTCGGCAGCCTTGAGCATCAGCTCGAGGGGATAGCCGAAGCGCCGGTCCTTCACGTCGAGGGCCAGCAGGTCGTCGCGGCGGCAGACGCGCATCGGCGCGAGGTCGTGGATGCCGAACGCGCTGCGGTGGCGGATCAGAGCGGCGAGCATCGTGGTACCGGCCCGTGCGTGCCAGGGCCACACGCCCCGCCCGACGGGGCGACGCCGTCCGACGGCCATGGTCGCGGCGCCGGAGCGGACGATGTCGAGCATGGGCACGAGCTCGTCGAGGCGCATCGACGCATCGCCGTCGATGACGGCCACGAACTCGGACGTCGCGGCGAGCATCCCGGTGTGCACGGCGGCGCCGTAGCCCGGACGGTGCTCGCTGACGACCCGGGCGCCCAGCGACCTCGCGACATCGGCGGTGCCATCGGTCGATCCGTTGTCGACGACGATGACGTTCCAGCCCTCGGGGGTCTCCGCGAGGACGGTCGGCAGCGCGAGAGCCTCGTCCCGACACGGGATCACGACATCGCAGGTGCTCATGGTCATGATTCGAACCTAGGGGGCGTGGCGATTGGTCGCACCCGCAGAGGGATCGTCCACCTGTCTCCATCGGGCCGGGCGACCGCCTCCACCCTAGGCTTGCGGCGTGCCCAGGATCCCGACGAGCCCCCGAGCAGCCGTGCTGTCGGCCGGTGCCGGTCTGGTGCTCGTCGTGGCCGCGATGGTCGTCCCGCAGTGGCTCGACGACGACGTCCGCGTGCACTTCCCGCCCCTGCACGCCGACTGGGACCCCCGCTTCGGCGTCCTGACCCTGCCCGCGATCGCGATCGGGCTGGTGCTCGTGGGGGTGCTGCCCCGGCTCACCCGCACGCTGCCGTGGCGAGCACTGCTCGCCACGGCGTTCGCGACGGCATGGCTGTGGATCGTCGCCGTCGCCATGACCGAGGGCACCGAGGGGCTGGCCCGGACGTTCGAGCGCCGGCAGGAGTACGTCTACGACGCGCAGAGCGTCGGCTCGATCCACACGATGCTGCAGACGTTCATCGACCGCATCCCGATGGATGCGCCCGACAACTGGTACGTCCACGTCGCGGGCCACCCGCCCGGCGCGCTGCTCTACTTCGTGGGGCTCGACCGGCTCGGCATCACCGACCCGTTCTGGATCGGCGTCGTGTGCGTGACGATCGCCAGCACGGCGATCGTCGCGGTCATGATCACGCTGCGTGCGCTCGGCTCCGAGGCGCTTGCCCGCTCGGTGGTGCCGTGGATCGTGCTGGCGCCCAGCGCGGTGTGGATGGGCGTCAACGGCGATGCGGTGTTCACGGCGGTGGCGGCGTGGGGGCTGGCGCTGCTCGCCGTCGCCGCCGTGCACCGCCGCGCGCTGCCGGCCGTCGGATCAGGCCTGCTGCTCGGCTACTGCGTGTACCTGTCGTACGGACTGCCGCTGCTGGGCATCCTCGCGGTCACGGTGCTGGTCGTCGCGCGCAGCTGGCGGCCCCTGCCGTGGGCCCTGGGCGGTGCGCTGGTCGTGGCCGCGGCGTTCACCCTCGGCGGGTTCGCGTGGTGGGAGGCCTATCCCGTGCTGCGCGAGCGCTACTACGACGGCATCGCGTCCGAGCGGGCGTTCTCGTACTGGGTGTGGGCCAATCTCGCGGCGTGGACGTTCACGGCGGGCCTGGCCGTCTGGGCGGCGTTCCCGACGGCCGTGCGGGCGCTGCGCGAGCGCAACGTGCTGGCTCAGCTGGCCGCGGCCGCCGCGGCGACCATCGTCGTGGCCGACCTGTCGGGCATGAGCAAGGCCGAGGTCGAGCGCATCTGGTTGCCGTTCACGATCTGGATCGTCGCCCTCCCTGCCCTGCTGCCCGAGCGTTGGCACAAGCCGCTGCTGGCGTCGCAGGTGCTGCTGGCCCTGCTGGCCCAGCAGCTGCTCCTCACCCGCTGGTGACGCGATGTGTGACGTCTACGGCGTCACGGGCGACCCGTGACGCCGTAGACGTCACACACCGCAGGTCTAGCGGGTGCGCAGGGGGTCGGTGGCGAGGGCGGCGAGGCCCTCCTCCGGACGGATCTCGGCCTCGAAGCCCAGGCCGGCCTTCGCCGCTTCGGGCGACGCCACGACGTGGCGCACGTCGAAGGCTCGGTAGTCGCCCGTCAGCACCGGCTGCTGGCCGCCTGCCGCGGCCGCGAGGGTCGACGCCATCTGACCGATCGTGAACGTCGTGCCCGACGCGATGTTGTAGGGCGTCAGGCCCGGCTCGTGGTCGGCCACCTGCTCGACGGCCAGCACGTTGGCCCGCGCGATGTCGTGGACGTGCACGAAGTCGCGCACCTGGGCTCCGTCCTCGAAGACCCGAGGGGCCTCGCCCCGCGCGATCGCCGAGCGGAAGATCGCCGCGACGCCGGCGTAGGGCGTGTCGGCGGGCATGCCCGGGCCGTAGACGTTGTGGTACCTCAGCGCCACGGCCCGCGAGCCCTCCAGCGTGCACCAGGCCGATGCGTAGTGCTCCTGCGCGATCTTCGACGCGGCATAGCTCGTGCGTGGCAGGAAGGGGGTGTCCTCGGAGATGCGACGCCACGTGATGTCGCCGCCGCACACGGGGCAACGGGGGTCGTAGCGGCCCACCGACAGGTCGTCCTCGCGGCGCTGCGCGGGCGGGACGTCGCCGTGCTCGGGGCACGTGTAGCGCCCGTCGCCGTAGACGACCATCGACGAGGCGAGCACCAGGCGGTCGACACCGCGGCGGGCCATCGCGGCCAGCAGTCGGGCCGTGCCGGCGTCGTTGTGCTCGGCGTAGTCGGGCAGGTCCTGCGCGTCGACCCCGTTGCCGACCATCGCCGCCTGGTGGCAGACCACGTCGATGCCGTCGAGCACGTCGTCGAGCCGCGCCGAGCGCAGGTCGAGCTGCTCGAACCCCGGCGGACGCTCACCGGGACCGTGCGCCTTGTCGAGGAACATGTCGAGCGCGACGACCTCGTGCCCGCGCTCGCGCGCGATGCGTCCGATGTGGGTGCCGATGAAGCCGGCAGCGCCCGTCAGCAGGATCTTCACGGCAGCTCGATCGGGAGGTCCATGCCGTCGACGGCGTGCGAGCACTCGCAGTCGCGGTCGGTGCCGAGGCCGGCGACCACCTCGGCGAGCACGCCCTTGAGCGTGTCGGTGTGGGCGGCGAACACCTCGAACACGGCGTCCATGCTGACGGCCGAGGCCTCGTCGACGCCGGCGTCGTGATCGGTGACGAGGGCGACCGTGGCGTAGCAGAGGGCCAGCTCTCGAGCGAGGACCGCCTCGGGGTGCCCGGTCATGTTGACCACGGCCCAGCCCTGCGCGCCGTACCACTTCGACTCGGCACGGGTCGAGAACCGCGGACCCTCGATGACGACCATCGCGCCGCCGTCGACCGGCGTCTGCTCGGCCAGCCCGTCGAGCAGGTGGTGACGCAGCCTGGAGCAGTAGGGGTCGGCGAACGAGACGTGGCACGCACCGGAGTCGAAGTACGTCTGGTGACGTCCGCTGGTGCGGTCGACGAGCTGGTCGGGGACCACGAAGGTGCCGGGCCCGTGCTCGACCTGCAGGCCGCCGACGGCGCACGGCGCCAGCACCTGCCGGACGCCGAGGCTGCGCAGCGCCCACATGTTGGCGCGGTACGGCACGCGGTGGGCCGGGAAGTCGTGGTGCGCGCCGTGCCGGGGCAGGAACGCGACAGGACGCCCCTCGACGGTGCCGACGGAGATGGGGGCGGACGGCTTGCCGTAGGGGGTGTCGACCTCGACCTCCTGGGGGTCGTCGAGGAAGGTGTAGAAGCCGCTGCCGCCGATGACGGCGACGTCGGGACGCGCGAGCTCAGTCATCCCCCGAGCATGGCACCTGAGCCGTCACCCCGCGAACCACGCATCCGTGCGCCCTCCCGGACTGGCTAGACTGCCCATGACGTCGAAGGACGTCGCGCCGATGTAGCTCAGTGGTAGAGCGCTTGCTTCCCAAGCAAGATATGCGGGTTCGATTCCCGTCATCGGCTCTCACGCGCGAAGCGCGTCCCGCCCGATGACGGGAATCGAGTGGGCCCCTCCCCGCGGGGCCTCCGTCGCGGCGAAGCCGCCAGCAGGCGCCGCCCGCCAAGGGATCCCGTCATCGGCTCCGAGCACAGCGAGGCGCCGGTGACGGGAATCGAGAGGGCCCCTCCCCGCGGGGCCTCCGTCGCGGCGAAGCCGCCAGCAGGCCGCGCCCGCCAAGGGATCCCGTCATCGGCTCCGAGCGCAGAGAGGCCCGCGCAGCGAGGCCGTCAAGGGCACGTCAAGATGCCGTCAAGCCCGTTCCCAGCAGCCCAGCACGGTCCTACGTTCGTGATGTCAGCACATCACCCACGAAGGAGCACCATCCCATGGACACCCTGGTCGTCCCCGTCCGCCACTCGCCGTTCGGCACCCTGACTCCCATGACGGCTCGTCAGCGCAACGGCACACGGGTCGGCATCGCGTACAGCTCGATCGCCGCGCTCGAGGCCGTGCAGCCGAACCGCGAGTGGGTGCGCCTGAGCGAGGGCGCCCTGAACGCGCTGCTGTCGCCGCTGGGCATCCGGACGATCCAGGTCGATCCGCAGCTCATCGTGGCCGATCTGTGCAGCAGCGCGCCCGACCGTCCGATCTGCGCGTGACCGGCACCATGACGACGCTCCGCCACCACCACGCCCCACGAGCGGCCCACCCCTGGCTCGACCTCCTCGAACGGACCGGAGGACTCCCCCTGGTCGCCGCCGCGGTCGGCCTCGCCTCCGGGCTGGCCGTCGTCATGCGGGCGCTGGTGTGACGGCGGCCCGCTCCGTATCTAGCCGCGGTTGAGCGCAACGGCGGCACGCACGAGCTCGACGAATGCGTCGCCGTCGACCGACTCACCCTCGCGGACGTCGATGGCGCGGCGGGTGCCGGCGTCGAGACTGGCGTTGAAGAGTCCCGTGGGATCGGGCAGCGACGCGCCCTTCGCGAAGGTGACCTTGACCTTGTCCTTGTAGGTCTCGAGCGTGCACACGAGCCCCGACGACGAGAAGGTCGGGACGCCGTCGGGGTTGGTCGGCTTGCGCCACTTGACCTCCTCGACGACGTCCGGCTCGGCGCGGGTCACGAGCGTGCGAAGCGTGTCGACGGTGTCGGTGCGCCAGTCGGTCGTCATGAGCCCATCGTACGGATGAACGGCCTCGTCCGGCATCTTTCTGAGATCGTTTTTTCGCCTGCAATCGCAGGGGTTATCCGCCCGCCAAGCAGGCCGCAGCCACCACCCCCACCCATCCACCCCCACCCGGGTGCCGAAGTACTGGTGGAAGCACCCCCCAAACTTCACCAGCACGACAACCCCAAGGATGTGGATCACATGAGCACCATTCGCTCGTACAAGAAGACCTTCGCCGGTATCGCCCTCGCCGCCGTGGCCGCCATGCCGCTCGCCGCCTGCTCGTCGTCGGACTCGTCCGACTCGGCCAGCTCGTCGTCCAGCGAGTCCAAGACCGCCATCGCCAAGCCCGTCGCCCGGATCAACGCCCTCTCGGGCGAGGACACCGCCGTCAAGCTCGACGCCGGCTTCGCCGACGCCCTCAAAACCCTCGGCCTGACGCCCGGCGTCGTCGGCGAAGGCAAGCTCACGGACGGCTCGCTCGTCTTCCCGATCACCGGCGGCAACGTCACCTACTTCAAGCCGGGCACCGCCAAGCCGTACGTCATCGGCCAGATCCAGCACGAGGGCTCGGGCTTCTCGCTCGAGGCCGGCGGCACCAAGGTCGAGATCACCAACCTGAACGTCGACCCGGGCGCCTCGCGTGTCTACGGCGACGTGGCCGTCAACGGCAAGACCGCCGTCACCTCGGCGTTCATCTTCCAGCTGCGCGGTGCGACGCTGAAGCCGCTGCAGACCGAGGGTGACACCGCGATCCTCGAGGGCACCAAGGTCTACATCAGCCCCGTCGCGGCCAGCCTGCTGAACGACACGTTCAAGACCGACGCCGTCACCGACCAGCTCCTCGTGGGCGTCGCCAAGATCACCGTCAACACGACGCCGGCCAGCTGACACCACCAGACCCCTTGCCGGTTGGGTGAGGAGCACGACACGGTGGGCGCCTCCTCGGGGGGCGCCCACCGCGCTGCGTCCGGACGACCCTGCCCCCAGACGGAGGACGGAGTCAGATCGCGTGGTGCGCGTCGGCGACGGCCCGGGCCTCGTCGCGCAGGGCCTGGACGACCAGGCGGACCGACGGCCGCTCGAACCGGTCGGGACGCAGCAGGGCCGCGATGTCGCGCTTGGCCCGGATGCCGACCAGTGGTCGGGTGACCAGGCCGTTGCCGTGCTCACGGGTCGTGAACCGGGGCAGGATCGCGATGCCGTGACCCGCCGCCACCAGCGCCTCGACGATGCCGTTGTCGGAGATGCGCTGTGCGATGCGCACCGGCTCGCCGGTCGCGGCCACGACCTGGCTGAGCACCCGGTCGAACGGGTAGTCGTGCGGCACGCCGATCCACGTCTCGCTGACGACGTCGCGCGGCGAGAGGCTCGCCTTGCGGGCCAGCGGATGCCCCTCCGGCAGGGCCACGTCGAGCGGCTCGCTCATGAGCGGGACGACCTGCAGCCCCCGCTCGTGCCACGACGCGTTGGTCGTCGGCGAGTCGGCGATGACGACGTCGTGGTCGGGCGTGAGGTCGGCGAAGTCGACCGTCACGCCGTCCTCGTCCGAGCACAGCAGCTCGACCTCGGGGGTTCCGGCCATGCGCGTGAGCGTTCCCGGCAGCAGCATCTCGCCGCCGGTGGGGAACGTGGCGAGCCGTACCTGGCCGGCCGGACGCTCCATGTACTCGCGCCACCGACCCTCGGCCTTCTCGATCGCGACCGCGATCTCGGTGGCGGCCTGCGCGAGCGCGCGACCTGCGACGGTCAGCTCGACGCCTCGGCCGGCCGGGGCGACCAGCGTGTACCCGGCCTCGCGCTCGAGCACCTTGAGCTGCTGCGACACCGCTGAGGGTGTGACCTTCATCGCGTCGGCGACCGCTCCGACCGTGCCTCGTTCGGCCAGCTCCCGCAGCAGTGCGAGCCGATTGACGTCCATGTAGCAACACTACATGTTACGTGTAGCAATGTTGGCTTGTCCTTGACGTTCCACAGACCCACACTGGATGTACGAGCTACCCCGGCTCGCACAGACAGCCTTCAAGGAGGCCCCCATGCTCGTCCTCGGAATCCTCATCGGTGCGGTCTCGGTCGTCGGCGTCGTCAAGACGGTCCGCCTCGTCGCCACGGACGGCCACGGCGCCGTGCCGACGCGCACCTACCCGAACATGTTCAGCATCCGCTGACCCGCACACGCACGAGGCCTCCGCGACGATGTCGCGGGGGCCTCGTGCGTGTGGAGCCTGCCGGTCAGGCGACCCGGGTGCGGTAGCCCGGCAGCAGCTCGTCGACCAGCGCATCGGTCTCGGCGGCCGATCCGATCGGCGAGCCGTGCTCGGCGATGGCCGCGTACATGTCGCTGACGGCCTGCTCGAGGTCGTCGCGCGAGCCGACGTGCGACTCCAGCCGCAGCCGCGAGCGCCACAGCTCCTCGCTGGCCGGCGCCATGCGCAGACCCTGGGCCAGCGCCGCGCGCGCGGCGTCCTCATCGTCGCGCACGGCCGCGGCCTCGGCCGCCGCCAGCACCGTGAGGTTGACGGCCATCGCGATGTCGGACTCGAGCGTCGTCGCCGCCAGCCAGCCGTACCGGTCGGACGGGATGCCGTCGAAGGCCGGCCCCTCGACCAGGTCGAGGGCCGCGCGCAGGTGCGTCGCGCGGCGAGCCCCGTCGTCGCTGGCCCGGTTGAGCGCATCGCGGAACGACGTCCAGTCGAGGTCGACCGCGCCGGCCGCGAACGCCCAGATGCCGAGCTCGTGCTGCAGCACCGGCTCGCCGTCCGAGGTGCTGCCGAGCCAGGTGGACAGCTGGGCCAGCGCGGTGTCGCGCACCTCGGGCTCGACGCCGCGGGGCCACAGCGCCGCGCTGATGCGGTTGGCGTGGACGCCGGTGGGGTGGATCGCCAGGAAGCACGCCAGCTCGGTGAGCAGCTCGCGGCGGCCGGGATCGACCTCGCCGGGCGCGGACACCTCGACGGGCCCGAGGATGCGAACGCGTGCGACCGACTCGTGCTCGGCGGCCACCCGGTGCTCGGCGACCAAGGCGTCGACCAGCTGGTCCATGCTGACGCGCTGCGACCCGGCCGCCGGCTCGTGCAGGGCGACGAGCCCGTGCACGGCGTCGACCGTGAGCACCTGCGCCGTGACGTCGATGCCGGCCATGGGCGACGAGACACGCCCGTCGGGCCGGCTGGTCAGGCGCAGACCGCTGGTGGCGGTCGAGCCGACGATGACGACGCCCAGGGCGACGGTCGGGTCGGCGGCCAGCTCGTCGAGTCGCGCCAGCTCGTCGGGGCTCGGCGAGCCCGAGCACACGATGAGCTGGTAGCTCCAGTCGATCGCGTCGGGGTGGCTGGCCCGCGCCGCGCGAGCCGAGTCGGCACCTGCGTCGCGGCAGGCCGCGCGCTGGTACCGGGCGACGTTGTCGAGGCCCTCGAGCACGCGACCGACGTCGTCGGCGTGGCGGATGCTGCCCGATCCGACGTGCGACAGGTCGTCGGCGAAGCCGACCAGGGTGACCGCGCGGTCGTCGGCCCACGGGTGGGTCGCTGCGTCGACGGCCATGCTGAGCGCCAGGCCGCGCGCGACGTCGCCGTCGCCGTCGAGGGCGATGACCCCGTCGACCGACTCGGTGTCGAGCAGGAAGACCGTGCCGTCGTCGCGGCGCCCGATGCTCACCAGACCCGGCAGCGGCGACAGACCGTTGCCGCCGACGACGGCGTCACGCTGGAGCGACCACACGGACCCGCTGGACGTCCAGCCGTCGGGCGGCTCGACCGTCGGAGCTTCGTCGAAGACCATCGCGAGCCCCTGCTCGGACAGCGATGCCCGTGCCGGCGCGGCGAACCCGGGCCGGGAGTTGAGCGAGCGCACGGCGCGATCGAGCCAGCTGGCCGTCGTGACGTCGGCCTCGTCGCGCAACCGGCTGCCGGGGGTGGGCGGCGTGGGCACCGGATCGTGCGGATCGGTGCCGGACGGGTCGCGGGTGGCCCACCACTCGCCGGCCGTGGCCGACGCGCGGCGGCGGCGCAGGCCCAGGAAGGCTCCGGCGAGCACGAGACCGCCGGCGACGCCGAAGAACGGCGTCCAGGCACCGTCGACCTGCAGGCCCCCGCCGTCGGCCTGAGCCGCGGCGCCCGCGTCGGCAGAGGCGCTCTGCGCCGTGGCGCCGGTCTGGCTAGCGGGCGCGGGCGTCTGCACGGGCACCTCGGCGACCGTGGCGTGGTCGACGACCTTCAGGCCCGGGCCCTTCGCGTCGTTGGGCAGCTTCATGACCCAGCCGGGGTGGATCAGGTCGGCCTTCTGCAGCACGCGTCCGTCGGGCTGCTCGACACCCTTGTTGAGGTCCCAGATCTCCTGGTAGCGGCGACCGTCGCCGAGGTAGCGGTCGGCGATGTCCCACAACGTGTCGTAGTGACGCCCGTTGGGAGGCTTGACGTCGTAGTAGGTCGTGACGCCCGTGGCCACGTCGGTGTCGGTGGCCCGCTCGAGGTCGCCGACCGCCGGCAGCGTGCCGTCGGGCAGCTCGGCGGGCATGACGACCTGCGAGACCGTGCTGGTCACCACCTGGCTCGTCGGCGCCGCCTGCACCGTCTCGTCGGCCGACGCCGTGACCGCGTTGGCCGACGACATGCCGACCGACGTCACCGCGGCGAGCAGCACGATCGACGAGATCAGGCGGCGGGCGAGCGTCTGCGTGCCGATGCCGCCACCGGGGACGTGCGGGGCCAGGCCGCTCTTGCGGCGCTCGGCCACGGCCTCGACCAGCAGGCACACGACGAAGTGCGCCCACGCGAGCCACACGACGACCGCCAGCACCGCGAGCACCGTCTCGGCCGTCGTGGGCGTGGTCAGCCACTCGGCCGACGGCTTCTCGTCGGGCCACGGCGTGCCGAACGCCGACAGCAGGCCGATCGGGACGCCGACGACGATCGCGATCGTGCCGACCAGGGCCGCCGCGCCCTGCGCCACGAGTGCCCAGCGCTTCTCGGGCTCGGCGACGGCCGGCAGCCGGTTCTCGGGAGAACTCTCGATGGTCGAGGGCATCGTGCGCTCCTGGGGATCAGAGGATCAGTAGATGACGGCGGGCGGCTGGTTGGGCGCCTGGACCTCTTGGACCGGGATCACCTGACGAGCACGCATCGTGAAGCCCTGCCCGAGGTCCTGCATGGCCGTGCCGTCGCCGTAGCTGACGCGCCACACGATCGTGACGTCGGCGTAGAAGGCGTCCTTGACGTTCTCGGGGATCGGCTTGGTCGCGAGCTTGCGCGCCGAGGCCGACGACCTCGGGAACGTGATGAAGCACGAGCCCTCGGGCTGGTTCTTGGCCGAGGCGCCTTCGACGTACGGTGTCGACGGGTCGCACACCGCGGTGGGGATGCCTTGCTGGTTCGGGTTGATCGTGATGGACGTCGCGCGGGCCTCCATGACGACGCCGCCGACCTCGATGCGCCGGAACGGCCCGCCGTCGGCCTTGGCGGCATACGGACCCTGCGCCACGACCGAGGTGTCGACCGGGTCGAGCCAGCGGAAGGTGAAGAAGGTCGGCACGCCCACGATCGGCGTCGGGTTGGGACGCGTCCGCATGAACGGGACCGGCATCTGCGTGGTCGACCCGAACTGCTTCCAGAGGAAGTCGGTGATGCCGTTGTGGCGGTCCTCGATGTCGGTGCCGTTCTCGACGAACACGATCGACAGCTCGAGCGTGCGGGCACGTCCGCCCGTGTAGGTGTCGAAGTCGATGTTGCCCAGGCACGTCATCAGCATGTAGCGGCCCTCGGAGGGACGCAGGTTCTCGGGCTTCTGGATGGCCGGGGGGATCTCGCTGTAGCGGCACCGCTGCAGCTTCTGGTCGCCGAACCGCTCGCGCAGCGTCTTGGCGTCGCCGCCACCCGCCGACACGCACGACATGCCCATGCCGGCGCCGTTGGCGAACACCGAGCACGACTTGGTCGGCGACTGGTACGAGGCCTGCTTGGTGCCGTCGCTGAGGGTGTTGGTGTCGCCTGAGGTGCCGTCGCCGCCACCGCAGTTCGGCTCGGCGATCGGGCAGTCGGCCTGCGCCGGCCCCGACGACACGGTGACGACGCCGAGGCTGACGACCAGCGCCGTCAGGACGGTGCCCACGGTGGTGCGGATGGTGCTCATGCGGGCGGACCTCCCGGGCACGTGCCGGAGATCTCGGTCGTCTTGAGGACCCATCGACCGGACGACTTGCTCAGCATCGCCTTCTCCTTGAACCAGATCTGCTCGCCCTCGCCGACGACCTTGTTGTTCTTGTCTCGAATCGCCGTGGTGGGCGCCCACGAGCACATCACCAGCGTGGCGCGGTCACCGGTGGTCTCGGACGACTGGACCTTCACGTCGCCCTCGGGCGCCGCCTGGTACTGCTTCTGCTTGGAGATGTTGATCGCGTTGACGTACTTGCGCAGGACGGTCTTGCTCGTCATCTGCTCGAGCCCGCCGACGATCTTGCCGGCATTGATCGACGCGGCCAGCGTCTCGTTGGCCGTGGTCCACGCCAGCACGGCCTCGTCGTTCTGGTAGGTCGGCCAGTCCTGGATCTTCCACGTCACGCCGTTCGCGCCCGGCGGCTGCGTCGCCGCGGCAGGAGCCGGCGCGGACGTGGTCGCAGGCGTCGTGGGTGCGGCCTTCGACGGCGAGGGCTTGGGCTCGTCGTCGCTGCCGCCGCCGCTGCACGAGGCCATCGCGCCACCCAGGGCGACGACCACGGCGCCTGTGACCAGCGACTGACGCTTCACGTGTGGCTCCCCCCGGAGACGAAAGATGTCGGACCGGAGACCACCATACCGAGAAAACGCTGCGACGCCGACCCAGACCGGGCGACGACGACGGCAGACGCGGGGTCAGGCGCGCCCGAGAGGGCAGCCCGGCTCGCACGCACCCACGCGATCATGTGGGGGGCCCTCCCCGGCAGGTGCCACCTCTGCCGTCGATCGACGTCAGGACCCACTGCCCCGACGCCTTGCTCATCACGGCGTCCTGCCTGAACCAGATGCCCTCGTCATCGCCCACGGCTCGGTCGTTCTCGTCGCGGACACCTGTCGTCGTCGACCACATGCACATGGACAGCTCGGCACGGTCGCCCTCCGTCCTCGACGACCGGACCTTGACGTCACCCACGTCCGCGACGTGGTACTTGCGCTTGCTGGAGAGCGCGACGGCGTCGGCGTAGATCCGAAGCACCTTCTTGCTGACCCGCTGCTCGAGCCACGGAACGAGCCTGCCCTGGTTGGTCGATGCTGCCAGCCCCTCGGCGATGCGCGTCCACTCGATCACGGCCTCGTCGTCCTGGTGCTTCTCGAAGTCCTGGATCTTGTAGGTCACGCCGTCCGCCCCCGGTGCCCGCGTCGCGACGGTGGGCGAGGGCGACGGCGGAACGACCGGTGTGGGGGGCGTCGTCTGGGACGGGGCCGCCGAGGGGGTCGAGCGCGACGGTGTGGGCGCATCGCCATCCCCGCACGCCCCGACGACACCTGCGAGCAGGACGACGGACGCGCCGATGGCGAGGCGATCACGTATCACGGTGCGTCACCGGCCGGCTTGCACTCCGGGGGCTCGTCCTCGTCGGGCTTGTCGTCGTCCTTGTCCTCGTCGTCCTTGTCCTTGTCGTCCTTGTCGTCGTCCGGGTCGTCGGTCGGTTTGGGGGTGCACGGCGTCACCTCGACCTCCTCGGGCACCGGCGGCGCGGTGGCCGTCGGCGCGCTCGTGGCCGGGGGCGCGACCGAGGGAGGAGCGACGGTCGGCACCTTGCCACTGTCCGGCTTGGAGATGCCGCTGACCGGACGGGCGAGCGCCTCGCCGTCTGCCTGCAGCGTCTGCCGGCCGATCAGGCCCAGCAGCACCGCCTTCAGGTCGATCTGCGTCGTGACGACCACGGCGGTGAAGTCGCCGGCCGGATCGTTGACCCGCTTGAGGGCCGCTCGACACACGGTCAGCTGCGGGTCGAGCGACTTGGCCTTCTCGCAGTAGTCGCTGGCCGCCGCCAGCGCCAGGTTCGGCAGCAGGTCGAGCCGCGGATCGGTGACGTCGATGGCCTGGGCCCCGGCCCGCGCGGCCTCTTGCGCATAGGCGATCGCGCGCCCCTTGGCGTTCAGCTGGCGCCCGCCGTCGATGACCAGCGCCGCCAGCATCAGGATCGCCAGCGACACGATGACGACGAACGGCGTGATCGAGCCGCGCTCGTCGCGCGCCGTCACCGGTAGCCCCGGTAGCGGTCGAGCGGGCTCGTGAAGGTGCGCGCGATGTCGACCTTCTTGAGGGGCAGCGCGCCGAGGTCGCTGAGGTCGAGGGTGCAGCGCACCGTCACGGTGACGGTCTCGATCGCCAGGGGGTTGTCGGGATCGGGCAGGCCGAAGGCGTTCTGCGACAGCTGCGGCGGATCGGCGGCAGCCGTGCTGCGGCACGAGGCCGGCGCGTCGTCCATCGACTCCTTCACGACCTGCGAGACCACCGCCGGCACCTCCGACCGGTTGTTCTGCGCCGTCGCCGCCCGCGCCGCGTCGCGAGCCGCCTGGTCCACGAGGCTCTCGGTCTGCGCATAGCGACCGAAGGCGATGATCAGGAACAGCAAGGCGAGCAGGAACGGCGCCACGATGACCAGCTCGAGGCTGGCCGTGCCCCGCTCGGGACGATGCGTCGTCATGGGCGCAGATCACCCCGGAACTGCTCGAGCGTCGCCTCGGACGACTGCTGGATCTCGACCGTGCCGCCCACGGGCAGCACGACCGAGCCGATCACGCGCATCGTGACCCGTCCGGTCTGGGTGTCGATCGTGCCGACGGCAGTGACGTCGTTGAGGCGTCCGATCTTGGTGGCGTACCCCTCGGTGACCTGCTCGGCCGCCCTGATGAACGCGCCGGGGTCGGAGTTGTTGCCGGCCAGGCGCAGGTACGAGACGCCCTCGCGCGACGCCGACTGCGCCGTGTTGAGGGAGTAGAAGTAGAGCCCCGCCTGGATGATCGTGAAGATCAGCAGCAGGAAGATCGGCGCAATGATCGAGAACTCGATCGCGCTGGTGCCCCGGTCAGGGTGTGTTCGAGCCCTGCTCGATCTTGTTCGAGTTGTCCTCGACGACACCCTGGATGACGCGGGCGACGACGAGCGCCAGGATGACGACGACAGCCGAGATGATGGCCCACTCGATCGCGGAGGCCCCGCGCTCGTTGAAACCGTCACGGCGGGCACGATCGGCCCGGGCACGCACGAAGGTGATGATGCCCATCGCGTAGAACACTTCGGCTGACACGAATTTTTCCCCCGGTTCATGGGCCGCCACTCAACCGAGCTGACTGACGGCGGGATAGGCCAAGAATACCAAGAATGCGACGCACATGAGCAACTGAGCCATCAGCATCGACTGCGAGCTCTCACCGGCTGCTCCCTCGACGTCGACCATCTCCTTGCGCCGCATGCTCTCGGCACGCGCCATGAGCGACATACGGATGCGCGCGCCCTCGTCGCCGGCCAGCGCGAGCGCCGACGCGAGGTCGCGCAGCTCCTCGACGCCGAGGTCGCGGCCGAGGCGCGCGATGCCCTCCCACGGCGTCCAGCCCATGATGCGCGCGTTCGACAGCGCCTGGCGCATGCGCACCATGGCCCAGTGGTCGCCGAACGACGACGCCGCCATCAGCGCCTCGGGCAGGCCACGGCCGCCGGCGAGGTTCATGGCGACGAGGTCGAGGAAGGCGCCGGTGACGTGCCGGAAGTCGCGGCGGCGCTTCTCGGCCTCGCCGTGCAGCGCCAGGTCGGGCAGGAAGAAGGCGAACACGGCGGCGGCGAGGGCCAGGACGACGGGCACGCCGAGTCCCCCGACCAGACCGCTCAGCTTGAGGGCCACCGGCAGCCAGACGAAGGCACCCAGTGCCAGCAGCGCCTTGGTGCCCAGGTGCGTCGACATCGAGCGGTTCATGACCTCGAGGTCTTCGCGGGTACGCATGAGCTGCCAGCCCCGCGCGCCGGCCTCGGCCTCGAGCCGCTCGCCCAGCGTGGTGCGGACCCGATCGAGTCGACCGTCGAGCTCGACCCCGGCCGCGCTGGCCGTCAGCGACCGGCGTGGACGCCGCTGCCGGTCGAGCCGGCTGAGCGTCGCGGCGACGCCGGGCACGGGACGACGCAGGGCCAGGACGATCAGCAGGATGCCCGCTCCGACGCTGGCTCCGGCCAGCAGCTCGAGGATCATGCGTCCCGCCTCGCCATGGTCGGTGCGGCCGTGATGACGCTCGACGGGCTCGCCATGCCGGGCGTGATGAGGAAGCGCTCGGGCTCGGCGACGCCCGACAGCCGGCGCAGCCACAGGATGCTCAGGCCGAACACGCCCAGCACGCCGGCGAGCACCAGCTGGCCCTCGAGGGAGCCGTACGGCTCGACGTAGGTGCGGTTGAACACGACCAGGAGGGCCGCCACGCCGACGATGACACCCACCACGACCTGCACGCTGCGCCGGGTGCTGCGCCGGCTCGACTCGACCCGCCGTCGCACGTCGAGCTCGTCGCGCGCCGACGAGGCCAGGGCCGACAGGACGTCCCTCAGGCCGGGCCCGCGCAGCCGGGCGTTGAGGATCAGGGCCGCGACCACCAGGTCGGCCGACGGGTCGTCGAGGTCCTCGGAGAACTTCATCAGCGCGTCGGGCAGCGGCTCGCGCACACGCAGCCGGTCGACGAGCAGGTTGAGCGACGGCCTGATGGAGGGGGCCGCGTTGACCGCGGTGGCGGGGATCGCCTGCTCGAGACCCACGGCACCGGCGATCGTGTCGCGCAGCGCCTCGATCCATCCGGCGAGGCCCTCGATGCGGCCGATCGCGGCGCGCTCCTGACGAGCGCCGCCGAAGGCCCTGTCCCAGAACGCGACCAGCGCGCCCAGGACGACCGCGAGCACGACCCAGCGGGTCACGACCAGCACGACGACGCCGACGAGCACACCCGCCAGGGCCTGCTGCCCGCGGCGACGCGACGTGCGCGACGACACCGCGCGACGGCCCGGCGTGGCACCGGCGGTCGCGCTGACCTGGCGCGTGAGGGCGTAGTAGAGCACCACGCACCCGAGGCCGAGCACGGCGCCGGCCGTGATCGACAGCGGGAGGCGGTAGTCCTCGAGCATCAGGCCCACCGTCCGTGGACCATGGGCCGGTAGCCGTGGTCCTCGAGGTCGGCGACGCAGCCGATCGGCGAGTGCGCGGCCGCGCGACCGTCGGGGTCGGGGGCGAAGACCTCGTTGGAGAGCACCTGGCCGTCGTGGCCCACGACCTCGCGGATGCTCTCGACGACGCGGCGCTGGGTGCCGCCCGTGGCGTGGTCGTTGCGCTTGCGGACGAACACGACGAAGTCGAGGGCACCGGAGATCAGCATCGTGGTGGCCTCGAGCGGCAGCCGCTCCTTGCTCTGGATGGCGTAGGTGCCGATGCGGTTGAACACCTCGAGCGAGGAGTTGGCGTGGATCGTCGACAGCGAGCCGTCGTTGCCCTGGCTCATCGCGTTGAGCATCGTGACGATCTCGTCGCCGAGCACCTCGCCGACGATCACGCGCGACGGGTTCATGCGCAGCGACCGGCGCACCAGCTCGGCCATCGACACGTGCCCCAGGCCCTCGGAGTTGCCGAGGCGCTCCTCGAACGACACGACGTTGGGGTGCAGGTCCTCGTACTCGCCGAGGCCCAGCTCGAGGGCGCGCTCGACCGTGATGAGGCGCTCGGTGGCCGGGATGACGTTGGCCAGCGCTCGCAGCATCGTGGTCTTGCCGGCGTTGGTGGCGCCCGCGATCATGATGTTCTTGCGCGCGAGCACGGCCGCCTTGAGGAACTCGCCGATGTCGGCCGACATCGTGCCGTTCTCGACCAGCTCGTCGAGGAACACCCGGCCAAGCCGCGCCTTGCGCACCGAGATCGACGGGCGGGCGCACACGTTCATGACGGCCGACAGGCGCGATCCGTCGGGCAGGCGCAGGTCGAGCTGCGGGTTGGCCGAGTCGAACGGGCGGCTCGACAGGCCGGTGTGGGCGGCGAGCACCTGCACCAGCTCGATGAGCTCCTCGTCGCTCTCGGCCACCGGCGGGTGGCGCTCCTCGCGGCCGTCGCCGTACTGCACGAAGACGTTGTCGCAGCCGTTGATGTCGATGTTCTCGACCTCGGGGTCAGCCAGCAGCGGCTCGAGGCGACCCACGCCGAACAGCGCCGAGTGGATCGCCGCGGCGACGCTGGCCTCGACGTCGGACGGGATGGGCGAGCGTCCCTCGGCCACCTCGTAGCGGGCGTGGTCCTCGAGCACCTGGACGATGAGCGACCGGGCGAACTCGCGCTCGTCGTCGGCGCTCATCGGGCTGATGCCCGAGATCTGGTCGCGGCGCCTCTGCTCGTTGAGCCGGTCGGCCACCTGACCGCGCAGGGTGCGCACCAGGTCGTGATCGATCACGAGGTCACCTCCTGCTGCTGGTCGGCGGGCTGCTGGTCGGTCCCGCGGCCGGCCGGGACGAAGGCGCCCGCGGTGCGGTCGGCCAGCACGTCGACGATCGGCTGGGCCGACCGGACGAGCGCCGTGCGCGCCGGGCTGCCGGTGACCTGGCCGAGGAAGAACGCGGCGCCGGTGGTGTCGTGGGCCAGGTGATGCACGCCCTCGACCGGGGTCTGCGACTGCACGATCGCGTCCCTGATCTCGGCGACGGCACGAGAGCGCTTGGGCGGGGCCACGACCACGACGTGCAGCGGCGTGCCGACCTCTCCGCCCAGCGCGTCGCTGACCTTGCGCAGCCGCTCGCGCAGGTGCACGACGCTGCTCGGCACGATGTCGACGACGAGCACGACGGCCGAGGCGGACGCCAGGATCGCGTTCTGCGGCGTCTCCGCGCCGATGCGTCCGAGGTCGACCACCGTGTCGGTGCCCGGCAGCTCGGCGAAGAGCTGCCCGAGGACGTCCCACTGGCCGAGGCCCGCCGCCTGCTCGGGCGTCGTCATGCCCGTGATGACCTCGAGGCCCCCGACGATCTGCTCGGTGTGCTGGCGCACCAGGTCGGCGTAGAGCGACTTGCGTCCCGCAGCGACCAGGTTGAGCAGGCCGGGGTTGGAGTCGAGGGGCTCGCCGTCGGCGCCCGGCATGCGCAGGGCGACGTCGCCGCCGGCCGGATCGCACTCGACGAGGATGCTGGGGCGGGGCCAGAGCGCCGCGAAGAGCATCGCGGCGGTGGTGACACCGGGCGAGCCCTTGGCGGACGCGATCGCGAGGAGCGCCATGTCAGCCCTCGCAGGTCTTCTGCAGCGTGGACTCGTCGACGTTGCCGATCAGCGCCGGCGTGACCGAGGAGTCCTCGATGCCCTGCGACACCGTCGACAGGCACGTCAGGTCGATCGCGACGACGATCGAGACCTGGTCGTCGCCGGCTCCACCGATCGAGCCGCTCTGCTGCTCGCCGACCGAGACGAGCTCGGCGTAGACGGTGCGGCGACCGCCCTCGGTCGAGCCGACGTCGAGGGCCAGCTGGTCGCCGGACTGCAGCCCGCGGATGAACGGCGACGAGTCGACGTTGATCACCAGGCGGGTCTGGTCGGCCGCGACGCCGGGCTCGTCGGAGATCATCGTGCGCATCACGACGGTGCCGTCGACGAGCCGGGCCGCGGCGGTCTTGCCCACGATGCTGTCGCGGTCGGACGACGGCACGCCACCCTCGAACCCCTCGGGCAGGCTGACCGTCGTGAGGTCGTCGTCGGAGATCGTCGCGCCCTGGGCCACCTCTCGGCTGACCTGGACGAACGACGCCCGGTCGCCCGACTGGATCGCGAGGAACGCCGAGGCGAGCGCACCGCCGACGATCAGGATGACCGCGAGCCCGATCAGGGCCGGGCGCGACTCACGCGTCGACGGCAGTCGCGAGACGGACGTGGAGCTCGCGCTTGATCTGGCCATGTGTGGGGACCTCTCGGGAGTGGAGCAGGGGTCAGCCGCGGGCGCGATCCGTCCCCCGGCGGTGGATCAGGGCAAATTGTGGCACGCGTCGTGCCGACCCGCGAGGGGGCACGACGACGTGTCACGGCGTGGTCGCGGTCGACTCGGGCGCCGTGGCCGCCGGACCGGTGGGCGCGGGGGACGCCGGAGCGGGGTTCGAGGCGGTCTGGCCTGGCACTGCAGGCGCCGTGGTGGACGGTCGCTGCTGCTGCTCCTGCTGCTTCTTCTCGTTCTCGGAGGTCTTCTTGAACGCCTCGGTGACCGCGAGCCCCGCGATGATGACGGCGACCACGATGATGCCCACGACGACCGCCGGCCAGGTGCGTGGATGGTCGCGCCAAGTGCGCCGGCTGCCGTGCAGCAGCGCCGAGCGCAGCTGCCTGCGCCGCATCGCATCGGCCTCGAGCACGTAGCGCTCGGCGTTCGGCGTGTTCTGCATCGCCGAGCGCGGACCTCCCGACGTCGGTCGCGGCACCTCGGGGGGCTGCTCGGTCATCGCCGGACGCTCCGCTGCGCCACCGCGCCGGCGATGCGCAGGAACGCCTCGCGCGTCGTCGACGCCACCCGGGCCGGGTCGTAGGCGTGGCCTTCCTGCAGGTACGGGTCGGGCGGCACCACGACGACCCCGGCGGACGAGCCGGTCAGCCTGAGGGCCTCCTTGTAGGCCTGCTCGTGCGGGCAGACGACGACGTGCACGGCGACCGCCGCGGCCTCGGGGTTGACGAAGCGGACGCGCTCGAGCGCGGTGCGCAACGCGGCGACACCCATCTCGCCGGGCCCCGTCACCACGACGGCCTGGTCGGCGCGGGCGAGCGCGGCGTGCCCGGCCTCGCCGGCGTCGTCGCCGACGTCGAGCAGGTTGAAGGTGTGGTCGGCGCGCAGGCGGTCGAGCACGCCGACGACGTCGTTGCGCGTCAACGCCTGGTCCCACCCCGAGCCGTCGACCAGCCCCAGCCCGCTGGGGGCCGTCGGCGCAGCGGTCGCCTCGCTCTCGGCGACCAGCGAGGCGACGGACCTCGCCGTGTCGGCACCGAACGACGCGGCGAGGGACGGCGTGCCCTGCTGCACGTCGACGACGACGGAGTGATCCTCACGCATGGCCATGAACGCCGTGCCGACCCCGACCGCCACGGTCGTGCACCCGACCCCGCCCTTGCCCGAGACGAAGGTGACGATGCGCCGATCGGTCTGCCGCTGGCGCACCGCGTCGACGATCTGGCGCTCGCTCTGCACGGCGACGGCGGCATCGGGTGTCACGAGGCCGCGGGCGACGGTCTTCAGCAGCCGGGACGTCTGGCGCGGTGCAGCCGCCGGACGGGCGCCCGACAGCTGGCGCTCGAGCTCGGAGGGGGCCCGCACGACCTCGGGCTGCTCGGGCGGGGCGGGCGGGGCCGGGGGCTGGGCAGCACCCGGTGCGCCGCCCTGGGGCCGCAGGTAGACGACGGGCGCACGCGGCTCGCCGTCGTCGACGGGGGCCGGGTCGGGACGGCGCGGGGCCTCCGGCTCGCCCAGGCCGAGGCTGCGCGGGTCGATGCCCATGCGCGCCAGGTCGCCGGCCGCGCCCTGCGCCTGCCGTCGGTCGCGGATCGTGGGGTCGACCGGCTCGTCGCCGTCGCCCGTGCCGTCGTCGGCCATCAGAAGATCCCCCCGATCCGCTCGTAGATCCCGATCGCGCCGCACAGCACCACGAGCAGGTCGACCACCACCAGGAACTCCAGGATGTTGAGCAGCCGCTTGACCCGCGCCCGGGTGATGTCGGACATCGGCGCCGACGTCAGCCCGATCGCGGCCAGCATCGCGGCCGCGACGACCACCGCGAGCCACGGGGCGGCGTCGGCGTGCTCGATCGTGAACCGGCTGGCCACGAAGGCCACGACGACCAGCCCGGCGGTGCGCAGCGGCAGCATGTGCGGGGTGCGCGAGAACAGGCGCGACCGCAGCGTCGCGGCGACCGCGAGGCTGACCGCGAGCGTCCGGTCCCACGGGTCGTCGCGCAGGTCGAGGGCGATGCCACCCCACACCACGACCAGCGCGATGCCGACGAGCGAGCCGATCAGCACCGCGTTGCTGGCGCGGTAGCGGGCCTGCAGCGCCGTGAGGTCGAGGCGTCCGACGTGGCGGACGCGGTAGTCGGCACTCGCGACGCCGCCGACCGACAACGAGATGAGCGGGATCGTGCCGACCGTCAGCAGGGCCAGCACCGGCAGGATGCGCGTGGCCTGCTCGACCGGCGCCGAGGTGGCGTCGACCACGGCGTGCGCCAGGCCGACCACCAGCAGGACGGCGGCCGCGGCGAGGTGGGCCGTGGCGGCGGGGGTGAGCAGACGCGCGACGCCCGCCGTGACGGCGACCGCGACGACGGCGAACGCCAGCACCTCCCACGTGTCGACCTCGGCCCGGTCGCCGATCGCCGATCCGAGCACGGCCGCCCACACCATGGCGGTGGCGGCGGCGACCTGCGCGTCGAGCACCCGCGCCAGCGTCGCGGCCCACCAGGTGGCGAACAGCAGCGCGGCCACGACGATGCCCGCCGGGGCGGGGTCGCCGGCGCCGGCGAGGGCGCCGGAGCCGTCGAGTCGCGTGGTGAGCCACGAGCCGATGCCCAGCACCGCGAGCAGCACGGAGCCGAGCAGCACGGTGTACGAGCGCGTGGTGAGGGTCGACCACACGCCGCCCGAGGCGTCGACGCTGTCCTCGACGGTGTCGCGGACGTCCTCGACCGTCGCAGGCCGCACGTCGTCCTGCTGCGCCCGCAGCTCGAGCACGTCGCCGTCGAGCACGCCGGCGTCGCTCAGCGTCTGCGACAGCGCGAGCGTGGCGCCGCCGAGCGGGGCGAGCGTCCAGCTGGTGGGCGACCCGGGGGCCGTGTCGGGCGCCGCGTAGCGCATGACCTGCGGCAGGACGTCGGACAGCGGGAGCGCGCTGGGCAGGGCGAGATCGATCGTGCGCTCGGCCGTCACGACCGTGACACGGCTGTATGCGGTTTGCATGCCCACCCCCCTCAGCGACCATGGCGGCCACCTTGCGGGGGCCCTCGGCGGTTGCGAGCATATCGTTGGCGCACCGACCTCACACGCACGACGACCGCACTGATCGGATCTGGGGACTCATGACCACCACACTGGTGAAGCGACCGGCACGCATCGAGCCGCCCAGCGCCGAGACGAGCCCGCTGTCGATCGAGGCCCCGCCGATGCGCGGCCAGGCCGCGCCGGCCATGGCAGGCGCCAGCATGATGATGATGCCGATCATGAGCGGCACCGGGTCGGTGACGGTCGCGATCACGCAGCGCGACCGGCCGATCGTCGCGGTCGCGGCGATGCTGGCCCTCATCGGGTCGATCGCGATCGGCGTCGTCATGATGATCAGCCAGCGCAGCGGCAGCAAGCGCCAGGTGCGCGAGGGACGCGAGCGCTACCTCGACTACATCGAGGCGCTGCGCCACACCGTCCGCGACCAGATCGCCGGCCAGCGCGCCGAGCAGTCGTGGCGCCACCCCCGCACCGACGAGCTGCTCGACATCTGCCGCGACAGCACCCGCCGGTGGGAGCGTCGTCCGTCGCACGCCGACTTCCTGTCCGTCCGGCTCGGCACCGGCGAGGTGCCGCTGTCGTCGGGGCTGACGCTCGACGCCGACACCGGGCCCCTCAACGACTTCGACCCCGTCTGCCTGCAGGCGGCGCAGGAGCTCATCGAGCGGTACGCCCTGCTGCGCGACCAGCCCATCACCGTCGGCCTCGCCCCGGTCGGTCAGACCAGCATCGTCGGCCGGGCGCCGCTGCGCCGCTCGATGGCCACCACGATCGCCCTGCAGCTGGCCGCCCTGCACTCCCCCAACGACCTGCAGATCGCCCTGGTGCGCTCGGACGACACCGCCGCCGACTGGGACTGGGTCAAGTGGCTGCCGCACACGCAGTCCAACGCCCTCGACGGCGACCTGCAGGCGCGCCGTGTCGAGGCCGACGTCCCGGCGATGGCCGAGCTGCTCCAGCCCGAGCTCGAGTCACGGCTCGACCGCCTGCAGCGGGCCCGCGGCGGCTCCGTGGGCGGCCCGCACCTCGTCGTGATCGTCGACGGCGAGGGCCTGCAGCACGGGCAGCACCTCACCTCGCCCGACCCGCAGGTGTCGCTGGCGGCGCTCGGCGTGCACGTCATCTCGCTGCTCGACTCGCCGCGGCTCGAGCCCGAGTCGGTCGAGGAGCGCATCGAGATCGCCGACGACGGCTCCGTCACGCTCGCCTCGCGTCCTGCCCCGTTCACGATGGACCTGTCGGCCCCCGGCCTGGCCGCGACCATCGCCCGCGTGCTGTCGGCGCTGCGGCTCACCGTCGAGGACGCGCTCGACTCCGACGGCCTGACCGACACCGTCGGCCTGCCCGAGATCCTCGGCGTCCGCGACCCCGCCAAGCTCGACCTCGGACGCACGTGGCGGCCGCGGGCGCTGCGCGACCTCCTGCGGGTGCCGATCGGGGTCGGCGCCAACGGGCAGACCGTGTGGCTCGACCTCAAGGAGTCGGCGCACGGCGGCATGGGGCCCCACGGGCTGGTGGTCGGCGCCACCGGCTCCGGCAAGTCCGAGATGCTCCGCACGCTCGTCAGCTCGCTGGTCATCGGCCACGGCCCCGACCGACTGGCCCTCATGCTCGTCGACTTCAAGGGCGGCGCGACGTTCGCCTCGATGGAGCACATCCCGCACATCGCCGGCATGATCACCAACCTGCAGGACGACCTGACGCTCGTCGACCGCATGCGCGACGCGCTGTTCGGCGAGATGCAGCGTCGCCAGGAGATCCTCAAGGAGGCCGGCAACCTCCCCAACGTCACGGCCTACCAGGACCGCATCGACGCCGGCGAGCCGCTCGAGCCGCTGCCGCACCTGCTGGTCATCGTCGACGAGTTCTCCGAGCTGCTGACCGCCAAGCCCGACTTCGCCGAGCTGTTCGTCGCGATCGGGCGCATCGGCCGATCCATCGGCGTCCACCTGCTGCTGGCCACGCAGAAGCTCGAGATGGGCAAGATCCGCGGCCTCGAGTCGCACCTGTCGTACCGCATCAGCCTGCGCACGTTCTCGGAGGGCGAGAGCCGCGACGCGATCGGCGTCCCCGACGCGTTCCACCTGCCGCCCGAGCCCGGTTCGGGCTACCTCAAGGTCGACACCACGGTGTTCGACCGGTTCAAGGCCGCCCTCGTGTCGTCGACCTACGTCCCGCCGGTCGACGGGCCGAAGACCACGGTGCCCGTCGTGCCCTTCGTGGCGCTCAACGGGCTGGGCGCCTGGCTCGCCCAGCAGGCGGCCGTCGAGGCGCAGGTCGAGCGGGTCGCGGCCGAGCGCCCCACCTCGTCGACCGTGCTCGACGTGCTGTGCGACCAGATCGCGGCGGCCGGCGCCGCCGACGTCCGCCCGGTCTGGCTCGACCCGCTGCCGTCCGAGCTGCCGCTCGGCGACCTGGTCTCGATCGACGACACCGCCGACGCCACCACGTGCACGGCCGTGCTCGGCATGGTCGACGACCCGACGCACCAGAGCCAGTTCCCCCTGGCGTGGGACTTCACCGGAGGCGGCGCCAACCTCGTCATCTCCGGCTCGCCGCAGACCGGCAAGTCGACCCTCGTGCGCACGCTGGTGCTGTCGATGGCGATGGCCTACGGACCGGGCGACGTCTCGTTCTACTGCATCGACTACGGCGGAGGGTCGCTCAGCGGCCTGCAGCGCGTGCCGCACGTCGCCTCCGTCGCGTCCCGCGTCGATCCCGAGCGCATCAGCCGCACCGTCAACGACGTCCGCGCGGCGCTCAACCACCGCGAGGCGATGTTCCGCGAGCACGGGCTCGAGTCGATGGCCGCTTTCCGCCGGGCGCGGGCCGACGGCTCGCTGCCGGGCGACGAGCCCGGCGACATCTTCCTGATCGTCGACGGCTGGGGCACGTTCCGCGACGAGTTCGACGACCTCGACTACGCGATCGCCGACCTGGCGGCCCGCGGCACCAACTTCGGCGTGCACGTGATCATCACCGTCACGCAGAACATGCAGGTGCGCATGCGCATGCAGGGCTCGATGGGCGGACGCCTCGAGCTGCGCATCAACGACGCCTACGACTCGGAGTTCGACCGCAAGGTCATGGAGCAGATCCCCCGCGAGATCAACGGCCGCGGCATCACCGGCACGCGCCAGCAGGCCAACCTGTTCCAGGCCGCCCTGCCCGTGCTGGAGGTCGCCGACACCGAGTCGTCCGAGTCGGGCCAGCAGGCGCTGATCGACGCGATCGCCGCCAAGTGGGGCGATCGCAGCGTCACCAGGGTCGAGGTGCTGCCCCGCCTGGTGCCGTTCGCCGACCTGCCGCCGATCCAGCTGGGCGACAAGGGCGTGCTGGTCGGTCTGTCCGAGCTCAACCTCGGGCCCGCCGAGATCGACCTCTACGGCGCCGACCCGCACCTGCAGGTGTACGGCGACGGCGAGACCGGCAAGTCCAACCTGCTCAAGCTGATCATCAAGAACCTCGTCACGGCGCGCACCCCCGAGGAGATCGGCATCGTCGTGGTCGACTACCGCCGCTCGCTGCTCGACGTGGTCCCTGAGGAGTACCTGCTCACCTACGCGACGGGCCTCGACCAGACCGCGGCGATGGCCGCCGAGGTGTCGTCGGCCATCCTCGCGCGTGTGCCCGGTCCCGACGTGACGTCCGAGCAGCTGCGCAACCGCACGTGGTGGTCCGGGCTCGAGGTCTTCGTCATCGTCGACGACTACGACCTCGTCGCCACCTCGCAGGGCGATCCACTGCGTGCCTTCGTCGACCTGCTGCCGCAGGGCCGCGACCTCGGTTTCCACCTCGTGCTGGCCCGTCGCACCGGCGGCATGTCGCGCGCGGTGTTCGAGCCGCTGATCCAGCGCCTGATCGACCTCAGCGCGCCCGGCTTCATGTTCTCCGGCGATCGTCTCGAGGGGCGCCTCATCGGCGGGCACCCGTCGCGCCGCCTGCCCAAGGGCCGCGCCATGTACGTCACCCGCGACGGCTCGACCTCGCTCGTCCAGACCGCGCTGGTGCCCGACGACGAGGCCTGAGGGCACGGGTCGAGAGCCGCCGCGCGGGTGAACGGACGGCGTCCATCTCCTGGAAATCTGTCGCATCTGGC
The DNA here is from genome assembly GCF_003586285.1 of Aeromicrobium endophyticum. GTDB lineage: Bacteria > Actinomycetota > Actinomycetes > Propionibacteriales > Nocardioidaceae > Aeromicrobium > Aeromicrobium endophyticum. The sequence goes on along the minus strand of NZ_QUBR01000001.1, from coordinate 1,437,571 downwards.
AGGTTTGCCCTAGTCTGGGTGACTACGACCAACTAGTCCTTTCGGGCTATGTGACTTCTCACCAGGGGGTAGACACGATGACCAACGATCGCGTTTCACTGTCCGAGGGCTACGAAGGCGCTCTCCAGCAGAACAAGGGAATCGCCCAGGAGGGCGACGCCGCGCAGGCCTTGTCCAAGAAGCAGCACGGCCACACCGAGGCGCTGATGGGCCAGAACAAGGGCGCGCTGGCCTCCCAGGCGGCCAACGGCTCGACGGCCACGGCCAACACGCTGTCGGCCGGCGCCCTGATGCACGCCAACAACGCCACCGGTGGCGCCGACTACCTTCGCCGCACCGCCGGCCACGAGGACTCCGCCTCCCACGCCCAGGCCGGCGAGTCCCGCACCGTCGAGACCGCCGCGTCGGACCTGACGTCCAAGATCAACCGTTCCTGACCCATTCCGTACTCGTTCTGAAGGAGACATCATGAGTGACCAGCTTCGTGTCGACCGCGGTTCCGTCCAGCAGCACGTCGACGACACGCGTTCGACCATGTCCAACTTCCGTGACGCCGGCGACGGCGCCGACCGCCAGCAGGCTCACCTGCAGAACCAGATGGAAGGCGGCGTCGGTTCCGACCTGCAGGCCGCCCAGCGCGCCTCGACCCGTCACCACGGCGAGGAGATCGACACCAACGTCAACAAGCTCGCGGGCAAGACGTCCGAGAACACCGACGAGTTCATCTCCAACGTCCGCAACGCGGCCAACAAGTCGCTGCGCACCATCAACTGAGGTCTGACGCATGGGCTCAGGAGACGTCACAGGTGTCCAGGTCGACGGCCTGCACGGCGCCGGACGCACCGTGGCCGGCCGGTCGGCCGGCGGGCAGTCCGCCGCCAACGGGCTCAAGCACGACCTCGACTCTGCCTCCGGGACGGTGGGCCACGCGCGCATCAAGTCGGCGCTGACCGCATTCGTCACCAACAACGTGATCGACGACAGCAACGCGGTCGGCCACCAGCTGACGGCGGCCGGCGACAACGTCTCGAACGTGGCTTCGACGGCACGATCCAGCGATGAGGAGCACGCCCACGCCATCTCCGCCGAGGTCAACTCGACCTCCGGCGAGGCTGACGGACTGCGCGTGCGCATCAACCGCATCCAGTGAACAGCCAGGATGTTGGCACGGCGGCTCGCGCCGTCGAGCCAACGTCCTGGCTGGCACGGTTCGGCGCGAGGAGCGGTACGGCCGTCCTGATCCTCGCCATGCTCTGCGGCTGCGGGCGACAGGACGACGCTGGGACCACCGACGCCCAGCACGGCGGCGCCGTGTGCCACCTGGTCGATCGCGACCTGGTGAGCGCGGTGGTCGGCGACGGCAAGCTCAGCACGACGGGTCCCGGCGCCGTGTCGGCCGGCGCCCGCACGGCCGCCGTGTCGCACTGCAGCATCAGGGCCGACGATGCACGCGAGCCGGTGGTCCAGGTGCGGCTCGGCGACACCGGCGGCGAGGCCGACACATGGCGCACGCGCCTCAAGGGTGAGGCCGACGAGGCGGGCGTGCCGCTCACCTACGAGGACGACGACTGGTACGGCTACACCCGCGACTACCCATCGGGGATGTACAACCCGGGCAGCAGCCTGGACGTCGTCACCGACGACCACGTCATCCGTGTCACGATCTACACGTGGTCGGGCTCCACCCACGACCAGCGTGTCGCTCTCGCCGAGAAGATCGCGCGCAGCGCGGTGGACAACCAGGCGACCTTCGACCAGAAGGGCTGACGTCCCGGCGCGTGTCGTCGACCTCGTAGGGTTCGAGAGGTGATCACCGGCTTCGACCTCGACATGACCCTGATCGACTCGCGTCCCGGCATCAAGGCGGTGTACGAGCAGATCGTGGTCGAGAGCGGCGCGCCGATCGACACCAATGCCGTCGTGTCACGGCTCGGCCCGCCGGTCGAGTGGGAGCTGGCCCACTGGATGCCCGAGGCCGACGTCGAGCACTGGGCCGACCGCTACCGCGAGCTGTACCCGTCCCTCGCGCTCGAGCTGGTCGAGACGCTCCCGGGCGCTCTGGACGCCGTCGAGGCGGCCCGTTCGCGCGGACGCACGATCGTGGTCACGGCCAAGCACGGCCCCAACGCCGTCCTGCACCTCCAGCGTCTCGGCCTCGAGGTCGACGAGGTGTTCGGCCGCGCGTGGCGTGAGGGCAAGGGCGAGGTGCTGCGCGCCGAGGGTGCGAGCGTGTATGTGGGCGACCACGCGCACGACATGGAGGCCGCCCGCGCGGCCGAGGCGCACGGCGTCGGCATCACCACCGGACCCTGCGGCGCCGACGAGCTGCGGACGGCCGGCGCGTCCACGGTGCTGACGACTTTGGAGGACCTTCCAGCCCTGCTCAGCACCATGTGACGACGGCGACAGGGCCTGCAGCGCTTCTGGCTTGTCTTCGCGGCGAACGAGGCGGATACTTAAGTTACTACCCAGTAGCAAGCTGCCTCCTGCAGCGCAGACCCTGAAGGAATGCTGGCATGAGCCATTACAAGAGCAACCTCCGCGACGTCGAGTTCAACCTCTTCGAGCTGTTCGACCGCGGCAGCGTCTACGGCACCGGGGTCTTCGAGGAGATCGACGCCGACACGGCGCGAGACATCCTCGCCGAGATCGAGCGCCTGGCCACCGGCCCGCTCGCCGCGTCGTTCGACGACGCCGACCGCAACCCGCCCGTCTACGACGCCGACGCCAAGACCGTCACGATGAACCCCGCCTTCGCCAAGTCCTACCAGGCCTGGATGGATGCCGAGTGGTGGCGCATCCAGATCCCCGAGGAGATGGGTGGCCAGCGCGGCCCCGCCTCGCTCATCTGGTCGAGCGCCGAGTTCGTCCTCGGCGCCAACGCGCCGGTGTGGATGTACGCCGCCGGCCCCGGCTTCGCGCGCGTCGTGTTCGAGAACGGCACCGACCGCGACAAGAAGATCGCGCAGTACATGGTCGACCGCCACTGGGGCGCCACGATGGTGCTCACCGAGCCCGATGCCGGCTCCGACGTGGGCGCCGGCCGCACCAAGGCGTTCCCCAACGAGGACGGCTCGTGGAACATCGAGGGCGTCAAGCGCTTCATCACCTCGGCCGAGCACGACATGGCCGAGAACATCATGCACCTCGTCCTGGCCCGCCCCGTGGGCGTCGAGGGCGTCGGCGGTCCTGGCACCAAGGGCCTCAGCCTGTTCCTCGTCCCCAAGATCCACTTCGACCACGAGACCGGTGAGCTGACGGGCGAGCGCAACGGCGCCTACGTCACCAACGTCGAGAAGAAGATGGGCATCAAGGTCTCCACCACGTGCGAGGTCACCTTCGGCGACGGCGCGCCCGCCAAGGGCTGGCTGCTCGGCGAGGTGCACGACGGCATCAACCAGATGTTCCGGGTCATCGAGAACGCTCGCATGATGGTCGGCGCCAAGGCCATCGCGACACTCTCGACCGGCTACCTCAACGCGCTCGACTACGCCAAGGAGCGGGTGCAGGGCGCCGACCTCACGCAGGCGTCCGACAAGACCGCCCCCCGCGTGACCATCACCCACCACCCCGACGTGCGCCGCTCGCTGATGACGCAGAAGGCGTACGCCGAGGGCCTGCGCTCGCTCATGATCTACGCCGCGACGTGGCAGGACGAGGTCATGCTCAAGCAGGCCACGGGCGAGGACGCCTCGCTGGCCGAGGCCGTCAACGACCTGCTGCTCCCCCTCGTCAAGGGCTACGGCTCCGAGCGCTCGTGGACGCTGCTCGGCACCGAGTCGCTGCAGACGTTCGGTGGGTCGGGCTTCCTGCAGGACTACCCGCTCGAGCAGTACGTGCGCGACGCCAAGATCGACACCCTCTACGAAGGCACGACCGCGATCCAGGGTCAGGACCTGTTCTTCCGCAAGATCGTCAAGAACAAGGGCCAGGCGCTCGGTCACCTCGCGTCCGAGATCGAGGCCTTCATCACGAGCGAGGCCGGCAACGGTCGCCTCAAGATCGAGCGCGAGCTGCTCGCGAAGGGCCTCGAGGACGCCCAGGCCATTATCGCCGCGACGTTCACCGACCTGATGTCGGCCAACCCCGCCGATGCCAACGGCGACATCAAGAACATCTACAAGGTCGGGCTCAACACGACCCGCCTCGTGTACGTGCTGGGCGACCTGACGCTGGCGTGGCTGCTGCTGCGCAGCGCCGAGGTCTCGCTGAACAAGCTGGGTGGCGAGGTGTCGGCGGCCGACAAGGCGTTCTACGAGGGCAAGATCGCCGCGGCGTCGTTCTTCGCACGCAACGTCCTGCCGCTGCTGGCCGGAGAGCGCGCGATCGCCGAGAACATCGACGGCTCGCTGATGGAGCTCGACGAGGCCGCCTTCTGATCGAGGCCGCCACCGCCCTTTGAGGAACTACCGCCCCTTGAGCTTGTCGAAAGGTCCCTTTCGACGAGCTCAAGGGGCGGCCTGGTTCTCAAGCGGCGGTCTGGTTCTCGAGGGGCGGCCCGGTTCTCAAGGGGCGGTCTGGCCTCAGCCGAAGTTCTCGCGGTGCTCGGCCTTCAGGCGCTGGTAGGTCTCGTCCGCCGCCGCGGCGTCCCAGGCGGCCTTGAAGATCCGCGCCGACTCGGCCTTGACCGGGTCCTCCGGATCGGCGGGCAGCTCGTCGCGGCCGTGCGCCCCGCTCTGCCCCTTCTTGTCATCCGGCACCGGGCCGTCGTACTTGCGCCCCCCGCGGTGCCGGGCGTACCGGCGCGACCGCGTGTAGCCCATCTGGAGGTACTTGCGGGCCATGTCGGCACCGACCAGGTCACCGTCCGCGAGGTAGGCGGCGAACGCCTCGGTGATCGCCGCGCTGCTCTCGCGCGCCGCATCGGGCGTCGCGAACCGCCACAGCGGCAGCAGCTCGCTCTTGTAGGGCTCGACCCGGAAGACACCCTGCTCGCCGCGACCCACCCGGTAGAGCTCCGGGTGGGCGCGGTGGTCGACGTCCTCGGCCACGGGTCGGGTCAGAGGTCGGTGACGGTGGCGTGGTCGCCGCCGTCGTACGGCTGACCGGTGACCTTCGACTTCACCAGGCTGATGACGCTCGACACGCGACCGCCGGGGTTGTCCCAGTACTCGGCCGTCTCGGCGTCGACATGGATGAGGATCGCGTTGGGGTCCTCCGGCCCCTCGGGGATCCAGGCCTCCGCGAAGGTGCTCCAGTACTCCTTGAGCTTCTCGAGGTCCTCGACGACCTCGGCCTTTCCCGAGATCGAGACCCACGAGCTCTGGCCCGTGATCGTCACGCCGACGGTCGGGTTGGCGCGGATGTGCTCGACCTTGCGGGAGTCGCGGGTCGCGATGAACCACAGGTCGCCGTCGAGGTCGACGTCCTGGCGTGACATCGGACGGCTGACGAGGTGGCCCTCGGCGTCGGTGGTCGTGAGCATGACGAAGCGTGAGTCCTTCGCGAGCTCGACGAGCTTGGCGGTGTCGTTGTCGTGGTCGTGCGTGGAGTCGGTCATGACTCCGACGTACCCGTCCGTGGCCGCTTCACCCGTGTGGGCGGTGCCGATGCGGGTACATCCGTCTCATGACCCAGACCCCCGAAGAGCCCGGCACGTCCAAAGGACCCCAGATCGACGCCGAGCCGAAGCCCGAGCCCGCGACCGACGCCAAGCAGGGCGTCAACGACGCGAACCCCGAGGACACCGGCACGGACGAGCCGCTGACCTCGCTCTGACGTCCGAGCACGACGAAGCCCCCGGAGCCGGCAAGGCTGCGGGGGCTTCGTCGTGGGAGGTCAGTTGAAGAGCGCGCCCGTGATGGTGAAGTAGCCGTAGCCGTCCGTCAGGTAGAACAGCACGTACATGGCCAGGGCGCCGCCGGCGAGGGCGACGTCCTTGTTGAAGGAGATCATCTCCATCTGCTTGGCCTGGGCGTCGGTCTCCTTCCAGAAGGCGTGCATCGTGACCGCCATGATCAGCAGCAGCACGGCGATGCCGAGCGAGCCGGCGTCGCCGAAGATGCCGAGCAGGATCGACAGGCCGCCGACCAGCAGCGCGACGCCGCTGACCCGCGCCAGGACCTTGCCGTTGGGAAGCCCCTTCGACGAGGCGTAGCCGCCCATCGCGTCTGCCTGGGTGAGGTGGCCGAAGGCCGAACCCAGCAGCAGGAGGACGAACAGGATGCGGCTGATGAGGAAGATGGCTTCCATGGGAGCTCCAAAAGATTGAGTGTTAAACCATCATCCTCTCGATGATGGGTGACCGCGTCAAGCGCCGGACGCGGTGGGTCGGTGTGCGAAAGTTGCTGCGTGAGACTCACGAACCCGCTCTGGTACCTCGCGGCGTTCCTCCTCGCGATCGGCAGTGCGATGGCCGCGACCGCCGTCGCCGCCAGCGCGCTCGACCCCGTGCGCGACGCGACCGTCACGCCCGTGACCGAGCGGGTCGACGCCCAGGGCGCGACCCTGGCGATCTACACCGACCTGGTGCAGGACGATCGCGAGATCAGCTGCCGCGGCCGCTACGGCCAGGACGACCGGGGACGCGTCGTCATCCCCGACAAGGGCATCGACGTCACCGCCCAGGGCGACGGCACGAGGTGGCACCTCATCGGCCTGCTCGAGCGGGGCCGCGACGGCCTGCGCATCGTCTGCACCCCCGTCGACAAGCGGGTCGACAACGCGGCCTACGGCTACGCGACCGTCACGGGCTACAGCTCGACGGTCAACAACGGTCGTGGCATCGCCTACATCGGCGTCGCCGTGGCGGCCGTCCTCGCGGCATGGGTCTTCTGGTGCCGGAGGGCTGCGCGCCGCGCGCGTCGGTCCTCGGCCGCTGGAACGGCGGCATGAGCCTCGCGCCAGTAGCCTGAGCGCCATGGCCTGGAGCAGCGACGACATCCCCGATCTCAGCGGACGACGCGCCGTCATCACCGGCGTGACGGGAGGCCTCGGTCTGCACACCGCGATCGGCCTGGCCCGCAAGGGCGCCGACCTCGTCGTCACGGCGCGCGACAGCGCGAAGGCCGACACCGCGCTGGCGCGCATCGCCCAGGAGGTGCCGGGGTCGTCCGTCGACGTCGTGTCGCTCGACCTGGCCGACCTGGCCGACTGCGAGCGCGCCGCGTCCGAGGTGCGGACGGCCTACGACCGCATCGACGTGCTGGTCAACAACGCCGGCATCATGATCCCACCCAAGAGCGAGACCGCCGACGGCTTCGAGCTGCAGATGGGCACCAACCACCTCGGCCACTTCGCGTGGACCGCACACCTGTGGCCGCTGCTCGACGCGAGCGCGGCACGCATCGTCGCCGTCTCGTCGATGGCGCACACCATGGTCGGCAGCATCGACCTCGACACCCTCACGCCAGCCGGCAGCTCGCGGCCCTACAAGCGCTGGCAGTCGTACGGCGAGTCGAAGCTCGCCAACCTGATGTTCGCGCTCGAGCTCGACCGGCGGGCCAAGGCGTCCGGCAGCGCCGTCGTGAGCGTGGCCGCGCACCCCGGCTACGCCTCCACCAACCTCACCAAGACCGGCATGTCGGTGCGCGGGACGTCGCTGCCGGGCATCGGCATCCACCAGATCAGCAAGATCATCGCCCAACCGGCCTCCCACGGCGCCTGGCCCCTGCTGATGGCCGCGACCGATCCGAGCCTCTCGGGCGGCGAATACGTCGGTCCCGCCTCGCTCGGCGGCTGGCGCGGCCGGCCCAAGCTCGTCGGCATGACCAGGACGGCGCGCGACACCGAGCTCGCCGCCGACCTGTGGGCCGCTTCCGAGACGGCCGCCGGCGTCACCTTCGCGGTCTGACGTCGGCACGGCCTACAGGGGCACGCGGCCGTACTCCTCGGGATTCTCGGCCATGATCTTGCGGCGGGTGCGCACGCGGTAGCGCCAGATCTGCAGGATGCCCAGGGCCCACAGCACGTACTGGAACGACATCGCCCACCGGAACGCCGTCGGCGTGTAGTCGCTGCCGCCGCCCGGCGTGCGCCAGTCGAGGATCAGGCCGATCGCCACCACCAGCAGCAGGCTGGCGATGAAGCCGCCTTGGTTGATGATGCCCGTGGCGCTGGCCATGCGGTCGGACGGATTGGACGTGCGTCCGAGGTCGAAGCCGATCATCGACGCGGGACCGCCGATGCCAGCCACCACGACCAGCGCGATCAGCAGCCCCAGGGGCGCCTCGCCCGGCCAGGCGAGCACCGCCGTCCACACCGTCACGATCGAGCCGACGATGCCGAGGACGATCGACGACCGGTGCCACGGATGACGGGGGATGATCAGGCCGAGCACGGGGCCGGCGACCACCATCACCCCCACCATGAGCGTGAGCAGCAGACCGGCGGTGTGGTCGGACAGCCCCTCGCCCTGGACGAAGAACGGGTAGCCCCACAGCAGCGCCAGCGTGGTCGCGCTGAACTGCGTCGAGAAGTGTGTCCAGAACCCGAGCCGCGTGCCGGGCTGCTGCCACGACGCGGTCAGGCTGGCGCGGATGCGGGTGACCGACATCGCCGGCCCTCGCACCGAGCGCCCACCCGGCACGTCGCGCACCACCAGGACGAGTGCGAGGCTCAGGACGATGCCGAACGACGCGGCGATGAGGTAGGACCGCGTCCAGCCCAGCTCGCGCAGCGCGATCGTCATCGGCACGGCCGCGAGAGCGCCACCGAGCTGGCCGACCATGCCGGTCAGCTGCGTGATGAGCGGGATGCGGCGCGGCGCGAACCACGTGTTGACCAGGCGCAGCACGCAGATGAAGGTCATCGCGTCGCCCATGCCGACGAACAGCCGAGCCACCAGGGCCAGCGGGTAGGAGTCGGCGAAGGCGAAGCCGGCCTGGGCGAGCGTCAAGGTGAGGGCACCGGTGAGCAGCACCCGGCGCGGGCCGAAGCGGTCGACGAGCAGGCCGACCGGGATCTGCATCGCGGCGTAGACCAGCAGCTGCAGCATCGTGAAGGTGGCCAGCTGAGCGGCCGAGATGTCGAAGCGCTCGGCGGCGGTGAGCCCGGCGACCGCCAGCGACGAACGGTGGAACACGGCCAGCAGGTAGACGAGCAGCGCCACGATCCACACGCCGTAGGCGCCGCGATGACGGACCTCGGCGGACTGGCTCACCGATCGATCGTAGTCCCGTCCGCACGGCGGCACGAGGCGGCCTGTGCCACGGTGGGACGCATGACGTCCAGCGCACTGACCCTCGTCGACTGGCGCCGACGCGTCGCCGAGATGTACGCCGCCGTGCGGTCCGAGACCGATCGCGAGTCGGCGTGGACCCAGTGGCGCGCCGCCCGCGACGGGCTCTTCCGCGAGCATCCGCAGAGCCCCCTCACCGCTGACGACCCGCTCCGTGACAGCGGCCTGCCCTACTGGCCGTACGACCCGGCGCTGCGGTTCGAGGCCGAGCTGCTCGACGTCGACGAGCCCGAGCCGCGGATCGTCGACGCCGGCGGCGACGGCACGATCGAGATGCACCTGGCCGGACGGGTCGAGCTGCCGATCGGCGGGACCCTCGACGTCTGGTGGCTGCACCAGTACGGCGGAGGCATCTTCGTGCCGCTGCGCGACGGCACCTCGGGCGACGGCTCGTACGGCGGCGGTCGCTACCTGCTCGACACCGCCAAGGGCTCGTGGCTCGGCGGCACCGACACGTCGATCACGCTCGACCTCAACTTCGCGTACCACCCGTCGTGCCGCTACAACCCGCGCTGGCAGTGCCCCCTCGCCCCGCCCGGCAACACCATCACCGCGAGGGTCGAGGCCGGCGAGCGGCTGTGATCCTGACGTTCTGACCGCACACCGTCGGTGTGCCGGTCAGAACGTCAGGGCCATCGCGGGGTCGCGCAGGACGGCGGCGACGTCGGCCAGGAATCTCGATCCCTGCTCGCCGTCGACGACGCGGTGGTCGAAGCTCAGCGCCAGGGTGGTGACCCAGCGGGGCACGACCTGGTCGTGATCGTCGACCCACGGCCTGCGCTCGATCGAGCCGAGCGCGAGGATGCCCGACTCGCCGGGGTTGAGGATCGGCGTGCCGGCGTCGATGCCGAAGACCCCGATGTTGGTCAGCGTGAACGTGCCACCCGACATCTGCGCCGGCTGCGTGCGTCCCTCGCGAGCCGTGGCGGTCAGCTCGCCGATCGCCGCCGCGAGGTCGACGAGCGACAGCCGGTCGGCACCCACGACGTTGGGCACGACCAGGCCTCGCTCGGTGGCTGCCGCGATGCCGAGGTTGACCGACCGCTTCACGACGATCTCCTGCGCCTCGTCGTCCCACCTCGCGTTGAGCTCGGGCGTGCGGCGCATGGCCAGGCAGATGGCCTTGGCCGCGATCAGCGTGGGCGAGACGCGCACGTCGGCGAAGGCCCGGTCGCCCTTGAGCCTCGCGACCAGCTCCATCGTGCGTGAGACGTCGACCGTGACCCACTCCGTGACGTGCGGCGCCGTGAACGCCGACCGCACCATGGCCTCGGCGGTCCACTTGCGCACACCCTTGATCGGGATGCGGGTCTCGTCGTCCGGTGTCGTCGGGCTCGGTGCCAGTGCCGGTGTCGGTTCCGCCGGCTGGCGAGCGGCGGCGTGCGCCTCGACATCGGCTCGGGTGACGACCTCGCCCGTGGCGACGACCTCGGACAGGTCGACGCCGAGGTCCTTGGCGAGCTTGCGCACGGGAGGCTTGGCCAACGGGCGCCTCGTCGGCTTGACCTTCTCGAGGTCGACCGACGCGACGCTCGGCGGGGCCATCCGGCGCCGGCGCACGAGCTGCTCGGCACCGGGGCCGTAGCCGACGAGCATCGGCTGCCGCTCGGTCTCGGGGTGGGGCTGGGACTCTGGCCGAGGCGCCTCGGCGGCGCCGCCGGACGCCGGCGCACCGTCCCCGATCGTGATGATCGGACGGCCGACCTCGACCGTGTCGCCCTCCGCCGCGTGCAGCGTCCGGACGACCCCGGCGTACGGGCTGGGCAGCTCGACCAGCGACTTGGCGGTCTCGATCTCGACGATGACGTCGTTGACCTCGACGGTGTCGCCGACCGCGACGCGCCAGCCGATGATCTCGGCCTCGGTCAGGCCCTCGCCCACGTCGGGCAGTGCGAACTCGTTCATGGTGGGGCGCCTCTCAGTACGCGCGGGCACGGTCGACGGCATCGAGGATGCGGTCGAGCCCGGGAAGGAAGTCGTGCTCGACACGGCTCGGCGGGTACGGCATGTCGTAGCCGGTGACCCGCTGCACGGGCGACTCGAGCGCGTAGAAGCACTCGTCGCCGACGCGGGCGGCGATCTCGGCGCCCAGGCCCAGCGTGCGAGCCGCCTCGTGGACGACGACGGCATGACCCGTGCGCCGCACCGACTCGACCACGGGGCCGAGGTCGAGCGGCGACAGCGTCCGCAGGTCGATGACCTCGAGATCGAGCCCGTCGGCCTCGGCGGCACGCGCCGAGTCGAGGCACGTCCTGACCATCGGTCCGTACGTGATGAGCGTGGCGTCGCTGCCAGGACGCACGACCCGCGACGACCACAGCGGCGCGGGCTCCGAGTCGGTGTCGACCTCGCCGGACTCCCAGTAGCGCCGCTTGGGCTCCATGAAGACGATCGGGTCGTCGGAGGCGATCGCCTGCTGGATCATCCAGTGGGCGTCGTCGGGGTTGGAGCAGGTGACGACCTTGAGGCCCGCCGTCAGCGCGAACTGGCCCTCGGGGCTCTCCGAGTGGTGCTCGACCGCGCCGATGCCCCCGCCGTAGGGGATGCGGATCACGATCGGCATCCGTACGCGTCCCCGGCTGCGGAAGTGCAGCTTGGCCACCTGGCTGACGATCTGGTCGTAGGCCGGGTAGACGAATCCGTCGAACTGGATCTCGATGACGGGACGGAACCCGCGGAACGTCATGCCGACGGCCGTGCCGACGATCGCCGACTCCGCGAGCGGGGTGTCCATGACGCGTCCCTCGCCGAAGTCCTTCTGCAGGCCCTCGGTGACCCTGAAGACCCCTCCGAGGGGACCGATGTCCTCGCCCATCAGGACGACCTTGGGATCGTTCTCGAGCGCGGCACGTAGGCCCGTGTTGAGCGCCTTGACCATCGTCATCCGTGTCATGACGCGACCACGCTCCCCTCGATCGAGTCGCGCCAGGCGACGTGCTCGGCCTGCTGCTGCCGGTTCTCGACCGTGCTCTCGACGAAGACGTGGTCGAACAGCTCGGCGAGATCGGGCTCGGGGATCTGCTGGCAGGCCGTGCGTAGACGCAGGCCGAGCGCGTCGGCCTCGTCCTCGAGGTCGGCGAAGAACTGGTCGGTCGTCCCCTCGGCCACGAGCAGACGACGCACCCGGTCGAGCGGGTCCTTGGCCTTCCAGCCGTCGACCTCGGCGGCGTCGCGGTAGCGGCTCGGGTCGTCGGACGTCGTGTGGGCGCCCATGCGGTAGGTCACCGCCTCGATCAGCGTCGGGCCCTCGCCGTCGCGGGCGCGCTGCAGCGCGCGGCGGGTGACCGCGAGGCAGGCCAGCACGTCGTTGCCGTCGACGCGGACGCCGGGCAGCCCGAAGCCCGCCGCCCGCTGGACGATCGGCACCCGGGTCTGGCTCGCGACCGGCACCGAGATCGCGTAGTGGTTGTTCTCGCAGAAGAAGACGACGGGCGACTGGTGCACGGCGGCCCAGTCGAGCGCCTCGCTGACGTCGCCCTGGCTGGTCGCGCCGTCGCCGAAGTAGGCGATCACGGCGCTGTCGCGGTCGGGGTCGCCGGTGCCGACGAGGCCCTCGAGCGACAGCGCCATCGCATAGCCCGTGGCGTGCAGCGTCTGGGCGCCGATGATGATGTTGGGCAGCGCGAGGCCGTGGTCGGCCGGGTCCCAGCCGCCGAGGTCGGCGCCGCGGAAGATGCCGAGCAGCAGCGTCGGGTCGACGCCGCGGCACCAGGCGACACCGTGGTCGCGGTAGGTCGGGAAGGCGAAGTCGTGGTCGCGCAGGGCCCGGGCCGAGCCGATCTGGGCGGCCTCCTGGCCGAGGGCGGGCGGCCACAGACCGAGCTCGCCGTGACGCTGCAGCGCGTAGGCCTCGGTGTCGACGCGTCGCGTCATCACCAGGTCTCGGTAGAGCGCCTCGATCTCGGCGCGATCGCCGTCGAAGGAGTGCTGCGGGTCGGTCATGCGCTCGCCGCTCGGGGCGAGCAGCTGGACGAGCGGGACCTCTGGGATCGGATCGGTCGACGAGCTCATGCGTCTCCTCCATCGTCCGGCGGCGGGGTCTCCGCGCCGGAGTCGAAGCGGTGGGACGCCCTGGCCCGGGGTGTCGGGTCTGACGGACGGCTCACGCGGGTATGACCGGCGTCACACCTGGCACCACCGTAGCCCTCACCACCCCATCGATCCAGTCAGCGGCGGGCAGACCTCCACGCGCCGGCGATCGACAGCAGCTGGGCGTTGACCTCGGGCGACCCGATGCTGACCCGCACGCCCTCGCCGGCGAACGGACGCACCGACACCGGGTCGCAGGCGGCCGCGAAGTCGAGCGCGTCGTCGCCCAGCGGCAGCCACACGAAGTTGGCCTCGGTGTCGGGCACGTCCCAGCCCTGCGCCCGCAGGGCGTCGACCATCGCCACCCGTGCCTCGACGATCGCGTCGACCCGGCGATCGAGCTCGTCGTGCGACTGCAACGAGGCCACGGCAGCGGCCTGCGAGAGGTCGGTGACGGCGAACGGCGGCGTCGCCTTGCGGATCGCCACGGCCACCTCGGGGCGGGCGATCGCGTAGCCCACCCGCAGGCCGGCCAGGCCGTACGCCTTCGAGAAGGTCCGCAGCACGACGACGTTGGGGTGCTCGGCCAGCAGCGCCAGACCGCTGGCGGCCAGCGGGTCGCGGACGAACTCGACGTACGCCTCGTCGACGACGACCAGCACGTCGTCGCGGACGGACGCGAGGAAGCCCGTCAGCGCCTCGGCCGTCACGACCGGGCCGGTGGGGTTGTTGGGGGTGCACACGAGCACGACCTTGGTGCGCTCGGTGACCGCCGCCGCCATCGCGTCGAGGTCGTGCGTCGCGTCGGGACGCAGGGGCACCCGCACGGTCGTCGCACCCGTCAGGTCGGCGGCGATCGGGTAGGCCTCGAACGAGCGCCACGCGTAGACGATCTCGTCGCCGGGCTCGAGGTGGGCGCTGAGCAGCGCGAACAGGACGGCGACCGAGCCGGTGCCGGCCGCGAAGTGGTCGACCGGCAGGCCGAACCGTGCCGACAGCGCTTCGTACAGATCGGTCATGCCGGCGTCGGGGTACCGGTTCATCCGACCCAGCTCGGCCGCGGCGCGCTCCATGACGCCGGGCAGCGGCGGGAACGGGTTCTCGTTGCTCGACAGCTTGTGGTCGTCGCTCAGGGCCGCCTTGCCGGGCCGGTACACCGGGATGCCGTCGAGAGCCTGCCGCGCGCGGGGTGTCGTCATGCGCCGAGACTATCCGCGCCGCGGACGCCTGACAGAATCAGCGCGTGCCGCACCCCAACCCGCGCCTCGGCTACGCGCTCATCATCACCGTCGCCGTGCTGTTCGGCGTCAACGGCGGCGTCTCGCGGGTCGCGATGGGCGCAGGGCTCAGCCCCGAGTCGTTCACGACGCTGCGCATCACGGGCGCCACCCTCGTCTTCGCGGCCTACGCCGCGTGCTTCCGCCGCTCGGCCCTGGTCCGCCCGCGCGGCACGGCGCTGATGCTCGTGATCGCGCTGGGACTCGTCGGCGTCCTCGGGCTGCAGCTGACCTACAACGTCGCGATCGACCGTCTGCCGCTCGGCATCGCCCTGCTGATCGAGTACCTCGCCCCGGTGCTCGTCGTCCTGTGGGTGCGCTTCGTCCGGCACGAGCCCGTGCGCCCGCGCATGTGGGCCGCGGTCGCGCTCGCCGTCGCGGGCCTCGCCGTCGTGAGCCGGGTGTGGAACGGGCTGGCCTTCGACGGCCTCGGGGTCGTGATGGCGCTGCTGGCCGCGGTCTGCTTCGCGACCTACTTCCTGCTCGGCGAGCACAACGTGGGCGTCGACGACCCGCTGCGGGTGATCCTGTGGGCGTTCGTCGCGGCGACCGTCGCGATGAACCTCGTGCAGCCGATCTGGACCACGCCCGATCTGCCCGCCACGACCGACGGGCTGGGCCGGCTCGACGGCATCTCGGTCGACCCGTGGCTGGTCATCGCGGTGGTCGTGGTGCTCGGCACCGTCGTGCCGTTCTTCCTCGGGATGCTCGCCCTGCGCCACCTGCCCGCCACCATCGTGACGGTCGTCGCGATGCTCGAGCCCGTCATCGCCGTGGTGCTCGGCTGGGCCTGGTTCCGCGAGTCGCTGACCGCGGTGCAGGTCGTGGGCGCGGTCGCCGTCCTGGCCGGCATCGTGCTCGCGCAGACGTCCCGCAGGGTCGAGCTGACCATCCCCGCCCCGTAGGCGGGCCCCTGGTCGGGCCCGGATGCGACAATCGTCCGATGGAGCGCTTTCTCTCGACCTGGATCGTCAGCGCCGTCGCGCTGTCCGTCGCCGCCTGGCTGCTGGGCACCCACATGGCGATCGGCGACCCCAGCGAGTCCGACGCCACGCGCATCGTCGCCGTGCTCGTCGTCGCGCTGGTCTTCACCCTCGTCAACAGCCTCGTCGGGCCGATCATCAAGGTCCTGTCGCTGCCGTTCATCATCCTGACCCTCGGCCTCGCGCTGCTGGTCATCAACGCCCTCCTGCTGCTGCTCACCGAGCGCATCACCGACGCCTTCGACGTCGTCTTCCACATCGACGGCTTCTGGTGGGCCGTGCTGGCCTCGATCGTCATCTCGGTGAGCCAGAGCATCGTCGGCGCCTTCGTGGGCTCTCGCGACTGACCGTGACGTACCGCATCGCGCTGGTGTGCCTCGGCAACATCTGCCGCTCGCCCATCGCCCACGTCGTGCTCGACGACCGCCTGGCGCGCGCCGGCCTCGACGACCGGGTCGAGGTCAGCTCGTCCGGCACCGGAGGGTGGCACGTGGGCGAGCCGATGGACCGGCGCGCCGCTGCCGTGCTGCGCGACGCCGGCTACGACCCGTCCCGCCACCGCGCGCGGACGTTCTCGGCCGACTGGTTCGCCGAGAACGACCTCGTGCTCGCGATGGATCGCAGCAACCTCGCCGACATCGTCGACCAGGCTCCTGCCGCCGGCTTGCGCGAGGGGCACGTGCGCATGTTCCGCGCGTTCGACCCCGAGGCCCGCGACGACGACGAGGTGCCCGATCCCTGGTACGGCGGGGCCGACGGCTTCCGCGACGTCCTGGCCATGGTCGAGCGCACCACCGACGGCCTCGTCGACCGCCTGCCCGAGCTGCTTCGCGACCAGCTCTGATCCGCCGACCAGGGCACCGAAGACCCGCGCCGAATCGGTGCGGAAGTCCGCAGACGTCGTTCGGGTGAGTGGCGAGCCGGTAACGTCTGGGTCATGGCACGCATGGCAGGGACCGCCGCCCGGGCGGAGACGCTCCTCGGCCTCGGCGTCGTCTCGACGACCCCGGTGGCCGGTGGTGACATCTGCACGTCCACCCGCCTGCGCCTGACCGACGGCCGCGGCGCGATCATCAAGACGCGCCCCCATGCGCCTGCGGGCTTCTTCGAGCGCGAGGCCGAAGGTCTCCGCTGGCTGGCCGAGGCCGGCGGCGCCAGGACACCCCAGGTGCTCGCGGTCGCCGACGACTGCCTGGTGCTCGACTGGGTCGAGCCGGGCAAGCCGACCACCGATCTCGCCGAGCGGTTCGGCCGCAGCCTCGCCGCCACGCACCGCGCCGGGGCCGAGACGTTCGGCGGCCCGCGCGACGGCTACATCGGCATGGCCCCGCTGCCCAACCGCACGCTGCCGAGCTGGCCCGAGTTCTTCGCGTCGCGGCGCGTCATGCCGTACGTCCGCGCCGCCGTCGACCGCGGCTCGCTGACGATCGACGAGGCCGCCACGATCGAGTCGGCGATGCGCCGCATCCACGACCTCGCCGGGCCCGCCGAGCCGCCCGCGCGCATCCACGGCGACCTCTGGTCGGGCAACCTCGTCTGGGGCGCCGACGGCGACGTGTGGGTCATCGACCCCGCCGCCCACGGCGGTCACCGCGAGACCGACCTGGCGATGCTCTCGCTGTTCGGCGCACCGCACCTGCAGCGCATCCTCGACGCCTACGACGAGGCCGCGCCGCTCGCCGACGGCTGGCACGAGCGCCTGGCACTGCACCAGCTGCACCCCTTGCTGGTGCACTCGGTGCTGTTCGGCGGCACCTACGGCGCCCGAGCCGCATCGGCCGCCAAGGACCTGCTCGCCGGCCGCACCGCCTGACCGGGGCCGCCGAGCCGTTCGGGGCGTCTTTCAGCGCGATCTCAGGCATGCCGGGCAGACTGGGCCCATGCGCATCCTTGTCGTCGACGACGACCGTGCCGTCCGCGACTCGCTCCGACGATCGCTCGAGTTCAACGGCTACACCGTCGAGCTCGCCTCCGACGGTGCCGAGGCGCTCGCCCGCGTGCCCCAGATCGACCCCGACGCGATCATCATGGACGTCATGATGCCGCGGCTCGACGGCCTCGAGGCCACCCGGGCGCTCCGCGGCGCCGGCAACGACGTGCCGATCCTGGTGCTCACCGCCCGTGACGCCGTCTCCGACCGCGTCGACGGGCTCGACGCGGGGGCCGACGACTACCTCACCAAGCCGTTCGCCCTCGAGGAGCTGCTCGCCCGCGTGCGCTCGCTGCTGCGCCGATCGAGCCGCGCCGCCCAGGTCGAGCCCGACGAGAAGCCCCTGACGTTCGCCGATCTGTCGCTCGATCCCGTGACGCGCGACGTCACCCGGGGCAACCGGTCGCTCTCGCTCACGCGCACCGAGTTCGCGCTGCTCGAGCTGTTCCTGCAGCGGCCCAAGCGGGTGCTCGAGCGGTCGTTCATCCTCGAGGAGGTCTGGGGCTTCGACTTCCCGACCACCGCCAACTCGCTCGAGGTGTACGTCGGCTACGTCCGGCGCAAGCTCGAGGCCGAGGGCGAGCCCCGCCTGCTGCACACCGTGCGCGGCGTCGGGTACGTCCTGCGCGAGACTCCCCCGTGATCGACGCGGGCCACCGCGCGCTGCAGAAGATCAGCCGGCGCATGTCGCTGGCCCTGCGCGTCGCGGTGCTGACGACCGTCGCCGTCGCGATGACCCTCGGCATGGTCAGCGCCGTCGTGTTCGTCACGGTGCGCGCCGAGTTCACCAGCTCGCTCGACGACTCCATGATCCGGCGCGCCAACGCCGCCGTCAGCGCCGGGATCAACGAGCCGCTCCTCAGCGATCCCTCGACCAATGCCCTCGCCTACATCGGGATCCAGCCGTTCATCGTCCAGTCGGGCCAGCTCATCGGCAACGTCCAGAACGACTCGTCGGAGTACGCCAAGCTCAAGGGATACCGCGAGCTCGAGGTCTCCATCGGCGAGCGCAAGGTCTCGG
Organism: Aeromicrobium endophyticum; assembly: GCF_003586285.1. Taxonomy (GTDB): domain Bacteria; phylum Actinomycetota; class Actinomycetes; order Propionibacteriales; family Nocardioidaceae; genus Aeromicrobium; species Aeromicrobium endophyticum. Next base: position 1,419,153 of record NZ_QUBR01000001.1, on the reverse strand, counting down.
CACGCACCGTGACGATCCAGGGCGTCCCGCACCGTGTCGTGGCCGTGCCCGCCTACAAGGGCCGGGCCCTGGTGCTGGTGCAGTCGATGGAGTCCAACCGCGACGCGCTCGAGCGGCTCAAGATCATCCTGCTGCTGGCGAGCACCGCCGGCGTCGTGCTGGCCGGCCTCGCGGGGTGGGCCGTCGCGACCAACGGCCTGCGACCGGTGCGGCGCCTGACCGAGGCCACCGAGCACGTCGCCCGCACGACCGACCTGACCCCCATCGAGGTCAGGGGCAGCGACGAGCTCGCCCGCCTCACGACCTCGTTCAACGCGATGCTGGTGGCGCTCGACGCCTCGCAGGAGCGCCAGCGTCAGCTCGTGGCCGACGCGGGTCACGAGCTGCGCACGCCGCTCACGAGCCTGCGCACCAACATCGAGCTGATCGGCCAGGCCGCAGACAACGCCGAGCGCAGCCTCACCGACGACCAGCGGCACGAGATCATGGGCGACGTCCGCGCCCAGCTCGAGGAGCTCACGACCCTCGTGGGCGACCTCGTCGAGCTGGCCCGCGACGAGCCCATGACCCGCGACCCGGCACCCCTCGACTTCGCCGACGTCGTCAACCAGGCGGTCTACCGCGTGCGCCTTCGGGCGCAGGACGTGCACATCGACGTCGACCTGTCGCCGTGGATGGTCATCGGCGAGCCGCAGCTGCTCGAGCGGGCCGTGACCAACCTGCTCGACAACGCCGCCAAGTGGAGCCCGCCCGACGGCGAGATCCGCGTGCGGCTGGCCGGCGGCGTGCTGACCGTCGCCGACGACGGTGCCGGCATCAACGAGCAGGACCTGCCGCACATCTTCGACCGCTTCTACCGCTCGAGCGAGGCGCGCACCCTGCCCGGATCAGGACTGGGGCTGTCGATCGTCAAGCGGGCCGCCGAGCGGCACGGCGGCACGGTCGACGTGACCTCGGCCCCGGGCAGCGGCACGACGTTCACGCTGGTGCTCCCCGAGGCCGCCGCGAACGAGCTGACCTGACGCGGACGATCTCGCAGGACGCCGCTTCTTCGAGCGATCACACGGCAATCTCAGACCTGTCTCAGTGATGAGCGAGAATCTACTTCCATGACCGATTCGCACGATCCGTTCGCCGAGCGTCCCTACACCCCTCCCACGGGTCAGGACGGCGCAGACGCCACGCCCGCGGCACAGCAGCCCCCCGCTGCCTCGACGCCGCACGACGACGCGACGCCGTCGCCCACCGACCACGAGCCCACGGTCGAGGTCCCTGCCCAGGCACCCCCCGCGCCCCCGGCCCCTCCCGTCGCCGAGCCCGTGCAATCGGCCACTCCTCCGCCTCCTCCGGCCGACGACTTCACCCACCGCTACCCGTCGCAGCCCGAGCCGGCCGCCACCTACGGCGATCACGAGCCGACCGCGTCCTTCGCCGCCCCGGCCTTCGCGGCTCCCGCCTATGCAGCGGCGGGCGCCGGCCACCACGGCGCAGCCGCGACGACCTCCCGTCCGCGGCGCGGCGGTCGCGTCGTCGCCGGCGGCCTGGCGTTCCTCGTGCTCGCGGCGGGCGCCGGCTATGGCGGAGCCTGGGCCTTCAACCAGCAGGACGACGGTGGCGACGGCACGACCGTCAGCTCGCTCGACACCAGCAACAAGGCCACGCAGACCAACGTGCCCGCCGGCACCGTCGAGCAGGTCGCCAACAAGGTGCTGCCGTCGGTCGTGCAGATCAACGTCAAGGGCGGCCAGGAGTCCGGCTCCGGCACGGGCATCATCATCAGCGACGACGGCGAGATCCTGACCAACAACCACGTGGTCGCGGTCGCCGGCGACAACGGGATCATCACGGTCGCCTTCAACGACGGCACCAACGCCAAGGCCGAGATCATCGGCACCGATCCCAAGACCGACCTGGCCGTCATCAAGGCCGAGGGCAAGAGCGATCTCACCCCGGCCACGCTCGGCACCTCGTCCACCCTCAAGGTGGGCCAGGAGGTCGTCGCGATCGGCTCGCCGTTCGGCCTCGAGAGCACCGTCACGCAGGGCATCGTCTCGGCACTCAACCGTCCCGTCTCGTCCAGCGACGGCTCGGGCGGCGAGCGCACGACGTTCCCCGCCGTGCAGACCGATGCCGCGATCAACCCGGGCAACTCGGGCGGGCCGCTGGTCGACCTGCAGGGACGGGTCATCGCGATCAACTCGGCGATCCGCTCGGGCGGCACGACGTCGGGCGAGGCAGGATCCATCGGCCTCGGCTTCGCGATCCCGGTCGACCTGGCCAAGAATGTCGCCAAGCAGCTGCTGGCGGGCAAGACCGTCGCCCACGCCCAGATCGGCGTCACGGTCGACAGCTTCCTCGGCACCGACGGCATCACGGGCATCGGCGCGCAGGTCAAGAGCCTCACCGCCGATGGCGCCGGCGCGAAGGCCGGCCTGAAGGAGGGCGACGTCATCACGTCGGTCAACGGCGCCGTGGTCCCCAGCTCGGAGGCGCTGGTCGCCGCGGTCCGCGGCTTCAACCCCGGCGAGAAGGTCACGGTCGGCTACACCCGTGACGGCCAGAAGAACAAGACCGAGGTGACCCTCGGCTCCGACGGCGGCACGCCCACGCAGTAGCCGTCGCCACCCCGAAGGGCCCCGATCATCCGATCGGGGCCCTTCGCCGTTCGCGGCGTGCACGTCCGAATCCCGCGAGTGGTGGAGCGCTGTGCCCACTAGCGTGATGGCGTGAAGACAGACCGTGACCTCTCGCTCGTCGCCCTGCTGACCACCGTGGTGCTGTGGGCCTCGGCCTTCGTCGGCATCCGCGCCGTGGGCGACACCTACTCCCCCGGATCGCTCACGCTCGGCCGGCTCGTCATCGGGGCGGCGGCCCTGACGCTCTTCGCCCGTCCGAGCGTCCGGACGCTGCCGCGCGGGCGGGGGCTGCTGCTGGTCGCGGTGTACGCCCTGACGTGGTCGGTCGGCTACAACGTCGCCCTCAACGCCGCCGAGCGCGATCTCGACGCCGGCACGACGGCGCTGATCGTCAACATCGCCCCGGCCCTCGTCGCCCTGATGGCGGGCTTCGTGCTGAAGGAGGGCTTTCCGCGCCCGCTGATCGTCGGCATGGTCGTGGCCTTCGGCGGGGTGGCGCTCATCGCGCTCAGCCCCGACCACGACCCCACGGCCACGGCCACGACGACCACCGGCGGCGTCGTGCTGTGCGTCCTCGCCGCCGTGCTGTACGCCGTCGGGGCGCTGGTGCAGAAGCCGGCGCTGGCCTTCGTCAGCCCCGTCGTGTGCGTGTGGCTCGGCTGCGTGATCGGCGCCGTGGCGTGCCTGCCCTTCGCGCCGGGCCTGGTCGACGGGGTGCGGTCTGCCTCCGGCGAGGACCTGCTGTGGCTGCTGTACCTCGGCGTCTTCCCGACCGCCGTCGGCTTCACCACCTGGTCGTACGCCCTGCGACGCATCTCGGCCGGCCAGGCCGCCTCGACGACCTACCTCGTGCCGGCCGTGGCCACCGCGATCTCGTGGATCGTGCTCGACGAGGTGCCGGCCGCCCTCTCGTTCGTCGGCGGCGCGCTGTGCCTCGTCGGCGTCGCCATCACCCGGCTGCGGCGCCGAGCGCCCCAGCCAGTCGTCGCAGGTCAGGATCGGGAGCGTCGATGAGCTCGGCCACCACCTGATCGACCTGCTCGGCGCCCAGGCCGGCAGCCGTCAGGTTCGCGCGGGCCTTGGCCAGCACGTCGCGGGCCGGGACCGGTCGCCCCGCACCCCCGAGGACGTCGTCCACGGACGCGTCGATCGTGCGTCCGCCCATCAGCGTGACCCGCAGACGGGCCGGGAACCGCGCTGGGAAGCCCGAGTCGTCCCACACCTCGTGGGTGATGCGGCGCGACAGGTCGAGCCTCGCGCCCCCGATCGGGTCCGAGAACAGGTCGAGGGCGACGTGCCCGTCGACGGCACGACCGGCCAGCACGTACGGCAGGCTCCAGCGCGCGTCGTGCGGGGTGCGCGGCGACTGCCGATCGGACCACGGATCGGCGATGACGGGCACGGCGCCCCGCGGCACGTGGCAGTGGATCGACGCGATGTCGTCGGCCCGCACGCCACCGTCGAGCACCTCGCCGAGAGCCTCGACGAACGGATGGATGAAGTGGCAGCAGGGGATCATCTTGAAGGCCGCATCGGGCAGGTGCCAGCGATCGCCGAGCGTCGTCAGCTCGTCGGCCAGGCGCGCCGGGGCGCCGGGGTCGTCGGCGTAGAGCGCGAAGAAGCCCCAGTCGCCCTCGAGCACGCGGGACGGGCCCGTCATGCCGGCACGGGCGAGCTCGGCGGCCCACAGGCCCGAGTGCGCGGCCCAGGCCGGCTGGCCCGCCTTGACGGTGTCGCCCTCGGCGAGGAAGGCGAAGGTGCCGCCGGGCATGCTGCCGGCGATGCCCAGCGCGGACACAGCGACGTCCTCGGGATCGTCGAGCAGCAGCGACGAGACCAGCGCCGCCGCGAACGGGCCGGCGGCCGACGTGGTCTGGAAGCCTCGGGCCTGCAACGTGCCCGGGCTCGCGAGGCCCATGCGGATGATCGCCTCCCAGCCCAGCGCGTACGCCGAGAGCATCGCGGCGCCCCCGAGGTCGGCGTCCTGCGCCACCGCGAGCGCCGCAGCCGCCAGGGTGGCGCTGCCGTGCATGACCGAGCCGACGTGCGTGTCGTCGAACTCGAGCGAGTGGATGTAGGAGCCGTTGACCAGCGCCGCCACGGAGGCCGGGGCGGAGGCGCCGGAGCCGAGCACCGTCGAGCGTCCGCCCGCGTGGGCGCCGGTGGCGACGCGGTCGAGTCCGTGCAGGGGCCCGCTGCGTGCGCCGAGCGCACCCACGCCGATCGCGTCGAGCAGGTGCAGGCGGGCCGAGGCCATGACCTCGTCGGGCAGACGTCCGTGCAGGGCGCGGGCGCGGCGGACGAGCTCGCTGGTGAGGCCGGACGGTGCCGTCATCGCTGCCACGCCTCGGTGACGAGGTCGTGCCACGGGCGGGCGTCGAGCTCTCGACCCGCGACGAGCGCACGCGCCAGCGGGGCGAACGCCGGCGCGGCCGAGGTGAGGTCGGCGATCTTGTCGAGGACCTGCTGCTGCTCGAGCGGACGGTCGGGTCCGCCGACGGCGCTCAGCACGACGACCTCGGACGACGAGCCGTCGGCGCGTCGCACCGTGACCCGCGCCGGACGGTCGTGAGGCGCCTCCGGCAACGGGTCGAAGGCCGCGATCCGCACCAGGCCGCGCAGCCGCGCGACGGTCTGGTCGTGCAGCAGCGACTCGTCGAACACCGACGGATCGGTGCGTCCCGACGCCAGCACCGCGCCCACGACGTGCGGCAGCGAGAACTTGCCCGCGAGCGTCGTGGACGGATCGGCGTTGTCGAGCGAGTAGGCGAGGGGGTGCGTCTCGACGACGACCTCGGCGATGTCGGCGCTGGGGACGTCGGCCAGGTCGCCGTGCGCCAGCTCGAGAGCCGCCTCGAGCGCCGAGTGCGTGTACTGGCAGGCCGCGTAGACCTTGTGGTAGCCGTCGAGGATCGCCCACGGCGTGGGCTCGTCGCGCCCGGCGATCTCCGCGTCGTCGGCGGCCTGCCCGTAGCCCGCCGCGAAGACGTCGACGGCTCCCGTCGGCTCGCCGTTCAGGCCGGCCGTGGCGAGGTCGACGGCGAGGAAGCCGAGCACCGCGCCGGCACCGGCCCAGGCGTTGCGCACCTGCGCACCGGAGACCGCGTGGCTGAAGGGTCCCGACATCGACAGGGTCGCCGCCACGTCGACCGCGGCCAGCACGGCCTCGCCCGATCCGGTGCGCAACCACGCCACGGCGGCCGCCGCACCGATCGGCGAGAGGGTCGCGTGCGGGTGCAGCACGAGCGGTTTGGGCGCGGGGAAGGCCCGCGCGAAGGCCGTCACGACCTCGTAGCCCACCACGACGGCGGCCAGCACGTCGCCGACCGTCCGGCCGGTGGCCTCGCCCTCGGCCGCGGCGGCCGGGACGGTGTAGAGACCGCCGTGGCACGTGGCCGGACGGTAGCCCTCGTCGAGCTCGTCCCACCCGCAGGCAGCGGCGTTGAGGGCTGCGGTCTTGTCGCGCGCACCGCGGCCGCCCAGCACCGTGGTGGCCTCGCCGGGCGAGCTGGGCGACGAGAACGCCCGGCCGAGCTCGACGACCTCGGGGTGCGTGGCACCGACCAGCATCGCGGCCAGGTCGTCCATCACGACGAGGGCGGCCTTGCTGCGCAGCCGGTCGTCGGCGAGCAAGGTCGTGGCGTCGACCGCGTCGATGCGCGCGACCAGCCGCTCGCGCCAGGCCGACCAGCCCTCGGGCACCGTCGTCACGCAGGCACCTCGGCCGCGGCAGCCGCACCGGCGAGCCGGCCGAGACCGACCGCCGTCAGCAGCCCGTTGCCGGACGAGTAGCCCCGCCCGCCCTGCTGGCCGCTGACGCCCGCGGCGACGCCGCCGACCGCGAAGAGACCCGGCACCGTGCCGCCGTCCTCGCGCACGACGCGTCCGTCGAGGTCGACGTCGAGGCCGCCCTGCGTGTGGAAGAGACCGGGCGAGACGCGGGACGCGACGTACGGCGCCTCGAGCGGCGCCAGCCCGAAGTCGGTGCGGCCGTGGGTGTCGACCTGCTCGCCGCGGGCCGCGGCGGCGTAGTCGTCGAGGGTCGCCCGCAGTGCCTCGGCATCGACGCCGACCACGGCGGCGAGCTCGTCGATCGTCGCGCACTCCTTGGCACCGCCCATCGCGACCAGGTCGGCGAACTCGTCCTCGCGCAGGGTGATGTCGCGGATGCGGCTGTCGTAGACGGCCCAGATCGGCGCGGTGCCGCCGAGCACCTCGGTGGCGAAGCCGGAGTAGCCGACGATCTCGTCGCCGAGCCGCACGCCGCGGGCGTCGACCAGCACGCCGCCCTTCTCGACCGTCGTCCACGACAGGATCGAGCCGTGCGGGTACGCCACGGCGGCGTAGCCCTGGAAGGCCGCCTGGTTGCGCAGCCGTCCGCCGAGCTCGACGCCCCACTCGATCGCCTCGCCCGTCGAGCCGTGGGCACCGAAGTACTCCAGCCCGGCCAGCTCGGGGGCCCACCGCTGCACGAGCTCGCGGTTGGCCGCGAATCCGTTGGCCGCGAGCACGACGGCCCGGGCCCGGATGACGTAGCGCTCGGTGCGGTCACCCTCGACGACCACGCCGCGCACGACGCCGTCCTCGACCACCAGCTCGGTGACGGGGTTGCCCGTCACGACGTCGACCCCGGCGCGGCGGCACGCGGCCACCAGGTCGTTCGACAGGTCGATGCCCCGGCGCGAGACCGGCGCGTGCAGGCGCGTGACGGAGTGCCCCACGTGCTTGTAGTCGGTGATGAGCGCCAGGGCGACCTGGTGGTCGTCGACCAGCCACTCGACCAGCGAGGCCGACGTCTCGGCGAGGCGCCGGGTCAGGTGCTCGGCCTCGTGCGGGCCGCTCTGGCGCAGCAGGTCGGCGGTCATGCGGTCGGGGTCGTCGTCGACCCCCGCCTCGCTCTGGAAGCGCGACCCCGCGGCCGGGATGGATCCCGTCGACAGCGCCGTGTTGCCGCCGGGCGCGTCGAGCTTCTCGAGCACGACGACCGACGCCCCGGCGTCGGATGCTGCGAGGGCGGCGGCGAGACCGCCGCCGCCGGCGCCCACGACGACGACGTCCACGTCGACCTCGATGTCGTCCGGGTGGGCGGGCTGAGCAGGTGTGGAGGTCATGGTGATTCCTTTCGAACCGGCCCACGGGCCGGCGGCAACGATGTCAGACGGTGACGGCTCAGGCCGTCGGCACCTTGGCCATCAACCCGCCGTCGACCAGGATCGACGTGCCGGTGACGAACGAGGCGTCGTCGGAGGCGAGGTACGAGATGGCGCCGGCGATGTCGGCCGGGCTCCCCATCCTGCCGAGGGGGGCTGCGGCGCCGGCGCCGGCCGCGGCACCGGCCGGGTCGTCCTGCGCGTCGAAGTAGCCCTGCAGGTTGGGCGTCAGGATGAAGCCGGGGCAGACCGAGTTGACGCGGATGCCGTGCGGGCCGCCGTCGAGCGCCATCGCCTTGGTCATGGCGAGGATCGCGCCCTTCGAGGCGACGTACGCGGCGTCCTGCGGGAACCCGGCGAACGACGCCGTCGAGCCCAGCGTGATGACCGAGCCGCCGCGCGGCACCATGGCGGGCCACAGGTGACGGTTGAGCAGGAACAGGCTGGTCAGGTTGACGTCCATCTGGTGGTGCCACTCCTGCGGGCTGAGCGCGTCAAGGGCTCCCACCACCGTGATGCCCGCGGCGTGCACCACCACGTCGGGCGCGCCGTGCTGCTCGAGCAGGCCCGGCACGTGCGCGTCGACGTCGTCCTGCGAGGCGACGTCGAAGGCCGCCGTCACGGCACTCGGGCCGGACGCCTGGGCCGCCTCGGCGAGCCGCTGCTCGTCGCGGCCCAGCAGCACGACCGTGGCGCCGTCGGCGCCGAGGCGCTCGGCCGCACCGCGCCCGATGCCCGAGCTGGCGCCCGAGACCCAGGCGATCTTGCCGTCGAGGCGTCCCGTCACGAGGCACCGCCCATGGGCAGCGCGGGCTGGCCCGCGGTCCATCCGCCGTCGACCGCCATCACGACACCGGTCACGGCCGACGACCACGACGACGCCAGGTACGCGATCGTCTGGCCGATCTCCTCGGGCTCGAACATGCGGCCCAGGGGCACGCGGGCCGACACGGCGGCGTCGAGCTCGGGGGTCATCTGCTGCTTGGCCATCGGCGTGAGCGTGAAGCCGGGGCAGACCGCGTTGACACGGATGTTGTCGGGGGCCCAGTCGATCGCGAGCGACCGCGTGAGGGCGGCGACGGCACCCTTCGACGCCGAGTACGCCGACTGGTCGGGCAGGCTCACGAGCGCCGCCTGCGAGGCGACGTTGACGATCGCGCCCGTGCCGGACGCCTTGAGGGTCGCGTACAGCGCCTTGCTGGTGTTGAAGGTGCCGACGACGTTGACGTCGTACGTGCGCCGGAAGTCGTCGGGGTCGACGTCCTGGGCCGGCAGGTTGGCGGTGATGATGCCTGCGCAGTTGACCAGGATGTCGACCTGGCCGTGCTCGGCCACGGCGGCGTCGGCCGCGCGCTGCACCGACGCGGAGTCGGTGATGTCGGTGCCCACGACGCCGGGAGCGTCGGTGAGGTCCCACGCGACGACGGTCGCGCCCGCTCCTCGCAGCACCTCGACCGTCGCCGCCCCGATGCCGGACGCGCCGCCGGTGACGACGGCCACCTTGCCTGAGAGATCGACCATGTCGTGCCTTCCTTTCGTCAGCGCGAGGTCGCGCTGGGGTAGTCGGTGTAGCCGGTGTCGCCACCGGTGTAGAAGGTGTCCTCGTCCCACGTCGACCGCTCGAGGCCGAGACGCCACCGCTCGACCAGGTCGGGGTTGGAGATGAAGAGTCGCCCGACGCTGACCAGGTCGGCGACACCGTCCTCGACGATCGGCGTCACCTCGTCGAGCTCGCTGGAGCCCATGTAGCCGGTGTTGACGACGTACGTCGTGGGCCAGCGGCGGCGCAGCTCCTCGTGCAGCGTCGAGGTGCGGCCGCGCAGCGTGTGCAGGTAGGCGAAGCCGTCGCCGGCGAGCTCGTCGACGAGGGTCAGGTAGGTGTCCTCGTTGTCGCGGTCGCGCATGTCGTTGAACTGGCCGCCCGGCGAGATGCGGATGCCCACGCGGTCGGCGCCGATCGCGTCGGCGCACGCGCGGGCGACCTCGACGAGGAACCGGGCGCGGCCCGCGGGCGATCCGCCGTACTCGTCGGTGCGCTCGTTGGTGCCGGGCGACAGGAACTGGTGGGGCAGGTAGCCGTTGGCGGCGTGGATCTCGATGCCGTCGGCACCCGCGGCGACGGCACGAGCGGCCGCCGACGCGTAGTCGTGCACGATCGTGGTGATCTCGTCGGTCGTCATGGCGCGGGGCTCGGGGCACGGCACGGTCTCGCCGTCGGCCGTCGTGACCTCGAGGTCGGCGCGGACGGCGCTGGGCGCCAGCACCTCGCAGCCCTCGGGCAGCAGGCTCGGGTGCCCGATGCGTCCGGTGTGCATCAGCTGCACGAACAGGCGTCCGCCCGCCTCGTGCACGGCGTCCGCGATGCGGGCCCACTGGGCCTGCTGCTCGTCGGTGTGGATGCCCGGCGTGCCGGGGTAGCCCTGGCCGGCCGCGCTGGGCTGCGTCGCCTCGCTGACGATCAGGCCGGCGCCCGCCCGCTGCCGGTAGTAGTCGATCGCGCTGTCGGGCAGCACGCCTGCGACGTCGGCACGGTTGCGGGTCATGGGGGCCATGACGACGCGGTTGGCCAGCTCGACGCGGCCGAGCTTCCAGGGGGTGAAGATCGTGTCAGGCACGGGTGGCTCCTTCGGCGGGACGCGTCTCGGCGGCCCGCAGCATCTGCAGGGTGTTCTGCAGGGAGGCCTGCAGGTGTGACTTCATGGACAGGCGGGCGCCCTCGCCGTCGCGCGAGGTGAGCGCGCGGATGAGCTCGCGGTGCTCGCCGACGGCCTCGTGGGCGCGCTGACCGCTCGCCCCCGACCGCGACCGCGCCAGGCGCAGCTCGCCGTTGACCTGCGCCACGGCCTGCGCCAGCCGGACGTTGCCCGCGTGCCGCACGATCAGGTCGTGGACGTCGAGGGTGTCGAACACGCCGGGCTGCTGGCCCTGGATGACCTCGGAGACCGTGGCCTCCTGCAACCGGTCGAGCTCGCGCAGGCCGTCGTCGCCGATGCGCGCGGCCGCCAGCTCGGCGGCCTCGCACTCCAGGGCGATGCGCACCTCGAACAGCTCGTGCACCTCGTCGAGGTCGAGCCGCCGGACGAACGCTCCGCGGTGCGACTCGAGGGTGACCAGGCCGAGGTGCGCCAGACGCTGGAGCGCCTCGCGCACCGGGCCGCGGCTCACCCCGAGGTCGGCAGCGATCTCGACCTCGTTGAGCCGCGACCCGGTCGGACGTTCGCCCTGGACGATCTGGTGCCGCACCCGGGCCTCGACCTTGTCGGCCAGGGTCAGGTTGCTGCGGTCGATCGGCAGGACGCCGTCCAGCCGGAAGGTGTCAGCCATCGATGTTGACGCACACCGTCTTGACGTCGGTGTAGTCGTGCATGACGTCGTGACCCATCTCGCGACCCCAGCCCGACTCCTTCATGCCGCCGAACGGCATCGACGGGTCGAAGACGCCGTAGGAGTTGACCCACACGGTGCCGGCCTGGATGCGGGCCGCCATCTGGTGCGCCGTGGCGACGTTCTGCGTCCACACGCCCGACGCGAGGCCGTAGCGGGTGTCGTTGGCCATCGCGACGACCTCGTCGGTGTCGCTGAACCGGCTGGCCACGACGACCGGGCCGAAGATCTCCTCCTTGATGATGCGGGAGTCCTGCGTCGCGCCGGCGAAGATCGTGGGCTCGATGAAGTAGCCGCGGTCGCCGATGCGGGCGCCGCCCGTGACGACCTCGCCCTCGTTCTTGCCGACGTCGAGGTAGCCGCTGACGCGCTCGAAGTGCTCGCGGCTGGCCACGGGACCGATCTCGCTGGTCGGGTCGAAGCCGTCGCCGACCTTGATCTGGCGAGCCTTCTCGGCCATGCCCGCGATGACCTCGTCGTAGACGTCGTCGTGGACGTACAGGCGCGACGCAGCGGCGCACGCCTGACCGGCGTTGAAGAAGATGCCGGCCGAGGAGCCCGCGATCGCGGCCTCGATGTCGGCGTCGGGGAAGATGATGTTGGCGCTCTTGCCGCCCAGCTCGAGGGTGACGCGCTTCAGGTTGCCCTTGGCGGCGTCGAGGATGCGGCGACCCGTCGCGGTCGATCCCGTGAACGAGACCTTGTCGACGTCGGGGTGCTCGGCGAGTCGCTGACCCACCGTCGACCCGTAGCCGTTGACGACGTTGAAGACGCCGGGCGGGAAGCCCGCCTCGAGGGCCAGCCGGCCCAGGCGCAGCGCCGACAGCGGCGTCGCCTCGGCCGGCTTGAGCACGACGGTGTTGCCCGCCGCGAGCGCCGGGGCCAGCTTCCAGGCGCTGATCGTCAGCGGGAAGTTCCACGGCACGATCAGGCCGACCACGCCGAGCGCCTCGCGGCGCGTGTAGGTGTGGAAGTTGCCGGGGGCCGAGATCGGGATCGTCGAGCCCTCAAGCTTGGTCGCGAAGCCCGACATGTAGTGGAACAGACCGGCGGCCGAGGGCACGTCGCCGCCGGTCGCGAACGAGTACGGCTTGCCCTGGTCGAGGGTCTCGATGCGGCCGATCTCGGCGGCGTCCTCGAGCAGCAGGTCGCCGAGGCGCCACAGGCAGGCGGCGCGCTCGTTGGGCTTCATGCGCGACCAGGGGCCGCGCTCGAAGGCCTCACGGGCGGCGGCCACGGCGCGGTCGACGTCGGCGGCGCTACCCTCGGCCACCTGGGTGATGACCTCGCCGGTCGACGGGTTGACGGTGTCGAACACCTTGCCGTCGAGGGCGTCGACGAACTCACCGCCGATCAGCAGCTGGGTGTGCTCGATGGGGGCGTGGGCGTCGACGGGGGTCTGTGTGACAGTCATGCAGTGGTTCTCCTTAGGGAGGCGGGGCTCGGACTCAGTGCTCGTGGACGACGACGCCGCGGATGTTGCGTCCGGCGTGCATGTCGTCGACGGCCTCGTTGATCTGGTCGAGCGAGTAGCGGCGCGTCACGAGCTCGTCGAGCTTGAGCGTGCCGTCCTTGTACATCTTCAGCAGCTTGGGGATGTCGGCGGTCGGGTTGCAGTTGCCGTACATGACGCCCTGGAAGTGCTTGGCGAAGTTGGTGAAGTCCTGCGGGCTGATCGAGATGCCCTCGGCGGCCTGGCCGACCGAGACGAGCACGCAGGTGCCGGCCTTGCCGACCGCGCGGAACGCGTCGCCGATGATGTCGCCGTCGACGCGACCGACCGTGATCAGCGCGACGTCGACGCCCTGGCCGTTCGTCAGGTGGTCGATGCGCGACTGGGCGTCGGGGATCGAGGCGTACGCCTCGGTGGCGCCGAACACCTTGGCCTGGTCGTGCTTGGCCTCGACCGGCTCGATCACGATGATGTGGTCGGCACCGGCGTGCTTGGCGCCCTGCACCGCGTTGGCGCCGACGCCGCCGAGGCCGAGCACCAGCACGACGTCGCCGGGCTTGACGCCGCCGTTGACCGCCGCGCCGAAGCCCGTCGCCACGCCGCACGAGGCCAGGCAGGCCAGCTCGAACGGGATGTCCTCGGGCAGCTTGACGGTCTGCATCTCGTGGCACACGAGGTAGTTGGAGAACGTGCCCAGGCGGGTCACGCCACCGACCGCGTTGCCGTCGGCGTCGTGGAAGTGCGCGTTGCCGTCCATGCCCATGCCGGTCTCCATGCCGGCGCCGTTGTTGCAGATGTACTGCATGCCACGGGCGCAGTACTCGCACTGCCCGCAGGCGGGGATGAACAGGGTCGCGACGTGGTCGCCGACCTTGACCTTGGTGACCTTCGAGCCGACGGCCTCGACGATGCCGGCGCCCTCGTGCCCGCCGACCATCGGCAGGTCCACCGCGAGGTCACCCGTCACGAAGTGGTCGTCGGAGTGGCACAGCCCGCTGGCCATGACCTTGATCCGGACCTCGTTGTCGCCGGGCTCGTTGAGGTCGAGCTCCTGGACCTTCCACTCCTCGCCGACGGCGTGGATGACAGCTGCGTTGGTCTTCATGGTGGTGACCTTTCGATCGGGTGTTCTGGAAGGACGGATGGATGGGGGTTGCGGGGTGTGGACGGACGCGGTCAGGCAGGCACGTCGGGCCGGACCTCGGCCTGACGACGACGCTCGCCGCGGGTCTTGACCAGCTTGGACATGATCACGGCGATGACGAGCGCGCCGCCGTAGAAGAGCTGCTGGACGTACTGCTGCGCGCCCATCAGCTGCAGTCCGGTGATGCCGGTGACCAGGAAGTACACGGCGATCAGCGTGCCCCAGGGGTTGAAACGGCCGATCTTGAGCACCGTGGAGCCGAGGAAGCAGGCCGCGAACGCCGGCAGCAGGAAGGCTGCGCCCGACGTCGGGTCGGCGCTCGCCGTGGTGCCGGCGTAGATCACGCCGGCCACACCGGCGACACCGGCCGAGATGATCATCGAGACCCAGCGCAGGCGCGAGACGTTGACGCCGTTGAGACGGGCCACGTCGCGGCTCTGACCGGCGAACAGCAGGCGCTGGCCGAAGGCCGTGTGGTCGAAGACGTACCAGACCAGGACGCACAGGGCGATCGCGTAGTAGAAGTCGACGGGGATCGCGAGGAAGGGCTGCGTCAGCATCGTGTCGGACAGCTTGCGGTCGACGCCGGTGATCGTGACGGAGTTCGAGATCTGGTAGATCAGCCCCTGCACGACCGTGCCGATGCCGAGCGTCACGATGAACGGGTCGATGTCGAAACGCGTGATGATGAAGCCGTTGACGACGCCGACCACCATGCTGACCAGGATCGCGGCGATCACCGCGGCCCAGATGTTCCAGCCCTGGTTGACGTTGAGCACCGCCACCACGACGGCCGACAGGTTGAGCGTCGAGGCGACCGACAGGTCGTAGTCGCCGGCGCGCAGCGGCACGATGAGCCCGAGCGCCAGCACCAGCAGCACGGCCTGCGAGCCGAGCATGTTGGAGATGTTGGCCGTCGTCGGGAAGGTCTCGGGCACGATGAGGCTGAACACGAGGAACAGCACGGCCCACACCCCGAGGAGGGCGAACCGCTCCGGCTCGGCAGGCCGCTTGGCCGCCTTGCGCGGCGCCTTCGGGGTGGCGGTGGTCTTCACCGGGTCGGTCGTGGTCATGACGCTTCCTCTGCATAGACGGCGGACGCGAGCGCGTCCTTGGTGATGTCGTCCCCGTGGATCTCGGTGCGGATGCGGCCCTCGTCGAGCACGATGACCCGGTCGGCCATCTCGACGAGCTGCTCGTAGTCGGAGGTCGCACACAGGACCGACATGCCCTCGGCCACGGCGGCCCGGATGAGCTTGAAGATCTCGCGGCGGGCTCCGATGTCGACGCCCTGCGTGGGCTCGCTCAGCAGCATGACCCGCGGCGCCGTGTCGAGCCACTTGCCCAGCAGGGCCTTCTGCTGGTTGCCGCCGCTCAGGTGGCCGAACTGCGCCTCGGGGCGTGGCGGGACGACGTTGAGCCGGTCGCACGCCTCCTGCGCCTGGGCCTCGATGGCCTTCCAGTCGACGCGGAAGCCGCGGGCACGGCGGGTCAGGAACGGCAGCGACATGTTCTCCATGACGGTCAGCCCCAGCACGCCTCCCTGGCCCTTGCGGTCGGCGGGGATCAGGATGACGCCGCGCGCCATCGATGCCGCAGGACGCAGGTCGGTGACGGGCTGGCCCTCCTGGACGACCGTGCCGGCGCGCGGGGCCCGCACGCCGTAGAGCAGCTCGGGCAGCTCCTCGAAGCCGGATCCGGCCAGCCCCGTGATGCCGACGACCTCGCCGGCGTGCAGGTCGAGGTCGAGGTCGACGATGCGGTTGCCGGTCAGGCCGCGCGCCGACAGCAGCGGCGGTCGGTCGTCGTGCACGACGGCCGCGCCCTTGGCCACGTGCTCGTCGCGCGCGCCGAGGATCAGCTGCACGAGGTCGTCGCGGGTCGAGCCCTGGGTGTGGCGGGTGCCGGCGGTCTCGCCGTTGCGGAAGACCGTGATGCGGTCGGTGACCTGAAGGATCTCGTCGAGGTCGTGGCTCACGAGCAGCACGGCGTCGCCGGCCGCGCGCAGGCGGTCGAGCAGCGCGAACAGCATGCCGACCTCGTGCCGGGGCAGGAAGACCGTGGGCTCGTCGAGCACCAGTATCTGACCGCGCCGCTCGCCGCCGGCGATGCGCTCCTGGCCGCCGACGGCCCGGACGACCGCGACCATGGCGCGCTGCACGGGGGTGAGCATGTCGATCGTGGCGTCGACGTCGACCTCGACCTCGAAGCGGTCGAGCAGCTCACGCACGCGGGTGCGCTCGGCCGTCCAGTCGACGCGGCGGAAGCCGCTGGCGTGACCGACGTTGTCGAGGGCCATGTGCTCGAGCACCGTGCCGGCCGGCGCGAGGCCGAGGTCCTGGTGCACGAAGCCCATGCCCTCCTCGCGGAGGCCGCGCGGGCCGAAGGGGCTGCTGAGGTCACGGCCGTGGATGCTGACCGTGCCGCTGTCGGCGTCGTGGAAGCCCGCGAGCACCTTGATGAGGGTCGACTTGCCGCTGCCGTTGGCACCGAGGAGGCCGTGCACCTCTCCCGGGCGGACGTCGAGGTCGACGCCGCGCAGCGCGGGGACGCCGTTGAAGGACTTGTGGAGACCGGTGACCCGGAGCAGCGGGGCGGACGTCGCCGCCCCGCTGCTCGCCACGGTCGTCGTGGGATCCGTCATGGACTACGCCAGGCCCCAGAGCTTGAGGAACGCGGCCGGGTACGCGTCGCCGAAGCCCTTGCCGCTGGCCGGCGGGTTGCCGGTCTCGTCGACGTTGGACTTGTCGATCAGACGCAGGGGTCCGGTCTCGCCCTTGATCGGCGGCACGCCGAGCATCGCGCGGAAGGCGACGTCGAGGTTGACGTACGAGACCCAGTCGGGGTTCTCGGCGACGTTGACGGCCACGGAGCCGTCCTTGACCATCTTCAGGATCGCGGGCGTGCCGTTGAAGCTGTAGATCTTGATGTCGCGGTTGGGCGCGGCCTGCTTGATGCCGGGCGCCGCGTAGAGGGCGATCGAGTCGTAGATCGGCAGGACCGCGTTGATCTTCGGGTCCTTCAGCAGGGCCGACTGCACGAGGCCCTGCACCTGCGTCGACCACTGGGCGACCGGTGCGTTGACGACCGTCGCCTTGGAGCCCGACGGAGCCTCGTCCTTCAGGGTGTCCTCGATCGTCTTGACCATGCCCTTGGAGGGGCCGGTCTCGGAGACCTGGATGACCAGCGCGTGGACCGGCTCACCCTTCAGGTTGGCGATCGCGTACTGCGTGAACAGGCGAGCCGCCTGGTTGAACGGGGCGAACGCCTCGTAGTCCAGACCCGGCGTGCCGTCGCCCTCGCTGTCGCTGAGGTGCAGGGGGATGACCGGGATGCCGGCCTTCTTGGCCGCGTCGATCTGGGGGCCGAGGGTCGAGGCGAGCGGACCGTTCAGCATGATCGCGCCGGCCTTGGCGTTGATGGCCTGCTGGATGCCCTGCTGGAACGACGTCTGCGTGCCGTCGGACGGGAAGGTCACGAAGTTGACGCCGGCCTCGGCCGCGACCTTCTTCATGGCCTTCTCGCCGACCGAGTAGAACTCGGCCTTGCTGTCGATCGGGATCGAGTAGATCGTCTTGCCCTTGAGCGAGGCGACGTCGATCGGCTCACCGAGGTCGTCGGTGCCCGGGACCGCCTTGGCGGCGTCGACGGCCTTCTGCGCTGCGGCTACCTCGGCCTTGCTGTCGCCGGACGACCCGGATCCGCCGTCCGAGGAGCCGCTGCCGCAGGCTCCCAGGACGAGCAGGGCTGCCGCGGTGACCGCGACTGCCGAGAACTTCTTGGTGTTCATGACTACTCCAAAGGGGGTGGGGGTGGGGGGTGAGGCAGGGACGCTGCGTGCTCGCTGGGGTCTCGGATGGGCTGCTATCGGTTCGCGAGGCTGGGGTCCTCGATCAGGTTGTCGTAGATGACCGTGATCGAGCGACGCTGGAACATCTCGACGAGCGAGTCGGGGTAACCGACGTAGTCATCGGTGTCGACGTGGATGTTGTCCTCGAAGCGGATCTCGTCGCACGCCTGGTCGCGATCGTGACCGGCGGCGATCGCCGCGGCCACCTCGGCCACGACCTCACGGCCGAGCTGGCGGTAGTGATCGACCACCGCCCGGTCGGCCACCTCCCCGTGACCGGGGACGAGGAACTCGAAGTCGTACTCGGCGACCGCGTCGATGGCGTCGAACCAGTTCGACAGGCGCGAGTCCTGGAACGACGGCAGGCCGGCCTCGCACACGATGTCGCCGGTGAAGATCACGGCGTCCTGGGGGAACCAGGCGAGGAGGCTGTTGGCCGTGTGACCCGGGCGGAACGTCAGCTCGAGGCTCGCGCCGCCGACGTGGACGTCGAGACGCTCGCTGAAGACGACGTTGGGCACGCGCACGGTGTAGTCGTCGACGAGCGCGACCGCGTCGGGATCGATGCGTGCGAACAGGTCGCGCAGGTACTCGTCGGTGGGCGCGTCGGTGAGCAGCCGCTCGCGGGTGCCGCGGTGCGAGACGACCTCGCCGCCCATCCAGAAGTTGCCGATGGTGTGGTCAGGGTGGTGGTCGGTGTTGACGACGAAGCGCGTGTCGCCGAAGGCGGAGACCGTCTCGTTCCAGCGCATCGCGTCGGTCGGGCGGTGGGGCGAGTCGACGAGGATGAGTCCGTCGTCGCCGACGATGATCGAGTTGTTGCTGCCCAGGTGGGCGGTCTCGACGTGGACGCGAGGCGTGATCTGCTGGAGGGTCATGCGGGGTTCTCCTGCTTCGGCATGGACGGTCCGCCGAGGAAGCCGACGAGGTTCTCGATGCGCAGCGGCGCGAAGACCTCGACGAACACGGCCTCGCCCTCGATGCTGTGGCCGCCGTGGACGGAACCGCGCGGCACCAGGCAGACGTCGCCGGCCGAGAGCTCGAGCTCGGTGCCGTCGATCGTGAAGGCGATGCGTCCGCTCAGCATCACGATGGCCTGCTCGGCGTCCTCGTGGGTGTGCGGCGGCAGCTCGGTCGGGTGGACCCAGCGGATCTGGTTGACGCCCATCTCACGCCCCGCGACGGCGGTGCGGAAGTTGTTGGGCAGGCCCTCGACCTCGGGGAGCGAGCTCCAGGCTGCGGCGTACATGCATCTGCTTTCGGTCGGCGGACTATGACGCGAGTCACGCTATCCGCGTCAACTGCAAACTGTCAACAGTTCTCAGTAAACGTTGTGTAACGTCCAGAAGCAGCCCACCAGCCGGCCTGATCGACGTCGCCGCTACCCCCGTTCTCCAGGGAGCGAAGCGACCGCGAGGGCGAAGCCCGAGGCGAACCACACCCTCACCACTGACGTCAGCCCCCCTCGCTGCGCTCACGGTCGGCCGCAAGCGGCCTCCCTGGGGGACGACAGGCGACGTCGGCCGCAAGCGGCGTCCCTGGGGGACGACACACCTCGTTCGCCAGGGAGCGAAGCGACCGTGAGGGCGAAGCCCGAGGCGAACCACACCCCCACCACTGACGTCAGCCCCCCTCGCTACGCTCACGGTCGGCCGCAAGCGGCCTCCCTGGGGGACGACAGGCGACGTCGGCCGCAAGCGGCCTCCCTGGGCAACGACAGGCGACGGATCAGCCGGGGATGCCGGCCAGGTGGTAGACGTGCGACTCCGCGGAGTCGTGGCGCAGGCCGATCACGGCCTGGTAGTCGGGTGAGTGGTAGAACTCAGTGACCCGTTCCAGGCTGTCGAACTGCACGATCACCAGGCGCTCGAAGGTGCGCCCGCCCTCCTTGACCACCAGCTCGCCGGCCGACGGGAAGGCATGCGCCAGGAGCCGGGCCCCGTACTTCTCGAGCACGGGACCGCTGCGCTCGACGTACTGGTCGTACGTCTCGGCGTCGTGCACCGTCACCTCGGCGACGATGTAGCCCGGCCCGGACGTCATCAGTCGCCGATCGCGCGCAGCGACGTCATGAGGTCGGCCGTCGTCGACACGTCGGCGTACTTCTGCCCCATGTCGAACAGGTTGACCTCGTGCACCAGGGGGCTGCGGTCGTAGACGGCGTCGGACGGGACGGCGACCTTGTAGTTGTACGAGAACGCGTCGACGGCACTGCCACGCACGCAACCGGACGTCGAGCAGCCCGTGACGACGAGCGAGTCGATGCCGGCCTGCACCAGGTAGCTCAGCAGGGGCGTGCCGAAGAAGGCGCTGGGGTGCCGCTTGGGCAGCAGGATCTCGCCCTCGAGGGGCGCGATGTCCGGGTGGAACTCGTACCCCTTGTCGGGGATGTCCATGATGCCGGGCACCTTCGCGCCCAGCGCACCGGCGTCGAACGCCTTCTTGGGCGCCACGTACGGGTACAGCACGGGCCAGCCCTTCTCGCGGAACAGCGCGAGCAGCTGCGCGATGTTGCCGACCGCGTCCCAGGCGACGTCGCCGCAGCTGGTCGTGAACTCGCCGATGGCCTCGTCGAACGGGCGGGGCTCGGTGCCGGTCGTGCGGTACTGCACGTCGATGATGAGCAGTCCCGGTCGCTTGCCGAGACCGACGGGACGGCCGAAGCCGGCCGCGTCGTAGCGCTCGCGGGTGAGGTCATCGATGATGTCGGTCATGCGTCTGCTTCCTTCTCGGCGGCGGCGAGGGCCGCGGCACCGCTGCGCTCGCGGCGCAGGTACCGGCCCGTGGTGTGGTCGGCGAGCTGCCCGTCGCGCAGGGCGAACGTCCCGCGGACGAGCGTGTGGACGACGCTGAGCGGCACCTCGGTGCCCTCCCACGGCGTGTAGTCGGCTCCGGAGTGCTGCGTCGCGGCGTTGATCGTGTAGCTGCCGTCGAGGTCGACGACAGCGAGGTCGGCGTCGGAGCCCACGCGGATCGTGCCCTTCTGGGGGTACATCCCGAACAGCTTGGCCGACCGGGTCGACGTCGCGTCGACGAGCCGCTCGAGCGGGACGCCGCGGCGCAGGCCCTCGCTCAGCGTCAGCGGCAGCACGCCACCGGTGCCGGGGAAGCCCGCCGAGGCGGTCCAGATGTCCTTCTCCTTGTTGACCCGGTGGCGGGCGTTGTGGTCGGAGCCCACCGTGTCGACCGAGCCGTCGGCCAGCCCCGTCCAGAGCGTCTCGAGGTCGGCTCGCTCGCGGATGGGCGGGTTGACCTTGCCGTACGTGCCGCAGTCGGCGTCGGTCGTCAGCGTGAGGTACTGCGTGCAGGTCTCGACGAAGAGGTTCTCGTAGGAGCGACGCTGGCGCTGCATCGCCTCGAGTGCGAGCTGGCTGCTGGTGTGCACCGCGTAGACCGAGGCGCCGGTGATCTGGGCCATGTAGGCGACGCGCTGCACGGCCTCGGCCTCGACGAACGACGGCCGCGACTGGTTCCAGGCGCTCAGCGGGCCGCGCGACTCGTCGATCGGCCGGTTCTTGAGCTTCCAGACCAGCTCGATGTTCTCGGGGTGCGGGTTGATCATGGCGCCGTTGTCGGCGGCCATGCCCAGCACGTCGTACATGTAGCCGTCGTCGTTGCCCGGCAGGCCGAGGTACTTGCCCTCGTCGCCCTTGAAGTTCATGAAGAACTTGAAGCTCGAGATGCCGAACTCGCGGATGTACGCCGGGATGTCGTGCACGTGGTCGTCGGAACCGACGACGATGTGGAAGCCGAAGTCGACGTAGGAGTCCTGCTCCATGACGGCCTGCGCGCCGGGCACGACGGTGTCGTACGGCTCGCCGCTCATGAGGTAGACCAGCATCGAGGTGATGCCGCCGGCGGCCGCGGACGCGGTCTCGAGACGCGCGTCGTCGGGGTCGCGGGGCACGCGGATGTCCTTGCCCAGGTGCACGTGGGGGTCGATCGCGCCCGGCAGCACGAGCTTGCCGTCCAGCTGGACGACCTCGCGTGCCTCGGCGTCGGAGTCGCGCGAGACGATGCCCGCGATCAGGCCGTCGGTGATCAGCAGGTCGACGTCTGCGGTGCCCGTGCCGTGCAGGTAGACACGTCCGCCCGAGAGGCGCAGGTCGTGCACGGTCATGCGATCACTCCCTGGACCGGAAGGTCGGCGGCGTATCGCCGGTCGAGCTCGTCGAACTCGGGCTTGCGCACGAGCGACTGGCGGTCGGACCAGCTGATCATCAGGTCGGCAGCGTCCTTGGTGTCGCCATGGGTGCGCAGGTGGTCCATCACCTGGCGCATGCCGGCCACGGCTCCGCGCATCGCGGCATTGGCGTAGAGGGCGATCGAGAAGCCCAGCTCGCCCAGCTCGTCGCGGGACGTCAGCGGCGTGAGCCCGCCCTCGACCATGTTGGCCATGTGGATGCCCGGCACGGTGCGCACGATGTGCGCCATCTGCTCGGTCGTGGTGGGCGCCTCGATGAACAGGATGTCGGCACCAGCCTCGGAGTAGGCGGCGGCGCGCTCGCACGCGGCGTCGAGACCCTCGGTCGACAGGGCGTCGGTGCGCGCGATGATCAGGAGGTCCTCGTCGAGACGCGCGTCGACGGCGGCCTTGACCTTGCCGACCATCTCCTGCATCGAGACGACGTCCTTGCCGGCGAAGTGCCCACACTTCTTGGGGCTGACCTGGTCCTCGAGCTGGATCGCCGAGGCTCCGGCCCGCTCGAGCTGCCGCACCGTGCGCTGCACGTTGAGCGCGTTGCCGAAGCCTGTGTCGGCGTCGACGACGAGCGGGATCGAGACCGACTCGGCCATCGCGGCGACGTGGCCGACCAGCTCGGTGACCGACATCAGCCCCAGGTCGGGCATGCCCAGGTAGGTGTTGGTGACCCCCGCGCCGGAGACGTACACGGCCCCGAACCCCGCCTGCTCGATGACACGAGCCGTCAGCGCGTTGGGCGCGCCGGGCAACAGGATGGGAGAGGTGGCCTGCTCGATGAGCGCACGGAGGCCGGGGGTGTCGGTCATGGGGTCTCATTCCCCTTTCGAGGATCGTCGGTGAAGCCGAGCGCGGCAAGGGCGCCGCGCCGGGCGTGTTCGAGGTGCTCCTGCACGAGGAGGACAGCGGTGTCGGCGTCGCGCGAGCGCAGGGCCGCGACGATGGCCTCGTGCTCGCCGAGCGCGGCCTTCGCGCGGGTGGGGGCCTTCGCCGACATCGAGCGGGCCAGCGAGATCTGGTCCTGCGTGTCGAGGGCCGCCCGCTCGAGCGTCGCGTTGCCGGCCAGCGCGAGGAGCCGGCGGTGGAAGTCGCGATCGGGCGGATAGCGCCCGTTGGTGTCGTCCATCGCGAGCCCGGTGTCGGCCACGAACGACTCGAGCCCGGCCAGCTGCTCGTCGTCCGCCCGCTGGCAGATCAGGCGGGCCGCGTACATCTCGTAGGCGCAGCGCATGTCGTAGAGCTCATCGATCTCGCGCGCCTCGAAGGTGCGGACGAAGGCCCCGCGATGGCTGATCATCGTCAGGAGGCCCTCGCCGGCGAGCCGTTGGATCGCCTCGCGCAGCGGACCGCGGCTGATGCCGAGCGCCGACGCCAGGGCAACCTCGTTGAGCCGCTCGCCCGGCGGGATCGTTCCGTCCAGGATCATCTCGCGGATGACGACCTCGGTGCGCCGCGAGAACGTGCCATCGCGCGTCAACGCCGCGCCGGCTTCATCACTCACTGTTGCTCCTCACGGGCCGTCAGGGATCGGCCCTGGGATAGGGGACAGGTCGTTCGATTCTGCCCCGCCGCCGCGGCCGCCGCGCTCGGGACACGACCGCGGATAACTCATTGTGACGCCGTTCGCTGTCAACTGTCAACAGTTTAAATGCCGGCGAGCGGTCAGGGCTTCGCGATCCGGTCGGCGGCGATCCAGGCCAGCGCCATGACGGGCGCGGCCGAGTTGCCCGACACCTGGTGGGGCAGCACCGATGCGTCGACGACCCGCAGCCCGTCCACGCCCCGCACCCGCAGGTCGGCGTCGACGACGGCGTCGTCGTGCGGACCCATCGCGCACGAGCCGACCGCGTGGTAGATGCCGCTGCCGTGCGCGCGAGCATGGGCGACGACCTCGTCGGGCGTCGAGACGCCGGCACCGGGGAACACCTCGGCCTGCACCGCCGGCGCCAGGCCCGACGCCTCGATGACGGCCCGGGCGTGCGCCAGGATGCCGCCGGTCGTCGCCCGCTCGGCAGCATCCTGCAGGTAGCGCGCCGTGATCTCGTGCCCGGTTCCGCCAGGTGCGAGGTGGATCGAGCTGGGAGTGGTCGGACGGATCGCCCATCCCGTGAAGAGCAGCCCCGAGTACGGGGCGAGCCGCATGCGATCGGACGTCTCGTCGAGCGCCACCGGCACCCAGACGCCCTGCGCGTCAGGTCGCGTGCTGAGCGGATCGGACCGGAACGCGCTGACGACGTCGTAGCCGCTCGACGCGATCGGGCCGCGGCGGGTCGCGAGGTACGCCAGTGCCTCGCGGGCGAGACCGCGCCGGGTGTTGAGGCGCTCCGTCAGCCCCCGACGATCGGCGAACCGCACCTGCATGCTGACGGTCCGCTGCTCGACGACCCCCTCCCCCACGCGCGGGCGGTCGAGCACCAGCGGCACACCGGCGGCCGCGAGCACCGGCGCGGGGCCGATGCCGGATCGCTCCAGCAGCAGCGGCGTCTCGATGGTCCCGGCCGACAGCACGACCTCGCGCCGGGCCTGGACCACCTCGACATGCTGCCCACGCATCATCTCGACCCCCACGGCACGGCCGCGCTCGACCACGACCCGCACGGCGCGGGCGTGCGTGGCGATCGTGAGGTTGGGCCGTGCCCGCGCCGGTGCCAGGAAGGCGCTGGCGGCGCTGACCCTGCGGCCGCGGCGGATCGTGGCGGGGGCCCGCCCGATGCGCTCGTCGTCGGAGTCGTTGAAGTCGTCGACCTCGCAAAGCCCCACCGAGAGGCCACCGGCGAGGACCGCGTCGGTGACGGCGTCGGGCACCGACGGCACCGAGACGTGCACGGGGCCTCCGGCACCCCGCGTCGCCGACGCCCCCAGCTGGTGGTCCTCGATGGCCTGGTACGCGCGCAGGAACGCGTCCGGACCCCAGCCGGGTCCGCCTGCCTGCTCGAGCGCCTCGAAGTCGGGCCGCGCGCCACGCACCCACATCAGCCCGTTGACCGACGTGGAGCCGCCGAGACCACGCCCGCGGACCCAGCCCTCCGCCGGCACGCCGGACGATGCGAGCGTCGGGTAGGTGCGGGTGTGCCGCGTCGATCGGAGCGTCGCGTAGAAGGCTCTCGGCACCGACAGCAGCGGGTCGCGACCACGTCCGCCGTCCTCGACCAGGAGCACCTCGACCGAGGGATCGGCCGACAGCCGCGAGGCCAGGACGCACCCGGCCGCGCCCGCGCCCACCACGATGACGTCGTAGGTCATGGCGACCGGATCCACTGCGGCACGAGGCAGCGGGCCGAGCGGTCGCGCGCGGCACCGAGCCAGACCCCCGCGCCGTAGGCGAGGTCGTCGAGTCGTCGCGCGGCCGCGAACCTCACGGGGTCGAGCGTGGTGTCGGCCCGCGCCCGGGCGAGCGCCGCATCGGCCACCGCCGCCACCGCGACGAGACGCCGTGCCCGCCGGGACGTCGCGCACGCCGCTGCAGCGATCGGCCACCAGTGCCGGAGCGCCAGCGCCGAGGCCTGACCCGACGTCGTGCGCACCGAGCCCGCCACCACGGCGACCCGGCCGACCGGCGACAGGTCGTCCGGTGCCGCGGCCAGCATGCGCGCGACCACCGCGACCGCGAGGGCCGTCGACCAGCGGCGCTGCACCAGGGCTGCGCCGATCAGCGCGGCAGCCTCCGGGGTGAGCACCGCCGGCGTGACCAGCTCGCCGTGACGGCGCGAGAGCGCCGCCGCGCTCGTGCCGTAGAACGCCTTGCGTCCCGCCCAGGCCGTCAGCGTCGTACGCCCTCGGTGCCAGGCCACGACGTCGCCGGCGTGGCGCACGCGCCAGCCGGCACCGCGCAGGCGCCACACGAGATCGACGTCCTCGCCGCTGGTCATGGCCTCGTCGAAGCCGTCACCGAGGGCCGCGACCCGCGCGACGAGACAGGCCGTGGGCACGTACGACACCGACGACCACGGCCGCACCGTGGCCGGCACGGGCCCGAGGTCGAGCGAGCCGCGGGCGTCCTCGTACCGCTCGAACCACCGGCGTCCGCCGCGCGATCGCACGCGCGCCGCGACGGCGGCCAGACCCGGGTCGGTCGTGTGCGCCACCAGCCCGGCCAGCGCGTGCGGGGTGACCTCGACGTCGGAGTCGACGAAGGCCACGAGCGGCGTCGACACGCGTCGCAGACCGTCGTTGCGTGCCGCGGACGGTCCGCCGTTGACGTTTCGCCGCACCAGCTCGGCGCCGTGCCGCGCGACGACCTCGGCCAGCGCTCGCGAGTCGCGGGAGGCGTCGTCGACCACGATGCAGCGCACGGCGGGACGCAACGACGCCAGCAACCGATCGACGCCCGACGTCCGGTCGCGCACCGGCACCACCACCGTCAGGTCGGTGAGCGCGGCGACGTCGACCGCGTGGCCGGCGAGCACGGGAACCGCGAGGTCGAGGTCGAGCAGGCGTCCGGCCAGCACGGCACCGACGGGGTCGAGCACCGTGAGGGAGCGGGACGTCATCAGCCCGCGGGCCGTGGCCGACAGGCGCAGCACCCGCGTTCCGCGGCGCACCACCGGGCCCATCACGACGTCGTCGTGCAGTCGGACGACGAAGCCCGTCGGCAGGGCCGACGCCAGGTCGGCGGCCTGCCCGACGCTCACGGGGTCCGCTCGACGAGCCCGATCCTGCCCCGGGCGTCGACGACGCCCGCCGCCAGCGCGTCGACCGTCTGACCGATCATCGTCGCCAGCACCTCGGCCCCGCGGGACGCACTCGCGCCCGTCGGGTCGCCGAGCACGCCGTTGGCCGACACGGCAGCCACCCCGCCCTGCATCAGCAGCGGCAGGATCTCGCCGAGCGGCCGGGTGTCACCCGGCTCGGCGCGGTCGAGCCGCACCGATCCGGGACGCAGGTGCAGCATCAGCGACGTCTCGGTGAGGCCCGCGTGCAGGTCGACGTCCTCGGTGGCGCACGGCACCCAGGCGACGTCGTGGCCCTCGTCGCGCATCTGGACGACCGCGGCCGTCAGCGCCATCAGGTTGCCCCCGTGCGCGTTGACCAGGACGATCCGGCCGGCCCAGGTGCGCAGCGACCGGACCAGCTCGACGACGACCTGCTGCAGCACCTCGGTGCCGATCGAGCACGTGCCCGCGAAGGCCTGGTGCTCGCCGCTGGACCCGTACGACAGGGCCGGGGCGACCAGCACGTCGCCGCCCACGGCGTCCGCCGCGCCGCGGGCGACCGCCTCGGCGATCGCCGTGTCGGTGTCGAGCGGCAGGTGCGGGCCGTGCTGCTCGATCGAGCCGACCGGCACCAGCACCGTCGGCCGGTCGGGCAGCTCCGCCCACGTGGCGTCGGCGAGGCGGCTCATGTCAGGCGGTCGCCGTCGCCGCGACGTCGTCCGGGACGGCGGAGGTGACAGCTGCACCGAGGTGACGCTCGAAGCCGTCGGGGATGACGAGCAGGTCGCGGTTCAGCTGGTCGATCGACGACAGGCCCATGCCCAGCAGCGACGAGTCGATGCCGCTGCGCAGGATGTCGAGGACGTTGCCGACACCCGCCTCGCCGTTGGCCGCGAGGCCCCACAGGTAGGCGCGGCCGATCATGACGGCCCGGGCGCCCATCGCGACGGCCTTGACGACGTCGCTGCCGCGGCGGATGCCGCCGTCGAGCAGCACCTCGATCTGGTCGCCGACCGCGTCGGCCACCGCCGGGAGCGTGCGGATCGGGGCCGGGGTGCCGTCGAGGTTGTTACCGCCGTGGTTCGACACCGAGATGGCGTCGACGCCCAGGTCGACCGCGCGGCGGGCGTCGTCGACGCGGCAGACGCCCTTGAGCATGAACGGCCGACCGCTCATCTGCTGCCACTGCTCGGTCATCCACTGCACGTCGTCCCACGTGGGAGGCGGAGTGGTCATCCACTCGTAGTAGGCACCGAAGAACGTCGGCCCCTTGGCCTGACCGGGGGCGGCGAGGTTGGGCGAGGTGAGGTCGGGGAGGTCGCGGGCGAACGACGCGAGCCACCGCGGCTTGCGGATCACCTGCGGAGCGAACTTGACCGCGGTCTTGAAGTCGACCTTCTCGGGGATCTCGGGGCTTCCCCAGTCGCGGCCCATCGAGAACGACCAGTCGAGCGTCGCGATGAGTCCGAGCGCTCCGGCGGCGTGCGCGCGCTCCATGCGCTGGATCATGACGTCCCGCTCGCCGGTCCAGTACATCTGGAAGAACGTCTGCGGGTTCGCCGCGACGACCTCCTCGACCGAGCGGGAGGCGAAGTTGCTGAGCCCGATCACCGTGCCGCGCGAGGCGGCCGCGCGGGCCACGGCGACCTCACCGTCCGGGTGCACCGCCTGCACGCCGGTCGGCGACATGATGACGGGCAGCGAGATCGGCTGGCCCATCACGGTCGTGGCCATCGACCGCTCGGGCTGGTGGCCGGCGACGTGCGGGGCGAAGCCGAGCTCCATGAAGGCTGCTTCGTTGTCGGCGGTCGACTGACCGCGCTCCGACCCGGCGACCAAGGCGCCGTAGACGGACGACGGGAGGCGCTTCTTGGCGCGGCGCTGGGCGACGGCGACGGACTCGAACCAGGGGTTCTGGGCCCAGGGATTCTTCGACATGAGGGTTCTCGTTCCTGGTGCTAGAGGGTGAAGCCGGCGAGGGGGTTCTCGGCGCACGCCGACACCGGCGGCTTCGTCGCCTGGACGGCGAGGGCGTCGTCGCGGCGCGAGAGGGTCAGCATCACCGGCTGGTTGCGGGTGGGGTTGGCCTTGGAGTGGTCCTTGCCCTGCGGCGGCAGCACGCGGTCGCCCGAGGCGAGGGCGTCCTCGCCGAAGCCCCGGACGCACTCGGGGTCGGGGCCGTCGAGCGGCAGGCCGGTGAAGAACTTGGCGGCCATGCAGCCACCGCGGCACGCGTCGAAGAACGCGCAGCTCGTGCAGGCACCGGAGGTCTGCGGCGACCGCAGCTCGGTGAACAGCTCGGAGCGCTGCCACACCGTCTCGAAGCCGCCGTCGGCCAGGACGTTGCCGGCCAGGAAGTTGTCGTGGATCGCGAACGGGCACGCGTAGACGTCACCGATCGGGTCGATCAGGCACACGACGCGGCCGGCGCCGCACAGGTTGAGGCCAGGGAGCGCGCTGCCGCCGTCGGCGACGCCGAAGGCCGACAGGTGGAAGAACGAGTCACCCGTCAGCACGTTCTCGCCGTTGGCGACCAGCCAGTCGTAGAGCTCGCGCTGCTGCTCGGGCAGGGGGTGCAGCTCGTCCCAGACGTCGGCGCCGCGGCCCGACGGACGCAGGCGCGTGAGGCGCAGCGTCGCGCCGTACTGGTCGGCGATGGCCTTGAACTCGTCGAGCTGCCCGATGTTCTGTCGCGTGCAGACGACCGAGATCTTGGCGTCCTTGAAGCCGGCGTCCTGCAGGTTCGCCAGGGCGGTGATGGCAGTGTCGAACGAGCCGGGACCGCGCACGTAGTCGTTGACCTCGGGCGTCGCGCCGTCGAGCGAGATCTGCACGTCGACGTAGTCGGTCGAGGCCAGGAAGCGGGCCCGCTCGGGGTTGAGCCGCACGCCGTTGGTCGAGAACTTCACTCCCACGTCGTGCGAGACGGCGTAGTCGAGCAGCTCCCAGAAGTCGGGACGGATCGTCGGCTCGCCGCCGCCGATGTTGACGTAGAAGACCTGCATGCGCTGCAGCTCGTCGATGACGGCCTTGCACTGCTCGGTGCTGAGCTCGCGGGGGTCGCGGCGTCCCGACGACGACAGGCAGTGGGCGCACTCGAGGTTGCAGGCGTAGGTCAGCTCCCACGTCAGGCAGATCGGTGCGTCCAGGCCCAGCTCGAACTGCTCGATGAGGCTGCCGCCCTCGGGACGGGCGACGACGGGACGGGTCTCGAGGATGGTCATGCGGCACCTTCTTGGACGGAGCGGGCCTGGTCGGTCGCGCGGGGACGGATCATGTCGGTGGCGGCCAGACCCTGCAGCGCGGCGACGTAGCCGGGCCACTGGGCCTCGGCCACGCCCACCGACTGCAGGGTCGACCGGACATCGGGGTGGGCGGCGAGGCCGCGGACGACGTCGACCAGCTGCATGCGCTTGAGGAACGTCAGCTTGCGGTTGCCGAAGTGGTACGCCATCGCGCCGAAGGGCTCGGGGCGCAGCGCCACGGCCGGGGACAGGTCCCACGCCTCGGCGAGCATCTGGTCGGTCGTCGTCATGGTCGGCGACTCAGTAGACGCCGCACATGCCGTCGATCGAGACTTCCTCGATCAGCGACTCGGCGGTGACGGTGGTGTCGGTCTCGGGGGCGGTGACCTCGGTGGTGGGGGCATCGATGCTCATGGGCACTCCTCGGTTAGTGGTGTGCGACACACCTTAATGACACTCAGGGCCAAAAGTCGAGACTCTTCAAGCATCTTTTGCCTACTGTTAACAATCGGGGTCAGAACGCGGCCTTGGTACGTTGCCCCGGTGGACCAGCGAACCCGCCCAGCTCTCGGCCGTCCGGGAGCGACGACCCACGAGCAGATCGAGGAGGCCGCGTTCCGCCTGTTCGACGAGCGAGGCTTCGCCGACACCACGGTCGAGGCGATCGCGGAGGCCGTGGGCGTCGGCCGTCGCACGCTGTTCCGCTACTTCGAGTCCAAGAACGACATCCCGTGGGGGCGGTTCACCGACAGCCTCGACCACTTCCGCGCGATCCTCGCCGACACGCCGATCGACCTGCCGCTGCACGAGAGCGTCCACCGCGCCGTGCTCCGGTTCAACGACTTCGGTCCCGAGGCCGCGGCCCAGCACCGCAGACGCATGGGCCTGATCCTGTCGACGCCGGCGCTGCAGGCGCACTCGGTGCTCCGCTACGCGCAGTGGCGCGCCGTCATCGCCGAGCACGTCGCAGCTCGCCTGAGCCTCGATCCGGGCGACCTGTTGCCCGTCACGGTCGGGCACGTCAGCCTGGCCCTGGCCCTGTCGGCGTACGAGTTCTGGCTGGCGCACGACGACGCCGACCTGCTCGAGCTCATCGACTCGGCGATGACCGGCCTGCGCGACCACCTGCGCTGAATCGCGTGCCGGAGACCGATCTTTCTGCATCCCGGTCGTCCTGACGGCCGAAACGCATCGAGGACAATCGCAAGGGTCCCGGATCTCACGACACATGGGTTGTCCTGACAGCCGGAAGGGCTCAGGATCAGTCGCGACAGCGGTGGGTCAAGAAGGCGGATGGCCGACCGATCGGCGATGTCGTCGGCGAGGGCGATCAGGTCCGCCCGGAAGGCAGGGTCGCCGCGGTAGACGTGGGGCGATCTGAGCCACTCCACAGCGACGGCGTTGCCCCTGGCCACCAGCTCGACTGCCTTGCGGACGTCCCAGCCGTTGACGTCGTATACCGCGTCAAGGGGAGTCTCGATCACGTCCCGCGGCAGCCACGGCGTGAGATACGCGTCCTCGCTGCGCACGTAGAAGAAGCGGCAGTCGTAGTCACTGTCGGGCGACGGGAATCCCCAGGCACGACTACCGCTCTCGATCGCCCACGGGATGTTCACGCCGTGGCTCGACTCGACTCCGTCGAGCCGTTCGTCGATGCGATCCACCACCTGTGGGTCGAAGGTGTCGGGGATGGCGCGCATGTGTTCAACGTAGCGACAACCCTCCGCGTGCGGTGGCACCGGCGAGGACGCACGATGGACGCATGAAGATCGGTGACAAGGTCAGCTGGGACACGCCCCAGGGCCGCACTCAGGGCAAGATCGTCGAGAAGAAGACCAAGGACTTCCAGCTCGCGAAGCAGAAGTTCACGGCATCGGACGACGAGCCGAAGTTCGTCGTCGAGAGCGACAAGACCGGCGCGAAGGCCGCCCACGCCGCGTCGGCGCTCAACGTCCTGAAGGGCTGAGGTCCGGGCCCGCAAGGGCTCGATCGACCGCAGCACGGACGTGGATCGACGTCGTGGCGAACGCCGGCACAGGCAGATCGGCCGCGCCGATCAGCAGCTCGATCTCGGTGCAGCCGAGGACGACTCCGCGGGCCCCGCGAGCCACCAGACGGTCCACGACGTCGAGGTAGACGGCCCGGGACGCGGGCGTGACCACACCGTGGCACAGCTCGTCGTAGATGATCGCGCTCACGCGGGCGCGGTCGTCCGCCACCGGCACGACGACGTCGACGCCGCGTGCCGCCAGGCGGTCGACGTAGAAGCCCTGCTCCATCGTGAAGGCCGTGCCGAGCAGGCCGACCCGGTCGACACCTGCGGCGATGACGGCATCGGCCGTCGCATCGGCGATGTGCACGAGCGGCACCGTGGCCGCCTCCTCGATCGCGGCGGACACGTGGTGCATCGTGTTGGTGCAGAGCACCAGCAGGTCGGCGCCCGCGCGCTCGAGGCGGACGGCGGCCGTCGCGAGCAGGTCACCGACCTGGTCCCACGTGCCAGCCGCCTTGAGCGCCTCGACCTCGGCGAAGTCGACCGACTCCAGCACGATCCGGGCCGAGTGCAGACCGCCGAGCCGCTCGGCCACCAGCTCGTTGGCCAGCCGGTAGTAGTGCGCGGTGCTCACCCAGCTCATCCCGCCGATCATGCCGATCGTCCTCATGGCTTCATCACGTCCGAGAGCACCAGCTGCGCCGACTCACCGCGACGCACCACGACCACGGCGTTCTGCGCGAACTCGACCGCGAGCCGTAGCGCCGCCTGCTCGGGCAGGTCGAGCACGAAGAAGCCGTGCTCGGCGCGCCAGGCCGGGTCCTCGCCGAAGCCCGCGTGCGGCAGCGCCACGAAGCCCCGCGCGGCGAACAGCCCCGCCATGCGCGCGTGAGCGTCGGCGTTGACATCGTCGTGGGTCGGGGCGCTGCGCGGGTTCCAGGCCGTGATGAAGACGCCCGAGGTCGCCCCGTGGGCATCCAGCACCGCGTCGACGTCCGGACGGTGCTCGCCGATACGCGCCTCCGCGAGCATGCCCCCGTCGACGTCGAGCACGGCGTACCGCGTAGCGCGGTAGGCCGCGAGCAGCTCGTCGCTCATCCGACCAGGTCGGTGACCAGGTCGCGCAGGATGCCGAAGCCGTTCTGCGTCAGGATCGACTCGGCGTGGAACTGCACCCCGCGGTAGTGGGGCCCCGCGACGAGGTGGACGTCGCCGGTCGCCGGGTCGGTCTCGACCGTCACCCCGTCGGGCAGCCCCGACGCGGGCACCCGGGCGACGAAGGTGTTGTAGAAGCCGACGGTCTCGGGCCGGTCGAGCACCGTCAACCGGCTCTGCGTGCCCTGGAAGACGATGTCCTTGAACACGAGGTCGAGACCGATCTGGTGGCTGAGGGTCTGGTGACCCAGGCACACCGCGAGGAACGGCCGCTCGTCGTCGAGCAGGCCCCGCACCACCCCGTGCAGCGTCGCCATCTTGGGGTCGTCGACGTCGCGCGGGTCACCTGGGCCGGGGCCCACCACGACGAGGTCGTAGCCGTCGAGCGCGTCCGGCTGATGCAGGGCCGGCGCGTCGTGGCGGACGATGTCGGTCGTCATGCCGAGAACGCCGAACACGTGCGACAACATGTTGACGAAGTCGTCCTCGCCGTCGACGACCACGACGCGCTTGCCCACCAGCGACGGCACCGGGGCGGCGCCCGACTGGTCGGTCAGCCAGAACTGGCTGAGCCGCTGGTTGCGCGAGCCGAGGGCGATGATGACCTCGTCCTCACGGGTGAAGGCGTCCCACGCGTGCGACTCGCGTGACGCGTCGAGCGCCGGAGCGGAGTCGACGAGGCCGAAGGCGCTCAGGATGCCGCCGGCCTTGGCCCACGTCTCGGTCGTCTCGTACTCGGCGTCGGAGTCGCGCACGAGCGTCGCGCCGGCCGTGACCTTGAGGTTGCCGGCGAGGTCGACATCGGCCGTGCGGATCAGGATGGGCGCGTCGGCGAGCTGTTCGCCCTGCTCGTCGCGCCCGATCAGGGCCGCGACCGAGGCGTAGTAGCCGCGCCCCTGCGGCTCGTACTGCTTGATCAGGCGGCAGGCGTTCTCGACGGGGCTGCCCGTGACGGTCGCGGCGAACATCGAATCACGCAGCACCTCGCGGACGTCGCGGTGCGTGCGGCCAGCCAGCAGGTACTCGGTGTGGACGAGGTGCGTCATCGGCTTGAGGTAGGGGCCCAGCACGAGCCCGCCCTCGTGGCAGATGTCGCACATCATCTTGAGCTCTTCGTCGACGACCATGAAGAGCTCGTAGATCTCCTTCTCGTCCTGCAGGAAGGTCAGCAGCTCGCGCTTGCGATCGGCGTGGGTCTCGAGGCCGCGCATGCGGAAGGTGCCGCTGATGGGGTTCATCCGCACCTGGCCGGCCTCGAGGCTGACGTGCCGCTCGGGGCTCGCCCCGATGAGGTAGCGGTCGCCGGTGAAGATCAGGAACGTCCAGAACGCGCCGCGCTCGCGCTCGAGCAGCCGGCGGAACACCGTCAGCGCCGCGTCGTGGCCCCAGTCGGCCACCTGCGCCCGGTAGTGCCGGCCGATCACGAGGTTGGCGCCCTCGCCCTGGCCGATCTCGTCGTCGATGATCTGCCGGACGATGCCGGCGTACTCCTCGTCGGACGTCTCGAAGCCGCCGCGGTCGGTGAACTCGACCGGCACGTCGGGCAGCAGCTCGAGCAGGTCGGCCAGTGGCACCTCGGCGCTGTGCTGGATCTCGATCGCCGACAGCGGCGTGCCGTCCTGGTGCGCCTCGAAGCCGCGCTCGCGGGCCTGCGCGTAGGGCACCAGCACGAGGTGGTCCCACGCGCGGCCGGGGCCGGTCTTGAGCGGGACGTCGGCCAGCACGTCGAGGTCGGTGCGGGGGCCGCCGACCATCGTGACGGTGTCGGACTCGCGCACGCGGATGAGCGCGAACGCCGGCTGGGCGAGCAGCTCCTCGAGCGGGTTGGCCTCGAGGGGATTGGCGTCGAGGGCGGTCATGTCAGGTCCTTCGGTTCGTGCCCCGGCCGGACGAGGAGCGTCGTGAGACAACGATGCCCAGAGCCGGCGCGAGGCGGTCTGGGCACAACGAGTCGACAGGCCACCGCTACGGGCGGCGCCACCAGGTCTGGCGAGGAGTCGACATGGCAGGAGCCTAGCGCAGCGCCTGAGACCCCAGTGAGCCTTGTCCGCGTGGTATCACGGCGATACCGTTGAGTCATGAGCATGACGTTGCGACTCGACGACGAGCAGGACGCCGAGCTGACCGCCTTGGCCGCTGCTCAGGGCATCAGCAAGAACGAGGCCGCCCTGCGAGCCATCCGCGAGAGTGCAGCTCGCGTCAGCAGCGATGCAGACGTGCGCAGACTGACGCGCGAGGCGATCGAACGGTACGGCCCGCTGCTCGACCGACTCGCACAGTGATTGCGTACCTCACGCTCGACAACCTGCTGTCGATCGTCGACGTGGCTGGGCTTCAGGCGGTGCGCGACGTCGGTCTTCTCGATTCCGCCGCTCAGCGACCTCGAACGACCGTGTTCGGCGACGACGCCTATCCCACGATCGACGAGAAAGCGGCTGTGCTGCTCGAGTCCATCGTGCGCAACCACCCGCTGATCGACGGCAACAAGCGGCTCGGCTGGCTGTCGGTGTTCGCCTTCTACGGCCTCAACGGCATCAGTCTGGACGCCCCCGAGGATCCCGCCTACGACCTCGTCATCGCGGTCTCGACGGGGGCCATGAGCTACCAGGAGTCGGCTGCCAGACTGGCGGCATGGACATCGACGTCGACCTGATCAGGCGCGACCTGGCCCAGCTCGTCAACATCCCCAGCACCGGTGGATCCGATGCCGAGGTCGCCGTGCAGCGCTGGTGCGCCGCGACGCTGACGGGGCTCGGGCTCGACGTCGACCAGTGGAGGCTCGACCTCGACGCGCTGCGGGCCGATCCCGAGTACCCGGGCGAGGAGGTCGAGCGCGCCGAGGCCTGGGGCGTCGTCGGCACCTCCGGCGAGGGCACCCCGGCCCTGATCCTCAACGGCCACGTCGACGTCGTGCCGCCCGGCGAGCCCGACTCGTGGACCAACTCCGATCCGTGGCACGTCCGCGAGGTCGACGACCGGTGGTTCGGCCGTGGCGTCTGCGACATGAAGGGCGGCGTCGTCGCGATCATCGCGGCGGCCCGAGCCGTCAGCGACCTCGAGCTGTCCCGCCCCTTCGCGGTGCACAGCGTCGTCGGCGAGGAGGACGGCGGCATCGGCACGTTCGGCACGCTGCGCCGCGGGCACACCGGCGACGCATGCATCATCGCCGAGCCCACGGCCGGCCGGGTCGTGGCGGCCAACGCCGGCTCGCTGACGTTCCGCATCGAGGTGCAGGGACGCTCGACGCACGGCTCGATGCGCGCCACCGGGCACAGTGCGATCAGCGCCTTCGAAGTCATCCACGCGGCGCTCGCCGAGCTCGAGGACGTCCGCAACCAGGCACCGCCCGAGCCGTTCGGGTCGCTGCCGTGGCCCATCAGCGTCGGCATCGTGTGCGCGGGCGACTGGGCCAGCACGGTGCCCGACCGGCTCGTCGCCGAGGGGCGCTACGGCGTCATGCCGGGTGAGTCGTTCGCCGACGCCGAGGCCGCCTTCGAGCAGGCCGTCCAGCGGGTCGCCGAGGCCGACACGTGGCTGGCCGAGCACCCGCCCGTCGTCACCTGGCCCGGCGGCCGGTTCGCCGCCGGACGCCTGCCGCAGGGCGAGCCGTTCGGCGACCAGGTCGCCACCGCGGTCGTGTCCGCCGGCCAGCCCCTGCCCGACCTGGTGGGCGCGCCGTACGGCTCCGACCTGCGTCAGTACGCCACGGCTGGCATCCCGACCGTCCAGTACGGACCCGGCGACATCGCCGACGCCCACGCCGTCGACGAGAGCGTCAGCATCGCCGAGGTCGTGGCGTGCGCGACGGCCTACGCCGAGCTGATCGTCGCCCGCTGCCGCTGACCCGGTCAGGTCAGGGCGCGGAGGGCAGCTGCTCGGGCTGGTCGGTCTCCTGGGCGCTCGGGTCCTCGACGGGATCGGGGTTGGCGGGCTCGGCGCCGGCCGCCGGCATCGGCAGGCTCACGTACTCGCCGACCTCGATCGTCTTGGACGGGTTGAACGAGACCACCTGGACGCCGACCGGCACCCCCTCGGCGTCGAAGGTCACGACCGAGACCTGCGCCTGGCGCCGCAGGCTGCTGCCGAGCGCGATCGGCAGCACCGCGCCGCCCGTGGTGCCGGTGGTGAGCCGCGTCGTGGTGGAGCCCCCCGGACCGACGATCGCCTTCGGCCCGACCTGGTAGTGCAGGTGGCCGGTGAGGACGAGGTCGACGCACCCGCTGGCCGCGACCTCGCTGCCCGACGCCCACGAGTGGACGGCCAGCACGCCGACCCTCTCACCGGCCGCATCGGCCTTGCAGGCGGCGTCGCGCAGCGACGTGTCTTGGTCGGCCAGGCCGCCGTTGCGGGTCTTGGCGTCCTCGGTGTAGCCCGTGAGCTTGGTGCCGCGGGGGTCGCTGGCACCGAGGAACCGCACGCCGCCCACCGTGACGGGCTTGCCGCGCAGCACCGTGAACCCCTTGTCGGCCATCTGCTCGGCCACCGCGTCGGTGTCGTGGTTGCCGGCGACCGCGACGGTCTCGAAGCCGTCGAACTCGCGGGCGAGCGAGTTGATGCTGAACGACTCCCACGACGCGCCCTGGCCCGTGTCGTCGCCGAGGTCGATCAGCAGGCGCGCCTGCGCCCGGTCGGCGATCGTGCGGGTGACCGGGTCCATGCCGATGTTGTCGTGGCGGTCGGTGACGACGAGTGCCGTGGTCTCGCCGTCCTGGGGCGTGCGCAGCTGGGCGTTGCGGGCGTTCTCGTCGAGCGCCTCGTAGAAGCTGACCGAGTCGCGGTAGAGGTAGAGGGCGCCCTCGACGAGGGCGCGGCTCGAGCTGGTGGCCGATCCCTGCGCCAGCTCGATCGTGCGCAGGCCGGCGTTGTCGACCGGCAGCTCGGGGAACTCGCGGGTGAGCGACACCCACTGCTTGCTCGGTCGTCCGTCGTCGCCCGGCACGACCACCAGCACGGCAGCACCGACGACCACGAGGGCCGTGGCCGAGCCGGTCACGAGGGTGCGGCGCGTGGGACGGACGACGCGGGCCCGCAGCTCGCCACGACGACGTGACCCCACCGCCGTCCAGACCAGCACCGCCGCCGTGCCGGCGAGCAGTCCGAGGCCGAGGCCGCGCAGGGCCGCCGACACGCCCATGCCGATCATCGCGGAGCGCACGGCCCGGATCTCGCCGTCGGGCTGGCTCGCGATGACCGCGTCGCGGGCCAGCATCTCCTCGAGCCCGGCGCCCTGGCTGTCGCCGAGATCGATCGCCACCCCGATGCCCCCGGGCACGTCGACAGGCACCCGCACCTGCGGCAGGAGGGCCCCGAAGTCGAGCGTCGCATGACCGTCGGTGGCCGGCCGGACGGTTGCGTCGTGGGCCCCGATGACGAGGTAGCGCTCGCTCTGCAGGAACATGGCCCACGCGGTGGGGACCGCGACGACCAGGACGACGGCGAGCACTCCCAGGACCGTGCCGAGTCGCCTCACGAGATCCGCTGCCTCCAGCGCTCGGTGGTGCCCACCGTGGTGAGCAGCTGGGTGGCACGGGTGAGGACGACGTAGAGCGTCCGCCAGCCGGCGCTGGACTCGTCGGTGATGCCGTCGGGCTCGACGACCACGACGCCGTCGAACTCCAGCCCCTTGGTGTCGAGGCCGTCGAGCACCCTCAACCGCCCGTCGTGCTCGGCGACGAGATCGGTCAGGTCGGCGCGGAGACGCTCGACGGACGCCCGCGGCGCCACCACGGCGACGGTTCCCTCGACCCGCCCGAGGATGTCGCGAGCCGCGTCGCGGGCGGCGTCGACCAGCGAGCCCGGCTCGACCACGTGCTGCCGGGGCTCCTCGCCGGTACGGCGCACCGCGTCGGCGAGATCGGGATCAGCGACGCCGACGGCGGCGACCTTGGCGGCGAGCTCGTAGATCTCGGCGGAGTTGCGGTAGTTGGTCGACAGCCGGAAGGCGTGCTCGGGCTTGCCGTCGAGCGCGGCCTTGCGGGCAGCCGCCGACTCGCGCGGGTGCGGCCACGACGACTGAGCCTCGTCGCCCACGATCGTCCAGCTGGCGTGACGGCCGCGACGTCCGAGCATGCGCCACTGCATCGGCGAGAGATCTTGCGCCTCGTCGACCAGCACGTGCGCGAAACCATCGTCCTCGATGCTCTGGGTCGACCGGAACCGGTCGACCCGCTCCTCGCGCTCGCGACGCTCGAAGCTCATGAGCTGCTTGGGGGCCTCATCCTCGTCGTCGGTGGCCTCGGGCAGCTCACCCACGAGGTAGCGCAGCTCGTCGACCAGCGGGACGTCCTGGATGCTGGGCTCGCTCGCGGCCCAGGACGCCTTGAGCGCCTCGACCTCGACGCGGCTGAACGTGCCCTGCGAGAGGCGGTCGATGACGTCAGGGAGGGTGCGCCAGATCTCGATCGGCTCGACCGGCGGCCACCACTGCTCGACGAAGTCGACGAACCGGTCGTCGGTCGTGACGATCTCGACGAAGTCGTCGCGGCCCTTCTCGAGCGCGCGCTCGCCGCGCACCTGGCGCCACAGGGCCTCGACGAGCACCGCCGGCGCCTGGGCGTAGGCGCGGTTGCGCTTGGCGCCGGCCAGCAGCTGACGGCGCAGCTTGTCGAGCTGGGCGGCGTCGAGGCGCAGCACGTCGTCCTTGAAGAAGTAGCGGAACTCCGTGGGCGCACCGGGCATCGGGGCGGCGGCGGCCTTGGCCAGGAAGCCCGTCATGCGCGACGACCCCTTGGCCGCGGCGGCGACCGGCTCGTCGTGCCGGCCGGCCCGGATGCCGTCGACGACCTCGCCGAGCGAGCGCAGCGTCACGCTGGTCTCGCCGAGGCTGGGCAGCACCCGCTCGATGTAGCTCATGAAGACGTTGGACGGCCCGACGACCAGCACGCCACCGGACTCGAAGCGGCGCCGATCGGTGTAGAGCAGGTAGGCCGCGCGGTGCAGCGCCACGACGGTCTTGCCCGTGCCCGGGCCGCCGCCGATCGTGGTGGCACCCCGGCTGGGGGCGCGGATGGCCTCGTCCTGCTCCTTCTGGATCGTGGCCACGACCGAGTGCATCGTGCTGTCGCGGGCCCGCGTGAGGCTGGCGAGCAGCGCGCCCTCGCCGATGACGACGAGGTCGTCGGGAGCGTTCTCGCCGTCGAGCAGGTCGTCCTCGACGCCGATGACCTGGTCGTTGGAGCAGCGGAGCACCCGGCGGCGGACGACGCCGGCCGGCTCCTGAGCCGTGGCCTGGTAGAAGATCGCGGCCGCCGGGGCACGCCAGTCGACCAGCAGGATCTCGCGGTCGGCGTCGCGGACGCCGATGCGTCCGATGTAGCGGGAGTCGCCGTCGATCATCGTGAGCCGGCCGAAGACCAGGCCGTCGTGGGCGGCGTTGAGCGCCGAGAGACGTCGCTGCGCCTGGAAGACCATGGCGTCGCGCTCGACGAGACCGCCCTCGTTGCCGACGTGACCTCGGGCCATGCCCTCGACCACGAGCGACTGGGCGACCTTGGCGGAGGCGTCGAGACGCTCGTAGACCATGTCGACGTACGACTGCTCGGCCTCGATCTCGCGCTGTGCCGCGTTGTCTGAGCTCACCCCACTCCTTCGCTCCCCAGTTTCGCTCCCCAGAGAACTCACAAGTCTATGACCTGGCTCGGACGTTCCGCACACAGACGTCCGCGGCGTGACGCCGCCCACGCTGAGGTGGCAGCCCCCGACATAGCGCCGTACGGTCGAAACAGGACCAAAGACCCACAACCTGAGGTGAACCCATGCGCAAGACACTTGCAGCACTCGCCACCATCGCCCTCGTCGCGGCGCCCATGACCTCGGCCGAGGCCGCGTCGAAGTACCGCGTCTCCGCCGGCGTCAGCGACAACAAGCTCGACCTGACCTCCCACGACGGCAGCAACCGCAGCCCGCACATCAAGGGCAAGGTCAAGGGCGGCAAGGTCGCGGGCAAGAAGGTGTACTTCTACGCGAGCAACACCAGCGCCCGCAACCAGAAGTACCGCTACATCGGCTCCGACAAGCTCTCGTCGTCCGGTCGCTTCGACAAGAAGTGGAAGCCGAAGGACGGCGGCAGCTACCGCATCAAGGTCGTCAAGAAGTCGGGCAACGGCAAGCGCGCCGGGCAGGACCTCACTCGCGTGTACGTCTTCAAGTTCGTCAACCTGGCCTACTTCTATGCCGGCGGCGAGGGCGTGACGCGGCCCGACAAGACGGGCACGGTCGGCGGCCAGTACTGGTCGACGGGGTACGAGATCCCGGCCGGCTCCTCGGCGACGTTCGCGACGCAGGGCTTCTCGTGCTTCCGCATCAACTTCAAGATCGGCGTGGCCGATCGCGTCGGCGGCACGGGCAGCTACCGCATCACCCAGGGCACCCGCACGATTAAGGAGGGCACCCTCTCGAGGGGCGACCGGTTCGTCGAGCCCACCAAGACCGAGTCCAAGCGCATGCGCGCCGGCCAGCCGGTCGTCGTGAGCGTGTCGGGCACGAGCTTCGTGCTGGGCAACCCCAAGGCGGCCTGCACCTACCCGACCCGCACGGCCGCGGTGCGTTGACCCCATCGAACCGGACGATCGAATCGTCCGGTTCGGCGCCGCGCACGGCGGCCCGCCACTAGTGTTGGGACCTAAGTCCCGTCTCGGAGGTGCCGTCGTGCGCAAGGTCCTGATCGCTGTCGTCGCCACGGGCATGTCCCTGGCCCTCGTCAGCCCGGCGGAGGCCAAGACGCCCCGCCACTTCTCGATCGGCGCCCACGCCGACAACCGCAAGATGGACCTCGACTCGAGCACCGGTGGCAACCGCACCACCAACATCGTCGGGCGGGTCAAGGCCAAGGGCGTCAAGCTCAAGGGCAAGAAGGTGCGCCTGTACGCGACCAACTTGCACACCGCCAACGGTGGCAAGCGCTCGCTGGGATCGGCCAAGCTCACCTCGAAGGGCCGCTTCAGCAAGAAGTTCGCCCCGGCCGAGGGCGGTCAGTACCGCATCGACATCGTCAAGAGCTCGAGCGGACGTGTGAAGGGCCGCACCAAGTCGATCGTCGTGGGCGTCTACGAGTGGCCCCTGCTCGACCGCTTCTACCGCGACGACGCGAGCAACCCCGACCCGGCACGGCGCCTCGTCGGTCGGGCCGACCGCGAGCTGACCTCGTCCGGCTCCTACTGGGGGATGTCGTACGCGATCGCCAGCGGTGGCAGTGCGGTCTTCGACATCAGCGGCTTCGCGTGCTGGCGCTTCAACATGAAGATCGGCCTCTCGCGACTGTCCCGCGCGTCGGAGGGAACGGCCGTGGTCTCGCAGGGCGGTCGCGAGCTGGCCCGCATCAACCTCGACCGCGGAGGTTTCTGGGAGCCGTCGCGCTCGGTGTCCGAGACGCTCAGCCCCGACCTGCCCCTGGTCGTGTCGGCACCGGCGGTCGACGAGGCCAACGGTGCGCCGGTCGCGCGCTTCGTGCTCGGCAACCCGAAGGCGTCGTGCACCTACCCGGGACGCACCACGCCCTACCGCTGAGGCGTTCGTGCTGGCCCGGGCTAGCCGATGTCGAGGATCCGGCGCAGGAACTGACGAGTGCGCTCCTCGGACGGGTCACCAATGACCTGGGCGCTGGTGCCGTGCTCGACCACGACGCCGCCGTCGATGAACAGCACCTGGTCGGCCACCTGCTCGGCGAAACGGATCTCGTGCGTCACGATGACGGTCGTCCACCCCTGCGACGCGAGGTCCTTGATGACCGCCAGCACCTCGCCGACCAGCTCGGG
Organism: Aeromicrobium endophyticum; assembly: GCF_003586285.1. Taxonomy (GTDB): domain Bacteria; phylum Actinomycetota; class Actinomycetes; order Propionibacteriales; family Nocardioidaceae; genus Aeromicrobium; species Aeromicrobium endophyticum. The sequence continues at coordinate 1,376,538 of NZ_QUBR01000001.1, read as the reverse complement.
GTCGAGCGCAGACGTCGGCTCGTCGAACAGGACGACCTCGGGTCGCAGGGCCAGCGCCCGGGCGATGCCCACGCGCTGCTGCTGACCGCCCGACAGCTCGAAGGGGTGCTGGTCGGCCTTCTCCGACAGACCGACCTGCTCCAGCAGCTGACGCGCATCGGCGACGGCCTCGTCGACCGGACGCTTCTGCACCTGGACCGGACCCTCGATGACGTTCTCGAGCACGGTCTTGTGCGGGAAGAGGTTGTGCGACTGGAAGACCATGCCGCTCTGGGCCCGCAGCCGGGACGTCTCGGCGCGCGCCTTCTTGCCCGCCGGCAGCGTGGCGAAGTCGATCTCGACGTCGCCGATGCGCACGAGACCGGCGTCGGGGGTCTCCAGCACGTTCAGCGCGCGCAGCAGCGTCGTCTTGCCCGAGCCCGACGGGCCGAGCACCGCGGTCGTCGTGCCCGACGACGCGGCGAAGTCGACACCTCGCAGGACGTGGTTGTCGCCGAAGGCCTTGGTCAGGCCCGTGACGGCGACGAGGGGTCGGGAGGTGTCGGTCATCTGGCCACGAACCTGTTCAGTCGGGTCTCGATCCGTCCTTGGCCCGCCGCGAGCGCGGCGCACACGACCCAGTAGTACAGGGCGGCCAGGAGGTACAGCGGGAAGAACACCTGGGCCGCCGAGGCGGCGATCTGGGCCTGACGGAACAGCTCGGTCACCAGCACGACCGACAGCAGCGACGTGTCCTTGAGCAGCGAGATGAGGGTGTTCGACAACGGCGGCACGGCCGTGCGCGCGGCCTGCGGGAAGACGATGCGCCGCAGGGTCTGCCAGTAGCCCATGCCGATCGTCGCGGCCGCCTCGAACTGGCCCTTGGGGACCGACAGGATCGCCGACCGGACGATCTCGGCCGCGTAGCCGCCGACGTTGAGGCTCAGGGCCAGCACCGCCGCGGGCCACGACGGCAGGTCGATGCCGATCTCGGGCAGGCCGTAGAACACGATGAACAGCTGCACCAGCAGCGGCGTGCCGCGGATGACCGAGATGTACGTCCGGGCGATCCCGCGCAGCACGCGGCTGCCCGAGATGTTGGCCAGGGCGGCGGCCACCGCCAGCACCAGACCGACGGCGAAGCTCACGATCGTGATGGGGATCGTGGCGATCAGCAGCTTCTGCAGCATCGGCCACGCGGAGTCCTTGACGATCTGGGCGTCGCTGCGGACGGCCCGGCCGCCGGACAGGTCGGCCTCACCGGAGTTCTCGACCGAGACGTCGATCTTGAAGTACTTCTTCGAGATCTTGGCCAAGGTGCCGTCGGCCTTCAGCGCCGCCAGGGCGTCGTCGGCCTGCTGCAGCAGCTGCGTGTCGTCCTTGCGGAAGGCGAGCTTCTGCTCGCTGACCTCGTCGCCGGCGTTGCCGGCGATCTCGATCTTGTCGGTGCCCGTCGTGTTGAGGTAGTCGAGCGCAGCGAGGTTGTCGTTGATGAGAGCGTCGACGCGGCCCTGCACGACCAGCGCGGCGGCCTGGGCGAAGCCCTCGACGCCCTCGACCTTGGCTCCGGCCTTGCGCGCCAGCTCGGCGTAGTTGGTCGTCAGCGACTGCGCGGTGGTCTTGCCCTTGAGGTCGGAGAGCTTCGTGATGCCCTTCTCGCCCTTCTTGACCACGATCACGCCGCGCGAGTACGTGTAGGTGTCGGACAACCCGTACCGTGCGGCGCGCTCGGGGTTGTCGGTGACCTGGTTGGCGATGACGTCGATGCGTCCGGCCTCGAGGGCGGCGAAGATCGCGTCGAAGGTGGTCTCGACGAACTGCAGTCGCCAGCCGGCCTTCTTGGCCACGGCCTTGATGACCTCGACGTCGTAGCCCGTCAGCTTGTTGGTGTCGGACTCGTGGAACGAGAACGGCGGGTACGTGCCCTCCGTGCCCACGCGGACGACCGGGCGGTCGTCCTGGGCCGCGACCGCGGCACCGGAGGGCGTCACGACCAGGACGAGCATCAGCAGCGCGAGCACTCGGAGTGCGTGGCGCATCGGTTCCCCCTCGTGACGGCCGGAGCATCGGTGCTTCGACGGTAGGGGGATGCTAGCCGTCGCGCACGGCGACCCGGCGCATCTCCGCCATCTGGGACGGCGCGGCGGCCGGCGACGTCAAGGCAGGTACGCGACGCCGATCTCGATCTCGGCCCGTCCGCCGCCCTCGACACGACCCAGCACCTCGATGCGGTCGGCGGTGACGGCGTCGTCGTTCTGGTCGCCGATGAAGTGCAGGCCGACCTCGCCCGCACGCAGCGCCGTCGAGAGGACGACCCCATCGCTCATCTGGCCGTCCTTGCGCTTCCAGGCCCAGTGGCCGACCTTCGTGTCGCCGGCGTAGGCCGTGGCGACCATCCGGGAGACCTGGTCGGCGTCGACGGGGTTGAACCACAGCCGCAGGCTCTCGAGACCGTCCACCGCGAAGGTGTAGCCCCCGCCGCTGGAGAACTGCCACCGCGCCGTCTGGTCGGACTGGCGCTCGACCGTGGACGGGCCGACGGCCGTGAAGTCGTCCCCGGCGAGGTAGACGTAGTCGCGGTGGGCCGACAGGGGCCGGGACACGCGCTCGGGCGGACGTCCGGTGGCCTCGCGCACCCGCCGTGACGGCGCGGGGTCGCGCGACGCCACGACGATCGACCAGGCGTTGGCGAGCGGCTCGACGTGGTGGGCGTAGAGGCCTGCGCCGTCGAGCATGCCCTTCAGCCGGTCGACGTCGAAGACCGAGACGTGGCCCCACGCGCCCTCGATGCGTCCGTGCATCGGCACCGAGAAGAGCAGGTCGGCACCCTCGGGCAGGGCGTCGGCCAGGGTCTTGAGGGCCAGCTCGGCGTCGGGGACGTGCTCGAGCACCTCGCAGCAGATGACCAGCGTCGCGCCGGTGGCCGCGATGCGCTCGCGCGTCAGGGTGTAGAGGTCCTGCGCCTCGAGCTCGAGCGTCTCGGGGGCGAGGCCGTTGACCGCGAACAGACCGGTCGCCGTGGGGATGTAGCGGTCGATGATGTCGATGCCGAAGTACTTCTTGATGCCGCGGTCCTTGATGAGCGACGCGGCGAGCAGCCCGTGGCCGAAGCCGACGTCGAAGACGACCTCGCCCTCGCGCGCGAAGTCGACCGTGCGCCGGAACCGCAGGCGGTTCTTGCGGTTCTCGGGCTTCAGCTCGCGGCCGTCGGGCAGCGTGTACTCGAGCTCGGCGAGGGTGTCGGCGTAGGCGTGCCACGCGTCGAGCTCGTGGCCGAACACGCGGTCGGCGCCGCGCCGGGTCATCCGCTCGTAGGCGTCGAGCAGCAGCCAGCCGGCGCGGACCGCAGCGACCTCGGTGGGGTCGTCGCCCTCGCGGTCGATCGTCCCCTCACCCCGCGGGTGGTCGCCGACCTCGCGCAGCAGACGTCCGGCGACGCCGTACGGCCCGTACTGGCGGGCCTGCTTGACGGCGGGTGCCGGCGCGGGAGCCGGCGACGAGGACAGCCGGCTGCGAAGCCTGGACAGAGGGGAAGCCATGGCCGCGACTATATCGGCTGCGGCATCCCTATCCCGGTCGCAGCGCCCGCTCCCGCAGGCATGACGAGGGCCCACGACCGTGACGGTCGTGGGCCCTGCGACGAGCCGATCTACTTGATCGAGATCTTCTTGCTCTTGACGGTCTTGGCGAGGACCCGCGAGTCACCCGAGTAGACGATCGTGAAGGCCTTCTTGCCCTTCTTCAGCTTCTTGAGCTTGATCGTGGCCTTGCCCCGCTTGAGCGTCACGGTCTTGAGCTTCTTGCCGCCCAGCTTGATCGTGACCTTGCCCGACGGAGAGACACCCGACGCCTTGACCGTGACCGTCAGCGTCGCCGACTTCTTGCCGGCCTTGGCCGACACCTTGATCGACGGCTTGACCTTGGCGGGAGCCGACGGCGCCGGCGGACCGACGACCGGCGGGGTCACCACGGGCGGCTGCGCCACCGGCGCGACCGTGACCGGCTGGAGCGGGGTCGCCGTCCCCGCCGTCCCCACGACCGTGTTCGCGTCGGCGAACGAGGTCTTGCCGAGGTACCAGTTCTGGGGCCCGGCAGCAGTGACGGCTGCTGCGGCGGCGCGAGAGAACGCGGCCCCTCCGGACTGCGGACCGCAGTCGAAGCGGACCTTGTACTCGCCGGTCGGCAGCTCGCCGATCAGGTAGGTGGCAGCCTCGTAGTTCGCTTCACCGAAGTACGGGTCGGACTGGTCGGCGTCATCGACGGCATAGGCCACGGGCTCGACGCAGCCGATCGGTCGCGTGAGCGTGCCGGTGATGGCCACGGAAGGCGCCAACGCGGCGTTGACCGTCTTGACGTCACCGAAGTCGATGTCGATGGCCGGTGCAGCCTCGCCGCTCGCCACGGTCACGTTGCCGTTGAACTCCGAGAAGTGAAGTCCGCTCTGGTCCGTGAACGTCACGCGGTAGGTGCCTTCGTCGTCGACCTCGACGTCGTAGGCGCCGTTGCTGTCGGTCGTGTCGCTCCCGGCGAAGCCCCATGTGTCGCCGTCGTCGGAGGAGAACTTCTGCTCGACCTCGACGGCGATGCCGCTGAGCTCGGCGTTGTCGCTCGTGTCCGTGACGACACCCTTGATGTCAGCCGTAGTGGGGCTCGGGGCGAGCGTCGCGTCCACGCCGGGGGTGGTCTCGCCGGCCGTCACCGTGACGCCGCCGGCATCGGCGAGCGTCTTCTGGTCGTCCCAGTACTCGGAGACCAGGTCGTTGCCGCCGCAGTCGGAGAACTTGAGCTTGTAGGTGCCGGGCGTCAGACCCTCGAGCGAGTAGTCGCCGTTCTCGTCGGTGGTGCCCAGGTCGGGCTCCGGGCGGCTCTCGTCGTACGTGCCGTCGACCAGGCCGTAGGCCTCGACGCAGACGTCGACGATCTTGGCGTCGGGCCCGGTCACGGTGCCGGCAATGCTGCCGCCCAGCTGCAGGTCGGCGTTCGCGACCTCGGTGTCGCCGGGCTCCACGGTGAACGTGGTGGCAGTCGCGGAGTAGACGGACGGCTGGTCGTCATAGAACTCGGGCGCGTACGTGGTGCCCTCGTCGTTGAAACCGATGCGGTACGAGCCGGCCGGCAGGGTGTTGATGCGGTAGCTGCCGTCCTCGTCCGTGAAGGCGTAGCTCTGGGAGGACTCCCAGCTGGTGACGCCGCCGCTGACGACCTTGCGGTAGGCGGAGACGGCGACGCCGGCGAGGGGGTCACCGTCGGCGGTGACCACGCCCGACACGATCGCTGCGGGCGTCAGGGCCGCGTCCTTGGCGGTGACCACGTTGCCGTTGAGGATGGTGATGGTGGTCGCTCCCGTGGAGTCCTCCCGGTCGAACGGGATGTCGTCGTAGTACTCGTGAAGGAAGTCGTCCTTGCTGAAGTCGAGCTGGTACTCGCCGTCGCGCAGACCGGTCACGACGTAGCTGCCGTCGGAGTCCGACGTCGCCTCGCGCTCGTACCGGTAGCGGCCGAGCTCGAGGCGCGACACGATGACGCGGACGCCGTCGAGCGCACCAGCGCCGTCCTGCGCGGTCGTGCCGCCGATGGAGCCGCCGAGCGTCAGGTCGAGCGCGGGCACCGTGACGTCGGTGCCGTCGACGTCAAACGGCGCCGACTCCTTCACGGCGTACGGAGTGCTGCCGTCATCGGCCGACGGTCCACCAGACTTGACCCGGTAGGTCCCGGGATCGACGTCGGCGAACGCGTAGCCGCCACCGTTGAAGTAGTCGCTGTTCTCGTACTCCCAGTCGATGTCTCCGCCGCGATCGACGCGCCGCTCGAGGGTGACGGGGATGTTGACGAGGTCCTCGTCACCGCTGAGCGCGACGGTTCCGCTGACGGTGGCGGGATCCCCCGGCGCGGCGGAGGCCGGCACGAAGGCCAACGGCCCGAGGACGAGGGCGAGGGCCGCGAGGAGCGCGACGACGAGTCGCGGGGCGAGAGGTCGCCTCGCCTCGACGATGGACGGTGATGACGACATGCAGGACTCCCGATGATGGATGACGAGCTGTCAGTCAATGCCAGTTACGGGACCTTCGTCCCCGAACGTCCGAAGACCATCACGAATGACTAGGTCGACCCATCACATCGGCAAACCGTCGATGAGGTCGCCCTACCCCTTGCGCTGCAGGAACGCCGTCATCGCCTCACGCGCCTCGTCGCTGCCGAACAGCTCGCCCGACAGGGTCGCGAGCTGCTCGCCCAGCGCGTCGATGCGGGCGACGAGATCGTGGTTGAGCAGCCGCTTGGTCTCGCGGAGGCCCTGCGGACGTCCCTTGAGCAGGTCGCCGAGGGAGCGGGCGACCTCGGCCTGCAGCTCGACATCGACCACGGACCGCGTGACCAGACCGACGGCGACCGCCTCGGGCGCGTCGAACGTCCGCGCGGTGAGGAACAGGTCGGCCGCCGCACGATCGGTCAGCCGCGGAAGCAGCGACGCCGAGATCACGGCGGGCGCGAGCGCCAGGCGCACCTCGGTCAGCGCGAAGGTCACCGACTCGGCCGCCAGCACGATGTCGGCAGCACCCACGATGCCGAGGCCGCCGGCCCGCACGGGCCCGCCGAGCTCGACGACGACCGGCTTCGACAGCGTCGCGATCTGACGCTGCAGCGCGATCAGCGCCTTCGCGCCCTCGACCATGCCGCCGCTGGCGGCCTCGGACAGATCGGCGCCCGAGCAGAACACCCGACCGGCCGATCGCACCAGCACGGCTCGCGTCGCGGCGTCCACGTCGGCGGCGGCCAGGTGCTCCGCGAGCTCCGACACCAGCTGCCGGCTGAGGGCGTTGCGGTTGTGCTCGCTGTCGAGCGTGATGGTCGCGACGTCGTCGACGACCTCGAGGTGGACGAGCTCGGTCATGTCAGGGTTCCTCCTGCGTGGGTGCGGCCGGCTAGTACGACTTGGGCAGTCCGAGGCTGAACTGGGCGACGAAGTTGAGCGCCATCTCGCGACTGACCGGGGCGATGCGCGACAGGCGCGACCCGGCGAGCATCTGCACGAGACCGTACTCGTTGGCCAGGCCGTTGCCGCCGTGGGTCTGGATGGCGCGGTCGACCGCATTGCAGACGGCCTCGCCGGCAGCGTACTTGGCCATGTTGGCGGCCTCGGCCGCCCGCATCACGTCACCTGCGGCGTAGAGCGCCGCTGCCTTCTGCGTCATGAGCCGCGCCATCTCGATCTCGATGTGCGTCTGCGCCAGCGGATGCGAGATCGCCTGGTGCGCACCGATCGGCGCGTCCCACACCGTGCGCTGCTTGGCGTACTCCGACGCCTTGGCCAGCGCCAGCCGTGCCGTGCCCAGCGCAAACGACGCGGCCATGATGCGCTCGGGGTTGAGCCCCGCGAAGAGCTGCTCGATGCCGGCCCCCTCGCCACCGATCAGCGCGCCCGCCGGCACGCGCACGTCGTCGAAGAACAGCGTGAACTGCTTCTCGGGCGACACGATGCCCATGTCGATCTCCTGGTACGTGAAGCCCTCGGAGTCCGTCGGGACGAGGAACAGCGCGGGCTTGAGCTTGCCGCTGCGCGCGTCCTCGGTGCGAGCCACGACCAGCACGTGGCTGGCCTCGTCGACCCCCGAGATGTACGTCTTGGTGCCGGTGAGCCGCCAGCCGTCCGCCTCGCGGAACGCGGTCGTGATGATGTTGTGGGAGTTGGAGCCGGCATCGGGCTCGGTGATCGAGAACGCGAACGTCGACGTCCCGTCGGCCAGCCCCGGCAGCAGCGCCTGCTTCTGCTCGTCGCTGCCGTACTGGGCGATGATCGTGCCTACGATCGCGGGCGACACGACCATCAGCAGCAGGGGGCTTCCCGCCGCGGCGAGCTCTTCGCAGACGGCCGCGAGGTCGCCGATGTCGCCGCCGCCTCCCCCGTACTCCTCGGGGATCGCGACGCCGAGGAAGCCGTTGCGGCCGGCCTCGGACCACAGCTCGGTGGTCTTCTTGCCGGCGCGGGCTGCCTGCTCGAAGTAGTCGCGACCGTACTTGGCGCCGAGGGCTGCGACGGACCTGCGGAGCGCCTGGCGCTCCTCGGACTCGGTGAAGGCGATGGTCATGGCTTCTCTCCTTGGGGGCTCTCGCCCGTCGAAACGTCGATCACGGCCAGGACCGCGCCGGACTCGACCTGCGAGCCGGCCGTGACCGAGAGCTGGGTGACGACGCCGTCGGTCGGCGCCGTGATGGTGTGCTGCATCTTCATGGCCTCGAGCACCACGACGACATCGCCCGTGCGGACGTCCTGACCGTCCACGACGGCCACCTCGACGACGGCGGCGGGCATCGGCGCGAGCAGCGACCCCTCGGCGACCACGTCGGCCGGGTCGACGAAGACCGGCACGGCGACGAGGTCGACCGCGCCGTGCGGCCCGTCGACGTCGACGCTCCCGGTGCCCACCGAGACCACATAGGCCTCGACGACTCCCGCGACGTCGAGCACGACCCGTGTCGGGGTCGCCTCGACGACGGTGACGTCGTCGAGGTCGTGCAGCACAGGCCCGGCCGAGTAGGGGATCGTCACCTCCGCCCCGCCGGTCGAGAGGACGTACGTCCGCGTGCGCGGCTGGCTCGGCACGTTGCGGTACGCCGTCGGGATGCGGCCCAGCACCGTCGCGCCCGTCGAGGCGGAGGTCGCCTCGGCGAGCGCGGCCGCGGACGCAGCCCTGCGCACCTGCCCCTCGTCCATGCGGGGCGCCGTCCAGGCCTCGAGGCGGTCGTCGAGCAGCGTCGTGCGCAGCCGCGCCGCCGCGAAGTCGTCGTCGGCGAGGATCGCGCGCAGGAACTCCCGGTTGGTCGTCACGCCGTGGATGCGCGAGCGGCGCAGCACTCCGCCGAGGCGTCGGACGGCGGCCGACCGGTCGGGGCCGTGAGCGACGATCTTGGCGATCATGGCGTCGTAGTGGATGCCGACCGCCGAGCCGGCCTCGACACCGGAGTCGACCCGTATGCCGGGGCCCACGGGGACGTCGAACGTCCGCAGCGTGCCGGTCTGCGGCTGCCAGTCGTCGGCCGGGTCCTCCGCGTAGAGGCGCACCTCGACCGCGTGACCGGCCGGCTGGGGCACGTCGCCGACCAGCGGCCGCCCCTCGGCCACGGCGATCTGCAGCGCTACGAGATCGAGCCCGAAGACCGCCTCGGTGACGGGGTGCTCGACCTGCAGCCGGGTGTTCATCTCCAGGAAGAACACCTTCTCGCCCGCGACCATGAACTCGACCGTGCCCGCGCCGACGTAGTCGACGGCCTCGGCCGCCGCGCGGGCCGCGTCGTGCAGGACGCCACGGACGCTGTCGGACAGCCCCGGGGCCGGGGCCTCCTCGACGACCTTCTGGTGGCGCCGCTGGATCGAGCAGTCGCGGTCGCCGACGACCCAGACCGTGCCGCGGGTGTCGGCCATGACCTGCACCTCGACGTGCCGCGCGGCCTCGAGGTAGTGCTCGACGAAGACCGTCGGGTCGCCGAACGCCGACGCCGCTTCGGCGGACGCCTGCTCGATCGTGCGCTCGAGCTCGTCGAGCTGCCGGACGACGCGCATGCCGCGACCGCCCCCGCCCGCCGATGCCTTCACCAGTACCGGCAGGTCGGCAGAGGTGACCGCGCCGGGCTCGAGTCGTCCGAGCTGGGGGACGCCAGCGTCGAACATCAGCTCCTTGGCGCGGATCTTGTCGCCCATCGCATCGATGGCCTGAGGTGTCGGCCCGATCCAGGTCAGCCCCGCCGCCTCGACGTCGCGCGCGAACCGGGCGTTCTCCGACAGGAAGCCGTAGCCGGGGTGCACGGCGTCGGCACCGGCCTTGAGCGCCGCCGCGATCACGAGGTCGCCCCGCAAGTAAGTCTCGTTCGGCGCGCTGCCGGGAAGCCGGACCGCGACATCGGCCTCGCCCACGAAGGGCGCGGACTCGTCGGCGTCCGAGAACACCGCGACGGTCGAGAGGCCGAGCTCTCGGCACGTGCGGAACACCCGCCGAGCGATCTCCCCCCGATTGGCCACCAGCACCGATGAGATGTGGGTCGTTGCTGTTGGTTCCGGCGTCGTGGACTGGCCGAAGGTGCCCACTTCTTGCGGGTTGCTGGCGTTCACAGGCGGAACACTCCATATCCCTCGGCGCCCTGGACGGGGCGGGTGTTGATGGCGCTCAGGCAGATGCCGAGGATGGTGCGGGTGTCGCGCGGGTCGATGACCCCGTCGTCGTAGAGCATCCCGGACGTGAAGTACGCCAACGACTCCTTCTCGATCTGCTCCTCGATGTAGGCGCGCATCGCGACGTCGCCCTCCTCGTCGTACGGCTGGCCCTTGGCCTCGGCGGCCCCACGGGCGACGATCGAGATGACGCCGGCGAGCTGCGCAGGGCCCATGACGGCCGACTTGGCGTTGGGCCAGCTGAACATGAAGCGCGGGTCGTACGCGCGTCCGCTCATGCCGTAGTGGCCGGCCCCGTACGACGCGCCCATCACGACCGACAGGTGCGGGACGGTCGAGTTGCTGACTGCGTTGATCATCTGGGCGCCGTGCTTGATGATGCCGCCCTGCTCGTACTCGGCGCCGACCATGTAGCCCGTCGTGTTGTGCAGGAACAGCAGCGGGGTGTCGATCTGGTTGGCCAGCTGGATGAACTGCGCCGCCTTCTGCGCCTCCTCGCTGAACAGCACGCCCTGCGCGTTGGCGAGGATGCCGATGGGGTGGCCGTGCAGGCGGGCGTAGCCCGTGACGAGCGACGTCCCGTAGAGCGGCTTGAACTCGTCGAACGGCGCCGACCCGTCGGGAGTGCCGTCGACGATGCGCAGGATGACCTCGCGCGGGTCGAACGGGACCTTGAGATCGGTCGGGACGATGCCGAGCAGCTCCTCCGGATCGTGCACCGGCTCGGCGTAGGTGGGCTCGGGCGTGGTGCCCTGCTTGCGCCAGTTGAGGTTCTTGACGATCGAGCGACCGATGCGGATCGCGTCGCGCTCGTCCACCGCGAGGTAGTCGGCCAGGCCCGACTGGCGGGCGTGCATCTCGGCCCCGCCGAGCGACTCGTCGTCGGACTCCTCGCCCGTGGCCATCTTGACCAGCGGCGGCCCGCCGAGGAAGACCTTGGCTCCCTCCTTGACCATCACGACGTAGTCGCTCATGCCCGGCACGTAGGCACCGCCGGCCGTCGAGTTGCCGAAGACGAGCGCCACCGTCGGACGACGGTCGGCACTGGCGCGGGTGATGTTGCGGAACGAGCGACCGCCGGGGATGAAGATGTCCTTCTGCGTCGGCAGGTCGGCACCACCGGACTCGACCAGGTTGACGGTCGGCAGCCCGCACTCCTCGGCGATCTGCGCCGCTCGCTGCACCTTGCGCAGCGTGCTCGGATTGGTCGAGCCGCCCTTGACGGTGGGGTCGTTGGCCACGACCAGCACCTCGACGCCCTCGACGACGCCGATGCCCGTCACGACCGAGGCCCCCACCGCGAAGTCGGTGCCCCAGGCCGCGAGCGGCGACAGCTCGAGGAACGGTGAATCAGCGTCGATCAGCAGCTCGATGCGCTCGCGCGCCGTGAGCTTGCCGCGCCGGTGGTGGCGCTCGATGTTGCGCTCGCCCCCCGCGCCCACCGCCAGGCGGTGCTGCTCGGCCAGGTCGGCGATGCGCTCGAGCATCCGCTCGCGATTGGCGCGGTAGTTCTCCGAGGAGGTGTCGGCGGCGGTCTTCATCACAGTCCCATCAGCTTGGCGGCCAGATCGGTCATGACCTCGGTGGCGCCGCCGCCGATGCCGAGGATGCGGGCGTCGCGGTAGTGGCGCTCGACCTCGGACTCGCGCATGTAGCCCATGCCGCCGAAGATCTGGACGGCCTCGGACACGACCCACTCGCACGCGGCGACCGAGACGTTCTTGGCCACGACGGCCTCCAGCAGCGGCGACTCGCCTGCCGCGGCCTTCTCGACGGCCTCGCGCGTCAGGGCACGGGCGGCGGCGGTGCGGCTGTGCATCTCGACGAGCTTGTGGCGGATCACCTGACGCGTCACGAGCGGCTTGCCGAACGTCTCCCGCTGCTTCGAGTACTCGATCGCGAGGTCGAGCGAGCGCTGCGCCGTCGCGTAGGCCTGGGTCGCCAGGCTGAGGCGCTCGTTGACGAACTGGTTGACGATCAGCCCGAAGCCGCCGTCGACCTCGCCGACGATGTTGGCCGCCGGCACCCGCACCTCGTCGAACGTGAGCTCGGCGGTGTCGGAGCAGTGCCAGCCCATCTTGCGCAGCGGCTTCGACACCGTGAACCCCGGCAGCCCCTTGTCGATCACCAGCAGGCTGATGCCGCCGAAGCCGCTGCCGCCGGTGCGCACCGCGGTGGTCACGAAGTCCGATCGCACGCCCGAGGTGATGAAGGTCTTCGCGCCGGTGACGACGTACTCGTCGCCGTCTCGCACGGCTCGCGTCGTCAGCCCCGAGACGTCCGAGCCGCCGCCGGGCTCGGTGATGCCGAGCGATCCGATCGTCTCGCCGGCCAGCGTGGGCCGCACGTAGCGGTCGACGAGGTCGGCGTTCTTGCTGTCCACGATGTGCGGGATCGCGATGCCGTGCGTGAACAGGCTCGCGAGCAGGCCGGTCGAGCCGCCCCCGGCCATCACCGCCTCGGTCATGATCGTCGCGTCGATGATGTCGCCGCCGGACCCGCCGACCTCCTCGGCGAACCCGATGCCCAGCAGGCCCGCGGCCGCCGCCTTCTGGTGCAGCTCGCGCGGCAGCAGGCCGGCGTCCTCCCACGCCGGCAGGTGCGGCGCGATCTCCTTCTCGGTGAACGACGTCACCATCTCGCGCAGGGCGATGCGTTCGGGGGTGTTCCAGACGTTCACGGTCGTGCCTCCGGTGCGGGATCGGTCAGGTGGGTCGGGAGCAGGGCGGACGGGACGTCGACGACGCGGGCGCGGAGCCACTCGCCGACACCCTTGGCCTGGGGGTCGAGCCGCGTGGACGATGCGACGCCCTCGCCGAGCAGACCGTGCACGACGACGTTGACGGCCCGCAGGTTGGGCAGGGGATGCACCTCGACGTCGAGCGTCGCGGCCTCGGGCAGCAGCTCGCGGACGGTCGCGACGTCGAGCAGGCCGACGAGCCAGGCGTAGGCGTCGTCACGGGCGGGGTGGTCGGCCGGGACCCAGACCCCGATGTTGGCGTCGCCGCCCTTGTCGCCCGACCGCGCGTGCGCCAGACGTCCGAGCGGAACTCGTGTCGTCCCGCCCACCGACCGCGCGAGTGGTGCGTTCCCGTCCCCGAGTGGTGCGGAGCGGACCGACTCGCCGTCTCGTTCTGTCCACTCCGCACCACTCGCGGAGGTGGGGCTCGCGGGGGTGGGGGGTGGGGGGATGTCCTCGCGGCGGCCGTCGGCGTGGACGACGACGTGCGGCACCTCGGGCTGCGCGACGTAGGCGGCGCGGTAGACGCCGTAGGGGGTGCCGGCCGCGGGCGGCCGCGAGACGCTGAAGCCGGGGTACGACGCGAGCGCCAGCTGGATCGCCGCATCGCTGAAGGCGCGACCGACCGGCTCGGGCGTCGCGCTGCGCACGTGCAGCCTGAGCAGCGACGTCGCCCGCGCCTGGGTGTCGGGATCGGCCGAGTCGGTGCGGTCGAGGTGCCACTCGACCGACTCCGGCCGGACGCCCGCCGCGAACGCGGCCTCCAGCTGCTGCTCGATGAGCGTGGCCTTCTGCGGGACGTCCAGACCCGTCAGCAGGAAGTCGACGGAGTTGCGGAAGCCGCCGAGCGCGTTGAGGCACACCTTCGTGGTGGCCGGAGGCGGCTCGCCCACGACGCCCGAGATCGCCACGCGGTCACGGCCGAGCTGCCGCAACGACATCGAGTCGAGCCGCGTCGAGACGTCGGGGCCGAGGTAGACCGGCGACTGGATCTCGTACACGAGCTGGGCCGTGACGGTGTCGACCGTGACCGCACCGCCCGTGCCCTCGTGCTTGGTGATGACGACCGACCCGTCGGCGGCGACCTCCGCGACCGGGAACCCGAGAGGTGTCGACATATCGACATTCGCGAAGCCGGAGAAGTTGCCACCCGTCGCCTGGGTGCCGCACTCGATGACGTGACCGGCCACGACCGCGCCCGCCAGCTGGTCGAGATCGTCGCGGCCCCAGCCGAAGTGGGCGATGGCCGGACCGACCACGACCGAGGCGTCGGTGACCCGTCCGGTCACGACGACATCGGCGCCCGCCGAGAGCGCCGCCGCGATGCCGAAGGCTCCCAGGTAGGCGTTGGCCGTCAGCGCCCTGCCACCGGTGCCCTCGTTCAGGCCGAGCTCGTCGGCCCGCCCGCTCAGGTCGTCGCCCTCGACGTGCGCGATCGCGACGTCGAGGCCCTGGTCGGCGGCGATCTCGCGCAGCCTCGCGGCGAGCGCGGCCGGGTTGAGCCCGCCGGCATTGGCCACGATCCGCACGCCGCGCTGCTTCGCCAGCGCCATGCACTCGGTCATCTGGCGGACGAACGTCTTGGCGTAGCCGAGCGACTCGTCCTTCATCCGGTCTCGGCCGAGGATCAGCATCGTCAGCTCGGCGAGGTAGTCGCCCGTGAGGTAGTCGAGGTCGCCGCCCTCGAGCATCTCGCGCATGGCCGAGAGCCGGTCGCCGTAGTAGCCCGAGCAGTTGCCGATGCGGACGACGTCCGTCGATGCGTCCGTGCTCATCGATCGGCCAGCCGGACGGGATCGGCACCCGGCAGGCCCGCGAACGCCTGGACGATCGTGAGCCAGTGGGCGGCGTGTTCCCCCTCGGCCGTCACGTCGACGTCGTCGAGGTGACGGCGCCGGGTCGCGAGCAAGGCGAAGTCGTACCCCGAGCCGGTCACGCGCTCGGCGGCATCGGCCGGGCCCCAGGTCCACGACTCGCCGTCCGGGCCGGTGAGCTCGACGCGGACGTCGACCCCCGGGTCGGGCTCGTCGTGCACGAGGTACGTGTAGCCGCGGGCCCGCACACCGATGTGGCAGACGTGCTTGGCCCGGACGGTCTGCGGTATCGCGATACCCAGCGCCTCGCCGATGTCGTGGCCGTGCGCCCAGGTCTCCATGATGCGCGCCGTGGCCATCGACGTCGGGCTCATGGGCGGCCCGAACCACGGCACCTTCTCGCCCTCGGGCACCGCTCGCAGGGCGGCGTCGAGCTCGACCCGCCCCTCGCGCCACTCCAGCAGCAGGTCGCCGGGCGGGATCAGCGCCGTCTCGGCCGACTGGGCGTCGACGAACCCCGTGGGATCTGAGGCGGCTGCGCGCAGCATCTCGGCGAAGGCCTCCGGATCGTTCAGCGCCGTCAGCGATGCCAGATCGGTCCAGTGCAGGTGGGCGACCTGGTCGGTCACGGTCCACCCCTCGGGGGTCGTGACGGTCGCCCACGCGGGCTCGGCCAGGCCGGCGACCCACTGGTCGAGCTGCATGCTCTCGGCCGTGAGGTCGGACAGGACGTCGTCGAGCGTGCTCATGCGGCTCTCCTTGGACGAAGCGGCGTCATGACGGCGGAGTGCTTCATGACTGGTCCAGCTCGCGCTCGAGGACCGCGGCCCACGAGTCGAGGACGGTCGAGCGGCGGGCGGCGTCGTCGCTGAGCGAGGCTGCGAGGCCGAGCCCGCGGACGAGGTCGAGCGTCGCCTGCACGAGCTGACGGTTGTCTCCGCGGCTCTCGTCGATGTCGAGCAGCTCGACGGCATAGGCGTGCGTCTCGCGTCCGATGCGCCGCTCCAGGGGTGCGACCGACTCGCGCAGGTCGGCATCGGTGCGCGCGGCCACCCACAGCTCGAGCGCCGCGAAGAACACCGGCGACACGAACTGGGCGGCGAGGATCTCGAGCACCCCTCGGATGCGGTCGTGCTCGGGCAGGCTCTCGGCATGGCGTCGCATGTCGTCGCGTCGCCGGTCGGTGAGGTGCTCGACGGCCGCGACGACCAGGGCCTGCTTGCTCGGGAAGTGGTGCAGCTGGGCACCGCGGCTGACGCCCGCGCGCCGGCTCACCACCGTCGTGGTGGTGCCGGCCCACCCCAGCTCGACCAGGGAGTCGACCGTGGCCTCCATCAGCCGCAGGCGCATCGCGCGGGTGCGCTCGCCCTGTGTCGATCGGGCAGCGGTGTCGGTCGTCACCCGACCACCATGCACCGTCGCAACACAAACAGTCAAGCCTGCTTGTTTGTGGACGGACCGTGACCGGCCAAAGATAAGAACGCCCTCACCGCGGTCTCACGGGGCACTCACCTCGACCCGGTGTTCTGAGGTCATCGAGAACGATCCCCACAGCACCAGGAGAACACCATGCGCACGACTTCGCTTCGTCCCCGTCTCGCCGCCGTCGGCCTCACCGCTGCCCTCGCCCTGACTCTCGGCGCCTGCGGCGGCAGCGACGACGAGACCCTCTCGTCGGGCGACCGCAACAAGGCCGAGGCCGCCGCCCTGAAGTACGTCGGCGGTGGAGCCGTCACCGACGCCGAGCGCGGCGACGGCGACGACACGTACGCCTACCAGGTCGAGGTCACCCTGCCCAACGGCACCGACATCGACGTCGAGCTCGACGACTCCTTCAAGGTCACCAACAGCCCGCCGAAGGCCTCCGCGTTCGCCACGGGCTCCCCGTCGGCCACGCCGCCGGCCGACCCGACCGGCGCCGCTCCGTCCGCGGGAGGCTCCGCCGACGACCAGCCCCTCACCGGAGACACGCTGACCCAGGCCAGCGAGGCCGCTCTCAAGGCCGCCGGCGGCGGCAAGGTCACCGAGACCAGCGGCAGCGACGACCCCGACCACGCCTACGAGGTCGACGTGCTCATGCCCGACGGGCAGGACCTCACGGTCGAGCTGGACGAGGGCTTCAAGGTCACCAAGATCGACCGTTAAGACAGGGCGTCGGGCTCGGCTAGGCTCTGGTGACCCAAGATTTCGCTGAGAGGCAGCCCCATGAGCGACCACAGTCCCGTCCCGCCGCCGCCCCCACCGCCGCCGCCGGCCGCGCCGGCAACAGCGCCGATGCCCCCCGTCGGGGCCTCGTCCGTCCCCCCGCCGCCTCCGCCACCCCCGGCTGACGGCGCGCCCGTCGCCACCGGCGGCGGCAAGGGCCGTCGTGGCGGCCGCGTCGCGATCATCGGCGGCGTCGTGGCCGCCCTCGTGGTGGCGGGCGGCATCGGCGCCTACGCGGTCTACGACCGACTCAGCGGCGGCGGTCCCCAGCCGCACGACGTGATGCCGGCCTCGACGCAGGTCTACCTGCGGTTCGACCTCGACCCCTCGGCCAGCCAGAAGGTCGACCTGTTCAAGCTGCTGCGCAAGGTCCCCGACCTGGCCGACGAGATCGGCATCAAGGACGAGCAGGCCGACATCCGCGAGCTGGTCTTCCCCAAGATCCTCGCGAGCGAGTGCAAGGACGTCGACTACGACAAGGACGTCGAGCCGTGGCTCGGCGACCGCATCGGCGTGGGCGCCAGCATCAAGGACCGTTCCGCCCTCATCGCGGTGCAGGTCACCGACGAGGACGCGTCGCGCGCCGGCATCAAGAAGCTCTTCGGCTGCGCCGACGAGAAGTACGGCATCGGCTACCGCGACGGCTACGCGCTCATCGCGCCCACGCAGGCCGAGGTCGACAAGGCCGCCGCCGCGACCGACAAGGCGACGCTGGGAGACAACAAGACGTTCGCCGCCGACGTCGACTCCTTGGGCGACCAGGGCATCGCCTCGGCATGGGCCGACCTCAAGAGCCTGAGCGACCTGCCCGAGGCCAAGGAGGCGCTCGGTCCGCAGCTCGACGAGCTCGTCAAGGCCGGCTCGGTGGCGACCACGCTGCGCGCCGACGGCGACGCGATCGAGCTCGCCGTGCTGGGTGGCATCGCTCCCACCAAGGGCGACAGCAAGGTCGCTGCCCTCGGCAAGCTGCCCTCCGACACCATCGCCGCCCTGTCCGTCTCCGGCGCCGGCAAGCAGGTCGCCGAGGGCTTCGAGTCGTTCGTCAGCGAGTTCGACCGACAGTTCGCCGGCGGAGGCGGGCTCGGCGACACGGCGAGCAGCACCCCGTCGAGCACGCTCGTCGATCCGATCAGCACTGTCCCGACCGAGCCGACGCCGACGTTCCCGGTGCCGTCCAGCTCGGGGCCGACGGTCGACCCCGACGACCCGTTCGGCAGCGACGACCCCTTCGGCGGTGACGATCCGTTCGGCAGCGATCCGACCGACCCCAACGGTGGCGGACTGGGCGGCGGCGATCTCGGTGGTGGCGGACTGGGCGGTGGCTTCAACGTCCAGCAGTTCCTCGACCGGCTCGAGCTCGAGACGGGCTTCAAGCTGCCCGAAGACCTCGAGACCCTGTTCGGCGACAACCTCACGCTCGCCATCGGGTCCAAGAACCTCGAGAAGCTGCCGACGTTCTCCGGTCCGGAAGCCTTCAGCAGCATCGACGTGGCCCTCTCGCTGACGTCGGAGAAGGCGCCCGCGCTCGACCTGGTCAAGCGCATCGCGGCGCAGGCCTCGCGGGCCGGCATCCCGCTGATCGCCTCGCCCACCGACCAGGGTGCGGTCCTGGCGAGCAACCAGGACGCCGCCGACGCGATCTCCGACCCCAAGGGCTCGCTCGGCGACGAGAAGGCGTTCAAGAGCGTCATCCCCGACGGCGAGAACGCCTCGGCCGGCCTCTACGTCAACATCGGCACGATCATCGACAAGCTGCTCGAGGCCGATCCCCCGGCCGACGTCCGCAAGGGCATCGAGGCGGCCTCGAAGCTGTCCGCGGTCGGCATCTCGTCGGGCACGCAGGACGACCGTGCCATGACGCGGATGCGCGTGTCCTTCCGCTGACGACGACCGCTGCCGGGTGAGGTCACCTCGCCCGGCAGCGGCTCAGGCGGAGTCGGGCACCAGTCCGGCGATCGGCTCCTGGTGGGTGTCGGGATCGACGGTGGTCGGTCGGTCGAGCTCGCCCACGGCACGGCGCGCGAAGTCCGCCGCGAGCTGCAGCGCCATCTCGCTCTCGGGCAGCACGTCGGCCAGCACCGGGAAGGCGTGCACCTGCTTGCGCCACAGGTGGGTCTCGACCTCGACGCCCCGCCCGGCCAGCAGCAGGGCCATCGCCTCGACCTCGGGGCGCAGCATCTCGTCCTCGACCGCCACGAAGAACGTCGGCGAGCTGATGTACGCCGTGGCGTGCAGGGGCGAGGCGTACCCCTCGATCGACGCCCCCTCGGGGAGCCAGCGCTCGCGGATCTTGGCCAGGCGACCCACGGGCAGGTAGGCGTCGCGCGACCGGATGATGCGCATGACGTCCTTGTCCTCGCGGTCGGGGTCGACGCTGAGCAGCGGCGAGAAGCCCAGCAGCGCGGCCGGCGCCTGCAGCCCCCGGCGGGTCGCGAGCTCGGCGACCTTCATCGCGAGGTAGCCGCCCGCGGAGTCTCCGGCGACGACGATCTTGTCGGGGTGCGTCGACTGGTCGAGCAGGGCCGCGTAGGCCGTGATGGCGTCGTGGACCGAGTCGGCGATCGCCCCTTCGGGCAGCTGCACGTAGTCGACCGAGACCACGGTGGCACCGGTCTTGAGGGCCAGACGCTCGCAGATGCGTCGATGGCTCTCGATGCCGCACGAGAAGAATCCCCCGCCGTGCAGGTAGAGGATCGTCATGTCGCTGTCGGGCCCGAAGCGATGGGTCATCGCCTCGACCCGGACGCCGCCCAGCCGGTACTCGACGGGCTCGACGTAGCGCGACCGCGGCCTCTTGGCCGAGAACCGGTCGAGGGCACGGATCGCGGCGAGCGACCGGTCGTTGATCGGCGTGTACCGCAGCAGGGGCTTGAAGACGATGCGCATCGACCGCTGCAGCACCCGCGCCTTGAGGCTGAAGGTCTCGTGGACGACGGCCTCGTCGTAGACCACGCGCATGGGTCCGCGCCCCGCACGTGCCGGCCGATCGGGGCGGGGACGTCCCGGACGCTGGCGCGCCCGGGGGTGCGGCACCAGGCCGATCAGCCCGGCCGCGCGATCACGCCACGTCGACCACCACATACCGCAAGCATACTCGCAGTATGTGAACTCGTCAGTCGGCCTGGAAGCGTGCGTCGACCTCGACGCGGATCACGATCTCCTGGGGCGTCAGGTCGAGCTCGGGGCCGTGGCCGTCGGCGAAGGCGGCCTTGAGCATGGGGACGGCGGACGGGTCACCGGGGCCGACCAGCATGCCCGGATCGGCGATCTGGGTCGCCACGACCTTGCCGCGGCGCACTGCGTTGGCGTACGTCTGCGCCTTCGCGACCGCGTCGTCGACGGCGGCCTTGCGCACCTCGGCCTCGTGGACCCGACGGCTCTTGGCGCTGACGTCCCACTCGACGCCGCCGATCTCGACGCCGTCGACGCTCGACCAGTGGTCGACGAAGCTGCTCAACCGCTCGAAGTCGGTGAACTCGGCCCGCAGCTGCACCCGGGCCACGTGCACCGCCTCGCCGCGGCGCCCCTCGCCGTCCCACGGACGATGGCTGAACACCCGCACCTGGTCGCTCGACCAGGTCGTGACCGCGTGGAGGTCGACGAGCTCCTTGAGGTGCGCGGACAGCGGATCCTGGATCGCGACGGCGCTGGAGAACGCCACGGCCCGGTCGGGGCCCTCGATCGCAGCGGCCAGGGCGACGGTCGCGCGTTCGGCGGGGTGGTGCTGCTCCGCGGAACCGCGCACGGTGATGTCGAGCGTCATGCGGACATCTTGCCCCATACCGGTGGCCACCGATCCAGCTCGGCGCCGCGAGCGGACGCGGCCGCGACCTGAGTTCGGCATTGCATAGCCAGGTACTAGGCTGCCTCCATGACCGAGCCGTCCGAGCACTCCAAGACCATCACCTGGGTCGATCCGCGCCCGCAGGCCGCCCTCGCGCTGACGATGTCGGGGCTGGACTACCTCCGGGCGATCCTCGCCGGCGAGATCCCCGGTGCCCCCATCGCGAGCCACATCAACATGGACTTCGTCAGCGTCGAGACCGGCGTGGTCGTGATGGGCGCGACCCCCGACGAGTCGCACTACAACCCGATCGGCGCGGTGCACGGGGGATTCTTCGCGACGCTGCTCGACTCGGTGTGCGGGTGCGCGGTGCAGACGACGCTGCCGGCCGGCACCGCGTACACCTCGCTCGACCTCAACGTCAGCTTCCTGCGGGGCATCACGGTCGACACCGGCCGCGTCGTCGCGACCGGCCGCGTCACCAAGCCGGGATCGCGGGCGGCGTTCGTCGAGGCGGACATCAAGGACGCGGACGGGCGGCTGCTCGCCACGGCGACGTCGACCTGCCTCGTGTTCCCCGCGGGGTGAACGCCTCGGATCCCGCAGAACATGAGGGTCTCCTCGGATAGGATCGATCCGTGGTCACCCTCGCCGATCTCCAGGTCCGCACGCTCGGTGCGTGCACGGTCAAGAGTCCCCTCGCGATGTACGTGGGTGACCGCGAGACCAACGAGTACTACGTCGGCGAGACCGACCGCATCCTCTACGACGACACCATCGAGCTGATCACGGCCCGAGGCGTCCCCCTCGACGAGCTGCCCACGTTCGAGGCCGGTGGACCGCGGCAGTCGATCTTCTTCGATCCCGCCACCACCAAGGTCGGCGTCGTCACGTGCGGCGGTCTGTGCCCCGGCCTCAACGACGTCATCCGGGCCATCGTGCTCGAGCTGCACACCCACTACGGCGTGCGCGACGTCGTGGGCTTCCAGCACGGGTACGCCGGCATCGTCGAGGCCAACGGGCACGACGTCGTCCAGCTGACCCCGTCGTACGTCGCCCGCATCAACGAGCGGGGCGGGACGATCCTCGGCTCGTCGCGGGGTGCACAAGACCCCAGCGCGATCGTCGACCGGCTCGTCGAGCTCGACATCGACATCCTGCTGGTGATCGGCGGCGACGGCTCGATGCGCGGCGCTCACAACATCGGTCGCGAGATCGCGTCGCGCGGCCTGTCGATCGGCATCGTCGGAGTCCCCAAGACGATCGACAACGACATCCCCCACATCGGCCAGAGCTTCGGCTTCTCGACCGCGTTCGCCAAGGCGGCCGAGTCGATCAAGGCCGCGCGGGTCGAGGTCGAGGCGGCGGTCGGCGGTGTCGGCATCGTCAAGGTCATGGGCCGGCACGCCGGCTTCATCGCCTGCTACGCCGCGCTGGCCAACCACGACGCCGACTTCGTGCTGATCCCCGAGGTCGAGTTCGCGCTCGACGGCGAGAACGGCCTGCTGAGCCTGCTCGCCCGGCGCGTGGCCGAGCGCGGCAGCGCCGTCATCGTGCTGGCCGAGGGTGCCGGCCAGGACCTCATCCCCGCCGACGACCGCACCGACGCCAGCGGCAACGCGGTGCTCGGCGACATCGCCGGCTTCCTGCGCGACGAGATCGGCAAGGACTTCGCCAACCGCTCTCAGCCCCTCACGATGCGCTACTTCAACCCGGGCTACGCGATCCGCTCGGTGCCCGCCGACGCGTCCGACTCGGTCTACTGCACCCGGCTGGCCCAGACCGCCGTGCACGCGGCCATGTCCGGCCGCACCGACATGGTCGTCGGACGACGGCGCCACCGCTTCGTCAACGTGCCGATCCCGTTCGTCACGGCCGGGTCGCACAGCGTCTCGGCCGACGGCGACCTGTGGCTCTCGGTGCTCGAGTCGACGGCCCAGCCCTTCAGCATGCGCTGAGACCGAGGGCGCCCCGCGCCCGAGCGTCGAAGCGGGCCAGCGCAGCGTGCGCGGCGAAGCCGCCCGACAGCGAGGCCTGGTGAGCGATCGGACCCACCCGAGTCCCCCTCGCTGCGCTCACGGTCGGCCGCAGACGGCCTCCCTGGGGAACGCACGCTCTCGTTCGCCAGGGAGCGCAGCTGGGGGTCCCTCCCGCGAGCGCAGCGAGTGGGGGCCCGTGAGGGCGAAGCCCGAGGCGAACCCACTGGTCAGGCTCATGCCAGTCCCCCTCGCTGCGCTCACGGTCGGCCGCAAACGGCCTCCCTGGGGAACGACTGATCACATGGTGAGACACCCTTGTCAACTGGCGAGACGGTGGCACTGTCGGTGGCACCGACCTTCCACTCCCCAGGAGACACCATGAGCGACAACTGGTCATTCGAGACGAAGCAGATCCACGCGGGCCAGGTGCCCGACCCCACCACGGGTGCCCGCGCGCTGCCGATCTACCAGACGACGTCGTTCCAGTTCCGCGACACCGACCACGCCGCGGCGCTGTTCAGCCTGGCCGAGCCCGGCAACATCTACACCCGCATCATCAACCCGACGCAGTCGGTCGTCGAGGAGCGACTGGCCGCGCTCGAGGGTGGCGTGGGGGCGCTGCTCTTCGCGTCGGGGCAGGCCGCCACGACCGCCGCGCTGACCAACGTCGCCGAGGCCGGCGACCACATCGTCGCCTCGGCCAGCCTCTACGGCGGCACCGACAGCCTGCTGCGCCACTCGTTCCCGAAGATCGGCATCACCGTGACGTTCGTCGAGGACAACAACAACCCCGACGCGTGGCGCGCCGCCGTCCAGGACAACACCAAGGTGTTCTTCGGCGAGACGGTCGGCAACCCCAAGGGCGACGTGCTCGACCTCGAGGCCATCTCCGCGGTCGCGAAGGAGGTCGGGGTCCCGTTCGTCGTCGACAACACCATCGCGACCCCCTACCTGCTCAACCCGCTGAAGCACGGCGTCGACACCGTCGTCCACTCCGCCACGAAGTACATCGGTGGCCACGGCACCGCGATCGCCGGCGTCGTCATCGACGGCGGCACGTTCGACTACGGCGCGCACGGCGACAAGTTCAAGGGATTCACCGAGGCCGATCCGAGCTACCACGGCCTCAAGTACGCCGAGGCCCTCGGACCGGCCGCCTACATCTCCAAGCTGCGCGTGCAGGTGCTGCGCAACACGGGCGCCGCGATCGCCCCCTTCAACGCCTTCCTCATCGCCCAGGGACTCGAGACCCTCAGCCTGCGCATCGAGCGCCACGTCGAGAACACCCGCAAGGTCGCCGAGTGGCTCGAGGCCCGCGACGACGTCTCGCGCGTCACGTGGGCCAGCCTGCCCAGCAGCCCCTACAAGCAGCTCGCCGACAAGTACGTGCCCCAGGGTGCGGGTGCCGTGCTGACGTTCGAGCTGCCCGGCGGCCTCGAGGCCGGCAAGGCGTTCATCGACGCGCTCGAGCTGTTCAGCCACGTCGCCAACATCGGCGACGTCCGCAGCCTCGCGATCCACCCTGCGAGCACGACCCACTCGCAGGGCTCGCCCGAGGAGCACGCCGCCACCGGCGTCACCCCCGGTCTGGTCCGCCTCGCGATCGGCCTGGAGGGCATCGACGACATCCTCGCCGACCTCGAGGCCGGCTTCCGCGCCGCGAAGTGAGGTCCGAACAGTGAGCATGCAGCAGTGAGCCTGGCTCCGGGCATCGATCCGTCTCTCGTCACGGGTGCGTGGCGCGAGGGGGATCCTCCGGGCGGACGTCTCTTCGCCGACCTCGGCGACCTGACGCTCGACTCGGGCGCGACCCTGCCCGACGTCCGGCTGGCGTACGAGACGTGGGGGACCTTCGACGGATCCAACGCCGTGCTGGTGCTGCACGCACTCACCGGTGACAGCCACGTCGTCGGCGAGGCCGGGCCGGGGCATCCCACCGATGGATGGTGGGGCAGCGTCGTGGGCCCCGGCCGTCCGATCGACACCGACCGCTGGTTCGTGGTCGCCGCCAACATCCTCGGCGGGTGTCAAGGCTCGACCGGGCCGGCGTCGCTCGACCCCGACGGGCTGCCGTGGGGCGGCTCGTTCCCGGCGCTGACCGTCCGCGACCAGGTCCGCGCCGAGGTCGCCCTGGCCGACCGAATGGGCATCGACCGGTGGCACGCCGTGATCGGCGGCTCGGCCGGCGGCATGCGAGCGGTCGAGTGGGCCGTCGAGCACCCCGACCGGGTCGAGCGCCTGATGCTGCTGGCCACCTCGGCAGCGGCCTCGGCCGAGCAGATCGCGCTGTCACGCACCCAGGTGGCGGCCATCCAGACCGATCCGGCCTGGTTCGACGGCGACTACTACGACGGACCGGTGGGCCCCCTCGCCGGTCTGGACCTCGCCCGTCGCATCGCGCACATCGCGTACCGCAGCGAGACCGAGCTGCAGCAGCGCTTCGGCCGCGCGACCGAGATGGACGGCACGTGGTCGGTCGACTCGTACCTGCAGCACCACGGCGCGAAGCTCGTGAGCCGCTTCGACGCCGGCTCGTACGTCGTGCTGACGTCCGCGATGGACACCCATGACGTCGGGCGCGACCGCGGCGGCATCGCGTCGGCGCTGTCGCGGGTGACGGCACGCACGGTGGTGGCGGGCATCGACTCCGACCGGCTCTACCCGCTGCACCAGCAGCAGGAGCTCGCCGACCTCATCCCGGGTGCGGGCCCGCTGGCGGTCGTGACGTCCGTGCACGGTCACGATGGCTTCTTGGTGGAGGCCGAGCAGGTCGGCGAGCTGGCTCGAGACCTGCTCGCCGACCCGGTCGAGCGTCAGTACATCCGGCGCGAGGCCTCGGCAGCCGAGTAGAAGTCGCTCGACTCCTTCTTCCACAGCAGCACCAGGATGACCACGGCCAGCACGACGCTGATGACCGACGAGATGACGGTGACGGTCTCGGAGTTGCTGCCCGCGGCGGTGAACAGCAGGCCGATGAGGTTGAAGGCGCCCAGCACGGTCGCCACGACGCGGGCCCAGCTGCGACCCTGGCCGTTCTTCCAGGCCATCCAGACCCACAGCAGCGCGCCGATGAGCCCGAAGACCACCGCGATCGTGATCGTGACGGCGTACGCCGCGTCGATCGTCGACTGGCTGACGGTGGTGTCGTTCTTCAGCAGCTCGGCGCGGATGTCGTCCTTGAGGCTGCCCAGCGTCGTGAAGCTGTAGATCAGCGACAGGACGCTCAGCACCGCACCGGCGTACATCAGCTTGACGGCGAGCGCGATCGACGAGGGCTGCGCGGGCGGCGCCTGACGCTGCGGAGGCTGCCCGCCGGGCGACGTCGGGTAGGCCCCGTAGGGGGCGGCGGGCTGCTGCTCGCCCGGGTAGGGCGGCTGGCCCGCGCCGAAGGGCTGGTCGGGCTCTGGCGGTGTGGTGGTCATGGTTCTCCCCCTGGATCGATGACGTCGGTGGCCCTGACCCTACCGAAAGAGGACCGTCACACCATCCGGCGGACGATGCCCAGGGGCGCGTACTTCATGACCTGCCCGAGCGGGGCCCACGGCCACGACGGCACCGCCGCGTCGACGACCTCGGCCTCGATCTTGGCCACGAGGGCGCGGCACCCCGTCTCGGTGTCGACCATCATGCGGGTCTCCTGCTGCACGCCCTCGTTCATCTCCGACGCGATGTAGCCCGGGAACAGGGTCGTGACCTTGATGTCGAGGCCCTTGCGGCCGATCAGGTCGGAGCGGATGCCCTCGGCGAGCATCGCGAGCCCGGCCTTGGTCGCCGCGTACGTCGTCATCGACGACGGCATGCCCCGCATGGCCGACATCGACGAGATGACGACCAGGTGCCCGGCCTTGCGCTCGTAGAAGTGCTCCATCGCGGCCTCGCACTGGGCCAGCGCGGCGACGAAGTTGGTCTCGGCGGTCTGGCGGTTGGCCTCGAACCGGCCGGTGCCGATGCGGCCGCCCTTGCCGAGCCCGGCGTTGACGATGACGCGGTCGAGACCACCCAGGTCGACGACGGCCTGCTTGAACACCGCGAAGACCTGCTCGTGGTCGGTGACGTCGAGCGCGTGCACCACGACCTCGATCCCGGGGTGCGCCGCGAGCAGCTCGTCGCGCAGTGCCTCGAGGCGGTCGACGCGTCGTGCCGTCAGGGCGAGGTGGTGACCCTTGGCAGCCAGGATGCGGGCCATGCCGGCGCCGAGCCCGGAGCTGGCGCCGGTGATGAGGACGTTGGTGCGCATCGGTCAGTCCTTCTTGGCCATCGCGAACGAGGCCTTCTTCATCATCCGGTCGTACAGCGGCCGGGCGAACCGCTTGGCCGCGTAGGCCAGCTTGCCGTCACGGTCGGTCAGGATGATGTGGCGGCCCTTCTCCACTCCCTTGAGCACCTCGGCGGCGATCTGGTCGGCGGTGACGCTGGACCGGTCGATGAGCTTGGCCGCCGACTTCTGGGCCGCCTCGTCCTTGCCGCGCAGCGACTCGGTCAGGTTGGTCTTGAAGAACGTCGGGCACACCACCGAGACCCGCACGCCGTAGGGCGCCAGCTCGTGCAGCAGGGTCTCGCTGAGGGCCACGACCCCGGCCTTGACCGCGTTGTACTCGCTCATGCGCGGCGGGTGGATCAGACCGGCGGCCGAAGCGGTGTTGACGATGTGGCCGCTGCCCTGCGCCTTCATCGTCGGCGCGAAGGCGCGGCACCCGCGGGCGACGCCGAGCAGGTTGATGTCGACGATCCACTGCCACTGGTCCATCTCGGTCAGCTCGATGCGTCCGCCGGCCGCGACCCCGGCGTTGTTGAACAGGTAGTCGAGACCGTCCCACTGCTCGACGGTCCAGTCGTGTGCCGTCGACCAGTCGACGTCCTGCGTGACGTCGAGGCGGCGGTAGTCGACACCCACCAAGTCGGCCAGCGTCGAGGGCGCCTCGTCGTGGACGTCGGTGGCGAGCACGCGGCATCCGCGGCCGACCATCTGGTGGACCAGCGCGAGGCCGAGTCCGGAGGCGGCGCCCGTGACCAGGACACGCGAGCCGGGAGAGATCGTCATGCCCAGATACTACCGGTATGTCAGCCGCCACGACGTCGACGTGCACCTCGAGTCGGCGAGCCACTACCCTGTCCGCAACGTGTCACAAGACAGGTTGTTCCGGGGGAGAGAAGACAGTCATGGCATCAGCCGACATGATCCGCGAGGCTCAGGACCCGTCGACCAGCGGCGCACGGCTCGCCGAGCTGGCCCAGCTCGACCGAGACCTCTGGACGGCGATCGCGGTCCACCCCGCGGCCTATCCCGCGCTGCTCGACTGGCTCGGGCAGCAGGGCGACCCGACGGTCGACGCCGTGCTGGCGATGCGCTCCGGGTCTCCGGCCGCTGCCCCCGCACCAGCGGGCCCACCGCCGCCGCCCGCCGAGACCCCCACCGCGTACCCGGCCCAGGGCGCCGTCCCCCCGGCCGGCAACCAGAGCTCACCGACACCTGGCTCACCCGGCGGCGACAGCAAGAACCTCTGGGTCGTCTGCGGCGTGGTCGTCGTCGTGCTGGCCCTGATCGGCGGCGCCGCCTTCGGCGCCACGAAGGTCTTCGGCGGCGACGACGACAAGGACGAGGCGTCGTCGTCACAGACCAAGGACGCGCCCGAGCCGTCCGACCCGCCCACCGTGACCAGGCCCACCCTCGACTCGCCCACGCTGGGCTCACCCACCCTGGGCACGCCTCCGTCCAGCTCGTCCCTCGAGCTGTTCTGCGAGGGATTCAAGTCCGCGGTGAGCATCATCAACGCCAATCCCGACGCCCAGCCGGGCTCTGGCCCCGTCAAATCGATCGTCAGCATCCTCGACAACGTCGAGCGCTTTGCGCCCGCCGAGGTCAAGAGCGATGTCGGCATCATGGCCACCTACTTCAGAACGGCGAGCGATCCCAGCGCATTCGACCAGGTGCCCGCCGAGCTCGACGCCGCACAGAAGAGGGCCGCGCAGTACTACACGGCCAACTGCTCGTAGCAGGCCGATCGAACGAGTCGTCGCTCGTGCCGACCGGGCTCGCTATCGGAACGTGACCATGTCGCGGGGCAGGTGGCCCGTCTCGTTGAACGCCAACAGCCGCGCGCCCGTGCCGCCCACGATGACGGTCGTGACGCTCGCGTTGACGACGACGTCGTTGATGCGCTGGAACAGCGAGTCGTCGCCGGCCAGCAGGTGCGAGGCGACCAGCGCGATGGGGCCGCCCGACGTGAACACGGCGATCTGCCGGCCCGAGCCGGCGTGCGACACGACGTCGTCGAACGAGGACATGACACGCGAGCAGAAGGTCGCGTAGGTCTCGCCCGGGCCCTCCTCGCCGGCCATCCAGCCGGTGATCGCGACGTTGAGCATGCGCTGGAACGCCTTGGAGTCGGCGCCCATCGCCGACGAGTCGTGCGCACGGGCGAGCGCGAGGTGGTCGTACTCGTCCCAGCCCGCGTCGACGTCGTAGCCGTCGCCCACCCCGCTGGCGTCGATCGCGGCGATCGCGGTCTGCGCGTGGCGCTTCATGCCGCCGGCGACGGCGGCGGTCGGGGCCCAGCCCGACGCCTCCCACGAGACCCCGAGAGAGGACGACTGCTCGAAGCCGAGCGCGGAGAGGTGGTCGTAGTCGGCGGCGCCGAACGACGCCTGCCCGTGCCGGATCAGGTGGATGGAGCCCATGGGCCGACCCTACCGACGCGTGGCGTGCCGCGAGGCCGGCACCTGGTGAAGTCAGGTGCCGGCCTCGCGGGTCGTGCGATCGTGCAGGTGCAGCAGGTGGAGCTGGTGCTCCGCGGCGATCAGCTCGCCGGCGGCATCAGCACCGTGTCGATCAGGTAGACCGTCGCGTTGGCGGTCTGGACGCCGCCACAGATGACGGCGGCCTGGTCGCCGACCTTGATGTCGTCGCCCGAGCCGGTGATCGTCAGGTCGGCGCCGTTGACGGTCTTGAAGGTGCCGTCGATGTCCGCAGGCGCGATGCGCTTGGGGATCACGTGGTAGGTCAGGATGCTCGACAGCGTCTTGCCACCGGCCTCCTTCGACAGCGTGTCGATCGTGTCGGCCGGGATCTTGGCGAAAGCGTCGTCGACGGGCGCGAACACGGTGAACTCGCCGCCGTTGAGCGTGTCGACCAGGTCGACGTCGGGGTTGACCTTGCCGCTGACGGCAGCGGTCAGCGTCTTCAGCAGCGGGTTGTTGCTGGCGGCCGTGGCGACCGGGTCCTGCGACATGCCGCTGACCGAGCCGGCACCGTCCGGCACGGCCTTGGCGTAGTCGGCGCAGCCCGGGCCCACGAGGTCGGCGGCCGGGTCGGCGGCCGACGAGTCGTCGGACGGGGCGGCCGAGCTGGCCGAGTCGTTGGCCGGAGCGGAAGCGTCGCCCTCGGAGTCGCTCGAACCGCAAGCAGCAGTGAACAGGGCCAGCGAAGCGACAGCCGCGACGGCGAAGCTCTTGGTCTGGGTACGCATGGTGTGTCTCCTTGATGGTTGGGTTGTCGTGATCTCGTGCGGGTGCTGCGTGTTACTCGACGCGGAACTGGACGCTCTGCCAGCCGGTCGTCCCGTTCGGGCGGATGGGCGCCCGATCGGAGGTCTGTGTCGTGCCGTCCTTCGTGGTGGCCCGCACCTGGACGGTGTGGATGCCGGTCGTGGCCTCGTCCCACTGGTACGACCACTGGCGCCAGGTCTCGACGTTGTCCTCGTCGGCCAGCTCGGCCTCGAACCAGTCGCCCTTGTCGATGCTGAGCTCGACCTTCGCGATGCCGACGGTCTGCGCCCAAGCGACGCCGCCCATCCGGACCGAGTCCTTCGGGAAGGCCTGGAACGACTTGGGGACGTCGATCCGCGAGGAGAACTTGATCGGCGCGAGAGCGGTGTAGCCGCGGGTGGTCCAGTAGCCCTTGAAGTCGGCGAAGCGGGTGACCTCGATGTCGGTCAGCCACTTGGTCGCCGAGACGAAGCCGTAGAGGCCGGGGACGACGAGGCGCGCCGGGAAGCCGTGGGCCAGCGGCAGCGGCTGGCCGTTCATGCCGATCGCGACCATCGACGTACGGTCGTCGGTGACCGCCTCGAGGGGCGTGCCGGCGGTCCAGCGGTCGGCGCTGGTCGACTTGATCGCGTCGGCGCCGTCCTGCACGCCGGCCATCTCGAGCAGCGTCGCGGTGCGCACGCCGAGCCACAGGGCGTTGCCGACGTACGGCCCGCCGACCTCGTTGGAGACGCACGTCAGCGTGACGCGGTGCTCCTCGAGCGGCATGTCCATCAGGTCGCGGAACGAGAGGTTGAGCTCCTTGTCGACCATGCCGTGGATGCGCAGGCTCCAGCCCTCGGCCGGCACGTCGGGGATGCTCAGCGCGGTGTCGACGCGGTAGAAGTCGCGGTTCGGCGTGACGTACGGGCTGACGCCCTCGACGTCGACCTGGGCACCGGCCGGCACCGCGGAGGCGGGCTTGGCCGCCCGCGGCAGACGGATGCCGGCGCGGGAGGCGGCCGCGGCGGCGTTGCCGAACACCTGGCCCACCGCGCCGCCGATCACGACGAGGGCCGTGACCCCGAGCGACGCCTTGAGGAACCCGCGGCGTCCGAGGCCCAGCGGGTGGTCGGCGGCGGCCTGCTCGCGGGCGCGGAGGTTGGCCAGCAGCACCAGCATCGAGCCGAGCGAGACCAGCAGGGTCACGACCGACGGCACCAGCGTGAGCGCGCGGCTGGCCGTGCTGGTGCGGTCGATCGCGGCGGCGACGATCGCGATGCCGCCGAGCACGGCCACCACGGCGAGCGCCACGCGCGGGCGGCGGCGTCCGACGATGCCGGCGACGATCGCGACGAGGGCGAGCGTCGCGATGACGCCGCCGATCAGCACCGGCTTGTCGGCGGTGCCGAACTGCTTGACCGCGAACTCCTTGAGGAACGGCGGCGCGTAGTCGATGGCGCGGTTGCCGACCGACTCGATCGGCGACGGCACGCCCTGCAGGGGAGCGGCGACCGCCGTGCCGACGGCCACGCCCGAGGCGGCGGCCAGGAAGCCGGCGATGGCTCCTGCCCACCAGGGGGCTGCGCTGCGGGTTGCCGTGGGCGTCGTCACACCCCCAGTTCGCCGCCCGCGCCCGCAGGGATTGGTGGGATGTCGAAAATGTTTCGCCGGGCACCTCGTGCCCAGCGGGTCGCGGCTCCTACGCTGGCCTGATGAGTGAACGCGAGGGAGTCGCCTTTCCGTCCGACAGCTCCACGTCGGCCGCCCGCACCGTGATGGCCGATGCGCTGCGCAAGGCCGATCCGGTCGGTGCGCGTGCCGTCGAGAACGAGACCAACTGGCGGCGCAACTACCTCGTGCACTTCCGACGTGCGGTCGAGGCCGGCGTGGGCGAGGCGACCGCTGCGCACGCGATCGCCGCCGACGGCCTGCGCAGCGCCCACGACCTGATGCGCTTCGGCGACCTGCCCCTCGACCAGGCCATCGACGGCAGCGCGCTGACCCAGGCCTTCCACACGCGGACGGTCGAGGGCGCCGGCGAGGCCGAGACCGAGCTGTCGATCCCCTACCGCGGGCAGCGACTCAGCGGCCGGGCGCTCGTCGACCAGCTCGACCGGTGGGTCGCCGACGGCGTCATCACCCGCTCGGCGTCCGAGGCCGTCCAGACCGTGCAGGACAACCCGCAGTGGTTGCGGCTCGACGGCGACACCGTCGTCGTGCTGGGCGCGGGTGCCGAGATGGGGCCCTACCGTGCACTGCTGCGCTGGGGCGCGCAGGTCGTCGCCCTCGACCTCCCGCGCGACGACGTGCAGGAGCGCATCCGCACCTTGGCCACCGAGTCGGCGGGGCGCACGTTCGTGCCGGCGCGCATCCTCACGCACGGCGACGACACGGGCGCCGACCTGCTGACCGAGCTGCCGGGCATCGCCCACTGGCTCGGCGGCCTGCCAGGACGGCTCGTGCTGGGCAACTACTGCTACGCCGACGGCGGCACGCACGTCCGGCTCTCGATGGCCGCCGACGCCCTCGCCCAGCACCTGGTCGACCAGCGCGACGACACCGCCCTGGCCTTCCTGGCCACCCCGACCGACACCTTCGCCGTCCCTGCCGAGGAGGTGCAGCGGGCCAACGAGCTGTACTCGTCGCGGTCGCGGCTCGTGCGCGCCCCGCTGCGCATGGTCAGCGGCGGACGCCTGCTGCAGCGGCACTACCCGCCGGGCGCCGACCCCGGCATCTGCGACGCGCTCGTGCCGCAGCAGGGCCCCAACTACGCGCTCGCCAAGAGGCTGCAGCGCTGGCGGGCCACCACGGCCCGCGCGTCCGGCACGACGGTGTCGCTCAACGTGGCCCCGGCCACCCGCACGCGCTCGGTCGTCAAGAACAAGGCGCTCGCCGCCGCCTACGCCGGCTCGCACCGCTTCGGCGTCGAGATCTTCGATCCCGCCACCAGCAACACGCTGATGGCCGCGCTGCTGGTGCACGACCTGCGCGCGGGCGCTGCGCCCCAGGCCGAGCCGTGGCAGGACGAGGCGGTCAACGCCGCCCACGGCGGACTGTGGACCGCTGCGTACGACCCTCGAAGCGCTCTCGGCCTCGCCGCCGTCCTCGGCATCGGCGCGCTACGGGGCTAGGGAGGGGCAGGCCCGGGCGAATCGCTCACCGGGCTTCGCAGACTGACGCCTTCGGCGTGAACCGCTCCCGCTTCGCGGCGCCGCCGCCGCAAGCGGCCTCAGCGCTCAGTCGACCCAGGTCACGACGTCGTCGAGGGGGGCCCGGGTGGAGGTGAACCGGGCGGTCGGGTGGTCGGGATCGGGACGACCGAACGAGATGCCGCAGACGACCCGGCGGTCGTCCGGCAGGTCGAGCACAGTGCGCACCGCGGGCGTCACCTGGGCGATCGCGGCCTGGGCGCACGTACCGAGCCCCAGCGACTGCGCCGCCAGCATGAACGAGTTGACGTACAGCCCGCAGTCGATCGCCCCGTAGACGCCGAGGTCGGCATCGGTCGTGATGATCGCGACGTGCGGGGCGCCGAAGAACTCGAAGTTGCGCAGCATCTGTGTGGCCGACCCGTCACGGTCGCCGCGCTGCACGCCGACCGCCTCGTACAGCTGCCAGCCGACCTCCTTGCGCCGCTCGTCGTAGACACCCGTGTAGGCCGCAGGGAACGGGAAGTCGGACGGTGCCGGCTGGCCGAACGTCGCGATGACGTTGTCGACCGCGGCCTTCGACAGTGCCTCCTTGGCCTCGCCCGACACGACGTGAACGTTCCACGGCTGCGTGTTGCACCACGACGCGGTGTGCTGCGCCGCGGCCAGCACCTGCTCGATCGTCTCGCGCGGCACCTCGTCCGGCAGGTAACCGCGGCAGCTGCGTCGTGCGGTGAGCAGACGATCGAGCGTCTCGTACTGGGTCATGGCGGGGTCCACGGCTACGTCCTGTGTCACGGTCACTGTCCTTGGAAGACGGGCGGGCGCTTGGCCATGAAGGCGGTCGTGCCCTCGGCGAAGTCGGCGGTGTCGAACAGCTGCACCTGCTGGTCGCGCTCGCGGTCGAGCGCCTCGTCGAGGTGCGGCAGCGTGGCGGCGGCGATCGCCTGCTTGGTCGAGCGGTAGGCCACGCTCGCCCCGCGGGCCAGCCGGTCGACGACGCGGTCGACCTCGGCGGCGAAGTCGTCATCGGGCACGGCCCGGTAGATCAGACCGGCAGATGCCGCCTCGGACGCCGGCAGCCGCTCGCCCATCAGGGCCATCGCCGACGCCCTCGCGCGGCCTACCGAGGCGGCGACGACCGCGGTCGTCCCGCCGTCCGGCATCAGTCCGATGCTGGTGAACGGCAGCAGGAAGTACGCCGACTCCTGGGCGACCGCGATGTCGGCCGCGAGGGCGACCGAGCAGCCGAATCCGGCGGCGGGTCCGTTGACGGCCGCCACGACCGGCAGGGGGCTCGCGACGATCGCGCGGATCAGCCGGTTGGCCCGGTCCATCGGCTCGGTGCCGCTGATCGGCCCGTCGAGCCGCGCACCCGTCGAGAAGCCCCGACCCGCGCCGGTGACGACGATGACGCGCGTCCCGGCGGGAGGCTGCTCGACCGCGTCGGACGCGATGTCGAGCATGACGCCGGTGAGGCCGTTGAGCCGGTCGGGGTCGTTCCACGTGATGGTGCGGACGCCCTCGGCGTCCGTGACCAGGACTGCATCGCTCATGGGCACAGGCTAGGTGATCCCTGGCCATCGTGACAGTAGTGGTGGCAAGATCATGGGCATGTCACTCGCAGGCAAGACCATCATCATGTCCGGCGGCAGTCGCGGTATCGGCGAGGCGATCGCGCTGCGCGCCGCCCGGGACGGCGCCAACGTCGCACTCCTGGCCAAGACGACCGAGCCCCACCCGTCCCTGCCCGGCACGATCCACACCGCGGCCGCGGCGATCGAGGAGGCCGGCGGGCATGCGCTGCCGCTGGTCGGGGACATCCGCGACGACGCCTTCGTGCTCGACGCCGTCGCCCGCACGGCCGAGGCCTTCGGCGGCATCGACATCGTCGTCAACAACGCCTCGGCGATCGACCTGTCGAGCACCCGCGACGTGACGATGAAGAAGTACGACCTGATGAACGACATCAACTCGCGCGGGTCGTTCCTGCTGGCCAAGTCGTGCATCGACCACCTCGCCGCCGCCGACAACGCGCACGTCCTGACGCTGTCGCCGCCCATCACCCTCGACCCCAAGTGGTTCTCGACCGCCACGGCGTACACGATCGCCAAGTTCGGGATGAGCCTGGTGACCCTCGGGCTCAGCGAGGAGCTGCGCGAGCTCGGCATCGCCGCCAACTCGCTGTGGCCCCGCACCGCGATCGACACCGCGGCCGTGCGCAACGTCGTCGGCCCCGGCCTCACGACGCACTCGCGCAAGCCGTCGATCATGGCCGACGCGGCCTACGAGATCCTCACGCGTCCGAGCCGCGAGTGCACCGGCAACTTCTTCATCGACGACGACGTGCTCGAGGAGGCCGGGGTCACCGACTTCTCGGTCTACCTCAACGGCGGCGAGGAGTCCGACCTCGCGCTCGACTTCTGGGTCGAGCCCAAGGGCCCGCACGACCCCAACCTCTCGCTGCACTGACCGGCTGCACCGAACCACCCCCACCGGACGGCGGGCGGTGATAGACCGGATCCCATGGTCAGTCACATCACCGTCACGCCGTTCCTGTGGTTCGACGCGAACGCCGAGGCCGCGATCGAGCGCTACCTCTCGATCTTCGACTCCGCCGAGCTGCTCGGCGAGCAGCGTCACCCCGACGGCACGCTGTTCATCGGCGAGATCAGCCTGCAGGGACAGCGGCTGACGCTCATGAACGGCGGACCGCACTTCCCGATGACCGAGGCGTTCTCGCTGGCGGTCAGCGTCGAGACGCAGCACGAGATCGACGCGATCTCCGACGCCTTGATCGCCGGCGGCGGACGCCAGAGCCGGTGCGGCTGGCTCGTCGACGCCTTCGGGCTGAGCTGGCAGATCGTCCCCACGACGCTGCACCGCCTGCTCGGAGATCCCGACCGCGAGGCCGCCGGGCGCGCCCAGGCGGCGATGATGGCGATGGACCGGCTCGACGTCCAGGCCCTCGAGGACGCGTTCGCGGCCCAGACGGACTAGTTCGTTCGAGCCAATTTCAGGTGTCGGACACCAAATTCCCCCGAATCGCGTCGTCGCCTCGTACCGTCGAGGGCGAGGGGAAGGATTGTCAGCAGCGATGAGCGTGTACTTGTTCGACATGGGGGGACGGCCGGTCGCCTTCCGCCGCACCTGGTCCGATCCGCACGTCTTCGACCTCGACGGACACCGCATCGCGTGCCTGCCGTGGGAGGACAACGAGGTCGTCGACCTCGACGGACACTACTTCGGCACGATCGTCGACGACCGCCTCGTCCGTCGCAACGACTGGTGCGAGCGTCCGTGCGTCGCCCTGCCGGACGATCCGGGGCCGGTCGAGCGCACCGGGCAGCCGTCCGCACCCCACTACTTCCCGAACCGCTTCGCGTACCAGGACGTCAGGGTCCACCACCACGCCTGAGGGGCGCTGCTAGACGTCGTTGATCTCGACGTCCGCCACGGCACCGATCGCCAGGGTGCGGGCCACGGTGCACAGCCGGTCCTCGGCCTTCGCGATCGCGTCGGGCAGCAGCGCCCGCGCCCGCTCACCGTCGTCGCCGTCGGGGAAGGCGACGTCGAAGCGCATCAGCAGGTCGACGAGGTGGTTGCCCAGCTCGTCGCGGATCTTGTCGGCGCGCGTGTGGACGTCGAACGTCTCGGGCTCGGCCCGCCGCGCCACCAGCGGGTCGACCGTCAGCGCCGTGCACCCGGCGAGCGCGACGAGCAGCAGCTCGACGGGGGTGAAGTCGTCGGTCGAGCCGTCGCCGATGTCGAGCGTCGTGCCGCGCACGTTGGTGGCCCGGTAGCGCGACGGTCCCGTGCGGGTGAGCTCGACGCTGCGCTCGGTGTCGCCCGACATCAGTGCGCCTCGCGGGCCGGCAGGCCGAGCTCGGCGACGGCCGCGTCGTGCAGCCGCACGACCTCGCGGCGGATGTCGGCGCGCTCGACCACCTGGCCGAGCCACGGCACGGTATGCGACCGCGTGCGTCCGTCGACCACGACGTCCCACGTGCCGCCCTCGGCGTCGACGCCGGTCATGGTCGCTGCCTCGGCGGCGGGATCGGCGAAGGCGCGGACGATCGTCAGGCTGTCGTCGGTGTGGTCGTCGTTCATGTGGTGGAGGATCGCGCCCACCACGTCCGGGGAGAAGCTCGTCATGCCTCGACGGTATCGCCCGCCACCGCACGGTTGCCGGTTTCCCGCGAGCCCGTGGGGTCCCGGCAGGGGTGGGTGAAGAAAGTGCGGCGAGCGTCCGCGTCGCCAACACTGGGGGGATGTCATCCCCCCGCAGTCTCGTCACCGGCGCCACGGGCTACGTCGGGGGCCGGCTCGTGCCGCAGCTGCTCGAGGCCGGCCACACCGTCCGCGTCATGGTGCGCGACGAGCGCAAGGCCCGGGCCCACGCGTGGTCGCACGACGTCGAGATCGCGGTCGGCGACGGCACGAGCGATGCCGACGTGCGCGCCGCGATGGAGGACGTCGACGTCCTCTACTACCTGCTGCACTCGATCGGCACGGGTGACGACTTCGGCAAGACCGAGCACGACATGGCGCAGCGCTTCGCCGACGCCGCGAAGGACGCCGGCGTCAGCCGCATCGTCTACCTGGGCGGGATGATCCCGGAGGACGAGGAGCTGTCCGAGCACCTCAGCTCGCGCGGCGAGGTGGGTGACGTCCTGCTCGCATCGGGCGTGCCGACGACCGTCCTGCAGGCCGGCGTCGTGATCGGCTCGGGCTCCGCGTCGTTCGAGATGCTGCGCTACCTCACCGAGCGGCTGCCCGTCATGGTGACGCCGAAGTGGGTCAACACCCGCATCCAGCCCATCGCGATCCGCGACGTGCTGCGCTACCTGGTCGGCTCGGCCGACATGCCGTCCGAGGTGAGCCGGCGCTTCGACATCGGCGGTCCGGAGGTGCTGACGTACCTCGACCTGATGCAGCGGTTCGCGCAGATCTCGGGCCTCCCGAAGCGTCGGGTGCTGAAGGTGCCGATGCTGTCGCCCGGCCTGTCGAGCCACTGGATCGGCCTCATCACGCCCGTCCCCGCGAGCCTGGCGCGCCCCCTCGTCGAGTCGCTGCGCAACACCGTCGTGGCCGGGGACACCGACATCACGCAGTACGTGCCCGACCCGCCCGAGGGCCTGATCGACTTCGACCGTTCGGTCGAGCTGGCCCTGACCAAGATCCAGGACCTCGACGTGCCCACCAGCTGGTCGTCCGCCGCGACGGCCGGCGCCCCGGCCGAGGGCCTGCCCACCGATCCCGACTGGGCCGGCGGCTCGCTCTACAAGGACGAGCGCACCCGTGAGGTCGACGCGAGCCCCGAGGCCCTGTGGACCGTCATCGAGGGCATCGGCGGCCGCAACGGCTGGTACTCGTGGTCGCTGGCCTGGTGGGTGCGCGGCGTGCTCGACCGGATCGTCGGCGGCCCGGGGCTGCGACGCGGCCGGCGCAACCCCCGCGACCTGGCCGTGGGCGACGTCGTCGACTTCTGGCGCGTCGAGGAGACCGACGACTCGACGTTCCTGCGCCTGCGGGCCGAGATGCGCCTGCCCGGTCTGGCCTGGCTGGAGATGCAGGTCGGCTCCACCGACGGTGGCACGACCACGTTCCACCACCGGGCGCTGTTCGCCCCCAAGGGCCTGCTCGGCCAGCTGTACTGGTGGTCGATCTACCCGTTCCACGGCATCGTGTTCGGCGGCATGCAGCGCAACATCGCGCGCGCGGCCGAGGCTCTCGAGGCCGGGAGGGACCGAGCATGACCGGCACGAGCGCCCAGCGGGCGCGGCACAGCGACCTGCTCAAGCACGGGGCCCGGGTGGGCCTGGTGGCCTACGGCGTCGTGCACCTGATCGTTGCGGGCATCGCCCTGCAGGTCGCGTGGTCCGGCGGCGGCGACGCCAGCAGCGGCGGGGCCCTGAAGACGCTCGCCGAGCAGCCGTTCGGACGCACGATGCTGTGGGTCACCACGATCGGCCTGGTCGCGCTGGCCCTGTGGCAGCTCGGCACCGCCATCTGGGGGTACGCCGGCGAGGACGGCGCCAAGCGGGTGCGCAAGCGTGTCGGTGCGGCCGGCCGGGTCGTCGTCTACGCCGCGCTCGCCCTCTCGGCGGCCAAGATCGCCGGCGGATCGGGCGGAGGGGGCGGAGGGGACTCGAAGGAGGAGGGTCTCACGGCCGACCTGCTCGGCGCGCCTGCAGGACGCACGCTGGTCGCCGTGCTCGCCGTCGCGATCATCGCCGTGGGGGTGCGGCAGGTGCACCGCGGCGTGACCGAGTCGTTCACCCACGACCTCGAGGGCCCCGCCACCAGCGGCGACTCCGGCTCGGCCGTGATCGTGCTGGGCCGGGTCGGCTACGTCGCGAAGGGCGTCGCGGTCGGTGTCGTCGGCATCCTGTTCGGCTGGGCGGCGCTGGCGTACGACCCCGAGAAGGCCGGTGGCCTCGACGACGCGCTGAAGACCGTCCGCGACCAGCCCTTCGGTCCGTACCTGCTGAGCGCCGTCGCCATCGGGCTCGCGGCCTTCGGGCTGTACTGCTTCGCCTGGGCCAAGAACCCCCGCACGCGCTGACCCCTTCGCGGAGTGTGACGCCCACGGCGTCATCGGTGTCCCGTCACGCCGTGGGCGTCACACATCGCGGTTGCGTGTTCATCCCGGACGCCACAGGATGTCCGGATGGATCTCTTCCGCATCAAGTCCGTCGAGCGCTCGATCGCGGAGACCGACGAGCCCGAGACCCGGCTCAAGAAGGAGCTCTCGGCCTGGGACCTGACGGTCTTCGGCGTCGGCGTCATGGTCGGCACCGGCATCTTCGTGCTCACGGGCGAGCAGGCCTACAGCAACGCGGGCCCGGCGATCGTCATCTCGTTCGTCATCGCCGGCATCGTGTGCGGCCTGGCAGCCCTCTGCTACGCCGAGTTCGCCTCGACCGTCCCGGTGGCGGGCAGCGCCTACACCTTCTCGTACGCGACGCTCGGCGAGCTGATCGCGTGGATCATCGGCTGGGACCTCGTGCTCGAGCTCGCGCTCGGTGCCGCCGTGGTGGCCCGCGGATGGTCGGCCTACCTGCAGTCGCTGTTCGACCTGCCCACGTGGCTCGCCGGTGACGAGGCCATCCCCGACTTCGGCGCGATCGCGATCGTCCTGGCGCTGACGGCGCTGGGCGTCCTCGGGACCAAGCTGTCCGGACGCTTCACGAGCGTCCTGGTCATCGTCAAGGTCGCCGTCGTGACGTTCGTGATCGTGGCCGGTCTGTTCTTCATCAAGATGTCGAACTACACCCCGTTCATCCCCGACTCCCAGCCCAGCAAGGGCGAGTCGGGCCTCGACTCGACGCTGCTGCAGTCGGTCTTCGGCGTCGATCCGACGGTGTTCGGGGTCTACGGCATCATCGCCGCCGCGTCGGTCGTGTTCTTCGCCTTCATCGGCTTCGACATCGTCGCCACGTCGGCCGAGGAGACCAAGAACCCCCAGCGCGACATGCCTCGCGGCATCCTCGGCTCGCTCGCGATCGTCACGGTGCTCTACGCCGCCGTGTCGTTCGTCGTCACGGGCATGCTCAAGTACAGCGACGAGCGGATGAACACGGCCGCCCCGCTCGCCGAGGCCTTCAAGGCCAACGACCTCGACTGGGCCAGCAAGCTGATCTCCGTGGGCGCCGTCGCCGGCCTCACGACGGTCGTGCTCGTGCTGATGCTGGGGCAGTCGCGCGTGCTGTTCGCGATGTCGCGCGACGGGCTGCTGCCGGTCGGCCTGGCCAAGGTGCACCCGCGGTTCGGCACCCCGTACCGCATCACGATCCTGACCGGCGTGTTCGTCGCGGTGCTGGCCGGCTTCGTCCCGCTCTCCGAGCTGTCCAAGCTCGTCAGCATCGGCACGCTGTTCGCCTTCGTCGTCGTGTCGGCGGGCGTCATCATCCTGCGCCGCACCCGCGCCGACCTCGACCGTCCGTTCCGCGTGCCGGGCGTGCCGCTCATCCCGATCCTGTCGATCGCTGCCTGCCTGTGGCTGATGGTCAACCTGTCGGTCGAGACGTGGGTCCGCTTCCTGATCTGGCTCGCGATCGGCTTCGTCGTCTACTTCGCGTACGGACACCGCTCGTCGCGGCTCGGCAAGGGGCTCAAGCAGGTCGACGCCGACGGCGACGTCAGCGGTGGGCCGTCGACGTGAAGTGATGCGTCGCCGCGTCGACGATCATCTCGGGATCGGCCTCGAGGACGCCCTCGATCCAGGCGGTGACCAGCTCAGCCACGCCACCGATGAACATCGTCGCGGCGAGATGACCCTCGACGTCGCTCCAGGCCTGCTCTCCGTAGAGACCGCGGGCCTCGTGCGCTGACAGGTCCGCGAAGCGCCGCAGCAGCTCGGCGCGGTGCGGACGCAACGAGTCGATCGACAACGACTCGACGATCGCGACGCGCCCCTTGCGGGGGTCGTCGGTGAGGATCTGCACGAACGCGCCGATGCCCGCCCGGACGCGCTCGGCGGGATCGCCCGTCGCGGCCGCCAGCGCGGCGACCGAACGGTCGGCGATCTGCGCCGCGATGTCGTCCATGACGGCCTTCAGCGCTGCGTCGAGGCCGTCGAAGCTCTCGTAGAAGTAGCGCTCGGTGAGGCCGGCCTCGGCGCAGATGCGGGTCATCGTGACCTTGGGCCCCCCATCGCGACCCCACACCTCGAGGGTCGCCTCGAGCAGCCGAGCACGTCGCTCGGCGATGCGCTCGTCGGCCGACCGGCCCTTGTACGTGCCTGCCTTCACCGCCATGACCACATCTTGACAGAGCGTCCTGTCTGAATGCAAGATGCGGATGTGATCCAGCCCACTGCCGTCCAACCCCGTCGTCGAGGACTGCCCTACGTCGGCAGCACGCTCGAGTACGTCCGCGACCCGCTGGCGATGATGCGAAAGCAGCACGACAGGTGGGGTCCGGTGTCCGACATCGACTTCATCGGCAAGCGCTGGACCGTGCTGCTCGGACCAGACGCGTGCGAGGCGGCGCTGCGCAACGCCGACAAGGCCTTCGCCAGCGGAGACGGCTGGGGCTACCTGGTCGGCCCCTTCTTCGACCGCGGCCTCATGCTGCTCGACTTCGACGAGCACCACCGGCACCGGCGCATCATGCAGTCGGCGTTCACCCGCGACCGGCTCGAGGGGTACACCGCCGCGCTGCAGCCGGCCGTCGCCGCCGGGCTCGCCCGCTGGGAGCCGTCCACCGAGTTCCGGGCCTACCCGGCGCTCAAGGAGCTGACCCTCGACCTGGCCGCCGAGGTGTTCATGGGCGGCGCCGACCTGGCCGCGCCCGACGAGCTCGACCAGGTCAACCGGGCGTTCATCGACTGCGTGCAGTCGGCGACGGCGCTGGTGCGCGCCAACGTCCCCGGCACGCGGTGGGGTCGGGCGCTGCGGGGGCGCGCGCTGCTCGAGGAGTTCTTCGGACGGCACCTCGCGACCAAGCGGGCCCAGCCGGGCGACGACCTGTTCTCGGTGCTGTGCCACCTCGAGACCGACGACGGGGAGCGGTTCAGCGACGAGGACGTCGTCAACCACATGATCTTCCTGCTCATGGCCGCTCACGACACCTCGACCATCACGGTGTCGACCGTCATGCAGCAGCTCGGGCAGCATCCCGAGTGGCAGCAGCGGTGCCGCGACGAGGCCCTCGCCCTGCCCGAGCACCCGACGATGGCCGACCTCGACGGGCTGGTCGCGATCGACCTGGTCATGAAGGAGTGCCTGCGTCTCGTGCCGCCCGTGCCGGTGCTGGCCCGCAAGACCGTCAAGGAGACCGAGGTGCTGGGGCACCGCATCCCGGCCGACCGGCTCGTCGCCGTCATGGTGCACCTCTCGCACCACATGCCCGAGCTGTGGGACGAGCCGCAGCGCTTCGACCCCGAGCGGTTCGCCGACGACCGCCGCGACGACAAGGTGCACCGCTATGCGTGGGAGCCCTTCGGCGGCGGCGTGCACAAGTGCCTCGGCATGTTCTTCGCCGGCGCGGAGGTGAAGACGATCATCGTGCACCTGCTGCGCCAGCTCGAGTGGACCGTCGACCCCGACTACGTCGCCCCCATGAGCTACGCCTCGCTTCCCTTCCCGAAGGACGGACAACCCGTCCGCCTCACCCGTCGCTGACCCCGCCCCACAGCCCCCAGCCCCCAGCCCCCAAAGACACCCGACCCCAGGAGCGCCATGTCCCGCACGTTGACCGACCAGGTCGTTGCCATCACCGGAGCGGGTCGTGGCATCGGCCTGGCCACCGCCCGCCGGTTCGCCGCCGAGGGAGCGATCGTGGTGATCGGCGACCTCGACGACGACGTGGCGGCCAAGGCGGCGCTGCAGGTCGGCGGCCGCGCCGTCGCGCACGTCGTGGACGTCACCGACCGCGGGTCCTTCGCCCGGTTCGTCGAGGCGGCACGCGCGCAGGGACCCATCGACGTCCTGGTCAACAACGCCGGCATCATGCCCTTGTCGCCGCTGGTCGACGAGACCGACGAGGCGACCGACCGCATCATCGACGTCAACCTGCGCGCCGTCATCACCGGCACCAAGCTCGTGGCGCCGGCCATGATCGAGCGCGGCAGCGGGCACATCATCAACATCGCGTCCGCGGTCGGCCGCATCGCCGTGGCCAATGGCGCGACGTACAGCGCCAGCAAGTACGCCGTCATGGGGTTCTCCGAGGCGATGCAGTCCGAGCTGGCACCCGCACGCGTCGACGTCTCGTGCATCCTGCCCACCGTCGTCGACACCGAGCTGTCCACCGGCGTCTCGGCCGCCAAGGGCATGCGCGCCGTCCGACCCGAGGAGGTCGCGGCCGCGATCGTGAAGGTGGCCCAGAGGCCGCGGTTCGAGACATGGGTGCCGGCCTGGAGCAAGGGACTGTTCTACTCGATGAACGCCCTGCCGCGCCGGGTGCGCAACGGTGCCGGTCACGCGATCGGGGCCGACGAGGCGCTGCGCGACGTCGATCTCGCGGCCCGCTCGGAGTACGAGCGCCGCGCTCGCAGCTAGCGGGTTCCCCAGGTGAACCGGTGCGTGTGGGTGCGGTAGTAGGTGAACGTCTGCAGCCCGCGCACGCCCGGCACCGACCTGATCTGGTCGTTGACCACGGCGTAGAGGGCGTCGTGGTCGGGGGCGATCACCTCGACGAGCAGGTCGGCGGGTCCGGCGGCGACGACGACGTAGATGACCGCGTCGATGGCGCCGATCGCGTCGGCGACCGGCTCGACGTCGCCCTCGACCTCGATCGTCAGCATCGCCATGCTGCGGTAGCCGAGCTGGAGGGGGTCGGTGACGCCGACGACGCGCAGGATGCCACGCTCCTGGAGGCGCAGCACCCGTGCCCGAGCCGCGCCGGACGACAGGCCCGTCGCGGACGCCAGGTCGGAGTACGGCAGGCGTCCGTCCTCCTGCAGCAGCGTCAGCAGCTGGCGATCGATCGGGTCGAGTCCGTCGTCGGCGCTTTGCGTCACGCCGCCATTCTAGCCCACTGACGATCGAATCGACAGTTGCGGAAGTCGATGACAGACGATTCGTTTGTCCAGGCGAGACTTGGCCCTATGATCGGGAGCACCTGCGGCGACCATCGCCGCTGCG
Organism: Aeromicrobium endophyticum; assembly: GCF_003586285.1. Taxonomy (GTDB): domain Bacteria; phylum Actinomycetota; class Actinomycetes; order Propionibacteriales; family Nocardioidaceae; genus Aeromicrobium; species Aeromicrobium endophyticum. Next base: position 1,331,665 of record NZ_QUBR01000001.1, on the reverse strand, counting down.
CGCACCTGGAGCACCCATGGACCCCGTCACCACTGGCCTTCCTCGACCGGCCGTCACCGTCGACCAGGTCGTCGCGATGGCGCACGAGCACTTCGGCGTCGAGGGGACCGGCGTCGAGCTCGGCAGCCAGCAGGACCGCAACATCCTCCTGACGACGCCCGGCGGCACCCGCTACCTGGTCAAGGTGAGCAACCCGGTGTTCACCCGCTCCGAGATCGAGGCGCAGAACCTCGTCATGCGCCACCTCGCGGCCCGCGGCCACGCCACGCCGCAGCCCACGGCGTCGCGTGGCGGCGAGGACATCGTCACGGTCGACGTCGACGGCGTGCCGCACGCCGCGCGCCTGCTCACCTTCCTGCCCGGCGAGCCGCTGTCGGCGGCCGGAGCGCCGTGGCCTGCGACGCTGGCTGAGATCGGCCGCCTCGCGGGGCAGGTGACGGCCGCACTCGCCGACGTCACCCACCCGGGCATGGAGCGCGACCTGCAGTGGGACCTGCGCCGCGGCGAGTCCGTCGTCGCCGAGAGGCTCCACCTGGTCGCGGATGTCGCGCGGCGCGGGTCCGTCGAAGCGGCGCTGCACCGGGTGACCGCCGATCTCGACCCGGTGCGGGACGCGCTGCCGACCCAGCCGGTCCACGGCGACCTGACGACCGACAACCTGGTCGGCGACCGCGACCACCACGGCGCGCTCCGGCCCACGGGCATCATCGACTTCGGCGACGTGATGACCAGCTGGCGGGTGGCCGAGCTGGCCGTGGCCTGCAGCGCGGTGTTCCGGCACGAGCCGCACCGGCCGCTCGCGATCCTGCCGATGGTGGCAGCCTTCGACGCCGAGGTGGGTCTGACCGACGACGAGATCGCCGCGCTCTGGCCACTGATCGTCCTGCGGGGCGCGACCCTGGTGGTCAGCGGCGCCGAGCAGCTCGCCGTCGACCCCGGCAACGCGTACGCCGCCGCAGCGCTCGACGACGAGTGGGCGATGTTCGAGGTGCCCGCCGCCCAGGACGCCGCCGTCATGACGGCGGCCATCCGGCTGGGCCTCGGACGACCGGTCGCCCGGCCTGCCGCGCCCAGCAGCACGGCACCCATGGTGCGAGCCCTCGCCGGACGGCCTCCCGTCGTGGTGCCGCTCGGCCACGACAGCGACGTGCTCTGGGACGGCGCGTGGCTCGACGAGGGGCCGGCACAGGAGGCGCACGCGCTCGACGCCGCGGTCTCCACCGCGCTCGCGGCGACCACCCGCTTCGGCGAGGGACGCCTCACCCGGGTCGGGGCGAACAGTCGCGACGAGCCCGCGAACGTCGCGGTGGCCTGCGACCTGCGGACGGCGTCGCCCGTCACCGTCGAGGCGCCCTTCGACGGCGTCGTCAGCCACCGGGAGGGCGCCCTCGTGCTGGCGGGTCGCGACCACGCCGTCGTCGTCCGCAGCCCTGCGGCCGGCTCCCCCGCAGAGGACGGCATCGAGGTCACGGCCGGCGACGCGTTGATGACCACCGATCGCGCGACCGTGTGGCTCACGGTGCCCGCAGCCGTCGTCGACCGGCTCCCGCCGCGGTTCGTCCGCGCTTCGGAGCTGGCCGCCTGGCGCACGCGCGTGCTCGACCCGGCGTCGCTGCTCGGCCCCCCGCCGCAGGACGGTCCGGCGGACGATCTGCTCGAGCGCCGCACCGGCGCGTACGCCCCGCTGCAGGGGCACTACTACGTCGACCCGCCGCAGATCGAGCGAGGATGGCGCGAGCACCTGATCGACACGAGCGGTCGGCACTACGTCGACATGGTCAACAACGTGACGGTCCTCGGCCACGGCCATCCCGAGGTGGCCGCCGTCGCGGCCGACCAGTGGCGACGCCTCAACACCAACTCGCGCTTCCACTACGCCGCAGTCGCCGAGCTGAGCGAGCGCCTGCTCGCGACCGTCCCCGACGAGCTCGACACGGTGCTGCTCGTCAACAGCGGCTCCGAGGCCGTCGACCTGGCGCTGCGGCTGACACGCGCGTTCAGCGGGCGTGAGGACGTCCTGTGCGTGACCGAGTCGTACCACGGCTGGACCGTCGCGTCGGACGCCGTGTCGACCTCGACGTCCGACAACCCGCGCGCCGATCAGACGCGGCCGGGATGGGTGCACGCGGTCGAGCTGCCCAACGCGTACCGCGGCACCCACCGAGGACCAGGTGCTGGCGAGGCCTACGCCCGCGACGCGGTCGCCGAGATCGAGCGCCTGGCCGCGGCCGGCACCCCCGTCGGCACGTGGATCGTCGAGCCGCGCAACGGCAACGCCGGCGCGATCGGGCTGGCGGACGGCTTCCTCCCCCGGGTCTACGAGGCGGTCCGCGCGGGCGGCGGCGTCTGCATCTCCGACGAGGTGCAGGTCGGCTACGGCCGGCAGGGCGAGTGGTTCTGGGGCTACGAGGAGCACGGCGTCGTGCCGGACGTCATCACCGTGGCCAAGGCCATGGGCAACGGGCACCCGCTCGGCGCCGTCATCACCCGGTCAGACATCGCGCAGGCGCTGGCCGACCAGGGCACCTTCTTCTCGTCGGCGGGCGGCAGCACGCTCAGCAGCCGCATCGGCACCACGGTGCTCGACGTCCTCCAGCGCGACGGCCTGCAGGAGCACGCACGCATCGTCGGCGAGCACCTGCGGCGCGAGCTCGAGCGGCTGGCCGAGAGGCATCCGCTCATCGGCGCCGTGCACGGCCGCGGGCTGTACCTAGGTGTCGAGCTGGTGCGTGACCGCGAGACCCTCGAGCCGGCCGGCGAGGAGACCGCAGCACTCTGCGACCGCATGCTGCAGCTGGGAGTGGTCGTTCAGCCGACCGGCGACCGTCAGAACATCCTGAAGGTCAAGCCACCGATGTGCCTCTCCCGTGACAGCGCCGACTTCTTCGTGGCTCGGCTCGACGAGGCGCTGAGCGGCTGACCTCTCCGGCGGTCACCGACCGCCGACGTCGACCCTGGTCCATGTCGCACCCCCGTCGAGCGACTGCCACAGCTCGCCGGCGTCGTCGGGGCCCGCGACGGCGTACAGCGCTCCTCCTGAGGAGGTGATGCTCGAAGTCTTCTCGGGGACGTCCAGCGGTTCGAACGCGCTGTTGGCCTGGGTCGTCGCGACGAACCAGCCGGCCGAGCCGTGCGGGTCGTCCTCGCCGAGCACGAGCCGTCCGTCGGGCAGCACGACCGTCTTGGTGTGGTCGAGCGCTCGCAGGCGCAGACCGTCGGGAGCGAACGGACGCGGCTCGCCACCGTCGACGATCGTCGCCCCGACGATCCCGTCGCTCATGCCCGCGACGAGGCTCAGCAGCGTGACGCCGTGGCCGGTCACCAGGTCGCCCGGCGCGCCTGCCGTCGGAAGCGTGAGCGCGTCGGTCTCCCACGTCCGGCCGCCGTCGGCGGAGTGGACGAGACGGGCCGTGCGCTCGGCCCGGTCGGTGACTCCCCAGATCGTGCCGTCCTCGTCGATCGCGACCCGCTCGAAGGCGTCGGAGCGGCTGTGCCGCCCCGGTGGCGGCAGCTCGTGCACGGATCCGTCCGACGGGCGGTAGAACGTCAGCAGCCCGACGTCCGTGACGAGGATGTCACCGGGCCGCACCGGGGCGGGCGGCTGCGTGGGGCCACCGGACGTCGTGCTGCCGTCCAGGTCGATGCGGGTCGGCGGCACCTCGGCGTCGGGCGCGGCGACCACGAACCCGTCGTCGAACCCGTGGGGTGTGCTGAACGCCCTCGTCGCGCCCGACCGGACCACGTCTCCGTCAGGTGCCATCAGCCGCCACGCGCCCTTCTCCTCCTCACCGCCCTCCTGGTCGCGGATCGAGAAGGTCAGCAGCACCGAGCCGTCACCCGCGCGGGCGACGCCGGACGGCGAGCCGGCGACCGCGATGACGTCGTCGGCCGATGCACCGGTGTCGTGGAGGACGTCGTCGTAGGAGCTTCCGTGGAAGACGACGAACGCCCCGAGTGCGATGGCCAGCGCCCCCGAGAGGAGCACGACCACGATCGTCCGCGAGATCCTCATGCCGCCCATGGTGCCAGCGCCGGCCTGAGGCTCAGGAGCGCGCGGAGGGCCGTCCGGGGACGAGCGGGTCGATGCGGTAGCCGGCGGTCAAGGCCTCGCCCGGGGCCACCGTCCGGACGCCGGGCTTGTCGCGCAGCTCGCCGGCGAAGTCGACAGGTGCCGCCCCGCCCACGCACGGCTCGAGGCACAGCAGGTCGGCGCCGGTCGGCCGCGACCAGACCACGAAGACGTCGAAGACGTCGTCCCAGGTCATCCGGATGCCCCGGCCCGACGGTGCGAGGTAGCGCAGGCCGCCGCTCGCGACCTGGTCCATCACGACCGCGTCGATGGCGAACAGGGCGGGGTCGAGCCGCAGCGTCGAGCCGTCGAGCGGCGTCGGCTGCGGGTCGGGCAGCACCAGGGTGTGGTCGAGCCGGCGGATCGGCGCCGGCTCGTCGTGGTCGAAGACGACGACGTGGTCGGTCTTGGCCGCGCCGGGCTCGAGCGGCCAGGCGAAGGCCGGGTGCGAGCCGATCGACACCGGCATCGGCGTCTCGCCGGAGTTCAGCACCTCGTACGTCGTCGCGAGGCCCTCGTCGTCGATGGCGTAGCGAGCCGTCAGCTCGAAGGCGAACGGATACCGGGCACGCGTCTCGTCGCTGTCGCGCAGCCGCAGCGTCGCCGACGCGTCATCGACCTCGACGACGTCCCACTCGAGGTCGCGCGCGAAGCCGTGCTGCGTCATCGGGAACGTCGCGCCGTCGACCGTGATCGTGTCGCCCGGCACGCGGCCGACGATCGGGAACAGGATCGGCGCGTGCCTGCGCCACTGCGGGCCGGCCTGCCACAGCAGCTCGTGGCCCGTGCAGTCGCGCAGGGAGTGCGGCTCGGCCCCGAGGGTCGAGATCTCGGCCGTCCCGGCACCTCCGCGCAGGCGCAGCACGTCAGAGCCCTCGCGCGTCGTAGGTCTCGCCGGCGTCCTGGGTGGCGGCGAAGATCGCGTCGACCAGCTCGCGGGCGGTGCGGCACCGCAGCAGCCGCAGCTGGTCGAGGGCGCCCAGCGGGGCGATGGCCGCCAGCTGCCACAAGGCGTCGACGGGATCGTCGCTGAGCTGGACGCTCGGCGACCAGCTCAGGTCGTCGAACTCGCTCGCGCGCGCGAGCGTCCGGCGCACGAGTGCCTCGGTCTGGTCGAAGCGCTCCTGCAGGTCGTCGTCCCACTCCAGCGGCGGCAGGTCGCGCACCCGGGCCCGCGGATACGGGTCCTCGGACGTCCACTCGACGATCTCGATGCGCCGCGTGCCCTCGCCCAGGAGCGCCAGGTAGCCGTCCGCAACCTTCAGCTCGGCGACCTGGCAGACGGTACCGACGTCGAAGCGCTTCTCGCCGCCCCCGACCTCCTGCCCGCGCTCGATCAGCACGACACCGAACTCGGCGGGGCCGTCGGGCAGCAGGTCCTGGAGCATCTGCAGGTAGCGCGGCTCGAAGACCCGCAGCGGGAGCGGCATCGCCGGGAACAGCACCGAGCCCAGCGGGAACATCGCGACGTCGGCGTCCATGCCGACCATCCCATCACGGATGCCTCCGCGCAGCGCGCCGGCTGTGGTCGGACGAGCTGCCTCTCAGGCGAGGGTCTGGACGACCTCGGCCCGTGCGTGGTGCCGTCCGCGAGGGACGATCATCGGCGTGCCGCTGACCGGGTCGGGGACGACCTCGCAGTCGAGGCCGAAGACGTCCGTCACGACGGCGGCGTCGATCACCTCGCGCGGCGGCCCCTCGGCCACGATCGAGCCCTTCTTCATCGCGATGATGTGGTCGGCGTAGCGGCACGCCAGGTTGAGGTCGTGCAGCACCAGCACCACGGTCTTGCCCGACGCGCGGTTGAGGTCGGTGAGCAGGTCGAGCAGCTCGACCTGGTGGTTGATGTCGAGGTACGTCGTCGGCTCGTCGAGCAGCAGCAGGTCGGTGTCCTGCGCGAGCGCCATCGCGACCCAGACGCGCTGGCGCTGGCCGCCCGACAGCTCGGCGATGTTGCGGTGCTCCAGATCGCTCGTGCCGGTGGCCTCGAGCGCGGCCGCGACGGCCTCGTCGTCCTCGGTGCTCCAGCGGCGGAACCAGCCCTGGTGGGGGTAGCGGCCGCGACCGACGAGGTCGCCCACCGAGATGCCGTCCGGAGCCACGGGTGTCTGCGGCAGCAGTCCGAGCACCTTGGCGACGTCGATGCTCTTCATGCCCTGCACCGAGGTGCCGTCGAGGACGACCTGGCCCCCGCGCGGTGCCAGCAGGCGGGCGAGCCCGCGCAGCAGCGTCGACTTGCCGCACGCGTTGGCACCCACGATCACGGTGATGCGGCCGTCGGGGATCTGGACGTCGAGGTCCTTGACGATGTCGGCGTCGGCGTAGCCGAGCGTGAGGTTCTCGGCACGCAGGTCGTGTGAGGTCATCCGCCGCGTCCTTCCCGGTTGACGGTGGCGAGGAGCCAGATGAGGTACGGCGCGCCGACGATGCCCGTCACGACACCCGTCGGCAGCGAGGTCGGCAGCAGGTGCTGGGCGACGAGGTCGGCCGCCAGCACGATGACCGCGCCGACGAGCGCCGACGCGATGACGCTGCCGCTCGGGCCGGTGAGCCGCACCGCGATGGGGCCCGCGATCAGGGCTACGAACATGATCGGCCCGGCGACGGCGACCGAGAAGCCGATCAGCACGATCGACACGGCCAGGAGCGCGAGGCGGCTGAGCTCGACACGTGACCCGAGCGCCTTGGCGGTGTCGTCGCCGAGCTCGAGGGTGCGGAGCGGACGCTCCAGCACGAGCGCGAGCGGCAGCAGCACGACCAGGGCGACCAGCAGGGCGCGCAGCTCGCCGGCGCCGGCCTGCCCGACGGAGCCCGCCAGCCACGTCATGGCCTCACGGGCCTCGTACAGCTGGGCCCGTGAGACGACGTAGCCGACGATCGCGAGCATGAACTCCGAGACGCCGATGCCGATCAGGATGAACCGGTAGCCCGAGATGCCGTCGCGCCAGGCCAGCACGTAGATCAGCAGCGCCGTGAGCAGCGCGCCGAGCAGCGCCGATCCGGAGACCGCGGCGCTGCTGGCGTGGAAGATCACGATCGACGAGACCGCGAAGAGGCTGGCACCTGACGAGACGCCCACGAAGTCGGGGGATGCCAGCGGATTGCCCAGCAGCTTCTGGAAGACGACCCCCGACAGGCCGAGGGCGAGGCCGACGGCGAGCGCGGCGGTCGCCGTCGGCAGCCGCAGGTCGCGCACGATGAAGTCGTTGGTGGGGTCGTCGCGAAGCCCCAGCACGGACGTGACGACGTCGATCGGCGAGACGTAGAACGAGCCGACCATCATGGTGAGGACGAACAGGCACGTCGCGATGATCGCGAGGGCTGCGGTCACGATCGTCGCGCGGCGACGGCGATGGCGGCGTCCTGAGCGGACGACGGGGGCCTCGAGCGTGGTGGCCATGGCGATCAGAGCTCCGCGAGGTTGCGGTAGCGGACCAGCAGGATGAACGCGGGGGCGCCGAGCACGCCGATGACGACACCGACCTGCAGCTCGCCCGGCGAGATGATCAGCCGGCCGACGATGTCGGCCAGGAGCAGCACGATCGGGGTCAGCAGCAGCGAGTACGAGAGGATCCAGCGGTAGTCGGGGCCGCAGATCATCCGGGCCAGGTGCGGCACGACCAGACCGATGAAGACGATCGGGCCGCACGCCGCGGTGGCCGCGCCGCTCAGGATGGCGACCGTCACGAACATGATCGCGCGCGTCAGGCGCACCCGCTGCCCCAGCGCGAGGGCGAGGTCCTCGCCGAGGGCCAGGCCGTTGAGCGCGCGTCCGGTGCCGAGGGCCAGGACGATGCCGAGCGCCAGGAACGGCACGGTCTGCCAGAACACCGGGAAGTAGCGGCCCGCCAGCGCCCCGACCTGCCAGAACCGCAGCTCGTTGAGCGCCGAGACGTTGGTCATCACGATCGCCGAGGTGATCGACGACAGGATCGCCGTGACGGCGGCGCCGGCCAGCGCCAGCTTGACCGGGGTCGCGCCCTCGCGTCCGAACGAGGCGATGCCGTAGACCGTCACCGTCGCGACGCCCGCGCCCGCGAAGGCGAACCACACGTAGGTGCTGACCGACTGCGTGCCGAGCACCATGATGCCGAAGACGATGAAGGTCGCGGCGCCGGCGTTGATGCCCATGATGCCGGGATCGGCCAGCGGGTTGCGGGTGACGCCCTGCAGGATCGCGCCGCTCAGGCCCAGCGCCGCGCCGGCGAAGATGCCGATCAGCGTGCGCGGCACCCGCAGCTCGCGGATGACGGTCTCGGACGCGTTGCCGGGGTCGTAGTCGTCGAACGCCTTCCAGATCGTGGAGAGGCCGACGCCGCGGGCGCCCATCGTGATGCTGAAGAAGCACACCACCGCCAGCAGCCCGACGAGCACCACGAACCCGGTGGTCAGCGCCGCCCGCGAGCGCTGGGTAGGACGCAGCTCGGGTGCGGCCTCGGCGCGGGCAGTGACGGTCATGACGGTTCACCGTAACTTAGGTATGCCTAGCCAATCCAGCCGGACTACGTCACATCCCCGCGATCTGTGACGCCCACGGCGTCATCCGGCGTCGGTGACGCCGTGGGCGTCACCGATCGCGGACGAGGATGCAGACGCACGACGCCCCCGGGACCGGGCGGTCTCGGGGGCGTCGTGCGTGCGGGTCAGGCGTACTTTCTCAGACGTACTTTCTCAGGAGTACAGCTCGCCGTTCTTGGCCTTCTCGAGCAGCGAGGCCGGCGGGGTGAAGCGGTCGCCGTACTTCTGCGCCAGCTCCTGCGCGCGGGCCGTGAAGGCCTCGACGCCGATCGAGCCGTCGGCGGCCTCGTAGCCGTTGACGTACTGGATCGCGCCGCCGTGCAGGGCCGGGAAGCCGATGCCGAAGATCGAGCCGATGTTGGCGTCGGGCACCGACAACAGGCCCTCGTCGAGGCACTTGATCGACTCGATGCTCATGATGAACGTCAGCCGCTCCTTGAGGTCCTCGAACGCCGGCTGCTCGTCAGCGACCGGGAACTGCTCGGCCAGACCGCTCCAGAGTCCCTGGCGCTTGCCGTCGACGTACTCGTAGAAGCCCGCACCCTTGAGGCGGCTGGGGCGGCCGAGCTCGATCATGGTGTCGATGACCTTCTCGGACGCGCTCTCGGGCCAGGCCTGACCGGCCTCCTCGGCGGCGGCCTTCGACTCGTTGCGGATCTTGACCATCAGCTCGAGGTTGAGCTCGTCGCTGAGCTGCAGCACGGGAGCCGGGAAGCCGGCCTGCGTGGTGGCGCGCTCGATGCTGACCGGCGAGACGCCCTCGGCGAGCATGCCGACGCCCTCGTTCACGAACGTGCCGATGACGCGGCTGGTGTAGAAGCCGCGGCTGTCGCCGACGACGATCGGCGTCTTCTTGATCGCCTTGGTGTAGTCGATGACGCGGGCGATCGCCTCGTCGGAGGTGTCCTTGCCCGCGATGATCTCGACCAGGGGCATCTTGTCGACCGGCGAGAAGAAGTGGATGCCGATGAAGTCCTGGGGACGGTCGACGCCCTCGGCCAGGCTCGTGATGGGCAGCGTGGACGTGTTCGAGCCCAGCAGCGCATCGGCCTTGACGACCTTCTGCACCTCGCCGAAGACCTCGTGCTTGAGCTTGACCGACTCGAAGACGGCCTCGATCACGAAGTCGCAGCCCTCGAGGTCGGCGTAGTCGTCGGTCGGCGTGATGAGCGCCAGCAGCGCGTCGGCCTTCTCCTGCGTCAGGCGGCCGCGGGAGACCGCCTTGTCGACGATGCCCTGGCTGTACGCCTTGCCCTTCTCGGCCGCCTCGAGCGAGATGTCCTTGAGCACGACCTGCATGCCGGCCTTGGCCGAGACGTAGGCGATGCCCGCGCCCATCATGCCGGCGCCGAGGACGGCGACCTTCTCGGCCTTGGTGGGCGCGATGCCCTCGGGGCGCGACTTGCCGGCGTTGATCGCGCCGAGGTCGAAGAAGAAGGCCTGCGTCATGTTCTTGAACTGCTGGCCGACGATCAGCTCGACCAGGTAGCGCGACTCGATGCGGGTCGCGGTCTCGAAGTCGACCTGCGAGCCCTCCACCGCGGCGCTCATGATGTTGCGCGGCGCCTTGTAGAGCGCACCCTTGGTCTGCTTGCGCAGGTTGGCCGGGAACGCCGGCAGGAACGCCGCGAACTTGGGCGTGGACGGCGTGCCGCCCGGGATGCGGTAGCCCTTGCGGTCCCACGGCTGGGTCGCGGCCTCCTCGTTGCCGGCGTTGGCCTCGATCCAGGCCTTGGCCGCGGGGAGCAGCTCGTCCTGCGTCGCGACGACCTCGTCGACGAGGCCCTCGGCCACCGCCTTGGACGGCTTCATCTGCTGCCCCTGCAGCAGGAACTTCATGAGCGCGTCGGAGATGCCGAACATGCGCACGGTGCGCGTGACGCCACCGCCGCCGGGCAGCAGGCCGAGCGTCGCCTCGGGCAGGCCGATCGAGTAGCCGCCGTCGACCGCGATGCGATGGTGAGCGGCGAGCGCGATCTCGAGGCCGCCGCCGAGCGCGGCGCCGTTGATGGCGGCCACGACCGGCTTGCCGGAGGTCTCGAGCTTGCGCAGCGTGGCCTTGATGCCCTCGACGTTGGCGAACAGCGCCTCGGCGTCGGCCGGCGTGGCCTGCGTCATGAGCTTCAGGTCGCCACCGGCGAAGAAGGTCTTCTTGGCCGAGGAGATGATGACGCCCTTGACCGAGTCGGGGTCGTCGGCGATCTGCTGGACCAGCCGGTCGACGGCCGCGGCCATCGAGTCGGCGTAGTCCTGGTTCATCGTGTTGGCGCTCTGGTTGGGATCGTCGAGGACGAGGTTGACGATGCCGCCCTCGGCCTCGTAACGCACTGCTTCGGTCATGAATGTGTCTTTCTGGTCAGGAGAAGAGGGGAGGGGCGGGTCAGCGAAGACGCTCGACGACGGTGGCGATGCCCATGCCGCCGCCGACGCACAGCGTGGCGAGGCCGTAGCGCTGGTCGCGACGCTCGAGCTCGTCGACCAGCGTGCCGAGGATCATCGCGCCCGTGGCACCCAGCGGGTGGCCCATGGCGATCGAGCCGCCGTTGACGTTGGTCTGGTCGTGCGGGTAGCCGCCGAGGTCCTTCATGAGGCGCAGGGCGACGGCCGCGAAGGCTTCGTTGATCTCGAGCAGGTCGATGTCGCCGATGCCGAGGCCGGCGCGCTCGAGGGCCTTGAGGCTGGCCGGGCCGGGGCCCGTCAGCATGATGGTGGGCTCGGAGCCCGACACGGCGGCCGAGACGATGCGCGCGCGGGGCCTGAGCCCGTGGCGCTCACCGGCCTTCTCGTTGCCGATGAGGACGAGGGCGGCACCGTCGACGATGCCCGACGAGTTGCCGGCGTGGTGGACGTGGTCGATCTTCTCGACCCAGTGGTACTTCTCGAGGGCGACGGAGTCGAAGCCGCCCTGGTCGCCGATCTGCGCGAACGACGGGGGCAGCTTGCCGAGGCCCTCGGCGGTGGTGCCCTCGCGGACGAACTCGTCGTGGTCGAGGATCGTCAGGCCCGACGCGTCCTTGACCGGGATGACGGAGTTGGCGAAGTAGCCGTTGGCGATGGCCTTGGCGGCACGGGCCTGCGACTCGGCGGCGAAGGTGTCGACGTCGAGGCGGCTGTAGCCCTCGATCGTGGCGATCAGGTCGGCGCCGATGCCCTGGGGCACGAAGTCGGTGTCGAAGGACGTGCGGGGGTCCATGGCCCACGCGCCGCCGTCCGAGCCCATGGGCACACGGCTCATCGACTCGACGCCGCCGGCCAGGATCAGGTCCTCCCAGCCGGAGCGCACGCGGGCCGAGGCCTGGTTGACGGCCTCGAGGCCGGAGGCGCAGAAGCGGTTGAGCTGCACACCGGCGACGGTGTCGGGCAGGCCCGCTGCGAGCGCGGCGGTCTTGGCGATGTCGCCGCCCTGGTCGCCCACCGGCGAGACGCTGCCGAGGACGAGGTCCTCGATGCCGTCGGTGTCGAGCGTGGGGTTGCGCTTGCGCAGCTCGTCGACCAGACCGGTGACCAGCGAGATCGGCTTGACCTCGTGGAGCGATCCGGTCTTCTTGCCGCGACCGCGCGGCGTGCGGATGGCGTCGTAGACGAAGGCCTCGGTCATAACGGATTCCTTAGTGATGAGTCCCGCAGGTGCGGGTCGAGAACAAGTGCCGTCCCGGAGGTGGCTCTGTCGATTGTGACACCAACACTGTCAAAGTCCAAGGGTCAGGTCGTGTGCCGCCGGTCATCCTCGACGCGGGCGTGCGGCGACCACTGCGACCGCCCCTGCCGCCGTGAGGGCCAGCCCCAGCAGCGGGAAGACGGCTGAGGGGCCGCCGGAGTCGGGGAGCACCGCGTCGCCGTCCGGCGCGGTGTCGCCCCCCTCCGAGGGCTGGCTCGGCGGCGGCTCGGTCGGGTCGTCGGGCCCCGGGACGATCGGGGCGGGCGCCGCCGGCTCGGTGGCGAGCGCGAAGTCCAGCCCCGTGACGTCCTCGCCGGCGGCGGTGATCGTCGCGGTGCGCGGGGCCGCGCCGCCGGTGCCGACGGGTCCGGTGACAGTCACCCGGTAGGTGCCAGGCGTCAGGGCACCGAGCCCGAAGGTGCCCTCGACGTCGGTCGTCCTCGAGGAGCCGGCGCCACCTGCCGGGCCGACCGTGACGACGGCTCCGGCCAGCGGGCGTCCGTCGAGCGTCACGGTGCCGGCGACCGAGCCGGTCGCCGGCACCTGGGCGAGGACGATGTCCTGATTCGGCACGTCAACCGTCCCGACCGCGACCGAGGACGGCGCAGGCGTCAGGTAGCCGGCCGGGGCGCTCGGCACCGAGAGCACGTAGGCGCCGGCCGGGACGCGCGGCAGGGCGTACGTGCCGTCGGCGGCCGTGACCGCCCGGTACGTGGACCCACCGCCCGTCAGCTCGACCGTCACTCCCGCCAGCGGCCCGTCGGGTCCGTCGACGACGCCGCTGACCGTCGGCAGTGCCTGCAGGACGAAGTCCTGGTCGGTGACCGGTGCCGTCGCGCCCGCCGGGACCGTGGCCGTCCGGTCGGGGACCGGGAGGTAGCCGGGCGGCGGGGTGACCGCGATCGTGTAGTCGGCGTCGTCGGGGTTGTCCTCGAAGACGTAGCGTCCGGACACGTCGGTCGTGGTGGTGCGTGACGGGCCGCCGGACGCAGGCGTCAGTGTCACGGTCACGCCCTCGAGGGGGCCGGCCGCTGCGCGCACCTCTCCCGTGATCGGGACCGGGACGGCCTGCCGCACCGTGAAGTCGGCCACGGCGTCACCCGTCCGCAGGTCGATCGCGCGGCTGCTGGGACTCGTCACGAGACACGACGCGGGGACGCCCGACAGGGCGACCCGGTAGCCGTCGCTGGCCGCCACGCCGTCGAAGGCGTACCGCCCGGATGCGTCCACCGACCGCGTCGCCACGACAGCTCCCGCCGCGTCGACGAGCGAGACCGTCGCGGTCGCGAGGGAGCACGTGCCGGTCGCGACCGCGACGGTTCCGGACACGTCCTGCTTGGTGACGGCGAACCACGTCTGGAAGATTGGGAACCCCGCGCGACGGGTGAACGTGAAGGTCAGCGTGCGCAGGGACGCGGTGGGCTCGAACCAGCCGGTCGCGCCGTCGGAGTCGAGCGCGGCGGCGTTGCCGCGCAGGGTCGCCGTGGCCGGGTCCCACGTCGGGACGTCCTTGGGCCGCCCGGTGTCGGAGCAGACCGAGCTCGGGCGGGGCGTGGTGCTGCAGAGGTTGAAGCCGCCGCGGAAGCCCAGGTCGGCCGTGTCGGCCGGAGTGCCGTCAGCGCGGGTCGCCGAGACGCGGACCTGGTCGGCGTCGATGTCGCCCAGCACGAAGGTCCAGCCCTGCGGCGTCGGACGATCGAACGTGTAGGTGGTCGTCGAGGGCGACGACGCGTTGTCGGCCTTGGGTCGCAGGTTTAGGTACGCCTGGTCGCGACTCGAGCCGTACCGCTGGCCCGGCGGCGTGTTCTCGCCGAACCAGTTGGACGCACCGGACGGCAGCGCGACGTCCGACCGGGAGTCGGACGCGACCGTCGCCCCGGGGAAGCCGACGGCCGGCAGCTGCAGCGTCGTCGCGTAGTCGTTGGTCGAGCCCGTCAGCGCTCCCCACTGCCCGAAGCCCGTCGTGGTCGCGGCTGTGGACACGGCGACCGATGCCGTCAGCACTCCCGCCAGCGTCGCCACCGTCATGACCGATCTGCGCATGGTCTCTCCGTCCCCCGGATCCCGTGCTTCGACCCTAACGCCCTCCGGGCTGGTGGAATAGGGTCGAGCCATGACGACGACACCGGCCGAGACCATGAGCGTCGAGCAGCTCGCGTCCCGCGTCGGCATGACGGTGCGCACCGTGCGCTTCTACGCCGGTCGCGGCCTCATCCCGCCGCCGCGCCGCGAGGGCCGCAACGGCTTCTACGGTCCCGACCACATCGCACGACTCGAGCTCGTCCGCGAGCTGCAGGGCCACGGCTTCACGCTGTCGGCGATCGAGGGCTACCTCGAGAACATCCCGGCCGAGGCGACGCCCGAGCAGGTCGCCCTGCACCGCACGCTGCTGGCGCCCTGGATGGCCGACCGCCCCGAGGAGCTCGACCGTGCGTCCCTCGAGCTGCGGGCCGGACGCCCTCTCACCGACGACGACCTCGAGCGGCTCATCGCCCTGGGCGTGGTCGAGCCGACGCCCACCGAGGACGTCTTCCAGGTCGCGCCGGCGCACCTCGCGGTCGGCATCCAGTTCATCGAGACCGACATGCCGATCGAGGTCGCCCTCGCCGCGCGCAAGATCTTCGACGAGGCCGGTCGCTCGGTGGCTCGTCAGATCACCGAGGTCTTCAAGACCATGTGGTGGCCGTCGCTGCGATCGTCGGGCCGCCCCCCCGAGGACATCATCGCCCTCGTCGAGCGGTTCAAGCCCCTGACGGTGCAGGCGCTGGTGACCGCGTACGAGACCGGCGTCGACGAGGCGAAGCGCGAGACGGTGCGCCGCCGCACGTAGTCGGTGTGACGACTACGGCGTGTCGGGCCCGTCCATGAGGCGACGCGTGATGGCCGTGACGTCGCGATCGAGCGCCTCGACCCGGTCCTCGATGCGGTCGAGGCGTCGCTCGACCTGCTCGAATCGCTTGTCGACCTGCTCGAATCGCTTGTCGACCTGCTCGAACCGCTTGTCGACCTGCTCGAAACCGGCCGTCATGACGGCCGTGAGGGCACCGAAGCGGGCGTCGAGGTTCTGTCCGAACAGGCGCACGGCGATGGCCATGAACGCCAGCATGAACGTGAACATGCCGCCGATCGTGGTCCAGGTCTGTGCGTCGTTCACGTCGCCAGGATAGACGCGGCTCCCGACGTCCGGAAGGCGTCGGGAGCCGCGCTGTGGACAACAGCTCAGATGCCGAGGCCGCGCCCGACGATCTCCTTCATGATCTCGGTCGTGCCGCCGTAGATCGTCTGGATGCGGGTGTCGAGATACGCCTTCGAGATGGGGTACTCCGACATGTAGCCGTAGCCTCCGTGCAGCTGCAGGCACTGGTCGGCGACCTTCTTCTGCAGCTCGGTGGTCCACCACTTGCCCATCGCGGCGTCCTCGACCGTCAGCGTGCCGGCGTTCAGCTGCGTGATCGACTCGTCGACGAACACCTGCGCGATGCGCGCCTCGGTCTCGAGCTCGGCCAGCGTGAACCGCGAGTTCTGGAACGAGCCGATCGGCTTGCCGAACGCCTTGCGCTCCTTGACGTACTCGAGCGTCATGTCGATCATCCGGCGGCAGGCCGCTGCCGCGACGACCGAGATCGACAGCCGCTCCTGCGGCAGCTTCTCCATCAGATAGATGAAGCCGTGGCCGGCCTCGCCCAGCAGGTTGCTCTTGGGCACCCGCACGTCGTCGAAGAACAGCTCGGCGGTGTCCTGCGCCTTGAGGCCGATCTTGTCGAGGTTGCGGCCGCGCTCGAAGCCCTCGGCCCCGCGCTCGACGACGACCAGCGAGAAGCCCATCGCGCCGGCCGACGGATCGGTCTGGCACACGACGATGACCAGGTCGGCGTTGATGCCGTTGGTGATGAACGTCTTGGAGCCGTTGATGACGTACTCGTCACCGTCGAGGACGGCCGTGGTCTTGATGCCCTGCAGGTCGGACCCGGTGCCGGGCTCCGTCATGGCGATCGCGGTGATCATCTCGCCGCTGCAGAACTTCGGGAACCAGCGCTCCTTCTGCTCCTCGGTCGCGTGCGAGAGCAGGTAGCCCGACACGAGGTCGGTCTGGATGACGAACCCGATGCCGCTGGCACCGATGCGGGTGATCTCCTCGGTGAGGATCGCGTTGTAGCGGAAGTCGGTGACGCCGCCTCCGCCGTGCTCCTCGGGCATCATGAAGCCGAGCAGGCCCATGTCGCCGGCCTTGGTCCAGACGTCGCGCGGGACGATCGAGTCCTTCTCCCACTGGTCGTGGTGCGGGGCGATCTCCTTCTCGCAGAACGAGCGGACGGTGTCGCGGAACGCCTCGTGGTCGGCGTCGAAGATGGTGCGCTTCATGAGTGGTCCTTCGATGTGGTGGACGGCGCCTGGACGGCGACGCCGTCGGCGATGAGCTGGTCGACGTCGGCGATGCCCCAGGCGGCGAGCGCCTCGGCGGTGCTCGAGCCCGCGGCCTCGGGCGGGGACGTCAGGGTCGCGGGGGTCGCGGAGAAGCGGGGTGCCGGTGCCGGCTGGGTGAGCCCGTGGTGCTCGACGTAGGTGCCGCGGGCGACGTTGTGCGGGTGCTCGTAGGCCTCGGTGAGGCTCAGCACCGGGGCCACGCACGCATCGGTGCCGTCGAACACCTCGATCCACTCGGCGCGGGTGCGGCCGGCGAACGCCGTCGCGATCGCCGCGCGCAGCTCGTCCCAGCGGGCGATGTCGTACTGGCCGGGCAGCTCGACGCCGAGCCCCTGGGCAAAGGCGGCGAAGAACTGCGGCTCGAGCGGGCCGACCGACATCCATTGACCGTCGGACGTCTCGAAGACGTCGTAGAACGGGGTGCCCGTGTCGAGCATGTTGGTGCCGCGGCGGTCGCTCCAGCCGCCCGACTGCTGCATCGCGACGATCATCGACATCAGGTGGGCCGTGCCGTCGGTGATGGCGGCGTCGACGACCTGGCCCTCGCCCGTGGCCCGCGCGTGGGTGAGCGCGGCCAGCAGGCCGGTGACGAGGTAGAGGGAGCCGCCGGCGAAGTCGCCGACGAGGTTGAGCGGCACCTGGGGCGGGCCGCCCGCGCGGCCGATCGACCCCAGGGCGCCGGCGACCGCGATGTAGTTGATGTCGTGGCCGGCCGTCTGGGCCAGCGGGCCGTCCTGCCCCCAGCCCGTCATGCGCCCGTAGACGAGGGCCGGGTTGCGGGCGTGGCAGTCGGCGGGGCCGAGGCCGAGGCGCTCGGTGACGCCGGGGCGCAGGCCCTCGATCAGGATGTCGGCCGATGCCACGAGGTCGAGGACGGTCTCGACGCCGCGAGGGTTCTTGAGGTCGATCGCGACCGACGGGCGTCCGCGACCGAGGATGTCCTTGACGGCCGGGCCGAGCTGAAGGGCGTTGCCCCCCGGGCGATCGACGCGGATGACGTCGGCGCCGAGGTCGGCCAGCAGCATCGCGGCGAAGGGGCCGGGACCGATGCCGACCAGCTCGACGACACGCACGCCGTGCAGGGGGCCGGACTTGTCTGAGATCGTCACACCAGCATTGTGACAGTAGTGCTGTCACGATGGCAACCGCGAGTACCCGGGCCGGTACGCTCAGAAGCGGCCGGACGCGACCGACACCGGCAACCAGGAGGAGGGTGGCCCATGATCCGCACAGGTGGCTTCCTCTTCCTCCTCGCTCTGATTGCCGGGTCCGGCATCTTGGGCGGCCTGGGAGCGATCGAGTTCACCTGCGTCCTCGTTTTACTGGCCGCTGGCGCCATCCTCCTGGTCACCGGCTTGGTGACCCGTTCGCGCTCTGGAACAAGTAGTCCCTAGCCGCCCAGCAGGTCGACGGCCAGCACGACGAAGCCACCGCCGAACATGACCACCCCCAGCGCCCGTAGCCCGAGGGGCGCCCGATCCTGCCGGATCGCGAGCAGGAGGAGCGCGCCCGACACCAGCGCGACGACAGCGCAGACGTCCATGGCGGCAACCTCGCACGGCTCGGCGAGGTGGGCGCCGTGACACATCCGCATACCGTCGGTATCTTGATCGGCATGCTCTCCGAACTGGTCTACACGCGCAAGGGCTCCGGCGAGCCCCTCGTCCTCATCCACGGCATCGGTCACCGCCGTCAGGCGTGGGATCCGGTCTTCGAGACCCTGGCCCAGTCGTACGACGTCATCGCGGTCGACCTGGCCGGGTTCGGCGAGTCGCCGGCCTATCCGCTCAAGGCCGCGTACGACATGGACAACGCGTGCCACAACCTCAGCGACAACTTCGCCCACTGGGGCATCGAGCGCCCGCACGTCGTCGGCAACTCGCTCGGCGGCGCCATCGCCCTCGAGCTCGGTGCCCGCGGGCTCGCCCGCTCGGTCACGGCGCTCAGTCCCGCCGGCTTCTTCGGCACGCTCAACCGCGTGCAGACCCTGACGCTGCTCGTGCTGCTGCGCGTCACGAGCCGCCTGCCCGACCGCGTGCTGCGCCTCGTGTCGCGCAGCGCGATCGGACGCCGACTGGCCGGCAGCTCGCTGTACACGCACCCCGAGCGGTTCACCGCCGACGAGGTCTACGGCGACGCGCTGGCGCTCAAGCACTGCCGCGGCTTCGAGCGGACGATCGTCAAGGGCGTCACCTACTCGTTCACGCAGCACCTCGACGTGCCGACCACCATCGCGTGGGGCACGCGCGACCTGATCCTCCCCTACGGATCGTCGGCGATCGCCCAGGAGCGCCTGCCCGAGGCGCGCCACGTGGCCCTGCCGCACTGCGGTCACGTCCCGATGATCGACGACCCGGCCCTGGTCGCCCGCGTCATCGAGAACACGGCCGCAGAGGCGGGAGCTTCAGTCGCGGCCTAGGCTCCGGGCATGCGACTGACGACGTCAGGATCGATCCCCCGCTTCGACCACAGCCTGCTGGTCGAGGCCCTCGTGCCGCTGCGCGAGGAGTGGGCCGCCCTACGCTTCGACAGCGCCGGCCTGGTCGTCAACCCCGTGACGGGCACCTCGGTCGACACCCTCCGGCTCGTCGAGGGACGCCACCGCTCGCCCGGCGCGCGCTACGAGATCGTGACGCGCACCCCCGCCATCCATAGCGACCCGCAGCGCCCCGACGACATCGGCACGCCCACCGGCGAGGTCGTCGAGACCGTCAGCCAGCTCACGCTCCGCAGCGACGACGCGCGAGCCCTGGCCGTCACCCTGGCCGACCGCACCGGGCTGTGGACCATCGACGTCGACGTGGTGCACGGGCGCATCCCGCGTGTCGACCTGACGGCGCAGGCCGATGCGACCGCGATGCTCATCGAGGGCGGCGCGCCGCGCTGGCTCGCGCGCCGAGTGGGCGGCGACGCCACCGGAAACGCGACGATCGACCTCGCGACCTTCGAGCACCGCACCACGAGCACCTTCTTCGACGGCGAGGGCCGCCTGCGGCTCGTGCACGCCACCGGTTCGGCGACCGTCACGCCCACCCCCGCGGCCTGGGACGTCGTCGCATCGGCCGACCTCGGCGGCAAGGGCCTCGGACGGCTGGCCCTGCGCCTGTTCGGCACGCGCATCCAGCGCTCGTTCGACACGTCGGCCGCCGCGTACTGGCGAGGCCTGCCCGAGACAGTCGGGCCCACACAGACCTTGCTCAGCCAGCTGCGGACGGTGGTCGACGGTGAGGGCGGCGTCGCACCGCTGCTGCACCTCGCGCTCTGGGACCCGGCGCAGCTCGAGCCGCTGGAGGCGAAGTACGGGCTGGAATGACCGCCCGCTCACCCGCGTTGAGTGCCACGTGGGCATCCTCGACAGCGTCGTGATCGGCGCGGGCCAAGCCGGCCTCTCGACGTCGCACCACCTCGCGCGACGCGGCATCGAGCACGTCGTCCTCGACGGCAACGACCGTCCAGGCGGTGCCTGGCAGCATCGTTGGGACGCCCTCACGATGCACGACGTGCACCGCGTGGCTGACCTGCCCGGCGCCCGCATCCCCGCCGACACGGGTGCCGAGCGGGCCAACCAGTTCGTCCCGGCCTACTTCGCGGACTACGAGGCCCGCTTCGACCTGCCGGTCGAGCGTCCCGTGCGTGTGCGGCAGGTGCACGACCAGGACGGCCTGCTGGTGGTGGGGGCCGACGACGGGGCGTCGTGGACGACCCGCACGCTCGTGAACGCCACCGGCACCTGGACACGTCCCTTCGTCCCCCACGTGCCCGGCATCGAGACGTTCGGGGGCGAGCAGCTGCACACCTCCGGCTATCCCGGGCCCGAGCACTTCCGCGGCAAGCGCGTCGTGATCGTCGGCGGAGGTGCCTCGGCGGTGCAGTTCATCGGTGCGCTCGCGCCTATCGCCGACACCGTGTGGGTCACCCGACGCGAGCCGGTGTGGAACGACCGTGACTTCTCGCCCGAGCTGGGGCGCGAGGTCGTCGCCAAGGTCGAGGAGCGCGTGCGCCGAGGGCTTCCGCCGCGCAGCGTCGTCAGCGTCACCGGCCTGCAGCTGCGCGAGCAGGAGCGCGAGGCCGAGCGGCTCGGCGCCTACGCCGACCGGCGGCCGATGTTCACCTTGATCGAGCCCAGCGGGGTGCGGTGGGGCCCTTCGACAGGCTCAGGGGACGACGCCTTCGAGCCTGCCGACGTCATCCTGTGGGCGACGGGCTTCCGCCCGGCGATCGAGCACCTGGCGCCGCTGCACCTGCGCAGCCCGCTGGGCGGCATCCAGCTCGACGGCACCACCGCCGTGGCCGATCCGCGCGTACAGCTCGTCGGCTACGGACCCTCGGCCAGCACGATCGGCGCCAACCGCGCCGGACGTACGGCAGCCCGCGGCGTCGCGGAATGGCTCACGCGCGCCGCGTGACGTAGGAGCCGTCGAGGTCGCGGGCCCGCGGACACCCGAGAAGGCCCAACGTGCTGTCAAGCTCGTCGATCAGCTGCTCGAGCACCAGCTGGGCGCCGGCCTGGCCCTCGCACGCCAGGCCCCACAGCACCGGACGCCCCACCAGCACCGCGTCGGCACCGAGCGCCAGCGCCTTGGCCGCGTCCCAGCCGCGCCGGATGCCGCCGTCGACGAGCACGTCGATGCGTCCCTGCACCGCCTGCACCACCGGGCCCAGCGCGTCGGCGCCCGACAGCACGGTGTCGAGCTGACGTCCGCCGTGGTTGGAGACCACCACGCCTGCGACCCCGGCGTCGACGGCGCGCACGGCATCGTCGGGTCGCAGGATCCCCTTGAGGACGACCGGCAGCCCGCTGGCCTCGCCGAAGGCGGCGATGTCGTCCCACGTGAGCGTCGGGTCGTGCATCGCGTGACGCTCGGCCGGGGTCATGGGCCCCGTCGCGAGCTGGACGTACGTGGGGTGGTCGACGACCCAGCCCGACCGCAGGTCGCGCTCGCGGCGACCTCCGAACGGGAAGTCGACCGTGATGCAGAGCGCCTCGTACCCTCCCTCGCGGGCGGCCCGCACCAGGTCGTCCGTCAACCCGCGATCACGGAAGACGTACAGCTGCAGCCAGCGGGACGCATCGCCCATCGCGTCGGCGACGTCGCTCGGATCGGTCGTGCTCTGCGACGACAGCACCATCGTCGAGCCGGTGGCCGCGGCAGCCCGCGCCGTTCCGAGCTCGGCGTCGGCGTGAAGGGCGCGTTGGTACGCCATCGGCGCGACCAGGAACGGGTGGGGTCGCTCGCGACCCAGCAGCGTCACCGAGGTGTCGCGCTGCGAGACGTCGACCAGCACGCGCGGTGCCAGGGCGACCCGGTCCCAGGCCGCGACGTTGTCGCGCAGCGTCAGCTCGTCGCCGGCGCCGCCCGCGAAGTAGCCGTGGGCACCGGGGTCGAGGAGCTCGGCGGCCCGCTGCTCGAAGTCGTGGGTCACGGCAGGTGCCGGGCCAGGAACTCGGCCGTCCTCGGGCTGCGTGGCGCGGTGAAGATCTGCTCGGGCGGGCCCGACTCCTCGATGCGTCCGTCGGCCATGAAGACGATGCGGTCGGAGACCTCGCGGGCGAAGGTCATCTCGTGGGTCGCCATCACGATCGTCATGCCGTCGGCCCGCAGGTCGCGGATGACGTCGAGCACGTCGCCCACCAGCATGGGGTCGAGCGCCGACGTGATCTCGTCGAGCAGCAGCAGGCGCGGCTGCATCGCGATCGCGCGCACCAGGGCGACGCGCTGCTGCTGACCTCCCGACAGGGCGTCGGGATAGGCGCCGGCCCGGTCGCCCAGGCCGACCCGCTCGAGCAGCGTGTGGGCACGCGCGCGGGCGTCGGCGCGCGACTCGCCGCGCGACCTCACGGGCCCCAGCACGATGTTCTGCTCGACCGACAGGTGCGGGAAGAGGTTGTACGCCTGGAACACGATGCCGATGTCACGCCGGACGGCATCGGCGTCGACCCGCGGATCGGTGATCTCGCGGTCGTCGAACCAGATGTCGCCGTCGTCGACCTGCTCGAGCAGGTTGAGGCAGCGCAGCAACGTCGACTTGCCCGAGCCGGACGCGCCGATCAGGCACACGACCTCGCCCTCGGCGATGTCGAGCGAGACGCCCTTGAGCACCTCGTGGTCGCCGAACGACTTGCGCACGGCCTCGGCGCGGAGAAGGCCCGCGGCAGCCTCGGCCATCAGATTCCGTTCTCGCGGCGCAGCGAGCGCACCGTCAGGTAGTCGGTGAAGCGAGCCAGGGGGATCGTCGCAGCGATGAAGAAGAGCGCGGCCACGATGTACGAGGAGAAGTGGAACGTCCGGCCGGAGTCGACCTGGGCGACGCGCAGCGCCTCGACCAGGCCGATGATCGACAGCAGCGCGGTGTCCTTCTGCAGCGACACGAAGTCGTTGAGCAGCGGCGGCGCGACCCGGCGCACGGCCTGCGGCAGCACCACGAGGCGCAAGGTCTTGCCGTACGACAGCCCGAGAGCCCGGCCGCTGGCCCACTGGGTCGGGTGGATCGACAGGATGCCGGCCCGCAGGACCTCGGCGACGTACGCGCCGTAGCTCAGCGTGAGGGCGATGACGCCCAGCCAGAACAGGCTGGTGGGCAGACCGGCCAGGCCCAGTGCCGGCACGCCGAAGCCGACCAGGAACACCACGAGGATCGTGGGCGTCCCGCGGAAGACGTCGGTGTAGACGACCGCGAGCAGCTTGATGGGCGCGAGGGCCGGCGACGGCACCACCCGGATGATCGCGACGATGATCGCGACGATGAGGATGAACACCTCGGCGACGAGGAACAGGCGGATGTTGAGCACGAACGCCTTGGCGACCTCCGGGAAGACGCTGCGCGCCTCGCCGAGGTTGAAGTAGGTCTCACGGACACGGGGCCAGCCCGGCGAGAGCAGCACACCGGCGGTCAGGACGCCCAGCACGACGACGGTCGAGACGACCGCCACCGCCGCTCGGGTGCGAGCCCGGCGGCGGCGGTAGGCGTCGCGCTCGAGCTGACGTGCGCTGACGCCGGGCGTCCCGGCCTCGGTCACTTCAGCTCGGGCACGTCGGTGGCCTGGGTCAGCCACTCCTTCTCGAGGTCGGCGAGGCTGCCGTCCTCGGCCAGCGCGTCGACCGCGAGGCTGACGCACGGCGTGAGCTTGCTGTCCTTGGCCAGCAGCAGGCCGAACTTCTCGGACTCGCCTGTGGTGGGCTGGAACTGGCCGACGATCGTCGCGCCGTCGAGCTCGGCCGACGTCAGGTAGTACGCCGACGGAAGATCGGCGACGACCGCGTCGACCTGGCCGTTCTGCAGGGCCTGGGCAGCCTTGGTGGTGTCGTCGTAGACGAGCGGGTCGCTCGAAGGACCGATCTGCTTGATGGCCTCGAGCGACGTGGTGGCCACCTGGGCGCCCAGCTTGGCGTCCTTGAGCTCGGCGAGCGACGTGGCGCCGGCGAACTTCGACTTCTTCAGCGTGATGATGGCCTGGGCCGCCGAGTAGTACGGCGACGAGAAGTCGACCGCCTTGGCGCGGTCCTTGGTGATCGAGAACTGGTTGATGTCGACGTCGAACGACTTGGTGCCGGCCTGCACGGCCTGGTTGAAGCCGGCCTTGACCCACGTGACGTCGTCCTTGGCGAAGCCGAGCTTGTCGGCGACGGCGTAGGCCACGGCGCTCTCGAAGCCCTTGCCGTTGGCGGGATCGTTGTCGACGAACCACGGCTCGAAGGCGGGGTCGTCGGTCGCGACGGTGAAGGTGCCGGACTTCAGCAGCGGGAGGTCGGCGGGCTTGCACTCGGCCAGCGAGGTGGCGGCCTTGGCCGGCGCGGACGCCGTGTCGCCGTCCGAGCCGCCCTCGGAATCGGCGGGGGCGCAGGCCGCGGTGAGGGCGAGCGCCAGGGCCGCGATCCCGGTCAGGGCGCGGGAGGAGGAGATGAACATAAGGAGAATCGTAGTCTCCGGCCGCCCTCCCGGATCGCGCAGATCAGTGCGTGGTCAGTCACCCCGGGTGCGCGGACGCGTGAGGGCCCACGGCTCGAGATGCTCGTAGCCCTTGACGGAGGTGCGGCGGGTGCGGCGCACCCGGTAGTCGTCCGGTCGCTCCCGCAGCCGCTCGGCCAGCTCGGCGTCGACCAGCACGCGTCCCGGACGGGCGATCGACGTCAGCCGCGAGGCCAGGTTGACGGTCGGGCCGAAGACGTCGCCGAGGCGCGCGAGCACGGGCCCGTGGGCCGTGCCGACCCGCACGTCCGGGAACTTCTCGTCGGTCTCGGACCGCTCGACCAGCAGCAGCGCGAGATCGGCGGCCGCGTAGGGGTCGTCGACCGTGTAGAGCACCTCGTCGCCGATGGTCT
This sequence comes from Aeromicrobium endophyticum, assembly GCF_003586285.1. Lineage (GTDB taxonomy): Bacteria > Actinomycetota > Actinomycetes > Propionibacteriales > Nocardioidaceae > Aeromicrobium > Aeromicrobium endophyticum. The sequence continues at coordinate 1,306,674 of NZ_QUBR01000001.1, read as the reverse complement.
TGACCACCTGGCCCTCGCGCTCGACCACGAGATCGGTCACGACCCGCTCGAACCACTCGACCATCTCGCCGAGCGCACGGGTGCTCATCTGGCGGCTGCGGGAGGTGTAGCCGACGATGTCGACGAAGCCGACGCACGTCGAGGCCGTGGCCCCGTTGGCGGCGCCGCGCAGCGCCATACGGCTCGCGGTGGCCAGCAGGTGGCGGCGCCAGATGTAGCCCTGCACCTCCTCGACCATCGGGATGACCTCGGTCAGCACCTCCAGCGGCGGGTCGTCGTCGCCGTCGCTGCCGGTCAGCGACGCCAGCAGCAGGCGGGTCTGCCAGTCGGCCAGGCGGGAGAACGACCGTCCCATCGAGCGGACGAACTGCGGCATGCGCTCGGGCTCGACGACGCCCAGCTCGGTCAGCCGGCGGGTGATGCGCAGGGCCTCGACGTCGGCGTGGGTGAAGGCCACGACCCCGGGACCCACCTCGGAGAACCCCAGATGACGCCACATCGCGACCGCCTCGTCGAGCTCGACCCCTGCGGCCTCGGCCACCTGCTCCTGCGTCAGCGACGGAGCCGCGTCGAACAGGTAGGACGACGCGACGTCGATCAGCAGGCCGGGGTCGAAGGCCGGCTGACCGTCGGGGGTCTCGTCTGCGTCCATCGGCCGATGGTAGCGCCCCGCGTAGGGCAGGATCGGGAGATGCGATCTCGTCTGTTCCTCGCCCCGTGGTGGGTGCAGGCCGTGGTGCTCGGGGCGCTGTTCGCCGCGTACATGGCGATCTTGTCAGCGGCGAAGGACGACGTGGGGTGGCGACCGACTGCCGTCCTGGCGATCGTCAGCGGCAGCCTCTTCGGCGCCTACACGGGCTGGTCGACCCACCGGGAGCAGCGGCGGTGGCGCAAGGCCGCCGGGCTCGACCTGGACGAGGACGAGCTGCTGATCGTGCACCGGGCCATGGCCAAGGGACCGGTGCCGTCCGAGCAGCGCCTCCGGACCGCCGCGGTCGACGGGGCGATCCACGAGGTGTCGCGCCAGGACGGCCCATGGGCCGCTGCGGCATTCCTGCTGGGCTTCCCGTGCCTGATCGTGCTCTACGGCGCCGCGTCGTGGTGGTCGCTCGTCCTGGTCCCGTTCTACCTCTACGCCGCCTACACGCTCTGGTCCCAGCCACGCAGGCTGCGCGCACGCATCGACCTGCTCTCGCGCGAACCGCGCTGACCCAGCCGATCAGCCGTGCACGTAGGCGACGTCGAAACCGGGGCCGAGCTCCTGCTGCACGCGGACGGCGAGGCTCTCGCCGGTTCGACGGATCGCCTCGTCCTCCGCCTTCACGGCTCGCTCCCGCGCAGGATGCAGGCGGCGGCCCAACGCGTACTTCGCACGGACGAGCAACTGCATGACGGGCACCCCATCCCAACGGTCGTCGTAGACCTCGGGTGGAATCGCGGCGTCCCACCGGTCGGCGAACGCCATCAGGTCGGTCCGCAGACCGGCGCTGAGGTCGAGGGCCTCGACGTCCGTGTCAACGTCGTCGGGCCACAGCGGAAGGCCTCCGCCGTACTCGTTCATCACGCGGATGCCGATCACGTCGCCCGGCAGGTTCGTGTCGTTGCCCATGACGTCAGTCTCTCCCACGGGGTGCACGACCAGCGCCCCGATATGCAACCGGTTGCAGCGGCTCGTCGAGAGGTACTACCGTCCCCGCATGGCACTGGAGCACGCGATCCTCGTCTCGCTGGCCGAGCGGTCGGCGTCCGGCTACGACCTCGCCCGCCGGTTCGACGCCTCGATCGGTCACTTCTGGAAGGCGAGCCACCAGCAGATCTACAAGGTGCTCGGACGCATGGAGACGGCCGGCTGGGTGACGCCCGACGTCGTGGCCCAGGACGGACGGCCTGACAAGAAGGTCTACGTGGTCACCGCTGCCGGGCGCGACGAGCTGGCCGCGTGGACGTCGAGGCCCAGCACCGTCGAGCCGACGCGCAGCGAGCTCGCGGTCAAGCTGCGGGCCCTGCCCTTCGGCGACACGGCCGCCATCACCGACGACGTCCGCGCCAGGCGCCGAGCCCACGAGCAGCAGCTGGCCTACTACCTCGAGAGCGCCGCGCGCTTCTACCCGCGGCCCGACGACGTGACCGCCGACGAGCTGGGCGGCTGGCTGGTGCTGCGTGGAGGCATCCTGGCCGAGCAGACGGGCATCGCGTGGTGCGACGAGATCCTTCAGCGGCTGGTGCCGGAGGCCGACGACGCCGATCGGTGAGCCCGTACGCCCACCACCAGCACGCCGAGACCGATCACGATCGCCGTCGTGATCAGCACCGCGTGCACCCAGAAGAAGGCTTGCGGGGTGCTGTGCCAGTGCTCGCCGGCCCACGCCCGGTCGTCGTCGACGATCGCCTTGGCGAAGCGCGGCCAGATCACGACGTTGAAGAGGCCTGCGACGACGAGGAACTTGGCTGCCGTCTTCGAGATCACGCGACCATCTGACCACACGGCGCCAACGAGACCTCACGGACGTCTGTCCCGCCCCGAAGCGCCTAGTGTGGCCGGATGAGCGGCGATCGAGCGCGGACGCAGCGGCAGTCGGCCGCCCGGGGTGCCGATCACGTCGTGGCGGTCCTGCTGATCGGTGGCCAGGCCCTCGCCTCGATGGCGATCGGCTCGGTGTCGCTGCTCTTCATGATGATCAGCGACGGCTGCCACGACGAGCCGGACGATCCGTTCATCTGCTCCGACGCGGGAGGCACGGTGTTCCTCGGCGGCATCCTTCTCGAGTGGGCGCTGCTCGTCGTCGGGCTCGTCGTGTCGATCAGGCTGGTCGCCCGTGCCTCGTCCCGCGGCGAGACCTGCTGGACGAAGCCGTTCGTCGGCGCTGCGATCGGGCTGCTCGGCATCCTCGTGCTGGCCGTCAACGTCGCGGTGGCGTCTGCCTGAAACCCTCCGAGACAAGCCGTCCACCCGCTACCGTCGCGCGGTGACCGATACCCGCACCGCCCGTTCCGGCACCGCTGCAGCATGGATCCTCTACGTCCTGCAGCTGCTCGGCTCAGCCGTCCTGGCCCTGCTCGCGATCACCTCGGTCTTCATGACCGACTCGTGCGGCAGCGTGCAGGACGAGCCCGCGGTGTGCGACACGACGTACTTCGGGTCGGTGCTGTTCGGCTACTGGATCGCCCTGGCCGTCCTGCTCGTGATCGTGCCCATCGCGATCGTCAGGGCGTCGCGCCGCGGTCGAGCGGCCTGGCTGCGCGCGCTGGCCGGCATCGTCGTCGCGGGCGCGCTGACGGTCGCGTTCGTCGTGCTGATGGTGCGTTGAGCCGGTACCGGACCCGCACCGGTCCCCGGGCCCGGTAGGTTCGCCCGATGACCGACCCTCGGTTGACCCGTTCTCCCACGACCCTCGCCTGGACGGTCTACTGCGTCCAGATGCTGCTCTCGGCCGGGATGGCGGTGGTCGGGCTCATCCCGATCGTCTTCTCCGACTCGTGCGGCAGCGTGGCCGACGAGCCGGCCGTGTGTGACGCGACCTACGCCGGAACGGTGCTGATCGCCTACTGGATCCTGCTGGCCGTGCTGCTCGTGCTGGTGCCCTTCGCCATCGTGCACGCGTCCCGGCGCGGCCAGTCGGCCGCGCGGCGCGCGTTCCTCGGCCTCGGGCTGGCCGCGATCGTCTACTTCGTGTTCCTGGCGCTCCTGACCCGCTGATCGGCACACTGGACCCATGGCCACCCGCATCGTCCTGCTCCGCGCGGTCAACGTCGGTGGGGCGACGCTGCCGATGGCCGAGCTACGCGCCCTCGCGACCGAGCTCGGGGCGACCGATGTCGCGACGTACATCGCATCGGGCAATCTCGTCGCCGACGTGCCCGGCGACCCGGCCGCCTTCGACCGCGCGCTCGAGAAGGCGGTCGAGGAGCGTTTCGGCTTCGCGCGCGACGTCATCTCCCGCACGCGTCAGCAGGTTCAGGCCGCCCTCGAGGCCCACCCGTTCGACGTCGTCGAGCCGAAGTTCTCGTACGTCAGCTTCCTGACCGGCGAGCCCACGGCCGACGCCCTCGCCACGGCCGAGACCTACGAGACGATCGACGACCGCTGGCAGGTCATCGGCACCGAGATGCACATCCGCTACGCCGACGGCCCCGGACGTCCGCAGATGAAGGGCGACTCCATCGGACGCGCGCTCGGCGTCGCCGGCACCGCCCGCAACCTCAACACCGTCAAGAAGCTGATCGACCTCGCGGATCGCTGAGGTCTGCGTAGGCTCGACATGTGAGCGCTCGACAGCCGGACCCCGCACTGGGCGAGCTGCTGGGTGAGCGGCGATGGCTCGTGCTGACGGGTGCCGGCGTGTCGACCGACTCCGGCATCCCCGACTACCGCGGCCCCGACTCGCCGCCGCGGACGCCGATGACGTACCAGGAGTTCGTGCGGACGCCCGAGGGTCGGCAGCGCTACTGGGCCCGATCGCACGTGGGATGGGCCCGGATGTGGACCGCCGAGCCCAACGCGACCCACCGCATGCTGGTCGCGATGCAGGACGCCGGACGCCTCACGGGACTGATCACCCAGAACGTCGACGGCCTGCACGAGCGCGCCGGTCATCGTGACGTCATCGACCTGCACGGGCGCATCGACCGGGTGATCTGCCTGGCCTGTCGCGACGTGACGACCCGCGCCTCCCTGCACGAGCGGCTGGCGGCGCTCAACCCCGGCTTCGAGTCGCGTGTCGGCGAGGTGGCCCCCGACGGCGACGTGGTGCTGAGCGACACGGGCGACTTCCGCGTCGCCGCGTGCACGATCTGCGGCGGAGACCTCAAGCCAGACGTCGTGTTCTTCGGCGAGAACGTGCCGAAGGAGCGGGTCGAGCGGTCGTACGGGCTGGTCGCCGAGGCCGAGGCGCTGGTCGTGCTCGGCTCGTCGCTGCACGTCATGTCGGGGCTGCGATTCGTCAAGGCCGCCCACCGCCGCGGCATCCCGGTCGTCATCGTCAACCGGGGCACGACCCGCGGCGACGACCTCGCCACCCTGAAGATCGACGAAGGCGTCGCAGAAACCCTGTCGACTTCGCTACCGTTCGTCTGACCGCACCTCACGCCTCGGACGAAGGACTCCCATGAGCGACTCCACCCCGCCTCCCCCTCCGGGCTACCAGCCCCCGCCGCCTCCGGGCTACCAGCCCCCGCCGCCTCCGGGCTACCAGCCCCCGCCGCCTCCGGGCTACCAGCCCCCGCCGCCTCCGGGCTACCAGCCCCCGCCCTACGGTGCCGCGCCGATCAACCCCGCCGGTGGCTACCCCGTCTCGTTCCAGTTCGCCTCGCCCGGCAAGATCGACCGCTGGCGCCCGCTGGTGCACTGGCTGCTGGCCATCCCGCACTTCATCGTGCTCTACATCCTCAGCATCGTCGCCAGCGTGCTCGTGTTCGTCGCGTGGTTCGTCGGTGTCTTCGCCGGCAAGGTGCCCGAGGGGCTGCAGGGTCTGGTCATCGCTAGCCTGCGCTACTCGGCACGCGTGCAGACCTACATGTTCTTCATGCGCGAGGAGTACCCGCCGTTCGCCTGGGACACGGGCTTCGCCGACCCCGGCACCGATCCGCGCACGCGCCTCGACGTCGTGCCGGCGATCGAGAACCGCAGCCGGCTCAGCATCTTCTTCCGCCTCTTCCTGCTGATCCCGCACGCGATCGTGTTCTACGTGCTGCTGATCGCGGTCTACGTCGTGATGTTCATCGGCTGGTTCGCCGTGATCATCCTCGGACGCTGGCCCGCCGGTCTCGAGTCGTTCATGGTCGGGTTCATCCGCTGGAGCACACGGTTCAATGCGTATGGCTACCTGCTGACCGACGACTTCCCGCCGTTCGGCTTCGAGTAGACCCGCACACCACGAGGCCCCCGTACCGCTGCTGCGGTGCGGGGGCCTCGTCGTGCGACGTCAGCTGAGCTGGCGCAGGCGCACCGTCTCGGGCAGGGCCGCGAGCTCCGTGAGCACGTCAGCGCCGATCTCGTCGGCGACGTCGGTCAGCACGTAGCCGAGCGCGCCGCGGGTCGACAGCGACTGCGCCTCGATGTTGACGGCGTGGTCGCCGAGCAGGCCGTTGATCGTGGCCAGCACGCCCGGGGCGTTGCGGTGCACGAGCGCCAGGCGGTGCTTGCTGGTGTCGGCCGGCAGGTTGATCCCGGGCATGTTGACGCTCAGCGACGTGCCGCCGAACGCGGCGTACGAGCGCAGCTTGGAGGCCACGAAGCGTCCGATGTCCTGCTGCGCCTCCTCGGTCGACCCACCCACGTGCGGGGTCAGGATGACGTTCTTGAGCCCGCGCAGGTCGGACTCGAAGGCATCGCCCTGCCGCTTGGGCTCGATCGGGAAGACGTCGACCGCGGCACCGGCGATGTGGCCCGACTCGAGGTGCTTGCGCAGGGCGGCGGTGTCGACGGCGATGCCGCGCGACAGGTTGAGCAGCAGCGAGCGCGGCTTCATCTGGCTCATCTCGTCGTCGCCGAACAGGCCGGCATTGCCCGGACGTCCGTCGACGTGCAGCGTCACGACGTCGGAGATCGCGAGCAGCTCCTCGAGCGTCGAGCAGCGCTTGGCGTTGCCGAGCGCGAGCTTGTCGTCGATATCGTAGAAGACGACCGACAGGCCCAGCGCCTCGGCGATGACCGACAGCTGGCTGCCGATGTTGCCGTAGCCGATGATGCCGAGCGTGCGGCCGCGGATCTCGTGGCTGCCGGCGGCCGACTTGTTCCAGACGCCGGCGTGCATGTCGGTCGACTTCTCGTGCAGGCGGCGCGCCAGCGAGATGATCTCGGCGATCGCGAGCTCGACGACGCTGCGGGTGTTGGAGTAGGGCGCGTTGAACACCGCGACGCCGCGCTGGGTCGCGGCGGCCAGGTCGATCTGGTTGGTGCCGATGCAGAACGCGCCGATCGCCAGCAGGTTGGGCGCGGCGTCGAGGACCTTCTCGGTGATGTAGGTCGTCGAGCGGATGCCCAGCAGGTGCACGCCCTGGATGGCCTCGATCAGCTCGTCCTCGCCGAGCGCACCGTCGCGCGTCTCGACCTGGTAGCCCTTGCCGCGCAAGAACTCGGCCCCGTCGGTGTGGATGTTCTCGAGCAGCAGGACGCGGACGTCGCCGTCGTCGAGCAGCTCGGTCGGACTCGATCCTTCAGGAAGGTGATCAGTCGTGGTCATGGTCATCATCATCTCTGGTGCCTCCAGTCAGCGGAACTCGGCTGACGTGGGGCCCAGGCGAACGGTCCCGATGTCGATGGATCGCAGCGCTCCCCGGTGGTACCCACCTCAACGCCAGTTGCGGCTGCTTGGCCTCAGTCTAGCGGCAGCCTCAGGGCTGCTTGTCCTTCCTCGCGAAAGCGGCCCACGCCTCGGGCGGGAGCTCACGGTCGAGGTTGGCCAGCCGTACCTGGCCCTGGGCCATCAGCCGCCCGTCCTGGTCGACGGAGTCGAGGTGCCACAGCTGCTGGCTGCGTCCCCGGTGGATGGGCGTCGCCGTGACGGTGATGACGTCGCCGACCTTGCCCTGCCGGAGGAAGTCGGTGGAGTTGTTGGTGCCGACCACGACGCCCTGGCCCGTCTCGTTGAGCCAGATCATGCCGCCCGTGCTCGCCGTCGACTCGTGCACCGCGCAGTAGACGCCGCCGTGCGGGATGCCGAAGGGCTGCAAGTGCGCCTCGCCGATGGTGAACCTGACGACGACCTTGTCGGGACCTGCCTCGAGGTGCTCGACGCCGAGCACGCCGTCGAGTCCGGGAATCTCGCTCATGAACACAGACTAGGCGGCGGCGCCCCATCCGAGATGAACCGCATACCCCCTAGGGGTATGCTGGGCGACATGAACAGGATCATGGCGATGCTGGCCGCCCTTCCGCTCGTGCTTGCAGCGGCCTGTAGCTCGTCCGGCGCCGACCACAACGACGCCGACGTCGCCTTCGCGCAGCAGATGGTGCCTCACCACCAGCAGGCCGTCGAAATGGCGGACCTTGCCAAGGGTGCCGACGCCTCGGCCGACGTCACGGCGCTCGCCGCGCAGATCCGAACGGCACAGGCCCCGGAGATCGCGATCATGAAGGAGTGGCTCGACGACTGGGACGCGTCTACCTCCCACGGCGGTCACGACATGGGCGACGGGATGATGAGCGATGCCGACATGACCGAGCTCGGCACACTCGCGGGAACGGCCTTCGACCGGGCCTGGCTGACCATGATGATCGCCCACCACGAGGGTGCGGTCACGATGGCCCGCACCGAGCTGGCAAACGGCAAGGACGCCGACGCCAAGAAGCTCGCCCAAGCGATCGTCGACTCGCAGGAGAAGGAGATCGCGACCATGAAAGGCCTCCTCGGATGACCGACCACCACACCACCCCCGGCTACAGCGACGACAAGACCGCCGTGCTCAAGAGACTCAAGCGCGTCGAGGGGCAGGTGCGCGGGCTGACCCGGATGGTCGAGGACGACACCTACTGCATCGACGTGCTGACCCAGGTCTCGGCGACGACCAAGGCGCTGGAGGCCGTCGCGCTCAAGCTGCTCGACGAGCACCTGAGCCACTGCGTCGTCGACGCCGCCCGCGCCGGTGGTGCCGAGTCCGACCAGAAGATCAAGGAAGCGTCCGACGCCATCGCGCGCCTGGTCCGTTCGTGAAGGAGACCGACATGACCACCCACACCTACCGCGTCACCGGCATGACCTGCGAGCACTGCGTGAAGGCCGTGACCGAAGAGCTCACCACCCTCGACGGGGTCACCGGGGTCACGATCGACCTGGCGGCCGGCGGCACGTCAGACGTGACGGTCGAGAGCCGCGATCCGCTGCCGCTCGACGACGTCACGCGGGCCGTCGACGAGGCGGGGTACGAGCTCGCATGAGCACCGTCCGGCTCGACATCGCCGGGATGACCTGCACGTCGTGCGCCGCCCGGGTCGAGAAGAAGCTCAACCGTCTCGACGGCGTCGAGGCGACGGTCAACTACGCCACCGAGAAGGCCACGGTGCAGCTCGGCGACGACGTCGAGGTGCAGTCGGTCATCGACGCGGTGGCGGCGACGGGCTACTCGGCGACTGTCCCTTCGACAGGCTCAGGGGGCACAGTCGGCTCTGAGGGCGAGCACGAGCAGGGTGGCCTGCACGGCGCGGCGGCGATGCTGCGGCGGCTGCGGGTGTCGGCCGCGCTGGCGCTGCCGGTCGTGCTGCTGTCGATGGTGCCGGCGTGGCAGTTCGATCACTGGCAGTGGCTCGCGCTGGCCCTCGCGACGCCGGTCGTCGTGTGGGGCGCCTACCCGTTCCACCGAGCCGCCTGGGTCAACATCCGCCACGGCGCGGTCACGATGGACACCCTCGTCAGCGTCGGCGTGGGCGCGGCCTGGCTCTGGTCGCTGTGGGCGCTGTTCTTCGGCGACGCGGGCATGACCGGCATGACGATGCACTTCTCGCTGCTGCCCACCGACACCGGGCACGACGAGATCTACCTCGAGGTCGCGGCCGCCGTCACGGTGTTCATCCTGGCCGGCCACTACCTCGAGGCCAGCGCCAAGACGCGCTCGAGCGCGGCCCTGCGCGCCCTCATGGATCTCGGCGTCCGCGACGTGACGGTGCTGCGCGACGGGCACGAGCACACGGTCGCCCTCGAGCAGATGCACGAGGGCGACCGGTTCGTGGTGCGTCCGGGCGAGAAGATCGCGACCGACGGCGTCGTCGACGACGGCACGTCGTCCGTCGACGAGTCGATGCTGACGGGCGAGTCCGTGCCGGTCGACGTCGGCCCGGGCACCGTCGTCACGGGGGCCACGGTCAACCACGACGGACGCTTGGTGGTGCGCGCGACCGCCGTCGGGTCCGAGACCCGCCTGGCCCAGATGGCGCGACTGGTCGAGCAGGCCCAGGAGGGCAAGGCCGAGGTGCAGCGCCTGGCCGACCGGGTGTCGTCGGTCTTCGTGCCCGCCGTCATCGGCCTCTCGCTGGTCACGCTCGCGGCGTGGGTCGTCACCGGCGCCACGTGGACGCAGGCGTTCACGGCCGCCGTCGCGGTGCTGATCATCGCCTGCCCGTGCGCGCTCGGCCTGGCCACGCCCACGGCGCTGATGGTCGGCACGGGCCGTGGCGCCCAGCTCGGCATCCTGATCAAGGGACCGCAGGTGCTGGAGTCGACGCGGGCGATCGACACCGTGCTGCTCGACAAGACCGGCACCGTCACCACGGGCGAGATGAGCGTCTCGTCGGTCGACCCCGTCCCCGGCGTCCACGACGACGAGCTGCGGCTGGTCGCGGCATCGCTCGAGCACGCGTCGGAGCACCCCGTCGCCCGCGCCGTCGCCCGTCTCGCCGATCCCGCTCCCGTGGAGTCGTTCGCCAACCACGCCGGCCTCGGGGTGAGCGGCGTCGTGGGCGGCCGCGACGCGATGATCGGCCGTCCGTCGTGGTTGCGCGACCGCGGCATCGCGGTGCCGGACGCAGCAGCACCGTCTGCGACCACCGTCGCCGTCGCCTGGGACGGCGAGCACCGCGGCACCGTCACGGTCGCCGACACCGTCAAGCCCACGTCGCGGCAGGCGGTGGCCGACCTGCGCTCGCTGGGCCTCGAGCCGATCCTGCTGACGGGTGACGCCCGCGCGGTGGCGGAGGCCGTCGCCGCGGACGTCGGCATCGACCGCGTCGTCGCCGACGTGACGCCCGCCGACAAGCTGCGCGTCGTCCACGACCTGCAGGCCGAGGGACGCGCCGTCGCGATGGTCGGCGACGGCGTCAACGACGCGGCTGCCCTCGCCGCGGCCGACCTCGGCATCGCGATGGGTACCGGCACCGACGTGGCCATCGAGGCGTCCGACCTGACGCTCGTCAAGGGCGACCTGGCCACCGCGGTCGACGCCGTCCGCCTGTCGCGGGCGACGCTGCGCACCATCAAGGGCAACCTGTTCTGGGCATTCGCCTACAACGTCGCGGCGATCCCGCTGGCTGCCTTCGGACTGCTCAACCCCCTGATCGCGGGGCTCGCCATGGCGTTCAGCAGCGTCTTCGTGGTCACCAACAGCCTGCGCCTGCGGCGGTTCAAGGCCTGAGGTCTGCCAGCAGCGCGAGCTCGTCCTCACGGCTCAGGCCGGCCCGGCGCGGTCGGTCGAGACCGCGCTGGCGCTCGTCGGCGAGGACGTCCGCCAGCGTCTCGGCGAGCGGACGCCGGCGCAGGCCGAGCTCGAGCGCGCGCGTGTCGTCCATCAGGCCCATGCCGTGGTGGGTCGGCGGCAGCCACAGCGGCAGCGACCGCGGCCCCATCCACTGCTGGACGTCGTGGTCGAGCAGCCAGCCCGGCGACGCCGGCGCCCGACGGCCCGTCGAGCCCGCGACAGCGGCCGACGCGTCGATGATCGCGCCGACGGTGGTCGGCTCGCCGGCGCCGTGGACGACACCGGTGGCTCGCTCCTCGGCCGCCCGCACGACCCACGCCGCGAGGTCACGCACGTCGACGACCTGCATGGGCTGCCTCGCGACGTCCGGCACCAGCACGTCGTCCGTGCCGGCGAGCGCGAGGCGGGAGACGTAGTAGCCGAGGCGGTCGGAGCGGTCACCGGGGCCGCCGATAAGCCCGGCCCGCACGATCAGGTGGTGGCGCAGCCGTGCGACCGCCCGCTCGCACGCCACCTTGGCCTCGCCGTACTTCTCGGGCGGAGCCTCGTCGCCCTCGAAGGCGTCGAGCGGCGGCGACGACTCGGTCAGCGGGACGCTCTGGTCGGCGTAGACCGACCCGGTCGAGACGAACGTCCAGTGCGAGGCGACACCGCCCAGGGCGTCGACCGCCGATCGCACGTGCCCAGGCTCGCGCGACAGGTCGACGACCAGGTCCCACCGGCGGTCGAGGACGTCGTCGTACGCACCGGGCTGCGACCGGTCGCTGCGGACGAAGGTGGCCCCCGCGGGCGCCTGCCCGGACTCACCGCGCGCCAGGCACGTGACGTCGTGGCCGCGGACCACCCCTTCGTGGGCGATGCGGCCGCCGAGCCACGAGGTTCCGCCGAGCACGAGCATCCGATACATGTCCCTCAGCCAAGCACTGCCCGGCCGTCGCCGACAGGGATGTTCGCTCCGCGCGGAATGTCCGGCGATGCCCCCGGGTTGCACGGGTCATGACGATCATCGCCCTGACCGGTTCGACCGGAGCCGTCGGCGGCACGGCCGCGCACCTGCTCGCCGACGCCGGCACGTCCGTGCGGCTGCTCGTGCGCGACCCCGCCCGCGCCCCCCATCTGGCGGGCGCCGACGTCCGCACCGCCTCGTACGGCGACGACGGCTGCGTCGATGCGCTCGAAGGGGTCGACACCGTCTTCATGGTGTCGGGCCACGAGGCCGCCGACCGTCTCGACCAGCACCGCTCCTTCGTCGATGCCGCGGTACGGGCCGGCGTGCGGCAGATCGTCTACCTGTCGTTCGTCGGTGCCTCCGCCACGTCAGGCTTCACGCTGGGCCGTGACCACGGCGCCACCGAGGACCACATCCGCGCGTCCGGCCTCGACTGGACGTTCGTCCGCGACAACTTCTACGCCGAGATCCTGCCCCAGTTCGCCGACGCCGACGGCGTCATCCGCGGCCCCGCCGGCCAGGGCAGGGTCGCGGCGGTGTCGCAGCGCGACGTCGGAGCCGTCGTCGCGCACGTGCTGCAGGACCCCCGCGACCACGTCGGCCGCACGTACGACCTGACCGGTCCCGAGGCGCTGACCTTCGACGACGTCGCGCAGATCACGAGCCGCATCACCGGACGTCCGTTCAGCTTCGTCGACGAGACCCTCGACGAGGCCCGGGCGAGCCGCGCCCACTACGGAGCGCCCGACTGGCAGGTCGACGCGTGGGTCAGCACGTACACCGCGATCCGCGACGGCGAGCTCGAGCACGTCAGCGGCGACGTCGAGCGCCTGCTCGGACGCCCCGCGACCTCGTACGACGAAGCCGTCGCCGAGGCGAACGTCTAGCGCACGCTCAGTCGTCCGAGCGGTGGTACAGCCGCCCCTCTTGCGCCTTGACCGTGGCGACGAGCACGAAGCTCATCGTCACGAGCAGCGCCCAGGCCCCGATCTTGGAGGCGTGCACCGACTGCCAGACGTCGATCTGGTCGGGATACCGCCACGCCCCGAGGTAGGTCGCCAGGTTCTCGGCGATCCACAGGAACAGCCCGATCAGGACGAACGACAGCGCGAGCGGCATGCGCAGGCGGGCACCGCCGACCGAGAAGTGCACGACGCTGCGGCGCAGCACGACGAGGCCGACGACGGCCAGCGGCACGCGCAGGTCGACGATCCAGTGGTGCGTGAAGAAGTTGGCGTAGATGGCCACCGCGACCAGCGTCGTCGGCACCGCCGGATAGCGGGTGACGCGCAGGTCGAAGCGGCGCCAGGCCTGGCAGATGTACGAGCCGACGGCGGCGTACATGAAGCCCGAGTACAGCGGGACGCCCGCGACCTTGGTCAGGCCGTCGCCCGGGTACGACCACGAGCCCACGCTGACCTTGAACAGCTCGAGCCCGAGCCCCAACAGGTGGAAGGCGACGATCACCGCGACCTCGCGCCACGTCTCGAGCCCCAGTGCCTTGAACGCCAGGGTCACCGCGACGCACCACAGCAGCATCGCGTCGTAGGCCGCGATCGGCAGCGGCACGACGTGCGTGACCAGCAGCCCGGCGAACACCGCGATCGCGAACATGCACGACTGGAGCTCGAGCCATGCGAACTGCACAAGACGTCTCACGGCCACGGGCATAGCCTGTCACCATGGCATCCGAGCTCCTGACCGTCACCGGCACCGTCGACATCCGCGAGAGCGTCTCGCTCCCGCCCGGCGCGATCGCCACGATCAAGCTCGTCGACGGAGAGGGCGAGGTGCTCGCGGGCACGGCGATCGAGTCGGACGCCCTGCCGACCGCGTTCACGCTCGTCGCCGACCCGGCCTTCGCGCCCGACCCCGACTCGCTGTTCCTGTGGGCGGCCCTGCGCGGCGAGGCCGGCGTGTGGGGCACGACCGACCTCGTCCCCGTCACCGACGACGCTCCTGCGGTGCTGCTGACCAAGATCGAGGACTGACCGCGTGGCGCGAGGCGACAGCGGGCCTACCGTCACGCACCTGAGCCAGAGCGAGGTCGAGGCCGGCGGCCCGCCGATCCTGGGCCGTATCGCCGCGATGCTGCGCCCGTACCGCACCAAGATGGCGTTCGTGGCCGTCGCCGTCGTCACCGCGGCGGCCCTGACCTCGATCGTCCCGTTCCTGACCAAGGCGATCTTCGACAAGGCGCTGTTCCCGCCGGACGGTGACGTCCGCACGCACCTGCTGGCCTGGCTCGTGGCCGGCATGTGCGTCATCCCGATCGTCACGGCGCTGATCGGCATCGGCCAGAACTGGCTGACGTCCACGATCGGCAACTCCGCGATGGCCGACCTGCGCAGCGACCTGTTCGCCCACCTGCAGAAGATGGAGCTGGCGTTCTTCACCGCCACCAAGACCGGCGCCATCCAGTCGCGCCTGGCCAACGACGTCGCCGGCGTCCGCACCGTGCTGACCGACACCGCCACGTCGATCCTGCAGAACAGCGTCACGGTCGTCGCGGCGTTCGTGTCGATGGTCATCCTGTCGTGGCAGCTGACCGTGCTGACGCTCGTGCTGATGCCGCTGTTCGTCTACATCCAGCTGCAGGTCGGCAAGCGTCGCCAGCGGCTGGCCCGCCGCACGCAGGAGTCGCTGTCGGAGATGACCGCGATCACCGAGGAGGCGCTCAGCGTCTCGGGCATCCTGCTGTCGAAGGTGTTCAACCGGGCCGACTCCGAGGTCGACCGCTACCGGCAGGCCAACCGCGAGCAGACCCGCCTGCAGGTCGACCAGGCCATGACGGGGCGCGCCTTCTTCGCGACGGTGCAGACGTTCTTCGCGATCACTCCCGCCCTGATCTACCTGGTCGCGGGCACGATGCTGCAGGGCAGCAGCGCCCTCACCGCAGGCACCCTGGTGGCGTTCACGACGTTGCAGGCCCGGCTGCAGATGCCACTGCTGCAGCTCATGCGCGTCTCGCTCGACGTGCAGACGTCGCTGGCGCTGTTCCGCCGGCTGTTCGAGTACCTCGACCTGGAGCCGGCGATCACCGAGCGGCCCGGCGCCGTGGCCCTCGACCCGAAGGACCTGCGCGGCGAGATCGAGTTCCGTGACGTCTTCTTCCGCTATCCCGAGCCGCGCAGCCTCAGCGGCACGGTCTCGCGCGACCGCTTCGGCGACACCGGCGTGCGCATCGACCGCACCGAGCCGGCCCCCGAGCAGGGCTGGGCGCTCGACGGCATCTCGCTGACGGTCGAGCCCGGCCAGCTCGCCGCGATCGTCGGGCCGTCCGGATCGGGCAAGACCACCATGACGTACCTCGTGCCGCGGTTCTACGACGTCGTCGAGGGCGCCGTGCTGATCGACGGCACCGACGTCCGTGACCTGACGATGGGCTCGGTCGCCGAGGCCGTCGGCATGGTGACGCAGGAGCCGTACCTCTTCCACGGCTCGATCCGCGACAACATCGCCTATGCCAAGCCCGACGCCAGCGCCGACGAGATCGAGCAGGCTGCCCGCGACGCCAACATCCACGACCGCATCCTGTCGTTCGCCGACGGTTACGAGACCATCACGGGCGAGCGCGGCTACCGGCTCAGCGGTGGCGAGAAGCAGCGCCTGGCGATCGCGCGGGTGCTCCTGATGGACCCGCGCATCCTGATCCTCGACGAGGCGACATCGGCCCTCGACACCGAGACCGAGCGGCTCGTGCAGGACGCGCTCGAGCGGGCGACCCACAACCGCACCACCATCGCGATCGCCCACCGCCTGTCGACCATCCACAACGCCGACGTCATCTTCGGCCTCGAGGACGGGCACCTCGTCGAGCAGGGCACCCACGACGAGCTGCTCGCGCTCGGCGGCCTCTACTCGCGGCTGTACGTCGAGCAGTTCGGCTCGGGGCAGATCGAGGCGCGCTTCACCGACGGCGTCCGCTACAGCGATGGCACGATGCACTGCGACCGTGCCGATCGCGACGGTCGCCGCGCCGACGTGTCGCTGTAGCGGCGGCTACTGCGCAGCGGCGTAGCGCTTCTGCGCCCGCTCGAGGATCGTGGTGACGGTCTTGTCGATCGCGGCTGTCTCCTTGAGGCCCGGGATCGAGTAGAGCACCGAGGTGAGCTCGCCGTCGTCGCAGCCCTGGGCCGAGATGCCCGACTCGGTCTCGGTGATCGGGATCGACGTGACGGTCGTCGTGGTGCCCTTCGGATCGCCGTCGAGCTCGGCCAGCGTCGTGAAGGCCTGGCACGCCTGCTCGTCGGTGAAGCTCGCCGCACCCGACAGCAGCTTCTTGGCCGTCTCGAGGTCCTTCTTGTCGGCCGGGGAGGCGCTCGCGCTCGACGACTCCAGGTTCTTGACCACGTCGGGCAGCGACTTGGCCCACTCCTTGGCCGGCAGGGTCGTCACCTGGATGACGGCGGCGTCGGCCTGCCACCGGCACTGGCTGCCGCCGTCGGTGCCCGAGGCGGCGACGACCTCGTCGACGGCCGTGCCGGCCAGGGCCGTGCGGTCGGACGCCGTGAGCATCGAGCACGCGACCTGCGAGGCGTCGACCGGCGGGACGCTGGGGGTGGCGCTGGCGGTGGGCGTGGCGCTTGGCTTCGTCGCGGGCTCTGAGTCGTCCGAGCCGCTGCAGCCCGACAGCAGGACGAGGGCCGCAGCCGCAGCGGGCACCAGGCGCCGGATCACCGAAGAAGTCACCCGGTCACTGTAGGTCGGGCCCCCACACGGGCGGACGGATCAGGCGGCGCGGCGACGCACGCGGATCTTGTAGACCACGAACCACGCGAGCAGCACCAGCACAGCAGCGACCAGCACGTACTTGAGCACGTTGCCGTACTTCTCGACCGACTCCCAGTTCTCGCCGAGCTGGTAGCCGGAGACGATCCAGATGACGTTCCAGATCAGGCTTCCGGCGGTGGTGTAGATCAAGAAACGCTTGATCGACATCCGCTCGACCCCCGCGGGGATGGAGATCAGGCTGCGGATGCCGGGCACCATGCGACCCCAGAACACCGCCATCGCGTCGTTGCGAGCGAACCACGCGACGCCCTTGTCGATGTCGTGCTCGGTGACGAACGGGACCTTCGACAGCACGGCGCGGGTGCGCTCGAGGCCGAACTTGAGCGAGATCCAGTAGAGCACCAAGGCACCGCCGACCGAGCCGACCGTCGCCGCGGCGATGACGGGCACCAGCCCGAAGTCGCCGCGATTGGCGCTGAAACCGGCCAGCGGGAGGGCGACCTCACTGGGCAGGAACGGCAGGATCGTCTCGACGGCGAGGATGAGACCGACGCCCAGCAGGCCCACCGATCCCATGACGTCGGCGACGAATCCAGCCAGACCCGTGTCGGGAACTCCCGAGGTGGACGCTGTGAGGGTGGTCAGTAGGGTCACGGGCATGAGCGTATCTTCCAGGCTCAATCGGGTGACCGTCGTCTGCTGCGCGGTGGCGGTAGGTCTCGTGGCCACCGCCCTGATCGTCGACCAGCAGCCCTTCGCCGGCTCGTCGCCGGCCGCCGAGGTGGTCGAGGCGTCCTCGGCGCAGGCCCGCGTGCCCGGCAAGGCGCTCGACGTGATCGCCCCGGCCTCGGGCGCCTCGACGTCCGTCGAGGTCTCCCGCCGGCTGTTCACGTCCTCACCGGTCGCGGTGCTCGCCGACCCCGCCGACGCCGAGGCCCAGCGCGTCGCCGTCGCCACGGCCACGGGTCTCGGGGCGCCGGTGCTGCTCGACGGACCGGACGCACCGGCCGAGCTGGCGCGGCTGAAGGCGTCGACCGTGCTGACCTTCGGCTCGACGCAGAAGGTGCTTCACGCGCGGGCCGTGCCCGTCGACGACACGCGGGCCGCGGCCGAGGTCACCCGGTTGCGCGGCGACGTCGACCCGTCGCCGGAGGATCTCGGCGTCATCGTGCTGAGCACCTCGGCGCAGGCCGACGCCGCAGCCGTCGCCACGGCCCGCTCCGCCGGCGCGCACGTGCTCGAGGCGGCCGGCGCCGATCCGCGCACCAGCCCGGAGGCCGCCGCCTACATCGCCGAGCATCCCGGCGACCCGGTCCTCGCCCTCGGAACGCCGTTCGCCGAGGTGTCGTACCCGCTCGAGGCCGTCCGCAAGGGCCTGAAGCAGCCCTCGGGCGGCTACCTCGCCCTCGGCGACCGGCTCTACACCGCGATGTACGGCCACCCCGGGGCGCCACAGCTCGGGGTGCTCGGCGAGCAGGGCGTGCGGGCGTCCGTCCGACGCGTCGAGCGGCTCGCGCGCAAGTACCGACGCGTCACCGACCGCACGGTCGTGCCGACCTTCGAGATCATCGCAACGGTCGCGTCCTCGTCGCCCGGCAAGGACAAGGACTACTCGACCGAGACGTCGATCGCGAAGCTCGAGCCGATGATCGACGCCGCCCAGAAGGCCGGCGTCTACGTCGTCCTCGACCTGCAGCCCGGGCGCACCGACTTCCTCACCCAGGCCAAGCGGTACCGCTCGCTGCTCGAGCGCCCTAACGTCGGCCTGGCGCTCGACCCGGAGTGGCGGCTCAAGCGCAAGCAGAAGCACCTGGCGCAGATCGGCTCCGTCTCGGTCGCCGAGGTCAATCGCACCAGCGCCTGGCTGGCCGACCTGACGCGCGAGAAGGCGCTGCCGCAGAAGCTGTTCGTGCTACACCAGTTCTCGCTCGCGATGATCAAGGACCGCAGCCGCCTCAACACGTCCCACCCCGAGCTGGCGACCGTCATCCACGTGGACGGGTCAGGGCCGCAAGGTGCCAAGCAGGGCACCTGGAAGACCCTGCGTCGCGGTGCCCCCGCCGACGTCGGGTGGGGTTGGAAGAACTTCATCGACGAGGACTCGCCGATGCTGAACGTGCCCCAGACGTGGCGGAAGGTGCGACCGCATCCCGACCTGGTGACGTATCAGTAGCCTGCGGGCTGCGCTGGCCGTGACGTGCCGTCGGCCAAGGTGACGGTGTAGGTCCACACCCCACCGGCACCCTGCTTGGCGCCGTTCGCCGGCCACCACGCGCTGAAACGACCCTGGCTGACGGTGGCTGTGACATCAGGACCCATCGGCGGGTGCAGCGAGATGCCAACGACATCCCCGCCCACGTACCCACTGACCCAGCTGAGCCATCCGTCCGTGGTGGTGAACGGAAGCCGACCCCGGAGGGGGATGGAGCCCTGCATGCTCTCGGTCTCCACGAAGCCGTCGGGGGGCGGCGTCGGCGCCGAAGGGGGATCCGCGTCGAAGGTCCCGAGGAATCCCCTCTTGCTGGCCGTGTCGCCGGGCGTGCCGACGAGGTCGTTGGACATCAGGCATGCACCTTCTCCGGTTGGGCCGCCGACGAGAACGTACGTCCATCCGCCTCGCTTCTCACCGATGACTGGTCGGGCATCTCGACCGCCGATGCCGAGAGCTGACTGGCACGTGGTGGCGGCCGCCGAGACATCCGAGCGTGACAGCGGCTGCGGGGTCGCGGTCCACGACGCGAAGGCCGTGGCCCCGCCGATGGCGGTCGGCACCGCGACAGCCGCGGTCGCGGCGGCGGCCACCGCAACGAGTGCACGGCGTCGACGGCGGACCTGACGATCGGGCGCGATCCGCACGTGCTCGGCACTGGGTGTCGAGAGGATCAGATCGCGCGTCGTCACAGCGCGTTCACGTTCGTCGTCGGTCAATACGCGCGGCGCCGGGTCCATGTCTCGCAGGACGCTCTCGAGCTGGGCAAAGGTGTGCTTGGTCATTGCGGACTCCTTGCGTAGGTGGTGCCACCCGGAATCGGGCCATCGCCGTTCCCCGACTCGATGAGCCTGGCCAGCGCTCTCCTGGCACGAGAGAGCCGGAGCCGGAAGGCTGTCGGTGAGATGTCCAGCGTGAGGGCGGCCTCGGGCGCGCTGAGTCCCTCGAAGACCCGAAGAGCGAGTGCCTCCTGGTGGATAGGACTCAGTGCTTCCCACGCTCTCGCGATGTCGACTTGCGTGGCGACCAGATCAGCCGATTGACCGCCGTGCGTCACCGGGGGAACGGCCTCGGCGAGACGAACCGGGAGCGCCTGCTCCTTGTGCTCGCGCCGTCCCGTGTTCAGGAGGATGTGACGTGCCACGCCGAACAACCAGGCGCGCGCCGAGGACAGCTCGATGGGCACGTCGTCCAGGCGCCGCCACGCCACGAGCATCGCCTCGCTGACGACGTCCTCGGCGTGCCGCGGATGGACTCGGCGGAGCACGAAGCGCAGCAGATCACCATGAACGTCGTCATACAACGTCCGGAAGCGCTGCTCCCGATGCTGCGCCGCAACGGTTGAGTCCATGTCTCCTCTTGTCGAGAGTCGCACGAGTGTGTCGCAAGGACCGGCAAGCTATCTGCTTCTTCGCTGTGCTGAGCTCAGCTGTCCCCAACACGATGACAGGCACATTCGGCGGGACTTGCGCGTCGAGCTCTGTCGCCTTCCCCGAGCTGTCGTATGCCGTCACCGTCTTCACGGTCGTGTCGTCCACACCTTGCGGCATGAAGGCGACCACAGGCGTGTACGTAGCGGGGTCCCACGCATCGAAGTTGGCAGGCACCGCGATCTGGAGGCGGGGGATGCTGCTCGCGAGGCGATCCACCGCCACCAGAGCATCGCGAGAAGACACGGACTTGCCCTTGCTGTAGCTGGCGCTCAGACCGCTTCGGACGCCCGGCTCGCTCGCCAGCGTCTTCCAAAGAACGTTCGTGTCGCCATCGAAGCGCTCGGCGACAGCGTCGTGGATGGACTCGCGCACCTCCAGGTCACTCACGGTGCTTGCGAAGGTCTTCGCCAGGGCGTCCAACGAACGATTGATCTCGGCGTCCGAGCTCTCTGCCGCCACCGAATCGGACTCGGCAAAGGCTGCAGTCCCTGGGACCGAGGCGCCCACGAGCGCGAGTGCTGCTGCACCAGCTCCCAATGTCAGTCTTCCTCGCTGACCGCGACGCCGCGCATTTCAACTGATGAACTTCATGGACCATTGGCTCACTGAGACCTCCGACGGATAGATGGACGTGGAAATTTCGCCACGTCAGGCGACGAATGTGCCAGCATGCACGTGACGACTTTCCGATGGGTGGCTGCAACCGTGGTCTGTCGCCGGTGGCCGTCGCGGTCAGCGGGAATACGAATCAGTTGGCGGGGTTCGTTCCTGGCGCCGGCATGCCCCTGACGCCAGTTCGCCATGCTGTACCGGGTCTTGGCTCGTCGAGCCTGCCTGCACGGACCCATGCCGGCTCGATCGCCATCCATCGTGAGTCTGTAGCTGAACCCGGCCATCGCGTGAGGTCCGGCTAACGTCTTGCAGGCAGTCTGCCTGGAATCAGGCCCCTACCGTCCGCTCGGCCGTCTCGCGACGCGATATTCATTTCCCGTCGCAGAAGAACCGCGAAGCAGGCAGAGCGGTCCTGATCTCAGCCGAAGAAGTCGCCGGCGGCGACGGCCGGCGGCTCGGCGTCGCGCGCCATGGGCGTGAACCGCGAGTAGTGGCCCTGGAAGCTGACGGCGATCTTGTTGGTCGGGCCCGAACGGTTCTTGGCGATGATGATGTCGGCCTCGCCCGGGCGGTCGGACTCGCCGGCGCCCTGGGCGTCGGGACGGTTGAGCAGCAGCACGATGTCGGCGTCCTGCTCGATCGAGCCCGACTCGCGCAGGTCGGAGATCTGCGGGGTCTTGTCGGTGCGCTGCTCGGAGCCACGGTTGAGCTGGCTGATGGCCACCACGGGGCACTCGAGCTCCTTGGCGAGCAGCTTGATGTTGCGCGAGAACTCCGAGACCTCGACCTGACGGTTCTCGACCCGCTTGCCCGACGTCATCAGCTGGAGGTAGTCGATGACGATGAAGCCGAGACCGTGCTGCTTCTTGATGCGGCGGGCCTTGGACCGGATCTCGGGCATCGTCATGTTGGGGCTGTCGTCGACAATGATCGGAGCGGAGTTGACCCGCGGCATGGCCTTGGTGATGGCGTCCCAGTCGCGCTGGTGCATGCCGCCACCGCGCATGTGCCCGATGCTGACCCGGGCTTCGGCCGAGAGCATGCGCATCGCGATCTCGGCGCCCGTCATCTCGAGCGAGAAGATGGCGCACGGGATCTGGTGGCGGATCGCCGCCGAGCGGACGAAGTCGAGGCCCAGCGTCGACTTGCCGACACCCGGACGGGCGGCCACGACGATCATCTGACCCGACCGGAAGCCGGTGGTGAACTTGTCGAGGTCGGGGAAGCCCGAGGGGACGCCGGTGAGCGTGCCGTCGCGGCCCTGGATCTCCTCGATCTCGTCGATCGTCAGGGGCATCAGCTCGGAGACCAGCCGGTAGTCCTCGGCCTGGCTCGTGCCGTCGACGTCGAGCACCTCGGCCTGCGCCCGGTCGACGATCTCGGAGAGCTCGCCCTCCTGCGCCTGACCCATCTGGGCGATGCGCTGACCGACCTGCACGAGGCGCCGGAGCACGGCCTTCTCGCGGACGATGTGGGCGTAGAAGTCGACGTTGGACGCGATCGGCACGGCCTGGACCAGGTCGTGGAGGTAGGGCGCGCCGCCGATGCGTCCGACCTCCCCGCGGCGCTGCAGCTCGGCGGCCACCGTGATGGCGTCGGCCGGCTCGCCGCGGTTGGCGAGGTCGACGATGATGTCGAAGATCAGCTCGTGCGCAGGACGGTAGAAGTCGCGTCCCTGCAGGATGTCGGCGGCCGGGTCGATCGCGTTCTTGCTGATGAGCATCGCGCCGAGGACGCTCTGCTCGGCGGCGATGTCTTGAGGAGGAACGCGTCCCGAGGAGGGATCTTCGCCGGGCCCCGGGCCCGCCTCGTAGAGGTCCGCCACACTCACCGCTGAGACCGCCTTTTCTTTCATCCCGACCGACGCCGACAACTCTCGCTGCCGCCACCGACAAACACCGACCCGTCACAGTAGGCCCGTCGCTCCCGGGCTCCAAGGCAGCGCCGCACAGCGGGTGTGCGTAACTACGCGCATGCTGTGGAAAACGCCGTGCGGCCATGTGCACAGCCGGTGGACGAACATGTGGACAACGAATGATTTTTTGATCCTCCACCCTCACTGACCTGCGAAGATGGAATTTGTGGTGTGTGGAGGCAAAATAGTTCGCGGCCGTCGGTCATCCACCGGTGCCTGTTCATAGACTTGTCGACAAACCCCGTCACTTTGGTCCCACGTCACCCGTTGGTCACCTTCGAGAGGCCCGCATGCACCTGCGCCGCGACGCCGATCGACAGATCGTCGCGATCGCCGTCCCGGCCTTCTTCGCGCTCGTCACCGAACCCCTGATGCTGCTCGCCGACACCGCGATCATCGGCCACCTCGGAACCCCCGAGCTGGGCGGGCTGGCAGCGGCCTCGGTCGTCCTCGGCACCGTCGTCGGCCTGTGCGTGTTCCTCGCCTACGGAAGCACCGCGAGCGTCGCCCGCCACCACGGCGCTGGCGACGAGCGGACGGCGTTCGGCCTGGCCGTCAGCTCGCTGTGGCTCGCCGCGGCCCTCGGGATCGTGCTCGGGACGCTGGTCGCCGTCAGCAGCGGCGTGCTGGCGGGCGCGATGTCCAGCTCGGTCGAGGTCGCGCTGCACGCCCGGCACTACCTGCTCGTGTCGGCGCTCGGCATCCCGGCCATGCTGCTGATCCTGGCGGCGACAGGTGCCCTGCGTGGGGTGCTCGACCTGCGGACACCGCTGCTGGCCACGATCGTGGCCAACCTCGTCAACGTCGGTCTGAACGTCACGTTCGTGTACGGCGTCGGGCTCGGCGTGCGCGGCGCCGCGGCCGGCACCGTCATCGCTCAATGGCTGGCAGCAGCCTGGCTCGTGACGGTCGTGGTGCGGCGCGCGCGGCCCGCCCGCGCCGCCATCCGTCCGCGGGTGCGCGAGATCCTCGACGCCGCGGCCCAGGGCGTGCCACTGGTCGTCCGGACGATGACCCTTCGCGTGGCCGTGGTGCTGGCGGCTCTCGTCGCCGCGGGCCTCGGCGACGTCCAGCTCGCAGCACACCAGGTCGCCGCGACCCTGGTCTCGCTGCTGGCCTTCGCGCTCGACGCCGTCGCCATCGCTGGCCAGACGCTGACCGGGCGCACCTTGGGCGCCGGCGACGCACCCGGCACCCGCGCCCTGACCCGCCGCATGATCGGCTGGGGCATCGGCACGGGTCTGATCGCGGCCGCGGCGCTGGCCGCACTGGCGCCCTGGCTGCCTCGGCTGTTCTCGTCAGACCCGCAGGTGCAGGACGCGCTCGTGCCGGCTCTGCTGGTCGTCGCCGCGATCCAGCCCCTCTCGGGGGTGGTGTTCGTGCTCGACGGCGTGCTGATCGGAGCAGGCGACGGCGTCTACCTCGCCCTGGCGGGCCTGGCGACCCTCGCGGTCTACACGCCGCTCGTGCTGCTCGTGGGCCTGACCGACGCCGGCTTCACGTGGTTGTGGGTCGCATACGGCGGCTTCATCGCGGCCCGCCTCGTCACGCTGTGGCTGCGCCAGCGCGGCGACACCTGGATGGTCCTCGGCGCGACTCGTTCGGCAGACTGAGTCGGTGACCGATCGCGAGCACGCCCCCGGGCGCAGGATGCTGGTGAGGGGAGCACCCGACCTCGGCATCGTGCTGCTGTGGCACGGCCGCGGCGTCGACAGTGCCGACTGGATGCTGCCGCTCGCCGAGCGGGTCGCCGCCGGAGGTGCCCTCGCCCTGGCACCCGACTGGAGCAGCGAGACGCCCGACGGCGGTCGCACCGATCTGCTGACATCGGTCCGGCACGCGCGCGACCGGGCCACGGACGCGGGTCTCGATCCCGATCGCATCGTCGTGGCGGGCTGGTCGCTGGGTGGCACGGCAGCGGCGAGCCTGGCCGTGCACGCCAAGCGGCTGGGCATCGGGCTGGGCCGTGCCGTGCTGATCGCGCCGGCCGACGGACCGGGTGTCGTCGACGGCATCTCGGGCGGCCCCCTGCCGCGCACCCTGCCTCCCGGCGACGGGCGCTGCGGCGTCGACGTCCTCTACGGCGAGCGCGACACCAGCACCCCGCCCGACCAGGTCAGCGGGCTCGAGCTGCGCCTGCGCGCTGCCGGCTGGTCGACCACCTTGCAGGCCGTCGATGCCGATCACGGCGAGATCGTCGGCTGCCGGTACGACGCCCGGCGGGAGGTCTACCGGCCGTCGACGCAGCCGCAGGCCCTGGCGGGTGCCGATGTCGTCGCCGGCGTGATCACCGAGGCGGTCAGTCGCGCTTCGACGTCTTCTTGACGAAGCCCACGCTCGTCCAGTCGGGCTGCTCGAACTGCGCCGCGCCGTAGTTGACGAGCCCCTTGCGGACCCCGAGGACGACAGGTGTCACGGCCAGCGGGACGACCGACGAGTCGTCGAAGAGCCACTCGTCGAGCTTGGCCACCCGCGTGAGGCGCAGGTCGTCGTCGAGCGTGCCCAGGACGGTGTCGAAGCCCGTGCCGAGACGCGGCGTCGCGAGCCCGGTGTAGTTCTGCGCCGAGTCGAGCGGGAAGAACTGGGGCTTGGCCGCGGTGAGCGGGAACGGCGAGGCGCGGCGCACGAAGGTGACCAGGTCGAAGTCGAGCGGGATGACGACGTCGTCGAAGAAGGTCGCCGCCGGCACGGGTCGCAGCGTCACCGCGATGCCGACGGCGCGCAGGTCGCCCGCGATGGCCGTGGCCCGAGCCTTGTTGGGCGGAGTGTCCTCCGGCACGGGCAGGGTCAGCTCGAGGGGCTTGCCGTCCTTGGCGACCATGCCGTCGGCGCCCTTGGCGTACCCCGCCTCGGCGAGCAGCTTCTCGGCCTGGTCGGGTGCATAGGCGATGGGGGCCGACGAGTCGCGGTAGCCCTTCTGGCCGGGCACCAGCAGCAGGCTGCCGAGAGGAGCTGCCGGGGCACCGAGGGCCTTGGCGGCCGTCGACGCGATGGGCCCGCGATCGATGGCGTGGGCGACAGCCTGCCGCACCTTCGGGTCGCGCAGCGGACCGCGTCCGCCGTTGAGCGTCACCTGCGACCACTCGACCCCCGCCGACCGCTGGATCGTGCCGGTGCCGCGGGCGGCACGGTACGTCGCAGCCTGCACGTCGACGGCGTCGAGCTCGTCATTGGCGTAGGCCTCGGCCTGCAGCTCGGGGTCGCCGAGGTTCCAGGTGATCTCGTCGAGCTTGGGCTTGGCGCCCCACCACCGCGGATTGGGTTTCTGGACGATCGTGCCGGCGTCGGCGTCGATCGAGGACACGATGAACGGGCCGTTGGACGAGATCGCCCGCGTGCTGAACGCCTCGTTGAACAGCTGGGGCGAGGCCGAGACGTTGGACGGCAGCCGCGGGTAGACGTAGGCGGGCCACTCGGCGGTGGGGCGCGAGAAGGTCACGCGGTACGCGAACTTGTCGTCGCCCTGCTCGACCGACGAGATGGCGTCGTACCCGGCCGTCGACGCGACCTCGTAGGCGTCGTCGGAGCCGTTCTGCGCCTTCCAGAAGGCGATCATGTCCTTGGCCGTGATGGAGGTGCCGCCCTGCCAGACCGCGGCGGGGTTGAGCTTCACCTCGACCGTCAGCGGGTCGTCCGAGGTCACCTCGACCGACGTGGCGTAGTCGGGGTCGACCTGCCAGCCGCCGTCGGCCGTGATGCGGACGGCTGCACCGGTCGTCGGCGCCAGGATCTTCGCGGCGTCGGAGTCGGCCGCGTCTGACTGCAGGGGGTTGAAGTTGGCGGGCATCGCCGAGGCTGCCAGCCGCAGCGTGCCGCCCTGCGCGACCTTGGCGACGGGGGCTTCGGCCCACGCCGTGCTGGGCAGCTCGGTGACCGCAGCCGGCGCTGCGCTGCTCTTCTTCGGCCGCGGCTCGTCGCCGCCCCCGGACACGATCGAGCAGCCGGAGAGCAACAGGCTCCCGGCCAGCAGCGAGGACGCGAAGGCGACGACGGAGGGACGCATGGCGGAGGTGCCACCGACAACGGGCCGACACCGCCGAGCCGGTGGCTCAGCAGGGTCGACCCGTCGGGTGGACTACTTGGAGGCGACCACGTTGAGCTTGACCTGTGCGCTGACCTCGGGGTGCACCCGCACCGAGACCGAGTGTGCGCCCAGCGACTTGATCGGGTTGCCGACCTCGATACGACGCTTGTCGACCTTGGCACCGGCCTCGCCGAGAGCCTCGGCGATGTCGGCGACCGTCACGGCGCCGAACAGGCGTCCGCCCGCACCGGCGCGAACCGGCACGTTGATCGGGTTCGACTCGAGGTTGCCCTTGATGCTCTTGGCCTCTTCGAGGTCGTGGACGGCGTGCGCGTCACGCGCAGCCTTGATCGAGTCGACCTGCTTGGCAGCGCCCTTGCTCCACCGGATGGCGAAGTTGCGCGGCAGCAGGAAGTTGCGGCCGTAGCCGTCCTTGACCTCGACGATGTCGCCGGGGGCTCCGAGGTTCGTGACCTCGTGCGTGAGGATGAGCTTCATCTCGAATACCCCTTAACGGCCGGTGGTCGTGTAGGGAAGCAGGGCCATCTCGCGGGCATTCTTGATGGCCTTGGCGATGAGACGCTGCTCCTGGACGGTGACACCCGTGACGCGGCGCGCGCGGATCTTGCCGCGGTCCGAGATGAACTTGCGCAGCAGCGCGGTGTCCTTGTAGTTGATGTCGGTGACCTTGGCCGCGGCGAGCGGGTTGCTCTTCTTCTTCGGCTTGCGGACGACTGGCTTAGCCATGTTGCTCCTGTGATTCGTGAATGACGTGAGTGGTTAGAAGGGGGGCTCTTCGGACGCGCCGGAGCTTCCACCCCAGGAACCAGACCCACCCTGCGCCGGCTGCGACGACCAGGGGTCGTTCGCGGGTGCCGGTGCACCTCCGCCGGAGTTGCCTCCGCCGTAGCCACCACCTGAGTTGTTGCCCCCGCCGCCGTTGCCGCCGCCGAAGCCACCTCCGCCGCCACCGCCGGAGCGGTTGGCGCGGGTGACCTTGGCGGTCGCGAAGCGCAGCGAGGGACCGATCTCGTTGACCGTCATCTCGACGCTCGTGCCACGGGATCCGTCCTGACGCTCGTAGTTGCGGACGCTCAGCGGGCCCTGGACGATGACCTGCTGACCCTTCTGCAACGACTCGGCGACGTTCTCGGCGAGCTGGCGCCATGCGGCACAGCGGATGAACAGAGCCTCGCCGTCCTTCCACTCGTTCGTCTGACGGTCGAGGGTTCGAGGCGTCGAGGCGACGGTGAAGTTGGCAACTGCGGCGCCCGAAGGAGTGAACTTGAGCTCCGGGTCGTCGGTCAGGTTGCCGATGACGGTGATGATCGTTTCGCCTGCCATGGGGCGCAGCCTTTCAGGTGTGTGGGTGTCTGGCTCGAGTGTTCCTCAGCGGGCGCGAGAGCGACAGCGCTCGTCCACACCGGGAACCGGTCAGGCCTACTTCACGTCGGGACGTGTGACCTTGGTACGCACGACGGACTCGTTGAGTCCGAGCTGGCGATCGAGCTCCTTGACCGTGGCGGGCTCGGCCTTGAGCTGGACGACGGCGTAGATGCCCTCGTTCTTCTTGTTGATCTCGTAGGCAAGACGGCGCTTGCCCCACACGTCGACCTCGTCGACGGAGCCGCCGTCCTGGCGCACGACGTTGAGGTACGTGTCCAGGCTGGGGGCGACGGTACGTTCTTCGAGATCAGGATCGAGGATGATCATGACTTCGTACGGGCGCAGTGACATTCAGTCTCCTTCGGACTAAACGGCTACGGGTTCTCCGTAGCAGGAGTGGTTGCCGAACAGCAACCGCACAAGACTACGGGACCGCCGCCGTCCGAGGGAAATCGTCCTCTGTCTCCGCCGCCGATCCGCGAGTGGTGCGGAGTGGACGTTCTGGGACGGCGTGTCCGTCCGAAGCGCACCACTCGTGACCGCAAACGCACCACTCGAGCTCACCCGGCACGACGGCGCACCACTCGCTGGGACGTGGTGCGGGTCATCCGGTCGAGCCGGCGTGCCAGAGCGACACGTCCCTTGAGGGTGAGGCTGGCGAGCGCGGCCTCGGCCAACCACGTGTCGGCGCGCGAATCGACGTGCGGGCGCCCGGTCGCGAGCTCGGCGTCGCGGACGATCTGCCTGGCACCGAGGACGATCTCCGTGGCGATGTAGCCGTACCGCTCGAGACCCTCCCGCTGCAGCGCCTTCTCCCGCCGCAGGTCGTCCTGGTGCTGCTGCCGGTCGCGGTGGTCCGATCCGTCGTACTCGGCGACTCGCGACGTGCCCCGGATGCGCAGGTCGACGCGGGCGATCTCGACCCCGCCCCGGTTGAGGATGCGCTCCTGCGCGTCGACCTCGAACCCCGAGAGGACGTGCACGAGACGCAGCATCGTCTCCCACCACGACTCGCTGCGGGCGTCGCACAGGTCGAGCGCGCGGCGGAGCACCCGGACGCCCCGCCTGCCGCGACGCATCGTCGCGCGGATCGCGTCGACCGTCGTGTGGCCGAGGTGGAGGGCGGAGTCGATGAGGGCGACGAGGTCGAGCAGGGCCAGGTGCTCCGACAGCTCGACGATCGTCCACTCCGGCGACGCCACCGCGATGTCGCCCAGGCGCTGACGGTGCCCGGGCGGCACGTCGCACCGGCGGACGCACACGCCGCGACGGTCGTGATGGGTCGTCTCGCCGTCCGTGCACGCCACGAGGGGGAAGGCGTCCGCCATCGGCATCCACCACCCGTGGAGCAGTGCGCTCGTGACGTGGGTGAAGACGGTGCCCTCGGGCAGCACCCGGGCGACCGCTCGGCACGTGGACGCCAGGTCGTCCGAGCTCGACGCGAGCTGCGCCACCCCATGGACGGGGTGGACGAAGGACGGTGATCGCCGCAGCGAGCGGGACGTGAAGCCGTGCGACTCTGCGTGACGGTGGAGGATCGGGTCCATCCGTCGACGATCGGACGCCGGTGAGGCTCGCGGCCAGCGCTGGTCGCAGGCCTGTGGACATGCGGGCGTCGTCCCCAGGACGCGGCGAGTGGTGCGTTCCAGGGCCCGAGTGGTGCGTTCCGGACAGACACGCCGTCCCAGAATGTCCAGACCGCACCACTCGCGGGAAGGGGGTGGGGTGGGCGATCTAGGGTGGCGGGATGGAGCTCGAGATCGCGATCACGCACCTGGTGGTCTCGCCGGTGCGTCGCATGGACGGACGCCCCCGCGACGGGACGACGCCGTACGACGGCGACGAGACGCCGCCGTCGGTGCGGGTGCGGGCGCACAAGGGCCTGGTCGGCGACCGCTACTTCAACACCCGGTTCACGTACGCATCGGTCACGATGATCGCGGGCGAGCAGATCGAGGCGCTCGAGGCCCAGATCGCCGGCGACGGGCTCTTCCCGGCCGCCAACACCCCGTTCGACCCGGTCCTCGCCCGCCGCAACGTCGTGACGCGCGGGCTCGACGTCGATGCGCTGGTGCGGTGCACCTTCACGCTCGACGCAGGCCACGGCCCCATCCGCTTCCGCTCGATCACGCCGGCCAATCCGTGCGCATGGATGAACGAGGTGTTCGCCCCCGGCGCGCACCAGGCGATGCGCGGCCACGGCGGCATCCGCTGCGAGCCCCTCGACGACGGGGAGCTCTCGGTCGGCCCCGCTCGCGTCACCGACGTCGTGCCCATCCCGCAGGACGAGCTGACCCGCCAGGTGCGCCGAGCCCCCGTGTCGTAACCGCTAGGCGTCGGACGTGGGGTCCTCGGGCCAGGCGTGCTTCGGGTACCGACCGCGCAGCTCCGACCTGACCTGCCGGTACGGCCCGGCCCAGAACGACTCGAGATCGGCCGTCACGGCCGCTGGCCGACGCGCCGGCGTCAGCAGGTGCAGCAGCAGCGGTACCCGTCCGTCGGCGAGCCTGGGGGTCGCCGACCAGCCGAAGGCGTCCTGCAGCTTGAGCGACAGCACGGGCTGCTCGGTGCCGGTGGGCCCGTACTCGACCCGCACGGCCGGCCCCTTCGGGACGGCCACCCGCTCGGGGGCCAGCTCGTCGAGGCGGCCCGCCGCCGGCCACGGCAGCAGTCGGCGCAGCGCACTCAGCACGTCGATGCGCGCGAGGTCGGCGCCCAGCCAGGCATCGATGCCGGCGAGCAGCGCCTCGTCGGCGACATCGGGCCACGGGTCGCCGAGCGCGTGGTGCAAGAACGCCATGCGCCGGCGCAGCGCGGTGGCCGCCTCCGTCCAGGGCAGCAGGTCGAGACCTTCGCGCGCCAACGCATCGGCCACCGCTGCCCTGACGGCCTCGGGCGACGGATCGGCCAGCCGGACGGCCGACAGCTCGATGGCACCCAGGCGCGTCACGCGGCGTGCGGCGACCCGGCCGCGCGCCCAGGTCACCTCGTCGACCTCGTGCCACGCCCCCGACGCCGCGGCGAGCGCGATGTCCTCGTCGATGGGTGCGGCCGAGCGGATCGTCGCGTCGGGTGCGCCCGGACGTCGTTCGGCGTCGGCGATCGCGATCCACGGCACGCCGGCGAGGGCGGGGTCGGCCGAGCGGAACGACGCGCCCGTGCCCGAGACCATCAGGTACGACCCGCCGCCCGGACGTCGACGGGCGATGCGGCCCGGATGCGCGAGGGCCACGACGGTGCCGACGGCGAGATCGTCCGTCAGGTCGGTGCGCGGCGCCGTCGACGGCAGCAGGTTCTCGAGCCGCGACACGGCGTCGGACCACGAGCGGTGAGCCGGCCCGCCGCGCCGAGCCGCGCGCAGAGCCGCGACGAGATCGCCACCCGGCGCGCGGACATCGTCGTCGAGCAGC
Source organism: Aeromicrobium endophyticum (assembly GCF_003586285.1). Classification (GTDB taxonomy): domain Bacteria; phylum Actinomycetota; class Actinomycetes; order Propionibacteriales; family Nocardioidaceae; genus Aeromicrobium; species Aeromicrobium endophyticum. Next base: position 1,274,878 of record NZ_QUBR01000001.1, on the reverse strand, counting down.
GCAACCACCTCGGCAGCGCGGCGCGCCCCGACGGCCTCGGCCCCGTCGAGCAGGGCCCTGGCCAGACGCGGGTCGGCAGGTACCTGGGCGATGGCCCGTCCCCGCGCCGTGATGGCACCCGTCGCGTCGATCGCGCCGAGCGCGGTCAGCGTGTCGTGGGCCGACTCGAGCGCAGCGGGCGGCGGCGGATCGAGCAGGGCGAGGCCCTCCCCGTCGGGCGCACCCCACGCCGCGAGCTCGAGGCAGAAGCCGGTCAGGTCGGCGACCGCCACCTCGGGCGCCGGATGGGCCGTGAGGTGGCCGTGATCGGCCCGCGACCAGCACCGGTGCACCGCACCGGGGCCCTCGCGGCCCGCCCGGCCGGCCCGCTGCTCGGCGGCCGATCGGCTCACCCGGACCGTGACGAGAGCCGGCAGCCCGCGCACCTGGTCGGTCCGCGGCTCCCGGGAGAGGCCGGCGTCGACCACGATGCGCACGCCCGGCACCGTCAGCGACGACTCCGCGACGGCGGTCGACACGACGACCCGTCGTCGCGGCCCCCGGGCCAGTGCGAGGTCCTGCTCGCGAGGCGGCAGGCGTCCGTGCAGCGCGAGCACGTCGGTGTCGGGCAGGCCCGACAGCCGACGCACGACGCCGTCGACCTCACCCACGCCCGGCACGAACACCAGGGCGTCGCCGTCGTCGATGGCCAACGCCTGACGCACCGTCGCGGCGACGTGATCGAGGAAGCGCGGTGGCACCCCCCGCTCGTCCGTCGGCAGCACCCCGGGAGGCGGTGGCGCCCAGTGCTGCGTCACGGGGTGGAGCGCCCCCGGCACGTCGACGACCGGCACGTCACCCAGCACGGCGGCCGTGCGGCCGGCCTCGACCGTCGCCGACATCGCCACCAGCAGCAGGTCGTCGCGCAGGGTCGACCGGACGTCGGCGAGGAAGGCCAGCGTCAGGTCGGCGTCGAGCTGACGCTCGTGCACCTCGTCGAGCACGACGGCCGAGACCCCGGGCAGCTCCGGATCGCGCTGCAGCCGACGCAGCAGGACGCCGGTCGTCACGAACTCGATGCGCGTGCCGGCACCGACCACCCGGTCGCCGCGGACCGTGTGGCCCACGGTCTCGCCGACGCGCTCGCCGAGCAGACCGGCCAGACGGCGCGCCGCTGCGCGGGCCGCGATGCGCCTCGGCTGCGTCACGACCACCCGGCCGGACACCATCGCTGCGACCGCCGGGGGCACCAGCGTGGTCTTGCCCGTGCCGGGCGGGGCCTGCACGACCGCGGCGCCCCGCCGCCCGAGCGCCGCGGTCAGCGCCGACAGCCCGCCCAGGACCGGCAGGTCGGGCGGGTTGTCGAGCAGGCGCTGGATCGCGGTCGTCGCAGGCACGGTCGTCAGAGCTCGGCCGACACCTTCCAGAGGTCGACGCCCTCGGCGTCGCCGGCGAACTCGTCGATCGCGGCGAGCTCGTCGTCGGTGAAATCGGTCTGCTTCGCCGCGGCGAGGTTCTCGTTGAGCTGCTCGACCGACGACGCCCCGATCAGTGCCGAGGTGACGCCGCCGGGACGCAGGATCCAGGAGATCGCCATCTGCGCCAGTGACTGACCGCGCTTCTCGGCGATGCCGGCCAGACCGCGCAGCCGGTCGAGGTTCTCCTTGGTCAGCACCGACTCGTCGAAGCTGCTGCGGTCGCCCTCTCGCTGGACGGCGTCCTTGCCGAGGTACTTGTCGGTCAGCAGGCCCTGCGCGAGCGGCGAGAACCCGATCGCGCCGAGGCCGTGCTCGTCGAGCACGGTCAGGAGCCCGCCCTCGACCCAGCGGTTGAGCATCGAGTACGAGGGCTGGTGGATGATCAGCGGCGTGCCGAGGTCGCGGGCGATCGCGACGGCCTCGGCCGTCTTCTGCGGGGAGTACGACGAGATGCCCGCGTAGAGGGCCTTGCCCTGGCCCACCGCGGTGTCGAGCGCCGTGATGGTCTCCTCCAGCGGCGTGTGCGGATCGACGCGGTGCGAGTAGAAGATGTCGACGTAGTCGACGCTCATCCGCTCGAGCGAGGCGTCAAGGCTCGACAGCAGGTACTTGCGCGAGCCGAGCTTGCCGTACGGGCCGGGCCACATGTCCCACCCGGCCTTGCTCGACAGGATCAGCTCGTCGCGGTACGGCTTGAAGTCGGTGCGCATCATGCGACCGAAGTTCTCCTCGGCCGAGCCGTACGGCGGGCCGTAGTTGTTGGCCAGGTCGAAGTGCGTGATGCCGCTGTCGAAGGCGTGGCGCAGCACCTCGCGCTGGGTGTCGAACGGGCGGTTGTCGCCGAAGTTCCACCACAGACCGAGCGAGATGGGGGGCAGCAGCAGGCCCGAGCTGCCGACGCGGCGGTAGTCGAGCTGCTGGTAGCGGTCGTCGGCCGCGACGTACGGGCGGTGGAGATCGGGCACGGGATCGGCGTAGTAGCGCTCTTCGGTCATGTGGTTCACGCTAGCCGGGCGCCCAGATCAGCGCGCGGCGGCGAGCAGCACCGAGCCGTCGCGGCCGTCCCAGGTGCCCGTGAGCGTCTCTCCGCCCATGGACCACGAGTCGCCCACGACGCGCAGCACCTCGAGCTCGGCCACCGACGTCACCACCAGCGTCGAGCCGTCGAGGTCGCGGACGTCGACCAGCCCGACCGACCCGACGTCGGTCGACGAGCCGCTGCCGATGACGCGCATCGAGGGCTCGACCGGGGCGCGCTCGCCGTCGGTGTCGCGCTCGAGAGCCGCCTCGGACCCGCCGCCCAGGATGGTGGTCGCGAGGGCGGCGGCGTAGACGGGGTCGCCGCACGCGTCGTAGACCCAGCGATCGCCCAGCACGGTGTGCTCCATCGTCGTGATGAGCCACTCGTCGGCGCCGGCAAGGGGGGCGCCGCGATAGGTCAGGGGGATCTGCAACACGGGCCCGTCGCCCGACCGCACCAGGATCGTCTCGATGCCGACCTCGCCGTCGGGGTCGTCGAAGCGGTAGGCCGCGACCTGCTCGAGCCCGAGGTCGTCGCCGACGAACCACGGCTGGTCGGGTGCCCAGCCGCGGATCAGCTCGATCTTGCTCGGACGGATCTCGGCTGCGTGGAGGAGGGCCATGTGCTCATCCTGCGCCCATCGCGCGAGTGCTGCGTACCCGGCCTCGAGTGGTGCGGACTGGACGGACACGCCGTCCCAGAACGTCCGGTCCGCACCACTCGCGGGGACGGGGGTGGGGGCGGGCTAGCGGAGGCGGGTGATCTCGACGCCGACGAACAGCTCGGAGCCGCCCGCCGTCGAGAAGATGCCCCGCAGCGGGGGGCTGTCGCCGTAGTCGCGTCCCTTGGCCACCACGACGTGGCGCGGGCCGGGGGCGACCGCGTTGGTCGGGTCCCAGGCGACCCACTCGCCGTCCCACCACTCGATCCACGCGTGCGACTCGCCCTCGACCGTCTCGCCGACGACCGGGTCGCGCGACGGGTGCAGATAGCCCGAGACGTAGCGCGCCGGCACGCCCGCGTGGCGCAGGGCGCCGAGGCTGAGGTGCGCGAAGTCCTGGCACACGCCGGTCTGCGCCGCCCAGGCGTCGGCCGCCGTCGTGGTCACTTCGGTGCTGCCCGGCACGTAGGCGATGCGTGAGTGCAGGAGGTCGACGGCGGCCCGCGCGTAGTCGCCCGGACGCTCGGCCGTCGCCCGCAGCTCGTCGAGCAGCCCGCGGAGGTCGTCGGCCGGGGCGACCCAGTCGGACAGCACGAGGTACTCGCACCACTCGTCCGTGACGTCGTCGGTGAGGTCGTCCCAGCCGATGGCGTGCGGCTTGGCCGGCACCTCCTGCGTGTCGACGATCGACGTCGCGACGACCGTCAGGTCGGAGTGCGGGTCGTGCACCTCGAACGAGGTGACGGTCGTGCCCCAGTAGTCGCGGTACTCGTACGACCACGGGGTAGGCGTGATCTCGAGGCGCGAGCGCAGGACGTACTGCTCCGACGTCGTCATGGGCGTCATGCGGGCCTCGTTGAACGACGCCATCGCGCCCTTCTCGTAGTGATAGCCCGTCGTGTGCTTGATGCGCAGCTGATAGGTCATCGGGGCCCCCGGCGGAGTGTGAGCGCAGCGAACAGTTCGATGGGGTAATTCATACGATCACTCCTCCGCGCCAGGTGTGGACCTCGGACTCGGCGAAGTAGCGTGCCGAGACGGCGTCGCTGGCCGCCGCGCAGCTGCGCTGCAGCCGCTCCATCTCGACCGGCAGGTCGAAGACGATGTCCGCCAGGGGCCGGTACTCCAGCTCGGTGCGGGCACGACCCAGCAGGCGCTGGGCCTCGTCGCTGAAGCCCGACCGCTGGCCCGACGCCGCCAGGTTGCCCAGGGCGCGCTCGGCCTCGGCCAGGGACGACACGATCGACCGCGGGAACCACCGGTCGAGCAGCAGGAACTCGGCGGCCTGGCGATCGGCCTCGATGCCGCGGTACGCGCGGATGAAGCTCTCGTAGGCGCCGCAGGCACGCAACGTCGTCGGCCAGGCGACCTGCGGGCCCGACGCCAGCGCCGCGGTCGACAGCAGCCGCGCCGTCATGTCGACGCGCTCGATGCTGCGGCCCAGCATGTAGAAGTGCCAGCCGTCGTCGCGCGACATGGTCGAGTCGGCGATGCCCGAGATCATCGCGGTGCGGTTGCGCACCCAGCTGAACATGTCCGGCGGCCGCATGGCCCGGGCGGTGCTGAGGCCCCGCCACGTCGTGTTGATCGCGGCCCAGATGTCGGTCGACAGCGTCTCGCGGGCCCGGCGCGAGCTCTCGCGCGCGGCGCCGATGGCGGCCGCGATCGAGACCGGCGACTCGGGGTTGTGGGCGAGCAGGTCGAGCATCATCCAGCGGTTGGGGTTGCCGCTGTAGTCCTCGACGCCCATGACCGACAGCAGCTGCTCGCACGACGTGCGCTCGTCCATGCCCGGGTCCTCGATCAGCACCTGCATCTGCACGTCGAGGATGCGGGCGGTGTCGTCGGCCCTCTCGAGGTAGCGGCCGATCCAGAACAGCGACTCCGCGATACGGCTCAGCACGTGGCATCGCTCCTTGAGCCTGTCGAAAGGACCTGTTGCTGCTGCTGTTCCTGCTCCTGCACGTGGACGTCCCCGGTGTCGATCTCGAGGGCCGGCCCGGCGGACTGCGCGATGCCCGAGACCGGCGACGCGCTGGGAGCGACCTCGCCCTCGTCGTCAGGGTCGCTGGGACGGGCGAGCACCCAGGTGTCCTTGGATCCGCCGCCGCGGCTGGAGTTGACGATCAGCTCGCCCTCCGGCAGCGCCACGCGGGTGAGGCCGCCGGGCAGCACGAAGACGTCGTCGCCGTCGTGCACCGCGAACGGCCGCAGGTCGACGTGGCGCGGACGGATGCCGTCCTCGACCAGGGTCGGGACGGTCGACAGCGAGACGACGGGCTGGGCGATCCACGCCCGCGGGTCGAGCAGGATCTTGCCGCGCAGCTCGTCGAGCTCGCCCTTGGTGGCGGCGGGGCCGATCACGATGCCCTTGCCGCCGGAGCCGTCGACCGGCTTGAGCACGAGCTCGTCGAGCCGGTCGAGCACCTCCTCGCGCTGATCGGCCTCGCCCATGCGCCACGTGTCGACGTTGCGCAGGATCGGCTCCTCCGAGAGGTAGTAGCGGATGAGGTCGGGCACGTACGTGTAGAGCAGCTTGTCGTCGGCGACGCCGTTGCCGACCGCGTTGGCGATCGTCACGTGGCCGGCGCGGGCGGCATTGATGATGCCGGGCACGCCGAGCGCCGAGTCGGGGCGGAACTGCACCGGGTCGAGGAACTCGTCGTCGATGCGGCGGTAGATGACGTGCACGGGCTCGAGGCCCTGCGTGGTGCGCATCATGACGCGGCCCGAGCGACACACCAGGTCGCGTCCCTCGACGAGCTCGACGCCCATCGTCCGCGCCAACAGGGTGTGCTCGAAGTAGGCCGAGTTGTAGACGCCGGGCGTCAGCACCACGACGGTCGGATCGCTGACACCGGCGGGAGCGGCCTTGCGCAGCGCGGCCAGCAGCTGCTGCGAGTAGTGGGCGACCGGGCGGATGCGGTGGTCGGCGAACACCTCGGGCAGCGCGGCCGACAGCGCGCGGCGGTTGGTCATGACGTACGAGACGCCCGACGGCACGCGCACGTTGTCCTCGAGCACCCGGAAGTCGCCGTTGCCGTCGCGGATCAGGTCGACGCCCGCGACGTGCACGCGCACGCCGTTGGCGGGCTCGAGGCCGGCGACGACCCGGTGGTAGTGCGGCGAGGTGACGACGGTGTCGCGCGGCACGACGCCGTCGGCGAACAGCTCGCCGGGGCCGTAGGCGTCGGCGAGGAACTTCTCGAGTGCCAGCACCCGCTGCCGCACGCCCTGCTCGACGTGGTCCCAGTCGTCGGCCTCGATGAGGCGCGGCGCGATGTCGAGCGGGAAGGGACGCTCCTCGCCCTCGACGCCGAAGGTCACGCCCTGCTCGAGGTACGACGACGCGAGGGAGTCGGCGCGCAGGCGGACCTCGTCGGCGCCCATCGTCTCGAAGGACGTATGCACCTGTCCGTAGCTGGGCCGCACCTCCGTGCCCTCGAACATCTCGTCAAATCCGGCAACGGGGCCGTAGCCGTCGAAGAGCTCAGAGGTGTCCACGTGTTCACCGTAGGACAGATTTGCTAACGGCGTGTTTCCGCGACGTCCACCCGGGGGCACGTGCCGAAGTGTTCATCCTGTCGTTGCAGCCCGGATCGTGGCCCGGGCGACTACGCTCTGCCTAGGTTCTTCCGTCGGGAGGCGGTCCGGGATGTCCGATGCTCACGTGCTCGTGCTGAACGCGAGCTACGAGCCGCTGCAGCGCGTCTCCATGCGCCATGCCATCAAGATGCTCGTGCGCGAGGTCGCCGTCGTCGAGGAGGCCGCGGCGGGCCGCTTCGGCCCGTTCCCGGTGCCCAAGGTGCTGCGGCTCGTCCGCTACGTCGTGACCCAGTGGATGCACCGGCGCTCGAACCTGTGCACCAAGTCGGCCATCAAGGCCCGCGACAAGATGTGCGCCTACTGCGGCGGCAAGGCCGAGACCGTCGACCACATCGTCCCGCGCAGCCGGGGTGGGGCGCTGACGTGGGAGAACGCCGTCGCGGCATGCCTGCGATGCAACCACCGCAAGGCCGACCGCACACCGTCCGAGGCGGGCATGACGCTGCTCGTCACCCCGCAGCAGCCCCAGTACGCCGTCCTGATCTAGCTTCTCGCGGCGGCCCTGAACCATCCACTCACCGTCCGCCAGGGAGCGCAGCGACCGTGAGGCCGAACGCCGAGGCGAACCCCACCGCTGACGTCAGTGCCCCTTCGCTTCGCTCACGGTCGGCCGCAAGCGGCCTCCCTAGGGGTCGCCGTTCGCCAGGGAGCGCAGCGACCGTGAGGCCGAAGGCCTAGGCGAACCCTGTGGACGGCGATCTTGCCCAGCGTCCGCCCCAGGCCCGAACATGCCGCATGCCTTTCACCTACGTCCTTCTCTGTGCTGACAGGACCTACTACACCGGCAGCACCTGGGATCTTCTCCACCGACTCGAGCAACACCGCTCTGGCGAGGGCGCCGAGTACACGAAGCGCCGGCTACCGGTGAGACTCGTGTACTTCGAGGAGTACGAACGGATCGTCGAGGCCTACTACCGGGAGAAGAAGATCCACGGGTGGACCCACGGCAAGAAGCGCATGCTCATCAGGGACGGGCCCGGCGTGCGGGTGGATGACGACAGTCAGCCCTTCGAGGGACGCTGAGAGGTTCCCCTCGCTCCGCTCACGGTCGGCCGCGAGCGGCCTCCCTAGGGGCCGCCGTTCGCCACGGAGCGCAGCGACCGTGAGGCCGATGGCCGAGGCGCATCCTTGCGTCGGTGCCCCTTCGCTTCGCTCACGGTCGGCCGCAAGCGGCCTCCCTAGGGGCCGCCGTTCGCCAGGGAGCGCAGCGACCGCGAGGCCGAAGGCCAAGGCGCATCCTTGCGTCGGTGCCCCTTCGCTTCGCTCACGGTCGGCCGCGGGCGGCCTCCCTGGGGAACGACGGTGGGGGCTAGAGGCCGACGGACTCGTAGATGTCGTCGAGGGCGTCGAGGTAGGCGCCCTGGTCGTCGCCGATCTCCCGCTGCACCGCGGCCGACTTCTTCTCGACGACCTCGGCGACCTCCTCGTAGCGCGCGTTCCACTTCTCGGCCTCGATCTGCCAGTAGCCGCACGTGTAGAAGTCGGACTGCGGCCAGCCGAGCTCGCGGCGCAGGTGGCGCCGGACGGCACGGCTCGCGCGAGCCTCGCCCGCGAGCCAGACGTAGCGGTCCGACGTCGGCAGCTCGCGCGACGTGACGGCGTCGGCGAGCGCCTCGCAGATGTCGGTGTCCTTGGCCACGACCTGCCAGGTGAGGTCGACGTCGGCCGGGCTCGGCAGCGCGATCTCGTCGGCGGGGTCGGTCAGCACGACGTGCACGACGGCCTTCTGCTGGGGCGACAGGCCGCGCAGGATGCGTGCCACCGCCGGCAGCCCGGTGATGTCGGCGACCAACAGCTGCCACGGGACGTCGGCCGGCGCGGCGTACAGACCGTGCGGCTCGATGAGGCCCACCTGGTCGCCGCGGCGGCAGCGGCGCACCCAGTCGGAGCCGACGCCCTGGTCGTGCAGGGCGATGTCGAGGTCGATCTCGGTGCGGCCCTCGACGACACGGTGGTCGGAGATCGTGTACACCCGGAAGTCGGGCTCGATCGCGCCCTCGGCGTACGTGATGTTCCACTTCTCGTCGATCTGGGGCAGGGCGAGCTCGGCACCCACGGGCGGGATCAGCACGCGGATGTACTCGTCGGGGATGCCCGTGGTCGCGTAGTCGTCGAGGTCACCCAAGGTCACGGTGGCCAGGTGGGCCGACAGCTGTCGCCGGCCCAGCACGGTCGCGGTGTACGTCTTCACAGCCAGGTCTTCCTGATGGGGTGCAGAGTAAGGCAAGCCTAACTCATCGGCGCCCCGGCTCGGTCGGCCGCGGTTGGTAGCGTGGTGCGGTGACGACAGCCTCCCCGCACGGCCCCCTCGACGTCCGGCCCATCAGCGCCGACGAGCACCTCGCCTTCGTGCGCAGCCGGTCGTCGGTCAGCTTCCTGCAGACGCCCGCGTGGGCCGCGGTCAAGAACGAGTGGCGCGGCGAGTCGATCGGCTGGTTCGATGCCGCTCGTCCCGCCGGCGAACAGCTCGTCGGCGCGGCGCTGGTGCTCTACCGCCAGCTGCCGCGGGTCAAGCGCTACCTCGCGTACCTGCCCGAGGGTCCCGACGTCGACTGGACCGACCTCGACCTCGCGCGCTGGCTGACGCCGATGGCCGCGCACCTCAAGGGCCAGGGCGCCTTCGGCATCCGCATGGGGCCGCCGGTCGTCACCCGTCGGTGGCACGCGGGCACGATCAAGCAGGCGATCGCCGACCCCGTGCTCGCCACGTTGTCCGACGTGCCCGCCGACGTCCTCGACGACGAGGCGATCGGCGTCGCATCGGCGCTGGCGGCTCTGGGCTGGAAGGAGATCCCCACCGAGGGCGGCTTCTCGGCCGGTCAGCCCAAGTTCAACTTCCAGCTGCCGCTCGAGGGACGCGACGAGGACGCCGTGCTCGCCGGCATGAACCAGCTGTGGCGCCGCAACATCAAGAAGGCGGCCAAGGCCGGTGTCGAGGTCACCCGCGGAGGACGCGACGACCTCGCGGCCTTCCACGAGGTCTACGCCGAGACCGCCGAGCGCGACCACTTCACCCCGCGCCCGCTGTCGTACTTCGAGCGCATGTGGGACGCGATGACGTCCGAGGAGGCCGACCGCCTCGTGCTCTACCTGGCCCGCCACGAGGGCGACCTGGTCGCCGCCACCACGATGGTGCGCGTCGGTGGGCACGCCTGGTACTCCTACGGCGCCTCGACCACCGAGAAGCGCGACGTCCGCGGGTCCAACGCGATCCAGTGGCAGATGATCCGCGACGCGATGGCCGCCGGCGCCACGACGTACGACATGCGCGGCATCACCGAGACCCTCGACACCGACGACTCCCACGTCGGTCTCATCCAGTTCAAGGTGGGCACGGGCGGCGAGGCCGTCGAGTACCTCGGCGAGTGGGACCTCCCCCTCAACCGCGCCCTCCACGCCGGCTTCACGGCCTACATGCGGAGGCGCTGACCATGGCATTCGATCTCGACGTCGACGCGGCCCGCTGGCGCCGCCACCTGGCCACCGTCTCGGAGGCCCACCCCGGCATGGTGCCGGTCATCAAGGGCAACGGCTACGGCCTGGGGCGCAGCCTCTTGGCGATGGAGGCCGCCGCGCTCGGCCTCGACACGATCGCCGTGGGCACGTACGCCGAGGTGCCCGGCGCGCTGGCGTCGTTCGCCGGCGACGTCATGGTGATGACGCCGTGGCGGCCGTTCTTCACCGACGTCGTGCTCGACGACCGGGTCATCCACACGCTCGGCCGCGTCAGCGACATCGCCGACCTGGCCGCGTCGGCTCCCGACGCACGCATCCTGCTCGAGGGCGAGACGTCGATGGCGCGTCACGGCCTCGACCGCCACGAGCTCGCGGCCGCCGTCGCGGCGCTGGGCAGCCTGCGCGTCGAGGGCTTCGCGATCCACCTGCCGCTGCGCTCGATGGCCGGCGGCAACGCCGCCGAGGCACAGGGCTGGGCCGCCGTGCTCGAGACGTCCCAGGTCGACACGACCACGCTCTACGTCTCCCACCTGACGCCGGGCGAGACCGCCGCCCTGGCGGCCAGCCGCCCGCAGCTGCGCGTCCGTCCCCGCGTCGGCACGTCGCTGTGGCTGGGCGACCTGGGGGCGCTCTCGGTGCGGGCGACGGTGCTCGACTCGCACCTCGTGGCCCGCGGCGAGCACATCGGCTACCGCCAGCGGGCGATGCCGCGCGACGGGACGCTGCTGATCATCTCCGGCGGCACGAGCCACGGCATCGGCCTGGAGGCGCCCAAGGCGTCGTCCGGCGTGGTCGGACGCGGCAAGACGCTGGCCAAGGGCGGGCTCGAGGCGGCCGGGCTCTCGCTCTCGCCGTTCACGATCGCCGGCAAGCAGCGCTGGTTCGCCGAGCCCCCGCACATGCAGGCGAGCATGATCTTCGTGCCGTCGAGCGTCACCGCTCCCGAGGTCGGCGACAGCGTCGACGTCGCGGTGCGCTTCACCACCGCGACGTTCGACGCCATCAACCTGCGCTAGGACACCGTCGGGGGCGACTGGGTCGGAGGAGTCGGTGTGGTCGGCGTCGCCGGCGGCACCACCGGCGGCGGCTCCACCGGCGGCGGGGTCGTCGGTGCCGGGGTCGTCGGCTGGGGCTCCTGCGTCTTTCGCGTCTTCTCCGGCTTGGGCTTCTTGGTCGGCTTGGGCTTGGGCGCGACGTACGTCGTGCCCTTGTCGGCCCTGATGTTGGCCGGCGGCGGGAACGTGCCGCACTCGGTGCCCTGCAGCGCCGCGTTCATGTAGGTGCGGAACGTGCGGGCCGGGGTCTGGCCACCGAAGAAGGTCGGCAGCATGTAGCCCTCGAGGTTCTCGTTGCCCTTGCCCCGGTTGTACATCACGGCGGTCGCCAGCTTGGGCGTGATGCCCGCGAACCACGACGACGAGACGTGCTGGTCCTTGTCGTTTCCGTCGGTGGCGGCGGTCGCCGTGCCGGTCTTGCCGGCCGTCGTGCACACCGATGCCGCCTGCGTGCCGCTGCCCGACGTCACGACGCCTCGCATCGCCGCGATGGTGTCGGCCACGACGTCCTCGGGGATCGTCCGCTTGGTCTTGACCTCGTGCTCGTGAAGCACGCTGCCCTGGAAGTCGGTGACCTTTTGCACCATGTACCAGTCGGCGCGCTTGCCGCCGGCCGCCAGCGTCGCGTAGGCGTTGGCGAGGTCGACCGGTGCGACCTGGTTGGCGCCCAGCGAGATGTTGGCGGTCTTCTCCCACGTGTCGGTGACCGACTTGGGGATGCCCGCGTCGTTAGCGGCCTTGAGCACCTTGTCGGCACCCTGGGCCCAGTCGCTGTTCATGCCGCCCGCCATCTGGATCGTCAGGTCGACGAAGGCGGCGTTGACCGACTTGGCGGTCGCCAGCGACAACGGGATGTTGCCGTACGAGGCTCCGCCGCTGTCACCCTGGTTCTCGGTGAGGATGTTGCCCTTGGTGTCGCGCAGCGGCGAGTTGCCGTTGAGGGTCGTCTTGAGGCTGTAGCCGTCCTCGAGCGCGGCGATGACGGCGAAGACCTTGAACGTCGAGCCGGGCTGCGTGCCGAGCATGGCCCAGTTGAGCGGGCTCTTCAAGAAGTCGGGGCCGCCGTACATCGCGCGGACGGCTCCGGTGCCCGGCTGCACCGACACGAGCGCCGGGTGCAGCTCCGGCGCACCGGACGGGCGGTTGGCCTTGATCGCCTCGACGGCGTCCTTCTGGTCGTTGTAGTCGAAGGTCGTGACGATGCGCAGACCGCCGCCGTCGATCTGGCTCTGGTCGAACTTGAGCTTGTTCAGCATCTGCGTCTTGACCGCGTCGAGGAGGAACCCCTTGGTGCCGCCGAAGCGATCGACGCTCTTGAGCGGCTTGACCTCGGGGATGCGGTCGCGGAAGGCCGCGGCCTCCTCGGCGGTGATCGCCTTGGACTTGACCATGCCGTCGAGCACGTAGTTGAAGCGCGGCTGGATGCGCGCCTGCGCCCCCTCGGCGTACGGGTCGTAGTAGCTGGGGCTGTTGACGATCGTGGCGAGCAGCGCCGACTGCGCGTAGTTCAGCTCGGAGGCCGGCTTGCCGAAGTAGGTCTGCGAGGCGACCTGGACGCCGTACGCACGGTTGCCGAAGTAGATCGTGTTGAGGTACCCCTCGAGGATCTGCTTCTTGCTGAGCTGGTTGTGGATCTTGATCGAGAGGATGGCTTCCTTGACCTTGCGCGTGTACGACCGCTCCTGCGTCAGGTAGAGGATCTTGACGTACTGCTGCGTGATGGTCGAGCCACCGGCCTGCACCGATCCGCTGGTCGTGTTGTCGCGCGCGGCCCGGATGATGCCCTTGAGGTCGATGCCGCGGTTGGTGTAGAACGACCGGTCCTCGGCCGCGATCGCCGCGGCCTGCATCGAGGCGGGGATCTCGTCGATCGACACGCTCTCGCGATCCTGCTGCGCGAACTCGCCGATCTTGTGCTTGCCGTCGGAGTAGAACACCTGGGTCGTCTGCGTCTGGAACGCGGCGTTGGCGTCGGGGATCGAGATGGCGCGGTAGAGGATGAAGAACGTCAGGGCGCAGGCCAGCAGGCCGGCGACCGCGAGGAAGGCGAACCACCGCAGCGTCTTGACGTACCAGGGTCCGCGACCGCCGATCGTGCGGCCCACGGCTCCGAGGGGTCCGCCCTTGCGCGCCGTCTTGGACGATGTGCCGGCAGCCGCTCCGCGCTTGCTGCGCGCGGTGCTGCTCGACGTCGACGGTCGCTTTCGCTGCGTTGCCAAGGCTCTGTCTACCTCCGTACGGGACCCGTGGTCCGGGTCCGCCATCGAGCAAGTGTGCCGAACGTACCTGAGAGATGACCAATCGCGTCCCGATGCCGTGGCGTGGGTCACCGGGGGTGGCGGCTAGGCGGACGTGCCGTGTCGATGTATCGTCTCGATATAACAAACGAACGACTATGTCAGGGACGGGCGATGACACGACGCGGCGCGGCGCTGGAGGTGGCGGTCCTCGGGCTGCTCCACGACGCCCCGATGCACGGCTACGAGCTGCGCAAGCAGGTCAACGCCCTGCTCGGCTGGGGCCGCATCCTGTCGTACGGGACGCTCTACCCGGCCCTGAAGGCACTGGGCCGCGCCGGCTACATCGTCGCCGACGAGACCGTCGACCCCGACGGACGCGGCAAGGGCAAGCGCCCCCGCATCGTCTACAAGCTCACCGCGGAGGGCAAGGAGCACTTCGCCCAGGCCCTCGAGGACTCCGGTCCATCGACGTGGGACGACGAGGCCTTCGGCGTCCGCTTCGCCTTCTTCTCGCGCACCGACGCGGCCTCACGGGTGCGCATCCTCGAGGGGCGACGCAGCCGGCTCGAGGAGCGGCTCGACAGCGTCCGCAAGGCGGGGCAGCGCAAGCGCGACCGCGTCGACTCCTACACCTTGGAGCTGCAGCGGCACGGCCTCGAGTCCGTCGAGCGCGAGGTGAAGTGGCTGACCGAGCTCATCGACCGTGAACGGTCCGGCGGCTACCCCGACCATCCCGACCAGATCACACCGACCAACACCACCGAGAAGTGACAACCATCAACAAAGGAGAACCCATGGGTTCGATTCGCGTAGCAATCGTGGGAGTGGGCAACTGCGCCACGTCGCTCATCCAGGGCGTCGAGTACTACAAGGACGCCGACCCCGACGGCAACGTCCCCGGGCTCATGCACGTCAAGTTCGGCGAGTACCACGTCAACGACATCGAGTTCGTCGCCGCGTTCGACGTCGACGCCAAGAAGGTCGGCTTCGACCTGTCCGAGGCCACCCAGGCCAGCGAGAACAACACGATCAAGATCGTCGACGTTCCGCCGACCGGCGTCATCGTCCAGAAGGGCAACACGCTCGACGGGCTCGGCAAGTACTACCGCGAGACCATCGAGGAGTCCGACGCCCAGACCGTCGACGTCGTCCAGGTGCTCAAGGACACGCAGGCCGACGTGCTCGTCTCCTACCTGCCCGTCGGCTCGGAGCAGGCCGACAAGTTCTACGCGCAGTGCGCGATCGACGCGAAGGTCGCCTTCGTCAACGCCCTGCCGGTCTTCATCGCCTCGGACCCCGAGTGGGCCCGCAAGTTCGAGGACGCCGGCGTCGCGATCATCGGCGACGACATCAAGAGCCAGGTCGGCGCGACCATCACGCACCGCGTCATGGCCAAGCTGTTCGAGGACCGCGGCGTCGTGCTCGACCGCACCTACCAGCTCAACGTCGGCGGCAACATGGACTTCAAGAACATGCTCGAGCGTGAGCGCCTGGAGTCCAAGAAGGTCTCCAAGACGCAGGCCGTCACCTCCAACCTGACGGGCCCGCTCGCCGGCCTGAAGGACAGCCGCAACGTCCACATCGGCCCCTCGGACTACGTGGCCTGGCTCGACGACCGCAAGTGGGCGTACGTCCGCCTCGAGGGTCGCGCGTTCGGCGACGTCCCCCTCAACCTGGAGTACAAGCTCGAGGTCTGGGACTCGCCCAACTCGGCCGGCATCATCATCGACGCGATCCGCGCGGCCAAGATCGCCAAGGACCGCGGCATCGGCGGCGCCCTGCTGTCGGCGTCGTCCTACCTGATGAAGTCGCCCCCGGAGCAGCGTCCGGACGACCTCGGGCGCGACATGCTCGAGAAGTACATCGCGGGCGAGGTCGAGCGCTAGATCCCGATGACACACGAAGGCCCGGACCCCTGGGGGTCCGGGCCTTCGTCACGTCGTCCGCCGGGCCGCGTGCGTGACAGCTACCGGGTCACGGCCGGCGTGTAGTAGCGACCCTTGGTCGCTGTCGTGAGGGCTACGTGGATGATCGGTCCGACGAACATCGCGATGAACGATGCGTAGTACGTCGGGTAGACCTCGAAGATCCCGAGCGCTCCGATGCCGACCGCGACGGCGAGCGAGGTCAGCCCGCACGGGTTCCACTCACGGACCTCGCCCTCGCGGAACTCGATGTCCTCGGATCTGCCGAGGCCCAGCCAGCGACGGCAGACGAAGTAGTCGGCCAGCAGGATCAGCACCCACGTGTTGGTGAGCACGCCCGTGATGGCCAAGAACGTGCCGAGGTGATTGATCACGTTCGTCGCGTAGAAGATGACCCCGAACAGCCAGATCGCGAACATCCACCACGGCCGTCCCGGCCGGTAGCCGGACACGGCATCGACCCCGCTGGCCAAGGTGATCGACCCGCCGTAGAGGTTCATGACGTTGATGCGGATCTGCGTGATGACCACGAAGGCCACTCCGGCCAGCCCCATCAGGTGCACGAACACGAACCCGGGGTCCTGGGCCTTCTCGGCGCCGAACTCACCGATCAGCGTCGAACCGAGCATGGCGCCGAGGAAGATGATCGTGAACATCGGTACGAGCTCGAGGAACATGATCGTCCCCGTGCCCCGGTAGCGGATGTGGCGGCTGGCGAAACGCCCGTAGTCGGTGGCCATCAGGCCCTGGAAGATCATCTGTCCGTTCGCGAAGCTCATCGCGGTCATGAGTGCCGCGCCGCCCGACAGCCCGGTCGCCTCCCATGCTCCTGGTCCGGCGACGTCATGCTTGGAGCCGAGCGAGATCAGGGCCCAGACCATCAGCCCGACGAAGAGCGGGAAGCCCCATGTCTGCAGAGCCGACATCGCGTACATGCCTCGCCACACGAACGCGATCGTCACCAGGCCGATGAGGGCGAAGATGCCGATTCCGGCGATCGAGTCGATCGGTATGTCGAAGTAGTAGGCCAGAGCGTGGGACACGATCGTGCCCTCGAAGAGGAAGTAGTAGATGAAGTTGAGCGCGTAGATGAACGACGCGATGGCCGCACCACGACTGCCGAACCCGAGACCGCGGGAGATCAGACCCTGCGAGAGCCCCTCGCGGCTGGTCATCCTCATGGTGAGCGCGCCGATGACGATGGCTCCGATGAAGAAGTACCCGATGGGGATCAGCATCTTCGGCCAGCCGACCAGGAAGGTCTGCTGAGCGCCGAAGGAGAAGAAGAACATGGCCGTGGCATTGCCCAGCAGCACCAGGCTGATGGCCGGGATCGGCCACCGCTTGTCGTCGGGAACTCGCTCGACGGAGTAGCTCTCGATCTGTTCGTCGAGCGAGGCCTCGGGACCTCGGAAGGCGGAACGTCTGGACATGGGTTTCTCCTTGGGTGAACGGTGGTGCCGTGCCGGTCGGCGCGACATCAGGTGGGGGACGTGGCCCACCGCGGGTCGAGCGGTGCGTCGAGGTCGGCGCCGAGCTCGTGCAGCACGGCGAGGGCTGCCGTTCGGGCCTGGGCGACGCACCTCGCCGAGAATCCGGCGAGATCATCCGGATCGACCGTGACCCGCGTCCACTCGTCCTCGAGGCGGTCGAACGCCTCGCGCAGGATGGCGGCACGTCCGGTGAAGTCTCGGGTGACGGGATCCTTGGCTGCGTCGAGTAACAGCTGCCACTGCCACCACAGCGACTCCGGATCGTGCACGGGTTGCGTGTGGTCGCGAGGGTCCGCCGAGCCCGACCGGGCGGGGAGAAGCGTGCTCGGCGGCAGCTCGGCACCGACGTACACCGGAAGGTAGACACCGGTGCACGGCGTGACGGGGGACCACCAGATCGTCACAGGCCGGTCCGGATCGTCGTGCAGCTCGACGATCATCGATGCCGCCGTGTTGCCCCAGGTGAACCCCGACGGGTGCTCGTGCATGCACAAGGTGTGGAAGTCCGGCCGGGAGGCGTCCCGGCTCGGTCCCCCGAGGAATGAACCCTCCAGGTGGTCGCGCAGCACCATCTTGGCGTCGTCGACCGAGACACCACCGCGCTCGGCTGCGTCCGTGAGGAGCTGGTGCGACCTCCTTCGTCTGATGTGGGAGACCTGCAGCGGCGTCTGTGGGTCGGTGAGAGCCTCGGCGACGTCCAGACCGCCCCACCCCTCGTCCCAGCCGGCCGATTGCAGCGCGAGGTCGAGCAGCCCGTCGCTCACGAGGTCGGCGTCCTGTCGGATCGTGAGCTCGTTGCTGATCGACTCGACCCCCGACGTCAGCCGGCGGGCCGCCCACTCGCGTCCGGCGGTCTCCACGATCCAGGCCTCGTGGGGGTCGGCGACGATGAACGAGTTGTCGTAGGAGCCGTCGGCATGGGACGCCCCCACCATGGCCGCTCCCCACTGCCCGTGGCGAGCCAGCAGATCGGTCATCACGTCGACGGCGGCGCGGGCAGAACGGCCGCGCTCGAGGCCCAGTCGCACGAGCTCCATCCCGAGCAGCCCCGGTACGGGGCCCATCTCCTTCTTCTCGGCGGCGACGGCGTCTGCCCATGGTCGGGTGAAGACCGCCTCGTTACCGATCGCGACGCGGTGCTCGTTGACACCGATCTCGTACCCCCAGCACCAGAACGGCGCCGATCCGACATGGGCGTAGGCAGGCGCGTCGTCGATCGTGACGTAGGCCAGCTGAAGAGGTCCTCCCGCATCGCGGGCCGGTTCGCTGCGTAGCGGCTGCGTCTCCCCCGCCGGACGGTCGCTGTTCTTGCCGAACAGCACCGAGCCGGAGGCGGTCGAGTCAGTCATGGCCACGAAGGTGTCGCAGCTCCAGGGTCGGTGGACCGTCATCGATGATCTCCTGTTGTCGTCAGGGTGGGTAGGTGGTTCGCCAGCACGTCAGCCATGACCTTCTCGAGCAGCACGCGCGTGAGCGAAGGGTCGCTGGCGCAGGCGGGGTCGATCCGGTCGAGGGCGATGACACGCGCGAAGGGGTGGTCCGCCGACTCCGGCAACCGGTTGCTGCCGACGATGGCGATCGCCGGCACGTCCAACCCCGCCGCCAGGCGCGCTACCGCCACGGGTGCCTTGCCGCGCAGGCTCTGCTCGTCGAGGCAGCCTTCCCCCGTGACGACCAGGGTCGCGCCGCCGATGACCCGCTCGGCGTCGAGGAGATCGAGGAACACCTCGCTGCCCGGCCGGATCGTCCCGCCGATGACGAGGCCCGCCCAGGCCAGGCCTCCGGCGGCCCCGGATCCGGGCACCGTGCTGGCCCCCTCATGTCCGGCCGCGGGCTCGATCACCGAAGCGAGCTGCGCGAGCGCTGCCGACAAGACCTGCACCGTGTCGTCGTCGGCACCCTTCTGCCGGGCGAACATCTCGGCCGATCCGTCGACGCCGACCATGGGCGTGTCGACGTCACAGGCCAACCTCAGCTCCAGCCCATCGACCGCGGCCAGGGCACCTGACAGGTCGACGGCGCGGCAGTCGAGCAGCCCGTCCGGTCCGTCGCCGATCGGGTCACCCCGGCCGTCGAGCATCACGGCGCCCAGTGCACGGAGCATGCCCGCGCCCCCGTCGGTCGTGGCGCTTCCCCCGAGCGCCAGTGTCACATCGTGGAAGCCGTGTTCCACCAGCGTGCTCAACACGACACCCACCCCGCGGGTGCTCGCTCCGGCCGCCTCGCCCGCGGAGGGACGGCGCGCGCCGAGACCGCAGATGGTCGCGACCTCGACGATGGCGCGACCCTCGTGGACGGCGATCCGCGCACTGACAGGGCCACCCCACGCATCGGTGGCAGGCACGACCAGCTCGTCCCAACCCCGCGACAGCGCGGCGTCGACGCTGCCGTCCCCGCCGTCGGCGAGTCCCATGGGATCGACGACGATGCCGTCCACCGCGTGACATGCCTGCGCCATGGAGTCGATGACCTCCAGCGCCGTCACCGACCCCTTGAACTTGTCCGGGGCCAGCACGATCCTCTTGGCTGTTCTTCCCACCGTGTCCTCCATCACGCAGATTGTTCGTCAAGTTATCACGACAAGCGACCGTCTTGTCTGATTGTCGTCGGATATCGTGGGTCGCCCGAGCACATCAGCACGAGAGGACACGACCTGTGCCAATCCCCCTCGTGACACAGTCGGTCGGCGACGCACTCGCAGAGTCGCTGCGCGAACGCGTCCTGACCGAAGACATCAAGGCTGGCGTTCCCGTCACCGAGGCGTCCGTCGCCAACGACTATCAAGTCGCCCGGCAGACCGCGAAGGCCGCGATCGAGCGGCTCGTCGGAGAAGGCCTGCTCGAGCGCACGGCGCACCGCAGTGCGCGCGTGCCCGTGCTCGACACGTCCCAGGTCAAGGACTTGTACTTCGCCCGCGGCGTGATCGAGTCACGCTGCTACGAGCTGCTCGCCGCCGAGCGTCGCGTTGCTCCGGCCGCGGAGACGGCTCACGCGGCCTTCGCCACCGCCGCTGCCGGCATGGACGTCGCACCCATCGTCGATGCCGACATCGAGTTCCACCGTGCTCTGGTCCTCAGCCTGGGAAGCGCTCGCCTCGCCCGATCCCACGCGCTCATCATCAACGAGATGCGCCTCTGTCTTGCCCAGGTGCAGAGCCGCCACCTGCTCGACGCGACCGAGATCGCGTCCGAGCACGAGACGATCCTTCGCGCCATCCGCTCCGGGGACGCGGCGCGCGCCGGCAGCGCCGGTCTCGATCACCTGGCGCACGCCGAGGAAAAGCTGCTGGAGCACATGAGCGCACCCAGGACCTAGTCCTGGGTGCGACAGCGCACGATCATCACCCTCGACACCGCGCAAGCGTCGAGCCGAGCTGGTCGTTCCGGTCCTGGCGAGAAGCACCAGGGTCGACCGGGTCAGTGCTTGGCGGTCCTGCGGGGGACGAGGTGCATGATCGCCACGACGATCGCGCCGACCACGACGCCGATGACCGCCGAGCACGCGGTGTTGACGATCCACCCGACCGTGCCGCCGCCGGCGTCCTTCTCCCAGTGGTGCACCGTCTCGTAGGGCCAGTGCCAGCCGAGCTCGTCGGCATTGACCAGCAGGATGTGGCCGCCGACCCACAGCATCGCGACGATGCCGACGCTGGCCAGCACCTGCAGGAAGATCGGCATGCCGACGACGAGCCCCCGTCCGACCTTCTGGGCGACGGCCGACGACTTCTTGGCCAGGTGCAGCCCGATGTCGTCCATCTTGACGATCAGCCCGACCGCGCCGTAGACGAGCGCCGTGATGGCGACCGCGACGACCGCCAGGATCAGCGCCCGCGACACGAAGGGCTCGTCGGTGACCTCCTTGAGGGCGATGACCATGATCTCGGCCGACAGGATGAAGTCGGTGCGGATCGCGCTGCTGACCATGGTCTTCTCGTGGTCGGCGCCCCCGTCGGCCGCGACCGGCTCGGCGGCAGCGTGGTGCTCGCCGGGACCGAACTTCTCCCACAGCTTCTCGGCTCCCTCGAAGGCGAGGTACGTGCCGCCGAGCATCAGGATCGGCGCCAGCAGCCACTCCGCGTACTGGCTCAGCAGCAGCGCCGCCGGCAGGATGAACACGATCTTGTTGCGCAACGACCCCACGGCGATCTTGCGGATGACCGTCAGCTCGCGTGACGGGTCGAAGCCCTGGACGTAGCGCGGCGTCACGGCGGCGTCGTCGACGACGACCCCGGCAGCCTTGGTGCTGGCACGGCCGGCGGCGGCGCCGATGTCGTCGACCGAGGCCGCGGCCAGCTTGGCCAGGGCCGCGACGTCGTCGAGCAGGGCCATGAGTCCGCCGGCCATCAGGCGCCGGTCCGCAGGAGATCCATGGTGCAGAGCCTAGGTCACCCGGGCTGGGGCCGCGCCGCCCAGAAGGCCTTCAGCGCCTCGGTCGCGTCGGCCTCGCCGAGCGGCCCGCGGTCCATGCGCAGGTCGAGCAGGAACCGGTAGGCCTCGCCGACCTCGGGGCCCGGCGGGATGCCGAGGATCGACATGATCTGGCCCCCGTCGAGGTCAGGACGGATCGACCCGAGCTCCTCGGCCTCGGCCAGCACCGCGATGCGACGCTCGAGCTCGTCGTACGTGCGCTGCAGCCGCTGCGCCTTGCGCTGGTTGCGCGTCGTGCAGTCGGCACGGGTGAGGATGTGCAGGCGCTCGAGCTGGTCACCGGCGTCGCGGACGTAGCGACGGACCGCCGAGTCGGTCCACTCGCCCGAGCCGTAGCCGTGGAAGCGCAGGTGCAGCTCGATCAGCAGCGTGACCTGGTCGATGGTGTCGTTGCTGTAGCGCAGGGCCTTCATCCGCTTGCGGGCCAGCTTGGCGCCCACGACGTCGTGGTGGTGGAACGTGACGGTGCCGCCGTCGGCGAACCGGCGGGTCTTGGGCTTGCCGATGTCGTGCAGCAGCGCCGCGAGCCGGATCACGAGGTCGGGCGCCGCGTCGAGACGGTCCTCGAGGGCGATGGCCTGCTCGAGCACCGTCAGCGAGTGCTCGTAGACGTCCTTGTGACGGTGGTGCTCGTCGCGCTCGAGGATCAGCGCCGGCAGCTCGGGCAGCATCTGCTCGGCCAGACCGGTCTCGACCAGCAGGCGCAGCCCGGCGACGGGGTGGTCACTGGTGATCAGCTTGTCGAGCTCGTCGCGGATGCGCTCGGCCGAGACGATCTCGAGCCGTCCGGCCATCGCCGTCATCGCGGCGACCACCTCGGGCGCCGCGCCGAAGCCCAGCTGGGCCACGAACCGGGCGGCGCGCATCATGCGCAGCGGATCGTCGCTGAACGACTGCTCGGGGGTGACGGGCGTGCGCAGCAGCTGGGCGTCGATGTCGTCGAGACCACCGAACAGGTCGACGAACTCGCGCGACGGCAGGCGGATCGCCATGGCGTTGACCGCGAAGTCGCGGCGCGACAGGTCGCCGTCGAGCGAGTCTCCGAACTGCACGTCGGGCTTGCGAGAGCCCTCGTCGTACGCGTCGGTGCGGTACGTCGTGATCTCGAGCTGGTGGTCGCGCTTGCGCAGCCCGATCGTGCCGAAGTCGCGACCCACGTCCCAGATCGCGTCGGCCCACCCAGCGGCGATGCGCTCGATGTCGTCGGGACGTGCCGAGGTGGCGAAGTCCCAGTCGTTGCCGGGCCGTCCCAGCACGGCGTCGCGCACCGGACCGCCGACGATCGCGAGCTCGTGGCCGGCCGCCTCGAACAGGGCGCCGAGCTCGGCCAGGAACGGGTGGGCCTCGAGCTCGGCATCGATCCGGGCCCGGCGGTCGGCGGTCAGTGAGGGCATGGGCACGGGGAGACACTCTACCGTCGAGCCGCAGCTGCTTGGGCCTGTCGGCGGGTGCCGTACGTCTAACATGTGCGGGTGAGCAGCCGCCGGTGCACAATCCTCGTCGCGCTGCTCCTGACCGTGATCGCAACGCTCGGTCTCGGCCCCGGACAGGCCATCGCCGCCGATGACGACGAGCCAGGCCTCAGCGTCGCGATCGGGACGCTCGAGCCGACGCTGCTGGCACCGGGTCGCGACGTCACGCTGACCGGCACCGTCAGCAACCGCGACGACCACGCCTGGACCAAGGTGCAGGCCTACTTCGTGATCCCGGCGTCGCCGTTCACGACGCGTCGCCAGATCGACCAGGCCACCTCGGACGGCAAGGCGTACACCGGCGTCCGCATCATCGAGGCCGGGACCTTCGACGAGGTCGGCGACCTGGCCCCCGGCCAGACCGTCCCGTTCCGCATCGACGTCCCCTACGACCAGCTCGGCATCACGGGTGCCGAGGGCGTCTACCCCGCCGGGGTGCAGATCCTGGCCACCGACGACCAGGGCAACCGCAGCCCCGTCGCGGTCGCCCGGGCGACCACGTTCCTCCCGCTCGTCTCGTCGCCGGAGGGCACCGTGCCGGCGTCGATCGTGTGGCCGTTCCTCATGCCCGACCGGCGCGGCGCCGACGGCGACTACACCGACCCCCAGAGCCTGCTGGAGGCCGTCGCGCCCGGCGGGCGCCTGCGCAACCTGCTCGACCTGGCTGCCAGCACCCCGGCGGGCGGCGCGACCGTGGTGCTCGACCCGGCCCTGCTGGTCGGGGTGGACGACCTGGCCAACGACCGCCACGTGCCCGACGACGTCGAGGTCTCGTCCGAGCAGGAGGCCGCCGCGTCGACGTTCCTCAACGACCTGCTCGAGTTCGCCCGGGTCAGGAGCCCGTGGATCCTCGACTACGACCGCACCGACGTGCTCGCCCTGTCGGAGCATCCCGACCTGCGGTCGTCGCTGCGCTCGGCGGTCGAGCGGGCCACCCAGGACGCCCTGTCCACGTACCAGCTCAGCGGACGCCGTGTCTCGTGGCCGACGCGCGACGGGGTGAGCCGCACCCTGTTGTCCGAGGTGCGTGGCGACGGCGACGCACCCGTCATCGTCACACCCGACTCGGTGCCCGACTGGTCACGCCGGATGGGCTCGGTCGTCAAGTACGCGTCCACGAGCGGTCCGGTGCCGCTGCTCGTCGACGACGTCAAGGACGGCGACACCCCGGGTGACGAGTCGGCCACGACGCTGCGACAGCGGCTGCTGAGCGAAGCGGCCCTCGCAGTGCTCGAACGGACGATCGACCCCTCCTCGCGGGCCGACGCCGTGGTGCTCGTCGACCCTCAGTGGGATCCCGGCACCGACTGGGCGTCGGGCCAGCTCGCCACTGCGTTCTCGGCGCCGTTCGTGCAGCCCACGAGCCTCGACGCCGTCCTGACCAGCTCGGTACCCAGCTACGACGGGCGCGTGCCCTCGCGCGCGAAGGCCCGCCCGCTCTCTCGTGCCCAGCTCGACGCGGCTGCCACGATGGTGTCGAAGGGCCGTACGCTCAGCTCGATCATCGCCCAGAACGACGGCTTCGACGCCGCTCTGGCGCGCGACGTCGCCGAGCTGCTGGCCGTCCGCTGGCGTCTCGACCGGTCGGAGGGCCTGTCGCTCGCGACCGCGCGAGCCCGCCGGGCAGGCGCGGCCCTCGACAAGATCACGATCGAGGCGCCTCCGTCGGTGACGCTGTCGAGCTCGAAGGGCGGCTTCCCGCTCACGATCCGCAACGACACGGGCGAGGCCGTCCGCGTGGGCGTCGACCTCGACTCCAGCAATCCCGCGCTGACCATCCCGACCGTCAAGTCGGTGGCCATCGCGGCCGGCGAGCGACGCACCGTGACGGTGCAGATCGATCTCGGCGGCCAACGGACCACGTTCCTGACTCCCCACCTGGTCACCGACGGCGGCCAGAGGCTCGGCGCGTCCACCCCGTTCAAGGTGCAGTCGAGCAGCATCAGCACGGTGCTGTGGGTCGCGATGGGTGCCGCCGGTGTGCTCGTGCTCCTGGCGCTGGTGCGCCGGTTCCACCGGCGGCGCAGGGGCGAGAACCGCGTCGTGGCCGCCGACGCGGGCAGCACCGCTCCCGCAGGCGATGACGACGATGACTGACCGCACCGTCGCCCGCGCCAGCGCATGGATGGCCCTCGGCACGATCGTCTCCCGTGTCACGGGATTCCTGCGGACAGGTCTGCTCGCCGTCGTCATCGGCACCGCGCTCAACGGCGACCTGTTCGACATCGCCAACACGATCCCCAACACGCTGTACATCCTGCTGGCCGGCGGCGTCTTCAACGTCGTCCTCGTGCCGCAGCTCGTCCGCGCCATGAAGAACGACGACGACGGCGGCGATGCCTACGCCAACCGGATCATCACCCTGGGCGTCCTGGTCCTGGCCGCCGGCACCGCCGTGCTGATGGTGCTCGTCCCCGTGCTGATGCGCATCGTCTTCGACGACGACCTCTTCGCGGCCAAGTTCACCGAGCAGCGCGAGTCCGCCCAGTTCCTGATGCTGCTGTGCCTTCCGCAGGTGTTCTTCTACGGCGTGTTCGTCCTGGCTGGTCAGGTCCTCAACGCGCGCGGCCGCTTCGGCCCCATGATGTGGGCACCGATCGTCAACAACGTCGTCGCCTGCTCGGTCGTGATCGTCTACGCGTTCGTCTTCGGCACCAGCCAGGGGGTCGGCGGGTTCACGACGAACGAGGGTCTCGTGCTCGGCCTGGGGTCGACCGCCGCGATCGCGCTCCAGGCGCTCGTCCTCGTGCCGTACCTTCGCCGGGCGGGATTCCGGTACCGCCCACGGTTCGACTTCCGCGGCGTCGGCCTGCGGCACACGGCACGGCTGGCTGGCTGGACGCTGATGTTCATCGTGGTCAACCAGGTCGCCTTCCTCGTCATCGCGCGCCTGGCCACGTCGGCCACCATCAAGGGTGCCGCGAACGGCGAGAAGGGAGCGGGCTCGACGGTCTACAGCCTCGGCTTCCTCATCAGCCAGCTGCCCCACGGCGTCATCACGGTCTCGCTCGCCACCGCGATCATCCCGACCCTCGCCGCGCTCGCCGCCGACCGGAACTACGACCGGTTCCGGCTCGAGCTCGGCCGCACGGTCCGTGTCGCCCTGGTCATCGTCGCGCCCCTCGCGGTCGCCCTGGCGTGTCTGGGGCAGTCGGCGGCCGCCATCGCAGGGGGCCTCGGAGCGCTCGGCGGCAGCACGCTCGCGATCGGGTACACGATCCAGGCCTTCTCCCTGGCCACCGTCGCGTTCACCGTGCACTACCTGATGCTGCGCGGCTTCTACGCCAACGAGGACAACCGCACGCCCTTCTTCATCCAGCTGGTCATCGGCATCGTCAACGTCGGTGTCGCGATCGTGCTCGTGCACCTGGTCGACTCCAACCGCGTCGCGATGATGCTCGCCCTCTCGTACGGGATCGCGTACCTCGTCGGCTCGGTGCTGTCGGTCAAGCTGCTCTCGCGCTCCATCGGGCCGATGATCGACCGCGAGATGCGCTTCTTCATCCGCCGCATGGTCGTGGCCCTGGTGCTCACCGCCTTCGTGACGCTCGGTGTCGCAGCGGGTCTCGACGCCGCCGGCGTCGAGCCGCTGCGCGCCGTCGGCGGTCTGGTGACGACGACGGTGGCGGGGCTGGCGGGGCTCCTGACGTTCGTGTCGGCCGCGAAGGTCGTCGGCCTGAGCGAGCTGGGCTACCTCATGACGTCGTTGCGCCGCAGGGGCTGAACCCCCGGACGAGTACCTCCGCCCGACTAGCATGGTGATCGGGCACCGAGCGCGACGGGCGAAGAAGAGGTGAGGGCATGACCGATCGGCGGTCACTGGCCTCCGGCGACATCCTGGCCCGCCGCTACGAGCTGCACGACCTGGTCAACGAGCGTCACGGCTCGACCACGTGGCGCGCGCACGACAAGATCCTCAACCGCAACGTGGGGCTCGAGCTGATCTCGAGCGCCGATCCTCGGGCCGACCACTTCCTGCAGGCGGCGCGCGAGTCGACGTCCGTGACGGATCCTCGCTTCCTGCGGGTGCTCGACCTGATCGAGGACGAGCAGCGTCACCACCTCGTCGTGCGTGAGTGGGCCCGTGCCTTCCCGCTCGACCAGCTGCTCGCGCAGTCGCCGCTGCCCAACCGGCGCGCCGCCACGGTCGTGGCCGAGGTGGCCGAGGCGATGGCGCACGCCCACGAGCGCGGTGTCTACCACCGGCGTCTGACCCCCCACCAGGTGCTGCTCAAGCAGTCCGGTGCCGTGCGGGTCGTCGGCCTGGGCGTGGCGACCGCCCTGGCACCCGTCGGACACCAGGACACGCTCTCCGACCTCCAGGCGTACGAGCAGCTCGACGTCCAGGCGCTGGGCAAGCTGCTCTACGCCTGCGTGACCAGCCGGTGGCCCGGTGCCCACATCGACGGCCTGCTGGCGGCGCCCACCGAGCACGGGCGGCTGCTGCGACCCCGCCAGGTGCGCGCCGGGGTGTCGCGCGACATCGACACGATCGCCGACCGCATCCTCGGCACCCCGCCCCGCCATCACGAGACCCCGCTGCGCAAGGCCGCCGACATCGCGCACACGCTGCGGCTCTCGGGCGAGGACGACGACGTGCACGACGACCAGCCCAGCCTGGCCGGCGCCTCGTCGCCCGACCTGCTGCGGCTCGACCCCGTGATCGTCCCTGGTGGCCCGCCGCCCGGGCTCGAGCCCCCTCGCCGGCGTCCGAAGGCCTTCGAGCCCGCTCCGCCGACGACCTTCGAGCGCGGCAAGCAGAAGGCACGCCGGGCTGCCAAGGGCGACCGCGGTCTCGTGCTGCTGGGGGTCGCGGGTGCCCTGGTGATCCTCTCGCTCCTCGGCTTCCTGGTCAGCCGGTCGGGCAATCACGCGGCCGACCCGATCGACCAGGCGTCCCCCGTCCGGGTGCTGCCGGTGCAGCGCGCCACCGACCTCGATCCGCAGGGCGACGACGGACGCGAGAACCGCGCCCAGACCCCGCTGGCGATCGACGGCCTGCCCGACACCGGCTGGCAGACCTCGACGTACCTGGGATCGGCCGATCTCGGGGGCATCAAGGACGGCGTGGGGCTCGTGCTCGACCTCGGTGGCCTGCGCGAGGTCGACTCGCTGCGGCTCAGGCTCGAGGGCGCCCCCACGAGCCTGGTCGTCTACGCGGCCGACCAGGACGTCGATCGCACGCCCCGGTCACGACGCGACCTGACGAGCGTCGCGTCCGTCGAGGCTGCCGGCTCCGACGCCAGCATCTCGCTGAAGTCAGGTGTCGTCACGCGGTACGTCGTGGTGTGGCTGACGTCGCTGCCCGAGGTCGAGCCGGGCACGTTCAGGGGCGAGATCAAGGATGTCGTGGTGCGCGGACGTTCCTGACAGCCCGCTGGTCGGGCGATGGAATGCCGGACGCCTAGAATTCGTTGAGATCAGGACACACGTCTAGGCAGCAAAGGGAAATGCATGAGCGACGACGTTCGCAACCTCATCATCATCGGCTCCGGGCCCTCGGGCTACACCGCTGCCATCTACGCGGCTCGCGCGAACCTCGAGCCCCTCGTGTTCGAAGGCTCGGTGACCGCCGGCGGCGCGCTGATGACCACGACGGACGTCGAGAACTTTCCGGGCTACCCCGACGGCATCATGGGTCCCGAGCTCATGGACAAGCTGCGGGCGCAGGCCGAGCGCTTCGGTGCTGAGCTGGTCACCGACGACGTCACGTCGGTCGACCTCACGGGCGACGTCAAGACCGTCACCCTCGACGACGGAACCACCTACCGCGCTCGCGCGGTCGTGCTGGCCATGGGTTCGGGCTACCGCAAGCTGGGCGTCGAGGGCGAGGACCGCCTGTCGGGCCACGGCGTCTCGTGGTGCGCGACGTGTGACGGCTTCTTCTTCCGCGAGCAGAACATCATCGTCGTCGGCGGTGGCGACTCCGCGCTCGAGGAGGCCACCTTCCTGACGCGCTTCGCCTCGAAGGTGACCATGGTGGTCCGTCGTGACGAGCTCCGCGGCTCCAAGATCATGCAGGATCGTGCGCTGGCGAACGAGAAGATCCACATCGAGTGGAACTCCGCGGTCAGCGAGATCATCGGCGATGACAAGCTCGAGGCCGTCACGCTGACCGACACCGTCAGCGGCGAGACGCGCCGGCTCGACGCCACGGGCCTGTTCATCGCGATCGGCCACGACCCGCGCTCCGAGCTGCTGACCGGTCAGGTCGACCTCGACGACGAGGGCTACGTGCTGGTTGCGGCCGGTTCGACCGCGACCAACCTCACCGGCGTGTTCGCCGCCGGCGACCTGGTCGACCACACCTACCGTCAGGCCATCACCGCGGCCGGCACCGGCTGCGCCGCCGCGCTCGACGCAGAGCGCTACCTGGCCGACATCGACTCGGCCGGCGAGCCCGCGACCGACGTCGCGATGGCTCAGTGGGCGGAATAACTCCGCCTCCCCCACGTTCAACAGATCACAGACCCTGAAGGAGCACCCCATGGCAGATTCCACCCTCGCCGCCGTCACCGATGCCAACTTCGACGAGCTCGTCCTCAAGGCCGACGGCCCCGTGCTCGTCGACTTCTGGGCCAGCTGGTGCGGCCCGTGCCGTCAGCTCGCCCCGATCCTCGAGGAGATCGCCACCGAGAAGGGCGACAAGCTCACGATCCTCAAGATGGACGCCGACGCCAACCCCGTCACGCCCGCGCAGTACCGCGTCACCGGCCTGCCGACCATGAACCTCTACTACAAGGGTGAGGTCGTCAAGTCGATCGTGGGCGTGCGTCCCAAGAGCGCGATCCTCAACGACCTGAACGAGTACACCAGCTGACTCGACCCTCAGGCACGAAGAAGCCCGGCACCCCCTCGGGTGCCGGGCTTTTTCACGTGTGTCGTCAAGTCAATATCTATACTTGTCGACAAAGTGACTTATTGATTTAGCGCTATGGCTTCTTCGGATCCATCATCTCGACGATGCGCTCGAGGTCGTCGATCGTGGCGAACTCGACCGTGATGCGACCCTTCGACCGACCGAGGTCGACCTTGACCCGCGTGTCGTACCGCTCGGAGAGGCGTGCGGCGAGATCGGCCAGCCGCGGGGCCGATGCCTTCGCCGACTGCCGGGCGGCGGGACGCTTGGCAGCGTCGGGGCCGACCGTGACGATCTCCTCGAGGGCACGGACCGACAGGCCCTCGGCCACCACCCGCGTGGCCAGCCGGTCCTGGATCTCGGGGTTGGCGACGCTCACCAGCGCCCGGGCGTGACCGGCCGACAGCACACCGGCAGCGATACGGCGCTGCACCGTCGGCGTCAGCTTGAGCAGCCGCAGCGTGTTGCTGATCTGCGGGCGGGAACGACCGATGCGGTCGGCCAGCTCCTCGTGCGTGCAACCGAAGTCCTCCAGCAGCTGCTGGTAGGCCGATGCTTCTTCCAGCGGGTTGAGCTGCGAGCGGTGCAGGTTCTCCAGCAGCGCGTCGCGCAGGAGGTCCTCGTCGGACGTCTCGCGCACGATGGCGCCGATGGTGTCGAGGCCGGCCTTGCCGCTGGCTCGCCACCGCCGCTCCCCCATGATGAGCTCGTAACGGTCCTTGGCGACCTCCCGCACGACGACGGGCTGCAGCAGGCCGACCTCCTTGATGGAGTGCACCAGCTCGGCCATGTGGTCCTCGTCGAACACCTGACGGGGCTGACGGGGATTCGCGACGATCTGGTCGAGGGGGATCTCGGCGAAACGCGCCCCCTCGATCTCCTTGAGCCCGGAGGCTGCTGCATCGGCCGAGCTCGACGGAATCAGCGACTCCAACCCCCGGCCCAGTCCACGGCGTGTGCTCATCGGGTGACCCTTCCACTCCCGGCCAGGGCGATCTCGCGCGCGGCCTCCAGGTACGACAGTGCTCCGGACGAGGTGCCGTCGTAGGTGATGACGGACTGCTGATAGCTCGGCGCCTCGGAGATGCGGACCGAGCGCGGGATGGGGGTCGTGATGACCTTGTCACCGAAGTGTCCGCGGACCTCCTCGGCGACGCCGGCCGACAGACGAGTGCGCCCGTCGTACATCGTGAGCAGGATCGTGGTCACCTCGAGCTTGGGGTTGAGGTGGGCCCTGATGAGGTCGATGTTGCGGATCAGCTGTCCCAGCCCCTCGAGCGCGTAGTACTCGCACTGGATGGGGATCAGCACCTCACGACCGGCGACCATCGCGTTGACCGTCAGCAGCCCCAGCGACGGCGGGCAGTCGATCAGCACGTAGTCGAGGCGACGCCCGACTGCTTCGCGCTCAGCGATGTACGACTGCAGCGCGCGGTCGAGCCGGGACTCCCGCGCGACCAGCGAGACCAGCTCGATCTCGGCCCCCGCGAGGTCGATCGACGCCGGCAGCACCGTCAGGCCGGGGATGTCGGGGCACGCCTGGACGAGCTGCTCGAGCGCCGTACCCTCGACGATCGCCTCGTAGACCCCGGGCGTTCCCTCCGCGTGCGGCACGTTCAAAGCCGTCGAGGCGTTGCCCTGGGGATCGAGGTCGACCACCAGCACCTCCAGGCCCTTCAGCGCCAGTGCTGCGGCGACGTTGACGGTGGTGGTGGTCTTGCCGACGCCGCCCTTCTGGTTCGCGACCACGAACACCCGGGTGTTCGTGGGACGGTCGAACCTCGAGATGGCCGATGCGCGCTGCAGCAGCGAGACGTGCTCCTGGGCAGCCGCGGCCAGCGGGGTCGAGTCGTCGTTCGACGGCACCGGGACGCTGTACGTCGAGGCGGCCGTGGGTGCTGCGCGTCGAGCGGGCTGCGATTCGTTCATGCCTGCCCCCTGTTGGTTTCACGTGAAACATGGATCATCTGGTCACCTCGACGACGGTGGTCGGTACCTCGCCATTGTCGTACGTCGCCACCACGATAGACGTGGCACCGAGACGGTGGAGGGTCGACGCTGCCGCTTCGACCTCATCGGCCGCCGACCGTCCCTTCATGGCCAGCATCACCCCTCCTGGGGCTACCAGCGGCATGCACCAGCGACCCAGCTTGTCGAGGGCTGCGACCGCACGGGCCGTCACCACGTCGTACGTCGCCGACACGTCCTCGGCCCGGCTACGGAGCACCTCGACATTGGTGAGACCGAGATCGTCGACCACTTCTTCGAGGAAGCTCGTGCGACGCAACAGAGGTTCGATCAGCGTCATGTGGATGTCCGGGCGAGCGATGGCCCAGACCAGACCCGGCAGGCCCGCACCAGTACCGACATCGGCCACCGACGCGCCAGACGGCACGCGAGGTGCGACCACCGCGGAGTTCATGATGTGGCGATCCCAGAGACGCGGCACCTCGCGCGGTCCGATCAGTCCCCGCACCACTCCGCCCGTCGCGAGCAGCTCGGCGTAGCGCTCGGCCAGCTCCAAGCGGGATGCGAACACCCCCGCCGCATGCGGCGGGGGTGTTTCACGTGAAACATCACCCGACGGCGACGAGTCGGGGGAGTCAGACGACGAGATGACTACTCACCCGCCGAGTGCACGACGACGTACCGGTGAGGCTCGGTGCCGTCCGACGAGCTCTGCAGACCAGCGGCCGCCACGGCATCGTGGACCACCTTGCGCTCGAACGGCGTCATCGCGTCGAGAGCCACAGACATCTCGCCGCCGTTGACCTTGTCGATCGCCGCCTGGGCGACGGCCACCAGCTCGTTGCGACGAGCAGCGCGGAAACCAGCGACGTCGAGCATCAGGCGGCTGCGCTCACCCGTCTCGCGGTACACGGCCAGGCGCGTGAGCTCCTGCAGCGCGTCGAGCACCTCACCGTCACGCCCGACCAGGTGGTCGAGGTTGCCACCGACGATCTCGACCGCGGCGCGATCACCGTCGACGTCCATGTCGATGTCTCCGTCGAGATCGGCGATGTCGAGCAGACCCTCGAGGAAGTCTGCAGCGATGTCGCCCTCGTTCTCGAGCTTCGCGGCGTCACTCATGCCTTGCCACCCTTCGTGTCGGGGTTGTTCCTGCCGTCGGACTTGGCCGTGATGTCCGGCTTCTTCTTGGGCACCTGGCCCGGCTTCTTCTGTGCACCCTTGGCCGGGTTGGGCTTCTGCTGCCCTGCGCCGGGCTGGGCCGGCTTCTTGCGCTGGCTGCGGGGCTGGTTCTTCGGCTGGGCGCGGGGCGCCGGCTTGGGCTCCTCGATCGGCGCCGCCTTCATGGGATCCTCGGCCACCGACTTGCCGTGCTTCTTGTCGCGCTCTTGCTTGGCCTTGAAGGCCGGCGTGCCGGGAGCCGGGTTGTTGCGGATGACGTAGAACTGCTGACCCATGGTCCAGAAGTTCGAGGTGGTCCAGTAGAAGAGCACACCCAGAGGGAAGGCGACACCGCCCACGGCGAACACGACCGGCAGGATGTAGAGCAGCAGCTTCTGCTGCTGCGCGTACTGCCCCGTCATGGCATCCGCCGGCATGTTCTTGCTCATCAGCTGCCGCTGCGTCGTGAACTGCGTGATGCACATGATGACCACGAGCGAGAGCGTCAGGATGCGCGTCTCGGTCAGGTCGGTGTTCATGAACGTGTCGGCGATGCGAGCACCCAGCAGCTTGGCGTTCGACAGCGACAGAGCATCGCCCTCGTCGATGAAGCCCTTCTTGAAGGCACCGTCCGACACCTTGTACTTCGACGCGTGGTCGATCACGCGGAACAGGGCGAAGAAGATCGGCATCTGCAGGATCAGAGGCAGGCAGGAGGCGAACGGGTTGGTGCCCGTCTCCTTCCAGAGCTTCATCTGCTCCTGCGTCAGCCGCTCGCGGTCGTGCTTGTACTTCTGCTGCAACGCCTTGATCTGCGGCTGGAGCAGCTGCATGTTGCGGCTCGACTTGATCTGCTTGACGAACAGCGGGATCAGCAGGGTGCGGATCGTCACCGTGAGTCCGATGATCGACAGCGCCCACGTCCAGCCGGAGTCGCCCGACAGGCCGATCGCCTCGAACAAGCGGTGCCAGGCCAGCAGGATCCCGGACACGGCGTAGTACAGCGGCGTCATGATCGCGCTGCCGATGTCGCCTAGGAAGCCGAACATTGTTCTCCTCTGTGTGACTGCGGAACCGGGTCGTAACCGCCCGCACTCCACGGATGGCATCGCAGCACGCGACGACCCGCCAACCAGGAGCCGCGCAACGCGCCATGAGTCTCGACGGCCTGCAAAGCGTAGGCCGAGCAGGTCGGATGGTAACGGCATACCTGGCCGTACAGGGGGCTGATGGCGAATCGATACGCCTTGAGCAGCCAGATCAGGACGATCTTGAGGGGGGAGCGGAGCCTCATCGGCATCTCGAGCTCATCGGGCACCAGCTCGCGCCAGCGCCGCGTCGAGCTGCTCGGCCAGCGTCGCCGAGCCCGCCGCCTGCGAGGGCGGAAGTGCTCGGACCACGACCCTCGAACCGGGAGGCAACGCATCGACGCGGTCGCGCATGAGGTGGCGGAGTCGGCGCTTCACGCGATTGCGGTCGACGGCCGAGCCCACGGCCTTGCTCACGACGAAACCGACGGACGTCTGTCCGCCGGTTTCTGGAACGCGTGCGCTGAGCACCACGTGGGTGACGAGGGTGGGCTGAGCACCTCGGGCGCCACGACGGATCGTGTGCCGGAAGTCCTCCGCGCTGCGCATGCGGTGACCGCGCGCGAGCAACGGATCAGGCGGACAGCTTGGCGCGACCCTTGCGGCGGCGATCCGCGAGGATGGCACGGCCGGCGCGGGTGCGCATGCGCAGGCGGAAGCCGTGCTTCTTCGCGCGACGTCGGTTGTTGGGCTGGAAGGTGCGCTTGCTCACGATGATTCCTCGGATCTTGGACTGGGCCGTTCGACGGCCACCGCTCG
Source organism: Aeromicrobium endophyticum (assembly GCF_003586285.1). Taxonomy (GTDB): domain Bacteria; phylum Actinomycetota; class Actinomycetes; order Propionibacteriales; family Nocardioidaceae; genus Aeromicrobium; species Aeromicrobium endophyticum. The sequence continues at coordinate 1,240,230 of NZ_QUBR01000001.1, read as the reverse complement.
CCCACGATCACTGATGATCGCGAGCATGCGGCGGGGGTCGTTGTGGGACGACTAGGCAACGGTACGGGGGTGCCACATCTCGGTCAAACCGACCTGCCTACGCCTCCCCGACGCCTACGTCCAGACGACACGCCGAGCAGCGTCCGCGGCTTGGGGAAATCCGCTTGTTTGCCATCTGCAACGCTGCTAGCGTCACGGCGGTACTGACTTTTCCACAAGCTGGACACAACCCTCCAGTTCTGATTCACACAGTGTGGAAAACACTGTGCACACACCAGCGGGGCACACCTCGCCAGGGCTGCGCACACCTCAGCAGGAGATGTCGGGAGGCATTGCATGCACGACGGCCACGACGCCAACCCCGACGAGCAGCTCGAGGAGGTCTGGCAGCGCGCCGTCAGCACGCTCTCACCGGGAGCCAAGGTCTGGGTCTACTCGGCCAAGCCCCTCACCCTCCACAACAACATCATGATCGTCGCCGTCCAGGACGATCTCACCCGCGCCCAGCTCGAGTCGCGCGTGCGGCCCGCGCTCGAGCACGCCATCAGCACGGCCCTCCAGCAGGAGACCCGCCTGGTCGTGACGATCGAGCCCTCGCTGGCCGACGCCCTCCACGCACAACAGGATGCGTACAGTCCACAAGACGACTTGTCGACAAAGCGACAAGTGGGCGCTTCGCTGGAGAGCGAGCCCGACGACGATGACGACGACAGCGGTGACGAGTTCGTGCCCAGCTGGGCCGAGCGCTCCAGCGCCCCGCCCCGCATCGGCACGGTCGCCGAGGCCCGGCTCAACCCGCGCTACCTGTTCGAGAACTTCGTGATCGGCTCGTCCAACCGCTTCGCCCACGCCGCGGCGGTGGCCGTGGCCGAGGCGCCGGGCAAGGCGTACAACCCGCTCGTCATCCACGGCGAGTCCGGCCTGGGCAAGACGCACCTCCTGCACGCCATCGGACACTACGTGCTCAACCTCTACCCGTCCTCGCGCGTGCGCTACGTCAACAGCGAGGAGTTCACCAACGACGTCATCAACGCGATCCGCGAGAACCGCACCGCCGCGCTCAAGCGCAAGTACCGCGAGATCGACGTCCTGCTGGTCGACGACATCCAGTTCCTCGAGGGCAAGGAGTCGACCCAGACCGAGTTCTTCCACACGTTCAACGCGCTGCACAACGAGAACAAGCAGATCGTCATGACGTCCGACCGTCCGCCGAAGAACCTGACGACCCTCGAGGACCGTCTGCGCAACCGCTTCGAGTGGGGCCTGACGACCGACGTCCAGCCGCCCGACCTCGAGACCCGCATCGCGATCCTCCGCAAGAAGGCCGCCAACGAGAAGCTCACGGCACCGGCCGACGTGCTCGAGTTCATCGCCAGCAAGGTGCAGACCAACATCCGCGAGCTCGAGGGCGCGCTCATCCGAGCCACCGCCTTCGCCAACCTCAACGGCACGACCGTCGACCTGCAGCTCGCTCAGATCGTGCTCAAGGACCTCATCGCCGAGGGCGAGGAGCCCGACATCACCGCGGGCATGATCATGGCCCAGACGGCGGCCTACTCCGAGTTCTCGATCGACGACCTCTGCAGCACCAACCGCAGCCGCAACCTCGTGCTGGCCCGCCAGATCGCGATGTACCTGTGCCGCGAGCTCACCGACATGTCCCTGCCCAAGATCGGCCAGGAGTTCGGCAACCGCGACCACACCACCGTGATGCACGCCGACCGCAAGATCCGCAAGCTGATGGCCGAGAAGCACGCGGTCTACAACCAGGTCACCGAGCTCACGGCCCGCATCAAGCAGCAGGCCCGTCAGTCATGACGCGCACCGTGCCGGCATCGCCCGTGCACACCTGGGGACTGCCCTGTGGGAAAGCGGGTCACATCCGTGGACATCGGAGCCCGACGTGTGAACGGCATGTGAACGGCCGAATGACATCCACAGATCTTTGTAGTTTCGTCGAGGCCCGCCACACAGGTTGTCCACCGGCACTTTTGCTGCGCTGGCAGGGGCGAACCGGGTTCTCCACCGAATCCACAGACGCTACTACGACTACTACTCTTCTCTACATCGACAACTCCCGCCGAAGTGACGTCCCGAGATGTGTGTGGACGAACCACCGTGGCAGGATTCATCGCGACGGATCCCGTCCCCGGAAAGGCCCCATCACGTGAAGTTCCGTATCGAGCGCGACACCCTCGCTGACGCTGTCGCGTGGACCGCGCGAAGCCTGCCCAACCGCCCGAGCGTCCCTGTCCTGGCCGGGCTGCTGGTCGAGACGGCCGACGACGGACTGACCCTCTCCGGGTTCGACTACGAGACGTCCACCCGCGCGACCCTGCCGGCCGAGGTCAGTGCCGACGGCCGCGCGCTGGTCTCCGGACGCCTGCTGGCCGAGATCGTGAAGTCGCTGCCGCCCAAGCCGGTCGACGTCTCGCTCGAGGGCACGAAGGTGCAGGTCGTGTGCGGCAGCGCCCGCTTCAGCCTGCAGACCATGCCCGTCGACGAGTACCCGCAGCTGCCCGACATGCCCACCGCCACCGGCACCGTGCGCTCCGAGGACTTCTCGACCGCCGTCGCCCAGGCCAGTGCCGCCGCGGGTCGCGACGAGATGCTGCCCCTGCTGACGGGCGTCCGCCTCGAGCTCGAGGGCTCGACCATCTCGCTCATGGCCACCGACCGGTTCCGCGCCAGCCTGCGTGACCTCCAGTGGTTCCCGCAGGCCAGCGACCTGTCGGGCAACGCGCTCGTCCCGGCGCGCGTGCTCAACGAGACCGCCCGCTCGCTCACCGGCGGGGGCGACGTCACGATCGCGGTGTCGTCCGGCGAGTCCGGCGACGGGCTCATCGGTTTCGAGGGCGTCGTCGGCAACGGCACGCGACGCACCACGACGCGTCTGCTCGAGGGCGACTTCCCGCGGGTGCGCCAGCTGTTCCAGGCCCAGGCCGAGACCGTCGCCTACGTCCAGACACAGGCCTTCGTCGACTCGGTCAAGCGCGTCGCGCTGGTCGCCGAGCGCAACACGCCCGTCCGTCTGACCTTCTCCGACGGGATGCTCCTGCTCGAGGCCGGCAGCGGCGACGACGCCCAGGCGTCCGAGTCGATCGAGGCCACCATCAACGGTGCCGACATCTCGATCGGCTTCAACCCGACATACCTGCTCGAGGGCCTCGCGGTCATGTCCGAGCCGGTCGTCCACCTGTCGTTCACCCAGCACACCAAGCCAGCGGCCATCTCGGGCGTGCCCGAGATCGGCGCCGATCCCGACGTCGCGTTCCGCTACCTCATCATGCCCGTGCGCCTGCAGAGCTGACCTGCCCGCACACTGACCCGCCACTCACCCATCTCCTCAGGGGGCAACATGCACATCGGACTCGTCGGACTCGGCAAGATGGGCGGCAACATGCGCACCCGGCTGCGCAACGGCGGCCTCACGGTCGTCGGGTACGACCGCAATCCCGACGTCACCGACGTGTCGTCGCTGGCCGAGATGGTCGAGCAGCTGCCGGCTCCTCGCGTCGTGTGGGTCATGGTGCCGGCCGGCGACATCACCCGTTCGACCGTCACCGAGCTCATCGAGCTGCTCGACGCGGGCGACGTCATCGTCGACGGCGGCAACTCCCGCTGGACCGACGACGAGAAGCACTCCGCGCTCGCCGCCGAGAAGAGCATCGGCTACGTCGACTGCGGCGTGAGCGGTGGTGTCTGGGGCCTCGAGAACGGCTATGCGCTCATGGCCGGCGGCACCGCCGACGACATCGCCAAGGTCCAGCCCGCGTTCGACGCCCTCAAGCCCGAGGGCGAGTCCGGGTTCGTCCACGCCGGCCGCGTCGGCGCCGGTCACTTCTCCAAGATGGTCCACAACGGCATCGAGTACGCCATGATGCAGGCCTACGCCGAGGGCTACGAGCTGCTCGAGAAGGTCGACATGGTCGACAACGTGACGGCCGTCTTCGACTCGTGGCGCGAGGGCACCGTCGTCCGCTCGTGGCTGCTCGACCTGCTGGTCAAGGCGCTCGAGGAGGACCCGGGCCTGTCGAAGATCCGCGGCTACGCCGAGGACTCCGGCGAGGGACGCTGGACCGTCGAGGCCGCGATCGACAACGCCGTGCCGATGCACACCATCGCGGCGTCGTTGTTCGCCCGCTTCACCTCGCGCCAGGACGAGTCGCCGGCGATGCAGGCGGTCGCGGCGATGCGCAACCAGTTCGGTGGCCACGCCGTGCAGGCGGCCGCCGAGGCGGGTCACGACCCCAAGGACGCCTGAGCCGTGACGACGGGCACCGCATGCACGTCAGCAAGCTGACCCTGCACGACTTCCGCTCCTACACCGACGTCGAGATCGACCTCGAGCCCGGCGCCACGGCGTTCATCGGCTCCAACGGTCAGGGCAAGACCAACCTGGTCGAGGCGGTCGACTACCTGTCGCGGCTCGACTCGCACCGCGTCTCCAACGATGCGCCGCTCGTGCGGGCCGGGGCCGAGCAGGCGATCGTCCGGGCCGACGTCGTCAGGGGCGACCGCACCGCGCTGCTCGAGCTCGAGATCACCCCGGGCCGTGCCAACCGGGCACGCATCAACCGGGGAGCCCTGCCGCGCACCCGAGACCTGATCGGCGTGCTGCGCACCGTGATCTTCTCGCCCGAGGACCTCGCACTCGTCAAGGGCGACCCGTCCGACCGTCGCAAGTTCCTCGACTCCCTGCTGGTGCTGCGCACGCCGCGGCTCGCCGGCGTCAAGGCCGACTACGACCGCGTGCTCAAGCAGCGCAACACCCTGCTCAAGTCGGCCCGTGGTCGCCGCAACGTCGAGATCGCCACGCTCGACATCTGGGACGAGAACCTCGCTCGCACGGGCGCCGAGCTGGTCGCGTCGCGCCTCGCCCTGCTCGACGCGCTGGCTCCCTTCCTGGTCGACTCCTACCAGCGGGTGGCCGCCGCATCGGCTCCCGACCGACGTGTGGTCACCGCGACCTACCGGTCGTCCGTGGTCCTCGACGCTCAGCTGCGCGACCAGGCGACGATCGAGCGCATGATCCTCGACGAGATCGAGCGCCGCCGGGGCGACGAGATGGACCGCGGCATCAGCCTGGTCGGCCCCCACCGGGACGACGTCGTGCTGACGATCGGTGAGCTGCCGGCCAAGGGCTACGCCAGCCACGGCGAGTCGTGGTCGTTCGCGCTGGCCCTCAAGCTCGCGTCGTTCGAGCTGCTGCGCGACGACGCCGACGATCCCGTCCTGATCCTGGACGACGTGTTCGCCGAGCTCGACCAAGGACGCCGCGAGCAGCTGGCCGACCTCGTCGCCGACGCCGAGCAGGTGCTCGTCACCGCGGCCGTCGCCGACGACGTGCCCGAGGGCCTGAAGGGTCACCGCTTCCGGGTCGCGGGCGGGGAGGTCGTCCGTGACTGACGACGACCCCCTCGAGCTCGCGCGGCGCATCGCGCAGTCCTACCGCGGCAAGGGCGGCCCCATCGGGACGGGCCAGGGCTCGACGCCCCGACGCCGGTCCCGACCGGTGCAGCCCTCGCGCGGCAAGAACGAGGACCCGTCCACGATCGCCGACCTGCTCGGCCGCGTCGTGCAGCAACAGGGGTGGGCCGAGAAGCTCGACGACCAGCGCATCTTCACCGACTGGGAGCGGATCGTCGGGTCCGAGGTCGCGCAGCACGCCCAGGTCGACGGCTTCGAGGACACGATCGTGCACGTGCGCGCCACCTCGACCGCGTGGGCCACCCAGCTCAAGCTGCTGGCACCGCGCATCGTGGCCAAGCTCAACGAGGCGTTGGGCGACGGCACCGTGACGCGCATCGACGTCCGCGGGCCGCAGGCGCCGTCGTGGAAGAACGGTCCGCGCTCGATCCGCGGGGCGCGGGGACCGCGCGACACCTACGGCTGACGGCTCCTTCGTCGCCGTACGCGCGGTTCGTCCCTCACCGCGCCCGTGCTTCGCACGGCAGCCTGCCTCCCTCGCTTCGCTCGGTCGGCCCGTGGTGGCGGGCCTTGGTTGCGCTGTGCGGGTCAGTCGGTGCTGCAGACGGAGGCTGCGGCTACGACGAAGACGGCTGTGGCTGCGGTGATCAGGCCGAGCACGAGGCCGGCGTCGACGAATCCGTCCCACCCGAGCACGGGACGCACGCCGATGACGATCAGCAGCACGGTGGCGGTGACGCACCCGACCACGGCGCCGGCCGTCGTGCCGGCGATCGGTGCCGCTCGCCCGCGCAGCACCAGGGCGACGCCCGCCGTCCAGACCAGGCTGACGGCCAGGGCCGCGACGACGTCCGACGGTCGGTGCCAGCCGGCGACCACCGTCGACGCGCCCGTCATGGTCGTGGCGAGGCCGCCGGCGAGCGCGACGACGGGGCGCCACGCGCGGGGCGCCACCAGCAGCGCAGCACCGACCGAGCTGGCGACCACCGTGGTGTGGCCGCTCGGCAGGCTGTTGAGGGTGCCAAGGCCGAGATCGGGGCGCTGGAGCACGGTGTGCTTCAGCACCTGCGTGGTGACGTTCGCGCCGGCGATGACGGCGGCCGCCCCGGCCGCGAGGGCGATGCGCCCGCGCATGACCGAGACCACCGCGCAGCCGGCGACGACCGCGACGACGGCTCCGATGCCGACGTAGCCGAGCAGGCTCAGCATCGCGAGCTGCGTGTCGCGCCCGCCCATGACGGTGTGCATCGCGGAGTCGTCCCACTGCTGACCGCGCGGGGATCCCAGGGCGAGCCGCACCAGCACCACCAGCGTCAGCAGGCCGAGGAGCGCAGCGCTGACGGCCGAGGCGGTCGTGTCGCGGCGGACGATCGTGGTGCTCATCCCTCCACGATGCCTGACGACACCCCATCCGCGCTGTTCCACGTGGAACACATTCGCCCGGCGACGGTCCGGCCGGACCGGGGACCTTACTGGGACTTGGTGGCGGGCCTGCCCGGTCGTCACAGGTGCCGTTACGTGGCTCTCGCGAGGTGCCTGGCGGACGGATTGGAGGCCCGACACCTGTGGGTATGAGCTCAGACGCACAGAATGGCCCTCTATACTGGTGAGGTGACCCAAACTCCAGATCCTGCTGCCTCGTACGACGCCAGCAACATCCAGGTTCTCGAAGGGCTGGAGGCGGTGCGCAAGCGCCCCGGCATGTACATCGGCTCGACCGGTGAGCGCGGACTCCACCACCTCGTCTACGAGGTCGTCGACAACTCGGTCGACGAGGCCCTGGCCGGGTACGCCAGCCACATCAAGGTCGTCATGCAGGCCGACGGCGGCATCCGGGTCGAGGACGACGGTCGCGGCATCCCCGTCGACGAGCACCCCACCGAGAAGATGCCTGCCGTCACGCTGGTGCTGACCTCGCTGCACGCCGGCGGAAAGTTCGGCGGCGGCGGCTACAAGGTCTCCGGCGGGCTCCACGGCGTCGGCGTCTCGGTCGTCAACGCGCTGTCGACCAAGCTCTACGTCGAGGTCAAGCGCGACGGCTACCGCTGGACGCAGTCGTTCACCTACGGCGAGCCCGATGCCCCGCTCGAGCGCCACGAGGCCACCGACGAGACCGGCACCACCACGACCTTCTACGCCAGCGCCGACATCTTCGAGACCGTCGAGTACAGCTACGAGACGCTCGAGAAGCGCTTCCGCGAGATGGCCTTCCTCAACAAGGGCCTCGAGCTCGTGCTGCGTGACGACCGTCCCGACGTCGAGGGCGCCGAGGGTCCCAAGGGCGACGATCGTCCGCGCGACGCCCGCTTCCGCTTCGACAAGGGCCTGGTCGACTACGTCGACCACATCAACGTCGGCAGCAAGTCGCCGATCCACCGCGACGTCATCTCGATCGAGTCCGAGGACGAGTCCAAGGGCCTGTCGCTCGAGATCGCGATGCAGTGGAACGACAGCTTCATCGAGTCGGTCCACTCCTTCGCCAACACGATCAACACCCACGAGGGTGGCACGCACGAGGAGGGCTTCCGCGGCGCGCTGACCGCCACGGTCAACAAGTTCGCCACGGCGCAGGGCCTGATCAAGAAGGCCAGCGACAACCTCTCGGGCGAGGACATCCGCGAGGGTCTCACCGCGATCATCTCGATCAAGCTCGAGGAGCCCCAGTTCGAGGGCCAGACCAAGACCAAGCTCGGCAACAGCGAGGCCCGCTCCTTCGTCCAGTCGGTCCTCAACGAAGAGCTCGGCGCCTGGTTCGAGCAGAACCCCGCCGAGGGCAAGACCATCGTGCGCAAGTCGATCGACGCGGCCACGGCACGCATGGCGGCTCGCAAGGCGCGCGACCTGGCTCGCAACCGCAAGGGCCTCATGGGCGGCGGCGGGCTGCCCGGCAAGCTCGCCGACTGCCAGTCGCGCAATCCCGAGGAGTGCGAGATCTTCATCGTCGAGGGCAACTCGGCCGGCGGCTCCGCCAAGGGCGGCCGCGATCCGTACGCCCAGGCGATCCTCCCCCTGCGCGGCAAGATCCTCAACGTCGAGAAGGCCCGCATCGACAAGATCCTGCAGAACACCGAGGTGCAGGCGATCATCTCCGCGCTGGGCACCGGTGTGCACGAAGACTTCGACATGGCCAAGCTGCGCTATCACAAGATCGTGCTGATGGCCGACGCCGACGTCGACGGCCAGCACATCTCGACGCTGCTGCTGACGCTGCTGTTCCGGTTCATGAAGCCGCTGATCGACGCCGGCCACGTCTACCTCGCGCAGCCCCCGCTCTACAAGATCAAGTGGACCAACGCGCCGGCCGAGCTGGCCTACTCCGACAGCGAGCGCGACGGGCTGCTCACCGCCGGCGCCGCGGCCGGACGGCGACTGCCCAAGGAGGCACCGGTCCAGCGCTACAAGGGTCTCGGCGAGATGAACGACTCCGAGCTGTGGGACACCACGATGGACCCGGCCCAGCGCATCCTGCGTCAGGTCACGCTCGAGGACGGGGCCATGGCCGACGAGATGTTCACGATCCTCATGGGCGAGGACGTCGAGCAGCGGCGGTCCTTCATCCAGCAGAACGCCAAAGACGTCCGCTTCCTCGATATCTGATCTGACAGGCCTCTCATGACTGACACCACGCCTCCCCCCGAGCACGACCGGATCGAGCACGTCGAGCTGCAGGTTGAGATGCAGCGCTCGTACATCGACTACGCCATGAGCGTCATCGTGTCGCGCGCGCTGCCCGACGTCCGCGACGGGCTCAAGCCCGTCCACCGTCGCGTGCTCTACGCGATGTACGACGGCGGCTACCGTCCCGACCGCGGCTTCTCCAAGTGCAGCCGCATCGTCGGCGACGTGATGGGTCAGTACCACCCGCACGGCGACACCGCGATCTACGACACCCTCGTCCGCCTGGCCCAGCCGTGGGTCATGCGCGCGCCGATGATCGCCGGTCAGGGCAACTTCGGCTCGCCGGGCAACGACGGCGCGGCCGCGATGCGCTACACCGAGTGCCGGCTCGCGCCGATCGCGATGGAGATGGTGCGCGACATCGACAAGAACACCGTCGACTTCCGCCCCAACTACGACGGACGGTCGCAGGAGCCCACCGTCCTGCCGGCCCGGTTCCCCAACCTGCTGGTCAACGGCTCGGCCGGCATCGCGGTCGGCATGGCCACCAACATCCCGCCGCACAACCTCACCGAGGTCGCCGAGGGGGCGCAGTGGGCGCTGGCCAACCCCGATGCGTCGCAGGAAGAGCTGCTCGAGGCGCTGATGGAGCGCATCAAGGGTCCTGACTTCCCGACCAACGGCCTGATCGTCGGCACGCAGGGCATCGACAACATGTACCGCACCGGTCGTGGCTCGATCACGATGCGAGGCATCGTCGAGATCGAGGAGGACGCCAAGGGCGGCCTCAGCCTGGTGGTCAAGGAGCTGCCCTACCAGGTCAACCCCGACAACCTGGCCGAGAAGATCGCCGACCTGGCCATCTCCGGTCGCGTGCAGGGCATCGCCGACGTCAACGACGAGTCGTCGTCGCGCGTCGGACGTCGTCTGGTCGTCAAGCTCAAGCGCGACGCGGTCGCCCGGGTCGTGCTCAACAACCTCTACAAGCACACCGAGCTGCAGTCGAACTTCAGCGCCAACATGCTCGCGATCGTCGACGACATCCCGCGCACCCTGACGCTCGACGGCTTCATCAGCAACTGGATCACCCACCAGATCGAGGTCATCCAGCGACGCACCCAGTACCTGCTCGACGAGGCCGAGGCCAAGGCCCACATCTACCGCGGACTCGCCAAGGCGCTCGACGCGCTCGACGACGTCATCGCGCTGATCCGTCGCAGCCCCACGGTCGACGAGGCGCGCCAGGGCCTCATCTCCCTGCTCGACATCGACGAGCTGCAGGCCAACGCGATCCTCGAGATGCAGCTGCGCCGCCTCGCGGCCCTCGAGCGCCAGAAGATCATGGACGAGCTGGCCAAGCTCGAGCTCGAGATCGCCGACTACCGCGACATCCTGGCCAAGCCCGAGCGCCAGCGTCAGATCGTCTCCGACGAGCTGGCCGAGATCGTCGAGAAGTACGGCGACGACCGCCGCTCGCCGATCGTGCCCGCCGACGGTGACCTGTCGATGGAGGACCTCATCCCCGACGAGGAGGTCGTCGTCACGATCACCAAGGGCGGGTACGCCAAGCGCACCAAGACCGAGCTCTACCGCGTGCAGAACCGCGGCGGCAAGGGCGTTCGCGGTGCGGCACTGCGCGGCGACGACATGGTCGACCACATGTTCTCGACCACCAGCCACCACTGGATCCTGTTCTTCACCACCGCCGGCCGCGTCTACCGCGCCAAGGCGTACCAGCTGCCCGAGGCCGGGCGCGACGCCAAGGGCGGTCACGTGGCCGGGCTGCTGTCGTTCCAGCCCGACGAGGAGATCGCGCAGGTGCTGGCGATCCGCGACTACGAGCAGGCGCCGTACCTCGTGCTGGCCACCCGCAAGGGCCTGGTCAAGAAGACGCGCCTCGAGGACTACAACAGCCCGCGCCAGGCCGGCGTCATCGCGATCAACTTCCGCGACGACGACGACGAGCTGATCGGTGCCGAGCTGGTGACGCCCGATGACGACCTGCTGCTGATCTCACGCAAGGCGCAGGCGATCCGCTTCCGCGCGGACGACGAGCAGCTGCGTCCCATGGGACGCGCCACCTCCGGCGTCACGGGCATGAAGTTCCGCGACGACGACTCGATGCTGTCGCTGTCGGTCATCCGCCGCTCGGCCGATGCGCTCGAGCAGGTCGAGGTGCCCGAGGCCGACGAGCTGTTCGTCTTCACGGTCACCGACGGCGGCTACGCCAAGAAGACGCCGATCGACCAGTACCGCTTGCAGGGCCGTGGTGGACTGGGCATCAAGGCGATGCAGATCACCGAGAACCGCGGTGAGCTGGTGGGCGGCCTGGTGCTGGTCGACACCGACGACGTCATCTCGGTGACGGCGAGCGGTCAGGTGACCCGCAGCCTCGTCTCCGGCGTCAACCCCACCGGGCGTGGCACGATGGGAGTCAGCTTCGTGAAGTTCAAGGGGGACGATCGAGTGGTGACGATCGCGCGCAACACCGAGGTCCTCCAGGACGAAGCAGTGACCGAGACACCGGCCGACGACACGTCGACCGACGAGACTCCGACCGATGAGGGCAGTGACCAGTGACCGAAGAATCGAAGGGTTCGAAAGCCGTTCCCGGCTCCGGTGCTGGCGACGCAGCGCCGACCCAGGCCATCCCGCGCATCCCGAAGCCTGCGGCCGCGGGCACGTCGGCGTCGGCCAAGTCCGCGCCGAGCAAGTCCGCGCTGAGCAAGCCGGCACCGAGCAAGCCGGCTCCGACGAAGTCGGCACCGGCCAAGAAGGCAGCGGCTCCCGCCTCGTCCGCGACTCCGGCGGCAAGGACCGACCAGACCGACAAGGGCAGGCCGCGCAAGGCCGCCCCGCCGGCGACTCCCAAGCCCGACCCGAAGCGGCAGTTCCAGCCCGTCGGAGGTCCGACCGGGCGTCCGCTGACGGCGGCCGACTACGAGGCCACCACCAAGGGGTCGCCGGCCTCGACCTCGGTGATCCCCGCGGTCAAGGACCGGCCGGCCGATCCCCGGCCGTCCGCCCCGGGGGCCACGGTGCAGCCCGGCCCCGGTCGCCGTGCGAGCCTGCGCCTCACGCACGTCGAGCCGTGGTCGGTGACCCGGTTGGCCTTCGCGATCTCGGTTGCGATGATGATCGTGGCCGTCGTGGCCGTGGCGATCTTCTGGTTCGTCCTCGACTTCGTCGGCGTCTGGGACCAGATCAACGACAGCTTCACGACGGTGCTCAGCGACGACACCTCCGCGTTCAACGTCACCGACTACTTCGGCGTCGGCCGCGTGATCGGTCTGACGCTCGTGCTGTCGGCGGTCAACGTCGTGCTGATGACGGCCCTGGCCACCATCGCGGCGCACCTGTACAACCTCGCCGCCCAGCTGATGGGCGGCGTCGAGGTCACCCTGGCCGAGGACAAGTGACTCCTGCCGCTCCCCGAGTTGGGACGCCCGACCGGGGTGCGGTAGAGTTCAGGGCTGTTGCGGGCGTATAGCTCAGCTTGGTTAGAGCGCTTCCCTGATAAGGAAGAGGTCCGAGGTTCAAGTCCTCGTACGCCCACTCAACGAGGAGGTCGGATGAAGAAGTTCATCGCCCTCGGTCTCGCGGCCGCAGGTGCCATCTGGGCCCTCAACAAGAAGTCAGGCGGCACGCCGGTCGACAGCTGGGCGGCGGCCACCGACCGTCTCTGACGGGCGACTCCAGCAGCACGACACCAGCAACACCACCACTGGGGCCATGGCGCAATTGGTAGCGCACCTGCTTTGCAAGCAGGGGGTTCGGGGTTCGAGTCCCCGTGGCTCCACCGAACACCACGAAACCCCCAACCCTCCACGGGTTGGGGGTTTCGTCGTCTGGCGGTGCGGCGCCGTCCCCAGCTGTGGGTTGACCTGTGGATAGTTACAACCATGTGGTTCCGCAGGTCAGAGGCGGTTTACCCACACCTGTGCACACGCCTGTGGATGAATAACAGCGCTGTCATTCGGTCGTTCGATGAGCCGGCCGCCAACCGAGCAACGGGCCGAGGACCCCGGCCATGTCGGTGAGGATCTGCACGTAGTCGTCGTGGTCGAAGGTGAACGGCAGCGCGAAGGCCACCTCGTCCACCGCCTGGAAGCCGGCGTGGGCGTGGAGACGATCGGCGATCTGCTGGGACGTGCCGACCAGGTCGGCGGCGAACATCATGCGGCCCGGCCCCTGAGGCTCCAGTGTCCGAGGCAGGCGGGACGCGGCGTAGGCCTCGTAGCGGTCGACCTGGGCGCGGGATGCCGAGTCGGTCGGGATGACGACGAGTCCCTGCGAGACACGGGCGTCGTCACCGAGGGGGTGCAGCTCGCGGAACCGGTCGATCTGCGCCCGTTGGATGCCGGCGAAGCGGTCGCCGTCGCCCTCCAACGGATCCTCGGCCCGGATGACGCTGCTGGTGAGCAGGTTGAGGCCCTGCCGGGCCGCCCACTCGATCGAGGCGAACCCAGCACCGCCGTACCAGACGCGGCCGGCCAGCCCCGGTGAGTGGGGCTGGATGCGTGACGAGAACGTCTCGATGCCCTGCGTGCCCTCGAAGGTGCTGACCGGCTCGCCACGCAATCCGTGCAGCAGCCGCTCGACCCTCGCGTACGAGAAGTCCTCGAGCTCGGCCGTGTCGGGGTACAGGTGGGCCTTGATGTCGTCGTAGTGCGTGGGTACGCCGACGCTGACGCCCGGGTTGAGTCGCCCGCCCGACAGGACGTCGACGGTGGCGAGGTCCTCGGCCAGGCGGAACGGGTTCTCGAGGCCCAGCGGCGTGACCGCGGTGCCGAGCTCGATGTGCCGCGTCCGCTGGGAGGCCGCTGCCAGCACCGCGACGGGCGACGAGATGCCGTGCTGGAGGTGCCGGTGCCGCAACCAGGCGCTGTCGAAGCCGAGACGCTCGCCGAGCTCGATGATCTGGAGCGTGCTCTCGTGGCCTGGGCCCGGGTCGTGCTCGTCGAAGAGCCCGATGGTCAGGAAGCCCAGCTTGCGCAGCGGGCGGTCGTAGGTGCTCACGACGCCAGCCTATGGTTTTGCGCCCGAATCGCAGGCGACACCGTTCCGTAACGCGCGTGGACGATCCTGGCCGTGGCAGCTGCCGGACGGCTGACCTTCGCCCCCGAGAAGGAACGATCACATGAGTGCCAATCCCGTACGCCTGCAGGCCATCACCGACGTCGAGGCGTACGTGCCGCCGGCGCCCAGCTTCAGCCCCGGCGAGACGCCGGGCGACATCTTCGGCATGAACGTGTTCAGCAAGACCGTCATGCAGAAGCGTCTGCCGAAGTCGGTCTACCGGTCGGTCGTCGCGACGATCGAGAACTCCGAGACGCTCGACCCCCAGGTAGCCGACTCCGTCGCGTCCGCCATGAAGGACTGGGCGATCGAGAAGGGTGCGACTCACTACGCGCACGTGTTCTACCCCCTGACGGGATTCACCGCCGAGAAGCACGACGGCTTCTTCGACCCCGTGGGTGACGGCACCGCGCTGGCCGAGTTCGCCGGCAAGACCTTGGTGCAGGGCGAGCCCGACGCGTCCAGCTTCCCCAACGGAGGCCTCCGCAACACCTTCGAGGCCCGCGGCTACACCGGGTGGGACGTCACGAGCCCCGCGTACATCCTGGAGAACCCGAACGGCAACACCCTGTGCATCCCGACGGTGTTCATCTCGATGACCGGTGAGGCGCTCGACCACAAGACACCGCTGCTGCGCGCGCAGCAGGCCATGGCGGTGCACGCCGAGCGGGTGCTGACGCTGTTCGGGCACACACCCTCGGCGGTCGTGTCGTACTGCGGGCCCGAGCAGGAGTACTTCCTGATCGACCGTCACTTCTTCGTGGCCCGCCCCGACCTGCTCAGCTCCGGTCGCACCCTGTTCGGTGCCAAGCCGCCCAAGGGCCAGGAGTTCGACGACCACTACTTCGGGGCCATCCCCGAGCGTGTGCTCGGCTTCATGGCCGACACCGAGCGCGAGCTGTTCAAGCTCGGCATCCCCGCCAAGACCCGCCACAACGAGGTGGCTCCCGGCCAGTTCGAGATCGCCCCCATGTTCGAGGCCGCCAACGTCGGCGCCGACCACCAGCAGCTGCTCATGACGACGTTCAAGACCGTCGCCCGCAAGCACGGCATGGAGTGCCTGTTCCACGAGAAGCCCTTCGAGGGCGTGAACGGCTCGGGCAAGCACGTCAACTTCTCGCTCGGCAACGCCACCGAGGGCAATCTGCTGCTGCCCGGTGACACGCCGCACGACAACGCGCAGTTCCTGGTGTTCTGCGCGGCCGTCATCCGGGCCGTCCACCTGTACGGAGGCCTGCTGCGCGCCTCGGTGGCCTCGGCCAGCAACGACCACCGTCTGGGGGCCAACGAGGCACCGCCGGCAATCATCTCGATCTTCCTGGGCGACCAGCTGGCGGGCGTGTTCGAGCAGCTCGCGAAGGGACCTGCCACCTCGTCGAAGGGACGCGGCACGCTGCAGATCGGCGTCGACACCCTGCCGGTGCTGCCGACCGATCCGGGTGACCGCAACCGCACGAGCCCGTTCGCGTTCACCGGCAACCGCTTCGAGTTCCGTGCCCCGGGATCGCTGCAGTCGGTGGCCGGTCCCATGACGACGATCAACGCGATCATGGCCGAGGCCCTCGACCACATCGCCACCAAGCTCGAGACCGCGCTCGAGATCGGCACCGAGTTCAACGAAGCCGTGCAGGCCCTGCTCACCGAGCTGATCACCGACCACGGCTCGGTCGTGTTCAACGGCAACGGCTACTCCGACGAGTGGCAGGTCGAGGCGGCCGAGCGTGGTCTGCCCAACCTGCGCACGACCCTCGACGCCCTGCCCGAGCTGATCACGGACGCCTCGGTGCAGCTGTTCGAGCGCTACGGCATCTTCACCGAGAGCGAGGCGCACTCCCGCTACGAGATCGGCCTGGAGCACTACACGCAGAGCATCATGGTGGAGGCGCTGTCGACGCTCGAGATCGGGCAGACCTCGGTGCTACCGGCCGGCGTCCGCTACCAGACCGAGCTCGCGACCAACGTCACCGCGCTGACGGCGGCCGGTGTCGCCGCCGACCTGGACCTGCTCGAGGAGGTCACGTCGGTCATCGGTGACCTGCGGTCGGGCATCGGCGCGCTGCGCACCGCGATCGAGGTGACGCACCCGGCCGACGACGCGCTGGCCGAGGCCGCCCACGCGCAGTCGGCGCTGCTGCCGGCCATGGCGACGGTGAGGGCTGCCGCCGACGCGCTGGAGTCGATCGTCGCCGACGACCTGTGGCCGCTCCCGACGTACCAGGAGATGCTCTACATCCTGTGACGACGGTGACCGAGATCTCCTCGGGGCGGGCGGGCGCGCGACGGGCGCTCGCCCCGACTACCGTCGTGGTGACCGCTGACACACCAAGGAGACCCCATGCCGCAGACCGTCCGAGGAGTCGTCGCCCTGTCCAAGGGTGAGCCCGTCGTCACGACCAACATCGTCATCCCCGACCCGGGCCCGGGTGAGGCTGTCGTCGACATCAGTGCGTGCGGGGTGTGCCACACCGATCTGCACTACCGCGAGGGCGGCATCAACGACGAGTTCCCGTTCCTGCTCGGCCACGAGGCCGCGGGTGTCGTGGAGTCGGTCGGCGAGGGCGTCACCGACGTCGCCCCGGGCGACTTCGTGGTGCTCAACTGGCGCGCGGTGTGCGGCAGCTGCCGGGCGTGCCTGCGCGGACGTCCGTGGTACTGCTTCAACACCCACAACGCCAAGCAGAAGATGACACTCGAGGACGGCACCGAGCTGTCGCCCGCGCTGGGCATCGGCGCCTTCGCCGACAAGACGCTGGTCGCGGCGGGCCAGTGCACCAAGGTCGACCCGACGGCCTCGCCGGCCGCGGTGGGCCTGCTGGGCTGCGGCGTGATGGCCGGCCTGGGCGCGGCCATCAACACCGGCAACGTGCAGCGCGGCGACTCCGTGGCCGTCATCGGCTGCGGTGGCGTCGGCTCGGCCGCGATCGCCGGGGCGCGACTGGCCAACGCGGCCAAGATCATCGCGATCGATCTGGACGACCGCAAGCTCGAGTGGGCCAAGGGCATGGGCGCCACGCACACCATCAACCCGTCGACCGACGGTGACGTCGTCGAGGCCATCCAGGCGCTGACCGACGGCAACGGCGCCGACGTCGTGATCGACGCGGTCGGACGTCCCGAGACGTGGAAGCAGGCGTTCTACGGCCGCGACCTGGCCGGCACCGTGGTGCTGGTCGGCGTGCCGACGCCCGACATGCAGCTCGAGCTGCCGCTGATCGACGTGTTCGGTCGCGGCGGATCGCTCAAGAGCAGCTGGTACGGCGACTGCCTGCCGTCCCGTGACTTCCCGATGCTGGTCGACCTGTACCAGCAGGGCCGCCTCGACCTGGATGCGTTCGTGACCGAGACGATCGGCATCGACGACGTCGAGGCCGCCTTCGACAAGATGCACGCCGGCGACGTCCTGCGATCGGTGGTGACCCTCTGATGGCGGCTCGCGTGCAGAAGGTCGTGACGTCGGGCCAGTTCGAGCTCGACGGCGGATCCTGGGACGTCGACAACAACGTGTGGCTGGTCGGCGACGACGCCGAGGTGCTGGTCATCGACGCGCCGCACGACGCCCCGGCGATCCTGGATGCGATCGACGGCCGCACCGTCGTGGCGATCGTGCTGACGCACGGGCACAACGATCACGTCAACGCCGCGGTCGAGCTCGGCAAGGCCACCGGCGCCCAGGTGTGGTTCCCGCCCGAGGACCGGATGCTGTGGGACGCCGAGCACGACACCGCTCCCGACCAGGAGCTGCACTCGGGAGCGACCTTCGAGGTCGCCGGCACCACGCTGCGCGCGATCTCGACCCCGGGCCACTCCCCGGGCAGCACCTGCCTGTACGCACCCGACCTCGGCGTGGTGTTCAGCGGCGACACGCTCTTCAACGGCGGGCCCGGCGCGACGGGCCGGTCCTACTCGGACTTCGACACCATCATCGACTCGATCCGGGAGCGTCTGCTGACGCTCCCGGACGAGACCGTCGTGCACACGGGCCACGGCGACGACACCACCATCGGCGCCGAGAAGCCCCACCTCGACGAGTGGATCACTCGCGGCTCGTGAGCTGGGTGACCGTCAGCGGCCGCGCGGCCACACCAGCGCGGCCGCTGCCGCTCCGGCGGCGAGCACGACGACCGCGAGGAGCGGTCGCTTGTCGGTCGCAGCGACCTTCTCCTGCGCGCGTGCCTTCACGTCGAGCTTGGCCGCGAGGGCGTCGACGGTCTCGCCCAGGTGCTCGCGGGTGTCCTTGATCTCCTGCTCGAGGTCGGACGTCATCGTGACTCTCCCTGATCGGTGCCGTGCTTGGCGGTGTCGATGTCGGCCTTGACGCTCTCGACGCGAGCGGCCGGCGGATCGCCGGCGCCGCTGATGCTGCCCTTGCCGACCAGAGCGGCCACGCCCGCCGCGACGAAGAGCGCGAGCGTGACGATGCCGGCCGCGATCCACGGCTCGAGACCCTCGGCGATCGCCAGGATGATCGTGGCGATCAGCGCGCCCAGGCCGTAGAGGGCGAGGGTGCCGGCCAGGCCGAACAGCCCGGCGCCGACGCCGACCTTCTTGCCCGTGGTGGCGAGGTCCTGCTTGGCCATGGCCAGCTCGTCGCGGATGAGCGTCGAGATGTCCTCCATCGCCTGCGTCATCAGCTGGCCGGTGGACGCCTCACCGACGGGGGTGCGGTCGTCGCTCACGACGTGCCCTGCCCCGGCGCGATCGTCGAGGGCTGCTCGTGGCTGGTGTCGTTCGACGACACCTTGTCGACGACCTTGTCCTTGACGTCGCCGGCAGCCTGCTTGGCCTGGGCCTGCACGGCGTCGGCCGCGTCCTGGACCGTCGGGCTGTTCCAGGTCTTGGTCGCCTGGCTCTTGATCTGCTCGTAGCGCTCGCGGCCGGCGCGGGAGCCCAGCACGTAGCCGGCCCCCGCGACGACGAGCAAGGTCAGCTTCTTCACGTCAACCACTCCTCATCGGATGTCTGGAGTCGCGACGTACCCCCTTGAGCCGCTGCTACTCGCGGCACCCGGACGACCGGGGGCGATCAGGCGGCTGCGCGCAGCTTGAGGGTCACCGATCGTCCGCCGGCCCGAGCGGTGTCGTGCGCCTCGGCGAGCTGGGCGCGCGCGAGATCGACGAGGTCGGCCATCTGGGGCGTGACCTCCGCCAGCGTCAGCTCGGTCTCGATGACGTCGAGGTCGAGACCGAAGACGTCGACCAGGATGCGACGCAGGTAGTCGGTCGCGTGGTCCCACCCGGCCCTCGGCGTGCCCTCGCCGTAGCCGCCGCCCCGGGCCACCACGAGGAACGCCGGCTTGCCGGCGACCGTCTGGGTGCCGGGAGCGAAGCGGGGATCGGTGGTGAGGGTGTCGATCCAGGTCTTGAGGTGGGCCGGCACGCCGAAGTTGTACAGCGGCGCTCCCACGATGATGACGTCGGCCGCGACGACCTCGTCGGCCAGCTCGGCCGCCACGGCGCGGGCCGCGCGCTGATCGTCGGTCCAGTCGGCCTCCGGCACGAAGCCGGCGAAGGCTGCGGTGGCCCACACGTCGCTGGCGATCGGATCGGAAGCCAGGTCGCGACGGACGACGGTCGTGTCGGCGCCCTCGGCCTCGACGATTGCCTGCTCGAGCGTGTCGGCGACGGCCCGGCTGACCGAGCCCTCGGTGCGGATGCTGGAGTCCAGCCGGAAGATCGTGGTCATCATGTGCTCCTTGATGTCATGGGGCGGCCGACGGCCACCTAGATAGTCTTGCAGAAATATGATCTTGGATGACGATCATCTTGTCAACCGACGACGATCTGTTGGTGCGGGGATAGACTGGGCTCATGACCGACACGACGTCCGAGCGCTCGCTGGCGCCGGAGGCTGATCTCGGTCAGGCGCTCGCGTCCCTGCTTCGCCGGTACCTCGACGGCGCACGCGAGGCGACGGACGAGCTGCCCGGCGGCCCGCGCGGGTACCAGGTGCTGGTCAACGCCACGGCATCAACCTGCAGCAACCAGGCCACGTTGGCCCAGCAGCTGGGCATCGACCGCACCGTCATGACGTACCTCGTCGACGACCTCGAGAAGGCAGGACTGGTCGAGCGGCGCCCCGACCCGGCTGATCGGCGGGCACGCCAGGTGCTGCGCACCACCGCCGGTGAGACCGCGCTCGCCGAGGCGGGTCGTCGCATCCGCGCCGTCGAGGACCACGTCCTGGGCGGTCTCGCCGCCACGGACGCTCAGACGTTCCGCCGTCTGCTGGCCGCGGCGGCGGTCGACGCGCCGCCGACCGATCACTCGATGTGCGACGTCGCCGCCGAGTGCTGAGCTAGGCCGAGGCCGGGGCTCCTGCCGCCATCGCCCAACGGATCGCGCGGGTCACGACCACCCCGCTCGTGCGGACGGCCGTCGCCTCGGTCAGGGGCAGGTACGGCAGCCGGAGCGGTCGCCGCGTCCACCGCGGCATCATCCCGACGGCCGCTGCCGCCAGCAGTCCGTACGGAGCCCGCACGGCCAGCGGTACCGGCGGATGCACCAGGATGAACCGGGCGGCTCGGCGGGCCGCGGGAGTACCGTGCAGCTCAGGACGATAGGCGGCCATCAGCTCGTCCAGCTCGGCGACCGTCTCAGGGACGTCGACCGCGCCGAGCGCCCTGGCCACGTGCGCCGTCTCCGACACGTAGGCATCGCGCCCACCGGCATCAAGGCGGTGCGCACCGTAGCGGTCGTGGGCGCGCAGGAAGCTGTCGATCTCGGCGACGTGCACCCACCGCAGCAGGTGCGGGTCGGACGCCTCGTAGGGGCGTCCGTCGGGAGCCGTGCCGCTGATGCGGCCGTGGACGGCTCGCACGATCCGCACCGCCCGGTCGGCGTCCTCGATCGTGCCGAACGTCGTCTCGGCCAGGAAGGTGCTGGTGCGCTGCAGTCGTCCCCACGGATCGCCGCGGTAGCCCGAGTGCTGGTCGACGGCGGCCATCGCGAGCGGGTGCAGCGACTGCAGAAGCAGCGCCCGCATGCCTCCGACGAACATCGACGCATCGGCGTGCACGCGCTGGATCGCCGAGTCGGGGCCGAACCGCCGCGGGCCTTCGGCGAGGTGGATGCGGTCGCGGCGGGCCGGACCCTCGTCACCGGCCACCCGGGCGAAGATGGCCGCGCCGGCCCGCTGCTGGGCGAATTCGAACACGTTCATCTTTCAAGTGTCACCCGCCGTCCGACATTTGGCGCTTCGAGCCCGCCACGTCTCGCACCTCGCGAGACGTGGCGGGCTGCATCCGCCCGATCGTCGGGCCGGGGCGGGCTAGGCGATCGTGGCTCTCGCAGCCCGCCGGCGGGCCTGCTCGAGCGGGTCGGGCACGGGCACCGCTGCGATGAGCCGCTGGGTGTACTCCTCCTGCGGGTGGCCCAGCACCTGCTCACGATCGCCGATCTCGACGAGTCGTCCGTGCTGCATGACCGCGACGCGGTTGGCCAGCGTGTCGACGACGGCCAGGTCGTGGCTGATGAACAGGCACGCGAACTGCAACCGCTGCTGCAGCTCGCCGAACAGCTCGAGCACGCGCGCCTGCACCGACACGTCGAGGGCCGACGTCGGCTCGTCGGCGATCAGCAGATCGGGGTCGAGCGACAGCGCGCGGGCCAGGCTGACCCGCTGGCGCTGGCCGCCGGACAGCTCGTGCGGGAACCGCTCGGCGTAGCCGCCGCCCAGCTCGACGCTGTCGAGCAGCTCGGCGACCTTCGTGTCGATCTGCGACTGCGTCATGTCGGTCTGGACGTGCAGGGGCTCGGCGATGCACTGGCCGATCGACATGCGCGGGTTGAGCGATGACGCCGGGTCCTGGAACACGAAGCCGAAGCGCGAGCGCATCGTGCGCAGCTGACGGTCGCTGAGACCCGACACGCGGTGGCCCGAGACGTCGATCGTGCCGGACGTCGGCTGCTGCAGCCCGACCGCCGTGCGTCCGACCGTCGACTTGCCCGACCCGGACTCGCCCACCAGGCCGAGCACCTCGCCCTTGCGGATCTCGAGCGACACGTGGTCGACGGCCCGGAACGCGGGCTGGCCGAGACGTCCGGGGAACTCCACGACCAGGTCGTCGACCCTCAGCACGACATCGTTGCCCGGGTCGACGAGGCCGGGGCCGTGGGAGCGTCCGAGGTGGGGGACGGCGTCGAGCAGCGCCCGGGTGTACGGGTGCCGCGGCGTGGCGAACAGCTCGCGCGCAGGCGCCTGCTCGACGATCGAGCCGCGGTACATCACGACGACGCGATCGGCCATGTCGGCGACGACGCCCATGTTGTGGGTGATCAGGACGATCGCGGTGCCGAGACGCTCGCGCAGCGAGAGCAGGAGCTCGAGGATCGAGGCCTGCACCGTGACGTCGAGCGCCGTGGTGGGCTCGTCGGCGATGATGACGTCGGGATCGCAGGCGATCGCCATCGCGATGACGACGCGCTGCTTCTGACCGCCCGAGAGCTGGTGCGGGTAGTAGCCCACCCGCTCCTCCGGATCGGGCATGCCGACCATCTCGAGCAGCTCGACGGCTCGGGCTCGCGCGGCCTTCTTGGAGATCTTGCGGTGGGCCTGCAGGCCCTCGATGATCTGCCAGCCGACCGTGTAGACGGGGTTGAGCGCCGTCGCCGGCTCCTGGAACACCATCGAGACCCGGTCGCCGCGCAAGGGGCGCAGGCTGCGGTTCGACAGGCCCAGCAGGTCGCGGTCGCCCAGCCGGGCCGAGCCCGACACCTCGGCGGTGGACGGCAGCAGGCCCAGCACGGCCCGCGAGCTGACGGACTTGCCCGAACCGGACTCGCCCACGACCGCCACGACCTCGCCCGGGGCGACGTCGAAGCTGATGCCCTTGACGGCGCGGACCTGGCCGGCGTCGGTGCGGAACGAGACGGCGAGATCGGTCAGCGACAGCGCGGCCACCCGCTTCTCCTCGCTCGACTCGGTCTTGGACTCGGTGTCGGGCCCTAGGGAGGCCGCCTGCGGCCGACCGTGAGCGGAGCGAAGGGTGTCGAACTCGCGCTCGATCTCGGCCTGGTCGGCCTCGCTGGTGTCGGCGCCGCGTGTGCGCAGCAGCGGGTTGAGGATGTCGTTGAGGCTCTCGCCCACGAGCGTCGCGCCCAGCACGATCAGCACGATGGCCAGACCCGGGAACACGCCGGTCCACCACACGCCCGACGAGGCGTCGGGCAGGGCCTTGTTGAGGTCGTAGCCCCACTCCGCGGCCGCCGACGGCTCGATGCCGAAGCCCAGGAAGCCCAGGCCCGCGAGGGTCAGGATCGCCTCGGACGCGTTGAGCGTCCCGATGACCGGCAGCGACGACGAGACGTTCGAGAAGATGTGCTTGCGCAGGATGCGCGGGGTGCGCACGCCGACCACCTTGGCCGCGTCGACGTAGGGCTCGGCCTTGACCGACAGCGTCGCGTTGCGGATGACCCGGTAGTACTGGGGCACGAACACCACGGTGATGGAGATCGCCGCGGCGAGGATGCCGCCGAAGGCGCTGCTGTTGCCGCCCGACAGCACGATCGAGACGACGATCGCGAGCAGCAGCGACGGGAACGCGTACAGCGCGTCCATCACGAGCACGAGCACCCGGTCGAGCCAGCCACCGAGGTAGCCCGAGACCAGCCCCAGCGGGACGCCGACCACGCCGGACAGCACGACGGCGAGCACGATCACCTCGACCGCGGTGCGGGCTCCGTAGATGACGCGCGACAGCACGTCGGTGCCGCCGACGGTCGTGCCGAACCAGTGGTCGGCGGACGGACCCTGCTGGGTGCCGAACACGACACCGCCCGCACGGTCGGCGTTGAAGTCGTACGGGGCGAGCCACGGCGCGAAGATCGCGACGAACACGAACAGGAAGACCAGACCGAAGCCCAGCAGCAGCATGAACCGCTGGAGGCCGTGCGACTGGGTGACGACACCGGGCAGGCGGATGGACATCAGAACCTCACTCGGGGGTCGACGAACGCGACGATGACGTCGATCAGGAAGCTCATGGCTCCGACGATCAGGGCGATCACCGTGACGATGCCCTGCACGGCGAGGAAGTCGCGACGGATCAGGTACTCCGACAGCTGGTAGCCGAGCCCCTTCCACTCGAAGGTGGTCTCGGTGAGGATCGCGCCACCCAGCAGCAGCGCGACCTGCATGCCCATGACGGTCACGACCGGCACCAGCGCGTTGCGGAAGGCGTGCTTGTTCATGACGCGCCGCTCGGAGATGCCGCGGGCGCGGGCGGCCGTGACGTAGTCCATCCGCAGCGTCTGCAGCAGGTTGACGCGCACGAGGCGCAGGAACACGCCACCGGTCAGCAGGCCGAGCGCGATCGCCGGCAGCATCGCGTGCTTGAGCACGTCGCCGATCAGCGCGGGATCGCCCCACAAGATGGCGTCGACGATCATGATGTTGGTGCGCGGGTGGACGTCCTGCAGCGTCAGCTCGGTCGCGATGCTGGCGCGTCCGGACGAGGGCCATCCGAACGGCGTGAACGCGAGCTTCAGCAGCAGTCCCACGAAGAAGACCGGGGCCGCGTAGACCAGGATCGAGAACAGCCGCAGCAGGACGTCCGGCACGCGGTCGCGGTAGCGGGCGGCCAGGCGGCCCAGCGGGATGCCGACGGCGAAGGCGACCAGCAGCGACCAGAAGGCCAGCTCGAGGGTCGCCGCGCCGTTGACGACCAGGATGTCGGACACCTTGCGGTTGTCGGTCAGCGTCGTGCCGAAGTCGCCGCGGAACAGCCCGGAGATGTACTCCCAGTACTGCGTGAGGATGGGGCGGTCGAGGCCCGCATCGGCCTTGCGCTCGGCGATCTGCTCGGCGGTCAGGCGTCCGCCGAGGGCGGCCTGGATGGGGTCGCCGATGACGCGCATCAGCACGAAGACCATCGTCACGAGGACCCAGATCATCGGGATGAGCAGCGCCAGGCGCAGCAGCAGGTAGCGCACGAGCGGGCTGAGCGGGCCGCGGCGGCGTGCCGAGGGCTGCCCGCCGGGCGGGTCGAGCGGGGCGAGGACTTCGGCGGTGGCCATGTGTCTCTCCTATGACGTGGGAGGCCCCTTGAGCCTGTCCCGCTCCTTGAGCTTGTCGAGAGGACCTTTCGACAAGCTCAAGGAGCGATGGGGCTCAAGGGGCGGGGTGAGCTACTTCGACAGCGAGGTGAACCGGAACTTGAACGACGCGTCGAGCGTCTCGTCGAGTCCCTTCACGGCGTCGACGCCGATCGCGACCTGCTTGCCGGTCAGCAGCGGCAGGTACGGGACCTGGTCGGCCACCCGGTCCTGGATCTTGCCCAGCGTGGCCTCGCGGGCCGCCTTGTCTCCGTCGGTGCGCTCGCTCTCGAGCAGCGAGGACATCTCCGGGTCGGCGAACTCGGTGTCGAGGTCGTTGTAGTGCGAGTTGGTGAAGTTGCCGCTCTTCTTCTTGTCGTACGGGCTCAGGAAGGGCGACAGGTAGTTGTCGGCGTCGGGGAAGTCGGGGAACCAGCCGAGCTGGAACACCGGGTACGCGTCGGCGTTGTACTCCTCGGAGTACGTCACCCACTCGGTCGACTGCAGGTCGACCTTGAACAGGCCCGTGGCCTCGAGCTGACGCTTGACCGCGTTGTACTCCTCGCCCGAGCTCGACCCGTAGTGATCGGGGTTGTACTGCAGCTTGATGTCGACGGGGGTCGACACGCCCGCCTCGTCGAGGAAGCCCTTGGCCTTGTCGGCGTCGGGGGTCTCGCCGTACGCGTCCTTGAAGGGCTCGGTCGCTCCGGCCTGGCCCTCCGGGACCATCGAGTACGCCGGCGTGAAGGTGTCCTTGTAGACCTGCTTGGCGATGTCGGCCCGGTCGATCGAGGACGCCATCGCCTTGCGGATCGCGAGCTTCTGCTCGGGGGAGTCGCCGGGCATCGTCTTG
This sequence comes from Aeromicrobium endophyticum, assembly GCF_003586285.1. GTDB lineage: Bacteria > Actinomycetota > Actinomycetes > Propionibacteriales > Nocardioidaceae > Aeromicrobium > Aeromicrobium endophyticum. The sequence goes on along the minus strand of NZ_QUBR01000001.1, from coordinate 1,214,220 downwards.
AGGTTGAAGGTCACGTAGCGCAGCTCGCCGCCGGCACCGGTGACGACGTTGAGGCCGTCGGTCTTCGACAGGTCGGCGATGTCGGTCGGGGTGAGCGACCGGTACGCGACGTCGATGTCCTTGTTCTTGATGTCGAGCTTGAGGTTCTCGGGCTTGGCGTAGTACTTCATGGTGACGGCCGGTGTCTTGGCCTTGCCGTAGGTGCCGTCGTAGTCGGGGTTGGCCTTGAACTCGGCGAGCTGGTTCTTGGAGTACTTCGCGATCGTGTACGGACCGGAGAAGCCCTTGGCCTTGACGGCCGCCTCGTCGGACATGACCTTGTCGGCGGGGTAGGTGTCCTCGTCGACGATCGGGCCGGCCGAGGTCACCAGCACCTGCGGGAACGTCTGGTCGTTCGCGGCGTTGAGCGTGAACGTCACGGTCGAGTCGTCGGTGGCCTCGACGCTCTTCATCGCGCCGAGCAGCGAGGCGGGGCCGCTGGGGTCGTTGATCGCGACGATGCGGTTGAACGAGAACGCGACGTCGGAGGCGGTGAGCGCGTTGCCGTTGGCGAACTTCAGGCCCGGCTTGATGGTGCACACGTACGTGGTGGGCGTGGCGAAGTCGCACTTCTGGGCGGCGTCCGGCGTCGGGTCGGTGCTGCCGGCCGGGAAGTTCAGCAGGTACTGGTAGACCTGCGTCTGGACGTTGAGCGAGCCGTTGTCGTACGACCCGGCCGGGTCGATCGAGACGACCTTGTCGGTGGTGCCGACGATGAGTCCGGCACCCGAGTCTTTGTCACCGCTGTTGTTCCCTGCGCCGCAGGCAGCGAGGGCGACTCCGGTCAGTGCGGACACCGCGGCGATCGCGGTCCCCCGACGGAAGGTGGTCATTGGTCTCCTACGAGTCGGGCCGCTGGCACCAGCGGCGACAGATCGTCCACATGATGGGACGGACTGTCCGCACGCTACACGCGCCGGTGGGGGCGGAACGGTCCTCGAACATTTCATTTCGGTGACGGTCGCAACCATCGACGGCCATCGAGGGACGTCGAAAGCCCCCGTAGCGAAGGACGCTGCCGGGGGCTGTGACCTGGACGCGGGGATAAGCGCCAGTGTGACCTCGTGTCGTTTGATCAGGCGGGCCGGGGGAGCTGCCTGATCGTTGCCGGTGGAGGGAGATCCACCGACGCCATCGGCGGGAGAGCCGATGTCTGACGGAGTTCGTGACCTCATCGTCACCCGTCCACCCCGTGCAGCGGCAGGGACCAATGTCCTCAGCCCCTCCGATAAAGGTCGCTAAAGTCGAGACCTCACGTCCCGGCGTCCGTACGCTGGTACTCAGGGAGTGTGTTCATGCCGGGCAGTGCCAAAGTGGCGTCCGAGCGCCTGCGAGGAGTTCTCGAGGCGGTCGCGACGATGTCGTCCGATCTGTCGCTCGAGGGACTGCTCGACCGGATCCTGCGTCAGGCAGGTGACCTGGTCGACGCCGAGAGCGGGTTCCTCGACGTCCTCGACCGTCGGTCCGACCGTCGCATCGGCACCTTCGCGGCCTACAACGTCCCCGGCGTGGTCGACCACCAGCACCCCGGTCGCCAGCTGCTGGTCGAGCTGCTCGAGCAGCCCCACCCACGCGCCCAGCGCGGCAACCAGGGCACGTCGCGGGGCAGTGCGTTCATCGGCGTGCCGATCAAGATCAACGACTTCGAGTTCGGCAACCTCTACCTCATCGGCAAGCGCTCGGGCCACGGGTTCACGCGTGAGGACGAGGAGGTGGCGCAAGCCCTGGCCTCGGCCGCCGGCGTCGTCATCGAGAACGCCCGCCTGCACGAGAACGGCGAGCGGCAGCGCATGTGGCTCGAGGCCGCCGCCGAGATCACGACGGCCCTGCTGTCGCCCATCTCGCGTGGCACCGCCCTGCAGCTGGTGGCCGACCGGGCCCGCATGGTCGCCGCCGCCGACTTCGTCGCGCTCCTCATGCCCCACGCCGACGGTGGTCTGATCGTCGAGGCCGTGGCCGGCGGCCCGTCCGAGGGCGTGCTCGGCGAGGTCATCCCGCCCGGCAGCAGCCTGGTCGGCGAGGCCGCGCGGCTCGGGCAGACGGTCGTCGTGCCCGACACCGAGCTCGACCCGCGCTACCAGCGGCGCAAGACGCCGTCGTGGCCCGACCTCGGCTCGCTCATGGTGCTGCCGCTGCGCAGCGGCGAGGAGACGGGTGTCCTGATCGTCGGGTGGATGCGCGGTCACCAGACCGACCGTTGGGAGCTCGACCCCGTCGTCCCCCAAGGCTTCGCCGACCAGGCGGCACTGGTGCTGCAGGTCGCCAAGGCGCAGGACGACCAGGCACGGCTCGCGGTCTTCGAGGACCGCGACCGCATCGGCCGCGACCTGCACGACCTGGTCATCCAGCGGCTGTTCGGCATCGGGCTGATGCTCGACAACACGACCAAGCTCATCGCCGCTCCGGCGGCCGTCGAGCGGCTGTCGTCGGCGATCGACGACATCGACCAGACCATCAAGGACATCCGGCGCACGATCTTCGCGCTCAGCTCGACCACGCAGGCCGCGGACCTGCGGTCCGAGGTCGAGCTGGTGCTGCACGACGCCGCCAAGGTGCTGGGCTTCAAGCCCCGGCTGACCCTGTCCGGACCCGTGGACAGCGCGATCGGTGACGACGTCCGCGCCCCGCTGCTGGCCGTGCTCCGTGAGACCCTGTCCAACGTCGTCCGTCATGCGGGGGCCCACGCGGTCTCTGTACAGCTGAGCGTCGCGCAGGACATCCGTCTCGAGGTCAGGGACGATGGGGACGGTCTCGGCCCCGGGACGTCCGGCAACGGTCTTCGCAACATGCGTGAACGCGCGGAGCTGCTGGGCGGCACGTCCGTGGTCACCGGTGACGCAGGCGCCGGCACCACCGTCCTGTGGACCGTACCGAGGAGAACTTGAATGAGTGACGCACCGATCCGGCTGTTCCTGCTCGACGACCACGAGGTCGTCCGCAGGGGGCTCAAGGACCTGCTCGACCAGGAGGACGACATCGAGGTCGTCGGCGAGTCCGGGCTCGCCCACGACGCCGCCGCGCGCATCCCGACGATCAAGCCCGACGTCGCCGTGCTCGACGCCCGGCTGCCCGACGGATCGGGCATCGAGGTCTGCCGCGATGTGCGCTCGCTCGACCCCTCGATCGCGGTCATCATCCTGACGTCGTACGACGACGACGACGCGCTGTTCGCCGCGATCATGGCCGGTGCCGCGGGCTACGTCCTCAAGCAGGTGCGGGGCACCGACCTCGTCGACGCCGTCCGCCGCGTGGCCGCGGGCCAGTCGCTGCTCGACCCGGCGGTGACGCAGCGCGTGCTGCGCCGCATCCGCGAGGGCGAGCCGGCCGAGGACCCGCTGCGCTCGCTGACCAAGCAGGAGCGACGCATCCTCGACCTGATCGGGCAGGGACTCACCAACCGGCAGATCGCCGGCGAGATGTTCCTGGCCGAGAAGACGGTCAAGAACTACGTGACCCAGCTGCTGTCCAAGCTGGGCCTCGAGCGACGCACGCAGGCTGCGGTGCTCGTCACGCGTCATGGCGCCATGAACCCGCGCAAGGACTGACGGGACGACCGTTATCCTTCAACCATGAGCCACGACCAGCACCTGTCCGAGTTCGACCCCGACATCGCAGCGCTTCTCGACGCCGAGCTGCACCGTCAGCAGTCGACGCTCGAGATGATCGCGTCCGAGAACTTCGCGCCCGTCGCGGCGCTCGAGGCGCAGGGCAGCGTGCTGACCAACAAGTACGCCGAGGGCTACCCCGGCAAGCGCTACTACGGCGGCTGCGAGTTCGTCGACCAGGTCGAGACCATCGCGATCGACCGCCTCAAGCAGCTGTTCGACGCCGGCTACGCCAACGTCCAGCCGCACTCCGGCGCCACCGCCAACGCCGCGGCGCTGCACGCGATCGCCACGGTCGGTGACACGATCCTCGGCCTCGACCTGGCCAACGGCGGGCACCTGACGCACGGCATGAAGCTCAACTTCTCCGGCAAGCTCTACAAGCCGGTCGCCTACCACGTGGTGCCCGAGACCGGCCTGGTCGACATGGACGAGGTGCGCTCGCTGGCCCACGAGCACAAGCCGCAGGTCATCATCGCCGGCTGGTCGGCCTACCCGCGTCAGCTCGACTTCGCGCTGTTCCGCGAGATCGCCGACGAGGTCGGCGCCAAGCTGTGGGTCGACATGGCGCACTTCGCCGGCCTCGTGGCCGCGGGCCTGCACCCCAGCCCCCTCCCCCACGCGCACATCGTCACCACCACGACGCACAAGACGCTCGGCGGCCCGCGCGGCGGCGCGATCCTCACCAACGACGACGACGTCGCCAAGAAGATGCGCTCGGCGGTGTTCCCCGGCCAGCAGGGCGGCCCGCTCGAGCACGTCATCGCCGCCAAGGCCGTCGCCTTCAAGATGGCGCTCGAGCCGTCCTTCACGGAGCGTCAGCAGCGCACCATCGAGGGTGCGCAGATCCTCGCGTCGCGCCTGCTCGCCGACGACATGACCGCTGCCGGCGTCAAGGTGCTCAGCGGCGGCACCGACGTCCACCTGGTGCTCGTCGACCTGCGCGACTCCGAGCTCGACGGCCAGCAGGCCGAGGACCGGCTGCACGAGGCCGGCATCACGGTCAACCGCAACGCGGTGCCCAACGACCCGCGTCCGCCCATGGTCACCTCGGGCCTGCGCATCGGCACGCCCGCCCTGGCCACGCGGGGCTTCGGTGCCGCGGAGTTCACCGAGGTCGCCGACATCATCGCGGCGGCGCTGCAGCCCGGCGACGTCGACCTCGAGGGCCTGCGCAAGCGGGTCACGGTGCTGGCCGAGCGCTTCCCGCTCTACCCGGACATCACGCCGTTCACGTCGTGACCTCCGTGATGCGATGACCGAACGACCCCCGATCAGAGCCTGGTTCGCGCCAGGCCTGATCGGCCTGCACGTGCTCGGCATCGTGGCGGTGGCCTTCTGCCTGGTCATGGGCATGTGGCAGATGGGCGTCTACGACTCGCGGCAGCACCACGAGCAGGCCGACAAGCGCGACGTCCCGCGGGTGGCGCTGACCGACGTCTGGGCGCCCGACGAGCCGTTCACGCGCGAGCTCAACCATCGTCCCGTCACGATCGACGGCGCGTTCGCGCCGACCGAGGAGCAGATCTGGGTCACCGGCAAGAAGCGCGACGGTCGCACGGGTGCGTGGCTCGTCGCGCCGCTGCAGGTCGCGGGCGGCGACACGCTGCTGGTCGTGCGCGGCTGGGCGCCCCAGACCGGCACCTTCCCGGAGGTCCCGGCCGGACGCGTGCAGGTCGACGCGGTGCTCGAGCCGGGCGAGGGTGCCGAGAACGGCGTCCGCTCGTTCGATCCGGGCGAGCGGACGATCGGCGCCGTGCGCATCCCGAGCCTGATCAACGAGATGCCCTACGACCTGTACTCCGGGTTCGCGATCAGCACCGACGAGCCCAGCAGCGGTGGCCTCGACCTGGTGCCGCCCCCGCAGCCCGACGACGTCTCGTGGACGGTCGGCCTCAAGAATCTCGCCTATGCGATGCAGTGGTGGGTCTTCGGCATCTTCGCGGGCTTCATGTGGTGGCGCATGTGCACCGAGACGATCGCGGCTCGGAGGGCGAAGGTAGCCTGACGGCGTGAAGTCCGCACTGCTCCGCTACCGCGTCATGGCCACGATCGTCGGCGTGCTGCTGATCATCCTGATCCTGGTCGGCGTCCCCCTGAAGTACCTCGCGGGCGACGGTTCGTCGGCGCAGCACCTGGGCGAGAACATCACGACGTACCTCGGTGTCGCCCACGGCTGGCTCTACATGATCTTCCTGGTCATGGCGGCCATCCTGGCGCGGGCGGCCCGGTGGTCGATCCCGTTCACGATCACGACCCTGCTGGCCGGCACGGTCCCCGTCGTCAGCTTCTGGGCCGAGCACCGCGCCACCAAGGCCGTTCGCGCAGCCCACCCCGACGCCCGCTGACGGGTTCCTACGGTCTCGTGGTGACCCGTGACCCGGTACGGGATGCTGGCTCAGCGTCCCTCGAAGGTCGCCTTGCCGGGGCCGTCGGCCAGGAACGACTCCATGCCGTGCTGCAGGTCGCGGGTGTCGAACAGCTCGGACGCGATGGCCGTGGTGTGCTCGATGGCCTGCGGCACGCCACCGGCCTCGAAGTGACGCAGGATGTCCTTCGCGGCGCCGAAGGCCTTGGTCGGTCCCGACGCGATCGACCGGACGAACGACAGCACCGCGTCGTCGAAGCCCTCGACCGGCAGCACGCGGTTGACGACGTTCCAGCGCTCGAGGGTCGCGGCGTCGTACAGGTCGCCGGTGAAGACGAACTCCTTGGCGCGTCCGACGCCGGCCCGCGCGGCGAGCCGCTGGGTGCCGCCCATCGTGGGCGTCAGGCCGATGACCCGCTCGACGAGCCCGAAGCGCGCCTTCTCGCTGGCCACGATGAGGTCGCACGCGACGGCGACCTCGAAGGCCCACGTCAGCGTCAGGCCGTGGGCCGCGAAGAACGTCGGGAACGGCATGGCGTCGATGCGGGTCGGCAGCTCGAGCATGCGGTCGTACAGCGCCAGCGTGTCGGCCTTGGTCTTCCGGGCGTGGAACTGGGCGACATCGACGCCACCGGACACGATCTTGCCCTCGGCGCGGATGAGGAGAGCACGCGGCGGATCGGCCTCGACCTCGTCGAGGGCCACGTCGAAGGCGTCGTGCAGCTCGAGGGAGTACAGGTTGACGGGCGGCTCGCTGAACGTCAGCACGGCGATGCCGCCGTCGAGGCGCTCGACCGTGACGCTCATCGGGCCGACTCGGCCGGGTCGTAGGAGCCACCCTTGTCGGCGACGGCGGCACGCAGGGCCACGATCACGGCGGCGAGCAGGCTGAGCAGGAGCAGCGTGCGGAGACGATGGGAGCGAGTGGGCGTCGACATGGCGCTCACGATAGCCACCGGATCGGTGGCCCGCTCCCCCGCCAGCCGCCCGACGGAAGTTGGCCGGACGTGAAAAGATGGGGCCACCACACCGAAAGGAACCCCCCTGTGGCCTCGCAGCTCATCGCGACCTTCTCGACCAACCACGGCGACATCGTCGTGAACCTCTTCCCCGACCACGCCCCCAAGACCGTCGACAACTTCGTCGGTCTTGCCGAGGGCACCAAGGAGTTCGTCGACCCGGCCACCGGCCAGGTCGCCACCAAGCCGTTCTACGACGGACTCGTGTTCCACCGCATCATCGCCAACTTCATGCTCCAGGGTGGCGACCCGCTCGGCACCGGCACCGGCGGCCCGGGCTACACGTTCGAGGACGAGTTCCACCCCGACCTGCGCTTCGACAAGCCCTACCTGCTGGCCATGGCCAACGCCGGTCCGGGCACCAACGGCTCGCAGTTCTTCATCACGCTGGTGCCGACCGACTGGCTCAACCGCAAGCACACGATCTTCGGCGAGGTCGCCGACGACGCCAGCAAGGCCGTCGTCGACACCATCGGCAAGGTCGCGACCGACGGCTTCGATCGTCCGGCGCAGCCCGTCGTGATCGAGAAGCTGACGATCGCCCGCAGCGAGGGCTAAGGCGTGAACCTCCCGGCGGAGGACTATCGCTGCTACAACCACCCCGACCGCGAGGCCTACATCTCGTGCCAGAGGTGCGAGCGGCTGATCTGTCCGGAGTGCATGCGAGAGGCCTCCGTCGGGTTCCAGTGCCCCAGCTGCATCGCTGAGGGCGCCAAGACCGTGCGGCAGCCCAGGACCCTGGCGGGCGGCACGGTCTCCGGCCGCGAGGGCCGGGTGTCGATGATCCTGATCGGCATCAACGTCGCGGCCTACGTCGCGCAGCTGGCGACCGGCGACCGCACGGGCGACGTCTTCCAGCAGGGCGCGATGCAGGGCTACGTGACCGCCGACGGCGACTACTGGCGCCTGATCACCTCGGCGTTCCTGCACGGCAGCGTGCTGCACCTGCTGTTCAACATGTACGCGCTGTACCTGTTCGGGCCGTTCGTCGAGCGTGCCCTCGGCACGGCCCGCTTCGTCGTCGCCTACCTGACGGCGGCGATGGCCGGGTCCATCGCCGTCTACCTGCTGGCCGCGCCGACCACCGTCACGATCGGTGCGTCCGGCGCCGTGTTCGGCCTCTTCGGCATGGCCCTTCTCCTGCTGCTCAGGGCCAAGCAGGACGTCCGCACGCTGCTGGTGCTGCTGGCCGTCAACGCCTTCATCAGCGTCGCCGGGCCCGACATCAGCTGGGAGGGCCACCTGGGCGGATTCGTCGCCGGCCTCGCGCTGGGGGCCGCCTTCGCCTACGCGCCGCGCGACCGCCGCACCCTGGTGCAGGCGCTGGTCGTGGGCGCGTTGTGGATCGCGATGATCGCGGCCTTCGTGGTGCGCACGGGTCAGCTCACGCCCTAGGCGCGGGTGACATCAACAGCTGTGCACACTCGTGTGGATAACTACACCGGTGTCATTCGTCGGTACGGGTTCACTCCCACTTCATGGCGAAGCCGAAGGCTGCCACGATGAAGCCCATGCCGATGACCAGGTTCCAGTTGCCGAGATCGGTGTACCACTGCAGGAATGACGGGTAGTCGATCGTCTGGCCGTTGAGGACGTAGAAGACCACGATCCAGATCAGGCCGATGACGGCCGATCCGACCATGGCCGGAGCTGCCCAGCGGTTGCCGATCTTCTGCGCCTTCGGACCCTTGGGGGCCTTGTCTCTCGCCACGACGTCTCCGGTGGTTGGTGCGGCAGCGCCGCATCGGTCAGTGCTCACCGGTAGCCTAGTCGTCGACCGGGGACGGGAGGAGTGCGGCATGCGCAAGACCGGCACTCATGCACGCCAGCACCGGCCCCTCGCGGTGCTCACGCTCTTCGCGGTCACGGGGTTCTTGTTCGTGGCGGCATCGGTCAGCGCCGGCGGCGCCGACCTGCGCCCGTCCGGTGGTGACGTCGGCTCGCTGCTGCGCGAGCGGTCCGAGCGCATCGACGCCCGGCGCGACGACGCCACCCGTCTGCGCGCCGAGATCGACCGGCTCTCGTCCAGCGTCAGCGGCGCCGATCTCGACACGTTGCGGCAGCGCGTCGATGAGCTCGAGCCCGAGACCGGACTGACCGACGTGGCCGGCCCCGGCATCCGTGTCACGCTCACCGATGCCCCCCGCGACGGTCGCGATCCCGACATCGATCCCAACTTCCTGGTGGTGCACCAGCAAGACATCCAGGCCTACGTCAACGCCCTGTGGGCGGGCGGGGCCGAGGCCATCTCGCTGCAGGGCCAGCGACTGATGGCCACCACCGGCATCAAGTGCGTCGGCAACACCGTGGTGCTCGACGGTGTGCCGTACTCACCGCCCTACGTCATCGCCGCGATCGGCGACACCGACGGGATGTACCGGGCGATGGCGCAGTCGCCCGAGACGTCGATCTACGCCGACTACGCGCGCAAGTACGACGTCGGGCTGAAGGTCGAGCCGCTGAGCCGCTTCACGATCAAGGCCTACGCCAACCCGGTGTCACTCGGCCACGCCCGCGTCACCGACTGACGAACCGAGGTATCAGGGCACCGGGACACCGGGCACCGGGCGTCAACCGCCCAGCACGCCGCCGTCCACGTCGCCGTCCGGCGCCGGGGTGGTGGGAGTCGGCGGGGTCGGGGTGTCGACCCGTGACGAGACGGTGAGCGTGACGGTGCTCCCGATCGGCACCCGCTGACCGCTGATCGGCTCCTGGCTGGTGACGGTGCCGGCAGGCTCGGTCGAGCTCGGGTCCTCGTTGACGGTGTACTTGAGCTCGAGCTTGTCGAGGGCGTCCTGCGCGTCCTCGCGGCTCATGCCGACCAGGTTCGGGACGGTCGCCTCGCCGCGCGAGACGATCAGCGTCACGGTCTGGCCCGCCTCGACCTTGCTGCCGCTGAACGGGTCGGTGTTGATGACCTGGTCGCGGGGCGCGTCGCTGTCCTGCAGGCGCTTGTCGACCTTGAGGCCGAGACCCTCGAGGGTCTCCTTGGCCCGGTCGTACGTGTAGCCCGTGAGGTTGGGGACGTCGACCGTCTCGGGGCCGGTGCTGACGACCAGGTCGACGGTCGTGCCCTCGTCGACCGAGGTTCCGGCGGCCGGATCGGTCGAGATGACCTGGCCCTCCTCGACGTCGGCGCTGGCCTGCGGCGTCTGGTCGCCGACGACGAGGCCGTCGTTCTCGAGAGCACGCGTGGCGACGTCGACGGTCTGGCCGGTCACGTCCTGCACCTCGACCTGCTTGGGCGGCGGGGGCGGATCGGATGAGAATGCTCCCGTGAACCACAGCACGCCGACGATCGCGGCGATCAGCACGACGGCGAGGGCGCCGATGGCCCACCACTTGCCGGACTTGTCGGAGTCCTCGTCGTCGGGCTCGGGGGTCGCGCGGCGCGCGCCCGCACCGGCCGCTGCCGCAGCGGCGACGGCCGGTGCGACCTGGGTGGCGCCGGGGACGACGCCGTTGGTCGTGGTGGGGGGTGCGACGGCGTGGCCGGCGAGCACGAGCTCGATGTCCTTGCGCATCGCCGCAGCGCTCTCGTACCGGTCGTCGACCCGCTTGGCCAGCGACTTGGCCACGATGTTGTCGATGGCCTGGCTGACGTCGGGGTTGAGCTGCGACGGAGGCTTCGCCTCCTCGCGGACGTGCTGGTACGCCACCGACACGGGGCTGTCGCCGATGAACGGGGGCCGTCCGGTGAGCAGCTCGTAGAGCAGGCATCCGGTCGAGTAGATGTCGCTGCGGGCGTCGACGGTCTCGCCGCGCGCCTGCTCGGGCGACAGGTACTGCGCCGTGCCGATGACGGCGGCGGTCTGCGTCATCGCCGACGACGTGTCAGCGATGGCGCGGGCGATGCCGAAGTCCATGACCTTGACCTGGCCCGAGGGCGTCAGCATGACGTTGGCGGGCTTGATGTCGCGGTGAATGATGCCGGAGCGGTGGCTGTAGTCGAGGGCGCTGAGGATGTCGGCGGTGATCGACAGGGCGCGCTCGGGCAGGATCTTGCGGCCGTTCTCGGCGCCGCGCATGATGTCGCGCAACGTCTGACCCTCGACGTACTCCATGACGATGTAGGGCACGTGGCTGCCGTGCTTGTCGATCGACTCGCCGGTGTCGTAGACCGCCACGATCGAGGGGTGGTTGAGCGCCGCGGACGACTGGGCCTCGCGGCGGAACCGGGCCTGGAAGGTGTCATCGGCCGACAGGTCGCCGCGCAGCTGCTTGACCGCCACGGTGCGACCGAGGCGCAGGTCGCGTCCGACACGAACGTCGGCCATGCCACCGCGACCCAGCAGACCGCCGAGCTCGTAGCGGTCGCCCAGGCGGATGACCCCGTCGTCGGGTTCGATGTCGCCGGATTCGGTCATGGTGTCATTCTCCCGGTAGATACGTGCACAGTCTGTGGGTCGGTCACTTGCCCAGCACCGCCTGCATGACCGACTTGGCGATGGGTCCGGCCAGGCGTCCACCGGCGATCTCGTCGCGCGCGGTGTCGCTGGACTCGACGAGCACCGCGACCGCGACTTCCTTGTCGCCGTCCTTGGCGTACGAGACGAACCACGCGTAGGGGGGGCGGTCGGGCGTCGACTGGGCGGTGCCGGTCTTGGCGCCGACCTCGACGCCCGGGATCTGGGCCGACGTCGCGGTGCCGCTCGTGACGGTGCTGACCATCATCTCGCGCAGCTTGGCCGCGGTGGACGAGCTGACGGCCTCGCTGAGCCGCTCGGGCTGGGTCTTGTCGAGCACGCGCAGGTTGGGGGCGCGGACGGTGTCGACGACGTACGGCTTCATGACGTCGCCGTCGTTGGCGATGCCGGCGGCGACCATCGCCATCTGCAGCGGGGTGGCCGCGACGTCGTACTGACCGATGCCGGTCTGGCCGAGCTGCGGCGGCTCGAGCTTGGTGCCCGGCGTGGTGAAGCGGCTGGGGCTGGAGGCCAGACCGTCGATGGGATCGGTGCCGAAGCCGAACTTGGCGGCCTGCGCGGCCAGCTTCTCCTGGCCGATGTCGAGCGCGAGACCGCCGAAGGCCACGTTGCACGAGACGTTGAGGGCGCGCTCGAACGTGATCCGGTTGCCGCCGCAGTTGCCGCCGTTCTCGTTGGGCAGCGTGTAGCCGTAGCCGGGGAACTTGAGCGTGGTGCCGGCCTTGACCTTGTCGTCGATGTCGTTGACGACGCCGTTCTCGAGCGCGGCCGCAGCGGTGATGAGCTTGAAGGTCGAGCCCGGCGGCAGCGTCTGGACGGTCGACCGGTTGGTGAGGGGCTGGTCGGCGTCGGCGTTGAGCTCCTTCCAGGCCTGCTGCACCTGGTCGAAGTCGTGGCTCGCCAAGGCGTTGGGGTCGTACGACGGCTGCGAGACCATCGCGAGCACGGCCCCGGTGCGCGGGTCGATCGCCGCGACGGCCCCCTTGGTGTCGCCGCCGAGCCGCTTGAGCCCCTCGGCCGCCGCCTTCTGGGCCAGGGGGTCGATCGTCAGCTCGACGCTGCCGCCCTTGGGCTGCTTGTTGGACACGAGGTCGACCACGCGGTTGACGAAGAGTCGGTCGTCGCTGCCCGAGAGCACGTCGTTCTCGGTGCTCTCGACCGAGCTGCGTCCGTAGATGTACGAGAAGTAGCCGGTCAGCGGCGCGTAGAGGTCCTTGTCGGGGTACGTGCGCTGGAACTTGTACTCGTCCTTGCTCTTGACGCTCTCGGCGACGGACTTGCCGTCGACGAGGATCGCGCCGCGGTCGCGCGAGAACTCCTCGTTGATGACGCGGCGGTTGCCGTTCTTGCTGTTGAGCGAGTCGGCCTCGACGAACTGGACGTAGTTGGCGTTGATGATCAGCGCCAGGAACAGCACGAGGCAGGCGACGGCGATGTTGCGGATGGGACGGTTCACGACATCCTCACCACCTGGGTCTCGTCGTTGCTGTCGAGCGACGAGATCTCGGGTGCGGGTCGGCGGGTCTGGTCACTGATGCGCAGCAGGAGGCCGATGATCGCCCAGTTCATGACGACGGACGAGCCGCCCTGGGCCATGAAGGGCGTCGTCAGACCCGTGAGGGGGATGAGTCGGGTGACGCCGCCCACGACGACGAACACCTGCAGGGCGAACGAGAACGCTAGGCCGGCGGCCAGCAGCTTGCCGAAGGCGTCGCGGCAGGTCAGGGCGATGCGCAGGCCCCGCTCGACGATCAGGCCGTAGATGACCAGGATCGCCATGAGGCCGGTGAGGCCGAGCTCTTCGCCCATCGATGCGGCGATGAAGTCGGAGAACGAGAAGGGCGTCAGCTGCGGGCTGCCCTGCCCGAGGCCCTGCCCGAGCAGGCCGCCGTGGGCGAGGCCGAACAGGCCGTTGATGACCTGACCGTTGCGGTCGGGATCGCCGAAGGGGTCGAGCCAGGCGTCGAAGCGCACGCGGACGTGGCCGAAGGCGGCGTAGCCGAAGTAGGCCCCGGCGCCGAACAGCAGCCCGCCCACGACGATCCAGCCGGGACGCTCGGTGGCCACGTAGAGCATCACGACGAACAGCCCGAAGAACAGCAGCGAGGAGCCGAGGTCGCGCTGGAACACCAGGATGCCGACGCTGATGAGCCAGCACGCCAGGATCGGACCGAGGTCGCGCCCGCGCGGCAGGTCGATGCCGAGGATGCGCCGACCCGCGAGTGCGAGTGCGTCTCGCTTGACCACGAGGTAGCCGGCGAAGAAGATCGCCAGGCAGACCTTGGCAGCCTCGCCGGGCTGGAAGCTGAAGCCGAGCAGGACGACCCAGATGCGGGCGCCGTTGATGGTCTGGCCGACGCCGGGGATCAGCGGCAGGATCAGCAGGCCGATCGCCGCGGCGCCGAACGTGTAGGTCAGCGTCTGCAGGCGGCGGTGGTCGCGCACCGCCACGAGGATGCCGGCGAACGCCGCGATGCCCACGGCGGTCCAGACCAGCTGGGAGTTGGCGAAGGCGGCGCGGTCGGGGTTGATCTGCTGGCGGCCGATGTCGAGCCGGTAGATCATCGCCAGGCCGAGCCCGTTGAGGGCGATGACCAGCGGCAGCAGCACCGGGTCGGCGTACGGCGCGACGCGGCGGACGATCAGGTGGGTCGCGATCGCGACGACGATCAGGGCGCCGCCCAGCTTGTAGGTGTCGGCAGGGATGCGCCCCTCGGCGCCGAGACCCACCGAGGCGTAGGCGGCCACGCCGATGAACACGGCCAGGAAGGTCAGGAAGAGCTCTGCCCCGCGCCGCTTGCGGGGGACCCACACGGGCGTGGTCATCGGGTCCAGACCGCCGGGGTCGCCGTGGACGGGGAGGTCGCGGCCGGATCGGGCGCGGGCGTCGTCGGTGCCGGGCTGCTCGGGGTGGTGGGTGCCGGCGTCGTCGGGATCACGTCGAGCTCTTTGATGGTCTGGAGGGCGTCGGCCTTGCTGGACGCCTCGATGCCGTCCTCGATCTCACGACGCTGGAAGTCGGTCAGCGACGCCAGCGCGATGTCGGTGGTCTCGTCGACGTGGCTGAGCGTGAGGCCGGGGATGTCGGCCTGCACGCCGCGGAAGACCACGACCTTGCCGTTGTCGTCGGAGACGTAGTACTGCGTCTGCGACCACTTGTAGGCCACGGCGCCGACACCGGCGAGGATCGCGCCGAGCACGACGATGCCGATCGTCCACCGCACCCAGCGCCGGCGGCTCGGCGGACGGGGCGCGTAGCGCAGCTCTTCGGGATCGGGAGCCTGCGCGCGCTTGCCCGACACCTTGGTGTCGGGTCCGGAGGCGGCCGCGCCGGCACGGGGGCGGTCTTGGCTGGCGGCGGCGCCGACGAGCTGCGGCTGGCCGTCGGCGCACGCCAGGTGCTCGTCGGGCTCGGCGTCCTGCGCGACGAACTCGGCGATCACGACCGTGACGTTGTCGACGCCGCCGCCCTCGAGCGCCAGGCGGATGAGCTCGGTCGCGGCGACGTCGATCGTCTCGGCGCCGAGGGCGCGGGCGATGGCGGGGTCCTCGACCATGTCCGAGAGGCCGTCGCTGCACAGCAGGTAGCGGTCGCCGAGCACGGGCTGCACCCAGCTGAGGTCGGCGCCGTTGTCGTCGCGGCCGAGCATCGCGCGCAGGATGAGCGAGCGGTGCGGGTGGGTGCGGGCCTCGGCCTTGGAGATGCGGCCCTCGTCGATCAGGCTCTGCACAAAGGTGTGGTCGGTGCTGAGCTGCTGCAGGTCGCCGCCCCGCAGGCGGTAGACGCGCGAGTCGCCGATGTGCGCGAAGGCGAACTTCTCGCCGTCCCACAGCAGCGCGTCGAGGGTCGTGCCCATGCCCTCGACCGCCGGGTCGCGCGCGATGATGTCGGCGAGGCGCTGGTTGGCGTCGATGACGGCGGCGTCGAGCTCGTCGATCGCATCGGCCTCGAGCTCGCGGTCGAGCTGGCGGATGACGTGCAGCGTCTCGGACGAGGCGATCTCGCCGGCCGCCGCGCCGCCCATGCCGTCGGCGATGACGAGCAGGCGGTCGCTGGCGTAGCCGGAGTCCTCGTTGTCGGCGCGGCGCAGACCGGTGTCGGTCAGGGCGACGTAGCGGTAGGTGAGGGCGGTCATGGCCTACTTCTGCAGCTCGACGATGGTCTTGCCGAGACGCACCTGGATGCCCAGGCCGATCGGGATGGGCGTCGTGATGCGCTGGCTGCCGAGGTAGGTGCCGTTGGTCGAGCCGAGGTCTTCGACGAACCACTGCTCGCCGTTGGTGGCGAAGCGGGCGTGGCGCGTGGACACGTAGTCGTCGTCGAGGCGGATCGCGGCGTCGGTGCCCCGGCCGAGCAGGATCGGCTCGTCGCCGAGGGGCACGCTCTGGCCCGCGTTGGGGCCGTCGACGATCTTGAGCGTCGTGGGGTTGCCCCGGGGTGTCTTGCGCGACTTGCCGGACCTGCCCTTGGTGGGCGCGGCCTTCTGCTTGGGCTGCCGCGGCTGCGAGGGCGCCTTGGTGCCGAAGATGTCGGAGCGGATCACCGACACGGCCGACAGGACGAACAGCCACAGGACGGCCAGGAAGCCGAGCTTGATCAGCGTCAGGGTGAGCTCGGACATCACGTCACTTCCGTCATGCGGATGATGATCACGGTGTTGCCCAGCCGGATCTCCGAGCCGTCGGCGACGACGGCGGTGGAGACGCGGTGCCCGTTGAGCACCACGCCGTTGGTGGAGTCGAGGTCGACGATCGTGACGGTGGTCTCGGCGCCGCTCTGGTGGATCTTGATCTGCGCGTGGCGGCGCGAGATGCCGGGGTCGTCGATCTTGAGCTCGGCCTCGTTGCCGCGGCCGATCACGACGCCCGGAGGGCTGAGCGGGTGCCTCATCCCGTTGACCTCGAGGATCACGTCAGCGGAGCGGACGGCCGTCTCGGTCATCCGCTGGCCGGCGACCGGGGTGACGGCGGCCGTGGTCTTGCTGCGCACGCGGAAGCGTCCGGTGCTGAGGTCGTTGACCATCTTGAAGGCGATCGCGAACTGGCCGGCCATCGTGTAGCGCTGCTCGACGACATGCTCCTTGACGAGCGTCTCGAGCTCTTCGGCGAGCGTCGTGCTGAACGGGTTGAGCCGCTCGAAGTCGGACGGCGCCAGCTCGACGGTGAAGTCGTTGGGCACGAGCATCCGCTCGCGCGAGAGGATGTGCGCGGAGTTGTCGACCTCGCGCTGA
Organism: Aeromicrobium endophyticum; assembly: GCF_003586285.1. Taxonomy (GTDB): domain Bacteria; phylum Actinomycetota; class Actinomycetes; order Propionibacteriales; family Nocardioidaceae; genus Aeromicrobium; species Aeromicrobium endophyticum. Next base: position 1,197,531 of record NZ_QUBR01000001.1, on the reverse strand, counting down.
AGGGCAGCGGCGATCTCGACCGGCTGCACCGCACTGCGGAACGCGCGCGCGAACGCGCCGGTCACGGCACCCTCCAGGCGTTGCTCGAATCGCTGCAGCACCCCCGCCATGGACACACGCCTTCCGTTCGGATCAATGATGTTCCCTGCGATGGTATCGGGACTCCCCGACGAGGCGCCCCAACCGCAGAGGTCGGGCGCGGGGGAAACCTACCCGACGGGGCCTGTTAGACTTGGTGACCGGTCCTTCGGGACCATGCGCGGGTGGCGGAATGGTAGACGCGCTGGCTTCAGGTGCCAGTGTCCGCAAGGGCGTGGGGGTTCAAATCCCCCCTCGCGCACAGACACGAGAAGGCCCCGACCGAATCAGGTCGGGGCCTTCGTGCGTGTCCCCGGGCCGCGTGTCGCGGGCGGAACACGTTCCACCGTCCCGCGTGGGGGGCGCGCGCGTTGTCCGGCTTGTCGATCATGCTGTGGACGTCGGCGGGTCCTGAATCGGTGGCGCCGAACCAGAGGGGTGTCCGAGTGTCGCACTAGGCGGCTTTGACGGGCCTGAAGGTCAGGTCGTGCTCGCCGAGGACGAGGCAGCCCGGTCGGGTCGGTCTGACTACTCGGTCGACATCGACCGGATGGTCTGGATGAGACGTTCCGTGCGGGGGTTCTGCGGAAGGACGGCGATGAAGGTCCGGTCCGAGGCCTGAGGGTCCTGGTGATGCATCGCTGGATGTAGGAGGCCGCGGACCCAGTCGAGTCCCTCATGGAGCTCGGCCAGCGCGTCGGTTCGGCCTCCGCTGCGGGTCCAGCGGTTGAGGGTCGAGCGGTGGACGGAGTCCATCAGCGCGGCGATGCCCATGATCTCGTGGTCGGGAGTGGTGTCAGGGAGACGGGATCGCAGGAAGCGGCGGTTCTGCACCGCGTACTTGTCGTGCTCGACCACCTCGCGCTCGGCCAGCTGCGGGACGATCCGTGTGAGCTCGTAGCGACGCAGCACGAGGTCGGGGCGACTGATGAAGTCCCGCAGCGTCATCTCGGTCATCGACATCGTGATCTCGACGGCGTCGTCGTCGGGCGACGACTGCTCGAAGAAGCGGAGGATGTCCTGGCGTCGCCTGATGTGGTCGGGGAAGGGCAGCTCCTCCTTGCCCCCGAAGTGGCGGAAGATCGTGCGCCGCGAGACCCCCGCAGCGGTCGCGACGTCGTCAACGGTGACGTTGTCGTAGCCGTGCTCGATGAACAGCTGCAGGGCGACCTCCGAGACCTTGAAGGTGGTCTGGGTCTGCGCGTCCATCGGGTTCCCGTCGTCTCACGAACGACCTGCCCGGCGGCCGCTGCGACCTCATCCTAGGCGTGCCGGGGTGCCGTCCGGCGATGACGGACGGCACCCCGGCGCGCAATCAGCAGACGACGTTCACCGTGATCGGCGTGTTGAGGAACGTGATCTGCGGCGAGCAGCTCAGCCCTGCGCGTGCGGCGTCGATCGTGATCTCGGTGACGCCGTTGGCGTAGACCTCGAGCTTGTCCTGCACGGGCGTCACCGGAGCGGCGCCCCACGCGAGGTTGCGTCGCGTGAAGGACAGCGGCCCGTGGGTCCCCCCGGTGAGGGTGCCGGACGTCGTCGACACCGGCAGCACGGCCGGGTCGCCGCGTCCGGACGACAGCGAGCGGACGTCGACGTAGCCCGGCTGGGAGGCGTTGGAGAGCTTGATGTTGGACACCCAGTACGCGTGATTGGCCTTCGACAGGGCCACGCTGTCCTGGGCGGGTGCCAGGAAGTACGTGACGTGCGACGGGTTGCGGTCCACCTGCGAGTCGCCGAAGAAGCCGGTGACGTCGCCGTACTCGTCGTTGTTGGCGAGGGTGAGGTGCTGCGCGCCGGCGAACGTCCTGACGTCGAAGCGCAGGCCTGCGTTGTACGCGGCGGTGTACGGATTCTCGAACGAGGCAGCGGGAGCGCTCTCGTCGTTCTGGGCCACCCACGACTGCATCGGCAGGTTGCGCAGCGAGCGCAGCGTGTCGGTGGCCAGGGGGAAGGCGGCCACGATCGGGACGGCCTTGGCGAACAGGTCAGGCCACCGGGCCGCGACGCGCAGGGTGCCGGTGCCGCCTGCGGAGTACCCGGTCAGGTACGTGCGGGTGGAGTCGAGCGGGTAGTTGCGCGCGACGTCGGCCCAGGCCTCGAACAGATCGGCCTCGGCATAGGTGCGCCAGTACGAGTCGGGTCCACGACCGGCGGGCGAGATCGCTAACGTCGCGCGCGGAAGGTTCGTCATCTGGTCGATCATCGTGCTGCTCTGGAACTGGTTGTAGTTCGCGCTGAGCGAGTGCAGGGCGACGACCGTCGAGTACCCCGTGCTGGCCGGTGCGGTCGTCGGGACGAACAGGCCGTACGGCTGCAGCTGGCCGACGTAGCGACCCGTGCACTCGACGATCGCAGTGCCATAGAGCGCGTAGTAGGTGCCGTTGGGGGCGCAGTCCTTGGAGTAGTCGACGCCCTGCCCGAACGACTTGCTGCTGGCGAAGATGCGATCGATGTGTCCCGCCTTCGGCACGGCCGTGTCGTCCAGCACCCGACCGGCCAGCTTCGCGAAGTCGACGTCCGCGGAGATGCCGGACACGTCACCGGTGCGCAGCGTGTCCGCCTGCCCGCGCTCCCGCCAGAACTTGGCCTCCTGCGCGACGGCGGCCTTGCCGTCGGTCGTGTTGTTGAAGTAGCCGGCCGACAGGTCGGCCAGCGGCTCGTCGGTCCGGAAGGCGAGGTTGAAGATCGCCGCCTTGGTGGGGGATGCGCCGCCCGGCTTGGTCGTGGACGCCGTCGCGGCGGGGACGAGGTAGGTGTTGGCCGTCGTGTCCCACAGACCCGTTCCCATCGACATGCGGACCGTGCTCGTGCCCGGGTTCCACGCGGCGTGGGGGATGCGGACGTCGACCTGTCGGCGCACGGTGTCGACCGTGACGGTCGGCGCCGGCGAGATGGTGGCTCCGGTCGCCGCATCGGTCAGCGTGGCCACGGATCCGTGGACCGTGAGGAACCTCGATGCGCGAGACGACACGCCGGCCTGGCCCGGCCAGCTGCGCGGCGTGGACGAGTCGCCGAGAGCGATCGTGAAGGCCGTGCGGCTGGAGTCGAGCATCGTGTTGAGGGTCGCCCGGAAGGCGGTCGAGTCGGCCAGCGGCTTGACGCGGAGCTCCACGAGATCCGCGGCGTTGTTGGCGAACGTGCCTTGGCTCTTGGGGTAGGTCAGCGTGCCCCGCTTGGGCGAGAAGTCCCCGCCCACGAACGGATCCGTGGAGTCGGCCGTGCCGTACGCGCCGTGGTCGTCGAACAGGAAGTCCTGGTAGAGGAACTCGCCCTGCGCGTACTTCTCGGCGCCGGAGACCAGGATCGGCGGGGCGGTCCAGATGCCGGTGTTCTCCAGCTGGGGAGCCTGCGGGGCGGGCGCGTACAGCTGGTCGGGTCCGGGTCGCTGCGTGCTGCCGGCAGCGGCTGCGGGACCGGCTGTCGTCACGGGAGAGGCGGCGATCGCGGCGACCCCGACGGCGGCGGCCAGTGATGCGGTGACGCGACGTCGGAGCCGCATCGATGTTCGAGTGGGCATGACTACTCCTTGGCACTGAGTGCCCTCAGATGGCACTTCGTGCCGCAGTGTGTCACGCATCACACCTGTCCACAAGAGGTGGACGCGGCGATGTCAGGACGGCGCCGACCGCAGCTCGTGCAGGCGCAGGGCGACGTGGAGCTGGAGGGCCCGATCGGGGGACCTCCAGTCGTCGCCGAGGATCGAGTCGACGCGGTCCAGCCGCTTGACCAGCGTGTTGAGGTGCACGTGCAGGTCGTCGGCCGTGCGTCTCAGGTGCCCGGCGTGCTTGAAGTACGCGGTCAGGGTCGGGACGAGGGCGGTCGACCGACGCGCGTCGTGGTCGACGAGCGACGTCAACGAGGTGTCGAGGAATCGGTCGAGATCGTCACGACGCTCGCTGTCGAACAGCAGGGCGAACATCGCGAAGTCGCCGGTGGTCGCTCCTCGGTCGGACACGCCGAGGGTCTGCATCAGCGCGGCGCACCGGACGGCCAGGAGATGGGCGGCTCCCCAGCGCTCGTCGGCGACGCGCTCGGCGACCACGCGCACGGGTGAGCCGAGCTCCCGCTTGAGGCGCGCATGGATCGTCCGCGCCGCCTGGGGCGCGTCGGTGGCGCTCAGCAACATGGTCGCGTGCCCGAGGTGCTCCCCGGCCACGCCCGACCACTCGTGCGACATCGCGTGCAGGCGCCGACCGACCTCGGCCGCCCCGCGCGTGTCGGACTCGGCCACCACGAGGACGTCGAGGGCACCGACGTCGACGCCGCGGGTCTGTGCCCGGGACCGCAGGCCTGGACCGATCGGCCCGGCGGCGAGCAGCAGCTCGGTCAGCAGCTCACCGCTGACCCGCTCCTCAGCCTCGGCGACCGCGGTCTCCTTCAGGATCAGCAGGCCCATGATCTGCGCCGCGCGCTCGAGGGTGCGGATGTCGCCCGCGGCCGGCTCGTACGAGCGGGTCAGCAGCAGCACGCCGAGGTGGGTGTCGCCCGCCTGCACGGTGGCGGCGCTGTTGTAGACGCCGGTCCGGTCGGTCGTCGTGGCCCAGCGGCCGGACTGCCGCGCCTGCTCGACGGCGTCGGGGGAGGGCCGCGGGACGGTCAACGCCGCGACGTCGGGGCCGTGCGTGCACGTGGCGACGACGGCGCCCGAGCGGTCGAACACCGTGACGGCGCCGTGCAGGTGCTCGACGAGCAGCTGGGCGATCTCCTGGGCGCCGCCGCCCGTCAGGACGACCCGCGTGAGCGATTCGTGCACCGACTGCGCCCGCTCCATCACCGCGACCTGCTGCTCGATCGTGGCGTACGCGTCCTGCAGCTCGCGGAGCGCCGAGCGGCTCTCGGCGTAGAGGCGGGCGTTGTTGAGGGCGACCGCCGCGTGATCGGCGAAGGCGCTCAGCAGGGCGACCTCGTCGTTCTCGAAGGGACGTTCGGTGCGGTCCGCGGCGAACAGGACGCCGATGACCTCGCCGCGCACGAGCAGCGGCACACCCAGCAGAGCCACCATCCCCTCGGGGGTCACGAGGTCGTCGAACGTCTCGTCGTGGAGCACGTCGCGCGTGGCGAGGTAGTTCGACACCCACGCGGCGGCCCCCGTGGCGATGACCCGACCGCCGACGCCGGTGCCCGACGGGATGTGGGCCGCGCGGAAGGCCGGCGAGATGGTGCCTTGCGACGCCGTCACCGTCAGCTCGCCGTCGTCCCCGAGCAGCGACAGGTAGGTGAAGTCGGTGCCGACCAGCTCGTGCGCCTCACGCACGATCGAGTCGAGCACGGCGTCGATCTCGCCCAAGGCCGTGAGGGAGCGGGCCGTGGCGTACAGCGAGCTGAGCTCGCGCTCGCGCCGCAGTCGATAGGTGACGAGATCCGGACTCGCGGGGGACCGCGCATCGATGCTGGACATGGGCACCTCGCAGTGGCTGTTCGACACACCATGTGCCGCCGAACAGTGTAGGTAACGACCCTGATCTGTGTGGCGCAGGACACCTACGGTTCTACGCAGCAGCTGTGTGGCACACGCCACAGGCGCCGTGCCCACAAGGAGTTGTCCATGATCCGTCGTCGTCTCGTCTCTCGTCCCGTCTCGCTCCGCGCCCGTCTCGGCGTCGCCGTCGTCGGGCTCGCCCTCGTCTCCGCCGCCTGCGGAGGCGGCTCGTCGTCCGACGGTGGCGACACGCCGGCGGGCGGCAGCGGGGGCTTGAAGGGCAAGACCATCAACTTCGTCGGCTACGGCAACGACAACCCGTGGGGCGCCTACTTCAACGGCGTCTTCACCAAGAAGCTCGAGGCCGAGGGCGCCAAGGTCGTCGACCTCACCACGATGGATCCCGGCACTGCCGTGCAGAACGTCAACCAGGCCATCTCCAACAAGCCGGACCTGATCGTGACGGCGTTGCTCGACACGTCGTCCATGGTGGTGCCGATCAAGAAGGCCAAGCAGGCCGGCGTGCCGGTGCTCGTGTTCGACGGCCGCCCCGATCCGCAGGTCGACGACGACGTCATGCAGGTCATCTCGGACAACGAGGCCGTCGGCAAGGCCGCCGCGGACAACCTCATCGAGGGTCTGAAGGCGCAGGGCAAGGAGTCGGCCAAGATCATCGCGATCACCGGCACCAAGTCGTCTCTGGTGACGCAGGACCGGCTCAAGGCCTTCGACCAGCAGATGGCCACCGCACCGCAGTACGAGGTCATCGAGACCCAGGACGGCAACTGGGACCCGACGCTGTCGGGCAAGATCGCCACGCAGCTGTTCGCCAAGTACGGCTGCGACGGGATCCAGGGTGCCTACGGCATGGCCGACTACCAGGCGCTGCCCATCATCGCGTCCGCGAAGCAGGCCGGGTGCGAGGTCGCCGGCGACACCGGCCTGGTCGTGACGAGCAGCAACTGCTTCAAGGCCGGCATCGAGGCCATCCAGGCGGGCGACCTGTACGGCACCGCGACCGAGGACCCGGGCACGATCGCCAACCAGACCGCCGACTACGTCATCCGGTACTTCGACGGTGCGAAGCCGCCGAAGAAGGAGGTCGTCAAGGAAGAGCGCGTGACGGCCGCGAACGTCGCGGAGTTCGCGGCGCAGTGCAGCAACGCATGACCTCCTCACCCTCGTCCGCGCGGATCGGCGACGTGCTGGTCCGCGTGGACGGCCTGGTCAGGACGTACGGCAGCACGCGAGCCGTCCGCGGCGCGTCCTTCGACGTCCAGGCCGGCGAGATCCATGCGCTGTGCGGCCACAACGGCGCCGGCAAGAGCACCGTCGTGAAGATGCTGTCGGGCCAGGAGAGTCCCGACGCCGGGACGATCCACCTCGCCGGCCGGCTCGTCGACCTCGGCAGCCGGCAGGCGGCCCAGCGGGGCGGGGTCGCTCTCGTCGACCAGGAGCTCAGCGTCGTGCCGGCCCTGACGGTCATGGAGAACCTCATGCTCGGCGATCCCCAGGTGGGATGGCTGGATCGCCGCAGGACAGCGGCCCGTCGCTTCCGGCCGGTGCTGGACGACCTGGGGCTCGGCCACCTCCGGCTGGACCAGCCGTTGACCGACCTCGGCATCGGAGAACGCCAGCTCGTCGAGATCGCCCGGGCCCTCGGCCAGCAGGCACGACTGGTGATCCTCGATGAGCCGACCGCCACGCTCAGCGACGTCGAGAGCGCCCACGTGTACTCGGCGGTCCGCAAGGTCGCCGCCTCCGGGTGCTCGGTGCTGTTCGTGTCCCACCGGCTCGGAGAGGTGCTGGAGCTGTGCGACACGGTGACGGTGATGCGCGACGGCGACGTCGTCGCCACGACGTCGACCGCCGACCTGACCGTCGAGAGCCTGATCGTGCAGATGCTGGGCGAGCTGCCCGAGCGTCCCGACCGACGACTCGACCAGGACACCGAGTCGGAGGTCCTCGCCAGGATCGACGGTCTGTCCGTGCCGGGTCGGGTCGACGGTATGAGCATGACGTTGCACGCCGGTCGCGTCCACGCGGTCGCCGGGCAGCTCGGCTCCGGCGCCTCGGAGGTGCTGCGGGCACTGGCCGGGCTCGAGCCCGGAGCGTCCGGGTCAGCCGTCGTCGACGGTTGCCCCGTACACCTCGGGCATCCCTCCGGCGCCGCCAGGGCCGGCATCGCCTTCGCGTCGAACGACCGCAAGTCCGAGGGGCTGTTCCTCGACAAGCCCATCGCCTGGAACCTCCTCGCGACCCGCCTGGGTCACCTCACCCGGCTCGGAGTGATCCGAGGCGGCCGGTGGTCCTCGTCCCTGGCTCGTCTGGTCGCGCTGTGCGGCCTGGACCCGAAGCGCTCCGGGCACTCCGTGGGTTCGCTGAGCGGCGGCAACCAGCAGAAGGTCTTCGTCGGTCGCAGCCTCGGGCGCGACGACGTGCGGGTGCTCCTGCTCGACGACCCGACCCGTGGGGTCGACGTTGGCGGACGGGCGGCGATCCACGCGCTGCTGCGGGACGCCGCGGACAGCGGCATGGCCGTGCTGTTCGCCTCGACCGAGCTCGAGGAGCTCCTCGACCTGGCCGACGTCGTCACGACGATGCACCAGGGCAAGGTCGTCGGTCGCCACGCCGGGCGGACGAGCGGCGCGCTACTGCTGAGGGAGATGACCCACGGCAGTGCGGCGGACGAGCCGTCAGCCCCCGCCGAGCAGCCCCCCGGACGAGCCGAGAAGAGAGAGGTCCACGCGTGACCACGTTGACAGAACCCCCCGTGGCGACCGCTGCCGCGGAGCACGGCTCCCGGGAACCGGGGAGGCGCAAGCCCACGGCGAGTGATCTCGTCGTGGTGCTGGCGGTGCTCGCCGTCGTCGCGCTCGGGCTGACCACCGACCGCTTCGTGACGGTCGCCAACGCGAAGGCCATCGTCACGTCCGCGAGCCTGGTCGGGATCGCAGCCCTGGGTCTGACCCTCGTGATGATCGGGGGCTCCGCGGTCTCGCTGGCCATCTCGCAGACCGTCGCGGCCGTCGGCATGATCTTCCTGTCGGCGCAGTCCCTCGGACTGGTCCCGGCCCTGGTGCTGGCGATCGTGGGCGGAGCGGCCATCACGGCCCTGCAGGGCGCCGTCGTCGGCTACGCCGCGGCCAACCCCGTCGTCCTGACGATCGCGGCGAGCTTCGCGATCACGGGCATCGCCACCGGCGTCAGCGGCGGTTCATCCGTGTCGGCGTCCGGGCGAGGCTACGACCACCTGAACGCGACGCCAGGCGGGCTCGCGCTCAGCGTTTACGTGCTGATCGCGCTCGTCGTGGTCGTGGAGTGGGTGCTGCGCCGCACGAGGTTCGGGCGGACGCTGTACCTCGTCGGCGAGAACCGACCCGCGGCCCGCGCGGCCGGGATGGCCGTGGGTCGCACGACGGCCGTCGCCTGGGCGATCGCCGGGGCCCTGTTCGCCGTGACGGCGGCCTTCACCGCTGCGTTCAACACGTCGGCCAACGTCAACCTCGGCGGCACGCTGACGTTCGACGCCATCGCCGCCGTCCTCGCGGGAGGAACGCCCATCTCGGGCGGCCGCGGCTCCGCCGTGCGGACGCTCGCAGGCGCCGTGCTGATCGCCGCGGTCTCGGACATCCTCCTGCTGCGCGGCTACTCGACGGGGGTCCAGGTCATGGTCAAGGGACTCATCGTCCTGTTCGTCGTCGTCATCGTCCACGTCCGCACGAAAGGCAGGCACGCATGAGGCTCTCGTCGCTCACCCGTCCGGAGTCGCTGGTGCCCCTGGTCGCCCTCGGCACCACGGTCGTCGCCTTCGCGCTGCTGCCGGCCTACACGGACTCCGGCATCGCGTCCTTCGACGTCTACAACACGTTCCAGATCTTCGCCCGGCTCGGGCTCGTCGCCCTGGCGCTGGGACTCACGATGATCGCCGGCGAGTTCGACCTGTCCGTCGTCGGCACCTACGCGCTCGGGGGGATGCTGGCCGTGCAGGCAGGCCAGGACAGCTGGGCTACCGGCGTGCTCGTCGCCGTCGGTGCGGGGGCTGCCATCGGCCTGGTCCAGGGACTGGTGATCGCCGGGCTCAAGATCCCGTCGATGCCGGTCACCCTCGCGACCTACATCGCCCTGCTGGGTCTGACGAGCTCGCTGTCGGACGGTCTCAGCAAGACGTACTCGAACGCCTCGGTGACGTTGTGGGTCGACCAGACGGTGCTGACCTTCTTCTCGCCACGGAGTCTCATCACCCTCGGCCTGTTCGGGGTCGCCGCACTCGTGCTGGGCGTGTCGCGGTGGGGGCGCGAGCTGCGGGCGATCGGTGGCGACCGGCGCGCGAGCCGGGTCGCCGGTGTCAGGGTCGACCGACTGGTCGTCGGCACGTTCGTCGCCTCGGGCGTGCTGTCCGCGCTCGGCGGAGCACTGCTGAGCTTCAGCCTCGGATCGGCCAATCCCGACCCGGGCGTCCAGCCGCTGATCCTGGCCGCCGCCGCGGCGCTCCTCGGCGGGGTGTCCCTCGCCGGAGGACGCGGCACCCCGATCGGCCTGCTCGGCGGGATGCTGGCCGTCGCCCTGCTGGCCGAGGTCGTCACCGTCGCCGCCCTGCCGGCCTACGTCACGCAGCTGTTCTACGCCGCCCTGCTGGTCGTCATCGTCGTCATCGACGCGCCGGACCTGCGCAACGGACTGGTGCGAGCCCGCACCCGTCTGCGTCCTCCAGCGCCCACCGCACCGTCTACCCGCAACGACACCGGAGCCCTCCATGCCTGAGCCGACCCTGATCTTCTCCGACCTCCGCTTCCCCGAGGGGGCGCGGTGGCGCGACGGACGCCTGTGGTTCTCCGACATGCACACCGGCCAGGTGTTCTCCTCCGACCCCGGGGCTCGGACGCTCGAGGAGGTGACGGTCGTCGACGACCAGCCGTCCGGGCTGGGCTGGCTGCCGGACGGGTCGCTGCTCATCAGCTGCATGACCGATCGTGTCGTCCGCCGGCTGGGTCCTGACGGAGCCCTGGAGGACTTCGCCGACGTGTCACACCTGACCAGGTCTCCCATCAACGACCTGGTGACGATGCCGGACGGGCGTACGTTCCTCGGCGGGTTCGGCTACGACCTGTACGCCGACGCTCCTCAGCGCCCGGGGCCGATCTTTCGCATCGACGCGGACGGCAGGCCGGTCGTGGTCGACGAGGACATGGTCTTCCCGAACGGATCGGTCGTCCTGCCGGGCACGTCGACCTTGGTGGTGGCGGAGACCTGGGCGGCACGGTTGACCGCCTTCGACATCGACGACCGGGGCGATCTCGTGGACAAGCGGGTGTGGGCCGAGCTGCCACCGGGCTCGACGCCCGACGGCATCTGCGTCGATGCCCTCGGAGCGGTGTGGGTGTCGTCGATCGGCACGTCCGAGTTCATCCGCGTCGAGGAGGGTGGGCGGGTCACCCGGACCATCGGGGTCGACGGACGCTGCGCCACGGACTGCGTGCTGGGCGGCCCCGACGGCACGACGTTGTTCCTGCTGACCTCGAACAGCTGGCAGCCGTCCGAGACCTCGGTGCGGTCGGGCCGCGTCGAGGCCGTCGAGGTCGACGTCGCGGGACCGACGACCTGATGGACGCGTCGATGCAGGACCGCCCGCTGACGATCGCACACATCTTCGAGCGCGCCGAGCGACTCTTCGCCCGCAAGACGATCGTGGGGTCGTCGCCCGCCGGCACCACGTCGATCACCTACGCGCAGTGGGCCGGGCGCGTCCGCCGGCTCGCCACGGCGCTGGACCTGCTGGGGGTGCCGGAAGGGGCTCGCGTCGCCACGTTCGCGAACAACAGCCAGCAGCACCTCGAGCTGTACTTCGCGGTGCCGATCACCAAGCGGGTCGTGCACACGATCAACATCCGGCTGGCCGACGAGCACCTGCGCTACATCATCGACCACGCGGCCGACGACGTCGTGTTCGTCGATCGTGGCCTGCTGGCGCGGCTGTGGCCGCTGGCCGACTCGGTCGCGTCCGTGCGGCACTGGATCGTCCTGCCCGACGGCACGGACGCGGCCCTGCCGGCCGACCCACGTGTGCACGACTACGAGGACCTCATCGCCTCCGCCGCGCCCACGGAGGGCTCGTTCGCGGACGCCTTCGTCCTCGCGGACGAGGGATCTGCCGCCGGGCTGTGCTTCAGCTCGGGGACGACCGGCCTGCCGAAGGGCGTGGTCTACTCGCACCGCTCGACGGTGCTGCACTGCATGATGACCTTGTCCGCGGGCCTGCTCGGTCTCGAGGAGCGCGACACCGTCATGCCGGTCGTGCCGATGTTCCACGCCAATGCCTGGGGGCTGCCGCACGGCGCCATTATGGCCGGGGCTGATCTCGTCATGCCGGGTGCGTCGATGGCGCCGCACGACCTTCTCTCGCTCATCGCGGACCACGGCGTGACCGTGACGGCGGGCGTGCCGACGGTGTGGAACAGCATGGCTCCGCTGCTGACGGATTACGACCTGTCGACGCTGCGCATGGTTCTAGGCGGAGGCTCCGCCATCGCGCCAGCCCTCTCACAGGCTTGGCAAGAGGGGGCGGGTGTTCCCATCACCCACTCGTGGGGCATGACGGAAGCCAGCCCGGTCGCGGTCGTCGGGGGGACGCGCAGCTGGCACGACGACCTCGACGAACAGTCGCGGTTGGCCGTCCGGTCGGCGCAGGGACAGTCCGTCCCGCTCGTCGACCTGCGCATCGTCGACGTCGAGACCGGTCGGCACCAGCCATGGGATGGGGCGGCGATCGGGGAGCTGCAGGTCGCGGGGCCGTGGATCGCCTCGGGCTACCTCAACCACCCGGCACCCGACGCCTTCACAGCCGACGGCTGGCTCCGCACGGGTGACATGGCCACGATCGACGAGGACGGCTACCTGCGCCTCGTCGACCGGCTCAAGGACCTCATCAAGTCTGGAGGGGAGTGGATCTCATCGGTCGATCTCGAGAGCGCCCTGGTGTCACACCCCGACATCGTCGAGGCCGCCGTCATCGCCCGACCGGACGTGAAGTGGGTCGAGCGGCCCGTCGCGTGCATCGTGCGGCGACCCGACAGCTCGATGACCGCCGAGGACGTCATTGCCCACCTGCGACCGCTCGTCGCCACGTGGTGGCTGCCTGACGAGGTCGTCTTCATGGACGACCTCCCGAAGACCGGCACCGGCAAGCTCTCGAAGGTCACTCTCCGATCGACGATGCACTTCACATGAGGCACGTGCTTCTCTTGCGTCTTGGCGACGCGCCGTGGCCCGTGAGCCGGAATGCGGGTACCGGCCCTTCGTGCGTCGGGACGGCGGTCCGGAACGCGTCCCAGGGACCTCAGCGGTCGATCATCTTCTGCATGGCCTCGGGGTAGCGGTCGCCCTGCACCTGGAAGCTGCTGGACGCCTCGTCGAGCTCGGTCAGGTCGTCAGGCGTCAGCTCGACGTCGGCGGCGCCGAGGTTTTCCTCGAGACGGGACAGGCGGCGGGTGCCGGGGATCGGGACGATCCAGGGCTGCTGCGCGAGCAGCCAGGCGAGCGCGACCTGCCCGACCGTGGCGTCCCGGCGGTCGGCGACGGCGGTGATGCGGTCGACGAGGGCGAGGTTGGCCTGGAGGGCGTCGGCCTCGAAGCGGGGCAGGGTCGCGCGGATGTCGCCCTCGCCGAACGTGGAGTCGGCGGTGACCTGTCCGGTCAGGAACCCTCGCCCGAGCGGGCTGAAGGGGACCAAACCGATGCCGAGCTCGGCCAGGACGGGCAGGATCTCGTCCTCGGGCTCTCGCCAGAACAGCGAGTACTCGCTCTGCAGGGCGGTGACGGGGTGCACGGCGTGGGCGCGGCGGATCGTGCCGGCGCCGGCCTCGGACAGACCGAAGTGCTTGACCTTGCCGGCCTCGACCAGCTCCTTGACGGTGCCGGCGACGTCCTCGATGGGGACGTCGGGGTCGACGCGGTGCTGGTACAGCAGGTCGATCGAGTCGATGCCGAGCCGGCGCAGGGATCCCTCGACGGCGGCGCGGATGCTGTCGGGGCGGCTGCTGACGCCGGTCTGCTGGTCGTCGGCGTCGAAGGCGAAGCCGAACTTGGTGGCGATGACGACGTCGTCGCGGACGGGCGCCAGGGCCTCGCCGACGAGCTCCTCGTTGTGGAACGGGCCGTAGACCTCGGCGGTGTCGAAGAACGTGACGCCGCGGTCGACGGCGTCGCGGATGAACGTGATCATCTCGTCGCGCGGTGGTCGGGCGCCGAAGCTCTGGCTCATGCCCATGCAGCCGAGGCCGAGAGGAGAGACCGCGAGGCCGCTGGAACCGAGGGTGCGAGTGGTCATGGGTGTTCTCCTGTCATCGGGGTGCCGAGCGGCCGAAACGCGTCCATCGGGGAAGATCCGGGTCACCTGGTGACCTGGACCTTCCCCGATCCGTCCCGCGTGGGGGAGTGCGTCAGCTGAAGTCGAGCACGATGCGGCCACGCACGCCGCCGCCGGCCAGCAGCTTGTGCGCCTGCGCCGCCTGGTCGGCCGGGAAGGTCGTGGCCACTCGCAACGTCAACGTGCCGTCCTCCGCCTGCTGACGGAGGCGGTCGAGCTTGTCGGTGTGGCCGACGGCGGAGAAGACCCAGATGGGGTGCACCGAGATGTCGCGCTCGGCCGGACCGTCCCATCCGCGGATGGTGGCCAGCGCCCCGCCGTCCTTGATGGCGGCGAGCGTCTTGTCGATCTGGACGGAGCCGTCGGCCAGGCCGTCGACGCCCTCGGGCACGGCGGCGCGGATGTTGGCGGCCACGTCGTCGCCGCGGGGGACGACGATGTCGGCGCCGAGCTCGCGGACGAGGTCCTCCTCGCCCTCCTTGGCGTCGGCGACGACGCGCAGGCCGTCGGCCTTGGCCAGCTGCACGACGTATCCGCCGAACGACCCGGCCGCGCCGGTCACGGCGACGGTGCCTCCGGCCGGGACGGCCAGCTCGTCGAGGGCCAGGCGGGCGGTGAGCGCGTTCATGAGCAGGGTCGATGCCGACGCGTCGTCAGCACCGGCGGGTGCCGGGACGACCTGCTCGACCGGCAGCACGATCTGCTCCTGGTAGGCGCCACGGGTCTCGCTGGTGGGCGCGACGACGGCGATCACGCGGTCGCCGACCGCGAGCCGCTCGACGCCCGGCCCGATCGCGTCGACGACGCCGGCCAGGTCCATGCCGGGGATGTGCGGGCCGGGCGGCACGTCGCCGTCGCGGTAGTAGGCGCCGCGGATCATCGCGGTGTCGGTGGGGTTGACGGTCGCGGCGTGGACGCGGATGCGGATCTGGCCCTCCTGCGGATCCTGCACAGGAAGGTCGAGCACCTCGAGGTTGTCTTCGTCGCCGGGCGTGGTCACTCCGATAGCTCTCATGTCGTGGGCAACCATGCCTGGAGGAGGCCTATTCCGAATGCGGTGGCCGCGGGCGTCATTCGAGGGTCGCGGAGGCGGCGCGCAGGTCGTCCAGCGCCGCGAGAGCGTGCTCGGCGAGACCTGTCTCGTCGCTGCGGTCGCTCTCGGACCACGAGGTGTAGCCCAGCTTGAAGGCCAGGACCCCCAGCTCGCCAGCGAGGTGCGCGGTCGGGGCGGCGATTCCGCGCGCGACGAGGGCGGTGGTCATGGCGCGTGCCATGCCGACGCTCTTGAGGGCGTCGCGCTCCTGCAGCTCGGTGCTGGCGGCGACGGCTGCCTTGAGACGTGGACCGAGCTCGCGGTTGGCCGGACCCATCGCGTCGGACGCTCGCTGGAGGCCCGCCGCGACGGCCTCGAGGGGAGTGCAGTCGTCGGGCGCCTCGGTGACGCCCTCGGCCAGCAGCGCGCTCAGGGTCTCCTGGCCGGCGACGAGCACCTCCCGCTTGTCGGCGAAGTGCCGGAAGAACGTGCTGCGGGTGACGCCGGCCCGGTCGGCGATCTGGGCCACGGTGGTGGCGTCGTAGCCCTGCTCCGTGAACAGGTCGCACGCTGCGACGACGAGGCGCTGCGTCGCGCCGGGTTCCCATCGAGCCATGCGGTCCACCCTACTGATGCGACAGGTGTCGCATCACAATGTATCGTGATGGGACACCTGTCCCATCACTTGTCTGGAGCCTCTCATGCACGTCTTCGTCACGGGCGGAACCGGCACCATCGGTTCGGCGGTCGTCCCCGAGCTGATCTCGGCCGGCCACACCGTCCTCGCCCTGGCACGCTCCGACGCGTCCGCGCACCAGCTGGAGAAGCAGGGAGCGTCCGTGCTGCGCGGCGACCTGTCCGACCTGACCGCGGTGCGGTCGGGGGCAGCGTCGGCCGACGGCGTCATCAGCCTTGCGTTCGGTCGCGACTACGGCACCGCCGAGGCGCTGGCGCGCTCGATCGCCGAGGAAGGGGCGGCGATGGCCGCACTGGGCCAGGAGCTGCTGGGCAGCGACCGTCCTCTGGTGACGGTGTCCGGGACGCCGTGGGTGCCCGGCAGGGCGTCCACGGAGGCCGACCCGGTCCCGACCGACGGTCCTGTGGGCGCACGGGGGCAGGCGGTCAACGCGCTGCTGGCACTGGCGGAACGCGGAGTCCGCGCGACGTCCGTGCGCATGCCTCGCACCGTTCACCAAGACGGCCTCGGAGGATTCGCCGGTCTGCTGACCGACCAGGCGCGGCGCAGCGGGATCGCCGGCTACCCCGGTGACGGGACCCAGCGGTGGCCGGCCGTCCACGCGCTCGACGCGGCCGTGCTGTTCCGCCTGGCCCTGGAGTCGGCGCCGGCCGGCACCGCCTGGCACGCCGTCGCCGACGAGGGTGACGAGGTCCGCGAGATCGCCGCCGTGGTGGGGCGCCGGCTGGGCCTTCCGGTCCAGTCCGTGCCGGAGGACTCGTTCGGGCCGTTCGGCTCCATCTTCGCGATGGACCAGCCCGCCTCGAGCGCCGTCACGCAGGCCACGTTGGGGTGGACGCCGCGGCACCCGGGCCAGCTCGAGGATCTCGAGCGGCTTCAGCCCTGATCCTGCCGGCGCTGGCCGCTGCTAGTGTCCGGCGGGTGCGCGAGATGTATCCGGAGATCGAGCCCCACGAGACCGGCCTGCTCGACGTCGGCGACGGCCAGCAGATCTACTACGAGGTCTCCGGCAACCCCGACGGGAAGCCCGCCGTCTACCTGCACGGCGGGCCCGGCGGAGCGTCGAGCGCCGGCCAGCGTCGGGTGTTCGACCCGGCGAGGTACCGCATCGTGCTGTTCGACCAGCGCGGCTGCGGGCGGAGCCTGCCGCACGCCAGCGCGCCCGAGGCCGACCTGAGCACGAACACGACGTGGCACCTCGTCGCCGACATCGAGGCGCTGCGCTCGCACCTGGGTGTCGACGCGTGGCTCGTGTGCGGCGGCTCGTGGGGGTCCGCCCTGGGTCTGGCGTACGCGCAGAAGCACCCGGACCGCGTGACCGAGCTGGTCCTGCGCGGCATCTTCACCTTGCGGCGCAGCGAGCTCGACTGGTTCTACGAGGGCGGTGCGGCGAACGTCTACCCCGACCTGTGGGAGGGGTACGTCGCGCCCGTGCCCGAGGACCAGCGTGGGCGTCTCGTCGAGGCCTACAGCCGGCTGCTGAACGACCCCGACCCCGCGGTGCACGTCCCGGCCGCCACGGCGTGGGCACGCTGGGAGTCGTCCACGATCACCCTGCTGCCGGACGAGGACCTGATCGGACACTTCACCGAGGATGCGTTCGCGGTGGCCTTCGCCCGCATCGAGAACCACTACTTCATGAACGACGGCTGGTTCACCGACGGCCAGCTGATCGCCGACGCGGCGAGGCTCAAGGACATCCCGGGCGTCATCATCCAGGGCCGCTACGACATGTGCACCCCGGCGCGGACGGCCTGGGACCTGCACCGCGCCTGGCCGGAGGCCGACCTGCAGATCATCCCCACCGCCGGCCACGCGTTCACCGAGCCGGGCATCCTGGACGCGATCGTCGTGGCGACCGACCGGTTCGCGCGCTGACGTCGGGCCGGCGGTCTCGCGGCGCCCGGCTCTGGAGCACGTCCTGTCGTGCTCTGCCGGTGACCTCGACAGTGAGCCGGCAACCTCCGATCCCCGCGAGGACGCGCAGCGTTGAGCCGCCGCCCACGGGGGGTCACTCGGGGCGTGGCTCTCGGGAGGGTCTTTGCGATGCTAGGTTCGCCGCATGACACTCGATCCGGTCGACCGTGGGTCGAGTCGCGGTGCGCAGGGGAGCGTGCGAGATGGCGTCATCTGACCTGGCTGCCGGGAGCGGCGCCCTGAGCGACCGGCTGGTGGACGAGCTGCAGCGACGGATCCTCAACGGCGAGGTGGCGGTCGGGTCGTGGCTGCGTCACGGCGCGATCGCGGAGGAGTTCGGGATCAGCCGCACCCCCGTGCGAGAGGCGCTCCGGGTGCTTCAGGCACAGGGGATCGTGACCATCGTCCAGAATCGCGGAGCACGGGTCAACGGCCACTCGGGACGCGACATCCGCGAGCTGGGAGAGGTACGCGCCGAGCTCGAGGGGCTCGCGGCCGAGCTCGCAGCCGAGCGGATCAGCGACGAGCAGCTCGAGCGCATGCACACCGCCTGGAAGGGTTTCGCCGAGACGATCGCGGAGCTCTCGACGTCGCGCCGCGAACCGTCGGAGGAGGCCAACCGCGTCTGGGCCGAGGCCAACGAGGCGTTCCACGGCGTGATCCTCGAGGCCTCCGGCAACCGTCAGCTGCTGCTGAGCATCAACGACGTGAGTCGCCGGCTGCCACGCAACTCGTCGTTCCCTGCATACGCGAAGAGCTCGAGGCTCCTGCAGCAGAACGTCGACGAGCACCTGGCGGTCGCCGACGCGATCGTCGCGCGCGACGGGCCCGGCGCCCGCGCAGCCATGGCGCAGCACATCCGGTCGTCGTCGGAGTCCATGGCCCGGTGGGCCGAGGACAACGCGCGCCTGCGCGAGGACTGACGCGACAGAGTTGCATCCAATTTAGATGTTTTGCATACTGACGGGTCATGACCCCCATCGCGCCAACCACGCGCTTCGTCCCTCCGCCGGCCTCGGTCACCCGTCCGACCTTGACGGGCTCGTTCGGGATGACGGCATCGACGCACTGGCTCGCCACGGGCGCGGCCCAATCGGTGCTGGAGCGCGGGGGAAACGCCTTCGACGCGGCCGTCGCGGCTGGCTTCGTGCTGCACATCGTGGAGCCGCACCTGAACGGTGCGGGCGGGGACATGGTGGCCCTCGTCGCTCCCGCCAGTCGTCGGCCCGAGGTCGTGGTGGGCCAGGGGCCGGCACCGGCCGGCGCCAGCGCTGACCACTTCGCCGGCCAAGGACTCGACCACGTGCCGGGTGCCGGGGCACTGGCCGCGGCCGTCCCGGGGGCGGTGGAGGCCTGGCTGTGGATGCTGGAGGAGCACGGCTCGTGGGAGGTCGCAGACGTGCTCGCGTACGCCCTGCACTACGCCGAGACCGGCCACGAGGCCGGCCGGCAGTTGTGTGGCGTCATCTCGACGATGGCCTCTCACTTCCGCGACCACTGGCCCACCTCGGCCGACCTGTGGCTGCGGGACGGCGCCGCACCCGAACCCGGTCAGGTCGTGACGAACCACGCCTACGCGCGGACCTTGCGGCGACTGCTCGAGCACGCGGTCGGGCAGACGCGGGAGCATCGCGTCGCCGCCGTCGGCGAGGCCTGGCGGACGGGCTTCGTGGCCGAGGAGGTGTCGTCCTTCGTGCGAACACCCCACCGCCACTCCAGCGGGACCGACCACGCCGGAGTGATCGGCGCCGAGGACTTCGCCCGCTTCTCGATCACGACCGAGGAGCCTGTGGCCCTGCCGTTCCGCGGGCGGACGGTGCTCAAGAGCTCGTTCTGGGGCCAGGGTCCGGTGCTGCTCCAGACGCTCGCGATCCTCGACCACCTCGACGACGACCAGGTCGATCCATCGACCGCCACGGGCGCGCACTGCGTGATCGAGGCCCTCAAGCTCGCGATGGCCGACCGGGACGCCTACTACGGCGACGGGCACGACCCGGCCGTCCTCGCGCAGCTGCTGTCGCCGCAGTACGCCGCGGAGAGGGCCCGGCTCATCGGCGACACGGCCTCGCTCGAGCTCAGACCCGGGACCGTCGAGGGCCTGGTTCCGTACCGTCCTCCGTTCGAGCTCGCGGCCGAGTCGTCGACCGTCGTGGGTGCCGGTGAGCCGACGGTTCGACCGACGGGGGAGACGCGAGGCGACACGTGCCACGTCGACGTGGTCGACCGGTGGGGCAACATGGTGTCGGCCACCCCGTCCGGCGGATGGCTGCAGTCGTCCCCGGCGGTCCCCAGCCTCGGGTTCGCGCTCGGCACCCGGCTGCAGATGACCTGGTTGGACCCGTCGAGCCCGTCCGCCCTGCGGCCTGGCACCCGCCCGCGGACGACGTTGAGCCCGACCATGCTGCTCGATCGCGACGGCGTCGCCACCGCGGCTCTCGGCACGCCCGGCGGCGACCAGCAGGACCAGTGGCAGCTCCTCTACCTCCTGCGCGTGCTCGTGGGCGGCTACTCCCCGCAGGAGGCCATCGACGCTCCGATGTTCCACACGACGTCGATCACCGGCTCGTTCTGGCCCCGCACCTGGGCACCGGGCGGCGTGGTCGTGGAGGACCGGATCGGCGAGGACGTGATCGAAGGTCTGCGAGCACGCGGGCACGTCGTGACGGTGTCGGGCGGGTGGTCGCTCGGTCGTCTCTCGACGGTCACCCGCGAGCCCGGGACGGGACGGCTCGGTGCTGCTGCGAACTCGCGGGGCGCGCAGGGCTACGCGGCCGGCCGATGAGTCGGCGCGTCGCAGTGAGGTCGCGCCGTTGGACCCCGGAGCAGGTGCGGCTGGGCTGCATGCTGCTGTTGACGTTCTCGACGGGGGTCGCGGACGCTGTGGGGTACCTCGGCCTGGACCGGGTGTTCACGGGGAACATGACCGGCAACGTCGTGATCCTCGGGATGGCCGTGAGTGGAGCGGAGGACCTCCCGGTGGTGGGTCCGTCGATCGCCCTCCTGGCCTTCCTGACAGGAGCGGCTCTCGGGGGGCGCGCGCTGCGGACCAGTGGCACGGGATGGTCCGGGACGACCACGTGGCTCCTGCTGGTGGTGGCCACCGCGTTCGCGGGCTGCGGAGCGTTCCTGGCCGTCGGCCAGGCGCCCCCCGGCAGCACCGCAGGCTTCGTCGTCACCGGGATCGTCGCCATGGGCATGGGAGTGCAGGCGGCCGCAGCGCGAGCCGTCGGGGTCAAGGACGTCACGACCGTGGTCGTGACCTCGACGCTGACGGGCCTCGCGGCGGACTCGCGGCTGGCCGGTGGGGCCGGACAGCAGTGGGCCCGGCGGGCGGGCGCCGTGGTCCTGATCGGCGCAGGGGCGTGTGCCGGCGCGCTGCTGCTGCGGGTCGACCTGTCGGCCGGCATGGCGGCGTCGGCAGTCCTGACCGTCGTCGTGGCGATCTGGGGCCACGCCAGGGGACGGGTCGGCCAGGTCGTCGCAGCTAGTCCGTCGTGAGCTCGCCGACTCCGTGGGCCCTCGAGTGGTCGTCGAGGTCGTCCGTCCAGGCGGGCGTCGGCGCGCGGGTGCTGCGATGCGCGATCACGCCCGCTCGCCTCCAGTGCTCCTTGCGGATCGCGATGCTCTGACCCGGCTGGGTCTCGTAGGTGATCAGGGCCGCTCGGGTTCCGATCAGGCGAGCCGCCTCCGCGTGTCGTCCGAGCCGGGCGGCGTCGAGCGCGGCGACCACCGTCGCCGCAGGCGTGACGCCCACGGCGACGGACGTCGCACCACTGACGACGTCGTCGACGAGCCCGATGCCGCCGAACCCGCTGATGCACGGCACGCCGGTGAGGTCGCGAAGCCGGGCGACGCGGACGAACGTCGGCGGCGACTCGCACTTGACGCCCGCCACGAAGTCGAGGCCATCGACCGCACATGCGAGGTCGTCGACGGCGATCTGCACGCCCGTGGCCCGCGGCAGGTCCTGGACGACGACCTGGCAGCCGGTCGCGTCGTGGACAGCGCGCAGGTGGGCGCGCAGGACATCGGCGTCGGGGTCGGTCACCGGCACCATCAGACCGGCCACCCCGGCTCCGAGCGAGCGGGTCAGGATCTCGGCCTCCTGCACGGCAGCCCCGGTGTCGAGCTCCATCACCGTCGCCACGACCGGGCTGGACGGTGCCGCGTCGGCGACCGTGGCCAGGCAGGTGAGGCGCTCTTGCAGCGAGAGCGTGGCCGGCTCGGCGATGACGCCGAGGGCCAGGAAGCCGGTGCATCCCTGCTCGGTCGCATGCCTCGCGAAGCGAGCCAGCGAGTCGGTGTCGACCCTCGAGCCGTCGGAGGTGAAGGGCGTGGGCGTCATCGCCCACGCCGCGACCTCACCGAGCGGCCGGCGCGGGACGGTCTGGGTGCGTCCCTCGGCCCGCGGCCCGGTCACGTCGCTGCCGGCGTCGATCGGCCGAAACCTGCCTCTGCGGTCAACCGGTCGAGCAGCGGCTGGGTCCGGAAGGGCAGCGGGGTGGAGACGATCATCGTGGTCACGGTGTGACGCACGCCGTCGATCTGGATCATCTGGTTCACCACCTCCTGCAGCTCACGATGGGTGGGCGCGGCGACACGGGCCAACAGGTCCTCGCGCCCGGCCTGGGTGTTGATCTCGAGCACGTGGGCGAGCTCGCTCAGCGACGCCACGACGTCCGCCATCTGGCGCTGGTCGAGCTCGAGCGCGACGAACGCCTGCACGGGGATCCCCACCGCTTCGAGGTCGACCAACGGCATGAAGCCGCTCAGCACGCCGGTCTGCTCGAGGCGCCGGATGCGGGACATGACGGTGTTGCGAGCGACGCCGAGCGAGCTCGCGAGGTCGGCCACGGCGGCTCGCGCGTTGTCGGTGAGCCGCCCGAGGATCTGCGAGTCGAGCCGGTCGATCCTGAGCACTGTGCCACCTCGGGGTCGTACGCGGTGCCGTGGACGGACCGTCCAGGCCTGTTGTGGATCACAGTATTGACCGAAACTGAGTGATCGGTCAATGTTAGCGAGTCAAACATGTCACTTGTTGCCTGTTCACATGAGCAGATCGTCGTGGGAGGCATCATCAGCGCCGGGCAGCCGACCGACAGCCCCAGCATCTTCGAGCTCGGCGGGGAGATCGTGCTGGACTCGCACGAGTCCGTCCGCCTCCACCACACGAGAGGACGGGACTCACGGCGGATCGCCGTCCACGACACGCGGCTGGGTCCGGCGCTCGGCGGCACGCGCTTCTACCCGTACGCGAACGACCCGCTCCGCCTCCTCGAACCCGACGGCGTGCTCGCCGAGGACGCCGAGGCGCGTGCCAGATGAGGGAGATCAACCTCGGCATCGCGGCAGCGTCGGGTGCATCCCGTCGAAGGCGCTGCTGCGCAACGCCGAGATCGCCAGCACCTACCGGCACCACGCGGCCGACTTCGGCATCGTCGGCGACGTCACCTTCGACTGCTGGGTCGCGCACCGCCGCAGCCGCACCGTGGCCGAGGGTCGCGTCAAGGGCGTCCACTTCCTAATGAAGGAGAACGGCATCACCGAGATCGAGGAACGAGGTGTGCTGACCGGGCCGAACAGCATGGACGTCCGACTCGACGGCGGAGCGGTCGAGCAGGTGACCTTCACCCGTGTCGTCACGTACGAGGAGCAGATCCTCGATGCTGGTCATCGGAGCCGGCGCGATCGGCATGGAGCTCGGCTACGTCGCACGCGCCTACGGTGTGGACGTCACGATCGTGGAGCACCTCGACCGTGCGCTGCCGAACGAGGACCCGACGATCTCGCGAGAGATCGCCAAGGCCTCCAAGAAGCTGGGCATCGGGATCCTGACCTCCACGACGGTCGAGTCCGGTCGCCGTGATCGGTCACGGACTCGACCGTCGTGGAGGGGATCGGCCTGGAGTCCGCAGGGGTAGAGCTGGACGAGCGGGGCGCGATCGCGATCGACGACCGGATGCGGACGAGCGTCCCGCACATCTACGCGATCGTCGACGTGACGATGAAGCTGCAGCTGGCCCACGTCGCCGAGGCGCAGGGCGTCGTCGCGGCCGAGACGATCGGCGGCGCGCAGACCATGGAGCTGGGCGACTACCGGATGATGCCTCGCGCGACCTTCACGCAACCGCAGGCGGCCAGCTTCGGCCTGACGCAGGCCGAGGCCGAGGCGGAAGGGCGATCGGTCACCGCGGTCACGTTGCCGTTCCCGGCGAACGGCAAGGCGCACGGTCTCGGCGAGCCGACCGGCTTCGTCACGACCGTCGCCGGCGCAGAGCACGGCGAGCCGCTGGGCGAGCACCTGATCGGTCCGGACGTGTCCCACTTCTGCCCGAGCTGACGCTCGCCCAGAAGTGGGACCTCGGGGCGTTCGAGCTCTCGCGCAACGTGCACACGCACCCGGCTCTCAACGAGGCGCTCCAGGAGACGTTCCACGGTCTCGTCGGGCTCATGATCAACCTGTGACTCCCCGGGCGCGAGGAGGCGGGCGTCAGGCGGGGCGCGATCGCTGCGCCACGTAGGCGTCGACAGCGAGCACGATCTCTCGCGCGTAGAGATCGGGGTCGGGGAACCCGGCATAGGGCACCTCGCCGTCCGGCACGTTGCCCATCGAGATGACCCGCATCAGCAGGCTCTGCATGATCATGTCGTACGCCACGTCCACCCCGGTCTGGTCGGTGACGCCGTGATCGAGGAGCCGCTCCTGCAGCAGTCCCTTGACGCGCTGGTGGAACGCGAATCCGCGGGCCTTCATGGCGGCGTCCTGGGCGCTGTGGATGAAGATGAAGGCGTACAACCCGCTGGACTCGGCGAAGGCGTTGGAGACGACGTGGGTGAAGGCGCCGAGCAAGGCTCTCGAACCGGGGTCGGCGGCGTCGAGCTGTCGCTGCACGTCGGTCTCCAGACCCGTCAGCACCTCGTCCTTGACGGCCCGCAGGAGTGCCTCCTTGTTGGGGTAGCGGCCGTAGACGCCGCCGATGGAGATGCCGGCGGCGTCGGAGACGGCGGACATCGTGAAGTCGTGGATGCCCTGACGCGTGATGACCTGCACGGCCGCCCGGAGGATCTGCTCGGCGGAGCGACGGCTCCTGGCTTGGAGGTGCTCGATGGTGTCGGCGCTCATCAGGTGACCATGGTAGGCGCGTCCCATGCCTGGCGGAGGAACTGCACGCAGCGCCCGACGACCGGGTCGCGGAAGAACTCCTGGGTTCCGTGGTCGGCACCGGGGATCTCGAGGTAGGTGCTGGTGCCTCCGGCAGCGACGAGGCCGTCGTGCAGGCGCCTGGACTGCCCGGGACCGACGCGTTGGTCCGCATCGCCGTGCACCAGGAGGAACGGGGGTGGGACGGACTTCGCGAGTCCGAGGTGGGAGGTCACGGAAGGCGGGACGGTCGAGGACCCGACGAATCGGTCCATGATCGCGCCAAGCTCGGTGGCCTGGGTCTCGGAACCGGGGATGGCGTCCTGCGCCAGGGAGCGCAGGTCGCTGACGCCGTAGTGGCCGATCGCCGCCGAGACGTGCGAGGACGCCTGGCTCGAGCCGACGCGCCGGCCGAGTGGACGGTCGTCGCTGACGGCGGCGATGC
Organism: Aeromicrobium endophyticum; assembly: GCF_003586285.1. Taxonomy (GTDB): domain Bacteria; phylum Actinomycetota; class Actinomycetes; order Propionibacteriales; family Nocardioidaceae; genus Aeromicrobium; species Aeromicrobium endophyticum. Next base: position 1,172,436 of record NZ_QUBR01000001.1, on the reverse strand, counting down.
CGGAGAGCAGGGCTCCCGCCGAGCTGCCCCACAGCGCCAGGCGCCCGGGGTCGATGCCCCACTCGTCGGCGTGGTCCCGCACCCAGCGCACTGCTGCGCGGACGTCCTCGACGGGTTCGGGGAACGACACCTCGCCGGTCAGTCGGTAGGACACCGACACCACGGCGATGCCGTGGAGCGGTAGCGACGTCCACGGACCCATGGCGGGGATGCCTCCTATGAAGCTTCCGCCGTGGACGTAGATCACTGCGGGCGCCCGAGTGGTGGTGGCGGTGGGGAGGTGGACGTCGAGGCGCAGCGGTCGCCACCCCATCACCTGCGCGTAGATCAGCCCGAGATGGCTCGCGGCGCCCGGCACGACCGAGGTCGCGGGCGGACGCAGCAGCGCTGCAGGGGCCACGTCCTCGTACGGGATGGGCGGCATGAGCTCGTCCAGGTGTCGGTCCACGGCGGGTGTCCTCGAGAAGATGAAGTGGTCAGGGTGGGTGGGGCGGCACGCGGGTGCCGCCCCACCCCGTCTCACAGGTGTGCGTCGAGGTCGGCGTCGCCGACCCGCCGGAAGGCGAGGGCTCCGTAGATCGCCGCGGCGACAGGGATCAGGGGCATCAGGGCGATCACGAGCTCCGTGCTGCCGGTGACCTCCTGGTAGTTGGCGATGATGATCCCGCAGATCGCGACGAGGCTGACGCCCGCGACCCCGGGCGCGACCATCGTGGCCCAGCGGCTCTCCGGCAGCCGTCCCGCCACGGCAGCCACGACGATGCTGGCGCAGCAGCCGATCATGAGGGCGGTCAGCGACAGGCTGGTGATGCCCGAGACGGCGGGGAACAGGTTGATGATCGGATCGGCCTTCGTGATGACGAACGGAGCGAGGATCAGGACGGAGATCCCGATCTGCACGGCGCTGCCGACCGACGGCGTCCCCAGGTGGGGGTGCGTGTGCGCGAGCCGCACCGGCAGCAGTCGCGCTCGTCCGAGGGCGTAGTGGTAGCGAGTCGCCATGTTGTGGAACGCGATCCCCGCGGCGAGGAAGCTGATCGTGACGAGCGTCGAGAGCACGCCTCCCGACCATCCGCCGAGATACGTGTCTGCCGTGCGGAACACGAGCGAGCCCGGGTCGCTCGCCGCCTCGGCCTGGACGTCGGGGAACGCCGCAGTGATGGACCAGGTGGAGAAGACGAACACCGCCACCAGGAGCGCCAGCGACGTGTAGGTCGCGACCTTGATGCTGCGCCGAGCGGCCTTGGCCTCCTCCCCGTAGATGGCAGTGGCCTCGAAGCCGACGAACGACAAGATGCAGAAGACGAGGGTCATCGCGACATTGCCCTCGAACATCTGGCCCGGCGTGAACACGCCGAGCGACCAGCCTCCGGGTCGCTGCCAGAGGATGGCGACCCCGAGCGCGATGATCACGGCGAACTGGAGCAAGGAGATGCCGGTCGTGAACCGCTGCGTGATCTCGACCCCTCGACGGCCCAGGTACGCGGTGAGCGCCAGCGCCACGACGCCGTACGCGTACCACGGCGCGTCGAGACCCAGCTCGGACTCGACGGTCGCCGCGGCGAAGTAACCGGTGGCGGCGATCATCCCTCCGGCAGCGAGGTTGTAGGCGACGGTGGCGACGAAAGCCGCTCCGGCGCCGGCGGTCTTGCCGAGGCCGAACCCGATGAACGCGTAGTAGGCGCCGGCGTTGGTCACGTGGCGGCTCAGCACCACGTACGCCACGGCGAAGATGCCCAGCAGGGCCGCGACGACGATGAGCAGACCGACGGTCCCGCCGCCGACACCGAACGCGAGGCTGAGGGACAGGTTGGACGCCATGGCGGTGAGTGGCGCTGCGGCGGCCACGACCATGAAGGTCAGGCCGAACGCACCGATGGTGTCGCGCTTCAAGCGGCCGCCGGACAGCTCGTCGTGTGTCTCCGTCGTCATGTCACTGCCTCGCCGCTGGGGCTAGGTCGCGCGGGCGACGCCGCCGGTCGAGGGATGTCGATGGTCATGGTCCACCTCTGGGATCGTCGTATAGCCTAATGCGAATACGAATTCGGGTTCTGAGAGTTGCATCCAATATGTTCGGCGTCAAGGGCTCGACGTGATCTGTCACACGTCCGTAACCCCGCCGCTCTCCAGACACGTAAATGCAATAGTTGACATATCGCATCCCAAATGTGCAGTCTGGGCGCGGTCCGCCGAGCGCGGAACACCTACAGCGAAGGGTTCATCGATGGACGTCGTCATCTCCGGAGCATCCGTGGCAGGCCTGACCACGGCGCACCTGCTGGCTTCCGCAGGTCATGCCGTGACCGTCGTGGAGCGTGCCCAGGCACCTCGTCAGGGCGGGGTCGCCGTCGACGTGCGGGGAGCGGCCGTCGACGTCGCTCGCCGCATGGGCCTGCTCGACGCCATCGCGTCCGCGCGCGTGACCTACGAGGACCGGTTCGACTTCGTGGACCCCGACGGTCGGGTGCAAGCCACGATCCGCCCCAACATCGACCTGTACGACAGTCCTGACGACATCGAGATCTCGCGGGACGCCCTGAGCGACATCTTGCGCGGCTCGGTGCCTGATGCCGTCAGGTTCGTCTACGGCTCGTGGATCGAGCACGTCACGGAGAGCGCCGCGGGTGTCTCGGTGGAGCTCCACGGACGCGGCACGGTGCGAGCCGACCTGGTCGTGGGTGCCGACGGGATGCACTCCAGGGTCCGTCAGCTCGTCTTCGGACCCGAGGAGCAGTACCTGCACCACCTCGGGCTGTACGTGGCCGTGCTGCGGCGCACCTCGCAGGGATCGGGCGTCCACGGGTCGGAGGTGTTCAACGTGCCCGGGCGCATGCTGATGCTGCGCGGCGACGGCGCGGACTGCTCGGCACTCCTCGGCTTCAGGTCGGAGAGGATCGACTACGACTACCGTGACGTAGACCAGCACAAGTCGATGGTCGCCGATGCGTTCCGCGACGTGACGGGCTGGAAAGTGCCTGCGGTGCTCGGCGAGGTCGACCGGTCGGACGATCTGTACTTCGACTCGGTGAGCCAGATCCGGATGACGAGCCGGGTGTCCGGCCGGGCCGTCCTGGTCGGCGACGCCGGCTACTGCGCCTCGTTCTTCTCCGGCATGGGCACGAGCCTGGCCATGGTGGGCGCGGCGACGTTGGCTGACGTGCTGGACGAGTGCGACGACGTGCCCTCGGCGTTGAGGATGTACGACGCGCGCATCGCCCCGGTCGTCGAGGCCGCACAGGACCTGGCCGGCGACGGCGCGGCCATCTTGTTCCCGGCCACGCCGGAGGCCATCGCCGCGAGGAACGCTGATCTCGCGGTGACGGCCTCCTCCTGATGCCCGTGCGCGGCAGCCGATGCTCGGCACCGGCCGCCGCGCACGCACGTCACGTCACGTCGCGTCACAGATCCTTCAGGACCACCGTGACGCAGCGGAAGAAGGTGTCGCCGACATTCTCGAGGTCGTGGACGGTGCACTCGTCACCCTGATAGGTGAGGAAGTTGGTGTGGCCGACCTCGACGTCGACGACGCGGCTCGTGCCGTCGTCGTATCGCTGCATGACCCGGCCCGCGTCGGTCACCGTCCAGAAGTAGGTGTGGTCGTGGGTGTGGAACGGCACGCGCTCGCCGGGCTGCAGCGAGAGGTCCCAGATCTGCACGTGCTCGTTCTCGAACCAGACGTCCGTGCCGACCGCGCGGTTGCTCGCGACGACGTCCAGCTCGGCGGCGAAGTCGACGGGGTCGAAGGTCGGACCGGTGCTCGCACCGGTCGTCTGACCCGGTGCCGGTTTCTTCGTCGTGCTGGCCATGATCTTCTCCCCGTGGTCGGTGTGTCTTGGAAGATCAGCATACCAACTGACATGAGTTGCATCCAATATGTGAGGTCGAGCCGGCTCGCAGTGGTGCCTCGTTTGACCGCTCGGGGCTCGGGGTAAGACGGCGGGAGCGTCCGCACGTCGGGACGATCACGATCGCTAGGAGTGACCCATGCCCGCCGGAACGTCCCACGCCGCGCAGGACGACGATCCGTGCACCACCGTCCAGCTGCCGTTCGACCTCAGCAGCGCGCGGACGGCGCGCCAGATGTTCGCCAGCGAGCTGCTCGAGCACGGTCTGACGCGCGGCGTCGTCGACGACGCGACCCTGGTGCTGTCCGAGCTGGTCGCCAACAGCCTCGAGCACGGCGCACCGAACTCGCGAGGACTGCTGGACGTGTCGTGGTGCGTCGACGACGAGCGCCTGCGCATCAGCGTCCACGACGGCGGACCCCGCACGCTGCTGAGCCCCCAGGAGTTCAGCGACGTCAACCTGAGGGGGCGCGGGCTCATCATCGTCGACCACCTGTGCGACTCCTGGTACGTCGACCACGACGAGGGCCTGCGGGTCACCGCCGAGCTGCACTACGGCGTCGAGGCCAAGGTCTCACAGCACGCGTGACCCGAACGGGCTGTCGGCGGAGCCGGTGCCGCGTGATGGGATCGACTCATGACGCACGAGCAGCTGGTCGGCGAGTACCTCGAAGCCCTGGCGCAGGGCAGCACCGAACGGGTGCTGGCGCTGTTCTCGCCGTCCGGGAGGGTCGACTCACCGCTCTACGGGACGCTGCCGGCTGCCGAGTTCTACCCGGCCCTGTTCGCCGACACCGGGCAGTCGCGGCTGACGTTGCGCACGACGATGGCGGGGCAGCTGGACGGGCTGCCGGTCGTCAGCTTCTGGTTCGACTTCGACTGGACGCTCGCGAGCGGGGAGCCGGCGCCGTTCACGGTGGTCGACGTCGCCGAGCTGGACTCCGCCGGGCTCATCACGACGCTGCACATCGTCTACGACACCGCACCCATCCGCGCGGCGTTCGAGCGCCAGCAGTCGGCCTGATCGTCGTGGCTCGCCATCGCAGCGAGACGGGTCTCAGGCCCGTCGAGCCCGCCGACGTGGCGGACGTGCGGGAGTTCCTGCAGCGCGTCGACCTGACGCTCGCCGGCCTCGACGCGCCCGCGGTTCGGCTGTGGGCCGAGCGGGACGACCGCAACGAGATCGTCGGCAGCACGGGCTTCGAGCTGAGCGCCGACGGCGAGCACGCGCTGATCCGCAGCGTGGCAGTGGCACCGGGGCGTCGAGCGGTCGGCGCCGGGACCAGACTCGCGCAGCTGGCGCTGGACGAAGCGCGCGCTGCGGGCGTGCGTCGCGCCTGGCTGTTCTCGCGCCGGTCCGGTCCGTTCTGGCAGAAGCTCGGGTTCACCTCCGCCGACCGGGACGAGCTCGCGGCCGCGTTGCCCGACGCGCACCAGGTGGTCCTCTTCCGGCAGACCGGTCAGCTCGAGCGAGAGGTCGCCTGGTCGCGGGCTCTGTGAGCCCGGGGGCATCGTGGTCACAGGACGTCAGCGCGGGGCTCGCGGGTAGCCTCCGTGGGACGATCGGGATCGTGACGACGCAGCCCGGGTACGACGCGCTCGCCGAGGCCTACGAGGAGGCGTTCCCCGACGGCTACGCCTCGTCCCTCGAACGCCGTGCCGTCGCGCTGCTGGCCGACGAGATCTCGGCCTCGGGGCTCGCGGGACCGGTCGTCGACGTCGGCTGCGGCACCGGGCACGTCACCGCCGACCTCGCCGCAGCTGGCCTGGACGTCGTGGGGGTCGACCCGTCGAGCGGGATGCTCGAGATCGCTCGGCGCAGCCATCCGGACATCCGGTTCGTGGCCGCCGACGCGGCCCTCGACGGTCTCGACGACGACCGGACGCTGGTGGGTCTGCTGGCTCGCTTCAGCCTCATCCACGTGCCGCCGGACGACGTACCCGAGGTGGTGCTGGGCTGGGCTCGGCGGCTGCAGCCCGGGGCCCGTGTCGTGGTCGCGTTCCAGTGCGCCGACGACCCGGGGGACCGGGTCATCGAGTTCGACCACCGGGTCGCCCGCGCCTGGCGGTGGCACGCCGACGCCATGGCAGACGTGCTGGCGGCGGCCGGGATCGTCGAGCGGTGGCGCCTGGTGGCGCAGCCCGACGACGTCCACCGGTTCGCGGAGTGCCACCTGGGGCTGCAGGTTCAGGCAGCCGTGCAACCTCGGCGGGGTCCGCATCCGTCATAGGGGCATGACAGCGGAGGAAAGCCCATGAGATCCGAGAAGGACGACGCGTTCCGTGCCTACGTGACGCAGCACCGCGCCGACCTGGTGCGCACCGCCACGCTGCTGCCGGCCGGCGACGCGCTGATGGACGAGCAATCGGTGCACGTCACCGATGCCGCGAAGCCCAGCTTCGGCTGATCGTCCTAGCGTCCGAGGTGACCGTCGAGCCACGCGATGACGTCGGCGGTCACCTCGTCGCGGTTAGTCTCGTTGAGGATCTCGTGGCGTCCCTGCGCGTAGAGCTGCACCGACACGTGGGCGACCCCCGCGTCGCGGTAGCGCGTCGCGAGCAGCTCGATCAGCTCGCCGCCGCCGGCCAGGGGGTCGTCGGTGCCGGACGCGAGCAGGATCGGCAGCTCCGACCGGATGGCCGAGAGCGCGGCCGGGTCGGCGAGGCGCTCGGTGCCGGCGAACAGCGCCGGCAGGGTCTCGGCCGGCAGGTCGAAGCCGCACAGGGGGTCGGCGACGTAGGCGTCGACCTCGGCCTCGTCGCGCGACAGCCACTCGTAGCCCGTGCGGTTCTCGAAGGGCGCGTTGAACGCGCTGAGGTCGCCGACGGGCCCGTCGCCCATGCCCGCGGCAAGAACGTCGAGCGCGGTCGAGCCCGACAGCACCACCGCGTCGTAGAGGTCGGAGCGCGAGAGGAGCACGTGCTGGGTCGCGAACGACCCCATCGAGTGGCCCAGCAGCGCGAGCGGCAGCTCGGGGTGCTGGGCACGCAGCTGCTCGCCGAGCTGCACCACGTCGGCCTGCAGCCCGGCGAAGCCGGGGGCGCCGAAGTCGCCGGGCGCGGCGTGAATCGAGCGGCCGTGGCCGCGGTGGTCGTTGGCATGGACGTGATAGCCCGCGGCGTTGAGCGCCGTGGCGAACCGGTCGTAGCGCGCCGCGTGCTCGGCCAGGCCGTGCGCGATCTGCACGACGCCGTGGGCGGCCACGCCCTCGGGCAGCGGCCACGCGTAGGTCGCGATGTCGATGCCGTCCTGCTGCGAGCTGAAGGATCCCTCGAGGTAGGTCATGGCCTCAGCCTGCCAGAGGGGGAGCAGCAGGTCAGAGCCTGTTGAGCACCGTGACCATGTCGTCCTCGGTGTCGCTGCCGATCTTCTCGAACACGAGCTTGACGACCGGGGTGGCGAGCTTGGCGGCGCCGCTCATCTCGATGACGGCCTCGTAGGTGATCTCGCTGCCCGAGCCCGACGGCACCACGGTGATGGTGTCGGTGGTGGTCGCGGAGTCGTTCTTGCCCGCGAAGACGACCTTCGAGTCGGTGAGCTCCTCGAGCGTGTACTCCAGCTCGGTCGAGACGCCCGCGATCTTCGAGGTGTTGTGCCACCTGCTGCCGACGGTGAGGGGCCCGTCGTCGATGCGCTGGCACTTCTCGGTGCCCGGGTCCCACTCCTCGGCGTGCGAGAAGTCCTTCAGGTATTCGAGCACCACGGAGGGTGCGGGGTCGACGGTGAACGTCCTGCTGATGGTTGTCATGCAGGAGAGGTACCCAGCGGCGGTGTGCCTCAACCCGGTCCCGCACGCTCGTCACAGAGCGGGTCGCCGTCGCGCTCCGGTCGCCGACGGACGGGCTATCGTCGCGGCATGTCACTCGTGCTGCTCGACTCCGACGGTCCCGTCCGCCTGCTGACCCTCAACGCTCCCGAGCGGCGCAACGCCCTCGACTGGCCGCTGCTCGACGAGCTGGCGGCGGCCGTCGAGGCCGTGGCGGGTGATCCCGACGCCCGAGCCCTCGTCGTCACCGGAGCGGGCAAGGCCTTCTGCGCCGGAGCCAACCTCGCGAACCTCTTCGGCGACCTCGACCGTCCGACCGAGCAGATGCGCGACCACCTGATGAAGGTCTACGCGTCGTTCCTCGGGATCCGCGACCTCGCGATCCCCACGATCGCCGCGGTCGACGGCGCCGCGATCGGTGCGGGGATGAACGTCGCCCTGGCCTGCGACGTGATCGTCGCGGGGCCGCATGCGGGGTTCGGCCCGACGTTCGCCGAGATCGGCCTGCACCCCGGTGGCGGGTGCAGCTGGATGCTGACCGAGCGCATCGGTCGCGGACGGGCGACGGCCGCGCTGTTCTCCGGCGCCGTGATCGGGGCGGACGAGGCAGGGGCGATCGGTCTCGCCGACCGGCTGGCCGACGACGCCGTGGGCACGGCGCTCGAGCTCGCCCGACTCTACGCTGGTCGCGAGCCGCGGCTGATGGCCGACATCAAGGAGTCGGTGCGCATCGCGGCAACGTCCGACCTGGCCACGTCGCTGGAGTTCGAGTCGTGGGCTCAGGCATCGTCGATGCGCAACGAGCGGTTCCGTGCCTTCATGCAGCGCTTCGCCGAGTGACCGTCAGGTTGGTCAGGACAGACCCTTGGCGTACTCGGCCTGGCCGAGGTGCTTGAGGTCGTCGTCGATGACGCTGACGAGGCGGACGGCGAGGGTGACCGGCGGGTCCCATCCCTCGTCGACCACGCGATCGAGGTCGTCGTCGGTCAGACCCGAGACGAACGCCTGGGTCGCGGCCGACACGTCGCGCGCGTAGCCCGCGAGCAGCTCGGAGGTGGCGCGGACGGCCGACACCTCGTCGGGCGTCTGGCCGTACCCGGTCGCGCCCGGCTCGAACGGCAAGTCGAATCGGTCGTGCCACCCGCCCGAGAACCACACCTGCTCGGTGCCCGCGACGTCGGCGACGTGATCGTCCTGCACGCGCAGCAGGTGCCACACGAGCCAGGAGACGGTGTTGGCCCCCGGAGCCACCCGGCGCACCAGATCGGCCGGTGTCATGCCCTCGACGAGGTCGACGACGCCCTCGCCGATGCGGCCGAAGGCGTCGCCGAGTAGATCGGCGGTGCTGCTCACGAACCGGGCCACTCGCCGGTGGCCCGCTCGAACGTGCGGGCGCCCTGGCGCTGGATGACGGTCTTGACCGCCGAGTAGATCGCTCCCTGGATCACCGCGGCGAGCAGGATCTCCTTGAAGTCGTACTCCGACTCGAGCGGCCCCGGCGGGTCGACGCCGTCTCCGGCGCTGACCCGCTTCCAGACCTGCTTGAAGATCAGGCTGGCCACGAGGCCGCCCGCGATCGAGCTGACGATGCCGACCGGTCGGTACAGGATCTTGGCCGAGGTGCTGGGCGCCTTGCCGGGGGCCTTGCTGGCGTTGTGTGCGGGCACGATGGGCCTCAGGCTTTCGCGAAGACGTCGGTGAGGGTGGCGTTGAAGTTTTCGAGGTCGTCGGGGTTGCGCGACGTGACGAGGTCCCAACCGCCAGCGGGGCAGTGGAAGACCGTCTCGTCGAGCCACGAGCCGCCGGCGTTGGTGATGTCGGTCTTGAGGCTCGGGAACGAGGTGAGCGTCTTGCCCGGCAGCACGCCGGCCTCGACGAGGGCCCAGGGTCCGTGGCAGATCGCGGCCACGGGCTTGCCGGCGTCGACGAAGGCCTTCACCAGGGCGACGGAGGCGGCATCGCCGCGGACGGTGTCGGCGTTGACGGTGCCGCCCGGCAGCACCAAGGCGTCGAAGTCGGCGGCGGACGCCTCGGCGACGGTCTGGTCGGGGTCGAACGTGTCGTCCTTGTCGACGTCTCCGACCATCGACTGCACGGGCGACTTCTCGGGGGCGATGAGCGTCGGCGTGCCGCCGGCGTCGATCACCGCCTGCCACGGGGAGACGAGCTCAGCCTTCTCGACGCCCACCTGGGCGGTGAGGAAGGCGATCTTCTTGCCGTTCAGTGCATCGGTCATGCGGTCTCCTGCGGGTTGGCGACTGGGACGCCACGGCGCACCGAGGTGCGCGGGGGTGCCGCCAGTCAGCTGGCGATCTTCTCCTGGCGGGCCAGCGCGGCGCGCTCGCCCTCGGTCAGCCCGCCCCACACGCCGTACGGCTCGCGCACGGCGAGAGCGTGCTGGCGGCATCGCTCGATGACCGGGCACGTCATGCACAGCTTCTTGGCTGCCTGCTCGCGGCGCTCGCGCTTGGCTCCACGTTCGGCCTCGGGCGAGAAGAACACGGAGCTGTCGACGCCCATGCAGGCGCCCTCGTACTGCCATTCGTACGCGTCCATCATGGGACCCGGGAGGCGGTTGACGTTGACCATGGTGTGGTTATTCCCCTCAATGGCGCGGATCAAACCCGAAATTCGGATTCTATTCAAAACTTACTCAGAACTTGTTCAAAGAGCAAGAGGGTGAACAAGTTCTATGCTGGGCTCATGCCGAACCCCGAGCGCGACGAGGCTCCCGAGCCCTTGGCCGCCGACGGGGCTCCCGCGGCGATCGTCTGGAACGTCGGCTCGGTCGCCGAGCGGCTCGGCATCTCCCCCTCCACGCTGCGCACGTGGGAGCGCCGGTACGGCGTCGGCCCCACGCACCGCACGGCCGGTGGGCACCGGCGGTACACCGAGACCGACATCGAGCGGGTCACGCTGATCAAGGCGCTGATCGCCCGCGGAGCTCCGCCGATGGAAGCCGCCCGGGTGGCCCAGACCACGGCGGTCGACGACCTCGGCACGGCGCTGGTCGACGCGTCGGGCGACGACCACGGCGACGACCTCGAGCACCACCAGATCGTCGACGGCATCATCGCGGCCTCGCGCGACTACGAACCCGACCGCATCCGGTCGCTCATCGCGGGGGCCCTGCGCCGCGACGGCGTCATCGGCGCGTGGACAGGGGTCATCGCCCCGGCGCTCATCAACATCGGCCGCGAGTGGTCGGAGGGCCGGCTCGGCATCGAGGCCGAGCACCTGACCAGCGAGGTCGTCGTCGGCGAGCTGCGTGCCCACACCCGCGCGGCCGGACGGCTCGACTCGAACGGGCCCACGATCGTCCTCGCCAGCGCCGAGAGCGATCTGCACTCGATGCCCCTGATCGCGCTCGAGGCAGCGCTCGCCGACGCGGGTCGGGCCTGCCACGTGCTCGGCGCGCAGTTCCCGGCCAAGGCGCTGGCCAGCATGACCGCCAACCTGCGCCCGACCATCGTCTTCGTGTGGGCGTCCTTGCCGCGCACCGAGGACGACGAGATGTGGCAGGTGGTCACGAGCATGGTGCCACCGACCACGGCGATCCTCGGCGGACCGGGATGGCCTGACCGGCCGGACGCGCGCGGGCAGGCGACCGTCAGCGTCAGCCTCGAGTCGACGGTCGCGCGCATCACGTCATTGGTGGGCTGAGTTCTCGTGGGCCCCGCCTGCCTACCGGCGGGTAGGTTGAGGCCATGACCGCATCCCGCGTGCTCGTCGAGATCGACGGCCCGATCGCCCACGTCACCCTCAACCGGCCCGACAAGCTCAACGGGATCGACCTCGAGACGATCGACGAGCTCATCGCCGCAGCCGAGTCGCTGCGGGCCGACCACGACGTGCGGGCCGTGCTGCTGCGCGGCGCCGGACGCTCGTTCAGCGCCGGTCTCGACTTCGGTGCCGCGTTCGCCGAGAAGAGCAGGGTCAAGAAGTTCTTCTTCGCCGGACCCCGCCGCCTCAACCGGTTCCAGTACGTCAACCAGGTCTGGCGCGAGCTGCCGGTGCCGGTCATCGCCGTCGTGCAGGGCCACTGCTACGGCGCCGGCCTGCAGCTCGCTGCCTGCGCCGACTTCCGGTTCACCACGCCCGACGCCACGTGGGCGATCCTCGAGGCCAAGTGGGGGCTCGTCCCCGACATGGCCGGCACCCTGCCGTTCAGCGAGCTGCTGCCCGCCGACGTCCTCATGCGCCTGGCGATGACGGGGGAGTCGTTCACGGGCACGCGTGCCGCCGAGCTCGGCCTGGCCACCGAGGCCGCCGACGACCCGCTCGCCGCGGCGCTCGCGCTCGTCGAGCAGATCGTCGGGCGCTCACCCGACTCGGTCGCCGCGACCAAGCAGCTGGTTTACGGCACCCGGCGGGGCAGCGAGCGCCAGGCGTGGCGTCTCGAGCGCAAGCTGCAGTCGGCGATGTTCAAGGCCCGCAACACCTCGATCGCCCGCAAGGCCGGGGCGGCCAAGCAGAAGCCGGAGTTCGGTCCCCGCACCCACGGTTCCTAGCGACGAAGTCGCGTGAGGGAGCGCAGCGACCGAAGGATGGTTCCTAGCGACGAAGTCGCGTGAGGGAGCGCAGCGACCGAAGGACGGTTGCTAGGGTTCCACAGTGACTGATCACAACGAGCCGTCCAAGAAGGTCGCCAACCAGTACGAGCGCGACTACGACTACACCAAGTACTGGGACAACCGCGACTACGAGAACGGTGCCGAGCACATCGCCATCCGGCGTCTGCTCAAGGGCAACCACTACCGCAAGGCCGCCGACATCGGCGGCGGCTTCGGTCGTCTGTGCCTGCTGCTGCGCACCTTCTCCGACGAGGTGACGCTGGCCGAGCCTGCCGCCACCCAGCTCGAGGCCGCCAAGAAGGTGCTGGCCGGCACCGACATCAAGCAGGTGCAGATGCAGGCCGACGACCTGAAGTTCGCCGACGGCGAGCTCGACCTCATCACGATGGTGCGCGTCATGCACCACATCCCCGAGCCGTCGGCCGAGTTCGCCGAGATCTCCCGCGTGCTGGCGCCGGGCGGCACCGCGATCATCGAGGTCGCCAACTACGGCCACTTCAAGAACCGTCGCCGCCACAAGAAGCTGGGCACGCCGCTGCCCACCGCGCCGGTCGACATCCGCCAGACCAAGGCCGACGAGCCCGACGCGATCGCCTTCGTCAACCACAACATCGACACCGTGGTGGGTCAGCTGGCCGCGGCCGGGCTGGTGCTCGACAGCAAGCTGTCGGTCTCCAACCTGCGCAGCCAGAAGGTCAAGAAGGTGCTGCCCAAGAGCGTCATGCTGGCCGCCGAGCGCATCAGCCAGAAGCGCCTGGCCAAGTCCGACTTCGGCCCCAGCATCTTCCTCAAGCTCCGCAAGAGCTGAGCACCTACCGCACCCTCGCCCGCTCGGCCACGGCCGAGATCGAGGTCAAGCGCTCCCGGTTCCTCGCCGTCGTCGCCCGCGTCGACGACGAGGCCGCGGCGCGCGAGGTCGTCGCGTCCGCCCGTCGGCGGCACCACGACGCACGGCACCACTGCAGCGCGTTCGTCATCGGGGCGGACGCGTCGCTGCGGCGATCGAACGACGACGGCGAGCCGGCAGGCACGGCTGGGGCCCCGATGCTCGAGGTGCTGACGCGGCGCGAGGTCAGCGACGTCGTCGCGGTGGTGACCCGCTGGTTCGGTGGCACGCTGCTGGGGGCCGGTGGCCTGGTGCGCGCCTACGGCGACGCGGTCGGCGTCGCGCTCGACGCGGCAGGCACGCAGGAGCGCCGCCTGCTCCACACGATGCGCGTCACGGCACCCGTGGTGGACGCCGGTGCCCTCGACCACCGCCTGCGCACCCTGGGGGTCGTGTCGGACGTCGAGTACGGCGCCGACGTGGTGTTCACGGTCGGCGTGCGCGACCCGGATCGGTTCGCCGCCGAGGTCGCCGCGGCGAGCACGGGACGCGCGAGCGTCGAGTCGTCCGGCACGTCCTGGGTCGACGCCTAGGCCACGGGCCCCGCCATGGACGAGCGAAGCGAGCTAGGCGGCCCGGTGCGAGCGCCAGCGAGCACCGGACGTGAGCGACGCAGTCGCGTCCGCCTCCCACCAGTCCCTGGCCGCCACCGCGGTGTCGGGGTAGTCGCTGAACACCGCGTCGATGCCGGCGCCGAAGAACGCCTGCAGCTCGCCGAAGATGTCGCCCTTGGCGTTGGGGTCGTCCCCGGTGCGGAAGTCGGCCGGCAGGAACTGGTTCTCGTCACGGAAGGTGTAAACCACGACCTTGAGCCCCGCCCGGTGGGCGTCCGCGACGACCGACGTGGGCTGGGCGAGGAAGCCGGACGCGTCACGCGGGATGACGCTGTTCTTCTCGGGGCCCAGCCAGTCGGCGTACGTCGCCACGCGCCGCAGGCCGGCGGGCGACATCAGGTCGGCGTACGTCCGAGGGTCGCCCTGCGCGACGAGGTCGTACGGGGCTCCCGTCGCCGAGGTCAGCTGCACCAGCTTGACCTTGGTCTGCCGCGACAGCTGCCGCAGGTTGGTCGTCTCGAACGACTGGATGACGACCTTGGCCCGGCGCGAGTCGAGGCCGGCCAGGCGCAGCGAGCGCAGCAGCGGACGCTCGAGCGGCAGCCCGATCGAGCGGAAGTACGTCGGGTGCTTGGTCTCGGGGGCGACGCCGATGACCCGCCCCTGCTCGCGGCCCTCACGCTTGACGAGGGCGAGGATCTCGTCGAACGTCGGCACCTGGAAGCGTCCGTCGTAGCGGGTGTTGCCGGCCCGCACGCCGGGCAGGCGCTCCTTGGTGCGCAGCGTGCGCAGCTCGCGCAGGGTGAAGTCCTCGGTGAACCAGCCCGACACCGCGACGCCGTCGATCGTCTTGGTCGTCTTGCGGCTCGCGAACTCGGGGTGGTCCGCGACGTCGGTGGTGCCGCTGATCTCGTTCTCGTGACGGGCCACCAGCACGCCGTCCTTGGTGCTGACGAGGTCGGGCTCGATGTAGTCAGCACCCATCCGGATCGCCAGCTGGTAGGCCGCCAGCGTGTGCTCGGGCCGGTAGCCGGACGCGCCGCGGTGGGCGAAGACCGTGACGGGCTGGGCGTGCTTCGGCGGCTCGGCGTGGCGACGGTCGACGACCGGGGCGGGACCGGCGGTGGCGGGCGCCGCGGCGAGACCGGTGGCGAGTGCGGCGGCCCCGATGACATGGGCGGCGCGGCGTACGTGCGGGGTGATAGGTCCTGGTGAGAGGAGTGTCATGACTCCAGAGCACGCTCGCGGGGTGACGACGGCGTGGACGTCACCCCGACATCAGGTGAACAGTGCGCCTCGCGGCGGGGCCGGCGTCGCTCGAGGGGAGGCCGGCAGGCTCAGAGGGCGCCGAGGCGCGTGAGCACGTCGCGGACGTGCTTGAGGGCGTTCTTCTCGTTGAGGCCCGTGGTGTCGTCGAAGTAGAGCCCGTCGCCGATCAGCTGGATGGTGCGGGCCAGCGACTCGTCCTCGAGGTGCTCGAGCAGCACCGCGAACCACCACTCGCGCAGGTCGCCGAGGGCGTCGGACGCACGCGAGTCGTTCTCCTGCGCGATGCGCCCGGCGGCGATCAGGGCCCGGTCGAAGTCGCTGCCGGTGTTGATCGAGGTGGTCAGGTAGAAGTCGACGGGCCCCTTCTTGGCGGTGCGCATCTTCTCGACGTCGGCACGGCCCTGCTCGCGCAGGCGGGTGAGCATGCCCTCGACGAGCTCGTCCTTGCTGTGGAAGTGGTACAGCAGCCCGCCCTTGGAGACCTCGGCGTGCGATGCGACGGCGTCGAGCGTGGCCGAGCGGCTGCCAGCCGAGACGAGGAGCGTCTCGAAGGCGTCGAGCAGGCGGTCTCTCGTGGATCGTTCCTTGGCCGCCATGGCGCAACTCTACAGAGACCGACGTCACCACGAGATCGTTCGTGACTAAACCGTCCAGACGGTATAGTAGATCGGACGACAACTCACCGTGAGGAGGACGACATGACCACCATCCGCGACACCGCCGGAACCATGACCGCACACAGGGCCGGGCCCCGTGAATGGGCAGCGCTGGCGGTGCTCATGCTGCCCGTGCTCATGGTGTCGGTCGACAACACCGTGCTGAGCTTCGCCCTGCCCGCGATCAGCGTCGACCTCAAGCCCACCGGTACGCAGCTGCTGTGGATCGTCGACCTCTACGCGATCATGCTGGCGGGCCTGCTCATCGCGATGGGCACGATCGGCGACCGCTTCGGACGTCGCCGGCTGCTGCTGCTCGGCACGGTCGGCTTCGGCGCCGCGTCGCTCGTCGCCGCCTACAGCAGCAGCCCCGAGATGCTCCTGCTCGCCCGTGCGCTGCAGGGCGTGTTCGGCGCGACCCTGATGCCGTCGACGCTGTCGTTGATCCGCAACGTCTTCCACGACCCGCGCGACCGCCGGCTCGCGATCGCGTCGTGGGCCGCGATGTTCTCCGGCGGCGCCGCGCTCGGCCCCGTGCTGGGCGGCTGGCTGCTGGGCCACGCGTCGTGGGGCTCGGTCTTCTTGATCAACGTCCCGATCGTCGTCGTCCTGGTGCCGCTGGCGCTCGCGCTGCTGCCCGAGTCGCGCGATCCGTCGCCGAGCCCGCTCGACCCGCTCGCGATCGTCCTGTCGCTGACGGCGATGCTGCCGCTCGTGTTCGGCATCAAGAACCTCGCCGAGCACGGGCTGTCCGACCTGACGCTCACGGCCTTCGCCGGCGGCATCGTCTCGGCCTGGGCCCTGGTGCACCGGCTGCGCACGAGCCCGGCGCCGATGATCGACCTGTCGCTGTTCGGCAACCGCGTCTTCAGCGGCGCGATCGTGGCCAACCTGCTGAGCCTCATGGGGCTGACGGGGTTCTTGTTCCTCGGCGCCCAGCTGCTGCAGCTGGTGCTGGGCCTGACCGCGATGGACGCCGCGCTCGTGCTGCTGCCGGGGCTGCTGGCGACCGTGGTCGCGGGCTTCGTGGCGGTGCGACTGGTCAACGTCGTCAGCATCCGCGCGCTCGTCACGGCCAGCTTCGTCGCCTCGGCCACCGGCTACGCCATCACGGCGCTGACCGACGTGCCCTCGGTGATGTCGGTCGCGGTCGCGTTCACCGTCATGGGCGTGGGCATCGGCATGGCCGAGACGCTCACCAACGACGTCATGCTGTCGAGCGTCCCGTCGTCGAAGGCCGGTGCCGCGTCGGCGATCTCCGAGACGGCGTACGAGATCGGGGCGGTCTTGGGCACGGCGGTGCTGGGCACGGTGCTGACGTCCACGTACCGCTCGCACCTGACGTACCCGGCGATGCTGCAGTGGGGCGAGCGCCAGGGTGCGTTCGAGACGCTCGGCGGCACCGTGCAGGTCGCGAAGCACTACCCGAACGAGGTCGGCGACGGCCTGCTCGACTCGGCGCGTGCCGCGTTCGACCTCGGCGTCCAGTACACCTCGGCGGCGGCGATCGTGATCGCCCTGCTCGCGGCCCTGGTCTCCTGGCGGACGCTCAAGCACGCCTGACCCGCTGGTGCGCGAGTGGCGCAGTCTGGTGTTTCTGGGACGGCGTGTCCCGCAGGACTGCGCCACTCGCGACGGGACTGCGCCACTCGGTCACACTGGGGGCATGTCGCCCAAGCACAGCCTGCTCGCCATCGGCGTGATGCTGCTGTGGGGCGCCAACTTCGTCGTGATCGACGAGGGGCTCGACGGCGTGCCACCTCTGCTGTTCCTGGCGATGCGGTTCGTGCTCGTCGCGATCCCTCTGGTGTTCTTCGTGCCGCGCCCAGCAGCATCGTGGCAGGCGGTCGTCGCGGTCGGGACGTTCATGAGCCTCGGTCAGTTCAGCCTGCTCTACATCTCGCTCGACCTCGGCATGCCGGCCGGGCTGGCGTCGCTGGTGCTCCAGGCGCAGGTGATCTTCACGATCGTCATCGCCGCCGCCGTCATCCGGGAGGTGCCGACGCGCCGCCAGGTCGTCGGGGCCCTCATCGGCACCGCCGGCTTAGTGGTCGTCGTGGTCGCGCACGGGGCGTCCGCACCCGTCCTGCCGGTGCTGGTGATGCTCGGCGCATCGCTCTCGTGGGCGACCGGCAACGTCATCGCGCGGGCCGCCGGCGTGCAGTCGGGCTTCTCGATGGTGGTGTGGTCGGCGCTCGTCGTGCCGGTGCCGGCCTTCGTGCTGTCGCTCGTGGTCGACGGCGGCGACGAGGTGACGCGGGCGCTGACGCACCTGTCGGGCGTGGCGATCGCCAGCACGGTCTACACCGCGGTCGGCGCGTCACTGATCGGCTACGGCATCTGGAACTCGCTGCTCGCGCGCTATCCCGCCAGTGCCGTCGTGCCGTTCGTGCTGCTGGTGCCGGTCGTGGGCATCGCCGCCGCCTGGGTCGTACAGGACGAGGTGCCGTCGGCCCTCGAGGTCGTCGGCGGCGTCGTGATGCTCGTCGGCGTCGCGGCGGCGACCGTCAGTCGCCGGCGCGCACCTGCTGCTGCCGAGGCGACCGCGACGGTCTAGTCGAGACCGTCGTCGCTGTCGGCCGCGCAGCCGGCCTCGGACCCGCCGTCGTCGACCGGGCAGAGTGCAAGGTCGACCGGGACGGTCGTCGTGCGCGTCTCTCCGTCGACGCGGTAGTCGACGTCGACCGAGTTGAGGTCGAGGCGCGAGCCGATCTCGGACACCTGCGCCAGCAGCACCAGGCTCTGGCCGGTGTCGCTCGCGGTCGACCGGTCCTTCGCCGGGCAGGGCATCGTGATCTCGGTGTCGTCGCCGAGCGGCTCCGGATCGGTGCCCAGGTAGGCCCCGACGTCGTCGGCGGCACGGTCGCGCACCGCGAACCCGTCGATCCGGGGCACGTCGGCGCCGGCGAACCGCGCGCCCGTCACCGTGGCGTTCGCCCCGTCCTCGACGCACACCGAGAGGGTCGAGAGCCTGATGAACGCGCCGGGGACCGCGTCCGAGAACCCGTAGCCGCTTCCGTCACTGACGACACGGACGTCCGGGGAGCTGCCGCAGCCCGCGAGCGCTGCCATCGCGACCACCGTCAGGATCGCGGCGGGCCGTCTCCTGAGCATGTGAGCATCATGGCAGGAGCGAGGAGCGCGCCGTCATGCCTGCAAGGCCGCTCGTGCCATCCGGCCGAGCCGGGACGCCATCGACGACTCGCTGATGCGCGCGCTGTGCGGTGTCGAGTTGATGAGCCCGAAGGTCGCCTGCACGACCGCACGAGCCTCGGGTGCGTCGAGGTCGCCGCGCAGCTGCCGCACGGTGTCGACCCAGATGTCGATGTAGGCCAGCTGCAGCGCGCGGACCTCGCGGCGTCCGTCGGCGCCCAGGTTGGCCCACTCGCGCTCCTGGATGACGATCAGCGCGGGGTGGCCGAGGGCGAACTCGATGTGCCAGTCGATGAGGGCGGCCAGCGCCTGCTCGGACGTCTCGGCGGTGGCGGTCCGCTGGCGCCCCTCGGCGAGCAGGCGCTGGCTGATGCCGATCAGCGACTGGGTGAGGATGTCGTCCTTGCCGGCGAAGTGCTTGTAGAGGGCCGGCCCGGAGATGCCGCAGGCGCTGCCGATGTCGTGCACCGAGACGCCGTGGAAGCCTCGCTCGGCGAAGAGGGTGGCGGCGGTGTCGAGGATCTGCTCGCGCCGGGTGGTGGTCACCGACCCAGTCTAGGAGGTTAACAATCGTTAACCTCATCTGTTATCGTGACGGCATGCGTGAACTCGTCGACCAGCTGCGTGAGCGACTCGCGACCGTCCGGACCGGCGGCAGCGAGGCCGCTCGCTCCCGGCACGTCGCCCGCGGCAAGCTGCTGCCCCGCGACCGTGTCGACCGTCTCCTCGACCCCGGCTCGCCCTTCCTCGAGATCGGCGCGCTGGCGGCGTTCGGCATGTACGGCGCGCCGGACGACGACTACGCCGTGCCGAGCGCAGGCGTCATCGCCGGCATCGGACGCGTCAGCGGCCGCGAGTGCGTCATCGTCGCCAACGACGCCACCGTCAAGGGCGGCACGTACTTCCCGATGACGGTCAAGAAGCACCTGCGGGCGCAGACCGTCGCGCGCGAGAACCACCTGCCGTGCCTGTACCTCGTCGAGTCGGGCGGCGCCTTCCTGCCGATGCAGGACGAGGTCTTCCCCGACCGCGAGCACTTCGGCCGCATCTTCTACAACCAGGCGCAGATGTCGGCGATGCGCATCCCGCAGATCGCCGCGGTGCTGGGCTCCAGCACCGCTGGCGGCGCGTACGTCCCGGCGATGAGCGACGAGACCGTCATCGTCAAGGAGCAGGGCACGATCTTCCTGGCCGGCCCGCCGCTCGTGAAGGCGGCGACGGGCGAGGTCGTGACGGCCGAAGACCTCGGCGGGGGCGACGTGCACGCGCGGACGTCCGGGGTCGTCGACCACCTGGCCGACGACGACGAGCACGCGCTGCAGATCGTCCGGTCGATCGTCGGGACGTTCGAGCGTCCGACGTCCGAGCCCGCACCCCACGAGCCCGTGCCGCCGCGCGAGGACCCCGAGACGCTCTACGACGTCGTGCCGGTCGACGGCCGCACGCCGTACGACGTCCGCGAGGTCATCCGGCGCGTCGTCGACGACTCGCGGCTGCACGAGTTCAAGCCGCTGTACGGCGAGACGCTGGTGTGCGGCTTCGCCCGCATCGAGGGCTATCCCGTCGCCATCGTGGCCAACAACGGCATCCTGTTCAGCGAGTCGGCGCTCAAGGGCGCCCACTTCGTCGAGCTGGCCAACCAGCGCGGCATCCCCCTGGTGTTCCTGCAGAACATCACAGGCTTCATGGTCGGCCAGGAGTACGAGAACCGCGGCATCGCCAAGGACGGCGCCAAGCTCGTCACCGCGGTGGCGTCGTCGGTCGTCCCGAAGTTCACCGTCGTCATCGGCGGCTCGTACGGCGCCGGCAACTACGGCATGTGCGGGCGCTCGTACGACCCCCGGTTCCTGTGGATGTGGCCCAACGCCAAGATCTCGGTGATGGGCGGCGAGCAGGCCGCCGCGGTGCTCGCGACCGTCAAGCGTGACGGCCTGGAGAAGCGGGGCGAGGAGTGGTCGGCCGACGACGAGGCCGCGTTCCGTGCTCCGATCCGCGAGCAGTTCGACGAGCAGGGCTCGGCCTACTACTCCAGCGCCCGGCTGTGGGACGACGGCATCATCGACCCGGTCGACACGCGGCGCGTCCTGGCCATGGGTCTGCAGGTCGCCACCGCCGTTCCCGTGCCCGAGCCCCGCTTCGGCCTCTTCAGGATGTGACATGACGACGTTCTCCTCCGTACTGATCGCCAACCGTGGCGAGATCGCGCGTCGCGTGATCCTCGCCTGCCGCGAGGCGGGCCTGCGCAGCATCGCGGTCTACTCCGACGCCGACGCCGACGCGCCGTACGTGCGGCTCGCCGACGACGCCGTCCGGCTCGGCCCCACGCCGGCGTCCGAGTCGTACCTGTCGGTCGAGCGGGTGATCGCGGCTGCCGTCGAGTCCGGCGCCGAGGCGATCCACCCCGGCTACGGCTTCTTGTCCGAGCGCTCCGAGCTCGCCCGGGCCGTGGTCGACGCCGGCCTGGTCTTCATCGGTCCGACCGCCGACGTCATGGACGCGATGGGCCGCAAGGACCGCGCCCGGGCGATCGCCGAGCGCGCCGGGGTGCCGGTCACGCCGCAGTACGCGGTCGCCGCCGTCCCGGACGACGCCTACCCCGTGCTGGTCAAGGCGGCTGCCGGCGGCGGCGGCAAGGGCATGCGCATCGTGCGCGAGGCATCGGCTCTGGCCGAGGCGGTCGAGGCAGCCGGACGCGAGGCCGCGTCGGCGTTCGGCGACGACACCCTGCTGGTCGAGACGTACGTCGAGGCCGGCCGGCACGTCGAGGTGCAGGTCTTCGGCGACGAGCACGGCAACGTCGTCCACCTCTTCGAGCGCGACTGCTCGGTGCAGCGCCGTCACCAGAAGGTCGTCGAGGAGGCACCCGCGTTCGGGCTCACCGACGAGCTGCGGCGGACGCTGCACGAGTCGTCGGTGGCCCTGTGCCGCGAGGTCGGCTACACCGGTGCCGGGACGGTCGAGTTCCTCGTCGCCGACGACGGTGCCGGTGGCCAGCGGGCCTACTTCCTGGAGATGAACACCCGCCTGCAGGTCGAGCACCCCGTCACCGAGGAGGTGACGGGCGTCGACCTCGTGCAGTGGCAGCTGGCCGTCGCCGCCGGCGAGCAGCTGCCGCTGACGCAGGACGAGATCACCGCCACGGGTCACGCGATGGAGGTGCGCGTCTACGCCGAGGACCCCTACACGGGCTTCCTGCCGCAGGCCGGGCACGTCGCCGCCGTGGCCTGGCCCGAGCACGCCCGGGTCGAGACCGACCTGCTGGGCGATGCCGAGGTGTCCACGGCGTACGACCCGATGCTCGGCAAGATCGTCGTCACCGGCGTCGATCGCGGGGACGCCCGTCGTGCGATGGTCGCCGCGCTCGACGACACCGGCATCTTCGGCATCACGACCAACGTCGGCTTCGTCCGGCGTCTCGTGGCGAGTGGCGAGTTCGCCGCCGGAGGCATCCACACCGCCTGGCTCGACAGCCCGGCGTCCGCGGCGCTGCTCGAGCCGCCGTCGCTGCCCGAGCTCGCGGTGACGGCGGCCGCCAGGCTGTGGGCGACCTACGACGTCGTCGAGGCCGACGGGGTCTTCGGCAGCGTCGACGGCTGGCGGTCCGGCGGTGAGCCCGCGCCGCTGACGGTCGTGATGACCGACGAGACCGGGCACCGCTGGACGTCCCGTCTCGGTCCGGACGATCTCGCCGACGGTGGCGAGCTCGCGATCGTCGACCACGACGGCGTCGCGATCGCCTGGGAGGGCCAGGTGTGGGCGCTCGAGCTGCCCGATCCGATGCGCGGCGGCCACCAGCGGGGTGCGGCGACCGACGCCGACGTCGTCTCGCCGATGCCTGGCACGGTGCTCAGGGTCGACGTCCGCGAGGGCGACGCCGTCTCCGCCGGCCAGACCCTCGGTGTCGTCGAGGCCATGAAGATGGAGCTGCCGCTGAGCGCTCCCTACGACGGCACCGTCAGCCTCGTCGGTGCCGCCGTCGGCGACCAGGTGCCCATCAAGCACGTCCTCTTCACGGTGGACCCCGCCACCACCCCCGCGAGTGGTGCGTAGTGGACATCCTGAGACGGCGTGTCTGGCCGAACCGCACCACTCGGGGACGGGAAGGCAGCACTCGAGGAGTGCTCGCATGACCCGGCCCATGGTCGTCCGCGACGAGTCCCTGCCCGCGGCCGTCACGATCTACGAGGTGGGACCGCGCGACGGGTTGCAGAACGAGTCGGCGGTCGTGCCGGTCGACGTCAAGGCCGAGTTCGTCGGGCGCCTGGTGGGCGCGGGCCTGCCGATCGTCGAGGCCACCAGCTTCGTCCACCCCCGCTGGGTGCCGCAGCTGGCCGACGCCGCCGAGCTCGTCGCCCGCCTGCCGATGGACGGACCGACGCCGCTGCCCGTGCTGGTGCCCAACGAGCGCGGACTCGACCGGGCGCTCGAGGCCGGCGCGCGCCACGTCGCGATCTTCGCCAGCGCCACCGAGACCTTCGCGAGCAAGAACCTCAACTCGTCCCTCGACGAGCAGATGGCGATGTTCGAGCCGGTCGTCGTTCGAGCGCGCGAGGCTGGTCTCGAGGTCCGTGCGTACGTGTCGATGTGCTTCGGGGACCCGTGGGAGGGCGCGGTCGCGATCGACCAGGTCGTCTCGGTCGGACGACGGCTGCTCGACCTCGGCGCGTCGCAGCTGTCAATCGGCGACACGATCGGCGTCGGCACCGCCGCCCACGTCCAGGCGCTGGTGCGGGCGTTCGGCGACGCCGGGACCGGAACGGAGTCGCTCGCGATGCACTTCCACGACACCTACGGCCAGGCGCTCGCCAACGCGCACGCGGCGCTGCAGGCCGGCATCACGACGTTCGACGCGTCCGCGGGTGGTCTCGGCGGGTGCCCGTACGCCGAGAGCGCGACCGGCAACCTCGCGACGGAGGACCTGGTCTGGATGCTCGACGGACTCGGCATCGAGCACGGCGTCGACCTGGCGTCGCTCGTCGAGACCAGCGTCTGGATGGCCGGCGTGCTCGGCAAGGAGCCGGCCAGCGCCGTCGTCCGCGCCCTGGGGTGAGGCGTGCGCACCGCCGCACGAGTGGTGCGTTCCCGGCCCCGAGTGGTGCGTTCTGGTCAGACACGCCGTCCCAGAATGTCCAATCCGCACCACTCGCGGAGATGGGGATGGGCTAGGAGCGGCGGCGGTCCTTGAGCTCGTCGGCGGCGAAGGAACCGATCTGCCACGTCGCCCAGGCATCGCTCGACCCGCCGACGGCGCCACCGAGGAACGGCACGCGACGTCCGATCATCGTGACGGCGCGACGTCCGGCCGTGCGCCCGACCAGCTCGGCGGTGACCTCCTTCGACAGTCGCTCGTCGAGCACCGGGTCGTGCACGGGGGACGTCGCCAGCGCCATCGGCGACGAGGGCAGCCGGTGGCGCTTGACCAGCGTCTTGACGGCGTCCTCGCCCAGCATGCAGGCCAGGATGGCGTTGCGGACGCGCGGATCGTGCAGGTCGTAGCCCCGCAGGTGCGCGATGCCGGCCACGAGGTGGCACTGCACGATCGTCACGCCGACGACGTTGGCCGGCACGGCGAACGCCGCCGTGGTCAGGCCTCCGAGGTTGGTGACGAAGCCCTGGGCCGCCGCGAGGCTCGTGTGCAGGCGCATGAGACCCGCGATGGCCTTCTCGACGTCACCGCCGGCGTCGACGAGGCGGCTGTCGGCCGAGGCCGCGGCCGACCGCAACGGGCCGACGCCGTCGATGGCGCGGTCGAGCACCGTGCGGACGTATCCGGAGGCGACCCGGGGCGCCAGCTTCGAGCCGGCGGAGGTGGCCACACTGCGTCGAAGTCCCATGCGGCCAGCATAGGAGCGATGCGCAGGGGCGGCCCGGTGAGCGACTACCGTACGCAGGCCCGTCCCTGCCCCTACGCTGAGGCCATGGGCCGTCCGTTCTCCGAGCGTGTGGCGCACGACGACTGGCGCCACTCGGCCGAGCGCTGGACCCACGCCGAGCTCGCGCGGCAGGGCATCACCGTCACCGGCCGCGTCGAGCAACCTCGCATCCGCCCCTGGTCGACGCAGCTGACGGTGCCCACGGATGCCGGACGCATCTGGTTCAAGGCCAACTGCGCGTCGATGTCGTTCGAGCCGGCGTTGCAGGTCGAGCTCGCGCGGCTGGCGCCCGAGGACGTCGACGAGCCGTTCGCGGTCGACCTCGAGCGCGGCTGGATGCTGACCCTCGACCGCGGCGCGACCTTGGGCGACGCGTCCGAGCCGGATGCCCACGACTGGCGCCGGGTGCTCCGGGGTGCCGCCGCGCTGCAGCGCGTCGCCGCCGACCACGGCCCGACGCTGATCGCCGCGGGCCTGCCCGACTGCCGTCCGGCGACCGTCGTCGGGCGCTTCGACCGGTTCGTCGACGTCCTGTCGTCCCTGCCCGCCGAGCACCCGGCCCACGTGCCGGACGACCTGCGCGCCCAGCTCGTGGATGCGCGGCCGCGCCTGGTCGACGCGGTCGACCTGCTGACCGAGTCGTCGCTGCCGACGACGTGGCAGCACGGCGACCTCCATCCCTGGAACGTCTTCGCCGACACCGGCCGGTTCTTCGACTTCGGCGACGGGCAGTGGGCTCACGCCGCCGAGCTGCTGAGCGTCCCGGAGGCCTGGATCAGCCGGCAGCCGGCCGTCTCGTGGCCCGACGTCCTCGAGGCCTACGGCGAGGCGTGGGACGTCTCGCCGGACGATCTCGCCGCCCAGCTGCGTGCGGCCTCGCTGACCCAGCCCGTCAACCGCACCCTCGTGTGGTGGGGGTGCCTGCAAGAGGCGACGGCAGCCGAGTGGACGCAGTGGGGCGACGGCGTGCTGCACCACCTCACCCGGGTGCTCGAGCCGTGACGCGCCTGCCGCTCCCACCCTCGCCGTGGGCGTTCGACCCCGACCGGTGGCCCGACGACGACTGCGTGGCCGTCGGCGCCGACCTGGCTCCCGGCACGATCCTCGAGGCCTACCGCTGCGGCGCGTTCCCGATGCCCCACGAGGGTGAGCTCTTGTGGTGGTCGCCCACGAGGCGCGGCGTGCTCGTCCCGGCAGACCTGCGCGTCAGCCGGTCTCTCGCGCGTTCCGTCCGGCGCTTCACGGTGACGGTCGACGAGTCGTTCGCCGAGGTCGTCGACGCCTGTGCCGACCCGTCGAGGCCCGGCTCGTGGATCGACGCCGACATCCGCGACGCGTACGTGCGCCTGCACGAGCTCGGCTGGGCGCACTCCATCGAGACGCGGACGTCCGACGGCTCCCTCGTCGGCGGTCTGTACGGCCTCAGCATCGGCGCGCTGTTCGCGGGGGAGTCGATGTTCCACCACGCGACGGACGCCTCCAAGGTCGCGCTCGTCGAGCTGGCGCGACGGGTCGGCGACGAGGGCTTGATCGACACCCAGTGGAGCACGCCGCACCTGGCGTCGCTGGGGGTGACCGAGTGGTCGCGCGAGGTCTACCTCGACCGCATCGCCGCCCTGGTCGACGCCTCGCCGCCCGCGGGATGGGACTGATATCACGGCGGAATCAGGCCGTGCCACGCTGGGGTGCGCGCTGCTGCGGGGGCCCGCTTCATAGACTGATCGCGCACACACCATCACTCACAAGGAGCTTTTGTGGCTATCTCTCGCAACGACCTCGTCGCTGCCCTCGCTTCGAAGGCCGGCACCAGCAAGGCCGAGGCGGACGCCGTCCTCTCGTCCTTCAGCGAGATCCTCCTCGACTCTGTCGCCAAGGGCGAGAAGGTCTCGATCCCCGGCATCCTCTCGGTCGAGCGCGTCGCTCGCGCCGCCCGCACCGGACGCAACCCCTCCACGGGCGAGACGATCGACATCCCCGCCGGCTTCGGCGTCAAGGTCAGTGTCGGCTCGCGCCTCAAGGCCGCAGCCAAGTAGCACCGCACCACCGCACCACCAGCGACGCCACCAGACCTCGGTCCGGTGGCGTCGCTGCATCCATCACCTGAGCATCGCCACCCGAGACTCGACACCCCAGGACATGCCATGGCCACCCCGTACCACCGCCTCGCCCGCGAGACGCCTGCGTACGCGTGGTGGCGGCTGCCGCTCGCGGCGCTGGTGATCGCCGCGACGTACCTGGGGCTCTCGCTGCTGCTGGTCGCCGGAGCGGCCGTGTGGTTCGCGACGACGTCGACGTCGCGCTCGTTCGACCGGTGGCTCGACGCCGTCGGCGACCTCGACCTTCGCCATGTCGACTACTTCGTGCTCGACCTGCTCGCCATCGTGCTGCTGATCCCCGCCGTGTTGCTCGGCGTCCTGGCCACGGGTCCACGACCCATCGGGTACCTCACGTCGGTGGCTGGCCGGATGCGCTGGAGCTGGCTCGGTGTCACGGCGCTGATCGCGTCGGCGGTCTCGCTCGTCACGATCGGGTGCTCGGTGGTCGTCACCGAGCTGACCGACCCGTCCGAGGTGTCGGCCCCGGCCCACCTCGACTCACGGATCGTGATCGCCCTCGTGGCGGTGCTGCTGGTCGTGCCGTTCCAGGCGGCGGCCGAGGAGTACCTGTTCCGCGGCTACCTGCTGCAGCTGGTCGGCTCGTGGTCGCGCTTCGCGGTCGTCCCGGTGGTCGTCACGACGCCGCTGTTCGTCGCCGGGCACGGCTACGGGCTGTGGGGGCTGCTCGACGTCGCCCTGTTCGGCCTCACCGCGGCGATCCTGACCATCCGCACCGGCGGCCTCGAGGCCGCGATCGCGGCGCACGCCGCCAACAACGTCGTGCTGTTCGCGCTGGACGCGCTCGGGGTGCTCTCTGCGACCGACGACTCCGGTGCCGGACCGGTCGACCTGGTGCCGAGCGTCGTGGCGAGCATCGCCGTGCTCGCGCTCGTGGAGCGGGCCGCGCGCCGCCGCGGCATCCAGCGCACGCGCGAGCCGATCCCCGAGCCACCGGCGCCGATGTGGCCCCCGCCGCCGTGGGCGATGCCCCAGCACCTGCCGCAGCACGCCCCGCAGCACGTCGTGGCACCTCCGCCGCCGGCGCTTCACCCGGACACCCCCGACTACCCGGGAGACGTGCCGCCCGGCTGGCGCTGACCCGCCGCGGTCGGGCGGCTCGACGTCAGGACACGACGGGGCGTCCGGCGGCCTCCCAGGCCTCCATGCCGCCGGCGACGTTGACGACGTCGTGGCCCTGCGCGTGCAGCCACTGCGTCGCCCGCGCCGAGCGACCGCCGAGGTGGCAGACGACGAGCGTCCGGGCCGACGGGTCCAGCTCGCCGACGCGGGCGGGGATCTCGCCTAGCGGGATGTGGATCGCGCCGTCGATGTGGCCTGCGGCCCACTCGTGCGGCTCGCGCACGTCGAGGACGACGAGGTCGGCGGGGATCGTCTCGGGGATCGCGTCGATCTCGGTGGTGGGAATGCTCGGATCGGTCATGTCCCCATCGTCTCTCGCGGGTGCTCAGGGGGTTCGAGAGGGTCTGATCCGTCACACGAGTGGCGATCGACCCCTGGAAGTAGTTACTTTGGGCTATACGTGTTTTGATTTCAGTGGTTCGATGGGGATGCAGGTTCTCGCGGACGACGACGGAGGGTGGTGACGGTCGTGAAGGCTCATGACACGGTCCGTCTGCCGTTCGCACCGTCCACCCCGGGCATCGCCCGCACCCGCCTCGCCGCCTTCCTCACGCGTCAGCGGGCCTCCGACGACGTCATCGACGACGCTCTCATCGTGATCAGCGAGATGATCGCCAACGCCGTGAGCCACGGGGTGCCCGACCACGACGGCACGATCGAGATCTCGTGGTCGATCAACGGCACGCTGCTCGAGCTCAGCGTCCTCGACGGCGGCATGGGCGGCCACCTGAAGCCGATCGACTTCGACCAAGACTCGCTCAGCGGGCGTGGGCTGTCGATCATCAGCCGGGTCGCCGACCGTTGGTGGGTCGACATGACGGCCGGCACGCGCGTCAACGCCGAGCTCGCCCTCACGACCCACTGAGCGTCCGCGGGACCGCCCGTTAGACTCGCCCGTCATGGGCAAGAAGTCGCGACTCAAGACCAAGGGCGCCAAGAAAGAACGCATGCCGTTCGTGGCGCGCACCTTCGAAGGGCTCCCGCGTGAGGCCGACTGGGTCGCGCTGCGCGAGTTCGTGCCGGCCGCCTCGGCCACGATCACGCTGACGTCGGGCGAGACCGTGCGGGTGTGCTCGATGCTGCCCGGCAACGGTGCCGGAATCCGCCGCCAGGACGGTGAGATCTGGATCGGCCTGCAGGTCGCCCACAACTTCGGCGACATCAGCCGCGACCTCGCGCACGTCATCGACCTCGCACGCGAGACCGAGCCCGGCAACCCGGTCCGCATGACCGATCCCGGCGTCGGACCGCGGCTCCAGGACGTCATCGCGCCCGACTCGGGCTTCGACGTCGAGGTGCACGACGGCTTCGACTACTGGGTCGAGGGCGTCGAGGGCAACGAGGGCATCACCGAGGCCCTCGCCGAGGCCAACGACACCATCGCACCGACCGTCCACCTCGACTCGGTCGACGGTGCCTACTGGACCGAGATGGGGCCGCAGCGGTTCCTGCGCTGGGTCATGACCCACGACGAGACGGCGCTGCTCAACGCCCTGGCGCGGCTGCACGCCGATGACGCCGACACCCTGGGCGAGGGCACGAAGCTGATCGGCCACTTCCGGGCCCATGGCCTGCTCGTGCCGGTGTGGGAGTTCGAGCACGACGCCGATGCGCTCGAGAAGCCGGCCGTCGAGTTCGCCGCGCGCCTCGACCAGGCACTGGCTGACGACAGCCCGCTGACGTCGGCGCAGCGCGCCGCCAAGGGCTCGCTCATCAGCCGTCAGGTGCAGGTCTAGCCATCTCGACGGCCGACCCGGCCGCGCGAGTCGATCCGGCCAGCCGGATCGGCGCTGTCGTCCAGCGTCTCTCGCGCGGCCTGCCACGACGAGTCGGTCGGGTCGAGCGCGCTGCGCAGGTAGGCGGTCGTCAACCGTTGCAGGAGGGCGACCCGCTCGGGGTCCTCGTCGGTCGTCTCGGCGACCTCGTAGCCGGGGATGCCGCCCAGCGAGTGCTCGCCGCCGAGCAGCGTCAGCAGGTCGGTCGCTCCGGGGCTCAACTCGTACGCGTCGGCCATCCACTCCGGTCCTCGGCTCGTCAGTGGTGAGTCGTCGCGGTCGCCGGCGACGACGAGCGTCGGCGTGGTCAGGGTCTCGAACGAGGGATTCATGAACGGCAGGTGCTCTCGCGCGAACGGGGCGAGCTCGGTGCCACCGGTTCCGGCGGTGGCCAGCAGGATGCCTGCCTGCACTCGCCGGTCCGACAAGTCGTCCCCTGGGACGCCGGTCTCGTCGATCACGCGCGCACCGAGCAGCTCGCCGACGGTCTGGCCGCCCCACGAGTGACCGGCTGCGGCGACGCGCGAGCGGTCGACCCGTCCGGCCAGGCCCGGCACGGACGACTCGACCGCGTCGAGCTGGTCGATCACCTGGACGAGGTCGTCGACGCGGGTGCGCCAGATGTCGCCGAAGCCTGGGTCGTCCATCTTCGTGCCGAGTCGCCGTGAGTCGAGGTGGGTCGGCTGGACGACGACGAATCCGTGCGCCGCCCAGAACGCGGTGAGGGGCGCGTAGCCGTCGAGCGACCAGCCGTTGCCGTGGGAGAACAGCAGCACCGGCAGGTCGGTGCCCGTGACAGGTGCCGAGACCCGGACCTCCAGCCGGTGCGGGCGGCCGCTGGAGTCGAGGGCGAGCGGAGCGAGCGAGACGACTGGTGCGGGCGGGCCGAGGATGATGTCGAGGCGAGTGACGAGGTCGGACATGGCTGCCTTTCAGGGCGAAGAGTGTGGGACGATGGAAACGGAACGTTGTTCCTCAAATATACGGAACGTGGTTCCGGAAAACAACGTGGGGAGATGGGTGTGCTGATGACGGAGTCGTCCGAGCCGGGCGCAGGGCCCCGGCGGGCCAAGCGGGTCGACGCGTTCCGCAACGAGCAGAAGCTGCTCGATGCTGCCGCGTCGGTCTTCGTCGAGGTGGGCGTCGATGCGCCCGTCCGTGCCGTGGCGGCAGCAGCCGGTGTCGGGGTGGGCACGATCTATCGGCACTTCCCGACTCGTGCTGACCTCGTGGTCGCGGTCTACCGCCACCAGGTCGACATGCTCGCGGCGGCGGGTCCGTCGCTCCTGGCGACGTCCGGCTCGCCGGACGCCGCAGTGCGGGATTGGCTCGACCAGTTCGTCGACTTCCTCGTCACCAAGCACGGACTCGCGGCTGCGCTGCAGGACGACAAGGTCGGTGCCGCGCTGCACCAGCACTTCGTCGACCACCTCGTGCCCGTGTGCGCCGAGCTCCTCGCGGCCGCGACCAAGGGTTCAGGCGGCGCGGGGCTGACGGCGTACGAGGTGCTGCGCGGCGTCGGCAACCTGTGCATCGGCGCAGGCCAGGACCCGATGTTCGACACCCGCCGAGTGGTCCGCGCCTACGTCTCCGGGGTCTTGATCGGCGAAGACGTGGGTCGCGGCTGACTCAGTCGCGGTCGATGGGGCACGACATGCACCTCGGCCCGCCGCGGCCCGAGCCGAGCTGGTCGCCGCTGATGGTGACGACCTCGATGCCATGGTCCTCGAGTCGCGCGTTGGTCTGCTCGTTGCGCTCGTAGGCGACGGCCAGCCGGGCGTTGATGGCCAGCGTGTTGTTGCCGTCGTCCCACTGCTCGCGCTCGGCGGTGACGGGGTCGAGGCCCGTGTCGATCTGGTGCAGCGTGTCGATGCCCATGGCTGCGGCGGCGCCGTCGAAGAACGACGTCTCGGCACCGATGACGACCTTGCCACCTGGGCCCGTCGAAGGGTCCCATGTCAGCGGCACGGAGCGCAGGGTGTCGGACATCGTCGGGTAGATCACGACGGTGTCGACGTCGACCATCGTCACGATGGTGTCGAGGTGCATCGTGGCCCGCTCCTGCGCGATCGGCACCGCCAGCACGGTGTGCGCGAGACCGTCGGCCAGCACCTGCTGGGCGAACCGCTCGAGGCCGGCCGGTGTCGTGCGCTCGCCGATGCCGACCGCGATGACGCCGGGGGAGAGCTCGAGGACGTCGCCGCCCTCGAGGTGCTCGAGGTGGGGACCGTGGACGACGGGCGTGCCGACGAACCGCTCGTGGTGTCGGTAGATCAGGCCCGTCAGCTGGGTCTCGCGCACGCGCGCGGGCATCGCCAGGCTCGTCACGGCCACACGGTCGCGCAGCCACACCGACGAGTCGCGGGTGAAGAGCAGGTTGGGCAGCGGGTTGATGAGGAAGTCCTCGGGCTGCATCAGGTGGTGCGCGACGCTGCCGTCGAGGCGGATCTCGTCGTTGCGCAGGCCCGCCATGAGCGTCTCGGCGAGCTGGGACGGATCGGCGTCGGCCAGCTTGGCGCCGATCAGCGACTGGATGCTGGGCCCGACGAACAGGCCCTTGAGCGTGCTCGCGATGATCTCGTCGCGGGCCGCCTCGATCGCGAGCGTCTGCGTCAGCAGGTCGGTCAGGTACAGCACCTCGACGTCGTGGTCGCGCAGCGCCTGCGCGAAGGCGTCATGCTCGTCCTGCGCGCGCCCCAGCCACGGGATGCCGTCGAACAGGAGCTGGTCGTTGTTGCGCGGCGTCAGGCGTCCGAGCTCGGGGCCCGGGCGGTGCAGCATGACCGTGCGCAGGCGTCCGACTTCGCTGTCCGCTCCGAGAGGCATGCCGACAGCCTAGTGACGCGAGGGGTCTCCGGGGGTGACTGACGTCTAGAGGACCACGCGCAGCGAGAACGGTGTCTGGGTGGGAACTGAACCAGGGGCGGTCCGCGCTGGCGTCGGTGCGACCCTCATGGCGTACGTCTCCTTGGCCCGGCGGACGTCACGCTTGTAGATGGCGAGGGCCTTCTTCTTCGCCTTCGACCGCTGACGGGCGTTGTCGATGCGGGCCGTCTTCTTCTTGGCCTTCGCGTATTGTGCTTGGGCCTTCTTGATGCGTCCGTCGCGGATGCGCTTGGACCACGCCACCTTGTCCGCGGTCGCAGGCGTGCCGGGGGTGGTGACCATGCCGTCCCGCAAGGACACGACCTGCCCGGAAGCCTCCAAGGAGGCAGTCGCGTACTCGTCGACGTCTGTGAAGACCGGCGTGGTCGTTGCGGAGTAGACCTGGCTGAAGGTCCCGGTCGTCGTGGCGGGGTCGTCCACCGGCGACTCCACGGTGAGCCGGAAGGACCCCGCGAGGTTGCTCGCGTACTTCGCGCCTGGAGCGTCCTGAGTCGCGACCACGGCGAAGGTGCAGGTCGCGTCGTAGGCGCCCCCTTCGCCGGCCGCTCCGTCGCGATCGACGGTGGCGGAGACGATCACTACCTCGGCCAGGTCGCCTGAACGTCCGTACTGGATGTCGTCGATCGTGGGCCATGCCCGGTTGCCAGGAGACGCACCCGCGCCTCCGCAGGTCGTGAATGCCATCGACTCGAAGTTGGCCTCGGAGTAGTCGTCCCAGGTGCCGACACCGGCAGACGCAGACGAGATCGACGCGAGGCCGGAAACGACGCTCATCGACACGATGCCGACCAAGAGCTTGGGCAGGATGGATGGGCGCACGAGATTCCCCCGGAGTATCGCTGGTAGAGATGCGAGCTCATCCTGCCTGAGACGGCACGCCTGCGTCACGCTGTCACGAAAACATGGTTCGATCGGGCCACTCGAGCCAACCGATCGAGCCAGGCTTCAGGCGGTGACCCAGCCGGTGTCGGTCGAGATCATCGTGCGGAAGACGCGTTGATCGGCCGGCGCGGCCGGAGGCGCCGCAGACGGCACGTCCGCGACGGCCGAGCGGAACCTCGCCTTGGCGGCGGCACGGCTCCGCGCGTACTTCTTCTTGGCGGCGGCCTTCCTGCGCTTGCTCGTGCCGGCCTTCTTCTTGGCCTTGGCGTACTTCTTGCGAGCCTTCTTCAGGGCGGCGTCGTAGGCCGCCTTAGCGACAGCCTTCTCGGCGGCCGTGCGCGGCACGGGCGCCGAGGGAGCAGGCTGGCCGACCGAGGGAGCTGTTTCGTCGGCGACCACGACCTCGAGGGGGCCTGCGTCCGTGGTGTCCACCGGCGAGGAGACGAACACGTCGCCGCTGAGGGTGGAGCGCTGCAGGGATGCACCCGCCGCCCGCAGCTCGAGCGTCCCGCCGAGGCTGAGCGCTTCGTCGACGGGCACGAGGGCGACGAGGGTGCGGGTGCGGGTGGCGCCGCTGGAGTACACGTAC
Organism: Aeromicrobium endophyticum; assembly: GCF_003586285.1. Lineage (GTDB taxonomy): Bacteria > Actinomycetota > Actinomycetes > Propionibacteriales > Nocardioidaceae > Aeromicrobium > Aeromicrobium endophyticum. Next base: position 1,138,491 of record NZ_QUBR01000001.1, on the reverse strand, counting down.
GTCGTCGCATCGATCATCACCCCGTCGAGCGCGCCCCCTCCAGCGGCCGGGTACGCCGTGTAGTCGAGCTGGTCGCCGGCTGACGTGTCGACGCTGACCAGGCCGCCGACGATGCGGCGGACGGCAGCGTCGAGGGTCTTCTCGGTCTGCGCGGAAGGATCGGGCGCGCGAAGGCCCGCGGCGGCAGCGAGCACGTCGGCGCGAGATGTCACGGGTCCATCATGGACCGGTCATGGCTCGGCGGAGACCGATATGGCGTCGATCGACCACGCGAGTCGCGTCAGAACGTCAGCAGCGTCAGGTTGAACGGCCGGACGTCCTTCGCCTTCGTGGCCTTCTTGACGATGCGATAGTTCGCCGTCGCGTAGCGATACTTGGATTTGGCGCTCGTGCGGGCCGCCGAGTAAGCCTTCTTCGCCGTGGCCTTCTTGGCCTTGTTGCTGCCGGCCTTGTCGAGGGCCTTGGCGTACTTCTTCTTGGCCGCGGCGATCCGCTTCTTGTACTTCTTCTTCGCGGCCATCTTCTCCGCCTTGGTCTTCTTGTCCTTGACCGTCTTGGCGGGGACGTAGGTCGTCTTGGTTGCGGCGCCGGCGGCCGTGAACGTCGGCAGACCGCTGATGCCGTCGGACAGGACCAGCGGCGGGGTTGCGACGACGTCACCCGACAGCGGCGCCGTGATGCTGCGCTCCGGGCCGCCACCCGAGGGCTGAGCGGTGAGCGTCATGCTGCCGGTGAGGTCGAAGCTCGGTGTCGTCGAGGCGACGACACCGGCGAGGCACCAGCGCGTCGAAGGCGTGAGGAAGTTGACGACCTGCCCGCCGACGGCAAGACCATCTGCGCTGCTCCCAGGCCGGACGGGCAGGGCATTGATGGTGCCCGGGTTCACGAACTCTCCGGCGTCGGCATCGACGTTGCACGCACGATTCAGGATCGCGCGGACGGCTTGTTGTGTGGCGACCGGCGGCGGGTCGATGGACTCTTGGGCGGCACGGACACCATTGGCGGCCGTCAGGACCATCTCGCGGGTGATGCCGGACGGTGTCGCGGCGGTGGCGGGCACGGCCGCCAAGACGGCGGAGCCGACGGCGAGTGCCGCAGCGGCGACGATTGAGCGGGACAGGACGGATGTGCGCATCGGATCTCCTCTGGCGGACGTCGCGCCGGCCACCGGGGCGACCTGTCCATGGTGACCCGGACGGTGCCCGTCAGGGGCAATTTTCACTGAATTAACAGCGAATTGTGTCCCAGCCGCCCCGCGCGCCCCACCAGGCACACGCGGTCCCGTACGCAACGATCCCGCCTCGAGCCGGGTGGGCTCGAGGCGGGATCGCGTGGGGTGGCGCCTAGAAGCGGTTGTCCGCCGAGATCGAGAACGGGTTCGTCGTGGTCTTGCCGACCGTGGTCGTGACGACAGTCTTCTTGTCCGACGACCACCGGACGTGCAGGGTGGCCTTGGCGGCCTTCTTGCGCGCGGCGTAGGCCTTGCGGGCTGCGGACTTCTTGCTGCTGCTGGCGCCGGCCTTCTTCAGCGACGTCGACAGCTTGGCCTTGGCCGAGGCGATCGAGCGCTTGTAAGACGCCAGCGCCTTGCTCTTGACGGCCGTGCTCTTGGGCGTCGAGACCCTGGACGTCGAGGTGGTGGCCTGCTCGACCTTCGTGACGGCGCCGGACGCAACGCCGGTCGGCGAGAACCCGTAGTCCGGGTCGGTGATCGGATCGGTGACGTACACGTCGCCGGAGAGCGTGAACGACGTGCTGAGCGGGGCCGCCTCGCTCACGCGGGCCGACCTGTCGAGCTGGTCGGCCGAGATCGTGACGGTGCCCGACAGGCTGGCGTACGGAGCCACGGTCGCGAGGGCGGCGAAGGTGCAGTATCGACCCGAGTTCTCGACTCCTTCCTGGCGGTCGACATAGGCCCGGACGAGGACGCCGTCGACGTCCAGGCTGGATAGGAACGTCCGAGAGGTGTAGTCCTCGTCGGTGACGGTGCCGGACTTGCAGACCTTCGAGATGAGGGTCTTGGTCGCGGTGTCGTTGTCGTCGGTGAAGGTGCCGCGAGCCGAGTTCGCGATGAGCTCGCGAGTGACGCCCGACGGGGTGCCCGCGGTGGCGGGTGCCGCCGTCAGGGCGACCGAGCCGACCGCCAGGGACGCGACGGCCACAGCCGAGCGGGTCAGGATGGATGAGCGCATGGTGGTCCTTCGGGGGTGGGTGAGTGCAGGCCGGGTGGTCGACGTCGAGTGCCGCATCAGATGGGGAACGCCGCGTACGCCTTGACCAGGAAGCGGCGCTCGTCGGCGACCTTGGTGCGCTGGTTCACGAGCTTGTAGTCGGCGACGGCGTAGCGGTAGGCGGCCTTCGCGGACGCCCTGCGGGTCGCGTACGTCATGCGTGCGACCGCCTTCTTCTCGGCGTTGCTGCCGGCCTTGCGCTTGGCCTTGGCGAACGACTTCTTGATCGCCTTGGTGCGCTTCGAGTACGCCTTCTTGGCCGCCTTCTTCTCGGCCTTGGACTTCTTGTCGGCGATCTTGACGGAGGTCAGGACGCGCTGGGAGTCCGGGCCCTTGACCAGGCCCTCGGCCTGGATGTTGTAGGCGCTGTAGCCGCTCTCGATCACCGCAGGTGAGACGAAGACGTTGCTCGACAGGCTGTACACGTTGCTCGTGAACGAAGGCTGCCCGGCCGCAGAGATGGTCGATTCGATGCCGATGGGGCCGAAGTTGTTGGCACTGAACACGTGGGCCTCGCCCGAGAAGGTCGCGCGGCCGTCGAGCGTCGCGATGGCCGTGAACGAGCACGACGTGGTCGGGATGCGCGACGAGGAGTCGGTCACGGTGGGCACGAGAGACGTGACCGCCAGGCCATCGACGCTGTTGGGCGTCTCGACCGGCTGCGCGAACGTCTCGAGGACGTTCGGTCCGCACACCTTCGCGGCCAGGACGTCGAGCGCCGACTGGGTGGGCGCCGAGGGGTCGATCTGCTGGGCGCGGTCGGCGCGGAGCGCGGACGCAGCGGCAAGCACCTCCCCGCGGGTCACGCCGCTGGCGGTGGCGGCGGTGGCGGGGACCGCGGCGAAGGCGGCCGAGCCGACAGCCAGTGTCGCGGCAGCGATCACAGACCTGGACAGGATGGATGTGCGCATGCGTGAGTGCTCCTTGGAAGTTCTGGCGCGGGGTTCAGGATCGTCGAGTCGCCGCGCCTGGACGTGCTCGCTGACCGTCGTCCGTGGTGCGAGTCCGGCGACGTGGTCGCCGAAAAGGACATGAGAAGGGACGTTCGTCCGTCTCGTGATCATGGGCCCGACGCCGGGGGCTCGCCACCGATTCGGCGAAAGTCACTCATGGAGACCACCTGTCCTGGTTCGTTGTGACTAGGGCCGCGACACACCAACCGGCAGCACACGCAGACGATCCCGCCCGGAGCCGTGGCTCCGAGCGGGATCGTTGGGGCTGGTGCTCAGCTGTCGCTCGTGTTGTTCATGTCGCTCAGGCGCCGGGGATCGGCGGAATGGGGAACACGAAGGGTGCTCGCGCAGCGGTCACCGAGAAGGGACGGATCTCGGTGCTGCTGGTGGTCTTCTTGACGACCTTGTAGCCCGCGACGGCCTTCTTGTACGTGGCCTTCGCCGATGCTCGCTTGGCCTTGTACGTCTTCTTGGCCTGAACTCTCTTGGTCTTGCTGCCGGCCTTGCTGACCGCCTTCTTGTACGACTTCTTGGCGGCCTTGACGCGCTTCACGTACTTCTTCTTGGCGGCCTTCTTCTGGGCCTTGGTCTTGGTGTCCTTGACCTTCGTCGATGTCGTGGTGCTGGTCGTCTTGGTCGACGACCCCTCGGCCTTGTAGGTGAAGCTGTAGCTGAACGGAGCCGACTCCTTCAGCGTGATCACGGAGACGTCTCCGGACAGGGCGGTGGGGGTGGCCGTAGCGGTCTGCGTGAGCCCGAAGGTGCTGGCCGTCAGCGTCGCTGTCCCGCTCAAGGTGGACCCGGCGGCGACGGGAGCGACGACTCCGATGGCGCACTCGCGGACGGCCGTCCCCAAGGACGTCACGCTACCGGTGATGTAGACGCCGTCGACCGAAGCGCCGGCGGTGACCGGGCTGACCTCTCGGACGTTGCCGGCATTCAGGACCTGATCGGACGCGACCGCACACTCGCGGTTCAGCATCGCAGCAGCGGCGGTGCGAGTGGCCAGGCTTGGCTCGCCGTTGTCTGCCCGGGCCGACGAGGCGAGCGACAAGACCGCTTCGCGAGTGATCCCGGACGGGGTGGCGGCGGAGGCGGAGGTGGCGGCCAGGGCGGCCGAGCCGATGGCCAGCGACGCGACCGCGACCACCGACCGGGTGAGAATGGATGAACGCATGGTGCTCCTTGGGAGTGAGGTGGGCCACACGGCCCGCCTCCGATCCTGCGCTCGCCGGGCTCGTCACGCTCGACGTATGCCAGAAGTCATCCCAGGGGGCCGGGCCGTCTAGTCAGGTCGGGCCGCCTGTACAGACGATCCCGCCCCGAGCGGTGGCCCGGGGCGGGATCGTGGAGCGTGCATCAGGAGCTGCTCAGCACCTGGCCAGGCGCATGCAGCCCCCGTAGATCGAGAACTCGAACGGCGATGCCGCCAGGATGGGGCTCGTCGTGGTCTTGATCGTCAAGGTGCCCTCGAGCGCCGTCCGGTACGTGGCGTTGGCGGCCTTCTTCTTCGCGAGGTAGGTCCGCTTGGCGGCAGCCTCCTTGCTCTTGCTCGAGCCGGCCTTCTCACTGGCCTTGACGTATGCCTTGCGGGCCGAGGAGACCGCCTTGTTGCGAGCAGTCTTGGCGGCGTAGCGCTGCTGCGTCGTCTTGGGGGTGATCGTCCGGCTGGTGTCGGTCGCCGTGCCCGCCGGCGCGATCACGTCACCCTTGGCATCGGCCGTCATGTCATAGAACTGCGAGCCGTCGACCGGCCCCAGGGTCGTGACGTCGCCCGACAAGGGGGCCGTCGCGAGCACCTCCGGGTCGTAGGGCCGCTGCAGCTGGTCGACCGGCAAGCCGGTGAGGGTGGCCGTGCCGGACAGCGTGGCCTTCGGCGCAACCGGCACGAACGCGGCGAAGCTGCACGTGCGACCACCGCGGGCAACCTGGTCGAGGTACTCGGCGCGGATGAAGACACCGTCCACGTCGTCGGGGGTGTAGTCGACCCTGACCGCGACATAGTCGAGCTTCTCGCCGCTCTGCGGGGCGCAGACGGCGTCGGCGAGGGTCTTGGCGGCGACGTTCACGTCGCCGTCGCGCTCGGCGTTGGCTGCTGCCAGCACCAGGTCGCGGGTCACGCCGGACGGAGCGGCTGCCGAGGCCGGGGCTGCGGCGAGGGCGACCGAGCCGATCGCCAGGGAGGCGATCGAGATGACCGAGCGGGTCAGGATGGATGTACGCATGTGTGGTTCCTTCGAGAGATGTGGCCGCGGGGCGGGATGTCAGCCGAGCTGGGTGTCGAACGAGAACGAGAACGGTCGATCGACGTTCACGGTGCTGCGCTCGGTCGCGATCTTGTAGCCGGCGACGGCCTCCTGGTACTTCGACTTCGCGTGGGCCTTGCGGGCGACGTACTTGCTCTTGGCTGCCTTCTTCTCGACCGTGCGGTCGGCCTTCTTCAGTGCCTTCGTGTAGGCCCGCTTGGCATTGGTGAGCCGCTTGCCGTACATCGTGCGAGCGGTCTTGCGGTCGGCCGAGGTCTTGGCGTTCGGGACCCGGTGGGTGGTGACGACCTTGGTCGATCCCACAGCCGACCCCTCCGCGGCGAGCCTGATGATTCGAGAGTTGCCCGTGACGGCCGGGCTGGCGAAGACGTCACCCGACAGGGCGTAGTCGACGTCGCCGGTTGTGTACTCACCGCCGACGTACGCGGAGGTGGTGACGGTCCCGCGCCCGGTGAGGTTCAGCGACGGGTCGGTGGGTGCGATGGCCGCGAACTGGCACTCGTCCCAGCCGTTGCCGATGGGGGTCCTGGCGCCGACGAACAGTCCGTCGACGTTGCCCGGCTTCTGGAGGGGAACTCCGTACACGTCCTCGGCGCCCTTCAGGTCGCAGGCGCGGGACGCGAGTGCCAGCAGGGATGCCTTGGTGGCCTCGGACTGGGGCTCATTCTTGGCCCAGTCCGCGCGGATGCTGCTGGTCGCGGTCAACACCATGTCACGGGTGATCCCGTTCGACGTGGCTGCGGTGGCGGGTGCGGCCGCCAGGGCGACTGAGCCGATGGCCAGTGTCGCTGCGGCGATCACCGCGCGGGACAGGATGGACGTGCGCATGGGACTCCTCGATGTTCTGGTGCGGACCGCTTGGTCCGCCCTCGATCATGGAGCAACCGACCAGGGTTCGTGACAGGACTGCGCGAATACCACCCGACATGACTAGGACTTATGGCCCGGACCGCACTGATCCCGCCCGGAGCAGGTGCTCCGGGCGGGATCGGTGGTGATGCGGCTGTGTCAGGAGAGGGGGAAGTTCGGCAGGTTCGACGAGTTGCTGAACACCGGGGCCGTCGTGACGGAGAACGGCTGGACGTCGCTGACGTTGCTGCTCTTCTTCACGATCTTGTAGCCGGCGATGCCGTACTTGAACTTGGCCTTGGCTGAGGCGCGCTTGGCCTTGTACGCCTTCTTGGCGGCAGCCTTCTTGCTCTTGCTGCTGCCGGCCTTGTCGAGCGCCTTGGCGTACGACTTCTTGGCGGCCTTGATGCGCTTGTCGTACTTGGTCTTGGCAGCCTTCTTCTCGGACGTGGTCTTCTTGTCCTTGACCTTGCGCGACGTCGTCACCTTCGTCGTCTTGGTCGCGTTACCGGCGGCCGACGCGCGGACCGAGTCCTCGTCGACGGTGTCGAGGACCGGGTTGTCGTAGTTGAAAGGGGCGCTGACGAACACGTCACCCGAGAGCGGTGCACTCTGCAGTGTGATCTTCGTGCCGTCTTCAGGTCCGCCCTCGGTGAACGACTGACCGGTGAACGTTGCCGTGCCACTCAGCTTGTACGAGGCGTTCGTCGACGCGAAGGCGGCAATGGTGCAGTACTGGCTGTTGCCGAACGGACCGCCGTTGGTGAACGGACGCTGAATCTGGGCAGTGACCACGAGGCCCTGGGCGTCGTCGCCCGCAGGGGTCACCTGGATGCCGATGTCGTTGTAGCTGATGTAGGCGTACTCGTCGTCGTCGGAGCTGACGTCGCAGCCTGCGATGACGATGGCGCGCAGTGCACGGGCGGTGGCAGGCGAGAATGAAGTGGTCTCGTTGGCCTGGGCGGTACGGACGCCGTTGGCGGCAGTCAGGACCTGGTCGCGGGTGACGCCCGCGGAGGCTGCGTTGGCGGGAGTGGCGGCCAGAGCGGCCGAGCTGATGGCCACGGTCGCGAGAGCGACGACTGACCGGGACAAGATGGACGAGCGCATGGATCTCCTAGAATGTAAACCGGCGTTGTAGCCGGCCGTGCCATCCTCGCTCCCACACGACGGGGTCGCCAGCAAAGAGATGAGTTCGTACGAGATTCGCCTGAAAGTCATCCTCTTGGACCAGACAGACTGGTCACGACTGGCTACGACTACGCCTTGGATGACAACGATCCCGCCCCGGAGCAGGCGCTCGGGACGGGATCGCTGGTGATGCGGTCGGGCCTGACCTCAGTTGTTCACGATCGCTGGCGTGGTGATGGAGAAGGCCTTGACGTCGGTGACGGTGGTCTTCTTCTTCACGATCTTGTAGCCGGCGATGCCGTACTTGAACTTGGCCTTGGCCGAGGCGCGCTTGGCCTTGTACGCCTTCTTGGCGGCAGCCTTCTTGCTCTTGCTGCTGCCGGCCTTGTCGAGGGCCTTGGCGAACGACTTCTTGGCGGACTTGACGCGCTGGTCGTACTTGTTTTTGGCGGCCTTCTTCTCGGAGGTCGTCTTCTTGTCCTTGACCTTGCGCGACGTCGTCACCTTCGTCGTCTTGGTGGCGTTGCCGCTCGCAGACGCGACGATGTCGTACGGCTGGCCGTTGTTGGTGTTCAGGTCGGTGATGATCGCCGGAGTCGTGAAGGCGTCTCCCGACAGACCCGTGACCTGCTTCAACGGTGTGTAGACGTACGCCTCCTCGACGGGGTTCGGCTTCCGCGTCTCCGCGGTGATCGTCGCCGAGCCGCTCAGCTGGTAGCCCGCGGAGGTCGAGGCGAACGCAGCGAACGTGCACGCCTGGTGCTCGCTGAAGGTCGAGTCGTACAGGTCTGCGGTGATCTGCACGCCCTCGGCGTCGTCGCCAGCGTTGGTAGTGACGGCCTCCAGCACGTTGGCGTACTCGCCGACCGAACCGTCGACGTCGCAGACCTTGCTCACGATCGCGAACAGTGCCCGCTTGGCGGGCTTCGACATCTCCGACGGGTCCCCATCGGCAAGACGCGCACCGTTGACGGCGGTCAGCACCTGGTCCTGGGTGATGCCGAGGCTCGAGGCGGCGGGGGCGGCCGAGGCGGGCACGGCGGCGAGGGCGGCCGAACCGATGGCTAGGGAGGCGACGGCGATGGCCGAGCGCGAGAGCAGCGAGTGACGCATGGATCTCCTTGGATAGAACCGGCGTGGTAGCCGGCCGATCCATCCTCATGTGTATCTAGCGCAGTGACCCGCGAATCGGGAGGTTCGTACCAGTCCTGGCGCAAAGGTCATCCTGACGAGCCAGGTTGTCTGGTCAGAACGGGTGGTGTAGACCGGTTCTGGACGCAGCGATCCCGCCCGGAGCGCGTGCTCCGGGCGGGATCGAGGGCCTGTGTCAGCGAGCGAGGCTCACGTCGCGGGCAGCTCGGTCTTGATCGAGAAGGGTCGGTTCTCGGTGGTGCTGGTCTTGGTCTTGACGTGCTCGTGGCCGGCGATGGCGTGCTTGAAGCTGGCCTTGGCGGTGGCGCGCTTGGCCTTGTAGGTCTTCTTGGCGGCGGCCTGCTTGGTCTTGCTGATGCCGGCCTCGTCGAGGGCCGTGGCGTACTTCTTCTTGGCGGCCTTGATGCGCTTGACGTAGGTGGCCTTGGCCTTGGTCTTCTGAGCCTTGGTCTTCTTGTCGGTGACCCGGGTGTCCTTGACGGTCGTGGTGGTCTTCGTTGCGTCGCCACTGGCAGACACCGAGAGCTCGTCGACGCCGAGGGCGTCCAGACCGGACACGACGGTCACGGCACCTGACAGCGACTGGGTCCGCAGCGGTGCGACGGGGTTGTACTGCTGCGTCACCCTGTCGTACGCAGCACCGGAGACGACGGCCGATCCGGTCAGGTCGAAGGATGCGTCGGTTGCGACGAAGGCAGCCGTCGCGCAGGTGCGGGTGTTGGTGTCGAAGTCGTTGCGGATCGAGACGACGACCAGCAGTCCGTCGGCGTCATCCCCCGCGCCGGTGGGCACAGCCTCGACGAGACGGGCTCGGTCGCCTCGACGGCACTCCTGACCTGGTCGCGTGTGACGGTGTCCGACGTCAGGGCCGTGGCGGGCGCGGCTCCCAGTGCGAGCGAGCCCACGGCCAGCGTCGCAACGGCGACGACTGACCGGGTCAGGATGGATGGCGCATGCGCCTCTCCTCGTGGTGAATGACTCAGGCCGTAGGCCGAGCTCGGACTATTCACGAGCAACCCGTCCCGCGCCGGTGATTCGCAACATCTCGTCTCCTCGGTCGACGGTTCTCCGGATGTGTCGAGCCCCGCACCCACGCGTTACCTGCCGGACACCCGACCTGCGTACGCTCTGGGGGTGGACTGGAACGACTACGACGCTGCCCTGTTCGACCTCGACGGCGTCATCACGCCGACGGCCGAGGTGCACATGCGCGCCTGGGCCCAGATGTTCAACGACTTCCTGCGTGAGCGGGGTGTCAGCGAGCCCTACACCGATGCCGACTACTTCACGTACGTCGACGGAAAGCCCCGCTACGACGGGGTGCGGTCGTTCCTCGCGTCGCGCGACATCGAGCTGCCCGAGGGCGATGCGTCCGACCCCGCCACGGCCGAGACGATCGCCGGTCTGGGCAACCGCAAGAACGACGACTTCGAGCAGATCCTCAAGACCGAGGGCGTCGAGCCCTACCCCGGCTCGGTGGCGCTCGTCCAGGCCCTGGAGGCCCGCGGCACCGCGATGGCGATCGTGTCGAGCTCGCGCAACGCCGCGGCGGTCCTGACCGCCGCCGGCATGATCCAGCACTTCCCGGTCATCGTCAGCGGCAAGGAGGCCGGCGAGCGCGGCCTGCCCGGCAAGCCGGCACCCGACACCTTCCTGGCTGCGGCCGACGACCTCGGCGTGCCGAAGGAGAGGGCCGTCGTGTTCGAGGACGCGCTGTCGGGCGTCCAGGCCGGACGCGCCGGCGACTTCGGCCTGGTCATCGGCGTCGACCGCGGCGTGGGCGCCGACCAGCTCACCGAGCACGGCGCCGACGTCGTCGTGGCCGACCTCGACGAGCTGGTGGCCGACGCGAAGGAGGCCGGCGCATGAGCCCCAGCCACATCGCACCGCAGGTCCACGACTTCCTCGACCGGTCGCGCTACCCCGTCGACGAGTGGGCCCTGGTCGAGAAGCACATCGACAACGACGACCTCGGCACCACCGAGACGCTGTTCAGCGTCGGCAACGGCTACCTCGGCCTGCGCGGCAACGTCGACGAGGGCCGCGACTCGTTCTCGCACGGCACCTTCGTCAACGGCTTCCACGAGACGTGGCCGATCCAGCACGCCGAAGAGGCGTTCGGCTTCGCGCGCGTCGGCCAGACGATCGTCAACGCACCCGACGCCAAGGTCATCCGCCTGTACGTCGACGACGAGCCGCTGCTGCTGCCGATCGCCGACCTGATCGAGTACGAGCGCCGCCTCGACTTCCGCTCGGGTGTCATGTCGCGCGACATCCTGTGGCGGACGCCCGGCGGCAAGCGGGTGCGCGTCCGCTCGCGCCGCATGGTCTCGTTCACGCAGCGCCACCTGGCCGTGCTGACCTTCGAGGTCACGATGCTCGACGACTACGCGCCGATCGCGATCTCGTCGCAGATCCTCAACCGCCAGGACGGCGAGGACGAGTACCACGTCCGGTCGAAGGCGATGGGCGAGGGCGTCGACCCGCGCAAGGCCGGCCAGATGAACCACCGCGTGCTCAAGCCGCAGAACAACTGGGGCAACGTTGCCGACGGCCGCGTCGCCCTGGGGTACCAGTGCACCGAGAGCGGCATGACGATCGCGGTCGCCGCCGACCACCGCCTCGAGACGGCGAACAACTACACCAAGCGCATCCAGACCGACGACGACCTGGCCAAGATGACGTACCGCATCGACGCCGAGCCGGGTCAGCCGATCGTCCTGACCAAGCTCGTCAGCTATCACACGTCGCGGGGCGTGCCGTCGCGCGAGCTGCTCGACCGCTGCCGCCGCACCCTCGACCGGGCGCACGACGAGGGCATCGACCAGCAGTTCGACGACCAGCGCGCCTGGCTCGACGGCTTCTGGGAGCGCTCGGACGTCGAGATCCCCGGACAGCCCGAGGTGCAGCAGGCCACGCGCTGGAACCTCTTCCAGATCGCGCAGGCCTCGGCCCGGGCCGAGGGCACCGGCATCCCGGCCAAGGGGGTCACGGGCTCGGGCTACGGCGGGCACTACTTCTGGGACACCGAGATCTACGTCCTGCCGTTCCTGACCTACACGACGCCCCGCGCGGCCCGCAACGCCCTGCGCTTCCGGTACACGCTGCTCGACGCGGCCCGCTCGCGCGCCAAGCAGCTCGCCCAGCACGGGGCCCTGTTCCCGTGGCGGACGATCAACGGCGAGGAGGCCTCGGCCTACTACGCCGCCGGCACAGCGCAGTACCACATCGACGCCGACATCTCGTACGCGTTGAGCCAGTACCTCGCCGCCACTGGCGACATCGACTTCCTCACCCGCGAGGCCATCGACATCCTGGTCGAGACCGCACGCATGTGGGTCGACCTCGGCTTCTGGCGCAACGAGGACGACGGCACGTTCCACATCCACGGCGTGACCGGGCCCGACGAGTACACGACCGTCGTCAACGACAACCTGTTCACCAACGTGATGGCGCGCTTCAACCTGAGCCGTGCCGCGGCGGCCGTCCGCGAGCTCGCCGAGCGCGACGGCATCGAGTACCAGCAGGTCGTCGGACGCCTCGGGCTCGACCTGTCCGAGGTCGACGACTGGGAGCGGGCCGCGCGCGACATGGCCATCCCGTACGACGAGCACCTGGGCGTCCACCCGCAGGACCAGCACTTCCTCGAGCGTGAGGTCTGGGACCTCGAGCACACGCCGCTCGACAAGCGTCCGCTGCTGCTCAACTACCACCCGCTGGTGATCTACCGGTTCCAGGTGCTCAAGCAGGCCGACGTGGTGCTGGCGCTGTTCCTGCAGGGCGAGCACTTCACGCCGGAGGAGAAGCGCGCCGACTTCGAGTACTACGACCCGATCACGACCGGCGACTCGACGCTGTCGGCGGTCGTGCAGTCGATCATCGCCGCCGAGGTCGGCTACCACGACCTCGCGCTGCGCTACTTCCTGTCGGCGCTGTTCGTCGACCTGGCCGACCGCCACAAGAACACGTCCGACGGCGTGCACGTGGCGTCGACGGGTGGTGTGTGGAGTGCGCTGGTCAGCGGCTTCGGCGGGTTCCGCGACCACGGCGGCGTGTTCACGATCGACCCGCGCCTACCCGAGTCCTGGGAGTCGTTGACGTACCGGCTCACGTTGCTCGGCACGCGGGTGCGCGTCACGGTGCTGCCCGACCGGGTCGACCTCACGGTCGAGGAGGGCGAGCGGGCGTCGTTGGTCGTGCGTGGCCAGAAGGTCACGGTGGTGCCCGGCGAGCCGGTCTCGGTGGCGCTCGACGGCCAGGGCCCGCGCATCGAGGGCGAGCCCGCGCCGGTGCCCGGACGCCGTCGCGCCGACGGCACGATCATCGCCGCGATCGTCCCAGGCACCTGAGCCCCCGCGCCCCTCATGGCCGTCGAAAGGGACGTTCCTGTGACCTTTCGTGACAGGCATGGAACGATCTAGGGGTGATCACCGTGATGTGGAAGACGGCCTCCGGCGAGTCGGGCGAGACCCGGCTGTCCGGCGACGACAAGTGGACGTTCGGGCGCACGGGCGGGGCCGAGGCTCCGACGGTGGGCGTCGACAACCCGCTGGTCAGCCGCACGGCCCTGGTCATCCGCGATTCCGGGCCCGGGCCCGTCGTGTTCCGCGGGCAGCGCGACAACGGTGCGAAGGTCGCACTGGTCAGCGTCATCGGCTCGGTCACGTGGCTGGGCGAGGGCACGGCCGGCAACCTCACGGCCGAGGAGAACCGGGTCGAACTGAGCCTCGACGACGAGGTGCTCATCACGATCGACGTCGATTTCGACCATCGCGGCACGGTCGTGGAGCGCCAGCAGGCCGAGTAGCCTGCACCAACCCCGGCCGCCGCTATCGTCGGGGCATGGTTCTCCAGCGCACTGCATTCTCCCTGGGCCTGCCGAAGGCCGAGCTGCACGTCCACCACGTCGGGTCCGCCTCGATGGGCACCGTCGCCGAGCTCGCCCAGCGGCATGCGGGCTCGACCTCGGTGCCGACCGATCCGGACGCCTTGGCCGACTTCTTCACCTTCACCGACTTCGCCCACTTCATCGAGGTCTACCTGTCGGTCGTCGACCTGTTGCGCACCCCTGACGACCTCTGGACGCTGACGCACGACGTCGCCCGCGACCTGGCCGCGCAGAACGTCCGCTACGTCGAGCTGACGTGCACGCCGTACACCTCTATCGCGGTCGGCATCAGCGCCGAGGCGTACTGCGAGGCGCTTGAGGATGCCCGGCGTCGCGCCGAGGCCGACTTCGGCATCACGATGCGCTGGATCTTCGACATCCCCGGCGAGTCGGGCGTCCCCGCCGCCGACGTCACCCTCGACACCGCCCTGCGCCTGCAGCCCGACGGGCTGATCGGGTTCGGCCTCGGCGGCCCCGAGATCGGCGTCCCGCGTCCGCAGTTCAAGCCGCACTTCGACCAGGCGCGCGCCGCGGGCCTGCACTCCCTGCCGCACGCGGGGGAGTCGACCGGTCCGCAGACCATCTGGGACGCGATCGAGTCACTGGGGGCCGAGCGCATCGGTCACGGCATCGCGGCGGCGCAGGACCCGGCGCTCATGGCGTACCTCGCCGAGCACCGCATCCCGCTCGAGATCAGCCCGACGTCCAACGTCCGCACGCGGTCGGTGGCGTCGATGGACGTCCACCCGCTGCCGACGCTCGTCGCGGCCGGGGTGCCCGTGTCGATCAACTCCGACGACCCGCCGATGTTCGGCACGACCCTGGTCGACGAGTACGAGGTGGCCCGCAACCTGCTCGGGCTCAGCGACGCGGGTGTCGGCGAGCTCGCCCGTGCCGGCGTGCGTCAGTCGTTCGCCCCGGACGACGTCAAGAACGCGATCCTCGGCGAGATCGACGCCTACCTCGCCCCAGCCCCCCGCGACGTGTGACGTCCTGCCCCGGTCCGTCGGTCCGACCGGGGCACGACGTCACACATCGCGGGGTGGTCGGGTTCAGCGCGACAGGTAGCGGACGGTCCTGGTGACGGTGTAGGTCCGCTTGTCCTTGGCGGAGTAGCCCGAGACGCGGACGCGGCGCTTGCCGGCGTCGGTCGCCTTGGTGAAGCGGACGGTGCGGTCGACGACGCCGCGGCGGTCGGCCTTGCCGATGACGACGCGGCGCCCGCCGAGCCAGACACGGATCTTCTGGTCCTTGCGCAGGCCGACGGCGGTGACGCGGAAGGCGTCGCGCCGGCCGATGCGCGTGGGGCTGACGACCAGGCGAGCGCGCTTCGACGTGACGACGGCGGTGGCCCCCGAGGCGGAGACCTTGCCGGCGGCGGTGACGGTCACCGTGACGCGACGAGCCGCTTGCTTCTTGCCCAGCTTCAGCGCCGGGCCGGTCGCACCCTTGATCGTCCGGCCGTCGGCCTTCCAGCGGAACGTCGCGGCGGTGCCGGCGGGCAGACCGGTGCCGGCCGTCAGGGTGCGTCCCTCACGGGCGGTGCCCGTGATCGACGCGGTGGGAGTCGCGGTCGGTGCCGGCGCCGGAGCGGCGGCCGACGGGCCGAAGAAGACGGTCGAGTACCCCTGCCAGACGGGGACGGTGTAGCCGTCGGGCCGGGTCGTGGACGCGGCGAAGGCGGCCGGCACGGACAGGACGACGGGGCCGCTGCCGGGTCCGAAGGAGAAGTCGTACGACGGGCTGTCGCCAGCCTCGACCTGCGGCGGCGGACCGAGCAGGGTCGCTGATCGGAGGGCCTCCGAGAACGCCCCACCACCGATCTCCCGTACCGATGCCGGGATGGTCACGTCGGTGATCTGGTTCTCGCCGAATGCCCCGGAGCCGATGATGACGAGGCCCTCGCCCAGGACGAGGCTTCGGCTGAAGTTCTGGTTGAACGCGTTGGCACCGATGGAGGTGACGCCTGCCGGGACGACGATGTCCGGGACGTAGTTGTTGTAGAAGGCGTAGTCACCGATGCTCGTGATGCCTCGCCCGAGGGTGAGCTGACTGATCCTGGACTCCTGGAAGGCGCTGTCGCCGACGGTCGTGCCGGCGGCGCTGCCGCGCAGGGACAGCGAGGGGAAGTCGTTGGTCGAGAAGGCGATGCGCCCGATCGTGGAGATCCGGCCACCGAGTGTCAAGGCGGTGATCCTGGAGGCGAAGAAGGCTCCTTCGCCAATGGTCTCGACGCTTTCCGGCAGGACCACGGGTCCCAGGTCGTTCTCGCTGAACGCGTAGGCGCCGACAGACTCGATGTGATCACCGAGGGAGAGGCCCGTCAGCTTCTGCTGCTCGAACACCCCGTCGGCGATCGTCGTGACGTCGCGAGCGGCGTCGTCGATCGTCACCGTGGACGGGATGGCGATCGTGCCTCCGGCTCCGGTGTAGCTGACAGCGGTTGCGTCGCCGGCAGCGTTCTCGGCATAGGTGATGCCATCGGCAGTCGTGACGGACGCGGGGCTGTGGGCCGATCGATAGCCCTTCCACGTCGGCTTCGTGTATCCGGGCGTGGCGACGTCCTCGTCGAGTCCGGCCGGGAACCGGAGGGTCAGGTCGTCGCGCCCGGGGCCGAACGAGCCATCGTCGCCGGCCGGCACGATGGCAGGCGGAGCGCCGAGGAAGGTGGCGGTCGTCAGGCCGGGGTTGCCGTCGAAGGCGTCCGCGCCGATCGTCGTCACGCTCGCCGGGAGGATGACGTCGCCGAGCTGGGCGTCGGCGAAGGCCTCGTCACCGATCGTCGTCACCTTCTGCCCCAGGTGCAGCCGAGGGACGTACCTCCCCTTGAAGCCACCGTCGGCGATCGTCGTCACATCGCGCTCCGCCCCGTCGATCGACACGGTCGGCGGGATGAGCACGGCTCCGCCGACGAAGCGTTCTTGCGCGACGGACGCGGTGCCGTCCGGCTGCAGCGTGTAGACGAGACCGTCCTTGGACACCGTGCCGGGGTCCGCCGCCTGAGCGGGGGCGGCGACGGCGAGGGTGCCGGCGATCAGGGCGGCGACGGGCAGGCCAAGCAGGCGGGAGTGGGTCTTCACAGTGGTCCTCCGAGTAGGCACGGCAGGCTCACCGCTCGGAGGATCGTTTCACGGATGTGGCCGGGACGGGCTGCTTCGACGGAGAACGGCTGTCCGCGCCGAGGACGTCCTGCTCAGGCGGGCTTGGGGGCGACGGGCACCCGGACGAGCAGCACGCCGGGCTGCACCGTCGCACGGATCTCCTGGCCCTCGCCGACGGGGTCGCCGTCCAGCTGCATCGGCATCGGCTTCTCGGCCTTGATGACGACGGTGCTGCCGGTCAGGCGGTCGAGGCGCTCGTTGGTGCGCTTCTGGCGCCCGACGACGCGGACGATGATCGCGAGCCAGCCGATGAAGCGCTTGGGCGCGATGACCACGACGTCGAGCTTGCCGTCGTCGATCTGCGCGTCGGGCAGCAGCGGGATGCCGCCCTGCAGGAAGCCGACGTTGCCGACCACGACGGTGCGGGCGCGGAACTTGCGGTACTCGCCGTCGTCGACCTTGATCTTGACCTTCATCGCCGGGAACCGGGCCGCCTTGACGCCGCTGACGAAGTAGGCCAGCCAGCCGACCTTGCTCTTGAGCTGGTCGTTGACGCCGGTCATGATGGCCGCGTCCATGCCGAGCCCGGCCATCACCAGGAACGTCGTGTTGGCGCCCGAGTCGGTCTCGAGCGTCGAGAGGTCGATCGCGCGGTCCTGGCCACCGAAGGCGACGTCGAGGGCGTCGCGGGTGTTGAGCGGGATGCCGAGGTTGCGGGCCAGCAGGTTGCCGGTGCCGTGGGGCAGGATGCCGACGGCCGTGCCGGTGCGGGCGACCTCTTCGCACACGGCGCGCACCGTGCCGTCGCCGCCGGCGGCCACGATGAGGTCGACCTCCTCGTGCAGCGCGGCATTGGCCTGGCCGTGGCCCGGGTCCTCGATCGTCGTCTCGAACCAGATCGGCTCGGTCCAGCCCGAGATCTCGGCGACGGCCCGCACGCGGGCCTTGAACTCCTCGACGTCGCCCACCTTGGACGGGTTGATGACGACCGCGGCCCGCTTGCGTCCGGAGCCGGTGATGACGGCCAGGTCGTGCGGCAGGCGGGTGCGGCTGCTGACCACCAGCACCCACAGCCCCATCGTGACGGCCATGCCGAAGGCGAGGCCGCCCACGACGTCGCTCAGGTAGTGCACGCCGAGGAACACCCGGCTGGCCCCGACGCCGACGGCCAGCAGCACGAAGACGGTGATGAGGATGCGCCGGCGCCAGCCGCGTCCGGTGAGCACGATCGTCACCAGGATGGCGACGGTGAAGAACATCGCCGCGCCGGCGGAGTGCCCGCTCGGGAACGAGTAGCCGCCGATCTCGTAGAGCGGCTCGTCGAAGGACGGGCGCGTGCGCGTGAACGCCAGCTTGAGCAGGGCGTTGCCGCCGATCGCCGCGACGCCGCTGAGCACGATCCAGACCGCGACGGCCCGCTCGCGCTGCAGCAACGCGTACAGCGCGACCAGCGCCAGGGCGATCGCGGCCGACAGGTTGCTGAAGACGATCGCGACCGCGTCGAGGAACGAGACGAGGCCCGGGTGGCCGGCGGTGACGTCGTAGGCGCGGTCGGCGACGCGGGCGTCGAGGCGCAGGACGGCGCTGGTGTCGGTGGCCACCGCGACGGTGACGAAGGCGAACACGACGGCGGGGACGGCGACGAGCCAGGTGATGACGGACGGTCGACCGGGCTCGGCGCGACGCAGGTCGAACGACATGGCTCCTCCTCAGGGGTCGACCAACTCTAATGGACCGCAGGAGGCCGTCGTGCCGGACGATAGGCTGACGGCGTGATCGACCCCCGAATCGTGAGAGACGACCCCGATGTCGTGCGGGCCGCCCAGCGGCGCCGCCAGCTGTCCACCGACGTGGTCGACGAGCTCGTCGCCGCCGACGAGCAGCGACGATCGTCCATCGCGGCCTTCGAGGCCCTGCGCGGTGAGCAGAAGAACCTCGGCAAGCTCATCCCGAAGGCCCAGGGCGACGAGAAGCAGCAGCTGCTCGCGCGCACCAAGGAGCTCAGCCAGCAGGTCAAGGACGCCGAGGCCACGCAGGGCGAGGCGTCCGCGACCTTCGACCGCCTGCTCAGGTCGTTGCCCAACCTGGCCTCCGAGGACGCCCCGCAGGGCGGCGAGGACGACTTCGTCGTGCTCGAGACCATCGGCACGCCGCGTGACTTCGCCGCCGAGGGCTTCGAGCCCCGCGACCACCTCGAGCTGGGCCAGATGCTCGGCGCGATCGACGTCGAGCGTGGCGTCAAGGTCAGCGGCTCGCGCTTCTACTTCCTCACCGGTGTCGGCGCGCAGCTCGAGCTGGCGCTCACGCAGCTGGCCATGAGCAAGGCCGCCGAGTGGGGCTTCACGCCCATGATCCCGCCGGCGCTGGTCAAGCCCAGCGCCATGGAGGGCACGGGCTACCTGGGCCAGGGCGGCGCCGAGGACGTCTACTACCTCGAGAAGGACGACCTCTACCTCGTCGGCACGTCCGAGGTGGCGCTGGCGGCCTACCACTCCGACGAGATCCTCGACGCGGGGTCGCTGCCGCGTCGCTACGCGGCGTTCAGCCCCTGCTACCGCCGCGAGGCCGGCTCGTACGGCAAGGACACCAAGGGCATCTTCCGCGTCCACTGGTTCGACAAGGTCGAGATGTTCGTCTACACGACGCTCGAGGAGTCGTACGCCGAGCACCAGCGCATCCTGGGCTGGGAGAAGGCGTGGCTCGACGCGCTCGAGCTGCCGTACCGCGTCATCGACGTCGCCTCGGGCGACCTCGGGCTGTCGGCCATCCGCAAGTTCGACTGCGAGGCGTGGATCCCCACGCAGGGCAAGTACCGCGAGGTCTCGTCGGCGTCCAACACCACCGAGTTCCAGGCGCGGCGGCTCGACATCCGCGTGCGGGCCGAGGAGGGCGCGACCACCCCGGCGGCGACGCTCAACGGCACGCTGTGCGCCATGACCCGCACCATCATCGCGATCCTCGAGAACGGTCAGCAGGAGGACGGGTCGGTGCGCCTCCCGGCGGCGCTGCACCCCCTGCTCGGCGAGGTCCTCAGGCCGCTGGCATGAGGCGCCCGTGACCTGGACGCCCAAGCTCGTCGCGCTCGACGTCGACGGGACGATCGTCAACGGCGACAACGAGCTCAGCGATGCCGTCCGCGAGGCCGTGGTCGCGATCCGCGACTCCGGGATCGAGACGGTCATCTCCACGGGCCGCGCGATCTCGGGCGTCATGGACACCGCCGGCAAGCTCGGCTTCACCGAGGGCATCGCAGTGGCGAGCAACGGTGCGGTGGTGTTCACCTACGACCCCGTCGACGTCATCCACTCGGTGACCTTCGACGCCAGCGCCGCGGTGCGCCGCGTGCTCGAGCAGGTGCCCGACGCGATCGTCGCGGTCGAGCAGGTCGGCACGGGGTTCCGGGTCAACCGGCCGTTCCCCGAGACCGAGTTCGCCGGCCAGTTCGTCATCGACGACGTCGAGCGCCTGATCGCCGACCCGGTCACGCGTGTCGTGATCCGCTCGACCGATCACACGCCGGCCGAGTTCACCGCGATCGTCCACGACCTGGGTCTCGAGGGCACCAACTACTTCATCGGCTACTCGGCCTGGCTCGACCTGGCGCCCGAGGGCGTCAGCAAGGCGTCCGGGCTCGACGTCGTGTGCGAGCGTCTCGGCATCGAGCCGGCGGACGTCCTGGCGGTCGGTGACGGCAACAACGACCTCGAGATGCTGCAGTGGGCCGGCCGCGGCGTCGCGATGGGCCAGAGCCCCGACGCCCTGAAGGACGTCGCCGACGCCGTCACGGGCACGGTCGAGGACGACGGCCTGGCCGCCGAGCTGGCCACGTACCTCTGAACCGAGATGTCGGCACTTTCATCGGTCTACGCCGCTGATTCAGGTATGTAAGTGCCGACATCTCGGACGTGGGCACCGGGAAACCAGCGTGACCACATGACGGAGAACACCGGGCGTGGGCCGAGGTATCCGCGTGACACCAACGCCTGGTGGACGCGGCCGACCAGCAGCTCGGGAGACCTCATGTCGTCCGACGTGACGACGATGACACGCCACCCGGCGGCCTCCAGGCGCTCGCGTCGGCCCAGATCGCGTTGGCGCTGGGCCGCGCTGCGCTCGTGGTACCAGCCGTCGTACTCGACGACGAGCCGGAACCGGTCGTAGACGAGGTCGCCCCGGGCGATGAATGAGCCTCCAGCTTCGCGGATGTCGACGTTGCAGCGTGGCTCCGGCAGGTGGGCGAAGACGATCATGAGCCGCAACATCGTCTCGCGCGGTGACTCGACGCCTTCGCGGATGCGCCCGAGCACTCGCCGGAGCCGCTGCACCCCGTCGAGGTGCCGGGCCGTCGCGTACTCGCCGATCTGCGCGGTCGTGACGAGTCCTTGGTGGACGAGGTGCTCCGCCGCTGTGATGAGCTCGATCGTCGTCACCTTGGTGGCGATGTCGACGAGGGTCCGCAGCGGGGACGTGACCGGCAGTCCCCGCACGGACCTCGTCGCGATGGGAGCGGCACGCTGGTGAGGGCGGATGCCCTTCTGGCGGGTGTGCGTGCGGGTGCGGGTCGAGACGTGGAGCGGGAACAGCGCTCGAAGCTCCAGGCCGTAGAGCCTGAGGGCGGTGAGGTGGCTCAGGACGGCATCGCGCGGCGAGGCGACCACTGCGGCGCGCATCCACAGCTCGGGCGTCACCTCGACGTCGGCTGCGACGTGGACCCCGCGAAAGAGCCGCCTGAACCTGACGCCCCGCAGCTGCGCATCGGTGATGCCGGCGGCACGGGCCTGGCGGCGGGTGAATGGTTGTCGGAGAAGAAGGAGCATCCGTCCACGACACCTGCGGGGAGGGCTGCACGCCACGCCGTCCCTGCGTGCTGTGGATGGTCGTGAAGGGCCGCAGGCCCTGGGGACACCCGAGATGTCGGCACTTGTGTACGGGATCGACCCGGAATCAGGCACATAAGTGCCGACATCTCGGACGTGTGGGGCCTAGGTTAGCCCGCCAGGAAGCTGAGGCGCACCTGGCGGTCGGGGTTGTCGACGTTGGTGTCGACGAGGCACACCGACTGCCACGTGCCGAGCGTCATGCGTCCGCCCAGCACGGGCACCGTCATCGACGGGGCGAGGAAGGCCGGCACCACGTGGTCGCGGCCGTGCCCGGGCGTGCCGTGCTGGTGCACCCAGCGGTCGTCACGCGGCAGCAGGTCGTCGAGGGCCGTGAGCAGGTCGTCGTCGCTGCCCGCGCCGGTCTCGATGATCGCGACGCCGGCGGTGGCGTGCGGCACGAACACGTGCAGCAGGCCGTCGCCGCGGTCGCGGCAGAACGCGGCGCAGTCGCGGGTGAGGTCGTGCACGACGGACGAGCCACCGGTGCGGACGTCGATCGTGATGCTGTCCATGGATCGATCCTGCCCGGTGGCTGCAAGCGTTCTCGCAACGGTCACCAGGCAACCACCCCCCACGTCGTCGTCGTTCACCTCGTGTTGCGGCGGTTCTGACTGACTGGAGGCCTTGCCGTTCCGACTCGAAGGATTCCCGTGCCCCTGAATCAGCCCCTCGCGATCGGCCGCCGCCGACTGCGCACCGCCTCGCTGCTCGTCGCCCCCGCGCTGGCGTGCGGCGTGCTGGCAGCACCGACCATCGCCCAGGCCGCCGACGAGGCGCCGAAGCCGACCCGGGTCATCCTGACCCCGACCGAGACGCCCGAGACCTCGCAGAACATCACGTGGCAGGGCGCCACCGAGACCGCCAGCACGGCCAAGGTCCAGATCCGCCCCAGTGCGGGCGGCTCCGCACGCGTGGTCAAGGGCTACGAGCAGCAGAAGGCGGTCAACAACGCGTTCCCGCACTTCTCGGCGACCGTCACGGGCCTGAAGCCGGCGACCGACTACAGCTACCGCGTCGCATCAGGCTCGGACTGGAGCGACTGGCACGACTTCGAGACGGCCGACCCGGACGAGAAGGAGTTCGACTACATCTACTACGGCGATGCCCAGATCGGCCTCGACACCACGTGGCCGAGCGTCGTCAAGCAGGCGCAGAAGACCGCGCCCGACGCGATCGGCTCGGTGCACGCGGGCGACCTGATCGACAAGGCCGACAACAACACGCAGTGGCAGAACTGGTTCAAGGGCATGGAGACCGCCGGCGCGACGACCAACGTCATGGCCGCTCCGGGCAACCACGAGTACTCCGGCGACAACAAGCTGCTCTCCTGGAAGGCGCACTTCGAGTACCCGCTGAACCAGCCGGCCGACGACACGATCGGCGACCTGGCGGAGCTGGCGGTCGGTGACACCCCGGTCGCCAAGCAGTACCGTGCGCTGTTCGACCACTGGTCGGAGTTCGCCGCCGAGACGGTGTACTTCACCGACTACCAGGGCGTCCGGTTCATCACGATCAACGCGACGGCCAATGCCGGCTTCCTGGTGCCCGACGACCTGCCGGCCTGCGCGGGCGCCGACTGCCCGATGGCGTCGGAGGAGAAGGGCGAGGCGCTGTGGCTGGACTACCAGGCCCGGTGGCTCGACCACATCCTGTCGGAGACGCCCTCGAAGTGGAATGTCGTCACCTTCCACCAGCCCGTCTACAGCGCCGCGGAGGGTCGCGACGAGGAGGCGATCCGCAAGGCCTGGGTGCCGGTCTTCCAGAAGCACGACATCGACCTGGTGCAGATGGGGCACGACCACGTGTACTCGCGCGGCTTCAACAACGCGAACAAGACCTCGACCCCCGGCATCACCGACGGCCCGGTCTACGTCGTGTCGAACTCCGGCGCCAAGCACTACGACCTCGAGACCGACGAGAAGAACGTCTGGACCCACAACGGCGCGACGCAGGTCAAGAAGGGCGAGGACTTCTCGACGTACCAGGTCGTCTCGGTGTCGAAGAACGCCCTGCACTACAAGTCCTACATCGCCGAGAAGACGCCGTCGGCGACCACCGACCTGGCCGTCGGTGACGTGTACGACGAGTTCACGGTCAACAAGTCCGACGCGGGACGCAAGTTCGTCACCGAGGCCGGCATGACCGTGCCGCCCTTGGAGGATCCCGCCCCCGTCGTCTCGAGCCCGCCGTCGGCGGGCAAGCACAGCACGTCGGTCTCGGTGGGCGCCACGTCGTTCCGCAAGGGCCGGGCCGGCACCGTGCGCGTCACGGCATCGCAGGACGGCGTCGTCGGACTGGTCGTGAGGCAGGGAGACGTCGTGCGCACGCGGTACGTGACGGTGCGGGCCGGCGTCGCGAAGACGGTCCGGACCGGCACGATCTCGAAGCGACAGACCCGCAAGGTCGTCGTGAACGCCACGTTCACGCCGTCCGACGGTCAGACCCATGCGGGTGCGACGGCGACCAGGAAGGTGACCGCTCGCCGGTAGCCGCAGCCAGCAGCAGGGCCGGCCCAGCGAGTGCTGGGCCGGCCCTGCGCGTGGTGCCTCAGGCCACGCGGCTCGACTCGAGCTGGTCGAAGCAGTCGAGGACCGCGTCGACGGACGGCGCCCGGACCGCGGCCGTGACGGCCGCACCCTGCACGAGCTTCTGCTCGCGGGCGCGGCGCAGGTGGCGCTTGACCGTGGACGTCGAGCAGTCGAGCCGCTCGGCCAGCTGGTGGCACGTGTCCTTGGGGTAGGCCTGGCGGGCGGCCATGACGGCGTCGTGGCTGACGGGACCGCTGCCGACGCGCGCGGTGCCGTACGGCGTGGTGGACGACTGCTGGATCTCGATGCCGAGCTGGCGACGGATCTCGGCGCGGTCGTCCTCGGTGGTGCAGGCGACGAATCCGGAGACGTCGACCTCGACCACGGCGCGGTACAGGCAGTCGACCATCATCGGGCAGCCGGCGCACTGACGGTGGGCAGCGGCACGCTTCACGTTGAGCCGCTCCCAGTCGGCGGAGCTGAGATCAGCGCGCGAGGGCGGGGCATGCAGCTGCTCGTCGTGGTACACCTCCGGCTCGGTGGCACACGGCGGGCTGACGACGTCGACCGTCACGGTCATGGGGCTCCCTCTTCGCACTCGGTCCTGCGATGCGACGCTCCTCGGCCGGCGACACTCCTGCGCATGCGTCGTAGGTCACATCACGGCCATGCTAGAGGTACATGCCCCCTGAGGAACCGTTTTCGCCTGAAGAGTCTGAATCGTTACCTTTGGTGTCGTTTGGACCCGGCAGCGCCAACCTCATGGTCTGCAGCTGCGACTGGGCCTGCACCTGCTGCGCGTAGAGCGCCGCTTGGATGCCGTGGAAGAGCCCTTCGAGCCATCCGACCAGCTGCGCCTGGGCGATGCGCAGCTCGCCCTCGCTCGGAGTCTCGCTCTCGAACGGCAGGCTGAGCCGCTCGAGCTCGTCGACCAGCTCGGGCGCCAGACCGTCCTTGAGCTCCTCGACCGACTGCAGGTGGATCGTGCGCAGGCGGCCGCGGCTGGCCTCGTCGAGCGGCGCGGCCTTGACCTCGTCGAGGAGCTGGCGGATCATCGCGCCGATGCGCATGACCTTGGCCGGCTGCTCGACCAGGTCGCCCAGCGGGGTGCCCGACGGGGGCAGGGCGACGGCCTGCCCGTCGGAGCCGATGACGTCTGGCTGCTGCTCGCTCATGTCGTCCACCCTAGTCATGCCAGCGTGAGCAGCACCTTGCCGACGTGGGAGGAGTCCTCGAGCTCTTGGTGCGCCTTCTGGACGTCCTCGAGCGGGTAGGTCGCGTGGATGATCGGCCGGACGGTGCCGTCGGTGACGAGCGGCCACACCTGGGCCACCATCGCCGACACGATCGCCGACTTCTCCGAGACCGGACGCGCGCGCAGCGACGTCGCCATCACCGCGGCGCGCTTGGCGAGCAGGGCACCGAGGTTGAGCTCGGCCTTGACGCCGCCCTGCATGCCGATGACGACCAGGCGACCGGCGGTCGCGAGGGCGGCGACGTTGGACGCGAGGTACTTGCCGCCGATGATGTCGAGGATGACGTCGGCGCGCAGATCGGCCTTCGCCATCTCCTCGACGAAGTCCTGCTCGCGGTAGTTGATCGTCAGGTCGGCGCCCAGCTCGCGGCAGAACGCCGCTTTCTCCTCCGAGCCGACCGTGACGACGACCGTGGCGCCGAACGCCTTGCCCAGCTGGATCGCCATGGTGCCGATGCCGCTGCCGCCGCCGTGGACGAGCAGCGTCTCGCCGTGCTGCAGCCTGCCGATCATGAAGACGTTCGACCAGACGGTCGCGGCGACCTCCATGAGGCCGGCCGACTCGGTCAGCGTCACGCCACCCGGGGCGATCGCGACCTGTCCGGCCGGGACGGCGACGTACTCGGCGTAGCCGCCGCCGCTGAGCAGGGCGCACACGTGCTCGCCGGGCTGCAGGTCGGTGACGCCGTCGCCGACGGCCACGATGTCGCCCGCGCACTCGAGCCCCAGGACGTCCGTCGCGCCGGGCGGCGGATCGTAGTGGCCCTGCCGCTGGAGCAGGTCGGCCCGGTTGACGCCGGCCGCGGTGACGCGGATCAGCACCTCACCGGGCGCGGGCTCGGGGATGGGACGGTCGACGACCCGGAGGGCATCGACGCCGCCCGGGGTGGGAGCAGTGACAGCGCGCATCTGATGACGGTAGCGGTCGTTGGGGCACGTTCGCCACGCGGGCGGAGCCGATACGTAGTTCTTTGGGACTAGACGGCATAGTTCGTCCCGACCAAATTCGGGACAAGGTGTCCGATTATTTTTCAACCGGGACTTTGGTCTGGTTTCATCTACTCCGGGAGAGTGAAGATGACTGTGCAGTTCGTTGGTTTCTCGCGCCGCTCGCGGCGCTTCTTTTTTGCCCGCCGCCAGGTCGTGGTGGCGATGGCGGCGCTGCTGTCGGTGTCGGGGGTGTCGGTCGTGGCGACCGCGCAGCCCGCCGCTGCGGCACCGGTGAGCATCCGGCTCGACAAGTCGGCACCGGCGAGCGTGCTGGTCGGTGCGCCGATCACGTACTCGGTCACGGCGACGAACCCGAAGGACGACGACGCCGACGTCCAGTACAACCTCTCCTTCCGCGACGTCCTGCCCAAGGGCGTCGCGTACGTGTCGACGTCCGCGCCGAAGGGCCTGGGCGATCCCCAGCAGATCGCCGAGCTGGGCAGCGACAACCTCCCGACCGGGCGCACGATCCTCATCTGGAGCAACGTCGCCGACCTGCCGGACGGCTCGGACGTCACGCTGACCTACCAGGTGCAGCCCGACGCCGATGCGTACCGCGTCGGCGAGCAGGTCACCAACGAGGCCACCGGCTACGTCAGCAAGAACGAGCGCTACCTCGCCAAGTTCAGTGCCCGGGGCGACCTGGTCGCCAACGCCGCGATCAGCTCGGCGGCCGGCACGGCCACCACCACCGTCACGGCGCTGCAGCTGCAGAAGTCCGAGCCGAGCTCGGAGCACGAGCTCGTGCGCGGCGTGCACGACCGTCCGACGAGGTACTCGCTCAAGGTCACCAACAACGCCAGGATGGCGACCAACGACGTCACGGTCGTCGACTACCTCCCGGCAGGGCTGGAGTTCCTCGGCTGCGGCGGCGTCGACAACAGCTCGGGTCGCGAGTACCCCGGGGCTGCGAGCCTGACGCAGACCCCGGTGATCACGACCGGCGACGGCTGCCTGCCTCCGCGCTCGGTCACGACCGTCAACAACCCCACCGGCTACCCGGCCGGCGTCTACACGCGCGTCGAGTGGAAGCTGCCCACCGACCTGGCGCCGAGCGCCACCACGACCATCACGTACGCGGCCGGCATCCCGCTGCGCAGCAACGTCATGCCGGCCGCGGGATTCACCGCCACGGCCAACCTCGACAACAACACCGGCGCGCTGACGCGCGAGACCGGCTCCGAGATCGGGCTGACCAACCGGGCGATGGCCTCCGGCGCCTACCAGGGCCTGAACCGCGCCGGCCAGACCAACATCCCGGTCAGCGCGACCGACTCCGTCACCGTGACGTCCGAGGACATCGCCGTCGCGAAGAAGATCCGCGACGCGGACGCCTTCGCTCAGGGCGGCCAGGTGCAGTACGACCTGACGGTGCGCACCAGCGAGTACACCGACGGCTCCGACATCACGCTGGTCGACACCCTGCCCGACGGCCTGTGCCCGTCGGACGCGCCGGCGAGCACCTACACGCAGACCGCCCGTGACCAGGCCGGCTCGGGGCAGTGCGCCCCGGCCGGCAGCAACGACGCGATCAAGACCGTCGACTTCGTCGACGGCATGTTCGTCGTGACGTTCAAGGCCTTCGACCTCACGGCCGCCGATCGCCAGCGCGTGATCAGCTACAAGGCGCGCATGCGCACGACGTACAACACCGGCGACGAGCAGACGTCCGCCGGCGACTCCTACACCAACAAGGTCGCCCTGACCGGCACGACGACCCCCGTGGCCGCCACCGGCGCGACCGGCACGCAGTCGGTCAAGGACGTCTCGGAGGCCACCCTCGACTCGGGCTCGCCGACGCTCGACAAGCGCATCCTGCGCAACACGGCCGCCCCCCACAGCTGTGACGACTCCACGTGGACGAGCAGCTCGACCGGCAACTGGTTCGACACGCAGGCTGCCGCGGGCGACGCGCCGTTCACGGTCGGTTCCCGCGTGTGCTTCCAGGTGCGGGTGACCTTCCCGAGCAACACCTCGACGCGCGTCCCCGTCGTCACCGACTACCTGCCCGACAACCTGAAGTACGAGGCCGACTCGTTCAAGCTCGTCCAGGGCGTCAACACGGTCGAGCTCAACGACAAGGTCGCCGACATCGAGACGGCCCTGACGGCGGGCACCGCATCGCTGCACCCCGGCACGGACGTCGGCGCCCAGCGGTACGTCGCCAAGGGCCAGGTGTTCGCCTTCCGGCTGAGCGCCATCGTGCAGCCCAACACCAAGAGCACCGTCGACGTGCAGGGCAACCTGGCCAAGCTGCGCTGGACGGACCGCGCCGGACGCGTGTCGTCGCTGCGCGACCTCGCCGACTTCCAGGTGCCGCCCGTCCCCCCGGTGACGATCGACAAGCAGGTCGCCAAGAGCCCGTACACGGCCTACGCCAACAGCCAGGTCACCAAGCACGGCGACGTGCTGCGCTTCAAGGTCGACACCGTCAACGGCGGCACCACGCCGATCGGCGACGTCGAGGTCTGGGACGTCTTGCCCGCGCCCTTCACGTGTGCGACGGTCTCCGCCGTCACCGACGGCGGCACCTGCACCGACCCGGGCGCCACGGGGCACCCCATGTTCTCGGCCCGGGCGACCCTGAGCGCGATCCGCTGGGTGCTCCCGGCGACCGTCGCGGCGTCGGGCAGGACGAGCGTCACCTACGACGTCACGGTGCCCACCGCCACGAGCGTCGGCACGAGCTACACCAACACCGCGTACGTCCGTTCGTTCACGACCCCGACCAACCTCGGCACCGCCGGCATCACGCACTACCCGGCCAGCAACGTCGACACCCTGGTGCTGCCCACGGTCTACGACGCCGCCGCCGCGAGCGACCCGGCCGCGGTCTCCCTGCCGGCCGTCGGCCTGACCAAGAGCAGCACCTCCGTCACCGACACGAACAACGCTGCCAACCAGGCGGTGCCCGGCGAGACGGTCGACTACACCATCCGGGCCAGCGTCCCGGCCAGGACGACGGTCTACAACGGCGTCCTCACCGACCCGCTGCCGACGGGTCTGACCTTCGTCAGCGCCGCCGCGAAGTACTCCGCCGACGGCACGCTGCCGGCATCGGGTGATCTGCCCACCGGCAGCGACTTCACCGCCAGCTCCGGCCGCCTGGCCTTGCCGGCGACCTTCACGAACTCGACGAACGCTGCGCAGGTCTTCGAGGTCACGATCAAGGCCAAGATCACGCCGAGCCACACCGGGACGACCGCTCTCGGCAACACCGCGACCTTCGGCAGCACCACGACCGTCAGCACCACGAGCCCCAAGGTCGCCAACGTCACCGCGACGTCGTCCGTCACGCCGATCCACCCGTCGCCGGCGATCACCAAGGCGCTGACCACGACGCCGGCGCAGGACAGCGCTCCCGGCGCGGGCCAGAGCCGCGAGTACGTGCTCAAGGCGTCCAACGCCGCCGGGCGTCCGACCTTGTACGACTCGCAGGTCGTCGACTGCGTGCCCGCCGGACTGACGGTGACGGTGCTGCCGGCCGAGGCCTCCCAGGCCGCGACCGTGGCCAACGACGCCTGTCAGGGCGTGCCCGGGACGGGCACGACCATCACGTGGCAGACCGACACGATCAAGGCGGGCGAGACCAAGTCGCTGACCTACACGGTCAGGGTCAACCTCGACGCAGCCGGCGGCCAGACGTACAAGAACGTCGCCACCGTGACGGGCAGCTCGCTGTCGAACTCGCTCAACGACAAGACCGTCGAGGAGGTCCTGACCCGCAGTGCCAACGCCACGCTGACCGTGCCGGCGGCGTCGATCACCAAGAAGGTCGCCCAGTCGCAGCGCACGATCGGTGATCGCGCGACCTACACCGTCGAGGCCACGCTGCCCGCCAACGCCAAGTTCTACAACGCGCTGATCTCCGACCTGCTGCCGCTCGGCATCGACGCCTCGAGCGTCCAGACCACGAGCGTGACCTGCAGCGACTCCGACGGCGACTGCACCCTGCCCTCGTCGGGCGCCCCGATGACGGCGAGCGCGCAGACGGTCGGCTGGCTGCTCGGCGACCTCGACTCGTCCACGAAGGAGCGCACGGTCAAGGTCACGTTCACCGCACTGGTGAACGGCGACAACTGCGCCTCGACCTCCGACCCGAAGTGCAACAAGGCCGGCAAGCCCATGGCGAACACCGCGACGGTGAGCTGGGACCTCACCGACCTGGCCGATCCGGTGCTGGGCGGCCGCGTGCAGGACAAGTCCGTCACCTCCGGTGCGGCGACCTTCACCGTGCAGGAGCCCAAGACCGCGGTCTCCAAGGCTGTCAGCAACGCCGCACCTGCCCCCGGCGAGACCTTCACCTACACCGTCAAGGCGTGGAACCCTGCCGGCACGAACGTCAGCGACGCGTACAACGCGATCGTGACCGACGTCGTGCCGGATGGGGTGATCGTCGACCTGGACTCCCTCGAGGCCAGTGGCGGCGTCTACGTCGCCGGCACCCGCACGATCGTGTGGCCGGCCACGGTCCTCACGATCGGGAGCGGTGCTGCTCGCCCCAGGACCTTCACCTACCAGGCGACGCTCGCGCCCAGCGCCCAGCTCACCGGCGGTGTGCTGGTGAACACGGCGAAGGTCGCGTCGTTCGCCAGCCTTCCGTCCGACGGTCGCACCTACGAGGGGCCGAGCGCGACGGCCTCGGTGACGCCGCAGCTGCCGCACACGTCGGTCACCAAGCGGGTCGTCGGGAGCGACGTCTCGTACGTCGGCTCGCCCCAGAACTTCGAGATCGTCGTCACGAGCGACGGTCAGTCGCCGGCCTACAAGGTCGACGTCACCGACGTGCTGCCCAAGAGCTGGTCGCTCGACGCCGACTCCGCGCAGGTCAAGGTCGGATCGGCGCCCGCGCAGCCCCTGCCGCCGAGCACCGACGACGCGGGCGACCCGCAGACGGTCTCGTGGAACGACCTGGCCTCGAAGGGCCTGGCCGCCGGCGAGAAGATCGTCATCACCTACACGGCCACGCCGCAGACCGGAGCCCTCACCGATGCAGGCGCCGGCTCGTCGAAGGCGCACACCAACACGGTGACGATCAATGCCGAGGACCAGACGGGCGCCACCGCGAGCGGCAAGGGCTCGTACGTCGCCGGCCCCGCCACGGCCAAGGCGAGGATCCACTCCGCCGACCTGGCCGTCACGAAGACCGCGGTCGGCACCCCTGTCGCGGGTGAGGCGTTCAGCTGGAAGATCGCCGTCAAGAACAACGGCGGCGACCCCGCGGTCGGTGCCGTCGTGAAGGACACCGTGCCCGACGGCGTCACCGACTTCTCGCTGAGCGGCACCGGCTGGAGCTGCTCGTCGTCCGCCACGGTGTGGACGTGCACGGCCACGGCGTCGATCGCGTCCGGCGCATCGGCCGCGGACCTCACGGCCACGGGCACGATCGACTCCGACATCGCGCCTGGCACCGACCTGGTCAACACCGCGAAGGTCTCCGGCCGCACCTACGACCCGCAGCCCGACAACGACTCCGACACCGAGACGGTCGGCGTCACGGCCAGGGCCGACCTGAAGATCGTCAAGAACCTGACCGGCATCATCACCGCCGGCCAGGACGCGACGTGGACGCTCGACGTCTCGAACGCCGGCCCGTCGACCTCGCGCGGTCCGATCACGGTCAAGGACACGCTGCCGACCGGGACGACGTACGTGTCGGCCAAGGGCGACGGCTGGGACTGCTCGCACGCCGCCGGCGTCGTGACCTGCACCCGCTCGGCCGACCTGCCGGCCGTCGGCCAGACGGCCGCAGGCCAGATCACGGTCGTCGCCGCGGTGGCGGCGTCGCGGACGGACAAGGTCGTCAACACGGCCACCGTCTCGGGCAAGACGCCCCAGCCCAGCACGCCCCAGGCCGAGAACAACGACACCGACGACGCGACCGGCACGCCGACGCGCACCGCCGACCTGTCGCTGCAGAAGTCGCTGAAGGGCACAGGCAAGGCCGTCGCCGGTTCGCCGGCCACGTACGTCCTGGGCGTCACCAACGCTGGGCCGTCGACCGCCACCGGCGTCACGGTCACCGACGAGCTGCCCGACTACCTGACCTTCGTCAGCGGCGGGGGCGACGGCTGGACGTGCGCCGCGGTCGGGCAGGTCGTCACGTGCGATCTCGACGGCTCGGTCGACGTCGGCGACGGCAAGACCAAGAGCGTCGAGATCACGGTAGACGTCGCCTCCGGGCACACCGGCGAGATCGTCAACGCGGCCAAGGCCGTCGCGACGGAGGACCCGACCGGCTCGACCGACACCGACCTCAACACGCCCGACCTCGTCTCCGACCTCGCGGTCGTCAAGACCCACACGGGCGACGCCACGGCCGGCGAGTCGATCACGTACGGCGTGAAGGTCACGAACGAGGGTCCGTCCGACACGGCAGGCCCCATCGTCGTCAAGGACACCGTGCCCACCGGCATGACCTACAAGAGCACATCCGGCGCGGGCTGGTCGTGCGAGGAGAAGGCCGGCACCGTCACGTGCACCCACGAGGACGGCCTCGTCGACGGCGCCTCGCGCTCGCTCCAGCTGACGTTCGACGTGAAGGCCGACGCCGGACCCGCGACCGTCGTCAACAACGTCGCGGTCAGCGGCCCCAACGCCGACCCCGAGCCCGACAACGACACCGACGCCGACGACACCACGATCGTCGACCGGGCCAACGTGAAGGTCGCCAAGTCCGCGGCCGTCTCGACGGTCCACGCCGGCGACAAGGTGACGTGGACGATCGACGTCTCCAACGAGGGCCCGTCGGATGCCGACAGCATCGCGGTCTCCGACCTGCTGCCCTCCGGCGTCACGGTCGAGTCGATCTCGGGCGACGGCTGGGACTGCAAGATTGAGCCCCTGACGTGCACGCGTGGCGTGCTGGCCCCAGGTGACGCACCGTCGATCACCGTGGTCACGACGGTCGGCAGCGGTGTCGCGGCTGACACGAAGCTGACGAACACCGCGTCGGTCGTCACGTCGACCCCGGGCGACGACGAGGACGACAACGAGGACGACGCCGCCGTCACCACGACGACGAGCGCCGACCTCGAGCTGGTCAAGTCGCACACGGGCACCCCCGTCGCGGGCACCAGTGCGACCTTCGACCTGGCGGTGCGCAAC
This sequence comes from Aeromicrobium endophyticum, assembly GCF_003586285.1. Taxonomy (GTDB): domain Bacteria; phylum Actinomycetota; class Actinomycetes; order Propionibacteriales; family Nocardioidaceae; genus Aeromicrobium; species Aeromicrobium endophyticum. Next base: position 1,105,159 of record NZ_QUBR01000001.1, on the reverse strand, counting down.
CTCGGCCCGTCCGACGCGAAGGGCCCCGTCACCATCGCCGACCACCTGCCGGCGGGCATGACGTACCTGTCGTCCAACGACGCGTGGGTGTGCCTGGCCGGCCCTGTCTCCCCCGGCGGACAGGACGTCGTCTGCACGCTCGAGCCCAGCGGCTCGCTCGTCGCGGGTGAGAAGGCGCCCACGCTCTCGATGCTCGTCGACGTCGCCGCCGACCAGTCGGGTCGGACGCTCGTCAACTCGGCCGAGGTCGAGTCGGGCACGACCGACCCGGTGCCCGGCAACGACAGCGACGACGACACCGTGACGCCCGCCGACAAGGTCGACCTGTCGATCACCAAGACCCACGCGGGTCCGGTCGAGGTCGGCAAGGACCTGTCGTTCGAGGTCGAGGTCACCAACGACGGCCCGTCGGAGGCCCGCGACGTCGAGGTCACCGACGCCCTGCCCAAGGGGCTGACGTTCGTCAGCGCCGAGGGCACCGACTGGACGTGCGCCGCGGGTGCCTGCACCCTCGACGCGCCGCTCGCCCCGGGTGCGACGGCTCCGCCGCTGACGATCGTCGCCACGGTGACGCCCAGCGCGTACCCGGGCGTCACCAACGTCGCGAGCGTCACCACGTCGTCCGACGACGTCGACCCGAAGAACGACAGCGCGTCCGACGAGGTCGTCGTCCCGGCCAAGGTCGACCTGGCCGTCACCAAGAAGCTCGAGGGCTCGCTGCGCGTGGGCGAGCGCGGCTCGTACTCCCTGACGGTGCGCAACGACGGCCCGACCGCCGATCCCGGCGTCGTCACCGTCACCGATCGGCTCCCCGCCGGCCTGACCTACGTCTCGGCCACGGCGGCCGGCTGGGCGTGCGGTGTCGCGGATCAGGTCGTGACCTGCACCCGCGACGGCAGCTTCGCGGTCGACGCCACCGAGACCATCGCGCTCACGGTCGACGTCGGTGCGGCGGCCTACCCGACCGTCGCCAACACCGCTTCCGTCGCCTCGACCTCGGTCGACACCGACCCGGACGACAACACGTCGTCGGTCTCGGCTCCGGTCGCGGGCAGCGCCGTGCTGACGATCAAGAAGTCGCTGAAGAGCGATCGCGACGGCCGCGCGCTGTGGTCGATCGTCGTGACCAACACGGGACCGACCGAGACGGTGGCCCCGGTCGTGGTCACCGACGCCCTGCCGAAGGGGCTGGCGTTCAAGGGCGCGACGGGCGAGGGCTGGACGTGCGCGCTGTCGGGCCGCACGGTCACCTGCGACCACGCTGGTGCGATGGCGGTGGGACAGCGGGCCGAGCTCGTCGTCGACACCCAGATCACGGCGTCCGACGGCTCCGAGATCGTCAACGTGGCGTCGGTGGTCGGTGGCGACGAGTCCCGCGGCGGCAAGGTCATGAGCAACGGAGCCACCGTGACCGCCCCCGACGTCAAGGACGATGACGACGGCATCGGCCCGGACGGGCTGCTGCCCGACACGGGTGGACCGGCGTTCTGGGTGCTGCTCGTGGGGCTGGTGCTCGTGCTGGCCGGTGCCACCATGGTCCGGCGGCCGAGCGGAAGCCACCGCGGCTGAGCCTCGTGTGCCGGCCGTCCTCTCAGGTCCGACCTGACAGGATGGCCGGTATGCGTGTCGCCCTGGTCCAGCTCGCAGCGGACATCGACTCGGCTGCCAACCGTGAACACATCTCGACTCAGCTGGCCGGTCTGACCGCCGACGACGCGCTCGACCTGGTCGTGCTGCCGGAGGCGTCGATGCACGACTTCGGCGCGGCCGACCACGACCTGGCCGCCGCGGCTGAGCCCCTCGACGGGCCGTTCGTCCAGCTGATCGCCGCCGAGGCGAGGCGCCTGGGCACGACGATCGTGGCGGGGATGTTCGAGCGCACCGGCGACGACCTGCCGTTCAACACCCTCGTCGCCGTCGGCCCGGACGGGTCGCTGCGCACGACGTACCGCAAGATCCACCTCTACGACTCCTTCGGCTACAAGGAGTCCGACCGACTCCTGCCCGGCGAGATCGAGCCGGTCGTCATCGACGTCGCCGGCCGTCCGGTGGGCCTGATGACCTGCTACGACCTGCGGTTCCCCGAGCTGGCGCGCGAGCTGGTCGACGCGGGCGCCGAGACGTTGGTCGTCCCGGCGGCCTGGGTCGCCGGCGACCACAAGCTCGACCACTGGCGCACCTTGCTGCAGGCCCGGGCCATCGAGAACACCGTGCACGTCGTGGCCGCGGCCCAGGGTGGCGATCGATACACCGGCCATTCCTTGGTCGCCGATCCGTGGGGCTCTATCGTGGTCGAGGCCGACTCAGGCTCCGAGATCCTCCGCGCAGACCTGGCCGCCGACGACGTGGCGCGCACGAGGGATGTCAACCCGTCACTCGCCAACCGGCGACTCGCACCACCACGACCTGCCGCCTCCCGAAAGAGCTCCCTCCCGTCATGAGCCCCGCCGCACAGGGTGGACGCCGCCGCCTCGATGCCTCGGTGCTCCCCGAGTACGACCTCCCCACGCGTGAGCCGCGCATCGAGTCGGCGCGCACGGTCCGCCTGATCATGGGCGGGGTCCTCGGCCTGTGGGTGCTGGGGTTCGCCGGCACGCTGACCGCGGTCGTCGCGGTCGGTGCTCCGGGCTGGGTCCAGCGGCCGTCGGCCGCCCTGCTGATGGTGGTCTACGCGATCGGCCTGACGCACCGCGGCGGTGGTCACATGCGCCTGTGGGTGCCCATCACGGCGCTGCTCGGGGCACTCGCGGTGTTCGTCGAGACCAATCTGCTGCTGGCCTCGGCGGCTGCGGTGACGGCGGTGCTGTCGGCGGTGTGGGCCGTGCTGGTGACCCGGCCTGCCGACTCGGTCGTGGCGGTGCTGCGTGAGTTCGTCCTGACGATCCTGGTGGCGTTGAGCGGCACCACGGCGGTCGCCGCGTGGAACGCGCCGGTCAACTACCAGCGCTTCAACCTGCTCGTGATCGCGATCGCGCTGGGGCTGGCCATCACGCTGGTCTGGAACCTGGGCGCCGGCCTGCACGGCCTGGGCCGGCAGAATCTTGTCATCTTGGCCGGTGCGGCCATCCTGCTGATGCTGGTGCTGGCCTACAGCAGCTTCGTGCGCAGCCACGGCTCGGACATCCTGGTCAACGCCTTCAGCGACATCGTCACGTGGTCGCGGCGGACCTTCGAGGGTGTCCCGCGCCCTGTGGAGGTGTTCATCGGCTTCCCGGCGCTCGTCGTCGGCGTCTCCCTGCGCTCCAAGCGGCGTGAGGGCTGGTGGGTGCTGGTGTTCGCGGTCATCGGCACGGCGGTGCTGTCGACGTCGCTGGTGACGCCGGGGGCGTTCCCGAGCTACATCGCCCTCTCGACGCTCTACTCAGCGGTGCTCGGACTCGGCGTGGGCCTGCTCGCGCGGCGCTACGTCATGCGCCAGCGGTCGGCGCGCGCGGCGCGCGCCATCGAGGAGATCGTCCGCGTCGAGCCTCCGCGGTTTGCGCCCCTGAAGTAGAACCGGTGGCGCCGATCGGCCCTCGCGGTGTGATAATCGTTCACGGCGCGGCGCTTCGGGGCTGCGTCGAGGAGGGGTGCCGGAGCGGCCGATCGGAAGCGCCTTGAAAGCGCTCGCTGGCAGCGATGTCAGCCGCGGGTTCGAATCCCGCCCCCTCTGCCGCAAGGTCTGGTGCCACCCGTCGTGCCCCGTGGGGTGACGCGGCGGGTGGCGCGAGACAATGGAGCGATGTCCGAGACCACGCCTCCCTCTGCCGCCACGACGTACCGTCTCGACCGACGCTTCGTGCTGGGGTCGGTCGGGGTGCAGGTCGTCGGTGCCGGTCTCGCGGCGATGCTGGCCTTCGTCGTGTGGGAGTGGATCGGGGTGCTGGCGGTGGCGCTGCTGCTCAACGCGGTGCGCCTGGCCCTGCTGCCCCCGGCCGTGGTGCGTGCTGACGCCCAGGGCGTGCGGTTGGGCGGCCCGCTGACGGGCAAGCCGGTGCGGCTGGCGTGGTCGGAGGTCGACGACGTCAGCATCGGTGGCGGTCAGCTCGTGTTCACCCGCACCGACGAGGGGTCGGTGGTCTTCTCGCTGGCGCACCTCGGCGCGCGCGGCACCGACTTCGTGCGTGACGTGTACGACCGCCTCAACGCGGCCAACGGCTACCGCCGCTTCGATCCAGACGCCGACCCCGACGCCTGAGCGCACCGAAGCGCCGCGGACACGCCACCGTCCCTGCTGGGATCGGTGGTGTGGCCGGCGGTGCCGGGTGTGGGTGAGCGCTACGCCGCTTGGTCGGCGCGGAACCGGTGGTTGCGTACCGGCCGTCGCCGCGGGTCGATGCTCGCCGGTGGGATGTACTCGGGATGCCCGTCGTCGGCGAAGACGATGTCCCAGTCCTGGGCGTGGACGATGCGGTGGTGGTGCGGGCAGATCAGCACCATGTCGCGCAGGTCGGTGGTGCCGCCAGCGGCCCAGGTCTTGCGGGCGTGGTGGCCGACGCACCAGGAGGGCGGACGACTGCAGCCCGGGAAGGTGCATCCGCCGTCGCGGGCCTCGGCCGCTCGGCGCTGGGCACGGTTGAACAGGCGCTTCTCGCGTCCGCAGTCGAGCGGAAGCGGCTCTCCGCCGAACACCATGGGCAGGATGGCCTGCTCGCACGCCATGCGGCGTACCTCGGAGGCGCTGACGCGGCACCCGGTGGTGAGGGTGCCGGCCTTGAGCCCGTCGATGAGGGACTTGAGCTCGATCGTCACGCTCACGGTGACGCCGACGCCCGCGGTCTGGGGGAGGCCGCCGCCAGGGATGTGCTCGATGAAGGTGCAGAAGGCCTCGGCCAGCTGCTGGCCGTAGGTTGGGGGCGCGTCGTAGACGGCCGCTGCAGGGTCGTCGTGCTTGACCTGGGGTGCGTTGAGCGCCTCGAGGGCGTTCTTGAGCATCTCGGCCTGGGCCTCGGGGATGACGAACTCACCCTTGTAGGTGCCGTCCTTGCGGTCGGCCATCCAGAAGTACGACTTCTTGCGCGCCTCCGCCTCGCGGTTGCGCACGATCTCGTCCTCGGCGGCGTCGACGTCGTCTGCGTCGGCGAAGGTGTCGCTGATGCGGTCGGCCCGGCGGCCGAGATCTTTGAGCGAGAGCTTCGTGGCGTCGTCGAGCAGCTGGGTCTCGCAGCCCTCGCGCTGGGCCTCGGTAGCACCGTCCGGAAGAGCCTCGAGCTTGTCGGCGATCAGCTCGGCCTGCCCCAGCGACACCTCACCCTGGGCCAGCGCTTCTTCGGTGGCCGAGCCGGGCTTGACCTTCTTGGCCTGGTTGAGCAGCCGTGCTGCCGCGGAGGGGTCGCCGCCGAACGAGTTCGCGAGCGCGGCGCCCGTGGAGGTCGCGCCGACGCTCTTGGCGGCCTTCGACGCATCGGCTGCACGCGCTGCCGCCAGCTGGTGCGCCTTGACGCGAGCCTCCAACCGGGCGAGCTGCTCGCAGGCCGCCAGCTGCTGCGCGGGATCGAGCGAGCCATAGGCGTCCAGCCGGACGACAGCGAGTGCCTTCGCGACGGGAATGAGCGGCTCGAACATGTGTTCGACTATACCGACGGGAGAGAGCTGAACGCAAGAGACGCGCGAAACTGTTTTGCTGCAATAGCAGTATGAATCGGGGCTCAGTAGCGTCCCGCTTCGACGCTACAGCAGCCTGCGGACATCTCGATCTCGATGACTCTCGGCTCTCCACAGGCCACCCGTCCCGCTGGAAACGATGGCCGATTCGCGGCGGAGCCCTGGCGGTCGCTATCCTGTTCCGGTTGCACGTTTCGGCGTGCGGCGGGGGAGGTGTCGCATAGTGGCCTAGTGCGCCCGCCTGCTAAGCGGGTTGAGGTTTAAACCTCTCGCGAGTTCAAATCTCGCCACCTCCGCCACGTTGAAGCCCTCGACAGGTTCATGCCGGTCGGGGGCTTTCTCGCGTCCCCCTGCCGGGCGGTGCGTACGCCACCGTTTCGGGCGAGTTTCGGGCTCGTACGGTGGCGGGTGCACCGCCCGCGGGGGTTGGGCGTGGCCGCCGAGCGGCGGCATGCCTCGAACACGACGTCGTCGACCCACCCGCAGGCCAACCTAGGGCGATCGTCCGACTTCGGCCCCGATGTTCAGTATTCACAGGTAGTCTTGCGGATCGGGACAGGTACGGCCGAGCAAGACTGACGGAGACCCATGGGCAAGGCGACGAGTGGTCTGCAGAGTCTTGCGACGATGGCTCACCTGCTCGCGAGCCGGCAGGAGCTCGACGACGTCCTCGAGACGGCTGCCGAGCAGGCGTGCGTCGCGATTGGCGCCGCGACGGTATCGATCAGCGCGATCGTGCCCGAGGGCCACGCGATCCGCACGATCATCAACGTGGGCGATCTAGCACCGGGCGAGCAGCGCTGGCCCGACGACGAGACGTACGCCATCGCCGGTGACGACCGCCTGACGTCCACGATGCTCAAGCGCATGAGCTCGGTCGTCAGCATCGAGGACCCGGACCTGCCCGATCGCGAGCGCGCCCACCTCGCCCGAGTCGGCAAGGGTTCATCCCTGACCACGGCGATCGTCGTGGACGGTCAGGCGTGGGGCGAGCTGCACGCGACACGGCACGTCGGCCACTCGGCGTTCGACCAGGACGCCGTCGCGTACGCCGAGGTGCTGGCGGCGATCCTGGCGGCCGCCGTCTCGAGCTCGATCCGTGAAGCGAACCTGCAACAGCTGGCGTTCCACGACCCCCTCACGGGCCTGCTCAACCGCCGCGCGCTCGACGAGCACGCGGCGGGCCTGTTCGACCTCGGTGACGAGGCGGCTCGCGACATCGCCATCGTCGCGATCGACATCAACGAGCTCAAGCTGGTCAACGACACTCTGGGCCACGCGGCGGGCGACCGGGTCATCCGAGCCGCAGCGGCAGCTCTCGCGGGGGCGTTCGAGCCGCTGAAGTCCAGCGTCGTGGCCCGCGCCGGGGGCGACGAGTTCACCGTCCTGGTCTCCGGGCGCGACGTCGGCATGGTCGAACAGGTCGTCAACGTGCTGTGCCGCGACGTCTCCACGATCGCGTCGCTCACGGGTCTGTCGGCCGGCATCGCCGCCATCGTGCTGACGAAGACGTCGACGGTGTCGATGTCCGAGGTGTTCGGTGCCGCCGACCGCGCGCTCTACACGGCGAAGCGGACGGGCTCGCGCACCGCGGTGATCGCGGACGACCTCATGACGCGACGGGCTGACGCCGGCTGAGTCGCCGGCCCGCCACGACCAGCAGGCCGCCGACGGCGCCACCGAGGGTGTTGGCGACGACGTCGCTGGCGCTCGCGTACCGCTCCGGCCGCAGCAGCTGCTGCAGCACCTCGATCATCAGGCTCGTCGCGAAGGCCACCGCCGTGGCGTGCAGCCACCCGCCGCGACGCCACCACATCAGCAGCAGCACGCCCAGCGGGACGAACAGGGCGATGTTGGCGGTGAACTCGATCAGGTCGTATCCCTCCCACGGCGTGAGGCCGAGGCGAGCGATCGTCCACGAGACGGGCGCCAGGTCGACGACCGCGATGTTGCGGTCGACCGGGGTCTTCCACAACCCGATGAGTGCGAGGGCGGACACGTAGGCTCCGGCGGCGAGCAGGAGCAGGCGTGAACGCATCTCCCAAGCGTAGTGAGCAGGTGGTGGGCGGCCACGGATGCCATGTGTCTGCTGCGACACGTGGGACTGCCGGGGTGGGCGCAACGACTAGGCTCGGACGCGTGAGTCCCCTCGTGCAGCGCCTGCTCCTGGCCGTCTTCGTGGTGGTGGACGTCATCCTGGTCGTGGGTGCCGTGAGGCATGTCAACGGGACGCCGTCCGCATCCGAGGCCCCCCGCGCCACGGCCTCGGCGTCACCCACTCCGTCGCCGTCGGCCGCGTCGAGCGCCGGCGCGTCGCAGCAGCTGCCGTACGAGTTCTCGGCCGCCGAGGCCGTCGCGATGTCGGCTGCCAACGACGGCACGATCGTCTACGGCACCCGCGGGCGATGCACCGATCCGGCTGCCACCGTGCAGGTCTCGACCGACGGCGGCGCAGACTTCGCCACGGCGCAGACCGGGCTCACCACGATCCTCGCCGTGCGCGCCAAGGACGCGTCCTCGATCTCGGTCGTCGGTACGACGCCCGACTGCGACGTGCGGCAGGTCGTCAGCTCCGACGGCGGCAAGAGCTGGACGCCGGCCGACGACGTCGACCTCTGGTACCCGCGTCCCGACGACCCGGCGACGGTCGTCACCCCCGATCGCAGCTCGAAGCCCGCCGACGGCTGCGTCGTCACCTCGATCAGCCAGGTGACCGACCGGTCGGGGCGCGTCTCGTGCGCGGACGGATCGATCGTCGGCTCGGGCGACGACGGCAAGACCTGGGTCCCGCTGGGCCGTCTCGACAACGTCCGCGTCAGCACCTTCCTGACACCGAGCGCCGGCTTCGCGCTGGCCCGCTTCAATGGTTGCGCCGCCAACGCGTTCAGCACGACCGACGGGGGCGTCACGTGGACCCCGGGCGGCTGCATCTCGGGCGAGCCAGCCCGGGCCATCGCCGCCACCTCGAGCTCGCTGTTCGCGGTGGTCGACCAAGACGTCTACAGCAGCGCCAACAACGGCCTGGAGTGGATGCAGCCCTGACGGGCTACCTCTTCTGCCCGCTCACGATGGACTCGACGACCGCTTGGTGCATCGGGTGCACGTAGAACACGATGCGCCCGTCCTCGATGGCTCGGGAGTACGAGTCGGGGGTCACGGCGGTGGTGTAGACGATCTGCACCGTCGGGTCGTCCACGATCGCGGCGACGAGCAGCTGGTCGATTCTGGCGGGAATGGTGCGGGTGCCCTTCTCTCCTAGGTCCGCGCAAGGTGCTGAACGCACCGTCCATCGTAGTCGTCGCAGGCCGACGAGTCACGGAGTTCGCTGCGGCAGAGCTCTGGGTCAGCAGGCGCTGCGGACGACCGTGCTCTTCGAGCCGGGCTTGATCGAGGGGGTCGCCAGCAGCTTCGCCGGCCCCCGTTGGCCTGTGCCCGAGACGATCGTGGCCTTGACGGTCACGGTCTGGCCCGGGTCGACCTGCACCGTCACCAGGTCGACGCCGCGGCCGTCCTGGCTGAGCGGGTACGAGACGTCGTCGCCGTCGATCGTCGCCGAGGTGACCGTGCCGCCGGTGGGTGCGTAGATGTAGTAGTTCATCAGCATCGACCCGGGCTCGGCGCCGAAGCCGGGTCCCTTGATGGAGTCGGGCAGCTGTGCGGAGTCGGCGGGCGCGGACGACGTGAACGACGTTGACGTGGTGTAGGTCTGCACGCCGGACGCCGAGCACTTCGTCGCCGTGGCGTCGATGTCGTAGTCGAGGTAGTACTGCATCTTCGCGCCGGTGGCGTCGTTCAGGTAGAAGCCGAGGGCGGGGGCAGCGTCCTTGCCGGTGGGCAACCGGCCGGCGACGGCGGAGCTGCCGAGCCGGTCGGCGATCGCCGCGTCCTTCGTCCACACCTGTACACGTCGCTCGTTCGCAGCGCGGGTCAGGGCCTTCAGCAGGGCGGTGGGGTCACCCTGCCCCGCCAGCACCTTGTCGAAGATCTTCTCGGTGGCGGAGGCGAAGAACGCGTCCTGGGCGTCTGCCTCCGGCAGGTTGACGTAGACCCCGTTGAGCAGCACGTCGACGGCATTGGCCGCGGTGAGGGTCGAGCCGTCGTCGAGGGTGATGGGGCCGATGCCCTCGAGCACGTAGGAGAGCGTCACGGGGTCGATCGACAGCACGCCGTCGACATCGACGCCCTTCTCGCGGGCCAGGATGGTGGTGTCGATCTCGGCCGCCCGTGGGAAGTCGGGCGTGAAGTTGGCGTCGCGGAAGTCGCTGACCAGCTTGGTGTCGAAGAGGTCGGTCTCCTCCTGCGAGATCGGCGTGGCCTTGTACGGGAGGTCGCCCATGGAGGCGCCCGAGCCCTGCGGGCCGAGCGAGATCTTGCCGTTGTCGACGTCGAGCACGGCATAGGCGCCGGGCAGGCCGCCGGTCGCGCGGATCTCGGCGTTGTTCTGGAACAGCAGCAGGTACGAGTGCTTGCCGGTCAGCATCTGCGGGACGACGGACGAGGCGGTGGTCGCCCGTTGGGCCACCGTGGCTGCGTGGGAGAGCTTGTCCTGCACGTCCTCGACGGGTCCCTGCAGCGAACCGGTCAGCTGCGAGGCGTCGATCGCGCCGACCTCGGCCGATGCCGCGTCGATCACCCGTGCGGACGTCGTGACGTTGGGCCCGATGGCGGCGATGGCGCCCACGTCGATCGTGCCGCCGGCAGGGTTGAAGGTCTTGCCGTTGAACTGGTCGGCGATGTCGACCAGAGGCGGCAGTCCGTCGTCGGCGACCGTGCGGAGCGACGAGGTGACGGTGCGGGCGGCCTTGACGTTCTTGCCGGCGACCGGCAGCTTCGCGGCTACGGAGAAGATGGCACCCGAGAGGGTGGAGTCGGCGTCGCCGATGCTGCCCTGCAGCTGTTCGAGCGACCTCCGTGCAGCGGGCTGGTCACCCGACTCGAGCGCCGACTGCAGCTCGGAGGCGCTGGTGGTGGCGACGTCGATGTCGTCGCGCGCGGACGACAGCTGGGTGTAGCCGTAGACGGCGAGGCCGAGGCCGACGACCACCAGCACGCCGACCGCGACGAGCGCGACCTGCAGCCCGCGGCGTCTGGTCGCGGCTGTCGGTGTGCTGCGGGGCTTGCTCACGGTCTTGACTCCCTGGTTGATGCCTCAGACACGAAGGAGTGGGGCTGCCGAACGGCAGCCCCACTCCTGTGATGAACGCCCGAGCGTTCGATGACTACTTGCGGACCCGGAGCTTGCTCTTGCCGGTGCTCTTCTTGTAGACCGAGCCCTTCGACGGCTTGAACGTGTACTTGATCGTCTTGTTGCCGACCTTCTTGGGCGCCTTGCCCTTGAACTTGGCGACGCCCTTGCGGACCTTGACCTTGTAGGTCTTGCCGTTGTATTTGACGGTCAGGGTGCCGTTGACCTTGGCGTTGCCGGCCTTGATCTTGATGGTGACCTTGAAGGTCTCGCCCGGCTCGACCGTCTTGGTCTTGGGCACCGACGGCTTGGTGGGGACGGTGCTGGGGTAGTCAGCGGCCGAGGCGCTGCCCACGAAGGCTCCCGTGCCGAGAACCAGAGCGATCGATGCGATGAACGCAATCAGAATCTTCTTCATGGTTGTCCTTGTCTTTGGCATGAGTGCCAGGTGGGGGTGAAGCGAGGGGTGAAATTCTGTGCCAAGCCTAGGGGACGAAAGTCCATACGCGCACCAGAGAAGACAGATTTCACGGCCGCGAAACACGGCGTATCCTCGTTGCCCGACAGATCAGTCGTAACTTGAGCGTGGTTCGCTCGTTAGAGCCCGATCTCATGTGACCTAAGTCACATGAGATCTACGTGGTCGACGTCCGGGACGAGGGTCCCTCCGGCGCGTATCCGTACCCGTACCCGTAGCCGCCGCCACCCTTGGCCGGCGTCATGTTGAAGATGATCCCGACCGGCGATGCGCCCACGGCTTCGAGCCGCTCGACGGCGAGCGTCACCTGGTCGGTCGTCGTCTTGCCGTGGCGGACGACGAGCAGTGCGCCGTCGGCCTGGGCCGCGAGCAGTGCGCCGTCGGTCACGGGCAGCAGTGGCGGGGCGTCGATCAGCACGATGTCGTAGGTCTCGCGCAGCGAGGCGATGAGGCTCGCCATGGCGCCCGACTTGAGCAGCTCGGCGGGGTTGGGCGGCGTCGAGCCGCTCGTGAGGACGGCCAGGTCTTCATTGGCCGTCGACTGGATCGCGTCCTCGAGCGACAGCTTGCCGATCAGGACGGTCGTGAGGCCCACCGCCGACTCCAGGCGCAGGTACTCGGCGACCTTCGGCCGACGGAGGTCTCCTTCGACGAGCACGACCTTCTCACCGCCCTCGGCGAGCGCGAGCGCGAGATTCGCGGCAGTGGTCGTCTTGCCCTCGCCGGGCAAGGAGCTGGTGACCACGAAGACCTTGTGGTGGGCATCGGGGTCGATGAACTGCAGGTTGGTGCGAAGCACCCGGAATGCTTCGGCGCGAGGAGCGTAGGTGTCGAGCTCCGTGATGAGAGGAGTGTCGACCGCTGCTGTGTCGTAGCTGATCGCGCCGAGGATGGGAGCCGGCACGAGAGCCTCGAGCTGCTTCGTCGACTTGATCGTGGTGTCGAGCGTCTCGCGCAGGACGGCCATGCCGGCGCCGAGCATCAGACCGAGGATGAGGCCCAGCCCGATGTTGCGGACCGGACGCGGCGAGATGGGGGTGGACGGTTCCGACGCGGGATCGACGACAGTGGCCTTGATGGTGGCCTCGTCCTTGCCGGGCGGCGTCTCGAGCTCGGCGACGTAGGTGACGAAGACCTTGGCGACGCCGTTGGCCAGCATCTTCGCGCGCGCCGGGTCGGGATCGGTGACGGTCACGGTGAGGATGACTGTGTCGAGCTTCGTGCTTGCCGAGATCTGGCCGGCCAGTGCGGCCGGCGTCTCGTCGAGGTCGAGGTCTTCGACGACCCGCCGCGCGATCTCCTGACCGGTCAGGAGATCTGCGTACGACTTCACCCGCTGCACCGAGAACTGACCGCCCTGGTTGGCCTGGCCGGCATCCTCGGTGGAGCCCTGCGTGGAGACGAACATCCGCGCGGACGACGAGTACTGCGGCGTGGCCTGCCACGTCAGGACGGCCGCGATCGCGACGGTCACGAGCGCGGTGGCCGCAATCAACACCCACCGAGCGCGGATGACCCTCAGATAGTCGCGCAGGTCCACAAGTACTCCATCCGGGAGGTGAGCCGGTACGGGTCACGGCCACCGAGTCTATCCCGAGCGCGGTCGACGCAGGATGACTCGGACGACCGTGCGCACACGAGACTCACGTCACGGCGCTCGTGGCCCCGTGTGTGTCCACGAGCGCCCGATGGTCAGTAGCCTGGCCGACAAGTCGTATCCAACTGGCCGGAATCGAGACACAGGTTGCTCGTCATGACGCTTCGCGTGGTCGTGTGGTTGCGGCGAGGTACGGCGTCATGAAGGGCGTCGTCCCACCCGACCTGGGTCTCGTGTGCGCGGTGGTCATCCACCACAACAGCCTGGCGACCGTGGCCGGGACCGTCGCAGCCCTCGTCGGCGAAGGGGTGCTGACCAGCAACCTGCTGGTGGTGGACAACAGCGAGCGACCGGGCGACCGGCCAGCGCTGGAGGCGGGTCTTCCCGACGGCGTCGAGGTCGTCTACGAGACGAACCGCGGGTACGCAGCGGCGATCAACGTGGCGATCGATCATTTCCGCGCCCAGCACGACCGGTGGGAGTTCTTCCTCGTCGCCACGCATGAGGTGAGGACGCGAGCGGGGGCAGTGCCCGAGCTCGTGCGCGCCTTGAAGGACACGGACGACGCCGCTGTGGCCGGCCCGACGCTGGTGACGACCGACGAGGCGTCGGGAGAGACGGTCGTCTGGTCTGCCGGCGGGTACCTGTCCCGGTGGCTGCAGCTGCCCGCACACCACAGCCACCGGGGTCGTCCGGAGGATCTCCGCGCGACCGGGCCGCAGGCGCGTGACTGGGTGGACGGCGCCTTCGTCGTCTACCGGTGGCCCGACATCAGGGACAACCGGCCGGACGAGGCCTTCTTCCTGTACATGGAGGAGACCGAGCTGCACCTTCGACTGCGTTCGCGCGGGCGCGGGACCATCTGGGTCCCGTCCGCCGTGGTCTGGCAGAGCTCGGGTGGGGTGCCTCCGTTCTACTTCGCCCGCAACCTCCGGCTCCTCTACAAGAGGCGGGCGGCCACGGCGCGCTCGGCGGCCATCCCCCTGGTGCTCGCCCGACGCGCAGCGGCCGACATCATCAAGCGCCGTGACCTGACCAGCGTCGGGCCACTGCTGCGCGGCTACGTCGATCGACCCCTTCCCGGCCGACAGGTCTCGCACGAGGTGCCGTACGTGGCGGTGGTCAACCCGCTCGGAGGAGCGCTCGCGCACTACGCGGCCGAGCTGAGCGACACCCTCGGCGCCGGGGGGGTGAGGTCGGAGATCTTCTCGACGGACGAACCCTCCGCGTCGTCGAAGTCTCGGCTCCGCTGGGTCCGCGACTACCTGTCGTTGCTGCTGAGCGCGAGGTCGAGCGTGCGGGCACAACGGTCGTCGGCTCGCGTCATCGTCACGTGGCCGGTGCTCGGCTACCTGGACCTGCTCGTGCTCCGAGTCGTCACGGGCCGCGCGAGCATCGTGATCCACGATCCCGATCCGTTGGTCGGTGCCGTCGGCTACGGACGGACGAGCAGGCGGCTGGCCACCGCCTTCGCCCGGCGAGTCGGCGTGATCGCTCACAGCTCTCAGGCGCAGGACGTGCTCGCCGACCACCTGCCGAGGTTCCGCAGCGAGCTGCTCCCGCACCCGATGCTCGAGCGGGTCCGTGCCGACAGGGCCGACCACGTCCGACCGGCCATCCGCGTGCTCGGCCAGTACAAGCGCGATCGCGACGTCGAGGCGCTCGAGCGGATCGCGCAGCAGATCGGAGCGGACGCACGACTCGAGATCGTCGGCCGCGGGTGGCCCGACGTGCAGGGGTGGACGGTCGACGCCCGCTTCGTCCCGGAGGCCGAGCTGGACCATCTCATCGCCGACGCCCAGGTGGTCGTCATCCCGTATCGCCGGTTCTTCCAGAGCGGCATCGCCCTTCGTTGCCTCGAGCAGTCCACGCTGGTCGTGGGGCCCAGCGGCACCAGCCTCGACGATCTCCTCGGCACGGGCTCTCCGCTGCTGGTGGATACCGACGAGCCCGACGGCTGGACCAGGGCGATACGCAGGGGGCTCGACATGGACGACTCGTACGCAGAAGGTCTGGCGGCGAGGTGGCGTTCGCGAGCTGTCGCGGACTGGTCCCGGTGGGCCGATGGGTAGCGCTAGGGGTCGCAGCGAGCGGGAGCTCACGCTGGTCGCCTTGGGAGCCGCCGATCCTGAGCGAGACGGCGTCTGGTTGCGCTCGGGTTTCGTCAAGGCGGTCGTGCGTGGCGGGTGGGCGACGCCTTCGGGCTACCGGTTCGGGTCTCGAGCGCTCGGGCTCGGGCTGGACTCGCTGGTCATCGCGGTCAAGGCCCGGCTGCTCGGCCGCGGAGGGCCGTACCTGGCCGCGAACCCGTGGATCGCCGTCGCCCTCGTCGCGACCGGCGCGAGACGCGTCGCCGTGACGGGGGTCTACGCAGAGGTCGGATCCAGGAGCCACCGCCTGCTGCGGGCGATCATCCGGGATCGGCCGGTGGTGACCCTCGCCGTCCTCGAAGCCGCGGAGTGGTCCGAGGCTGGCGGGCAGGCCATCGCGGTGCGGTACGGCAACACCCTCGGCTACCCGAAGCACGCCGGTCAGCCCTCGGACGCGGTTCGCGTGTTCGTCGGCGGCTCGTCGGACCGCGACCCTGCCGCGATGCACGCGCTGGAGGAAGAGGTCCGCCGTGAAGAGACGCCCGTCCACCTCGTCATCGCTGATGGCGGTGAGCCCGCCCAGTGGGCAGGGACCATCTCGTCCGTGACGAGGACGGGCTGGCTCTCGGCCGATGACTTCGGCCGCCAGGTCGCCGCGGCGGACGTCGTGTTCCTTCCTCTGAAGGCCGGCCACCGGGCCGCAGGCCACATGGTGATGGTCGGTGCGCTGGAGGCCGGAGTCGCTGTCGTCGCGACCGATTCACGCGGCATGGACGGCTACGTGGACGGAGAGTTCGTCTCGACGATCGACGCCGATCGCGCTCTGCTGCCGCAGATCGTCGATCGAGCGGTGACGGACCCCGCTCGGGCGGAGCGCATCCGCGACTACTGGCGCAGGACGTTCAGCCTCGAGGCCTACGTCGAACGCGTCGGGACGGCGCTGTCGGAGATGACTGGCCAGCGGTTGCGTCGAGCTGGTCGAGCAGGACTGCTTCGTAGGCGTCGTTGACGCCACTCCACGTGTACGCGTCGGCGGCACGCTCGGCAGCCTTGTGACGGTACTCCGACGAGTTCTCGATCATGTGCCGGACGACATCGGCGATCGCGGCGGGCTCCGGCGAGCAGTAGAGCCCCGCGTCGGCCAGCACCTCGCGGTTGTACACGGTGTCGCGGGCGACGACGGGCGCGCCCAGCGTCATTGCCTGCACGAGGGCGGGATTGGTCCCGCCGACACTGTGACCGTGGAAGTAGGCGCCCGAGTGCTGCCACAACGAGTAGAGCCGGCGGTCGTCGTTGACGTGGCCCAACCAGTGCACGCGGGGATTGCTTCCGTCGAGCTCTGAGACCTCTGCGTGCAGTCGGCTGCCTTCGGGGGCCGAGCCGACGAGCACGACGTCGTAGTCGCGCGAGATGTCGCTCGCGGCCTCGACGAACTCGCTGATGGTGTTCTCCGGGACGAAGCGGGCCACCATCAAGGCGTAGCGCCGAGACGTGAGGCCGTCCTCGACGGGGAGAGGTTCTGATGTCTCTCCGCCGTACGGGATGAAGGTGCCGGTGCGCCCGAACTCCCGCAGCCAGAAGTCGGCGATCGCCTCGGCGTCGAACACCAGCTCATCGGCGAACTTGGCCGTGAACGTGGCGCCCCAGCGGAACATGGCCTTGGCCAGGCGTCCCCACTTGGCGCGGTGCCACTCGATCCCGTCCACGTTGACCACGGTGGGTATCCCGCGAAGCCTGAGGAGCGGAAGCCAGAAGCCGTTGGCCACGTTCATGACCAGGGCGACGTCCGGCTTGCGGAAGAACGCGTGCACGCACGCCGTCAGGCCATAGCTGAGCGTGCTGAGCGAGGTGGAGTCGAGGCCCCGGGTGATCACCGATCTCACGCGAGGGTCGAACCCCGCGTCGTCGGGTCGGGTCTGCCCCGGGCGTCCGTACACGGACACGTCCCACCCGCGCGAGGCGAGGTGTGGGGAGATGTGTCGCACGGCCGTCTCGAAACCGCCGTAGTAGCTGGGATAGCCGCGGGTGCCGATGATGGCCACGCTCTTGGTCGACGACCGGCGTCGCGTGAGCCGCACTAGTACGCACCCTTCGTCTGCATGACTGCTCGAACCGTCCGCCAGATGATCTGCAGGTCGCGGGCCATGGACCAGTTCTCGACGTAGTCGAGGTCGAGACGAACCGACTCCTCCCACGTGAGATCGGATCGCCCGCTGACCTGCCAGAGCCCGGTGATCCCCTGGCGGACGAGCAGGCGCTTTCCGATGTTGCCCTCGTAGGCCTCGACCTCTGACGGAAGGGGAGGTCGCGGGCCGACCATGCTCATCTCGCCCTTGAGGACGTTGATCAGCTGGGGCAGCTCGTCGATCGAGTAGCGCCGCAGCAGGCGACCGACACTGGTGACCCGAGGATCGTCCTTCATCTTGAACAGCGGGCCTGCGCCGTCGTTGCTCGACAACAGCTCGGACGTCCGCTGGTCGGCTCCCACGTCCATCGTGCGGAACTTCAGCATGTCGAACGTCTCGCCGCGGACACCGACGCGAGTGGACCGGTAGAACACGGGGCCGCGGCTCGTCAGCTTGATGCCGATCATGACGGCGACAGCCAAGGGCGAGAACACCAGCAGCACCAGAGTGGCCAACGACCGGTCGAAGACCACCTTGCCCCACCTCGAGGCCGCCGCGTAGCGAGGCTCCTCGAGATGCAGGAGCGGCATGTTGGCCACGGCACGCAGATGGATGCGCGGGCCGGCGACGTCGATCACGTTGGGCGACACCATCAGGTCGATGTCGGCCCCCTCGAGCTCCCAGGCCAGCGACTTCAGACCGTCGTGGCCGAGGTGCTCGGTGTCGGAGACGATGACCGTGTCGGCGTCCGAGATGACCAGGGCGTCCGCCAGGGTGCGCGATGTCCCGAGCACGGGGACGAAGCGGCCCGGTAGGTCGAGCCACTCGTTCAGGCTCTCGAGCCGGTCGGGTACCCACACGCCGGTCACGCGGTATCCGCTGGTGCCTGACCTGTCGATGGTCGCGGTGATGTGCTTGGCCGTCCGAGTTCCGCCGATCACGAGGACGTTGGAGGTGCGCCGGCCCGACTGGCGCTCCTTGGCCAGCCACTTGCGCCGCAGCTTGCGTCCGAGAAGGAGCCCGACGAGCCCGAGCGGGAATGCGACGGCGAGATAGGCGCGGGAGAGATCGGACTTGATGAGCAACGAGACGATGGCGACGCACCCGAAGGTCACGAAGGTGGCCCGGATGATCCTGCGGTACTCGTCCACGCCCTCGCCCACGATCTTGGGCTCACGGGTCCCGTAGAGCGTCAGGGCCAGCCACCAGCTGACGGCGATGATCGCGCTGATGAGCAGGTACGTGGACGAGTAGTGGCCTGCGGACCTGATTGGCTCGAAGCCGAAGCGGCACACCGTGGCGACGGCGGTGGCCAGGACCAGCACGATGGCATCGGTGACCGCTGCCCGGGTCGCGTACGTGTTGCGCCACTCGGGGCCGCGGTGACGGATAGGGGGCTTGGCGGGATCGAGGGCAGGGACGGCGTCGTCGGGTTCCGGGCGCGACGACGCGATGTCCCCTCGCACCGCATGCGCATGCGCGGTCGATTGGCTCAAAGCTCTCTCCCTAGCTTTTTAAAGAGGCACTGCTCCCACTCGTGACTCTCAGCGTCAGCAACTCTAGGGGCTGGAACAGGCGAGAATCGCCGAACCGCACAATCCCTCCGCGTCAGTTAGGGATCCCCGCGGCAGGGGAGACAGAGGTCACAGGGTTTGCTCCTCGCGATGCTCGCCGGTGGATCGATTCGAGGCATGCGAGGCCCCGGGGTGCCCTAGCCTTCACCGATGAGGCCCGTCGAGCGGATTCGTGTGCTCCCCGAGCTGCGGGCCGTCCAGGTGGAGCGTGAGACGCAGATGGCGCCGGCCGAGACGTGGTACTTCGGCACCAACTACGACCTCGAGGGAACGGCGATCCCTGACCGCTTCGTCCACGTCAACGCGGCGACCGCGGCCTGGCGCCTGCTGCGAACCCGTGCCGCCGTCCTGGAGGTTCCCGAGCCGCTCTGGGTGCGGTTCCTTCCGATCAACTCGCTGCTCGTGATGACGTGGAGGATCTCTGGATTTTGTCGCCTCAAGAACCGTCGCGCTCGCACCTTCGCGATCGAGAACAACGACGCGATCGCGGTGGTCTGCGGAGCTCGACGACCACCGGTCCTCGTGCGCTGGCTGGTCGTCCTGCTGATGGGTGTCTTCGTCCGGCTGTTCTACGAGCGAGTGGTCTTCGGCACGCCGGCCGCCGAGGCGATCTATCGCCGGCTGCCGTTCTTCGCGGGGGTGGAGTCGACGACTGTCCTGGCGCTGCCCACGGCCTCGGTCTCGCCGCTTGCCGACACGGGTCGAAGCAGCATGGCCGCCGTGTTCGTGGGGCAGCTGAGTGGACGGAAGGGCGTCGACCAGCTGATGCGCGCCTGGAGCCGGGTCGAGGACGAATGCCCTGAGGCTTCCGTGACCATCGTCGGGAGCGGGCCGCTGCACGAGCGCGTGACGAGCTGGGTTCGCGAGAAGCCTCGGTCACGGCGCTACGTCGGGCAGCTCCCTCACGAGCAGGTCAGCGACATCCTTCGGTCCTCCTCGGTCGTCGTCGCTCCGTCGCGTCGCGATGGACGCTGGCGCGAGCAGATCGGCCTGCCGATCGAGGAGGGGTTGGCCGTCGGGCTGACGATCGTGACGACGACGGAGACGGGGCTCGCGGACTGGCTCGCCGAGCACCGCCATCTCGTCATCCCGGCAGGGTCGGGGGACGCCGAGCTGGCCGACGCCGTCGTCGCGGCGCTGGTTCATCCGCTTGCTCGCGACGAGGTGCTGCAGTCGCTGCCGGCGGAGGATGCCAGGATCACTGCCGACCGTTGGCTGCATCGCGAAGAAGGCTAGTCTCGTGAAGAGACACGCTCTCGCATAGATCGGCCATGGGGCTTGGCGCGGGTAGGGTCTCGCAAGCGGTCGCTACACACTCCCACTCCCATCGCCGTATTGGTTTCACGATGCCCTCGCCTCACAGGATCCGGGTACTTCCGGAGCTGCGCGCTGTCCAGGTCGCGCAGGATCAAGCGTTCGTCCCGGCCGAGACCTGGTACTTCGGCACCAACTACGACCTGAACGGAACGACGATCCCGGACAGCTTCATCCGGGTGAGCCGGGCCCAGGCGGTGTGGAGGACCTTGCGAACGCCTGCGTCGGTGCTGGAGGTGCCAGAGCCACTCTGGATCCGATTCCTTCCCACGAATCTGATGATCTTGGCGGCATGGCGCCTGTCCGGGTGGATGCGGCTCACGAACCGGCGAGCGCGCACCTACGCCATCGAGAACAACGACCTCGTGTCGGTGGTGTTCGGGGCGTCCCACCCCGTCGCCCCCGTGCGATGGATGATCAGCCTGCTGATGGGTCTGTGCGTCCGCGTGTTCTACGAACGCGTGGTCTTCGGCACGCCAGGTGCAGCCGAGGTGTATCGCAAGCTGCCCTTCTTCACCGGGGTGGAGTCGTCGGTCGTCCTCGGTCTTCCGGCCGCCGCGAGGGCCGGGTCATCGGTGAGCGAGGTGCGACCTCTCTCGGCAGCCTTCGTAGGTCACCTGGACGCCCGGAAGGGCATCGAGCACCTGATCGAAGCGTGGAGCCTGGTCGAGCAGGCTGAGCCTGAGGCGACGCTGGTCATTGCCGGAGCGGGGCCTCTCGAGCACAAGGTCGCAGCATGGTCGAGCGATGCCGGCACGACCTCGCGCACCTTCGTGGGGCAGGTGCCGTACGGCGACGTTCCCGAACTGCTCTCGGCGGTGTCGGTGGTCGTCGTGCCGTCGCAGCGCTCGGGGCGGTGGCGCGAACAGATCGGCCTGCCGATCGAGGAGGGGCTGGCGCTGGGGCGGACCGTGGTGACGACCTCCGAGACGGGGCTCGCGCCATGGCTTGCCGAGCACGGGCACCACGTCGTCGACGCCCGCTCGGGCCCGCCGGAGCTGGCCGCGGCGATCATCAGTGCGTTGCGGGCGCCGCTCGACCCGTCGGGCGTGATCGCCTCGCTCCCGAAGGAGCACGCGCGGGTCGCCGCGGACCGGTGGCTCCACGAGGGTTGACGGCTGACAGACCGGCTGAGTGGTGCAGACGTCGTCACGCGACTGTTTCCTTGACCTTGCAGGCAACGCAATAGGCTGACCGGGTGACCACCAAGATCGCAGTTGTCGGGCTCGGCTACGTCGGGCTGTCCATCGCCGTGCTGCTGTCGCAGCACCACGACGTCGTCGGCCTCGAGATCGACGAGCGCAAGCTGCGACTGCTCGAGCAGCGTAAGAGTCCCATCCACGACGCCGAGATCGAGCAGTTCCTCGGGCGCGACGACCTGCGGCTGACGTTCACCAACGATCCGGCCATCGCCTACGCCGACGCCGAGTTCGTCGTCATCGCCACCCCGACCGACTACGACGAGCAGACCAACTACTTCAACACCCGCACGGTCGAGAGCGTCATCGCCGACGTCACGAAGCGGGCGCCGGACGCCACGATGGTCATCAAGTCGACGATCCCCGTCGGGTTCGTGCTCGATGCCCGTGCTCGTCTGGGCACCGAGAACATCGTGTTCTCGCCGGAGTTCCTGCGCGAGGGCAAGGCGCTGTACGACAACCTGCACCCGTCGCGCATCGTCGTGGGCGAGCAGAGCGACCGCGCCCAACGCTTCGCCGACCTGCTGATGGAGGGTGCCGCCGAGAAGGGCTGCCCGGTGCTGCTGACCGAGCCGACCGAGGCCGAGGCGATCAAGCTGTTCGCCAACACGTACCTCGCCATGCGCGTCGCCTACTTCAACGAGCTCGACTCGTTCGCCATCAGCCACGGCCTCTCGTCGCGGCAGATCATCGATGGCGTCGGCCTCGACCCGCGCATCGGCACGCACTACAACAACCCGTCGTTCGGCTACGGCGGCTACTGCCTGCCCAAGGACACCAAGCAGCTGCTGGCCAACTACCAGGACGTGCCGCAGACCCTGATCAGCGCGATCGTCGACGCCAACAGCACCCGCAAGGACTTCATCGCGACCGACATCTTGAGCCGCAACCCCCGCGTGGTCGGCATCCACCGCCTCATTATGAAGTCGGGCTCCGACAACTTCCGCGCCAGCAGCGTGCAAGGCATCATGAAGCGGCTGAAGGCCAAGGGCATCGAGGTCGTCCTGTACGAGCCCGAGCTCGCAGAAGACGAGTTCTTCCACTCGCAGGTCATCCGCGACCTCGACGAGTTCAAGCAGCTGTCCGACGTGATCGTGGCCAACCGCCGTGTGGACGAGCTCGAGGATGTCCGCGATCGCGTCTACACGCGGGACCTCTTCGGGTCGGACTGACCCGGCGTCACCCTTCACCATGGCCTAGCCTTCACGGAGGCTCAGGGAGGCCCTTGACCTCGCTAGCGTTTCAGAAGCGCCGGTGGATCAGGCGAGTTCTCGCATTCGCAGGATCAGGGCAGACGTCTGGTAGGCGCACACGCAAACTTCGATGGCAAGGATCGTCCACGCAACAGCTACGGCACCGGTGTGAAGAGCCGCGAACGTTACCGCCGGCACTCCGAAGAAGAAGCCGATGCCCGTGCTATGCAGCAGCGCCGACCGAGCGCCCAGCGCCATCAGGCATGCCAGTCCGACGCAGTGCGACATGGTCACGACGGCCAAGATCATCGCGATGGGTACGACAAGGTCTGTGGGAACAGCGATCTTCCCTCCGCTCAGGAAGTCGGCAAGCGGGCGTGCAAGCAATGCGAAGCCGATGCCGCAGAAGATCGCCAGTACGAATGACGTCTGCAGAGCTACACGAATTCGCCTGCGCAGGTCGTCCCTCCCTCCCCTTGGAACCCAACCCTGAAGTATCTGGTCGACGGGAGTCAGGGCGATGATCGCGTAACCGCGAAGACGGTCTGCCATGCCGTAGGCAACCAGGCCGGCGGGGTCGAATTTCGCAACGAGAATCATCGGCATGCCACTGTAAATTGCCGCCATTCCGGCAGTGCCTACCAACGGAGACTGAGACCGCAGCCTGTCACGGGTAGTTCTTGCGCTGGGCCTTTCAGGCGACGATTCAAGGTGCTGATGACGAACAAACCTGAAGACGAGGTAGACGGCTCCGAGTGCCGAGACGACTTGCGTCAGAGGCATGAGGATGATCGTCCCGGTCGTGTAGACCAGCGATACGCCTATCACCGTGCCGCTCAGCCTGGGCAGGCTCTCCAGGAAGAACAACCGCTTCGGGTCGCCGAGGCCGACGAAGTACCAGCTCGAGCTGAGGCCTGTCGTCGCAGCGTAGACGGCGCTGGCCATGGCAGCGTAGACGTGCGGAGGTGAGGCGAAGCCGACAACGCCGCAACTCAGCACGGAGGCAGTGAGAAACAGCGGTGTCCGGGCTACGACAGAGTCAACCCAGATCTGCCCTTTGGTGTGGTCTGACGGAGTCTGCGCGATCTCAGCAGGACCGGATATGGGCCATCCCCACGAGACCAGCACCGAGGCTGCGCTTCCAACGGCAATACCTGTCGCCACTCCCGACCATGCTGCTGCCCCGGCCGTACTGATCACGACCGGGATGGAGACCACCCCGACCAGGACAGTTGCGAAGACGGACGCGCCGTACCAGCCCAGCTTGCCGATTCTGCGGATCATCCCTGTCGCCCGGCAGGCCTCCGAAGCTTGGGTGGTTGCCTCATCACCTGGGCCATGACGTCGAAGAGCTGCTTCAAGAACTGCGCCTTCGAAGGCGCCCTGACGGCGCTTGACAGGATCGGCCGCACCACCCCGCGAAGCCGGCCGCGACGCACGTACGCCGAGGCGAGTCGTCGGTCACGAACGATCCAGAGGGAGTTCCTGACTCCCATCCACCAGCGCGGGTTGTAGCGAGTCAAGAGCTTCTTGTCAGGATGCATGATTCTGCTATCGGGAACGAGCCATCCCGGCGCAAGAGTTCCCAGTCTCGACGTGTACTCCAGATCGTCCAGGATGAGAAAGAACTCAGCGACCGGTAGGAAGGTTCTCCTCGCGTACGACAGGTTGATCAAGACCCCTACGAAGGAGGCGTGCTGCACAGGTACGCAAGCGAACCTGGCGGCACGTGACGCCTCAATCGTGTCGTCAGTGGACGGTGGGATGTGTGATGCCAAGTCGCGACCGTCGGGCTGTATGACGTGGGAGGCCAGAAAAGAAGGCTGGGGGTCGATCGACGGATCGTCGATGAGTCTGCGGAGGGGCCCGTAGGAGCTCGGCGTGGGAATCGCATCGTCATCCATGAGCCATGCGTGAGAGTGACCTCGGTCCATCGCCAGCTGGAGCGCGACGGAGAAACCGCCGGCACCTCCGATGTTTCGAGGCTCGGAGTGGACCGAGATATGGGGAAACTCAGAGGCAAGGACCTCAGCGGTGTCGTCGGTCGAGGCGTTGTCAATCACGATCACCTCGTCAACAGGCGGATCGAGTCGACTGATCGCTGTCAGGCAGACCCTGAGGTCACCGGACCGGTTGTACGTGACGATCGTTGCCGCTGTTGTCACATGTTCCCCCTCAGCTGGAATGTGTCCTGGGCCCGCGCGATGTGGGACCGGTACTACGGTCCCACTCATTCGTTGCGATGGGGACACCAATCGGAGTGACGCTTCCCTCGACCGAACGATGGTGGACGGATCGTCGCGGGATTGATCCTGGGCAACTGACGAGTCCGCCGGCGAGGTCGAGGCCAGAGCATCTGGCAACCGGTCGGGAGCTACAAGAGGTGGGCAGGATGAGAGGCGGCAGACGCGAATTGGGTCGGTAACCGACGGGTAGGCTGGTTCGATGGAGCTCGCAGTGGCAGCGGCCGCACTCTTCGCGGTTGTTGTCTTCGCGTTGACTTCAAGCCGCAAAGAGCATGTGCTGCCCTTCCTGATCGGGGTGACCGCGGGGTTGGTCGACGCACGGCTAGGACGCCTGCACGTCTTCTCGGCCCTGGTCGGCGTGTGGGCCTTGGTGCACTTCTTGCAGGGCAGGCGTTACAGCCTCAACCCGTTTCTTCTGCTGATCAGTGTTTCGGGTCTTGCAGCATCCAGCGTTCTCTATGGTGAACTCGTCAACAGCAACACCTTGGCGATCCAACTCGTCATACTCGCCGCCTCTGGCGGCATCATCGCCGGGTTTGCCACCGAGTCCCACGCCAGGTCGATGCTGGCCGGGCTCCTGTGTGTCTGCACTGCGGCCTCTGCCGTGGGTGTCTTGCAGATCGCGGGTGTCATTCAGATGACTCTCTGGCACACGGACGTGTCGGGACTCGGCCGACCTATGGCGTTCTACCCCGAGCCCGACTGGCTCGGGCTGTTTGCGGCCATCGGGTTGATCCTGGCATGGCGTGTTCTCGATGAGAGCTGGCGACGGAATGTCCTTGTCACGCTCAACGGTGCGGTCTTCGTCTTCTCTTTTGCCCGCGCGGCGTGGGTAGCTTTGGTAGTCAGCGTCGCACTCATGTTCGTGATCAGCATCGTCCGTCGAAGGTCGGATAGCGTGCCGCCGCGGCGTGCCGTCGCAGGCCTTCTCGCGTTGCTGCTCGTCGCAGGTACTGCCGGACTGGCGGCGAGTCCGCAGCTTCGGAGCGACCTGGGCAGGCGGTTGGCGCAGACAGTCCAAGCTCAAGATGGTGATGTATCCGGCCAGGCTCGGATAGCTCAGACGCAAGGGCTTCTCTACTTGGCGGAGACGGCGCCCTGGTACGGCCAAGGCGTGAGTGCCAGTGGACGGGTCGGTGTATCAGGTCGGCTGACCTTGGGCGGCGTAGCTGACAACAATGTCGGCAGTAATTGGATTCTTGCCATGTGGGTCGACAGCAAATTCTTGGCGCTACCGTTGATTGCTCTTCTTGGTATTGCAGCGTTGGTCGGCGCACGGAGCGTTCCCGGGCAGCTGCTCGTCGTAGCGCTCGTGAATAGTCTGTTTTCCAACGCAACGTACACGCCGATCGTGTGGCTGTTGCTCGGGCTTGTTCTGGCTACGGCGCTCAAGACCATGTCTCTCCGGCGTGTGGCCAACACTGGTTTAGGCAGCCGCCGCGCGGTGATTTATCGGTTGAAGGAATCTGACTCAGATTCCCCTGCACCCTGCAGGCCGCACGTTGTGCCAGCTGGATGATGTTGCTGACTGCGTGGCAGTGGCAGTCCTGGGGTTGCGTCGCGAGGCTCATCTACAAGCGCTAACCCGTCGATCACATCAGTCGCACAGTGACTTGTTCGTGTAGGGCGTTATATCCGATGTACTCGGCTTCCCCGTCGTACCGAGCAAGAAACTCCCTGAAGGCTTTGTGCTCGTGTTGCTGCCAGCCGGGGTAGTTGAAGTATTCGTCGAAATGAATGATCGTTCCCGGGACGAATCGATCAAAGGCGGCATCGAAGATGGTCTTCGTGGACGAGTAGAGGTCGGCGTCCATGTGTACGAAGGAGATCGATCCGGGATGGGATTGAAGAAATTCAGGCAATGAATCTTCGAACCAGCCCCTGTGCAGCTCCGCTCCGCCTACTTCCGGAAGATCCTGTGCGAATGCGCCTTCGGCGAAGCCTCCGCGCCACGCCTCCGGGAGTCCCTCAAACGAGTCGAACCCGTGGGCCGGGAGTTTCTTGGCAGATATCGCTCGTAACGTCGCTCCGGTGGCCACGCCGAACTCGAGGACGAGGCCGTCCTGAGGTGACTGGTCGAGCGCCCAGTCGAGTAGTGCGAGCTTGGCGGCCTCGGGGCTTGACCCGCGAGTGCCAGTCACCAGGGGCATGTATTCATCGACGAAGTGAGCGGAGGACTCGACGGCCTGGCGGTATCTCTCGAGGTCGATGTCTCGTGCAGTTTCGTGAAGGGCATAGGTCAGGAAGCGTCTAGCGCGGCGGCGAACCGAGCGATCTGAACTCACGGATTCTCCGATGTGTAGTGATGGACGCGACGCTACCGGACCTCGAGCAGTGTGTGTCGGGCGTTCGATGGCAGTACTTGGCGAGTAAAGATGTCAACACTGCCTGTTGCTCCAGTTGGACCCTCCTCGTCAGCGCGCCGATGGTCCTCCGCCATCGGGTCCACATAGCTCGTTCGAGCCATTTTCGGCCGATCGGACTGCTGCGTGGGGGCAGCCTTGCCAAAGCGCGTCCGCGGCCCATTCCTGCGTGTTAGTTTCGCAGCGATTCATCCAGGAGAGCGGTTCGGGGACATGACAGAAGCGACACGCCGAGGTGTGATCCGAGGCGGCGTCGTCGTCCTCGGAGCAGCGGCACTCGGGTTCGACACGGTGCTGGGCGGCGCGGCGACTGCAGCGCCGTCACGTTCCGACTACGCGTCGTCGATCGGCGAGATCTTCGAGGCGAGCGACCGCCGCGGCACGGTCCGACTGCGACTGACCCACGCCGACGACATGACCGCGCCGGGGGCGTCCAAGCGGTCCCAGACGTACGCGCTGATCTTCGAACCGGTGGAGGGCGACCGTCCGGACGACGGCATCTACGCGCTTCGCCGGCGGGGCGTCCCGACCCACGACCTGTTCGTCTCTGCAGTCGGTCCCGACAAGACGCTGCAGGCGATCGTCAATGGAACGGTCTGACGTGGTCGTCACCGCCTCGCCCCTGACCGGCGGCATCGTCCGCCGTCCCGCCACCACCGCCGACGACGCGCTCGTCGCCAGGCTTTTCGCCGAGTCGCGCCCCGACCTCGACGCGCTGCCCGCCGACGTCCGCGGCCCCCTGCTCGCCCTGCAGGTGAACGCCCAGCTGGCCGACTACGCCGCCACGTACCCGGCGGCGAGCCACGAGGTCGTCGTCGCAGACGGCACCGACGTCGGCCGGGTCGTCGTCGCGACGGGCGACTCCGAGACCCGCGTCGTCGACATCGTGATCGGCCGCGAGCACCGGCGTCGCGGCATCGCCTCGGCCGTGCTGAGCGACGTCATCGCGACCGCCGACGAGCACGGTCACCCGGTGGTGCTCAGTGTCTGGGCCACGAACCACGGCGCCCGAGCGCTCTACACGGCACTCGGCTTCGACGTCGTCGACTCCGACGGCACCCACCTGCACCTGCGCCGAGGCGCGTCCGATCGAAGGAGCGACCGTGTCTCAGCCCTACATCGGTGAGATCAGGATCTTCGCCGGCAACTTCGCCCCCAACGGCTGGGCCTTCTGCGACGGCTCGCTCCTGCCGATCAGCGACAACGACGTGCTGTTCAACCTGATCGGGACGACTTACGGCGGAGACGGGCAGGAGACGTTCGCCCTGCCCAACCTGAGCAGTCGCATCCCCGTCGGAGTAGGACCCGGCCGGGCGCTGGGCCAGCCCGGCGGCCAGGAGACCGTGACGCTGAACTCCCTGCAGCTGCCGGTCCACTCGCACCGGCCGCAAGCCAGCACGAGGGAGGGCGCCGCCCAAGCGCCCGGCAACCGCGTGTGGGCCGCGTCGGGGGCGAAGCCGTACACGTCGCAGGGGCCTGACGTGCCCATGTCGACCTCGGCGCTGTCGTCCGTTGGCGGCAACGAGCCCCACGAGAACATGCCGCCGTACCTGGCCGTGAACTACATCATCTCGCTCTTCGGCATCTACCCGAGCGCGACATGACACCACCGACGACAGGGGGAACCCGATGAGCGAACCGTTCATGGGCGAGATCAGGGCCTTCACCTTCAACTTCGTGCCGAAGGGCTGGGCCGCGTGCAACGGCCAGCTGCTGCCGATCAACCAGAACCAGGCGTTGTTCTCGCTGCTCGGCGTCCAGTACGGCGGCAACGGCGTCACGAACTTCGCCCTGCCCAACCTGCAGGGCCGAGGATCGGTGCACGCCGGCGGCGACTACGTCATCGGCCAGGCCGGCGGCTCCGATACGCACACCTTGAGCGTCGACGAGATGCCCCAGCACGTCCACGCCGTGTCCGCGGGCGGCAGTGCCACGACAGCCGATCCGCGCCGCGGCCTGTGGGCGGACGGCGGGTCGTACGGCGACGGTGCCGACACGGCCATGGCGGCGGGGACGATCGGCAACAGCGGTGGCAGCCAGCCCCACGAGAACATGCCGCCGCACCTGCCCGTCACGTACGCGATCGCCCTGACCGGCATCTTCCCGAGCAGGAACTGAAGGAGCTGTCATGAGCGATCCGTTCGTCGGCGAGATCCGGCAGGTGGGTTTCAACTTCGCCCCGAAGGGGTGGGCGCAGTGCAACGGAGACCTGATGCCCATCTTCCAGAACACCGCGCTGTTCTCGCTCCTCGGCACGACCTACGGGGGTGACGGCAAGAGCACCTTCGCGCTGCCCGACCTCAGAGGACGATTCACCCTCGCCAGGGGCCAGGGTCAGGGACTGAGCTTGTACGACCTGGGCCAGACCGGTGGCGAGGAGCGGGTCACCCTGCTGACGTCCGAGATGCCCGCGCACAGCCACGGTGTCCAGGCGTCGTCGGCCTCGGGCGATCGTGAGTCGCCGGCCGACGCCACGTGGGCGCAGCCGCGCTTCGGACGCGTCGCGCGACAGGTCTACGCGGCCGATGCCACGACCCCGATGTCGCCCGTGGCATCGGGTGCGGCCGGCGGCGGCCGCCCCCACAACAACATGCCGCCCTACGTGGCCGTGAACTTCATCATCGCCCTGCAGGGCGTCTTCCCGCCGCGCTCCTGAACACTCCACTCCCATGCAAGGACGACCGATGAGCGCACAGCGCACGCCTACCACGAAGCTCCTGACCACCACGCTGGTCACGTGCCTGCTGGCGGGAACGCTCGCACTCGTCGGGGCGGCGCCTGCCAGTGCTGCGACCAGCCTGACGGTGACCACCACCGCGGACGTCGCCGCCAACGCGGGCGCCTGCGGCAGCACGTCGGTGACGGCACCCTCAGGCCCGTTGAGCCTGCGGGAGGCGACCTGCCTGGCCAACAACATCGGCGGCACCGCCACCATCACGGTCCCGGCCGGTCGGTACGTGCTGGCCAGCGGTGAGCTTCAGATCGGCAAGGCAGTGGGTCAGGACGTCAGGCTGGCCGGAGCCGGTGCCGGGTCGACGATCATCGACGGCGACGGCAAGAGCCGCGTGCTCGACCTCGACCCGAACATCGTCGGAGGCGTCGCGGTCAGCATCAGCGGCGTGACCGTCACGGGCGGAGCCGACAGCACCTTCGGCGGCGCCGGCATCATCGGCGGCTCGGGCAACTCGACCGCTGCCGACACCCTCAGCATCACCAACAGCGTCATCACGGGCAACGTCGCGAACGCCGCCAACCAGAGCAGCTCGAACAAGCCCGGCGGTGGCGTCCAGTTCATCGGCGGGTCGCTGACGATCACGAGCTCGACGATCTCGGGCAACTCCTCCTACAGCTCCCCGGGCGCCGGTGTCGCGTACTACGCGCAGGGGCAGGGCAGTGGCGAGTCGCTCACCATCACGGGCACGACCTTCTCGTCCAACCAGGCGACCAGCTCGAACGAGTCGGTCTCCAACGGTGGCGGTGGCCTCGCCGTCGGGAGCCCGGCGTCCACGCCACTCTCCGTCACCGCATCGCGCTTCGTCGGCAACAGCGTGACGGGCACCACCGCGCGGGCGGACGGCGGCGCGATCCGTCAGGACGGTGGCGTGCTGACGGTCTCTCGCTCGACCTTCACAGGCAACGAGGTCAAGGGAGGCGCTGGCGCCCGAGGCGGCGCGGTCGAGGTGCTCAGAGGTCGGGCGACGCTGCGGCACAACCGACTGACCGGCAACGTCGCTGCCACCGGGACGGCCGTCCACGCCGCCTCCGGAGCTGGCTCGGTCGACGCCGAGCTCAACTGGTTCGGCTGCAACGACGGGCCCGGCTCGGCCGGCTGCGACACCGTCGCCTCCGACGGCACTGCTGTGGACGTGACCCCTCGCCTGGTGGTCAAGGCGTCTGCGTCGCCGTCCACGGTCACCGGCCCGAACGGCACGTCGACGATCAAGGCCTCGCTGCTGGCCGACTCCGCCGGTGGTGCCGTCTCGCCGAGCGACCTGACCGCGTTCGACGGCCTCCCCGTGGCGTGGAGCAGCCCCAAGCCCACCCCCGCGACCGTCGGTGCGTCCTCGTCGAACCTCTCCGGAGGGGTGGCGAGCGTGTCGTACGGCTCCGCGACGTCCAGCGGTGCCGGATCGGTCTCCGCCTCGCTCGACAACGCCACGACGACGGCCGACGTCGTCGTGCAGCGGCCGGCCACCATCACCACGAACCCCTCGGACGCCTCGGTCTCCGTGGGGGAGCAGGCGACGTTCACCGTCGCCGCCGCCGGCTACCCGGCGCCCACCGTGCAGTGGCAGCGCTCGACCGACGGCGGCTCGGGCTACGCCGACATCGACGGGGCCACCTCTACGACGTACTCGCTCACGACGACGGCCACCGACAACGGCAACCGCTACCGCGCCGTCGCGACCAACGGGGTCGGCCAGCCGGCCACCTCGACGGCCGCGACCCTGACCGTGGGTGGACCCGCGTCCTTCACCAGCAGCGACACGAAGGCCTTCGTCGTGGGCAGCGCCGACTCGTTCACCGTCACGACATCGGGCTTCCCGGCCGTCACGGCGATCACCCGCTCAGGTGCCCTGCCCGCCGGCCTGACCTTCACCGACAACGGCGACGGCACCGCGACGATCGCCGGCACGCCCGACGCGGGCACCGCCGGCAGCTACCCGATCACGCTGACCGCCGTGAACGGCCGCACGCCGGCCGGCACGCAGACGCTGACGATCCGGGTCGACCAGAAGCCCTCCGTGACCACCGACCCGGCCGACAAGACGGTCACCCCCGGCACGAGCGTGTCGTTCACGGCCGCTGCGTCCGGTGCGCCGGCGCCCACGGTGCAGTGGCAGCGCTCAACCAACGGGGGAGCGTCCTTCACCAACGTTGCTGGAGCAACGAGCCCCACGTACACCTTCACCGCGGTGCGCGGCGACGACGGCAACCAGTACCGCGCGGTCTTCACCAACACCCGTGACTCCGCGACCTCGACCGCCGCGACCCTGTACGTCGGCACGGCCCCCTCGTTCACGTCCACCGACCACGCGAGCTTCGCCGTCGGCACGGCCGGCACCTTCACCGTCGCGACGGAAGGGACGCCCGACGCGACGGTCTCTGCCACGAGCACCCTCCCGTCCTGGCTGACGGTGACCGACAACGGCGACGGCACGGCGACACTGGCCGGCACCGCTCCGAAGGGCAGCGGTGGGACGCTCACGGTCGATCTGAGGGCCGCCAACGGCTTCAGCCCGGCGGCGACGCAGACCTTCACACTCACGGTCAACGAGCTTCCGTCGATCACCAGCGCCGACGGCGCCACCTTCGCCGCGGGCAAGGCCG
The DNA here is from genome assembly GCF_003586285.1 of Aeromicrobium endophyticum. GTDB lineage: Bacteria > Actinomycetota > Actinomycetes > Propionibacteriales > Nocardioidaceae > Aeromicrobium > Aeromicrobium endophyticum. The sequence continues at coordinate 1,072,880 of NZ_QUBR01000001.1, read as the reverse complement.
ACAGCTTCACCGTCACCACGTCCGCCGGCTACCCGACCGCGAGGACGCTGGCCAAGACCGGCTCCCTGCCGAAGGGCGTCACCTTCACCGACAACGGCGACGGCACCGCGACGCTGGCCGGCACGCCTGACGCGGGCACCGGCGGCAGCTACCCGCTGACGCTGACGGCCACCAGCGCGGCGGGCTCGCGACAGCAGAGCTTCACGCTGTCCGTGACGGAGTCGCCGACGATCACCAGCGACGACCAGGCCACCTTCGCCGCCGGCGAGTCCGGCAGCTTCGACGTGACGACCGCGGGCGGGTACCCGACGTCCGTGGCTCTGACCGCCAGCGGCGTGCCCTCGTGGGCGACCTTCACCGACAACGGTGACGGCACCGCCTCCCTGACCGGCAAGCCGGCAGCGAGCGACAGCGGCGCTGCCTCGGTCGTCGTCACGGCCGACAACGGCAGTGCTCCGCCGACCAAGCAGACCCTCACCGTGAGCGTGACGACCGTCCCGACCTTCACCAGCGAAGACAGCGCCAAGCTCACCGTCGGCACGGAGGGATCGTTCACGATCACCGCCACCGGGTACCCGGCGCCGAAGCTCACCATCGACGGCGACCTGCCCTCCGGCGTGACCGCGACCGAGAACAGCAACGGCTCGGTGACCCTGTCGGGCACGCCCGCCGCCGGCTCGGCGGATCGCTACAGCGTCAAGGTGACGGCGAAGAGCTCGTCCGGCACGACGGAGCAGACCCTGGTCATCGACGTCGTCAAGGCGGCGCAGGCGATCACCGTCACGTCCATCGCCCCGGACGCGCCCGTCGTCGGTCAGTCGTACACCCCGGCGGCCACCGCCCCCGGCGGCACCGTCGCGGTGTCGATCGGCTCGGGCACGACCGACGGCGCCTGCTCGCTGGCCGGCGGTGTGGTGTCGTTCGATCACGCCGGTACCTGTGTCATCGCCTTCGACCAGGCGGGCGACGGCACGTACAGCGCGGCCCCGCAGCTGACGCAGACGATCGTGGTCAGCACCATCGCCACGACCGTGGGCGTCACGACATCGGAGTCGCCGACCGTCTACGGCCAGCCGGCGACCGCCACCGCGACGGTCTCGCACGTGGGCGGCGACGCCGTGGTCGGCTCGGTGCAGTTCTCGGTCGACGGCGACGCTCTCGGCTCACCGGTCGCCGTCTCGTCCGGCACGGCGAAGAGCCCCGAGCTGCGGGACGCCGACGGACGTCCCCTCGCGCCCGGGTCCCACCAGGTGAAGGCGACGTTCGTGCCGACCGACGCGGTCCGCTACGCGGGAGGCGAGAACGTCGTCACCCAGGTCGTCGGCAAGGCCGCGACCACCACGTCGGTCACGGTCGACCCCGCCTCGGTGTCGGCGAAGGTCGTGGCGACCTCGCCGGGCCAGGGCACGCCGACCGGCACCGTCACGTTCAGCGTCGGGGGTGACGAGATCGGCACGGCACCGCTCGTCGACGGCGTCGCACGCCTGAAGCAGGCGGTGCCCACCGGCCTGGCCCGCCAGGTCGCCGCGGTCTACGACGGAGACACGATGTTCACCGGCTCGTCGACGTCGGTGACCCGCAGCGACCCGACGATCACGGCGACGGTCGCGAGCGCGCGGGCCAAGACCGGCTACGGCTGGTACGGCGCACCCGTCACGGTCTCGTTCACCTGCACCACGAACGGCGCCGAGCTCACCGAGCCCTGCCCCTCGCCGGTGCGGATCGGACGGGGCGCCGGGCAGTCGGTGACCCGCACCATCGCGTCCACCGACGGCGGCGTCGCCACGGTCGTGGTCGGCGGCATCAACGTCGACGACCAGCGACCGACGCTGAAGATCAGGGGTGTCAAGAGCGGCCGCGTGTACGGCGGCAAGGCTCCGCGCGCCACGTGTGCCGCCAAGGACGCGCTGTCGGGGGTCGCCTCGTGCAAGGTCACCCAGCGCAAGCGCGGCACCGTCACGACCGTGACCGCCACGGCCACCGACAAGGCCGGCAACCAGCGCTCGCGCAGCGTCCGCTACCGCACCAGCATCGTCACGCTGGACGGTGCGACCTTCCGCAACGGCGCGTACGACGTCAAGCGAGGCCGCACCTACACGCTGGTCGTGATGGCGGGCAGCAGGCCGACGTACTACGAGGCGGAGGTCGCACCGAGGACGCCGCGCAAGCCTGGCGGCCTGATGCGTCCCGCAGGCCACGACCGCTACGCCCTGGGCGTGACGATGAAGGACCTGCGCGGCCGCACGTACTGGAACCTCGGCGTCAAGGTCGGCAAGAAGATGCACGTCGTCCGCGTGCGGGCGAGGGGCTGACGGCGTCGCGGGCTCGGGTCCGACGGACAGCACGTCACCTTCGACCCGAGCCGTCGTTGCTTCGGACATGAGTGTCGTACTTTGGCTGTTCGCGGCTGTTGTCGCCGCGAACGCTGTTCTGCTGCTGGCCCTCGTGCTCCGCTTCCGCAGCGAGGTGCGGGCGACGCGGGATGATCAGCTGCACCACATCGTCGAGCTGTGGCACGCACATGTCAGCCGGGAGTCTCTCGAGAGCACGACGTCCGCTGGCTAGGACGCTGGGCAGATGCTCAGGCGGCGCGGTTCTCGTCGTCGTCGGGACGCGACTGGGTGGACTCGATCGTGAAGCCGGGGTCGGACGCCCCCGAGCGCAGCGCCGCCACCAGGACGACGAAGGCGATCAGCGCCACGGCGCATCCGCACACGATCAGGACAGTCACGGTGCAACCCTAGCCGCGTCGAGGTCAGGTCCTGGACGCGACGACCACGCGATGCGGACCGTCCGACCGAATCGTCCGAGAAAGTCTGACCGAGTGCGTCATGCACGGAGCGCTCGCACGTCCAGCCGATGTGCCGATCTGGATCTTGGTTGTCTCCGCCGTCGTGGCGGCGAACGTCGTCGTCGCTGGCGCCCTGCTGGCCCACTACCTGAGGGAGCGGAATGAGCGCCGGTGACCTGAGGCGCCACGTCGCCCAGCTGGACGACCTGGCGCGTGACCTGTCGGCGCTCGGGCTGCACGCCGAGGTCGAGATCCAGTCCGGGCGCCGCGGACGATGGCTGGTCACTCCGGGAGTGGGCGTGCGCACGATCTCGTCGGTGCGCCGCTGGCGGCACCACGGCCTGCACGTGGTGCGGCTGGGTGCCGAGGTGCTGCACCTGACGACCGACGACCTCGAGCTCGTCGTGCTGGCCGCGGCCGACCTCGCGGTGCACGGCAGGCCGACACTGGGCCTCGGCTCGGCCGGTGAGTACTGCCTGACGTCCGCGCGTCCGATCCTGGTGCGACACCCGTCCCGGCCGGAGCTGTGGTGGTTCACCACGGCCGGCGAGCTCGCCCCTCTGGGCGGATTGGAGACAGGGCTGAGTCAAATAGGTAGGGTCAGTGCAAGGCTGTCACGTGCTGTCCGTCATGATCATGTCGGCGCAACCGCCGTGAGCGTGAGGGAGCAACCGTGAGCGAGTCGGCACTGGCTCGGATGGGCGACTTCGTCGTGCGGCAGCGCATCGTCGACCTGCTCCGGCTCTACCGTCCGCTCACCGTGGTGCGGTCGCCGAGCGGGTCGGGCAAGACGGTCGCCGTCCTGCAGTGGGCCCACCAGATCGCGGACTCCGGCATCCCTGTGCAGTGGTTCGACGGCCAGCGCAGCACGGTCGACGACCTGATGACGGTGCTCGAGGAGCTCGACCGCGCACCTGCCGGTCGCACCGTCATCGTGCTCGACCACATCGAGGGCTGGACCGACTGGCCAGGCCCCGAGATCGTCAGGGCCCTGCGCTACCACCCCGAGCTGACCATGGTCGTCTGCTCGCGCACGCACCTGCCGTGGTTCACAGCCGCCGAGCTCGAGCTCGATGTCGGCCGCATCAGCATGTCCGACCTGCGACTCACCGTCGACGACGTCACGGCCATCGCGGCTCGAGCCGGCCTGGAGCTGACGCACGGAGCCGCTGCCGCGATCCACACGTCCATCGGCGGCATGCCGGCGCTGGCCCGCATCGGGCTCGTCACCAGCAACGCCGGGGGCACGCCGACGTGGTGGTCGGAGGGCCGGGTGCGGCGCTTCCTCGCGGGGCACCTGATGTCGGAGATCGTCGACCCCAGGGCGCGCATCGACCTGCGACGCGCGGCCTTCATCGAGCACCTGAGCGCCGACTCCCTCGGTGCCGCCGACCCGGACGGCTCGCCGCGTCGGATGCTCGAGAGCCTCGAGAGCATCGGCGTCGTCGACCAGTGGGTCGACGGCCACGAGCCGATCTACTGGATGCCGGCGCTGGCCCGCGAGACCCTCAAGCACGATCTCGACCACATCGACATCGGCGACGTCGACGAGCTGCACGACGCCGTCGTCGCGGCCTTCCGCACCCTGGGCCTGCCGCACCTCGCCCTCGCGCAGGCCGTGGCCGGCGAGCGCTGGCGGACGGTGGAGGCCATCCTCGACGAGAGCGGGTGGATGTTGCTCAAGGCCCACGAGTCGTCGCTGCGGGTCGCCCTACGAGAGCTGCCCGACCACATGCGCTCGGGCTCGGCCATCGCGCGCGTGCTCGACGACACGATCGCCCTGCGACCGCCGCGCGACCGCGACGAGCGCAGCGGCGGCTGGCGCAACCCTCCGTCCGACACCCAGGCGCGGCTGCACCTCGAGACGATCGGCGTCATCGGCGGACGCCGAGCCGGTCTGGCAGCCCAGACCCTGGCGTCCAGCGCGGCTGCCGTCGAGCTGGCCGAGCAGGCCCTCGACGCGTCGGGCCCCGAGCACATCGCGGCCGCCCAGCTCATCCTCGAGCTGGGCATCACGGCCTTCGCCGCCGGTGACATCGTGGCGGCGGAGGCGCGGCTGCGGCACGTGGTGCGGTCGTCCGACGGTGCGCGCGCCGTGGTCGTCCGTCACGAGGCGGCCAGCTTCCAGGCCCTCATCAGCACGGTGCTCGGCGACATCCAGGCCGCCCGGCGGTCGCGGGATGACTCCCACGAGCTGCGGACCAGCGTGGCCCGCTTCAACTTCCCGACCACCACGATGGACCTCGCCGACACCCTCATGTCGTTCGAGACCCGCGCGCAGCCCGTGCGCCAGACCGCGGCGAGCGACTTCGCGGACGTGCCCGAGGTCGTCCGCGTCTGGGCGACCTACGCCGAGAGCCGAAGCGCCCTCGGCTGGGGCGGGCGGCTGCAAGCACTGCACCGCTTGCGCGCGTCCCGCCTGGTCGACTCGGCCCGCCTGCCCGACACGGCCGGCCTGCTCAACGTGTTCGAGGCCGACCTGCTGCTGTCGCTCGGTCGCGGGACGGAGGCCAACCGGCTGCTCGAGGACGTGCCGCAGCGCAACCTGTTCGGTGCCGTCACCCGCGCCCGGCTGGCCTACCTGACCGGGCAGCACGACCGGACGATCGACATCCTGGCGTCCTTGACCGGCGGATCGCACCCGTTCCACCGCCTGCGCGTCGAGGCCCAGCTGCTGGCCGCGGTGTCGTACGACCGCATCGGCGAGACGGACGTCAGCCGCGGGCTGCTGAGGCGTGCGGTGGACGCCGCCGTGCCCCTCGGCATGCTGTCGCCGTTCGCGACGGTGCCGGTGGAGCTCCTCCGCACGTACGAGCACTCGGTGCCGACGCTCGCGGACGTGCTGAGCGACCTGCGCGCGATCGAGATCCGCCATCCGTACCCCGAGTCGATCGGGCTCGTGCGGCTCACTCCTCGCGAGCGCGAGGTGCTGGTCGCGCTGGCGCTGGGAAGCTCCGTCGACGAGATCGCGGCGCGCCTGTTCGTCTCGCGCAACACGGTGAAGACGCAGACACGTGGCCTGTACCGCAAGCTCGGCGCCTCCAACCGCTCCGAAGCGGTCGCCGCCGGCCACCTGCTGGGCCTGCTGCACGACTGACTTGTGGCGGCGGCTAGGACGTCTCGCTCGTGGTGACGCCGCAGACCTTCTCGCCGTGCTCCTGAACGGCCGTGGCCGCCTTCGTGAAGGCGGGGCTGCGCAGCTTCGATGCCGCCGCGGTGACGTCTCGCACCTTCGCGGGGTCGACGCCCGCCGGCATCGTCTGTGTGGGCGTGCCGGGCAGCTCGCCGAGGGTGATGTCGGCCGCGCGGAGCGCCTTGTCGAGGGCCGTCATGGTGGTGTCGAGCGTCTGCCAGTCGGCCTTGACCTCGTCCGGGGCCGCCTCGGCGAGCCGGTGGTACGCCCTGACGACGTCCGGGAAGTTGCCGGAGTCGAGGTTCGCGAACGCCGACACCGACGTCTTGAGCTGTCGGCAGTAGTCGTCGCCGTCCGAGCTGCTGCCGCACGCCGCGAGCGTCCCGGCCAGCGCGACGACGCCGGCCATCGCGATGCGCATCCTCATGCTGTCCCCGTCCCGAGCTCACAGTGATCGCCTGCCAGGGTACGTCGCCTCGATGACGCGCCACGTCGGCCCGGTGGACGGATGTCGACTCACCCCGGTTCTCACCCCCGAAGCCATCCCTGTTTCACCCGTTTGTCCGGTCATGGATGCCTGTACTGCCCGTCTCATAGGAGTCAACAACTCCCTTCGTCGCGGCTGCTGAGGTCGCGCGCTCAGATTCGAGGACGAATCGTGGCACCTGGACTCCGCAAGCACCCGCGCAATCATCGCCCAGCCGTACGTCTAGGGGTGTCGACGCTGCTCGCGTTGATGCTCGCGTCGTCGGGTCTGGTGGCCTCGTCGTCGGTGGCGGCTGACGAGACCCCTGACCCGTCGACCACGTCGACGCCGGCCCCAACAGAGACTCCGTCGACCGACACACCGGAGCTGGACGTCAAGAGCACGCCCGAGGCCCCTGCAGCCCACGAGCCCGCCGACACGTCAGAGTCCGGCGCCAAGGATGCGCCCAAGGCCGACGTCAAGACCAAGGACGCTCCCAAGGCCGACGTGCCGACCGAGCCCACGCCGCAGGGCGAGCCGGGTGCCGTCGAGCGCGCCAGGTCGATCGTCGCGAAGGCCATCGGCGACGGCACGTTGTCGGTCGACCTGTCGCAGACCACGGGCACGGGCCCCTTCGATGGCGACGACGCCGCCGGGCACGACTCGAGCGCGACCAACGACGTCATCCGCACCAACGACACGATCACGTATCGCGTGGGTGTCCGGTACGAGGGCGAGGACCAGACCAACCCGCAGATCAAGTTCACGCTGCCGCAGGGCCAGGAGCTGGTCTCGCTCCCGCCGTTCTGCCTGGACGGCTCGTCGGTGACGCCGGCGAACCTGCCGGCACCTACCGTTCCCGTGACCTCGACCTCGTATCAGGCGCTGCCGACCCAGACGGTCGTGTGCGTCGTCGCGGACCAGACGCAGGGCACTGCGCTGAACTACGAGTTCCTCTCGAAAGTCCGTCCCGAGATGCCCAACGGGCATGCCATGACTCCCTTCACGGCGTCGGCCACCACCGACCAGGTCACGACTCCTGCCTCGTCGCCGAGCGTCAGCCAGATCGTGTCGGCCAAGGCCAACTTCGACGTCTCGAAGCGCGGCACCGCCGCGAACGAGAACGCCGGCCCCTTCTACAGCCGTGTCGCCGGTCCGTGCTCGTTCGACGCCGCTCGGTCGTGCCGGATCGTGGAGTACCCGCTGACGATCACCGCCCCGGGCGGCGGCAAGGGGACCTCTCCGCTGGCATCCCCGATCACCATGACGGACGACATCAGCCCTGCCACTTACTTCGGCGCTGCCGCGTGGGCCGACGCGATCACCAAGGCCGGGTCCGAGGCGGCAGCGTTGCAGAAGTACGCCCCGCGTCTGCAGAGCTGCCCGGGCACCCAGAACCTCTGGGGAGGCATCCCGTACTCCAGCGGAGGCAACGGTGACACCGTCAAGAACTCGGTACGCGACTCCGGCAACCTGTCGTGCGTGCAACCTGGCGGTCTCGGCACGCCGGTGGACATCACGATCACCGACGCCGACACGACCGCGTACACCGTTCCTACCCTGACCGGCAGCATGGCTGCCTTGCCGGCCGACACCGGTTACGTCATCAGTCGTCAGGTCAACCTGGAGATCCCTTCCGACGCGATCACCGACCTGGGTGTCGCCGGTGCAGACGGCAACACCTGGACACTGGCCACCGAGAACACCTACACCGACATCTCGATGAGCGACATCGCCGGCAACCCCAACACGGGTGAGGTGCTCGCCAACAACAACCGCAAGGCGACCTTGCAGGTCAAGATCAGCGAAGGCTTCGACAAGTTCTTCTCGGGCATCTGGGGCCAGCAGGGCAACACGCCGCCCAACCGGTTCTCGCCGGGGTTCGGTGCCTGGCAGGGCCCTCCGGGCTCCAACCAGAAGCTCGACGGCAACACCGTCGTCGTGCCCGGTCAGGTCGTGCAGAGCAACCTGTTCTTCGGCGCCAACGGCGGAGTCCCGAACTCGGGGACGGCCAACGCGCGCAGCTACTTCGCGTGCGACGTGTGGGACGAGTCGAAGCTGGCGCTGACCAAGGTCAACTCCCTGTCGAGCGGCGATCGCAACAACCGTCCGTCCGGCGGCGAGGCTGCCTGGATCTCGTACTTCAACCCCAATGACGCACTCATGGCTCCGGTGTCGGACATCCCCGGTCTGACGATCCAGTACTCGTCCGGACCAGCGGGCAGCGGTGCTGATTCGAGCTGCGAGACCGGCACGTGGTCGAACACACCTGAGGGAGTCCCAGGTGCGTCGGTCTCGGCCGACGGCGTCTACAGCGGCGTCAACCGCGTGCGCATCTCGTTCTCGAGCGAGTACAAGTACAACACCGACTACTTCTACGTGAACCTGGCGCTGGGCATGACGGTCAAGAAGACCAACGCCTCCGGAGACATCGTCCCCAACTGGGCCTCGCAGAAGATCGTCAACGGCACGCACACGCTGCCGGAGATCCTGGCCGACCCCTCGTCGAGCTACGTCACGTCGAAGTACAACCCGGCGAACCACTCGGGATCGGCGGGCGACCGACTTCTCGTTGGAGGCGTCACGGCACGTCTGAAGAAGTACGTCAAGAACCCGACCACGGGCGTCTTCAGCGACTCCGCGGTGCCCCAGTACAGCAGTGGGTCGAAGGTCGACTACCGCCTGAACCCGACGATCACGGCCGACGTGAGCGCGGGGACCAAGGCGCCTGTGATCATCGAGGACTGCCTGCCCAAGTACCAGCAGTTCGTCTCGTCCAAGCGCGAGACGTCGGGTGACCCGATCACCCCGGTGCTGGTGCAGCAGGGATCGCCTGCGGGCGCGGAGCTGCAGTGCGCCGCGGGGGAGACCTACGTGAAGTGGGACCTGGGCGACAACACGGTCAACGAGACGGTCGACCCGATCGTCTACTCGGTCGAGATCCTCGGCACGGTCCGCAACGGCAACTACATCAACAACGCGCTGGTCAGCTCGGAGCAGGACCCGTCGCCGGCTTCGGCTCGTGACGCATCGGCGCAGATCCAGATCGTGACGCCGACCGGCATCAAGATCGCCAAGTCGACGCCGCAGAGCATCGTCGAGGTCAACCCTGACGGGGTGGCCGCACCGCGCACGCTCAAGTGGACCGTCGACTTCGCGAACGTCGACGCCCCGCAGAACGTCTCGGACGTCGACGTGATCGACGTGCTGCCCGCCGACGGCGTGGGTGACACCGACTTCACCGGAAGCCTGGCGTTCACGTCGGCGACGGTCGCGGCCGGAACCGGCATCGACATCCAGTACACGTCGAGCCCCGCTGCGGGTCTGAAGGTCGACCCGAACGACCCGACGAACGGTGCGACGGGTGCCACGGTGTGGTGCTCGGCGATCAGCGGCACCCCGGTGTCCGGCGCCGGCACGGCGGCCGACTGCCCCACGACGGCCTCGGCGGTCACGGGTCTGCGGTTCAAGCGGGCGGGAGCGTTCGCGCCCGGTGACGACATGACGGTCAACATCGTCATGACGCCGTCCAAGAACGCCGGAGGCGACGTGTACGACAACATCACCTCGGGACGCGCCAACGGCGTGACGCAGCCGGTCGGTCCCGCCTCGCGCGAGATCAAGGTCATCGAGTCGGCCATCGGCGACTTCGTGTGGGAGGACCTGAACAAGAACGGTCTGCAGGACGCGGACGAGCCGGGTGTGGCCGACTTCCCGGTCAAGCTGGTGGGCAAGGACCTGGACGGCAACGACGTGTCGCTGTCGACCACGACCAACGCCAACGGCAAGTACTCGTTCAAGGGTCTGGCGTCGGGCACGTACAAGGTGGTCTTCGACCCGAACGGGCTGAACTCCAACACGACGTTCACGACCCGCAACGCCGGCAGTGACGACGCGGTCGACTCCGACGCCGACACCACGACGGGCGAGACGGCCGAGATCACCCTCGCGCCCGACTCGCAGGACCCGACGTGGGATGCCGGTGTGGTCATCGACCGCAACGTCAAGATCGTGGTCGACAAGAAGGTCGAGAGCCAGAGCGTCCTGGACGCCAAGCGCGACGGGACGGTGACGTACTCGCTGACGGTGGCCAACTCCGGCACCGCAGAGGGCACGTACAGCCTCAACGACCAGCTGACGTTCGGTGGTGACGTCAAGGTGCTGTCGGCCAAGGCGGCCACGACCGCGAACGGCGTGACGGTCAACCCGGCCTACGACGGTCTGAAGGACTCCGTGCTCGTGGCGGACCAGAAGATCGCCGGCGGTGCGACGCACGTCTACACCGTGACGGTGGGCGTCCACGTCGACACCAAGATCGCCAAGGCCGAGCAGGACTGCAAGGTCAAGAACACCGAGACCGGCACCGGCTTCCTCAACAAGGCCACGCTGGTGGTCGACGACGTCACCTACACCGACAAGGCGTGTGCCCCGGTGCCCGGTGACGTCAAGGACGACAAGGACGACAAGGACGACAAGGACGACAAGCCGGACGGCGGCCAGGTCAAGGACGACGGAGACCAGGCTGACGACGGCAACAGCGTGCTGCCCTCCACGGGCGGTCCGGCGCTGGGTCTGCTGCTCGGTGGTCTGGCGCTGATCGCCGGCGGCGCCGTGCTGGTGAGGCGTCGCCGTGAGGTGAAGCCGACGGAGCACGCGTGACCGTCAGCACCTCGACGACGGCCCCCGGGCGTGTGAGCACCACACGCCCGGGGGCCGCGGTGCGCGCATGACCGTCTCCGACCTCGACGAGGTCACCGACGCGGCGCTGATCGAGGCCGTCCGCGGCGGTGACGCCGCCGCCGAGGGCGAGCTGTTCGTCAGGCACCAGGCCGCCGCCGTGCGGTACGCGCGCCGGCTGGCCGGGGTCTCGGACGCCGAGGACCTCGCCTCGGACGCCTTCGTGCGGGTCTTCCAGGTCATCCGTGACGGTCGCGGGCCCGAGGTCGCGTTCCGTCCCTACCTCATGACCGCGGTGCGCAACCGCTACGTCGACCACGTCCGCAAGGACAGCCGGCACGTGTGGGTCGGCGACGAGGGCGTGATGGACGCCGTCTCGTCCCCCGATGACGAGGGAGTGCTGAGGGACGAGTCGGAGGTGCTGGCGTCGGCCTTCCACTCGCTGCCCGAGCGGCACCAGCTCGTGCTCTGGCACGCCTTGGTGGAGAAGGATCCCCACAGCGTCACGGCCAAGCTGCTGGGCATGACGCCCAACGGTGTCGCGGCGCTGACCTACCGGGCCAAGGAGAGCCTGCGCGAGGCGTACCTGGCGCGGCACGTGCTGCCGACGACCGACGAGGACTGCGGTCCGACGCGCAGCCTGCTGGCGGCGCACCGCCAGGGGCGCGTGCCGGCCAAGCAGCGGGCGCGGGTCGACCTGCACCTCGCCGGCTGCTCGGCGTGCGCCGGCGCCTACGACGAGCTCTCGATGCTCGACTCGCGGCTGGCCGCGAACCTGCCGGCGGCGCTGCTGGTCGTCGGTGTCCCCACGGTGGCGACGGCCGCCTCGGGAGGGGCTGCGATGACAGCCGTCCACGCGGGTCGGGGTCGGACGATCGCCCAGGCCGGTGTGGCCGGAGCCGCCGCGATCGTCGCGGTCCTCGCTGCCGTGTGGTGGGCCGGGGCTGACGAGGCTCGCGGCCCGGTCGCGGCACCCCCGGTTCCCTCGCCGTCGGCTGCACCGGCGCCGTCGGCGGCCGCCAGCCCCGAGGCGACCACGCCGTCGCCGGTCGTGTCCCCGCCTGCCGCTGCTCCGGCCGTGCCCGCGGTCCCGCAGCCGTCGCCGACCACCACCCGTCCGGCGCCGCGCCCGACCCCGTCACCGACGGCACCCGCCCGGACGATCGATCCGATCGCACCGACCGCCGCGCCGACGCAGGTTCCGCCCGACCTCTCGGTCAGGGCGTTGACGGCCTACTCCACCGGTTCTGGCGGTTTCGTGCTGCAGGCCGACGTCGTTGCCGACAGCCCGTCGGTCCGGCTCAGCTTCGAGGTGGGCAGCCTGGCGTCGTTCGAGGTGCAGAAGGACCAGACCGGCAGGACGCCCTCGTGCAGCTCGTCGGCGGGGGAGAGCAAGGAGGCGACGACCGTGCTGTGCACCTTCGACGGTCCGGTCGACGGTCGCACCACGATGGCCGTCGCGGTGACGGGGCGCAGGCTCGAGGCCGTCGTCAGGCTCGCCGGCGCGAGCGGTGACGACCCGCGCCCGGGCAACAACACGGCCCGCGTGGTCGTCGACGACTCCGCCCGCTGATCCGCCGGGCGGAAGCCCGCGACCACCACCCGTCCGCCCGAGGATGAGGCAGGATACCGGCATGCGCGTCCACCACCTGAGCTGCGGCTCGTTCGCCCCGCCGCTGGTCGGCCACCTGGTGTGCCACGTCCTGCTGTGCGAGACCGATGACGGGCTGGTGCTCGTCGACACCGGGCTCGGCCTCGACGACTACGCCGATCCGAAGGGCCGGATGGGGCCGTCGCGTCACCTGCTCAAGCCCGTCATGGACCCCGCGGCCTCGGCCGTGCTCCAGCTGCAGACGCGCGGGTTCTCGGCCACGGACGTCACGCACGTCGTCCTGACCCACCTCGACTTCGACCACGTCGGCGGTCTGTCGGACTTCCCCCAGGCGACGGTGCACACCACGGCCGACGAGCACGCCGCCGCGATCACGTCGCCGGACGTCCTCGACCGCCGGCGGTACCGGCCGGCCCAGTGGGCGCACGGTCCTGCCTGGCAGCTGCACGCCGGCCGCGGCGACGCGTGGCGGGCGGGGCTGACCGGGCACGAGGTGCTGCCGGGCATCACGCTCGTGCCCATGGCCGGCCACTCCCGAGGGCACGCAGCCGTGGCCGTCGATGCCGGCGACGGACGCTTGACCATCCATGCCGGAGACGCCGCCTTCGACGCGTCGTCGTACGCCGACAGCACACCCGCGGGGCACGGCCTCCAGTCGATCCGGGCACTCCGTGCGTTCGAGCAGGTGGTGGGTCGCGACCGCGCGGCGATCGCCCGCAACCACCGGGCCCTGCGCGAGCTCGACGCCGAACCAGGCGTCACGGTGGTGACGGCCCACGACCCCCGCGTCTTCGACGACGTCAGGGGGTAGAGCCCATCGGAGCTCTCAAGCGGAGGGGGTCGACCTGCGTGCGAACGGGGAGATGGCGCGGATGCCCTCGACGACGGCCAAGCCGGTCAGGAAGAAGATCCCGGTGATGAGACCCAGGATCGCTGCGGGGAGATCGCGTACGTGCATGCCTGGGTAGAGCACCGAGCAGCACGGTCATGACGGGGCCGTGGCCCGGGATGTCGGCGGTCAGTGACGGCCGACGGTGCGCGGAGCGCTCGACTGCTGCGAGGGCTTGGCCTCGGACTTCTGGCCCTTGTCCTTCAGGCCCCAGTCGGCTCGGATGGTCGCCACGACAGTCTCGAACTCCTCGATGAGGCGCTTCTTCTCTGCTTCGTACGTCATGGCGTTCCCTCCGGATGGCTACCACCACGGTAGGCCATGGCGGGCGCAGACGCGCACATGGACAGCCCGGACACATCGGCCGTCGGCCCTTCGTCACCGGCATTGGTGATTCGACCACGCACTCCTGTGGTTTCCGCCAGGATGGGACGTCGACCTTTCGACAGGCTCAAGGGGCGGTGAGTCGTTGGTTCAGCTCTAGGGGCATGCAGTGGGACAGACCGGACGACAGATGCGTCAGCGCACCGTCAAGGCCATGAAGACGTCGAACACCAAGCAGGGCAAGGCGCGGGTCGAGCCCACCCGTGGCGCGAGGCTGCGCTACTGGTTCGACGGCACCATGGCCCGCGGCACGTCCGCGCTCGTGGCCTGGCTCGCGGTGGTCACGGTCGTCCTGATCCTGGTCTTCGCGGTGTTCGTGACCATCACCGGGCTCGAGCCGGGGCAGGGCAACGTCAAGGGCGGGTTCCTCGGCCGTGTGCTCACGACCTTCTTCCACACCCTCGACCCCGGCACGGTCGCGGGCGACTCGGGCACCTGGCGGTACATCGTCACGATGCTGGTGCTGACGGTGGCCGGCCTGTTCATCGTCAGCGCGCTGATCGGCGTCATCGCCACCGGCATCGACGACAAGCTCGCCGAGCTGCGGCGCGGACGCTCCCTCGTCATCGAGAAGGACCACACCGTCATCCTCGGCTGGTCCGACTCGGTGTTCGCGATCGTGCGCGAGCTGTCGATCGCCAACGAGAGCCGCAAGCGTCCGGCCGTCGTGATCCTCGCCGAGCAGGACAAGGTCGACATGGAGGAGCAGATCCGCGAGAAGCTCGACGACCTGCGCGGCACCCGCGTGGTCTGCCGCACCGGGTCGGCGCTGGACCTCGGCGACCTCGCGCTGACCAACCACTCCCTGGCCCGCTCGATCATCGTGCTGTCGCCCGGCGGCGACGAGCCCGACAGCGAGGTCATCAAGACCCTGCTGGCGCTGACGCACGACGGCGACGGACCCCACATCGTCGCGGAGATCCAGGACCCGCAGAACCTCGAGGCGGCCCGGCTCGTCGGCGGCCAGCGCACCGTCATCGTCGACAAGCGCGAGACGATCGCCCGGCTGATCGTGCAGACGTCCCGGCAGTCGGGGGCGGCGGCGGTCTACACCGAGCTGTTCGACTTCGACGGCGACGAGATCTACTTCCACTCCGACGCATCCCTGCGCGGCAGCACCTTCGCCGAGGCCGTCGCGGCCTACGAGACTGCGTCCGTCATCGGCCTGGTCTCGCCCGACGGTTACGTCGAGCTCAACCCCGCCATGGACACGGTCGTCGGCGACAGCGAGCTGGTCGTGGTGGCCGAGGACGACTCGGTGCTCGCCGGCGCGTCGCGCAGCTCGGCGGACGTCGACCGTTCGCGCATCAACACGGCACCGGTCGCGCCCGAGTCGACGTCGAAGGTGCTGATGCTCGGCTGGAACGAGCGCGCCGCGACCGTCGTTCGCGAGCTCGACGAGTACGCGCAGCCGGGCTCGACGCTCGAGATCCTGACCGAGCTCGGCACCCCGGACGTGCCGACGCTGACCAACCTCACCGTCACCACCTCGCGCGGACGCACGTCCGACCGGGCCACGCTCGACCGCTACGGCATCACCGACTACGACCAGATCATCGTGCTCTGCTACTCCGACGAGCTGCCGGTGCAGCGCGCCGACGCCCGCACGCTGGTGACGCTGCTGCACCTGCGCGAGATCGTCGGCGACCGGGCGAAGGGCGAGCGGCCGTCGGTCGTCAGCGAGATGCTCGACGACCGCAACCGCGCGCTGGCGCAGGTGGCCCACGTCGACGACGTCATCGTGAGCGACGAGATCCTCAGCCTGATCCTGTCGCAGCTGTCGGAGAACGACCGGCTCGAGGCGGTCTTCCAGGACCTGCTCGACGCCGACGGCGCCGAGATCTACCTGCGCCCGGTGCACGACTACGTGCTCGACGGCGAGCCGGTCTCGTACGCGACGGTCGTCGCAGCGGCGGCACAGCGTGGCGAGACGGCCCTGGGCTACCGGGTGTCGGCCGAGTCGGACGACGCGTCGGCCGGCTTCGGCGTCTACGTCAACCCGGCCAAGTCGGCGACGTTCGCCGTCCAGCCCGCCGACCGCGTCGTGGTGCTGGCCGAGAGCTGAGCGCCGCAGGCCCCGCCCGAGATGTCGGCACTTCTTGCTGGTGCAGGCCTCTGTGAGCAGCAAGAAGTGCCGACATCTTGGGGGTGGGGTCAGCCGTAGTGGCCGGCCTCGACGTCGTCGAGGAGCGTCGGGCCCGTGGGCGTCCAGCCCAGAGCTCGACGCGTGATGTCGCTGGAGGCGGGGGCGTCCATGGCGACGAACCCGCCCAACCAGCCGAAGTGCTGCTCGGCGGCGTCGGACGACACCGACCGGGTCGGCAGGCCCAGGCGGCGACCGAGCGCGTCGGCGAGGTCGCGGATCGCGACGCCCTCCTCGGCGCAGCCGTGCAGCACCGAGCCGGGAGCCGCCTGCTCGACGGCCAGGCGGAACAACGCCGCGGCATCCGAGCGGTGCACGGCCGGCCACCGGTTGCTCCCGTCGCCGATGTAGGCGACGAAGCCGGAGTCCCGGGCGATCTGGGCATACCTGGCGACGAAACCGCCGTCGCCCTCGCCGTGCACCGACGGTGCCAGGCGGACGACCGACGACCGGACGCCCTGGTCGGCCAGAGCCAGCGTGGCCTCGGTGCCGGCGATGCGTGGAGAGGCGTGGCCCGTGGCCGTCGGCACGTCCTCCTCGGTGGACGGGCGTCCGAATGACAGCCCGGCCAGCCCCGAGGCGATGACCAGGGCCGGGTCGTCGCCGCCGACGGCCGAGCCGAGCGTCTCGATCGCGACGCGGTCGACCTCGGCTGCGGCGGCGAACTGCCCCGAGAACGCGAGGTCGTGCTTGAAGGCGAGGTGGATCACGGCGTCCGCGTCGGCAGCCGCGGACCGCAGCACGTCGAGGTCGTCGAGGGAGCCGCGGACGGCCGTGGCGCCCAGCTGGGAGATGGTCGCCGCTGCGGCGTCGGTGCGGGCGAGGCCGGTGACCTCGTGGCCTGCGGCGAGCAGCTCGGGCACGACGGCCGAGCCGATGAAGCCGGAGGCTCCGGTGAGGAGGATGCGCATGGTGGTCCTTTCGACAGGCTCGAGGAGCCGAGCCAAGTGATGTCAGTCTCTGACATCGACGATAGCAGATGATGTCAGTTACTGACATCGCCTAGGATCGGACCGTGAGTCGATGGGATCCGGATGCGAAGGGCCGCCTGGCCATGGCTGCCCGCGAGCTCTTCGTCGAGCAGGGCTTCGACCGCACGACCGTGGCCGACATCGCCGCACGAGCGGGCCTGACCGAGCGCACGTTCTTCCGGCACTACGCCGACAAGCGCGAGGTGCTCTTCGCGGGGGACTGGCTCGCGGCCCGGATGACCGAGGACGTCGCCGAGGCGCCCGCCGACCTGACCCCGATCGAGATCGTGACCCGGGCGGTCGAGAACGCGTGCGACGGCATCACGAGCAGTCCCGACTGGTCGCGCGACCGGGCGCGCATCATCGCCGATCACCCCGAGCTGCAGGAGCGTGAGCTCGCGAAGATGGGGATGCTCGCGGGCGTCCTGGCCGGCGGCCTCCGCGAGCGGGGCGTGCCGGACGTGACGGCGACGCTGGCGGCCGAGCTGGGCGTGTTGGCGTTCCGGTTGGCGTACGAGCGGTGGGCCGGGGGGCGGCGGTCCACACGGATGGCGCCGCTGGTCCGGGTCGTCCTCGCCGAGATCGAGGGTGTCGCCGGGGGAGCGTGAGTCGGAGCACGTTCGCTGGGATCGGGAACACGGCCGTACCTAAGATGGTTGCAGCAAGCAATCGTTGCTCTCTCCATGACTTTCGAAAGACACATCTGTGCCCTCCACCGCTCGTCGCACCCACTACTGGGTGACGTTCGCCGTCCTCGCCGTCTCCGTCGCCTCGTACACGTTGATGCAGTCGCTGACCATCCCCGTGCTCTCCGAGCTCGAGACCGAGTTCAACACCGACCAGAACACCGTCACCTGGCTGCTCACCGGCTACCTGCTGTCGGCCTCGATCTTCACCCCGATCATGGGTCGCCTCGGCGACGCGTACGGCAAGCAGCGCCTGCTCGTGATCTCGCTCGCCGCGCTGGCGATCGGCTCGCTCGCCGCGGCCCTCGCGCCGACCATCGGTCTGCTCATCGCCGCCCGCGTGCTGCAGGGCGTCGGCGGCGGCGTGCTGCCGCTGGCCTTCGGCATCATCCGTGACGAGTTCCCGCGCGAGAAGATCGGCGGCGCCGTCAGCATCGTCTCGTCGCTGCTGGCCGTCGGCTTCGGCGCCGGCATCGTGATCGCCGGCCCGCTGTCGTCCGCGCTCAGCTACCACTGGCTGTTCTGGCTGCCCTTCATCGTCACCGCGGTGGCCGCCGTCGTCGCCGCCGTCCTGGTGCCGGAGTCGCCGGTGCGCACGCCGGGACGCATCGCGATCGTCCCGGCGATCCTGCTCTCCTCGTGGCTCGTCGCCCTGCTGCTGTCGCTCAGCCAGGCCCCGCAGTGGGGCTGGGGCGACGCCAAGACCATCGGCCTGCTGATCGCCGCCGCCGTGCTCGCCGTCGCGTGGGTGCGCGTCGAGCTGGTCGTCGACGTCCCCTTGATCGACATGAAGATGATGCGCCTGCCCGGCGTGTGGACCACCAACCTGGTCGCCCTGCTGCTCGGCGTCGGCATGTACGCCTCGTTCGGCTTCATCCCGCAGTTCAACCAGACGCCCAGCTCGGCCGGATACGGCTTCGGCTCGACCATCACCGAGTCGGGCATGATCCTGCTGCCGTCGGCCATCATGAGCTTCCTGACCGGCCTGGTCGCCGCGCCCATCGCCCGGCGCATCGGCCCCAAGACGGTCGTCGTCTTCGGGTCCGTGCTCGCCGCCGTCGGCATGTTCATGATGGCCGCGTTCCACGCCGAGCCGTGGCAGGTCGCGGTCTCCAACGCCATCACCGGCACGGGTATCGGACTGGCGTTCGCGTGCCTCGCAGGCCTCATCGTCGCTGCCGTCACTCCTGAGCAGACCGGCGTGGCCAGCGGCATGAACGCCAACATCCGCACCATCGGCGGCTCGATCGGCACCGCGGTCATGGCCAGCATCGTCACGGCGCACTTCCTGCCCAGCGGCTTCCCGAAGGAGGTCGGCTACACGGCGGGCTTCGTCGTCCTGGGCGTCGCGCTGCTCGCGGCGGCCGCAGCCGGCCTGGCCATCCCCTCGATGTCCGAGAAGGCCATCGAGGACAAGCTCGAGCAGGAGCGCATCGACCGCGAGCTCGCGGTCATGAGCGCCTGACGCCGTGCCCCTGCCGAGATCGGGAGGCACCCGGACGACCGTCGCCGTGCTGGCGCTCGGCACGGGTGCCTTCGGCCTGCTCCAGTCGCTGATCTACCCGGTGCTGTCGCAGGTGCGGGAGCGCTTCGACTCCGACCAGTCGACCGTCACCTGGGTGCTGACGGCGTACCTGCTGTCCGCAGCCGTCGCGACGCCCTTGATCGGCCGCATCGGCGACGCGGTGGGCAAGCAGAGGATGTTGGTGGTGACGCTGTCGCTGCTCGCGTCCGGCTCGGCGATGGCGGCCCTCGCGCCCAGCATCGAGTGGCTGATCGCCGCTCGGGTCGTGCAGGGTCTCGGCGGCGGCGTGCTGCCCCTGGCCTTCGGCATCATCCGCGACGAGGTCCCTCCCGCGCGGTCGGGGACGGCCGTCGGCCTGGTGGCCTCGCTGCTGTCCGCCGCCTTCGGCATCGGCATCGTGCTGGCCGGGCCGATCGTCGACGGCCTCGGCTACACGTGGCTGTTCTGGCTGCCAGCGATCGTCACGGCCGTCGCCGCAGTGGGTGCGGTGCTGTTCGTCCCGGAGTCGCCCGTGCGGTCGAGCGGCCGCATCAGCTTCCTGCCCGCGGTGCTGCTCGCGGGATGGCTCGTGGCACTGCTCCTCGCGGTCAGCGAGGGCAACACCCGCGGATGGGCGTCCATGGAGATCCTCGGGCTGTTCGCCACCGCGGTGGTGCTGGGCGTGGCGTGGGTCGTGTCCGAGCGCCGCGTCTCCGTCCCCTTGATCGACCTCGACCTGATGCGTGAGCGCGGGGTGTGGACGTCCAACGCCGTCGCGTTCGCCGCCGGCTTCGGGACGTTCGCATCGCTGGGCTTCCTGCCGCAGCTGCTGCAGACGCCCGTGGCGTCCGGCTACGGCTTCGGCGCCACGATCTCGCAGTCCGGCTGGGTGCTGCTGCCGACGTCGGTGGCCGCGTTCGTGACGGGCTTCGTCGCACCGCGGCTCGTGCGGCGGTTCACGGCGCGCCGGGTCATCAGCGTCGGTGCTGCGGCCAGCGTCGTGGCGTTCGGGGGCGTGGCCATGTTCCACGGCGAGTCGTGGCACGTCAGCCTGCTGATGGTGCTGCAGGGCGTCGGGGTGGGCTGCATCGTCTCGAGCCTGGCGGGCGTCGTGCTGGCCTCGGTGCCGCCGCACCAGACCGGTGTCGCCAGTGGGATGAACGCCAACATCCGGCTCATCGGCGGCTCGATCGGCACCGCAGTGATGGGCGGCATCATCACGGCCCGCACCGGTGCCGGCGGCTTCCCGCTCGAGGTCGGCTACCGCGACGGCTTCCTCGTGCTGGCCGTCTCGGCACTGGCGACGGTGGGCCTGGCCCTGCTGGTCCCGCGGGTGCCGTCGTACACGTCGGCTCGGGCGCAGGCCGAGCCGGAGGTCGCGCTCACGCGAGCCCCCTGACGTCCCGGAGCGGGTCTAGCCGCCCAGCTCCTCGAGCAGGTCGATGAAGCGCTGCGCCGGCTCGGCGCGGTCGCGACCGAGGTAGTAGTCGGCGCGCTCGCGGCGGGCACCGGCGAGCGGATCCTTGCCGAGAGCGGCGTCGAGCGCGGCGTCCAGCTGCGTCAGGTCGCGGTCGACGACGTAGGCGGCCTGCGCCGTCGGGTGCGCGGCGCGGAACGCGTCGGGATCGTCGAACTGGGCGGCGTACATCACCAGCGGCTTGAGGCTGGCCATGAAGTCGACCACGATGCCGGAGATGTCGGAGACCATCGCGTCGGCGGAGTTGAATGCCTCGATGAGCGGCTCGTCCATCGCCTCGGCGCCGAAGCGGTGCGGACGTCCGGTGGCGCCGGCGTCGGCGGCGAGCAGCTCGTTGACGCGCACGATCATGGCCTCGGCCTCGACGTGGTTCTGGCCCGCGAAGTGGCGGCGGAACACCACGGTGCACCCCCGGTCGAGCAGCGCCTGCACGGTGCGGTCGGCGACCGCGAGCGACGAGACGTTGAGGGCGTCGTCCGCGTGCCGCCACGTGGGCGCGTACAGCACGGTCGGGGTGCGCGGCATCCGTGAGGCGCCCGGCTGGATGCCCTCGGTCTGCGGACGTCCGATGACGCGGATCTTGTCGGCGGGCACGTCGAGGCCGGCGTTCGCGAACCGGTCGATCGCGGCCTGGCCGGCGACCGCGACGAGGTCGTACGCGAGCACGCGGTCGGAGGCGCTGAGCGGCTTGTCGCTGTCGCCGTGTCCGAGGAAGACGTGCGTCGCGTCCGCAGCCGCGATGAACTCGGTGTTGCTCGCGGCGCCGTGCGGGTAGAGCGCGAGCGTGACGCTGGGCGGGACGTCGCCCTGGACGATCGGCGTCGTCGGGTACATCTCGGCGAGCTGCTCGAACAGGGCCCGCGAGCGGGCGACGACGACCCACGGGATGCCGGTGCGCTCGATCCACGGCGACCACATGCCGATGTGATGCCCGGCCTTGCCGGCGTAGGGCATCGCGATGCGCGGCTCGAAGGCGTCGACCGCGGCACGGACCTCGGCGCATCCGCTGCGGTAACGACGGAAGATCGCCGTGATGAGCCCGAGCACGGCCAGGCCCAAGAAGGCGGCCGCGACCTGGAACGCCGGCTGGAAAGCGATGGCGACGACCGTCAGCACGATCGACAGCGCGGCCGCCACGGCCCACACCCGGAAGCGGAACGGGGGCGTCGGGCGCACCCAGATCGGCTGGCCGGGCACGTGGGCGGCCACCGGGGGCCGGGCGACGGCTCCGGAGCGGGCCAGCGGTGCGGTCGCCAGCCCCAGGGCCAGGATCACGAGGGCGACGACGATCACGCCACGACTCTAGCCGTCCGGCCGGTTGGGGCCCCCTCGCCTCGGGTACGGGTGGGGCCGGGTCGCCAAGGGCCCGCTGAGGAGCGTGCAGAAGATGTCAGAGCCCACCCGTCGTCCCATCGTCGTCGTCACCGGCGGCAGCGCCGGCATCGGACGAGCGGCGGTGCGGGAGTTCGCGAGCGCGGGCTACGACGTCGCGATCCTCGCGCGCGGCCAGGCCGGCATCGACGGGGCGGTCGCCGATGTCGAGGAGCTGGGCGGCACCGGCCTCGGCCTGTCGGTCGACGTGTCGAAGATCGACGAGGTCGAGTCCGCGACCGACCGCATCGAGGCCGAGCTCGGGGAGATCGACGTGTGGGTCAACAACGCGTTCGTCGGCTCGCTCGCGCCGTTCTGGGAGACGTCGCCGGAGGAGTTCGAGCGGATGACCGACGTGACGTACTACGGGCAGGTCAACGGCACCCGCGCCGCCCTTCGCGTCATGCGGGGGAGGGACCGCGGCGCGATCGTCAACGTCTCGTCGTCGTTGGCGCACCGTGCCATCCCGCTGCAGTCGGCGTACTGCGGGGCCAAGCACGCGGTCAAGGGCTTCACCGAGTCGGTGCGGGTCGAGCTGCGAGCCTCGGGCAGCGCGGTGACGATCGGGCTGGTCACGCTGCCGGGCGTCAACACGACGCAGTTCAACTGGAACCTCAACCGCATGCCTGACCACCCGCAGCCCGTCGCGCCGATCCTCGAGCCCGAGACCGTCGCGAAGGCCATCGTGTCGGCGGCGCAGCACCCGCGGCGCAACACCTGGGTGGGCATCGCGACGGCGTACACCGTCCTCGGCAACCGCATCGCGCCGTGGTTCATGGACCGGTACCTCGCCCGGACGGGCATCGACGGCCAGCAGACCGACGAGGACGCACCGCGCTGGGGCTCCAACCTGTTCGAGCCGCAGGACGCCGACGTCGACCGTGGTGCCCGCGGTCCGTTCTCGGACAAGTCCGGCACGTTCGACCCGGTGTCGCTGGTGTCGCGCAGGGCTGCGGCGGTGAAGTCGCGCCTCGGTCTGTGACCCGCTCGACCGGCGCTTGACGCGGAGCGGGAACAATCTCTCGCACAAGATGGTTGAATGTTGTATGACCAATGTCGGATTTCTGTCCTTCGGGCACTACCAAGCCGTCCCCGGGTCGCAGACCCGCACGGCCGGCGACGTCCTGCTCCAGTCGATCGACCTCGCGGTCGCCGCCGAGGAGATCGGCATCGACGGCGCGTACTTCCGGGTGCACCACTTCGCCCGGCAGCTGGCGTCCCCGTTCCCGCTGCTGGCCGCGGTCGGGGCCCGGACGAGCCGCATCGAGATCGGCACCGGCGTCATCGACATGCGCTACGAGAACCCGCTCTCGATGGCTGAGGACGCCGCCGCGGCCGACCTGATCAGCGGGGGGCGGCTCGAGCTCGGCATCAGCCGGGGATCACCCGAGACGGCGCTGCGTGGCTACGAGTCGTTCGGCCACGTGCCGCCCGAGGGCATGTCGGACGCCGACATGGCTCGCGCGCACGCCGGGCTCTTCCGGGCCGCGATCGCCGGAGCCGGCGTGGCCGACTCCGACCCGCGGATGACCGGTCAGTCGGTGCGCCTGCCGGTGATGCCGCAGGCTCCCGGCCTGTCCGACCGCATCTGGTGGGGCGCGGGCACCCGCGCCACCGGCGAGTGGGCGGCGCGTGAGGGCATGAACCTGATGAGCTCGACCCTGCTCACCGAAGACACGGGCGTGCCGTTCGACGAGCTGCAGCTCGAGCAGATCCAGCGCTACAAGGCCGCCTGGGCCGAGGCCGGGTGGGAGCGCGAGCCCCGCGTCTCGGTCAGCCGCAGCGTCATCCCGCTGCTCGACGCCCAGGACCGTGCCTACTTCGGCGAGCGGTCCGGCGACGACCAGCTGGGCCACCTCGACGGAGGCATCGCCCGCTTCGGCAAGTCGTACGTCGGCGAGCCCGACGTCCTGGCCGAGGAGCTGGCCAAGGACGTCGCGGTGCGCGAGGCCGACTCGCTGCTGCTGACGGTGCCCAACCAGCTCGGCGTGGCCTACAACCAGCGACTGCTGGCCGCGCTGGCCGAGCACGTCCTGCCGGCGATCGGCTGGAAGCCGCGGGTCTGACCTGCCCTCCGTCCGGGGCGGTGGATTCTCCACCGTTCCCGCTGGGGCGGTGGATCGTCCACCGTCTGGCCCCGTTCGAGCCCTGAGACGGTGGAGGATCCACCGCTGTCGGCCTTCGGTGGAGGATCCACCTCCCCCGAGGGGCGGTTGGTCATCCGGCCGACACATCGACCCGGCAGACTAGGGGCGTGACCTCTCAGAGCCGCACGACCGAGCAGATCCTCGCCTCCGACCGGCGTCAGCCCGATGCCGCCTCGTTCGGTGGCGGGCTGTCGTCCGATGCCGAGCACGCCGCGCTGCGGGCGTCCGTCCGGCAGCTCACGACGCTGCTGGGCGAGGCGCTCACCCGGCACGAGGGTGCCGAGCTGCTCGACCTCGTCGAGACGGTGCGCCGCCTCGCCCGCCAGCCCGAGGACGCCGAGCTGAAGCAGACGCTCGACGCGATCGAGCCCCGCACCGCCGTGGTGCTGGCGCGCGCCTTCACGGCGTACTTCCAGCTCGTCAACACCACCGAGCAGCTGCACCGCTGGCAGGAGATTGCCGCCGACGAGCAGGGCCCGCTCGCGACCACCGTGGGGCGCATCGCCGACGCGCTCGCCGACGGCAGCCTGACGCACGAGCTGCTGGGCGAGGTGCTCGAGCGGCTCGAGTACCGCCCCGTCTTCACGGCGCACCCCACCGAGGCGAGCCGTCGCAGCGTGCTGCGGCTGCTCCGCAAGGTCGCCGAGACCGTCCGCGCGATGGAGGACCCCCGCCGTCCCGCGGCCCAGCAGCGCGCCGACGAGCGTCGCCTCGCCGAGCTCGTCGACCTCGTGTGGCAGACCGACGAGCTGCGGGTCGTGCGCCCCGAGCCGTCCGACGAGGCCCGCACGGCTGTCTACTACCTGCGCTCGATCGCCGCCGAGGTCGTGCCCGACCTGCTCGAAGAGCTCGACCGGCAGCTCGCCCGGGTCGACGTGACGCTGCCCGCGACCGCTCGTCCGTTGCGCTTCGGCACCTGGGCCGGCGGCGACCGCGACGGCAACCCCAACGTCACGCCTGCCGTGACCCTCGAGATCCTGCACCTGCAGCACCTGGCCGGACTCTCCGAGCTCATCGCGCTCGTCGACGAGGTGCTGACCGAGATGACCGCCTCGACCCGCATCGTCGAGGCCACCGACGAGCTGCGCCAGAGCCTCGAGGCCGACGCGGCCGCGCTGCCCATCACGTGGGAGACGATCCGCCGCCTCAACGCCGACGAGCCCTACCGGCTCAAGCTCAGCTTCGTCCGCGTCCGCCTGATGCGCACCCGCGACCGACTGGTCGACGACACCCCGCACGAGGACGGTCGCGACTACCTGTCGGCCGACGAGCTCATCGCCGACCTGCTGCTGGTGCGTGACTCGATGCTGGCCGCGGGAGACCGGCTCACCGGCGACGGTGCGATCCTGCGCCTCGTCCGCACGGCCGTCACCTTCGGTGCGGGCCTCGCCACGATGGACGTCCGCGAGCACAGCGAGAAGCACCACGCGGCCCTGGCCGAGCTCTACGCCCGCCTCGGCGACGACACCTACGCGACGCTCGACCGACCCCGGCGCATCGAGGTGCTGAAGCGCGAGATGGCGTCCAGCCGCCCGCTCACCGGCGTCGGCGCCGGTGGCCTGGGCGAGGCGGCGACGGCCTCGCTCGACCTGCTCGGCGTCATCCGCGAGGCGCTCGACACCTACGGACCCGAGGTCGTCGAGACCTACATCGTCTCGATGACCCACGACGTCGACGACCTGTTCGCCGTGGTCGTGCTGGCGCGCGAGGTGGGCCTGGTCGACCTGACCGGCCCCGAGGCCGTCGCCCGCATCGGCTTCGCCCCGCTGTTCGAGACCGTCGCCGAGCTCGAGAACGCCGGCCCGCTGCTCGAGGCGCTGCTGGGTGATCCGACCTATCGTCGCGTGGTCACGGCGCGGGGCGACGTGCAGGAGATCATGCTCGGCTACTCCGACTCGTCCAAGGACGCCGGCATCGCCGCCTCGCAGTGGCAGGTGCACCGCGCACAGCGCGCCCTGCGCGACGTCGCCCGCAAGCACGGGGTCGTGCTGCGCCTGTTCCACGGTCGCGGCGGGTCGACCGGACGCGGCGGCGGACCCACCGCCGAGGCGATCATGTCGCAGCCCTACGGCAGCCTCGACGGCCCGATCAAGATCACCGAGCAGGGCGAGGTCATCTCCGACAAGTACGCCCTGCCGGGTCTCGGCCGCCAGAACCTCGAGGGCGCCCTCGCCGCGGTGCTCGAGGCGTCCGTGCTGCACCGCACCTCGCTGCTGCCGGCCAACGTGCTCGACGGCTGGAACGCGACGATGGACCTCGTCGCCGAGCAGGGCAAGCAGGTCTACCGCTCGCTGGTCGGCGACGAGGCGCTCGTCCCGTTCTTCGTCTCGGCCACCCCGGTCGACGAGCTCGGCAAGATGAACATCGGCTCTCGCCCCGCCAAGCGTCCGGGCGGGCTCGGCGGTCTCGAAGACCTGCGCGCCATCCCGTGGGTGTTCGGGTGGACGCAGTCGCGCATCATCCTGCCCGGCTGGTTCGGCGTCGGCTCGGGCCTCAAGGCCGCCTTCGACGACGGTCGCGGCGAGACCCTGCAGCAGATGTACGGCTCGTGGGCGTTCTTCCGCACCTTCGTCTCGAACGTGCAGATGACGCTGACCAAGACCGATCTCGACATCGCCGCCCAGTACGTGCAGGCGCTGGTGCCCGAGCAGTCGCAGGGGCTGTTCGACGTCATCCGGCGCGAGCACGAGCTCACGGTCGAGCAGGTGCTGCGGGTCACGGGAGACGAGACGCTGCTGCAGTCCGCGCCGGTCCTGCGCCGCACGCTCGAGCTGCGCGACTTCTACCTCGCCCCGCTGCACGCGCTGCAGGTGTCCCTGCTGCGCGCCTCGCGGGCGGCGGACGAGCCCGACGAGGACCTGCAGCGTGCCCTGCTGCTCACGATCAACGGCATCTCGGCGGGTCTGCGCAACACCGGATAGCCACCGCCGCGCACCGTCGGGGAGGGGCGGATGCCCGCGGTTGGGTCTATGCTCCGAAGACCGTGACGGTCTGACCGGGGGGTTCGCATGTCACAGTCCGACGAGGTGTTCTTCGAGACGCTGCGCGACCTGCAGCCCGACGTCGACATCGTGGTGCTGCCACCCGAGCCGCCGCCCGCCGCTCCGGACGCATCCCACGACGACGCCGTGGCGGCTGCCCGCGGCACGGCCCAGACGCTCGACGCGCTCCTGGCCGAGTCGGGCGTCGGCGGACGTCCGCGTACCGACCACGAGCGCTGGGACCGCAAGCAGGTCGACGTCCACGTCCACGTGAGCCGCGCCCGGGTCGAGCACGACGACTCCTACGCCGCCACCGAGTCGCTGCTGGCCGTCGGCGACGTGCTCGAGGCGGGCGGATGGCAGCCCCGCCCGATCGACTCGCCGACACCCTGGCTCCGCGCGACGTCGCCGTCCGGTCTCGAGGCCGACGTGGCCGTCGAGCGGTCGCACCTGGTCGTCACCGTCACCAGCGCGCCGCTGCGGCTGGAGGACGATCCGTCGTGAGCGCGCCGTTCCTGCTCACCTACGCGACGCTCGCGCGGGCCGCGGCGATCTGGGACGACCAGGCGGAGGTGCTCCGTGGCGGCCACAAGCGCCTCACCGACGCCCGCAGCGCCACCGGCGCCCTGGGCGATCGCGTCGCGCCCGTCGCCGAGAGATATCTGGACACCTGGCTCGCGCAGGCCACGACGCTGGCCGAGGCAGCGCAAGGGCGCAGCGTCGGGCTGACGTCGTTCATGCGCAGCGCGGCCTACTTCGACGCGTCGGCCGCCGCCGACATCCGGGCCGTGCTGCCCTGGTCGGAGCGCGACCTCTCCGGTCCGATGGGCCCGCCCCGTCTCGTCGTCCCCTCACCGAGTCCGGGGCCGACGCCGTCCCCCAGCCCGGGGCCGCAGCCATGACGGCGATCGCCAGGCCGGTCGCGGTGCCCGAGCTCACGATCGAGCCGGGTGCTCGCTCGGTCGCGTCCGGGGTGCGCGCCTGCGCCGTCGCGATGTCGGACGCCGGAGACGTCATGCGGCACCACGCGGCCCCGGCCGGCTTCGAGGGCGATCCGGCCGAGACCGCCCGCCACGCGATGACGTCGACCGCGGACGACGTGCAGGCGGCCGTGGCGGCCCTGCAGGTGGGGCTGGCCGCGCTCGACGCCTTCTGCGACGAGACCGAGCAGATCCGCTCCGACCGCATCGACCTCGCGACACGCCACGGTCACCTGGTGACGGCCGCCGACGACCTCGAGCGCCGGCAGTCCGCTGCCGAGCCCGCAGCGGGCCTCGACGCCGAGATCAGCCGGCACAACGGCCAGGTCGACACGTTCGCGTCCGACGTCGTCGTCTGGGAGCAGCGCATCACCCGCGCCGAGGACCGCCTGGTCTCGGCCCTGCGCAGCGCCGACAGCACGGCGGAGGCCGACCGTCTCGCGACGTCGGCCCCCGACGTCCCCGGGCTCACGGACGAGCTCGATCGCGTCAAGAACGACCCCGCAGCGATCTACACGTGGTGGAAGGGGCTCAGCCGGGCCGAGCGCGAGGCGCTCAAGATCGCCCGGCCCGAGCTGATCGGCAACACCGACGGCATACCGATCGCCGACCGTGACGAGGCCAACCGGGCACAGCTGAGTGCCCTGCACAACACGCTCGAGCAGCGCGAGGCCGACGACGAGCTGACCGACGCCGATCGCGACCTGAAGGACAAGATCGCCGCCATCCACCAGGGCC
The DNA here is from genome assembly GCF_003586285.1 of Aeromicrobium endophyticum. Taxonomy (GTDB): domain Bacteria; phylum Actinomycetota; class Actinomycetes; order Propionibacteriales; family Nocardioidaceae; genus Aeromicrobium; species Aeromicrobium endophyticum. The sequence goes on along the minus strand of NZ_QUBR01000001.1, from coordinate 1,043,930 downwards.
TCGACAAGGCCGCCGATCAGTTCGACGAGAACGGCGATCCGCTGCCGACGTACCTGATGGTGTTCGACCCCGACGCGGCGAACGGCGACGGTCACGCGGCCATCGCGTTCGGCAACCCCGAGACGGCCGATCACGTGTCGGTCAACGTGCCGGGGCTCGACAGCACGATGGACACCTTCGACGGCGTCTCTGGCGATGCCGCGGCCGTCCGCGAGGCCGCCTCCCGCAACGGCAACGGCAGCGTGGCCTCCATCGCGTGGCTCGGGTACGACGCACCCGACTTCGACGCGTCGGTCGACGGCATCCGTGACGGCCTCGGCGTGGCGGGCGAGGGCAAGGCCGCCGCCGGCGCCAAGAACCTCTCCGACTTCGTCGACGGCCTGAAGGCCACCCGCCAGGGCGACGGCCCCGCCCACTACACCGCCATCGGTCACAGCTACGGCTCCGTGACGGTCGGCACGGCAGCCGGTGGCGACATGCGCGTCGACGACGTCGTGCTGGTCGGCAGCCCCGGCGCCGGCGGCAAGAACCCGCACGCGTCCGACCTGCACGGCAACGTCTTCGTCGGATCGTCCGACGAGGACTTCGTGACCCACCTGGGCGGTGACGATCGCCGCCTGCTCGGCGCCGATCCCGCGCACGACGACTTCGGCGGCACCCGTTTCAAGGTCGAGCCGCAGGGCGAGTTCAGCTTCGACGGCGACGGGTTGAAGGCCGGGATCGAGAACCACACCTCGTACTTCGACGACGCCGACCAGATGGAGCGCGAGCACCGCGGCGACCGCGACTCCGACTCGTTGGTCAACATCGGCAAGGTCGTCTCGGGTCGAGGAGACTCCGTCGACGAGGTCTCGCCCCGCACGGAGTCCAACGACGCGTGGTGGTTGAAGCAGGCGGGCCAGAGCTGGCTCGACCGGCACACGTCCCATCGGGGAGGATGACGAGCATGCGGAGGCTCAGGGCAGGTGCGGCTCTCGTCGTCGGCGTCGTCGTCCTGACCGCAGGATGCGAGGACGCCGTGGAGCCCACCCAGTTCACGTCGATCAAGGATCGGGCCGAGTACAAGGCCACGACGTCGGAGGTCGACGGCGTGCTGGGCCAAGCCGTCCAGACGGCTGTCGCGGCCGCCGGCGGACGTCGGCTCAACGGAGCCGACCGGGCGAGCGACACGATCTGCGACCCGGTCTACGGCCGACGGTTCCGCGAGCTCGAGGCCGGCGGCACGTTCGTGCTCGACGCCGGTTCGGTCGAGACGGGCGTCGAGCAGATCCGTGCGGCGTGGAAGGCGAAGGGGTGGGACGTGGAGGTGACCCCGCCCGGCACCGTCCGCCTGACGCAGTCCACGTCCACCGGCGTGCGCTTCAGCGTGCGGGCCGAGCTCAGGGCCGTCGACAACAACCCGAGCCTCATCGGGGTCAGCATGTCGCTCCTCAGCACCTGCCTCGAGCTGCCCGACGACGTCATGGACGACCTGTGACCGGCACCTCTGGATAGGCTCCTCCCAACTGTCAACAGTTTGGAGAGATCGTGCGTGTCGTGACCCAGCAGACCCTCGGCGGGCCGGAGGTGCTCGAGATCGCGGAGGCGCCCGTCCCCGTGGCCGGCCCCGGTGAGATCGTCGTCGCCGCCCGTGCCATCGGCGTCAACCCGCTGGACGTCGCCGTGCGCGAGGGCTGGTACCCGATCATCGGCGAGCCCCCGTTCACGCTCGGCTGGGACGTCGCCGGCACCGTCGAGGCGGTGGGTGACGGGGTCGACGACGTGGCCGTCGGCGACCGCGTCTTCGGCATGCCGCGCATCCCCGAAGGGGGCAGGACGTACGCCGACCAGGTCGTCGTGCGGGCCGTCGACGTGCTGCGCACACCCGACTGGCTGGACGACGTCCGGGCCGCGGCCCTGCCGCTCGTCGCGATCACCGCGCACCGCTCGTTGGTCGAGATCGGCGGGCTTCGCGAGGGGCAGCGCGTGCTGGTGCAGGCGGCCGGCGGCGGCGTCGGGCACCTGGCGGTACAGCTGGCCAAGGCGATCGGTGCCGAGGTCCACGCGACCGCGAGCGCCGGCAAGATCGACTTCGTGCGCAGTCTCGGCGCCGATCACGTCATCGACTACCGCGAGCACCGGTTCGAGGACGAGGTGAGCGACGTCGATGTCGTGCTCGACCCCTTCGGCGGCGAGAACGTGGCGCGATCGTTGAGCGTCGTGCGTGATGGCGGCGTCATCGCCTCGCTGCTCGACGTGCGCGACGAGGACGTGACGGCTGCGGAACAACGCGGCGTCGTGCTCGACCGCATCAAGATCGTCCCGAGCCGGATCGCGCTGCAGGCATTCGTCGACCTGATCGCCGAAGGTCGCGCCGACGTGCACGTGGCGGGCACGTTCGCGCTCGGCGACGTCGCCGCCGCGCACCGCGAGCTGGCTCAGGGCGTCGCCGGAAAGCTCGTCCTCCTGCCGTAACGCCCCGTCAGCCAGAACGCGCCAAGAGCCAGAACGCCCCTTGAGCTTGTCAAAAGGGCCTTTCGACAAGCTCAAGGGGCGAAGGGCCTACAGGCCGAGGCGGGCCTTGAGGCCGTCGAGCTCGGTCCAGAGGACGGCCGGCAGGGTGTCGCCGAACTTCTCGAACCACTCGTTGATCTGCGGCAGCTCGGCGGCCCACTCGTCGGTGTCGACCGCGAGCGCCTTGGCGAGCTGCTCCTCGGTGACGTCGAGACCGTCGGTGTCGATCGACGACGTCGGCGGCACGAGGCCGATCGGCGTCTCGTGCGCCTCGACCTTGCCCTCGACGCGGTCGATGACGTACTTCAGGATGCGGCTGTTCTCGCCGAAGCCCGGCCACAGGAAGCCGCCGTCGTCGTCGCGACGGAACCAGTTGACGTAGAAGATCTTCGGGAACTTCGACTCGTCGTTGTTCTTGGCCATGGTGATCCAGTGACCGAAGTAGTCGCCCGCGTCGTAGCCGATGAACGGCAGCATCGCCATGGGGTCACGGCGCACGACACCGACCGCGCCGGTGGCGGCAGCGGTCGTCTCGGACGACAGCGTGGCGCCCATGAACGTGCCGTGCGTCCAGTCGCGCGCCTCGGTCACCAGCGGGATCGTCGTCTTGCGACGGCCGCCGAACAGGATCGCGTCGAGCGGGACGCCGTTGGGGTCGTCGTACTCGTCGGCGAGCGTCGGGCACTGCTTGATCGGGGTGCAGAAGCGGCTGTTGGCGTGGCTCGACAGCTGGTCGCTGTCGGGGGTCCAGTCGTTGCCCTTCCAGTCGGTGAGGTGGGCCGGCGGCTCGTCGGTCATGCCCTCCCACCAGACGTCGCCGTCATCGGTCAGGGCGACGTTGGTGAACACCGAGTTGCCCTGCTCGATCGTGCGCATCGCATTGGCGTTGGTGTCCCAGCCGGTGCCTGGCGCGACGCCGAACAGGCCGAACTCGGGGTTGACGGCGTACAGACGTCCGTCGGCGCCGACGCGGATCCAGGCGATGTCGTCGCCGATCGTCTCGACCGTCCAGCCCGGGATCGTCGGCTCGACCATCGCGAGGTTGGTCTTGCCACACGCGCTCGGGAAGCCCGCGGCGATGTACTTGACCACGCCCTCGGGGTTGGTGAGCTTGAGGATCAGCATGTGCTCGGCCATCCAGCCCTCGTCGCGGCCCATCACCGAGGCGATGCGCAGCGCGTAGCACTTCTTGCCCAGCAGGGCGTTGCCGCCGTAGCTCGAGCCGTACGACCAGATCGTCCGCTCCTCGGGGAACTGGACGATGTACTTGGTGTCGTTGCACGGCCACGCGACGTCGGTGGCGCCGTCGACGAGCGGTGCGCCGAACGAGTGCAGCGCCGGCACGTAGTCGGCCTCGGTCTGCTCGATCTTGTCGAGGACGTCGCGGCCGATGCGCGCCATGACGGTCATCGATGCGACGACGTAGGCCGAGTCGGTGATCTCGACGCCGAACATCGGGTGGTCGGACTCGAGGTGACCCATCACGAACGGGATGACGTACATGGTGCGTCCGCGCATGCAGCCGTCGTACAGCCCACGCATGACCTGCTTCATGTCGTCGGGGGCCATCCAGTTGTTGGTGGGACCGGCGTCCTTCTCGTCGACCGAGCAGATGTAGGTGCGGTCCTCGACGCGGGCGACGTCGTTGGGGTCGGAGGCGCAGTAGAAGGAGTTGGGCTTCTTCTCGTCGTTGAGACGGATGAAGGTGCCGGCCTCGACGAGGCGGTCGGTGATGCGGACCCACTCTTCCGGGGTTCCCTCGCACCAGTAGATCTCGTCTGGCTGGGTGAGGGCGGCGACCTCGTCGACCCAGCTCTGGAGCTTGGCGTAGGACGACTGGTAGGTGGACTGGACGGCGGTGTCTGCAGACATGTGAACTTTTCCTTCTCGCGCATCGCGGGCCAAGCGCATTGACTCGCACTCCTGGGACCATCGGGGCCCCGGGTAGCTGATGTGTGATGAAAAATCGTCACCGACGGGCGGTGGCGATTCGTGTCACGTTACGGGTGATCGCACCGCCGGGGATATGCGTTCGACGGTGGAGTTGATCACATGAGTAGACCTATGTCAGGTGGGTAGGGGAGCCCGATTTCGGCTCAGCGGGCGGGCACGGTAAGGTTGGCGAGGCCCTACGGGGTGTGCGCCCGTAGCTCAACGGATAGAGCATCTGACTACGGATCAGAAGGTTAGGGGTTCGAATCCCTTCGGGCGCGCGACACCACGAGAACCCCGCTCCTCACCGGAGCGGGGTTCTTGCTGTTCCGGCCCTCAGGGGCGGACGGGCGGGGTCGAGCGTCCGAAGCCCGCCGCCCGCGTCAGGTGCGTCAGCAGCGGCTGCACCCGGTAGGGCAGCGGCGTCGTGAGGGCCAGCTTGGTGTCGGAGTGCGAGACGCCCGGCAGGCCGACGATCCGCTGGATCAGCTCTTGCAGCTCGGCGTGGCTGGTGGTGCCGAGGCGGACGAGCAGGTCCTCGCGGCCCGTCGTGGCGTGCACCTCGAGCACGTGAGGCATGGCGGTCAGCTGAGCCACGATGTCGTCGAGCCGTCCCTGCTCGAGGGCGAGTGCCGCGAAGGCCTGCACCGAGATGCCGACGGCCGCGAGGTCGAGGCGCGGCATGAAGCCCGACGTCAGGCCCTCGTCGTGCAGCCGTCTGAGGCGGGCCTGCACCGTGTTGCGGGCCACCCCCAGCAGGCCGGCGAGCTCGACGACACCCGTGCGGGCGTCGCGGGTGAGTGCGCCGATGAGCTCGGCGTCCAGGCGGTCGATCCTGAGCATCGTGGTCACCTCCGATGTGTCCGGGGTCACTGTACGCACCGATCGGGTCAGTTGTCAGCCGAGTCGTTGACCCTGATGCGTGGCTCTTGCACGATCGGTTGACCATCTCGCCTTCTCAGGAGACGCATGACCGAGCTGCTGCAGCCCACCGCCACGCGCGTGACGACCGCCGACGAGACGCCGTTCGCCGAGGACGATCTCGGCACCCACGAGCGCATCGTCCACGCACACGACGAGCGCAGCGGGCTGCGCGCGATCATCGCGATCCACAGCACGCTGCTCGGGCCCGCTCTCGGCGGCACCCGCTTCTACCCGTACCCGGACGCCGGTTCGGCGCTGACCGACGTCCTGCGCCTCTCGCGCGGGATGACGCTCAAGGCGGCCGTCTCGGGCCTCGACCTGGGCGGCGGCAAGGCGGTCATCCTCGGCGACCCCCGCCGCGCCAAGACGGCCACGCTGCTGGAGGCCTACGGCCGCCTGGTCGAGTCGTTGGGCGGCACCTACATCACCGCCGGCGACGTCGGCACCACGTCCGACGACATGGACGTCATCGGCCGCACGACCCGGCACGTCGTGGCGCGCACCGCTGCGGCCGGCGGCTCGGGCGACTCCGCCCCGATGACGGCTTTGGGCGTCTTCGAGGCCATGCGAGCCGCGGCCGGACGCACGTGGGGCGCCCCGACGCTCGACGGGCGGACCGTCGGTGTCGAGGGGCTCGGCAAGGTGGGCCGCCACCTCGTGGCGCTGCTCGTCGAGGACGGAGCGCGCGTGCTCGCCGCCGACGTCGACCCCCAGGCCTGCGCCGACGTCAGCCGAGACGTGCCGGAGGTGACGATCGTCGATCGGGTCGTCGACGCCGAGCTCGACGTCTACGCCCCCTGCGCCATGGGCGCCACGGTCTCGGCGACGACGGTGCCCGGTCTCACCGCCCGCATCGTGTGCGGCGCGGCCAACAACCAGCTCGCGACACCGCAGGTCGAGGACGAGCTGTCGGCCCGCGGGGTCCTGTGGGTGCCCGACTTCGTGGCCAACTCCGGCGGGCTGATCCAGGTGGCCGGCGAGCGCACTGCCAGCACGGCCGACGACGTCCGCAGCCGCGTGCTGGCGGTGCACGGCACGGTCGACGGCATCCTCGCCCTCGCCGCCGAGCACGGCGAGACGCCCGGTCGGGCCGCGGTGCGCGTGGCGCAGGCGCGTCTCGACGATGCCCGTACGCGCGCCGGAGGGGGTTCCCGGTGAGCGTCGTCGACGTCGCCGACGACGTGACCCTGGCCGACCGCTACGAGCGACGGGTGGGACGGGTGCACCTGACCGGCATCCAGGCGCTGGCGCGCCTGCCGATCGACCAGGCTCGCCGCGACCGCCTGACCGGCCGCCGCATCGGCACCTACGTCAGCGGGTACGAGGGGTCGCCGCTGGCAGGCTACGACCTCGAGCTCATCTCGCAGCGCGACCTGCTCGACGAGCACGACATCGTCTTCGAGCAGGGGCTGAACGAGGAGGCCGCCGCGATGGCGGTCCAGGGCAGCCAGCTCCTCGGCGAGCTCCCGGCGACCGTCGAGGGCGTCGTGGGGTTCTGGTACGGCAAGGCGCCGGGCCTCGACCGGGCGACCGACGCGATCCGCCACGCCAACCTGATGGGCACAGCCCCCACCGGCGGCGTCGTGGCGCTCGTCGGCGACGATCCTGCCGCCAAGTCGTCGAGCGTGCCGTGCGCGTCCGAGCGGGCCCTCGCCGACCTGACGATCCCGACGTTCTACCCCGCCGACGCGGCGGAGGTCCTCGAGCTGGGCCGTCACGCCATCGCCCTCTCGCGGGCCAGCGGGCTCTGGACCGCGATGAAGATCGTCACGGCCGTCGCCGACGGGTCGGCCTCCGTCGACCTGCTCGACGATCCCGCGCCGGTCGTCGTCCCGGTCGGCTCGCACGCCCACGAGCCGACCGCCAAGCTGCTCGCACCGGTGCTCGGCCCGCTCGAGCGCGACTTCGCCACGACCCGCCTGCGCATCGTCGACGACTACGTGCGGCTCAACGGCCTCAACCGCGTCGTGGTGCGGCACGCCGACGACCGGGTCGGCATCCTCACGTCCGGCAAGACGTACCTGGACGTCCGCGAGGCCTTGACCACGATCGGGCTCGACGACGCGGGTCTCGAGCGTGCGGGCATCCGCATCCTCAAGGTCGATGTCGTGTGGCCGCTCGCGGCCGACGCCGTCCGCGAGCTCGCCGACGGTCTCGACGAGATCGTGGTCGTGGAGGAGAAGCGGTCGTTCCTCGAGACGGCCGCCAAGGACGTCCTCTACGGCCTGCCGGGCGCTCCCGTGGTGACGGGCAAGACCGACGTCGACGGCAGTGAGCTGTTCGCGTCGTACGGCGAGCTCGACGCCGACTCGGTGGCCCTCGGGCTCGCCAAGCGGCTCGCGGGTCGTCCGGGCGCCGAGCCCGTCGACGCCTGGCTCGCGGCACGACGCGACGCCTTTGCGCGCGAGCGGCTGCAGCTGCCGATCCTGCAGCGCACGCCCTATTTCTGCTCCGGCTGCCCGCACAACACCTCGACCAAGCCGCAGACGGACTCCCCGGTCGGCGGCGGCATCGGCTGCCACGCGATGGTGCTGCTGATGGACCCCAAGCAGGTCGGCGACGTCGTGGGCCTGACGCAGATGGGCGGCGAGGGCACGCAGTGGCTCGGCATGGCCCCGTTCGTCGAGGCGCCGCACTTCGTGCAGAACCTCGGGGACGGCACGTTCCACCACTCCGGCAGCCTCGCGATCCGCGCGGCCGTCGCCTCGCGTCGCAACCTGACGTACCGCATCCTCTACAACTCGACCGTCGCGATGACCGGCGGCCAGGACGCCGTCGGGCAGATGGACCTGGCGCGCATGGTGGCCAACCTGCGCTCGGAGGGCGTGGCGCGCATCATCGTGACGACCGACGACGTCCGCCGCACGCGCCGCGAGAAGCCGGGGCGCGGCGTTACCGTGTGGCCCCGGACGAGGATCGGCGAGGCCGAGGCCGAGCTGGCCGCGACCCCCGGGGTCACGGTGCTGATCCACGACCAGGAGTGCGCGACCGAGCTGCGTCGCAAGCGCAAGCGCGGGCTCGTCGAACGTCCCACCGAGAAGATCATGATCAACGAGCGGATCTGCGAGGGCTGCGGCGACTGCGGCGAGAAGTCGAACTGCCTGTCGGTGCACCCGGTCGAGACCGAGCACGGGCGCAAGACCACGATCCACCAGGCGTCGTGCAACACCGACCTCACGTGCCTGACGGGCGACTGCCCGGCGTTCATGACCGTGACGCCGGGCGCGCGACGCACCGGCCCGGCCCACCTCGAGCCCCTCGACGCCGACGCCCTCCCGAGGCCTGCGGTCTCGGCCGCTCGCGACCAGGCCGTGAGGCTGATGGGGATCGGCGGCACCGGCGTCGTCACCACGACGCAGGTGCTCGCGACGGCCGCTCTGCTGTCGGGCCGGCACGTCAGGTCGCTCGACCAGACGGGCGTCGCCCAGAAGGGCGGCGCGGTCGTGTCGGACGTCCGCTTCTCGCCCGAGCCCTTCGACACCGCCAGCAGGATCGGCGAGGCGGGGTGCGACCTCTACCTGGGGCTCGACGGTCTGGTGGCGGTCGCCCCGGCCAACCTCGCGGTGCTGGCGCCCGCTGCCACGGTCGTGCTGTCGACGTCCATGACGCCGACCGGCGCGATGGTCAGCGACCGGACCGTGAGCTTCCCTGCCGTCACCGAGCTCGTCGGGCGGATCGAGTCGCGACTGGACGGCGGCCAGGTCACCGCGCTGGACGTGCGGGCGATCGTGGAGCCCTTGTTCGGTGCCGAGCAGCTCGCCAACCTGTTCATGGTCGGCGTCGCCTACCAGCTCGGTGCGCTGTCGCTCGAGCCGTCGGCGATCGAGGGGGCCGTCGAGCTCAACGGCGTCGCCGTCGACGCCAACGTCCAGGCGTTCCGGCGCGGGCGTCAGCTCGTCGCCGACCCGGACGGCCTGCATGCTGCCGTCGCGCAGCGGACCGCGGCTCCGGCGGCGTCGTCGCTGCCGAGCCGCGCCCCGGTCGAGGTCAGGGCGGACGCCGGCTCGGAGCTCGAACGGCTCGTGCGCCTGCGCGGGGCCGAGCTCGTGGCCTACCAGGACGAGGCGTACGCCCGGCGCTACGAGCGGCTCGTCGAGCGCGTGCGGTCGGCCGAAGAGGCCCTCGGACGCGTCGACGGGTCCCTCAGCGAGGCGGTGGCCCGTCACTACTTCAAGCTGCTGGCCTACAAGGACGAGTACGAGGTGGCCCGGCTGGCGCTCGACCCGCACGAGCGCGAGCGGGTCGCGCAGGAGGCGGGTGCCGATGCCCGCGTGCAGTGGCGCCTGCACCCACCGGTGCTCCGTGCGCTCGGCATGAGGCGCAAGATCGCGCTGGGACCGTGGTTCGGCGTGGTGTTCGCGGGGCTCTACCGCCTGCGGCGTCTGCGGGGCACCGTGCTCGACCCGTTCGGGTACGCGCACGTCCGCCGTGTCGAGCGCGACCTCGTGACCGAGTACGAGGCGACCGTCGCACGTCTGCTCGAGGTGCTCGACGACTCGACGCACGCAGCCGCGGTCGAGATCGCTGCGCTGCCCGACATGGTGCGCGGCTACGAGCACGTCAAGCTCACGAGCGTCGTCGACTACCGGTCGCGGGTGGCTGCCGGGCTGGCAGCCCTGGAGGCCCCGCCGGCGACGTGACGGTTTCTGTCGGTGGCGTCTGGCAGCATCGCGACGAAGCCCACCCCGCGTTGATCGGGGTGGGCTTCGCCAGTGGCTGTTGGCTCAACCACACAACGGTCCCCTACCCCGAGACGGCCGGTCTCAATCCGCCGCGCCGGTCGAGGGCCCCGGCTCAGGGCGGGCCGGGCTCGAACCTCACCGACGGCACGCCGCCCGGTCCTTCGGGCGTGACGACGGCGCGCACACGGTAGACGTCGGCGATCAGTCCGGTCGTGAGCACCTCGCCGGGGGTGCCTGCCGCCACGACGGCCCCGTCCTTGAGCACGACGAGCCGGTCGCAGAACATCGCGGCGAGGTTGAGGTCGTGCAGGGCGACGACCGACGTCATCCGCAGCCGCCTGACCAGGTCGAGCAGGTCGAGCTGGTGGTGGACGTCGAGGTGGTTGGTCGGCTCGTCGAGCAGCAGCTCCTGCGGCTGCTGGGCGAGCGCCCGCGCGATGTGCACGCGCTGTCGCTCGCCGCCCGAGAGCGTGTGCCACGAGCGGCTCGCCATCTCGGTCAGCTCGACGCGGGCGAGCGCCTCGGCCACCGCTGCACGATCGTCCTCGCCCTCGGGGGCCCAGGTGCTGCGGTGGGGGATGCGGCCGAGCCGGACGACGTCGGCGACGACCAGGTCGAGCTCGGTCTGCGCCTGCTGCTCGACGACGGCGACGCGACGTGCCACGTCGCGGCGCCTGATGCCGGCGAGGTCGACGCCGTCGAGCAGCACCTGGCCGCTGCTCGGTGACCTGACCCCGGCCAGCAGCCGCAGCAGCGACGACTTGCCCGATCCGTTGGGTCCGAGGAGTCCGACGACGCTGCCGTCGGCGACGTCGAGCGTCACACCGTCGACGATGCGACGGCCGCCGACGACCCACGAGACGTCCCGTGTCGACAGGCTCATGCCGGAACCCTCCGGCGGTAGAGGATGACCGCGAACGCCGGCACGCCGACCAGGGCCGTCACGACGCCGACCGGCAGCTCCTGCGGGCTGAACACGGTGCGCGCGACGGTGTCGACCCACACGAGGAAGATCGCGCCGATCAGCGCGGTCGCGGGCAGCAGCAGCCGGTGCCCGGGACCGACGACGGCGCGGGCCGCGTGCGGCAGCACGAGGCCGACGAAGCCGATCGCGCCGGCCGCGCTGACGAGCGTCGCGGTGATGAGAGCCGTGACGACGAGCAGCACGAGGCGCACCCACCGCACGGAGATGCCGAGCGACGACGCCGCGTCCTCGCCGAAGGCGAAGGCGTCGAGCGCGGGGGCGAGCGCGATGCACACGACCAGGCCGGTCAGGCAGACCGCACCGCACGTGAGCACGTCGTGCCAGCCGGCCCCGCTGAGCGAGCCGAGCAGCCAGAACAGCACGCCGCGGGTCTGCTCGGCGTCGGCCGACGAGGTGACGATGAACGACGTCAGCGCCGAGAACAGCTGCGTCGCCGCCACGCCCGCCAGCACGACCCGGTCGGGGGTGCCACCGGCGCCCGCCGCCAGGAGCAGCACCATCGCGAACGCGACGACCGCGCCGATGAAGGCCCCGGTCGACAGCGTGATGATGCCGCCGCCGACGCCCAGCACGACCACCATCACCGCGCCGGTCGAGGCTCCCGACGAGATGCCGAGCACGAACGGGTCGGCCAGCGGGTTGCGCAGCAGCGACTGCATGATGGCTCCGCAGATCGCGAGGCCGGCCCCGCAGACGGCCGCCAGCAGGGTCCGCGGCAGGCGCAGCTCCCACACGATGCCGTCGCGGATGCGCGAGACGCCCGCGTCGCCGAGACCGAGGTGCTGACCGACGACCGAGAACACGTCACCGACCGACAGGTCGGCGGGTCCGATCGTGATCGCGACCGCGATCGACAGGGCCAGCAGCGCCAGGCCGGCGGCCCAGAGCGTCCAGCGGACGCCCCGGGCCGCGGCCGAGATCGATCCTGTGGTCAATGCGCGAGCCCGAGGTCGGCGAGCGTCTTGGCGATCTTCTCGGTGCCGTCGACCGTGCGGATCGACGGATTCATGTCGGCCCCGTTGAGCACGACGTAGCGCTTCTCGCGCACCGCCGTCAGCTGCTTCGTGACGGGGTTCGACTCGAGGAACGCGATCTTGTCGGCGAGCCGGTCGCCGGTCTCCTGGTCGCGGCGCAGGTCGCCCAGCGCGATGACGTCAGGATCGCGGTCGAGGACGCTCTCCCAGCTGATCTGGGGCCACTCGACATCGGTGTCGTCGAAGACGTTCGTGATGCCGAGGGTGCGCGACATGACGCCCGGCGACCCGTTGGCGCCGGCCATGTAGGGCAGCTCGGTGTTGGCGAACCAGTACGCGATGGTGACATCGTCGTCGGGAGCCGAGGCGGCGGCGTCCTTCATGCGCTGCTTCAGCTCGGCGACGAGCTCGGCGCCGCGCGACGGGACGTCGAAGATCTCGGCGAGCTGGGTGATCTCCCGGTAGACCGTCTCCATCTCGAGCGGGTGGTCACGCGGGCCGTCGCCGCTCTCGTCGGTGCGGCCGTCGCAGTGGGACGGTGCGAGGTAGGTGGGCACGCCGAGCTTGGCGTACTGGGCGCGGCGGTCGGGGTCCTCGCCGTTGAGCGAGTAGCCGAACGAGGCCGTGACGAGGTCGGGCTCCTCCTTCAGCACGCGCTCGTACGAGACCGTGTTGTCGCTCAGGCGCGGCACCTCGGCATTGGCCTCGGCCAGGTCGGGCCGGATCTCGTCGGTCCACGTGGCGGTGCCGACCATGCGGTCCTGCAGTCCGAGCGACAGCAGGATCTCGGTCGAGCCCTGGTTGACCGAGACGGCCCGCTCGGGCGCCTGGTCGATCGTGACGTCGACGCCGCAGTTGTCCTTGATCGTCAGCGGGTACGAGGTCTTGCCCTCGGTGCCGGCGACCGTGCGGCCGGACGCCTGGTCGGACGAGCTCGAGCCGCAGGCGGCGAGCAGGGTGGTGGTCAGGGCGATGCCTGCGAGCAGGCCCGTGGATCGTGCTGGGGTACGGCGGGGCATGGGATGCGTCCTCGGGATCTGAGGCTCTTGCGCGGAGCCTGGTGAGTGATCCGGCCGACGTGGGTCGGCCGCAAACCAGCAGGTCTTCGGACTCGGGTTCGTCCGGACGATGGCGCCTTCCCAGATCTCGCGATCCAGTGGCAGATGCCACCTCCGTCCCCCTCACCGCTGCGCGTCAGCTCCGGATTCTCACCGGATTCCCTGACCCAACGAATGGGCACGACTGGTTCGCCCGCAGCCTAGCCGACGGCCCGGGCCGCCCGACCCGGTGAGCGTCTACGAGCAGACGCCGGCTGTGGCGGCGAGAGCCACCAGGTCGATGCCGGACGGGGTGGGGCGGGGGTCGTCGACCACGACCCAGACGCCGTCCTCCTGTGCGTAGCGTGCCTGCTGGTCACCGGCGACCCATGCCTGCAGCCCGGCGAGCAGGCGGTCGACGTCGTCGCCCGTTGTCCCGATCCCGATGCTCGCCCGTACGGCGCCCGCGCCCCAGCCGAGCCGGTCGAGCAGGGGGTGCGCGCAGAAGCGCCCGTCGCGCACCGACACCCCGTGCTCGGCGGCGAGGAAGGCCGCGAGCAGGCCGGGATCGGTCTCGCGCAGCCTGAACGTGACGACACCGACCGGCTCGGCGGAGTCCACCCATATGCGGGCGACGTCGACCTCGGGCAGCGCGCGCAGTCCGTCGAGCAGTGCGCGGTGCAGCTGCTCCTCGTGCTGCCGCAGCTCTTCGTCGGGCACTGCCGAGAGCTCCGCGGCGGCCGCCGCCATCGCCACGACCCCGACGAGGTTGGGTGTGCCGCCCTCGTGACGGGCGGGGGACGTGGCCCACTGCACGGCGCTGCTGCTCACCTGACGGACGGCTCCGCCCCCGGCCAGGTGCGGGGCCGCGTGGTCGAGCCAGTCGCGCCGACCGACCAGGGCGCCGGCGCCGAACGGGGCGTAGAGCTTGTGACCCGAGAAGGCCACGTAGTCGACGCCTGAGTCCTCCAGCGACAGGCGACGGTGCGCGAGCAGCTGGGCGCCGTCGACGACGATGCGGCAGCCGTACCGGTGCGCCAGGTCGACGACGGCCGCCAGCGGCAGCGACTCGCCCGTGACGTTGGACGTGCCCGTGACGGCCAACAGGGCGAAGCGCCGGGCGGCCAGCACTCCCTGCAGGGCGCTGAGCGTCCCTGCGACGGTCGGTTGGGCGCGGACGACCTCGTGCCCGCCCTGGCTGCGGTCCCACGGCAGCAGGTTCGCGTGGTGCTCGACGTCGAGCGTCAGCACGCGACCCGGAACGGCGGACGCGAGCAGGTTGAGGGCGTCGGTCGTGTTGCGGGTGATGATCGTGACGTCGTCGGGCCGGGCACCGACGAACCGCCCGACGTCCTCTCGCGCCCGCTCGTACAGGGCCGTCGAGACCTGCGAGGCGTAGCCGGCGCCCCGGTGCACGCTGGCGTACCAGGGCAGCACGTCGGTGACGCGCTGCGCGACCGCGACGCTGGCCGGCGCGCTCGCGGCCCCGTCGAAGTTGGCGTGACGCACGGTCCGGCCGTCCACGAGCGGGATCTCGACGTCGGCGCCGACGAGGGGCAGCAACGGCGTCGGACAGGCGGACGTGGCGGTGGTGGGGAAGGAAGACATGGGTTGTGCTCTCTGCTCGCGGTTTGCCAGCGCCGGACGACGCGGGCCCGGTCGTCACCCGGGGCACCCCGCCGCGCGGGAGGGTTGCCGACCAGCGAGCCGGGGCTTCGCGCTGGTGCTCATGACCGTGGTCGAGAACCTGTCACCCGAAGGACCGCCAGATCGCCGTGTCCGAATGACGGACAGGCATCCACATGGTGAGACGGTCGATCGCGGTGATGACACATCGTCAGGATCAGTCCCTGTCCGCACCCGGACGATCCTCAACCCTCCAGACCAAGGAGGTCGGCCCGTGAAGTGGCCTGACCTGGCTGTCCTCGCCGTCATCGTGCTCGTGTTCGTCGGCATCCGTCTCCTCCGCCGCCGACACGTCAACTTCAGCCTCCTGACGCTGCTCGCGCTGGCCGTCGGCGTGCCGATCGGGCTCGTCGCCCGCGGCCACGTCGAGTACGTCGAGCCCATCGGCCGCATCTACATCAACGTCCTGCTGGCCTCGGTCGCCCCGCTGATCGTGGTGGCGATCATCTCGAGCATCGCGTCCCTGGGGAGCATCGAGAAGCTGCGGGCGATCGGATTTCGCTCCATCGGCTGGCTGCTCGCGAGCAACGCGATCGCGGTGGTGCTGGCGCTCGGCATCGGCCTCGCCTCGGGCACCGGTCGCGGCGTCGACGAGTCGCTCGGCGGCGAAGAGCTCTCGGTGCTGCAGAACTCGGTGCAGGACCCGGCGCAGGTCGTCGTCGACTTCTTCCCGTCCAACGTGTTCGGCGACCTGGCCGCGAATCACATCATCCCGATCATCCTGATCTCCGTGACCGTCGCGATCGCCTACCTCACGCTGGCCGAGCGCGACGCCGCGTCGGTCCGGCCGTTCGCCGACGGCATCGAGGCGCTCAAGCTCGTGATCTTCCGCGCGGTCGGCTTCGTCATCGGACTGACCCCGTACGCGATCGTCGCGCTGACGACGACGGTCGTGGCCACCAGTGCCGACCTGGGCTCGAAGTTCTGGTCGCTGGTCGGGCTGCTGGGGCTGACGTGGGGCGCCTGCTTCGCGCACACCTTCCTGGTCAACAGCGTGATCCTGCGCGTGTTCGCCGGGGTGTCGCCGCTCGCCTTCTTCCGCAAGATCCTGCCGGCACAGGTCACGGCGTTCACGACCCATAGCAGCGTCGGCACCCTGCCCGTCACGACGGACGTCCTGACCCGCCGCGTCGGTGTCCACCCCGAGGTCGCGCACTTCACAGCGCCGCTCGGCACCACGATCGGGATGCCCGGGTGCTCCGGCATCTGGCCGATCCTGGTCGCGGTCTGGGGCATCAACGCCTACGGGATCGACTACACGGCGCAGGACTGGATCGTCCTCGCGCTGCTGGGCACGATCGTCTCGATCGGCACGGCCGGCGTGCCCGGCACCGCGACGGTCGCCGCCGCGACGGTGTTCGCCGCTGCCGGCCTGCCGCTGGAGTTCATCGCCGTGACGCTGCCGATCAGCACGATCGCCGACATGGCCCGCACGGCGACGAACGTGACGGCAGCCGCCGTCAGCGCCACGGTCGTGGCCCGCCAGACAGGGCTGCTCGACGACGGCGTCTTCGCCGGCACCCACGATCCCGACGACGGGACCGGCTCCTCCGGACGCCACGCGTCGCAGCTCGTCTGACCTGGACGTCCCGTTCCCTTCCGCACCATTTACAGTCCCCGCACCACCCACCAGGAGAATCATGAAGCGCACCCTCTCGACCGCCCTCGCCGCAGCGTCGCTCGTCGTCGTGACGATCGGCCTGGCCCAGCCGGCCCAGGCGATCACCAACCCCGCCGACAACCCGCGACCCATCACGGTCAAGGGCGACGACGGCAAGACGTACACGGACGGCGAGGACACGTTGCCGGGCTACGACGACGAGGCCTGCACCTACATCCCGGGCGCTTACTTCGACTTCGACAACAACCGCGTCCGCTACGCCGACGGCCAGTCGATCCCGTGGACGGAGTGGGAGCGCGCGACGGGCTACAAGGAGTGGAAGGCCAAGCAGTCCAAGCCCGCCGCCCCCGCGACGCCGAAGGCCACGACGCCCGCCGCCGCGAAGACGCCGGCTCCGAAGCCGACCAAGCCCAAGCCTGCCGCGACCGCCAAGCCCGCGTCATCGGGCAAGAGCGCCGCCGGCACGCCGTCGTCCGCGACGCCCGAGCCCACGGCGTCGGCGACGCCGTCCGACGACGTCGATGCCGCCGGCACCGACGAGAAGGCCGCGGCTGAGGAGCCGACGTCGGAGCCGTCGACCGCCCCCGAAGAGGCGACCGCCACCGACGAGGCCGACGAGGTCGCGCTGGCGTCCGACGAGTCGGAGACCACGAAGGCGTCCGCCGAGGAGTCGGACGGCACCGGCTCGGCCGGCCTGCTGATCCTGGCCGGACTCGCCGGTGCCGGAGCCCTGGCCTACGCCGGCTACACGGTCGTGGCGCGTCGCAAGGGCCAGGCCTCCTGACGCGCGGCTGACCGGCCCGGCATCCGCCGAGCCCGGCCGACACCACTCTCGCTCGCACCGTCCCGACGGCGGCACCCGCCGTCGGTCGGACGAGTGCGCCCGAAACCCCTGGCACGACCACCCCAGAAGAGCACGATCACCCCCGAAGAGAGAGAACCGTCCATGAACACATCCACCACGCGGCGCCGCCTGGCCGTCGCGACGCTGGGCCTCGCGGTCGCCGCGAGTCCCTTGGCGACCGGCGCGCTCACCGCCGGCAGCGTCGCGGCGCCCACCCGCGCCGCGGCCACGTCGGTCGACACGACCTACCTCACCGACACCTTCCCGGGCCTGCCCGCGTCCAACATCCTCGAGACCGTGACCTACGACCGCTTCCAGTGGCTGCTGCGTCAGCCCGGCCAGTACGCCTTCGTCATCGGCTCGGCCGCTGACGCCGGTTTCACGTCCAAGGTGGTCCAGACCGAGGCTGCGGCCCGCGCGGCCGGGGCCAAGAAGGTCTACTGGTTCGACCCCAACCTGACGGGTGACGCGAGCGCCACCAAGAACCTCGACACCCGCGACCCGTCGGGCATCAACCTGGGTACGGCTTCGCAGACGATCTACGGCAACACGTGGCGAAACGCCCTGGGCCAGGGTCTCGGCAACGGCTTCAAGGCCGTCACGAGCGGCTCCACCGTTACCCTGACGGCCGACGACTCCGTCGTCAACGACGCGGTCGACCCACTGTGGGACTACCGCTCGTCGCCGGCAGCGGCTCCCGCCGCGGCCGACGAGGACGTCTTCATCGTCTACGACAAGAACCACACCTCGGGCGGGTCCGACGACAAGATCCGTAGCTGGGTCAAGTTCTCCGCGTCGTCCGACGTGACGAGCGACGTGACGTCGGCGCTCGCTGCCGCCGGTGGTGCGTCGACGATCGACGCGACGAGCCAGTTCGCGTGGTGGAAGGACGCTGCCAACAGCAAGCACCGCACCCAGTACGTGTCCGACAGCGACGCCCGCTACGGCGGCGACATCCTCTCCGACGCCGATGGCGCGGACGGCTGGAACATCCAGCAGATCACCTACCCCGAGCTGCTGCACCTGCTCGACGTGAAGGACGACGCCAAGAAGAACTTCGTGATCCTCTTCGGCGGCACGTGGTGCCACAACACCCGCGCAGTCCTGAAGCACGTCAACCAGGAGGCGAAGAAGAACGGGACGACGGTCTACAACTTCGACCTGGTCCTCGACGGCGGCACGGTCGGCGGCACGAACGGCGTGGCCAACCCGCTCCACGTCCGCGACAACGCCAACAACGGGAGCACCAGCAACTACCGTCCGTCGTGGGTCTACGGCGACGTGGTCCGCAAGAACTTCAAGAACCTCGTGACGGAGAACGAGCCCAACACGGGCAGCCGGGTGTCGTACTACCCGAACGGTGACACGACGGCCTTCCCAGACGTGGTGCGCAAGCTGCAGGTTCCGTTCCTGATCAACTACCAGCGCGGCACCGGCACGAACCCGTCGGGCACCGCGGTCAAGCGTCAGTGGATCCAGCAGAACACCGACGAGTCGACCGGTCTGCCGACCTTCCGTGAGTACATGACGGAGTGGTGGTTCACGCAGCCCTCGGCTCAGCTGGGTCTGAGCTTCCCGATCCCGTCCGACGAGTCGACGCTGACCGACCAGCAGAAGCAGCAGCTCGCCCAGGCCCGTGCGAACGTCGCCTTCGCGAAGGAGGCACTCGACAAGCTCGACGACTTCTTCGCAGGTCTGCCCGGCGCCGTGGTGTCGACGCAGACCGTGACCGCGGCGCCGGTCACCTACGGCACGGCTCCGAAGGTCACGGTGGCGATCGCCAACCGCTACGGACGGATCCCGTCCGGGACGGTCACGCTGTCGGTGTCGGGCCGTTCGTACGCTGCCGGCGTCGCGCAGAACGCGGCATCGTTCGACGTCGCGACCCTGGCGCCCGGCTCGTACCCCTTCACGGTGAGCTACCTGGGCGGTGCCGAGATCCTTCCGTTCCAGCAGGCCGGGACGTTGACCGTCACGAAGGCCGGCGTGGTCGCGCTGTCGGGCAAGGTCGCCAAGGTGCCCTCGAGCAAGAAGACGGGCACGTACAAGGTGACGGTGAAGACGCCGGCGGGCCTCGCGCGGGCCGGCGGCAAGGTCACCGTGACCTTCACGAAGGGCAAGGCGACCAAGAAGGTTCGCGCCACCCTCAAGAACGGGGTGGTGTCGGTCAAGGTGCCGAAGGTGAGCAAGGGCACCGTGAAGGTCAAGCTCTCCTACGCCGGCGACGCGAGCTACACGTCCGCCAAGGCGTCCGGCAAGGCGATCTCGGTGAAGAAGTAGCCCAGCACGAGACATCGATGGGATCCTGTCGACCGCCAGGCCGGCAGGATCCCCTCGGCCGTCGATGGGGCTACTTCACCTCCGAGCGCATCAGGGCCCAGAGGCCGACGGCGAGGGGGATCACGAGCCAGACGAAGGTCGTGACGGCGAGGTGCGCCCACTGGCTCGCGTCGAGGGAACCGTTGTAGAGCGCCGACTGGGCGTAGTTCACGTCGACCCACGGGCGCAGGTCGCCGAACCACTGCTGCGTCTGCGCCAGCACCTCGGTGAGCCCGGGCAGCACGAACGAGTAGACGAAGTAGCCGACGATGGCTCCTGCGGAGTGACGGATCGTGACGCCGAGCATGAAGCCCACCAGCATCCCGATCACCTGGGCGAGTGCGATGTTGAACAGACGCTCCGGGCCGAGGTTCCACGCCGCGTCGACGCCGAGCAGCGCCGAGCCGGCCACCGTGCCGAGCACACCGACCACCAGGGCGAGCGCGGTGGACGCGATGCTGATGCCGATCGTCACGACGGCCTTGGCGGCGATGGCACGGCCGCGGTGCGGCACGAGGGTGAAGGTCGTGAGCCCGCTGCGCTGGCTCCACTCGCTCGTCACCGCGAGCACGGCGATCATCGGCAGGATGACGGTCATCGGGAAGCCGATCGCCGAGGCGAACGTCGAGTACGTGATCGCCGAGTCCGGCGCCCAGAGCAGCACCGACCCGGTGGCCAGCAGTGCCGCGATGCCGATGCTCGCCAGCAGCCAGAAGCCTGCGCGGGTGTCGAAGCACTTGCGCAGCTCGACCGACACCAGTCGTGCGAACGGGACGGGGTCGGGCACGGGCCGCGGCGCGCGCCGGGAGACGGGGGGCGACGGGGGGACGGCGACGGTCGTGGCGGTGGTGCTCATGCTGCTTCTCCTCGGGTGGTGGTCTCGCGCTGCTCGGCGGCGGTGAGCTCGAGGAACATCTCCTCCAGGCCGGCTCCCTCGGCGGCGCGCAGCTCGAGCAGGGCGATGCGGGCGTCCAGGGCGATCGAGCCGACGACCTCGGTATCGGCCTCGACGCGCAGGGCGTCCGAGCCCCCGGCGGCGGCGCTCGGCGCGTGCGCCACACCGGCCGTGGCCAGGGCGGTCGTCAGGCCCGGGACGTCGCGGGTGCGGACGAGCGTGCCGGCCGACGCGAGCAGCTCGGCCTTCGTGCCCTGGGCGACGATGCGTCCGTTGCCGATCACGACGAGGTCGTCGGCGACGACCTCGATCTCGTGCAGCAGGTGCGACGACAGCAGCACCGTGGCGCCCTGGTCGGCGTAGCCGCGCAGCAGGTCGCGCATCCAGCGGATGCCGGCCGGGTCGAGCCCGTTGGCGGGCTCATCGAGGATCAGCACCTCGGGCTCGCCCAGCAGCGCGGTGGCGATGCCGAGGCGCTGCCGCATGCCGAGCGAGTAGTTCCGCACCCGGCGGTCGGCCTCGGACGGGGTCAGGCTGACCTGCGCGATCATCTCGTCCACGCGGCTCTTGGGCAGGCCCATGGTCCGCTGGGCGATCGTCAGGATCTCGCGGCCCGTCCGGCCGGCGTGCTGCGCAGATGCGTCGAGCAGCACGCCGATTTCGCGGCCGGGGTTGGGCAGGTCGGCGAAGCGACGTCCGCAGACGGTCGCGCTGCCGGACGTCGGTGGGGTGAGGCCGACCATGACGCGCATCGAGGTCGACTTGCCGGCGCCGTTGGGGCCGAGGAAGCCGGTGACCCGACCGGGTCGAGCGGTGAACGTGACGTCGTCGACGGCCCGGAAGGCGCCGTACGTCTTGGTGAGTGAATCGACGGTGATCATGCGACGACTGTGGCGTCGCCGGGCCGTCCCCCACATCGGGGACGACGCTGGTCGCACCCCTGACGCGACCCTGAGCGAGTCGGGGTCACCGAGTGGTGCAGTTCGGATCGCGAGTGGCGCGTTTCTGGGGGACACGCCGTCCCAGAAACGCGAAACTGCGCCACTCGCGGATAGCGAGTGGCGCAGCTCGGGTGGGTCAGCTCAGGCGTCGGCCTCGAGGTCGGCCTTGACGCGGCGGTGCGCCTCCCAGATCTCCTCGGGCAGGTCGTGGAACGCCGTCAGGTGCACCTCGCGGTTGGCGATCTCCTGCTGCCAGCGCGCGTTGTCGATCGTCAGGATCGTGTCGAGGTCGTCCGAGTCGATCTCGAGTCCCTCGAGGTTGAGCTCCTCGCGCGTCGGGATGATGCCGACCGGCGTCGAGCGTCCGGAGACCTCACCGGCCTTGAGCTGCATGAGCCACAGCAGCGGACGCAGGTTGTCGCGGTAGCCGGGCCACAGGAAGCGACCGTCGTCGCCGCGCTGGAACCAGTTGACGTGCGCGAACAGCGGCGCCTCCTTGGCATCGCCGATGATCTTGAGCCACTGGGCCGCGTAGGCGCCCTCGGGGTACGACATGAACGGACGCATCGACATCGGGTCGTAGCGCAGCTGGCCGTCGACGCCCTCGGCGGCGAACGTGGCCTCGGCGCCCAGCGTCAGGCCGTCGTAGACGCCCTCGGCGAGGTCGGTGATCGCGCGGATCAGCGGCTCGCGGTCGCGGGTGCGTCCACCGAAGATGATCGCGTCGATCGGCACGCCCTGGGGGCTGTTGAAGTCGGGAGCGACGTTGGGGACGTTCGACAGCGTCGTGGTGAAGCGGCTGTTGGGGTGCGCCCACGGTGCGTCGTCGCCCTCGGCACGCTCGGAGATCTTCTCGCCCTTCCAGTCCTCCCAGCCCGTGACGTCCTCGGGCGGGTTGGGCGTCTTGCCCTCCCACCAGACCTCTTGGGTGTCGGGGTTGTAGGCGATGTTGGTGAAGATCGCGCCGGTGCCCGCGTCGACCGAGTGCAGCGCGCCCGGGTTGGTGGCCTCGTTGGTGTCCTTGGCGACGCCGAACACGCCGAACTCGGGGTTCATGCCGTAGAGCTTGCCGTCGTTCTCGTCGACCCAGAGCCACGCGATGTCGTCGCCGTAGAAGTCGACGTAGTAGCGGTCGCCCAGGGCGTCGGGAGCCAGCGTCATGGCCAGGTTGGTCTTGCCCGACGCACTCGGGAAGCCGCCGCAGATGTGGTACTTCTTGCCGGTCTCCTTGTCGGTGATGCCGAGCAGCATGAACTGCTCCGACAGGAACTTGCCGGACGCCCAGCCGTCGTACGCCGCCTGGCGCAGGCCGTGCGCGATCTTGCCGAGCAGCGCGTTGCCGCCGTACGACGAGCCGAAGTGCAGGATCGTGCGCTCGTCGGCGACCGTCACGAAGTAGCGCGCGTCGTCGTCGGTGCCGTGGCCGAGGTTCTCGAGGTCGCCGGTCACGTGGACGGCGCGCACAAAGCTGTCGGGGTCGGCGAGCTCGTTGATGTAGTCGATGCCGACGCGGGCCATGCGGATCATGTGCATGACCACGGTGCGCGAGTCGGTCAGCTCGACGCCGGCCGCGTACGCCTCGAGCGGGGAGCCGGGAGGTGCCATCAGGTACGGGACGACGTACATCGTCTTGCCGGCCGAGGCGCCGCGCATCTTGCCCTCGAGCAGCGGCTTCATCTCCGACGACGGACGCCAGTTGTTGTAGACGCCCGCATCGCTCGGGTTGCTCGTCGCGACGATCGTCCGCTCCTCGGAGCGGGCGGTGTCCTTGTGGTAGCTGCGCGAGTAGTAGAGCCCCTCGCCGGCGGGCTGGAGCTCGCCGGCCGCCAGTGCTTCCTCGGCCAGCCGGGCGTCGTCGGACGCGCTGACGACCTCGACCCGCTCGGCGCCCGTCAGGTCTGCCCAGTAGCGCACGTACTCGCGCACGTGGGGGTTGGTGAGTCCGGCCTGATCCAGTGCTGCCTCAACGTCTGCCATCGCGTGCTCGCCTCTCGTGTCATGAACGCGC
This sequence comes from Aeromicrobium endophyticum, assembly GCF_003586285.1. Lineage (GTDB taxonomy): Bacteria > Actinomycetota > Actinomycetes > Propionibacteriales > Nocardioidaceae > Aeromicrobium > Aeromicrobium endophyticum. The sequence continues at coordinate 1,020,589 of NZ_QUBR01000001.1, read as the reverse complement.
CTGCGTGCAGCGCATTTCACCGAAGGGTAACCACCGTCGGCGGAGGCCTCGCGACCCCACCATTTGTGTGCCGCGGACAACAAATCCCGGCGCCGCGACGCCGGTGCGATCAGCTGGTCTGGATGCGGCTCTCGGCGTTGGAGCGCAGGGTGTCGGCGAAGGCCGTGTCGTGCTCGAGCAACGACGCGATGGCGTCCTCGCCGAGACGCAGCACGCGGATCTGGGACGCCGCGACCGCCGAGGCGTTGCGCAGGCTGTGGTTGACCAGCGCGATCTCGCCGAAGACGTCGCCGGGGCCGAGCTCGGCGATGGTCTGGCCACCCTTGCGGATCTCGACCGTGCCGTCGAGCACGATGTAGGCCGAGTCGGCCGGTGTGGTCTCCATGATGACCGACCAGCCCTGCGGGATGTTGACGGCGTTGCCGACCGTGGCGAGGCGCTTGACCAGCGACTTGTCGAACGAGGTGTGCTCGCTCAGCGTCTTCACGACGTCCGGGTCGGCCTTCTGCTTGGGTGCCATGACGGGGTCCTTCGGTCGGAGGGCTCGGCGTGTTGCCGGGGTGGGAGTACGGCCGTGACACCGAGGCAGCAGGTGTCGTTGGTCACACCGTAGCGGCTGCCGTCACTATATTGGCTCCGCGGGACGTGGGCCCTCGACGACGAGGCCTTCCACGACGAGAGACGGGGACATCGTGGCGACAGCGCACCGGACGGGCAGCGACTGGCTGCTCGGTCCGCCCGACCAGCCGAGCGGACGTCTGCGCGTCCGCATCCAGGCGCTGCTCACGATCCTGCTGGTCGGCACCAACGTCATCGGCGCGATCATCGTCGTGGCCATCACCTTCCTCGTGACCCCCGGCGGCGGGCCCAACTCCGGCTACCTGACCGCGCTGGCGATCGCGGTGCCGGTGTACGTGGGCGTCGCGGTGCTGATCGGCGCGACGGCCGTCACGGTCAGCGCCCTGCACGCGCTGCGCTGGTCGATCGAGGACCAGGAGCCCACGGTCGACGAGCGTCGCACGGCCCTGCGGCTGCCGTGGCGCATGACGCTGATCCAGCTGGGGCTGTGGATGGGCGGGGTCGCGACCTTCACGATCCTCGCGATCATCTTCCAGCCCGAGGCCGTGCTGGGTGCGGTGTTCGCCGTCGGCATCGCAGGCCTGGTGGTGTGCGCGATCGCCTACCTGTTCACCGAGTTCGCGCTGCGTCCGATCGCGGCGCGGGCCCTGCAGGGTCGGGCGTCGGCCGACGAGATGGGCGCCGGCGTGCAGCGCCGCATGCTGTTGTTCTGGGGCCTCGGCACCGCGGCCCCGGTGCTCGGCCTGGTGGTCGCCTCGATCGCGGCGATCTCGCGCGACGACACCAGCATCGTCCGGCTGGCGTCGACCGCACTGGGTCTGGCCGCCGTCGTGCTGCTGTTCGGCGCGCTCGTGACGGTGCTCAACGCCCGGGCGGTCGTCTCGCCGATCGTGGCGGTCCAAGAGGCGCTCGAGCGCGTCAAGGAGGGCGATCTCGACGTCGAGGTGCGCGTCGACGACGGCACCGAGCTGGGGCTGCTGCAGTCGGGCTTCAACGAGATGGTGCAGGGGCTGCGCGAGCGCGAGCAGATCCGCGACCTGTTCGGACGCCACGTGGGCCGGGCGGTGGCCCAGGCGGCGACCGACGGCAACGTCGAGCTCGGCGGCGAGACCCGTACCGTCTCGGTGCTGATGATCGACCTGATCGGCTCGACGACGTACGCTGCGACCCGTTCGCCGGCCGAGGTCGTCGCGATGCTCAACCGCTTCTTCGCCGTCATCGTCGAGGAGGTCGACGACCACGGCGGTCTCGTCAACAAGTTCATGGGCGATGCCGTCCTCGCGATCTTCGGCGCACCCGCCGACCTCGACGACCACGCAGGTGCAGCGCTGGCGACGGCACGGCGCGTCGCCGAGCGTCTGGCCGACGAGGTGCCCGAGATCGGTGCCGGCATCGGCGTGTCGACGGGCCAGGCCGTGGCCGGCAACGTCGGGCACCGCTCGCGCTTCGAGTACACCGTCATCGGCGACGCGGTCAACGCCGCGGCCCGTCTGACCGAGCTCGCCAAGGACGTCGAGGGACGCGTGCTGGTGGCCACCGCCAGCGTCACCGCTGCCGACGAGCGCGAGCGGCGCCACTGGACGCCTGATGGGTCGCCGGTGCTGCGCGGACGGTCGGAACCGACTCCCACGTCACGCCTGGCCTGACCGAGCGGTCACCTGAGCGGTGCCACAGCCCCCATCGCGTCGTCGAGGAGCTCGCCCAGGGACGTCCCCGGGTTCTCGGCCCAGGCGATCTGGGCTGCCTCCAGGCACGCGACGGCGCTGGCGGTCACGGCGGCGGCCCGCGTGCCACTGCGGTCGGCGGCATCCGTCGACGGGAGGCGCGCGGCGGTGAGCGGTGCCAGGCGCTCGACCCACAGGCGCCGACGGGTCTCGATCGTGGCCCGCAGGGCCGGCTCGGCGCGCAGCATGAGCTGGAGCGGGCGCGACTTCTCGTGGTGCTGCTCCTGCAGCCTGATCGTCGCCGAGAACGCGGCACGCAGGGCGGGCCACGCGGCCTCGTCGGCCGGACGTTGCTCGAGGGCCGTCGCGATCAGGTTGCCCGACTCGACGAGACGCTCCAGGACCAGCTCGTCCTTGCCCGCGAAGTAGCGGAAGAACGTGCGCCGCGACATGCCCGCGGCGTCCGCGATCTGGTCGACCGTCGTCGCCTCGTAGCCGTGCGCGGCGAACAAGGTCCAGGCGTGCTTGGCGACCTCGTCGCGGATCGCCTCGCGCGCGTGGTCACGCAGGCTCATGTCCGGGGTCACGGCGCCACCCTACCGTCGGTGACACCGAGGGGCGAAGTTGGCACTCGGTGTCACAGACGGATATGGTTGCTCGGCCCTACCAACATCCCCCCGGAAGAGTCGACATGACCGACCACGACGTCTCCGCCACCGCCGTGGCCGAGCACACCTCCCCCCGACGCGCGACCTTCGAGCTGCTCGTCGTGGGACTCGGCGCCCTGGTGGTGGCCCTCGCCCAGTCGGTGCTGATCCCGGTGCTGTCGATCCTGCCGGCCGACCTCGACACCTCGGCCAGCAACGTCAGCTGGCTGCTGACGTCGACCCTGCTGGTGGCCGCGGTGTCGGTGCCGATCCTCGGCCGCCTCGGCGACATGTTCGGCAAGCGCCGCATGCTGCTCGTGGCGATCGCCGCGCTCGTCGTCGGCTCGCTCATCACCTCGTTCACCGACAACATCGGGCTGCTCATCGCGGGACGCGCGATCCAGGGAGCGTCGGCCGCGGCGATCCCGCTCGGCATCAGCCTGCTGGCGACCGTCATGCCCCGCGAGCGCGTCGGCTCGAGCATCGCCCTGATCAGCGCGATGCTCGGCGTGGGTGGCTCGCTGGGACTGCCGCTGGCCGGGTTCGTCGCCGAGCACGCCGACTTCCACGTGCTGTTCTGGATCACGGGCCTGGCCGGTGTGGTGGCCTTCGTCGGCATCCTGCTGATCGTCCCCGAGGCGCCGGGCCGCAGCGGGGGACGCGTCGACGTCGTCGGCTCGGTGCTGCTGGCCGCCGGGCTCGTGTGCCTGCTGCTCCCGCTCGCGCAGAGCTCGACGTGGGGCTGGGACGACCCGCGCATCTGGGTGCTGCTGGCCGCCGCCGTCGTGCTGATCGCGATCTTCGGGTGGACGCAGCTGCGCATCGAGGACCCGCTCGTCGACCTCAAGGCCCTGCGTCGTCCGCCCATCGTGCTGACCAACGCGGCATCGATCCTGTTCGGCTTCGCGCTGTTCGCCTCGTTCATCGGCACCGCCTCCTACATCGAGGCGCCCGAGTCGAGCGGCTACGGCTTCGGCTCCAGCCTGCTCGTGGGCGGTCTCGCGATGCTGCCCAGCGGCCTCATGATGCTGCTGTTCGCGCCCGTCGCGGCCAAGCTCATCGCGACCCGGGGGGCGTCGCAGACCCTCGCCCTCGGCGCGCTCGTCGTGGCCGCCGGTTTCATGGCGCGCATCTTCGTGCACGAGGCGCTGTGGCAGGTCGTCGTGGGCTCGACGGTCATCGGCGTCGGTACCGGCATCGGCTACGCCGCGATGCCCTCGCTCATCAACGCCCACACGCCGGCCGACGAGACGGGTGCGGCCAACGGCCTCAACTCCCTGTTCCGTAGCCTCGGCAGCTCGCTGGCCAGCGCGATCGGCGGCAGCATCCTGGCGGGGTCGACCGTCATCGTCGGCACCTTCGCGGTGCCGTCGCTCGACGCGTACCAGCTGATCTTCGCCCTGTGCGGCGCCGCGGCCGTGCTCGCCGCCGTGCTGGTCATGTTCATCCCGCACCGCCCCCAGCAGGCCTGATCAGACAGGCCGCCCGGGTGGGCGATCAGGCCAACGAGGTGCGCAGCGTGGTCGCGACGTGTTGGGCGGCAGGTGAGATCGAGCGTCCAGGGACGTAGGCGAGCACCAGGTCGCGATCGACCGTCGGCTCCACCAGCTCGGCGGAGCTCAAGCCGGCGAAGGACATCAGCGGCAGGACCATCGCGGGTGCAGCCGCCACGCCGAGGCCGGCGGCAACGAGGCCGGCGATGACCGCGATGTTCTGCGCTTCCGCAGCCTGCGCCGGGGCCAGGCGGAGGCGGGAGAATGTCTCGTCGGTGAGCGCTCGCAGGCTGCTGGCCTCGCCGAAGCTGACGATCGGTTGCTCCGCCAGGTCTGCCCAGGTCACCTGGTCTCGCCCATGGAACGGATGGTCGTCGCGAAACACCGCGTGGAACCGGTCCTTGGTCAGCGGCGTGAGGGCGAGCTCGTCCGGCAACCCCTCGTCGACCGTGATCGCGAAGTCGACGCGGCTGGTGAGCAGCTGCTCGGTGGCCACGTGCGCCAAGGTGTCGGCGATGTCGAGGACGATGTCAGGCGATGTCACCCGCAGCTCGGCGACGATGGCAGGCAGCATCGTCGCGGCGATCGACGGCAGAGCAGCGATGCGCACGATGCCGCCGAGGCCGTCGCGGAACAGCACGAGCTCCCTGAGCCCACGCTCGTAGTGCTCCACCATCGCCGACCCGAGCCGCACCAGCTCGCGGCCCACCGCGGTGGGCTCCACCGAGCGGGTCGTGCGTTCGAACAATCGGGCTCCGACTCGTCGTTCCGCCTCGTTGACCGCGCGGCTGAGAGCGCTCTGCGACATGTGGACGGCCTCGGCTGCGACCGTGAATGACTGTTTCTCGGCAACTTCCAGAATCAATCGCAGGTCGCGGAGGCTCAAGTCGATGGAGGGGTCCATCACGTCATGTTAATGCGTCTGATGCATCAAATAATGCAAATTCTAGCGTGCGGGCGCATCAATTGCGCTCGTATCGTGACGTGGGCCACCCGGGAGATGTGGCGACGGTCACGTCGCCGACGTGTGTGGCGATCTCGACCAGACGGAGACACGTGATGACGCGAAGCTGCTCAGGCATCCACCACCGAGGACCGGTGCGACGATGACTGTTGCCTTCCAGCCGCTCGCTGGGGTCCGCGTCATCGACTTCACCCGTGTCCTGGCCGGCCCGTACGCGACGATGCAGCTCGCCGAGCTCGGTGCTGACGTCATCAAGATCGAGATGCCCGGGACCGGCGACGAGACCCGGGCCTGGGGGCCTCCCTTCGTGGGCCAGACCAGTGCGTACTTCCACGCCGTCAACCGGGGCAAGCGCAGCGTCGCTCTCGACCTGACCACCAAGGACGGCCGCACGGCGGTGGATCGTCTGATCGCGTCGGCCGACGTCGTGGTCGAGAACTTCCGTCCGGGCGTGACCGATCGCCTCGGCATCGGCCCAGCGGCGGTGCTCGAGCGTCATCCTTCCGTCGTGTACGGGTCGATCACGGGCTTCGGCGTCGATGGTCCGATGGCTACTCACGCCGGCACCGAGGTCATCGTGGAGGCGGAGTCGGGGCTCATGAGCATCACCGGCCTGCCGGACGGCGAACCGGTTCGCTTCGGCGTCGCCATGGTCGACCTGGCCACAGGCCTGTCGCTGGTCAACGGTGTTCTCGCCGCCCTGCTCGAGCGTGTCCGCACGGGTCGCGGGCGGCGCATCGACGTCTCCTTGTACTCCACGGCCATCAGTGCCCTGGGCACGGTCATCGCCGGATCGTCCGTCGACGGCGGGACGCCGCGCCCGTGGGGCAGCGCGCACCCGTCGATCGTCCCCTACCGGGCCTTCGCCGCCCAGGACGGCCACGTCGTCCTCGGTGCCACCAACGATGCGATGTACCGCCGACTGATCGAGTCGTTGGATGCCTCGAGGGCCTTGGGGCGACACGCGTGGAGCGGCAACGCGGGCCGGGTGGCCGAGCGAGACGAGGTCGAGGCTGAGCTGCAGTCGATCGTGGGCGAGCTCACGGTGGACGAGCTGCTCACCCGGCTGCGCCGGCTCGGCGTGCTCGTCGCCCCCGTCCGCACGCCTGGCGAGGCTGCACGCAGCGACCAGGCCGCTGCGCTGCGACTCATCATCGACGACGACGGGCTCCTGGTCCCCCGGTCACCGCTGTCGTCGACCGGCACGCGGGACCTGTGCCGGGCGCCTGAGCTGGGGGAGCACACCGAGCAGGTCTTCACCGAGCTCGACGGTCTCGACGTCTCGCCCAGCACCGGAAAGGACAACCATGTCGTCAACTGAGAGCGCTGTGACGGATCAGGCCGCCGCTCCGGCCGCCCCAGAAGGGCCGAGGTCCAGCAGGTCGTCGGTCCTGCGACCGATCGCCGCGAACAGGCCCTTGATCGCGGTGCTGTTCCTGATGCTGCTCGTCGGGTTCTTTGCGGTGAAGCTGCCGGACACGTACCTCACGGCCGACAACATGAAGTCGGTCCTGACCCAGCAGTCGACGCTGCTGGTGCTTGCGCTGGGCGTCACGTTCGTCCTCGTGATCGGTGAGTTCGACCTGTCCTTCGCATCGACGATCGGCTTGTCCGGAGCGAGCTCGATCCTCCTGATGTCGAACCACGACGTGTCACCGCTGGTGGCCGTCGTCGCCGCGATCCTCGTCGGCGGAGCTGTCGGGGTCGTCAACGGGGTCGCCGTCGCCTGGGGGCGCGCACCCGCCTTCATCGCGACGCTCGCCGCCGGCTCGGCCGCCGTCGGGATCGAGCAGCTGATGACCAGCAACAACACGATCTCGGACAACATCCCGCTCGGCTACCTCGGCTTCACCCTGAACGAGCACCTGGGACTGCCGTGGTCCACCTGGCTGACGCTCTTGCTGGTCGTGGTGGCGGTCGTCGTGATGTCGTTCACGACACTCGGTCGGCGCCTCCGCGCCACGGGGATGAACCCGACGGCGGTGACCTTGGCGGGCATCTCGGTGAGCCTCGTCCGTCTGTCGGCCTTCGTGGTCCTCGGGCTGCTGGCCGGGCTCGCCGGCGTCATGGTCACGTCCCAAGGTGGTTCCTACTTCCCCAACAGTGGCGCCGGCCTCCTGCTCCCGCCCTATTCAGCGGTGTTCCTCGGCGCCGCGATCGTCGGTCGAGGTCGGTTCAGTCCTGCCGCGACCGTGTTCGGCGTCGTCTTCATCGCCCTGCTCGAGCGCGGACTGACGATGATGGACCAGAAGGCGGCCGTCATCCAGCTCATCGAGGGAGCCGTGCTGCTCGCGGCGGTCGTGCTGGCCCGGCAGGAGCGCAAGCAGTGACCTCCTTCGAGACCGAGGCGCTCCGCGCAGACGGCGTGACGAAGCGGTACGGTCCGGCCCTGGTGCTGGACCGGGCGTCCTTGACGTTGGTGGGGGGGCGTGTGGACGGCCTGATCGGCCGCAACGGAGCGGGCAAGAGCACCTTCGTGAACGTCCTGACGGGTCGCGTGGGGGCCGACGGCGGCAGCGTCGCCGTGGCCGGCGCAGAGCTGGAGCTGAAGGGACCGGCCGAGGCCCTTGCCGCTGGCATCGTCGCCGTGCCGCAGGAGCTCGTGATGCCCATGGACATGACGGTCACCGAGGTGGTGACGTTCGGCGCCGAGCCGAGCCGGGGTGTCCTCCTCGCGCCCCGCGCCGCCGAGCGCCATGTCCGCGCGCTGTTCGAGTCCCTCGGGCTCGACCTCGACGTGCGCCGTCGGGTGAGAGAGCTTCCCGTGTCCTGGCAGAAGGTCGTGCTGCTGGCGCAGGCGCTCCACCGCGACGCGCGCATCCTGATCCTCGACGAGCCCACCGCCGCGATGAACGCCGAGGACTGCGAGCGGGTCATGACGGTCGTCCGCAGGCTCAGGGAGCGAGGTCTCGCGATCCTCTACATCAGCCATCGATTCGACGAGGTCGAGGCGCTGTGTGATCGAGTCACCGCCATGGCGGACGGTCAGGTCATCGACGTCATGGAGCAGGGCGAGGTCACCCACGACAGGCTCGTGCGTGCCATCACCGGACCCGAGGTCGTCGCGACTCGCCCGACGCGCGCATCCGCGCCACGAGCCCTGCGGGACAGCCCCGTGTCGTTGACGGCAACCAATCTGAGTGGCGCCCGGCTCGATGGTGTCGACATCGAGGTCGTGGCCGGAGAGATCCTCGGTGTCGCAGGCCTGCCCGGTTCTGGTGCCGAGGAGGTCTTCGCGCAGCTGGCCGGTCGCCAACGGCCTCGAGGTGGGTCGGTGGAGGTCGGTGGCGAGCCGCTCACGACGGCCGCGAGCGCGAACAGGCTGGGAGTCAGCCTCCTGCCGGCCTCGCGGGCGTCGGCCTCGTTGCCCTCCGAGCCCGTCATCGAGAACCTCGTGCTCCCCGCGCTGCGCCGGGTCGGGCGACACGGCTTCATGACGGTGCCTGCCAGTCGTCGCCGGGCAGCGGCCATCATCGATCGACTGTCGCTCCGACCTGTGGCGGACCGCCTTCTCGGGCAGCTGTCCGGTGGCAACCAGCAACGGGTCCTGGTGGGTGCCAAGCTGCTGGCCGAGCCACGCTTCCTGCTCCTCGAGGACCCCACGGTCGGCGTGGACGTGGCAGCCCGCGCAGAGCTCCACACCCTGCTGTGGAGTCTTGCGGACGAAGGACTCGGCCTCGTCGTCGGATCGAGCGACGCGGAGGAGCTCCTCGAGCTCTGCGACCGCATCGTCGTCCTGCGACGAGGTCGCATCGTCGCATCGTGGTCGGCCGCCGAGGCGACCGAGTACGCGCTCATCGGGGCCATGACCGGCAGCATCGCTGCACCAGCGAGCTGAACACCGGATACACCGGAGAAGGAGAAACATCATGCGAGGAACTCAAGGACGACGTTGGTCGGCCGTCGTGGCCGGACTGGCGCTGCTCGTGCCTCTGTCGGCGTGCGGGTCGTCCGACAGCGGGGACGGGGGAGGCGCCGGTGGGTCCGGTTCCAAGGACGTCGGCTCGAAGACGATCGGGTGGGTCGACGGCACGCTCGCCGGCTCGTACCAGCAGCGGCTCTACGAGGCGGGCAAGGACGCGGCGTCCCACGTGGGGTGGAAGGTCAAGACGGTAGACACCCAGGGCGATCCGGCGAAGGCCGCCTCCGGCGTCTCCAGCCTCGTGACCTCGGGCGTCGACGCCATCATCATGTCCGCCGTGACCCCGTCGACGGCGCGCGCCGGTCTGCTCCAGGCCAAGGCCAAGAAGATCCCCGTCCTGATGGTCGGGTCATCGGTCGACAGCAGCCTGAACTCCGACCTCGACCTCACGTACATCGGCGAGGACGAGGAGGCGCTCACGAAGCCGCTGGCCGACCTGATGCTTCAGAACCTCAAGCCCGGCGACCAGGTCGGGATGCTCACGACCACGGCACTGGCCTCGGCGGTCGAGCGCACTGATGCGCTCACGACCGCGCTCGAGGATGCCGGCATCGAGGTCGTCCCGCCGCTCGAGACCGGATTCGACTTCAGCGCGGGTCAGAAGAATGCGGCGACCCTGCTCAGCCAGAACCCGAGGATGACGGCGATCGTCCCCATCTTCGACCTCTGGACGGCGGCGACGCTCAGCGCGCTCAAGTCGGCCAAGCGCGACGAGGTCAAGGTGTACTCCTACTACGCCGACGCCATCAGCACGCCGCTGATGCGGGACAACCCCGACGTCGTGCTCGGCCTCGCCGACGGCGACATGATCTCGAGCCCGTACGTGGCGATCGACAAGCTGCTCGCCTTCTTCGCGGACGGCAAGAAGATCACCGAGTCGGACGATGACTACGAGTACGTCGCGGTCACGAAGGACAGCCTTCCGCCCGGAGAGCAGAATGGGCCGGTCTCCCAGGCGGAAGCCGCGAAGCCGTTCTTCGAGAAGTGGGCCGCCGAGTACGACATCGCCGCTTCGTGAAGCCCCGGTCGGGGCGGGCCAGGTGCCGCTCCGACCGGGTGCCCGGGGACAGCCCGGTACACCTCGACACCGACCACGAAGGAGACACCATGACCAGCCGACGACGGGTCGTCACCGGCCACACCGACAACGGGACCTCGACGATCGCGAGCGACGCCGCCGTCCCGGCCCGTACCTCACCCGGCCTGCCCGGGGTCGACATGCTGTATCTCTGGGGCACCGACGGGCCGCAGGCATACCCCGACCAGGGTGCGGAGCCGGCCTGGACGCAGCACTTCCCTCCCGTCGGGGGGTTCCGGTTCGTGACGTTCACGCTGCCGCCGGCCGACTTCGTCCGGCCGGAGGACGCGGACTCGCCGGAGAACCAGCAGCACGCCCGATCGTCCTTCCCAGGGCTGCTCGAGACCTACCGCGAGGACGAGCCAGGCGTCCACACCTCCGACACGACCGATGTCGCCGTGGTGCTCTCGGGCGAGGTCGTTCTGGGACTGAGTGACGGGACCGAGACGACGCTGGCTGCTGGCGACACGGTCGTCCAGAACGGCACCGCTCACAGCTGGACCAATCGGACCAACCAGCCGGTCGAGATGCTCTTCGTCCTGGTCGGCGCCACCCGGAAGGCGTGAGGATGAGCGAGCAGACCACTGGCCGCGCGGCCGTGATGAGCGACTACAAGGAAGACTTCGAGATCCGGGAGTACCCGCGACCGGTCGCGGCTCCGGGTGGTCTCGTCGTCGAGATCGACGTGGCCACGGTCTGCGGGTCGGACGTCCATGCGTGGCAGGGCAACCTCGCCCTGCCTGTCGATCCACCGCTGATCCTCGGGCACGAGATGGCCGGCCGGATCGTCGAGATCGGCGACGGAGCGGAGCTCGACAGCGTCGGCCAACGGCTCGAGCTAGGCGATCGGGTCGTGTGGGCTCACGTGCCGTGCGGCCGATGCCACGAGTGCACGGTGCTGCACCAGCCCGTGCTGTGCGCACGCCGCTACATCGCCTATCTCACGAGCTGCGCGGAGGCTCCGCACTTCACCGGCACCTTCGCCGACTACGCGATCGTCCGCCCCGAGGCGGGACGCGTCCGGGTGCCCGATGGCGTCGAGTCGTCCTGGGCATCTGCAGGCAGTTGCGCGCTCCGCACCGTCGTCAAGGCGCTCTCCCTGGCGGGCAAGATCGATCACGACGACACCGTCGTCGTGCAGGGAGCGGGACCGTTGGGGCTGTTCGCGACGGCGCTGCTGTCGATCCACGAGCCGCGCAAGCTGGTGGTCGTCGGTGGTCCCGAGGACCGTCTGGAGCTCGCTCGCGAGTGGGGTGCCACTGACACCGTCCTCGTCGACCCGTCGGCTGATCCCGCCGGACGCATCGCCGAGGTCACGTCGATCACGGGGCGCGGTGCGTCGGTGATGTTCGAGCTCGCAGGTGCTCCGGGAGTCATGACCGAGGGCATCCAGATGATGGCCCGCGGAGGTCGCTACGTCATGCTCGGCACGCTCGGAGGCCGGCCGCAGGAGATCAGCGTCTCGACGATCGTGACACGCGGCATCACGGTCATCGGCTCCATGAGCGGTGAGATCGGCGACTACCACACCGCGATGCAGTTCCTCGATCGCTATCAGGACCGCTTCGACTGGAATCGCATGCTCGGCAACGAGTACGGCCTCGACGAGCTCGCCGACGCTATGGCGGCGATGCGCCGGATGGACGAGATCAAGCCCGTCATCCGGCCGTCGCGCCAGACCTGAACCCCCTCTAGCCCATCAGCATCCCGGCCCTCAGGCCGCCACGGAAGGACCAGCATGTCGACCGACACCTCGCCCGCCAATCTCCACGAGCTGCGTGGAGGACTCGATGACCACGGCACCGCGCTCCCCGGGACGTTCCCGCTCGACGTCGGCGGAGAGCTCCGCGAACCCACGACGTGGGTCAAGAACGTCGACCCCGCTACCGCAGGAACGCTGGCGACGGTCGCGTCCGCGACACCTGATGAGATCGACGATGCCGTGGTCGCGGCTCGTGGGGCTGCCCCCGGGTGGGCGGCACTGGCGCCCAGCCAGCGCGGCACGTTGCTGCGCAGGCTGGCCGATGTGGTCCGTCGTGACGCTGACGTCCTCGCGCGTCTCGAGACCCGCGACACCGGCAAGCCACTGACGCAGGGACGGGCGGACATCACCGCAGCCGCTCGCTACTTCGACTTCTACGGCTCCGTCGTCGAGGGATTGCTCGGCGACTCCATCCCGCTGGGCCCCGGTTCGCTCGCTGTCGTCGATCATCAGCCCCATGGAGTCACGGGCCACATCGTGCCCTGGAACTATCCCGCGCAGATCACGGCCAGATCGGTGGGTGCCGCCCTGGCAGCCGGCAACGCAACAGTCGTCAAGCCCGCGGACGAGGCTCCGATGGTGGCCTTGGCGTATGCACGTCTTGCCAGGGAGGTCGGTTTCCCGGCCGGCGTGCTGAACGTGCTGCCCGGAGGCGCCGATGCCGGTTCTGCGCTGACCGCCCACCCCGACGTCGACCACGTGTCGTTCACCGGGTCCGTTGCGACGGGTCGGCTCGTCGCCGCGGCCACCGCTGGCCGTGGTCGTCCTACGCTGCTCGAGCTGGGCGGCAAGTCGGCGCACGTCGTGCTCGAGGGAGCCGACGTGAGCAGGGCGGCGCCAGTCATCGCCCGCGCCCTGCTGCTGCACGCCGGTCAGACGTGCACCGCCGGGACGCGTGTGATCGTTCACGAGTCGCTGCACCGGGAGCTCGTCGCGGCGCTCGCACCTCACTTCGAGGCGGCCACTCTCGGCCTCGGCCTGACTGATCCCACCGTCGGCCCGGTCGTGTCGGAGCAGCAGGCCAGGCGCGTGCAGGGATTCCTGGAGCGAGCCGAGTCCGAAGGTGCCGTCGTCGCGGGTCGGGCTCCCGCCGTCGAGGGCCTCACGGGATTCTTCGTCCCGCCCGTCCTGTTCGACCAGGTGTCGCAGGACACCGAGCTGTTCGCGGAGGAGGTCTTCGGACCGCTGCTCGCGGTGACCATGGTGGCATCGGACGACGAGGCGATCGCCGCAGCTCACAACAGCCGTTACGGCCTGACCGGGGCCGTGTGGTGCCAGGACATCGACCGTGCCCTGCGCACGGCTCGCGGCCTCGACGTAGGCCAGGCCTATGTCAACGGCTACGCGCCGGGTGGTGGCGTGGAGCTGCCGTTCGGGGGGACGCGTGACAGCGGATACGGCCGGGAGAAGGGCGTCGAGGCCCTGCGCGAATACTCGCGCATGCGGACGCTCTTCGTCGACATCGCCGGCGCATGAGCGGATTCTCGGCCGACCGAGGTCGCGGCGTCACCGTGGAGAGCCCCGCCGGAGGGTCGCTCGACGACTCCCACCTCGTCGAGGTGTGGGGCGACACCGTGGACGAACGCCACGTGAAGATCGCCGTCGCGCTCGGCGTGCTGCTCGCCGTACCGTCCTTTCTCGGTGCCCGAGAGGTGCTGACGACCACGATGGACAACCAGGACCTGGCGCGCACCTACTCGATGCTGACAGGCCTCGCGGCCTGCCTGGTGTCGGCGCTGGTCTCGGCGCGGCTCTTCGAGCCGAAGCGCATCGTCACCGAGCGCCAGCTCGACCCGGAGGAGCAGATCGCTGCGGCGATGGAGCTCGCCCAGCTGCCGCAAGGACTCGGCACTCTCGACTCCTTGAGCGAAGGGGAGCAGGAAGACATGCGACGCCTCGGGTTGTACGACGTCTTCGCGGAGGCCGAGCGCCGGATGGCGCTGCAGGCACAGACCGCCACCGGTCATGTGACGCCTGGAGGCATCCCATGAGTGTCGAGGTGCTCGACGGCCTGACCGCCGCCCTGCTGGCAGGTCTCGCGGGAGCCGTCATCTTCTCGCTGCTCGGTCTCGTGTCAGGTACGGACGAGACGGCGACGCTTGCCCCGTTGACCCTGGCGGTCGTGCTTCTGGGCGTCCCCCCCGCAGGTGTGCTGACCTTCTTCATCGCGGGCGCTGCGGCGAAGCACATGACCCACGCGGTGCCTACGACGTTGCTCGGCATACCCGGCGACACCATGGCGATCGCGGTCATGGAGGAGGCCAACTACCTGCGACGTCTGGGCGTCCCCCACATCGCGCTGCGCAAGATGATCTCGGCGGCGCTGATCGCGGCCTTGATCGCGGTACCCGTCTCGGTCCTTGCCGCCAGCGTGCTCGCCAACGTCGCCGACAACCTCCGAGAGGTCGTGCCGTACCTGTTTCCGATCATCGCGATCGCCATCGCGTACCTCTCGCGGGGCCGCTGGGCCTCGGTGCTGGCACTGGTCCCGCTCACCGCGATGATCACGGGGCTCAACTCCTACGTCTCAGCCGAGACGGGCAAGACCCTCGCGATCAGCTTCTTCGTGGGTCTGGCGATCGGGCCGATGATCGTCGACCTGGTCGGGCTGTCGTCCCCGCTGCTTCGTCAGTCGCTCGTCCGAGACAAGCGCCCGACGTTCTGGCTGGCACCGGAGGCACCTGAGTCGGGTCGTCGTCGGATGCAGAACCCACTCACGGTGCTGAACGGCCGGGAGATTCGCGACACCTCGATCGCCGCCGCCGCGACGAGCCTCACCTTCGTCGTGAGCCCCTTGGCGATGGCGATCCTCGTGGGCGACGTCGTCGGCTCGCGGGTGAAGCACGCCTATCAGCGGCTCACTCGGGTGATCTCGGTCCGCAACGGTGTCACGGACTCGACGTATCTCGCTGAGACGTTGATCCCCTTGGTGGCCGTAGGACTCCCTCTCAGCCCGATCGCCGCCGGGGCCGCGGCTCCGCTGTTCAACGCGCCGCCGGTGTTCACGGTCGGCGGGGACGGTGTGGAGCTCGAGAACCTCCACACCATGCTGTCGGCTCCGCAGTTCCTGGTCTTCAGCCTGATCGGCGTGAGCCTGGCCGGGTTGATCGCCTACCCGCTGACGGTCCGTTACGCCCGCCGAGCGGCGATGTTCGTCGCCCGGCGGCTGAGCCACGAGGCAGTCATCGGAGCCTTCGCCGGGCTGGTGCTCGTCGTCGCCATGTACGAGGGCGGCCTCTACGGCGTCATCGTGATGGTGACCGTCGGCCTGGTCGGCGGCATACTCAACAAGACGATCGGCATGCACGTCGGCGTCCAGTGCATGGCGTACTACGTGTCCGTGCTGTCCGTCCCGGTGCTGCTGGGATGAGCGTCACGGCGTGGCCTGTCCTCCCGGCGACACATCCGGAGGCCGGCCTACCGACCAGCGTCTCGGTGTACGAGGTGGGTGCCCGCGACGGCCTGCAGGCCGAGATTGGCATCGTCGCGACCGAGGAGAAGATCCGCTTCCTCCTGGCCCTCCGGGACGCGGGTCTCCGGACCGTCGAGGCCACGAGCTTCGTCTCGCCACGGTGGGTGCCTCAGCTCGCCGACGCGGCCGAGGTCCTCGCCGGTCTCGGCGACGACCTCGCGCCGTACCCGGTCCTGGTGCCCAACCAGCGTGGCCTGGAGCGGGCGCTCGAAGCCGGTGCCACGGCGGTGGCGGTGTTCGTCAGTGCCACCGAGACCTTCGCGCAGCGCAATCTCAACATGACCCGCGGGCAGGCTCTCGAGGCGGCGCAGTCCGTCGCGGCCTCGGCGCTGGATGCAGGCCTCACGGTGCGCGGATACGTCTCGATGTGCTTCGGCGATCCGTGGGAGGGACGCGTTGCTCCCCAGGCCGTCGCCGAGGTGTCGCGATCGCTGATCGACGCCGGTGCCTACGAGGTGTCGCTCGGCGACACGATCGGCGTCGGCACAGCAGGTCACGTGCGGCACCTGGTCGACGTGCACCGTGCCCATGACGTCCCGGTCGACAGCGTGGCACTCCACTTCCATGACACCTACGGCCAGGCGCTGGCCAACGTCCACGCCGGGCTCCAGGCCGGCGTCAGGTGCTTCGACGCCTCGGCCGGCGGCATCGGCGGGTGCCCATTCGCGGGGACGGCCACCGGCAATCTCGCGACCGAGGACCTGCTGTGGATGCTCACGGGCCTCGGGATCGAGACAGGAGTCGATCTGGCTCAGGTCGTGGCGGCAGGTGCTCGGATGACGTCCTTGCTCGGGAAGCCCACGCAGTCCCGCGTGGCTGCGGCGCTCGGATGACCGGCGGGATCCTGGGCCCGCGAGCCCAGGGGCGTCTGGGTCAGCGGCTGAAGGGGCCCGTCAGGACGGCCCACTGCAGCAGCATGATGGTCTTGGCGTCGACGACGGTGGAGCCGATGCCGGCCAGCGCCTCGTCGACCGTCAGCTCGACCAGCTCGATGTCCTCGCCCTCGGCCTCGACGCCGTGGTGCGTCCCGTCGACGTCGTCGCGCCGGTAGGGCGCGGCGTAGAAGTGGATCTTCTCGGTCACCGACCCGGGGCTCATGAACACGTCGAAGACGTGCTCGACGTCGCCGACGGCCACGCCGGTCTCCTCGGCGGCCTCGCGCCGGATCGCGGTCTCGGGATCGTCCTCGTCGAGCAGCCCGGCGGGCGTCTCGAGGAGCATGCCGTCGGGGTGGCCGTTGACGTAGACGGGGTAGCGGAACTGGCGGGTCAGCAGCACGGTGCGCCGCGAGACGTCGTGCAGCAGGATCGTCGCGCCGTTGCCGCGGTCGTAGGTCTCACGACGCTCGGTGCGCCAGGTGCCGTCGGAGCCACGGATGTCGAGCGTCGTCGCGCGGACGACGTACCAGTCGCTGGCCAGCAGCTCGACGTCCTTGACGACGACGTCGGGGTTGCGGTCGAGACCGAGCCCCGTCAGGTGCAGGCCGGTGCGGCCGCGGCGGTCAGGGACGTCGACGCCAGCAGTCATGCGACCAGCCTGCCAGGTGAGTGCACCGGAGGGCGAGGCCGCTCCGGCCGTGCGAGTGTGGAGGCCCGACCGATGGGAGCACACCATGGCCGCATCATCTGAAGACGCCGACCGTCACCCGCTCTGGGCGCTGCAGCGCCAGCTGCTCGAGGGTCACGTCTGGACCGACCTGACGCACGCCTTCCACCCGGGCCAGCCGCACTTCCCCGCGTTCCCGGACGAGGAGCGCACCCAGGTCTTCGACGTCTCGAAGGACGGCTTCACGGTGCACCGTCACACGATCGTGGGGCAGTGGGGCACGCACGTCGACCCGCCGTCGCACTTCGTCGAGGGTGCCCGGACGCTCGACGCCGTGCCGATCGAGCAGATGATCCTGCCGCTGGTGGTGCTCGACATCTCGCACCGGGTCGCGGGCGACCCCGACGCCGTCCCGACGCTCGACGACGTCACGGCCTGGGAGGAGCGCAACGGTGCGATCCCCGCGGGATCGTTCGTGGCGCTGCGCACCGACTGGTGGAAGCGGTGGCCCGACGCCGCGGCGATGGAGAACCGCGACGCCGACGGCGTCAGCCACGCGCCGGGCTGGTCGCGCGAGGTGATCGAGCGGCTGGTCGACGCCGGGGTCACGGCCGTCGGGCACGAGCAGACCGACACCGACGCGGGACGCTCGACGTCGGCCGGCGACTACGGCCTCGAGCTGCTCTGGCTGCAGCACGACCGCTGGCAGGTCGAGCTGATGGCTCGTCTCGACGAGGTGCCCGAGGCGGGTGCGCTGCTGGTCGCGTCGTGGCCCAAGCCGCTCGGGGGGTCGGGGTTCCCGGCCCGCGTGTTCGCGATCCATCCGACCGGCGCCTAGCCGACGCGACCGGCCGTGGCGCGGGGTCAGTCGCTGGTGGCGTCGTCGACGCTCTCGTAGAGCGCGAAGACGTCTTCCATGCCGGTGACCGACAGCACGCGACGGACGATCGAGTTGGCGCCCGCGATGCGGAACGTGCCGTCGTCGCGCGTCAGCTGCCACCCGCTGACCAGCGCGCCCAGGCCCGACGAGTCCATGAAGTCGACGCCGGTCAGGTCGACCACGACCCGGGCGTTGGAGTCGCTGAAGCGCTCGACGATGTGGGCGCGCAGGGTGCGTGCGGTCTCGACGTCGATGTCGCCGGCGAGCTCGATCACGTCGAACTCGCCGCGCACGCGATCGGCGATGGTCAGGCTCATGCAGGCTCTCCCGTGAGGTCGGTGCAGCGGCGCAGGGCGACCACCGTCAGGTCGTCGTCGAGCGTGCCCGGGACGGCCGTCAGCAGGTCGTCGATCCAGGCGTCCAAGGTGTCGGTGTGGTCGGAGTGCGCGGCCGCGGCCGCGAGGCTGTCGATCGAGACGTCGATCTCGACGCCGCGGCGCTCGACCAGGCCGTCGGTGTAGGCCAGCAGGATGTCGCCGTCGGCCAGCGTCAGGCGGTCGGTGCGTGCCTCGCCGTGCGCCACGCCCAGCAGGGGACGACCCGCGTGCGGCATCACCCTCACCTCGTCGCCCGACAGCAGCAGCAGGGGCGGGTGGCCAGCGTTGGCGAGCTCGACCTCGCCGGTGCGGGGATCGAGCGCCACCACCACGGCCGTCGCGGTCTGGCCCGGCAGCAGCGACTGCACCAGCACGTCGAGACGGTCGAGGCACGCGGCGGGGGAGTGGCCGTCGAACATGTAGGCACGCAGCGCCGTGCGCGCCTGCGCCATCGCCGTCGCGGCCGTGACGCCGTGCCCGGCGACGTCGCCGACGCTGACGACGAAGCGCCCGTCGGGCAGGTGGAAGGCGTCCCACCAGTCGCCGCCGAGCTGGCTGCCCTTGGCCGGACGGTAGCGGGCGAGGACGTCGTGCCCCTCGACCGTCGGCGCCTCCTCGAGCACCACGGTGCGCTGCAGCGACTCGGCGATCGCGGTGTGCTCCTGGCTGCGGCGCAGCAGCTCGCTCGACAGGTGCTCGCGCAGGCTCTGGGCCGCGGCGACCTGCCACGCGAGCCAGGGCGCGCTGCGTCCGCGCACGACCTGGCGCCACTTCGCGAACGACTTGCGGGGGCTCAGCCGGACGTTGGGGTTCTCGGCGAGCGCGAGGGCCTTGTTGGTGGGATCGCCGCCCCAGTCGACGGTGCGCTCGATCTCGGGGCGCAGCCACATGAGCCAGCGGTCGGGACCGTTGCCCACGTGCAGGGCACCGGCGGCGACGTCGGCGATGTGCTCCAGCTCGGGCGCCAGCACGCTCAGGTGGTCGGACGCCGTCGGCTGTCCGGCGGGCCCGTCGAGCTGGCGCGCGATGAGGTGCAGATCGGCCTCCGACGGCACCTCGCCGACCGTCAGCAGGCGACCGTCGACATACAAGGCCGCGCCCTGCGCGTCGACGAGCTCGAGCAGGCGCTGGTCGTCGAGCAGGGCGTCGTAGAGCGGGCGGGTGTCGGCCGCGAGGGCGGCCGTGAGGCGTGCGAGGGTGACGCTGGCGCGCAGCTCGTCGGTGTGGGTGTCGGCACGCTCGCGGTCGTCGATCAGCTGCGACGCGGTCTGGCCGAGGAACTCGGCGGCCGACCGGGCGTCGTACGGCACGCGCAACGGCCCGGAGTAGTGGTGGCACGCGACGAGCCCCCAGAGCAGCCCGTCCTTGACCATCGACACCGACATCGACGCCGAGACGCCCATGTGTGACAGGTACTCGATGTGGATCGGCGACACGCTGCGCAGCACCGAGTGCGACAGGTCGAGCGGAGCCCCCGTCGACGGGTCGATGACCGGCTCGAGCGCCACGGGCGCGTACTCGATGTCGGCGATCAGCCGGGTCCAGTTGACGGTGTAGAGGCGCCGCGCCTGGGCCGGGATGTCGGTGGAGGGGTAGTGCAGGCCGAGGAAGGGGTTGAGGTCGTCGCGGCGGTCCTCGGCCACGACCTCGCCGTTCCACTCGGGGTCGAAGCGGTAGACCATGACGCGGTCGAAGCCCGTCAGGTGCCGGATCTCGGAGGCGAGCTGCTGGCAGAGCTCGGCGGTTGTCGACGACTGCGTGAGCCGCGTGACGGCGGCGCGCGCCGAGCGGTACGACACGGTCTGGCTCGGCACCGGCACGGTGACGGGCTCGACCTCGACCACGATGCGCCCGCCGGAGCGGTGCACGATGATGTCGACCTCCTCGCCGGCCAGGTCGCCGTGGCCGGGAGGCATCGTGGTGCGGATGGGCGTGCTCATGTCGTCGGCGGCCACGGCCTGGGCGACGGACGCCGCGGGCTCCTGCCCCATCGCGTCGCCGACGTCGGTGCCGATGAGGTCGTGCGCGGGACGACCCAGCATCTGCGCGCAGTTGCGCGACACCGTCACGACCCGGTGCTCGGCGTCGAGCGCGAGCAGCAGACCGTGGGGTTGGATGGCGCCCGGGATGTGGATCGGCTCGCGCTCGCAGTTGGTCAGGTCGGGCGTCGAGTAGGCCGGGGTGTGGGCTGCGGCACGACTCAGGTCAGGGATCACGGGGCGTCTCTCGTAGGGCGCACCGCCTGGTGGCTCAACCGGTTCGTCGCAAGGCTATCGCTTGCGGGGACCGGCTGCCGTTCAGGCCACGCACTCCATGCACAGCGTGGCACGGGGGAACGCCTCGAGACGAGCGCGGGCGATGGAACCCGAGCACGACTCGCAGATGCCGTAGAGATCGGCGTCGAGGCGGGCCAGCACGTGCTCGATCTGCGAGAGGATGGCGGCGGCGTTCGCGGCCTGGACGGCGTCCTGCATCAGCTCGGAGCGCTGCGACGCGACGTCGAGCTCGTCGTGCAGCACCTCGATCGTCGCGGCCGACACGTCGCCGGTCGCGTCGACTCCGAGCACGACGAGCTCGGCCTGGATGCGCGTCACCGAGCTCTCGAGCAGCTCGCGGATGGCGGACAGCTCGGCGGGCGTCCAGGCGGGGTCGGTGGTGGGGTCGAGCTCGAGCGTCATGGCGAACCTCAGGGGGGCGGGGAATGAAGGTTGCTCCCTCATACCCCGCCCCCCGGCGGTCAATCGCCGCTGCGACTAGATCTTCGGCGCGGTGTCGGTGCCCGTCACGTCGGTCGGCGCGGGGGCCGGCGGGGGAGTGGTGGCCGCCGGCGGCGGCACGGGGGCGACGTACGGAGCAGGAGCGTCGCCCTTGCGCTTGAGGATCGCGAACGCGGCGGCACCCGCACCGGTGAGGATGCCGACGGCGGCGACGCGGCGCAGACGCTTGCGCTGCGGCTTGACCTTCTCGGGCAGACGGTCCTGGACGTTCTCGGGCAGGCGGTCGAACAGGTCGTCGCGCAGGTCGAGCAGCTGGTCGCGGTCGGGCAGGTGCGACACGATCTGGTCGCGGACCGCCGGTGCGCGGTCGGCGACCTGCTTGCGCAGCTCTCCGGTCTGCTCGACGATCTGGTCGCGGACGGCCGGCGCGCGGTCGGCGACCTGCTTGCGCAGGTCGTCGGTCTGCTCGGCCAGCTCGCTCAGCTGGGCCTCCAGCTTGTCGCGGAGGGTCTTGTTCTTGAACGGCCTCGTCATGTCGTGCTCCCTTGTGTGATGGGTTCGGGTCGGGTGGGACGGTGGTCGGCTGGTGCTGGGTGGGTCGAGGATTCGCGCCGGTCAGCGTGGTGCCGCTGAGTCGAGACTTTCACCTCTCGTGCCGTGGCGCGAGGCGGCCCCGGCACTCGGTGGGTCGGCGCCGAGCTCGGCGAGCGGGTCCTTGCGACGTCGCATGCGCGCCAGGACGTCGTCGAGCGTCAGCTGCTGCAGGTCGTCGCCGAGCTCGCGCCAGGTGCGCGGCACGGCGACGCGCGGCTCGATGGTGCCGCGCAGCGAGTAGGGCGCGACCGTGGTCTTGTTGCCGTTGTTCTGGCTCCAGTCGACCAGCACCTTGTCGGTGCGCTCGCTCTTGCGCATCGAGCTGACGACCAGGTCGGGCAGCTCGGACTCGAGGGTCTTGGCGAGCTCGTGGGCGAAGGCGTTGACGTAGTCGGAGTCGTTGGTGCCGTCGAGGGCGGCGTACAGGTGGATGCCCTTGCTGCCGCTCGTGACCGGCACGGCCTGCAGGCCGACGTCGCGCAGGAGCCCCCGGGCGGCCTTGGCGACGGTCACGCACTCGGGCAGACCGGTGCCGGGCCCGGGGTCGAGGTCGAGCACGAGCCGGTCGGGGTGCTGGGGGACGCCGTCGTCGTCGACGCGCCACTGCGGCACGTGCAGCTCGAGGGCGCCGACCTGACCGGCCCAGGCGAGGGAGGCCTCGTCGTCGAACACCGGGTAGGTGTTGGTGTGGTCGCGGTGCTCGATCGCGACGCGCCGGATCCACGTGGGAGCGGAGTCGGGCAGGTTCTTCTCGAAGAACACGTCGCCCGGCCGGTCGGCGGTGCCGACGCCGTCGACCCATCTCTTGCGCGTCACGATGCGCCCGGTCACGTGGGGGAGCAGGTGGGGAGCGATCGCGAGGTAGTACGCGATGACGTCGGCCTTGGTCGTCCCGGTGGACGGGTACACGACCTTGTCGGGGTGCGTGAGGCGGAGTCGCCGACCCGAGACCGTGACGTTCTCGGTGCTGGTCGCCATCGGATGCCCTCTCGGTGGCCGTGGATGTCGCGATCTGGGGAAATTTCTTGTACCCGGGTCGCGATGGACGAAACCCCTGCCGTGCGACGGGTTTCGTCGCGCCTAGTTCTTTCGTACTAGACGCAGTAGTCAGAATTGACTGAACAAGTCTTGCGCAACCTTGCCCCGAGGTGCGATGGTGAGACAGCTGGTTGAGCAGAAGCCCGCAATGGATCGAGACATTGAGAGAGTCATCGTGAATTCTGCTCCCACGCAAGTCGCCCAGATCCACCCCGACGACACCGCCGCACAGCTCCAGGCCGCGGCGGCCGCATCGCCCGTCGAGCGCGCACGCATCGAGGACGAGGTCGTCCGCCGTCACCTCGGGCTCGCGCGTCACCTGGCCGGTCGCTACGCGGGCCGCGGTGTCGACCGCGACGACCTCGTGCAGGTCGCCAACTTTGCCCTGGTCAAGGCCATCCGCGGCTTCCACCACGACCGCGGCGAGTTCGTCCCGTTCGCGACGGTGACGATCCTGGGCGAGATCAAGAAGCACTTCCGCGACCACTGCTGGAGCGTGCGCCCTCCCCGTCGCATCCAGCAGATGCAGGCCGACATCACCGCAGCGTCCGAGCGTCGCCTCCAGAACGACTCGCGCACCCCGCTGGTCGCCGAGATCGCGCACGACATCGACGCGTCGGAGTCCGACGTGCGCGAGGCCATGGCCGCCCGCGGCTGCTTCTCGCCGACGTCGCTCGACCAGCCCATGCGCGAGGACGGCCAGCCGCTGGGCGAGACCCTGCGGTGGGACGAGCCGGCCTACGCCTTCATCGACGACTGGGTCACCGTGGGCCCCCTGTGCCAGGACCTCACCGACGACGAGCGTGAGCTGTTGCGCCTGCGCTTCGTCGAGGACCGCACGCAGCAGGAGATCGCCGATCTGGTCGGTGTCAGCCAGATGCAGGTCTCGCGCCGCCTGTCGAAGCTGCTCGAGCAGCTGCGCGTGCGCGCCTCGGTCGACGACGCCGCCTAGGTCGAGCGGTCCCAGCGCCCGGGTCCGCACGGCCGACATCGGTCGTCGTTGGTAACGTTCTCGTGCCGGTTCAGCAGCAGCCGTCTGCTTCGCGAACCGAAAAGAGCAGCCGTTGCCACGCATCACCTTGGTGTTCACGCTCAGTGACCCCCGAGCCCAGGCCGACCTGCTGCGCGAGTTCGCCCTGCACGACGGCGTCGTCGCGACGCCCGACGAGGTCGAGGGCGCACCGGCGATCCGCATCGAGGCCCGAGACGCGGTGAGCAGCCTGTGGGACGTCCGGGCGACCGTCGGGATGTTCGACGACCTGGCCCGCGAGTGGTCGGCTCAGTGAGCGCTGGGGGGACGGCTCGGCGCGAAGGTGCTGCTGGAGAAGGCCGGGGCAGCGTCCTGGGAGCCGATGTGGTCGGCGATCGACGAGGCCAGCTCGGACGCTCGCACCATCGCTCCGTCGAGACTGCCGGTCGGCAGGCCGAACGGTGCGTGCCAGATCATCGACACGTCGTGGCTGTCGCCGCACTGGCGGCACAGGTGGTCGAGCCGAGCCGCGGCCAGCTCGTCGTCGGACGTGGCGCACACCGCGACGACGTGGGTCGCGGGCATCTCGCGCGACGTGAGGTCGGACAGCGCCTGCTCGCCGGCGCGGGTGTCGAGGCGCACGATGGCATGGGTCACGGAGGCGAGCCAGCCCATCGGGGTGGTGACCGAGTGCGTGCTGCAGCCTCGCCGGCCGAGCTCGTCGCTGATGGCTGCGCCCAGTGCGTCGCGGTCGCCGAAGAGCGTGACGGTGGGACCTGCCAGGTGGAGATCGGTGGTCATGTGGCCATCCCTTCGTGGAGCCTCGAGACGGCGGGTGCCGACGGCGCGACGGACCGGGACGGTTCGTTGCGGAACTACACCCGATGCGCAGTACCCTTGGCGCGCGTGTCCAAACCGCGGACGCACGTCGACCGACCGGCCGTCGCGACGAGGTCGTCGCGATGAGGCGCCCCGATCTTCGAAAGGTGTCATCGATGGAAAGCCTGACGTTCTTCTCGCAGATGGCCCTCGACCTCCACGACGCCCCGACGTCCGAGAGCACGATCGAGCGCATCGCCGAGTACGCCAAGCTCGCGATCGGCTGCGACGAGGCCGGCATCATGCTGGTGCACGCGCGCAACCAGATCGAGACCGCGGCCGCCACCGCGCAGCGGGTCGGCGAGTCGCACAGCCTGCAGATCATCCACGACGAGGGCCCGTGCCTCGATGCGATCGACGGCCACGACCACTACCACTCCGACGACATCCGCATCGATCCGCGCTGGGCGAAGTGGGGCCCGGCCGTCGCCGAGCTCGGCCTGCGCAGCGTCCTCAGCCTGCGGCTGGAGACCCGGGCGCGCCGTTACGGGTCCCTCAACCTGTACGCCGAGCGGGTCGGTGCGTTCGACGAGGACGACCTGGCCGTCGCGACGATCTTCGTGCGACACGCGTCCGTCGCCATCGCCAACGCCCACAACGAGGAGGGCCTGCAGGTCGCGATCGACGCGCGCAAGCTCATCGGGCAGGCGCAGGGCATCTTGATGGAGCGCTTCGACATCGACGCCGACCGGGCCTTCGAGTTCTTGCGGCGTCAGTCGCAGTCGCACAACGTCAAGCTGCGCTACGTCGCCGAGTGGGTCGTCGACCACCGCGACACCCCGGACGCGACCTTCTCGGCGCCGGCCGACCAGGACGCCTCGGTCAGCTAGCCCGGCGGGACGACTTCTTGGCGGGCGCCTTCTTCGCGGCCGTCTTCGCGCTGGCGGCCTTCTTCGCGGCCGGTTTCTTGGCAGCGGCCTTCTTCGCCGGGGTCTTCTTGGCCGGCGCGCTCTTCGTGGCGGGGTCCTTCTTGGCCGTGGTCTTCTTGCGGTCGATGCTGCGCTTCAGCGCCTCCATCAGGTCGACCACGTCGGCGTCGTCGTCGCTCTCCTGCCCGCCGAAGGTGGCGCCGGTGTCGAGCGCGGCGCCCTGCTCGAGCTTGGCCTCGACCAGGGTGCGCAGCTGCTCCTGGTAGTCGTCGGTGAACGCCGCGCTGTCGAAGTCGCCGGTGAGCGAGTCGACGAGCTGGGCGGCCATGTCGCGCTCCTTCTGCGTGATGCGCGGGGCCTCCTTCAGCACGTCGAAGGTGGGCGAGCGCACCTCGTCGTCCCAGAGCAGCGTCTGCAGCAGCAGCACGTCGCCGCGCACGCGGAGTGCGGCGAGGCGGGTCTTCTGGCGCAGCGCGAAGCGGACGATCGCGGTGCGGTCGGAGTCCTCGAGGGCGCGGCGCAGCAGGGTGTACTGCTTGATCGTCGCGGCCTCGGGCTCGAGGTAGTAGCTCTTGTCGAGTCGCAGGATGTCGACCTGGTCGGCTGGCACGAACTCGACGACCTCGATCTCGTGGTTGCGCTCGGCCGGCAGCGACTTGATGTCCTCGTCGGTCAGCACGACGGTCTGCCCGCCGTCGTCGTAGGCCTTGTCGATGTCGCCGTAGTCGACGACCTTGCCGCAGACCTCGCACCGCCGCTGGTAGCGGATGCGCCCGCCATCGGCGTCGTGCACCTGGTGCAGCGGCAGGTCGTGGTTCTCGGTCGCGCTGTAGACCTTGACGGGCACGCTGACCAGCCCGAAGCTGACGGCGCCCTTCCAGATGGATCGCATCCTTCATTCCACCGCGGCCGGGGGCAGGTCGCAACGCCTGGGTCCCGGTGGGTCGGCAACGACGCGCACGCGTCGGTGACCTCTCGACCGTCTGCCGCCGCATGCGGTGCCAGATGCACCGCCCGGCAGGGGAGGTTCAGCGGAACCGGGCGAAGCGCCTGCGGGGCTCGTCAGGCTTCGGGATCTCGACGAATCCCGGGTCGTACGGCTCGAGGCCGGCCTTGATGCGAGGGCGGAGCGCCGCCGCGGCCGCCGCTGGGTCGTCGAAGGGGATGCCGGCGAGCTGGTTGGGCGAGTGACGCCACCACTGCAGCGCGACCAGTGCGTCGCGGACGTCGTCGGGCAGGCGCTTCTTGATGACCTTGGCGGGCAGGCCGCCGCAGATCGTGTAGGGCGGGAGGTCCTTGGTGACGACGGCGTTGGCCGCCACGATGCAGCCGTCGCCGATCGTGACGCCCCGCAGCACGACGACGCCGGCGCCGAGCCAGACGTCGTTGCCGATCCAGGCGCGGTCGGGGCCGACGCTGCGGAACGACTGGCGTCCACCGGCCTCAGGGTCGATCACCTCGGCCTCGGCGGCCGCGGGGTGCCAGCCCCACGTGGCCGCCTTGTACTGGAACGCCGAGACGCCCATCCACGTCAACGGGTGGCCCGTGGCGCCGATCGTCGAGTTGTTGCCGATCTCGCTGTAGCGGCCGATGTCGGCGGCCTGCACCTCGACGTGCTGGCCGAACTCGGTGAAGCAGCCGACCCGGGTGTCGGAGCGCAGCAACAGGTCGCCGAGCACGCGGACGGGGGGCTCGACGAGTAGGCGCGACGAGCCGACGCGTCGGACGTGATGGTCTCCACGGATGTGCTCGGACACGTTCCTCCTCGGGGCGGACCTCAGGCTATCGACTGCCATCATGGGCGCGTGAACCGTCCTGACCTGCGGATGCTGCTCCGCGATCGCCGCCACTGGCGGGGCACGGTCCACGAGCTGTGCGAGATCCGTGCCGACGGCTCCGTCGGGGGTGTCATCGCCTCGGCGAAGCAGTCGCTCGACCGCGCCCGGTTGACGCTGGTGTTCCACACCGACGTCGAGCACAACCGGCCGCTCTTCGCCTTCGCCAGCGACCACGTCTGGGACACGTGGGGCACGTACGCGGTCACGGACGACCGGGGAGTCGTGCTCGGCTCGTTCCGCAAGGACGTGAAGGCGTCCTTCGGTCGCTCGACCTGGCACCTCGAGACCGCCGACGGCA
Source organism: Aeromicrobium endophyticum (assembly GCF_003586285.1). Taxonomy (GTDB): domain Bacteria; phylum Actinomycetota; class Actinomycetes; order Propionibacteriales; family Nocardioidaceae; genus Aeromicrobium; species Aeromicrobium endophyticum. Next base: position 993,003 of record NZ_QUBR01000001.1, on the reverse strand, counting down.
TCACGGCCGTCGGACGCGAGCGCAGTCGCCTCTGGGCGCTCGTGCGGCGGTTCTCGGACGATCCTCCGCTCCGGTTCGACTTCGCGACCGGCGACGGGCACGTCGTGCTCTCGACCGCCCGCCGATGGGTGCTGCGCCGCGAGTACGACCTGGCCCTCTGGGGCCTGCCCGACGGTCGCCGGCTCGACTGGCGGCTGGCAGCGGCCGTGGGGTCGGGCGTCACCCTTTTGCAGCGCGACTGATCGCGCGCCGACCCGGTGACGACTATCGTCGATGCGTGACCCGCACCTGGCACGGACTCATCGCGCTGCTCGTCGCGATCGCGCTGGTCGGCCAGACGGCGATCACGGTCGACGACGGCCGCTCGCTCGTCAACTTCTTCAGCTACTTCACGATCGAGTCGAACATCCTCGTGCTGGTCGCGTCGGTGCTGCTGGTGCTGAGGCCGGACCGAGGCGGCACGGCCTTCGGCATCCTGCGGCTCGGCAGCCTCACCGCGATCACCGTGACCGGCGTGGTCTACGCGACGCTGCTGGCCGGCAACGCGGAATTCGAGGGTGCGGAGTGGTGGTACGACAAGATCTTCCACTACGTCGTGCCCGTGATGACGGTGATCGGCTTCGTCGCCCTGCGGCCGCGCACGCGTCTCGAGCGGACGGCCCTGTGGTCGCTGGCCTTTCCCGTCGCGTGGCTGGCCTACACGCTGGTGCGGGCCGAGGTGGCCGATCCGGTCTACGCGCTGACGCCCACCACGACCGCGCCGGTGCCGTACGGCTTCCTCGACGTCGCCGACCTCGGCTGGCTCACGGTTTCGTCGATCTGTCTGGTGATGACGGCAGGATTCGTCGCGCTCTCAGTGTTCTACGCCCGTATCAGTCGTTCTCGCCCGGCCAGGCGGTAACGTCGGGCTCATCCCGGCAGCGTGATCCCCACCTCTCCGAAGGAGCGCCCATGACCAGTCCCACCTACCAGGTGACCGATCCGTCGACCGGAGACGTCGTCGAGACCTTCGACCACGCCACCGACGCCGAGATCGAGTCGGCGCTGACGTCGGCGCACTCGGCCTACACGGCGTGGAAGGACGTGCCGATCGCCGAGCGGGCCGTGGTGGTCAAGCGGGTCGCGGCGCTGTTCGCCGAGCGGGCCGACGAGCTGGCGGCCATCGCGACGACCGAGATGGGCAAGCCGGCGTCCGAGGGCGTCGAGGAGGCCGAGTTCTGCCAGGCGATCTTCGACTACTTCGCCGACGAGGGCCCGACCCTGGCCGCCGACCAGGAGATCAAGGGCATCACGGGCGGCCGCGCCGTCGTGCAGAAGCTGCCGGTGGGCCCGCTGCTGGGCGTCATGCCCTGGAACTTCCCGTTCTACCAGATCGCCCGCTTCGCGGCGCCCAACCTGATGCTGGGCAACACGATCATCCTCAAGCACGCCGAGTCGGTGCCGCGGTCGGCGCTGGCGGTGCAGAAGATCATGGACGACGCCGGGCTGCCGAAGGGCGCCTACGTCAACATGTTCGCGACCTTCGACCAGGTCGAGACGATCATCGCCGACCCGCGGGTGGCCGGGGTGTCGCTGACCGGCTCGGAACGCGCGGGCGCCGTGGTCGCGGCCCTGGCGGGCAAGAACCTCAAGAAGTGCGTGCTCGAGCTCGGCGGCTCGGACCCCATGGTCGTGCTCGACACCGAGGACCTCGACGCGGTCGCCGATGCCGCGTGGGACTACCGCATGTACAACACGGGGCAGGCCTGCAACTCCAACAAGCGCATGATCGTCATGGACGACCTGTTCGACGACTTCGTGGGCAAGCTGACCGACAAGGCCCTCGCCCTCGACGCGTTCTCGCCGCTGTCGTCGCGCAAGGCCGCCGAGACCCTGCACGAGCAGGTCCAGGACGCCGTCTCCAAGGGTGCGACCCTGCACGCCGGCGGCGTGCTGAGCGACGGGCCCGACGCGCACTACACGCCGGCCGTGCTCACGGGCATCACCAAGGACATGCGGGCGTACTCCGAAGAGCTGTTCGGCCCGGTCGCGGTGGTCTACTCCGTCGGATCGGACGACGAGGCGCTCGAGCTGGCCAACGACACGACCTACGGTCTCGGCGGCTCGGTGTTCGCGGTCGACGAGAAGAGGGCGCGCTCGCTGGCCGAGCGTCTCGAGGTCGGCATGGCCAACGTCAACACCACGGCGGGCGAAGGTGCCGAGATCCCGTTCGGCGGCGTCAAGCGCTCGGGCTTCGGCCGCGAGCTCGGCCCCCTGGGCATGGACGAGTTCGTCAACAAGCGCATGTTCTACATCGCCGACTGACCGAGCTCGCTCCGCGAGCGAGCGTCAGTCGGCCGCCAGCGGAGCGTGAGTGGTTCGCGGCGAAGCCGCCGTTCAACGAGGCGCTGGTGAGAAATCAAGCGCGGGTGCGTGTCTGCACCCGCGCCGGATCAGCCGCACGCCTCGCGATGGGCGGCTTCGCCGCACGGCGCTCACGGCCGCCCTCTCGCTGCGCGCGTTCAGTCCTCGGGCCAGGCGATGCTGAGGTACTGGGTCTCCTGGAACTCCTCGAGACCCATGCGGGCGCCCTCACGACCGATGCCGCTCTGCTTCATGCCGCCGAACGGTGCGGCGGGGTCGGAGACCAGCCCGCGGTTGACGCCGACCATGCCCGCCTCGATGGCCTCGCCGAGGCGGATGCCACGCTGCAGCTCGCCGGCGTAGACGTACGCGGCCAGGCCCATCTCGGTGTCGTTGGCGTAGCCGATCACCTCGTCGTCGGTCGTCCAGGTGACGATCGGCGCGATCGGGCCGAAGATCTCCTCGTGCACGATCTCGGCATCGGCCGGCACGTCGACGAGCACCGTCGGCGGGAACCAGTAGCCCTTGCTGTCGGACGGCACGGACGCCTCGTGCGTCACGCGGGCGCCGGCCTCGATCGCCCCGGCGAGCAGGGCGTTCGTCTTGTCGACGGCCTTGGCGTTGATGAGCGGACCGATGTCGGAGCCGTCCGCGGCCGGGCCGACCTTCAGCGAGGCGACCTTCTCGCCGAGCTTGCGGGCGAACTCCTCGGCCACGTCGGCGTGGACGTACAGCCGGTTGGCGGCGGTGCAGGCCTGACCTCCGCCACGGAACTTCGCGATCATGGTGCCCTCGACCGCGGCGTCGAGATCGGCGTCGTCGGTGACGATGAGCGGGGCGTTGCCGCCGAGCTCCATCGACGAGTTGACGATGCGGTCGGCGGCCTGCTTGAGCAGCACCGAGCCGATGCCGGTCGAGCCCGTGAACGAGACCTTGCGGACGCGGGGGTCCTCCAGCCACGTCGTGACGACCTTGCCGGCCGACGACGACGGGACGATGTTGACGACGCCCGCGGGCAGACCCGCCTCGACCATGAGGCGGGCGATCGCGAAGGCGGTCAGCGGCGTCTCGGACGCCGGCTTCAGCACGACGGTGCATCCCGCGGCGAGCGCGGGCGCGATCTTGCGGGTGGCCATGGCCGCCGGGAAGTTCCACGGCGTGATGAGCGCCGCGACGCCGACCGGGTGGTGGGTCACGAGGGTGCGGGTGCCGCCGGCGGGCGCGACGCCGTAGTCGCCGCCCATGCGGACGCCCTCCTCGGCGAACCAGCGGAAGAACTCGGCCGAGTACGTCACCTCGCCCTTCGCGTCGGTCAGCGACTTGCCGTTCTCGGCGGCGATCAGCTCACCCAGCTCGTCGCGGTCGCGGATCATCAGCTCGAACGTGCGGCGCAGGATCTCGCTGCGCTCGCGCGGGGGCAGGTGGCGCCAGGTCTTCAGCGCCTTGGCGGCGGCGTCGACGGCCGCGGTCGCATCGGCCTCGCTGCCGTCGGAGACGGCGCGGATCGTCTCGCCGGTCGCGGGGTCGACGACGTCGAACGTGCCGTTGGCGCCGGGGAGCCACTCGTTGTCGATGAACAGGTCTGTCGCGGTCATTTCGTCTCCTCGAAGGCGTCGATGAGGACCTGGAGTCCCTCGGTCAGGAGCTCGTCGCTGATGGACAGCGGCGGCAGGAAGCGGAGCACGTTGCCGAACGTCCCGCACGTCAAGACAATCACGCCCGCCTGGTGGGCGCTCGCCGCGACGGTGCGGGCCAGGTCGGCGTCGGGCTCGTCGGTGCCGGCCTTGACCAGCTCGACGGCGATCATGGCGCCGCGGCCGCGGACGTCGCCGATGCGGTCGTCGTCGGCCTGCAGGCGGTGCAGCACCGGCATCATCAGGCGCTCGATCTCGCCGGCCCGATCGACCAGGCCGTCGTGCTCGATGGTCTCGATCGTGGCCAGGGCGGCGGCGCACGCCAGGGGGTTGCCGCCGTAGGTGCCGCCGAGGCCGCTGACGTGCGAGGCGTCCATGACGTCGGCGCGCCCGGTGACCGCCGACAGCGGCAGGCCGCCGGCGATGCCCTTCGCGGTCACGATGAGGTCGGGCACGACGCCCTCGTGGTCGCAGGCGAACATCGCGCCGGTACGGGCGAAGCCGGTCTGCACCTCGTCGGCGACGAACACGACGCCGTTGTCGGTGCACCACTGCGCGAGCGCCGGCAGGAAGCCGTCGGCCGGCACGATGAAGCCGCCCTCACCCTGGATGGGCTCGATCACGACGGCGGCCAGGTTCTCGGCGCCGACCTGCTTCTCGATGACGCTGATGGCGCGCTGCGCGGCGGTCGTCCCGTCGACGTACGTTCCTGATGAGTCGAGTCTGTCGCGGTACGGGTACGACAGCGGCGCGCGGTAGACCTCGGGCGCGAACGGGCCGAAGCCGCTCTTGTAGGGCATCGACTTGGCCGTCATGGCCATCGTGAGGTTGGTGCGGCCGTGGTAGGCGTGGTCGAACACCACGACGGCTTGGCGCCCGGTGTGCGCGCGGGCGATCTTGATGGCGTTCTCGACGGCCTCGGCGCCGGAGTTGAACAGCGCGCTGCGCTTGTCGTGGTCGCCCGGCGTCAACCGGTTGAGCGCCTCGGCGACGGCGACGTAGCCCTCGTAGGGGGTGATCATGAAGCACGTGTGCGTGAACGCCTCGACCTGCTCGCGCACGGCCTCGACGACGCGGGGGGCGCTGTTGCCGACGGTCGTCACGGCGATGCCGGAGCCGAGGTCGATCAGGCTGTTGCCGTCGACGTCCTTGACGACGCCGCCGCCGGCCTCGACGGCGAACACCGGCAGGGTCGTGCCGACGCCGCGGGCGACCGCCGAGGTCTTGCGAGACATGAGCTCGATCGAGCGGGGGCCGGGGATCGCGGTGACGAGCTGGCGGACCTGGGGCAGGGAGGCAGACATGAGGCCATTGTCCGACCGTGAACCCATGCCGTCCAATACTGAGTGGTGATCGGATGTATGCGCGCTCAGCATGAGCTGCGCGGCCGGCTAGAGCGAGGTGGGTGCTTCGCGACGAGCCGCCGGGGCGAGCAGGCCCTGGCGGTCGGCCCAGGTCTCGAACCACACCGTGAAGAACGGCGGGATGCTGGCCGCGAGCCCCAGCACGAGTGTCTTGGCGTCCCACCGGAAGGCGCGCGCCGACACGAGCGTCGAGAGGACGTAGAGCACGAAGATGCCGCCGTGGATGGGGCCGGCGACGGGCACGCCGCCCTCGGTGAGCCCGAGCGGCTCGGCGTCGAGCACCCACTTGAAGAACATCGCGACGAGCAGGAGGCCCCACGAGACGGCCTCGGCGATGGCGACGGTACGAAAGACGGTGCGGATGACAGCAGGATTCACGCCACCACGCTACCCGCGTAACCGCAGCGAAATGCTGACCGGTGACAATGGTCATATGGCCTTCCTGCTGCGCGTCGAGCTTCCGGACGTGCCCGGATCACTCGGTGCCCTGGCGACGGCGCTCGGTGGCGCCGGCGCCGACATCGAGGCGATCGAGATCGTGGAGCGCCGGGCGGGCGGCCTCGTCATCGACGACGTCCTCCTCGAGCTGCCTCCGCAGGTCATGCCCGATGCGCTCATCACGGCGTGCCACCAGCTCGAGGGCGTGACGGTCGAGTGGATCTCGCGCTACAACGCCGGTGCGAACCTCAGCATGGACCTCGAGGCCGTCGAGCGCTTCACCGACGACCCGGCCCAGGCCATCGCCCGTCTGGTCGAGGTCATCCCCGAGACGTTCCGCACCGACTGGGCCCTGGCGCTCGACCGCGTCGACGGTGCGATGCACGTGATGGCCCAGTCGCCGACGGCCCCGAAGCTGGTGCCCGAGGCAGACGACTGGCTGGGTCTGCGCAAGGCCAAGGTGCTGCGCGAGGTGCCCCAGTGGGAGTCGACGGTCCTGGCCGCGGCGCCGGCCCGCGACCGCCGGGGCAACGGGCTGGTCGTGGTGGTCGGACGACACGGGGGGCCCGAGTTCCTCAACTCCGAGGTCGCGCGGCTGGGGCACATGGCGTCGTTGGCCGCGTCCGTCCAGACCGTCTGAGCCCTGTGACGACCTGATCGCTGATCGAGCCTGCTGGCTCACCGGGCTTCGCCGACCGGCGGCTCCGCCGCGCGCCGCTCACGCTTCGCTAGCCTGCCTGCGAGCGCCTCGCTTCGCTCGGCGTCGCAGGCACGTGGGCGTGGTGGAAGCGGCCGAGCGCGTCGACCTCGCGCTCCATGCCGGGCACCGCCTTCGACGCCATGCGCTTGAGCACGGGCCAGGCCAGCGGTGAGTTGACCAGCGACTTCGTCCAGTTCGAGACGATGACGTTCTTCGGGACGTAGGCGCGTCCCTTGCGCTTGGCCAGCCCGGCCAGGATCAGCTCGACGCACGTCTCGACGCTGGTGGTGCCGTTGGCGGGCCACGGCAGCTGCTGACGGACCCGGCGGAACGTCGGCAGGTCCTTCTCGGCGTTGCGGACGATGTCGGTGTCGATCCACGACGGGTGGCACACGCCCACGGCGATGCCGAGGTGGGCGACCTCCTGCTTGTACGCCAGGGCCAGCGTCTCGGCGCCCGCCTTGCTCGCGTTGTACGAGGCGAGGCCCGCCAGCGGGGTGAACGAGGCCTGCGACGCGACGACCAGGGCGTAGCCCTTGGTCTTGGCGAGGTGGGGCGTCGCGTACTTCAGGGTGCGGAAGACCCCGTTGACGTTGATGTCGACGACGCGCTCGAAGGCCTCGTCGTCGATCTGGCGGACGGTGCCGTACGACGCGATGCCGGCATTGGCCAGCACGAGGTCGAGACGTCCGAAGTGGGCGGCCGCCGCATCGGTCGCGGCCTGGACGGCGGCGCCGTCGCGCACGTCGGCCTCCCACCACGCGGCGGCGTCGCCGAGCTCGTCGGCGAGCGCCGACAGCAGCTCGGGCTCGAGCCCGACGAGGGCGACCCGGCCTCCTGCCTCGACGATGCCGCGGGCCACACCCGCTCCGATGCCGCGCGCGGCACCCGTGACGAGTGCGACCTTGCCGGTGAATGTCTGAGCCATGTCGGTCAACATACCGTCGGTATCTGAGTTGCGCCAGGGAACGTCGTGCGGGTCACCGCGACGAGGGGCTCCGCCGGTCGAGTCGTGCCTGGAAGGCGTCGAACGTGGGGCTGAACCACACCTGGGTGCCGTGGTTCACCTGGTCGACCCAGCCGGCGAGCGCGGTGTCGGCGGCGACCCGCTCGGCGATGTCGCCCACCACGGCGAGCCGGACGCCGTACGTGCCGAACTTCTGCGTGATGCCCTCGGCGACGCCGGTGGCCAGGTCGAAGAAGTCGTCGGTCAGACGTTCGGCGGGCACCACGACGATCTGGGCCCGCTGACCGATCGCCTCGCCGACCAGCTCGGTCGCGGCGCCGTCGGTGTCGAGGGGCATCCCGTCGGGTGCGCAGACCATCACCGAGGTGCCGTACACGGTGACCAGGTGTTCGTCCGTCATGGGCTGACCATAGCGACATGTCGGGCAGTCGCGCCGGGTAACCTCGCCGCCATGACCGTCTCCGAGACATTCGATCCGTCCGCCTGGCAGGAGGTCCCGGGATTCGAGGGACTCCAGGACCTCACCTACCACCGCGCCATCTCGCACGGCACGGTCCGCATCGCCTTCGACCGTCCCGAGGTGCGCAACGCCTTCCGCCCCGGCACGGTCGACGAGCTGCTGGCGGTGCTCGAGCACGCGCGGACGTCGTCGGACGTGGGCTGCGTCCTGCTGACGGGCAACGGCCCGTCGCCGAAGGACGGCGGCTGGGCGTTCTGCTCGGGGGGCGACCAGCGCATCCGCGGCAAGGTCGGCTACCAGTACGCCGAGGGCGAGACCGCCGCGACGGTCGACCCCGGCAAGCTGGGCCGCCTGCACATCCTGGAGTGCCAGCGCCTGATCCGCTTCATGCCCAAGATCGTCATCGCCGTGGTGCCCGGATGGGCCGCCGGTGGCGGTCACAGCCTGCACGTCGTCGCCGACCTGACGCTCGCCTCGGCCGAGCACGCACGCTTCAAGCAGACCGATGCCGACGTGGGCTCGTTCGACGGCGGATTCGGCTCGGCGTACCTCGCCCGTCAGGTGGGCCAGAAGTTCGCGCGCGAGATCTTCATGCTGGGCGACGAGTACTCCGCCGACGACGCGCACCGCATGGGCATGGTCAACAAGGTCGTCCCGCACGCCGAGCTCGAGGCCGAGGCGCTCGAGTGGGGACGCAAGATCAACGCCAAGTCGCCGACAGCCCAGCGCATGCTCAAGTACTCGTTCAACATGATCGACGACGGGCTGGTCGGCCAGCAGGTGCTGCTCGGCGAGACCACGCGCCTGGCCTACATGACCGACGAGGCCGCCGAGGGACGCGATGCCTTCCTCGAGAAGCGCGAGCCCGACTTCTCGCCCTTCCCCTGGTACTACTGAGTCCCTGGTGCTGCTGAACCCCCAGCAGTGCTGGGCGGGCGCGCCCGGGGCCGCCCTCAGGCGCGGAGCAGCTCTCGCACCACGTGCTCGCAGGCGGCGAGCTGCGCCGTGGGCACGTGCTCGTGCTCGGTGTGCGCCAACCGAGGATCGCCCGGCCCGAACGTGAGAGCGGTGAGGCCGAGCCGCTCGAGGCGAGCTGCCCCGGACCGTCCGGCGGCCCGGACCGGCTCCGGCTCGACCAGGGCGAGGAGCTCCGCGACGGCAGGGGTGTCGAGATCGCCGTCGGCGAACTCGACGCGAGCGTCGGTGGGCTCCAGCACGATCGCCAGGTCGGCCTCGAGCAGGTCGGGGCGCTGCTCGGCGAGCCGGTCGAGGCCGCTGGGCCCGTCCGCCGCCTCCCCGCCGTCGTGGAACACGAAGGTGGCATCGCGGCCGTAGGTGCCGAGCGTGGCCGCCTTGAGCATCGCCGCGAGCCCTCCCTTCATGTCGCACGCGCCCAGGCCGAAGAGCTTGCCCATCTCGACGTACGCGACCGGATCGCCGGCGCCAGCGACCGTGTCGAGGTGACCTGCGAGCAGGACGCGCTCGGGGTGGCCCAGAGCGGTGCGGGCGACGACGGTGCCGCCGAAGCGCTCGACGGTCAGGTGCGGCTGGGTCCGCAGAGCCTGCTCGATCGAGTCCGCGATCGGTCCTTCGTCGCCGCTGGCGGACCCGATGTTCACCAGCCCCATGGTCAGGGAGGCGATGTCGAGCGGCAACGGGAGCGGCATGACGAAGGTGTCCACGTCGATCACTCTCCCAGCCCTGGATCCGGTCGTCGACCAGAGGCGTCCACGTCTCGATAGTTGTTCATCGCAACCATTCCGGTCGTTGGTGGGACGTTCATCTCGGGCCGCTCAACTACCCATGCGTCATAGCGGCCTGTCGGGTCTGCTGGCACCCCTCTGCACGACCGCACCGAACTGGAGAGCTGATGAACGTCGCGCCGCCCCTGAGGGTCATGGAGCAGCACCGCGGGTTGCGCCGGCTGTGTGCCGTCCTGCTGGCGTTCGCGATGGGGCTGGCCGTGCTCAGCGCCGTCTCGCCGAGCGCCGTCGCCGCGTCGTCGGCACCCGACCACCTCGTGATCTCGGCCGTCTACGGCAGCGACGGCGGCGCCTACAACAGCGACTGGGTCCAGCTCTACAACCCCACCGACAGCGACATCTCGCTCGGCACGATCAGCGGCTCGACCGTCACGCCGAGCTACTACCAGTGCTACCGCTCGGTCACGAGCACGAGCTGCTCGTCGATGAAGCTGTACGGCACCGTGCTGGCGCACCACTCCTTCCTGATCTGGAACGGGCACAACGCCGACACCGCGGCCGGCAGCAGCCGCGGCCTCCCGCCGGCCGACGTCACGCCCGACCTGAACTTCGCGCTCAACGCCGGCAACACCGCCGGCACGTCGACCGACCCGTCGGGCCAGTCGAACAACGGCTTCGGCGGCTACTCGTCCGGTGGACAGATCATCCTGCTCAAGGCGTCGAGCGGTGGCACCTACACGGGCACCGGCGACCTGTCGTCCGCCGCCGCCAAGACCGCCGGTGTGGTGGATGCCGTGGGGTGGACCAAGTACGCGTCATCGGCGTACACGCAGCCGGGAAGCGCCGAGACCGGCGGTGCCGCCACGGTGTCCGGTGCCTCGGCCGGGTCGTCCAACGCGTACGTCTCGTCGCGCACGTTCACCGGCGGCGTCCCGGTCGACACCGACAAGAACGACCACGACTTCACCGCCGTCACCGGGTTCGCGCTCACCTCGCAGGCGAGCAGCCGCGTCACCGTGGCGAGGATCAGCGACGCCATCGCCAGCCCGAACCAGCCGATGACACCCGTCCAGGCGCAGGGCAGCAAGGGAGTGGGCACGCTCAGCTACGCCGCGACCGGCCTCCCGGACGGTGTCGTCATCGATCCGAGCACCGGTGTCATCAGCGGAACGCCCGCGGGGACGAACGACCTCACGGCCTATCCGGTGACGGTCACCGTCTCCGACCAGACACCGAGCCAGCCGGACACCGCGAAGACGTCCTTCACCCTCACGCTGAGCAAGGTGCTGCGGCTCGACCCGCTGTCCGACGCCTCCGTCCGCAAGGGCGAGGCCCTCGCGCCGATCCAGGTGGGCACTCATGGCGGGACGCCCGGCTACACCTACACGGCGACGGGCCTGCCGGCCGGCATCGCGATCGACCCGGGCACCGGCCTGATCAGCGGCACCCCGACGGACGCCGTCGCGCACTACGGCGTCCACGTGACCGTGGGCGACAGCGGCACGGGCGATGCGGCCCAGTCCGTCGCGGCCGACTTCACCCTGATCGTGCGGCCCAGGACGACGGCGCCGGGTGGCTCCGACCCGCTCGCCGGCCTCAGGATCAACGAGGTCAGGAACACCGGCCGCCCGGCCGACGACTGGGTCGAGCTCGACAACACCGGGGCCGCTGTCACCGGTGCGGCGGTGAGCCTCGTCGACGACGACGGCGATGCGTACGCGCTGCCGTCCCAGGACATCGCCGCGGGCGCGTTCGTCGTCGTCGACGGTGACGACCTGCACGCCGCCGGCCTCGACCTCGACGCCGCCGACACCCTGGACCTCATCGACCGCGACGGCACCGCCCTCGACGAGACGTCGTGGACGTCGCACGCCCCGACCTCATGGGCGCGGACCACGGACGGCACCGGCGCCTTCGGCGTCTCGGCCTACCCGACCAAGGGCACGACGAACCCGGGCGCGCCGGCGATCTCGCCCAACGACCTGCTGGTCTCCGAGGTCAACTACGACACCAACTCGACGGACTACTACGAGTACAGCGAGGTCACCAACACCACGGACCACCCGATCGACTTCGCGGCGTACGGCCTCACCCTGACCAAGAGCGGCACGGCGATGACGCTGCACGACTCGTCCGACACCTCCAAGACGTCGCCGACGGTCGACCCCGTCATCCCCGCCCACGCCACCCAGATCTTCTGGTGGGTCGAGAACCAGTACCTCGGCGTCAAGACGACGGCGCAGTTCCTGGCGAACTACGGGCTCCCCGCGTCGACCCCCGTGGTGCTGGTGTTCGGCTTCTCCTCGCTGGGCAACTCCGGCGGCGACCACAGCTACGACCTCTCGGTCGTGGCGGGCGGCAGCACGCTGGTCTCCCGCGCCTACGTCGACACCCCGTGCGCGGCCAACACCTTCAACGGGGCGTCGGTCTGCCCGGCCACCAACAACAACTCCGCCGAGCACTACGCGGTGCCGGCCGACCGTTCCCGGCCCGATGCCGCTGTCTGGTACAACTCGCTGTTCACCGGTGGCGACAACGTCAACCACACCCAGAAGGCGAAGCTCAGCTCGCCGACGACCATCGATCTCGAGCAGGTGGCATTCACCCGGGCCGTGAAGATCGCTGGAGCGACCGCGACCGCCGTCACCCTGCACAACTACTCGAGCGCGACGGTCGACGTGTCGGGGTACGTCCTGCAGCGAAACGGCGCGGGCACCGGCTACAGGTTGCCGTCGGGCACGACGATCGGGGGCGGCGACGACCTCGCGATCGCGTCGTCCGACTCGGGACTGTCGTTCGCCGGCCGCGACTACGCCACGCTGCTCGCGCCGCGCGGGTATGCCTACAGCGACGGGGTCGGCATCGCCGACACGACGGGCCCCCTGCTCAGGACGCTGGCGTACGACGCGAGCTCGGGGAACGACCCCGTGATCGACCCGACCACCGGTCTGCCGCTGCCTCCGGCCGGCGGCCTGTACCGACCTGCCGGCATCTCGGCGCACGACGGCACGGTCTACGTCTCCAACACCGGCGACAACCTGCTCGCCACGGTGGCCCACGGATCGAACGCGATCATCGCCGGCTCCCTGGCGGGATACGGCGAGCTCGGCAACGAGGGTCCGGCGACGCAGGCCCAGCTGTACCAGCCGGGCGGGACGGCCCTGGACTCGCACGGCAACCTCTACGTCGCGGACAGCGGCGACAACGTGATCCGCGTGATCACCACCGACGGGACGATCCATCGCTTCGCCGGGACGGGTGTCGCCGGTGGCGCGGGGGCGACGGTGACCCCGAGCAGCACGCCGCTGTCGGTCAACCTCTGGCACCCGAACGACGTCGTCGTCGACGGCTCGGACAACGTCTTCATCGCCGACACCTCGGACAACCGGATCCTCGAGGTCACCCCGGCCGGCACGATCCGGGTCGTCGCCGGCACCGGCAGGGCCGGCTACACCGGAGACGGCTCGCCCGCGCCGGCCGCGAGGCTCTCTCAGCCCGCCGGCGTCGCGGTCGACGCCGACGACAACGTCTACATCGCCGACTCGTCCAACAACGTGGTCCGCCGCGTCGACGGCACGAGCGGCGAGATCACCACGGTGGCAGGCGACTACGCGGCCGGCCTGGCGGGCAACGACTGCCTGGGCGGGTACTCGGGCGACGGCGGTCCGGCCACGTCGGCCCTGCTCAACGACCCGCAGGGCGTCGCGATCGACGGCGCCGGTGACCTGTTCATCGCCGACACGTTCAACCACGCGATCCGCCAGGTGCTCCCGAGCGGCGTCATCTCGACCGTCGTCAACGTCGGAGCCGTCGCGGGCTCCGGCAATGCGAGCCCGACGGGCAACGGCTCGCTCCCGGCGACCACCAGGCTCAACACGCCGCACGCAGTGGCCATCGACCCCGTGACGCACCACCTCTACATCGCCGACACCAAGAACAACGTCGTCGACGAGGTGGTCAACGCGGCTCAGGGCGGCCAGGCCGCAGGCCCCCTCGAGCCCGCCGACCAGGTGGCCGTGACCGGCTCCGGGGTCGCCTCGAGCGTCTGTGCGGCCCGTGCGAACGGCCCGGTCGTCTCCACGGACGGACCGACCGTCACGGGGACGCTCGCACCCGGTGCGACCCTGACGGCCGACTCCGGCACGTGGAGCCCGACCCCGGACTCCTTCACGTACCAGTGGCTACGAGACGGTGTCGCCATCGGCGGGGCCACCACGAAGACGTACGTGGTGACGAGCGGCGACGCCGGCCACGCGCTCGCCGTCGCGGTGACCGCGGCCAAGGAGGACTACGCCTCGGCCAGCGCGACGTCGGCCGCGGTGGTGGTCCCGGTGCCGCAGCCGAGCACGCTGACCACCGCTGCTCCCAGCGTCAGCGGCGCGGTCAGGGTGGGCTCGACGGTGACCGCGACGCCGGGCGCCTGGTCGGCCGGCTTCTTCCCGGTGACCTCTTTCAGCTACCAGTGGCTGCGCAACGGCGTGGCGATCCCGAGGGCGACGCGGTCCACGTACACGGTGTCCAGGAAGGACCACCGCAGCAGGATCTCCGTCCGGGTGACCGGCTCGTACGCCGGCTACACGAGCGCGACCGCGACGTCCTCGACGCACTCGGTGGCCGCCGGCAGGCTGGTCTCCGCGACTCCGAGAATCACGGGCAAGGCCAAGGTCGGCAGCCGGATGACCGTGAAGCCGGGGACGTGGAGAGCCGGCGGGGCGAGGCTGAGCGGCCACCACCTCCACTACCAGTGGTACGCCGACGGCCGGCGGATCAGCGGCGCGAAGCACGCGACGCTCGCGATCGGCCGCAAGGACGAGGGCAAGCGGATCACCGTCAAGGTCACCGGCTCGACCACCGGCTACGCGACCGTGACGAGATCGTCCAAGCACACGGCCGCGGTGAGGGCCCGATGACCAGCGAACGCACCGACCGAGAGATGGAAGACATGTCCGACACCAGCAACGCCCAGACCGGCAACAGCCAGCCCGACGCGCACGTCTCGCGCCGCACGGTGATCATGGGCGCCGCCGCGGTCGCCGGGATGGCCGGCATGTCGGGGCTGCTGCCCAAGAATCTGATGGCCGCCGCCGAGGCGGCCGAGCCCGCGTCGTTCGACCTGTCGCAGATCAAGCACGTGGTCTACGTGATGCAGGAGAACCGGTCGTTCGACCACTACTTCGGGACCTTCCCCGGCGTCCGCGGATTCGACGACCCGACGGCCATGACCCTCGCGAACGGCAACTCGGTCTTCCAGCAGCCCGATCCGTCGAACCCGCTCGGCTACCTGGAGCCGTTCCACATGGACACCGCCAACACGGCGGCGGCGGCGGTCCCGTCGCTGTCGCACGACTGGCGCGACCAGCACGCCTCGTGGAACAAGGGCGCGATGGACGGGTGGTTGCACACCCACGTCGCCGCGGACGGAGCGCTGAAGGGCTCCTACACGATGGGCTACATGAAGCAGCGGGACATCCCGTTCCACTGGGCGCTGGCCGAGAAGTTCACGTTGCTGGACAACTACCACTGCTCGGTGATGGGTCCCACGTACCCGAACCGCGCGGTGTGGATGTCGGGCACCAACGACCCTCAGGGCACGAAGGGGGGTCCGATCCTGGAGACCGTCAAGCCCAACGCCCTGCAGTGGACGTCGGCCGCCGAGGTGCTCCACGACGCCGGCTACACCGTGAAGACCTACACCAGCTCCGGCTCCTACAACTACTTCACCTGGTGGGCGAACCTCGCGGTCAAGGGTCGCGTCGACGACGAGCTCTACAACCGGCTGATGACCAACGGCTCGCTCTTCGGCAACGGCACCCCGAACGGCGCCGGCGACCCGTTGCACCCGACCGCGGCGCACACGCCGTACCTCGCCTTCGAGGAGGACTGCGCCAACGGCACCCTCGCCGACGTGACCTGGCTCTTCCCGGACGGCCCCTACGCCTCCGACGAGCACCCGCCCAACACGCCGGCCGCGGGCGCGTACTTCCTGGCGTCCAAGCTCGAGGCGCTGGCCGCCAACGAGGAGCTCTGGAGCTCGACGGTCTTCATCATCAACTACGACGAGAACGACGGCTTCTTCGATCACGTGCCGCCGCCGATCCCGGATCCCGACCTGCACCCCGAGGAGTACGTCAGCGTGCCGTCGCCGCGCGGCACGCCGGGCGGTGGCCTGCCGGCCGGCGCGGGCTTCCGGGTGCCGTGCCTCATCATCTCGCCGTGGACGGTCGGCGGCCACGTCTACTCCCAGGTCGCCGACCACACCTCGCCGCTGCAGCTCATCGAGGCCATCACGGCCGCCGGCGGTCTCGACCTCGGCACGCCCACGAGGTCGCTGGCCGCCAAGCAGCCGGCGGTCTTCAGCGACATCACGTCGTGGCGTCGCGACACCTTCGACGACCTCGCGGGTGCCTTCCGGAACGAGGCCCTCGAGGCGCCGACGGATGAGGAGTTCCTCGCGGCGAATCGCGAGGCCAACTACGAGGCCCAGCTGGCCGCCTCGACGCTGGCCATGCCGAAGCGTCCCGGTGCCAGCCAGACGATGCCCCACCAGGACCCGGTGGCGACGTCAGCCGATGCCGCACCGGCGTCGTCGGCCCGGACCCCGGCCGCCGCGCCGCAGGAGGTCCACGTGCCCGCGCCCACCGTCAGCACGGTGCACGTCACCGCCGCCGTCCTCGTCGGTCGCCACGCCGTGGTCACCCTCCAGGGCGGCAAGCCGACGTCGGCCGTCGTCGTCCGCAACGCTCGCGGCAAGGTCGTGGCCCACGGCCGCGTCCACACCGGCGGGCGGCTGGAGCTGAAGGTCCCCACGGCCCGGCTGTCCACCGGCCGCCACGGCTTCACCGTGATGTACGTCGACGCCCGCGGGCACCACCACACCAAGAACGTCAAGGTGCGGGTCACGCCACGGACGTAGGGACAGAGGTGGCCCACCGGTAGCCACCTGGATGCCACCTGGTGAGACGCGGGTCTCACCAGGTGGTCGTCCGGGTTACGAACGGATAACGTTCGCCGAATGAGTGTCGTCGGAGTAGTCAGTGAGTCGGTCCAGGGCGAGACGCGCGTCGCGGCCACGCCCGAGACGGTCGGCAAGCTGATCGGACTCGGCTACGAGGTCGTCGTCGAGTCGGGCGCTGGCGAGAAGGCGTCGTTCACCGACGCCGCCTACACCGAGGCGGGTGCCACGATCCGCGGCACCGCCGAGACGTGGGGCAGCGACGTCGTCCTCAAGGTCAACGCGCCCTCGACCGACGAGATCGGCCTGCTCGCCGACGGGGCGACGCTCGTCAGCCTCATCAGCCCCGCGCTCAACCCCGATCTGGTCGAGCAGCTGGCGTCGCGTCCCATCACGGTGCTCGCGATGGACGCCGTGCCGCGCATCTCGCGGGCGCAGTCGATGGACGTCCTCAGCTCGATGGCCAACATCGCCGGCTACCGCGCCGTCGTCGAGGCCGCCAACGTCTTCGGACGCTTCTTCACCGGGCAGATCACCGCAGCCGGCAAGGTGCCGCCGGCCAAGGTGCTCGTCGCAGGCGTCGGCGTGGCGGGCCTGGCCGCGATCGGCACCGCCAACAGCCTCGGCGCGATCGTCCGCGCCACCGATCCGCGGGCCGAGGTCGCCGACCAGGTCAAGTCGCTCGGCGGCGAGTACCTGAAGGTCGAGGTCGAGACCGAGCAGTCGACCGACGGCTACGCGAAGGCCACGACCGATGCCTACAACGAGCGCGCCGCCGAGATCTACTCCGAGCAGGCCGCCGACGTCGACATCATCATCACGACGGCCCTCATCCCCGGCCGCGCGGCGCCGGTGCTCATCACCGAAGCCGATGTCGCGTCGATGAAGGCCGGCAGCGTCATCGTCGACATGGCCGCGGCCAACGGCGGCAACGTCGTCGGCTCACGGCCCGGCGAGGCGGTCGTGACGCCCAACGGCGTCACGATCCTGGGCTACACCGACCTGGCGGGACGTCTGCCCACGCAGGCCTCGCAGCTCTACGGCACCAACCTCGTCAACCTGTTGAAGCTGCTGACGCCGGCCAAGGACGGCCAGCTGGTCCTCGACTTCGACGACGTCGTGCAGCGCACCATCACGGTCGTCCGCGACGGCGAGACCACGTGGCCTCCGCCGCCCGTGCAGGTCTCGGCGGCCCCGGCTGCCGCGCCGGCTGCCGCTCCCGCGGAGCCCAAGCCGCCCAAGGCCGTCATGACGCAGCGGGCCAAGCTCGGCCTGGTCGGTCTCGGCATCCTCGCCTTGTTCCTTGTCAACGCCTACGCGCCCGAGCCCCTGCCCGAGCACTTCACGGTGCTGACGCTGGCGATCGTCATCGGCTACTACGTCATCGGCAAGGTGCACCACGCACTGCACACGCCGCTCATGTCGGTGACCAACGCCATCAGCGGCATCATCGTCGTCGGCGCGATGCTGCAGATCGGCACCGAGGGCACCGAGAACGACACCGTCATCCGGGTGCTCGCGTTCGTCGCGATCCTGCTCGCGTCCATCAACGTCTTCGGCGGATTCGCCGTGACCCGCCGCATGCTCAGCATGTTCTCGAAGTAAGGGCTGATCATGGATTCCGCAAGCATCGCCACCGCCGCGTACATCGTCGCGTCCCTGCTGTTCATCCTGTCCCTCGCGGGGCTGTCCAAGCACGAGACCGCCTCCCAGGGCGTGCTGTTCGGCATCTCGGGCATGACGATCGCGCTCGTCGCGACCTTCGTGCTGATCGCCGACCTCGCCGACACGACCGCGGTCGTGCTGCTGCTGATCGCCGTCGTCATCGGCGCCGCGATCGGCCTGTGGCGTGCGCGCGTCGTCGAGATGACCGGCATGCCCGAGCTCATCGCGCTGCTGCACTCGTTCGTGGGTCTGGCGGCGGTGCTGGTGGGCTGGAACGGCTACCTCCAGCACCAGCCGTTCACCCTCGACTCGCTCGAGGACATCCACAACGCCGAGGTGTTCGTCGGGGTCTTCATCGGGGCCGTCACGTTCACCGGCTCGATCGTGGCCTTCCTCAAGCTGTCGGCCCGCATCAAGAGCAGCCCGCTGATGTTGCCGGGCAAGAACTACATCAACCTCGGCGCGCTCGTCGCCTTCGTGGCCCTGACGGTCTGGTTCGTGATCAGCCCCGCCCTGTGGCTGCTGGTGCTCGTCACGCTCGTCGCGCTGGCGCTCGGCTGGCACCTCGTGGCGTCGATCGGCGGCGGCGACATGCCCGTCGTCGTGTCGATGCTCAACTCGTACTCCGGCTGGGCCGCGGCGGCGTCGGGCTTCCTGCTCGACAACGACGCGCTGATCGTCACGGGTGCACTGGTCGGCTCGTCGGGTGCGTACCTGTCGTACGTCATGTGCCAGGCGATGAACCGCTCGTTCATCTCGGTCATCGCCGGCGGCTTCGGCATCGAGGCCGGACCCGCGGACGACAAGGACTACGGCGAGCACCGCGAGATCAACGCCGAGGACACCGCCGAGCTGCTCAAGAACGCCTCCAGCGTCATCATCACGCCGGGTTACGGCATGGCCGTCGCGCAGGCGCAGTACCCGGTGGCCGACCTGGTCCGCAAGCTGCGCGAGCGCGGGGTCGAGGTGCGCTTCGGCATCCACCCCGTCGCCGGACGCCTGCCCGGGCACATGAACGTCCTGCTCGCCGAGGCCAAGGTGCCCTACGACATCGTCCTCGAGATGGACGAGATCAACGACGACTTCAAGGACACCTCGGTCGTCCTGGTCATCGGTGCCAACGACACCGTCAACCCGGCCGCGACCGAGGACCCGTCCTCGCCGATCGCCGGCATGCCGGTGCTGACGGTGTGGGAGGCCCACGACGTGGTGATCTTCAAGCGGTCGATGGCCACGGGCTACGCCGGCGTGCAGAACCCGCTGTTCTTCCGCGAGAACTCGCAGATGCTGTTCGGCGACGCCAAGGAGCGGGTCGAGGACATCCTCAAGGCGCTCTGAGGTGGACGGGGCCCGGTCCCGAGCGATGCACGGTGGACACGCCACCGTCTGAGGCCGGAATCGGGTCTATTCGGTGGAGGATCCACCGCACCGGAGGGGTGGGAGCGCTCAGCCGACGACGCCGTAGAGGCGGTCGCCGGCGTCGCCCAGGCCCGGCACGATGTAGCCCAGCTCGTTGAGCTTCTCGTCGAGGCCCGCGGTCACCAGCGTGACCGGGACGCCGATGGTCTCGAGCTCGGCCTCGATGCGCGCGACGCCCTCGGGCGCGGCCAGCAGCGTGACGGCCGTGATGTGGTCGGCCCCGCGCTTGACCAGGAAGTGGATCGCCGCCGCCAGCGAGCCACCGGTCGCGAGCATGGGGTCGAGGACGTAGCACTGTCGTCCGGTGAGGTCGTCGGGCAGGCGCTCGGCGTACGTGACGGGGTCGAAGGTCTCCTCGTTGCGCACCATGCCGAGGAAGCCGACCTCGGCCGTCGGCAGGAGGCGCTGCATGCCCTCGAGCATCCCGAGGCCCGCGCGCAGGATCGGCACGACGAGCGGACGGGGATCGCTCAGCTTCACGCCCCGCGCCATCGCGACAGGCGTCTTGACGTCGACGGCCTCGACGCGCACCTCGCGCGTCGCCTCGTAGGCCAGCAAGGTCACGAGCTCGTCGGCCAGGCGCCGGAACGTCGGGGAGTCGGTGGACTCGTCGCGCAGCAGCGTCAGCTTGTGCGAGATGAGCGGGTGGTCGGCGACATGAACCTGCATGCGCCCAGACTAGTGCGCCGCGGCTCGCGACTAGCCGCGGCGAGGGCGGGTCTGTCACCATCGCAGAAGGTGCCGCTGTCTTGCGAGACCTTCCCTCACGAGAGGCACGACATGGCCGAGGACGACGTCGACTTCGCCGTTGCCGCCTACCACGACGAGGGACGCTGGCAGGTCGTCGAGCTTGATCCGCGGCTGGGCGAGGACGTCGACGACCTCCGCGACGCGCTCGGACGGTTCCCGTCGGACGTGGGGGTGCTCGGCCTGGTGTCGATGAACGACGACTTCTTCGTCATCGTGCGGCGCTCGGGCACGCAGCTGCGGGTCATGCTGTCGGACGTCACGGCGGTCGACGACTGGCCGCTGGCCGATGGCGTCGCCGATCTGCTCGACCTCGCGGCGGGAGCCGGGGCTGCCGAGGACGCGGAGCCCGTCGGCGACCTCGAGATCCTGAGCGACCTCGGGGTCACGGCGTCCGACCTCGTGGCGTTGTGCGACGACGACGACCTCTACCCCGACGACGTCCTGTTCGACGTGGCCGAGCGTCTCGGCTTCGGGGGCGAGCTCGAGGCCGTCCTCGGGTGAGCCGCGACGAGTGGATGGGCGAGGCGCTCGACCTCGCCCGCCAGGCCGCGGCCGACGGCGACGTGCCGGTGGGTGCCGTGGTGGTCGATGCCGCCGGCGATGTGATCGGTCGCGGGCGCAACACCCGCGAGCGCGACGGCGATCCCACCGGTCACGCCGAGATCGTCGCCATCCGCGAGGCCGCGACGGCCATGGGGGAGTGGCGGCTGCACGGGTGCACGCTGGTCGTGACGCTCGAGCCCTGCACGATGTGCGCCGGGGCGATCGTGGCGTCCCGCATCGACCGGCTGGTCTTCGGGCCGTTCGACGACAAGGCCGGCGCGGTCGGCTCGCTGTGGGACGTCGTCCGCGACCGCCGGCTCAACCACCGGCCCGAGGTCGTCAGCGGCGTCCGGGCCGCCGAGTCGTCCGAGCTGCTGCGCGCCTTCTTCGCCGCCCACCGCAATCTGTGACGCCCACGGCGTCTCGGACGTCCGGTGACGCCGTGGGCGTCACACATCGGGGGATTGGCTGTGGGAACAGGCGGTGCCGCCGACGGGTTGACCCGGGCATGAGGCTCTCGTTGCTCGACCGGTCGCGGACGCGGATGGGACGTCCCGAGGCCGAGGGGCTGACGGGCTCGATCGAGCGGGCCGAGCAGGCAGAGCGCCTCGGGTACGAGCGGTTCTGGGTCGCCGAGCACCACGCCGTCCCGGGCATCGCGAGCGGCTCGCCGCCCGTGCTGCTCGCCGCGATCGGCGCTCGCACGTCGACCATCCGGCTCGGGTCGGGCGGGGTCATGCTGCCCAACCACCAGCCGCTCGTCGTCGCCGAGCAGTTCTTGATGCTCGAGGCGCTCTACCCGGGTCGGGTCGACCTCGGCGTGGGCCGGTCGGTCGGCTTCACCGCGCCCGTCCGCGAGGCCCTGCGCGCCGACCTCGACGCGACCGACACCTTCGAGGCGGACGTCGACGAGCTGCGAGACCTGCTGCACGGGGACGCCGCCGTCACCGCCCACCCCGTCGCCGAGGCGCCGGTGCCGATGTCGCTGCTGGCGACCGGGCGCGGCCTCGAGATCGCCGCCAGGCTCGGCCTGCCGGTCGTCGTCGGTGGCCCGGTGCTGTGGACCGCCGACGGCGCCGAGGCCATCGCCGCCTACCGTCGCGGCTTCCGTCCCAGCGAGCTCGTGCCCGAGCCGTACGTGACGGTCTCGCTCGACGTGTTCGTCGCGGACGACGACGCGTCCGCCCGTGAGCTCGCCCTGCCCGAGGCGTGGGCGATGGCCCGCTCGCGGCAGACCGGCGAGTTCCCGCCGCTCGAGCCTGTCTCGTCGATCCGTGCCCAGCCGTGGAGCAGCCAGCTGACCAAGCGCGTCGAGACGTCGCTCGACCGCGCCGTCGCCGGATCGCCGGCCACCGTCGCAAGACGTCTCGACGACCTCGCCGAGCGCACCGGCGCCGACGAGCTGATGGCCTCGACGTCGACCTTCGACCGCGGCGGCCTGGTGGCGTCCGACCGAGCCCTGCGCCAGATCGTGACGTAGCGTCTCGACGCATGAGCCTCACGATCGACGAGCTGGTCATGCCAGATGCCCTGGACGCTCCCGGTGGTGACGACTTCGCCGAGTACGCGACGCTGAGCAACGACGTCGAGAGGCACACGCTGGGTACCGACCTGCTGGCGATGGGCCTGCACGAGATGCTCTCGGAGTACGTCAGCACCGCCAGCCGCACTCGCCGGCACCTGGTGGCGCGCCACGGTGACGTCATGGTCGGGCGCGCGATGATCACCACGCGTCCGCTGACCCCCGAGGCCGGCGCC
This sequence comes from Aeromicrobium endophyticum, assembly GCF_003586285.1. Classification (GTDB taxonomy): domain Bacteria; phylum Actinomycetota; class Actinomycetes; order Propionibacteriales; family Nocardioidaceae; genus Aeromicrobium; species Aeromicrobium endophyticum. Next base: position 970,307 of record NZ_QUBR01000001.1, on the reverse strand, counting down.
TACCTGATGGTCGACGTGACGCCCGCCCGACGTCGCCGCGGCATCGGGACGGCCCTGCTCGCGGCCGCCGAGGCGCTTGCGGTCGAGCTCGGTGCACCGGTGCTCAAGGTGGCCGTCGCCCACTCGGTGCGTGACGGCGGCGAGCGCGTCGAGCCCCCGACGGGGTTCGGTGACCTGCCTGCGGACGATCCGGGCGTCCGGTTCCTGCGGGCGCACGGCTACGCGCTGGAGCAGGTGACCCGCATCAGCCTGCTCGACGCCGACCGGCTGCGCGATCTGGCAGCGGCAGGCGTCCCGGACGACTACCGCTTGCTGACCTGGGCCGGGCCGACCCTCGACCAATGGATCGACGAGCTCGCCGCGCTGCGCACCCGCATGAGCACGGATGCCCCGTCGGCGGGGATGGTGATGTTGCCCGACCCGTGGGACGCAGGCCGGGTCCACGAGCACGACGAGCGCATCGCGTCGAGCAGCCGCACGATGCTGACGGCAGCCGTCGAGCACGTGCCGTCGGGGGTGCTGGCCGGGTTCACCGAGATCGTCGTGTCCGAGGGTGGTGCCGTCGCGGTGCAGGAGGACACGCTGGTGCTCACCGACCACCGCGGACGCCGTCTGGGCATGCTGCTGAAGAGGGTCAACGCCGAGCAGCTCGTGGCGACGTTCCCATCGGTCGAGGCCGTGGTCACGTGGAACGCCGAGGAGAACCGTCCGATGCTCGACGTCAACGAGCAGATGGGGTTCCGGGAGATCGGCCGCGAGGCCGGCTGGCAGAAGCACGTCCTCTGACTCGTCGCGCGAACGTCATCACCGATGCGGCGACCCAGGTACTGATGTGATGACGTCCGGGCCGGTCTGGCGGGACGTCATCACTTCAGTACCTGCGACGCAGCGGACGTGATGACGTTGGGACGGCGGTGCGCCCGGAATGCTCGGCGGCCGCGGCTCGTTGAACCGGGCATGACTCACAACTCCTACGGCTTCGCCGGCAAGACCGTCCTCGTCACCGGGGGAGGCACCGGCATCGGCAGGGCGATCGCCCTGGCCTTCCTCGCCAACGGCGCCAACGTCGCAATCTCGGGCCGCCGCGAGGACAAGCTGCGCGAGGCCTTCGAGGGCCAGCCCGACGACCGCACGCTGACGGTCGTCTCGGACGTCGGCGACGCGGCCGACGCGAAGGGGCTCGTGGCGGCAGTCGTCGAGCGCTTCGGACAGCTCGACGTCGTGGTGAACAACGCTGCCGCGTTCACGAGCGGCGAGTTCACCGAGACCGCGGGCGAGCACTGGGAGCGCATCCGCACGACCAACATCGACGGCTTCGTCCACCTGGCGCTCAGCGCGCTGCCCGAGCTGGAGCGAGTCGGCGGCAACCTCGTGGGGGTCTCGTCGGTGTCGGCGATGCGCGGCGACTGGGGCCAGTCGCTCTACAACGCGAGCAAGGCCGCGGTGCGCAACTTCATCGAGTCGCTCGCGCTCGACTACGGCGGCCGCGGCGTGCGGCTCAACTCCGTCGCGCCCGCGTTCACCATCACGCCGATCACCGAGTCGATGACCGAGGACGACGAGCTGATCGCGAAGTTCACCAACCGCATCGCCCTGGGGCGCCCCGGCCGCCCCGAGGACGTCGCGCCGGCCGTGCTGTTCCTCGCCAGCGACGACGCGGCGTACATCACCGGTGCGACCCTGACGGTCGACGGCGGCACGAGCGCGTCCACGGGGCAGCCGCACGTCGAGTGAGCGGGGAATAGAGGAACTGCTAAACTAGTTGAAAGTTGAACAAGCCTCGGTGGACTCGTCACCGGGCCTGGGCAAGGAGACTCGTATGAGCAGCATGCAGTTCGGCATCTTCAGCGTCGGCGACCTGACGGTCGACCCGACCGACGGCTCGATCCCCACCGAGCACGAGAAGCTCCAGGCGCTCGTCACGATCGCCAAGAAGGTCGAGGACATCGGCGGCGACGTCTTCGCCGTCGGCGAGCACCACGACTCCGGCTTCGTCCCGGGCGCGATCAGCACGCTTCACGCGTTCATCGCCGCGCAGACCGAGCGCATCATCCTCTCGACGTCGATCGCGCACATCACGACCAACGACCCGATCAAGATGGCCGAGGACTACGCCACGCTGCAGCACCTCTCGGGCGGCCGCGCTGACCTCGTGCTCGGTCGCGGCAACACCGGCCAGGTCTACCCGTGGTTCGGCAAGGACCCGTCCAAGGGCGTCGAGCTGACGATCGAGAACTACCAGCTGCTGCGCCGTCTCTGGGACGAGGACGTCGTCAACTGGGAGGGCAAGTTCCGCACGCCGCTGCAGAGCTTCACGTCCATCCCTCGCCCGCTCGACGGCGTCTCGCCGTTCGTCTGGCACGGCTCGATCCGCACGCCCGAGGTCGCCGAGATCGCCGCGTACTACGGCGACGGCTACTTCGCGAACAACATCTTCTGGCCCAAGGAGCACTACATCCGGCTGATCAACTTCTACCGGCAGCGCTACGAGCACTACGGGCACGGCACGCCGGAGCAGGCGATCGTCGGCCTCGGCGGTCAGTTCTTCATGCGCAAGAACAGCCAGGACGCGATCAACGAGTTCAGGCCGTACTTCGACAACGCCCCGGTCTACGGGCACGGGCCGTCGCTCGAGGACTTCCAGGCCCAGACGCCGCTCGTCGTCGGCAGCCCGCAGGAGGTCATCGAGAAGACGCTGGCGTTCGCCGACTACTTCGGCGACTACCAGCGCCAGATGTTCCTCGTCGACCACGCCGGTCTGCCGCTCAAGACCGTCCTCGAGCAGCTCGACCTGCTGGGCGAGATCCTGCCGACGTTGCGCGCCGAGTTCGACGCGCGTCGTCCGGCAGGAGTCCCGGACGCGCCCACGCACGCCAACCGCGTCGCCGCCCGCGACGCCAAGCTCGCCTCGCCCGTCGAGCCTGTCGAGACGAGCAAGGCATGACCACCGTCGTCGCGATCACCGCCGGCCTCAGCGAGACGTCGAGCACGCGCCTGCTGACCGACCGCCTGGTCGAGTCACTGGGTCGGCAGACCGGCGACGTCTCGGTCGAGATCGTCGCACTGCGCGAGCTGGCGCACGACGTCGTCGACGCGACGCTCACGGGCTTCGCCTCGCCGCGGCTGCAGGACGCCCTCGACAAGGTCGCCGCCGCGGACGGCCTGATCGTCGCGACGCCGATCTACAAGGCGTCCTATCCGGGGCTGTTCAAGTCGTTCTTCGACGTCATGGAGACCGACGCCGTGATCGGCAAGCCCGTGCTGCTCGCCGCGACGGCGGGCACGGCCCGGCACTCGCTCGCGATCGAGCACACGCTGCGGCCGCTGTTCGCGTACATGCAGGCGCTGGTGGTGCCGACCGGCGTGTTCGCGTCGACGCACGACTGGGGCGCCGAGGGTGCCCAGGCGCTCGAGCAGCGCATCGACCGCGCCACGGCTGAGCTGGCGAGCCTGCTGAAGGGTGCCGGCACGGGACGCTCGCGCGACGACGAGTTCGACCTGTTCAGCGAGACCTTCCGCTCCATCGCGGAGGGCCCGCGGGCCTGATCCGTCCCTGCCCGTCCCCCCAACTCTGTGACGCCTGCGGCGTCATCCCCGATCCGTGACGCCGTGGGCGTCACGGATCGCGGGTGCTCGAGGGCCGACCTAGGGTGGGTTCGTGCCTGCCGACCTCGCCTCCCGCTTCCGGCTCGCGCTGGCCGACCCGCCCCGTGACCTGGGGCGCGGGTTCCGACGCGTGGGGCTGCGTGCTGTCGTCGCCGACACCAACCGGGTCGCGCGCCGTGTCGACGTGCCGGGCGAGGCCGTTGCCGAGGGTTTCACGTGGGACGACCACGACGCCGCCACCGACCGCTGGTGGCCGCAGGGCATCACGACGTCCGCCGACGCCTACGGGCACGACACCGGTGCCGGCACGTTCGAGGGCCGCGACGTCCTGCTGACGAGCTGGTACGCGCACGGACGGTTCGGGCGGCGCCTGCTCGGTTCGCGCATCACGGTCGTCGTCGACATCGACGGGGCCGCGCCCGTCTACCGGCACGTGCTGCTCGTCGAGCCCGTCAGGGTCGGGCCGCTGCACCTGCTGCGTCCGGTGAGGGTGCACGCCGGCGGCATCGTCTGGTACGGCGACCACCTCTTCGTGGCGGGCAGCGGGGCCGGCATCCGGGTGTTCCGGCTCGACGACATCACCCACGTGCGCAACCGGGTGCGCGCCCGCGGCTACCGCTACGTCCTGCCGCAGACGTCGACCTATGCCGCCGAGCAGGACACCGACCACGAGCCGTTGACGTACTCGTTCCTGTCGCTCGACCGCGGCACCGAGGCCGACAGCCTCGTGGCCGGTGAGTACGGCACGAAGGACAGCCCGACCCATCGACTCGTCCGATTCCCGCTCGACCGCGACACCCAGCTGCTCCGCGGCGACGAGCGCGGGCGCAGCGCGGCCCTCGAGCTGCACGACGGGCAGCCACGCATGCAGGGCGCGACGCTCGTCGGCGGCACCTGGGCCGTGACGGCCAGCGCCGGCGAGGGACGCGCCGGCGACCTCTGGGTCGGGCGACCCGGCCACCTCCACCGGCACCGCGGCGTCCTGCCGACCGGGCCCGAGGACGTCGCGCACTGGCCGCAGCGCCGTCAGCTGTGGTCGCTGTCGGAGTGGCCGGGGCGACGGTGGGTGTTCGGCATCGACGTCGACCCGTGGGTCACGCCGGGACGAGCAGATCAGCCTGCTCCCGGCGAGCGATGACGCGCTGAGCGTTGGGCTCGTCGACCGTGTCGACCCACGCCTGGGCCTCGTCGCGGGGCTTGCCGTGCTTGACGTGGCGGTCGACCAGGCGTGAGCGCCGACGTCCGTCATCGAGGTCGACGAACCACACCTCGTCCATCAGCGCGCGGGCAACGGGCCACGGCGCCGCGTCGTCGAGCAGGTAGTTGCCCTCGGTCACCACGAGCGTCGTCGAGGGCGGGATGGTGATCGCGCCGGCCAGCGGCTGCTCGAGCTCGCGCTCGAACGACGGCGCGAGGACGTCGTGATCGAGCTCGTCGCGGAGCCTGTGCAGCAGGGCGACGTACCCGTGCCCGTCGAACGTCTCGATCGCGCCCTTGCGATCCAGCAGCCCGCGCTCGACCAGCGCGGCGTCCGCGAGGTGGAAGCCGTCCATCGGCACCTGCACGGCCTCGACGCCGCGCGCCCGCAGACGCTTGACGAGCGTGGCGGCCAGCGACGACTTGCCGACCCCAGGTGCTCCGCAGACGCCGAGGACGCTGCGCCGGCCCGGCACGACGAGGCCTTCGGCGCGTTCGGTCAGCTGCCGCAAGGTCGTGGACTGCACCTGCCCATCATCGCGCAGGACGCGGGTTCGGCGCTTCGGAGAGGCTCGGGTATGGTTTCTCGCGGTGACGTGTCCGAGCGGCCGAAGGTGCAACACTCGAAATGTTGTGTAGGTTCACGCCTACCGTGGGTTCAAATCCCACCGTCACCGCACGACAGAGGCTCCGTTCCTCCTTGCCATGGCAGCGGGGAACGGAGCCTCTTCGCTTTGCGTGGTGCTCATTGCATCCAACCGGCCCGCATCTGTCTGATCTTGAGATGATCTTGGCCACCGTGGGGGAGGTTACAGCTACTGCACGAAATGATCCGCGGTCATCACTGCTCGCAGCCATGACCGGGGCCCCCATATTCCACGGTGGTGACGTGGCTGTGCCGCGGGCGCTACTCGCGGCGGCGCTCGGAGGTCGCCGGTTTCGCCGAGGTTCCACACGGCCAGCTGCTGCGACGGCTCCGACGTCCATCACGCCGGCCAGAGCTTCCATGTCTTCATCGGGTAAGCCCGATGATGCGCAGGCAAAGGTCGACTCGTAGACGATCGCTCGACTGGCGCTGACAGGCCGCACGAGCCCGGGCCGGGGCTCGTGCGGCTACCTCCGGCTGCCGCTAGGTCAGCTCAGCGCAAGAACCGTTCCGAGACTGTCAGCATGGTGATGGCGTGACCGGCCTGGGCGATGAGCTCGTCGAAGGCTGCCCGATCGGCGTCCACGCCGTCCTGGAACGCCGTCAGGGTCGGCCACCACAGCTGGCGGGCGCCGAGGAAGGGTGCGGCGCTGTCGCTGTACACCTCAGTGCTTGGCCGGTTCACTGCGTGGCGCAGGGCACCGATCCGTCGGCCGAGCTCGGCGTCGTCCGCGCCGGCCCAGTCGTGATTGCCGTCGAGGCGCACGAACTGCAGCAGTTGGATGCTGGTCGGCCGCTCCAGTACGTCCCACTGCCGATCGACCGCGTCGCTGGCGCCAATGGCGGGCCGCGAGGTGATGACTTCCTCCTCAGTGATGAAGAAGACGACCCTCGTCAGGTCTTGGAACAACGGCTCATCGGGGCGGATATTCTCGACGAATAAGGGCTCGTCGACCAACGCGTCGGCGTCCTTAGCGGAGTCGAACGAGGGCATGGAGACGGCGTCGAACTCGTCCTGGCCTGGGCCAAGGCGGTCGGTGTCGAACTGGTGCGCTTGGACGTAGGTGAGCATGCCCGGGATCTGGCGGCCCATGGTGCCGTGCGGGTGGCGCAGGTGGTCGTGGAAGCGCTGACGTTCGATATCGGGCCGGCGAGGGATGAGGGAGAAGAAGCGAATCACGGAGAGCTCCTGACATGGTTGATGTGAGTAATCGGCCGACGTGGTCACGGGTGGGTGATCACGCGGGGAAGGCCGCGATGATCGCGACCGACTACAGGTCGGCCTTGGCGCCGGCGGCGGTCAGATCGAACTGGGTCGGTGGCCCGGCCAGACGAGCCTTTGCCTCGACAGCGGACTCGTCGAGGATCTCGATCTCCCCAGCGGCGATTCCGTCCAGAGCTCGACGGACAAGATCGGCCGGGTCGTTGAGCCGATGCTCGGGCAACACGACCCCGGATCCGCTCGCGTAGGCGCGCAGGGTCTCGGTGTCGATGAGCCCCGGAACCAGCGCACTGACCAGCGTGTTCTGGCCGGCCAGCTCGACACGAACCCCGTTGGTCAGCCCCCACTGCGCGGACTTCGCCGCCGCGTAAGCAGTATTGCCGTCGAAGGTCATCCACGCCACCGCCGACAGCACGTTGAGAATGGCGCCACCGCCGTTGCGGGCCAGGACAGGAGCGAACGCACGGATCATGGCGAGCGTGCCGTAGTAGTTGGAATCCATCGCCGCGCGGATCGAGTCGAGATCTCCACCGATGAAGTTGCCGCCCCCGGTGAACGCCGCATTGTTGATCAGCAAATCGACATCGGTTGCAGTTGTCGCCGCCGCCGAGACGGACGCCGGATCGGTGATGTCCAGCCGGAGCACCTCAGCACCTGGCAGGTCGACGAGCTCGGGGCGGCGGGCGGTCGCGTACACCTTTGCGCCTCGCTTGAGCAGCTCCGCCGCGAAATGGTGGCCCAAGCCCCTGTTCGTCCCGGTGACCAGGGCTGTCGCGCCGTCAAGATTCATGGTGAGTCCCTCTTGTTGGAATTGGCCGTGCGATCTAACTTGATCGACCGATCAGGTTGATTCGCCGAGCGTAGACGAAGTTGACCGGTTGATCAAGTTGCCCGGTCGGTCACGTTGGTACATTAGGAACTGTGATCTCATCGGCTCGCCCGCTCCGCGCTGACGCAGCCCGTAATCGAGAGCTCCTCCTGGCTGCGGCCGAAGAGGAGTTCGCTGCGCGCGGCATCGATGCCTCGATCGCGGACATCGCAGACCGGGCGGGTGTGGCGAAGGCGACGGTGTTCAGTCACTTCGCCTCGAAGGAGGAGCTGATCGCCGCGATCGTCGGCAACCACTTCGCGGAGCTCACGGTGGTGGCCCGACGGTTGCTCACGTCGGCCGACCCGGAGGCCGCGCTGTCGGACTTCCTTACTGAAGCCGCCCACGGGATCAAGCAGCAGGACCTCACCTTCCTGCGAGCCGACGACGACTCCAGAGTGACCGAGCTGCGCAACGACCTCCACGAGGCCGTCAGTGCACTCGTCGACCGGGCTCGTGCGGCGGGGGTCGTCCGGGCCGAGATCACTGGCACCGACGTCTTCCTCTTGATCTGCGCGCCCGTTCACATCGCAGGCTGCCATCCTGATGCGGACCCGGATCTGTGGCGTCGGTACCAGGCCATCATCTTCGACGGGTTGCGCCCCACTCGAGCCGAGCTGCTGCCACAGCCGCCGCCGAGCTGGCCGTGATCGAAAAATTTAGGACGGGTGTCGCTGCGCGCACTGGTTTATAGCTGGTCGGCCGCGCTCGACGTCCATGAGGTCGGCCTTCGCGGTCACAGCCTGGCGCGTCGCTTGATCGATCTGCCTCGCCCCGAAGGTGCCCCGCCTGAGGTGCGGGGCAGTTCGCGTCTGAGTGCGTGCAGGCACTCCTGGTCCACTGGCGAGTTGCGGCGGCATGGATCACGCGCAGGAGTGCGGCACGTCTTGACTTGTTGAGCGCCCGCTCATAAAGTGAGCGCTCAGTCACCAAATGTGGGCGTGATCACACTTGCGGGTGTGGGGTCCGGGTGGGGTGGCTGGTTCGGGGTCGTTGTGGTTGATGGATCTGATCGGAAGGTGTGTTCGGTGCGCGCTAAGACTGGTGCTGTTGCGGTGTTGTTGCTGGGGGCGATGGTGTTGTCGGCGTGTGCGTCGACCACGTCTGACTCCTCGGATGGTTCTGGTGCTTCGGCGAGTTCAGATGGCAAGGCGACGGTGGTCAGCTTCGACATCGACGAGGGTCAGCAGACTCCGGCCCAGCCGTTGGACAGCTGGTGTGGTGACAAGAAGGTCAAGGTGGGTCTGGCCGTGGCGCAGGCGGTCAATTCCTGGATGAAGACGCTGCACTACCAGGTTGATGAGGCGGCCAAGCAGTGCAAGTCCATCGATGGCGAGGTCTTGTTCACCAGTGCTGGCGGTGACCAGCAGCGGGCGATCAGTCAGATCAACAGCCAGGTCGCCCAGGGGGTGGACGTGTTGCTCGTGCAGGCGGACTTCGGTGCAGCCGAGCTTCCGGCGATCCGCTCGGCGCAGAAGGCTGGCGTGAAGGTCATCATCTACAACTCCGCTATCGGAGGAACGCCGGGCAGGGACTTCACCGCCCAGACGATCTTGGACGGCCGCCTTGCTGGCAGTGACATGGCGACCAAGCTCGGCCAGAACGTGAAGAAGGGCAACGTGGTGTTCCTGGGCGGGATTCCCGGAGCAGCCTCGTCCAAGGCCATGCTCGATGGTGTCAAGGAGTCGCTGAAGGACTTCCCCGACCTCAAGCTGCTGACCGACACCCCGGTCACGACGAGCTGGACCGCCGCGGGAGCACAGCAGGCCATGGCAGGCCTGATCGCCCAGTCCTCGAACATCGACGCGGTCATCACTGACTACGGGGTGACCGCCCGCGGCGCGATCGAGGCCTTCAAGCTGGCAGGCAAGCCGATCCCCCCGATCTCGACCCTGTCCACCGACAACCAGTTCGGTTGCGCGTGGAAGGAGCTTGCCGACGACAAGATCGACGTCCCAGTCTTCACCCTGGACGGCGGGACCTGGATGGGCGAGATCGCCCTACGTCAGGGAGTAGCCGCAGCCACGGGAAAGAAGTACAACGCGGACCAGACATTCAAGCTCCCGCCCTTCACCGACACCGCCGCCGGCAAGACACCACCCTGCGACCCCAACCTCCCACCCGACGCAGACCTCGCCGCCGGACTCACCACCACCCAACTCAACACCATCTTCAAATAACCAAGACCCACACGAGCATGCGAAACCCCACGGAGGGAATTCGATGAGCCAGACAGAAGTTCTCGCCGAGCTGGAGCAGACCTGGAGCATTGGCGGGTTGAGGATCGAGGGTGTCAGCAAGAGCTTTGGCGGCGTCCGTGCCTTGAGGGACGTAAGCCTCGAGGTGCGTCCCGGCGAGGTGCTGGGGCTGGTTGGCGAGAACGGTGCCGGCAAGTCGACCTTGATGGCTATTGCCGCTGGTTCTCTGGCGCCGGACGCCGGACGGGTCTCGATCAACGGCCAGCCCTTGATCGAGGCCAGCCCAGAGGAGGCGCGGCGGCGAGGTCTGGCCATCGTGAGGCAAGATCCTGCGCTGATGCCGGATCTCACTGTCGGCGAGAACCTCTATCTCGGAGTGTCGAAATCCCACAGGCCGAGCAGCCGAACGATGAGCGAATGGGCGCGGGGATGCTTGACGTCCTGGGACGAGAACATTCTGATCGATCCCGCCACTCGAGTCGACACGCTCGTGCCGGAGGAGAAGTTCGTCGTCGAGATCAGCAAGGCGCTCGCGCAGGGTCCAACGGTTCTGGTCCTCGACGAGCCCACGGAGCATCTCTCAACCGAGGATGTCCAGCGACTGTTTGTGCGCATTCGGTCGTTGAAGGAATCGGGGTGCGCGGTGGTCTATATCTCCCATCGCGTCCATGAGGTCCGACAGATCGCAGACCGCATCACTGTCCTGAGAGACGGACAGGCGCAGGGGACCCACGCGACCGAAGATCTGGATGAGTCGAAGATCGTCAATTTGATCGTGGGTCGTTCGGTCGCGAGTGCTTTTCCGGTTAAACCGCCCCTGGAGGGACGTAGGGGAGACGTCCTGAAGGTCGAGAACTTGAGCGGTGCGGGATTCTCCGACATCTCCATGACCCTCAGGCAGGGTGAAGTCGTCGGGCTCGCTGGGATCGACGGCAACGGTCAGCGCGAGTTCATACGGTCATTGGCGGGCCTCAACCGGAGCCGCGGTGTTGTCAAAGTCGGACGAGATTCGATCTCGATTCGGTCCGCCGCCCGCGCTAGTGATGCCGGCGTTGCTTACGTGCCGGGCGATCGGCACCACGAGGGAATCGTGGACACCCTGTCCGTGCGAGAGAACGTGAACATGCGATCGCTGGGATCGCACGCTTCGTGGGGTTTCCTGCGACGGTCTGATGAGGATGCCGCAGCGCAGCAAGCGATTTCGTCATTTCGTATCAAGACACCGTCGATGCACACGCCGATCAGCTCATTGTCAGGGGGCAATCAGCAGAAGGTCGTGCTTGCAAGTGTCCTGGCAACTCGACCGCGAGTCCTCCTGGCCGACGAGCCTTCGCAGGGCGTGGACGTCGGTGCGCGGTTGGAGATCTATGAGCTGATCAGAGAGTCTGCTGCCACCGGGACTGCTGTGCTGGTTGTCTCGGCTGACGCGGCCGAACTGGCAGGCTTGTGCGATCGTGTGATCGTCTTTTCGCGCGGCACGATCGTGGCCCAGCTGAGCGGAGACGACGTCTCCGAACGCAACATCACGAGTGCTGTTGTCACCTCGACCGCCGAGCGAGTCAAGCCCGAGCGAGCATCTCCGCTCGTAACGTGGCTCGCGGGCTCGTGGGCCTCACCCGTCAGTGTCGCAACAGCGGTCGTCGCACTGGGAGTGTGGGCCAGCCTCGCGAGCAGCTTCTACCTCAGCAGCCGCAGTATCAGCGTGCTTCTCTCCCTGACCGCAACGCTCGCACTGGTTGCGTATGGGCAGCAGCTGGCGATGACCATTGGTGGCATCGACTTGTCGGTCGGGCCACTCATGGGCAGTCTTGTGGTCATCGAGTCGTTCTACCTGGTCGACAACGCGACACCTCTTACTCAGGCGTTTGGGTGGATCTTGCTCTTCGGTGTGGCCATTGCGGTCGGATTGCTCAACTGGCTGTTAATCGATGTCGTGGCCCTGCAACCGATGATCGCGACTCTTGTGACGTTCACGGCCCTTCAAGGCCTGTCCCTTACGCTCAGGCCAACTCCTGACGGGGTGATTTCTTCGGCCATCACCGATCCGATCAGCTCGCAGTTCGGCGCGGTCCCGGTCGTCTTCGTCGCTGCGGTCGTCATCGGGGTGGCTTTGGAGCTGGTGCTCTTCCGATCCCGTGTCGGCATAGCCCTGAGGGGCCTGGGATCCAACCCGGAGGCCGCACGCGTGGCGGGAGTGAAGCCTCGACGCTTCCACATCATGGTGTACGTCGGATGTTCCCTGTTCGCGGCGCTTGCAGCCATCCCACTACTGGCCCAGGTCGGGTCAGGGGACCCAGCAGCGGGCATCTCCTACACGATCGGGAGCGTTGCCGCAGTTGTCATCGGTGGAGCAAGTGTCTTCGGCGGGCGTGCCTCCTTTGTCGGAGCCTTGCTCGCGGCTCTGCTCATCGGACAGATCGACACTGTGACCGGCATCCTCAACCTCAGTGAGGCCTGGAGCTCATACCTGCTCGGTGGGATGATGCTTCTCGGGGCAGCCGCCTACAGCAAGAGTCGTCAGCTGGCGTTGCCCCGATGACCGCCGTCGAGGAAACACCAGGTGTCAGAGCCGACGAAAGAAAGCCTTCTCGGATTCGCGTCGGTGAGTTCGGCTGGATCTGGCTCGGGCTGGTCGGAGTCTTCGTCGTCAGTGCCGTGGCGGCTCCGGGAACGCTGCGGCCAGACACCTTGGCCTCTCTGCTTCCCTTTGCTGGAGTGCTGACTTTGGCATCGATCGGGCAGACCCTCGTCATCCAGCAGAGGGGCCTTGACCTGTCGGTGCCGGGGACGATGGCGATCTGTGCCCTCACCATGGCAAAGCTCGACGACGAGCACACGGTGCTGGTCTCGGCCATCGCGGCTTTGGGCGTGGCAGTGCTGATCGGAGCCTTCAATGGTGTGATCATCACCAAGCTCTCGGTGACGCCGATCATCACCACTTTGGCTGTCAACTCCTTGCTCGTCGGTGGAGCGTTCACCTATGCGGGCGGCTCAGCTGTGTCGGTCTCGTCGACCATGACGGACTTCACCCGCGCCAAGCTCCTGGGCGTGCCGTCCATCGTCATCATCACGGTGGCGCTTGTCCTCCTCCTGGCTTCCGTGCTCCTGAACAGCGTCGCGGGGCGAAGGTTCGTCTTGGTCGGTTCAAGCCCTTGGTCCGCAAGAGCCGCCGGAATCCAGGTGACGCAGTACCAAGTCGGGGCGTACGTGTTCTCTGCTGTGTTCGCTGGGTTTGCGGGGGTTCTGCTGGCCGGCTACACCGGAGTGGCGACGGCCGACTTGGGGAAGCCGTATCTGCTGTTGACCGTTGCGGCAGTGGTGATCGGGGGCACGCCCCTCTCCGGCGGTCGAGGCAGCCTCATTGCCACCGCTGCGGCCGCCCTGTTCTTGTCACAGCTGGACCAATTGACTCGCGCCCTGGGTGGCCCGAGCTCGGTGCAGTACTTCGTGCAGGCCAGTGCGCTGGTGCTCGCCTCGACGCTGCGATACCTCGCATTTGGCTCGGTGTTCAGGTCTCGAGACGTCGGCGCCTCTCTCACCTCCACCGATGGAGCTGTCCCCAGTGCCGGGGAGCCACATCACCTCACAAAAGGAAGTTGATAAATGGGATCTTTGGACGGAAGAGTTGCTTTCATCACGGGTGTGGCCCGTGGTCAGGGACGCAGCCACGCGCTCAAGCTGGCCGAGGCGGGTGCCGACATCGTCGGTCTAGACGTCTGCGAGGACGCGACCTCGCCCCGCTATTCGCTGGCCACCGAGGACGACCTCGACGAGACCGGTCGGCTGATTGAGAAGCTCGGGCGCCGGGCCGTGCTCCGCAAGGCTGACGTCAGGAACTTGGAGCAGGTCAGCGCCGTGGTCGCCGAGGGGGTCGCCGAGCTGGGCAGGTTGGACGTGGTCGTCGCCAACGCCGGCATCTGCTCGATCGGGTCGACCGCCGAGCTCACCGAGGAGGCATTTCTCGAGGTCATCGACATCAACCTCTCGGGTGTGTGGCGCACCGTGAAGGCGTCCGTGCCTCACCTGCAGGCTGGCGGCCGCGGGGGGTCGATCATCCTGACGAGCTCGGTGGCGTCGGTCATCCCGCCGCCCAACATCGCGCACTACAGCGCCGCGAAGGCCGGCGTGAACTCGCTGATGGCGTCGTTCGCCCTGGAGTTCGGACCCGAGCTCATCCGGGTCAACTCGGTGCTGCCGACCAACGTCGACACGCCGATGATCGACAACGAGTTCGTCCGCAAGCTGTTCATGCCCCACCAGGAGGACCCGACCAGGGAGGACGCCGCGAGCGCCGACTCGGCGTACGTCCAGCTGCATGCCATGCCGGTGCCATGGGTCGAGTCGGACGACATCAGCGAAGCCGTCCTCTTCCTGGCCTCGGACGCCTCCCGCTACATCACCGGAGTCCCCTTCCCAGTCGACGCCGGCTACCACATCAAGAAAGCTCACTAGGCCTCTCGGGCCCGAGAAAGGAACTCCAGATGTCCAACGCAGGAATCACCTCGATCTTCCACGTCAACATCATCACGCGCGACATGGATCGCGCGATCAAGTGGTACACCGAGGTGCTCGGGGCGAGCCTGATCGATGGCCCCTACGACGGCGAAGGTCTTAGCACCCGCGCCATCTCGTTCGGCCTGGACGGCACCGGGGTTGAGCCCGAGGACGTCAAGATCCGATACGCGCTCCTGGGGTGGGGCGAAGGTGAGGACCAGACGTTCCTGGACCTGATCGAGTCGGTCAACCCCGCCAGCTTCGGCTCGGTGCACCCGAGCGTGCTCCACGTGGGACTACGCCGGATCTGCTTCACGGTCGAGAGCGTCCAGAAGTCCGCCGATTTTCTCGTCGCGAACGGTGTGGAGCTCTTGACGCCGATCGTCGAGTTCGACGCGACCGAGGGGCCGTTGGAGGGCCACGCCTGCGTGTGTTTCACCGATCCCGATGGGACGGTCCTCGAGGTCTTCGGACCGATGTAGCCGCTGCAGCCGACGAGGGAGGACACATTGAAGGAGCACGTACGCATGTCACCAGTTGTCACCCGTCCACGTCACCGGTCCAGCGCCGCCGACGACCGCCCGACCGACCTCGCGGAGCTCTGCCGACGGGCGGCCGACTTCCTCGACGACCACGACGGACAGGACTCGGCGACGTTCCTCCGCGCCCGGTTCGACGCCGGGCTCGCCTGGGTCGGCTATCCCGAAGGGTGTGGCGGATGGGGCTTGCCGTTGGCATGGCAGTCAGAGGTCGATCGGATCTTCGAAGAGGCGGGCTCGCCCTCCAACCGGCCCGAGGTCAACGACATCGGTCTTGGCATGGCGGCACCGACGATCCTGACGTTCGGGACCGACGAGCAGAAGCGCAGGTTCCTGCGACCGCTGTGGACCGGTGAAGAGATCTGGTGCCAGCTTTTCAGCGAACCCGGAGCCGGTTCGGACCTGGCCAATGTCTCCACGCGCGCGTCTCGTGACGGCGACGAGTGGCGTGTCACGGGACAGAAGGTGTGGACGTCCAGGGCTCACAACGCTCAGTTCGCGATTCTTCTTGCGCGGACAGACGCCGACGTACCTAAGCACCAGGGCATGACCTACTTCTTGTGCGACATGACAGATCCGGGGATTGACGTGAGGCCGTTGCGGCAGATCACGGGAGAGGCTGAGTTCAACGAGGTCTTCTTGACCGACGTGCGCATCCCTGACAGCCGTCGACTGGGCGCCGTGGGCGACGGCTGGAAGATCGCGACCGCGACGCTTGCCAACGAACGTGTGCACATCGGTGGCCAGGGCGCGGCCCGTGAGACCGGCATGATCGGTGTGGTGGCAGCCACGTGGCGGAGGTGTCCCGATCGCCGCGCGCCGGACCTGCACGACCGGCTGATGGAGTTGTGGGTCGATGCAGAGGTGTCTCGCCTCAGCGGTATGCGGCTGCAGCAGAAGTCGACTCACGGGCGGCCGGGCCCCGAGGGAGCGGCTATGAAGCTCTCCTTCGCGCGGACGAACCAGCGTCTCACTGGGCTCGAGCTGGAGATTCTCGGCGAAGACGGTCTGCGCTACTCGGACTGGACGTTGGTCCGTCCCGAAGAAGTGGAGCTCACCGGACGGGACGCGGGATACCGCTACCTGCGCGCCAAAGGCAACTCGATCGAAGGGGGCACCTCGGAGGTCCTTCGGAACATCATCTCTGAACGCGTGCTGGGACTGCCTTCCGAGCCACGTGTCGACAAGGTTTCCCCGTGGAAGGAGCTTGCCAAGTGAGCGAACCGTCAGACCTGGACCTGCTGTACACCGATGTCGAGGACGACCTGCGCGCCGTGGTGCGCCGTCTGCTCGCCCAGCGATGTGATCCTCACGCTGTCGCAGCCCTGTACGACGGTGACCGATCCCCGGTCGCACCCTTGTGGCACGGGCTTGCCACCGAGCTGGGCTTAGCGGGCTTGATCGTGTCCGAGGACCGTGGTGGCGCCGGGGCGACTGCACGCGAAGCCGCGGTTGTGCTGGAGGAGCTCGGTCGGGCGGTCGCGCCCGTGCCATTCTTGACAAGTTCAGTGATCGCGGCCACGACGCTTCTCGATACTGACTCGACGCTTGTCAGGTCCCTCGCAGCAGGAGAGACGGTCGTGGCGCTCACGCTGCCGTGGTCAACTGCGCCTTTCGACGATCTTCCGTCTATCGCTGTCGATCGTGGCCTTCTGACTGGGACGATGACCAGTGTCGCAGGAGCCGTAGAGGCAGATGTCCTCCTGGTGCCGGTTGCCACGGATGAGGGCGTTGCGCTGTACGCCGTGAGTTCAGAGGAGGTGCAGGTCACGCCGATCGTGTCTCTTGACATGACCCGCCAGCTTGCTGATGTGTGCTTCTCGGGGGTGGCGGGTGAGCTGATGCTGCTCGATGCCGAGACGGCGGTGCGACGCGGCCTGGAAGCTGGATGCGCTCTGCTCGCATCCGAGCAGCTGGGTATCGCGCAGTGGTGCCTCGAGGCCACGGTCGCCTACGTCAAGGACCGCCGCCAGTTCGGCCGGGCTGTCGGAGGGTTCCAAGCTCTCAAGCACAGACTCGCCGACGTCTACACCGGCGTTGAATCCGCGGCTGCGGCTGCGCGCTACGCTGCCGCAAGCCTCGCGGCAAAGAGCGACGATCTCAGCGTCGCTTGTGGAGTTGCTCAGTCCTACTGCAGCGACCAGGCCGTCGCCGCGGCGGAGGAGGCGGTACAGCTGCACGGCGGTATCGGCATGACGTGGGAGCACCCGGCTCACCTCTACCTCAAGAGGGCGAAGGCGGACCAGCTCGCGTTGGGTGGTCCCGGTGCACACCGAAGGCAGCTCGCCGATCTCGTGGGGATCTCGGCGAGCTGACCTGCTACTTCAGGACCTGTCCGCCGTCGACGGGCAGCGAGACGCCGGTGATGTAGCGGGCCTCGTCGGAGGCGAGGAACAGCACCGCGTTCGAGACGTCGGCAGGCTCGACCCACGAGATCGGCAGCACCGTGAGTGGTGCGAGGCGTTCTTCGAACTCTTTCTTCGAGACGGAGTCGAGGTCACCTGCGAAGAGCTGGTACGTCCCCTCGTTGTGGATCATGGCCGTGTTCACTCCACCTGGGTTGACCGTGTTGACTCGGATGTTGCTGGGGCCGAGCTCCAGCGCCATCGTCTTCATGAGACCTAGGACGCCGTGCTTGGTCGCCGCGTAGTGGCCCATGTTCTCGAGCGGCTTCAGACCGGCAGACGAGCTGGTGATGATGATCGAGCCGCCGTGGCCCTGCTCGAGCAGGATCGGGATTGCCGCGCGACAGGTGTTCCAGACACCCGTGAGGTTGATGTCGAGCGTCTGGTGCCACTCGTCAGGCGTCAGCTCGTGCGTCTTGGCGTAGGACACGATTCCGGCGTTGGCGCAGACGATGTCGAGTCGACCGAGCTCCGCCACCCCCTCCCGCAGCACCTGCGCCAGTCGGTCTCGGTCACGAACGTCGGCTACCCTCGTCACGACGCGGCGCCCGAGCGACGCCACGAGGCTGGCGGTCTCCTCGAGATCCTCGGGCCTGGCCGGCGGAGCGAAACCCGACGACACAGGCGCGCAGATGTCGATCGCGAAAATGTCGGCGCCCTCCTCGGCTAGACGTACGGCGTGACTGCGTCCCTGTCCACGTGCTGCTCCGGTCACGAAGGCCACGGTGCCGTCGAGTCGTCCCATGTCGGTCTCCCTCTTGCGGTTGGTCTGGTGGCCGGGTCGGACGACCCGGAAGTGTGACATCTCGTCAGTAGTAACACGTACATGCCCGGTAAGCAAGCGCTCAGTCAATTGCTGGCCATCGCTCATCCGGGACGTGAGTGAGCGCTCAGTTGTGATAGAATGGGCCACGAACATTCCCGGTAGTCTCGTGCGTCTGCAGAGACACGAGAACCAGGAAGGAATACTCATGGCAACACGAGTCTGGAACGATCAGACAGGCCCTGCGCGCTACGTGGCCCCCGATCCCGACTTCTGGGATCCCAAGCTGTCCGACGCGGCCCGCAGGCTGCTCGGGTCCGCCGTGCTGTGCTTCGCGCGCAACGGCTTCTACGGCACGCGGACGAGGGACATCAGCGCGGGGGCCAAGCTCAGCGCGGGGTCGCTCTACACGATGTTCGATTCCAAGGAAGCGGTGTTCTTCGAGATCACCCGCTCGGGACACATCGACACGCTGGCCTGCCTCAACGCTGATCCAGGTGACGGCACGCCGACCGAACGGCTGCAGAGGCTGGTGTCGATCTACGTCGAGTGGCATGCCCGCTACCACACTGTCGGTCGCGCGTGCCAGCACGACCTCGCCGTGCTGACCGAGGAGCACTTCGCCGAGATCGTCGAGTTGCGCCACCAAATCGAGGCCATCTTCCGCAACGTCGTGGAGGAGGGGGCGAAGGACAACACCTTCGACGCGGCCGACATCGACGGCGTGCTCCGCGCGATCCACTCCTTGAGCATCGACGTGACGCGCTGGTACGGCCTCGACGGCACCGAGTCCCCGCAGAGCATCGCGGCCTTGTACTCCAAGTTCGCCCTTCGCATCGCGACGCCGCCGCCGTCGTCGTAGGTGCTCGACGGGTGAGGCGCCTTGAGCGGCTCACCCGGTCATCACGTCACATCGCGCTCACGAAGGATCATCATGGACACCTCGCACCTGTTCTCGCTCGAAGGACGCTCCGCCCTGGTTACGGGCGGGTCGCGGGGGATCGGTCGGATGATCGCCGAGGGATTCCTCGCGCAGGGTGCACGCGTCTACATCTCGTCGCGCAAGGCGGAGGCCTGTGACCAGACCGCGACTGAGCTGTCGCGGCTCGGCACGTGTGTCTCGCTGCCCGCCGACGTCTCCACCCTGGACGGGATCAACGAGCTCGTCGCGCAGTACCGCGAGCACGAGCCGGCCTTGGACGTCCTTGTCAACAACGCGGGCGCGACGTGGGGGGCGCCGTTCGACGAGTTCCCCGAGTCCGGGTGGGACAAGGTCATGGACGTCAACGTCAAGAGCCTCTTCTTCCTGACCCAGGCCCTCAAGAGCGACCTCGCCGCCGCCACGGCCGACCGGCCGGCGAAGGTCATCAACATCTCCTCGGTCGATGGCCTGACGATGAACGAGTGGGAGACGTACTCTTACCACGCCAGCAAGGCGGCTGTGGTGCACCTGACCAAACGCATGGCGCTGCGGCTGGCCGCGGACGGGATCGTCGTGTCCGGCATCGCCCCAGGGCCGTTCCCTACGCAGATGAACAAGGAGGCGGACCAGCTCGTCGGCTCGGTTCCCGCCGGGCGGGTCGGCGAGCCCGAGGACATGGCCGCGGCCGCGATCTACCTCGCGTCACGTGCGGGGGACTACATCGTCGGCAGCACGATCCCCGTCGAGGGCGGACTACTGCTGAGTCGATAGGGCGCTCGAGCTCCGTCACGCAACGTTGTCTAGGTAGAGGATGATTCACGATGTCGGTGGACCAGCGAGAGTACGTCGACCTCGTGAGGCGCACGTGGGGGCACGCTGGCGCGCACCCCGATGCGGTAGCGGTCCGGCAAGGTAGGGACGAGTGGACCTACAGCGATGTCGTGCGCGCCGCGTCGCGTCACGTCCGCGACCTCCGAGCTGCCGGCGTGACTGCTGGAGACCGGGTCCTTCTCGTGGCACCCACAGGCGTCGCGTTCGTCCAGGCCTATCTGGGCATCCTGGCCGCGGGTGCGGTCGTCGTCCCCGTCAACCCGCTCTGCACGACACGCGAGCTCGAGCACTTCGCCCGCGACGCTGACGTCTGCATGGTGATCGCGTGGCACGACGACGCGACGTCGACTTGCGAGGTTGCAGCGACGTTGACCGTGCCGTTCGTCGAGCTTCGTGAGATCGCGCCGGGCGCCCGCGACGACGTGGCCGATGTCGAGGCGCGGCCGGTGGAGGACACGGCTGCCCTGCTCTACACCTCGGGGACGACCGGGGTGCCCAAGGGTGCCATCATCACCTTCGGCAACATCTTCGCCTCGACGTCGGCCGTCCGGCACGTCTTCGAGCTCTCCGCGGACGACAGGCTCGGCACGGCGCTTCCCCTGTTCCACGTCTACGGGCAGGTCGCGGTGCTCGGCGCAGCACTCGACGTCGGCGCGAGCGTGTCCCTGCTGCAGCGTTTCGCAGCGGACACGATGCTGCGCATGGTCGAGGTGGACGAGCTGACCGTGCTGAGCGGGGTCCCGACGATGTGGATCGAGATGCTCGAGTCCGCGCGCCACCTGGACCCGGCGCCGAGCATCACGTCCCTCCGAGTGGCCTCGTCGGGAGGGGCGACCCTGCCGACGGAGGTCAACCGGGCCTTCGCGTCAGAGTTCGGTGCGACCGTCCAGAGCGGCTACGCGCTGAGCGAGACCACGGCGATCGGGGCGTGCGAGCACTCCGGACGGGAGTCGCGCGAAGGAAGCGTCGGCCAGGCGGTGAGCGGCGTGGAGATCAGCGTCGTTGACGACCACGGCGACCCGGTGCCGGTCGGGACCGTCGGCGAGGTCACGATCGCGGGTGCGAACGTCACGCCCGGCTACTGGAGGCGTCCCGAGGCGACGGCGGAGGCGTTGGCGGGCGGTCGCCTCCTGACAGGCGACCTCGGCCGCATGGACGAGGACGGTTATCTCTGGATCGTGGGTCGCAAGAAGGAGCTCATCATCCGCGGCGGCTACAACGTCTATCCGCGTGAGGTCGAGGACGCGCTTTACGAGCATCCCGCCGTGCTCGAGGCGGCCGTGGTGGGCGTGCCCGATGACCGACTCGGGGAGGAGGTCGCGGCCGTGGTCTCCTTCCGTTCGTCCTCGTCGGCGTCGCCGGCAGAGCTCCGAGCCTGGCTCGACGAGCGGATCGCTGCCTACAAGGTGCCTCGGCTCATCCAGGTCGTCCCGACACTGCCTAAGGGAGCGACCGGAAAGATCCAGAAGACGGCGATCGATCGCGACGTCGTCAGGGATCTCGGCACGCGTGTGAGGCGATCGCCCGCGCAGTAGGTCTCGCGGCCGAGGGCGAGGACGACAGCCGACGGCACGCCCCGGTAGGCCACCGTCTCGCCCGAGACGGTGGCCGGCTGATGGCACGGCACCACTGGTGCACGCCTGGGGCCCTTCAACAGACGGACGACGAGCATCCGCCGAGTGCGTGTTCATCTTTTCATTGACAGACTGAGCGCTCACTCCTAAGTGAGCGCTCGGTCATCATGTGGTGGCCGTCACATGAGCGCGCGTCCGGATGCAGACAGGACGCGAGACAGAAAGGGCACTCATGCAGAAGAGCTGTGCAACGGACCACAGGGTCGGGCGCCGGAGGAGGGTGGGAGGCCGAATCCGTGTCGCCCTCGTCATCGCGATCGTGGGTTCACTGACCTCCGTGCTGGCGGCTTGCGGAAGCACCACGGCCGACGACCAGGCAGGTGGTGACGGAGGGACGACCTTCGCGGCGGGATTCGACGGCAAGCAGGCTCTGGACGAGGCCTTCAAGGGCACCGTTTTCCCGATCCCGACCGATGCCCCCAAGCCGGTGTCGGCCTAGGAGAGGATCGCGGTGCGACCGAGCTTCTGGATCAGAGCACGCGTCTCGTTCAGGTCATCGGCGGTCGCCAGCGGGTAGTGGATGGTCGGCTCGTCGGTGAGTCGATCGATGCCGATGATGTCCGCGCCCTCCTTCGCCAGGTGAAGCGCATGGCTGTGACCTTGTCCGCGCGCGACTCCTGTGACGAGTGCGACCTTCCCGTTCAAAGCTCCCATTCCGAGCTCCTGTCTGTTCGTCGTGGATGTGACATTGTGACAAGCGTAACATAGACTGAGCGCTCAGTCAGTCAAGAGATGTGCTGAGAGACGGAGGAGAACGTCATGTCGGACCTTGGAATCACAGGGATTTTCCACGCGAACATCAACGTGCGAAACATGGACGCGTCAATCAAGTGGTACACGGAGGTGCTCGGCGCGACATTGCGGATGGGGCCGTACGACGACGAGGGCCCGAACATCCGCGCCGTCTCGTTTGGGTCGGAGGCGTTCGGGGTGCACCCCGACGAGATCAAGATCCGGTACGCGCTCCTGGGGTGGGGCGAGGGTCCGAACGAGACGCTCCTGGACCTGATCGAGGCGGTGAACCCGCCGACGTGGGGTGAGGTGTACCCGAACGCGATGAAGGTCGGTCTGAACCGGCTGTGTCTCGCGACGGAAGGCGTCGAGAGCGCGTACGCGAAGCTCCAGGAGCGAGGGGTCAAGATACTCACTCCGCTCGTGACCTTCGCGTCCGACGGCTTTGACGAGGACAAGTGCTGCTTCTGCTTCGAGGACCCCGACGGGGCTGTGCTGGAACTTTTCGGGACTCGGTGAATCCGGTGCATTGACAGACTGAGGTCTCGTTCGTAGAGTGAGCGCTCAGTCACTAATGTGTGGCCGGTCACAGTAACAACGCGTTCCGCAGCCACACCACCACACGGCTCAACACCATCCTTCTGTAGTCACCTCCCTACACTCCGACAGGACGGAACATCGATGGGTACTCTCGACGGCAAGGTCGCCTTCATCACCGGCGTGGCGCGAGGGCAGGGAAGAAGTCACGCCCTCACGCTCGCCGAGGCGGGCGCGGACATCATCGGGATCGACGTGTGCCAGGACGTGGAGTCGGCGCCCTATCCGATGGCAACGGCCGACGAGCTCGATGAGACGGCTCGACTCGTCGAGAAGCTCGGTCGTCGCGCCATCCTCCGTCAGGCGGACGTCCGCGACCTGGCGAGGATGAGCGAGGTCGTCGACGAAGGGGTCGACGAGCTGGGGCGGCTGGACGTCGTGGTCGCGAACGCGGCGATCTGCACGACGGGCGCGACCCTCGACCTCGACGACCTGACGTTTCAGGAGATGATCGACGTCAATCTGAAGGGGGTTTGGCACACCGCGAAGGCGGCGATCCCCCACGTCCGGCGAGGTGGTCGAGGAGGATCCGTCATCCTCGCGTCGTCGTGCGTCACCTTCGCGCCTGTCGCCAACATGGCCCATTACGGGGCGTCGAAGGCCGGGGTCAATGCGTTGATGGCGACGCTCGCACTCGAGCTCGGGCCTGAGCTGATCCGGGTCAACTCGGTCAATCCCACCAACGTTGACACGCCGATGCTGGACAACGAGCACGTGCGGCGCTTGTTCATGCCGCACCTCGATAACCCGACCAGAGACGACGCGGCGACTCCCGGCTCGGCGTACCACGCGTTCCACGTCATGCCGATCCCGTGGGTGGACCCCTCCGACGTCAGCGAGGCAGTCCTCTTCCTCGCCTCGGAGGCGTCGCGGCACGTCACGGGCGTGGCGCTCCCTATCGACGCAGGGTTGCGGATTCGGAAGATGTGACCGCAACCGCCGCAGATGTTACCTACTGCAGTACGTAATCCCCAGCCATGCGCTGAACTTAATGTGATCTAGAACACGAGGTGTGACATGACTGTAAGCCCTCCGCAGCAGACGACCGATCGACCGGGACGGCTCGGCGATGACACCCGGTCGCTAGCTACCGACAAGCGGACCTCGCCAGACCTGCTGAAGGCGCTCGTGTCGTTCGGGCTCGACGGCCAAGGGGTCCCCTCGCCCGTGCGCGCGTCTGACGACCTCGACACGGTGCTCGCGGCGGTGCGCGAGGCTGACGAAGGCTTCCAAGGTCTCTACGACAGCATCGATGTCTCGCTACCGGGGGACTCTGACGACGTCGAGACCAGTGTCGCGACAGTCGAGGGAGTCGACGGCGACATCATCACGTTGCACGTCATCCGTCCCAGCGGCGTGACGGGTCCCCTTCCGGGCGTCGTCTACCTGCATGGCGGCGGGATGGCGATCCTGTCGGCGGACAACCCGGTGCACCGTCGATGGTGCATGGACATCGCCCAGGCCGGTGCGGTTGCCGTCATGGTCGACTTCCGCAACGCGTCTCGAGGCGAGGAGCACCACCCGTTCCCGACTGGGGTCGAGGACTGTCTCAAGGCGGTCACCTGGGTGCACGAGCAGCGCGAGGCGCTCGGGCTCTCGACGGTCGTCCTCCAGGGCGAGTCGGGAGGTGGCAACCTCGCCATCGCCACGGCGTTGCTTGCCAAGCGCAGGGGGATAGAGGCGATTGACGGCGTGTACGCGAGCGTCCCCTACATCAGCGGAGGGTACGTCTGGGCCCGTGAACGCAAGCTCGCGGAGCTGCCGTCGATGATCGAGAACGATGGCTACTTCGTCTTGTGCGAGCAGATGGGTCTGCTGGTCCGCGCCTACGACCCCACCGGCGAGTACGCCGATGATCCGATCGCGTGGCCCTATCACGCGTCGGAGGAGGAGCTGCGTGGACTGCCTCCGTTCGTCATCTCGGTCAACGAGTTGGATCCGTTGCGTGACGAGGGCATCGCGTTCGCCCGTCGGCTCGCCCGTGCGGGCGTCCCCGTCGCGTCTCACGTCAATCTTGGGCTGATTCACGGCGCGGAGCTGATCTTCCGTCACTGGGTCGGGCCCAGCACGCGGGCAGCCGTGGCCAGCATCGTTGGCTTCGCGCGTGATCGAGCGCGCCTGGCCGCCCGCACCTGACGCGGTGTCGCGTCAGAAAATGCCTGTCAGCGCAGGAGAGCTGCGATTGCCTTGCCGACCTTGCTGGAGTCCGGCTGGTCGCCGGTGATGAGGTCCACGTAGCAGAACGACTCGGCGATGCGCACGATGAGGTAGGCGAGATCCTCCACCGGCATGTTGCCATTGGCAGGCGCGTCCTCACGCAACATCGTGGTGACGTACTCGATGAAGCTGCGTTGGTGGCTGCTCGCCCGCGTCGTCAGGATCCGCAAGGCGATCTCGCTTTCCTGCTTCAGAAAGTGACGCATGAACGGTGCATCGAGCACCGCCGCGATGAACGCCTCCATGGTGGAGGCGACGGCGTCAGCGCCGGCGCCGGTCGCACGGCGGCGACAGCCGTCGAGCGTCGCCCGACCGAGCGACCAACTGACCTCGCCGAGCAGCAGGTCGCGACTGCCCACCCACCTGTTCAGCGTCATCCGGCTCACGCCGAGCTCGTGCGCGAGCTGACCCATCTCGATGCGGCGGGACGCCATGAACTGCTCGCGCGCGAGCCTGATGGCGGCGCGCCGACCTTCTTCGACCGGCGAGACACGAGGTGTTGTCTCGCCGCTAGGGTCGGGGCTCACCGCGCGAACTCTAGTCGACCGGGGCTGCGCCCGGCAGCCCCGTGGTCCTGCTGCGCGATGTCCCGAGGGTGGATCGGACGGTCCACCGTCAGGACGCGCGGCGTGAAACCCCACTCGTCGGCGCCCAGGCGCGACACGGGCTGGAGGCGGTCAGAACTGCCTCGGGACGCCCGGAGACTGTGGTGTGTCCCGGGCTCCACAAGGTTCAGATTCCTTGGATCCCTATGAGGAGTTCGACCTGCGTTCGGGACCAAAATGACTCGATCGTCGAGTTGTCGTTTCCGATCGATCCTGGACTCCGCGTTAAGAAGACGTGGTGACGGGAAGTTTCTCAACATCTTGGGGCGTATTCGGCACAGCCATCATGTGGTCATGCCACGCCTGCAGCTGTTGCCAGGGGTCGTGTGTCGCGCGCGTTGCGAGATTGAAGCGGACCACCTCGGGACGCAGTCGTACCTTTATCTCGTCCACCTGAAAGGCGGGGTAAATGTGACCCCGCGACGCGGGAAGCCCGATCAGGTGTCCACGCGTGCGCCAGCGGCTCACCTCGCGTCCCGGCGGTCGAAGGCCCAAGGTCGCACCGAACTGCTCCGCAGTCAGCATGTCGAGCTGGACGAACCACGCAAGAGCGGCCGGACTCAACCTATTCTGCGCGTGGCGTGCAAGAGTAGTCAGACTCTTTGTGGAGGCCATGTCGGTTACCCGGGCGGGTTCAGATCGAGAGTCCGCCGTCGACAGGGAGGACGACGCCGGTGATGTAGGCGGCCTCGTCCGACGCGAGGAAGGCCACTGCATCCGCCATCTCACTTGGATCCGCAAATCGACCCATTGGTATTGCCGACTCGAGCTCGGCACGCCTAGCCGGTGGAATCGAGGCGATCATGCGAGTCTCCGCATTCGGAGAAATCGCGTTGACAGTCACTCCAAAACGAGCCAGCTCTTTCGCCGTGGTCTTCGTGAAGCCAATGATCCCTGCCTTGGCCGCCGAGTAGTTGGACTGGCCCACATTGCCGCGCAGACCTGTGTAGGACGTGACGTTGATGATTCGCCCAGAGCGCTGCTGACGGTAGTGCGGCACCACAGCCCGGGTGAACCGAAAGGTGCCCCCGAGATGTACTGCAAGAACGGCCTCCCAGTCGTCGTCGGGCATCTTCCACACTGTGTTGTCTCGCAAGATGCCGGCATTGTTGACCAAGACGTCTATTCGTCCTGCCAGATCTACTGCGTCGGACACGACTCGTTCCACGTCATCGGTGGACGACACGTCCGCCTGGACGGGGATGGCCCCGATGGCAGCAGCTGCGGCATCAAGCGCTTCGGCATCAAAGTCGACCATGAAGGTCTGCGCTCCCGCCCTCGCGAACCGCTCAGAGATGGCGAGACCGACCCCGCGTGCGGCGCCCGTGACGATGACTGTCAGACCAGCAAAGTCGTACGAGACGTTCGGCATCGTGCCACCTTTACGGAGTGAGTGAGCGCTTGCTCAATGACTAAGCGCTCGCTTAGCGTGCCGGGTCTGTTCGAGTCTGTCAAGGGGATGTGCGCCCTCCATCGCGAGTCCTGGGCGTTCCCGTTTGCGCGCATCAGATTATGAGTAGTGCCCCTCAACTGTTGGGCTGGGTCTCGGAATGACCAGGGGAAATTGTCAGCGACGCTGCGGTGCGCGTTCAGTTATGACGAGTCCGCTCCGATGATCGATCGGTCGGTCGGTCGGTCGACGAGATTCGCATCCCCATCAAGGGGGTGCGCAAGCACACGGCCGCCGCGATGGTCCCCTGCGTTCACGGCACCGCACGTCACGGAGTTCGTGACGCTCGAAGTCTCCGCCACGATGGGGTCATCGGTCGGTCCGCATCGTGTGGTGGTGACGTGGTCGAATGACGCCCGAGAGGACGCCGACCGTTCCGCCTGGTTGGGCAGTGCTTCGCTCGGATCGTGCGTTCGCGCGTGTCAGCTCGGCGCCTCGGTGCAGCCGTGCTGAGCACGCCATGGGCACCTCCTTGCCGCGTGCGCAGTTCCTCCTCGAGGCGGTGCACGGGTCTGGCCCAGCGCGTCGAAGGCATCCCAGTCGTCGGCCATGATGGCGCTGAAGCGCTCGGTCTCGAGCGTGCGGATGAGGGACTCGATGTCTGTCACGTGGTGCGGCCGATGGGGCGGGGCCCCGGTCAGGACGACACCCGTGCCGACCACGCCGGACTGTGCGGCCGGTGAGGGCCCCGACTCCGGCTGCCGCGGGCTCGTTGCTGACGGCCCTGGGAGCGCGTACGCTCATGGATGGAAAACGAACACATGTACGCATAGCGAACAGGACATCATGACGGGCGCATATCTCTACGCGGCGGACCGCACCCCCTTCGGACGGTTCGGCGGTGCTCTCGCGGCCGTGAGACCCGACGACCTGGCGGCGTCCGCCCTCACCGGGCTGCTCGACAAGGCGCCCGGCCTCGACCGCGGTGCGATCGCCGACGTGGTGTGGGGCAATGCCAACGGTGCCGGCGAGGACAACCGCAACGTCGGTCGCATGGCCGTCCTGCTGGCGGGTCTGCCGACCTCGGTGCCGGCGACGACGGTCAACCGGCTCTGCGGGTCGAGCCTCGACGCCGTGCTGATGGCGTCGCGGTCCATCGAGACCGGTGATGCCGACGTCGTCGTCGCGGGTGGCGTCGAGTCGATGACGCGCGCGCCGTGGGTGCTGCCGAAGCCGGCCCGCGGGTTCCCGGCCGGCGACACCACGGCGGTGTCCACCACGCTGGGATGGCGCCTGGTCAACGCGCGCATGCCGAAGGAGTGGACGATCTCGCTCGGCGAGTGCAACGAGCTGCTGCAGGAGCGGTTCGGCATCAGCAGGCAGCGACAGGACGAGTTCGCGGCACGGTCGCACGCGCTGGCCGACGAGGCGTGGGCCTCCGGGTTCTACGACGCGCTCGTGACGCCGGTCGCCGGTGTCGAGCTCGCACGTGACGAGAGCATCCGTGCGGGCTCGACCGTCGAGAAGCTGGGTGCGCTGAAGACCGCCTTCCGGGCCGACGGCACGATCACCGCCGGCAACGCCTCGCCGCTCAACGACGGCGCCTCCGCGGTGCTGATCGGCTCGGAGCAGGCTGCCGGCCGCATCGGCGCCGATCCGATCGCGCGGATCGCCGGCCGCGGTGTCCACGCCCTCGACCCCCAGGACTTCGGCTTCGCCCCCGTCGAGGCTGCTGAGGCGGCACTGGGTCGCGCCGGCATCTCGTGGGCCGACGTCGGTGCCGTCGAGCTCAACGAGGCCTTCGCGGTCCAGTCGCTGGCCTGCGTCGACGCCTGGAAGATCGACCCCGAGCTCGTCAACGCCAAGGGCGGCGCGATCGCGATCGGTCACCCGCTCGGCGCGTCCGGTGCCAGGCTCGTCGGCACCCTGGCCCACCGGCTCCGCGAGTCGGGTGAGAGGTGGGGCGTCGCCGCCATCTGCATCGGCGTGGGGCAGGCGCTCGCGATCGTCCTCGAGAACGTCGAGGCGACGCGATGACGCTGGTCGTCGACACGGCGCTCGAGGCGGTGGCCGGCATCGAGGACGGTGCCACGGTCCTCATCGGCGGGTTCGGGATGGCCGGCATGCCGGTAGCGCTCATCGACGCGCTGATCGAGCAGGGCGCCGGCGACCTCGAGATCGTGTCGAACAACGCCGGCAACGGCGACACGGGCCTGGCAGCGCTGCTGGCGGCCGGGCGGGTGCGCAAGATGGTGTGCTCGTTCCCGCGGCAGAGCGACTCCTACGTCTTCGACGAGCTCTACCGGTCGGGCAGGATCGAGCTCGAGGTCGTCCCGCAGGGCAACCTGGCCGAGCGGATGCGTGCCGCCGGAGCCGGCATCGGTGCGTTCTTCTGCCCGACCGGCGTCGGGACGCCGCTCGCCGAGGGCAAGGAGCAGCGCACGATCGACGGACGCGACTACGTCCTCGAGCTGCCGATCAAGGGCGATGTCGCGCTCATCGGCGCCCACGCCGCGGACCCCGCCGGCAACCTCGTCTACCGCAAGACGGCACGCAACTTCGGGCCGGTCATGGCGACCGCGGCCACGACCACGATCGTCCAGGTGTCCAGCCTGGTCGAGCTGGGTGGCCTCGACCCCGAGAGCGTCGTCACCCCCGGCATCTACGTCGACCGCGTCGTCCGCGTCGGCCAGGAGGACTCATGACCATCGCCGTCACCGCGCACGAGACGATCGAGCACCTCGACCGCGCGGCCCTGAGCCGTGACGAGATCGCCGCTCGCATCGCGCGTGACATCCCGGCCGGCTCGTTCGTCAACCTCGGCATCGGGCAGCCCACGACCGTCGCCGACCACCTGGACGCCGGATCGGGCGTCGTCCTGCACACCGAGAACGGCATGCTCGGCATGGGTCCTGCCGCCCACGGCGACGACGTCGACCCCGACCTCACCAACGCCGGCAAGGTGCCGGTGACCGAGCTGCCGGGCGCGTCGTACTTCCACCACGCCGACTCGTTCGCGATGATGCGCGGCGGCCACCTCGACGTCTGCGTGCTCGGCGCCTTCCAGGTGTCCGAGCACGGCGACCTCGCCAACTGGCACACCGGCGCGGAGGACGCGATCCCCGCGGTCGGTGGCGCGATGGACCTCGCGATCGGCGCCAAGGACGTCTTCGTCATGATGAGCCTGTTCGCCAAGGACGGAGGCTCGAAGATCGTCCCGACGTGCACCTACCCGCTCACGGGTCTGGCGTGCGTCAGCCGGGTCTACACCGAGCACGCGATCCTCCTCGTCGGTGCCACGGGCGTCACCGTCGTCGAGACCTTCGGCATCTCGGTCGACGAGCTGCAGGCCCGCATGGACGTCGGACTGCGGCGACTGGAAGGCTGAGCCTCGTGGTGGGCGAGGCGCGACCGCGCGACGAGTTCGTGCAGTCGCTGGCGCGAGGTCTCAGCGTCATCGCCGCCTTCGACGCCGATCATCCCTCGATGACGCTCAGCGAGGTCGCCGCCCAGACGGCCCTGAGCCGGGCCGCGGCCAGACGGTTCCTGCACACCTTGGTCGAGCTGGGCTACGTCCACACCGATGGACGCGGATTCGCGCTGACGCCCCAGGTGCTGCGACTCGGCACGTCGTACCTGTCGGGGCTGGGGCTGCCGGCGATCGCCCAGCCGCACCTCGAGCGGCTGTCGGGTGTCGTGGGCGAGTCGACGTCGGCGGCGGTCCTCGACGGACGCGACATCGTCTACGTCGCTCGCGCCGCGACCCGCAGGATCATGAGCGTCGGGATCACCGTGGGCACCCGTTTCCCGGCCTACGCGACGTCGATGGGACGGGTGCTGCTGGCATCGCTCGACCCCGGCGACCTCGATGCCTACCTGTCGGCGGTGGAGATGCCGCCGCTGACCGACCGGACGATCAAAGATCCGTCCGCGCTGCGCGACGAGATCGACACGGTGCGCCGTCAGGGATGGTGCGTCGTCGACCAAGAGCTGGAGGCGGGTCTGCGGTCGGTCGCCGTGGCGGTGAGGCGCGGGGGTCGAGCCGTCGCGGCCGTCAACGTCTCGACGTCGGTCGCGGCCTCCGACGTGGCGAGCCTGACCGAGCAGCACCTCGAGCCGCTGCGGGCGACCGCCGTTGCGATCGGCGCCGACCTGGACGCCTCGCTGCTCTTCGGGTGAGGACGGTGGCCGTTGCCAACCCTCAGGACGCCGTCGCGTCGGCCGCGGTCATGCCGATGAAGTGATCGACGTACGCGTCCCGACCCACGGAGGTGGTCGCCGAGGCGCTGCCGCTGAAGATCGTCGACATGTACAGGCCGCCGAGGAACATCTCGAACAGGAGGTCGGCGTCGAGTCCCGGCCGCAGCTCGCCTCGCTTTGTGGCGCGGTCGAAGATCTCGCGACCCTGCGTCATGCCCAGGTCGGCGACGGTGGAGCGGTAGCGGGCGCCCAGGACCTCGTCGGTCTGAGCCTCCGACAGGAAGCGCAGCTGGGCGTGGCGTGAGGGGGCCTCGATGAGCTCGGACAGGACGGCTGCGAGCTGCTGCACGTCGGTGCGGTACGACCCGGAGTCGGGGATCGGCGACCAGCGGGCCGATCGCTCGACGGCCGCCAGCATGAGCTCGTCGGGAGTGTCCCACCGCAGGTAGACCGAGTTGCGGGCCACGCTCGCGGCCCGCGCCACCCGGGCGATGCTGAAGTCGCGGATGCCTCGCTCCGACAGCTCCACGAGGGCTGCCGCGATGATGCGGTCGTCGATGCCTTCGTCGCGAGGTCGACCGGTTCGCGCCGCGGCGTCCGCCGTCCCGTCGTCCATCGGGTCACGATATCCCTTCGCCAGGGGTACATACTGAACACTAGTGTTCGGTATGGTGTGGGACACATCGAGTCAGCGACTCGAGCGGCACGTCGTGCGAGACGACGTTCCTCGACGTGACAGGAGAGCATCATGGGAAAGCTTGACGGCAAGGTCGCCTTGATCACCGGAGCGGCGAGGGGGCAGGGACGCAGCCACGCGGTCATGCTGGCGGCGGAGGGCGCCGACATCATCGCGGTGGACGTCTGTGCCGAGGCCTCGGCCGTCGACTACCCCGCGGCGACGCCGGCCGACCTCGACGAGACCGTGCGACTCGTCGAGGGCCTCGGTCGCCGCGTCGTCGCCCGGCAGGCCGACGTGCGCAGCTCGGCCGCGCTCGCCGCAGCCGTGGCCGACGGCGTGGCCGAGCTCGGCTCGGTCGACATCGTCGTGGCGAACGCGGGCATCGTGTCGTGGTCGCGCCTGTGGGAGATGCCGGACGACATGTGG
Organism: Aeromicrobium endophyticum; assembly: GCF_003586285.1. Taxonomy (GTDB): domain Bacteria; phylum Actinomycetota; class Actinomycetes; order Propionibacteriales; family Nocardioidaceae; genus Aeromicrobium; species Aeromicrobium endophyticum. The sequence continues at coordinate 938,136 of NZ_QUBR01000001.1, read as the reverse complement.
CAGGACATGATCGACATCAACCTGACCGGGGTGTTCAACACCCTGAAGGCCGCGGTGCCCTCGATGATCGAGCAGGGCCGCGGCGGCGCCGTCGTCATCACGAGCTCGGTGGCAGGGATCAAGTCGCTGCCGGCCCAGGCGCACTACTCGGCGTCCAAGCACGGCGTCGTCGGTCTCATGAAGACCGCCGCGATCGAGCTGGCGCCCTTCGACATCCGGGTCAACGCCGTGCACCCCTGGGGCGTCGACACCGCCATGGGCGGCATGACCGGCACGGTCGAGCGCCTTCTCGCCGATAACCCCTCGTACGCGAACAGCTTCGGCCAGCTGCTCAACGACCCGCCCATCGCCCAGCCGCAGGACATCTCCGAGGCGGTCCTGTATCTCGTGGGTCCCTCGGGCCGCCTCGTCACGGGGATCTCGCTGCCGGTGGACGCCGGCGCCACGAAGGTCTGACGCGTCCACGCTGAAGCCAGAGCAGATCTACAGGAAGAAGGAGTGACATGAGGTTGCAGGACAAGGTCGTCGTCATCACAGGAGCAGGTTCAGGTCTCGGACGGGAGTCGGCGCTGCTGTTCGCCAGCGAGGGCGCGCGTGTCGTCGTGACGGACCTCAGCGCGTCGCGTGCGGGCGACGTGGCCCAGCAGGTCCGCGACGCGGGCGGAGAGGCGGTCGGCCTCAAGGCCGACGTCACGGTGGAGGCCGAGATGCAGGCAGCCGTGGCGGCGGCGGTCGACACGTGGGGACGCCTGGACGTGATGTACGCCAATGCCGGCATCGGCGAGATCGGGTTCGGGTCGGTGGCGTTCGAGGACCTGACCCTCGAGAGCTGGAACGCCGTGCAGGCCGTGAACCTGACCGGCGTGTTCCTGGCCGCCAAGGCCGCGGTGCCGGTCATGAAGGCGCAGGGCGGCGGCAACATCGTGGTGACGAGCTCGGCCTCGAGCTTCGCCGCCTACCCGCACTTCATCAGCTACACGGCGTCGAAGCACGGCGTCAACGGACTGGTGAAGGTGCTGTCGCTCGAGCTGGGACGTTTCGGCATCCGGATCAACGCCACGTGCCCCGCGCACGGCATGTCGGCCAACCTGCCGCTGCCGCTGGACGCGGAGGTGCTGGGCAAGTCGTACGAGCAGATGGGGGAGTGGGACACGTCCGCCGCCGCGATGCCGTTGCGTCTGGACCGTCCGCCGACGCTGCGCGACAACGCCAACGTGGCGCTCTTCCTGGCCTCGGACGACTCGGCGTACATGTCCGGTGTGTGCCTTCCGGCGACCGACGGTGGCACGCTGGCACGAGTCGCGATCGTCTTTCCCGAGGACGTCGGTGGCGAGGGGCTCGGGGTGCCGAGCATCGACTGAGATCCGTCGAGAAGGCTGGCCGTCCAGCTCACGCGGTGACGTGCGTCGTCACGGCCCTGGTTGTGCCACGGCACAACCACGGGACGTCGAAGATGGCGCGCGACGACATAGGACGGGTCCGCGGCCGCTCCTACGGTGGAGTGCATGAGCACCACTGCCAGGCGCCGTCCTCGCCTCCGCGAGCTTCGCGCCTACGTCCCCCCGAGGCGTGGACTGCCCACCAGCCGATCCAGGCTCCAGGAAGCAGCCACGGTCGAGGACCTCCGCAGGTTGGCCGAGAGGCGTGCCCCGAGGCTGGTGTTCGACTACGTCGACGGCGCGGCCGAGGACGAGCGGTCGCTCAGGGCCTCGGTCGAGGCTTTCGACCAGCTCGTCTTCCGTCCCCGCATCCTGCGCGACGTCGGCGCCGTGACGACGACGACACGGATCCTGGGTCGCGAGACGTCGATGCCGCTCGTGCTCGGGCCCACCGGCTTCACACGGATGATGCACCGCGACGGAGAGATCGGGGTCGCCACGGCGGCAGCATCCGCCGGCGTGCCGTACACGCTCTCCACCATGGGCACCACCCCGGCGGCCGACCTGGCCGCGGCAGCCGGCGCGGGCTGGAACTGGTTCCAGCTGTACGTCATGCGGGACCGTGGCCAGAACCTCGAGACGCTCGCCAAGGCCCGTGAGGCCGGCATGGATGTGTTGGTCCTGACCGTCGACGTCCCCGTGGCCGGTGCTCGACTTCGCGACGTGCGCCACGGGATGACGATCCCGCCGACCTTGCGCTGGAAGACCGCCGGCCAGGCCGTCAGGCGACCCGCCTGGACGTGGGACTTCCTGACCAGCGAGCCGCTCAGCTTCGCCGCCGCAGGAGGCTCGCCCGACGATCTCGCCGGCATGATCAACACCATGTTCGACCCCACGACCACCCTGGCGGACCTCGAGTGGATCCGCGGCGAGTGGGAGGGCAAGATCCTGGTGAAGGGCGTCCAGGACGTGGACGACGCCGTCGACCTGGCCTCGATCGGCGTCGACGGGCTCGTGGTCTCCAACCACGGCGGGCGACAGCTCGACCGCGCGCCCGTCCCCCTGCGGCTCCTCCCGGGGGTCCGGGAGGCGGTCGGCCCCGACCTCGACGTCTTCCTGGACGGAGGCGTCCGCAGCGGAGCCGACATCGCGGCGGCCGTGGCCCTGGGTGCCACCGCCGCCTTCGTCGGACGGGCGTACCTGTTCGGTCTCATGGCCGGGGGGCACGACGGCGTGACGAGGATGCTCCAGATCGTGCAGGCCGAGCTGACTCGCACCATGCAGCTGCTCGGCGCCACCAGCATCGACGAGCTCGATCACCGTCTTGTCGCCCTCGAGGAAGGAACACCATGAGCCATCTCTCCACCTGCACGCTGCCGGACGGGCGAACCGTGGCCTGGGCGGAGTTCGGGGCCCTTGACGGTCTCCCCGTGATTCAGCTGCACGGCACGCCGGGCGGCCGCCTCGTGGGCGCGACCGAGGAGGAACGTCTGGTCCGTCAGGGTCTTCGTCTCATCACGCCCGAACGACCGGGATACGGGGCCAGCGATCCACGACCCGGCCGCACGGTGGTCGATGACGCCGACGACGTCGTCGCGGTCATGGATGCGTGCCAGGTCGACCGTGCCGTGGTCATCGGCGGCTCGGGAGGGGGCCCGCACGCCCTGGCCATGGGTGCAGCGGCACCCGATCGCGTCCTCGCCGTCGGCGTGCTCGTCGGAGCGACCCCGTCGCTGCTCCCGGACGAGGTCGAGCTGCTCGTCGGGGTCAACCGTCAGGTCCACGAGCACCGCACCGACCCGGCAGCGCTCCGGCAGCTGCTGGGGCCGGTGCGTGAGGCGATCCTGCGTGACGGGCTCGCCTCGGTGGTGCCGGACGCCGCCGAGGCGGACCGCGAGAAGATCATTGCTCGGGCCGCCGAGTCGGAGCGTGCCGTCAGGAGTGCGCTCGATCGAGGCGTCGAGGGCATGGTCGACGACTACGTGGCCCTGTGGGGGAAGCCCTGGGGCTTCGAGCTCTCGAGCGTCGCGGCGCCGGTGGTGTGGGCCCACGGGCTCCAGGACCACTTCGTGCCTCACGCGGCAGCGGCCCGGACCGCTGCGCACCTGCCCGACTGCCGATTCGTCACGTGGAGCGACGCGGGGCACATCCCGTCGCCGGAGCTCGTCGGTGAGTTCCGCGTCGCCGTGCTCGGCGCGGCGCTCGCCGGTGCAGGCCTGCCCCCCAGGTGAGGACACCGTGCTGGCCGGGCGCTACGACAGCAGACGGATCTGCAGCTCGGCCAGCAGCCGCTCATCGGCGCTGTCCAGGCTGAAGCGCGCGACGTCCTGGGCCTTGTTGATGCGGTAGCGAACGGTGTTGACGTGGACGCCCAGCTGGGCGGCGACGGCACGCATGTCGCCGACGGACTCGAAGTACGCCCGTAGCGTCGTGACGAACTCCGTGCCCTCGGCGCGGTCGTGCTCGCCCAGACGGACGATGGGACCACTCAGCAGCGACGGGTGGGCGAGGGCCACCTCGCGGAACTGCTCCAGCCGCCAGCTCGCCTCGACGTCGTCGCCGTCGGTCAGCGCGGTCCATCCTCGACGCTCGGACAGCACCAGGAGCTCGTCGACCGTCTGCCTCATGGCGGCCGTCTCGGTCAGTGACTGGTAGGACGAGCTCACCATGGCGCGGTGCGGGGCCGACTTCTGCAGGCGCGTGTGCATGTCGGTGACGACCTGCACGGCCCGCCGCCGCTGGTCGACGTCGGGCGCCTCGAAGAGCACGTACACCGCATCGGGACCGGCGGCCACCTGCGAGCTGACGCGGTAGGCGTCGCAGTGCGTGCGCACCATGCTGACGAGGCGCCGCACTGTGCCAGCGCGCTCGTTCTCCTCGGTGGCTGTGGGGCGGAGCCCGGCCAGCACGAATCCCTGCTCGAGGTCGACGCCGAGCTGATCGGCGACGAGTCGCTCGGTCCGCGCTCCCGAGAGCAGCGCACGGAATGCGGCGGACCCGGACGCACCTGCGAGCCTGTCGCCGGCCGAGTGCCTCAGCAGGGTCAGGGCCGCCAGGTCGGCGCCCTGCCGCAGGCCTCGGCGGACCTCGGCGTCCGAGACGACACCGTCGGGCTGCCACCAGATGGTGGCCAGCACCTCGGTGCCGGCTCGGGCGGCCACGGCGTATCGCTGCCCGAGACCGGTCACCTCCTCGTCCGCCAGCCGGACGATCTCGCCACGGCGGAGCGCCTCGACGGCCCCGGTGCGGCGAAGGCCCTCCAGGGCCTCGGCCGGCGCTCTGCGCGCCAGGATCGTCTGGCTGCGGACCTCGTCGTGGGGTTGTCCTCCCGAGTACGCGATGAGTCCCCACCCCGGATCGAGCAGCACCACGGGACCGCCGCACATCGAGGCGATGGCGTCGGCCAGCCCGAACAGGGACTCCTCGCCGTCGGGGGACGCGCCGACCGCCGTGGCCGCGGTGCGCAGGAGCGGCACGACCAACGACCAGTCCACGTCGGGATCGATGACCAGGACGGAGACCGGTGCCTGGTCGGCCGCCGGGACGGAGCGACCCTTCAGCACCACGGCGGCAGCGCCGGCGTCGACTGCTGCGGCGACGAGGTCCTGGCACGCCGGGGTGCCCCACTCGAAACCTGGCGCCACGATCATGGCGTCTGCCCGAGGAGGCACGGGGAAGGCCGGGTCCGTCACCAGGATGTCGTCGACCACGGCGTCCGAGGGGCCGGCCGTGCCGCCGATGACGGTCGGTCCGACCCGGTCGACGATCTCCGCCACGGTGCATCTCGCCATTGCCATCGGCCGCCTTCGGGTGTCGGATGCGGCGCGATCGCACCGGTGGGTGTGGCCCAAACCGTCATCGTAGCCCGACGTCCGGCTATCGCTCGGCGCTCGCAGGGGGACCTTCGTGGAGCGCTCGGCGGCTCTTGTCGCGCAGGACAACGGCCGCCGGTCGAATTTGGTGTGCTCTCCACCACGACGAGCCGCACGGGTGGACCAACCTGGGGGCACACCCGTCGTCCACCCCAGGAGTTCCCATGAGCAGATCCCGTTCCTCCAGGCTGGTCGTCGCCGGCGCCCTGTCCGTCGTGCTGGGGTCGGCGCTCCTCACCGGGTGCGGATCGTCCGACGACGGCGGCTCCGACCCGTCGGCCGGACTGACCGGCGATCCCATCACGATCGGATACGTCAACACCGAGGGCAAGGGAGCGCTGTCGTCCCCGACCTACACCGAGGGCGTCGATCGTGCCGTCGAGCGGGTCAACGAGGACGGCGGCATCGACGGCCGCCCCGTCGTCGTGAAGAAGTGCTTGACCGACGGGAGCCCGGCGTCGTCGATCGCCTGTGCCAACGGCTTCGTCGAGTCCGGTGTCGTCATGGTGCTGAACGGGCTCGACGCGGGATTCGACGCTGCTGCCCCGGTCCTCGTGGGCGCCAGGATCCCGGCGTTCGCCGCGCTCTTCCCGGGGCCGGTGGCCGGTGCCGAGCCGACCTTCTTCCAGATGACCTCGCCCCTCGCCGCGCTCGCCGTGCCCTTCAGCGCGCTGGCCGAGCTGGAGGTCGAGGACGTCGGCTTCGTCGCGATCGACGTGCCGACCGTCAAGCAGGCCTACGACGGCGTGGTGGTGCCGCTCGCCGGATCCGCAGGCATGAAGACGAGCCTGATCACCTACGACCCCGCCGCCGTCGACTTCACGTCGGTCGTGTCGACCCTGAAGGCGAACGGGACCGAGGCGGCGATCTTCAGCGGGTCGGAGGAGCAGTGCTCGTCCTTCGCCAAGGCGGCCACCACGCTCGACTACCAGGGGACCGTGGTGATGGGCACGTGCACCGAGTTCATCGACGAGCTCGGCGACGATGCCGCGGGCCTGCTCACCCTCGGCTTCCTGTACCCGCCGGAGGCCGCCGACGATGCGCCCGCGAACATCCAGAAGGATCTCGAGCAGTACGAGGACGACGTCACGGGGGACGGGTCCGACGTGTACTCGCTCTACGGCTACGCCTCGGTGATCGACGTGGCGAGGGTGCTGGAGACGATCGACGGCGAGATCAGCCCGGCCACCGTGGGGACGGCCTTCGCCGGGCTGAGGGACTTCGCGTCGTTCGCCGGCAACACCCTCACCTGCGCCGACCGGCCGGCTGCGCAGGGATCAGCGTGCGACACCTCGCTGCTCGTGTTCCGGGTGCTCGAGGACGGCACGCTCGAGACGGTGGGCGACGGGTTCACCGCTCCTCCCAGCGCATGATGGCGTCGCGTCGCTCGACGGCAGCCGTCTCGTGACCGAGCTCGCGCTGTTCGCGCTCCTCGGGCTCGCCGTCGGGTCGTTGTACGCCGGTCTGGGCATGGGCATCGTGGTGACCTTCCGCACGACGGGAGTCGTGAACATCGCCCAGGTGGGACTGGGCATGTGGGGGGCCTTCGCGGCCGACGAGCTGGCCTCGACCGGGCGGCTGGTGCTGCCGTGGGTCGGTCCTGCCTCGGCCGTCGGGCTCGGGGGCCCGTGGCCGGGGTGGGCAGCGCTGGCGGCAGGCGTCGTCAGTGCAGCCGTCCTGGGCGCTGCCGCGCACCTGCTGATCTTCCGTCCCCTCCGCAGTGCGCCCCAGCTGGCCAGGATCGTCGCGACGGTCGGCCTGCTGCTGACCCTGCAGGCCCTGATCGGGCTGCAGTTCGGGACCGGCACCCGCCGGCCCGAGTCGCTGCTCCCGGACGGTGTGTGGAGCGTGCAGGGGCTCGACGTCCCGGCCGACCGGTTCGTCCTGGCGGGTCTGACCCTGGCGATCGCGGCGGTCCTCGTCATCGCTCAGCGTCGGACCCTCGTCGGCCTGGCGCTGCGTGCCACGGCCGAGGACGAGACGTCGGTGGCGCTGGCGGGATGGTCGCCGAACCTGCTCGCCGCTCTGGGATGGGCGATCGCCGGCGCGGTGTCCGCGACGTTGGCGAGCCTGGCCGCGCCCAGCCTGGGTCTCTCGCCCACCACGTTCCCCGCCCTGCTGGTGCCGGGTCTGGCGTGTGCCCTGGTCGGACGGCTGTCGTCGATCGGGGTCGCCGCTGTCGCGGGCCTCGTCCTGGGGTCGGTGCAGTCCGTCGTCGTCTACCTCACCTCCCAGCCGAGCTGGCCCGACTGGGCTCGTACCGGCCTCGGAGACGCGTTCCCGCTCGTCGTCGTCGTCCTCGTGCTGATGCTGATGGGACGCTCGCTGCCCGAGCGTGGCGCGATCGTCACCGACCGGCTCCCTCCGGCGCCGCGGGGTCCTCTGTCGTGGCCCCTGGCGGCGTCGGCGGTGACCGGTGCCCTGGCACTGCTCGTCCTCACGTCGGGCACGGTGCGCTTCGCCGTCATCACCTCGATGATCTTCGTCCTGTTCACGCTGTCCGTGGTGGTGGTGACCGGCCTGGTGGGTCAGGTGTCGCTGGCGCAGGCCGCGGTGGCCGGTGTCGCCGCCTTCACGGTGGCTCGGGTGACGCCTGACGTCCCCTTCCCGCTCAACCTGGTGGTGGGAGTGATCGTCGGCACCGTGATCGGCACCGCGATCGGGGTGCCGGCCCTGCGCATCCGGCACGGGCAGCTCGCGGTGGTCACCCTCGCCGCAGCCGTCGCCGTCGACGCGTTCGTGTTCCGCAACTCGGCGCTGAACGCGGTCGGCCAGGGCGCCCTGCCCGCCCCCCGCCTGTGGGGTGCGGACTTCTCGGTGCGGCGAGGCGATGACCTCGCACGGTGGCCCTTCGGCCTCCTCGTGCTGACGATCGTGGTCGCGGCGTGCGTCGGAGTCGCCGTGATGAGTCGTGGTTCCCTCGGCCGGCGGTTCCTCGCGGTGCGGGGTGACGAGCGAGCGGCGGCCGCCGCCGGGATCGACGTGGCGCGGACGAAGCTCCTGGCGTTCGCGATCTCGTCCGCTCTCGCGAGCCTCGGCGGTGTCCTCGTGGCCTACAGCTACGGTCAGGTCTCGGCCGAGCCCTTCGGCGTCATGGTCGGCGTCACCTTCCTGCTGTTCGCCTACATCGGGGGCGTCACCTCGGTGACCGGGGCCCTCGTGGCGGCAGCCTTCGCGCCGGGCGGGCTGGCCTTCCTGCTCCTCGACGGAGTCGTGGACCTCGGCGAGTGGTTCCCCTTCGTGTCGGGCCTGGCCCTGCTGGTGGTCATCGTGGCGTACCCGCAAGGAAACGCGGGTGCGCTGGCGAAGGTATCTGCCCGGCTCGCCGCGCTGCGCGGCATCGGCCCGGTTGAGGTCGGACCGGCATCTGCCGGGACCGGCGACGTCCACGGGGCCGAGCGCGTGGCGGGTGAGCCCCTGCTCGACGTCGACGGCCTGACCGTGAGGTACGGAGGCGTCCTGGCGGTCGACTCGGTGTCGTTCCGCCTGCGCTCCGGCGAGGTGCTCGGGCTGATCGGCGCCAACGGTGCGGGCAAGAGCAGCGTCGTCGACGCCCTCACGGGCTTCGCTCGCAGCACCGGAGGGATCCGGCTGCACGATCGCGAGATCAGCGGCCACGGGCCGCGAGATCGTTACCGCTCCGGTCTGGCGCGCACGTGGCAGTCGACGGCGTTGTTCCTCGACCTGTCGGTCCGCGAGAACATCGATGCGGCGACCGTCACGTCGTCGCGGCGTGCGCGCACGGAGTCGGCACCCTCGAGCTCAGATCCTGGCGACCAGGCCCTGATCGACTCCGGGTCGTGGCCGCTCCAGCACCACATGCCCGACGAGCTGTCGACCGGACAGCAGCGCATCGTCGGACTGGCGAGGGCGCTCGCGGGTCGGCCCAGCGTCCTGCTGGCCGACGAGCCTGCCGCGGGACTCGAGCCTGCCGAGCGGATCGCCCTGGCCGACCGGCTGCGCTCCATCGCCGCCCGCGGAGCAGGCATCGTCCTGATCGAGCACGATCTCGAGCTGGTCATGCGCACGTGCGACCGCGTGATCGTGATGGACCGCGGCCAGGTGATCGCCGAGGGAAGTCCCGAGGCGGTCCGGTCGGATCCCGCCGTGATCGCGGCCTACCTCGGGGCGACTCCAGAGACGGCCGTCCTCGGCGGAGGTGCACCATGACGGCGATCGAGCTGCGAGACCTCCGCGCCGGGTGGCGGGGGGTCGAGGTGGTGCACGGTCTCGACCTGACCGTGGAAGCGGGTGAGGTCGCGCTCCTGCTGGGTCCCAACGGCTCGGGCAAGACCACGACGTTGCTGACCGTCGCCGGGGTCCTCCCGGCGATGGGAGGATCCGCGCACGTCTTGGGGAAACCGGTTCGCGGTGGGTCGCCGCGCCGTCAGGTCGCCCGGGGCCTGGCCATGGTGCCCGAGCACCGCGGCCTCTTCAGCCAGCTGACCGGACGCGAGAACCTTCGCCTGCGCTCGAGGGGTGACCGCGCGGCGACGTCCGAGGCGCTGGCCACCTTTCCCGCTCTCGAGCCGGTGCTCGACCGACGGGCCGGGCTGCTGTCCGGCGGGGAGCAGCAGATGCTCGCACTGGCCTGCGCCCTCACCCGCCGCCCGAGGGCCCTGGTCATCGACGAGCTCACCCTCGGCCTGGCGCCCATCGTGGTCAAGGACATCCTGCCCGTCCTCCGGCAGGTCGCCAGCACCGGCGTGGCCGTCCTCCTCGTGGAGCAGCACGTCCACGCGGCCCTCGCCGTCGCGGACCGTTGTGTGATCCTCCGACAGGGGCGTGTCGCCTACTCCGGGTCAGCGGCCGCCGTCAGGGACGACCCGGACGTCGTCGAGAAGAGCTACTTCGGCGCCCAGCAGCCCACACCGCACCAGAGCACGTGATCTCGTGACCAGCACACCCCCAGGAGGCACCATGACGACCGTTCCCGAGCGGCGGACGACGACTCTCAGCGACGGACGAGTGATGTCCTACATCGAGGCGGGAGATCCTGACGGCGTGCCGCTGCTGTTCACGGTCGGCTCGCCCTCGAGCGCGATCGGGGGGCTCGCGTTCGCCGATGCCGCCGCCACGAACGGGGTGAAGCTCATCTCGATCGACAAGCCCGGGTACGGCCGGTCCACGCGCGATCGTCACCGGTCGCTGGTGCGATACGGCCACGACGTGGCCGAGCTGGCCGATGGCCTGGGCCTGGACCGGGTCGCTCTGGCGGGTCAGTCGGGCGGCGGCCCGCACGCGCTGGCGGCCGCTCACGTCCTGGGTCCACGCGTCTCGACGCTGACGCTGATCTCCAGCTTCGGGCCGTCCTCGGAGGCGTCGGAGCGACGCGAGCTCAACCCGCTCATGCGGTCGACGGTGGTGCTGGCGCGGAACGCGCCCTGGCTGATCGGCGCGACGGTGGCCCCGATGAAGCTCATGCTCGGCAATGCTGCTCGTGCCGAGCGGCTGATGAGGCGCAGCGCCGCGAAGATGTCTGCGGACGACCGCGAGGCCATGGACGATCCTCGGTCCGTCTTCCTCCTGGAGGGCGCCGAGGAGGCCTTGAAGAGCTGGTCCGCCGTGTGCGACGAGTTCCGCGCCATCGGGCGCCCGTGGGGCTTCGCGCTCGAGGAGGTTCGCGCTCCGACGGACCTGTGGCACGGCACCAACGACGCGAGCTGCTCGATCGGAGCGGCGCGGGCGATGGCCAGCCTCATGCCGCACGCGACGCTGCACGAGCTGCCCGGGAAGGGACACGCCTTCTTCGGCGCGGACCTCTCCGTCGCCATGGCGAACGTCCGTGCGAAGGCCTGGGGCCTGTGAGCCCCACCAGCCCGTGTCGCTCGGGGCCGGGCATTCACGCGACGAGCGTCCATGGATCGTCCGCTCGATCACCACGACACTCGGATGACGGTCCCGCACGGGCCGGGCGATCCCTTCCGTCGAAGAAGAGTCCATCGAAGAAGAGCCGGAGGATGCCGACGATGAGCAGCACGACCCTGAGGTCCACGGGTGTGGGAGGAGCCGCATGACGGGCCTGGAGCCGATCGAGGCCAGCTTGAGGAGCGTGCTTCCCGCCACGCGGTACTACGAGGTCGAGTCGCAGGCGGCGGAGGCCAGGTTCGCCGTGTGGGTGACCGTTCCCCCCGCGTACGACAAGCACCCGGATCGCCGGTACCCGGTCGTGTACCAACCGGACGGCAACAAGTCTGCGCCCACCACCGTCAACTCCCTTCTCAGCGACGACCCCATCAACCCCATCGAACCCCTCATCCAGGTCCAGGTCGGGTACACGGGCCACGATGCCGGTCGCATGCTCGCGGTGCGTGCGCGCGACCTCGTACCCCCGGGCGAGCCGCTGGACCCCGCCAACGCGAGCGAGGAGGCCATGGAGAGCCTCGTAGCCGCCAACCTGCTGGCGGAGCCCGATGCGGCGTACTACCTGCACAATCTGCGCCACCCGGCAGCCGACCGCTTCCTGGCGTTCCTCGCCGAGGAGCTCCACCCCTTGATCGCCGCCGAGCTCCGCGTCGACGAGACTCGCCTCGGACTGCACGGATACTCCTACGGCGGTCTCTTCGCCGCCTGGGTGGCCATGCAGCGCACCATCTTCTCCCGCATCGGCGTGGGCAGCCCCGGCATCCTGCCGGACACGTCCCAGGTGCTGCACCGCTACGACCAGGAGCATGCCAGCGACGCCGACCACGCCGGTCGCGAGCTGCACGTCACGGTGTGCGAGTCCGAGCTGACGGTGTCGCCCTACTACCAGCGACTCATCGGCGCCGGCACGACACAGCTGCTCGGTCGCCTCGCTCAGACTCCCTTGCGGGGACTCACGTACTCCAGCCGCGTGATGGCCCACGAGTCGCACGCCACGGGATCGGTGGCCTCCTACTACAGCTACCTGAGGGCGTGCTGGCCGTCCGTCAACCCACCTCGCACCATCGTCTGACGTGAGAGTCGCCGAGTGATGAGGACCCCTCCGTCAGGCATCGTCCCCCACCACCAGGAGCCAGCATGACCACGACATTGTTCCGCGACGCCCAGATCTTCGACGGTGTGAACCCCGGCCGTCGCCCCGGACACGTCCTGGTGGAGGACGGGATCATCCGTGCCGTCTCGGACGCACCGATCCAGGGATCGTTCGACACCGTCGTCGAGGTCGGTGGGCGAACGCTCATGCCGGGTCTGATCGACCTGCACGTGCACATCTGGGCGGCCGACCTCGACGTCACCCGGTTGGCGCAGCAGCCCACCGAGTACTACGCGATGTTCGCGGCACGGTTCCTGCAGACCAGCCTGGACCACGGCTTCACGACGCTGCGCGACGCCGGAGGGACCGACGCGGGCTTCGCCCGCGCGATCGAGCAGGACTGGATCGCGTCACCGCGGTTCTACCACTCGGGCCGCTACATCTCGCAGACCGGCGGACACGGTGACTTCCGGGCCGGCTCGCAGCAGGACCTCTCGGGGTGCGAGTGCTGTCCGCCTCGTCACGAGCGGTTCACCGCGATCGCCGACGGGCCGGACGCCGTGCGACGTGCCGTGCGCGAGGAGTTCCGTCGGGGTGCTCGCGCGATCAAGATCATGGCGTCCGGGGGCGTGGCGTCGCCGAGTGATCCTCTCGACGCCCTGCAGTTCACCGATGCCGAGATCCTCGCTGCGGTGGAGGAGGCCGATGTGCGCGGCAGCTACATCTTCGCGCACTGTCACCCGGACGCGGCCATCCGACGGGCGTCGGACCTCGGGGTGCGCTGCATCGAGCACGGGACGTTCGTCAGCCCGGAGACCGCTGGGGTGCTGGCCGACAACCGGACGTACGTCGTGCCGACGCTGGCGGTCGTGAAGGCGCTGCAGGACGACGGTGCGGCGCTGGGGCTGCCCGAGGTGAGCCAGCGCAAGCTCGGGGGCGCCCTCGATGCGATGCTCGAGGGATTGGGCCGGTTCAAGGAGGCGGGCGTGAAGGTCGGGTTCGGCACCGATCTGCTCGGCGCCAGCCACGAGCGCCAGGGTGATGAGTTCGCGCTGCGGAGCGAGGTGCTCAACGGCTACGACATCCTCGTCTCCGCCACCAGCACGGCCGCGGAGATCCTGCAGGAGGAGGGGCGTCTCGGCGTCGTCGCTCCGGGCGCACATGCCGACCTGCTCGTCGTGGACGGCGACCCGCTGATTGACGTCACCGTACTGGGCCACCGCGGTGCGACGCTCCCCGTGATCATGAAGGCCGGCCGGTTCCACAAGAACGAGCTGGCGCGGATCGGGTGAGCCGCGGCGGGGCGGCCGCCGGGACGTCACCGATCGAGCGGTCTGGCTCCCGGTGCCAGGGCGCGGATCTTGAGCGCGAGGTGCAGCATCAGGCGGTCGGAGCCGGAGCCGAGGTCGCAGCCCGTGACCTCCTCGATGCGCCGGAGACGCTGGTAGAACGTGGCGCGGTGCACGAACAGCACACCGGCCGCGCGGCGCACGTCGCCGGCGTGGTCGAGGAAGCACTCGAGCGACTCGAGCAGGATGCCGTGGTGGTCGGCCGCCTCGAGGGCCTGCAGGGCCGGGACGGACGACACCGCGGCGATGTCGCTGCTCGTCATCCGCAGCAGCAGCTGGTAGGGCCCGAGATCGGTCCATCGCGCGAACGGCGAGAACGAGGAGACCAGGTCGGCGGCACGCGCGGCCATCAGCGCCTGTCGGTACGACACGTGAAGGTCGTCCAGCTCGGTGACGACGTCGCCCAGCCCGAAGGTCACGTCGGCGTCGCCCGACCCGCCGCCGCCCAGCCGCTCGGAGATGTGCTGGCGCAGCGACGCGATGCGCAGGTCCGACCACGGCTCGGCCCCCGCGAGCAGGAGCCAGGCCCGCGCGGGGCCTGCCACCACCATGACCGTCCCGGACGGCAGGCGTCCCGAGGCCTCCTGCACCGCCAGCTGCAGCTCGGGGTCGCCCGTCGTGGTGCTGGCCAAGGTCGTCGTCCGGACGGCGAGCACCTGGTAGGGCTGCGGGTGCTCGGGGAAGACCTGCTCGGCCCGCAGGTCTTCGACGGCCTGCGCCCGGGCCGCCTCGTCGGAGCTGACCAGCTCGCGCAGCACGGCCTCGTGGCGGTTGCGCAGCCGTTCACGCATGAGTCGGCCACGGTAGAGCAGCACCCCGGCCTGCTGCGCGGCGACGACCGCCCGGTCGACGTCCTCGGTGGGGATCGGGTGGCCGGCCCACTCGATGAGCCAGAGGAAACCGAGCGACAGGCCCTGGTATCGGACGGGTACGCACAGCCTGCGCGTCACGCCCAGGTCGACCTCCTCGACCCAGCCGGGCTCGGTCCAGTCGGCGATGCCGACGCCGAGGATGCGTTCGACGACCTCGCCGGGCACCTCGCGGTTGAGGATCGAGCTCGACCTCAGCTCGTCCTCCTCGCCGAAGTGGCGGCTCGAGGCCACGAGCCGGATCGAGGTGTCGTCCACGGCGACGGACCGTTGCAGACGGTCGGCGAGATCGTCCACGATGGCCTGCAGGGTGTCGAAGTCCATGGTCGTCGATGTGGCCGACCCGTGACGTCGATCGGGCGCGGCGGCGTCCTCTCCGGTGCGAGGTCTCACGGTACCGTCCTGTTCCTTCGGCCTGTCGACCCACGCTATGCGGCGTGCGGGACCGGTGTGGCCTGACAGGTGTCGCGTAGGCGGGCCGCTTCTCGCGACGGATGTCTCTGGCTGGCGTCCGGCGGGCTGGGCGACGATTCCCGGAACGTCAGGCCGCCGCCGCTCATGCCGGCAGTCCTCACGTCTCACGTCGCGGGCCCCGTCCCGCGCTTCTACGAAGAGGTGTGCTCATGCGTACGACCGAGACCCGAGCGATCAATGGCCGGGAGCCCCACCGACTCCGCACGCGAGCGGCGGTGGCGACCGCGACGCTCCTCGTCGCCGGCGGTCTCGCCGCCTGCGGCGGCTCGTCCGACTCCGGCGGCAGCGGCGAGTACGTCAGCGGTGAGACGTTCACGATGGCCACCGTGAGCGACCCGGGCAACCTCGATCCGCAGGCCTCGTTCCTCGCGGCGGAGTTCGCCCCCTTCGCGTACGACACCCTCGTGGCGACCGACGACAGCGGAGAGGTCAAGCCGCAGCTCGCCTCGTCGTGGGAGGTCACCGAGAAGGCCGTCACCTTCGAGATCCGCGACGGCGTCACCTGTTCGGACGGCTCGACGTTCGATGCCCAGACCGTCGTCGACAACATCGCGTACGTCGCCGACATCAAGAACGCGAGCCCGTTCCGCGGGGTGTACGTGCCGGCCGACGCGACCGCCAGCGCCTCCGGGTCGACGGTCACCGTCACGCTCCCCACGCCGGCACCGTTCGTCGTCGCGGGCTTCGGTCGCCTGCCGATGGTGTGCGAGTCGGGCATGAAGGACAGGGGCAGCCTCAAGGCCGGCAGCGCCGGGACCGGCCCGTTCACCGTGACCGAGTCGGTGCCGGGCGACCACTACACCCTCGCCGTGCGCAAGGGCTACACCTGGGGACCGGGCGGTGCCGCGACGTCCGAGCCGGGCACGCCCGCGAAGGTCGTGCTCAAGATCGTCGCCAACGAGACCACGAGCGCCAACCTCGTCCTCGGCGGTCAGGCCAACGCGGCCTCGTTCTTCGGCCCCGATGGCGACCGGCTCGCGAAGTCGGGCATCGATGCGGTCAAGACGCAGAGCGCCTACGCGCACCAGTGGTACAACCAGGCCCCCGGCCGCGTCGGCAGCGACCCCGTCGTCCGCAAGGCGCTCACCCAGGCACTCGACCTGGACGAGCTGCGCACCGTGATTGCCCCGGGCCGAGGCTCGGCCCCCACCGCCGTGGCCGTCTACGACCCCGGCGTGTGCGGCTACAACTCGGTCAAGGGCAACCTGCCGGGCACCGATCCGGCGGCGGCGGCGAAGGCCCTGGCCGAGGACGGCTGGACCAAGGGCGGCGATGGCATCCTCGCCAAGGACGGCAAGAAGCTGGCCATCAAGTTCATCTACAGCAGCCAGGGACCCGGCCAGACCGCCGCCTCAGAGCTGGCGGTCGCGGCGTGGAAGAAGCTCGGCGTGAAGGTCGACGCCACCCCGCTGGACGTCACCGAGCAGACGGCGGCCCTGTTCTCCACCGGTGACTGGGACGTCACCTGGTCGTCGCCGAAGGCACCGACCCCGCAGGTGGTCGTGCCCTTCTTCTCGGGTCCCTCCCCGGCCAAGGGCGGCAACAACCTCGCGTCGATGGACAACCCCGACTACGACGCCAGCGTGAAGTCGGCGTTGACCAAGGTCGGCAACGACAGCTGCTCGGACTGGAAGGCAGCCGAGGCGGCGCTCCTGCGCGACGTCGACATCGTCCCGTTCTCGAACATCACCATCCTGACGTTCCACAAGAACGCGGAGCTCAAGCGTGCCGGCGTCCTCACGGTGCCGACGAGCATCAGAATGCTGGGCTGACCCGCCCGTGGAGGTCCAGGACGTGGTGATCCAGCAGGCCGAGGTCCAGCAGGCGGTGAGTCGGCCGCGGGGGCGGTGGTGGACGTTCGCCGGCCGGCGCGTGAGGCGGCTGCTGATCTCGCTGTGGGTCCTGGTGACGGCGTCGTTCCTGATGATCCAGCTCGTGCCGGGCGATCCGGTGCGTGCCGCGCTCGGCACCAACGCGCCTCCCGACCTCGTCGCGAGCAGGCGGGCGCAGCTGGGTCTCGACGACCCGCTGCTGGAGCAGTACCTGCGCTATCTGGGGAACCTGTTCACGGGGGACCTGGGCGAGTCCATCCTCACCCAGCTCCCCGTGGCGGACACGATCGTGCAACGGCTGCTGGGGACGCTCTCGCTGGCGGTGCCGGCCTTCCTGCTCACGTTCGCGATCGCGATCCCGGTGGGCGTCGCCATGGCCGTCGCCACGCGGCGGGGGCGTCGGCGCCGCGCGGAGCTCAGCTTCGTGGGCACCAGCATCGTGCTCAGCTCGATCCCGGAGTTCGTCGTCTCCGTCGCGCTGGTCGCGGTGGTCGCGGTCAACCTGGGCATCCTCCCGGCCGCCGGCAGGGACGGCATCGGGTCCTTCGTGCTGCCGGTGCTGGCGCTGTCCATCGGTCCGGCCGCCGTGATGTCACGCATCGTCCGCGTGGAGATGCTGGCCGTGCTGGACGCCGACTACGTCCGTACCGCCCGGTCCAAGCGGCTCAGCTCGCTGCGCATCAACCTGCGCCACGCGCTGCCCAACGCCGTGACCGCGACCCTCACGCTGAGCGGCATCATGTTCGCGGCCATGGTCGCCGGCACGGTGCTGGTCGAGAACGTCTTCGCCTGGCCGGGCCTGGGCAGCACCATCGTCTCCTCGATCCGGAGCCGGGACTACCCGCTGGTGCAGGGCTCCGTCCTCGTCTACGGCGCGATCGCGCTCCTGGCCAACACCCTCGTCGACGTGGCTGTGGCCGCCCTCGACCCACGCTCGACGATCGGAGACTCGTGATGCGTCGCCACTGGCCCCAGGTGCTGCGCACCCCCGTCGGGATCGTCGGCATCGCCTTGCTGACGATCCTGCTGCTGCTCGCCGTCCTCGCGCCACTGCTCTGGGGTGACCGCGCGACGGCGACCGACACGGGCGACATCCTCTCGGGGCCGTCGTCGCAGCACTGGGCGGGCACCGACGACCTCGGTCGCGACATCTTCTTCCGGACCCTCGTCGCGACCCGTCTCTCGATCGTCCTGACGTTGCTGGCCACCGCGCTCGGCGTCGGCCTCGGCCTGCTGCTGGGCCTGGCTCCGCTCCTCCTCCCGCGGCGCCTGGGCCGGATCATGGTGGCGTTCCTCAACGTGCTGCTCGGCTTCCCGAGCCTGCTGATGGTGCTGTTCCTGGCCGTCATCCTCGGCGTCAGCACGTCCAGCGCCGTCCTTGCCATCGGCGTCGCGATCGCGTCCCCCTTCGCGCGGCTCGTGCACACCCTGGGCGCGGGCATCGCCGAGCGGGACTACGTAGCGGCGGCGCGCATCTCCGGCGTCAACCCGGTGCGCGTCATCGTGCGCCACGTGCTGCCCAACGTCGCCGAGCCCCTCGTGGTCAACGCCACCGTCACCGCGAGCAGCGTGCTGCTGGCCTTCGGCGGGCTGTCGTTCCTCGGCATCGGCGTGCAGCCGCCGCAGTACGACTGGGGACGTCTGATGCAGGACGGGCTCGGCAGCATCTACACCAATCCGCTCGCCGCGTTGCTTCCCGGGATCGCCTTCGTGGTCACGGGGCTCGCGTTCAACCTGACGGGCGAGGCGGCCGCCGGCACCTTCGGGGCGAAGTCGCGGAGCAGGAGCAGGTGGACGTCGCCCGCGGCGCCGGTCACCGTCCGACCGAGCGGGAGCGGTGACGAGGAGCACGCCCGCGTCGCCGACGTGCTCGACGTCCGCGACCTGCACGTCTCCTTCCCGGGGCCGGAGGGCCCGATCTCACCGGTGCGCGGCGTCTCGCTCACCCTGCGGACCGGCGAGGCCGTCGGGGTCGTCGGCGAGTCCGGTTCGGGCAAGTCGATGACGGCGCTCGCCGTCGCGCAGCTGCTCGAGGAGCCCGGACGGGTCACGGCCGAGCGGCTCACGTTCTGCGAGACCGACCTGCAGGCCGGCGCCCGCTCCGACCACGACGCGCTGCTGGGCACGTCCCTCGCCGTGGTGTTCCAGGACCCCATGAGCTCGCTCAACCCCGTCATGCGCATCGGGAGCCAGCTCGTCGAGGCGGCACGCCGTCACCAGGGCCTGACCCGGCAGGAGGCGTCGGACCGGGCGGTCGACCGCCTCCGAGCCGTCCACCTGGCAGATCCCGAGCGCCGCGCGCGTCAGCACCCGCACGAGTTCTCGGGCGGCATGCGCCAGCGCACCATGATCGCGATGGGGCTCATGGGCACGCCCCGACTGATCGTCGCCGACGAGCCCACCACCGCTCTCGACATGACCGTGCAGCGCCAGGTGCTCGACCTGCTGCAGGAGACCCGCCGCGACCACGGCACGGCGATCCTGCTGATCAGCCACGACGTCTCGGTCGTGTCGAGCGTCTGCGACCGCGTGCTCGTCATGTACGCCGGCCGGATCGTGGAGGACCTCCCGTCCGCCGACCTGCGCACGAAGGCGCGACACCCCTACACCCGTGCGCTCATCGGTGCGGTCCCCGACATGGCGACCGATCTCGACGCCCCCCTGACGACCATCCCGGGCCAGCCCGTCGACCCCCGGAACGTCCCGGACGGCTGCGCGTACGCCGCCCGCTGCCCCCTGGCGACCGAGCGCTGTCGGCAGGACGACCCCGTGCTGGTGGCCGACGCGATCGGCAGCGTGGCGTGCTGGCACGCCGACGTCGCCCTCGACGTCCGCATCGAGGAGGAGGCCCGATGAGCCGGTTGGACTTCGAGGACGTCACGGTCCGGTACGGGCACCACACCGTCCTGGACCGTGTCAGCCTGACCGTGCCGGAGGGCCAGATCATGGGGCTCGTGGGCGAGTCGGGATCGGGGAAGTCGACCCTCGCGCGGGCCGCGGTCGGGCTCGCGCCACTGGACGGTGGGCGCATCCTGCTCGACGGCCAGCCCGTGAGGCACCGAGGGCGCCGCCGGCCGATCCAGATGGTCTTCCAGGACCCGTTCTCGTCGCTCGACCCGCGGATGAGCATCGGCCGGAGCATCGCCGAGGCCCTGCCCGACCGGCTTGGGCGTGGGCCGCGGGCGGCCGAGATCGCCCGCCTGGTCCAGCTCGTCCACCTGGACCCCGATCGGGCGGCGGACGCCCCGAGCCGGCTCTCGGGAGGGCAGCGGCAGCGGGTCGCCATCGCGCGAGCCCTGGCCGGACGACCTTCGGTGGTCCTCGCCGACGAGATCACCTCGGCCCTCGACGTGTCCGTCCAGGGCGCCATCTTGAACCTCGTCAGGGAGATGCAGCGCGAGACCGGCCTGACGGTGCTGTTCATCTCCCACAACCTCGCGGTGGTGCGGTACGTGGCGACCCACGTCGCGGTGATGGCCGGGGGCCGCATCGTCGAGCAGGGACCGACGGCCGACGTCTTCGCGAACCCCGCCTCGGCGTACACACGCGAGCTGCTCGCCTCGATCCCGGGACCGGCGTGATCAGGTCCGGCGATCGGCGAGGATGACAGCAGTCGATCATCCGCGCGGGAAGTCGCGACACGTGGCTACTCCGTCGCGCGGTCGCGTCAGGCGATGCTGGTTCGATCAGGCCGGCCACCGCCGCCGTGGCGCAGCGAGGGGAGAGTTGTGAGTGTCGAGGAAGTGGACGTGCCCCCGGGCGTAGCGGAAGGATCCCACCTGGCATCGATCCGGGGCGAGAGAGAGTGGCAACGATGACGCAGATCATTCTGGAGAACGCCCGAGTGTTCGACGGCGTGTCCGAGGAGTGCCCCGACGGCATGTCGGTGCTCGTCGAGGGCGGGACGATCCGCGAGGTCTCCGACCGTCCCATCCGGGCGGACGACGTCCGGCGGATCGACGTCGCCGGCAAGACCCTGATGCCCGGCCTGATCGACATGCACGTCCACTCGTACTTCTCCGACCTCGACCCTCGCGTGCTCAACGACCGCGACGCGCCCTACCGCACGGCCTACGCGATCAAGAAGCTCGGCCACGCGCTCGACAGCGGATTCACCACGGTGCGCGACATCGGCGGCGGTGACTACCCTCTCGCGGCCGCCATCGCGGACGGACTCGTCCGTGCGCCTCGCTTCTTCTACGCCGGCAAGATCCTGTCGATGACCGGTGGTCACGTCGACTACCGCACCCCCAACGAGAAGCACCACACGCACGGGTACTGCTCGTGCGACGCCATGAACTGGGCCGGCGTGATCGCCGACGGCGTCGACGAGTGCATCAAGGCCGCGCGCGAGGAGCTGCGCCGCGGAGCCCACTGCATCAAGATCGTGGCCTCGGGCGGCGTGATGTCGCCGAGCGACCCGATCTGGATGAACCAGTTCCGCGAGGACGAGATCCGCGCGATCGTCCAGGAGTGCGTCGAGCGCCGCACCTACGTGTCGGCCCACTGCCTGACGAGCGAGTCGACCCGTCGGTCGGTCGAGTTCGGGGTGCGCTGCATCGAGCACGCCGCGCAGATCGACGCCGAGACGGCCGCCTTCGTCGCCGAGCGCGGAGCCTACGTCGTGCCCACCATGGTCTGCCTCTACTCGCTCGTCGAGCAGGGGCTCGAGATGGGCCTGCCCGGCGACCGCATGGACAAGCTGCGTGCGGTCTACGACGACTCGATGGCCGGGCTCGACGTGATGCGCAGCGCCGGCGTCAAGCTGGGCTTCGGCACCGACCTGCTGGCGGGCTTCTACCCGCAGCAGACCCGGGAGTTCACGCTGCGTCGCGAGGTCTTCTCGCCGCTCGAGCTGTTGCGCCAGGCGACCTCGGTCGGCGCGGAGATCCTCATGCAGGAGGGCAGCCTGGGCTGCGTGCAGCCCGATGCCCTTGCCGACCTGATCGTCGTCGACGGCGACCCGTTGAAGGACGTCGGTCTGCTCGCGGCCGAGGGCCAGCACCTGGACCTCATCATGCGCGGCGGCGACCTCGTCAAGAACCGGCTGGGCTGAACCAGCCGGCTGTCCGTGCCAGCAACGACCCAAGGAGCAATGTATGACCGACACAGTCGACCGCGCCGATCAGCAGGAGGACGGAGCCGTCTCCGCCATGACCCCCACCCAGGTGTTCGGCGCGACCGAGTACTTCGAGATGGACTCGACGGCGGTGGGCGCTCGGTTCGCGGTCTGGGTGACGAAGTCCCCGACCTACGAGCAGGACGCGGACGTGGCCTATCCCGTCCTGTACGTGACCGACGGCAACTTGAGCGTGGGGCAGACGGCGCCACTGGCCGTCATGCAGAGCGATCTGCTGCTCCGCATCGATCCCTACCTGCAGGTGACGATCGGCTACGCGGGCGCTGACGCCGACGACTGGGGTCGCGTGCGCAACCGTGACCTCGTGCCGCCGGGCGAGCCCGTCCCGCCGGCGATGCGCGGGTCGCTGGAGGCGGCTGTGGAGAACCAGCTGATGACCCGCGAGGCGGCCGATGCCTATCTCGCGGAGCTCTCGGGCACGCGGGCCGACGCGTTCTTGTCGTTCATCACCGACGAGCTCCACCCCGAGATCGCCCGCCGGTTCCGCGTCGCCCACGAGGGCCACGGCCTGTTCGGGTACTCCTACGGCGGCCTGTTCACCCTGTACGCCCTGCTGACGGGGTGCTTCCTGTTCGCCGCCTACGGCGCGGGCAGCCCCGGCATCGCGTCGACCGAGAGCCAGGCGCTCACGCTGCTCGAGCAGCCTCTCGACCTCAGCGGCAAGCGTCTCCACCTCACGATCAACGGTCCGGAGATGACCGGCGACATGCCCATCTACCGCCAGCTCGGACGTGGGTTCGCCGACTTCGTCGAGGCCGTGCGCTCCGGCGACTCGGGGCTGACGCTGACGACGCAGGTGCTGGGCGAGACCCACCTCACGGGTCTGCAGCCGTCCTTCCTCAGCTTCATGCGCACGTGCTGGACGACTGCTGCATGACGCTGCTCGACCGCCTGCGGGAGCGGATCCCGGCCGACCGTCTCCAGCTCGACCCCGGAGTGACGGCGAGCTACTCGCACGACGAGGCCGAGTGGGCGCCCCACGGGGCGCCCCTGGTCCTCGTCCGGCCGCGTACCGCCGAGGAGGTGCAGGAGGTCGTGCGCGCGTGCATCGAGTTCGACGTGCCCGTGGTGCCCCGCGGTGCCGGCACGGGGCTGTCGGGTGGCGCCAACGCGGTCGACGGTTGCGTCGTGCTGTCGACCGAGGCCATGACGACGATCAGCGAGATCGACGCCGTCGAGCGGCTGGCCGTGGTGCAGCCGGGTGTCGTCAACGACCACCTGCGTGCCGCGGTCGCCGAGCACGGCCTCTGGTACCCACCTGACCCCGCCTCGGCCCCGTGGTCGACGATCGGCGGCAACGTCGCGACCAATGCGGGTGGTCTCTGCTGCGTGAAGTACGGCGTCACGGCCGACTACGTGCTCGGGATGCAGGTCGTCACCGGCACCGGCGAGCTGGTCCGGCTCGGGCGGCGGACGGCCAAGGGCGTCGCGGGCTACGACCTCGCCCGACTGATGGTCGGCTCGGAGGGCACGCTCGGCGTCATCACCGAGGTCACGCTCAAGCTGCGCCCGCAGCGTCCGCCGGAGCGCACCGTCGCCGGCTACTTCTCGTCCATCGTCGACGCCGGGCGTGCCGTCGCGGCCGTGGGTGCGGCCGGCCTCGTCCCGTCCGCGCTCGAGCTCATCGACCGGCACTGCCTCGAGGCGGTCGATGCGTGGAAGAAGATGGGCCTGGCGGTCGAGGCCGACGTCGTCCTGCTGGCGCGGTGCGACGTCCCCGGCGTGGCAGGCGACGAGGAGGCCGAGGCCATCCGCGCGTGCTTCGAGCAGGCCGGCGCCACCTGGGCGGCTCGGTCGACCGACCAGGCCGAGGCGGACGCCCTGTTCGACGCCCGCCGCCTGGCCTATCCGGCCCTCGAGCGGCTGGGCCCCGTGCTCACCGAGGACGTCTGCGTGCCCAAGGCCGCGGTGCCGGAGATGCTGGCCCGCATCGAGGCGATCGGCGCGAAGCACGACACCCTGATCGCCAACATCGCCCACGCAGGCGACGGCAACCTGCACCCCCTGCTCGTCACGCCGCGGGGCGACGACGAGGCCAGGGCGCGTGCCCAGCGGGCCTTCGAGGAGATCATCGCGGCAGCGCTGGCCCTGGGCGGCACGGTGACGGGCGAGCACGGCGTCGGCCTGCTCAAGATGGACGGCCTGGCCGCCGAGCTGCCGCCGGCGGTGATGGACATGCACCGCGCAGTGAAGGCCGCGCTCGACCCGCACGGCATCCTCAACCCCGGCAAGGTTATCGCCGCGGACTGACGCCCTCGCCCGGGCGGTGCGTGTGCCACCGTCCGGGCAAGAGCGGTGGGGGCACCCCCCGAAGGGGCGGGAGAAGCGAAAAAAAAGGGGGGGTCCCCCCCCCGACGGGGGGTGCGTGCGCCCCGGCCCGGCAATGCCCGGGGGGACCACCCCCGTATGGGCCGGAAAAGCGGCTCATACGGTGGTGGACCCACCGCTTCGGTCTTTCGGTGGCGTAGGCACCGCCTGGGGCGGGAGGGGTCAGCCCATGACCGTCCCGCTGGACTCGGCGTTGACCGGGCGCCGGCGGGAGTACGCGCCGAGGTCGACCGTGAGCCCGGTGCGCTCGCCGCGATACTGGACGGGATCGCTGTCGTGGTCGTGCCCGCTCTCGACCGCCAGCACGATGTCGCGCATGAACTGGCCGGCGACCGGGGCGTTCTTGAACTGGTTGCCGCTCGTGCCGATCGCGACGTAGAAGCCGTCGAGCGAGGTGCGGTCGTAGATCGGCGTCCAGTCGGACGACACGTCGTAGACGCCGGCGATGCCCCGCACCTTGGACGGCACCCCCAGCTCGCCGAACCGCCGCGCGGCACGGGTGACCTGCGCCTCGAACGCGGCGCGCGTGGGGTCGAGGTTGGCGCCGTCCGGGTCGTCGATCCAGGGGAGCGGATCGCACTCGGGCTCGGTGCCGCCGACGTAGAAGCCGTCGCCGGGTGCGCCGCGCACGTAGGTGCCGAGGTCGAGGTCGGCCACGACCGGGCCGATGCGGTCGCCGTCGTTGAAACCGGGAGGCGCCGTCACGTGGTGCACCTCCTGACGCATGGGCCGGGTCGTGATCGTGAAGTCGTCGCCCACGCCGGCCATCTGGTTGAACGCCGGCGACCAGGGGCCGGCGACGTTGACGACGACCGGGGCGTCCACGCGGCCCCCGTCCGCCAGGTCGATGCCCGTGACGCGGTCGCCCGTCTGCCGCACCGCCGTCACCTCGGTGCGGAACAGGAACTGGGCCCCGGCCTCGCGCGCCGCGGCGGCCAGGTTCGCGGCCGCCAGCATCGGGTCGTCGACGTAGCCGCCGTCGGGCGTCCACAGGGCGCCGAGAGAGCCGGCCGGATCGGCCCAGAAGGCGTCGTCGTCGAGCTGCTTGGGAGGCCAGAAGCGACCCGGGTCGAGGCCGGGCACGCGGGCAGCGAGGGTCGCCGCGTCCCACCGCTCGTAGGGCACGCCGGCCCGGTCGAACAGGGGCACGACCTTCTCGGTGGGCGCCAGGTCGACGTCGAGGAAGACCATCCCGGTGCGCCGGAAGCCGGCCATCCCCGCTGGGTCGACCATGCCGAGGTGGCCGGCCCAGTCCTCCCAGCAGTGCTTGGACTCCCAGGCCGCCGCGACGCTGGGGAAGATCGAGTAGTTGAACCGGACCACGGCGCTCGAGGCGCTCGTCGAGCCCTGCCCGGGACCGTGGAGCCGGTCGACGACGACGACCCGCAGGCCTGCGCGCGCGAGCTCGAGGGCGGTCGAGGAGCCGATGACACCGGCCCCGACGACGATGGCGTCCGCACTGAGATTCATCCGATCATGGTCGGTCGCGGCGAGGGGTCGGCGGAATGGTCCCGTGTCGCGCAAACGCCGAGCGGACCACGACAGGCGACGCGCCGCGTGCGGGCCTCGACCGGCCGTCCTCAGTCGAGGACGGCCGGGGTGGAGCGACCCCACCCCGCATCCTCGGTGAGCTTCTGCAGGAGGGGCTGCACCCGGAACGGCACAGGGGTCGAGACGTGGAAGGTCGACGTCGTCTTGCGCACGCCCTCGATGGCCACGATCGAGGCCGTGAGCTCCTGGAGAGCCGCTAGCGAGGCGATCGCCACCGGGACCAGGATGTCCTCTCGACCGGCCTGGATGCGCACCTCGACGACCTCGGGAAGGTCGGCCAGACGCCGGATGATGCTGTCGAGCAGGCGCTGGTCGAGCTCGACGCTGACGAGAGCCTGCAGCGGCAGCCCCACCGCCGCGAAGTCGATGATCGGTCGAAAGCTGAGCACGCCGGTGTCGAACAGCCTGGTCATGCGCAGCTGCACCGTGTTGCGGCTGACGCTGAGCGTCTCGGCCATCTCGGCGACACCGGCCCGGGCATCGGCCGTGAGCAGGCGGATGATCTCGGCGTCGAGGCGGTCGATCGTTGACATCCTGACAACCTCCTGGAGAGAAAGTGCTCACGTGGTTGGCGTCTTGCTTAGTTGTGACGCGAACTGTTGACGCTGCGTCTCAGACTTTCCACTATTGAGCAACGAATTGTCCAGTGTGACCCACAGGACACTCATCCGTGACCTGACGTGCCACGAGCGCGGACGGCTACTCGACGAAAGATGCGTCGCCATGAGCACGAGCACTCTCGACCACCCCTCCGACCCCCTCGCCGTCTTCGAGCGCGCCGATGAGCTGCGCGACGCCGGCCACGAGCAGATCGTCTTCTGCCGGGACGAGCCGACAGGTCTGCGGGCGATCATCGCGATCCACGACACGACCCTCGGCCCGGGGCTCGGCGGCACGCGCTTCTACCCGTACGCGCACGAGTCGCTGGCGCTGACCGACGCGCTGCGCCTGTCGGAGGGGATGACGTACAAGGCGGCTGCGGCAGGCATGCCTCTCGGTGGCGCGAAGGCCGTCATCATCGGCGACCCGGCCACCGTCAGGACCGAGGCCCTGCTCGAGGCGTACGGCCGGTTCGTCGAGTCGCTGGGCGGCCGGTACTACACGGCTGCCGACGTGGGGACGACGTCGGCGGATCTCGACGTCATCGGGCGGACCAGCAGCCACGTCGTGGGACGGACCACGACGGCCGGCGGCTCGGGTGACAGCGGCTACGCGACGGCCCTCGGCGTCTTCTCGGCGATGCAGGCCGCTGCCGCGGTGTCCTGGGGCGGCAACGGTCTTGCCGACAAGGTCGTCGGCGTGGAGGGCGTCGGCAAGGTGGGGCGCCACCTCGTGACGCTGCTGCTCGCGGTCGGCGCGCGGGTCGTCGTCTCCGACCCCCGCCCGTCCGCCCTCGACGACCTGCGCGAGTCGGCGTCGAAGGTGCAGCGGGCGGAGTCGGTGCTGGCGGAGAGGCTCGACGTCTACGCACCGTGCGCGCTGGGCGCGAGCCTGTCGGCCACCACGGTCGACCAACTCGCCGCGACCGTCGTCTGCGGTGCGGCGAACAACCAGCTCGCCGAGGCGAGCGTCGCACGGCAGCTCAAGGAGAGGTCGATCCTGTGGGTCCCGGACTACATGGCCAACGCCGGCGGTCTCATCCAGGTCGGCGGCGAGCTCACGAACGAGCGCCGGGAGGACGTCCTGGCCCAGGTGAGGCGCATCGAGCACACGGTCGGCGAGGTCATCCGCGCGGCGCTCGACCAGGACGTCACGACGTCGGAGGCCGCTCGCGGCGTCGTCGACCGCCGTCTCGCGGCGGGACGGACGGCCTGAGATGGCCGTGCACCCGACCATGCTCGCCGCCGATCCGATGCCCGGCACGTCCGAAGGGACCTCGTCCGTGACCACCATCTCGCCCCTCGCCACGCTCCTCGCCGCCCAGCAGACGGACCCGACCTCGACGCCCCCGTTCCAGCTCGTCGACGAGCACGGCGACCTCACCGCGGCCGGCCGCGAGGTGGGCGTCGACCTCGACCTGGCCAAGGACCTGCACGCCGACATGGTGCTGGCCCGCCGGCTCGACCAGGAGGGGCTCGCGCTCCAGCGCCAGGGCGAGCTGCACCTGTGGCTCATGGCGTGGGGGCAGGAGGCCGCGCAGGTCGGCTCGGTGCGTGCGCTGCAGCTCTCCGACCGCGTGTTCCCGAGCTATCGCGAGCACGCCGTCGCGCTGTGCCGCGGCATCTCACCGGCCGACATCATGCGGCAGTGGCGGGGCGTCGCCCACTCGGGCTGGGATCCGGCCGAGTCGAACGTCCACATCAACTCGCTGGTGCTCGGCACCCAGACCCTGCACGCGACGGGCTACGCCACGGGCGTGCGGCTCGATCGCTCCGACGAGGTCGTCATGACCTACTTCGGAGACGGCGCGGCCAGCCAGGGCGACGTGAACGAGGCCTTCAACTGGGCGGCGGCCGGCGGCCTGCCCGTCGTGTTCTTCTGCCAGAACAACCAGTGGGCAATCTCGACCCCCACGGCCACGCAGATGCGGACACCGCTGCACGTGCGGGCCGCCGGCTTCGGGCTGGCCGGCTACCACGTCGACGGCAACGACGTCCTCGCCGTGCACGCGGTCACGCAGCACGCGGTGGCCCGGGTGCGCGCGGGCGAGGGGCCAGCGCTGATCGAGGCCCAGACGTATCGGCTCGCGGGCCACTCGAGCTCGGACGACCCGAAGCGCTATCGCACCGACGACGAGCTGGCCGGGTGGCAGGCGAAGGACCCCATCGTCCGCCTCGAGCGGCTCCTGCGCAGCTCGGGTGTCGACGACACCTACTTCGACGAGCTGCAGGCGCGCGAGGAGGCGTTCGCCGCCGAGGTGCGCGAGCAGTGCAAGACGCTGCACGGCGACGACCTCGCCGTCGTCTTCGACCACACGTACGCCGAGCCGCACCCCGTCATGGAGTCCGAGCGGGCTCAGCACGTCGCGCGCCGTGACCGGACGGTGGCCTGATGGGCACCCGGTACGCCCTCGGTGCGGCGATCAACGCGGGGCTGCGCGCAGCGATGGCGCGCGACGAGAAGGTGCTCGTCATGGGCGAGGACATCGCCGCGCTGGGCGGCGTGTTCCGCGTGACCGACGGGCTGGCGGCCGAGTTCGGCACCGACCGCGTCGTCGACACCCCGCTGGCCGAGTCGGGCATCGTCGGCACCGCGATCGGGCTGGCCCTGCGCGGGTACCGCCCCGTCTGCGAGATCCAGTTCGACGGCTTCGTGTACCCGGCCTTCGACCAGATCGTCAGCCAGCTCGCCAAGATGCGCGCGCGGTCGCAGGGGCGCCTGTCGCTGCCGATCGTCATCCGCATCCCCGTCGGCGGTGGCATCGGCGCCGTCGAGCACCACTCGGAGTCGAACGAGGCCTACTTCGCCCACACGGCCGGTCTGCGGGTCGTGTCGTGCTCGAACCCCGACGACGCGTTCCACATGATCCAGCAGGCGATCGCGTCCGACGACCCCGTCATCTTCTACGAGCCCAAGCGGCGCTACTGGGACAAGGGCGAGGTGCTCGACGAGCCGAGCCGCTCGCTGCACGAGGCCGCCGTGCTGCGCGAGGGGACGGACTGCACGCTCGTCGCGCACGGTCCCACCGTGGCGACGGCCCTGGCCGCCGCCGACGCGGCGCGCGAGGACGGCTTCTCGGTCGGGGTGGTCGACCTGCGCACCATCTCGCCGCTCGACGTCCCGACCCTGCGCAAGGTCGCCGCGGCGTCCCACCGCGTCGTGGTCGTCCACGAGGCGTCGACGTTCCTGGGGATCGGCGCCGAGATCGCCGCGACCATCACCGAGGAGTGCTTCTACGACCTCGAGGCCCCCGTGCTGCGCGTCGGCGCGTACAACCTGCCGTACCCGCCCGCCCACATGGAGGACGACTTCCTCCCCGACGTCGACCGGGTCCTCGAGGCCGTCGACGCCAGCCTGAGCTTCTAGGAGATCCGCGCATGTTCGAGTTCAAGCTCCCCGACGTCGGGGAAGGCCTCACCGAGGCCGAGATCCTCGACTGGCAGGTCTCCCCGGGCGATGCGGTCACGGTGAACCAGACGATCCTGGAGATCGAGACGGCCAAGTCCGTCGTCGAGCTCCCGTGCCCGGTGGCCGGCACCGTCTCGCTGCTGCACGTGCAGCCCGGCGAGACCGTCGCGGTCGGCACCGTCATCATCTCGATCGACGACGGCAGCGCCTCGTCGGCTGCGCCCGGCGACGTCGAGGTCGCTCCCCGGGCCGAGCCGCAGGCCGAGCCCCACGACGAGTCGCAGCCGGAGGACGCGCCGGAGGACAAGCCCCTGGTGCTCGTCGGACCGGGACCGACGACGGCCGTCCCCCGCACCCGCCGACTGATCCGACGGCCGCAGGCCGACGTGCCGATCCCTGTCACCCCTGCCACGGCGGAGGTGGGCGAGAGCCGTGGTGCGACCCGTGCCAAGCCGCCCGTCCGGCTGCTGGCCAAGCAGCTCGGCGTCGACCTGGCGTCGGTCGTCGCGTCGGACGGCGACGTCATCTCGCGTCGCGACGTCGAGGCAGCGGCTGCGGCCACGTCGGCTCCCCAGGCGGTGCCGGCGGCGAGCGTGACGTCCGGAGACCGCGAGACGCGGACGCCCATCAAGGGGGTGCGCAAGGCCACCGCGGCCGCCATGACCCGGTCGGCGTTCACGGCGCCCCACGTGACCCTCTTCCTCACGGTGGACGTGACGCGCACGATGGACCTGCTCGCCAGGCTCAAGGCGGACCGCGCATGGTCGGGCGTGCGCCTCACGCCGCTGGTGCTCGTGGCCCGTGCCCTGCTCATGACCATCCGTCGTCACCCTGGCATCAACGCTCGCTGGGACGAGGCCGCCCAGGAGATCGTGCAGCCGCACTACGTCAATCTCGGGCTGGCGGCGGCGACTCCGCGCGGCCTCATCGTCCCGAACGTCAAGGACGCCGACGCCGTCGACCTGCGGGGCCTGGCCGACGCCATCGCCGAGCTCGTGGCTACGGCCCGTGCCGGCAAGACGTCGCCGGAGGAGATGTCGCGCGGCACGATCACGATCACCAACATCGGCGCCCTGGGCGTCGACGCGGGCACGCCGATCCTCAACCCCGGCGAGGCGGCCATCCTCGCCTTCGGAACCGTCCGCGACACCCCGTGGGTCGTCGACGGTGAGCTGCAGGTCCGCAAGGTCACGCAGCTGGCGCTCTCGTTCGACCACCGGCTGGTCGACGGCGAGCTGGGCTCGAACGTGCTGGCGACGCTGGGCCGACTGCTGGAGGACCCCAGCGAGGCCTTCGTGCTGTCATGACGTCGCGGTACGGACTCGTCCTGCGCGACGAGAAGGTCTCGGGTCTCGTCGTCCTGACGGTGTATGCCCGCGGGGACGCCGCCGTCAGCAGCCGGGTGCTCCAAGGGCTCACCCTCCGTCGCTTCGCGGTCGAGCGGTTCATCGTCGACTTCAGCGGCTTCGACCACCACTCGGTCAGAGGGCTCGAGGACGTCGACGGCGAGGTGCTGCGCATGACGATAGTGGTCTCGTTGCCCCACCACGACGACCTCGAGCGCATCGGCAAGCTCCTCAACCGCATCGTCGACGTGTACAAGGTCGAGCACACCTTCAGGATCTGAGCAGATGACATCATCCACCCGTTCCACTCCGTCACGCGCGACGTCGTCGTGGTTCGCCACCGCCTCGCAGAAGGTGCGCGCCGGCGACGGCCATCCGCGCGCCGGTTCCCTCGTGCCGTGGGGCACGGTCCACGCGCGCCGCCTGGGCTCGGCCCGGACGGCCTGCGGGGTCGCCTGCTTCACGTGGCCGATCTTCTTCGACCTCGACGTCCGCCACGAGCGCGCGCTGGAGGTGTGCGACGACTGTCGCCGAGTCGCCCTCCACGACCGTCCCGCGGTGGAGTGGTGACCTGGACGACCTGACGGCCGTCAGATCAGCTCGTCGGTGAGGTGGTCGGGCGTGCCGAAGCGGTGCGCGGTGATGCTGACGGCCTGCTCCTTCAGGAACGGCAGCAGCTCGATGCGTCCGGCCTCGGTGACCTCGTGGTCGTGGACCGCGAGGTCAGGACGTCCGCCGGTGGCGCCCGCGACCACGGAGGCCGGTGCGCCGATCAGGCGGACCCGGTCGTGGGACGCCGACGACAACCCGGCGAGCCAGGCCGCGTCGTCCTCGACCGTCAGCGGCATGCGGACGTCGTCGAGCCACGACCGGACGGTCGCCGGCACCTCGACCGCGCTCGAGACCGTCACGGTCGCGCCCGTCAGCGATGACGCGCCCAGCACGCGCAGCAGGGCGACGACCGGTGCGCCCTCGGCGAGACGGACGTGCACGCACGCCGGCAGGTAGCGCAGCACGTTGCGCTCGGCGGCCAGGCCCGACACGTCGGCGGCGGTGCCGAAGAGGTCGCGCCACGCCACGGCGTCGCTGGTGAGGGCGCGCTCCAGGTCGAGCCCGTCGGCGGCGGACCGCAGATCGCGCGAGGCGGCGAGCAGCTTCTCGGCCTGCGGGGCCAGCGCCGTCGATGCCTGGGTCGCCGGGGCTGACGTCCACGAGCCGAGGCCGACCAGGTAGTTCGGACCACCGGCCTTGTAGCCTGCGCCGACCGCCGACTTCTTCCACCCGCCGAAGGGCTGACGCCGCACGACGGCCCCCGTGATGCCGCGGTTCACGTAGAGGTTGCCCGCCTCGACCTGCCCGAGCCAGGCGCCCACCTCGCCGGGGTCGAGCGAGTGCAGGCCCGCCGTGAGCCCGTAGTCGACGTCGTTCTGGATCGCGATCGCCTCGTCGAGCGACGCGGCCGTCATGATCGCCAGCACCGGCCCGAAGAATTCGGTCAGGTGCGCGGTGGCCCCGCGCCGGACGCCCTCGCGGATGCCGGGCGACCACAGACGTCCGTCGTCGTCGAGGCGGCGCGGCTCGACGAGCCAGCTCTCGCCCGGCGCCAGGGTCGTCAGAGCCTCGAGCAGCTTTCCGCGGGCCGGCTCGACCAGCGGACCGACCTGGGTGGTCGGGTCGGACGGCAGGCCGACCCGCATCGAGGTGACGGCGTCGACGAGCTGGTTGCGGAAGCGCTGCGACGTCGCGACGCTGCCCACCAGGATCACGAGCGAGGCGGCCGAGCACTTCTGCCCGGCATGGCCGAACGCGGAGTGGGCGACGTCCTTCGCGGCGAGGTCGAGGTCGGCGCTCGGGGTCACGACGATGGCGTTCTTGCCGCTCGTCTCGGCCAGCAGCGGCAGGTCGGGACGGAACGACCGGAACAGCGCGGCGGTCTCGTAGGCGCCGGTGAGCACGACCCGGTCGACCCGCGGGTCGGAGACCAGCCGGGTGCCGAGGTCGTCCTCGCTCAGGTGCGCCAGGTGCAGGACGTCGCGGGGCACGCCGGCCTGCCACAGCGTCTCGACCATCACCGAGCCGCAGCGGGCTGCCTGTGGCGCGGGCTTGACGACGACGGCCGAGCCGGCGGCGAGCGCCGCCAGGGTCGAGCCGGTCGGGATCGCCACCGGGAAGTTCCAGGGCGGCGTCACGACGGTCAGGCGGGCCGGCACGAACCGAGCCCCGTCGACGTCGTCGAGCTCGCGCGCCAGGTGGGCGTAGTAGCGGGCGAAGTCGATCGCCTCGGAGATCTCGGGATCCGACTGGTCGAGCGTCTTGCCGGTCTCCGAGGCCATCACCTCGGCCAGGTCGGCGCGGCGCTCCTCGAGGCGCTGGGCGACGCGCTCCAGCACGTCGGCTCGCTGCGCCCCGGTGAGCGCCCCCCAGGCCGCGCCGGCCGAGGTGGCGGTCGCGACGACCCGGTCGAGGGCGTCCGCAGTGGTCACCGTGTGCGCGTCGACCAGGCCGGCGCCGAGCGTGGAGTCGGCGATGCGCGAGATGATCGCCCGTCCCCAGCGGCGGTTGGCCGGCAGCGACGAGTCGGTGTCGGGAGCGTTCTCGAAGTCCGGGCCGGACGGCGGGGTGGGGGCCGCGAGGCGGTCCTGCGTGCGTCGGGGGAGCGGCACCGAGTCGTCGAGCGCCGCCAGCGACGCCAGGAAGCGTCCCTTCTCGCGCTCGAACAGCGTGGCGTCCTCGTGCAGGTCGAACACCGCCGACATGAAGTTGTCGTGGCTGGCACCCTCTTCGAGGCGGCGGATCAGGTAGGCGATCGCGACGTCGAACTCGCCGGGGTGCACGACCGGCGTGTAGAGCAGCAGGCCGCCGACGTCGCGGCGGATGACCTCGGCCTGACCCTGGGCCATGCCCAGCAGCATCTCGAACTCGATGCCGTCGCGGACCCCGCGGCGGCCGGCCAGCAGCCAGGCGAAGGCCAGGTCGAACAGGTTGTGCCCCGCGACGCCGATGCGGACGTTCTGGACGCGCTCGGGCGTCAGCGCGTAGTCGATGACGCGCTTGTAGTTGGTGTCGGAGTCCTGCTTCGAGCCCCAGGTCGCCAGCGGCCAGTCGTGCAGCGACGCCTCGACGCGCTCCATCGGCAGGTTGGCGCCCTTGACGACGCGCACCTTGATGCCGGCGCCGCCTGCCGCCCGGCGCTCGGCCGCCCAGGTCTG
Source organism: Aeromicrobium endophyticum (assembly GCF_003586285.1). Lineage (GTDB taxonomy): Bacteria > Actinomycetota > Actinomycetes > Propionibacteriales > Nocardioidaceae > Aeromicrobium > Aeromicrobium endophyticum. The sequence continues at coordinate 903,821 of NZ_QUBR01000001.1, read as the reverse complement.
CAGCCGCATCATCGCGTCGACCGCGTCGGGGAGGTAGGCCTGCAGCACGATGCCGGCCCCGAGGCCTCGCAGGTGCGGCTCGTCGAGGATCGTGGTGAACACCGCGATCGTGAGGTCGAGGTCGCGGTACTCCTCCATGTCGAGGTTGATGAACTTGGGCGTCGGGTACGACGCGGCCCGCTCGAACAGCGGGGTCAGGCGGTCGACGACGTGCGCGACGGCCTCGTCGAAGGCCCACACCGAGTGGGGCGCGACGGTCGACGACACCTTGATCGAGACGTAGTCGACGTCGGGACGGGCCAGCAGCCGATGGGTGCCCTCGAGCCGTCGAGCCGCCTCGTGCTCGCCGAGCACGGCCTCGCCGAGGAGGTTGAGGTTGAGCCGCACGCCGCGGCGGCGGATCGCGTCGATCGCGCGACCGAGCCGGCGGTCGCGGGCGTCGACGATCAGGTGGCCGACCATCGAGCGCAGCGCGCGACGGACGATCGGGATGACCAGGCCCGGTGCGACGCGGCCGACCGCCGCGCCGACCCGGACGCCCGCGCGCAGGTGCCACGGCAGGAAGCCGGGGACGTCCTTGGCGAGGGCGGCGAAGTTGCGGGCGGCCACGGCGTCGTCCTCGGGCCGGATGACGCCGTCGATGAAGCCGACCGTGAACGGCAGGCCGCGCGGATCCTTCAGCAGGCCCGCGAGCTGGGCGGCCGAGGAGTCGGCGGGCACCTGGGCGGCATCGGCGAGCCACCGGCGGACGAGCTCGACGGTCTCGTCGGCCAGGTCGTGCACGGACTCGAGCGACGGGGTGGTGCCAGCGGTGTGGGTCATGTCCTGCCTTGCGGGTCGGGGCCTCGGTGACGTCCAGTCTGCGGAACCGATCGGTTAAGGTAAAGCGATGTTTTTCGACGAATAATGATCAGATCTGCTGACCGAAAGGCCGCACATGCTCGACGTCCGTCGGCTCCGTCTGCTGCGCGAGGTCGAGGTCCGCGGCACCTTGGCCGGGGTGGCCGCTGCGCTGCACCAGAGCCCGTCCTCGATCTCGCAGCAGCTGACCCTTCTCGAGCGCGAGGTCGGCGTCGAGCTGCTGCGCAAGTCCGGTCGCGGCGTCCAGCTGACGCCACAGGCCCAGATCCTCGTCGAGCACACGAGCGCGGTGCTGCAGCGGCTCGAGCAGGCCGAGACCGACCTGGCGGCATCGCTCGACGAGGCCACCGGCACGGTGCGCATCGCGGTCTTCCAGACGGCGGCGCTGGCCCTGATGCCCCAGACGCTCACCCGGCTGGCCCTCGACCACCCTCGGCTGCGCGTGACGATGACGCAGCGCGAGCCGGAGTCGGCCCTGCACGAGACGTGGGCGCGCGACTTCGACCTCGTGGTCGCCGAGCAGTACCCCGGGCACGCGGCACCTCGCCACGACGAGCTCGACCGTGTCGCGCTCACGACGGACGCCGTCCGGCTGGCCGTCCCGCCGGTCTCGGTCGCCGGGCCCGAGATCGTCGACCTGGCCGGGGCCTCGCAGCTGCCGTGGGTCATGGAGCCGCCCGGGGTCGCTTCACGACACTTCGCCGAGCAGGCGTGCCGGGTGGCGGGCTTCGAGCCCGACGTCCGCTACGAGACGGCCGACCTGCAGGCCCAGATCCGCCTGGTCGAGTCGGGCAACGCCGTCGCCCTCCTGCCCGACCTGCTCTGGACGGGGCGCGAGCCGGCGGTGCGGCTGATCGACCTCGAGGGTGCGCCGCGGCGGACGATCTTCACGTCGGCGCGACGGGCGTCCGCGCAGCAACCGGCGATCGTCGCCTGCCGCGCCGCGCTGCAGGCGGTGGCCGAGGCGGGCACGGCACCGCCGGCTTAGGCCCGACGCGGGTGGGTACGGCAACAGCTCACTCCCGACCGACGACCCAGGAGCACCTGTGATCCCCACCATCGTCAAGATTCCCGTCTCCCTCGCCCAGCAGCTGGCCGGCGGCGCCCTGCGCGCCGGCGTCGGGCTGGCGTCCGGTGTGCTGCACCGGGTTCTCCCCGGTGGCGAGGGCGCGGACGGCCCCGAGGCGCGCACGTCCTCAGAGCGTCCTGACGCGTCGGCCGACGCCACCGTCATCGACATCACGCCGCCCAGGCCGACGGTCGACGCCGAGCCCGTGCGGCAGCCCGCAGCCCCCGAGCCGTCGCCCACCCCCGGAGCCACGACGACGATCGCCGACCCTGCTCCGGCGACGGCCAACCCCGCCACCCGCTCGACCGCCAAGCGAGCCACGGCACGGCAGGGCCCTGCCAAGAAGGCGACGGCCAAGAAGCCCGCCAGCGGTGCGACGGCCGCCAAGAAGGCCGTCGACAAGAAGACCCCCGCCACCAAGGTCAAGCCCACCAAGCCGGCGTCCACGCTGGACGAGCCCGCCGCCCCGGTCGACGACGACCCCGTCGTCTACAGCACCGGCCCCGAGTAGCCCCCGAGCCCCCGGGTCCCCGGTCCCCGGTCCCCGGTCTTGCGAGTGGTGCGCACTGGACGTTCTGGGACGGCGTGTCTGTCCGCTGCGCACCACTCGCGGCTCGGTTCGCACCACTCGTCGGGCACCGGCCGTCTGGAGCGACCCCCGAACGCACCGAAGTCCCCGACCGGGTGGTGACGGCGGGGACTTCTGCGTGCACCGGAGGCTGCGTTGCCCTCCGACTCGTGACCGACTCTAGACCGGCCGGACGGACGCCGAGGCAACCACAGGCCAACACCGGGTGAACGATCGGACGAGGCGCTAGCGTGGCGCTGTGTCCGTCCTCGAGATCGTGCTGGCCGTGCTGTGCGGCGCGCTCGCGGTGCTCGTGGTCGTGCTGCGGGCGATGCTGGGTCGTGCCCGCAGGCGCATCCGCTGGCTCGAGGACGAGTCGTCGCGTCCGCGCCTGAGCGTGCCGACGCCGTCCGAGGCGGTGCGGGGCGTGGTGGGCACGGCGATCAAGATGCGCGACCACGGCGTCAAGGGAGTGATCCGCAGCTCGATCGACGACCTGGCGCTGTGGGCCGACGTCGAGCGCCCCGACCTCGCTCGTCTGGCGGCCGGCGACGGCACCGTGACCGTCATGTTCTCCGACATCGAGGGCTCGACCGAGCTCAACCACCGTCTGGGCGACCGCGGCTGGGTGCAGCTGCTCGCCAAGCACGACCGCATCCTCACCCGGGCGATCGAGCGGCACGGCGGTCAGGTCGTCAAGACCCAGGGCGACGGTTTCATGGTGGCGTTCGCCGAGGCGTCCGAGGCCGTCGCCGCCGCGTGCGACATCCAGCGCGCCCTGGCGAAGGTCGGACGCGGCAGGCTGGCCGGGGTGCGGGTGCGCATCGGTGCCCACCGGGGCTCGGCGGTGCACCGTGACGGCGACCTGTTCGGCCGCAACGTGGCCTTCGCCGCCCGCGTCGCGGCGCAGGCCGACGGGGGCGAGGTGCTCGTGAGCGATGCCGTGATGGACGCGCTGGACGACGACGTCGCGACGGTGGTCGAGGTGCGCGAGGCCGAGCTGAAGGGCGTCCCGGGAACCCAGCGGCTGCACGTGCTCGACTGGGCCTGATCGACTAGGCCTGACCGGCTAGGGCCGTCGGCGGCGCCGCGGCGCGGGATGACCGAAGTCGCAGGCGCCGGCCACCGACCCGGAGCCGTGCCCGTCGCTGACCAGGGTCGGCACCGCCAGGCCCGACCGGACGACGATCGGCCGCAGCGCGGCGTCGTGCACGAGCAGCTGAACCCCCTCGCGCCGCGCGACGGCGCCGAGCCGGTCGGGGGTCGCGTCGATGTCGACCAGCACCAGGCGCGCGTCCACCCACTGGACGGCCAGTGCCGCCTGGGCGAAGCCGGCGTGATCGCTGCACAGCAGCCCGACGGTGCTGCCACGCCCGATGCCGCGTGCGTGCAGGACGCCGGCCAGCAGCCGCACCCGCGCGTACAGCTCGGCTGCCGTGACGACCTGGGCGCCGTCCGTCGCGGCCGGGCTGTCGGGCGTGCGACGGGCGGCGCGCACCAGCTGGGCCAGGGGCGATCGGTCGCGCGCGAGGCGGGCCCACAGGCGTCCGGCGCCGGGCGTGCGCATCGGCAGGGTCAGCGGCTGGCCGCCGAGGGGCAGTGTGGCGTAGGTCACGTCCATCCCCGGACGGTACCGGCTATCGGGCTAGCCGCGCCAGGGGTCGCGGCCCGCGGTCACGGCACGATCGAGTCGACGTAGCCGCCGTCGACCCGCACCGCGGCCCCCGTCGTGGCCGAGGCCAGGGGCGAGCTGAGGTAGGCCACGAGGTTGGCGATCTCCTCGGGCTCGATGAGCCGCTGGATCAGCGACTGCGGGCGGTGCGTGCGCATGAACTCGCGCTGCGCCTCGTCCCAGGGCAGGTCGTCGCCGACGAGCGAGCGCACGAAGTCCTCGACGCCGCCGGTGTGCGTGGGCCCCGCGATGACGGAGTTGACCGTGACGCCGGTGCCCGCCGCCTCCTTGGCGAAGCCTCGCGACACCGAGAGCAGCGCCGTCTTGGACGTGCCGTAGTGGATCATCTCGTGGGGGATGACGATGGCCGAGTCGCTCGCGATGTTCTGGATGCGTCCCCACCCGCGCTCCGTCATGCCGGGCAGGTAGGTGCGGATGAGTCGGACGGCGCTCAGCACGTTGACGTCGAAGTAGCGGCGCCAGTCGTCGTCGGTGATCTCGAGGGCGGGCTTGGCCTCGAAGATGCCGAGGTTGTTGACGAGCACGTCGACCGCGGGCAGCGCCTCGGCGGCAGCCGCCGCGCCGTCCTCGGTCGTCACGTCGGCCACGACCGCCACGAGGTCGGCGTCCGGCCACGCCGAACGGATCTCGTCGATCGCGGCGTCGACCCGGGCGGCACCGCGTCCGTTGATCCCGACCCGCGCGCCGGCTCCGGCGAGCGTCGAGGCGATCGCCAGGCCGATGCCCTGGGTCGAGCCGGTCACGAGGGCGGTCCTGCCGGTGAGGTCGATGCGCATGACGCCCACTCTGGCAGGGGGCACCGAACCGCCGGTCAGAACTCGGGCAGCCTCGGCACGTAGGGGGACTCGAGGGCCGCGAGCTCGTCGGCGTCGAGCACGAGGTCGACCGACGCGATCGCGTCGTCGAGGTGCAGCGGCTTGGTGGCGCCGACGATCGGGGCGGTGACGACCTCCTGCTGGCGCACCCAGGCGAGGGCCACCTGGGCCCGCGAGACTCCGCGTGCGGCGGCGACCGAGCCGACGGCCGCCGCGATGGCGCGGTCGGACTCCTCGGCCTGCCGGTAGAACCTCTGCGTGACCTGGTCGGACCCGCTGCGCTCCGTGCTGAGGTCGTCCCACTCGCGGGTCAGCCGCCCCCGCGCGAGCGGGCTCCACGGGATGACGCCGATGCCCTCGTCGAGGCAGAACGGGTGCATCTCCCGCTCGTCCTCGCGCTGCACGAGGTTGTACTGGTCCTGCATCGACACGAAGGGCGTCCAGCCGTTGAGGTCGGCGGCGTGCTGGGCCTGGGCCAGCTGCCACGCCCACATCGACGACGCCCCGATGAAGCGGGCCTTGCCCGACCGCACGACGAGGTCGAGCGCCTCCATCGTCTCCTCGATCGGGACCTCGGGATCCCAGCGGTGGATCTGGTAGAGGTCGATGTAGTCGGTGCCGAGGCGGCGCAGGCTCTCGTCGATCTGCCGGGCGATCGCCGCCGCCGACAGGCCGCCCGAGGCAGGATCGCCGCCCATCGGGAAGTACACCTTCGTCGCGATCTCGACGTCCTCGCGGCGTGCGAGGTCGGCCAGCGCTCGCCCCAGGATCTCCTCGCTCGACCCGTCGGAGTACATGTTGGCGGTGTCGAACGTCGTGATGCCGGCCTCGAGAGCCCGACGGATGAACGGACGGCTGTCGTCCTCGGTCAACGACCACGGATGCGTGCCGCGGCCAGGATCGCCGTAGCTCATGCAGCCGAGGATGATCTCCGAGACCTCGAGGTCGCTGTCGCCCATCGCCGTGCGTCGCATGGGCTCATCATGCCGGTCGCCGGACGGCTCGGCCGGCTGCCGGTGCGCAGGTCGGCCGAAAAGGTGCCGCCGGGCCCCCGTTCCACTAGAGTGCGCAAAGTCAGAGGGAGCTGCAGCACCTGCAATCACGGTCGCACTCATCGATGGGAGCCCGCCGCGGCGGAGTTCGATGAGCACGTGACGTGAGTCGGCACGACAAGGGGTCGCGGTCGACGAAGAGGGGCTGTTCGGTACGAGGTTCTCCTGGCAGTGATCTGTCGACAGGGGAGCAGCAGATGCACCGCACAGAAGAGGTTCGTCCGTTCTCGGATGCTTCCGGTCGCCGCGAGGCGACGTCGTGGTGTGGTCCGCTCCTGCGACTCGTCGCCGTCTCGGTGGTCGCGACGGCGCTGATCGTCGGACCCGACACGCTGTCGACGCCCGTCGACGCCGCTCCGTCGCCCGTCACCATCCGGACGATCCCCGCCAAGGTCGTCGCTCCCGGCGCAGCCGCCGTCGTCCGGCCGATGTTCACCAAGCGCTCCGGTGTGTCGGTGCGCAAGACCTCGATCGACGTCCGTCGCGGGGCGTCGTGGGTCGGCCGGGGGATGCGGTCGGCGCATCTGACGGCGGGCAGCTATCGGGTGACGACCAAGGTCACGTACCGTGACCGCGGCACGAGTCGCCAGCGCACCGCGCGGCGCACGCAGGTCGTCCGCGTCACGACGGCAGCGGCGTCCTCGGGAGCACCGGTGTCGGTGCCCACCCCCGCACCGGTCGTCAGCCCCACCCCCGACGTCACGCCCAGCCTGGCGCGCACCAGCACCGCCTGCGACGACACCCAGCTCGTCAAGCCCGACGGCACGCCCTGGACCTGCACGTTCTCCGACGAGTTCGGCGGCACCCGGCTCGACCGCACCAAGTGGCTCCCCCAGACGACGGCCGCGAGCGGCTACCAGATCGGCGCCGACTGCTACGTCGACGATCCGGACAACATCTCGGTCGGTGGCGGCAGCCTCGCGCTCACGGTGCGCAAGGAGGCCGAGCCCGTCGCGTGCCCCGGAGCGCGCAAGGGCGACGAGACCGTCGACTACACCGCCGGATCGGTCAGCACCTGGGGACTGTTCACGCAGGCCCGCGGCCGGTTCGAGTTCCGTGCGGCGTTCCCTGCCATGAAGAAGGCCCTCGACGACGGCGTCGCGGGTCCGCACAGCGCGCTGTGGCTGTTCCCGGCCGAGGCCGCCAGCACCTTCCCGTTCTCGGGCGAGATCGACGTCCTCGAGCGCTACCCGCAGTGGCCCGACCACGGCGTCCCGTACATCCACTACCAGCCCGACGCGTCCGATCAGTCGGTCACCAACGCCTGCCGCATCACCGATCCGTCGCAGTTCCACACCTACACGCTCGAGTGGACGCCCACGACGTTGTCGATCGCGTACGACGGCGTGACCTGCGTGTCGCACGTCATCAAGAAGCTCGATCCCGCGTACGGCCCTGCACCGTTCGACCGGGCCTTCATGCTCGTCCTGACCCAGGGGCTCGAGGCCGGCGCCGCGACGTCCGCGACCCCCACCACCGGCACCACCAAGGTCGACTACGTCCGGGTCTGGAAGTAGGCGGCGGAATATCCCGCGCCGGGGCCTGATTGACCTTGGTATGACTTCGACACCCTCGGCCACCCCGTCCGGAACCTTCCAGCTCGGCGGTGACCTGCCCGTCACGCGCTTGGGCTACGGCGCGATGCAGATCACCGGCGACGGCGTGTGGGGCGAGCCCCGAGACCGCGCCGAGGCGATCGCCGTGCTGCGTCGTGCCGTCGAGCTGGGTGTCACCTTCATCGACACCGCCGACTCCTACGGCCCGAACGTCTCCGAGGAGATCATCCGCGAGGCGCTGCACCCCTACGCCGACGACGTCGTCATCGCGACCAAGGCGGGCCTGACGCGCACCGGCCCGGGGGAGTGGATTCCCGTCGGTCGTCCGGCGTACCTCAAGCAGCAGGTCGAGCTGAGCCTGCGCAAGCTCGACGTCGAGCGCATCGACCTGATCCAGCTGCACCGCATCGACGCCGAGGTGCCGGTCGCCGAGCAGGTCGGTGCGTTCAAGGAGCTGCAGGACGCCGGCAAGGTGCGCCACATCGGCCTCAGCGAGGTCAGCGTCGCCGAGCTGAAGCAGGCGCAGGAGACCGCCGAGATCGTGTCGGTCCAGAACCTGTTCAACCTGACCGACCGCTCGGCCGAGCAGCTGCTCGACCACGCGACGTCCGAGGGCATCGCCTTCATCCCGTGGTTCCCGCTCGCGACCGGCGGCCTGGTCAAGGACGGCGGCCCGCTCGAGAAGCTCGCCGCCGAGCACGACGCGACACCGTCGCAGCTGGCGCTGGCCTGGCTGCTCAAGCGTTCGCCGGTCATGCTGCCGATCCCCGGCACGTCGACCGTCTCGCACCTCGAGGACAACGTCGGTGCCGCCGGCATCGAGCTGACCGACGAGCAGTTCGCGGCACTCGACGCGATCGCCTGATCGGGTCGACGGCAGGTGGACGACGATGCACGGTGAGTACAAGGTCCCGGGCGGCAAGCTCGTGGTGGCCGACCTGGAGGTCGTCGACGGAGCCATCCGCGACGTCGTCCTGAGTGGCGACTTCTTCCTGGAGCCCGACGAGGCACTGGGTCACATGTCCGATGCGCTCGAGGGCCTGCCCGCGGACGCGAGCCTCGGCTCGTTGGTCGAGGCGGTCGACCACGCACGGGGCGACGCCGTCATGGTGGGCTTCGATCCGCCCGCCGTGGCCCATGCGGTGCTGCGGGCGCTCGGACGTTCGACGGCGTGGCACGACCACTCGTTCGAGCTGCTCGAGGCCGGACACCAGCACCCGGCGATGCAGATGGCGATCGACGAGGTCGTCGCGCGCCAGGTCGGTGACGGCCTGCGGAGCCCGACGCTCCGGGTCTGGGAGTGGGCGTCGAACGCGGTCATCATCGGCTCGTTCCAGTCGTTGTCCAACGAGGTCGACGTCGACGCGGCGACCCGCCACCAGGCGACGGTCGTGCGGCGGATCTCCGGTGGCGGCGCGATGTTCGTCGAGCCCGGCAACACCATCACGTACTCGCTGTACGTGCCGGCGACCTTGGTCGAGGGGCTGTCATTCGCCGACTCGTACGCCTTTCTCGACGCCTGGGTCATCCGGGCCCTGCGTGAGCTCGGGGTCGAGGCGACCTACGTCCCGCTCAACGACATCGCATCGCCGCTGGGCAAGATCGGCGGGGCCGCGCAGAAGCGGCTCGCGAGCGGTGTCGTCCTTCATCACGTGACCATGTCGTACGACATGGACGCAGCCGCGATGCTCGACATCTTGCGCATCGGCCGTGAGAAGCTCAGCGACAAGGGGCACGTCAGCGCCGCCAAGCGGGTCGACCCGATCCGCAGCCAGACCGGCATGAGCCGCGAGTCCGTCGTGTCGGCGATGCTCGGCCACTTCGAGGCCAGCTACGGTCTGACCACGGTGCAGATCGACGACACCACGTTGGAACAGGCGAGCGCGCTCGCCGTGTCGAAGTACCAGGACCCGAGCTGGACGGCCCGAGTCCCCTGACGTCTCCCGCAGGCTGCCGGCTCAGTCGATGAGCTGGGTCTCGAGCACCGAGTTGGGGTGGAAGGCGACGGGGTCTCCCCGGCGGGTCGGACGGATGAGGTCGAAGCCGCCCGTCGTGACGAGCGCCCACGTCAGCGGTGCCTCGACGTGCCCGAGGTGGCGTCCACCGATCGGTGCGAACACCTCGAGCGCCTCGTGGGCGCACTCGAGGTGCACGGGCGGGAATGCGAACAGCTCGGCATCGGCCTCGTCCGAGCCGCCGATGAAGGCGACCGGACGCGTCAACGGATCGCCACAGATGCCGCACACGCGGCTCAGGGCGCACCGGATGGCGCGACGCTTGACCACGACGGAGTGGTCGAGCGCACCCCCGTCGTCCTCGCAGGCGAACGGCACGGGGAGCCCACCGAGCGACGGACGCCCGGCGAGCCCCGCCGTCACACCGACGCCGCGCCCGACCACTTGCCCAGCTCCGAGCGCCGGGTCGGACGCTCGTCGTCGCGCAGGCGTCGCTTCTCGCGAGGCGTCACCGGTGCCGGGTTGTCGCTGGTGCGACGGTTCGGCAGCGACAGCTTCATGATCGTGCGCAGGGTCTGGCCGTACTGCTTGTAGAGCGGTCCGGTCGTGTACGGGATGTCGTACCGCTGGCAGATGTCCTTGACCTTCACGGAGATGGCCGCGTAGCGGTTGCTGGGCAGGTCGGGGAACAGGTGGTGCTCGATCTGGTAGCCCAGCTGGCCGCTCATCAGGTGCAGCAGCTTGCCGCCCTCGAAGTTGGCGGAGCCGAGCATCTGGCGCAGGTACCACTCGGCGCGCGTCTCGTCCTCGAGCTCCTCCTCCGTGAAGTGCACGGCGCCGTCGGGGAAGTGCCCGCAGAAGATGATCATGTACGACCAGACGTTGCGCATGATGTTGGCCGTGAAGTTGGCCGTCAGCGTCTGCAGGAAGAACGGTCCGGTCAGGGCCGGGAACATGACGTAGTCCTTGAGCGCCTGCTTGCCGATCTTGTCGCCGATCTGCTTGAGCTGCTTCTTCAGCAGCTTCGGGTCCTTCTCGCCCTTGCGGATCGACTCGATGTCGAGGTCGTGCAGCGCGACCCCGTACTCGAAGAAGGCCGCGAGCATGAAGTTGTAGATCGGCTGGCCGAGGTTGTACGGCGTCCACTTCTGGTCGCGCGACATGCGCAGGATGCCGTAGCCCACGTCGTTGTCGTGGCCGAGCACGTTGGTGAACTGGTGGTGGATGTAGTTGTGCGAGTGCTTCCACTGCTCGGCGGGCTGGGTCGTGTCCCACTCCCAGTTGGAGGAGTGGATCTCGGGGTCGTTCATCCAGTCCCACTGGCCGTGCATCGTGTTGTGGCCGATCTCCATGTTCTCGAGGATCTTGGCCGAGCCGAGCATCAGCGTGCCGAGCAGCCACGCCGGCGGGAAGAAGCTGGCGAACAGCGTGATGCGACCGGCCGCGGCCAGGCGACGCTGCAGCGTGATGACGCGCGTGACGTAGTCGCGGTCGTCCTGCCCGCGTGAGGCCTCGATCTCGCGGCGGATCTCGTCGAGCTCGGCGCCGATGGCCTCGATCTCGTCGTCGGTCAGGTGGGTGTACTCGCGGACGTCTGAGAACGCCATGATGTGGTTCTCCTTCGGTGGGTGGGAGTGCGGTCGTGCGTGAAGTGGGGGAGGGAGCCGGTCAGAGCGACAGCGTGCAGTCGCCGGCGGCGACCGAGATGCAGGTCTGGATGTACTCGCCCGGCTCGCCGTGCTCGTCGCCGCTGCGCAGGTCGCGGACGCGGCCGGACGCGAGCGGCACGTCGCAGGTGTGGCAGATGCCCATGCGGCAGCCGAAGAGCATGTTGACGCCGGCCTTCTCGCCGGCCTCGAGCAGCGTCGTGGCGCCGTCGACGTCGACCGTGGGCCCGCCGACGCCGAACGTGACCTCGCCGCCGGCCGCGGAGCCGCCGGCCGCGGCGAGCGTGAAGCGCTCGACGTGGATGCGCTCGGCGAGCCCGTATGTCTCGTAGTGCTGCGTGAAGGCGTCGAGCATGCCCGCGGGGCCGCACGCCCAGGTGGTGCGGTCGGCCCAGTCGGGGCACACGTCGTCGAGCTGGTCGGGGGTCAGGATGCCGTCGGCGTCGGTGAACCGCTCGTAGAACGTGAAGCTGGCGTAGCGCAGGGCCAGCACGCGCAGCTCGTGGACGAACATCATGTCGTCCTCGTTGCGCGCGGAGTAGACCAGCACGGCGTCGGGGATCGAGTCGCGGCGGTCGAGCGTGCGCAGGATCGACATGACGGGCGTGATGCCGCTGCCGCCGACGAGGAACAGCATCTTCTCGGGCGGCGGGTCGGGCACCGTGAAGTCACCCTGCGGCGCGGCCAGGCGCACGATGGTGCCCGGCTCGAGGCCGTTGACGAGGTGGTCGGACAAGAAGCCCTCGGGCATGGCCTTGACCGTGATGCTCACGGTCTTGCCCTCGACGAGGGGCACCGACGACAGCGAGTACGAGCGCCAGTGGAAGCGTCCGTCGATCTCGACGCCGATGCCGATGTACTGGCCCGGTGCGTGGTCGAACGTCCAGCCCCAGCCGGGACGGATCACGAGTGTCGCGGCGTTCTCGGTCTCGGGGACGACCTTCTCGACGCGGCCGCGCAGCTCGCGCTGCGACCACAGCGGGTTGACGAGCGCCAGGTAGTCGTCGGGCAGCAACGGCGTCGTCATCGCCTTGCCCAGGCGGCGCAGCTGCCGGAGCGCCGACGAACGCTCGATGAGTGGTTCGGTCATGGGCGCCTCCTTCGGTGCACAAGTGTTCACTGATTCTGTAACTCAGAGTGACACTTTGGTCATGGGGATGCAACAGGACCTGGGTCACGTTTGAGGGCGATGATGGAATCATGCGCTCGCCCCACCCCCTCCGCGACCTGAACGAGCAAACTCTTCGCCGTCGTACCAGCGTCAAGTGGCAGGAGCACCCCGCCGACGTGCTGCCGCTCTGGGTGGCCGAGATGGACGTCGTCCCCGCCGAGGCGATCAGGACCGCCCTCACCGCCGCCATCGAGTCGGGCGACACCGGCTACCCCCATGGCAACGACTACGCCGAGGCGCTGGCCGAGTTCGCCGCCGCCCGGTGGGGCTGGCACGGCCTCGACCCCGCCCGCACGGCCTACGCGGCCGACGTCATGACCGGCATCGCCGAGGTCGTGCGCCTGGTGTCGGGGCCCGGCGACCCCGTCGTGGTCAACCCGCCGGTCTACCCGCCGTTCTTCGACGTCGTCGAGCACGTGGGACGGGTCGTCGTCGAGGCGCCCCTGGGCGAGGACGGCCGGCTCGACCTCGACGCGCTGCAGGAGGCCTTCGTGCGGGCACGGTCGACGGGTGGCTCGGTCACGTACCTGCTGTGCAACCCCCACAACCCGACCGCCGTGGCGCACACGCGCGACGAGCTCGGGGCCGTGGCGGCACTGGCTCACGAGCACGGGGTGCGCGTGGTCGTCGACGAGATCCACGGGCCGCTCGTGCCGCAGGGGTTCGTCCCCTACCTGAGCGTGGACGGCGCCGAGGACGCCTTCGTGGTCACGTCGTCGGCCAAGGCCTGGAACCTGGCGGGGCTCAAGGCGGCGGTCGTCGTCGCGGGGGAGGGGGCAGCGGCAGACCTGCGGCGCCTGCCCGAGATCGTCTCGCACGGGCCGAGCCATCTCGGGATGCTGGCGCACACGGTCGCCCTGCGCGAGGGGGGCGCCTGGCTCGACGCCGTGCTGGCCGATCTCGCCGACAATCGGCGGCTCCTGGGCGACCTGCTCGGCGAGCACCTGCCGCAGGTGCGTTGGCGGCACGGATCGGCCACCTACCTGGCCTGGCTCGACTGCCGCGAGCTGGGTCTGGGTGACGACCCGGCGGCGGTGTTCCTGCAGCGCGGTCGGGTCGCCGTCAACTCGGGGCCGACGTTCGGAATCGGTGGTGCAGGTCACGTCCGACTCAACTTTGCGACGTCGCCGAGCATCCTGACCGACGCGATCAGCCGAATTGCTCACGCGGTGGACGTCACTTCGGACTAGCCCTCCTGGCCCGGACGGGTCATTTGGGCGGAACTCCTCCCGTCAGGCGCCGGAACGCTCCTAGGATCGGTGCAGGGAGAGATGCATGGAGCTGATGTTGTCGCGGCTGGTCACGTCGCTGCGCGAGCTGCCACCGCTGACCGCGGCCACGGCGGCGATGTACGGCAGTGGTGCCGTGCTGCTTCTGGCGGGTGCCGCGACCTGGGAGCCGGGCAAGAACCCCCGGTGGGTGATCACCTCGCTGGCGGTGCTCGCGACAGCGATGTTCGTCTGGACCTTGGCGAGGGGGTCGCGGTTCACCCCGCGCGAGGCGCTGGCGATGACGGTCGTCCAGCTGTTCGTCGTCGGGTGCCTGACGTGGACGACTCACCTGATGCTCGGCGCGTTCGCCAACGGCACCGTGCTGCCCATCGCGGGCGTGTACGTGATCTGGTTCCTGCACCCCGTCGCCGGCAGGGTCGTGCTGTACCTGGGCGCGTCGTGGTGGATCGTCGCGATCGTGCACCACGAGCGGGCCAGCCTCGTGACGTTCGCTGCCTCGGTGGTCGCGCAGACCGTCGTCGCCACCGAGGTGTTCGCTCGCATCAAGCAGCGCATGGACCGCGTGGCGCGCACCGACCCGCTGACCGGCACCCTCAACCGCCGCGGCATCACCGAGGTGCTGCAGCGTGAGCTCGAGCGTGCCCAGCGGCGCGACCGCCCGATCTCGGTGGTCGCGATCGACATCGACGGCCTGCGCGAGGTCAACAACACGCGAGGTCATCGGGCGGGTGACGAGATGCTCGCGTCGGTGAGTCGCCACTGGATCGAAGGCGTCCGGCGACACGACGCGATCGGTCGCACCGGAGGCGACGAGTTCCTGCTCGTCCTGCCCGGCACGTCGCTGGAGCAGGCTCGAGCGATCGTCCGCCGCCTGATCGACGAGTCGCCGGGCCGCTGGTCGGCGGGTGTCGCGATGGCCAAGCCGCAGGACTCGGCCGAGTCGATGCTCGACCGGGCCGACACCCGCCTGTACGAGGCCAAGTCGGCGCGGCAAGGCGTCTGAGGTGCCCCGGCCGGCGAACCGGCCTAGCGTGAAGGCATGAGCGACGGACCCGATGCGCGGCACGTACGACCCCCCGACGTCAGCGATGCGACGGTCGAGGCCCTCGGCAAGCTGAGCGAGGCGCTGGAGACCGTCGAGGAGGCCCGCGGGCACCTGTACGCCTTCCACCGCCGTTGCGGTACGGCCGACCTGGCTCTCGGCGAGGCCGTCGACCTGCTGCGCGAGGCCGGGCACGATGCGATCGCCGACGCCGTCGAGACCGATCTGGTCGGCCGCAACATCCTCGAGGGGCGCTGGTCGTTCCAGGTCGTCGAGGAGTACGACGCCGGCTACTACGCCGCCTTCAAGGACCACGAGCGCTCCGCGCGCGACGAGCTGGTCGGCGGTCGTCCCCACCTGTTCGAGGCCGAGATGAAGGAGGACCGGCGCACGTACGGGCGCCGGCACCACGAGGCCACCCCGGGGGATCCGACCCCGCCGTCCTGAGAGCGTGGTCTCGGGCCACGGTTTCTCGAAGCCCGTCTTCTTGGGCAAAATCTCAGGAAACGGCGTGCATGACGTCGAGCACGAGGGGTACCCGCCGGACAGTCGACGAAAGGAGCCCCCCATGGGACTCGGAGACAAGATCAGCAACGCGGCCGAAGATGCCAAGGGCAAGATCAAGGAAGCCACGGGCAAGGCGACCGACGACGAGTCGCTCGAGGCCGAGGGCAAGGGCGACCAGACCAAGTCCGACCTGAAGAGCGCCGGCGAGAACGTCAAGGACGCCTTCAAGCACTGAGCACGATCCCGCGAGGGGCGCGCCGACCACACGCTGGTCGACGCGCCCCTCGTGCGTCCAGCCCCCCTCAGCGGGTGCGGAGCGTCTCGAGCAGCTGCAGGGTGAGCGACCACGCACGCGAGCTCGGGTCGATGACGACGAAGTGGTCGCCCTCGACCGCGGTCAGCTCGGCATCGGCGCCGGCGGCCCGGGCCCGGGCGACGTAGTCGGTCGACTGGCTCAGCGGCACGGTGGTGTCGGACGTCCCGTGCACGCAGCGGACCGGCACCGACAGGGGGATCGCAGCACTGGGGTCGGCCAGCGCGTAGCGGTCGTCGACCGTGCCGCCCATGAAGCGCTGCACGGCGCCGTCGCCCAGGTCTGCGGCGATCGCCGCTGCGAGGTCGAGCACCCCGGCGTGCGAGACGGCTGCCGTCACGGGGACGGCGGGGGACGCCCACGGCGAGCCGGAGAGCTGAGGACGTGCTGCCGCCCACACCGCGAGGTGGCCGCCTGCGGAATGCCCCAGCGTCACCACGGTCGACGTGTCGAGGTCGTCGACGTCGGCCAGGGCGTCGATCGCCGCGGCGACGTCGTCGAAGGTCTGCGGCCAGCCGCCGCCGTTGCCGACGCGGCGGTACTCGATGTTGAACGCCGTCCAGCCCTCGTCGGCCAGCGACGCCGCCAGCGGACGGCCGAGCGACAGGTCGTACTGGTCGCGCCAGAAGCCGCCGTGGATGACCACCACGACACCCTTGGACGTGCCGGCGGGGCGGGTGAGCTCGCCTTGCTGCGACGGGTCGTCGCCGTACCGGATCGTCTCCACGCCGTCCTCCTGTCGCTCCGGGTCCGCGTCGCCCCGGGCGGTCTGCTGCTCGCGCGTCGTGCACGCGGCCAGCACGCCGGCCGCCATGAGGGTCAGTGCGCTGCGTCGGTCCACGATGCCAGCCAATCCGAGGGCCGTGCCCACCGCCACTCGAACCGGTCGGGGGGAGGCGGTGCGACCGATAGAATCGGGGCTCGGTCGAGCCCACGGAAGGAGTCTCAGTGGACGTCCATGATCTCGACCGGTACCTCCTGGTCGGCTCGGGGGTGCTGATCCTCGCGATCCTCGCGGTCCGCCTGTCCGTCAGCATCGGCCTGCCGTCGCTGCTGGTGTACCTGGGTCTCGGCCTGCTGCTGGGCAGCTCTGGCCTGGGCATCGAGTTCGCCGACGTCGAGCTGGCGCACGCCCTGGGCTTCGGCGGCCTCGTGCTGATCCTGGCCGAGGGCGGTCTGACGACCAAGTGGGAGCACGTCAGGCCCAACCTGGGCTACGGGCTGCTGCTGGCGACCCTCGGCTCGGCGATCAGCGTGCTCGTGGTCGCGCTCGGCGCCCATCTGCTGCTCGGGATGGAGTGGGAGCTGGCCGTGCTGATCGCGGCCGTGCTGACCCCCACCGACGCTGCCGCGGTGTTCTCGGTGCTGCGCACGGTGCCGCTCAAGTCGTCGGTGACCGGATCGCTCGAGGCCGAGTCGGGGCTCAACGACGCGCCCATCGTGGTGCTGGTCGTGGCGATCAGCGCCGGCGAGGTCGCCGACAAGGGCGTCGGGTACCTCGCCGGGCTGATCGTCTTCGAGCTGGTCGTGGGCGCGCTCATCGGCATCGCGATCGGCTGGCTGGGGGCCTACCTGCTGCGGCAGGTCGCTCTCCCGGCCTCGGGCCTCTACCCGCTCGTGGTCTTCGCGTTCACGGTGCTCGCCTACGGCGCCGCCGCCGGGGTCCACGCCAGCGGCTTCGCGGCGGTGTACGTCGCGGCCCTCATCCTCGGCAACGCCGAGCTGCCCCACCGCACCGCCACCCGGTCGTTCGTCGAGGGCATCGGCTGGCTGGCGCAGATCGGGCTGTTCGTGATGCTCGGCCTGCTGGCGAGCCCCGACGAGCTGCAGTGGTGGCACGTCTGGCACGGGCTCGTGGTGGGCGCGATCCTGACCTTCGTCGCCCGGCCCCTGACCGTCATGGCCTGTGCGGTGTGGTTCGGACGCAGCGCTCGCGAGCAGGTCTTCGTGGGCTGGGCCGGCCTGCGCGGTGCGGTGCCGATCGTCCTGGCCACCATCCCGCTCTCGGCCAGCGTGGCGGGCTCGCGCGACCTGTTCAACGTGGTGTTCGTGGCGGTCGTGATCTACACGCTCCTCCAGGCGGCTCCGCTGGCGCAGCTGGCCGCGGCCTGCGGCGTGCTCACCGACGCCGCGCGTGACGTCGAGGTCGAGGCGGCACCGCTCGAGCGGGTGTCCGCCGACCTGCTGCAGATCCGGGTGCCGGCGGGGTCCCGCCTGGCGGGGGTCGAGGTCGGCGAGCTGCGGCTGCCGGTGGGCGCGTCCATCTCGCTGATCGTGCGGGACGACCGCACCTTCGTGCCGCACCGCACCGACCGCATCGCGGTCCGTGACGACCTGCTGATCGTGGCCGAGCGGTCGGTGCGCGAGGAGGCCGAGGCCCGGCTGCGCGCCGTCGGCCGGTTCGGCCGGCTGGCCGGCTGGGGCCGCGACTCCCGCTAGCGGCCCTCCGGCCGCGCGTGGGGGCTAGGCGGCGGGGACGGCCGGGACGACCGGCACGCAGACCGTGATGTCCTTGTCGCTGGTGGTCGAGGTGGTGGCGTCGGTCTTGACGCCGCGGTACTCGTCGCCGACCACGACGACGATGCCGTCGGCGACCGAGATGTCGGGGGCGGCGTACTGCACCTTGTCCTTGAACTGCGAGGCGACGAGCGCCACGCGGGGATCGTTCGGGTCGTTGGTGAGGATCGCGACGCGTCGCGGCTTGGTGGCGCTCTCGCTGTTGCCGATCTGCCCGCCGCGGAAGCCGTTCTTCTGCAGGTCGAGCTGGGCGCGGTTGGCCAGGCCCGAGCGCGCCGAGGCGTTGAACACGTTGATCGTGACGACGTTGCTGGGGATCGGGCTGCCGGCCGCGATGACCTCGTCCTTGCAACCCGGTGTCGCCGGGGCAGTCTCACCCGTGCCGGCCGTCAGCAGGTTGAAGCCGACCACACCGCCGACCAGGAACACGGCGAACGCGACGGCCAGCGTCAGGAGCCTCATGCCAGTCCTCATGCGTGCTTGCCGATCGTGTGCACGCGGGCGTGGAGCATGTTGCGCTGCTGCAGGGCGGCTCGCAGCGCGCGGTGCAGCCCGTCCTCGAGGAAGAGCTCGCCGCGCCAGCTGACGACGTGCGCGAACAGGTCGCCGAAGTAGGTCGAGTCGTCGTCGAGCAGGTGCTCGAGGTCGAGCGTGGTCTTGGTGGTCGTGAGGTCGTCCAGACGCACCTGGGAGGGGGAGATCTCGGCCCACGAGCTCTGTGCCAGCCCGTGCTCCGGATAGGGGCGCCCCTCGCTCACCCTCCTGAAGATCACCGGATCAGTGTAAGCAGTCGCCACCGCGTCCGGCGGTAGCCTGACGACATGACCACGAGCGACGACGCAAGGGCCGCTGCGGACGAGGCGGCGCGGGCGGCCGCAGAAGCGCTGGCGGCGGCGCAGGCGGCCCAGCAGCGCGCCGACGAGCTGGCGGCCGTGGCCGCGGACGCCGCCCGGGCCTCGTCCGCCGCCCCGGCCGAGGTGGCTCCCCCTGCCGACGCGGGCCCCCGCAGCGAGATCGTCGACGTCGTCACCGCCGGGTACGCCTTCGAGGGGGCGGTCATCGAGATGGGCGCCCTGCTCGACGGCACCCCGCCCGATCTCGCACCCGTGCCCTCGGCCCAGATCCGCATCCCGCTCGCGATGCTCAACCGGCACGGGCTGGTGGCCGGGGCCACCGGCACCGGGAAGACCAAGACCCTCCAGGTGCTCGCCGAGCAGATCTCGGCCCACGGGGTGCCGGTGTTCGCCGCCGACATCAAGGGCGACCTGTCGGGCATCGCCACGGCAGGCGTCGCCGACGACAAGCTGCTGGCGCGCACCAGCAGCATCGGCCAGCAGTGGCAGCCGGCCGCCTCGCCCACCGAGTACTACGCCCTCGGCGGCATCGGCACGGGCCTGCCCGTCCGCGCCACGGTCGAGGCGTTCGGGCCCACCCTGCTGGCCAAGGTGCTGGGCCTCAACGCGACGCAGGAGTCGTCGCTGGGGCTCGTGTTCCACTACGCCCGCACCGCGTCGCTGCCACTGGTCGACCTGGCCGACCTGCGGGCCGTCCTCACCCACCTCACGAGCGATGCGGGCAAGGCCGAGCTGAAGGGTCTCGGCGGGCTGTCGTCGGCGACGGTCGGCGTCATCCTGCGCGAGCTGATCGGCTTCGCCGACGAGGGCGCCGACGAGTTCTTCGGCCTGCCCGCGATCGAGGTGTCCGACTTCCTGCGCACCGCGCCCGACGGACGCGGCATCGTCTCGCTGCTCGAGGTCCCCGGCGTGCAGGACAAGCCTGCCCTGTTCTCGACCTTCCTGATGTACCTCCTGCGGCGGCTGTTCGACGAGCTGCCCGAGGTCGGCGACGCCGACAAGCCGCGGCTGGTCTTCTTCTTCGACGAGGCGCACCTGCTGTTCGCCGATGCGTCCGACGACTTCCTCGAGACGATCACGCAGACCGTCCGGCTGATCCGCTCCAAGGGCGTCGGCATCTTCTTCGTGACCCAGACCCCCAAGGACGTCCCGGGCGACGTGCTCGCCCAGCTCGGCTCCCGGGTGCAGCACCAGCTGAGGGCCCACACGCCCGACGCGGCCAAGGCGCTACGGGCGACCGTCTCGACCTATCCCACGACCACGTACGACCTCGAGGAGGTGCTGACGTCGCTCGGCATCGGTGAGGCGATCGTCACAGTGATGAGCGACAAGGGTGCCCCCACGCCGGTGGCCTGGACCCGCCTGCGGGCGCCGCAGGGGTCGATGGAGCCGACCCCGTCCGCGCAGATGGACGCCGCGGTGGCCGGGTCCCCGCTGGCCGCCAAGTACGGCTCGGCCACCGACCCGCGCTCCGCCAGCGAGATCCTGGCCGAGCGGGATGCCGCCGATTCCGCCGCGTCACAGCAGGCTGCCGACGACGCTCGCGTCCGCAAGGAGGCCGAGCGGATCGAGAAGCAGGCCCCTCGCCGGGCGCCCCGCACGACCCGACGTTCGCAGAAGATGTCGCCGGTCGATCGCGCTGTCGGCGAGGCCAGCCGGACGCTCGCCCGCGAGCTCGTCAAGAATCTCTTCCGCCGTCGGAGGTGACAGGCAGTATCGTGTCCGGAGTCGCGGCTCCTGAGGCCTCAGGGAAGAATTCAGGGTGAACACTGGTTGCGACAGCCGAGCAGTGATCCGGACAATGACACCGGGCGGTCTACCTGGACGCCGTCCGACGGTGATGACCAGGAGCCCACAGGAGGTGCGATGACGCGGACGACGCAGGTGACGCAGCAGGCCGAGCGCGTCGACCGTTCCCGCGCGGCGGCGCTGCTGCCGGTCGTCGGACGCGCCGGTGTCGAGATCGCCCTCATCGCCATCCTCTACGTCGGCTACGTGGTCTCGCGGACCTTCGCCGACACGGCCTTCGCGCCGGCGCGCGGCCGTGCGCTCGACATCCTGACGTTCGAGAAGTCGTGGCGCATCGACATCGAGTCGTGGCTCAACCAGATCTTCTTCGACCACCAGTGGATCGGCGTCGCGAGCAGCTACTGGTACGCCACGACCCACTACTTCGTCACCCTGGGCGTGCTGGTCTGGCTCTACCGCCGCAGCCGCCCGCAGTACGTGACGGCTCGTCGGGCCCTGGTGGGGGCCTCGCTGATCGGCCTCGCGTTCTACCTGCTGATGCCCACGGCACCGCCGCGCCTGGTGCAGTACGGCTACCACGACATCCTGAGCATCCACTCCAACATCGGCTGGTGGAGCGCCAACGGCTCGGCCCCCAAGGGCATGGGCGACATCACCAACGACCTGGCGGCCTTCCCGTCGCTGCACGCCGGGTGGTCGTTGTGGGTCGCGATCGTGCTGATCCTGGCCGGTGTGCCCAAGATCGTCCAGCTGATGGGGCTCGGCTACGCCTTCATGATGTCGGTCGTGATCATCGGCACCGGCAACCACTGGGTCGTCGACGCCGTCGTCGGCTGGATGGTCGTCCTTGTCGCGTTCGGCCTCGTCATCGCGTGGGAGCGCGGTCGCTCGAGCGGCACCCACGAGGACGTGGCGCCTACGTGAGCTCTGCCGTTAGGCTGTCTCATTCCTGCCAGTCGATGAGAGAGCACTTGTGCGCATAGCTGTTGTCAACAATTTCTTCCCTCCTCGACCCGGCGGATCCTCACACCTGTCCGACCACCTCGCACGGCGGTACTCGCAAGCCGGTCACGAGGTGCTGGTGCTCACGGCTGGCTACAAGGACGCACCCGACGACGAGACCGTCGACGGGGTCCGCATCGTACGGGTGCCGGCGTGGACCCTGCCCAAGACCCGCTTCGCTGCCAACTTCGACATCGGTTTCACCATGTCGCCCGGTGTGCGCCGCCAGGTGTTCCGGCTGCTCGACGACTTCGCTCCCGACGTGGTCCACCAGCACGGCCAGTTCTTCGACCTGACCTGGTTGAGCGGGTGGTGGGCCCGCAAGCGTGGCGTGCCCACCCTGCTCAGCATCCACACTCGGCTCGAGAGCCCGCTGAGCCGGTTCAACTCGTTCGTCTACGCGACAGCCGACCGCTTGCTGGTGCGTCCGCTCATGCGGCTGCACCGCCCACGCCTGGTGGTCATGGACCGACTCATGAACGACTACATCAAGGCCCGCTACACCGGCGCGCACCGCGACACCGTCGCGATCCCCGTCGGTATCGACCCGACCACGATGGACGGCGGCACACGGTCGGTCGTGCGCGACCAGCTGGGCCTCGGCGACCGACCGATGGTCGTGTCGATCGGACACGTCATCCCGCAGCGAAGCCGTATCGCGCTGGCGCGCGCCCTGCCGACGATCCTGGCCGCGGTCCCCGATCTGGCCGTCGTGGTGGTCGGTGGTCTCTACCACGACGAGTTCCTCCACATCGCCGACGAGCTGGGCGTCCGCTCGAGCATCATCACGGTCGGCGCGCAGCCGCAGAGCTCGATCCCCGACTACCTGGCGGCAGCGGACGTCGAGGTGCACGAGCTCGAGGGAGAGGGCTTCGGCACCGCGAGCCTCGAGGCGCTGGCGGTCGGTACGCCGGTCGTGGCGCGCGTCGAGACCGAGAACTTCATCGGGCTCCACCTGGTCGACGGCGTCCACATCTTCCAGACGCCGCCGATCAGCTCGTCGGACCCGAAGGCCGAGCCCGCGGCGCTGGCAGCCACGCTGATCTCCGTGCTGTCCGACCCCGAAGCCGCCCGTGCTCGCGTGTCCGACAACGCTCGCGAGCTGGTCGCCGGGCACTTCACGATCGAGGCCGTCGCGGCCAGGCACCTCGAGGTGCTGGCCGAGATGGCCGGCGAGCGGCCGACCGTCAGCTGACCGTGCCGGCGGCGTCGGCGATGTGGGTCGCGATCTCGAGCGCGCTCGTGGCCGCGGGCGACGGCGCGTTCAGCACGTGCACCTGGCGCGGTGCCTTCTGGATGATGAAGTCGTCGGCCAGCGAGCCGTCACGCCGCACGGCCTGGGCGCGGACGCCCGAGCCGGAACGCACGATGTCGTCCTTGGTGATCGCCGGCACCAGCTGGGCCAGGCTGGCCGCGAAGCGTCGGCGGGAGAACGAGCGCAGCACCTCTTGGGTACCGGTGCGCACGTTCTTGCGGGCCAGGCGGGCCAGGCCCGGGTACAGCACCGACTCGCGGGTGTCGCGCCACGAGACGTCCCGCCAGGAGTAGCCCTCGCGGGCCAGGGCCAGGACGGCGTTCGGCCCGGCGTGCACCGAGCCGTCGATCATCTTCGTCAGGTGGACGCCCAGGAAGGGCAGGTCGGGGTCGGGGACGGGGTAGATCAGGCCCTTGACCAGCGACGAGCGCTGCGGTGTCAGCTCGTAGTACTCGCCGCGGAACGGGATGATGCGCACCTCGGGGACGAGGCCGGCCAGCGCGGCGATGCGATCGCTGTGCAGGCCGGCGCAGTTGACCAGGACGTCCGCCTCGACCCGTCCGCGGGTGTGCTCGACGGTGACCCGCCCGGACGTGCTCGAGACGGCCGTGACCTCGCTGTCCAGCACGAGCTCGGCTCCTGCGCTCTCGGCGAGCTCGGCGAGCCTGGCCGAGACCGCGGAGTAGTCGATGATGCCGGTCGACTCGACCCGCATCGCCTGCACGGCGCGGACGTTCGGCTCGTACTCCTTGGCCTCGGCGGCGGACACGAGCCGCGCCGGGGTGCCGTTGGCCTCGGCGAAGGACATCAAGCGGTGGAGGCGCGGGATCTCGTCCTCGGACGTCGCGACGATCAGCTTGCCGCAGATGTCGTGCGCGATGCCGTGCTCCTGCGCGAAGCGGGTCATGGACGTGTTGCCGGCCAGGCACATCGTCGCCTTGAGCGAGCCGGGCTTGTAGTAGGGGCCGGCATGGATGACGCCGGAGTTGTGGCCGGTCTGGTGAGCGGCCCACCTCGGTGACTTCTCGATGACGGTCACCTGATGGCCGCGGGAGGTCATCTCGCGCGCGGTGGCGAGGCCGACGATCCCTCCTCCGATGATGACGACACGCGGAGAGGTTGTCATGAAACGGCCTGTCCTCGACCGTCGCAAGTGCGCGGACGATAGTTCTGTGCGTGAGCACGGGGGTCGGGCATGGGAATCCGGCCGGGTCGAAGCGGTAGGGTGTCCAACGGCGCACACAGGCGCAGACAACCGCACTCTCGATCGAACGAGGCCTAGACGTGACCGACACCGTAGCACTGGGGCAGCCGACCGTAGGGGCGGAGGAGCTCAGGGCGATCGAGGCGGTGTTCGCCTCGGGATGGCTCTCGGGCGCGGGGCCGACGTGCAACGCCTTCGAAGAGCGGTTTGCCGCCGTCGCGGGCACGCAGCACGCGTTGGCGACGAGCAACTGTGGCGCGGCACTGCACCTCGGCCTGACGGTGCTGGGCGCCGGAGCCGGCGACGAGGTCATCGTCGGCGACTACACGTTCCCGGCCACGGGTCACTCGGTCATGTGGACGGGCGCACAGCCGGTCTTCGCCGACATCCGCCCCGACATCTGGAGCATCGACCCGGCCGTCGTCGAGTCGCTCATCACGCCGCGCACCGTGGGCATCCTGGCGGTCGACGTGTTCGGCCAGCCGGCCGACTACGCCGAGCTGCGCGCCATCGCCGACCGTCACGGACTGTGGCTCATGGAGGACGCCGCGTGCTCGTCGGGCGCCTCCTACCAAGGACGTCCCGCCGGCAGCCTCGCCGACGTGGCGACCTTCAGCTTCCACGGCCGCAAGGGCATCACGGCCGGCGAGGGTGGCGCCCTGACCACCGACGACGCCGCCTTGGCCGAGCGCGCCCGCAAGCTGCACACCTACGGCATCCTCCCGGCCATCACGCGTGAGGGCAGCACCGATCTTCCGCTCCCGAGCTTCGACGAGGCCGGGTACAACTACCGTCTCTCCGACGTCGCCGCGGCCATCATGCTGGCCCAGCTCGACCGCCTGCCCCAGCTGCTGGCCAACCGCCGGGCCAGCGCCCAGCACTACGCCGAGCGTCTCGCCGAGATCGAGCGCGTCACCGCACCCGTCGCCCTCGACGACCGCGAGCACCCCTGGCAGTCGTACGTCGTGACGCTCGACGAGGACGTCGACCGCGGCGCGGTCGCCACCTACCTGAAGGCGCACGGCGTCCAGTGCAACTTCGGCACGTACGCATCGCACCAGCAGCCCGTGTACGGCGGCCGGCAGCAGCTCTCGGTGTCGGCCGACCTGTTCCGGCGTCACCTGGCCATCCCGATGCACGCCAACCTGACCGTCGACGAGACCGATCGCGTCGTCGACACCCTCGCTGACGCCCTCGCCTCCCTCTGACCGGGTCGTCCACGCGGACGGCCTTCATCGACCCTGCAAGGAGAACTACACCTATGACTGCCAAGAAGGTCTTCATCACCGGCGGCGCCGGCTTCATCGGCCACCACGTCGTCACGCAGCTGCTCGAGAAGGACTACGAGGTCGTCATCTTCGACAACATGGTCCGCGGCGACCGTGACCGCGCCAACGCGCTGGTCTCGACCGGACGGGTCACCGTCATCGACCAGGACGTGCGCTACGGCGGCGCGGTGCACGCGGCGATGGCCGGCTGCGAGTACGTCGTCCATCTCGCGGCCGACTCGATCAACAAGAGCCAGGCCGATCCGTACGGCTCGGTGTCGGTCAACATGGACGGCGCCCACAACGTGTTCGCCGCCGCCGCCGATCATGGCGTCAAGCGCGTGGTCTTCGCCTCGAGCGCCTCGGTCTACGGCGATCCCGAGAAGCTCCCCATGCACGAGGACGACAAGCTCAGCCCGCTGACGCCCTACTGCATCGGCAAGCGCACGGGCGAAGACCTGCTGGGGTACTACCAGCGCAAGACCGGCCTGTCGTGGATCGCGCTGCGCTTCTTCAACGTGTACGGCGAGGGCCAGAAGGTCACGGCGTACTACACGTCGGTCATCAATCACTTCGTCAACCGGCTCAAGAACGGCGAGGCGCCCGTCATCGACGGCGAGGGCAAGCAGTCGATGGACTTCATCCACGTCGTCGACATCGCGCGTGCCGTCGTCATGGCGCTGGAGTCGGAGCAGGCGAACGTCCCGATCAACGTCGGCACCGGCATCGACACGTCGATCGCCGAGCTCGCCGAGATCCTCATCGACGCGGTGGGCGTCGACGTCAAGCCGCAGTTCAACCCGCGTGATGTGCTGGTGTCTCGTCGTGCCGCCGACGTCACCCGTTCGCGGGAGATTCTGGGCTTCGAGCCGACCATCGCCGTCGGCCCGGGCATGAAGCGCCTGATCGAGAACTCCTGATCGGTGGGCGTCAACGCCTCGGGGCTTCCGGAGAATCCGTACCACCAGCTGGCATGGATCATCGGTGAGCCCGAGATCGGCGAGGGCACCTGGATCGGTGCCTTCGCCCTCGTCGACGGGTCCGGCGGCCTCACCATCGGTGCCGGTTGCGACGTCTCCGCCGGCGCCCACATCTACACGCACTCCAGCGCGATGCGATGCGTCAGCGGACGACGGTACGACGCCGTCGACCGCAGCCCGGTGACGATAGGCGACCGCGTCTTCATCGGCGCCAACGCGGTCGTGCAGATGGGTGTCACCATCGGCGACGAGGCGGTCGTCGGTGCCGGTGCGGTCGTGACCAAGGACGTCCCGCCCCGCACCGTCGTTGCCGGTAACCCGGCACGTCCGATCGGGAGGGTCGTCCTGGACGACCCTCAGCGTCCCACCGTCGACCGATCTGTCTGAGGCCCTGCTGCCGGTCGGCGGTCCTCAGCGGTGCTTGACAGCGTCGACGATGCGGTGGGCCGGCAGGATCGAGCGCCGCTCTGCCTCGGCGTCCACACGGCCCTCGATGAGGCCGACGAAGTGTTCGAGCTGACCCACCAAGGGCTCAGTGCCCGTCACCAGCTCGGGGATCTCGATGACTGTCTGGTGACGGTACCCGCGGCCCTCGACGTCAGCAGGCTGGTCCGACACGTGGCGATAGACCGTGACGTCACGCCTGAGCAGATCGACCTCGACGAGCTTCTCGGAGTCGTGGATCGACATCTCGCGGATCTTGCGCTGACCGATGCGGCTGGCCGAGACACGCGCGATCTTGCCGCCGGGGTACTCGATCAGAGCCTCGACGACGTCCTCGGCGCCGGCCAGGGACGACGGGTGGTACTGCCCGAGCTTGCCGGTGATGGACGTCGGGTCGCCGCCGAGGAACATCGAGGCGAGGTCGACGTCGTGCACCAGCAGGTCCCAGCTCACGCCGGTCTTGATGCGTGGAGCGTAGGGGGAATGGCGGGTGCACGTGACGTAGAAGGGGTCGTCGACGAGGGCCTTCGCGGTCAGGACGGCTGAGTTGAAGCGCTCGAGCAGCCCGCACATCACGGGGACGTCCTTGGCCGACGAGGCCGCCAAGATCTCCTGGGTGCGCTCGAGGCTGTCGGCGAGCGGCTTCTCGACCAGCACCGGCACACCTGCCTGGATGACCGACATGGCCAGTGCGTGGTGCGCCTCGGTCGCGGCGGCGATGACGACGCCTTGGATGTCCGTCAGGTCGTCGGGTACGTCGGCGAGCCACCGAGTGCCATGCTTGCGCGCAAGCGCCTGACCCTCGTCAGGGCGAGGATCGACGATGGCGGCCAGCTCGGCCTGGGGTGATTGCGCGATGACGCGAGCATGGAGCGCGCCCATGTTGCCGGCGCCGATGAGCAGGATGTTGGGGTTGGTCACGCGTGGTCCTTCCGGACTGGATCAGCCACGTGCAGCGGCACTGGCCACCGCCGCGACGATGTGGTCGAGCTGGTCGGAGGTCAGGTGCGGGTGCACGGGTAGCGACACGACCTCGCGCACGACCCGCTCGGCGACCGGGTACGTGCCGATGTGCACGTCGTCGCGCCCGCGGTAGCAGTCGTAGTCGAACACCAGCTTGGGGTAGTAGATGCCGGCGCCGACGCCTTCGCTGTGCAGGTGCTCGACGAAGGCCTCACGGTCGATGCCTGACGTGCTGTCGACTCGGATCGTGTACTGGTGCCAGACGTGCTTGCGGCCGTCGGCGACGGCGGGAGGCGTGATGCCCTCGATGCCGGACAATCCCTCGCTCAGGCGAGCCGCGTTCGCCTGACGGCGGGCCACGACGTCGGCGTACCGGTCGAGCTGCGGGAGCACGAGGGCCGCCTGCAGGTCGGTCAGTCGGTAGTTGTGGCCGGCGACCTCGTACTGGTAGCGCGCGCGCATGCCCTGGTTGCGCAGGACACGGAGACGATCGGCGAGATCGTCGTCATCGGTCGTGATCATGCCTCCTTCGCCGGTCGTCAGGTTCTTGGTCGCATAGAACGAGAAGGTGCCGATGCCGAAGCTGCCCGCGGCCTTGCCCTCGACGGTCGCGCCGTGGCTCTGCGCGGTGTCCTCGACGAGTGCGAGCCCGCGCTGGCGAGCGAGTGCAGCGATCGGCGCGGTGTCGGCGGCCTGACCGTAGAGGTGGACCGGGAGAAGCACCTTGGTGCGGTCGGTGAGGGCCTCGGACAGCGTGGCGGCGGTGACGTTGTAGTCGGTCTCGTCGATGTCCGCGAACGTCGCGGTGGCCCCAGCTTCCAGGATCGCGTTCAGCGTGGCCACGAACGTGAAGGGGCTCGTGAGGACTTCATCGCCGGGGCGGAGGTCGAGGACCTCCATCGCCGCAACCAGGGCCGTGGTGCCGTTGTTGACCGCGATGGCGTGCTTGGTGCCGATCAGCGAGGCGAAAGCCTCCTCGAACCGTGCGACCACGGGCCCCTGAGCCACGCTGCCGGACCGAAGGACCTGCAGGACCAGCTCTTCCTCCTCGGTTCCGAACTCGACAACGGTGATAGGTATCATGTGACTCGCTTAGTCTTGAAGTGTCGGGGCTGGCGCTCGTCGACGCGCTGGGACGTTCAGCATGCTATCAATGGTCCGGCCGTCCTCTCGCGGTGATGTTGACGGGCTGTCCGAGCACGAGGTCAACCAACGAGACGAGGTCATGGGTGAGCATCCGCCGTCCGAGCCTGCCCACCTTGATCCTGCTGGTCCGGTACCTCCTGGTCCTTGCCGTCGTCGCGTTCGCGGTCTACTACCTGCAGTCCCAGTGGGACGAGGTCTCCGAAGCCATCTCGACGATATCGGCCTTGTCGATCGTGGTGTCGTTCCTCGTCCTGCTCCTCGGACTGGCGGCCGGCACGATGAGCTGGGTCTCGCTGCTCAACGGACTCGGGCCCCGAGTCACGGTGCCGCGCGCTGCGCAGGTGATGCTCGTCGGCCAGCTCGGCAAGTACGTGCCGGGCTCGGTGTGGTCGTACCTGCTGCAGATGGAGCTGGGACGGCAGTACGGCATCTCTCGTCCGAGGGTGCTCATCTCCAGCCTCTACGTGGCCGGCATCGGGGTGGTCTCGTCCTTGGTGCTCGGTGGCCTGGCCCTTCCAACGGTTCTCCGCGGCCACCGAGAGCTGTTGTGGCTCTTTCCCCTCCTGCCGATCGGTCTGATCTGCCTCCACCCCCGGGTGATGACCGCTGTCGCTGACGTGGTCCTGCGCATCTTTCGGCGTCCGCCCCTCGACCACGTGGTGTCCTCTCGGGCCGTCGCCCAGTCCTTGCTGTGGTCCGTAGCGTCCTACCTCCTGTACGGCTTCCACCTCTGGCTGCTGGTGAACTCTCTGATCGACCCCAGCCTGAAGTCCTTGATCCTGCTGACCGGCGCCATGTCGCTGGGGTTCTCGGCGGGCCTGTTCGCGTTCATCTTCCCGTCGGGCGTGGGCGTGCGTGAGGCCGTGCTGATCGGTGCGATGACCGTGCTCGTCACAGTTCCCCAAGCCACGGCGCTGAGCGTCGTCTCACGCGTGATGTTCACCGTGGCCGACCTGGTGGCTGCCGGTGGCGCGGTCCTGATCGTCATGGTGCTCCGCAGGGCTCACGTCGAGCCTCCTGTGGTGGAGGATCCGACGCTGACCGAATCGACGCACCGCCCGTGAACGCGATCCACCCGAGCGCGGTCGTCGGTCCCGAGGTCACCATGGGCACCGGCAACGTCATCGGGCCGTTCGCGGTCCTGGTGGGCCGGGTCGAGCTGGGTGACCACAACTGGATCGGATCGGGAGTCACCATCGGCGCACCCCCCGAGGTGCGTGGCTGGGATCATCCCACGAGCTGGGACAGCGTCGATGGCGGTGGCGTCCAGATCGGGCACCGCAACGTGCTGCGGGAGGGTTGCCAGATCCACCAGGGGTGGAAGGCGGTCACGAAGCTCGGCGACGACGGCTTCATCATGAACCAGGTCTACGTCGCCCACGACTGTCGTCTGGGCAGCCACGTCACGATGGCCTCGGGTGCGCGGCTCGCCGGCCATGTCGTGGTGCAGGACAGAGCCAACCTGGGCATGGGAGCACTCGTGCACCAGCGAAGGGTCATCGGGGCCGGCGTCATGGTGGGGATGGGGTCCGTGGTCACCCGCGACGTCCCGCCGCTGGCGCTGGTCATGGGCAATCCGTCCCGCATCTCTCGCTCGAACAGGTATCAGGCCGAACGCATCGGGTTGTCCGCCGAGGACTGCGACCGGCTGGACGCCGCCTACCGCTCGGATCTGTCGGGCGTCGTCGCCGTCGAGCTGCTCGCCTCGACGGCGGGCGCGTCGTCGCTCGTCGAGGAGTGGGTCAGCGCCCGAGGTTGATCCGTGATCCGCTCGTCGCGCGCTCGACGATCATGCTGGCGGACTGGCACGACGACGTCGTCGTCCCTCATGGACAGGGCGATGACGACCACGACTGCGAACGCCAGGGTGCCGACGGCCCAGACCATCATGGGGCCGACGGAGGTGTCCCACCACCACTCCTTGCGTGCGTCCAGGTTGAGTCCGCCGACGTCATTGCCAGTCACGTAGCGGCGCAGGTTGACGTGCAGCGCCAGAGACTGTGCGCCGATGAGAGCAGCTCCGACCAGGCAGCGCTGCGAGAGATTGAGTGCACGTGCGCGCCCATCCACCTTGAGCAGGCTGATGCCCGCCAGCAGGACGATGATCGGCAGCACGTACCTCGGCTGGACCGCGACGCCCACCGCGTTGCGATTCTGCGCGAGGATGGCCAGCGGAAAGGCGACCAAGCACAGGGCGACCCCTGCGAGGGCAACCGCTTTCGGACGGCTCATGCTCGACAGTCCCGCGAAGACAGCCACCGCGGCGGCCAGGAGCGATGTGTAGAAGGCGAGGGCCGGCATGGGTGTGTCGAGCCAACCCAGCCCGCCTGCTCCGGGCGCGCCGAAGACGCCGAGCAGCAGCGTCGGGAGCTCGAGGACGTTGTGGACGGTCACGGCCAGATTCGAGACCTCGGGGCCGAAGGAAGGCGGGGTAGGAAGGCCCTGCGACGCGGTGTTGGCCTGTCCGGAGGACAGGAACAGGGCTGCTGAGGCAGCGATCACCCCGGCGCCGATCAGGACCGGACCTCGGTTGCGTCGTAGGGTGCCCCAGCGCAGCACCAGCACGGCGGTGATGGCGAGCGCCGAGTACAGGCACGCATCGCCGCGGGCCCCCGAGCCCATGAGCGCCGTCACCGCGACGGCCACGCCCAAGGCCACCCGCCGCCGGCCACTCGCCTCGAACAAGGCGTAGTACGCAACCCACAACGTGCCGGCACTGAGGATGGCCCATGCGCTCGGGTTGTCGGATGCGAGCACGAACATCGTCAGGGGAACGCAGGTAAGCACCATGGCCCACACCATCGTCCGTCTCAAGGCAGCCGGGACGAGCAGCGCGACAGCGCCCATGACGAGCACGGCGAGAGCGGCGTTGACCGCTCGTATGGTCAGCACCGACGTCGTGACGTCGTCAGTGACGAAGGCGCGCATCGTCGCGTAGTAGACCGGGGGGTACAGGCCGACGAAGTTGCCCCAGCGGGAGACGTCCGTGCTGGGCTGACGTGCGAGGTCTGCCTTGCACGTTCCGGACTTGTTGCTGTCGAAGGCGAAGCACGAGGGGTGAGTCACCTCGAAAGGGACGCGTCGAGCGTCTGGCTCGGCGACCTTCTCGCACAGGTTGCCGCTGTTGCCCCAGGCGCACCAGATGCTCGACAGGTGGAAGTCGTCGTCGGGGCTCGATCCCACGGGCGATGAGACGGCCCAGGCGAGAAGACTGACGAAGGACGCGACCGCCAGGACGATGCCGGCTGTGCGCCGTCCCTTGTGCGACCTGGGCGAGCGAAGAGGCGGTATCACGCGATGACTCTACTGGTCGGGCTGCTGGCGCCCGTCGATCGGCGCGTCACCACGTGATGCCTCTGGTCACGTCGCGGTCGCAGCGTGGCACATCCACCGACCGAGCCACTCGGTAGACGGTGACGCCATTTTGGTCGAAGACCGGGGTGAACTGGCGGTGTCGATCGAGCACCGCCTTCTCGATGCGTCGCTCACCCTCCAGGATGCGGGCATCGTCGTAGTACACGTAGCCGACGCGGTACTTCGCCAGCAAGGCGTCGACGCAGGGATCGTCCGCGACGTCATCGAGGTGCCGGATCAGCCACAGCCTCTCCTTCCACGACTTCGGCGCAGCGCCCAGGTAGGGGGAGTTGCCGAACAGGGGCGGCACCCCGTAGTCGTCGTACATCCACAGCGACCCGGAGGCCCGGCGGTCGTCCATGACGACCTCGCCGGGCCGGATGTCCTCTTGGAGGTACTCGAAAGCAGCGCGCGAGTCGGCGTCGGCCGGTCCGAACAACACGTGGAGCTCGAGATTGGTGCGTGCCGTGTCGGGGAGGGCCGTGAGAATCAGACCGCACGCTGCGGCGACGGTCACCACCGCAAGACCTGTCCGGCTGTAGTCGCGTCGGACGGCCCGGTGGCGACGGTGCCGGCCGATGGCGCCTGCGAGCCGGCCCACGCATTCCGCGACCGCAACCACCGCGACGGCAGCCGGGATCGCGGTCAGCACGGGGAAGGTCCACGCGAGGCGGTTGAGGTCTCCGTACCAAGGTGAGGCGACGACCTGCAGAGGGCCGAG
Source organism: Aeromicrobium endophyticum (assembly GCF_003586285.1). GTDB lineage: Bacteria > Actinomycetota > Actinomycetes > Propionibacteriales > Nocardioidaceae > Aeromicrobium > Aeromicrobium endophyticum. The sequence goes on along the minus strand of NZ_QUBR01000001.1, from coordinate 870,863 downwards.
CGACTGTGTGAACAGTCCCACCATGAGAGCTGCGATCAGGCCGTAGGCAAGCGTGGTGGAGAGGTAGGCGCGGAAGCCAGGGAGCAGCAGCGTGGCCAGCAGGCCGATGCCCAGCAGGATCTGCAGCACGGGCAGAGAGTGCGCATTCCGGTCCCATCCCAGCGTCAGCATCTGCGAGACAGCATCGCGAAGATCGATGCCGGGGCCGGCAGTGCCGATCGCTCCCTCGCGCGAGGACGATGCGGAGAGAATGGTCGGCTCGAGCACCACCAGGCAGACGATCGCCGCGACGACGGACGCCGCGACCACCACGATTCGGCACCGGAACACGTCGAGCCTGCGGGAACGGACCACGTCGACCACGGCGATGCTGGCCGCCATGATCAGGGCGACGGGCATCTCGGACGTGTGGATGCCGATGATGCCCACGACCCCCAAGGCGCCGACGGCCACACCCGCCCGGGTGCGGGCTGCCAACAGGGCCAGCGCCGTGCCCAGGGTCAGTGCCAGGCCGAGGACGGTGTTGTCGCGCCCCGTCCCGATCAGTGCATAGGTCGACAGGGACAGGGGGGCAATGAATGCCGCCAGGCCAGCCACGAGCGGCCGGCCGGGATCGATGCGTCGAGCGAGCGCGTAGACCGTGACAGGGAGGAACACGGCGCCTGTCGTCGCGATGCCGGCGAACATCACCTGCGAGACCGCCGTCCCGCTGACCTGCTCGATGACCGCGATGCAGAGGTTGAACAGCAGTGGGTAGAAGCTGTCGGGCGCTGTCTCGCCGGAGGCGGACGGTGCGAGCACGACCGACCCGTCCAAGGTCTGGTGGTCCAAGATCTGCCGCGTGAAGTACCCGTGGTGCATCGCGTCCCAGCCAGGTGGGAACGCGAGGCCCTTCATCGTGGCAATCCAGGTCATGGCGCCGAGAACGACGGCGCCGCCGAGGAGTGCGTACGACACCCAGTGGGGCATCGAGAGGGCGGCGAGACGGACGCGCGCCTCGCGCGCAGCTGCTCGAGTCGCGGTGCGCCGCCTACAGAGACGAACGACCTCGGCGATCGCCCCGAGGCAGGTCACGACGACCACGGCGGCGACGGCCACGTCGACCACGGGAGCGCCGAGCCTGCTGGCAGCAAGGCCAACGACGTAGAGCGCCCCGAGTCCGACGGTCGGCGCTGCGGCGAGAGTCGTCCAGAAGCCCCACCGGCACCCGGCAGTCCGTATGAGGACCGTGCCCGGGACGATCGCCAAGCCGAGCCACAACAGCACAGCGGTGATCACGGATGAGCAACTCTCGGATTCGTCCTCGTCGTCGCCCTCTGTGGCTCACACGACCCAGAGATCCTACCTCACCGCCGTGCCGGCTCCCGTGCGCGCGATGAGACCCCACCGGGCTGACGCCGGGTGGGGTCTCGCGTCTGGTGTCGTGGCGGAGGCGCTGGGACGGTATTCCAACCCCGGTGAGACAGGGGCGAAGGTGCGATCGATGCGAGACCAAGTGGCCAAGGATGTTCGAGACGAGCCTTGGAAGGTGCCCGAGCTAACGGGTAGGAGCCGGACTCGATGGGTCCTGTCGGGGCATGAGTCTTCCGTCCGCGCCGACTACGAAGCCGGCATGGGATCGGTGTCTTTGTCGACGAAGTACGGCGTCCCAATGAGCACCCTGTTGGACTGGCTGCGACGGGAGGGCATCGAAATCCGAAGCGGCGGGAAGCTCTCGACCGAAGACATGCTCGAGGTCAGACGGCTTCGCTCGGATGGTTGGAGCCACCAGCGGATCGCTGAACAGTTCGGAGTGACTCGGTCGGCGGTGTCGCTGCGGTTGAGTCGTGAGCGATGACCCAAGGTAGATCCCTGAACGATGTCGGGAGTCCGCGAGGTCACCTCGCGAACGAAAGAACCCATCTCGCCTGGATGCGGACGGCGCTGACTGTCGTCGTGCTCGGACTTGCCGTGGCCCGCTTCGGAGACGACGGCACTGTGTCTGCCGGTAGCGTCCTGGCGGGCGGGATTCTTGTGATCGCCGGTGGGGCGTCGTGGTGTACGGCAGCTTCAGGTATCGAGCCACTGCGTGAGAGCTGGAAGATGGGCGCTTCGAGACAGGGCGGTCGACCTCCGGTCCGGTGATGGCGGCCGCCGTACTGACCATCTCCATCCTCCTCACGCTGCTCATTCTGCTGCTCGTCGATCTCTGATCTAGGCAGTTCAGGCTGACGTGAGGAGGCGGCAAGGTCCTCGACGCCGTGCCCTCAGTCGGACTCCTCGCTGGTGCCGCCCGAGGTGATGTCGGCTTCGGCGATAGCCAGAGCCATTCCGATGACGGCGCTCAAGCCGGCCAGGGCGAGCCCGATATAGGTCCACGGGAGGGCTTGGAGCGTGTCGTTCTGCGCCAGGACTAGGAGCATGAGTCCGCAGATGAACATGGCGGCGACGACCACGACGCCGACGGACCATTCGATCGTGCTCTTACGGGGCGTCTTCATCAGGGCTTCCCTTTCATCGGAGGTATGGGCCTGCCGGAGTTCAGGGCTTCTTGAGCAGCTTCCCAGAGTGCACGCCGCGAAGGGTGCGGACGGCAACGACGGCCCAGGCGCTGAGAAGGAGGACGAACAGTGCGCCGGCCGCGACCTGGAGCACGTGGTTGCCGGTCAGCTGAGCCAGCCCCGAGGTGCCGGTGACCACGGTGCCGACCGGGAAGGTGAAGGACCACCACGTCAGGCTGAATGGAAGTCCTTCCTTGGCGGTGCGGGCGGTGAGGGTGGCGGCGATCGCCAACCACAGCATCGCGAATCCCCACATGGGAATGCCGTAGACGAGGGCGAAGGCGTGGAACGCGGTGCCGTAGGGGCTGTCCAGCACGTCGGGGGTCACGTTGCCGAGGTGGTGGGCCGCAGTGATCGACTGACCGACGGGACCGAGGACGATCCAGAGGGTGGGCACGGCGCCGGCGGCTCCGATGCCGTGGCGCAGAAGCCGGTTCCAGATGAACGCGATCATGACGATGCTGCACATGAGAGTGAGGCCGAAGAACATGTAGCAGGCCAGCAGCATGGTCTGCTGGGCCTGGCCGGCCGGCAGGTGCGGGATGAGGGCAGCGCCGGTGGCGGCACTGACCATGGGCGGGACCACGGGCATGAGCCAGCCGCCGAAGGCGGAGTCCTCGTGGACCTCGTGCGAGGTGAAGGCGCGGATCGGCACCAGCACGGCCGTGGTCAGACCGAGCAGGGTCCCAGCGGTCCACAGCACCCAGTCCAGCGTCAGCGCGGCAGTCATGCCGATCAGGTGGTGTCCCACCAGCACTGCGCCGGCACCAACGGTCATGAGTCCCATCGCGGGCGCGCCGTAGAAGTGCGACATCACCGGATCGTCCAGGTGACCGCGGGCCACCTCGCCATGCAACGTCCAGTGGCCGGCAGTCGCCACGACCACGACGACGAGCAGCAGGAGGGCGAGGACCCAGACGGTGGTGGCGAAGACCGTGATCCCCGGGACGGAGAAGGGCAGGGAGGCGGCGGCGACTGCGACGATGCCGGTGCCCATGACCGAGGCAAACCAGTTGGGTCCGATGAAGCCGAGAGCCGGAGCGCCCTCGAGCTCGCGGAGCCGGCCCGTTCGGTCGCGGGTGCTGCGGGCGGCGTGCTCGCTGGTCGTCGTGAGGTGTGCGGTGGTCATGACTCCACTGTGGTCTCGATGCGGGGTTGCCGGTAGAACCCGTCACCCTGTGGCTCCACAGGGCAGACCTGTGGAGGACGGGTAGTCTAGGCAGATGCGCAACATCCCCGATCTGGCTGCTCTTCAGCTGCTGGTCGACGTGGCCACTCATGGCAGCATCGGCGCTGCGGGCCGAGCGAACGGCATCACCCAGCAATCGGCATCCGAACGGCTCAGAGCCGTCGAGGCCCAGACGGGACTGACCCTCCTGCGTCGTGCTGCCGGAGGATCGACGCTCACCGAGTCCGGTGTCCTGATGGTCGGCTGGGCCGCACGTCTGATCGATCTCGCTCAGGAGATCGACGAGTCGATCGCGACCTTGCGCGAGGGCCGGACGCACCAGCTGAGCATCGTGGCGAGCATGACCGTGGCCGAGTACCTGCTTCCCCTGTGGCTGGTCCGGCTTCGCCAGCAGCACGACACCGTCGTCAGCCTGATCGCCACCAACAGCGAGCACGTGCGGACGGCCGTGGCGGACGGGTCGGCCGACATCGGTTTCGTCGAGGACGGTGCGGACCCCGGCGACCTGGCGTCACTGGTCGTCGCTCGCGACGAACTGGGCCTGTACTCGGCACCGCACGACCCGTGGGCCAAGCAGGACTCGCCGCTGACTCCAGATGAGCTCGTCACACGGCCTCTGACGTGGCGTGAGCAAGGGTCAGGCTCCCGTCGCGTCGTCGACGACGCGCTCGCAGGGCTAGGCTTGACCGCCATGGCGCCAGCCGTCGAGCTGACCACCACGTCCGGCATCCGATCGGCGGTCAGCGCCGGAAGCCCGCCAGCGTTCATGAGCCGACGTTCGGTGCGCAGCGACGTGGAGGCGGGCCGGCTCGTCGAGGTACCGATCACCGGGTTGGACCTTTCGCGCGACCTCACCGCGCTGTGGGTCGGCAGCGGCCGCCCGCCGGCCGGTCCGGTCCGCGATCTGCTGGCAATCGCCACGAAGGCCCGCACAAGATGAGCACCGATCGCCGGTCGCGAGTTGACGAGCCGCACGTCTTCGCGCTCAATGCGCTGGTCCGTGCGTGGCGTGCGGCGGTCGACGAGCAGCGGTTCGTCCCGTGGTTCGACCCGGACGGTCCTGGCGTGAACGCGAGGATCCTGGTGCTGATGGAGTCGCCCGGCCCTCGCACGGTTGCCGCAGGTGACCTCGGGTTCAGCACCGAGGACAACGACGACCCGACCGCGGCCGCGCTCCGTGCAGCGCGAACTTCTGCGGGCATGGCCCGTGACGGGTACGTGAGATGGAACGTGGTGCCGTGGCCCACATACGACGCTACCGGCCATCGAAGGCCGCCACTGGTGCGAGACCTTGAGGAGGCGCGTCCGGCAATGAAGGAGCTGTGGGCGGCTCTGCCCGACCTCCAAGTCGTCGTCGCCGTCGGCATGCCGGCACTTCAAGGTGTTATGCGGCTGATGACGATCGATGAGACAGCCCGGGTTGTTCCCGTGCTGGCTGTCCCGCACCCGTCACCACGCAACGCCCACGCCCGCGCAGAAGCAGTCAGGCGCCTGCGTGTGGCTCTCGAGCGGTCCCAGAAGATCGCCCGTTTGAGAGCGTGAAGACGGCCTCGATTCATGTCCGCCACCGACCCTGTCGCACCCGGTCCACGCCCAGCTGTCGTTGCGCCGTGCTGCAGGCCGGACCTGGAACACGGACGTTCTGGGTCTTGCCGCGCAGATCATCGCCGCCCAGCAACCGGAGATCGACACCATGTCGGGTTGGTTGAAGTCCTGGGACAAGGAGGTCCCGGCTGATTCCAGCGACATGGGCGAGATGGAAGGGATGGACCACGGATCGTCGTCGGACATGCCCGGAATGATGAGCGATGAGGACATGGCGTCTCTCGAAGCATCGTCCGGCTCGGCGTTCGACGAGCAGTTCCTCACGATGATGTTCGCGCACCACAAGGGCGCCATCGAGATGGCGTCCCAGGAGGAGGTCGACGGAACGTACAACCACGCCGTCGATCTGGCGAAGAGGATTCGGGCGGATCAGACGGCCGAGATCTCGACGATGCAGAAGCTGCTCAGTTCCTGATGCCCGGCAGCCCGTCGCTGTTCTTCGTCGCCGCTGCCCTCCAGCCGCGTTCCTTCACTGGCTCTGCTGTGACGAGCCATCCGAGCCGAGCAGTTTCTCGACAATCGTCAAGTGCCCAGTGCTGGACACCGGGAGGAACTCGGTCAGCCCCTCGACTGCTCCCAGTAGTGCTGTCTGCAAGATGTCCATGAGGCCAATTCCTTCGTGAGCGGGAGGGTCGGATCGCGCGCCTGCCCATGGCATCCCACACAGTTCGCCGGTATCATCGACCTTGGCGATGGACCCCGCCTGAGTCTCAGACTCGAACCGCATTGCGCTGATGGCTCCTGCTATTCGCAGGAGAAGTGTGTCTATATTCGATGACCAGCCCATCGATCCGGACGTCGAACCGTCTGGTCGTCTCGTCGGTTCAATCGGGACAGTGCATCACGTGCGCTTGGTCGCGCAGGTGCTCCGTGAGCGATGGGACATCCTGAGCGTGATCGCCGCCGGCGGCGCTGCAGGCGCGGCAGGGCGATGGTCGTTGCTGGATTTGTTCCCGCACCGGCTCGGTGAGCTGCCGTGGACGACGGTGGCGATCAACGCGAGCGGATCGCTGTTATTGGGCGTCCTCATGGTCGTGGTGGTCGATGTGCTGCCGGATCAGCGCCTGCTGCGACCGTTCCTGGGCGTCGGCGTCCTGGGCGGGTACACGACTTTCTCGACCGCAGCGTTGGACGTGCACGAACTGCTGCGGACTGGGCATGTGGCAGCTGCCGCTACCTATCTGGCGTTGAGCGTCTCCTTGTCGTTGCTGGCGGTATGGGTCAGTCTTGTCTCCACCCGATCGCTCGTCCGCCGAATGGATCGCGTGGTCTCGCGATGACGGTTCTCGTGGTGGCCCTGGGCGCAGCGGTAGGAGCGCCGACCCGGTACCTGGTCGATCTGTTCGTCCAGTCTCGCCATTCGTCGTCGTTGCCATGGGGCACTATCACCGCCAACGCGACAGGTTCACTCGTCATCGGCTTCATCGCTGGACTCGCGGCCGGCTCGGATTTCGACCAAGCAGTAGTGGCTCTGATCAGCACCGGCTTCTGCGGGGCGCTTACGACGTTCTCCACGTTCAGCTTCGAGACGGTCAGACTCATCGAGCAACAGCACCTGACAGCGGCCGTGCTCAACCTCGGTCTGAGTCTCGTGCTCACTATCGTCTTGTGCCTTGGTGGGTATGAGCTTGCCGCGTACCTCATCACGGCCCCATGAAAGGGAGATTTTCCATGAACGACAATTCACCCGAAATTCCCAGCAGGCGCCTCCAGCTTCGTGACGGCGATACCTCCACCGGCGGGTTGGTCGTCGGATTCGACCGACGTGAGGCGTCCACAGCCGCACTGAAGAGCGCGGCAACGTTGGCAACCCGGCTGTCGATCATCGTCCATGTCGTGCACGCGGTCGATCTTCGCGACTACCCGATCGATCCAGACGGTCCCGACTGGGAGGAGGAGGCAAGAGCGACGTTGCGGGACGAAGAGCGCACCGTCCAGGATGTCCTCGACCCCTTCGGCTGCGCATGGACCTACCAAGCCGGACGACATGACCCGGCCGATCTTCTGACGGCGGTCGCGGTGGAGACCAAGGCCCTGATGATCGTCGTCGGCAGCCACGGCCAAGGCATGGGCAATGCTCTGGCTCACCTGTTCGAGGGTTCGATCGAGCACCGGCTGCTCAGCGGAAGACCACCCTGCGGGGTGCTCGTCGTACCGAGCAGATGAGGGACTAGCCGAGCCTCGATCATGAGGCATCCCGCGCGTCGCCAGGTTGGAATAGCATCTTCAAGGGGTCAGATTGGCGGAGGATAGGGGATTCGAACCCCTGAGAGCTTTCACTCAACCCGCTTTCCAAGCGAGCGCACTAGGCCACTATGCGAATCCTCCGTCGTCGAGGTTACCGGTCGTGCCCGGCTTGGGTCTCACCGGGCCACGTCCGTATGATGTGAGGCAGCCCCTCGCGTGGCGACACATCACCCAACTCCCCCAGGGCCGGAAGGCAGCAAGGGTCAGTGAGCTCTGTCGGGTACGCGAGGGGTCCTTCGCGTCCGGACCCACCGACGACGAGGGGCGGTGCGCCAGCGTCCACCCCGGTCGAGCAGGTGGACGCCGGCGCACCGCCCCAGGCGGTCGCGCTCGGATCAGGGCAGCGGCTCGAGCACCTCGTGGTCGTCGAGGGTCTCCGAGAGCGCCGAGAGGTGGTAGCGACCGTCGCCGAGGGCGTGGTCGATCGCGGTGAGCCGGCTCGTGTAGTGACCGACGCTGTACTCGGCGGTCATGCCGATGCCGCCGTGCAGCTGGATGGCCTCCTGGCCGATGTGACGGCCCGCCTTGCTGACCTGCAGCTTGGCGCGTGAGGCGGCCTCGAGGGTCGCGTCGGCGTCGGCGTCGAGCAGCACCAGCGTCGCCCAGGTGACGGTGCTGCGCGCCAGCTCGAGCGACACGTACATGTCGGCCGCGCGGAAGGTCAGCGCCTGGAACGTCATCAGCGGGACGCCGAACTGCTTGCGCGACTTGAGGTACTCCGTCGTGGTCTCGAGCGCGAACGCCATCGCGCCCAGCGACTCGTGGCCGTAGGCGATCTGCGCCGCGGCGACGACCTGCGCGATGACGGCCGACTGGTCGGCGCCGGGCTCGCCCAGGGGCGTGGCGGGCGTCGAGTCGAATGCCGCGTGCGCCGCGCGTCCGCCGTCGAACGTCGTGTACGACGTGCGCGTCAGGCCCGAGGCGTCGGGCTGGACGAGGAACAGTGCCGTGGCGCCGTCGACGTCGGCACTGACGACGAGCAGATCGGCCCGCGCGCCACCCAGCACGGGCTCCTTGACGCCCGAGAGCGTCCAGGCGTCGCCGTCCTTGGTCGCCGTGACGGCGTACGCGCGCTGACCGTAGCGGCCCTGTGCCTCGGTGTGCGCGAAGGCCGGCACGAGGGTGCCCTCGGCCAGGGCGCCGATGATCTCGGCACGCTGCTCGGCGGTGCCGGCGGCGGCGACGAGCCCACCGGCGAGCACCACGGCCTCGACGTAGGGCTCGGGCGCGATGACGCGTCCGATCTCCTCGGCGACGATCGAGACCTCGACGGGGCCGGCGCCGAAGCCGCCGTCCTCCTCGGCGAACGGGAGCCCGAGGGCACCCATCTCGGCCAGTCGCTGCCAGGTCTTCTCGTCCCAGCCCGGATCGGTCTTGGTGACGGTGCGGCGGTCCTCGGACGAGCCGTAGGCCTTGCCCAGCAGGCCGCGGACGGCGTCGCGCAGCGCGGTCTGCTCGGAGTCGAGTGTGAAGTCCATGTCAGCCCCTCAGTCCCAGGATCGTCCCGGCGATGATCTGTCGTTGCACCTCGTTGGAACCGCCGTAGATCGACGCCTTCCGGTAGTTGAGGTAGTTGGTGGTGGCGGTGCGGGCGAGGTCGGGGACGTCCGAGCCGTCGCCGGCGCCGGTGGCCAGGGCGTTGGGCCCGGCCAGGTCGACCCAGAGCTCGGTGACGGCCTGCTGCAGCACGGTGCCCTGCAGCTTGAGCACCGACGACGCCGGGTGCGGCTTGCCGTCGGCGGAGTTGGCGACGACGCGCAGCGCCGTCAGCTCGAGCGCGAGGAGGTCGTTCTCGAGCTCGACGATCTGGGCCGCCACGAGCGGGTCGTCCAGCAGCGAGGTACCGCCGGGGCCGGCCGTCTTGGCGTACTCCTTGGCCTGCGCGAGCGTGCGCTTGGTCGAGCCGACCGGGGCGACGCCGACGCGCTCGTTGCCGAGCAGGAACTTGGCGTAGTCCCAGCCCTTGTTCTCCTCGCCGACGAGGTTCTCGGCCGGCACGCGGACGTTGTCGAAGAAGACCTCGTTGACCTCGTGGCCGCCGTCGATCAGCTCGATGGGCCGCACCGTCAGGCCGGGCGACGTCATGTCGATCAGCAGGAACGAGATGCCCGCCTGCTTCTTGACGTTCGGGTCGGTGCGGACGAGCGTGAAGATCCAGTCGCCGTACTGGCCGAGGGTCGTCCACGTCTTCTGGCCGTTGACGACGTACTCGTCACCTTCGCGGACGGCGGTGGTGCGCAGCGAGGCGAGGTCGGAGCCGGCATCGGGCTCGGAGAATCCCTGCGACCACCAGATGTCGAGGTTGGCGGTCTTGGGCAGGAAGCGCTCCTTGATCTCCTGCGAGCCGAAGGCGGCGATGACCGGTCCGACCATCGAGGCGTTGAAGGCCAGCGGCGGCATGACGCCGGCCAGCTGCATCTCCTCGTGCCAGATGTGGCGCTGGAGGGGGGTCCAGTCCTTGCCGCCCCACTCGACGGGCCAGTTGGGGACGGCGATGCCGGCGGCGTTCATCGCCTGCATCGAGCGGACGATCTGGTCCTTGGACAGCTCGCGACGGGCCGTGACCGTGTCGCGGATGTCCTGCGGGATCTGGGTGGTGAAGAACGTGCGCATCTCATCGCGGAATGCCACGTCCTCGTCGGACAGCTGCAGCTTCATGGGTCTCCTCGGCCTACTGGCAGGTAACAGCCCATTCCTACCACCCGAGTGGACACGCGGCCCGTCAAGGACGCAGCAACGACGAGCGGTGGACTACTTGCGCTTGGCGCGGGCGCGGGCGCGCAGCGGGCCGACGAGTCGCGGGCCGGCCAGGCGCTGCTCGAGGCGGCGGGCCTCGCGTCGCAGCGGCTGGGCGACGTACTCGCCGAGGATGACGCCGGCGGCCAACGAGATCGCGACGGCGATCGCCGTGATCATCGCGAGGATGCCGGCGAGGTCGTCGGCCGCCAGCAGCCCCAGACCGCGGTAGATCGAGACGCCCGGCAGCAGGGGCACGATCGCCGCCGTCACGATCACGAGCGGGGGGACGTTGACGCGTCCGGCCACGCTGTAGCTGATCAGACCGATGAAGATCGCGGCGACGGCGGCCGGCCAGGCTCGTCCGACGTCGCGCTCGGCGATCAGCAGGTAGATGGCGGCGGCGGCGCCCGCGATGGCGGCGATGGGCAGCAGCACGCGGCGCGGCGCGTACGCGGCGAAGGCGAACGCAGCGGCGGCGATGGCGGCGCCCGCGACCATCAGGGGCAGCCGCGACAGACCGGACGCTCCCGGCTCGACCGTCAGCTCGATCCCGACGAGGCGGCCGAACGTGAGTCCGCCGCTGACCCCGACGATCACGCCGATCGTCGACATCATCACCTCGAGCACGCGGGCGTTGGCCGTCACGTAGAAGTTGGTCAGCGCGTCCTGGATGGCACCGATGAGCCCCAGCCCGGCCAGCAGCATCACGATGCTGGCGGTGATGACCAGCGACGAGTCGGCCTGGACGTGCGAGGCGGCCACGCCGACGGCGAGCAGGGACGCGAACAGACCGCCCGCCGCCTGGGCGTAGAAGTGCGGCAGGCGCAGGCGGGAGATGTACCGCTGCAGCACCTCGATGCCCATCGCCGCGACGGCAGCGATCAGGGTGACCGTGAGGTCTCCGCCGATGAGCAGGGCGATGCCGGCACCGACGACGCCGGACGCCAGCGTGACCGCCCAGCGGGGCGCCCGGTGGCCCGTCGACGAGATCTGCGCCAGCCGGATGCGGGCCTCGTCGAGGTCGATCTCGTCGTCGAGCAGGTCGGCGACGAGATGGTCGACGCGGGTCAGGTCGTCGAAGTCGGTCTCGCGGTGGGTGACGTGGCGCGTCAACGACAGGGGAGGCTCGTCGAAGGACTCCTGGTGGCTCAGCGTCAGCGTGGTGAACGTGACGTCGACCGTCACCTGGCGCATGCCCAGGTGGTGCGCGACCGACGACATCGTGGCGGTGACGTCGGCGGCTCCGGCCCCGTTCGACAGCAGCATCTCGCCCACGCGCAGGGCGAGGTCGAGGGTCTGGTGCATCTGGCGCAGGCTCGTCACACCCCCATGATGGAGGTCGGCAGCCGCGGACCCAACCGCGCGTCCGCCGAGGTACCCGTAGGGTTCGGATGTCGGCCCGCGAGCGCAGGAGAAGCACATGACACGGTGGGAGCCAGACCTCCTCGGTGACGGATACGAGCGGCGCACGATCCCGCTCGGCGACGACCCGGACGGCGAGGGCGTCGTCGAGGCGACGCTGGTGCGTCGCACGGCACCGGCCGACGTCCGCGGGGCCGTGATCTACGTGCACGGCTTCAGCGACTACTTCTTCCAGAAGGAGATGGCCGAGTTCTTCACCGAGCGCGGTCACGCCTTCTACGCGCTCGACCTGCGCAAGTGCGGGCGGTCGCGGCGCGAGGGGCAGACCGGGCACTACGTGTCCGACCTCGCGCTCTACGACCGCGAGCTCGACGAGGCGCTGGCGATCGTCCGCGACGAGACGGGCGACGTGCCGGTGCTGCTCTCGGCGCACTCCACGGGCGGGCTGATCCTGCCGCTGTGGCTCGACCGGCTCAATCGGCGTCCGGGCGGCTCACGGGGCGCGGGCATCGCCGGGCTGGTGCTCAACAGCCCGTGGTTCGACCTGCAGGGCAAGCCGTGGATGCGGACGATCGGCACGCAGGTCATCGCCGCGGTGGCCAAGGTCAAGCCGACGACCATGATGAAGCTGCCCGCCACCGACGCCTACGGCACGAGCCTGCACGTCAGCGGGCACGGCGAGTGGGAGTTCGACACGGTCTTCAAGCCGCTCAACGGGTTCCCGGTGTCGTACGGATGGCTGACGGCGGTGCGCCGGGGCCACGCCCAGCTGCACCGCGGCCTCGACGTGGGCGTGCCCTCGCTCGTCCTGCGGTCGACGAAGTCGTGGTTCGCCCGCGAGTGGTCGCCGCAGGTCGACGAGGCCGATGCTGTGCTCGACGTCAAGCAGATCGCCCGGTGGTCCGGATGCCTGGGCGACGCCGTGACGGTCGTCCCGATCGACAAGGCCCGGCACGACGTCTTCATCTCAAAGCTCGAGCCGCGCGAGGCGGCGTACGCCACGGTCGACGCCTGGATGGGGGCCCAGGGCCTGCTCGGGGGTTGACCGGCGGGTCTCCCGGCCATATATTCATCACGTGTTGAATATTCCTGCTGTCGAGGTCGCCGCGCTGTCGGTCGTGCGGGGCGGCCGGTCCGTCCTCTCCGACGTCACGTTCTCGGTCCCCACCGGACAGATCGTGGGGCTGCTCGGGCCCAGCGGCTGCGGCAAGTCGACGCTGATCCGTGCCGTCGTGGGTGCCCAGCGCATCGAGGCGGGTGACGTCCGGGTGCTGGGAGAGCCTGCAGGGTCGGCCTGCACCCGGAGGTCCGTCGGATACGTCACCCAGGCCAGCTCGGTCTATCCCGACCTGACCGTCCGGCAGAACCTGCGCTACTTCGCCTCGCTGTCGGACGCCGACGACGAGGCGACGGAGGGGGCTCTCGACGAGGTGGGCCTGCGCGCCCGCGCCGACGCCCTGGTGCGTGACCTGTCCGGCGGTCAGCGCACCCGCGTGTCGCTGGCCGCCGCGCTGCTGGGCGATCCCGACGTCTACCTCCTCGACGAGCCGACCGTGGGTCTCGACCCGGTGCTGCGACGCGATCTGTGGAAGCTCTTCGCGCGGCTGGCCGACGACGGCCGCACGATCCTCGTGTCCAGCCACGTCATGGACGAGGCGGGACGCTGCGACCGGGTCCTGCTGATGCGAGAGGGGCGGATCATCGCCGACGCGACGCCTGACGAGCTACGCCGGCGGACAGGGCAGGACGACCTCGAACAGGCGTTCCTGGTGCTCGCCGAGGAGGTCGCGGCATGAGCCGGACCCTGGCCACCGCCAAGCGGGTGCTGCAGCAGCTGAGCCACGACCCGCGCAGCGTCGCCCTGATCGTCGTGCTGCCGTCCCTCCTCCTGCTGCTCTTCCGGTACGTCTACGACGGCAGCCCCGCCGTCTTCGATCGCGTGGGGCCGCAGATGCTCGGCATCTTCCCGTTCATCATCATGTTCCTCGTGACGTCGGTGACCATGGTGCGCGAACGGACGTCCGGCATGCTCGAGCGTCTGCTCACGACGCCGCTGCGGCGCGGCGAGCTGATCGCCGGATACGGGCTGGCCTTCGGCGCCGCGGCGCTGCTGCAGTCGCTCGTCAGCTCGGCGATGGCGATCTGGTGGCTCGAGCTGGACGTCAGCTCCCCGTCGGCCGTCGTGATCCTCGCCGTGACCGACGCGGTGCTCGGGACGGCGCTGGGCCTGATGATGTCGGCCTTCGCGGCCACCGAGTTCCAGGCCGTCCAGTTCATGCCGCTCGTGGTCATCCCCCAGCTGCTGCTGTGCGGTCTGCTCGCCCCGCGCGCCTCGATGCCCGAGGTGCTCGAGCGGGTCTCGGACGTCCTGCCGCTCAGCTACGCGACCGACGCCTTCTCCGACCTCGGTACCGGAGCGACCAGCACGGGCTTCCTGGCCGCCGATCTCGGGGTGCTGGTCGGCTGTTCGGCGCTGGCCCTCGTCGGCGCCTCGCTGACGCTCCGTCGGAGGACGTCGTGAGCGACGCCCGTGCCCGGGGCCGCCCTCGCCGTGCCGATGCCGTCGACCGGCGCGCGGCGATCCTCGGCGTCGCCCGCGGCGAGTTCGCGGCGAAGGGCTTCGCCGGTGTGTCGATGCGTGCCGTCGCGCGAGCCGCAGGGGTCGATGCCAGCCTCGTGAGCCACTACTTCGGCAGCAAGGAGGGACTGCTCGTCGCGACGATGGACCTGCCGGTCGACCCGGTCGCCAAGATCGCCGCGGTGGTCGCGAGTGGGCCCGACGGTCTCGGGGAGCGGCTCGTGCGCACGTTCGCGACCTCGTGGGACCCGCACCGGGACGTCTTCAGCTCGCTGGTGCGCACCTCGCTCGGCTCGGGCGACGGCGACACGCCCGTGGCGCAGGTGGCCCGTGAGGTGCTCGGCACGCAGCTGGTCGACGTGCTCGCCGGTGACGATCGCGAGCTGCGAGCGGCGCTCGTCGCGAGCCAGCTGATCGGTATGGCCACGTTCCGCTACGTGGTCCGTCTGCCGGCGGTCGCCGACGCCAGCGTCGACGACCTCGTCCGCTGGTACGCACCGGCCGTGCAGCGGCTCGTCGACTCCTGACCGCCCGCACCGATGGGTTCACCGCGCGATCCACGATGTCGGGATGGGTGGCTAGTCTCTACGTGTGGATGCCCCCCTCGCGCTGTACCGCCGCTACCGGCCGGAGACCTTCGCCGAGGTGATCGGCCAGGAGCACGTCACCGATCCGCTGCGTCACGCCCTGGCCGCCAACAAGGTCAACCACGCCTACCTGTTCTCGGGCCCGCGCGGCTGCGGCAAGACCACCAGCGCGCGCATCCTCGCCCGCGCCCTCAACTGCGAGAAGGCGCCGATCTCCGACCCGTGCGGCGAGTGCCAGAGCTGCCGCGACCTCGCGCGGGGCGGCCCGGGCAGCATCGACGTCATCGAGATCGACGCGGCCAGCCACGGCGGCGTCGACGACGCCCGCGACCTGCGCGAGCGCGCGTTCTTCGCGCCCGTCAGCAGCCGCTACAAGGTCTACATCATCGACGAGGCCCACATGGTCTCGCCGCAGGGCTTCAACGCGCTGCTCAAGCTCGTCGAGGAGCCTCCGCCGCACCTCAAGTTCATCTTCGCGACGACCGAGCCCGACAAGGTCATCGGCACCATCCGGTCGCGCACCCACCACTACCCGTTCCGCCTCGTCCCGCCCAAGGCCCTCGGCGACTACCTCATGCAGCTGTGCGCGGCCGAGGGTGTCGCGCTCGCCCCCACCGCGCTGCCGCTGGTCGTCCGGGCGGGCCAGGGGTCGGTGCGTGACACGCTCAGCGTGCTCGACCAGCTGCTCGGCGGCGCCGGGCCCGAGGGCGTCACCTACGAGCTCGCCGTGGCCCTGCTCGGCTACACCCCCGACTCCCTGCTCGACGAGGCCATCGACGCCTTCGCGGCAGCCGACGGCTCGACGGTGTTCGGCGTCGTCGACAAGGTCATCGAGTCGGGGCAGGATCCCCGCCGCTTCGCCGAGGACTTGCTGCAGCGCCTGCGCGACCTCGTGATCGTCGCCGCGGTGCCCGATGCCCTCGACAAGGGCCTCCTCGACGTGCCGGGCGACCGCGCCGAGCGGCTCGTGACGCAGTCCAACGGCTTCGGGCCGTCCGAGCTGACCCGCGCGGCCGACATCGTCAACGCGGCGCTCATGGAGTTCCGCGGAGCCACCGCCCCGCGTCTGCTGCTCGAGCTGATGTGCGCGCGCATCCTCGTGCCCGGCGCCGATAACTCCACGCAGGGCTTCCAGGCGCGGCTCGACCGCGTCGAGCGGCGGCTCTCGATGGATCATGAACGTCCCGCCGGGCCGCTGCCGACCGCCCCCGCGCCTGCGGCTGCTCCGCCCGTCGAACCGGCCCCGCCCGTCCAGCCTGCTCCGCCCGTCGAGCCTGTCGAGGCGCCGGCCCCTCCGACAAGCTCACGGGGCGAAGCGCCGGTCGAGCCCCCTGTGCCGGTCGAGCCTGTTGAAACCCCCACCCCGTCCGTCGAGGCCCCGGTCCCGCCGGTCGAGACCCCGACCCCTTCGACAAGCTCGAGGGGCGAGGTGCCCGGCTCGAGGGGCGAGGCTCCGGCCGCGCCCGTCGAGACACCCGCTCCGGCCGGTCAGCTGACGATCGCCGACGTCCGCCGGCTGTGGCCCGAGATCCTCGACAAGATCCGCGACATGCGGCGCTTCGCCTGGATCATGCTCAGCCAGAACGCCCAGGTCATGGCCCTCGACGGCCAGGTGCTCACGATCGCGCTGGTCAACACCGGTGCCCGCGACTCCTTCCTGAGCAGCGGCTCCGACGACTACGTGCAGCGCGCGCTGCACGAGGTGCTCGGCGTCACGTGGCGCATCGAGGCGATCGTCGACCCGGGCGCGCAGCCCGGGGTCCCCGACGACCGCGACGACGAGCGCCCACCGGCGCCCGCCCCCGCGGCGCCGTCCGCTCCGGCGGTCGCGGTGCCCGACTCGGTCCGCGCGGCGCTGCGCGAGTCGCACTCGCCCGAGCGCCGCGAAGACCCCGACGCCTCGGCCGACCGCGACGACCCGGTCGTCGAGGTCGAAGAGCTCGACGCCGAGGCGCTGCTGAGTCGCGAGCTGGGCGCCGAGATCATTGATACGCCACGCGGCGACTGACATCGCGAGGCGGCGCCTCGACCTCACGGCCGACCCTCTCGACGTCCTGCGCCGGTTCCGCGACCGAGACCGTCTGGTCGCGCTCACGGGTGCCTGGCACCACGGCGAGGCCCTGATCGCCTTCGACCCCGTCGAGGTGCTCGAGGGCGATCCCTTCGCCGGCATCGACGTCGACGCGATCCCGGCCGGGCAGGGCTTCGGCGGCGGATGGATCGGCGCGTGGGGCTATCAGCTCGGCCGGCTCGTCGAGCGGCTGCCCGAGCCGCCGCACCGTCCGTCTCCGCAGCCCGATCACCGGCTGGCGTTCTACGACCACGTGCTGCGGCTGTGCGACGGCACGTGGTGGCTCGAGTCGCTGACGCCCGACGCCGGCCGTGACCGACGGATCCTCGACGCCCTGGCCGAGCCGGCACCCGCGCCCCGCCACCACGAGGTCGGCACCTTCGAGATGACACCGTCGCCCGGCGAGCACCGGGCGGCCGTCGCACGCGTGCTCGAGCACGTCGCAGCCGGCGACATCTTCCAGGCCAATGTCTGCGCGCGGCTCGAGGCGCCGTTCGCAGGTGATCCGCTCGACGCCTTCTGCGCCGGGGTCGAGCGGCTCCGGCCTGCCTACGCGGCCTACGTCGCCAGCCCGGAGGGGGCGCTGGTGAGCTTCTCGCCCGAGCTGTTCCTGCGGCGCACGGGCGACGACGTGCTGACGTCGCCGATCAAGGGCACGTCGCCGCTCGACGCCGATCCCGACGAGCTCGTCGCCTCGGCCAAGGACCGCGCCGAGAACGTCATGATCGTCGACCTCATGCGCAACGACCTGGGGCGGGTCTGCGTGCCGGGCTCGGTGCGCGTGCCGTCGCTCGCCCGCGCCGAGCGCCACGCGGTGTGGCACCTGGTGTCGGACGTCGTCGGGTGTCTCGACGCGGGCGTGCGCGACTCCGACCTGCTGCGCGCCACCTTCCCGCCCGGGTCGGTGACGGGTGCCCCGAAGGTGCGCGCGATGCAGATCATCAACGAGGTCGAGGCCACGGGTCGCGAGGCCTACACCGGAGCGATCGGGCACGTCAGCCCCTCAGCCGGGCTCGAGCTCAGCGTCGTCATCCGGACGTTCGAGTTCTCGGCGGGCCTCGACCGCGTCTGGCTCGGCGTCGGCGGCGGCATCGTGGCCGACTCGACGCCCGAGGCCGAGTACGCCGAGTGCCTGGTCAAGGCGCGGCCCCTGGTCGACGCGATCGGCGGCGTGCTCGACCTGCGCGCCGACGTCCCCGCCACCGAAGGGGATGTGCCGGTCCGCGTGGTGCCCGACGCGCCGGAGGCCGACGAGCGGCTGGGCGTCTACGACACGTTGCTCGTGGTCGACGGTCGCGTCGTCGACCTCGATGCCCACCTGGCACGGCTCGACGCGAGCGTCCGCGCGGTCTACGGCCACCCCCTGCGCGGCGGTCTCGACCAGGCGGTGGTCCGGCGCGTCGCGGGCCTGCGCGGCCGCCACCGGTTGCGCATCGACGCGGTGCCGGCCGATGGCGACGTGACCGTCTCGATGGCCGTCCGTCCCGTCGACGACGCCGGCGACACGTGGACGCTCGCTCCGCGGGCGATGCCCCGAGGGCTCGGGCAGCACAAGTGGGCCGACCGTCGGGCGGTGGCGCACGAGGGGCCGCCCGACCACGACCTGCTGCTCGTCGCCGACGACGGCGCGGTGCTCGAGACGGCCCGCGCGTCGGTGTTCGTGGTGCACGACGACGCCGTCCTGACGCCGCCCACCGACGGTCGCATCCTGCCCGGCACGGCCCGCGAGCGAGTCGTCGAGCTGTTGCGCGAGGCGGCGGTCCCGGTGTTCCAGCGCCGCGTGACGCTCGACGACGTCGCAGCCGCCACCGAGGTCTTCGCGACCAACGCGGTGCGGGGCGTCGTGCCGGTCAGGTCGGTCGAGGGCGTCGGGTCCTGGCCCGTCGGCCGCACGACGACCTGGCTCCGCGACGCGCTGCAGACCCTCTGGGGCGGTGACCCTGCGACCCATCAGGGGCCGCGACAGGTCGCAGGCTCACCGCCCAGCCCGGCGCGGGTGCTGTTCATCGACAACTACGACTCGTTCGTCTACAACCTGGTGCAGTACGTCGGCGAGCTGGGCGCGACGGCCGAGGTCGTCCGCAACGATGCCGTGGCGGTCGACGAGCTCGTCGCGGCCCGTGCCCGCGGCGACTTCACGCACCTGGTCGTCTCTCCCGGCCCGGGCACCCCCGCCGACGCGGGCATCAGCACGGAGGCCATCCGCCGACTCGGCCCGTCGACCCCGACGCTCGGTGTGTGCCTCGGTCATCAGGCCATCGCCGAGGTCTTCGGCGCCGAGGTCGTGCGCGCCGCCGAGGTCGTCCACGGCAAGCCCTCGCTGGTGCACCACGACGGGCTGGGCGTCTATGCGGGGCTGCCCACGCCGCTGGTGTGCGCGCGCTACCACTCGCTCGTCGTCGACCCGGCGACCGTGCCAGACCAGCTCGAGGTGACGGCCCGCACGGCATCGGGCGTCGTCATGGGCCTGCGGCACCGGCAGCACCCCGTCGAAGGGGTGCAGATGCACCCCGAGTCGGTGCTGACGTCCCACGGCCACCAGATGCTGCGGTCGTTCCTCGAGCAACCACGCCCCTGAGCCTCGCGCCGACCGCGAGTGGTGCGTCGTGGTCTTTCCGAGACGGCGTGTCGGTCCGATCCGCACCACTCGCGACCGGGTCTGCGCCACTCGGTGGTCCGGACCCCTGGACATAGCGAGTGATCGCTCGCTATGTTCGACGTCAACGTGACGGAGGCCACATGAACGAGCTCGATCTCATCATCCGCGGCGGCACCTACTTCGACGGCACGGGCGCTCCCGGCGTGGTCGCCGACGTCGGCGTGACGGACGGACGTGTCACGGTCGTCAGCCCCACCGCCCTGACGCCGGGCCCCGGCACGCGTGTCGTCGAGGCGGCCGGGCAGTGGGTCATGCCGGGTTTCGTCGACGCCCACACCCACTACGACGCCGAGGTGCAGGTCGCGCCGGGGCTCAACGAGTCGGTGCGCCACGGCGTCACCACGGTGCTGGTCGGCAACTGCTCGCTGTCGACCGTCTACTCGACCCCGCTCGACATCGCCGACCTGTTCAGCCGGGTCGAGGCGCTGCCGCGGACCCACGTGCTGGGCGCGCTCGAGGAGGCCAAGACCTGGTCGACGCCGCAAGGGTGGGTCGACGCCCTCGAGCGGCTGCCGCTCGGCCCCCACGTCGCCTCGTTCCTGGGGCACTCCGACGTCCGCGCGAGCGTCATGGGCATGGGTCGCTCGACCGATCCGGCGCAGTCGGCGTCGCGCGGCGAGCAGGCCGAGATCGAGCGCCGGCTCGAGGACGCCCTCGACGCCGGCTTCCTCGGCATCTCCACCATGACCAATCCCTGGGACAAGCTGGACGGCGACCGCTACCGCTCGCGCTCCCTGCCGTCCACCTACTCCAGCTGGAAGGAGTTCCGCGGTCTCAGTCGGGTGCTGCGGCGGCGGGGGCGGGTGCTGCAGGGCGTGCCCAACCTCAACAAGAAGTACGACATCGCCTTCTACCTCGCGACCGCGATGGGTCGCGTCCGCAAGCCCCTCAAGGTCTCGCTGCTCGCGGCGGCCGACACCAAGGCCGAGCCGTGGGTGCAGCGCATCTTCGCGCCGCTCGCGTTCATCGCCAACAAGATCGGCGGCGGGCAGTTCACCTGGCAGCACCTGCCGACGACGTTCCGCGTGTGGGCCGACGGCATCGACCTCGTGGTGTTCGAGGAGTTCGGCTCCGGACGCGAGGCGCTGCACCTGCGCGAGGAGATGGGTCGCAACGAGCTGCTGGACGACGAGGCGTACCGCCGCTGGTTCCGCCACGACTTCGACAAGCGCTTCAGCCCTCGGGTCTGGCACCGCGACTTCGACGACGCCGAGATCACCGAGTGCCCCGATACCGAGCTGATCGGGATGATGATCGGCCAGGTCGCCCGCGACCGTGGCGTGCATCCCGTCGACTGCTACCTCGACCTGGTCGTCGAGCACGGCACGAAGCTGCGCTGGAAGACCAACATCGCCAACACGCGCCCGAAGGTGCAGGACCAGCTGGTCAACCGCTACGGCATCACGATCGGCTTCTCCGACGCCGGCGCGCACCTGCGCAACATGGCGTTCTACAACTTCGGCATCCGGCTGCTCAACCGCGTCCACCAGGCGCAGGTCACGGGCAAGCCGTTCATGACGGTCGAGAAGGCCGTCTTCAAGCTGACCGGCGAGCTCGGCGACTTCTACGGCATCGACGCCGGACGCATCCAGGTCGGCGACCGTGCCGACATCGTCGTGGTCGATCCGGCCGGGCTGAGCGACGACGTCGACGGCTATCACGAGGCGCTGATGCCGGCGTTCGGCGACATGAGTCGCATGGTCAACCGAAACGACGCGGCGGTGACGGCCACGATCGTCTCGGGCGAGCCGGTCTTCGAGCGCGGAGAGTTCGTCGAGGGCTACGGCACGACGCTGGGCACCGGACGCTTCCTGCGCGCGGGCGAGCCCCGCGGGACGGTCGCGCCCGTGCGGCGGGCCGAGCAGCTGGTGGCACAGTAGGGGCGTGACCGCACCCGCCCGACGCACGCAGGCCGAGCGCCGGGAGGGCACGATGACCGCGGTCGTCGATGCGGCCGTCGAGGTGCTGGGCGAGGTCGGCTACGCCCGGGCGACCACGGCCGAGATCGCGCGGCGTGCGGGGGTGTCGCAGGGTGGGTTGTTCCGGCACTTCGGCGCGCGGCTCGACGTCATGCTGGCCGCGGCCGATCGCATCAGGTCGCGTCAGCTGGTCGACTTCAGCGAGGGGCTGGGCTCGCTCGACGGCACCGACCTGACCGAGGTCGTGCACCGGCTGCGCCGAGCGACCCGGGCCCCGATCAACGCCGCCTGGTACGAGCTGGTGCTCGCCGCACGGGCCGACGCCGAGCTGCGGGCGGTGCTCGAGCCGCTGGCCGAGCGCTACCACGGCGAGATCCTGGCGCTGGGTCGTGCGCTGCCGATCGCCGAGCGTCTCGCGCCGGTCGAGCTCGACACCATCGTGCTGAGCATCGTGCACCTGCTCGACGGCGAGGCACTGATGGCCTCGCTGCTGCCCCACCCCGAGCACGAGGACGTCCGGGTCGAGCAGCTCGTGCGCATCCTGTCGGGGAGGCCGCTCTACTGACCCGAGTGGTGCGTTCCCGTGCCCGCGTGGTGCGGAGTGGACCGACACGCCGTCCCATAACGTCCAGACCGCACCACTCGCGGGTTGGGGCGAGTCGCCGAGGCGGGACGTGGACGCACGACATAGGTTGATCCCTGTGTATGACGGCGTGATCCAGGATCTGATCGATGAGCTCGGGCAGCTGCCCGGCATCGGTCCCAAGAGCGCGCAACGCATCGCCTTCCACCTGCTCGACGCCGACCCCGAGGACGTCCGCCGGTTCGCCGCGACGCTCGTCGAGGTCAAGTCGAAGGTCCACTTCTGCTCGATCTGCGGCAACGTCACGGTCGACACCGAGTGCCGCATCTGTGCCGACCCGCGGCGCGACCTCAGCGTGCTGTGCGTCGTCGAGGAGTCCAAGGACGTCGTCGCGATCGAGCGCACGCGGGAGTTCCGCGGCCGCTACCACGTGCTGGGCGGCGCGATCTCGCCCATCGCCGGCGTCGGGCCCGACCAGCTGCGCATCAAGGAGCTGCTGCAGCGGCTGCAGGACGGGGTCGTCACCGAGGTCATCATCGCGACCGATCCCAACCTCGAGGGCGAGGCCACCGCGACCTACCTCATCCGGATGCTGTCGCCGTACGGCCTGCGGGTCAGCAAGCTGGCGAGCGGCCTGCCCGTCGGCGGCGACCTCGAGTACGCCGACGAGCTCACGCTCGGCCGGGCCTTCGAAGGACGCACGACGATCGGCTGAGGCTCGTCGAGCACGTCCCGCACGATTCGAGACGCGCCGTATCCTCTGATACCTTCGCGGCATCGAGGGCGGCTGACCGACGGTCGCTCATCACCTATCTGGGGGAACAGATGAAGACTCGTTCACGCATGTCCGGCGTCGCGCTGGCGCTGGCGCTCTCGCTCGGCGGCACGCTGGCGGCCTGCGGCGGAAGCGACGGCAGCGACGGCAGCAGCGACAAGGCCGAGTCGACGCCGTCGGCGACCGCCTCCGAGCCTGCCGCCACCGAAGAGCCCACCGCCTCGGCCGCGCCCGAGGGCGACACCGGCGACAAGCCCAGCAAGGAGGACGTGGTCGCGGGCTACACCAAGGTCCTCAAGTCGACGGCCGGCGCCAACCTGCCCGAGGACATCGTCAACAAGGTCGTCACCTGCTTCGCCGACGAGCTGTACGACACGGCCTCGACCCAGACCCTGCAGGCCATCGCCGACGCCCAGCCGACCAACGTCAACCCCGCCGACATGCAGGCGTTCACCGACGCGTCGACGGCGTGCACCAAGAAGATCTCCGGACAGTAGGTCCGTCCGCAGCGCGGCCCCGCACCCCGACGGGTGCGGGGCCGTCGTGCTGTCCAGGGAGCCGTTCGCATACTCGCGGTATCCTCCCGGGATGGAGCTCGAGCTGCGCCATCTGAAGGTCGTGTGCGCCCTCGCCGACGAGGGCAGCGTCACGAAGGCGGCTGCGAGCCTCGGCCTGGCGCAGCCGGCCCTCACGGCCCAGCTCAACCGCATCGAGAAGTCGCTCGGCGGCACGTTGTTCGAGCGCGACCACCGGGGCGTGCGCTCCACCGCGCTCGGTGATCTCGTGCTGGCGCGCGCCCGGGTCATGCTGCCGGCCATGTCAGGCCTCAAGGAGGAGGCGGCCCGGCTCGCCAGCAACGAGCGCCGTTGCGGCGGCACGCCGTCGCACGTCAGCATCGGCTCGTCGACCAGCGTCGTGCTGGGCCGGCTGATCAGGTCACTCGCGCTGGAGCATCCCGACGTGCAGGTGACGACGCACGCCACGTGGTCGTCCGACGGGCTCGCCGAGATGGTCGTCGACGGACGGGTCGACTTCGCGGTGGTGGGCGTGTGCGCCGACGCCCCGCCGCCGGCCCAGCACGGGCTGTCGTGGCACGTCGTCACCAGCGACCCCGTGTTCGTGCTGCTCCCCGAGCAGCACCGCCTGGCCTCCTGTGCGGAGGTCGATCTGTCCGAGCTGGCGCACGAGGACTGGGCGGCCATCCCGGTCGACGGTTGCTTCACCGGATGCTTCGCCGCCGCCTGCGCCCGGGCGGGCTTCACGCCCCGGACGCTCTACGAGGCCGACGCAGCCAGCTGCATCGACCGGGTGGCCTCGGACCACGCCGTCGCGCTGTGCCAGGCCACCCGCGACCTGCCCGGTCTCGTGACGGTGCCGATCGCCGACGCGCCCCTGCGCTGGAACCATGTCGTCGGCTGGCGCCCCGACGCCGCGGCGGCAGGGTTCGCGAGCGAGATCGTCCGGCTGACGACCGACGCCTTCGCCGGGCTGATCGTCGAGAGCCTGGTCTACGCCGCGTGGTTGCAGGGCAAGAAGGGCTTCGGCATTCAGCCGCTTCCGCCGGTCAGCCCCGCGGTATGACGCAATTGGTATGCCCCTGGCCGGCGTCGCCGGCACTAGGTTTCTGGCATCCCCTCGGGGGGATCACGACGACTAGGGGGATCACATGGAACGACGGATGCGTGTCTTGACCGGTGCCGCGGCCGTGGCGGCCGCTGCCGCTGCGGTGTTCGGGCAGCAGGCCGGAGCCGCTGAGCCGGGGCCGGGCACCACGCCCGACCGGACGTCGATGGCCGGCGCGATGCAGCGCGACCTCGGCCTCAGCGCGTCCGAGGTGGACGCCCGGCTGGCTGACGAGAAGGCCGCGACCCGGAGCGAGAAGAAGGCGCGTGAGCAGCTCGGCGCCAGCTTCGGCGGTGCCTGGTTCGACGCCGCGAGCGGCAGGCTGGTCGTCGGCACGACGGGTGAGGCGGCCTCGTCGCTGTCGTCGTCCAGCACCCAGGTGCGGCAGGTGGCCCGGTCGGAGCAGCAGCTGACCGGCTACCAGGCCAAGCTGGACGCCACCAAGGCGAGCGCTCCGGCCAGTGTGCCGGGTTGGTACGTCGACGTGACGACCAACAAGGTCGTCGTGCAGTCGCGCGCAGCCGGTGTCGCCCAGGCGAAGGCCTTCGTGAAGAAGGCCGGCGTGCCTGCCAGTGCGGTGACGGTCGAGGTGTCGTCCGAGGCGCCGCGTGCCCTCGACGTCGTGGGCGGCAACGCCTACTACATCGGCGGCGCGCGCTGCTCGGTCGGCTTCGCGGTGACCGGCGGCTTCGTGACGGCCGGCCACTGCGGGACGACCGGCAGCACCACCAGCTCGCCCAGCGGCACCTTCGCCGGCTCGAGCTTCCCGGGCAACGACTACGCCTACGTCAAGACCCCGGGCCAGGCGCTGATCGGGGCGGTCAACGACTACGCGGGCGGCACGGTGCGCGTGCAGGGATCGTCCGACGCGCCCGTCGGCTCGTCGATCTGCCGCTCCGGCTCCACCACGGGTTGGCGCTGCGGCACGATCCAGGCCCGCAACGCGTCGGTGACGTACGTCGAGGGCACCATCACCGGGCTGATCCGCACCAGCGCCTGCGCCGAGCCCGGTGACTCGGGCGGCTCGGCGATCTCGGGCACCCAGGCGCAGGGCGTGACGTCCGGCGGATCGGGCAACTGCTCGGTCGGCGGCACGACGTACTTCCAGCCCGTCAACGAGATCCTCGGCGCGTACGGCGTGAGCCTGATCACGAGCTGATCTGGACGGCTTCCGATCCGGCGCTGCGCGACCGCTAGACTTGCGGTCGCGCAGCGTCGCGCGTCCGTACGTCTCCACAGGTAGGAACTAACCGTGGGCATTGTCGTCCAGAAGTACGGCGGCTCCTCGGTAGCCGACGCCACCAGCGTCAAGAGGGTCGCCCAGCGAGTCGTCGCGACCAAGAAGGCCGGTCACGACGTCGTCGTCGTGGTCTCGGCCATGGGCGACACCACCGATGACCTCATCGACCTGGCCAACCAGGTCTCGCCGCTGCCGCCCGCCCGCGAGCTCGACATGCTGCTGACCGCCGGCGAGCGCATCAGCATGGCGGTGCTGGCGATGGCGATCGGCAACCTCGGCCAGGAGGCGCGCTCGTTCACGGGCTCGCAGGCCGGTGTCATCACCGACTCCGAGCACGGTCGCGCCAAGATCATCGACGTCACGCCGGGCCGCATCGAGACGGCGCTCGCCGAGGGCGCCATCGCGATCGTCGCCGGCTTCCAGGGCGTCTCGCAGACCACGAAGGACATCACGACGCTCGGTCGCGGCGGATCCGACACCACCGCCGTCGCCCTGGCCGCAGCGCTGGGCGCCGACGTCTGCGAGATCTACACCGACGTCGACGGCATCTTCACCGCCGATCCGCGCATCGTGCCGAACGCCCGCCAGGTCCCACGCATCTCGTACGAGGAGATGCTCGAGATGGCCGCCAACGGCGCCAAGATCCTGCACCTGCGGTGCGTCGAGTACGCCCGCCGCAACGACATGCCCATCCACGTCCGCTCGTCCTTCTCCGACAAGGTCGGCACGTGGGTCGTGCGAAGCGAAGACGTCACCCTGGAAGGCCAGCCCATGGAACAAGCGATCATCTCCGGCGTCGCGCACGACCGCAGCGAGTCCAAGATCACCGTGGTCGGCGTGCCCGACAAGGTGGGCTTCGCCGCCGCCATCCTGCAGGCGCTCGCCGATGCCCAGATCAACATCGACATGGTCGTGCAGAACGTCTCGGCCGCCGCGACCAACCTGACCGACATCTCGTTCACGCTGCCGCGCGCCGACGGCCAGACCGCCATGACCGCCCTGGCACGGCTCAAGGACGAGGTCGGATACGAGCGGCTGCAGTACGACGACAGCGTCGGCAAGGTCTCGATCGTGGGCGCCGGCATGCGCTCCGAGCCCGGCATCACGGCCAGGTTCTTCCGCGCGCTGGCCGATGCGGGCATCAACATCGAGATGATCTCGACGTCCGAGATCCGCATCTCGGTGGTCGTCACCGAGAGCCAGGTCGACGCCGCCGTCAACGCCGCCCACACCGCCTTCGACCTCGGCACCGACGAGGTCGAGGCGGTCGTCTACGGAGGTACCGGACGATGACTCGGTCCACGACCCTTGCCGTCGTCGGCGCCACCGGCCAGGTCGGCGTCGCCATGCGCAGCATCCTCGAGGAGCGGAGCTTCCCGGCCGACCGGGTGCGCTTCTTCGCATCGCCGCGATCGGCGGGCAAGACGTTGCCGTTCCGCGGCGAGGACGTCGTCATCGAAGACGCCGACACCGCTGACCTCTCGGGCATCGACATCGCCCTGTTCTCGGCCGGCGCCACGACGTCGCGCGCCCAGGTGCCTCGGTTCGCCGAGGCCGGCGCGATGGTCATCGACAACTCGTCGGCGTTCCGCAAGGACCCCGAGATCCCGCTGATCGTCAGCGAGGTCAACCCCGAGGACATCGCGCTCGCGCACCGCCGCATCATCGCCAACCCCAACTGCACCACGATGGCCGCGATGCCGGTGCTCAAGCCGCTGCACGACGAGGCCGGCCTCGTCCGCCTCGTGGTGAGCAGCTACCAGGCGGTCTCGGGCTCCGGCATCGCCGGCGTCCGCGAGCTGCACGGCCAGGCACAGGCCGTCGTCGAGAAGGCCGACGAGCTGGCCTATGACGGCTCGGCCCTCGAGTTCCCGGCTCCGCAGGTCTACGTCGACTCGATCGCGTTCAACGTGCTCCCGATGGCCGGCTCGGTCGTCGACGACGGCTCGTTCGAGACCGACGAGGAGCAGAAGCTGCGCAACGAGAGCCGCAAGATCCTGCACATCCCCGACCTGCGGGTCGCGGGCACGTGCGTGCGCGTGCCGGTGTTCACGGGGCACTCGCTGTCGATCAACGCCGAGTTCTCGTCCGAGATCACGCCGCAGCGCGCCACCGAGATCCTCGGCACGGCCGCCGGTGTGCGCCTCGTCGACGTGCCCACGCCGTTGCAGGCCGCCGGCACCGACCCGAGCCTCGTCGGACGCATCCGCCAGGACCAGTCGGTCGAGGGCAACCGCGGCCTGGTGCTGTTCGTCAGCGGCGACAACCTGCGCAAGGGTGCCGCGCTCAACACGATCCAGATCGCCGAGCTGCTGGTCTGACGTCGCGGGCCGCGACGGGACGCACGATCCGCCGACGTCTGAGAACTTGTCACGAGCATGACAAGTTCTCACGGATTCTCTCAGGGCCCCTGTCCGCGGGTCGCTAGGTCGCGTTAGTTTCCGAGGGAGACGACGCTACGAGCGAGGGGGCGGCAGCATGCCGAGAGCGATCCGTAGACCGACCCGTCGGCATCGACGAGCAGGCATCGCAGCCGTGATCGGGGCGACGGCGGTGCTTGCGAGCGTCTCCGTCGCCGACGGAGACGGGCTCGACGTCACGGGTACGACCACCACCTCTGGAGCGGTGCGGCTGTCCGCTGGCCGGCACACGTTCGGTTGCACGTCGGTCAAGCTTGACTATGCGCTCGACCCGGGCGCCAAGACGCCTACCGGCATGGTGCTGGGACGAGTGAGCTCATCCACCTGGAACGGGTGCACCGGACCCGGCGGAAGTCTTCCACTGAAGCAGGTGGGGGTGTGGTCGGTCGAGGCTCGATCGGGCCTGGTCGGCGGGTCCGGAAGCGTCGCCGTCGGCGACATCGTGGTGACGTTGACGTCTCCTGCGTGCAAGCTCGAGGTCAGGGGCTCGGCGCGGGCGACGTTGAACGTCGACGACAAGACGGTCACGGTCGCCAGCCCGGAGTCCGATCTCGTGACGTCCAACGTGGTCGGTTGTCTCGGACAGGTCAAGAACGGCGACGCAGCAGCGCTCGGCGGGACGTTCGCCCTGTCGTAGGCGGTCTTGCGGCTCAGGCGCTGGTGCCCACCAGCGCTGACGCGACGACGACGCAGACGCCCACGACGGCGGCGGCCACGGGTCCGCCCAGGCCCGTGGCTGCCACCGCGAGGCCCGCGATCCCCAGGGCCGCGGTGACCGTGCGTGCGCGGCGGATGCGCCCGACCGTGCCGCGCCCCAGCGAGAGCGCGTCGGCGATGCGAGCGGGGGAGCAGTCGTCGACGACGATGGCCGGGCGGTCGCCGGCGGAAGTGGTCAGGGCCAGCGCCTCGTCGTGACCGGGCGTCAGGCCGGCCGTCGCCACCCGGCGGCCGGCGTGCGTGAGCTCGCGCACGACCGCGGCGGCGTCGTCGGTGACGTGGACCGTCTCGATGCCGGCCAGCTGGGCCACGTGATGCGTGCGCGCCTCGCTGTCGGCCGAGACCAGCACGAGCTCGAGACCCAGCGCGCGCAGGCGTCCGACGTCGCGGACGAGGTCGGGCCGGACGTCGTCGGCGACCGTGATGCTGCCGAGCCGGCGACCGTCGACCTCGACACCCACTGTCGTCCAGATCGTCGGCTCGGCCTCGAAGCCGATCCAGTGCGGCGAGCCGACGCGCACCGGATGCCGGTCGACCGATCCGCTCACCCCGAGCCCGTCGACGACCTCGACGTCGGTGAGCCGTCCGCGCGCCGACAGGGTCGCGACGGCCCGGTCGACGCGCTGGTCGGAGGCCTTGGCGAGGGCGCCGGCGAACCACCGCAGGTTGCGGTCGTGATCGGGCTCGACGGGGTCGACCGAGATGACGGTGAGGTCGCCGGTGGTGACGGTTCCGTCCTTGGCCAGCACGAGGGTGTCGACGACCGTCGTGGCCTCGAGGACGGCGAGCTCGGTCACCTGCACGCCCGAGCGCGCGGCCCGGGACGCTCCGGTGCGAAACGCCAGCGGCACCGCCAGCATCGCCGCGGCCGGCCCGGAGGCGACGAGAGCGGCCACCCCCACCCCGGCGCCGTCTGCGGGGTGGTCGACCACGCCCCACCAGACCGCTGCTGCGGCCGCGCCCAGCAGCACGACGGGCACGAACCACGGCGGCAGCACGGGGGTGCGCGACGGCAGCCCGCTGCGCGAGCGGACGATGGCAGCGGCGATCGTGAGCACGACCGTGGACGCGGCGGGCACGGCCTCGAGCGCCGAGCGCCCGTCGACCAGCGAGGCGACGGCCCACGCGGTCGACACGACGACGGTCAGGCCGACCAGCAGGTCGGGCCCGACCAGCCACCACGGCGACGGCCGGGTCGAACGCTCCATCAGGCGCTCTCCTCCTCGCGGAACCGCTCGAAGTCGCTCTGGTCGCCGGCCTGCCACAGCGGCACGCTGGCCTTGAGCAGCATCGTGATCTGCACGATGAACTCGGGGTCGTGCAGGTCGTCGCCGAACAGCTCGTTGATGCGCTTCCAGCGGTAGCGCACGGTCTGCGCGTGCACGCCCAGGTGGGCCGCGATGGCCGGAGCGCTGTCGCGGGTCTCGAGCCACACGAGGAGCGTCTGCGAGAGGATCTCGCGCGAGTTGGGGGTCTCGGCCAGCAGGGGCTTGAGCATGTCCTGGCACATCCGCTGCCTCAGGGCCGGCTCGGAGTGCAGCCAGATCTGGGTGCGGTGGTCGCGGCACTCGATCAGCGGCTGCTCGGGGATGACGCCGCGGCGCACGAGGTCGAGCGCCCGGCGCGCCCACCGGTACGCGGACGGGACGAGCTTCGGGCCGACCGGCCAGCTCACGGCGGCCCGCGTGCCAGCGGCCTCGAACGCGGCCGTGACGGCGAGGGTCTGCTTGGCGTCGGCGATGACCGCGACCCGCTGGTCGTGGCGCACCACGAGGTGGTCGAGCGCCAGCGTCGCGACGTCGATGCTGCGCTGCTCGTCGGGCTCGGAGACGACGACCACGACCCACTCGGGTGGCGCCCAGACCTGCGGATCGACGGCGTCGAGCGGGCCGCGATGGCGACCCGTGAGCAGCTTGTCGGCGAGGCGGGCCCGCGCCTGCCCACGGTCGTTCTGGATGGCCCGGCGCCCCGCAGCGAAGCCCTTCTCGGCCTGCTCGACCAGGTGGTCGATGTAGCCGAAGAGGCCGTCGGCCAGCTGACCCCGCGTCTCGTCGGTCAGGGGTTGCTCGGGATTGGCCCGGCGCAGGTTGTCCCACGTGACGGTGGCCGCCAGTCGCAGGGCGGCGCGCATCGCGGCGAGGTCGCCGGAGTCGGATGCCTCGGCCCGGCCCATGGCCTGGAACATCTCGTCGACGCCCCGGTCGCGGTGCGGCAGACCGTCGAGGGTGTCGAGGAACCGGTGCGTGGCCTGCTCGACGGCGTGGGCGATGACGTCGCGGCGGCGGCCGTCGGGCTCACCGGCGTAGGCCGGGACGTCGGTCTGGATGCGGTCGGCCACGTCGGTGGCGAACGCCGCGACCAGGGGCCGGAGCGCTCGCGCATGATCCTGCACCGACATCGGCCGGCCCGGTGGAGTCCGGTCGGTCACGTCGCCGACGAGTGACCGGAGCCACGCTCCCTCATCCCCCATGCGCCCCCCTCAAGGCTGGTGATGTGTGAGCGCATCGTACCTGTCCTTGGGTCGGGGGGAAGGGGTCGCGGACGACAGGAGGATCGCCGACGGTCGGGATCGGGTGGAGGGAGACCCCGGCCGCCGGCGAGTGTGGCTACCGTGACACGCGCGCTCGGCGAACACCATCGAATCGGGACGTATACCGGTCGCGACAGGCATGGATTGTCATGCGCGTGACAACTTTTCCGACTCACGGCGGCAGAGCCACGATCGACCTCGGTCAACGGCACGTCGTCGGGTGCTCGGTCCCAGTCGACCGTCGAGTGACCGACGGAATCGGCTGTCAACGATGCCGACCGGTGCTGGGTTATCACCCGCATGACAATTTTTGGGCCTCTTTCAGGTTTCTCGGCCTCAACGGTTGCCCGTCCGTCGCTCGGTAGGACTCAATGGCGACGTCATCGCGATTGTGTCCCACGTCACCACCCGGGTCGGGTCGCGTCAGCTCGAACCGCAGGGGAGTCCCATGAACACACTCAACGCGTCGCGTCGGCGGCGGACCACGATCGGAGGCCTCGCTGCCGCTCTCGTCGCCGTGGCCGTGTCGGCCGGATCGCCCGCCCAGGCCGCCGATCCCGACCCGAACCACCTGACGGTCATCTACGACGTGGCCGGCTCGGCGCACATCGGCGCGCAGATCAACTCCGACCTCGAGCTCGGCCCGACCACCATCAAGGTCACGATCGACACCGCCGCCGCGCTCCCGACGCCGATCATCGACGGCTCGATGGTGATCCCGCCCAAGGTGCTCAACTTCAGCATCCTCGGCATCCCCGCCCGCGCGAAGGTCACGATGACGCAGGTCGGCCCGATCACCGGCACGCTGACGAAGCTCCCCGCCCCGCGGCAGGCGCTCGACCTGAAGTCGAAGGTCAAGTACGACATCAGGCTCAGCGACGTCGAGGTGAAGATCGGCGCATGGTTCCCGCTGGCGGTGGGCAGCAGGTGCCACACCAAGGACCCGGTCACGATCAACGTCGGCAGCCCGCTCAGCGACACCACGCCGCCGACCGGCTTCTTCACGATCAACGCAGGCGGCCCGGCCACCGGCAACTTCACGATCGGCCAGTTCACCGGATGCGCCGCGCTCAACTTCCTCGACATCCCGGGGTTCTTCCCCTGGTTCGGGTCCATTCCGATCAACTCGCTGGTGCCCGGCAGCAACAACTCGGTCAGCCTCACCCTGAGCAACCCTCAGCCCGGCAACTGACCCGCACGTCCTTCTCCACCCTTCATCACCATCACTCACAGAGGAGCAACTCATGAAGAAGTTCAACAAGGGAATGTTCGCCAGCGCCGCCCTCGCGGCAGCGGTCATCGGTGGCACGGCCGTGGCAGCCCAGGCGGCCACCACCTACACGCCGACCGGCACGTCGCTCAACTTCGTCAAGACCACGGGTCTCACGGCTGTCAGCTTCACCGACATCGAGGCAGGACAGACACTGTCCTGCTCGACCTTCTCGCTGGCCAATGCCAGCTCGACCGCGGTCATCAGCTCCGGCACGAGTCGGGCCTACGGCGCGGCCGGCGCCACCCTCCCGACGATCACGTCCAGCGGATGCACCAACCCGCTCGCGGGCGCCACCACGGTCACCCCGACCGGCACCTGGGGCGTGACGGTCACGGGTGACAAGGTTGGGACGGTCGTTCCCGCCCGTCTCACGAGCGTTGCTGCGAACCTGAGCGCGGCCAACTGCAACTTCTCGATCGGCGGCGTGGTCAACGGCAAGTTCGACACGTCGAACCAGAGGTTCACCCCCAACACGGGTGCTTCCGGCCTGACCATCACCAACATCCCGGCGGGCACCCCGTCGGCGCCGCAGACCATGTGCACCACGCTCGACCTGGTGGTGGGCGACACCATCTCGGTCAGCGGCTCGTGGACCAACAGCGGTGGTGCGCTGGCCGTCACGACTCCGTGATGCCGGTCGCCGGCTGAGCCTGTGCCGGTGGTGTCGGTCGCCTCGTGCGATCGACACCACCGGCCTTGGGCGTTGAGTGGCATATCGCTCACTCACTGCTTGCTCGATACCGGCACCTCGACACAGCCCTTGTCTCGATCCGCGTCGCCTGAAGAGGAGAAACACATGAAGCTCCGCAGAAAGCTGGTTGCTGGTTTGATCGCCGCGACCGCAATCATCGGCAGCGCGACGGTGGCGGCTCAGGCAGCGACCGCCTACACGCCGACCGGGTCGACGGTCACCTTCGCCAAGACCGCCGGTCTGAGCAACATCACCTTGACTGAGATCGAAGCGAACCAGATGTTCCCCTGCTCGACGTTCAGCATGGCTGGCTCGGTCGTCAGCTCTGGCACGAGCCGCTCCTACGGGGCGAACGGACTCGCGCTGCCATCGACGACGACCGGTGGCTGCACGAACTGGTGGTCGGCCTTCACGGTCACCGCGTCGGGTAGCTGGGGCATGACGGTCGTGGGCGACACGGTGGGAACAGTCGCGCCCAGTCGTCTGACCAACGTCTTGTTGACGGTGACCATGCCCCAGTGCACGTTCTCGATCGGTGGCGTGGTCAACGGCACGTTCGACACCGCCACTCAGCGATTCACCCCCGTTTCGGGGGCCTCGGGTCTGACGCTCACCAACATCCCCGCCCCGACTCCCAGCCGGCCACAGACCCTCTGTGCGACCCTCGACTTCCAGGTGACCGACACCATCGCCGTCGGGGGATCGTGGACCAACACGGGTCCGGCCGTCGGTGTCGCCAACCCATGACCGCGTCGAGTCACGGCGCAACGGCGCCATCAGTCTTCACTCAGTTCTCTCGGAGGTCCTAGATCATGATGTATGTCCGCCGTCGGCCCGTCGGCCCGCACAGGCGCCGCGCCGTTGCCGCCTCGTTGTTGGCTGCAGCGTTGTCCCTGCTGCTGATCGCGCCGAGCAGCAGTGCACCGGGCGATCCGGTCCCCGGTCAGGACGATCTGCCAGCAGCGCAGTCGATCAGCCTCACCGAAGGTGCTGTCTCGCTGGCGCAGGTAGCCACAGTCCGTGGATCAAAGATGTTCATCAACATCGGCGGTGACGGCCACCCGGCGTTCGGAGTGCTCTACAACAACCTGTTCAACACGCCGGCTGCCGACCCGACCTCGTACGTGGCTCAGTGCATCCGCAACCGCCCGTGTGTCCCGGACCCGTTCCACCAACCTGAGTGCGCCACCGACGATCCGGCCACGCGTCACTCGGCGGCCTTCTTCAAGGCCAGGATGTACCCAGCCACCCAGCTGAAGGACGGGGGCGCGGACGTCGGCCTGCTGGCCGAGCTACCAGTGAGGATGGTGGCTTTCGGATCCATTCCCGCCGTTGCGACCCTCACGTTGCGCGCCTCACGAGTCGACGGCAAGGTCAAGCCGTTCGAAGCGTACGTCTGGGACACCAAGAGCAACGGGTGCGACCCGGAGGCGCCGCAGCATGCCGATACGGTCGTCGTGGGACAGATCGACGTCGCTCTCAGCAACTTGACCGTGGACGGCGTCCCTGTCGACATCGGTTCCGCGTGCCGCACTGTCCGGTCGGCCGACATACAGCTTCGCAACACGTCGGTCTACACCCCGGCCGGTGGCGGCACGTTGGGGGCTTACGACGGTCTCGGCCCAGCGTCGCTTGGCCCGCTGCCGTCTTCGCCGTTGTACGGAGACCTGAGCGGCTGGCAGATTCCCGCGACGACAGGCATCACCATTCCGCCGTTCGAAGGCTGCGGAAATGGCAGTGACGACTTGAGCCCGCTGGTCACCGCCATGGCGTCGGGTCCCAACAACCCCGTCACCGTTCGGCAGAGCCCCCTCTTCCAGCACTATCCGGGTGTGGACCTGGACCAGCTGGGCACCATCTGCACGCCGGAGCCACCGTCGTGCCCGTTGCCTGGGCCGGACCTTCCTGAGCGCCCCCCGTTGCCCGCGGGGGATGAGTAGTCAGATGGTCGTCACCATCGTGTCGTCGCGCAGCGACGCGCAGGACCCGCCAGACTGAGGAGAGCACCATCGTGAAGATGCCCAGGAGAGCGACCGCGGCGATGGCCGCGTCGTGCGCGATGCTGGCGGTGACGGCGGTCGACGCACAGGCATCGACGACCTACAGGCCGACCGGCACGACGATCAACCTTGCCAAGACGTCGGGGTTGGTCGCTATCGGCCTGACCGACATCGAGGCGGGGCAGACGTGGTCCTGTGCGCAGTTCGGCATGGGCGGGTCGGTGGTGGGCTCAGGCGCGTCACGCGCATACGGATCGGCGGCGAGCGCCCTGTCCGGGGTGTCGATCACCGGCTGCAGCAATCCGGTCATGGGATGGATGACGACGACCACGAGCGGCAGCTGGTCGCTGGACGTCGTGGGAGACCCCACGGGCACGAGCTACCCAGCTCGTATCAGTGGTGTCCAGATCGCCGTGGGCATGGCCAACTGCGATCTCACCGTGTCGGGATCGATCAGCGGCTCCTTCGACACCGCCACGCAGAGCTTCACGCCGGTCTCCGGCGCCAGCGGCTTGACCATCAACGACATCCCCGGGCCCACACCGGGGCATCCCCAGACGATGTGCCTGACGCTCGACTGGTTGGAGGGCGACACCATCGCGGTGGGCGGCAGCTGGACCAACACGGGACCGGCGGTCGCCATCGCCAACCCGTAAGGGGGAACCGGAGCTGATCTGTCAGCGCCGCAGGTGGTCGCGCAGCACGTGCAGGGCCTGCATGAGCTCGAGGGCGTGCTCGGGCTGGTCGAGCGTATCGCCGAACATCGCGCGGATGCGGCGCAGGCGGTTGCGCACCGTCTGGTCGTGCACCCCGAGCTGAGCCGCCAGGGCCGGGGCGCTGCCGCGGGTCTGCAGCCACAGCAGCATGGTCTGGCTGAGGGCCTCGCGCTGCGCGGGCGTCTCGGCCAGCAGGGGAGCGAGGACGTCGATCATCAGCTGCCGGCCCAGCACCGGGTCGGCGTGGCGCAGCAGCTCGGTGCGGTAGTCGTGACATCGCACGACGCGCGACGCCGGCACCTCGATCTCGTGACGACGGGCGAGGCGCAGCGCGCGGGTCGTCCAGCGCCAGGCATGCGACGCCTCGGTGGGCTCGACGCCCCAGCTGACGGCCACGGGGGAGAGCGTGTGTCTCGCCAGCTCGACGGCGATCTCGTCGATGACGGCCGCGTCGGCGACCACGACCAAGCGGTCGTGGCGCACGCCGCTGACCGCTCCGCGGATGGCGGTCGCGCACTCCAGCGCGGCGTGGGTCGACTCGGTCGTCGCCACGGCGACCCGCCCGGGGATCGGCCACCGGCTGCCGGCCAGCTGCCGGAGCCGGGCCAGGGGCGCGCCGCCGAGCAGCGCGTCCAGCAGGGGTGCCTGAGGGTCGGGACCCTTCTGTGCCTCGACGAAGCCGGCAGCGGCTCGGTCCTGCAGCGACTTCTGGTACTGCATGACGGCGTGAGCGAGGCGGTGGTGGGCCGTGGGCGACAGCCCGAGATCGACGACCAGCGTGTCGAGCTCGGACCACACCTCCTGGGTCGCGACGTGGTGGGCCGCGCGCATCGCATCGAGGTCGTGACCGGACTGGGCCTCGGCCCGACCGAGCCACCAGTAGTAGTCCGACACGGTGTGTCCGCGCGCGGGGGCACCGGCCAGTGCGTCGACGAACAGGTCGACCGCGGCCCCGATGGCGCGGCTGACCAGGCCCGCGAGGCCCGGGTCGGCGAAGCCGGCCACCTCGTGGCAGACGCGATCGGCGATCCGCCGCACCAAGGCGTCCTTGCGGGGGCGGTAGGTGCGCACGAGCTGCGGCGTCAGACCGGGCACGGGGCTGGGCAGCACCAGGTGCTCAGGGCCCGGCCGGGCCTCGTGGCCGGCGGCCGCGCGGACGTGCTCGTGGTTCAGCGACGTCACGACATGCCTCCCTACAGCCCGGTGCTCCCTCCCGGCTGACCACAGTCAAGGCGCGCAGGCAGGCTGCGTCCAGACGATGGCCGCCGTCGGTGGTCTTGGGGCGCCGAAGTTGTGACGTGGGTGACAACTTCCGCCTGCGCGAGGAGCCGCCGGGTCAGTCGCGCAGCAGGTCGAGCGCCGGCACGCCGAGGCTCGCGGCGAGCTGCTCGACCGACGCGAGGGTCAGGTTGCGCTCGCCGCGCTCGACCGACCCCAGGAAGGTGCGGTGGTAGCCCAGGCGCTCGGCCATGGCCTCCTGGCTGAGCCCGAGCGACTCGCGCTGCTCGCGGAGTCGCCGGCCCACGATCTTCTGCAGCTCGGACGTCACACGAGCCACTGTGACGGACGTGCTACTCATCGGTCTACACACTGATGAGTAGCAGGAGGAGCGTCAGCCGGACTGGGTGAGCAGCGCCGTGAGTGCGCCGGTGACGCGGGCCGCGCTGTCGCGCGTCAGGTAGAGGTGCTGGCCGTCGCGCTCGGGCTCGCCGACCAGCACCCAGTCGTCGAGCTCGCCGCAGCGGCGTGACATCACCAGCACCAGGTCGGTGCTGTCGGCATGGCTCGGGCCGGGCCCGAGCGTCGCCGGGACGTGCATCGTGATGCTGTCGTGATACCGGTCGTCGACCGGATCGCCCTCGGCGTGCTCGACGACGCACCAGGGCGGGCAGGTGTCGCGCTGCCACGAGGGGCGCGAGGTCGAGTGTGCAGTCATGGGATCCCTTCATCGCACGGCGTGCGACTTCTCAATCCGACGGTAGGGACAGCCCCGGACACGACCGGAGGGGCAGAGGAGGCTCTGTGGACGACCACAGTATTGCGACTCATGAGTAGCGGCGGAAGCGCCCCGGGCCGAGAGAGCGAGAACTTGTCAGGCGCATGACAAGAAACCGAGAAGATTGCGCTCGATCGCGCTCGATCCGGGCCAAGGGGTGGCGTCGTGACGCGCAACACACCTAGGTTCTGCGGAGGCACCCCCGCCAGGGGACGGGCGGTGCCGCGAGCCGAACCAGCGAACGCGAGGGACATCATGGGTGGAAGTGTCGAGGTCAGCGGACTGACCAAGAGCTACGGACGTCAGAACATCTGGCGCGACGTCTCGCTGACGTTCCCGCCCGGCGAGATCACGGCCCTGCTGGGTCCGTCGGGCACCGGCAAGTCGGTGTTCCTGAAGTCGATCATGGGCATCGTCGAGCCCGAGGCGGGCACGATCCTGATCGACGGCGAGGACATGGTCGCGGCCAAGGAGTCGCACCGCCTCGAGATGCGCAAGAAGTTCGGCGTCCTGTTCCAGGACGGCGCGCTGTTCGGCTCGATGAACGTCTACGACAACGTCGCCTTCCCGCTGCGCGAGCACACCCGCAAGAACGAGACCGAGATCCGCGAGATCGTCATGGAGAAGCTCGAGATGGTCGGCCTCGTCGGCCAGCACCACAAGGTGCCGGGCGAGATCTCCGGCGGCATGAAGAAGCGTGCCGGCCTGGCCCGCTCGCTCGTGACCGACCCCGAGATCATCCTGATCGACGAGCCCGACTCGGGCCTCGACCCCGTCCGCACCTCCAACCTCGCCCAGCTGCTGGTCGAGGTCAACACCGCCACGGACGCGACGATGCTGGTGGTCACCCACAACATCGAGCTCGCCCGCACGATGCCCGACAACCTGGGCATGCTCTACCGCCGCGAGCTCGTGATGTTCGGTCCGCGCGAGGAGTTCCTGCTCACCGACCACCCCGTCGTCTCGCAGTTCATGAGCGGCGACCCGGACGGACCGATCGGCATGAGCGAGGAGACCGATCACCGCAGCAGCGAGCTGTTCGACGCCCCCGTCGACTACTCCGCCGGCCCCAGCGGCACGGCGGTCATGTCCCGGCACGCCGGAGCGCGTGCCATCGAGGTGCTGCCTCGCCAGCTCGAACCGCGCTCGGGGGCGGTTCGAGCCGGGCAGCAGCGGCACCGCGAGCGGGTCGCCTCGGGCGGCGCGCGGCTCTACGTCGCCGATGACGACGACAAGGAGCGAGTGGCGGGCGTACCGCTCCTGGGAATGCTCGCTCGAGGCCTGACCATCGTCGGCGACGTCTTCGCCCTCGGCCTCGACACCGCACGGGCGTCCGTCCGGCGTCCGTTCGCGGCCCGCGAGGTGCTCGAGCAGTTCTGGTTCGTCGTCAGCGTCTCGTGGATCCCCGCGATCCTCGTCGCGATCCCGTTCGGCGCCGTCATCGCGCTGCAGCTCGGCACGCTCACGGTGCAGGTGGGCGCGCAGTCGTTCACCGGCGCGGCCAGCGTGCTGGCGGTCATCCAGCAGGCGGCACCGATCGTCACGACCCTTGTCATCGCCGGAGCCGGTGGTGCCGCGATCTGCGCCGACCTCGGCTCCCGGCGCATCCGCGACGAGATCGACGCGATGCGGGTCATGGGCGTCTCGCCCGTGCAGCGGCTGGTCGTGCCACGCGTGCTGGCCTGCATCGGCGCCGCGGTGCTGCTCAACGGCCTGGTCTCGGTCGTGGGCGTGCTGGGCGGCTACTTCTTCAACGTCATCGTGCAGGGCGGCACGCCCGGTGCCTACCTGGCCAGCTTCACGGCCCTCGCGCAGATCCAGGACCTCTACGTCGGCGAGTTCAAGGCCGTCATCTTCGGCTTCATCGCCGGTGTCGTGGCCTGCCACCGTGGGCTCAACACGGCCCCCGGCCCGAAGGGCGTCGGCGACTCGGTCAACCAGTCGGTCGTCGTGACGTTCCTGATGCTGTTCTTCGTCAACTTCGTGATCACCACGCTGTACCTCCAGCTGGTGCCGGGCAAGGGAGCCTGACATGACCGACATCGCACCCCGCGACCCTCACTGGTACGACAAGCCCATCGACTCGCTGGCCGGCATGGGCGAGGACATCCGCTTCCACGGACGCGTGCTGGCCTGGATCCCCGCGACGCTGCGGCGGTACCCCAAGGACGTCCTGCGCCTGCTCTCGGAGGTCAGCTTCGGCTCCGGTGCGCTGGCCGTCATCGGCGGCACGATCGGCGTCATGCTCGGCATGACGCTGTTCGTCGGCAGCGTCGTCGGCATGCAGGGCTACGCGGCCCTCGACCAGATCGGCACCGCGACTCTCAACGGCTTCATCTCGGCGTACTTCAACACCCGCGAGATCGCCCCGCTGGTGGCGGCGCTGGCGCTGTCGGCCACGGTCGGCTCGGGGTTCACCGCCCAGCTCGGCGCGATGCGCATCAACGAGGAGGTCGACGCGCTCACCGTCATGGCCGTGCCGAGCGTCCCGTACCTCGTGACCACCCGCGTCATCGCCGGCTTCATCGCGATCATCCCGCTGTACGTCATCGGCCTGCTGACGTCGTACGCCGGGGCGCGCTTCGTCACGATCTTCCTCTACGGGCAGTCGCCGGGCACGTACGACCACTACTTCAACCTGTTCCTGCCGCCGATCGACATCCTGCTGTCGTTCATCAAGGTGCTGATCTTCTCGGTGCTGATCATCCTGATCCACTGCCGGCTGGGCTTCAAGGCGTCGGGCGGTCCCGCGGGCGTGGGCATCGCGGTGGGCACGGCCGTCCGTCGCAGCATCGTGACCGTCGCGGTGCTCGACCTGCTGCTGTCGATGGCGCTGTGGGGCACCACGACGACCGTCAGGATCGCCGGATGAGCCGACGCCTCGTCGACGCCGTCCTCGGCGTGGGCTACCTGGCGCTCGCCGTGGGTCTCGTCGCGGTGGCGCTGCTGACCTACAACCGCACCTTCGTGTCGAGCACCGACGTCGACCTGCGCACCGGCCCGGTCGGCAACGCGCTGCAGAAGGGGTCGGACGTCAAGCTCAACGGCGTGCCCGTCGGCACCGTCGCCCAGGTGTCGTCCGACAAGGACGGCGCCGTCATCAGGCTGGCACTCGACCCCGACACGTCCAAGAAGCTGCCGCGCGACACCACGGCCCGGCTGCTCCCCAAGACGCTGTTCGGCGAGCGGTACGTCTCGCTGGTCACCCCGGCGTCGGCTCCCGAGACGGGCCTGTCGTCGGGCGACACGATCGTGCAGGACACCAGCGACGAGTCGGTCGAGCTCGAGCAGGTCTTCGACCAGCTGCTGCCCGTCCTCAACTCGATCCAGCCCGAGAAGCTGTCGGCGACGCTGGGCGAGCTGTCGACGACGTTGCGCGGCCGGGGCGAGCAGATCGGCGACACGCTCACGACCTTCGGCGACTACGTCGAGAAGCTCAACCCGCTCGTGCCGCAGATGACCGACGACCTGGCCTCGCTCGGCCGGGTGGCGGACGTCTACAGCGACGCGGCGCCCGATCTGCTCGACGCCCTCGACACGCTGACCACGACGTCGCGCACGCTGGTCGACCAGCAGACGACGCTCAAGGACGTCTACGCCACGGTCATCGGCTCGGCCGACGCCACGCGCGGCTTCGTCGGCGACAACCAGCAGACGATCGAGGTGCTGGCCGACGAGAGTCGCGACGCCCTCGAGGCGGTCGCGCCGTACGCCAAGCAGTTCCCGTGCCTGTTCAAGTCGGCGCGCGAGTTCATCCCCGCGATGGACAAGGTGCTCGGCAAGGGCACCGACGAGCCGGGCCTGCACGTGCGGCTCAACGTCGTGCCGAGCCGGGGCAAGTACCTCGCCGGCAAGGACGCCGTGAAGTTCGCATCGGGCAAGACCGCGCGCTGCCCGTACGTCACGGGTCGCGTCGGCACCACGCCGGTCAAGAGCACCGACGCCGACGCCGGCGCCGCGACGTCCGCCGCGAGCGACGAGCCCGAGACGATCGCGCCCCCGCGCAGCAACCTGCCCGAGCGCATCGGCACGGGTGACGGGCTCGGCCAGGCCAACTCGCCGGCCGAGAACCAGCTCGTGGCCGAGATCGTCGCCCCGTCGCAGGGGCTCGCCCCCGACGACTACCCCTCATGGAGCAGCCTGCTGCTCGGACCGTCGCTCCGCGGCACTCAGGTGGTGCTGAAATGACCAAGCTGCTGATCAAGAGCATCACGTTCATCCTCGTGACGGTGCTGGCCACCGTCGCGCTGGCGGCCACGATCCGCAACGACACGGGCGGCTCCACGCGTCAGTTCCACGCCGTCTTCACCGACGCCACGAGCCTCAACAAGGGCGACGACGTGCGCATGTCGGGCGTCAAGGTCGGCACGGTCACCGACGTCGCCGTCACCAAGAAGCGGCTCGCCCGGGTCACGTTCACGGCCTCGCGCACCGCGCCGCTGGTCGACGGGACGATCGCCGAGCTGCGCTTCCGCAACCTGATCGGACAGCGCTACATCTCGCTCGAGCCGCCGACCGGTTCTGCGCCGGCCCTGCGCCCGGGCTACACCTTCGACACCGACCACACCAAGCCGGCGCTCGACCTGACGATGCTGTTCAACGGGTTCCAGCCGCTGCTGCAGCTGCTGTCGCCCGAGGACGTCAACAACCTGAGCGGCCAGATCGTGGCGGTCTTCCAGGGCGAGGACGCGACGGTCGACGGACTGCTGTCGAGCACCGCGAGCCTGACGTCGACCCTCGCCGCCAAGGACGAGGTCATCGGCAAGCTCATCACGAGCCTCAGCTCGGTGCTGCAGGTCGTCAACGACCGGTCGAGCCAGCTCGACACGACGATCGTGACGCTCCAGCAGCTGGTCAGCGGGTTGGCCGCCGACCGCAAGACGATCGGCAGCACGCTCGACGGGCTCGGCGACCTGACGACGTCCGTCGCCGATCTGCTCGACGACGGACGCGAGCCGCTCAAGGGCTCGATCACGGCGCTCGACGGGCTGGCCGGCAACCTCTCGAAGGCCGAGCCGCAGCTCGACTCGTTCTTCGAGCAGCTGCCCACGAAGCTCGACCGCATCGGCCGCACGGGGTCGT
Organism: Aeromicrobium endophyticum; assembly: GCF_003586285.1. Taxonomy (GTDB): domain Bacteria; phylum Actinomycetota; class Actinomycetes; order Propionibacteriales; family Nocardioidaceae; genus Aeromicrobium; species Aeromicrobium endophyticum. The sequence goes on along the minus strand of NZ_QUBR01000001.1, from coordinate 827,721 downwards.
ACGGATCGTGGATCAACTTCTACGCCTGCTCGATCGAGGGCAAGATCCCCCGGCCCGAGGGCTACTACGGAGACCTGGGCGCCCAGCCCATAGCGCAGAGGTGCCGCTGATGACCAAGACGTTCCCCACCGCCTTCGCCGAGCGCAACAAGATCGCGATCGCGCTGATCGGCATGACCGCCATGGCCGTGCTGTGCCTGCTGACGTTCAACGCCGCCTCGTTGCCCTTCATCGGCGGCGGCAAGGTCTACTCGGCGCAGTTCGCCGAGGCCGGCGGGCTCAAGGAGGGCAACGAGGTGCGCGTCGCGGGCGTCAAGGTCGGCAAGGTCACCGACATCTCGCTCGACGGCGCCGTCGTCACCGTGAAGTTCCGCGCCAAGGTCGACGAGCTCGGCAACCAGACGACCGCCTCGGTCAAGGTCAAGACGATGCTCGGCCAGAAGTTCCTGGCCGTCGACCCGCTGGGCTCCCGGCAGCTCGACGGTCCCATCCCGCTGGCCCGCACCACCACGCCGTACGACGTCAACGAGGCGTTCTCCGACCTGTCGGACTCGATCGAGACGATCGACACCGATCAGCTCGAGGCCAGCTTCACCGCGCTGAGCGACGCGTTCCGCAACACCCCCGACTCGGTGCGCACGATGGTGACGGGGCTGACCGACCTGTCGCGCACCATCTCCAGCCGCGACGACGAGTTGACGCAGCTGTTCGCCGCGGCGAGCAAGGTCAGCGGCACGCTGAAGGACCGCAACGCCGAGTTCGCCAAGATCATCACCGACGGCAGCTCGCTGCTCGACGAGCTCGAGCAGCGACGCGACACGGTCTCCAAGATGCTCGACGGCACGGCGCGTCTCGGCGTCCAGCTGCAGGGGCTGGTCAAGGACAACGAGAAGGCGCTCAAGCCGGCCCTGGCCAAGCTCGACGACGTCTCGCGCATCCTCCAGGACAACCAGGACAACCTCGACGCCGCGCTCAAGCGGCTCGGACCCTACTACCGGGTGCTCTCGTCGGCGCTCGGCAACGGCACCTGGGTCGACTCGTACGTCTGCGGACTGTTCGGCGACGACAAGAAGCCGTTGCTCGAGAACGACGTCGCCAGGAACTGTGCACCGGCCAAGGGAGGCGGACGATGATCTCGACACGCAGGACGCTCGGAGCCGCCGTGGTGGCGCTGCTGGTGGTCGCGGCCATCCTGGCCTGGCGCTCGTCCACGGGCGGTGCCACCAAGGTCGACGCGCTGTTCGAGTCGACGGTCGGCCTGTACCCGGGCTCGGAGGTGCAGGTGCTGGGCGTCAAGGTCGGCAAGGTCACCGAGGTGCAGCCCGAGGGGCCCGTCGTCCGGGTCTCGATGGAGCTCGAGCGCGGTCAGCACGTCGAGGCCGACACGGCCGCGGTGATCGTCGCCCCCACCCTCGTCAGCGACCGCTTCGTGCAGCTGACCAAGCCCGACACCGGCGGTGCCAGGCTCAAGGACGGGGCCGAGATCCCGCGTGACCGCACCGCCGTGCCGGTCGAGATCGACGACCTCTACAAGAGCCTCACCGACGTCTCGACCCAGCTCGGGCCAGACGGAGCCAACCGCAAGGGGGCGCTGTCCGACCTGCTCGATGTCGCCGCGCGCAACCTCGACGGCAACGGCGAGGGCATCAACCGCACGATCGACGAGTTCGGCCGCGCCACCGGCACGCTCGCCTCGTCCAGCGACGACCTGTTCGCCACGATCGCGAACTTCAAGGAGTTCAACGACATGCTCGTCGCCAACGACCAGAGCGTCGCCGACGTCAACCGGCAGTTCGCCGCGGTCACCGACTACCTCGCCGACGACCGCGAGGACCTTGCCGACGCGATCACGAACCTCGGCGACGCGCTGGCGATCGTCGACGACTTCATCGCCGACAACCGCACCAACATCAAGACCAGCGTCGACAACCTGCTGGGCCCCACGCAGGTGCTGGTCAAGCAGAAGGACTCGCTGGAGGAGTCGGTGCGCCTGGTGCCGGTCGTGCTGCAGAACTTCCTGCGCTCGTACAACGCGCAGAACAACACGATCGACGGACGCGCCAACCTCAACGAGACCTCGATCTGGGCCGACAACGGCCTGTCGAAGAAGTCGTCGGAGTCGGCTCCGCCGCTGCTGCTGCCGGGCGCGGGGAGCGACCGATGAGGCGCGTCGCGGCGTACGCCGTCGTGTCGGCCGCGGCGCTCGCGCTCAGCGGGTGCGGGTTGCTGTCCGGAGGCGTCTACGAGACGCCGCTGCCCGGCGGCGCCGACGTCGGCTCCAAGCCGATGCGCATCACCGCCGACTTCGAGGACGTCCTCGACCTCGTGCCCCAGTCGAGCGTCAAGGTCGACAACGTGTCGGTGGGCCGGGTCCAGAAGATCACGCTGAACAAGGACGGCCGCAGCGCGCGCGTCGAGCTCGTCGTGAACCGCTCGGCCGATCTTCCGGCCGGCACCACGGCCCGCCTGCAGCAGACGTCGCTGCTCGGCGAGAAGTACGTCGGCCTCGTGCGTCCCGAGACGCCGGTCGCCGGCCCCCGCATCGAGTCGGGCGCCCGGCTCGGCCTCGCCGACACGTCGCAGGCCGCCCAGGTCGAGCAGGTGCTCGGATCGCTGTCGATGGTGCTCAACGGAGGCGGCATCGGGCAGTTCCAGGAGATCTCGCGCGAGCTGCAGAAGGTCTCGGCCGGACGCACCAGCGACGTCAAGAAGTCGTTGCGGCAGATCGAGACCTTCGTCTCCAGCCTCGACGACCGCAAGGAGTCGATCACGGCGGCGCTCGACGGGCTCGCCCGGCTGTCGACGACGCTCGACGCCGACAAGACCAAGATTGCCTCGGCCCTCGACGGGCTCAGCCCCGGCATGCAGGTGCTGGTCGACCAGCGCAAGCAGCTGGTGTCGATGCTGCGGTCGCTCGACCGGCTGTCCTCGGTCACGGTCGACACCCTCGACGCGGCGCAGGACGACATCGTGGCCGATCTCAAGGCACTCGAGCCGATCCTCCAGCAGCTCGCGAAGTCGGGTCAGGACCTGCCGGACTCGCTGCAGATCCTGTTGACGTACCCGTTCCCCGACTCCGTGATGGGGGCCATCAAGGGCGACTACCTCAACGTCTTCATCGAGACCAACTTCCGCACCCTGCCCAGCGGTTGCGACGCCATCGGCTGCTCGTGGCCCCAGGTCGAGAACCCGAACGGCTCGGCTCCCACAGGGCAGAGCCGCCGGCTGCCGTCCGCCAAGGCGCCGTCGCCGTCGTTCCTGCCGCCGACCGACTCGGCCATCCCGGGGCTCCCGACGCCGACCGTCCCGGTGCCGTCGACGTCGGCGCCCACGGGCTCGCCGTCGACGCCCAAGCCGACGCCCACCCAGCCGTCGCCGTCCGCCTCGCCATCGGCGTCCCCGACTCCCACCCGTGAGGAGCCGGGCTCGACCCCGACCTCCACCCCGACACCGAAGGATGGTGGTGAGTGATGCTGACGACCGGTATCAAGGCCAAGCTCATGGTGTTCGTGGTGGTGGCGCTGCTCGCGACCGCCTATCTCGGCGCACGCTACGTCGGCATCGACTTCACCCGGTCGAGCTACTCGGTGACGGTCGACCTGCCCGACGCCGCCGGCTCGTTCGAGAACGGCGAGGTCACCTACCGCGGCGTGCCGGTGGGTCGCATCGCGTCGCTCACCGCGACCCCGGAGGGCGCCGAGGCGGTGCTGCGCATCGACGGCGGTGCGGCCGACATCCCGGCCGACGTGTCCGTCAAGGTCGCCGACCGATCGGCGATCGGCGAGCAGTACATCGACCTGCGCAGCGACTCGAAGGGCGGTCCGAAGCTCGCCGACGGCGACCGGCTGACCGCGGGCGGCGACTCATCGCCGCCGCCGGTCGAGGACGTCCTGCGCAGTGCCCGCGACTTCGCAGGATCGGTCGACACCGACTCGTTGAAGACCGTCATCGACGAGTCGTACGACGCGACGCAGGGCGCGGGGCAGAACCTGTCACGGCTCCTCGACACCTCGCAGACGTTCATCAAGGCCGCCGACACGAACTTCCTGGTGACGTCGCAGCTGATCCAGAACTCCAGCCGGGTGCTGGCCACGCAGGAGGCTGCGGCCGGCAGCATCCGCGGGTTCAGCCAGGACCTGAAGACCATCGCCTCGACGCTCAAGAGCTCCGACGGCGACCTGCGAGCCCTCATCGAGAGCACGCCCGCCGCGGCACGCGAGATCGACAAGCTCTTCACGCAGGTCGGCACCCCGCTGGGCATGCTGATGGGCAACCTCGTCTCGACGGCACAGATCTTCGGCACCAACGCTGGCGGCGTCGAGGACGCCCTCATCACGATCCCGACGGCGTTCAGCATCGGGTGGGCCGTCAACGGGTCCCAAGGCCTCAACCTGGGCCTGGCGCAGTCATACTTCGACCCGCTGCCGTGCACCAGCGGCTACGGAGGCACCTCGGTGCGGCCCGGCCTCGAGACCAGTGGCGGCAGCCCGTTCAACACCAAGGCCGGCTGCACGGCGTCGCCGTCGTCGGGCACCAACGTCCGCGGGCCGGGCAGCGTGCCCAAGAAGCCGGGATCGACGGCGCCCGTGGGTGACACGTCGGTGGGCGACAATGGGCGCGCCGGCGCGGCACCGACCAAGGTCGGGGTGGCCGACTCGCTGAGCGATCTCATGGGGGGAGCACGATGACGAGCCAGGTGGAAGCGCCGGTCGAGACGGCCGAGAGCGACGAACCGCAGGTGCCGTCCGACACGGAACCGACGACGACGGCCCGCAGCCGGGGGCCATGGGTGCTGCTGCTCGTGGCGGCGCTCGTGGCCGCCTCGGGAGCCTTCATGTGGTGGCAGGCCGACCACGACCCCGACCGGGCCGCCGCGCAGACCCGCGACACGGTGCTGATCGAGGCCCGTCAGGCCATCGAGACGATGAACACGCTCGACTACCGGTCGGTCGACAAGGGAGTGAAGGCGTGGTCGCAGGTCACGACGGGCACGTTGCGCGACCAGCTCGCCGGTGTCAGCGCCGACGACCGCACGCTGCTGGCCGAGCAGAAGAAGATCTCCACGGGGCGGGTGGTCGATGCGGCGGTGATCGATGTCGACGACGGCTCGGCCACCGTGATCGCCGCGGTCGAGGTGACGGTGCGCGACGCCGCGAAGCCCAACAGCGAGCCGACCGTCAAGCGCAACCGCTTCTCGGCCGACCTGGTCAAGGTCGGCGGGCGCTGGAAGCTCGAGTCGCTGCAGCAGGTGGCGGTGAGCCTCTCATGACGACATCGACATCGACATCGACTCCTACGGCGTCCCGCCGCACGGCGATCGTCCGCCGTGCCGTGCCGCTGGCGCTGGCCACGATCCTGCTGGCGGTGGGGCTCGTCGGATGGTGGACCTGGTTCGACCTGCGGTCCGACGATCCGTCCGACAACGGCGCGATCATCGACAGCAAGGTCACCGCCCAGGTGCAGACGAGCGTCTCGCAGGCGCTCGGACGCGTCCTGACGTACGACTACCAGGACCCGGCCACGACCGAGGCCGCCGCCGACGACGTGCTCGCGGGCAAGGCTCGCACGGAGTACGACACGCTGTTCGCCTCGCTGCAGCAACGTGCGCCGGGGCAGCAGCTGAAGCTCACGGCGCAGGTCCAGGCGATCGGCGTCAAGGAGCTGCGCGGCGACAAGGCCACGCTGCTGGTCTTCCTCGACCAGTCGAGCCAGCGGGCCGCCGACCAGGAGTCCAGCGTCTCGGCCGCGCAGCTCGCGGTCACCGCCGAGAAGAAGGGCAGCACCTGGAAGATCACCGGCCTCAAGCCGTTGTGAGGCGGACGCCGGTACGCCACGCGGTACCGTGCCGGTGTGCTCCAGAAGGCCGATGCCCGCGATCCGCGCCACGTCGCGGTCCCGTTCGCGGGCTTCGTCCACGCCCTGGTGGCCGAGGGAGACGTCGTCGCGGCGGGCCAGCCCGTCGCGACGATCGAGGCGATGAAGATGGAGGCTGCCGTCACCGCGCCGATGGCCGGGACCGTCGCCCGCCTCGCCATCGCCGGCCCGCAGAACGCCGAGGGCGGCGACCTCCTGCTCGTCCTGGAGTAGGCGCGACCTTCTCACGAAGTTCACGGTCTTCGGCCGCCCGCGGAGGTCTCGGTCGTGTCACACTCGAAGGGCACGTCTCGCCGCGGCCGTTCCGGTCCTTCGAGCGACCAGCCCGAGAGGGGCGGCCGATGACGACTCAAGCGGACTCCGCGACCACCGAACGAGCGACGCGACCTGACGTCTACGTCAGCCACTTCACCGATCTCATGCGGACGGTGAAGGACGAGGGTCTTCTCGAGCGCAAGCACGGTTACTACTGGTGGCAGATCGCGGTGCACGTCGGTGCGTTCTTCGCGATCTGGGCTGGCTTCTTCTGGCTGGGCAACTCCTGGTTCCAGCTGATCCTCGCTGCGGCCTTGGGCGTCATCGTGACGCAGTTCGGCTTCCTCGGCCACGACGCGGCCCACCGCCAGATGTTCGCGTCGGCGTCGTGGAACTCGTGGACCGCGCGCATCCTGGCGGGCGGCTTCGCCGGGCTGAGCTTCGCGTGGTGGCGCGCCAAGCACAACATGCACCACAAGGGTCCCAACCTCGAGGGCTACGACCCCGACATCGGTCCAGGCGCCATCGCCTTCACCCCGGGCATCGTCGCGCAGCGCACGACCGGGTTCGCGGGCTGGTTCGTCAAGCGTCAGGGGTGGCTGTTCTTCCCACTGCTGACGCTCGAGGGCCTCAACCTGCACGCCGAGAGCATCCGCGCCGCGCGCGACAAGACCTCCAACCAGCCGTGGCGCCGCACCGAGCTGTGGCTCGTGGTGGTGCGATTGGCCGCGTACGTCGCGGTGCTGCTGGCGTTCCTGCCGATCGGCAAGGCGGCCGCGTTCTTCGCCGTGCAGATGGCGGTGTTCGGCTTCTGCCTCGGCGCCTCGTTCGCGCCGGCGCACAAGGGCATGCCGATCATCCCGCCCGAGATGAAGCTCGACTTCCTGCGCCGCCAGGTGATGGTGTCGCGCAACGTGCGGGGCAACCCCGTCGTCGACTGGGCGATGGGCGGGCTGAACTACCAGATCGAGCACCACCTGTTCCCGAACATGCCACGGTGCAACCTGCGCAAGGCGCAGCCGTTCGTCAAGGCGCACTGCGAGAAGATCGGCGTCGACTACATGGAGGTCGGGCTCTTCCAGTCCTACGCCATCGTGGTCGACTACCTCAACAACGTCGGCATCCGCGCCCGCGACCCGTTCGACTGCCCGCTGGCCGCGCAGCTGCGCGGCTGAGAGCCCGCCGTTGCACGGGCGGTGGCTCGAGAACGCGGCGCGGCGCGGCGTCGCCCGCGCGACGATCGACGACATCGTCCGACGCCACGACATCGGACCGGCCGACTTCGCGGTGCTGGACGGGCTCGACGAGATCACCGACCCTCTCGGCGCGTCGTTCTTCGTGCTGCCGGCCGACATCGGACCCGTCGACGCCCGGCGTGCCGTCCTGATGACGTACGTGCTCGACGCCGGCACCGGCTACGGCGCGACCAGCCCGGTCAACGACGTCGAGGAGACCCCGTACTCGGCCGCCGAGGTGCAGCGCATCCTCGAGCGCCAGGCGGTCAACGACTGGACGTACGCACGCCTCGTGCCACTCGTGCACCGCGCCGGCGGACGCATGGTCACGACGCCTCACGGGACGCTGATGGGCCTGGGCGGCAACCGGTTGCTGGGGCTCTTCGCCCAGAGGGGCGGCACGACGTACGGCGACCTCTTCCTGCTCAACATCCGCGGCCTCGACGACCCCGTGGCGGAGCTGCGCGAGGTGGTCGTGTCCGGAAGGTCTCGCCACCAGCGCAAGGACAGCACGACGTACGCGGGCCGGCTCGCCCTCGGCCGGTTGCTGCACCACGAGGAGCGCCACTCGCAGCAGTGGGGCGACGCGGGTCCCATCCGCTTCGTCGTCTCGTACGCGTGGGAGCGCGTCAGGCGCAGGAACGACACCGAGGAGGATGCCGGTCTGGGCGACGGCGGCTACCGGTGAGCTGACCGCGCGGGACGACGACCAGGGCACCTCGCCCAGTACGGTGGCGTGGTGTCGAGCTCGAGCGTGACCAGCAAGGTGTTGGCGATGCTCGGCGCCTTCGACGCCGATCACGCCGAGCTGACGCTCAGCGAGCTCGCGCGCCGCGCCGGCATCAGCGTCCCCACGGCGCACCGTCGGGCGGCGGAGCTGGTCGAGTGGGGCGCCCTGGAGCGCGTCGGGTCGGGTCGCTACCGGATCGGCCTGCGCCTGTGGGAGGTCGGCTCGTTGGCCCCGCGGGCCCCGGGCCTGCGCGAGTCGGCCCTGCCGTTCATGGAGGACCTGTACGTCGTCACCCGGCAGAACGTGCAGCTGGCGGTCCGCGACGACCTCGAGCTGGTGTTCGTCGAGCGCATCGCCGGGCGCCAGGCGGTGCCCGTGCTGACACGGGTGGGCGGACGCTTCCACCTGCACGCCACGGGGGTCGGCCTGGTGCTGCTGGCCCACGCGCCGGCCGAGATCCAGGAGCAGGTGCTGGCCGGACCCCTGCCGCGCTACACCGCCGGCACGGTGGTCGAGCCCGATCGCCTGCGGCGGGTGCTCGCCGACGTGCGCCGCCGCGGCTACGCGGTCTCCGAGCAGGCCGTCACCGACGACGCCACCTCGGTCGCGGCCCCGGTCCGCGACCGGGCCGGCGACGTCGTCGCCGCGGTCTCGATCGTGGTGCAGGCCCGATCGGCCAAGCCGCGCGAGCTGGCACCGTACGTGCTGACCGCCGCGCAGGGCATCTCCCGTGCGCTCGGCGCGGGTCCGCCGTCCACTGAGTGACGATCCTTCCAGTCAATGAAAAACGCGTGGTCCGTGTCACACGCGCGGAAGGAGACTGAGGAGCCGATTGAAGGAGGCCCCATGTCGCTCGAGACCCACGAGACCGTCACCGCCAAGATCTTCCCCCACCCGCTCAACGCCTGGTACGCCGTGGCGTGGGACCACGAGGTGACGGCGAAGGAGCCGATGTCGCGGACGATCGCCGGGAAGTCGATGGTGCTCTACCGCACGACCGACAACCGTCCCGTGGCCCTCGCCGACGCCTGCTGGCACCGCCTGGCGCCCCTCTCGATGGGCACGCTCGTCGGCTCCGACGAGATCCAGTGCCCGTACCACGGGCTGCGCTACAACTCCACGGGTCGGTGCACCTCGATGCCGGCGCAGCAGACGGTCAACCCCAGCGCGATGGTGCCGTCGTACCCCGTGGTCGAGCGCTACCGCTACCTGTGGGTGTGGCCGGGCGACATGACCCTGGCCGATCCGGACCTCATCCCCGACATGAGCCAGATGTCGTCGCCGGAGTGGGCGGGTGACGGTGAGACGATCCACGCCGCCTGCAACTACCAGCTGATCCTCGACAACCTGATGGACCTGACGCACGAGGAGTTCGTGCACGGCGCGAGCCTCGGCCAGGCCGAGCTGAGCGAGTCGGGCTTCCACACCAAGCTCGAGGACGACGGCAGCGTCACCGTGACCCGGTGGATGCACGAGGTCGAGCCGCCGCCGTTCTGGCGCAGGAACATGCGCGACAAGTTCCCCGATTTCGACGGCCTGGTCGACCGGTGGCAGATCATCCACTACTACGCCCCGTCGACGATCTGCATCGACGTCGGCGTCGCCAAGGCCGGCACGGGCGCCGACCAGGGCGACCGCAGCCAGGGCGTCAACGGCTACGTCATGAACACCATCACGCCCGAGACCGACCGGTCGTCGCACTACTTCTGGGCCTTCATGCGCAACTACAGGCTCGAGAGCCAGACCATCACGACCCAGCTGCGCAACGGCGTCCACGGGGTGTTCGGCGAGGACGAGGTCATGCTCCAGGCGCAGCAGGCGGCGATCGACGCCAACCCGGACCACGAGTTCTACAGCCTCAACATCGACGCGGGCGGCATGTGGGTGCGCCGCATCCTCGACCGGATGCTGGCGGCCGAGGAGCGGGGCGAGGATCCGCTCAGCGCCCGTGACCTGACCGGCATCGGAGCGGCCGAGCGATGAGCTCCGACCCCCGTCCTGCCTGGACCACGGCACGGGTCGTGGAGTCCCGTCCGGTCACCGACCGCATCCGGCGCGTGACGTTCGAGCGACCGGCTGGCCGCAGGGCCGCCCCCGGCACCCATGTCGACGTCCGCGTGCGCACGCCCAAGGGCGAGGACGTCCGCTCGTACTCGATCGTGGAGTCCAGCGCCGACGGCTCGCGCCTGACGGTGTCGGTCATGCGTGCGCAGGCCTCGCGTGGCGGGTCGGTCTTCATGCACGGACTCGTCGAGGGCGACGAGATCGAGTGCACGCAGCCGCTGCAGAACTTCGAGCTGCGGCACGGCGCGCACCGCTACGTGGTGCTGGCCGCAGGCGTCGGCATCACCGCCGTCATCGAGATGGGCCGGGTGCTCCACCGCCTGGGGCAGGACTACCGCTTCGTGTACGTGGGGCGCTCGCGCGCTCAGATGGCGTACGTGGACGAGCTCGCCGCGCTGCACGGAGACCGGCTCGAGCTGCGGGTCGACGACGAGGGCACGGGGCTCGACGTCGAGTCGCTCGTGGCGGACCTGCCGGACGACGGCCGCGCCGAGGTCTACATGTGCGGCCCGATCCGGCTCATGGATGCCGTGCGACGCTCCTGGCTCTCGCACGGCAGGCCGATCGCCGACCTGCGGTTCGAGACGTTCGGCAGCAGCGGGTGGTTCGAGCCCGAGGCGTTCGAGGTCGAGATCCCCGAGCTCGGGCTCAGCACGGTGGTGGCGTCCGACGCCAGCCTGCTCGAGGCGCTGGCGGCCGCCGGCGCCGACATGATGTACGACTGCCGCAAGGGTGAGTGCGGTCTCTGCGAGGTCACGATCTCGTCGGTGCGAGGCCGCGTCGACCACCGCGACGTCTTCCTCAGCGACGACGAGAAGGCCACCGACGAGACGCTGTGCATCTGCGTCTCGCGGATCGCCGCACCCGAGGACGGCGACGCCGGGACGGGGCGTCTGACGCTCACGCTCTGACCTCGACCAGCGTGGGGGCGCGTGTGGAGGCGACCCTCAGCCGGTGACGTCCTGCGCGGCCAGGTCGGCGCCGATCGCGGCGGCGCTCTCCAGCAGCGGGGTCGTGGCCGCGGCGATCTGCGGGGTGCCGTCGACGGTCGCCGTCGAGACGTTGAGCGCCGCGACGGTGCGCCCGGTGCCGTCGACCACGGGGGCGGCCAACGACGTGAGACCGCGCTCGAGCTCCTGGTCGACCAGGGCCCACCCCTGGGCGCGCACGTGGTCGATCTCGCGTCGCAGCGCCGCGGGGTCGTGGATCGTGCGGGGGGTGAGCGGCCGCAGGTCGGCCGCGGAGAGATAGGCCTCGAGGTCGTCGCCGTCGAGCGCCGCCAGCAGCACGCGGCCCATCGACGTGGCGTACGCCGGGAAGCGGGTGCCCACCGCGATGCCGACGCTCATGATGCGCCGGGTCGCGACGCGGGCGATGTAGACGATGTCCGTGCCGTCGAGCACGGCGGCCGAGGTCGACTCGCCGAGCCGGGCGGACAGTCGTTCGAGGTGTGGCTGGGCGATCTGGGGCAGGCCCAGGCCCGACAGGTACGCGGTGCCGAGCCGCAGCACCTGCGGGGTGAGGCTGAAGGTCTTGCCGTCGGTGCGCATGTAGCCGAGCTCGACCAGCGTGTGCAGGAAGCGCCGGGCCGTGGCCCGGCTGTAGCCCGTGCGCGTCGCGACCTGGGCCAGCGTCATCTCGGGGTGCTCGTCGTCGAACGAGACGATGACCTCGAGGCCACGTGCGAGCGACTGCACGAACTGGTCGCCCGGCGCGGCTCGTTCGGTCATGGGATCACCGTAGTGAGGTGAGTCATGCGTCGCCGGTCTCGGCGAGCACCTCTTGGGCGATGCGGAAGGCGCTGTTCGCATCGGGAACGCCGCAGTAGATCGCCGTCTGGAGCAGCAGCTCGCCGATCTCGTCGGGGGTGAGCCCGTTGCGCCGGGCCGCGCGGACGTGCATCGCCAGCTCGTCGTGATGCCCTCGGGCGACGAGCGCCGTGAGGGTGATGAGCGACCGGCTGCGACGGTCGAGGCCGGGACGCGTCCAGATGCTGCCCCACGCGTACTGCGTGATGAGCTCTTGGAAGTCGGCCGTGAACGGCGTGGTGGCGGCCACCGCGCGGTCGACGTGCGCGTCGCCGAGCACCTCGCGGCGGACGACCATGCCGGCGTCGTGGACCTCTCGGGTCGTGCGCGGCTGCTCCGTCGCGGGCTCGTTCGTGGGCTGCTCAGTCATGGGTGCGTCCGCCTCCGGCGTGGTCGATCAGGAGCCGGGCCACCTCGTGGGGGGCCTCGGCAGGGGCGAGGTGGGCGACGTCGTCGAGCACGACGAGTCGGCCGTGCCGCACGCCGTCGGCGACGGTGCGAAGGCTCGACGGCGGCGTGGGCACGTCGCGCTCGCCGGCGACGGCCAGCACGGGCGCGGAGATCTCGGGCAACCGCTCGGTCACGTCGAAGGCGGCCAGCGCCTCGCACACCAGCGCGTACGACTCCGCGTCGGCGCCCTGCAGGGCGTGGAGCAGGGCCGAGCCGCGAGCGGGCTCGCGGTCGAGGAAGCCGGGTGCGAACCACCGCTGGGCCGAGCCGGCCACGACGGCACCGGTGCCAGAAGCGCGCACCGTGGCCGCGCGCTCGTGCCAGGTGTCGGGGGATCCGATGCGGGCGCCGGAGCACAGCACCGCCGCGGTGAGCACGCGTGAGGGCGCGTCGAGCGCGAGCTGCAGCGTGACGGCACCTCCGACCGAGTCGCCGGCGAGGTGGAACGCACTGTCGCCGGCGAGCTCGTCGGCCAGCGCGAGCACGCCCCGGGCCAGGTCGGCCATCGTGAAGGGGACGGAGGTGGGCGCCCCGTGACCGTGACCGGGGAGCTCCCAGCCGACGACCCGGAAGTCGGCTGCCAGCGCGTCGGCGGCTGCTGCCCACAGGGTCGTGGCCGAGGTGCCGAGGGACGGGCCGAGCAGCAGCAGCGGCGCGTCTGCCCGTCCGCCGAGGGCGACGCCGGTGATCGTCGGGATGCTCATGCTCCCTCCTCCGGTGCGGGGCGCACGGCCTGCCGGGCCCGGGTCACGGCGGCGTCGACGACGTGGTGGGCGGCGCCGAGGTAGTCCGGCGCCGGGGCCCGACCGGTGAGCGCGGCCATGCTCTGCTGCTCGGCGTCGGTGCCCTGCGCCGCGGCGAGCGTGCGCGACATGGCGCCGGGGTCGACCTGCAGGCCTGCGAGCAGCTCCGATGCCTGTCCCGCCGCGACGACGCTGCGACGTCCGAGGTCGCGCAGCGTGGCCCACTCGGCGTGCCAGGCGCCGTCCGGACGCTCGTCGACCGCGGCGCCGGCCGCGACGTGAAGGGTCGAGGACAGCCCAGGCGCGGCGAAGGCATGACGCCGCAGCAGCACCGACAGCACGGGATTGCTCTTGTGCGGCATGGTGGACGACCCGCCGCCAACGCCCTCGCGCACCTCGCCGATCTCAGGCCTCGAGAGCGTCGCGACATCGGCGGCGAGATGGCCCCACGCGTCCGCCAGCGTGGTGAGGGCGTCGCCGGTGCGAGTCATACGGGTGCGCGAGGTGTGCCACGCCGGCGCCGGCGGCAGATCGAGCGCCGCGGCGGTGCGGTCGACGAGGTCGAGTGCGGTGTCGATCGACCCGGTCAGCTCGACGGAGGCCGCGAGCGTCCCGGCGGCTCCGCCGACCTGCACCGCGAGGCCGTCGCGGGCGCCCACGACGGCGGTGCGGGCGTCCACCAGGCCGTCGATCCACGAGGCCGCCTTGGTGCCGAACGTGATGGGGACGGCGTGCTGGGTGAGCGTGCGGCCGACCATGACGGTGTCGCGGTGGTGGTGCGCGAGGTCGGCGAGCAGGACGAGCTGCCGGTCGAGATCGGTCAGCACGCGGTCGACGGCCTCGCGCAGGCACAGCACGAGAGCGGTGTCGACGACGTCCTGGCTGGTCAGGCCGCGGTGCAGCCACCGTGAGGTCTCGCCGGTCGTGCGGTCTCGCAGCAGGGCCACGAGACCGATCGCGGGATTGCCGCCGGCTTCGGCGCCGGCCGACAGCGCGGACGCATCGGCGGCCCCGACCGCGCCCGTCAGGTCGGCGGCCGCCGACGCCGGGGCGACCTGCGCCGACACGAGGGCGTCCAGCCACGCCTGCTCGACCGCGACCATCGCCGTGAGCAGTGCGCCGTCGTCGAGCAGGCCGTCGGCGCGCTCGTCGCCGGGCCAGAACAGGTCAGCCATGCGATCAGTGTCCTGGATAGGTCAGGAACACGGTCTCGTCGGCTCCTTGTAGACGGACGTCGAACCGGTATCCCGTGGGCTCGGCAGCCGCGATCAAGGTGCTGCGACGCTCGGCGGGCACACCGGCCAGCAGCCGGTCGCCCTCGAGCGCCGCCTGGTCGTGGGGCAGGTAGGCGCGCGTGAAGAGGCGGTTGGTCAGCCCGCGGGCGAACACCGTGATCAGGAAGAACGGCGCCGCTCCCGGTTCGGTGGCCCCCGGCCGGACCGTCGTGAACGAGTAGCCGCCGGCGTCGTCGGTCGCGCACCGGCCCCACCCCGTGAACGTCCAGCCGTCGCGCCGCAGCGAGCCCGGCCTCTGGGGCACCGAGCCGTCGGCGTCGGCCTGCCACACCTCGAGCAGCGCGTCGGGGACGGGGGAGCCGGCGCCGTCGGTGACGACGCCGTGCAGGCGCACCGCATCGGGACGACCTGGGGGGACGAGGTCGGCATCGGCCTCGAACGGCAGCGCGTAGCCGTAGAAGGGGCCGATGGTCTGGCCCGGCGTCGCGGTCAGGTGGGGCATCAGTGGTCGTCTCCCAGGTCGTCCTCGTGGGGCGTGCGGTGGCTGCCGGTGAGCACGATGTCCCAGCGGTACCCGGTGGCCCACTCGTGCGTCGTGACGTCGTGGTCGTAGGTGGCCACGAGGCGCTCGCGGGCTCGCGCGTCGGTGATCGACTGGTAGATCGGGTCGAGCGCGAAGAGCGGATCCCCCGGGAAGTACATCTGGGTGATCATGCGCTGCGTGAAGTCGGTGCCGAACAGCGAGAAGTGGATGTGCGCGGGGCGCCAGGCGTTGTGGTGGTTCTTCCACGGGTAGGGGCCGGGCTTGATGGTCGTGAAGCGGTAGGTGCCCTCGTCGTCGGTCAGGCAACGCCCGACGCCGGTGAAGGCCGGATCGAGCGGAGCGGGGTGCTGGTCGCGCTGGTGCATGTAGCGGCCGCCCGCATTGGCCTGCCAGATCTCGACGAGCTGCCGCCGGACGGGACGGCCGTCGCCGTCGACGACGCGTCCGGTCACGACAGTGCGCTCGCCGATCGGCTCGCCGACGTGCTGGATCGTCAGGTCCGCCTCGAGCGAGCTGACGTCGCGCTCGCCGAAGCAGGGCGCCCACCGCTCGATCGTCTCGGGGTCGGCGAGCTGCAGGGCCTTGGTCGGGTGGCGCAGCAGGCTGCTGCGGTACGGCGGGTAGTCGAGCCGTGGTTGCGTCTCCTCGTGGTCGGAGGCTCGGTAGGCGGACTCGATCGCGGCGATCTCCGCGCTGAGCTCCGCCTGGCTCGCGGCCGCGGAGTCGGCGTGCTGGTTGGTCGTTCCCATGGTCGTGGAACGTACGTGCCCTCAGCTCGCGTGTGGAACACTGGACTTTCGCCCAGCGGAAGGATCTCATGGCCGGCAACACCTCCGCGCCCGGCGTCACCGTGACGTCGCGCGTCCTGGCCCTGCTCGGTGCGTTCGACGAGCACCACCGCGCGCTGACCCTCACCGATCTGGCCCGGCGCGCGGGCGTCCCCGTCCCGACGGCCCACCGGCTGGTTGCCGAGCTCGTCGCGGGAGGTGCGCTGGCCCGTCGTCCGTCGGGGGAGTACGTCGTCGGCCGCCGGCTGTGGGACGTCGGCCTGCTCGCGCCCGTCGAGATCGGCCTGCGCCGCGTGGCCGAGCCTTTCTTGCACGACATCCACGCCGCGACCCGGGCGACGGTCCACCTGGCGGTGCGCGACGGCAGCGAGGTGCTCTACCTCGAGCGCATGCGCGGACGCGCCTCGGTGCCGGTGGTCAGCCAGATCGGCTCGACCCTGCCGATGCACTGCACCGGCGTCGGAAAGGTGCTGCTCGCCCACGCCCCGGACGAGGTGCAGCGCCAGGTGCTGCAGTCGCTGCAGCGCGTCACCCGCTACACCGTCACGCAGCCCGGGCTGCTGCAGCAGCAGCTCGAGGGCGTGCGGCGTGACGGGGTCGCCACCACCAGCGAGGAGATGACGTTGGGCGCGTGCTCGGTCGCCGTGCCGGTGATGCGCGACGACGAGGTCGTCGCCGCGATCGGCGTGGTGGTGCGCAGCCTCAAGCGCGACCGCGCCGGGCTCGTGGCGGCGCTGCAGGTCGCGGCCCAGGGCATCGGCCGCTCCCTCGGCTGACGCCCTACAGCGGGTAGGCGCCCGGCTCGGCCTGCATCGTGATCCACCGGGTCTCGGTGAACGCGTCGATGTTGGCCGCGGCCCCGCCGTGACGAGAACCCGTGCCGGACGAGCCGACGCCTCCGAAGGGGCTGTTGGCCTCGTCGTCGACCGTCTGGTCGTTGATGTGGACGATGCCGGACGGGATGCGGTCGGCGAGCGCCAGGCCCCGCATGGGCTGCCGGGTGACGATGCCCAGCGACAGGCCGTAGTCGCCGGCCCCGGCCAGCTTGACCGCCTCGTCGTCGTCGGCGAACGGCACGACCGAGGCCACCGGGCCGAAGACCTCCTCGCAGTAGGCGGGGGCGTCGAGCGGCGGCGACGCGAGGACCGTCGGTCGCACGAACAACCCCTCGGCGGTGCCGCCCGCGCGCAGGTCGGCGCCCATCTCGACGCTGCGCTGGATCAGGTCGAGGATGCGGCCGCGCTGCCCCGCGTCGATGACCGGTCCGAGGTGCACCTGACCGGCGGCCGGGTCGCCGACGACCATCGAGTCGGCCTTCGCCGCGAGCTTCTCGACGTACTCGGCGTAGAGGCTCTCGTGGACGAGGTGGCGTCCGATCGACATGCAGATCTGACCCTGGTGCAGGAAGGCGCCCCAGGTCGCGAGGTTGACGGCCTGGTCGACGTCCGCGTCGTCGAGCACGAGGAAGGCCGAGTTGCCGCCCAGCTCGAGGTGGGCCCGCTTGAGGTGGCGGCCGGCGAGCTCGCCGACGCTGCGGCCGGCCCGGGTGGAGCCCGTGAACGCGATGACCTGGATCTCGGGGTCGGTCACCATCGCCTCGCCGACGTCCGCCCCGCCGGGCAGCATCTGCAACAGGCCGGCCGGCAGTCCGGCCTCCTCGAAGATGCGCACCATGGCGACACCGCCCGTGACGGCGGTGCGCGGATCGGGCTTGAGGATCACGGCGTTGCCCAGCGCCAGGGCCGGCGCGACCGCGCGGATGCCCAGGATGATCGGCACGTTGAACGGCGAGATGACCCCGACGACGCCGACCGGTACGCGTGACGCGAACGCCAGGCGCGGCTTCTCGCTGGCCAGCAGCTCGCCGCGCGGCGCGGACGGCAGGGCCCCGGCCTCGCGGCACTCGGCCGATGCGACGTGCACCGCGAATCCGGCCATGGGGCCGATCGCCCCGACCTCGCGGGTGTTCCAGTCCATGATCTCGGCGGCGTGCTGCTCCCACAGGTCGGCGGCGCGGTGCAGGACGGCAGCGCGCTCGGGGTGTGGCAGCGCGGCCCAGGCGCGCTGGGCCACGGCGGCGGTCTGGGCCGCGTCGTGGACGTCCTCGGGCGAGGCGCCGCCGATGCGTCCGAGGACCTGGCCCGTGGCGGGCTCCGTGACGTCGATCGACGCGCCTCGTCCGGGGACCCAGGCGCCATCGCGATAGACGGCGTTGTCGAACTGGTGGGCGTCGATGAGCGTCATGGGGGTCTCCTCGGTGAAGTGCGGTCCTCCGACGGTAGGTGATGGGGGTCACGCATCTCAGCACCGGCTTTCGTCCAGTGGAAGACTTTATTTCCCTCGCGGGTGCCTCGCCGGTCCAATGAGCCCATGACCTCACCCAGCCACACGCTCCGCACCGATGTCGTCATCGTCGGAGGCGGCCCCGCCGGCATGCTGCTGTCCCACCTCCTCGCCGCGGACGGCGTCGAGTCGATCGTCGTCGAGGCGCGCTCCCAGGAGTACGTGGGTGCGCGCGTGCGGGCCGGGATCCTCGAGCACTCGAGCGTCGAGCTGCTGCGCGGCGCCGGCCTCGGCGAGCGGCTCGACCGCGAGGGCGACGAGCACCGCGGCATCTACCTGCAGTGGCCGGACGAGCGGCACCACCTCGACTTCGTCGACCTGACGGGCCGCAGCGTGTGGGTCTACGGGCAGACCGAGGTGCAGAAGGACCTCGTCTCGGCACGTTCGGCAGCCGGGCAGGAGGTGTACTACGAGTGCGCCGACGTGGCTCTCCACGAGGTGGAGTCGGACCGGCCGGCCGTCACCTTCACGCACGAGGGACGGCCGGTGCGGATCGAGGCGCGCGCCGTCGCGGGCTGCGACGGATCGTTCGGTCCGAGCCGTGGTGCCGTGCCGGACGCCGTGCGCAGCATCTGGGAGCGCGTCTACCCGTACTCCTGGCTGGGCATCCTCGCCGACGTCGCGCCCTCGACCGACGAGCTGATCTACGCCTGGCACCCCGACGGCTTCGCGATGCACTCGATGCGGTCGGCCAGCGTCAGCCGGTTGTACCTGCAGGTGCCCAACGGCACCCCCGTGGAGGAGTGGAGCGACGACCGCATCTGGGACGCGCTCGCGACCCGGCTCGGGCACGGCCAGGACGGCTGGCGGCTCGAGCCCGGCCCGATCACCGAGAAGAGCGTGCTGCCGATGCGCAGCTACGTGCAGACGCCGATGCGGCACGGCTCGTTGTTCCTGGCCGGCGACTCGGCCCACATCGTCCCGCCCACCGGGGCGAAGGGTCTCAACCTGGCGATCGCCGACGTCGCCCTGCTGGCCCCGGCCCTGGCGGACCTGGTGCGCCGCGACGACCGGATGCTAGCGGAGGCGTACTCGGACACCGCGCTGCGCCGCGTGTGGCGGTGCACCCACTTCTCGTGGTGGATGACCACGATGCTGCACACCAGCGAGGATCCGTTCGACGCCCAGCTCCAGCTCTCGCAGCTGCGGTGGGTCGCGTCGAGCGAGGCCGGGCGGACGGGGCTGGCCGAGAACTACGCGGGGTTGCCGATCGGGTTCTGAGCTCGCACGCGGGTAGCGTCGGGGGTAGGTTCCTCGTCGAGCCGCACGTCGGCACGCACCTCCGAAAGGACGGACCCATGGCACGGCTCGGTCTCGGCCTCGCGGCCCTCGGACGTCCGGAGTACCTGACGACAGGGCACGCGGACGCCGTGGCGGGACGCTTCGACCCGGCCGAGCTCGAGCGTCACTGCCATGCGGTGCTCGACGCCGCCTGGCACGGGGGAGTGCGGCACCTCGACGCCGCCCGCTCGTACGGTGCGGCCGAGCGGTTCCTCGGCAGCTGGCTGGCGCAGCATCCCGGTCGCCGCGACGAGCTGGTGATCGGGTCGAAGTGGGGTTACGCCTACGTGGCGGACTTCCAGCGGGGGGCCGAGGTGCACGAGGTCAAGGAGCACTCGACCGCCCGGTTGGCCGAGCAGTGGCCGCAGACCCTGCGCGACCTGGGTGGACTGCCCGACCACTACCTGGCGCACAGCGTCACGCCCGACAGCCCGGCCCTGCACGACGCCGAGCTGCTCGACCGCCTGCGGTCGCTGGCCGGCGAGGGCGTGCGCGTCGGCATCAGCACGAGCGGGCCGCAGCAGGCGCAGGTCGTGCGTGCCGCGCTCGATCTCGACGTGTTCACGTCGGTGCAGTCGACCTGGAACCCGCTCGAGCCGTCCGTCGGTCCTGCCCTGGCCGAGGCGCACGCTGCCGGCTGGTTCGTGGTGGTCAAGGAGGGGATGGCCAACGGCCGGCTCGTGGTCGACGACACTCCCCTGGGCACCGCGGCCGATGCGGCCGGGGTCGGCCGGGACGCCCTGGCGCTCTCCGCGGCCCTCGCCCAGCCGTGGGCCGACGTCGTGCTGTCGGGTGCGGCCTCGGTGGCGCAGCTGGAGCAGAACCTGGCCGCGCTCGAGGTGGGTGCCGACGTCGTCGCCGGCCTGGAGCCGATGGCGGAGCCAGCCGAGCAGTACTGGGCCGCCCGATCGCGCATGGCGTGGACGTAGCTCGACTTCTGTAGACCTTCGGGTCGTCCTGGCGACCCGAAGGTCTCAGGCTCCGACAGCCTCGGCCACGGCCTCGAGCCAGATGACCACGGCGCGCGCGCCCGGGTCGGGGGTGCCGAGCGCGCGGTCGCCCACGTAGCTCGAGCGGCCCACGCGCGCGGTGACCGAGGCGGTGCCGGCCGTACCCTCGCGGGCTGCCTCGAGCGCCTCGGCGACCGAGCCGCCGTTCGTCCACGCGCGGGAGAACGGGATCAGGGCGTCCAGCATGGTGCGGTCGCCCTCGGACGCGCCGCCGACCTCGCTGATGCCGGCGATGCCGGCGGCCAGCGCCTCGGCCCAGGGCTGCTCGCCGTCGGCGTCGTCCCACGCAGCGGCCGCCCGCAGGAACAGGATCGAGTAGAGCGGGCCGGACGTGCCACCGATGACCCGGCGCAGGATCGCGGCGACGTGGCGCAGCGCCTCGGCCGGTTCGGCGGGAAGGCGGTCGAGCTCGGCGAGCACGGCCTGCGAGCCGCGGTCGAGGCTGGTGCCGAGGTCGCCGTCGCCGACGGCGGTGTCCATCTCGGTGAGCTCCGGCTCGGCGGCACGCAGCGCCTCGCACGCCGCACGGACGGCGCTCGCCACGGGGGAGTCGGCCGCGGCGAACGGGCCGTCCGACCCGGCATCCTCGACGGCCGGCGCGGGCAGGTGCGCGCCGTCTCCGGGACGTCCTCGGCCGTCGGCAGGCCAGGCGCTCGTGCTGGTCGCGGCGTCGAGCGCGGTGAGGCGATCGTCGTCGACCGACATCAGCGAGATCGAGCACCCGGGCATGTCGAGCGCGGTCAGGAAGGTGCCGCACCAGAGCCGCTCCACCACGAGCCCCCGTCGCTCGGCCGCGCCCACGGCCTCGGCCGCGACGATGTCGAGCTCGCTCGGCGGGGTCGCACCGAGGTTGTTGACGAGCAGGGCCACGCGGTCGCCCGAGGTGAGGCCGAGATCGTCGCTCACGGTCGCGACGAGCCGCTCGGCGACGTCGTGCGCCGGCACGATGGTCGAGCGCTCGATGCCCGACTCGCCGTGGATGCCGAGACCCCACTCGATCTCGTCGTCGTCGAGGTGGAAGCCGGGCTTGCCGACGGCCGGAACCGTGCACGCGCCGAGCGCCACGCCCATCGTGCCGACGGACGCTGCCGCGCGCCGCCCGGCCTCGGCGACCTCGGCCAGCGATGCGCCGGACGCCGCTGCGGCGCCGACCACCTTGTGGACGAGGACGGTGCCGGCGATGCCGCGACGTCCGGCGTGCTGCCCGTCGCTCGCGAGGGCGACGTCGTCGCTCACGACGACCATCTCGACGGCGTGCCCGCGCGCGCGGGCGATCTCGGCGGCGAGCCCGAAGTTCAGCCGGTCGCCGGTGTAGTTCTTGACGACCAGCAGCACACCGGCCGGTCCGCCGACGGCCTCGATCGCGGTGAGCACGGCATCCGTGGACGGCGACGTGAACATGTCGCCGACGACGGCGGCGGTCAGCATCCCGTCGCCGACGTAGCCCGCGTGTGCGGGCTCGTGCCCCGCGCCTCCGCCCGAGATGATCGCGACGGTGCCACGCTCGGCGAGGTCACGGTGGTCGCGGCGGGCAACGATGGTCTGCCCGTCGAGCACGGCGATGCCGGGGTTGGCGCGCACCAGCCCCTCGAGCATCTCGGGCACCACCGTGCCGACGGCGTTGATCAGCTTCTTCATCGCGTTCTCCCTCGTCCGGCAGGTCGAGTCGCGGCTGCCCGTCTCGACGGTCGCGCCTGCGCTTGCGACGATACCCGCGCGACGCAGTGGGTCACGGGGCGAAGCGGGCCGCCTCGGCGGAGTCGAAGTACTCGTCCAGGCGGGTGATGCGACCGTCCTGGACCGCGATGACGACGCACGCGTGCAGCGCGACCTGCTCGCCCGTCGACCGGCGGGTGCCGCGCAGGACGTGCTGCTGCACCGCACCGCCGTCGAACGCCGTCACGCGGCGGTCGGTGTAGCGGCGGTCGGTCACGAAGCGGTCCATCGCCTCGAGCACCTTGGCGTTGCGCGCGACGTCCTGCGTGCGGTCGTCGGTGTTGTGCCAGATGAGGGCGTCCTCGGCGTAGATGTCGAACAGGTCCGAGGCGTCTCCGGCCTCGGCGGCGGCGATGATGCGGTCGAGCAGCTGGACGTTGGGGTGGTCGTGGTCGATGGTCATGGTGGTCCTCCGTGGGTGGTGGTGGGGCGGGTCAGAGTGGTTTGACGAGCGCTTCCTGCGCGACGTGGCCGAGGCTCGTACGGTGCTCGTCGAACACCGCGGCCTCGATGAGGGCGCGCCCCGACTGCGCCATCGGGGTGGTGTGCTCGAAGAGCATCCACCCGTCGGCGCGGGGCGTGCCGCGGAACCACACGGCGTGGTCGAGCGAGACGGCGTTCCAGGTGCGGGCCAGCGAGCGCTCGTGGCCCGACACGTGGCCGTGGGGCGTGACCGCGGTCGACATGAGCATCAGGTCGCTGGCGTAGGCCAGGGCGGCGCGGTGGACGACGGGGTCGTCGGGCAGCGGGTGCACCGACCGCATCCAGACGCCGTTGGCCGGCGACGCGGAATGGGCGATCGGGCCGGGAACGTCGGGCGCGAGACGGACCTCGATCGAGGCGAAGTCGTCCCAGAACTCGCCCAGCCCGCCGTCCGCGGCGGCGACCTCGCGGATGTCGGGGCATGCGTCCGGGTCGGGCGTCGACGGCGCGGGCCGGCTGTGCGACAGGCCCTCGGCCGGCGCGGCGCACGACACGACCGACCGGCACAGCAGCCGGTCGCCCTGCCACGCGTTGACCTCGCGGGTCGAGATCTGCCGGCCGTCCCGCAGCCGCTCGACGCGGAGGGTGACGGGCACGCCCGACGCGCCCGCGCGCAGGAACGTCGTGTGGACCGAGTGGACGTCCTTGTCGTCAACGCTGTGACCCGCCGCGACGACCGACTGCGCGACGAGCTGGCCGCCGAACAGCTGGGGCAGGCGCACGCCGTCGGTGCGACCGACCCAGGTGTCGTCGTCCTGGCGGTCGAGGTCGAACAGCTCGGCCAGGCCGATCAGGCCCTGCATCAGGACGCGGTGCCGGCCCCGGAGGGCTGGCGCTTGGGGGGCAGCGGGAAGAAGCCGCTGGTCTTGGCGACGTAGGCGTCGTAGGCCTCGCCCTTGCTGCGGCGCATGCCCCGCTCGAGCAGCGCCTTGCCGCTGAAGCTGACGAGCAGCTTGGTCATGATGATCGGCGAGACGATCGTCAGCAGGCCCCAGGCCGAGCCGAGCGCCAGGACGAACAGGCCGGTCCAGACCGCGGCGTCGCCGAAGTAGTTGGGGTGGCGGGTCCAGGCCCACAGGCCGCGGTCCATGACCTTGCCGGCGTTGGCGGGGTCGGCCTTGAAACGGGCCAGCTGCCAGTCGCCGACGGCCTCGAACAGGAAGCCGATCAGCCAGATCGCGATGCCGATCGCACCGATGACGCCCAGCGGCTCGCTCTCGTACATCGCGAGCTGCACGGGGATCGAGATGACGATCATGAGCCCGCCCTGGAGGCCGTAGATCTTGCGGATCAGGAAGCCGATCAGCGAGCCCTGCTGGTGCCGCATCAGGGCGGTGTACCGCTTGTCCTGGCCGTGGCCCCGGTTGCGGTTGCCGATGTAGAGACCGAGTCGCAGGCCCCAGACCGACGTCAGTGCCAGCACGACGAGGCGGCGCGTGTCGTCGCCTCCGGAGCCGGACGAGACGAGGTACGAGACGACGGCTGCGACGACGAAGCCGGGGCCCCAGAAGATGTCGATGATCGACTGGTTCTGGATCTTGATCGCTGCGGCCATGATCAGGCCGATGAACACGATGATCGCCGCGGTGACGGCGACGACGTTGAGGGCGATGTCGCCCCAGGGCAGGTCGTTCATGGAGGGTCCTTGGGTGAGGGGTGGCAGAGGAGGAGGATCAGGCGAGCTCGGCGGCGAAGTCCTGGAAGGCTTCTTGCGCGTGCTCGTACGTGTGGAAGGGGCCCGATCGGCTGCGGCCGAGCAGCTCGGCGAGCTGGGCGCCCGTCAGGGTCGGTGAGTCGGGCAGCAGGACGGTGCCGCCCTCGACGGCATCGGCCACCCGGAGCCCCGCCCCGGCGGCGACGACGACCTGGCCGTTGAGGGTCGACGCCGGGTCGACCAGTGCGCCGACCACGGGCGCGACGAGCTCGGCGCGCATCGACGCGGCGAAGCGGGGGTCCATGTTCTGCTCGGTCATCTGCGTGGTCGCGTAGGGGAGCAGGACGTTGGTGAGCACGCCGCGCCGGGCACCCTCGGCGGCAGCGGTGCGGCCCAGCGCGATGACGGCGCCCTTGCTGGCGGCGTACGCCGACACCGTCGGCTCGCCGTGCAGGCCCGCGGTCGACGCGACCATGACGATGCGTCCGTGGCCGGCCGCGCGCATCACGCGCATCGCGGCACCGGCGACCAGCGCCGTCCCCGTCACGTTGATCGCCATGACCTGGGCGAAGTTCTCGGCCGTGGTGCTGTGGAACATCTGCGGCGCGCTGACGGCAGCGCTCGTGACGCAGATGTCGAGCCTGCCCCACGTGTCGAGCGCGGCGGCGACCAGCGCCTCCGACGTCGCAGGGTCGGACACGTCGCCGTGGTCGGCCACGGCACGTCCGCCGGCGGCGACGATCTCGTCGACGACGTGGTCGGACGCACTGCGGCCGTCGGCGTCCACGACGCGGTGGCGGTTGTTGACCACGACGGCCGCCCCGAGCGAGGCCAGGTGCAGGGCGAAGGTGCGCCCGAGCCCCTTGCCGCCTCCCGTGACGATCGCGACCTGCCCGTCCAGGCGCTCGCTCATGACGCCACTCCCGCAGGAGAGCAACGGTACGAGAGCGGCGACATGATGATCTGTTGATTCGCTCGCTGGCGCTCGCTCATGACGCGATCCGCTCGACCAGCACCGCGACGCCCAGCCCGGCGGCGCCGCTGACCGCGGCGACGCCGTAGCGTCCGTCGCGGCGCTCGAGCTCCTCGACGCAGCTGCCGACGAGGATCGCGCCGGTCGCGCCGAAGGCGTGGCCCATCGCCATCGTGCCGCCGTTGGGGTTCATGCGGTCGGGGCCGGCGTCGAGGTCGCGGCGGAACCGCATGCACAGCGCCGAGAAGGCCTCGGCGAACTCGAAGACGTCGATGTCGTTCGCGGTGAGCCCGGCGCGGGCGATGACCTGCTCGACGGCGCTCTGCCCGGCGGTCAGCATCACGACGGGGTTGACCGACGTCGAGGCCGATCCGATGATGCGGGCCCGCGGGGCCAGCCCCGCGCGCTCGGCCGCCTCGGCGTTGCCGAGCAGCAGGAGGGCCGACGCGTCGGCCATCGCCGGCGACGTGCCGACGGTGTGCAGGTGGTCGATGGACGGCACGCCCTCTCCGGGGCTCGCTGCCAGTGCGCCGAGCGCGATGGCGTCCTGCCCGCCCGCACCCAGCTCGGCGAAGGCGGGAGGCAGCGCGGCGAGACCCTCGAGGGTCGTGTCGGGACGGACGAGCTCGTCGTGGTCGAGCCCGGGACCGTCGCCCTTCGGGGGCACCGGCACGAGCGAGCGCGCGAACGCCCCGTCGGCGCGGGCCTTGGCCGCCTTGAGCTGAGTCTCGAGCCCGTAGGCGTCGAGCTGCTCGCGGGTGAAGCCGTCCATCGTGGCGTTGAGGTCGGCGGCGATGCCCATGTGCACCGAGCCGATCGTCCGGATGATCTCGGCATCGGCCCACAGGGGGCCGCGGTCGACGAACATCGGCACCCGCGAGACGCTCTCGACGCCACCGGCGACCGCCAGCCGCAGGTCGTCGGCACGGATGCGTGCGGCGGTCTGGCCCACGGCGTCGACTCCCGAGGCGCAGAAGCGGTTGATCGTCCCGCCGGGCACGCTGTCGCCCCAGCCGGCGAGCAGCGCGGCGGTGCGGGCGATGTTGGAGCCCTGCTCGTCGACCTGCGAGGCGCAGCCCAGCGTGACGTCGTCGATGGCCTCGACGTCGAGGCCGTTGCGCTCGACGAGGGCGTTCTGCAGGTGCACGACCAGGTCGAGCGGCGAGTGCGACGACAGCGAGCCCTTGCGGCTGGCCTTGCCGCGCGGCGTGCGCACGTAGTCGAGGACGAAGGCTTCGGACGGTGCTGGCATGGGGTTTCCTCATTCAGCTGGTGGAGATACTCTGTTAGTTGTAGTACGTTTCGTGTGACCTACGCAACCCCCACGACGATCAGGAGAGCAGCGATGAGCGAGAACATCTGGGTGCTCGGCGGGTACCAGAGCGACTTCGCCCGCAACCTGACCCGCGAGGGCAAGGACTTCGCCGACCTCACGTCCGAGGTCGTCGACCACACCCTCGAGAGCTCGTCGGTCGACGGCTCCGACATCGGCGTCGTGCACGTCGCCAACGCCTTCGGCCAGCTGTTCGCGGGGCAGGGGCAGCTCGGCGCGATGCCCGCCACCGTCCGCGACGACCTGTGGGGCCTGCCCTCCTCGCGCCACGAGGCCGCCTGCGCGTCGGGCAGCATCGCGGTGCTCGCCGCGATGGCCGATCTACGCGCCGGCAACTACGACAGCGCGCTGGTCGTGGGCATCGAGCTGGAGAAGACCGTCAGCGGCGACCAGGCCGCCGCCCACCTCGGTGCCGCCGCGTGGGTGGGGCACGAGGGGCAGGACGCGACGTTCATGTGGCCGCACATGTTCAGCGAGGTCGCCGACGAGTACGACGAGCGCTACGGCCTCGACGACGTGCACCTGCGGGCGATCGCCCAGATCAACTTCGCCAACGGCCGCCGCAACCCCAACGCCCAGACGCGCGGGTGGGACATCCCCGACCTCGTCGGCGGCGTGGGCCGCGACGGCGCGATCAACCCCGTCGTCGAGGGACGCATGCGGCGCTTCGACTGCAGCCAGGTGACCGACGGCGGCGCCGGCGTCGTCCTCGTCAACGACACGTGGCTGCGCGACCACCCCGGCGCCGCGGTGACCCCGCTGGCCCAGGTGCTCGGCTGGGGCCACCGCACGGTCGGCCTCGGGCTCGACCAGAAGATCGAGCGCGACCGCGGCAACCCCTACGTCCTGCCGCACCTGCGCCAGGCCGTGCTCGACGCCTTCGGCCGTGCCGAGGTCACGCTCGACGACCTCGACGGTCTCGAGACGCACGACTGCTTCACGCCGAGCGAGTACGTCGCGATCGACCACATCGGGCTGACCGGCCCGGGGGAGTCGTGGAAGGCGATCGAGAACGGCGAGATCGAGATGGGCGGCACGCTGCCGATCAATCCCAGCGGCGGGCTCATCGGCGGAGGCCACCCCGTCGGGGCCAGCGGCGTCCGGATGCTGCTCGACGCCTCCAAGCAGGTCAGCGGCACCGCGGGCGACTACCAGGTCGAGGGTGCCTCGACCTTCGGCACGCTCAACTTCGGCGGCAGCACCGCCACGACCGTCAGCCTCGTGGTCGGCGCGGCGCCCGCCGCCTGACCACCCACCCTCTCCAGCACAGTCCCTTCAGCACAGCCCCAGCAGAGCACCAGGAGACCACCCATGGACGTTGAAGTCGTCGGAAGACTGTTGTCGACGCTGCCCGCGGACGACGACCACCCCTACCGCACCGGGCCCTGGCAGCCGCAGACGACCGAGTGGAAGGCCGACGACCTGCAGGTCGTCGAGGGCGAGATCCCGACCGACCTCGACGGCGTCTACCTGCGCAACACCGAGAACCCCGTGCACCCGTCGCTGAAGAACTACCACCCGTTCGACGGCGACGGCATGATCCACGTGGTCGGCTTCCGCGACGGCAAGGCCTTCTACCGCAACCGCTTCATCCGCACCGACGGCTTCCTGGCCGAGCAGGAGGCCGGTCAGGCGTTGTGGGCCGGGCTCGCCGAGCGTCCGTCGAGCTCGAAGCGCGACGAGGGCTGGGGCGCGCGCACCCGCATGAAGGACGCGTCGAGCACCGATGTCATCGTGCACCGCGGCCAGGCGCTGTCGACGTTCTACCAGTGCGGCGACATGTACCGCATCGACCCGATGTCGGCCGAGACGATGGGCAAGGAGACGTGGAACGGCAAGTTCCCGTTCGAGTGGGGCGTCTCGGCGCACCCCAAGGTCGACGACCGCACCGGCGAGATGCTGTTCTTCAACTACAGCAAGGAGGCGCCGTACATGCACTACGGCGTCGTCGACGCCAACAACGACCTGTCGCACTACATCGACGTCCCGCTGCCCGGACCGCGCCTGCCGCACGACATGGCGTTCACCGAGAACTACGCGATCCTCAACGACTGCCCGCTCTACTGGGACCCCGAGGCGCTCAAGGCAGACGCCCACATCGCGCGCTTCCACCCCGAGACCCCGCTGCGCTTCGCGGTCATCCCGCGCAAGGGACAGACGTCCGACATCCGGTGGTTCGAGGCCGAGTCGACGTACGTGCTGCACTTCGTCAACGCGTACGAGGAGGGCGACGAGATCGTCGTCGACGGCTTCTTCCAGGGCGATCCCGAGCCCGCCGACAACGGCATGGGCAACCACTGGCAGCGGGCGTTCCGCTTCCTCGCCCTCGACCGCATGCAGTCGCGGCTGCACCGCTGGCGCCTCAACCTGGTCACCGGTCAGGTCAAGGAGGAGCAGCTCAGCGACTCGATCACCGAGTTCGGCATGATGAACGGCTCCCACGCCGGTCAGAAGTACCGCTACGCGTACGCC
Source organism: Aeromicrobium endophyticum (assembly GCF_003586285.1). Taxonomy (GTDB): domain Bacteria; phylum Actinomycetota; class Actinomycetes; order Propionibacteriales; family Nocardioidaceae; genus Aeromicrobium; species Aeromicrobium endophyticum. The sequence continues at coordinate 798,731 of NZ_QUBR01000001.1, read as the reverse complement.
GCCACCGGCAAGCCGTCGTGGTTCCTGTTCGACGGCCTGGTCAAGCACGACCTCGAGGACGGCACCGAGGAGCGCTACTCCTTCGGTGACGGCGTCTACGGCAGCGAGACCGCGATGGCCCCGCGCGTCGGCAGCACCGCCGAGGACGACGGCTACCTCATCACGCTGACCACCGACATGAACGACGACGCCTCGTACGCCGTGATCTTCGACGCGGCCCGCGTCGGCGACGGCCCGGTGTGCAAGCTGAGGCTGCCCGAGCGCATCTCCAGCGGCACCCACTCCACGTGGGCGCCGGGTGCCGACCTGCGGCGCTGGCAGACCGCCGACACGGCCGCGGACGCGGTGGGGCTGTAGCCATCGACGTCCCCGACGTCTCCTCCGAGCGGGAGACCCGACCCACCGAGCTCGAGCCGGGCGCGACCAACGCGATCGGCCGGACGCTCGGGCTGCTCGGCGACGAGTGGACGCTGCTCATCGTCCAGCAGGCGTTGCAGGGCGTCGGGCGGTTCGGGCAGCTCATGGCAGCACTGCCGATCTCCAACTCGGTGCTGACGAGCCGGCTCAACCTGCTGGTGCGTGAGGGCCTGCTGCGCCGGCACATCTACCAGACCAACCCCCTGCGGGCCGAGTACGTCGTGACCGACCGCAGCCGCGCGCTGTGGCCGTTCATGCTCGCGATCTGGGAGTGGGAACGGCGCTGGGTGGCCGAGCACGCCGAGCACCTGCCGACGATGCACCACGAGGCGTGCGGCCACGACTTCGCGCCGGTGCTGTCGTGCGGCGCGTGCGGCAAGCCCGTCGAGGCCAAGGACATCGACGGCGACTGGGGGCCGAGCGGCTCGTGGGAGCGGTCGGTGCCGGAGTCGGTGACGCGTCGACGGTCGGACTCCGACGCGGCGCGGTCGTCGGCGGGTCTGTTCCCCGAGACGATGATGGTCTTCGGCAACCGCTGGGCGTCGGCCCTGCTCGGGGCGGCCTTCCGCGGCGTGACCCGCTTCTCCGACTTCGAGGCCAACCTGGGCGCACCGCCGACGCTCGTGGCCGAGCGCCTGCGGGCGTTCGTCGCGATCGACGTGCTGGTGGCCACGCAGAACGCGCAGCGTCCCGACTGGGCCGAGTACCGGCTGACCGAGAAGGGCCGCGCGTTCTACCCGGTCATCGCGGCATCGCTGCAGTGGGGGCAGGAGTGGTTCCGGGCGCCCGAGGGGCCGGCGATCGTGCAGCACCACCGTGCGTGCGGCGAGCCGTTCGAGGCGACGTTCCGCTGCGACCAGTGCCACGAGGTCCTCACGGGCCACGACATCACCATCGTCGGTCGGTCCGACCGCACGACCGCTGGAGAGGAAGACCGATGACCACCACCCCCGTCCCCGCCGCCACGCGCACGACCTTGGCGGACGTCATCCGCACGAACGGCGCCGACTTCGCCGACGTCCCCGCGATCGTGGGCGAGGGACGCACGACGACGTACGGCGAGCTGTCGTCGCGGTCGGACGCCGTCGCGAGCGGGCTGGTCGCCGCCGGGCTGGGCGTCGGCGACCGCGTGGCGTACCTGGCGCGCAACGCGACCGAGTACTGGGAGCTGTTCTTCGCCGCGGCCAAGGCCGGCGTCGTCATCGTCCCCCTCAACTTCCGGCTGTCGGCCGAGGAGATCGGCTGGATCCTCGGCGACGCCGATCCGTCGGCGATCCTGGTCGAGGACCACCTGACGTCGCTGGTGCCCGCCGAGTGGCGCGGCCTGCGGCTCGTGTTCTCGCAGGAGGGTGATCCGTCGGTGCCGGCCGGCTGGCAGGCCTACGAGCAGTGGGCGGCCTCGCAGCCAGGCGACGACCCGCGCCGCGACCTGGGCGGCGACGCGCTGGCGTCGATGATGTACTCGTCCGGCACGACGGGGCGGCCCAAGGGAGTCACCACGACGGTCGGCGGCTTCCTGTGGGCGGTCGACGCGTTCGGTGCGCTGTTCGACGTCTCGCCGGCCTCGGTGAGCCTGGTGCCGACGCCGTACTACCACATCGCGGCCGGGGGCTGGTCGCTCATCGCCCTGGCCGCGGGCGGGCGGATCGTGCAGTTCACCGAGGTCACGCCCCAGAACATGCTGGGCCAGCTGGTGGGCTTCAAGGCCACCCACGTGATCATGGTGCCGACCGTGATGCAGCTGTTCATCACGAGCCCCGAGGCGTCGGCGGCCGACTACTCCAGCGTCGAGCACGTCGTCTACGGCGGGTCGCCGATCTCCGAGACGGTCATGCTCGGGGCGCAGAAGACGTTCGGCGCCCAGCTGTCGCAGAGCTACGGCCTCACCGAGACCGTCGGCGTCACGACCTTCCTGCGTCCCGAGGACCACGTCGTCGGACCCGACAGCAAGCTGCGCTCGGCCGGACGCGCCGTGCCCGGTCTCGAGGTCGCGATCTTCGACCCCGACACCGGCGCGGAGTGCGCGACCGGCGAGGTCGGCGAGGTCGTCACGCGGGGCCCCGGCGTCACCACGGCCTACTGGCGCAACCCCGAGGCCACCGCGGCCGCGTTCTGGCCCGGCGGCTGGTTCCGCACCGGCGACGCCGGCTACATGGACGCCGAGGGCTACGTGTTCCTCAAGGACCGCATCAAGGACCTGCTCATGAGCGGCGGCGAGAACATCTACCCCGCCGAGGTCGAGAACGCGATCATGGCGCACCCGGCCGTGCAGGAGGTCGCCGTCATCGGCGTGCCGTCCGAGCGGTGGGGCGAGACGCCGCTGGCGGTGGTCGTGCCCAAGGCCGGCCAGACCGTCGACGGCGACGAGCTCATCGCCTTCACCCGCGAACGGCTGGCGCACTACAAGTGCCCCACGGCCGTGCAGGTGATCCACCAGCTGCCCCGGAACCCGTCCGGGAAGGTGCTCAAGCGCGAGCTGCGCGCTCCGCACTGGGCAGGACACGACAGGAGCATCGGATGAAGCACGGAACGTTCCCCATCATTCGCCAGGTCATCATCGGCGCCGGTGACATGGAGAAGGCAGGCCAGCAGATGCGCGAGGCCTTCGGCCTGGCCAGGGGCTTCGCTGACCCCCTGCTCGAGGGCATCAACATGGACGACGAGACCTTCCGCGTCGGAGGCGAGTCGCACCTCGAGCTGGTGGGCGCGCTGACGCCCGAGGCGCCGATCGCGAAGTGGTGCGAGAAGGTCGGCGGCGGTGGCGGCTACGGCCTGGCCATCCAGGTGCCCGCGCTGGGGCCGTTCATGGAGCGTGCCGAGTCGATCGGCGCGCGCACGATCGAGGACATCGTGGTCTACGACCGTCGCATCGTGCAGCTGCACCCGGGCGACCTGGGCATCCTGGTCGAGCTCGACGAGATCCCCGAGGCCGAGCAGTGGTTCTGGGACGACGTCGAGGCCGACGTGTCCGAGAACCCCGTGATCGACGACGTCCTCGCGGTCGAGATCAGCAACCCCGATCCGTCGGCGCTGGCCCAGAAGTGGTCGACGCTCTTCGACGTCCCGGTCGAGACGGTCGACGGCGTGCTGCAGGTCTCGATCGGCGCCCGCACGGCCCGCTTCGTCGAGGGCGACGTCAAGATGATGACCGGTTGCGAGGTGCAGGTCGCCGAGGGTGTCTTGCCCGACGCCCGCGAGGTCACGGTCAGCGGAGTGGCGTTCACCCTGGTGTGAGCGGGGCCGGGCGGTTCGGATGGACCTGTGGGCGCTCACGTCGCGCGTGCTGGGCGTTTACAGCAACGATGCGCCCAGCAGCACGATCACGATGACCAGCACGGCGACGGCCGGGAGTGTCCAGCGTCGACGGGGTTGCTCCTCGACGACGGCCGCGCGCATGCGGCGGCCGAGCTCGGCGACGTCGTCGGGGTCCATCCGTCCAGCCTAGGCGTCGAGGCCCTGGGCGCCGAACGCGACGATCCGGCTCCAAGGCCAGTCGCTGCTGGTGATCCATGTACCCGCGGACGTGTCGTGGGCGGCTCGCAGGAACATGGCAGCGAGGCTACTGATCGAGCGAACGGAGCCGGGACTCGTCGTCGGATCTCGGCTCGGCCGTGTAGACGATCAGGCGGACGTCCGAGCCGGCGGGCACGAACACGTCGCCGTCCAAGGTCATGGGGCCGACGACGGGGTGGTCGATGTGCTTGCGTGCGCCTGCGTAAACCGCGGGTCGTGCGCTGCGCCAGCGCTCGGTGAATTCGTCGCCGGTGTCGTGCAGCGCCGCGACGAGGTCGTCGAGCTCGGGGTCGCCGGGGTGCGCGAGGTGGGCCAGGCGGAGGTCGGCGACGAGAGCATCGCGGAACTGCTCGCGCTGGAGCGGGTCGAGCCACACGTCGGACGTGTCTTCGGTCATTTCGAAGTAGGCCTGGTTGCGCGACCAGCCGTCGAGCCGGAGGGGGTCGCCGAAGAGGGCGGCCCAGGCCGGGTTCCAGCGCAGCAGCCACCAGTCGGCGGCGTAGACCGCGGCCGGCCAGCCGTCCGCCCTGGCCAGCAGGCGCTCGACGCCGGGGGGCACCTCGCGGTCGACCGCGGAGGCGGGCGCGGCGAGCCCCGCCGACTGGTGCAGCACAGCGGCGTCAGCGCGCTTGAGACCCATGGCGCGCACCAGTGCCGCGACGACGGAGCCGGATGGATTGGCGGCGCGGCCCTGCTCGAGCTGCACCAGGTAGTCGACCGAGATACCGGCCATGATCGCGAGCTCTTCGCGGCGCAGGCCGGGGGAGCGGCGCGAGCGGGTGCCCGTGCGGCCCGGCACGGGGGCGCTGCGGTCGCGCCACTCGCGCAGCAGCGCGCCGAAGCCGGGTGGCTGGGCGCGATCGGCGGCTCGCTGGTCGACGGACATCCGTCCAGTCTGCCCCTCGCGGGCGACGGTCGGGAGGGTGGCGCTGTCAGTCCTACCGACCAACGGCATCTTCCGCAGTGCTCCCGCGCGTCCTAGCGTCGAGGGCATGGACACCATCACCCTGATCACCGGAGCCAACAAGGGTCTCGGCCGCGAGACCGCCCGCAGCCTGCACGAGCTGGGCCACACCGTCGTCATCGGCGCCCGAGACCCCGAGCGCGGCCAGGCGGCCGCCGACGGGCTGGGCGTCGACTTCGTCCAGCTCGACGTCACCGACCAGGCCAGCGTCGACGCCGCGGCCGAGCACGTGCGCACGACGTTCGGACGGCTCGACGTGCTGGTCAACAACGCCGGCATCACCGGCACGTTCGCACCGCTCGAGCAGACGACCGCCGTCGACGCCCAGCAGGTCATCGACACCAACGTGCTCGGCGTCCTGCGGGTGACCAACGCCTTCGTGCCCCTGCTCGAGCTCTCGGACCACGCCCGCATCGTCAACGTCTCGTCGGGGGTGTCGTCGCTGCACGACACGATCGAGAACGACTACTTCGACTGGACGATCATCCCGCCGATCTACGCGATGTCGAAGACCGCTCTCAACATGCTGACCCTCAAGTACTCCCGCGCCCTGCCCGGCATGCGCGTCAACGCCGCCGACCCCGGTTACACCCGCACCGACCTCAATGCCGGCAACGGCGCGCACGACGTGAGCGAGGGTGCCGAGGAGATCGTCCGGTTGGCGACTCTTGCTGCCGGTGGTCCGACCGGTGTCGTGAGCAACAGTGCGGGCCCGCTGAGCTGGTGAGGGTGGCGCGGACTCGGCGATCGTGTCACTCCGCTCGGGCCATTCCACCGCGAATGACCGACACGGTCCGACGCCCTGTGCTTCTCTCGCAGAGATCTCGCACCGTACGACGACAGATTCGAGTTGCGCTTGCTGCTCGGCGGTCATGATCATGGGCACGGAACCGCCACCAGTCCGTCGTACAGGAGATGCCCGTGACCGAGAACGAGTGGCCGGAGTTTCCCGACGGGGACGACCTGCCGAAGTACGACCAGTACATGACGCGCGACGAGGCCCGGGCGGTGTTCGAGTCCCACCTCGACCTGATCCGTCCGTTCGCCGACCACCCGAACCCTGAGGTGCGGGCGGTGGTTGCCGAGCGCACCGCCGCTGCCGAAGCGGCCTTCCAGAACATCGACGGGTTCTACGAGATCGGTGCACTGCCGCGGCACCGCGACCTGCCGGACACCGCGCACCGGGAGATCCGCGCCCGCAACCTGGGGCACGCGCCCCCGAAGCCCTCCTTGTGGGCTCGCCTCACCGGCAAGGCCTGACACGGATGTCGGGCCTGACTGGCCAGCCGTCCACGACGGAGTGCGGGTGCACCCCGGACGAGCTGGTCTGCGCGCACCACCTGAACCTGCTCGCCTACAAGCGGGCGTTCGCCGGCACAGCGACCTCCGCCTTGCCGCCCCTCGTCCTGCGGCCCACGCTCAAGACGTTCTGGTCCGAGTTCGACGCGTGGCGCAAGCTCTACCTCGCGATCCTCGTCATCGGTCTGCCGGCCGGTGCCTACTTCGGCGGTGCTGAGGGCAAGTGGGTGCTGCTGTTCGCCGCCGTGCTCGTCGGGCTGTGCGGGGTGATCGTGCTGACGATGTTGGTGAAGACGGTGACGCTCGACCCGGCCGACCGTGTGGTCAGGGCTCGAAGCTGGCGCGGAAGGACCGCCACGCTGCACGTGGACGACGAGATGCGCGCTGCGGCGTTCCAGTACCTCGGGTACGGCGTGACCTCGTTCACCGCCAACCTCGTGCTCTGGACTCCCACGGCGCACACGCGACTCGACTCGCGACAGTGGGGCGTCGACCAGCTCGACTCGATCGCGTTCGTGCTGGGCGTCCACGTCGGTGGTCTCTACGGCGACGCCGACATCGCCGAGGCATTCCCCGGTGTGGTTCCGAAGTCGGTCAAGCACCCCGTGAGGACGGCGCTGGTGATCCTGGGCGTGCTGCTTGCCCTGGTGATCGGCCTCGCCGCGCTGTTCATCATGCTGACGCAGGACGACGACGATGACGCCGGCGACGAGAGACCCCAGCTCACGTCCGTCGAGGTCAACGGCCCGAAGCCGTCGTCGCTGCCCGCCGACGTGACGGCCAGGCAGGACGCCCTCGACGAGTCGCTCAAGAAGGTCTTCGCGTCCGACGTGGCGTGGACGTCCGCGAGCACGATCCGGCCGTGTGACGAGCAGCCGGGATGGCAGCGGGAGAACTCGTACTCCGTGCAGGAGGGTGCACGACTGCCGGACGACGCACTGGCCGACGCGTTCGACACGACCGTCGAGAAGTTCGGCCTCGTGCCGGTCGCCGATGACCGGGCGAGCGGTCTCCGCCTCGAGCCGCGCACGGAATACGGGAGCAGGAGTGGTGCCGGCGCGCGGGCCTACATCCGGGGCTTCGAGGCGACCGATTCGTATGCCGCGTTCGCGTCGGCCAGCATCTACACGCAGAGCGACTGCGTCATCACCACGGGCTGACCATGCCCCGGTGCATGACCCGGTCCCCGACGACGCCGTCGTGGTCGGCCCGGTGCATGACGCAGCGGTTGTCCCACATCACGACGTCGCCGGGCGACCAAGCGTGACGCAGCAGGTTGGCCTCGGTCGTCGAGTGGTCGACCAGGTACTGGACGAGGTCGACGGCATCCGACTCCGACATCCCGCTGATGCCGGCGCAGCGCGCAGGTGTCGTCACGAACAGCGCGGTCCGGCCGGAGATCGGGTGCACTGCGAGCAGGGGGTGCTTCGCCGACGAGTCCTGGTCGGAGTCCACGCCGGTGACGCGATGGGTCATGGTCCGCCCGGCGAGGTCGTTCTTGACGTCGTCCGGAAGGGTCTCGAACGCCGTGTACTGGTTCGAGAACACGGTCTGCCCGCCGACCTCGGGCACCTGCACGGCGAGGAGTGCCGTGTACGCCGGCGGCGACGTCACGTAGGTCGTGTCGACGTGGAACGACGACTTCGGCGGGGTCGTCCGGCCGACGTTGCTGATGATGTTGAGATCCGGGAAGCCGGGCACCGGCGTCTCGCCCTCGGTGAACGTCAGCCGTCCGAACGACTCGAGGAAGCCCACGAACGTCGCGTCGTCGACCTCCTGGTCGGGCAGCACGACGACGCCGTGCTCGGCGAGCACGGCCGGCAGGCCGGACGTGTCGGACCACGCGATGTCCAGGTTCGTGACACGCGCGCCGACCGGGGCGAGGGGTTCGATTCTCACAGCAGCTCCTTCAAGGCGATGTCGAACAGGTCCACGACGTCGATCCCGGCGGCCGCAGCCATGACGGCCACGACGCTCGACGGCGAGTACGAGCAGTAGAGGCTCGCCTCGAGGAAGAACGGCACGCCCTCGGGATCGATCCGGAAGTCGAAGAGGCTGTAGTGCCGGCAGCCGAGCGCCTCGTGGCACGCCCGGGCAGCCGCCCACACGCGCTCGGTCAGCGGATCGTCCACCGGCACGATCCAGGCGCGCGTCCGCTCCTTCGCGACCAGGTAGAGGTCGCCGTCGTCGGTGCGGTCGAGCTTGTCGGCGGGCGTGCGGATGTCGTCGACCGCGTACTCCTCGAGCGGCAGGCAGACGAGCTCACCGTCGCGGACGAGGATGCCGCAGCGCACCTCCCGCCCGAGCGGCACGAACGACTCGACCAGCGCAGCGTCCGAGTGCTGCAGGGCTCCGGCGACCGCCCGGTCGAGGTCGGCCGCGTCGGGCACGAGCGTGACGCCCGCCGAGTTGTCGGCGTCCAGCGGCTTGACGACGGCGGGGAGCAGGTCCGTGTCGACCGGATCGCCACGACGGACGACGACACCCCTCGGCACGTCGACCCCTGCGGCGGAGACGATCGCGCGAGCGCGGCTCTTGTCCGCCGTCAGCGCCATGAGATCGGGCCCGTTGCCGACGTACGGGATGCCGATCAGGTCGAACAGGCTCCGGTAGGTGGTCATGCCCGGCAGGCAGAACATCTGCGGCACCATGACGTCGAAGCCTCCCTCGGCCATGGTGCGGACGGCCTCGGCGACCGGGACGGCCGGCGCCGCCGCGACGTCGGCCGGCTCGAGCCCGTCCGGGAAGCGCCAGTCTCCTCCCGGATCGACCCAGGCGACCTGGAACCGGTGAGAGGTGCCGGACATGGCCGAGAGGAAGCCCGATGCGTAGACCCGCGAGAGGTCGCCGTGGAACTCGTCGACGGGAGAGCCGGCGAGCACGAGGACGGACAGGGACGCGGACATCAGTCGCCACCGTCCTCGACGAGCTTGCCGATGTTGAAGTCGATGCGTGACCACGTCGCGCGCCGGCGGAGGCTGTCGACCAGCAGCGACGGGATCTGGAGGTGGTGGACCAGCAGGTAGGGCATCGGGTCCCAGCCGGTGAGGATCGCGTCCTTGCCGGACCAGATCGTGCGGAGCCGTTCGGCGCGTGCTGGTTCGGTGAGCAGCCGCCATGCCTCGTGGTACGTCCAGTACGTCGGCCGCGACCCGGCGAGCGGCTCGATGACCGGGTGCCCGTCGTCGAGGTACGCCGCCGCGACGTCCGGGTGGTCGTGGAACATCGTGATCGCCGAGTGGGTCCGCGGGTTGCACTCGATCGCGTAGACCTCGCCGTCCCGCGCCGACTCGATGAAGTCGAACGACAGCTGTCCGCTGACGCCGAGGGCGCCCACGAACTCCGTTACCCATGCGCGGATGCCCGGGTGGTCGACCATCTCGTAGTTGACCTGGAACGCCGACGACTCGCAGCAGCCGTACACCTGCAGGTGGCCGTCCCGCACCGTGCCGTGCGTGCAGTACTCACGACCTGCGATGAACTCCTGCAGGATGAACGGGTCGTCCTCGCTGATGCCACGACTGCGTGCGGTGGCGCTGTTGCGCTCGGGCGTCTCGGCGGTCAGCCGGGTGAGGTCCATCCGCCCGACCGGGTCGTACGCGATGCGCTTCAGGATGTACTCGCGTCCGGGCAGGAACTCGAACTCCTCGACCTGGCGCGGATCGGTGACGCGGAGCCAGTCGGGCACGCGGAGGCCCAGCGATGCCGCGTACTCGGAGAACTGCGACTTGTCGTCGAGCAGACGGACGACGTCACCGTCGCCGTGCAGCACCTCGCAGTACCCGTCGAGCACCTGTCGCGCGTCGGCGTCGTGGATGCTCGCCGCCGGGCTCGCGACCGGCACGAGGACGTCGACCTGCTCGTGGAGCACGACGTCGAGCAGTGCGTGGGCGTAACCCGGGTCGTCGGGGTCGGGGACGACGTGGAAGGCGTCGACCGCTCGCGAGAACCGGTGTCCGGTCCAGCGGTACCGGGCAGACTCGACCAGCACGACGCGGTGCCCCGCGAGGTGGAACGACCGGGCGAGCTGCAGTGCCTTGGTCATCTTGCCGCCGGTGAGCAGCACCGTGCGGGGGTGCGGAGACGGCTTCGTCGCGGGCCGGCCGCCCCAGGCCGCCACGACGGCGACGGCCGCGAGGTCGAGCGGTGCCGTGGCGGCCAGGCCTGCGAGGGCCGCCACGGTGCGCAAGGTCCCGGGCATCGTCACGTCCTGCGGATCAGGGTCACGCCGTCCCGCAGCGGCACGAGCACCTGCTCCACGCGCGGGTCGTCGGCGACGACCTGGTTGAACTCCGCGACCGCCGCCCCGTTCACGGTCGGGTCGGCGGCCCACGGCTGCCCCTGCAGCAGCGTGTTGTCGACCGCGATGACACCGCCGTCGGCCAGCAGGTCCGAGGCGAGCAGGAATCGGTAGTAGTCGAGGTACCCGGTCTTGTCGGCGTCGATGAAGACGAGGTCGAAGGGCCCGTCCAGCCGTTCCAACGTCTCGAGCGCCGGGCCGACCTCGATCATCACCGTTGCGCCGGCCGTGGAGCGGCTCAACCAGTCGAATGCGAGCCCGGCGACGTAGGGGTCGACCTCGCACGCGACGACCTCGCCGCCGGGGGGCAGGGCCTCGGCCATCGCGAGGGCCGAGTACCCCGTGAACATCCCGATCTCCAGCACGCGGCGGGCCTTCAGCATGCGCACGAGGAAGGCGAGGAAACGTCCCTCGACGTGACCCGAGAGCATCTCCTGCTCCAGCGGTCCCGATCCGGAGACGACCTCGCGGGACGCCCACGGCGCCTCCTGCGTCCGGCGTGCGACCTCGGCGAGCGCCGGTGACTCCGGTGAGGTGCACGCGGCGACGTACGGGTCGAGGCCTGCGGCAAGGGCGGTGACCCGCCGCAGGCGCTCGGCCAGCTCAGGCTCCACGGACGGACCGATCAGCTCGGCGACCTCGGCCAGCTCGCGCGCGAGGATCGTCGTCGGCGTGACCGGCCGCGGCGACGACACGACGGCGTCCGTCACGAGACCGCCGTGAACATGTCGAGACCGGCGCCCTCGCGCGGGAGTCCCTGGCAGACCTTCTTGTGCAGCGACAGCGCATCCGCGAGCTCGCTGACGTCGAGGTCGTTGAGGAAGCGGCACGCGCCGATCGGGTCGGGGACGGCCGCTCGCAGCAGGCCGTCGCGCGTCTTGAGGATCGACGCCGTGGCCTCCTCCAGCAGCTCGACGGTCAGGTACGGGCTGTCGAGCGCGAGGCCGAGGTTGCTCATGACGCTCAGCACCCGGTCGCGGTCGGCCGTCGACAGCAGGCCGCGGTGCTCGGCGACGGTCGTCGACAGCGCCATGTCGATGTTGATCGCGTGGCCGTGGAAGAACGGCTCCGGCGGAGTCAGCTCGAGCGTGGGGCTCCACGTGTGGCCGAACGCGATGACGCGGTCGAGGTCGATCTCGTGCAGGTTGGGCGACTCCAGCTCCAGCATCGTCTCGATCGCCGCGTACGTCAGCCGGTGCGAGACCTCGCGCAGCCTCTCGGTGCCGTCGAGGTGGCCGAAGCGCGTGCGGAGCAGCTCGGGTCCGTGCTGCTCGAGCAGCTCGAAGATCTCGCGGTTCCCGACGACGGCGATCTTGATGAGCTCGGCCATCCCGTTGCGGACCTGGTCCTCCGGGAGCGTCGCCAGGAAGGAGAAGTCGAGCAGCACCGACGACGACGCGTGGTACGCGCCGAGCCGGTTCTTGTGCTTGCCGAAGTTGACCGCGACCTTGATCGACACGCTGGCGTCGATCAGACCGATCAGCGTGGTCGGGATGCGGATGTACGGGGTGTTGCGCCGGTAGCTCGCGCACGCGTACCCCGCGACGTCCGTCGTGAGTCCGCCGCCGACGACGAGGACGGGCTCGGTGCGGACGAGCCCGAACCGATCGAACGCCGCGACGATCTGCTCGAAGGTCTCGAGCGACTTGGCGGTCTCGCGGATCTGCACGGGGACGAGGGTCAGCTCGATGTCGTGGTGCGCGAAGTAGGCGTCGATCCGGTCGCGGTACAGCTCGAGCACGGTCTCGTCGACGACCATGAGGGTGCGGCCGTACGGGCGGTAGGCGTCGGCGAGCTGGGGGTTGGCGACGTCGAAGACGCCGTCGACGTAGACGAGGTCGTACTCGATGCGCTCGTAGCCCTCGACGCGGAACGAGCGGTCGTCCGCGGTCACGCGGGCCTGGAGGTTGCTCATGAGGATTCCTTCCGGAGGGCGTCAGCCGGCGATCAGGGCGCGGACGCCGGCAGGGTCGAGGGTGGACACGGTCTCGGCCACGGGACCGAAGTCCGCGTCGGCGGTGTTCTCGTTCGGGAAGGCCACGCAGGTCACGTCGGCCGCTGCCGCCGCGCGGGCGCCGCCCGGGTTGTCCTCGATCGCGACGCAGTCGGAGGCGCTCTCGCCGAGGGCCTCCAGCGCGTGGACGTACGAGGCGGGGTCGGGCTTGCCGGCCGGGACCGACGAGGCGTCGACGATGACGTCGAACGAGTCCGCGGTCACCGCGGGCGCGAGTGCGCCGAGCAGCGCGTCGATGTTGTCGCGCGACGTGGTCGTCACGAAGCCGACCTTGACGCCGTCAGCCCTGGCGGCCTCGATCGTCTCGGTGACGCCCGGACGTGCCTCGACGCCGGACTCGCCGAGCAGGCGCTGGAAGACCTCGGACTTCGTCGCGTGGACGGCGTCGGCGTCGACCTCGACGCCGCGCGAGGCCGCGTACTGGGCGATGCGGTCGGCACCGCCATTGGAGCCGAGCATCGCGACGTAGTCGTCGCGACCCCAGGTCCAGTCGAGGTCGTGGGCGCTGAAGGCCTCGTTGAACGAGCGGCGCTGCAGCTCGGAGGTGTCGGCGAGCGTGCTGATGGATCCGAACAAGATGGCGGACATGGTGGCCTTTCGGTGGCGTGGAGCCGGGTCGCTGGACTTTAAGTACGCAACTGAACGATATGTCCACTAGGGGATGACGGCATGTTCTAGTAACTTCACTCGGACGAGCCGTCCGGAGGTGGAGCGAGACATGGCCCAGGAGCCGCAGTCAGCGTCGGACGACGACGTCCGCGTCGCGCGCACACGTCGCGACGTCGGTCGGGCCGCGCTGCGGGTCCTCACCGAGGCCGGCGGACGGTCGTTCAGCCACGCCGAGGTCGCTGCCGAGGCCGGCTACTCCAGGACCACGCTCTACACGCACTGGCCCACGAAGGTCGACCTCGTCACGCTCGCCCTCGAATCCGTCGGCCGGATGCCGCACGGCGAGCCGACCGGCGATGCCAAAACCGATCTTGTCCGAGAGCTCCGTGCCTTCCGGCAGGCGTTCGTCGACGTCAAGCTCGACCAGATCCTGATGGCGCTGGCGCAGTGGGGCACCACGGTCGACGAGATCGCTGCGATCCGCGACAGCATCGTCGAGGACGGCGAGGGGGTGGCGCGCGCGATCCTCGCCGACGTCGCGTCGGGTGACGAGCTCGAGGCGGCGGTCGCGATGCTGTCGGGCGTCGTGGTGTGCCCGGCGCTGATGTACGGCCGCGTGCCGTCGGACGACGTGATCGACCAGGCCGTCACGATCGTCCTGAGGGCCTTCGGCGTCCCGAGCGAGGGCTAGAGCATGAATCGACGAAGGATGTCCACCAGCGCCGCGGGCTGCTCGAGGGGGATGATGTGGCCGCAGTCGTCGACGGACGCCTGGTGCAGGTCGTCGGCGACGGTCGTCAGCTGCGCGCCGATGGCGGCCCCCACGACGCCTCCGCTGACGGCGAGGGTGGGCATCGTCAGTCGTGACGTCCGCAGTGCGGCGGAGACGGCCTGCGCATTGGCCGATCCTGCCCGGTAGAGCTCGAAGCCGGCCCGCAGCGCGGCCCGTCCGGTGTAGGCCTGCGTGAACGCATCGCGCGCATCCGCCCCGATGTCGCGGCGGATGCTCGGCCCGGTCAGGAAGTAGGCGAGGTACTCGGCCTCGCGGCCTTCGAGGACGGTCTCGGCGAGCTCGGGGACGGAGTGGAATCCGAACCACCACGGCGGTCCGTTCCCGAGGAACTCCTCGGCGCCGCTCACGCCCGGCAGGAGGCCCTCCATCAGCACCAGGCGACTGACCCGCTCGGGGTGGGTCAGTGCCGCGAGGAAGGCAGGCGCCACGCCGGCGTCGATCGCGACGACGCCGGCGTGCGGCAGCCCGAGGGCGTCGAGCACGCCGATGACGTCGCCCGCGAGCGTCGCGGCGTCGCGCCCGCCGTCGGTCGGCTCGCTCGCCCCGATCCCGCGCATGTCCGGCGCGAGAACGGTGAACTGGTCGGCCAGGCCCGCAGCGACCTCGTGCCAGACGAATGATGTGTGGGGCCAGCCGTGCAGCAGCAGGACAGGCGGGCCGTCGCCGCTGACCTCGACGTTCACGCGAGCTCCGGGCACCGAGACGAGCATGGTTCCGACCTTTCACCAGGTATACGTTGGTTACCTTCACCGTGGTCCATCGACGCCACAGTCACAAGGAGGCACTTTCGTGAAAGAAGGTGAGCGCCAGGTGACCGTCCCCGATCGCCGGGGGGATCTGTTCAGCCCGGACTGCCCGACGCGTCAGCTCCTGGACCGCATCGGCGACAAGTGGACGTCGATGGTGATCAAGGTCCTGGCCGAGCGCCATCCCGAGACGGTCAGGTTCGCGGACCTGCGTCGGGCGATGCCGGGCATCAGCCACAAGATGCTGTCTCAGACCCTCCGGAAGCTCGCGGCAGACGGGCTGGTCACCAGGCGCGTCGACGACACTCTTCCGCCGTCGGTGCACTACGGGCTGACGTCGCTCGGTCGCTCCCTGGAGGAACCGCTCGCAGGCCTGCGCGAGTGGGCCGAGTCGCACATGGCCGAGATCGACGACCACCGGGTCTCGTCCGAGCCGCACGCTTCCTGACGAGACGACGCCGCCGTCACCGGGCTACGGGACGATGACGACCTTGCCGCGCAGGGTCCCGTCGGCTGCAGCGGCGTGAACGGCCGGCAGCTCGCGCAGCGGCACGCGGTGGGCGACGTCGACGGTCAGCTCGCCGCGGTCGACGCGCTCGACCAGTCCGGCCAGCTGGGCGGCGTCGCTGGCGACGTACATGTCGACGCCCCGCACGCCGCGGGCCTCGTCACTGGGGGCCGGCATCCACACGGTCGTGTTGACCACCACGCCGCCGTCGCGGACGTTCGTCGCCAGGGCCGCGAACGTCTCGGGGTCGATCGGAGCCAGGTTGAGCAGCGCGTCGACCGGCTCGCCGACCACTGCGGTCGCGCCGGCGGTGACCTGCCCGACGACCTCGTGCGCGCCGTGCGTCCGGGCCTGGTCGGCGCCGCCTGCACTGGTGGAGGCGATCACGTGCGCCCCGGCTGCCGCGGCGAGCTGCACCGCGTAGCCGCCCACCGCTCCCGCAGCGCCGGTGACGAGGATGCGCTGACCGGCCTTCAGGTCGGCGTGGACGAACAGGGCCTGCCAGGCCGTGAGCCCGACGAGCGGGAGGGCGGCGGCGTCGGCGAGCGGGATGGACCTCGGTGCTCGTGCCAGGCCGTCCGCGGCGGCCAGCACGTACTCTGCCGCCGCGCCGTCGACGGTGAAGGGCAGGAAGCCGACGACCTCGTCACCCGCTGCCCAGTCGGTGAACCCGTCGCCCACCTCGTCGACGGTCCCTGCGACGTCGAGGCCGGGTGTGTGCGGCAGCGTCAGCGGCATCGGCTCCTGCATGAAGCCGGCGCGGATGTTGCCGTCGACGCTGTTGAACGACGTGCCCGCCACGCGGATGCGGACCTGGCCCGCGGCGGGGGTCGGAAGGTCGACGTCTGCGTACTGCAGGACGTCGGGGGTGCCGTACTCGTGGAACTGGATGGCCTTCATGGCGGACTCGCTCTCGGTCAGGTGATTCGAATGTGAAGCACACGAGAAAAGTAGCAGTGCTTTGAATCCGAAGCAAGTGCTTCGAAGATGAATTACTAGGTAGGCTGGAGGCATGGCCAAGAACCCGTCCGGACTGGACGCCGCTCAGCTCCGTGCCTACTTCGCCCTCATGGACGTCGCAGGACTGCTCAAGCACGGCGTCGAGCAGCAGCTGCGCGACGCCGGTGACCTCAGCTACGTCCAGTTCCAGCTGCTGGCGCGCCTGGCCCTGAACTCGGAGACGGGCAGCGAGCGGATGACCGACCTCGCCGACGGCGTCGTCTACAGCCGCAGTGGTCTGACCTACCAGGCCGGACTGCTCGAGAAGGCCGGCCTCGTCAGCCGGGCTCCGTCCGTCGAGGACGAGCGGGGTGTCACGGTCAGCATCACCGACGCCGGACGCGAGCGGATCGCGACGGTGCTGCCCGGCCACGGCGAGGTCATCAGGCAGCAGCTGTTCGAGCCGTTGTCGGCCGCCGATGCCGAGACCCTCGCCGACCTGCTGTCGCCGGTGCGCGACCACATGCGGTCGGCACCTCCGCGGTCGGCGGCCCCGCGCAAGAAGCGCTGAGGACGCTCAGGTCAGACCCGCAGCACCCGCCGCCAACCCGAGTGCTGCCGAGGCGAGCACGGGGAGGATGCCTGGCGTGCTGGCGCTCGTCCGGGCCTCGATCCACCCCGCGATGGAGATGTAGCCCCACGACGCAACGCCGAACAGGATCGCCAGGGGCAGGATGTCGTCCGCGAACCACCACGAGCTCTGGAACACTGCCCGGGCCACCCAGTACCCCACCAGTGACACGCAGAGCCCGCCGCCGATGTCGACCCACGACCCGAGGTCGGCCTTGTCGTCGGCATCGTCGAACCGGGGCCGGACGAGGGCGAACGCCGCCATGTGGGCGATGGCGGCGGCGACGCCGATGATGGCGAGCACTACGGCGGTCGGCGCCATGTCATCCTCTCGTCGGTGTGGACGCGCCGTCAGAACGAGCGGTCGCGCTGGGTCTGGGGGAGCGACTGGTAGGCGGTCCAGTCGGTGGTGATGGCCTCGGCGGCGGCGAGCAGCAGCGGCAGGTAGTCGTCGAGCAGGGTCGACACGGGCGTCTCGGCGGCGTGCACCGTCACGTTGAGCGAGGCGAACGCACGTCCGTCGCGCCCGCGCACGGGGGCGGCGATCGACCGGATGCCCGGTGCCAGCTGCTCGTCGGTGAGGGCCCAGCCCTGGGCGCGCACCTCGTCGAGGGCCGCGACGAGCTCGTCGTGGCTGGGGTGCCAGCGCGGGGTGACGCCCGACCGGCTCGGCTCGGCCAGCACCGCGCGCAGCTCGTCGTCGGACAGATCGGCCAGCAGCGCCTTGCCGAGCGAGGTCTGCGGCGCCGGGAACCGGGTGCCGATCGAGACGCCCAGCGCGATGATCTTGGGCACCGCCGCGCGGGCGACGTAGACGATGTCGGAGCCGTCGAGCTGGGCCATCGACGACGAGTTGCCGGTGGCCGCCGAGAGGCCCTCCATGTGCGGACGCGCGATGTCCCACAGGTTCATCGCCTGCAGGTAGGTCATGCCGAGCTCGAGCACGCGCGGGGTCAGGGCGTAGCTGCCGTCGCTCGATCGCACGTAGCCGAGGCTCTCGAGCGTGTAGAGGATGCGGCTGGCCGTCGGACGGGCGAGGTCGGACGACTCGGCGATCTCACGCAGCGTCATGGTCGGACGCGCCGAGCTGAACGCGCGCAGGACGTCGAGACCGCGGGCGATGGCCTCGATGAAGTCCCGACTCTCGTCGCGGCGTGCCATGGACGTCCTCTCGTGGGCTGGCTCTCCGGGACCGGTGAGCACCTCACCCTAGTTGTTCGACGGCAGGTGACGGCGGTCACAGGTCGTGCTACATTGAAGCAGTTGCGGACAGGTGTCCGCACAGCGGACAGGAGAAATGTGCAGCAGCAGAACAGTGCAGGCCCGCTCGCCGGACTTGTCGTGGCCGACTTCTCGCGCATCCTCGCGGGCCCGTACGCGACGATGCTGCTCGCCGACATGGGCGCCGAGGTCATCAAGGTCGAGAGCCCCATCGGCGACGACACGCGCACCTGGATGCCGCCGGTCCGCGACGAGGTGTCGACCTACTACCTGAGCATCAACCGCAACAAGAAGTCGATCGTCCTCGACCTGAAGGACGCCGACGACCTGGCCGCGGCGCAGCGCCTCGCCGCACGCGCCGACATCGTCATCGAGAACTTTCGTCCCGGCCTGATGGCGCGCTTCGGCCTCGACTACGAGACCGTGTCGGCTGCCAACCCCGCCGTCGTCTACGCCTCGATCAGCGGCTTCGGCACCGGCGCGGGCAAGGACTACCCGGGCTACGACCTCATGGTGCAGGCCATCTCCGGGCTCATGAGCCTCACGGGATCGCCCGACGGACAGCCCTACCGCGCCGGCATCTCGGTGTTCGACGTCATGACCGGCATGCACGCGACGGTCGGCATCCTGGCCGCCATCAACGCACGGCACGCATCGGGCGAGGGCCAGCACGTCGAGGTCAACCTGCTGGCGTCCGCGCTGTCGGGGCTCGTCAACCAGACCGGCGCCTACGTCGCGGGCGACGTCGTGCCGACGCGCATGGGCAACGCCCACCCCAGCCTGTTCCCGTACGAGCCGCTGCCGGCGTCCGACGGCGACATCATCATCATCGCCGGCAACGACGTGCAGTTCGCGCGCCTGTGCACGGCCCTCGGCGTCCCCGAGCTGATCGACGACGAGCGCTTCGCGGGCAATGCCGACCGCACGAAGAACCGCGAAGAGCTGCGGCCCCTGCTCGAGGCCGAGCTGGCCAAGCGCACCAAGGCCGAGTGGTTCGAGGTGCTGCTCGCCGCCGGCGTGGCGTCCGGCCCCATCAACACGATCGCCGAGGGCGTCCAGTTCGCCGAGGGGCTCGGGCTCGAGCCCGTCGTCGAGGTGGGCGAGGGCGACGCGATGGTGCCGTCGGTGCGCAACCCGATCACCTTCTCGTCCAGCGAGGTGCGCTACGACCTGCCGCCGCCGACGCTCGGCGAGCACACCGACGAGATCCGCGCCTGGCTCGAGGCGGCCGACGACCGGAAGGACGACGCATGAGTGACAACGAGATCAGCTACCCGTCCTCGCTGGGGCGCTCGACGCGCACCACCATCACGCTGTTCGACGAGCAGATCCAAGACCTGATGGGCAACGTCGGCTTCGGCGAGCTCGCCTTCTGGCTGGCGGCCCGCAGGCGTCCGACGCCCGAGCAGGTGACGCTGTTCGAGGCCTGCCTCGTGGCGCTGGCCGACCACGGCTTCACGCCCACGGCGATCGCGACGCGCATGACGTACCTCAGCGCGCCCGACTCGATCCAGGGCGCGTTGGCGTCCGGTCTGCTCGGTGGCGGCTCGCGCTTCCTCGGCGTCACGGAGGACTGCGGCAGCTACCTCGCCGCGGCCGTCGACGCGTCGGGGCTGGGCCCCGACTCGACCGACGACGACTGGGACGAGCTGGCGCGCCGGCTCGTCACCGAGGCGCGCGAGACCAAGCGCTTCATCCCCGGCCTCGGCCACCCCAACCACAAGGACGGCGATCCGCGCACCCCGCGCATCTACGAGATCGCCGAGCAGACGGGCACGTACGGGCCGCACCTGGCGCTGTTCGCCGCGATCGGCCGCGTCCACCCCGACATCATGGGCCGCACCCTGCCGCTCAACGGGGCGGGCGTCTGCGGTGCCGCGCTCGCCGACCTCGGCCTGCCCGTCGACCTGCTGCGCGGATTCGCGCTGCTGGCCCGCACCGCGGGGCTCGTCGGCCAGATCGCCGAGGAGAAGCTGCACCCGATGGCGATGGACGCGTACCTGCACATCGACCGTCACTCCACGTACATCGACCCCGCGACAGATCCGCAGTAGGAGGCACGCCATGGCATACGCGACCGAGGACAACATCACCCAGCTGGCCGTCGAGCGCTGGGCGACGGCGAAGGACCCGCGCCTGGCCGAGCTGATGACCGGCCTGGTCACGCACCTGCACGACTTCGCCCGCGAGGTGCGCCTCACCGAGCAGGAGTGGATCACCGCGATCGGCTGGCTCACCCAGACCGGCCAGATCAGCGACGAGAAGCGCGAGGAGTTCATCCTGGCATCCGACGTGCTGGGGCTCAGCATGCTCGTGGTGCAGATGAACAACAGCTTCGTCCCCGAGGCCACGCCCGCGACGGTGCTCGGCCCGTTCCACATCGACGGCTCGCCCGCGGCGCCGTACGGGTGGGACATGTCGGACGACATCGCCGGCACGCCGTTCTTCATCGGCGGCACCGTCCGATCGACCGAGGGCACGCCCGTCCCCAACGCCGTGCTCGACGTCTGGCAGGCCGACGCCGACGGCAACTACGAGGCCCAGCTCGGCTTCGACGAGGCACGGCTGCGGGCCAAGTACCAGGCGCGCGAGGACGGCACCTACCTGCTGCGCAGCATCGTGCCGCTGGGCTACGCCATCCCGATGGACGGGCCGGTCGGCGACCTGATCGCGCGCACCGACATCAGCTACTTCCGTCCGGCGCACATCCACTTCCTGTTCGAGGAGCCCGGCTACGAGCGGCTCGTCACGCACCTGTTCGCCGAGGGCACGCAGTACCTCGAGGACGACGTCGTGTTCGGCACCAAGGCCGAGCTGATCACCCCGTTCGTCCTGCACGACGGTGGGGTGGCCCCCGACGGCACGACGATCGACGGTCCGTTCGTCACCGCCGAGTACGACTTCGTCCTGCAGCCGGTCTGACCATGGACCAGACGGACGTCGGCCTTCTGCTGCTGAGGATCGTGCTCGGCGGGCTCATCGCGGGGCACGCGCTGCAGAAGAGCGCCGGCTGGTTCGGTGGCGGCGGACGCAGCCAGACCGCGCCGGTCTTCGAGTCGTGGGGCTTCCGTCCGGGCCACGTCATGGTCGCCGTCGCGGCCGTCTCCGAGCTCGCCGGCGCGATCTTGATCGTCACCGGCCTCGCGTTTCCCTTGGGGTGCGCCATCGTGCTCGGGACGATGATCGTCGCCGCCTCGCCCAACGCCAAGAACGGCCTGTGGGCGCAGCAGGGCGGGTGCGAGGTGCCGGTGTTCTACGGCCTGCTCGCCGCCTGCCTGGCCGTCACGGGCCCGGGCGAGGCATCGCTCGACCACGTCCTCGACGTCCCCCTCGACCACTGGTGGGTGCCCGTGGCAGCCATCGTCCTCGGCGTCGTTGCCGCCGTCCCACCCATCGTGCGCAGCCGCCGGCTGCTGTCACCGATCGCAAAGGATCCATCGTGAACCAGCCCGCTCCGAGCCAGCCCATCGTCTTCCGGGGCGGCACCGTCCTGACCATGGACGACGCCGGCACCGTCCTGACCAATGCCGACGTGCTCGTCGTCGACGACGCGATCGTCGCGATCGGCGAGGGCATCGAGGTGCCCGAGAACGCGTTCGAGATCGATGCCACGGGCGGCATCGTCATGCCCGGCATGATCGACACGCACCGCCACATGTGGCAGACGGCGATGCGCGGCTACGGCGCCGACTGGACGCTGACGCAGTACTTCGTCTGGAACTACCTCGAGCACGGCAAGCACTTCCGTCCGCAGGACATCTACGCCGGCAACGTGCTCGGCGCGCTCGAGGCGCTCGACGCGGGTGTCACCACGACGGTCGACTGGTCGCACGGCCTGCAGACCATCGAGCACGCCGAGGCGGCCGTCGACGGCCTGCTCGAGACGGGCGGACGGTTCGTGCTCGGCTACGGCAACATCCACCAGGCGCCGTGGGAGTGGGCGACGTCGCCCGACCTGCGCTCGTTCGTGGAGCGCCGCATCCCGCGCAACGACATGCTGGGCTTCCAGCTGGCGTTCGACGTGACGGGCGACCCCGAGTTCCCCGAGAAGGCGGCGTTCGAGGCGGCCCGTGAGCTGGGCGTCTCGGTGACGACCCACGCCGGCGTGTGGGGCGCGACGGACGACGGCTCGATCAAGCTGATGGCCGACAACGACTGCATGGCGCCCGGCACGGTCTACGTCCACGCGGCGACGCTGTCGGAGGACTCGTACCACCGCATCGCAGCGTCGGGCGGCGTCGCGTCGGTGTCGGCCGAGAGCGAGTCGACCTGCGGCCAGGGCTACCCGTCGAGCTGGGCGCTGCGCCGCCACGGCATCCCGATCTCGCTGTCGATGGACACCAGCGTCTGGTGGAGCGCCGACATGTTCTCGGCGATGCGCGCGACCCTCGCGTCCGACCGCGCCCGCGAGCACCAGATCGCGCACGAGTCGGGCGACACGGTCACCAACATCGGCCTGCGCTGCGAGGAGGTCGTCCGCTGGGCGACCCGCGGCGGCGCGGACGCCCTGGGCCTCGGCTCGACGGTCGGCCAGCTGAAGCCTGGCATGAAAGCCGACATCGTCCTGATCAAGAACGATCACTCGCCCGTCATGCTGCCGATCCTCAACACCTACGGCCACGTCGCCTTCCAGGCCCAGCGCGCCGACGTCCAGACCGTCGTCGTCAACGGCAAGCTCGTCAAGCACGACCACAAGCTGATCGGCGACGCCCTCACCAAGGCCCGCACGGCCGTCGAGCAGACCGTCGAGCACCTCGAGTCGACCCTCGGCCCCGACGAGTGGGAAGCCGGCAAGCACCCCGACATCCCCGAGTCCAAGGTCCTCGACAACCCGTACATGTACACCGACTACGTGGGGGAGTAGGGCTTCGGCTCCTGCGCCCGATCAACAACGCAACGTCCGACCTGCCTCTGAAGGCTGGTCGGACGTTGCCGTGTCACCTGGGGCATTCCGCCAAATTGACACACTGGTGCTGGCGCCGCCTAGGTGGATTTCACGCCCCTTGGCGTCACACGGTTCCCGTGGATAACGATGGTGACTACGCGGCGGGGCTTGCCTCCGGAGATGGGCACCTCTTGAACCCAGACGGACTCATCCAGGGAAGGTGTACCGCGGGACTGGTCTGTCAGGTCCAGAACCATCTCGAGCGAGACGGAAGGGCCCGTAATTGAGTACGCGGCGGCTTGCCCTCCGTACGCCTTTAGAAGCGCGGCGCGTGAGACATCGACGAGGTCGCGCTTCACCTCGATGGTGAACTTGTGGGTCTGCGTGACGGTGACGTCGGCCCGGCCGGCCGCGACGTCATGCTGCTCCATCGCGACAAAGGTGCGTAGGGGTGTTGCCTTGAGCCAGGTTGCTACGTCGCGTTGGAGGAAGTCCTCGGTGAAGGCTTTCCCGTCTTCCGGCTCGAAGAGGTAGTAGACAGTGGGACCGCCGTTCATCCGTCCGATGTTGGCGCGATCGGCCGCGAACTTCAGGATGCAGGTCAGCATCTCGATGAATTCGGCCAATGCGGTGCCATCCAATCCGGGGCACCCGTCGAGGCCGGTCATGACTCGGCCAAGGAGCCTGTCAACGATTGGGTCGGATTCTCGTGCCTTGAGTCGTGCTCGAGTTTTCGCTTCGCTGTTCAGTGCTCGGAGCAGGTTGGGTGAACTATCGCTGGCCGCGACCAGTTCCGCGGCGATCACGGCGTCGAGGTCTTCACCAAGTTCTGCGGCTAGGTCGGGCGCCGCCGCCCGGGCTTTTCCCGACACATCACCGCCGGCGGGACTACTGCGCGTGGTGATGACGTCAATGAGGTGGCGCGCGACCTCAAGGTCTTCGGCCGGGAGCCCTTCGTCCGCGACAAGTCCTCGGAGGTGGTAAACGAGTCCTTCGTAGCGGAGGAACGCGGCCTCCACGGTGGGTTCAAGCACTACGTGGAGGCCGTCGCCGGTCATCACAGTGACGGACCGGGATGCTCGGTAGGCGGCGAGGACTCGTGACAGGGTCTCGCCGGGGGCGTTCCACGAGGGTTCTTGGAGCGGGAGGGTGGCTGACCGCAGAGTTCGTGCAAGTGCGTACCACTCCACCTCGGCCTGTCGACGGGGCGCCGCCCAGCTCCCGAGGTCGCTGCGCGTGGTCATCGCAGCGCGGTGGTCGATGGCTGTGGTCAGCGCCTTCACAGTCGCGGTTTCTTCTATGCTGTCGCCGCCGGCGACGAAGGAGACGGTGAGGTCGAGGGCGCACCGGTACAGGGTCGCGTCCTCGCGCGCCTCTTCGAGGCTCTCAACGGTCGTGAACTGGTCCCGGGCGGAGGTCAGCCCAGCGAGCACGTCGTCGAAGGTCGATGCTTGGAGTGCGTCGCGAAGGGTCAGTTGAGCGAGCTCGTACGCGGCGTCAGCGCGGGTTGCGTCGTGCTCGAGGAGCATGCTGAGTCGGTCCCGGAGGCCGCCCTCGTTCCAGCAGTCGAGAGCGAGCCCGATGAGCTTAGGTAGGCGTTCCAAGAGGTCATCGGGGTCGTCGAGGCCGAGGGTGCTGAGGTGCTCCAGCGCTCGGTATCGAGCGGTGTCGTCGGTGAACCCGAGCCTGGTCAGAGTCTCTAGATATGCGTAGGCCTGGAGGCCGGAGGTGTCCTTCGTTTCCCCTACGCGGTCGTAAAGGGCGAGGGCAAGGGTGCGTCCCTTGGTTCTTAGCAGGAGGGGGCTGTTGAGCGCCACGTCCGCTGAGTCGAGGAAGACGAGATTAGTGAGCGTTGGCAATGCCGCGGTTGCTGCTTCGAGCAGAGCGTCGGCGTGGGTGTTGTCTGCGCGAGCGGCGGCCTCTGCGAGCGCGATGAACTCGGGAGAACACTCGGTGGCTGCCTTAGTGACGGCTGCGGCGTCGTTGAGGTCGGCGAGGTCTACTGACGCGAGGAGTTGGTCTCCGTATGCCTCAAGTTCTCCGGGAAGGCTCGCGTCGGGAACGCCGAGTGCGCTCAGGGCTTCTAGTAGTCCGGGCATTGGCGGCCTCCTCTAGTGGCTGGTCACGAACCTTGGCTCATCTCAACAGCAATTGGGTGTCTATCCCAGAACCATCGGGGTCGTGAGGGTGATGTTCCTTCGGACCGCAGACAGGTACTTGGGAGGGGGCGGGCGGCGTGCGGGTCACCAGAGCGGAGTTCCGTCGACGCTTGCGTAAATGTGGTCTTCAGGAAGGTGGCCCTGCACAGCCCTCGGCTCGTCGGATGCGACGAGCACTTGGAGGGTGGGGAGTTCGTCCTTGAGGGAGTCGAGCTCGGTCAGGAGCGTGGATTCGGCTTCGACGGTGAGTTCGTCGCCGGGCGAGTCGAGGAGGATCAGCCCGGGGTGGCTTCCTACGCCTGAGCGGTGTCCTACACGCAGAAGCGCCGCGATGACGGCGACGCGGAGGCGGACGCGTTCGCCTCCGCTGAGGTTCTTGAAGGCTTCTTCGACACCGGCGGTGACGACACTCATGCCGCCGTTGCGGTTGAGTTCGACGGAGTCGAGGTTGTCGATGCCGAGCTTGCGGCCAATTGTGAGGATCTCGTCGTCGAGTTCGGTGAAAAGCTGGCCGGCCGCTTCTACCGTGACGTCCTTAAGCACTTCGAGCGCAGCTTCTAGGACTCGGACGGTTTCGCTGGGTTCGGAGGTGATTTGCCCATCCGGGAAGTTCTCAAGGCGCCCGCTGAGTCGAGACTGCTCAAGTTGGATCTGGAGTCGATCGGTGAACTCGTCGGCTTGGCTTGCGGTGGTGAGTTCGGCCGCAAGGGCGACGACTAGGTCGCGGGAGTCCGTTGCTGCATTCGAGGCGGCGGAGGCAGATTCCTTCGCTGCGTCCTCTGCTGTTTGGAGTGCTTCGAGGGCGTCGGCAGCGTCTTCGTTGTCGTCGGTGCCGTCGTCGTCGTGTTCCTTGCCACTTGGGATGTCCTTGGTGCAAACGGCGCATTCGTGATCGCTGAGTTCACGTTCGGTGCGTTTGGCCTCGAACTTCTGCTCGCATCGGGGGCAGTGGGCCGGGTTGAGGCCTTGGAAGAGGACTTCGGCAAGCTCTGTTTCGCGTTCGCGGCTGGCGCGGAGAACTTCTTCCTGTCGTGCTGCCCTGGCTTCCTCGTAGGTGCGCCCGGCCTCGCGGCTCTCAGCAATGGCGGTGTCGAGGTCCCGTTCTGCTTGACGCAATTCGGCGGAGACGACGGCAAAGGAGCGACCGGTCTCCGAGGGGAGGGCGTCTAGCTTGATGACGAGCGCGTCGAGTTCGGCCTGGATTGTGGCCCGTTCACCGGCGCGAGCGGTGGCGTCTTCGGTCGCTCGGCGGGCAATGTTGGCTTCGTCTTGGCGTTGGACACGTGTGAGGGTGTTGATGCGGATGTAGGTGCCCATTAGGGGGACGTTGCAGTACATCTGGAGGATGCGGGCAGGGAGGCCGGCGAACACAGTGTCGCCGAAGAGGAGGTCGGAGTTCCTGGGGAGATGGATGCCGCCGTAGTACGCGGGCCAGGTATTTGTTCGTGCTGCGCCTTGGTCGCTCCCCTTGTGCTTCTGGAAGTTGGTAATCGGGTCGAAGCCGAGGAGCGACATCATCGTTTCGTCCTGGAATGCGGCGAACTGATTCTCGGAGAGTCCGGAAGCGACGACGTTGACGACGGCCGGGTCAGCCTTTCCGGTGAGGTAGGAGCGCAGGGTTGTTGCGTCTGTGGCGCGGATGACGTCTGCGACGAAGCCGGTTTCCTCCCTAGTGAGAATGACGGCCATCGGGATGCCGTTGATGGCGTACTCGAGGGTGACGCGGTCGAACCAAGGTTGAACGTCGCTACGGAGGTCCCTGGGTTTGCCGCGCAATGCCCAGGTGACCAGTTCGAGGACAGATGACTTGCCGCGGAGGTTCTCGTTGGTGATGAACGCCGTCACCCCGTAGGAGAAGTCGATGGTTTTATCGAACGGTCCGTCCCATTCGGTGTTCGTTCGGGTGCCGTTGAACGTGAGTCGGGTGATGTCGATGGACCGATTTACCGGCGGAACGGGCACGAGAGAGACGCCTTGACCGGTGAGCACTTCTTCCACCTTGGTCAGGGACAGTCCGGCCTTCTCGGCGATGGTGGACTTCAGCTCGTCTTGGGTCGGAACGCTCATGCCTGCTGCCCTTCCAGGGTCGCCCTGATGTCAGCCAACCGGCGGCGTGCTCGGTTGGTGATGCTGGGGATGCGGACGCCGTGTTTGGTGTTGATGTACTCATCGACGAGGTACTGGCGGTCCTTGAGGGTGGTAGCGCCTTGACCGTCGGCGAGGAGCACTACAAGTGCCGCACGGGTGGAATACCAGGCGAGGTCGGGGTAGTCCTTGCGGATGCGGGCGGCAATGTCTTGTCCCGCTCGGGTCAGGTAGTAGTCGGTGCGGGTGACGTAGCCAGGTCGTCCCTTCTTGCGGCGGATGACAAGGTCGGCCTGCCGGAGTACGGACAGTGCGTCCTCAAGGTCTTCGTAGGCACCGAAGAGGTACCGGAGCATGGGATACCTACGAATCTCCGGCTCTTCGCTGTCGAGGATTTCACCTGCCATCTGGAGCAGCGAGGGATCCTGGTCGCCGTCCTCGTAGTCGTTGAGGAGTTCGTTGGCGAGGTAGTCAGGGTTTCGCACCCAAAAGTCGAGCTTCTGCAGGCGCACCTGCGTACGGACCACGCCGACAGCGGTTGCGAGCGGCGGGTCGGCGGCAGCCAAAGTTGTTCCATCGACAGGCTCGGCAGCCTGGTCGATCAGCATGAGGATGCGCACTGCATCTTGCATTCGCGTCGTAGGTTTGGACATCACTCGCTCTCTGTCGCACAAGATCACCTCGACGACGCCCCCGCGATCATCACAGTTGGATACATGAAACCAGAAGGTTCGCCGCTCGGGCGTCCACCAACACGGCCGTGCGCCGTTCCGCCGCGGTTCTAGCGATGTCCGTCGAGATCTCCGTGCGGAGTTAGACGGCGAGCTTCAGGCCACTGCGAGCGAGGACCTGCACTTGACTGAGGTACTCCTCTTCGTGGCGCATCAGGATGCCAAGTCGGACAGTTAGAGCGGCCTGTTCGGCGGGTGTCCACAGGAGGTCCAGGCGATAAATGGCGTCGATGGCCGTGAGTCGAGTCGTGCCGACCGTGCGGACCTGAACCTCCCTCACGTCGAGGAGGCTAGGTGTGACGTCGGCCGTCCTTTCACGGGGAGCCAGTCCTGGCGGTTCCCAGTCCCAAAGATCGCGCCGAAGGTCATGGTCAGGGTCGCCGCCTCCGTAAGAGGCGGTTTGCGCGATCGCATTGAGTACGTCATCGCTGCCGGCGACATCGGGGGCCGCGTCCGCGTGGGAGCTGAGTCGGTCGATGACCGCCGCCACTGAGGGTAGGTAGCGAAGGTTCGGCGGCGCTTCTGCCATCAGTTCGGCATGGAGCCCAGAGGTGTCCTCGTATCGGAAGGTGCGATCTGCGCTGACGAAGAATAATTGCGAAGGTGCGATGCGACGGGCCTGAGCTGTGGCCGTGAGCCAGATGACAACGTCGCGCCCTTCGCCTCCAGTGGTTGATGCGGGCCGGAGGCGGTTCACTTCCCGCCGGTGAGCTTCATCAGATGCGCCTTCGGGGCTTGGCAAGATGCCGAACACCTTCCGAAGGGCAGCATCTCGGTACTTCAAAGCCGTTGTGAGGTTCGGCATGTCGGTGCTGGTGCCCTGGACGACATCGACTCGCCCGAGCCAGGACGGTACGACGGTCAAGATTTTGTCCGTCGCACCGGCATCAAGGTGTTTCTGTACCGACCGACCGTAATTGGCCAGGTCCTCCTCGAGGACCAGTTGAGGAAGAGCCAACGGGTGACCGCACGCGGATGAGAGTCCGCGCAGCAGGCTGGCGTTGCACGAGGCACCAAAACCTTCGCCGCGCAGAGCGTTCGTGTCGAGAACTATCACGCCGGAAGCGTAGTTGCCCCGGTTTCCCCTAATGACGTGTGTCACTTGACCACTTCGCCTCGCACTACGCCGCAGGCAGCGCAGACTGGCGTCCGTCGTCCCACCTAGCCGCCAGAGAACTGCGTGCCTGCTAGCTCCTTGGCCGGGGGGCCTAGTTCAAGCCGTTGAGGTACTCGAGCATCGGTGCGTTGCCTCGAAGCCAACCTGCGGCGCCTGTCATGCCGACCCGCGGACTACCGAGCATTACGATCGGGCGCGCAACAATCCCGATCGTCACGGTGTCCACCTTCTCACGGCGTACGTCGCTGGTGTCTGAACGATGCCACCTCTTTGCGCCACTTGACGGAAGGGGATCTGATCGGCTCGTGGCGATCTGGAGGCCACTAATACACCCTTGACCACCTCGACGAAGACGCACCAAAGGGCCAACGGGCAGCGACAGTCGACTGTGTCATCATCGTCTGATGGAACTAGTAACGACGAAGGGGCCCCGGCATTGCCCGACGTGCAGTGCTGTGACCACCCACGACCTCATCACGAAGGTCCTGCCCGACGGTGGGTACGAGGAGGATTCGGTCTGTTGCGAGGACTGCGGGACACGCAGGCTGCCTGACCATCGCCCCCACGAGTGACGCAGCTGGCGTCGGCACGCCGCTAGGCATACTGCGCCCTTGCGGCGAAACACTGCGGTAGGGCCCAGCCTGCGGTGGCGAGAGTGTCGGCCGTTTCAACTAGTTTTACGGCATGGCGATGTTCATCACCGGAATCCATCATTGTCCGGATGGGACTGCTGCACGATCAGGTGACATCTGAACTGTGGTGCTGAGTGCGCCACTGGAAGGATGTTCATATGCCCAAGCCATTTCCCCGTGAGTTTCGCGAGGACGTTGTTCGTGTGGCCCGTAACCGTGAGTCAGGCCGGCGCCTGGCCGATATCGCCAAGGACTTCGGAATCAGCGAGACGTGCCTGTCGAACTGGTTGAGGACCGCTGACGTCGAGGACGGGATCAAGCCCGGCGTGACGAGAGAACAGAACGCTGAGCTGCGTGAAGCCAAGAAGCGGATCCGTCTGCTCGAGCAGGAGAACGAGGTGCTGCGCCGTGCAGCGGCGTATCTGTCCCAAGCCAATCTGCCGGGAAAAGGCTCTACCCACTCGTGAGCGACCTGGCCGGCGACAAGATCCCGGTCACCGTCAGCTGCCGCGTGCTGGGGCTGGCCCGCCAGCCTTACTACCGGTGGCTGGCCGAGCCAGTCACTGGCGGCGAGTGGGACGAAGCCCTGTTGTGGGATGCGATCTTCGACGCCCACCGAGACGACCCGGAATTCGGTTACCGCTTCGTCGTTGACGAGGTCCGCGCCGCCGGGTTCGCGGTGGCCGAGCGGACGGTGTGGAAGATCTGTTCCACCAACGGCTGGTGGTCGGTGTTCGGCAAGAAGCGCGGCCGCAACGGCAAGAAGCCCGGGCCACCGGTCCACGACGATCTCGTTGAACGGAACTTCACCGCCGACCAGCCCGATCAGCTGTGGCTGGCCGACATCACCGAGCATTGGACGGCCGAGGGCAAGCTGTATCTCTGCGCGATCAAAGACGTCTGGTCCAACCGGATCGTCGGCTACTCGATCGACTCACGGATGAAGTCCTCACTGGCCGTGGCGGCCTTGGAGAATGCCGTCAGGCGACGTGATGACGTGGCCGGCACGATCTGTCACAGCGACCGCGGAAGCCAGTTTCGATCCCGCAAATTCGTCCGCGCCCTCAATCGCCACGACATGGTCGGATCGATGGGCAAAGTCGGCGCCTGCGGCGACAACGCAGCCATGGAATCGTTCTTCGCGCTGCTGCAAAAGAACGTCCTCGACAGGCGCGCCTGGAGAACACGCGAGGAGCTCCGGATCGCGATCGTGACCTGGATCGAGCGGACCTATCACCGACGCCGAAGGCAAGCAGCCCTCGGACGTTTGACCCCCATCGAGTACGAGACCATCATGACCCCACAGGCAGCGTCTGCTGCCTAACCCGATCTGTCACCTGATCGTGCAGCAGTCCCTGCTCGGTTAAGGCTGTACTCTGCCGCGGCAATGATGTGGGTCCCGCTTTACCCACCGCCAAAGTCTGGTCTGAGGTCGTGTTCGATGCGGTCGTACTTTCCAATTGCCCGGTAGCGCTTCTGTCGTATCGGCGTCAGGGTGGATCAAACTCAGGGCTCGTCCGAGACTCTAGTGGGTCAGCTGCAGGCACTCGGGCCCTACGCAAAGAGTGTCGAAGACGCGACGCGTACTTACGTCATTCCGCCGCCAAAGACGCCCTCATTGAGGCGACCGCGGCGTGCCGAGCTCCGCGTCATCCATTCCACACATACAGCGGCATAGCTTTTGGTGCCTCCGGATGGGCACCCTCGTCCGCCTCCTGTAAATGCTCCTCCCAGCCGTGCTGCTTGCGCCAGAAGCCCTCAGCCTTCTCATTCTTGGCGAGTGCAATGATCGGGGCCCCGTATTCGGCGACAAGCAGTGCGAGCGCCTGGCCGCCGATTCCTCCTCCCCGGAGGCTGTCCTTCACAGCGATCAGGTCGATCTCGGTGACACCCCCTTCCCGCCGGTCCCAAGTGGGGTACGCCGACCCTGTTCGAGATCTCAACTTGATCTGGGCACGTGCTACCTCGCCATCGCCGTCCCGAACGAACGACGCGAACGCGACGGGACCAGCACACTGGCCAACCCACCATGTGCGGTCGAATGCTTCGGTATCCACGAATGGCTTCTCGACCCACTCGTGGCCCAAGGGGGTCCCATCGACGAAATTGAGAGTCAAGTTCACAGGAACATACTCCCAGGCTGCAGCAACGAGGTCGGTTAGTCACGGCTCGCATGCGACGGGCCACGGGTCGGTCGCCTTGCTGAGCGACGTGACCCCCGCGATCGAGATTCACGATTGAAGCCACAGTGGCGCAGTAAGTCACTGCCGACCCTCTGTAGTCATCCACCCAGATTTGGTTTGCGACGGATCAAGGCTGCCTTGCACGCCAGTTTCTGACGAGCCGCGCCATGTTGGCCTCAAGCGCCGCCGAGCCTACGCCGCCAGGGATGCTGTCGTCGAAACATTCACTCGATCGTCGAGCAAGCAATCTCATCAGGTTCGTTGCCCCCGTGGACGGGAAGGCCAAGGAAGACTTGGGATGACCAAGCTCCGTTGCCAGCCCAATAAAGCTTCGTCCAATGCCGATACCGGGTGATGCGGAGTAGTTTTTTGCCTCAACCGAGGCGATAACTCCAGACTTCCGCGGGTGCACGGTCCCGGTCCTGCTGCGCTGCGCTTCGCGTTCCTCGAGTATCGCGATGTCGCACTCGTGAGCGACCCCGGACTCGCCGACGACTTTCACACCTAGGTGGATTTCGCACCGTCGCCGAGTCGTAGCAAAGCGGACCTCCGCGTAGGTGAAATCGCCAATCCAAAGACTCCCTGGATGCCGGCGAAAGGTTGGAAGCGGTGCCCCATTCGCAGCCGTGGGCCCCCGAAGATCGACGCTAGTGGCTCCAGCAACTCTTGTGGCATCGGTCGCCAACACCCATAAGGCCGCTTCATAGAGATCAGAAGGTGCGGCAGATGCCTGGTACGTCGCACTGAGCATCCCAATTTGTGTCGTCAGGTGGTTGATCAAATCAGTTGTATTCATCTTCGCCGTCTAATGCAGCTAGGGCCGCGTCGATCGCTTCTCGATTGATGGGCTCACTCTCATAGCGAACATCGAAGAACGAACTTCGTGATCGACTATCGCTGCGCTCTTCGTCAAGAGGTACGTTTTGGGCGCTCGTCCGCTCGGTCCGAAACTCTTCGCCAGGGTTGATGAAAGTAAAGTGGTCTGCGCCGTACTCGCTGGCAAATCGAGACAGGATCCCAGCGGATCCGTTGTACGTGTCCGTCTCAACACTGATGGCGCGAACTAGCACCATCAGACGTTCCTCGGGCGTTAACTCCACAGACGCGAGGTCGGCGTCCGAAAGTTTCCCGAGACGCTGACTGGTCAGGTCGCGGTCTCGTCTTGCCTTCTCGCTGCCAAATATCTCGCTTGCGTTGAGTTCGCGCCCTCTCTCAACCTCAGCAATTACCTGTGCAGACAAACTAGGCAGCTCACTCTGAAGTTGGGCTAGCACGGTCTCGTACGCCACCTCCGCGTCAATTTCGGACACTAGACGCCCCTAATATGTTTGCCAGCGCGAAGTCGGATTGTAGCGCTACGCAGTCTACCTTTGTATAGGTTTCTAATTTAAAACGTCGCGCTGCGTAGTCTGTGACTAGACCAGCCGCAGAAGGATCCAGCCGAGCGGACGCGTTCGGCTCGACCGTATCGCGGTCGATGACTCGCGGTTGATGATCGGGGTCCTCACGCTTGAGTCGCCCCGTGGGCAATCACGCCCGCCAACCCTTGCGTCTTTGCCCGCTGAGAGAACCGGGCCACCAGATTGCACAGTGGAGACTCGCACTCGCAACGTTCTGCAAGGCAGGCAGTGAGGCGCGTCATTCCACCGCAAGTGACGTGACGCTTCCGCGATGCGTCGAGCTACCTCCATTCGGCGAGCTCCTTGAGGTGGAGAAGTTGCTTGCGCGCCATGACGAGGTCGCCGACTGCGAAGAGCGGTCCGAGGACGCGGCCGTTGCGGGCGGCGAGCTTCAGGAGGAGTCGGGTGGACTGGCCGGCGTCCACCAGGACGTATGACATGTACGCGCCGGCGAGCTTCGCCGTCAGGTGGACTCCGGCCTCGACGGACACGACCTTGCCGATCGGGCGTCCGGCGGTGGCGGTGAACGGGTCGCCAACCCGGGGGTCGGGCAGTCCTTGGAGCTCGCGGGGTGAGCGTCGTCCGAGGTTGTCGATCCAGTCGTACGAGTAGGGCGCCAGGCGGAGCTGGACGATCCACGGCCACACCGCGTCCGGAGGGGCGTCGACGGTGACTCCGCGCCAGGCCTGCCACGCGGGTTTGGGGACGAAGTCGTCGCACGGGTAGTGCAGGCGCGTCTCGGCGTCCGTCGCGCCCCAGCGGTCACCGATCATCTGTCGAGCGTAGGCGTGCCCCGTCCCCGTGTGCGGCTGAGATGGTGCGTACCGCAGCCCTATCTAAGCTGTCGCGACGCGAGTACGGTGGCGATCCATGAGGACGATCAAGGTCGGCCTCGTCGCCGATCCCGCATTCCCGTCCGAGGTCGCTCGCAGCCTGGGTGACCTCGACCCACCGCGCGAGGACGGTCATGACGCGTGGTCCGTCGAGATGGTCAGCGAGCCCTTCACGACGGGCAGCGAAGACGTCGAGACAGCGATGTCGCGCCTGCGTGACGCGGCCCGCCAGCACGAGTGGGACCTCGTGCTGGGGCTCACCGAGCTGCCGCTGCAGGACGTTGACGGTCGGCACCTCCTGGCCAAGACGGACGACGACCAGCGGGTGGCCGTGGTGTCGCTGCCCGCGCTCGGCGGTGTGCGGGTGCGCGCCCGTGCCCGCGGCGTCGTGCGATCGCTCGTCGAGGGGATGGCCGATCCGGACGCCGCGGTCGACAGTCGCGTCACCATCTCCCGAAGCGCCGCGCGGTGGCGGTTGCTGATGGGCATGGTGATCGCCAATCGTCCGTGGCTCCTGGTGCCCGGCCTCAAGTCCGCACTCGTGGCGGCGCTGGCCACGGGAGCGGTCGCCACCGTCAACTCGACCGTGTGGGAGCTCGCCGCGTCCCTCTCAACCTGGCGGCTCGTGGTGGCGACGGTGGTCTCGATCGCGCTGGTCGTGGGCTGGCTGATCATCGACGGCAACCTCTGGGACCGCCGCGACGACGACTCGGCCGAGGCTCGACAGAGATCTCGGCTCTACAACGCCTCGACGTTCGTGACGCTCACCGTCGGGGTGCTCATCTGCTACCTGGTGCTGTACGTGGTCAACGTCGTCTGGGCGTTCTTCGTGCTCGACCCCTCGGTGATGGCCGGCTCCGTGCGCTCACCGCTCGACCACAGCGACCTTTTTTTGCTCGCGTGGTTCGTGGCCTCGGCAGCGACGGTCGGGGGAGGGCTCGGGTCAGGCCTGGAGTCCGACGAGGCGATCCGCGCCGCGGCCTACTCCAAGCGCGAGGAGGAGCGCCGCAACCGCATCGCGGACGAGCAGGCCTAGGGGCTCCGCCTTCTAGCTGGCGGGCCAGGCCGCGCCGGTCACCTGGCGAACCCGAAGTGGATCGTGCCGGTGCGCACCTCGTGCCACCGCTGCCGGCAGGTGCGGGGCTGTGAGTAGCGAACCATCCACGAGAGAGTCCTCAGCAGGTGGCCGCGGTAGTAGTTCTCGTTCGTCATCAGGCGCGACTGAAGCTCCAGGTGAGCGGCCGACCACGGCACGCCATGTGTGTTGCTGATGTGTCGCAGCTGGCCCTTCACCTCGCGGTAGGGGAGGTCCGAGGCTCGTGCCTGCAGCGCCGCGACCGCCGCGTTGTACTCCTTCATCGGCCCTTTCGGATCGGCGGCGATCTCCTCGGCGACGCGACGGCGATCCGCTTCGTACTCCCTCTCGAACTCGGCATCGGCCTCATCTGCGCGTGCCACCAGCTCAGGGGTGCGCTCGAACGGTTGCCAGTCGGGGTCGCGGGCTTCCTGCTTCCGGGGCGCGCGGACGTTGCCCTCGCGCTGGTTGTAGGGACGATCATCAGACAGGTACGCGTGCTGGGCGTGGACGAGCGTCTGCCCGTTGGGGCCGCTGAACTCCCAGGGCTCGAGACCTTCGTCCTCCCAGCAGCACACAGGGCACAGGTCGTAGTCGCGTCGACCAGGCAAGGTCCGGTAGCCGCAGCACGGGCACGGGTGCATGGACACGATTCTGTCCCCCCAACCCTTATAACCCACCACCCGCCGACCGAGCGGGATCGGGGAAGACGGCCGGTGCCGCCTCGTCGGGCTCCTCGTCTCACGAGTGCGAGTGCAGCAGGCATCGCGGCCGTCCCCCGAGGCGTCAGGATGACGTCGGGAAGGACGTGCCGGTCATCTCCTCCGACAGAGCCCAGAGGCGCTCTGCGTCCTCGGCACTGCGGAAGGGCTTCCACAGCTTGTGCTCCCCGGGCCGTCCCGAGGTGTTGCCGAGCCCTTGCGGTCCGTAGAACCGACCGGCGCCCGTCGGCGCGGTGGACGCCATGAGGCCGGGCAGCGCCGCGCTGTCGACGGTGCCGACGAGCATGCCGCGCCTGGAGAGCCAGCGGATGACCCGGACCTCGCGGGTGTCCTCGGCCCTGCCCACCTCGGGGCGCGCGGCGAGCAGGCTGGTGGGGGCGACACCGGGGTGCGAGATGTTGCTGGTGATGCCCCAGGCAGCCTCCTTGCTTCGCCGGTCCAGCTCCAGCCCGAAGAGGCCGACAGCGATCTTCGACTGCTTGTAGGCGGGCATGACGTCGTAGGTCTGCTCCCAGTTCAGGTCGTCCCAGTTGAGGGAGCCGGAACGCGCGGCGACGCTGGTCTGTGACGTCACCCGGGCCTGCCCCGCCCTGAGCAACGGCAGGAGATGACTCGTGAGCGCGAAGTGCCCGAGGTGATTGGTGCCGAGCTGGATCTCGAATCCGTCAGCGGTGGTCTGACGCTGCGGTGGGCTCATGACGCCGGCGTTGTTCACCAGCAGGTGGATCGGTGCCCCCTCGGCGCGCAGCACCTCGCCGAGCTCTGCCACCGACGCGAGGGACGACAGATCGAGGTCGTGCGTCGTCACCTTCGCCTGGGGATGGTGCTCGCGGATCTGCTGCGCGGCCCGTTCGCCCTTGGCACGGTTGCGAACCGGCATCATCACCTCGGCGCCTGCCGCAGCCAGACGCGTCGCGATCGCGAGTCCGATGCCGTCGCTCGCGCCGGTCACCACCGCGCGACGGCCGGTGAGGTCAGGGACGGTGATGTCGACGTTCTTGCGTGGCATGGGCTGATTCCTTCGTCGTGTGGCGTGGCTCCGGACCGGAGCACGTGACGACCATCGCGCGTGTGTGGATCGTTATCCACGGCCTGACGATCCGTGGATAAACGACGCGCCGTCGGTCAGGATGGGCGCATGATCGATCGGGCCGGGCTGGCACAGTTCCTGCGCGCCAGGCGGGAGTCGTTGCAGCCGGAGGACGTCGGGATGCCTCGGGGGCAGCGTCGGCGGACCAGCGGTCTGCGGCGCGAAGAGGTCGCGGTGCTGTGTCACATGTCGACCGACTACTACGCGCGGCTCGAGCGCGAACGCGGCCCGCAACCGTCGGAGCAGATGATCGCGTCGATCGCGCAGGGCCTGCACATGACGCTGGACGAGCGGGACCACCTCTTCCGGCTCGCCGGCCATCGGCCCCCGGTCCGTGGCGTCGACAGCGACCATGTCAGCCCAGGCATGCTGCGGATCTTCGACCGGCTCGGTGACACTCCCGCCGAGATCGTCACGGAGCTGGGCGAGTCGCTGCGCCAGACACCGCTTGGTGCCGCGCTGGTCGGCGACATGAGTGAGCGCGTCGGACCGTCGCGGAGCCTCGGATATCGGTGGTTCACCGAGCCGAGTGCCCGCGAGCTACACCCGCCCGAGGACCACGACTTCTACTCGCGCATGTACGTCTCCGGCCTGCGCGCCATCGCAACCCTCCGTGGGCCTGGGTCGCGTGCCCAGCACCTGGTCGACCTCCTCGCGGAGTCCAACGTCGAGTTCCGCAGCCTGTGGAGCGAGCACCAGGTCGGCATCCGGCCCAAGACGGTCAAGCGGTACCAGCACCCGGCCGTGGGCCTGCTCGAGCTCAACTGCCAGATCCTGCAGGATCCCGAGCAGTCCCACTCGTTGCTCGTCTACACGGCCGAGCCCGGGTCGGAGAGCTACCAACGGCTCCAGCTGTTGTCAGTCGTGGGCGTCGGGGCCTGAAGGTCGTGGGTCGGCTGCTTCGCCGCACCCAGTAACCTCACCGATGGTCATCCCACCCGAGCGAGAGGTACCCCCACCCATGAAGAACGTGTTCACCGAAGGCGGTCACGACAACCTCCACGCGGCTCTCGTCGGTCTGGCCCTGGCGTTGTTCGTGGTCGGCATCCTTGCCGGCTTCCACCTGTTCATCAAGGGCAACTCGCGCGCGGCGGGGGCGGTGGCGTCGCTGGCGATCGCCGGAGCCGTGGTCTCGTTCATCTGCTCGACCGACGCCGTGCTGGTCGACTCGGACGCCCGGGTCGACGCCTTCGTCAGCGCTGCCAAGTCCTCGTACGGCGTACCTCTCACGCACGCGGATGGCGAGAAGGCCTACCGCGCCTACCGCTCGGGCGACGACAAGTTCGAGGCGAACATCCAGGGCAGCGAGTACCTTTTCGGCCTGTCGAAGAAGGGCGACAACCTCGTGCTGCTGATCCTCGGCGCCGAGCCCCGCACCAGCTGACGTTCGATCTGAACCACACGAAGGCCGGGATCTTCACGATCTCGGCCCTTCGTGATGGTACTGTCATTGATTGGCTAACTGTGTTAGCGTAAGGCTAAGAGAGTTAGCCAAGCGGAGGACGACATGACCGAGCACCTGACCATCGATGGCGGCACCCTCGCCTACGACCTGACCGGAACCACCGGCCCGCTGGTCGTGCTCGCGCACGGCATGGGCGACAGCCGCGAGGCCTACCGGTTCCTGACGCCGTTGCTGGTGGACGCGGGCTACCGCGTGGCGGCGGTCGACCTGCGCGGCTGCGGCGAGTCGAGCGTCGACTGGGCGTCGTACTCGCGCACCGACATCGCCGGCGACCTCGTCGCCCTGGTGCGGCACCTGGGTGGCCCGGCGGCGCTGGTCGGTCACTCGATCGCCGGCGGCGCCGTCACGATCGCGGCGGCAACCGCCCCCGAGCTGGTCACGGCTGCCGTCGAGCTCGCGCCCTTCACGCGCAAGCAGTCGGTCGGCCTGGGCGACCTCCGTTCAGCCCCCTTCCGCCGAGGCATGACCCGGTTGCTGGGGACGGCCGTGCTGGGCAGCACGAAGCAGTGGGCCAAGTACCTCGACCTCGCCTACCCCGGCATCAAGCCCGCCGATTGGGACGTGCGCCTGGCGCAGGTGACCGCGATGCTCGAGCAGCCCGGACGCATGAAGGTGCTGCAGAAGATGGGCAGGACCACCCCGATCGACGCCGGTGAGCAGCTGGCCAACGTCCGCTGCCCCGTGCTGGTGGTGCAGGGCAGCGCCGACCCCGACTGGGCCTCGCCGCTGGCCGAGGGCGAGGCGGTCGTCGCCGACCTGCCGGACGGACTCGGCCGGCTCGACGTCATCGACGGCGCCGGCCACTACCCCCACGTCCAGTACCCTGCCGAGGTGGCTGCCTCGATGCTGACGTTCCTGGAGGGCGTCCGTGCCTAGGGTCGGGCTCGACACCGACACGGTCGTCGCTGCTGGAGC
This sequence comes from Aeromicrobium endophyticum, assembly GCF_003586285.1. GTDB lineage: Bacteria > Actinomycetota > Actinomycetes > Propionibacteriales > Nocardioidaceae > Aeromicrobium > Aeromicrobium endophyticum. The sequence continues at coordinate 759,486 of NZ_QUBR01000001.1, read as the reverse complement.
CGACCTCGCCGACGAGATCGGCTTCGCCCACCTCACGATGGCCCGGCTGGCCGAACGGGTCGGCGTCCGCACCCCGTCGCTCTACAAGCACGTCGCCAGCCAGGACGACCTCGTCCGTCGCATCGCCGCACTCGGCATGAGTGGCGCCGGCGACGCGATCGGCTCAGCCATCCAGGGCCGCTCCGGTCGTGACGCCCTGAGCGCCGCGGCCCGCGCCCTGCGCGACTTCGTCCTGGCGCACCCCGGCCGCTACGCCGCCACGATCGGCCTCGAGCCCACCGGCCCGGACGACCCGCTCGCCGTCGCCGCCGTCAAGGGCATGGAGCCGTTCACCGCCGTGCTGCGCGGCTACGACATCGCGCCGGACGACATGACCCACGCTCTCCGTGCCCTCCGCAGCGCCTTCCACGGCTTCGCCACGATCGAGTCGGCCGGCGGCTTCCAGTGGTCGACGGGCACCGACGAGAGCTTCGAGTGGCTCGTCGACCTCATCGACACCGGTCTGCGCGCGAAGCCTGCGGGGTAGGCCCGGTCGGACGTCATCCGACGCCGAGGGCGCGAAGGATGGCGGTAGTGCCCGCTGCGACCACGACGACGACCACCAGTGGAGCGCGCAGCGCGGCGGCAGCCGTCCCGGCCGACACTCCCGCCACGCGAGCCCACCCAGCGAGATCGGCCCCGTCGTAGAGCATCGCCGTCGAGCCGACTCCAGCCAGCAGGGTGATGACCGCCAGGTTGCTCTAGTGCTCTGCCCGTGGCGAGATGTGGGTTCCGCCGAGCTGCACGCCGACGAGGCGGAACGCGAACGTGCCGGCGGCGAGGAGGAAGACTGCCAGGAGCAGATCGCTGTCAGGCACGCTTCTCTCCGTTCGTGCTGGCGGCGAGTCCGAGGAGGCTCAACACAGGTGCCAGGCCGGCCGCCACCACAGGTGTCGCCGCGATGGCGATGAGGGCTCCTGACGCCGCCGGCACCGCGCTCCTGCGGTTGACGAGGCCTAGCAGGATCGCCATGAAGACCGTCGGGAACGCGGCGTCGAGCCCCAGGCGGTCGGGGTCGGGCACGATGTGGCCGAGGAGTGCACCGACGGCAGCACCGGTCGGCCACGCCACGAGGATCGCGAAGCCGACGAGCCGGAACGCGCGCAGTCGCTCAGCCGGGTCGTGTTCCGCCATCGCGAAGGCGACGCTCTCGTCGTTGACGAGGTGCGCGTGCAGCGGCCGGGCCAGAGGGCCGCGGGGGAGGAAGGCACCGACGGAGAGGCCATAGAGGATATTCCGCACGTTCACGATGAGCGCTGCGCCAGCCGCCACGAGCGGCAGCCCGCCCGCGGCGATCACCGCGATGAACAACAGCTCGGCCGAGGCGCCGAGGGCTGTGACGGCTGTCAGCACGATGAGCCACCCCGGAACACCGGCAGCCGCGGCGGCCGTGCCGTAGGCGACGCCGACCACCGCGACGGCCGCGCCGATCGCCGCCGCGGCGGACGGGGATCCCGATGATCGTTGTGGTGAACGCATGGTCGTTATGGTGAACGCCGCGCCCGCGTTCTGTCAAACCGATCAAGCGTTCTGTATGGTGAACGTTGTGGACGACATGGCCGTCAGGATCGGCGCAGCGGTGCGCCGCGAGCGCTCGGGGCTGGGCCTGACCATCTCCGAGCTCGCCCGTCAGGCAGGGGTCTCGAAGGCGACGATCTCGCAGCTCGAGGCGGGCGTCGGCAATCCCAGCGTGGAGACGATGTGGGCGCTCGCGGGCGCCTTGGGAGTCCCGTTCGCCTACCTGGTCGATGAGCCCCCCAGTCCGTTGACGGTGATCCGGGCGGGTGACGCGCCCGGCATCGCCGCATCGGCCGGCAGCTACACGGCAGCGTTGCTCGCAGCCAGCCCTCCCCATGCCCGACGAGACCTCTATGTGGTCCACGCCGATCCGGGCGTCGTCAAGACGTCGGACCCTCACACCAGGGGCACCGTCGAGCACGTCGTCCTCATCGCCGGCTCTGCGCGAGTGGGACCGGTGGCGACGCCTGTCGAGCTGGCTCCGGGCGACTACGTCGCCTACGCGGGCGACGCGTCCCACGTCTTCGAAGCGCTGCAACCGCAGACGAGTGCCGTGCTGATATCGGAGATTCGGTGAGCGCCGACGAGACGTGACCGGCTGAGCATGACGTATTCGGGATGTTCTCCACAGCCTCTGATTGCAGTCAAAAGGGGTGTCGGTGGTGGTGTCTAGGTTGGATGTATGGCCACCACGACAACCGATCCGATCGACGTCTTGACCGACGTTGCGCGGGCTCGTGCGCGGGGTGAGTTTCGTGAGCTGGCGGCGATGCTGGAGTTCCGTGATGCCGAGCTGGAGCGGATCGAGGCCGAGGGTGAGTCGCCGGTGAGGCGGTTCTTCGAGCGGGGTGCGATCGCGTTGGCGGTCGGTGAGGCCATGGGGTTCAGCGAGGGGCAGGTGCAGCACCGGTTGTCGTTCGCCGACACGGTCCGCGACCAGTCACCGACCACGTGGGCTGCGTTCGGTGAGGGACGTGTCGATCTGGCGCGGGTGCGCGAGATCGGGCACACGATCGGTCAGCTGAAGCGGGCCGAGTCCGTGCACCGCCTGGATCGCCGGGTGGTCGAGTACGCGCAGACGCACACGGTGGCTGAGCTGCGGGCCTGGTTGAAGCAGTTCGTGCGGCGGGTCGAGGCCGATCTCGCAGTTGAGCGAGCCGAGGACGAGCGGGCCAAACGGCACGTGAGCTTTCAGCACGGTGATGACTCGATGGGATTCATGGGCGCCTACGCCCCTTCGCACGAGATCGCTGCTGTTGAAGACCGCATCCGCAAAGCCGCCCGCAGGCCTGTCGACGCCGATGATCAGCGCACGGTCGCCCAGCGTGAGGCCGACCTGCTGATGGCGTGGCTCCTTTCGACAAGCTCAAGGGGCGAGGGCGTGATCGACGCCAACATCGCCGTCACCGTCGACGCGGACGTGCTCGCGGGCGCGAACCCGGGGTTCGCGGAGTCCTCGGACGGGCGCTGGGGCGTCCCGGCCACCTGGATCGCCGATGTCGTCGGGTCGGGCAGCACCTTCTGGCACCGGATCGTGGTCGACCCGGTCGGCGACGACATCCTGGCTCACGAATACGTCGGCAGATTCGCGCCGGATGTCTTGAACATCGCCCTCAGATTCCTCTACGGAACGTGCCAAGGCCCCGGATGCATGGTCCCCGCAGAACGGTGCGACATCGACCACCGAACACCATTCCCCGAAGGCCCCACCCGGGGCGACAACCTCGGACCACTGTGCCGAAGACACCACACCTACAAAGGCCACGGCATCCTGCACTGGAGCACCAGACCCGAGCCGGCCACCCCGGCAGCCTGAACGACGACTTCCACCGCAGCGCGAGGTGGAGAGCTCGGCCGTGCCGACTCGCCGGCGACACGGTGGTGTCATTTGCTAGCGTCGGCAGTGAGGGCCACCGCGCCGACCCCACCGACGAGCACCGCCTCCGACGTGATCGCGAACAAGAGGTCTGTCATGTCCCACCCCACCCCCTCACCGGCGGCTCCTGGTCGCATCGCGGCGACCATCCCGGTCACGGACGTCGATCGCTCGCTCGAGTTCTACCGGAGGTTCCTCGGCCTGGAGGCCACGTTCGTCAACGGTCAGCCCGTGGGCTTCGCCATCGTGCGGAACGGGCCCGCCGAGCTGCACCTCACCCTGGTCAAGCAGCATCGTCCCGCAGCCCACAACGTCGCCCACGTGCTGGTGGACGATGCGACCGGCCTCTACGAGGCGATGGATGCGGCAGGCGTCCGGATCGTGAAGGGGCTGCGCGACGCCGACTACGGCCTGCGGGGCTTCGTGTTCTGCGACCCGGACGGGAACCGGATCGACGTGGGGCAGGCCCTCAGCTGAACTGCTCGCGCAGGCTCCGCTTCAGCAGCTTGCCGCTCGCGTTCAGCGGGAGGGCATCGACGAAGGCGACGGCGGTCGGGCACTTGTAGTGCGCGAGGCGCTCGCGGGCCCATGAGATCAGCTCGGCCTCGGTCACCTCGGCGTCCGGAGCCTTCACCACCACGGCGAGGGGCGATTCGCCCCAGCGCTCGGACGGGACGCCGACGACGGCGACCTGCGCGACGGCGGGATGCTCGGTCAGCAGGCTCTCGACCTCGGCGGGGAAGATGTTCTCGCCGCCGGAGACGATCATGTCCTTGATGCGGTCGTGCAGGTAGAGGTAGCCGTCAGCGTCGATCGAGCCGCCGTCGCCCGAGCGCAACCACCCGTCCGGGGTGATCGCGGCGTCCGTCGCCTCCTCGTTGCGCCAGTAGCGCTTCATGACGTGGGCGCCGCCGATCCACACCTCGCCGCGCTCGCCGACGGCCTTGTCCTCCAGCGTCACCGGGTCGACGATGCGGATCGGGATGTTCGGCATCGGACGTCCGACCGAGCGGAGTCGCTGTGCCGTCTCGGGCGTTGGACGGTGGTCGTCGGGGGTCAGCATCGTGACGCCGCCGGTCGACTCGGTCAGCCCATAGCTCTGCAAGAACTTGCAGCCCAGCAGCGCGGTGGCCTCGCGCAGCACGGGCTCGGGCATGGGCGACGAGCCGTAGACCATGTACTTCAGCGCCGACCAGTCCGCCGTCTGTGCCTCGGGGATCGCGATCAGGAACTGGATGACGGTCGGCACCGCGACGGCGTGCGTGACCTTCTCCTCTTGCAGGATCTGGCAGAGGTCGGCCGGCGACGTCGGGTTGCGCAGCAGCAGCGCGCTGCCGTTGACGTTGCTGACCAGCGCGAGCCCCAGGCCCGAGACGTGGAAGAACGGCACGGGCGCGAGCGCGATCGACGTGGTGTCGAGCTCGAGCACGTAGTGCATCGCCGCGATGGCCTTGCCGAGGTTGGGCCCGGTCAGCTCGATGCCCTTGGGGCGCCCGGTCGTGCCGGACGTGTAGAACATCAGCGCCGTCTCGTCGGGCCCGCGCGAGTAGCCGGGGTCGTCGTCGGAGACGCCGTCGAGCCACGCGTCGTACGCGACGCTGTGGGGGCCGGCCTCGACCGTCACGACCGTGCGGACGCTCGGCACCGCGGCAGCCGCCTCGGCGAGGCGCTCCTCGCCGCGTCCGAGCACCACGACCGCGGGCTCGCCGTTGCCGAGGATGTACTCGATCTCGGGCACCGCCAGACGGAAGTTGAGGGCCGTCGGCACGGCGCCCATCTTGGACGCGCCGTAGAGGACGGCGAGGAACGACGGCGCGTTCTCGCCGATGTAGGCCACCCGGTCGCCGGCCTGCACACCGTCGCGCAGCAGTGCCTGGCCGACGCGGCTGGCGTGCCGGTCGAGCTCGGCGAACGACGTCACCCCGGACGGCTGGATGATCGCGGGCAGGTCGGGCGTCGCCGCCGCGCGTCGTCGCGGGACGTCCTCGAGCCGCTCGACCCGCGAGCCGTCGGCGTGCAGGGCGTACTCGGGGTCGCGGTACTCCGGCGGGACGGGGACCGTGACCTGACCGACCTGCTCGTGCGTGGGAGTGCTCATCAGTCCTCCATCCTGAACGGCGCGAACACCGGCGGCTCGAAGATGCCGGGCGGCGCCTCGACGACCGGTCGGATGGCGCGCAGCGCGGGCCCGGCGGTGACGTACTGACCCGCGGTGGTGCGGCTGCCGGGCTCGTCCGGCTCGACCAGGTTGAGCGTCACGACCATCTCGGGCTTGCCGTAGAAGTGGATCGTCCACTCGTCGCGACCGGCGTACTCCGGCAGGTCGGGCTCCATGGTCCAGATGATCGCGAGCGTCAGGAACGGCTTGCCGCCGACCATCGCGTGCCAGCGCCACTCGGTGCTGCCGACCGTGCCGGCCGGGATGTGGCCGGCGGCGACCTCGAGGTCGCGGCTGGCGGGGACGACGCGGTGGTCGGGCACGACCTCGTCGTACGTGACGCCCATGCGCTCGCACATGAACGCGATGGTCTCGAGGTAGAGCGACGCGTACAGCGTCGGCAGCGGCCCCGACCCGTCGAGCTTGGCGGGGTCGGAGCCCATGCCCATGACGGTGAACGCGAAGTCGGGATCGGGCATCTTGCGGGCGTCGAGCACCTCGTCGATCGTGATGGCGTCGAGCTGCATCGAGGCGCCGGTCAGGCCCAGCGCGAGTCGCTCGCCGATGATGCCGGGGCTGACGCCGATGCCGAACAGCGTGCTGCCGCCCTCCTCGCACGCGTCGAGGAACATCCGCTCGCGCTTGCTGCCGTGAGCGCGCGGGAAGTGCTGGCCCGCGGTCGTGATGACGTTTATGCCGGCGCGCAGCAGCTTCGTGAGGTCGGCGTCGTGCTTCTCGTACGGCACCTGCAGGCGCGGCGCGTGCATCAGCACGTCGGGGCGCGTGGCGATCAGCTCGTCGACGTCGCGCGTCGCGACGACGCCCGTGGGGTCCCGGCGGGCGATGTCGCCGGCGTCGCGTCCGACCTTCTTGTCGCCGTAGACGTACAGGCCCACCAGCTCGAGGTCGGGACGGTCGATGATGCCGCGCAGGATCGTCTTGCCGACGGCTCCCGTCGCCCACTGCGCGACGCGGATGCGCTCGGTCATGCCTTGGTGCTCAGGTCGGACATGAACAGGAGCTTGCCGAGGCCGGTCTCGTACCGCACCGGGTCCATGGCCAGGCGGGCCCGCGACTCGACGGCCATCCGGTCGGTGTCGCACGTCCACTCGCCGCGCTCCATCGCCTTGAGGCCGGCCTTCGCGATGTCGAGCGGGTCCTCCTTCTTGCCCTCGACGTGCGAGGCCATGCGCGTGTCGACCGAGCCGACGATCAGCGACGTGCAGGTGATGCCGTCGGGCCCGAGCTCGGCGCGGGTGATGCCGCCGAGGTAGAGCGTGGCGGCCTTGGCGGGGGAGTAGCCCCCCATGAAGGCGGTCGGCGCGATGGCCGCGACCGACAGGACGTTGACGATCGAGCCGCCGCCGTTGGCCGCGATGACCGGGGCGAAGGCGCGGGTCAGGGCGAGCGGGGCGAAGTAGTTGACCTCCATCTCGCGGCGGGCGGCATCGGGATCGGTGGCCTTGACCAGCCGGTCCTGGGCGTGGAGCCCGGCGTTGTTGACCAGCACCGTGGCGTCGGTGCAGTGCGCGGCGGCCGCGGCGATGTCGTCGGCGCTGGTCACCTCGAGCGCGATGATCTCGGCGCCGGTCTGGCGCAGCTCGTCGGTGACGTCGTCGACGTCGCGCACGCCGGCGTAGACCTTGGCGGCGCCGCGGCTCAACGCCTCGCGCACGAAGGCGAGACCGATGCCGCGGTTGGCGCCGGTGACGACGACGACGGAGCCCTCGACGCGGGCCCCTCTCAGCTGACTCATGTGGTGCTCCGATCGAGGTCCTGCGGGGGTGGTCCGAGCGTTGACGACTCGCTCTGTTTACTGTAGTAATGTGTATCACACTGTTAACTGAAGTGTCACGAGGTGAGCACGAGATGGCAAGTACCCGCGGGCTGCATCCGGCCGACAAGGTCGAGGACTACACGTCGAGGGGATGGTGGACCGACGAGACCGTCGACCAGCTCTTCGCGCACCAGGTCGCCACGCGCGGCGACGAGCTCGCGATCGTCGACCCGGCCAACCGGCAGGCGCTCACCGGCGGCGCTCCGCGACGTCTCACCTGGAACGAGGTCGACGCCGAGGCGACGGCCCTCGCCGACCGGCTGCTCGGGCTCGGACTGAGGCGCGGCGACGTGCTCGGCGTCCAGATGCCCAATGCGATCGAGCTCGCCGAGGTCTACGTCGCGGCCTGGATGGTCGGCATCATCATCTCGCCGCTGCCGATGCAGTACCGCGAGAACGAGATCGTCGGCATGGCCAACCAGGCCGAGTTCGCGGCGTTCGTGACCGTCCCGACGTTCGGCGGCCGGTCGCCGGTCGCCGACGTGCACGACGCGCTCGACCGCCTGCCCTCGCTGAACTACCTGATCGCCTACGGCCCGGACGAGGAGGCGAGTGGCGGCCTTCCCGAGGGAGTGCTGAGCATCGCGCCCACCCCGGCCACGGCCGAGCAGCGCGACCGCGTCGCCGCCCGGATGGCCGCCGACCCGAACGACCCCAACGACTGCCTCACGATCTGCTGGACGTCGGGCACCGAGAGCGAGCCCAAGGGCGTCCCGCGGTGCCACTACGACTGGATCGCCGTCAGCTGGGCCACCGTCGAGCTGCCGTCGATCACCCACGACGACGTGCTGCTCAACCCGTTCCCGATGGTCAACATGGCCGGCATCAACGGGATGTTCCTGCCGTGGCTGCGCAGCGGGTCGGTGCTCGTCCAGCACCACCCGTTCGACCTGCCGACGTTCCTCGCGCAGATCGCCGACGAGAGGGTCACCTACACCGTCGCGCCGCCCGCCCTGCTGTGGACGCTCCTGCACAACGAGGCCCTGCTCGCCCAGACCGACCTCACGAGCCTGACCCGGCTGGGCTCCGGCTCCGTCCCGCTGCAGCCCGTCATGGTGCGCGGCTGGCAGGAGAAGTTCGGCATCGGCGTCATCAACTTCTTCGGCTCCAACGAGGGCATCGGCCTGCTGTCGAGCCCCGAGGACTTCCCCGATCCCGACGAGCGCGCCCAGTACTTCCCGCGGTACGGCACGCCCGGTGTCACGTGGTCGGGACGCATCGCCGACTGGATGCGGGTGCGCCTGGTCGACGTCGTCACCGGCGAGGACATCGAGGAGCCCGGACGCAGCGGAGAGCTCTACATCACCGGGCCGTCGGTGTTCGCCGGCTACCTGCACGGCGAGCGACGTCCGAGCCCGTTCGACGAGCAGGGCTACCTGAAGACCGGCGACCTGTTCGAGATCGCCGGCGACAAGAACCAGTACCTGCACTACCTCGACCGGGCCAAGGACCTCATCATCCGCGGCGGCATGAACATCGCCCCCGTCGAGCTCGAGGGCCTCATCGGCGACCACCCCGCGGTCGTCGACGTCGCCGTGATCGGCGACCCCGACGAGGTGCTGGGCGAGCGCATCGCCGCGATCGTCACGCTCGCGGCGGGCACCAGCCTGACGCTCGACGAGCTCGTCGAGTTCCTGCGGGCCAAGAAGATCGCGTCGTTCAAGCTGCCCGAGCGCCTGCAGGTGCTCGACGCGATGCCGCGCAACCCCGTCGGCAAGATCCTCAAGCGCGAGCTGCGCCTGACCACCCAGAGCCCGACCACCCCAGAAGGAGCCACCGCGTGAGCACCATGACCGACGACCAGAAGCTCGACCTCGCCCGCCGCATGTTCGAGGCTTGGGACACGATGGACTGGGACGGCGTCGTCGACATGTTCGCCGACGACGGGGTGCTGCACAGCGTCATGCAGGAGCCCGTGGTCGGCCGTGCCGCGATCGCCGAGCGCATGGCCATCCTCGGCAGCAAGGCCGAGCGCATCACGCTGCACATCAAGGCCCTCGGCATCATCGACGGGCGTGTGTTCGTCGAGCGGGTCGACGACTTCGACTTCGACGGCCACCACGGCGAGGTGCCGGTCGTCGGCATCCTGCGCATGGCCGACGGCACGATCACCGAGTGGCTCGAGTACTACGACCGCCCGACCCTGCTGGCCGGCATGGGCATCACCGACGACTTCGGCCACTGACGGCGGTCAGAACTCCGGCTCGGTCCACCAGGGGTAGGAGGCGGGGGCGTCGGCGGGGAGCGTGCCGGGGAACCGGGGCGGACGCTTCTCGAGGAACGAGGTGATGCCCTCGACGACGTCGGGGGTGGTGCCGAGCTCGTAGTTGAGGCGCGAGTCGACGCGGTGGGCGTCCATCGGGTGGTCCGTGCCGGCGAAGCGCCACAGCATCTGACGGATCATGCCGACCGCGACCGGCGAGGTGTTCTCGACGATCTCGCGCGCCAGCGCGTAGGCCGCCGGCAGCAGCTCGTCGGCGGGGTGGACGCTGCGCACCAGCCCGGCGTCGAGCGCCTCGGACGACGAGACCATGCGGCCGGTGTAGAACCACTCGGCAGCCTTCGACAGGCCGACCTTCTTGGGCAGGAACCACGTCGAGCACGCCTCGGGCACGATGCCGCGCTTGGCGAACACGAAGCCGAAACGGGCCGACTCCGCGGCCAGGATGAAGTCCATCGGCAGCAGCATCGTGGCGCCGAGGCCGGCCGCGACGCCGTTGACGGCGCCGATCACGGGCTTGGTCGACGCGAAGATGTTGAGGGTGATGAGGCCGCCGCCGTCGCGGAAGTCGTCGACCTCCTCGGCCCAGCCGCGCTCCTCGGCGTCGAGGGACTTCGATCCGCCCGAGAGGTCGGCACCGGCGCAGTAGGCCTTGCCGCGGCCGGTGACGACGACGGCGCGGACGTCGGGGTCGTCGTTGGTCTGGGCGAACACCGCGACCAGCTCGTCGACCATCAGGCTGGTGATCGAGTTGAGCTGCTCGGGCCGGTTCAGCTCGATCGTCGCGACGTGGTCGTCGACGGTGAGGACGAGCGTCTCGTAGGTCATGGTGCTCCTGGGGTGAGGGCGGCGAATCGGTCGCCCGCCGCACGGTACTCGCGCTCGAGCCGGTCGACGACGGCACGGACTGGCTCGATCTCGCGGATGGTCTGCAAGCCCTGCCCGGCGGCCCAGATGTCCTTCCACTTCTTGTTGGGCGATGCCGACGAGTCGTAGTTGCGCTCGGTCGGGGCTGTCATGTGGTCGGGGTCGAAGCCGTTGGCGACCAGGCTGGGGCGCAGCCACGACGCATCGGTGCCGGTGACGCCGGAGCTGACGACCAGGTCGTCCGGGCCGTGGTCGACGACCATCTGCTTGTAGGCCTCGGGCGCCAGGCTCTCGGTCGTCGGCAGGAAGCGGGTGCCCATGTAGACCAGGTCGGCGCCGGACGCGATCGCGCCCGCGACGCCGTAACCGTCGCTGATGCCACCGCCGACCGTCACGATGCCGTCGAAGAACTCGCGCACCGCCGAGACGAAGGCGAACGGCGACAGGTGCCCGGTGTGGCCGCCCGCTCCGCTCGACACGCAGGCCAGGCCGTCGACGCCCAGGCTCGCGGCCTTGTGGGCGAGCTTGAGGCTGACGACATCGGCCACGACGATGCCGCCGTAGCCCTTGACGACGTCCATGACCGGCGCCGGCGAGCCGAGGGCCGTGATGACGATGGGCGGCCGGTGCTCGGCCACGAGGGCGAGGTCGTCGGCCAGCCGCGCATTGGTGCGGTGGGTGACCAGGTTCAGGGCCCAGGGGGCGATGATCGCGCTCGGGTCCGAGTCGGCGGCGTTGCGCAGCGCGTCGTTGATCGTGCCCATCCACCGGTCGAGCTCGTCGGTGGTGCGGCAGTTGGGCGCCGGGAAGGAGCCGACCACGCCGGACGTGCACGCCGCGACGACGAGCTCGGTGCCGGAGATCAGGAACATGGGCGCCGCCACGACGGGCAGGCGGAGCGGCTGGATCGAGGGGCGGGTCATCGTGTCCTTCGGGAGGAGGGGCTAGAGCGGGTGGGAGAGCCCGCGGAAGTGCGGGGTGCGTCGTTCGACGAAGCTGGCGACGCCCTCGCGGAAGTCGTCGGACGACAAGAAGTCGTCCAGCACCGCGTCGACCTCGACGACGGTCTCGTCGAGGGTGCGGCTGCGGCTCGTCCAGAGCCGCTGCTTGATGTGGGCCATCGACGTGGGCGAGCAGCGCGCGGCCATGTCGTGGGCGAGCTCGAGGGCGCGGGCCAGGGGAGCGTCGACGGCCTCGTGGGCGACGCCGAGCCGCAGGGCCTCGGTGCCGTCGAAGGTGCGCCCCGTCAGCAGCAGCTCGTGGGCGGTGGCTGCGCCGGCGATGCGCTCGAGCAGCCACTCGCCGCCGTGCATGGCCGGCAGCCCCCGCCGGACGAAGGCGGTCGACAGGCGGGCGTCGGGCGCGACGACGCGGATGTCGCACATCAGCGCCTGGACGAGGCCGATGCCGGCGCACGGGCCCTCGACGGCCGCGATCATCGGCTTCGGCACGGTGCTCGGGAACCATTCGGGCTGCTCGATCCGTGCCGCGAGCGGATTGGTCGTGCCGGTCTGGGAGTACGTGTCGAGGGCCTGGGTGTCGGCTCCTGGGCAGAACGAGCCGCCTGCCCCGGTCACCACGACGACGCGCACGTCGGGGTCGGCCGACGCGGACGCGAGGGCGTCGTAGTAGCCGGCCTGCATCTCGACGGTCCAGGCGTTGCGACGCTCGGGGCGGTGGAGCGTGATGATCGCGACGCCGTCGTCGCGCTCGGTGTGCACCACCGACGAGGTGCCACTATCTCTGTTGAAGAGACTCACGCTTGCTCCTTGCCGATCCGAGGGGTGAAGTGATGTCACATGGGCTGTGAGGTGACCATTGTGCCGGGACGGACGAGAAATGAACAGTCACTTGCTATCTAGTAGTTTTGAGATCTCTGTTCTACGATGAGCCGCGTGCAGCTGTTCCCAGAAGAGGTCGCCGAGAGCTTCCGTGCCGATGGGTGGTGGACCGGCACGACGTGGTCCGACCTCCTGACCGGGCACCGGGGCGCCATCGGCCACCGGCTCTCGTTGGTCGACGCCCCCAACCGCTCCTCCTTCATGGCCGGCGAGCCGCGCCGGCTCACCTGGGACGAGGTCGGCGACCAGGTCGACCGCATCTCGCGGGTGCTGTTCGACCACGGGGTGCGGCGCGACGTCGTCGTCGGCGTGCAGCTGCCCAACAGCGTCGAGCTGCCGCTGGTGCTGCTTGCCGTGGCCCGGCTGGGCGCCATCGTGACGCCGTTCCCGGTGCAGTACCGGCGGCACGAGCTGAGCGGCATGGGGACGGCCGCCGGCGCTCAGGTGTTCGTGACGGCCACGCAGGCCGTCGGTCGTCCGCTCGCCGCCGACGCCGTCGGGCTGCGCGACGACGTGCCGACGCTGCAGGCCGTGCTGGCGTTCGGGCCGGACGCGGTGGACGGCGTCGAGCCGCTCGACGACCTCGTCGCGTCCGCCGACGCCGACTCGTCCGAGCTCACCGAGCACCTCGCCTCCCTCGACCTGGGCTCCAACGACTGCGTGACCCTGGTCTGGACGTCGGGCACCGAGGGGACGCCGAAGGGCGTGCCGCGGGCCTACGGCGACTGGGAGGTGCTGGGCACGGCCTGCGCCCAGGCGCCGCGGCTGGGCGCCGACGACGTGCTGCTCAACCCGTTCCCGATGGTCAACGGCGGCGGGCTGGCCGGCATGTTCATGCCCTGGATCGCCTTGGGTGCCACGCTGGCGCAGCACCACCCGTTCGACCTCGACGTCTTCGTCGGGCAGGTCGAGAGCGAGCGCGTCACGTACACGTGCGCGCCTCCGCTGGTGCTCGACACCCTCGTCGCCGACGACACGGCCTTCGAGCAGCACGACCTGTCGACCTTGCGCGCGGTCGGCTCGGGGTCCGCGCCCCTCTCGGGCTGGATGATCGCCCGCTGGGAGCGCGACCACGGCGTCGAGGTGCTCAACCTGTTCGGCTCCAACGAGGGCGGCGTGCTGTTCGGCGATCCCGAGACCGTCCCCGAGCCGGCCGATCGAGGACGCCTCTTCCCGCGGTACGGCGTCGACGACATGCCGTACCGCGTCGACGTCGCGCACGCGATGCAGGCCCGACTCGTGAGCCTCGACGACGGCGACGAGGTCACCACCCCGGGCCGGGCGGGCGAGCTGCGGCTGAAGGGCCCGACGATCTTCGCGGGCTACTGGAACCGGGGCCGGCACGGATTCGACGCCGACGGCTGGTTCTGCACCGGTGACGTCTTCGAGATCAGCGCCGACAGCCCGTCGTACCTGACGCACGTCGACCGGGCCAAGGACCTGATCATCCGCGGCGGCTTCAAGATCTCGGCCGCCGAGGTCGAGGCGCTCGTGATCGCCGACGACCGCGTCGCCGAGGTGGCCGCCGTCGCGATGCCCGACGACCGGCTCGGCGAGCGGGTCTGCCTGTTCGTGGTGCCGCGGGACGCCGCCGACGCACCCACGCTCGACCAGCTCGTCGGACGCCTGCGCGACCAGCAGGTCGCCACGTTCAAGTGGCCCGAGCGTCTCGAGGTCGTCGAGGCGCTGCCGCGCAACGCGATCGGCAAGATCCTCAAGCGCGAGCTGCGCGCCCAGCTGTCCGCGACCGTCCCAGCGCCCTAGGAGAGACATGTCCGTCCTGCCCCGTATCCGTCAGGTCGTCCTGCTGGTCCCCGAGCTCGACGAGGCGATCGCGCAGTGCCGCGACGCCTTCGGCAACACCAGCGGCACCCGCGACCCCGAGTCGATGGCCGAGCTGGGGTTCGAGCACGAGGTGCTGACGTTCGGCGACACCTTCCTCGAGCTGTGCGCACCGATGACGGCGGACTCCTCGCACGGACGGCTGGTCGAGCGCAAGGGCGCCGTCGGCTACATGCTCGTCGTGCAGGTCGCCGACCAGCAGGCCGTCATCGACCGCGCCGCCGGCCTGGGCATCGAGCCCCTGTTCGCGCAGGACTTCGAGGGAAACCGCATCTCGCAGTGGCACCCCAGGTCGCTGGGCACCCTGGCCGAGGTCGACCAGGTCGACCCGCCCGAGAGCTGGCACTTCGCGCCACGGGTCTTCGACGCCGCCTGCACCGACGTCGTCCGCGACATCGTGGGGGCCGAGCTCGCCTCGCCCGACCCCGAGGCACTGGCCCGCACCTGGTCGCAGGTGCTCGACGTGCCGCTGACCGACGCGACCACCCTCGACCTGCACGACACCGTGCTGCGGTTCGTCCCCTCGCACGACACCGCCGGTCTCGTGGCCTTCGACGTCTCCGCCGCCGACCCGGCTCGCGTGGGCGAGAGCCTGCGCCTGTGCGGCGTCGACGTCCGCTTCGTCGCCGACGCGACGGCGGCGACGGCATGAGCGACCTGGTCCGCTACGCGGTGCAGGACGGGGTCGGCATCATCACGATCGACCGCCCCGAGAAGCGCAACGCCCTCAGCTACGTGATGCTCGCGACCATCCGCGACCTCACGCTGGCGGCGCAGGCCGATGCCGCCGTGAAGGCCATCGTCCTCACGGGCACGCCCGGTCAGTTCTGTGCCGGCACCGACCTCACCGAGCTGCACGACGTCGAGCCCGGCACGAGGGGCGAGGACCGCACGCAGCACACCGATGGCCAGCACTGGTTCCTGCACGACGCGAGCAAGCCGGTCATCGCCGCCGTCGACGGTCCGGCGGCAGGTCTCGGCATCGAGCTGGCCACGCAGTGCGACTTCCGCATCGCCTCGACGCGCGCCCGGTTCTCGTGGATCTTCGTGCAGCGCGGGCTCGTGCCCGACACGGGCGCCGGCACCTGGCTGCTACCGCAGCTCGTCGGCCTGCAGACCGCCAAGCGGCTGGTGTTCTCGGGCGAGTTCATCGACGCCGCCGAGGCCGAGCGCATCGGCTTCGTGCTCGACGTCACCTCGCCGGACGACCTGATGGACGCCGCCCTGGCGCTGGCCGCCCGGGTCTCGAGCGGGTCGCCGTTCGCGATCGAGCGGGCCAAGCGGCTGCTCAACGCGTCCAGCGCCCTGTCGCGCGACGAGCACCTGGTCGCGCACGTCGCCGCGATGACTGAGTGCCAGCTGTCGGACGATCACCGCGAAGGCGTCGCGGCCTTCCTCGAGAAGCGGTCCGCGGTGTTCACGGGGCGGTGAGGTACCTGTCGCGGAGGCGGCGCTTGTAGAGCTTGCCGGCGGGGGAGCGGGGCATCTCGTCGATGACGTCGATGCTGCGGGGCACCTTGTGACGCGCGAGGCGACTGCGCGCGAAGTCGCGCAGCGCGGTCGTGACGAGCCCGTGGTCGTCGGTCGGGTCGGTCAGCTGCACCACGGCCTTGACCTGCTGGCCGAACTCGTCGTCGGGGATGCCGAACACGGCCACGTCCATCACGGCGGGATGCTCGATCAGGACGTCCTCGACCTCCTGGGGCGAGATGTTCACGCCGCCGGAGATGATCAGGTAGTCGGTGCGGTCGGTCAGGTACAGGTAGCCCTCGCGGTCGAGGTGCCCCACGTCGCCCAGCGTCGTCCACGTCGGGTGGTCCGGGTGCCGGGCGCCGGCGGGGGTGCCGGCTGTCTCGAAGTAGACGACGCCGTCGACGCCCGCGGGCCGCTCGTGCCCCGCGACGTCGCAGACGTGGACGGTGCAGCCGGGGCTGGCGGTGCCGACCGAGCCGGGGTGCTCGAGCCACTCGTGCGAGTCGATGAGCGTCGATCCGTTGTCCTCGCTGCCGGCGTAGTACTCGTGGATCACCGGCCCCCACCACTCGATCATCGACCGCTTCACGCTGGTGGGGCACGGGCTGGCGCCATGGATGACGTAGCGCAGCGAGCTCACGTCGGCCGCGGCCCGGGTGGCGTCGTCGAGCCGCAGCAGCCGGATGAACATCGTCGGCACCATCAGGGCGTGCGACGGCCGGTGACGTGCGACGGCGTCGAGCGCTGCCGCGGCCTCGAACGTCTCCATCAGCACGATCGTGCCGCCGATCGACGAGATCGCGGCGCACAGCGACAGGGGTGCCGAGTGGTAGAGCGGCGCCGGGCTGAGGCACACCGTGTCGGGGGTGACGTCGTAGACGGCGTGGATCCAGGCCCGGAGCGCCTCGTTGCCCTCCGAGACGTGCTTGCCGCTGAGGCTGCGGGTGATGGCCTTGGGCTTGCCGGTGCTGCCCGAGCTGTAGAGCATGTGCGCGCCCAGCGGCTCATCGGCCAGCGGCTCGGCCGGGTGGCCCGCGACGGCGGTCGCGTAGTCGTCGTAGCCGGGCAGCGCGCCGTCGAGGCTGAGCCGTACCCGCAGCGGGACGTCGGCGAGGGCCGCCGCGGTCTCGGCGAGCCGTGCGTCGACCACGAGCGCGGACGCCTCACAGCTCTCGACGACGTAGCGAGCCTCGGAGCCGGTCAGGTAGGCGTTGACGGGCGTGAAGTACAGGCCCGACCGCATCGCCGCCCAGTAGATCTCGAGGAACGACAGGTGGTTGCCCAGCACGACCGCGAGGTGGTCGCCGGGGCGCAGACCGGCGGCGTGGAGCAGGCGGGCCAGCCGCATCGAGCCCTCGTCGAGCTCGCGATAGGTCATCGAGTCGCCCGAGCCCGCCATCACGACGGCCGCCTTGTCGGGGAACGACCGTGCGTGCGTGGCCGGGTAGGTCACAGCCCCACGGTGGTGGCGGGGTCGTCGACCTGGTCCCACTGCGGCAGGTCGGCGCCGGCGGCCCACGTCGAGTGCGTCCCGCTGGAGATGCGCTCGGGCAGCCGCAGCGTGCAGACCGGTCCGGCCGTGATGTCGGCCGCGTCGAGGACGACGCAGAACGAGGCGTCCTGGTTCATGTCGGTGGTCAGCGTGATGAGGTAGCCGTCGTCCTCGGCGGCGCTCCCGACGCGCGGGGCCATCGCGGACTCGCTGCCGTAGACGTTCTCCTCGAAGCGGAAGTGCTGCTCCTGGCCCGTCCACGTGTCGTGCTTGACGAGCCCGTCGAACAGGAACCATGCGGGCTTGCTCGTGGCGGCGTACGCGTAGCGGTACTTCCGGCCGGCGTGGGAGCCGTTCATCATGCCGAACTCGCTGATGGTGTCGGTGAGCGTCTCCTCCTTGACCAGGCCGGTGACCATGTTCAGGCGCCAGCGGTGCAGGCGCGGCTGCATGCGGTCGTTGGCGAGGAACCGGAACGCCCGCTGCCACTTGTCGCCCATGCCGTTGTCGGCCGGCGACGGATCGCTCTCGAAGAAGCCGTCGACGACGACCTCGTCGCCGTCCTCGTAGGCGTTGACCCAGTGCAGGACGAACGTCGACTCGCAGTCGAACCACCGGATGTCGTCCGGGCCGCCGCGGCGCGGGATGACGCCGAGGCGCATCGGCATGTCGCGGTGGAACCGGGCGGCGTACGCGCCCTGCGCAAGGCCCTCCGGCTCCCAGAACAGCGGGCAGTCGTTGAGGATCGCGTAGTTCTCGGTGAACGCCATGTCGTGGGGCAGGCGGGGACCGGGCAGCGGGACGGGCGTGTAGTGGACGAGCTCGTTGTTCGCGTCGACCACGCCGTAGTTCATGTACGGGGCCTCGGTGCTGTAGTTGAAGAACAGCATCTCGCCGGTCGCGTCATCGATCTTGGGGTGGGCCGACACGCCCCAGTCGAACGGGAACGCCCCGCCCCAGGTCTCCTTGCCGAGCGTCCGGGTCGTCATCGGGTCGACCCGGTAGAGGTCGCCGCACTGGTAGAACGACGTCAGGGCGACGCCGTTGTGCACGACGACGTCAGTGCTCGACGCGTCCTTCATGCGTCCGCGCGCACCCCACCCGTGGTCCATCAGCGACTGGCTGGGGCGCTCGGCCAGGCCCGCCCACAGGCTCCGGCCGGCGTCCTGCTCGGCCACCAGCCCGTCGGTGCGCACGAAGCTGTTGCGGTAGAAGGCCGTGCCGTCGCGGAAGCCGACGACGTGCACCATGCCGTCGCCGTCGAACGGGTGGTAGTTCTGGATCGCCGGGTGCAGCGGGTTCTCGGTGTTGCGCAGGTAGACGCCGTCGAGGTCGGCGGGGATCTCGCCCTGCACGACCTGCAGGTCGTCGGCCTTCCACTCCGTGGTCTGCGGCTGCCACGGACCCGTGCGGTACGGGTGGTCGTCGTCGGCGGGCAGCGTCGACAGCATGCGTCCGACGACGTCGAGGTCCATCGCGCTCACGCCCCCGTCTCGACGACGAACGCGACGGCGGTGGTGAACGAGCCGCCGACGTTGACGGTCACCACCCGGCGTGCACCGTCGACCTGGACGGCCCCGGCGCGCCCGGTCACCTGACGGGTCGCGTCGAGCACCATGCGGACGCCGGTCGCGCCGACAGGATGGCCCGCGGCGAGCAGCCCGCCGCCGGGGTTGACGGGCAGCCGCCCGGTGCGCTCGATCGTGCCGTCGTGGACCACCTCGCCGCCCTTGCCGCCGGCGACCAGGCCGAGGTGCTCGAGGGTGACGAGCCCCGTGATGCTGAAGCAGTCGTGCATCTCGACGACGTCGACGTCGTCGATGCCCGACAGGCCCGCGCGCCGGTACGCGTCGTGGATCGTGCCGTGCAGGTGCGGGAACAGGTGGTCGGTGCCGCGGGACGCGTCGAGCTTGTCGGCCAGCAGCAGCGTGTCGGTGCGGTGGCCGAAGCCCGAGAGGCGCGGGATCTGCTCGAGGTCGAGGCCGCGGGCGGCCGCCCACTCGGCGGCGTAGTCGGGGCCGGCGAGGACGACGGCCGCCGCGCCGTCGGTGATGCGGCCGCAGTCGGTCTTGCGGAGCCGTCCCTCGACGAGCGGGTTGACGTCGTCGTCCTCGGCGAACGAGCCGGCGGGGAACGCCCAGTCGCGAGCCTGCGCGAGCGGGTTGTCGGCGCCGTTGGCGAAGGCGATCTCGGCGAAGCGTCCGAGCACGGCGTGGTCGAGGCCGTAGCGGGCCTCGTACTCGTCGGCGACCTCGGCGAAGAGCGCGGGCCAGGCGTACTCGGCGTCGACGGCCTCACGCCCTGCCCACGCCGCGGTGCCCAGGTGGTCGGCGGCCTGCTTGGCCGACACGTTGCGCATCAGCTCGAGGCCGACGACCAGCGCGACGTCGTAGCGTCCGGAGGCGATGTCGGCGCCGGCGGCCACGAGGGCCGTGCTTCCCGAGGCGCACGCGGCCTCGTGGCGGGTCGAGGGCAGCCCGACCAGGCCGGGATCGGCGGCGGCGACCAGGCCGCCGAGCTGGGCCTGTCCGGCGAACAGCTCGCCGGCGAGGTTGCCGACGTGCACGACCTGCACCTCGGACGACTGCACCTGGGCGTCGGCGAAGGCCGCCGGGAGCACCTCGGTGAGCATGTCGAGCAGGCCGAGACCCTCTTTCGCCCAGTTGCGGGCGAAATCGGTCTGGGCGCCGCCGAGCACGTACAGGTCGTGGGCCATGGGTTCCTCCGGGGTCGGTCGCGGGCAGTCGCTGCCACTTCATTACTACAACGTGAAAAGTGACCTGTCAACGGATATGCGCTGTGCTGCGGGCGCTCCGGCCGGCTGTACTACGCTGAGCGGCGTGACCGAGACCGCCTCCCCGCTCGGTCGTGCGCTCGTGCTCCTCGGCGACATGTGGACGGTGCGCCTGGTCCGCGCGATCTTCACCGAACAGCGCCGCTTCCAAGACCTGCGCGACTCGCTCAACATCTCCGATCCCGTCCTGTCGCGCCGCCTGCGCGGCCTCGTCGACGACGGCATCCTGCGCACCCGCGCCTACCAGTCCAACCCGCCCCGGCACGAGTACCTGCTCACCGACGCCGGCATCGACCTGTGGCGCGTGATGATCGCGCTGTGGGCGTGGGACCGCACCTGGGCCGGGCCGCACCACGCGAATGCGTCGCTCCGCCTGCGCCACCACACGTGCGGGCAGTCGACCCGGCCCGTCTTCGGCTGCGGGCGCTGCGGGGCGATCGGTCTGACGGCGCGCGACGTCAAGGGGAGCGTCGACGACCGTCTGCTGCTCGACGTCGTCAGCCGGCGGTCGCGCCGGTCGCCGGCGATGAGCTCGCCGATCGACGCCTCGGGCGTGCTGGGCGACCGGTGGTCGACCATGATCCTGTCGGACGCCCTGATGGGCAGTCGCCGGTTCGGCGAGTTCCAGTCGCACCTGCAGATCTCGCCGGTCACCCTCACGCACCGGCTCGAGCTGTTCGTCGGCACCGGCATGCTCAGCCGTGAGTCCGTCTCGGTCGGCGGCAAGCGCCAGGAGTACCGGCTCACGCCGAAGGGCATCGACTTCTTCTCGGTGACCGCGACGATCAACAGCTGGGCCGGCACCTGGCTGTCCGCCGACGGGCAGTCGGGTCTCTCGCTGGTCCACTCCGCGTGCGGCGCCGAGCTCGAGCCCCGCTTCACCTGCAACTCGTGCAACGGCGCGCTGGCCCGCCGCGAGATCTCCTTCGAGGGCGCCTAGGACTGCACGGTCTCGATCGCGTGGCCGCGCAGCGGCTCGTGGCACTCGCTGCAGGTGAGCAGGACGTGCAGCGGTGACGAGCACGTCATGTGCTCCATGACGAGCGCCGGTCCGTCGGGAGCCCGGAACCACCGGTGGCCCCACTGGATCATGAGCAGCACCACCGGCAGGAAGGCCAGGCCCTTGGCCGTCAGGTGGTACTCCATCCAGTCGGCCCGCTCGCGGGTCGGCACCTGCTCGAGCACGCCGAGGTCGGCGAACGCCTTGAGCCGGTCGGCGATGATCGTCGGCGAGGCCGAGAGCCTCTTCTGGAACTCGCTGAAGCGCGTGACCCCCAGGAACGACGCACCGAGGATCGCGATCGACCACCGGTTGCCGATCAGCTCCATGGTCTCGTTGACCACCTCGCTGGGGCGCTTGTCGTTGCGGGAGCGTTGGCGCCGGGCCGTGATCTGCAGGTTGCGGGACCAGTCGCCGCTGGGGCCCATCTCGCCCTTGACGTCGCGCCAGCGGATGGTCTCGCGGCACGACCCGCAGGTGAGGACGGGGTCGAAGAATCCGCCGCAGGTGGTGTGCAGCATGCGGGGCAGGTCGACCTCGGGATCGTCGACCCAGCCCTTCTCCCACGACCACATCGAGATCAGGATCGGCCACACCTGGCGGCCGCGGTCGGTCAGCAGGTACTCGTGGCGCACCGGCCGGTCGCTGTACTGGTGCTTGGACAGCACGCCGGCCGTGACCAGCGCCGAGAGGCGCGTCGTGAGGGCTGATCCCGGGATCGGGCCGAGGTTGAGCCAGTCGGTGTAGTGGGTCGCGCCGCGCAGCGCCTGCCGCACGATCCACAGCGACCACTCGTCGGCCAGCACGCCGTTGGCGACGGCGATCGAGTTGGGCCCACCGGCCTCGAGGGCGGTCACCCCGTCGTCGCCGACCGGGCCCTGGACGTGGCTGGTCATGGGTCATCCCTATCAGGTCGGACGGTCATGAATCAGGCCTCTCCAGGCCGTTGACCGGCCGATCCCGATGGGGTATAACTTAGTCACGTTGCTAACTATAGTGACGGGGATCACGCCTGGCAAGAGGCTGTGATCCCAGGCAATTCGAGCAGGAAGAGAGGGCCGAACGGTGCTGGAGATATCCGATCTGGTCATGCGCTTCGGCGGCGTGACGGCACTGGACCGCGTGGGCTTCACGGTGGCCGACAACGAGATCTGCGGGCTCATCGGCCCCAACGGAGCCGGCAAGACCTCGCTCTTCAACTGCATCACCCGCATCTACCGCCCCGAGGAGGGAGCGGTCCGCTTCAACGGCACCGACCTGCTCTCCCTGCGGAGGCACCAGATCGTGCGGCACGGCATCGTCCGCACCTTCCAGAACCTCGCACTGTTCCCGACCTTGTCGGTGCTCGACAACACCGTCGTCGGCGCCCACAGCACCAGCACGCCGCACCTCGTCCCGTCGCTGCTCGGCTGGCCGACGACGCGTGCGGCGCGCCGCCGGGTCGAGGCCGACGCATGGGAGCTGCTCGAACGACTCGAGCTCACCGACCTGGCGTTCCACCCGGCGGCCGGCCTGCCCTTCGGCACGCTCAAGCGCGTCGAGCTGGCGCGTGCGCTCATCAGTCGTCCGTCCCTGCTGCTGCTCGACGAGCCGGCCGGTGGCCTGACGCACTCCGAGGTCAACGAGCTCGGTCAGCTGATCCTCGGGCTTCGCGACGACTACGGCTTCAGCGCCCTGCTGGTCGAGCACCACATGGGACTCGTCATGGGCATCTCCGACCACGTGGTCGCCATGGACTTCGGTCGCACCATCGCCGACGGATCACCGGCCGAGGTCCAGCGCGACCCGGCCGTGGCCGAGGCCTACCTCGGGAGGACCGCATGACCGACGCACCGCTGCTGGAGGTGCGCGGACTGCGCGCCGGCTACGGCCAGGTCAACGTGCTCCACGACATCGACCTGTCGGTCGGGACGGGTGAGGTCGTCGTCGTGCTGGGCGCCAACGGCGCCGGCAAGTCGACGCTCATGAGCGCGATGTCCGGTCTCATCCCGCACTCCGGCGAGATCCTCGTCGACGGCTCGCCCGTCGGCCACCCCCGCCCCGACCAGATGCTAGCCCGCGGCATCAGCCTCGTGCCGCAGGGCCGCGGCACGCTCACCGCGCTCGACGTCACCGACAACCTCCGCGTCGGCGGCACGGGCCTCGGCAGCAAGAAGGACGTCGACGAGGAGATCGACCGGTGGTTCGGCATCTTCCCGCGGCTCGCCGAGCGCGCCGACCAGATCGCCGGCACGCTCTCGGGCGGCGAGCAGCAGATGCTTGCGATCGCCCGGGCGCTCATGAGCCGCCCGCGCCTCCTGCTGTGCGACGAGATCAGCCTCGGTCTGGCGCCGCTCATCGTGCAGGAGCTCTTCGGCACGTTGCGCAGGGTCAGTGCCGAGTCGGGCACCGCGCTGCTGCTGGTCGAGCAGAACGCCGAGCTCGCGCTCGACATCGCGTCGCGCGTCTACCTGCTCGAGGTCGGCGCGGTCGCCTCCTCCGGCACGGCCGACTCGTTCCGCGAGAACAACAACATCCGCCAGGCGTACCTAGGCTATTAGGACTCATTCGATGGACATCTTCCTGTCACGGCTCTTCTCCGGCATGACCGCCGGGTCGATCTACGTGCTGATCGCCCTCGCCCTCGTGGTGGTGTTCCGCAGCTCGTCGACGATCAACTTCGCCCAAGGCGAGTTCGCGCTCTTCACGACGTACGTCGCGTGGTGGCTCACCGAGCGGGGGCTCAACATCTGGGTCGCGATCCCGCCGATCATCGTCCTCGGCTTCGTCATGGGCGCCCTGGCCGAGCGCTTCCTCATCCGGCCGGTGCGCAAGCGCGACGAGACGGCGATCCTGATCGTCGCGCTAGGCCTGTTCACGGGCCTCAACGGCCTGGACGGCTGGATATGGGGCTCGGACGAGAAGGTCTTCCCGGCGATGTTCCCGTCCGGCGAGGACGACTACGTCTCGGTCCTCGGTGCACGCCTGCACTACGACTCGATCCTGGTGTGGATCTTCGCCGCGGCGGTCGTGATCGGGCTGACGGTGCTGTTCAAGCGCACGAGCCTCGGCCTCGAGATGCGGGCCGTCGCCACCAACCCCGAGTCCGCGGCCCTGTGCGGCATCAAGGTCGGTCGCATCCTGACGATCAGCTGGGGCCTGTCGGCCGCGATCGGCTCGCTCGCCGGCGTGATGCTGGTGCCGACCATCCCCCCGGGGCAGCTCAACCTCGCCTCGATGTTCCAGGTGCTCATCTTCGCCTCGGCAGCAGCACTGCTCGGCGGGCTCGACAGCGTGAAGGGTGCCGTCGTGGGCGGGATGGTCATGGGCATCGGCCTGGCGATGATCAACGGCTACGCGACCTTCATCGGCGGCTCGTTCTCGTTGACGTTCGCGCTGATCCTCATCGTCGTGGTGCTGGTCGTGAGGCCCACCGGACTCTACGGAACGCGTCGACTGGAGCGAGTGTGAGTACCGAGATGCTGGAGCCCAAGACCACGCCCGCGCAGGCGCCTGCCTCGACCAAGCGGGGCCCCCGGGTCATCCGGCGCGGCGGCCGCGAGCACACCGTCCTCCTGGGCATCGGTGCCGTCCTCGCCGTGCTCGTCATCCTGTGGGGCGGCCAGCTCGACCCCTTCAACCAGGGCCAGCTCACCCGCGTCGCGATCTTCGCGATCGCGATCGTGGGGCTCAACATCGCGACGGGCTACATCGGGCTGCTGTCGGTGGGGCACTCGGCCTTCTTCGGTCTCGGCGCGTACACGACCGGCGTGCTGGTCGTGAAGTACGAGTGGGACCCGCTCATGACCATCCCGGCCGCGCTCGTCGTGTGCCTGGTCGTCGGCCTGCTGGTCGGCCTGCCCGCCCTGCGTATCCGAGGGCTGTACCTCGCGATGGTGACGCTGGCGTTCGGCGTCGCGTTCCCCGAGATCGTGGCCCACTTCGACGACCTCACGGGCGGTGCCGAGGGCATGACGATCCGTCGTCAGCAGCTGCGACCGCCCGAGTGGTCGGGCTTCACGCTGGGCGAGCGGAGCCAGTGGGTCTACTGGCTGTGCGTCGTCGTGCTGCTGATCGTCATGTGGATCGCCCACAACATGGTGCGCGGCCGCTACGGGATGGCGATGATCGCCGTCCGCGAGAACGAGATCGCCGCGGCGTCGTCCGGCATCAACATCGCGGTCATGAAGGTCACGGCGTTCGGTGTCTCGGGCGCCGTCACCGGAGTCGCCGGCAGCCTGTTCGCGATGTACATCGGCAGCCTGTTCGCTGAGGGGTCGTTCACGCTCCTCGCCGGCATCACGTTGCTGATCGGCCTGGTCATCGGCGGCGAGGCGACCCGCAGCGGGCCGCTCGTCGGAGCGTTGGCCGTCGTGTTCGTGCCGTACTACGCCGCAGAGCTCGGACAGGGGCAGGTGGCAGCGGTCCTGTTCGCCGTCGTCCTGATCTTCGTGATCTTCGTGGCGCCGGCCGGAATCGTCGGGGGAATCGCCAAGGCGGTGCGCAAGGTCGTGGTCGTCACGCCTCGCATCCCGCGCAAGCCGGAAGGAACGCAGCAGAGCTAGACGACCACCACCCGCACTTCATCTAGAAAGGCACGTCATGAAGATCAACCACGTGGCCGGCGCCCGGCGCCTCGCCCTCCCGCTCGTCGCAGCCGCAGCACTCACGCTCGGCGCCTGTGGCGGCGGGGGAAGCAGCTCGGACGGCAGCGCCGACACCGCCTCCGACCCGTCGAAGTTCAGCATCAACCTCGACGACTGCAACGACCCCGCATCGGTCACCAAGCCGATCAAGGGCACCTTCGACATCGGCTACAGCGCGCCGCTGTCCGGTCCCGTCGCCGGTGCCGTCGAGCTCGCCACCGCGGGCTACGACGCCCGCATCGCGGCCGAGAACGAGAAGGGCGGCGTCGACGGCGTCAAGATCAAGGTCACCTACAAGGACGACGCCTTCCAGCCCGACAAGGCCAAGGCCAACGGCACGGAGTTCATCGACAGCCTCAAGGTCGACGCCCTCGCGACGTTCGGCACCGGCCCGCTGAGCGCGATGGTCGACGACCAGAACGCCGCCTGCGTCCCGATGCTCTACCCGAGCTCGTCGACGGCCGACTACGTCGACGTCGAGCAGTTCCCGTGGACGACCACGATCCTGCCGCTGGCCTCGAACGAGGCCAAGTTCCTCGTCAGCCTGATCCAGCAGAAGTTCCCCGACGGCGTCAAGGTCGGCGTCGCCGAGAACCAGACGGCGTCCGGCAAGGTGCAGAGCGAGGCCTTCCAGGCCGCGGCCAAGAAGGCCGACCTGCCGATCGAGGAGGTCACCTCCGACGCCGACCCGGTCGCCGCGGCGACGACGCTGAAGGCCAAGGGCGTCGAGGTCGTCTACCACGGTGGCGTCACCGGCACCTGTGGTGCGTTCGACACCGCCCGCGGCCGCGTCGGCTACCAGCCGAAGCTGGTCCTCAAGCCCAGCAACTGCGTCAACGCGGTCGAGTACATCGCGGCCGGCCAGGCCGCCGACGGTGTCGAGCTGGGCGCCTTCGGCAAGGACCCCAACGCCCCGGAGAACAAGGACGACGCGGGTGTCAAGGAGTACACGGCTCAGATGAAGGCCGCCGGCGTCCCCGACGAGGTGGCCGGCAACGCCGTCGCCGTCTCGGGCTGGACGCAGGCCGACCTGATCATCAACACGATGAAGCAGGCCGCCAAGTCCGAGGACGGGATGACGCGCCTCAGCATCATGGAGGCCGCTCGCGACCAGGACTACGCCTCGCCGATGCTGATCAACGGCATCAAGTGGTACAGCACGCCCAAGCTGCTGACCGGTATCGACGGCTTCCGCCCGATCACGTGGAACGCCTCCGAGAAGCGCTTCGCCCCGGCGGGTGACGTCATCAGCATCAGGCCCTGACACCTCCGAGGGTCTGGACGAGCCGGCCGGCTCGGGAGCATCGCTCCCGGGTCGGCCGGTCTCGTCGGTGGTCCTCGGTCGGTCGTCCACAGCCTCTGATTGCAGTCAAAACGGGTGTCGGTGGCGGCCTCTAGGTTGGATGTATGGCCACCACTGCGGATGCTGCGATCGACGTCTTGACCGACGTCGCTCGGGCTCGTGCGCGGGGTGAGTTTCGTGAGCTGGCTGCGATGCTGGAGTTCCGCGACCTGGAGCTGGAGCGGATCGATGAGCAGCACGAGTCTGCGATCAAGCGGTTCAACGAACGTGGCGCGATTGCTTTGGAGATCGGTGAGGCCATGGGCTTCAGCGAGGGTCAGGTGCAGCACCGGTTGTCATTCGCCGACACCGTCCGCGACCACTCACCGACTACGTGGGCTGCTTTCGGTGAGGGACGTGTCGACCTGGCCCGGGTGCGCGAGATCGGGCACACGATCAGCCAGCTGAAGCGGGCCGAGTCCGTCCACCGCCTGGATCGACGGGTGGTCGAGTACGCCGAGACTCACACGGTTGCTGAGCTGCGGGCCTGGCTGAAGCGGTTCGTGCGGCGGGTCGAGGCCGATCTCGCAGTTGAGCGGGCCGATGATGAGCGGGCCAAGCGGCACGTGAGCTTTCAGCACGGTGACGACTCGATGGGATTCATGGGCGCCTATGCGCCCTCGCACGAGATCGCTGCGGTCGAGGACCGCATCCGCAGAGCAGCACGCAGGCCTGTCGACGCCGATGATCAACGCACGGTCGCTCAGCGTGAGGCGGACCTGTTGATGGCGTGGCTCCTTTCGACAAGCTCAAGGGGCGAGGGCGTGATCGACGCCAACATCGCCGTGACCGTCGACGCGGACGTGCTCGCTGGTGCGAACCCGGGGTTCGCGGAGTCCGCGGACGGACGCTGGGGCGTGCCGGCCCAGTGGATCGCCGACGTCGTCGGCTCCGGCAGCACCTTCTGGCACCGGATCGTGGTCGACCCGGTCGACGATGACGTCCTCGCCCACGAGTATGTCGGCCGATTCGCGCCCGACGTCCTCAACATCGCCCTCAGATTCTTGTACGGAACGTGTCAAGGCCCCGGATGCATGGTGCCGGCCGAACGGTGCGACATCGACCACCGAACACCATTCCCCGAAGGCCCCACCCGGGGCGACAACCTCGGACCCCTCTGCCGAAGACACCACACCTACAAGGGCCACGGCATCCTGCACTGGAGCACCAGACCCGAGCCGGCCACCCCGGCAGCCTGACCGACGTAGACCGTCACGTGTGGCGGTCTACGCCGGAGCGCGCTCGGATGTGTCGGTGGCACGATCAGCATGACCAGTGCAGCCGCAGCGGCGGGGACCGTCAACCACAGCGAGCCCAGCGGCCGGATCAGACCCAAAGTGAAGAAGACGCCGACGAGCGCGTGCTGCTTCCACGACCCTAACCACAGCCACGAAGGATCCTCGTCCCGCGGGCCGGTCATGACCCGCACGTCATCGGCATGCGGGGGCGTCCGGTCGCTTTCGACTAGCTCAGGAGACGGGAGCCGGCTCCCAGCTGGCGAGCAGGGGGACGAGTCGTGCGGTCGTCGAGTCGGGCTGCGAGGTGTAGACGACGAGTCGCTGGTCGGGCTCGTGGGGAGCGCCGACGATCTCGATGTCGAACTGCAGGCGGCCGATCGCCGGGTGGTCGATCATCTTGGCCACCGAGGAGTAGTCGCGGACGCCGTGGTCGTCCCACCAGCGCGCCACGTCGGGGTCGGCCTCGCGCAGCTCGGCGACCAGCAGCTGCAGCCGGCGGTCGTCGGGGTGCTGGCCGCTCTCGCGCCGCAAGGCACCGACCGACGCCTGGGCGAAGTGCTCCCAGTTGACGATGCGCTCGCGGGCCAGTGGGTCGAGGAACAGGTAACGCACCAGCGAGGAGCCCTCGACCAGCGGACGGCCCAGCACGGCGCGCAGCAGGTGGTTGCTGGCAAGGATCTCTCCGCTGCGGCCGAGCAGCAGCACCGGCACGTGCTCCAACATCGTCATCATGCGCAGCAGCCCGCCGTCCGGTCGCTGGGTCGCGAGCGGCGGGGAGGACCGACGAGTGGGTGGAGCCGCCAGCTGGTGCAGGTGGGCACGCTCGACATCGTCCAGCCGCAGGGCGCGGGCCAGTGCGTCGAGCACCTGGGTGGAGACCGTGGCCTGCCGGCCCTGCTCGACGCGGCTGTAGTAGTCGGGGCTCAGCCCGGCGAGCACCGCGAGCTCCTCGCGGCGCAGCCCCGGCACGCGACGCGGACCCGGAAACGCCGTCATGCCGGCCTGGGCAGGGCTCAGGCGGTCACGGCGACTGCGCAGGAACGCCCCGAGGGCGGCGCGGTCGGCAGGCATGTGCCCATCGTAGGAGCGATCGGCCGGGCCTGGCTGGTCATGTCATGCCCAGGTCGAGCGTGATCTGGTGCGGTGCGACAGCCGAGCCCTAGACAGGACACATGACAACCACACGCTCCACTTCCGGACGCCTCGCGTCCCGCACAGCCCTCGTGACCGGATCGACCAGCGGCATCGGCGAGGCGACGGCTCACGCCCTCGCGGCCGAGGGTGCCCACGTGCTCGTCAGCGGACGTGACGCCGAGCGCGGGCAGGCGGTTGTCGACGCGATCCGCTCGGACGGCGGTCGGGCCGACTTCGTCAGGGTCGACCTGGGCGGCTCGTACGACGAGATCCGTGCCTTCGCGGCGGCGGCGACCGAGGTGCTCGGGCACGTCGACATCCTGGTCAACAACGCCGGCATCTACCCCGCCACGGCGACGGCCGACCTCGCGGACGCCGACCTCGACGCGATGCTCGCGGTGAACGTCCGGGCGCCGCACGTGCTGGTCGCGGCCCTCGCCCCCGCCATGGCCGGGCGTGGCAGGGGTGCGATCGTCACGATCGGCTCGTGGATGGCGCAGGTCGGCGTGCCCTTCGCCGCGATGTACGCCGCGACGAAGGCCGCCGACGAGCAGCTGACCCGCTCGTGGGCGGCCGAGTTCGGTCCGCAGGGCGTCCGTGTCAACACCGTCGCACCCGGTGCGACACTCACTCCCGGCAACGAGGACAGCCGCGAGGTGCTCGACGCGATGACGGCCGGCACGCCCGCCGGTGTGGTGGTGCGCCCGGCCGACATCGCCCGCGGCGTGCTCTACCTGGTGTCGGACGACGCCGCGATGGTCCACGGCGTCACGCTCTACGTCGACGGCGGCATCTCGACCACGCGCATGGGGTGAGCGCCTAGGTGCCGAACCGGCGCCTGAGCTCGACGACCGCCGGGTCGCTGGCGAGGCCACGGCCGGTCAGGACGATCGGGCTGTCGCGGGTGACGATGCCGAGTCCCTTGCCGGTGATGACCGACATCTTCGACAGGGGCTCGAGGGCCAGCACGGCGTCGAGGGAGATCGTCGCTGGGGCGGCGCCACCCCCGGCGTCCGTGATCGTCAGGACGTCGCCCTGGAGCACCAGGTCGACCCGTCGTGACGGTGACTGCAGCACCGAGCGACCGCTGCCGTCGAGCGGGTAGACGCGCACGCCGCGACCGTGCCACCAGGCCCGGCCGACCACGATCGCCGTGACGGCCACGACGATCGCAGCGGCCACCAGCACGGCCAGGCTGCTCGACGTGCGCACCCGTGTGGCCAGGATGCCGAGGCCGCCGGACGCGAGCACGGCCACCACCACCTGCGCGACCACGGGACGTCCCAGCGCCTCCGGCTCGGGCGCTCCGGTCAGGTGGTGGCGACGGATCGCGTAGAGCCGACGTTCGGTGCCGGTGCGGGTGAACTCGGCGGCCCGCTGCACCTGTGCGTGCCACATGTCGCCGACCACCTGCACGAAGGGGGCGAACGTGACGAGCCCCGCCACGCCGACCGCCACGGCCCACGGGAGATCGCCGCCCGCACCGAGCGCGGCGGCGATCGCGGCCCCGAGCCCGACCAGCCCGGTGAGCATCAGCACGAACGTCGGCACGACGACCGGCAGTGTCTGCTGCCTCATCTGGTGCCGGAAGGCGATGTCGGACGCTGCCGACTCGTAGTCGGCCCGGTCGCGGACGTCGTGCACCGTGGCGGTCTCAAGGACGACGTCACCGTCGTCGAGCAGGCGCAGCGCGGGGTCTCGGCGCGCGTCGACCCAGGCGTCGACCCGGGCGCCGAGTCGCCGGTTCTCGGCGCAGTACTGCCAGACGCGCAGCGCGCAGATCGCCACCACCGCTGCCCACAGCGCCGTGAACGCGATGCGCGCCGCCGTGTCGTCGACGTTGCCCTCGACGGACGGCATCGCGGTCAGCACCAGCAGGGCGATCGACCAGGCGACGACCGTCAGCGGACGACGGGCGGAGAAGAGATCGCGCTCCGCCTCGGCGATGCCGGCGTCGGCCGCCTGCAGGAGATGGCCTCGGGTGCGTGTCGTGGCCGCGTCCTGGGGCATCACCCGACCCTAGTTCACCTGGCGGTCGTGACCCTTCCAGAACTCCTCGCGCAGCTTGAACTTCTGCAGCTTGCCGGTGGCCGTGCGGGCCAGCTCGTCGCGGAAGTCGATGCGCTTGGGGCACTTGTAGCCGGCCAGGTGAGTGCGGCAGTGCGCGATCAGACCGGCCTGGTCGACGGCGTCCTCGTCGGGGTCGAGCACGACGAGGGCGGTGATGAGCTCGCCCCACTTCTCGTCGGGGATGCCGATGACGGCGACCTCCTTGACCGACGGGTGCGACATGAGGGCGTCCTCGACCTCGATCGACGAGACGTTCTCGCCGCCGGTGATGATGACGTCCTTCTTGCGGTCGGCGATCGTGACGTAGCCGTCCTCGATCGTGCCGCCGTCGCCGGTGTGGAACCAGTTGCCGGCCTGCGCGTCGGCCGTCGCCTCGGGGTTGTCCCAGTACGACGCGAGGTTGTGGTTGGACTGCGCCAGCACCTCGCCGGAGTCGTCGACCATCATCCTCACGCCGACCGCGGGAGCCCCCGCGCGTCCGAGGTTGACGGCCTGCTGGTGCGGGTCGAGGTCGTCCCACTCGGCGCGCATCCGGCTCATCGTGAGCAGGGGAGAGGTCTCGGTGAGGCCGTAGATCTGGATGAACTCCCACCCCAGCTCGTCGCGCACCCGCTCGATCGTGCGGGTCGGCGGCGGCGCGCCGGCCACGATGATGCGCACCCGGTCGCGCCCGGGCACCTCGCCCTCCCACGTCTTGGCGGCGTCGAGCGCGGCCGCCACGACGGCGGGCGCGGCGCACAGGTAGGTGACGCCGTGCCGCTCGATGCGGCGCAGGATCTCGGCGCCGTCGATCTGCCGGATCACGACGTGCGTCGCGCCCATGCCCGTGGCGGTGAACGGGTGGCCCCAGCCGTTGGCGTGGAACATCGGCAGCGTGTGCAGGTAGACGTCGCGGTCGTCGACCGAGGCCTGCCAGCCGAACACCGTCGCGTTGAGCCACAGGTTGCGGTGCGTCAGCTGGACGCCCTTGGGCCGGGCGGTCGTGCCGGACGTGTAGTTGATCGTGGCGGTCGCGTTCTCGTCGCCGTCCCATCGCCGCGGCTCGGCCGACGAGCCCCAGATCTTGTCGTCGTCCTCGCCCAGCACGAAGATGTGCGGGCAGTCGATCTCGTCGACGAGGTGCCGCAGGTCGGGGTCGACCAGCATGACCTCGGCTCCGGAGTGCTCGATGATGTAGCGGATCTCGGCGACCGCGAGCCGGAAGTTGACCGGCACCAGCACGCGTCCCCACCCCGAGACGCCGTAGAAGGACGTCAGCAGACGGGCCGAGTTGTGCGACACGATCGCGACCCGTCCACCGACCGGCACGCCCAGCTCGTCAAGCGTCGCGGCCTTCGCACGGGCGCGCCGGCCCAGCTCGGCGTAGGTGATCTGCCCCCACGAGTCGGCGGGCTGGTCGGGCTCGTCGATCACCGCGACACGATCGGGGTAGACCGTGGTCGCGCGGTCGAGGAAGTCCATGACGGTCAGGGGGTAGAACACGGCGTCCTCCTGCTGTGGCGTGAGTCACCCCATTCTTACCCGCACGACGAATCGCGGGGGAGGGCGGGCGTGCCTACGCTCGGCCCATGGGTCCGTCCGTGTCGCGGGAGATCGCCATTCCGCCCGAGGTGGCGTGGCGGCTGTTGACGCACGTGGCCGAGTGGCCGCGGTGGGGCCCGACGGTCGCAGGAGGCGAGGTGCCCGGCGGCGTCATCGACCCCGGGGCCCGCGGCACCGTGCGCACGGTGGTGGGCGTGAGCCTGCCGTTCGAGATCACCGACTTCGTCCCCGGACGGTCATGGGCGTGGTCGGTGGCGGGGGTGCCGGCCACCCGGCACCGCGTGGCGCCGACGGCGGGCGGTTGCGTCGTGACCTTCGAGGTGCCGTGGTGGGCGCCGGGCTACCTTGCGGTGTGCGCGCTCGCCCTGCTGCGGATCGAGCGTCTGGCCGCCGCGTCGTAGGGTGGGTCGCATGGCCATCATCGCGACGCTCGACCTTCGATTCGACCCGACCAAGCTGGACGACGCGCGGACGGTGATCAACCGGGTGCTGACCGAGACCCGTGCCTTCGACGGCAACCTCGGAGTCGACGTGCTCGTGGACGCGAACGATCCCGCGCACTGGGTCGCGCACGAGACGTGGCAGTCGCCCGAGCACGACGCCGCCTACCGCGAGTTCCGCGCCGGACCGGGGCAGGTCACCGACATGGCGCCCCTGCTGGCCGCCGCGCCCGTGCTGACCTGGTTCGCCGTCGACGACTCGCTCTAGCCTCGGCTCAGTCGTCCTCGGGCGTGGAGACGCGGACGGCCTCGGCCTCGGGGTCCTCGACGCCGCGGAACCGCCTGAAGCTGTAGACGATCGTGGCGAGGGCGATCAGCGACGAGCCGATGAGCGTCGCGCCCGTGCCCCAGCCGCCGACGAGCCACCACTTGTCGGCCAGCGGCCACCACTCGGGCACGTCGGTGCCGATGCCCCAGAAGACGCCGACGGCTGCGAGGGCCAGTGCGCCCGTGACGCTCGCGAGGATGCGCGGCCAGGTCTGCACGCTCTGCGCGGCCGACTTGAGCGCCATGACCTCGACCGGACGCACGCGGCGCTCGGCCCACTCGTACTGCTGCGACAGGATCGCGAGGCCGGCGAACAGGGAGAGCAGGCCCGGCCCCGGCAGGAAGATCGCCGCGATGCCGATCAGCACGAGCCCCCACCCGGCGACCTCGATCGCGATGCGTCGGGCGAACCGGTTCGTCGTCATGCGAAGACGCTACAGGGGGGCGCGTGCCTGCGCCGCGCGGAACGCGGCGCGTGATGGGATGGGCAGATGCGATTCGTGGCCGTGGCTCTGCTGGTCGTCCTGGCAGCGTGCAGCGGGGGCTCGTCCGAGCCGTCGGGGCCCGCCACGTCAACGCCTGCCCCCGGTGTCGTGGTGCCGACCAACCCGCCGCCGACCGGCACGCCCGTGCCCGAGGCGCTCTCGGACTTCCGGTGCGAGGCAGACGGTGCCGGCACCTACACCGCTACCGGTGCGGTCACCAACCGCACCAAGGCCACCGTGACCTTCCAGGTCACGGTCAACGTGGGTCAGCCGTCCGGCACCCCTCAGGCGGCGATGACCAAGCAGCTGGCCAAGGTCGGGGCGGGCGGGTCGGCGACCTTCGAGATCGTCAAGATCCCGGTCGCCGCCGAGGGCGGCACCTGCCACGTGCAGGTCGTCACGACGAAGTAGCGACGTCCGCCTCGGGTCCGCGGGCGATGGTGGCGAGCACGTCGAGGAGCAGCTCGCGGTCGGCGGCACTGACGCCGTCGAGCGCACGGGCCTCGGCGGCGTCGCGGGCGGCTGCGAAGGTCGCGTAGACCTCGCGGCCCTTGTCGGTGATCTGCGGGATGCGGACGCGGCGGTCGGACGGGTCGACGGTGCGGACCACGAGACCCTGCTTCTCGAGCCGGTCGAGCACGGTGATGAGGGTCGTCTTGTCGACGCAGACCACGCGGCTCAGCTCGAGCTGGGTGAGCTGCTGGCCGTCGTCGAGCACCGCGAGCACGAGCCAGTCGCGGGCGTCGTTGAGGCCCATGTCGACGGCAGCGCGGTCGAGGTAGATGGTCACCTGGTTGACGGCCGCGTGCAGCAGCAGCGTGAGGTCCTTCGGGAAGGCGGTGCACATCGCCATGGGTCCTGCCGCCGGCTGATCGGTCCGCAGTACTCCCATGCCCGCACGATATCCGGTCGCCCCCGAACGGTCAACGTCGGATTAGTCACATTCAGATCATCTGGACTCGGACGATCTGGACTCATACGTTGTCGGCATGACTTCTCCCTCCCTCACGACGTCCACGGACGTCGATCCGCGGCGGTGGCTGGCGCTCGTCGTCATCGCCGTCGCCCAGCTGATGGTGGTGCTGGACGCCAGCATCGTCAACATCGCCCTGCCCTCGGCCCAGGAGGCGCTCGGCATCTCCGACGCCAACCGCCAGTGGGTCGTGACCGCGTACGCCCTCGCCTTCGGCGGGCTGCTGCTGCTCGGCGGGCGCATCGCCGACTTCGTCGGCCGCAAGCGTGCCTTCATCATCGGTCTCGTCGGCTTCGGCGTGGCCTCGGCCGTCGGCGGGCTCGCGCAGAACCAGATCGAGCTGTTCGGCGCCCGCGCGCTGCAGGGCGCGTTCGCCGCGCTCATGGCTCCGGCGGCCCTGTCGCTCATCACCGTCACGTTCACCGAGCCCAAGGAGCGGGCCAAGGCCTTCGGCGTCTATGGCGGCATCTCCGGCGGCGGTGCGGCCCTCGGGCTGATCCTCGGCGGCGTGCTCACCGAGTACGCGTCGTGGCGCTGGACGCTGCTCGTCAACACCCCCATCGCCATCGCGACGGCCTTCGCCGCCTTCGTGCTGGTGCGCGAGAGCCGCGCCGAGGGCAAGGCTCGCTACGACATCCCGGGTGTCGTCACCAGCACGCTGGGCCTCGTCGCCCTCGTGTACGGGTTCACCAAGGCGTCCGAGAGCGGCTGGTCGGCCGCGAGCACGATCTCGCTGCTCGTCGCCGCCGTCGTCCTGCTGGTCGCCTTCGTGGTCATCGAGATGAACACGGCCGAGCCCCTGCTGCCGCCGCGTGTGTTCACCGAGCGCAACCGGGCCGCCGCGTTCCTCGTGTCGCTGCTGCTGGGGCTCGCACTGTTCGGCATGTTCTTGTTCCTCGTCTACTACATGCAGGGCACGCTGGAGTACTCCGCCGTGAAGTCCGGGCTCGCCTTCCTGCCGTTCAGCGTCGGCGTCGTCGTCGGTGCCGGAGCGGCGAGCGGGCTGCTGCCGCGCATCGGCCCGCGTCCGCTGATGGTCGGCGGCACGGCGATGGCGGCGATCGGCATGGCGATGTTCACCCAGATCTCGGTCGACGGCAGCTACCTCACGGTCGTGCTGCCCGCGCAGATCGTCATGAGCGTGGGCATGGGCCTGGCCTTCGTCGCGCTCTCGAGCACCGCGCTGGTCGGGGTCGAGGACCACGACGCCGGCGTGGCCAGCGCGCTGGTCAACACCACGCAGCAGGTCGGCGGATCGCTGGGCACCGCGCTGCTCAACACCATCGCCGCGTCCGCGACGGCGGGCTACATCACGGCCAACGGCGTCGCGAGGACGTCCGAGGGGCTCGTGCACGGCTACACCGTCGCGTTCACCTGGGGGCTCGGCGCGCTGATCCTGGCGGCCGTGCTGTCGCTGGTGCTGGTCACCAAGCAGCGTCCCCCCGTCGTGGACGAGGGTGACGAGACGCCCTTCGAGCACGCCGAGGAGCTCGTCGTCATCTGACGAGCGCCCGCGGATCGGGCAGCACGTCGCGCCACGAGTGCTGCGGCTCCCAGCCGAGCACGCCGCGGGCCTTGTCGATGGCGTAGAACGTCTCGTCGCGGCCCATCGGGCGCCGGACCTCGACGCCCGGGTAGAACTCCTCGATGATCTCCTGGGTCGTCGATGCGACAGACACGTCGGCGTTGGCGACGTTGAAGATCTCGAAGCCGAGTCCGTCGACCTCGAGGCAGCGCTGCACCAGCTGCCCGAGGTCGCGGACGTCGATGTACGCGAACAGGTTGCGGCGGCGCTGGGCCGGGTCGTCGAGGAACGACGGGAAGAGCTCCTCGTACTCGTGGGGCTCGATGACGTTGTTGATGCGCAGGCCGTAGATGTCCGCCCCGGTGCGGGCGTGGAACGATCGCGCGGTCGTCTCCGACGCGACCTTCGACATCGCGTACGAGTCCTCCGGCACCGTCGGGTGCTCCTCGTCGACGGGCACGTAGAGAGGCTTGCGCTCTCCCTGCGCGAAGCAGATGCCGTACGTCGTCTCGGACGACGCGAACACGATCTTGCCGATGCCGAGCCGGGTAGCCGCCTCCAGCACGTGGTAGGTGCTCAGCGTGTTGGTCGCGTACGTCGACGCGTCGGACCGCAGACCGATGCGGGGAATCGCGGCGAAGTGCACGACGGCGTCGTACGTGGGCGGCTCGGCGAGGTCGAGCTCGTCGAGATCGGCGGTCCCCGCCATCGCGGAGTAGACGTCGCCCGCGTCAGTGAGGTCGACCGTCAGGTCGACGACCCCAGGATGGCCCAGCGGTGCGAGATCGGCGTTGGTGACGTGGTGCCCGCGGTCGGCGAGATGGGCGACGACGTGCTGGCCGGCCTTGCCGCTGCCGCCCGTGAAGAAGATGCGCATGGGGGTGCCGTACCCCGATCGCGCCGTCCTACGGCTGGACGAGGATGCGGACGGGGCTGCCCTCGCGCTCGTGCAGGATGCGGATGCCCTCGGCGACGTCCTCGAGCGGCACGATGCCGCTGATCGAGCGGCTGAGGTCGAGGCGGCCGGTCGAGACGAGCCGAGCCAGGGTGCCGATGTCGGCCGGCTCGTAGCCGAGGTGGCCCAGCACCTTCTTGCGGCTCAGGTTGAACCACATGCTGGCGCCGAGGCCCCACTCCTCGCCGCTCATGCCGACGCCGACCAGGCGCCCACCGTTGCCGAGCGACGCCATCGCCTGGTCGAAGGTCACCTTGAGGCCGACGGCGTCGAAGGCCACGTCGAGGCCCACGCCGCCGGTGATCTCGAGGATCTTGGCCGCGAGATCGGGATCGCGGGAGTCGAGGGCCAGGTCGGCACCGAGGTCGAGGGCCCGCTGCCGCACGGTCTCGTCGAGGTCGACCGCGACGATCGGGCTCGCGCCGACCAGGCGGGCCAGCTGGACCACGTGGGTGCCGACGCCGCCGGCACCCCAGACGCCGACCGACTCGCCGACCCGCACCTCGCCGGTGTGGACGACCGCGCCGTACGGGGTCGAGACGGCGTCGGCCAGGATCGCCGCCTGCTCCATCGAGACGTTGTCGGGGATGCGCGTCAGGCCGGGCGCCTGGGCGACGGTGTACTCGGCCCAGGCCCCGTCGTACGCGAAGGCCATCAGCTGCAGCGCCGTGCAGTGGCCGTAGTCGGCCCGCAGGCAGGAGTGGCACCGGCCGCACGGCCGTCCGGCTGCCGGCACGACCCGGTCGCCGACGGACCAGCCGTCGACGTCGGGCCCGAGCTCGGCGATCGTGCCCGAGGCCTCGTGCCCCTGCGTGATGACCTGCGGTCCCATCGCCGGGAACGTCCCGTCGAGCAGGGAGAGATCGGAGTGGCAGATGCCGCAGAACGCCACCTTGATCAGCACCTCGCCCGGCCCGGGCGACGGCACGGGGACGTCGGTGACCTCCAACGTCAGGGTCGAGGTGTCGAGGCGCTGGGCCCGCATCGTCCGCGCGGTCACGAGGCCACCTTCTCGGAGCGCGCGGGGGTGACGGGCTTGAGCGTCCTGGCCAGGTCGGTGCGCATCGTCGTGAGCGAGTCGAGCACGTAGTTCTGACGCACGCGCCACGGGCCGCTGTCGCCCTGCCGCGGGAACGCGTCGATCGAGCGCTGGACGTAGCCGGCCGCCAGGTCGAGCAGCGGACGCTCCGTGAGCGGACGGTCGGGGCTCGGCGCGACCGCCGGGTAGCCCTTCTCGTCCATCCAGCCCAGCACCTTGCAGACCAGGCGGTGCGAGAGGTCGGCGCGCAGCGTCCACGACGCGTTCGTGTAGCCGATGCAGACCGCGAAGTTCGGCACGCCGGTCATCATCGCGCCCTGCCAGACGAACTGCTCGGACAACGGCACGGTCTCGCCGTCGACCTGCGGCTTGATGCCGCCGAAGGCCAGCAGCTTGAGGCCCGTCGCGGTCACCACGACGTCCGCCTCGAGCACGCGACCGGACGTCAGGCGGATGCCGTCGGGCACGAACGACTCGATCGTGTCGGTGACGATCTCGGCGTCGCCCTTCTTCAGGCTCTTGAACAGGTCGCCGCTGGGCACGGCGCACAGGCGCTGGTCCCAGGGGTCGTAGGACGGCGTGAAGTGGTCGGCCACCATCTGCTCGTCGCCGAGGATCTTGGTCGTCATGCCGAGCAGCACCTTGCGTGCCTGCTGGGGCCGGCGACGGCAGAACTGGTAGACCGCGGTGCCGAAGGCGATGTTCTTGGCGCGGACGATCCTGTGGGCGACATCGGCCGGCAGGTGGTCGCGCAGCCAGTCGGCCTTCGTGTCGCGGCTCGGCACCGCGCTGATCCAGGTGGGGCTGCGCTGCAGCATCGTGACGTGCTCGGCGCGGCCCGACTGCTCGCTGTCGGACGTCATCGACGGCACGAGCGTCACGGCCGTCGCACCGCTGCCGATGACGACGACGCGCTTGCCGGCGTAGTCGAGGTCCTCGGGCCAGTACTGCGGGTGGACGACCTGGCCCGCGAAGTCGTCGATGCCGGGGAAGTCGGGGCGGTACGTGTCGTCGTAGTCGTAGTAGCCCGCGCAGGAGTAGAGGAAGCCGCACGTCATGGTGGTCTCGACGCCGCCGCGCGCGAGGGTCAGCGTCCAGAGCGAGTCGGCGGTCGAGAAGTCGGCCGACACGACGCGGGTGCCGTAGCGGATGTGCTCGTCGATCCCGAACTCGTCGGCGGTGTCGCGGATGTACTGCAGGATCGTCGGTCCGTCCGCGATCGACTTCGCGTCGCGCCAGGGCTTGAACTGGTAGCCGAGCGTGAACATGTCGCTGTCGGAGCGGACGCCGGGATAGCGGAACAGGTCCCAGGTGCCGCCCATCGTGTCGCGCGACTCGAGGATCAGGTAGCTCTGGTCGGGGCACTCGGTCTGCAGCCGGTAGCCGGCGCCGATCCCGGACAGGCCCGCACCGACGACGACGACGTCGACGTGCTGGGGCAGTGGCAGGGCGGTGGGGTCAACGGTGCTCATGACTCCAGTCTGCTCCGGTGCGCGCCGCAGAACTTGACTCTGCACGACAACTGTTTGATCTTTGACGACATGCCCGTCATCCGCTCAGCCGGCATCCGAGGGTTCCGCGACGTGGTCGTCCAGCTCGGCGGCGACCCGATCGCGATCGCCCGCCGCGCGGACGTCCCAGAGGCCGCGCTCGACGCCGACGACGTCCTGGTCGAGGACGTCGCCCTCGCCCGCGTGCTCGAGATCGCGGCCGCCGAGCTCGGCTGCCCCGACCTCGGGCTGCGGGTCGCGGCACGGCAGGACGTCTCGCTGCTCGGGCCGCTCGCCCTGGCGATCCAGAACGCGCCGTCGATCGGCGACGCGCTCGAGGCCACCTCGCGCTACCTGTTCGTGCACGCGCCCGGCATGCGCATCTGGCTGCACCCCGATCCCGACGGCGTGCGCGGGGTCGACGCGCTGCGCTACGACGTCACACCGGCCGGCATCGACCCGCCCCGGCAGGGCACCGACGTCAGCCTGGGCTCGCTGCACCGGGCGATCGTCTCGCTCGTGGGCGGCTCCTACGGCTTGCGCACCGTCGACCTGCCGCACCAGCCCTTGGCCCCGCGCTCGGCGTACGAGGAGTTCTTCGGCGTGCCGGTGCGGTTCGGCCGGCCCGCGGCGCTGCTGCGCCTGCCGTCGAGCCTCGGTGACCTGCCGCTGGCCGCGCGCGACGAGTCGGTGCGTCAGATGGCGCTCGACTTCCTCGCCCGCCAGTCGCCGGCCGGCGACGTGCTGCTGACGTCGCGGACGCAGGGCGCGCTGCAGCAGCTGCTCGGCACGAGCGCCCCCGGCATCGAGGCGGTCGCGCGGCTGCTCGACCTGCACCCCCGCACGCTCCAGCGCCGGCTCGCCGACGAGGGCACGACGTTCGCGGCGGTGCTCAATGACGTCCGTCGCACCGCAGCGCGTCGCTACCTCGTCACGACCGACCTGCCGCTCAGCCAGGTGGCCGGTCTGCTGGGCTTCTCCGAGCAGGCGGTGCTGAGTCGGGCCTGCCGCCGGTGGTGGGGCCTGACGCCGCGCGAGGTGCGCGGGGGCGAACCGGCGGTGTGACAAGGCCGACGTCACTAGGGTCTGGGGCTGCGGGACCCCTCGAGCGCGTGTTGCATGGAGAGGTCGGACGCCACCGCGTCCGCGCCCCCGACTCCGAAGGACGACCTCCATGCGCGTCAACGCCTATGCCGCCCCCGCCGCCGGCGAGCCCCTCGCCCCCATCACGATCGAGCGCCGCGAGGTCGGCGCCGACGACGTGCTGATCGAGATCGCCTTCGCCGGCATCTGCCACTCCGACATCCACACCGTGCAGGGCGACTGGGGGCCGCAGCAGTACCCGTTGGCCCCCGGTCACGAGATCGTCGGCACTGTCGCCGAGATCGGCTCGAACGTCACCCGCCACGCCGTCGGCGACCTCGTGGGCGTCGGCTGCATGGTCAACTCGTGCGGCGAGTGCGCCAGCTGCACGGGCGGCGACGAGCAGTTCTGCGTCAAGGGGATGGTGGGCACCTACGGCGCCACCGACCGCGACGGCACCGTCACGCAGGGAGGCTACTCGACCCACGTCGTGGTCGACGCCGACTTCGTCCTCTCGGTGCCGGACGGCATCGACCCGGCGGCGGCCGCGCCCCTGCTGTGCGCCGGCATCACGACGTACTCGCCCCTGCGCCACTGGGGTGCCAGCCCGGGCAAGAAGGTCGCCGTCGTCGGGCTCGGGGGCCTCGGGCACATGGCGGTCAAGATCGCCCACGCGCTCGGTGCCGAGGTCACGGTGCTGTCGCAGTCGCTCAAGAAGCAGGAGGACGGTCTGCGCCTCGGTGCCGACAGCTACTTCGCGACCAGCGACCCCGACACCTTCGACCAGCTCGCCGCCCGCTTCGACCTCATCGTCAACACCGTGAGCGCGTCGGTCGACTTCAACGACTACCTCGGCCTGCTCGCGGTCGGCGGCACGATGGTCAACGTCGGCGCGCCGCCCAAGCCGATCGAGATCAACGCGATGTCGCTCATCTCGGGTCGCAAGTCGGTCGCCGGCTCGATGATCGGCGGCATCGCCGAGACGCAGGAGATGCTCGACTTCTGTGGCGAGCACGGCATCGGCTCCGAGGTCGAGGTCATCGGTGCCGAGGGCATCAACGAGGCGTACGAGCGCGTGCTCGCCTCGGACGTGCGCTACCGCTTCGTGATCGACGCGTCGACGTTCGGCGACGCCTGACGGTCGCGCCACTCCTCGGCGAGCAGGGCGTAGACGTACTCGTCCTGCCAGCCTCGCGTGCGGTGGAGCGAGTCGCGGACGTGGTGGGCCTCCCGCCGCATCCCGACCCGCTCCATCAGCCGCCACGACGGACCGTTGGCCGCGAAGCACTCGGCGATCACGCGGCGCAGCCCGAGGTCGTCGAAGGCGAGGCGCAGCAGCTCGCGCACGGCCTCGGTGGCGAGGCCTCGGCCGCCGACGTCGGGGTGCATGGTCCAGCCGAGCACCCCGACCGTGGCCTTCGCCTGCTCGACGACGTCGCGCTGGGCCCACGCGTCCTGCACGCGCAGCATCAGGTCGCCGACGACCCCGCCCTCGTGCAGGATCGTCAGCTGGGTGAGGCCGTCGCCCGGCTCGGCGAACCGCTTCAGCGTCTCGTCGGGGTCGAGCGACCCGCCCAGCCACTGGTTGACGTCCGGGAGCCGCCGGTACGACCAGATGGCGTCGAAGTCGTCGGGCTCGAACGGACGCAGCGCGAGCCGTTCGGTGGTCAGCGGCCACGTCGTCATGGGCCGAGCCTAGGTCAGCGGGTGAGCGCGGGCCCACGCGTCGACGTCGAGCGGCAGATCGTCGCGCGGCACCCGCGCAGCGGCGGCTGCGTGAGCCAGCACGTGCGGGTCGAGCTCGGCGTCCGCCGTGCCGAGGACGCGTCGGTAGTCGGCCGCGAGGGCGTCGGCGACCTGCTGGGTCGTGACGTGCGGGGCGACGTCGGCGATCCCTGCGATCGTCGACTCCTCGAGCTCGTAGCCCA
Source organism: Aeromicrobium endophyticum (assembly GCF_003586285.1). Taxonomy (GTDB): domain Bacteria; phylum Actinomycetota; class Actinomycetes; order Propionibacteriales; family Nocardioidaceae; genus Aeromicrobium; species Aeromicrobium endophyticum. Next base: position 716,332 of record NZ_QUBR01000001.1, on the reverse strand, counting down.
GGGCGGCCGAGACGTCGGCGATCACCTGGCGCACCCGGTCGCCGACGACGACCTGCACCACGGTGCTGAACAGGGCGCCGGTGCCGGTGATGCGCTGGGCCGAGCCGACGACCTTGACGCGTCCGCCGACGTTGACGCTGAACTCGCCGGGGCAGTACTCGCCCTCCACCTCGCCGACCCGGGCGTCGACGTCGCCCAGCGAGCGGATCACGGCCGCGTGCTGCTGCGCGTTGCGCTCGAAGGTGCCGTGACGGTCGGCGGCGCGCGTGAGGTGGTCGACGATCACGGCGCCCGCGTCGTAGGCGACCATCCGGCCGCCGGGGGAGCGGACCGCGGTCTCGAACCCGGCCGCCCGGGCGACCGCCGTGGCCCGCACGATGCCGGGCGAGCGCAGGTCGCGCCGGGTGAACGCGACCGTCGGGCCGTGCGCGACGTAGACGTGCACCAGCTCGGACCAGGGTGCGCCGTCCGCTCGTAGCTGGACGGCGGGGACGGCGAGGTCGGCCGCCGCCGAGCGCACCGCGTCGTCGGGGTGGCCGGTCACCAGCAGCGAGGCGTCGTCACGGGGCACGCGACCAGTCTGCCGGTCGTGGGCCCGGTGCGAGAGACTCGCACCCATGACTGTCGAGACGATCGGCCGCCTGCGCGGCGGCGAGGACGTGCACGTGGTGACCATCGGCCGCGCGCCCGGCCCCGAGCTGCAGGTGCTCGACCTCGGGGCGACGGTGCACCGGCTCGACGTCACGGGCGGTGACGGCGTCCGCCGCAACATCGTGCTGGGGCACCCGACCCCCGAGGACTACCTCGACTCGACCTTCTACCTCGGCGGGACGATCGGGCGCTATGCCAACCGCATCGCCGCCGGCCGCTTCACGCTCGACGGCAGCGAGGTGGCGGTCGGCACGAACGACCGCGGCAACCACCTGCACGGTGGGCCGGACGGCTTCGACCGCCGGATCTGGAGCATCGAGCGCCACGACGAGACGTCGGTCGAGCTGGCGCTGACGAGCCCCGACGGCGATCAGGGCTTCCCGGGCGAGGTGCGTGCCACGGTGACGTACACCGTGCGCGGCGACGGTGTGGACATCGTCATGACGGCCACGACCTCCGCGCCGACCGTGGTCAACATGACCAACCACGCCTACTTCAACCTCACGGGCGAGGGATCGGGCACCGTCGACGGGCACGAGCTGACGGTCCACGCCCAGCGGTACACCCCGGTCGACGACACCGGCATCCCCCTGGGCGACCACGCCGCGGTCGACGGCACGCCCTTCGACCTGCGCGAGCCGGCCGTCGTCGGCGAGGTCGTCCGGTCCGCCCACCCGCAGGTCGTGTCGGCGTCCGGCATCGACCACGACCTCGTGCTCGACGGCGAGGGTCTGCGTCCCGTCGCGCGGCTCGACTGCCCGGCCACCGGCACCCGTCTCGACGTCTCGAGCGACCAGCCGGGCCTGCAGGTCTACACCGGCAACTTCCTCGACGGACGGCACCGCTCGACCTCTGGCGTCCTGCTGCGCCAGGGTGACGGCATCGCCCTCGAGCCCCAGCTGTTCCCCGACTCGCCCAACCACCCCGAATGGCCGTCGGCGACGCTGCGCCCGGGTGAGACCTACACGTCCCGCATCGCCTGGACGGTGTCCGCCCTCGGCTGACCCCGCCCGCGCCGGGCCTCATCGCACTCGAGGGGCCAGGATCACAGGGGATCCCGATATCGATCGTCGGGGGTGATCGGGTGATCGTGCCGCGATGAGCGGGGCATGATCACTCTCTCCGCCCTGTCCCACCTGCTCGCAGGAACCGTGCTCGTCGCATCGGCGGCCGGCGGCCCTGCCGTGTCCAGCACCGACACGCCCCTCATGCGCGCGAGGTCGGACTGTCCGTCCGGCTCCTTCTGCGTCTGGTCGGGCACCAGCTTCACGGGGTCGTTCAAGAAGCTCTCCACGACGAACGCCTACCTGGCGATCGACCTGTCGTCGACCCGCTCGTACTACAACCACCGCTCCCAGCGGACCTGGTTCCACGAGCAGTCGGACGGCTCGGGATCGAAGATCTGCGTCGACCCGGGGGTGAGCCGTGCCAGCACGTCCGGGTGGGCGACCTCCGCGGAGGCGGCCTACCTGGCGACCGTGACGAGCTGTTGAGACACCTTGTGGCGGTACTCTTCAGCGGTGGACGACGAGGAGTTCGGGGCCCTCTACGACGCGCTCAAGCGTCCCGTCCACGCGTTCGCCGCTCGGCGGGTGGGGCCGGAGGCCGCCAAGGACGTGGTGTCCGAGACGTTCGAGGTGGTGTGGCGCAAGCGGGACGAGTTCCCGCCCGACCGCGCGGCCTGGCCCGCATGGGTCGTGGGCATCGCGAAGAACAAGGTGCTCCAAGAGCTGCAGCGGCGCACCCGCAAGCACCACGACAACCGCTTCGCCCAGGACTGGACGGTCGAGCCGGTGACCGACGACACCTCTCACTCCGTCCTCGACAGCGTCGAGAGCCAGCAGATCTACCGCGAGCTCACCCCGGCGGAGAAGCACCTGTTCGACGTCGCCTTCTTCCGCGACCTGCCACCGTCCCAGGCGGCCGCCGTGCTGGGCATCTCGACCAGCGCCTTCACGACCCGCGTCAGCAGGCTGCGCCAGCGCCTCCGCGACCTGAGCGAGGCCACTGGCGTCCCCGGGCCCCGTCCGGTGGCCGACACCGAGGAGAGGATCTCATGAGCACCGGAGGTCGTGACGACCACGCGCACGTGGACGAGCTCGAGGCCTTCCGGCGCGAGGCGGCCGCCCTCGGCTTCGACGACGGCCAGGACGTCGACGAGGCGCGCCTCGAGTCCGCCGACGACTTCATCGCGCGCATGCGCTCCGCGGCGGGCGACGAACGGCCGTCGTCGCGGCGGCGGGCACGCCGGGTCGTCGCGGCGGTCCTGGCCGTGGCCGCGGGGGTCGCGGTGTTCTTCGGCGTGGCCCACCGGCAGGACGCCGCCGTGGCCGAGAGCCTGCCCAGCCTCGACTACGAGTTCGCGTCCGCGGTGCGCATCGCCTACGCGGGGGGAGAAGATCCCCGCACGACGCTCGACTCGCTCGCGGCGGCTGCCGACGCGGACGCCGCCGACCCGGACGAGGGCAGCGGAGCGGTGCAGTACAAGCAGTCCGACAGCTGGTTCGCCGAGGTCGACGAGGACGGCTCGTCGAGCATCGTCCCGCGGGTCAGGGAGGCATGGCTGGCGCCCGATGGATCGCTCACCACGCGCGAGACGCTCGGCGCTCCCCTGAGAGCCGACGGTCGTGGGGCGGCACCCGTCCGGCCCGATCGACCGGACGCCGTCGACGAGCGGCTCCCGGCGGGCACCGTCGACGCCGACTTCGCCCGCTCCCTGCCGACGTCACCGGCCCGGCTCGCCGACGCGCTGCTCGACCACATCGAGTGCGAGTCGCGGGCCGTCGGTCCGGTCCGCTCGATGTGCCTCTACCGCGAGGTCGTCTCGCTGTTCGAGACCCACGTCGTGAGTCCCGAGCTGGCGGCCGCGACGTGGCGGATGCTGCGCGACGAGCAGGGTTTCGTGTCGCTCGGCTCGGTCAAGGACAGGGCGGGACGCGCCGGCCTCGGCCTGTCGATCATCGACCCCGAGAACGGTCGCTACCGCTACATCCTGATCGGCGATCCGAGCGACGGCCAGATGCTTGGAGTCGAGGAGATCCTGATCAAGGACGACCCCTCGCTCGATGCGAAGGCGCCCACGGTGACGGCCTTCACCGCCTTCCTCGAGTCGCGCTACGTCAAGGACGTCCCCGCGGGCTGACGGTGGCGGCGGCGACGCCCGCCGCGGCCAGCACGACGGCGACCGCCGCCTGCGCGACGGTCGCTCCCGGGAAGGTGGCCCGGTCGTCGACGGCGTGCAGGGCTTGGCAGACCACGGCGCCCACCGCGCAGGCGACGAGCCCGAGTGACAGCAACGGCACGCCGGTGACCCAGACGTGCACGGCTGCGACCTGCCGGCGGGAGGCCCCCAGGCGCTCGAGGCCGCGGTAGCGACCGCGGCGGTCGCGGGCGTCGCCGAGGGTGCCGGCGAGCACCGCGAGGACGCCGAGCGCCATGCCGCCGATCGTCGCCACCGTGATCCATTCGGCCTGGGCAGGGAACTGCTGGGCGTCGGGGTTGCCCCGGTCGGTCTCGCCCAGGTCGAGCTGCGCGGTCGGGTCGGCCGCGCTGATCCGTGCCAGCGACTCGTCGACGGACCGACCGTCGACGACGACGAAGAACGTCGAGCCGTCCCGGGAGGGACCTGTGCCGGTCGACGAGGGCACGAACAGCGCGCCGTCGAGAGCCGGCGGGAGGTTCGTCGCCTCGATCGCGGCGCCGTCGGACGGGACGACGTCGGCGTCGCCCACGCGCACGGTGCCGACGGGGTGACGGGTCGGGTCGGCGCCGCGGCCCACGTGGACCCATCGAGGCTGAGCGTCGCAGGCGGTGGCCGGCTCGCCGGACAGCCGCCGCAGGTCGTCGCACGACCCCGTCGCCACCTGCACGGGGCGGCCGTCGCTCGCCTTCGTGCTGCGCACCTGCACCACCGGGGCGCTCCGGACGGCCTCGCGGACGGCGGGCAGCACGAGCTGGCCGCCCAGGTCTGTGACGGTGACGGGCAGGCCGCGCGCGGAGTGCGCCGTCTCGAGCCAGGCCGTCGTCGAGCCCCCGTTGAGGATGTTGAGGAACGAGCGACCGCCCAGCAGGACGATCACCAGGACGCACAGCAGGCTCCCCAGGCGCAGGGGGGTCGAGCTGCCGGCCGCCGTCATCCTCAGCCCGACCAGGGTCGACGCCCTGGCCGCTTGGGGGGCACGTGAGGTCGCGACGCGGGCCACCAGGCCGGGGCCGCTCAGCGCCAGACCGACGGCGACGGCCGCGCAGCCCAGCCACAGCAGGTAGTTGGCCACGGGGCCGACCAGCTCGCGCAGCACCGGGATGCCCAGCAGCGTCGCCAGCCCGGTCACGAGCAGTGCCAACCCCACGGGTGTCGCCCTGCGGCTCAGGCGGGGCGCACGTGACGGTGGGGCGTCGGGCGACATGGCGACGCCGAGGGCGGCGACGACGGCGAGGGCGGCGACGACGGCCGCCACGACGCCTGCTCGTGCCGCCCACGGGAGGGCGGCGTCGGCGGCGAAGAAGGCGATGTCGGTGCCGGGCACGCGTTGGCGGGACGCCAGGAGCGCCGCGACGGCCGTGCCGGCGAGCGCTGCGGGCACGATCACGAGCAGTGCGCCGGACATCTCGATCAGCCGCACCTGCCAGCGGGTCAGCCCCATGAGGCGCAGGGCTCGGGCCCGAGCCTGGTGGGTGCGTCCGCCGAGCCGGGTGACGACCACGAGGAGGGCCAGGGCGGGCAGCCACACGAGGCTCAGCGCCAGCAGCGTCACGACACCGTCGAGCGTGGCTCGGTCGTCGGCCGCGGCGCTGTGCCCCGGAGGGCCGCCGCCGAAGCCCAGCACCTCGGCGAGCAAGGGAGCATCGGGACGCACCCCGACGACGGCCCGCGCCTCGCAGGGGTCGAGGAGCCCGTCGGGTGAGATCGTGCCCACGAGCTCGCGCCCGGTGAAGAGGGCCCTCACCACCGCGTCGTCGGCGATGGCGTCCTGCAGCGCGGGCGAGGCGACGTACTGGCCCGGCGACGGCAGCCGCGCGACGCCGGGCACGTGTCCGCGTCCGGACACGTAGGTGCGGACGACCGGCATCCCGTTCCATCGGCGCTGGGGGACGATCGACGGGTCCGTCATCAGCAACGAGGTGTCGGGCGGGTCGTCGGCGAAACGCAGGGACGGCGTGAGCGCGGCGCGGCGCTCGTCGCGGTGCTCGACCACGCCGAACGAGGCGGCCGTGGCCAGCGCGACGACCGTCGTCAGGGCCACGCCGAGTGCCAGGACGACGTCGAGTCGCACGTCGCGGCCCGCCCGTCGAGCACCGAGCCTGAGTGCGAGCAGCACGGCCCGGCCGGTGTCAGCGATCACGAGGGGTGAGCCGTCCGTCCGACAGCGAGTAGGTGGTCTCGGCCATGTCGGCCACGGACGCGTCGTGGGTGACCACCAGCACCGCGGCGCCCTCGGCCGAGGCCGTCGTCAGGAGCAGGGCCATGGCCTCGCGGGCCGTGGCCTCGTCGAGGGCGGCCGTCGGCTCGTCGGCGAGCACGAGGGCGGGCCGGTGGACGAGCGCTCGCGCGATCGCCGCGCGTTGAAGCTGGCCGCCCGAGACCTCGTCGGTCCCGCGACCGGCCAGGTCGCCGATGTCGAGCAGGCCCAGCACCTCGGCGACCCGGGCCGACGAGTCGGCCGCCGCCGCACCAGACAGGCGCAACGGAAGGGAGACGTTCTCGCCGATGGTGAGCTCGGGCAGCAGCTCGTCGCGCTGGAACACGAGCCCCACGTCGCGCAGACGCGTGCGGGAGCGCAGGGCGTCGCGGGCGTCGTCGAGTCGCACGCCGTTGACCACCACGGCGCCGGAGTCCGGCCTCACGAGACCACAGGCGACCTCCAGCAGGGTCGTCTTGCCGACCCCGCTGCGGCCCATGACGGCCGCGGTCCGGCCGGGACCGAGCGTGAGCTCGATCCCGGCGAGGACGGCGACGCCTCGGCGGGTCAGGACGACGTGGTCGAGGCTGAGCGTTGTCATGGTGATGCCTCTGTAGATGACGGCACCCCGGTGGCGACGTCCTTGAAGACCCGTCACATCCGGAGGCGTTGGATCACCCCGACGGCACGAAAAGTTCTTGACGTCGTGATTGACGTCACAAGCCGATGGCCCTATGTTGAACTGAACAAGGTTCAATTTAGGAGACCGAATGAGGAAATCAGTTCTGCGGCTCGGGGCGCTCGCAGTTGGTGCGGCTCTGACGATGTCGGCCTGCGGTGGAGGCGGGAGCGACAGCGCCAAGGGTCCGGTGAAGGGCGACTGGAAGGCCGTCGTCGCGGCGGCCGACAAGGAGGGCAGCGTGCTGCTGTACTCCAGCCAGAACCCGGTGCGTCTCGACGCGCTCAAGGCGGCGTTCACGAAGAAGTACCCCAAGATCAAGATGGAGTACATCCGTGGCACCGACGCCGAGCTGAACCCCAAGATCGAGGTGGAGAACCGGACGGGCAAGGGCTCGGCCGACGTCCACATGGTCACCGACCCGTCGTGGATCGAGAACGCCGCGGATTCCGGCACGTTCTCGACCGACATCGTCGGCCCCGACTTCGACGCGAAGGAGTTCGACCGCTCGAAGAACGTCATCAAGGACAAGTTCTTCCTCACGAGCGCCGCGGTCTTCGCGATGGGCTGGAACACCAAGGACGTCCCGGACGGATTCGCGACTCCGCAGGACATGCTCGACCCGAAGTACTCGGGCAAGATCGGCATCGTCAACCCGCAGGGCATCGCTGCCTACGTCGACTTCTTCACGTTCTACGAGAAGAACTTCGGTCCCGACTTCCTCGAGAAGCTCGCCAAGCTCAAGCCGCGCATCTACCCCAGCGCCCTCGGCATCGCGCAGGCGCTGACGTCCGGAGAGGTCGCGGCGGCACCGGGAGTCCAGCCGCTCGTCGCCGAGGTCGAGTCCGGTGCGCCGGTCGACTGGAAGCTGCCCGATCCCGCCTGGGGGACGCCCTGGTACTCCCACGTCCTCAGCGCAGCGCCCCACCCCAACGCTGCGCAGGTGCTGGCCGACTTCATGATCACCCCTGAGGGGCAGTCAGCGCTCAACACCGGCTACGCCTCGGTGTTCGGCAAGACCGACGGCGCGGTCGCCGACGCGTCCGACGTGAAGCTGCCCGACCCCAAGGAGCTGACGGCGGAGAAGATCGCCAGCTACCAGCAGAAGTGGGAGAAGCTCTTCCTGAAGTGACTCGACGCAGGCTGCTCGACCGGCGGCGCCGGTGGGATCGATCCCGCCGGCGCCGCCGTGCGTGTCAGTGGTCGAGTGCGATGAAGGCCGCCGAGACGAGGCACATCGCGATGACGATGCCCGTCAGGGCACACGGGGCGATCAGTGGCGCCGTGCCGGAGTGCATCGCGGCAGCGCGTCGAGCGTGCAGACGGGGCAGCACGGTCACCATGAAGCCGGCTAGGCAGACGGAGGTGGCCGCCAGCAGGACGAGGGCCGCGGTCTGGGCGTGCAGGGCGCGGACCGCGAGGACGGTCGTGGCCTCGACTGCCAGGGCGGTCCTGACCCAGGCCATCGTGGTGCGCTCGGCCTGCAGCCCGCGATCGGCGGACGCCCCCGAGTCGCTCACGACAGGATGATCCAGCTGCTCGTCGCGACCGCGACGAGCAGCAGGGCCGCGACCGGCAGCGCGATGAAGGGGATCGGCAGCGGTCGGCGCTGCCTCATCGCGACCTGGACGGCATACCAGCGCTGCAGCGATGCGCCGGTGACGAGGGCCGCCGCCAGCAGCATGGTCAGGGCGACGGGCTTGACGAGATGATGGGGGATCGAGTCCTGGCCGAACGCGTAGACCGCCAGGCCGCCGGCGACGAATCCCAGTGCCGTGCGCACCCATGCGAGGAGGGTCCGCTCGTTCGCCAGGGTGAAGCGAGGATCGGGTTCGTCGCCCGTGCGCAGGGCGCGCACGAAGCGGGTGGTCACCTCGTCGACCCGGCCGGTCGGACCGGGCGGACGGGTGCGGGGATCCAGTCGCCGCTGACGACGTCGGGGCCGGGGGAGTACACCCGCAGCACGAGGAAGAACTCCCCTGCGGGAGCGGGCAGCCAGGTCCCGCCGGCCGGACGCTCATGACTGATCGTGATGGAGTCGCCGGCCGACGTGTCGCGTCCTCCCGACAGGCTGCCCACGCTGTAGCGCCCCTCGGGCGCGTCCCAGAGGTGCCCGGTCGACGCCTCGTAGAGCGTCACGCTCCAGAAGGCGTCCGTCGTCGGCGGCGGGTCGAGCACGAGGCGGTACGAGGCGCCGGCACGTCCGTCCAGCCGGACGCCGTGCTCGTCCACGTAGGTGTTGAAGGAGGTGTTCTCGTCGACGACGTTGGCGGCGAGGCCGACGAAGTTCATGACGGCGCGGTTGAGGTAGTTGTACCCGTGCCGGCCCTTGTCGGCGACGCGCGTCCATCCGGACCCGGTGCGGGTGCCGAGGAGGGGGCGGCTCGCGTCGAGGAGGGCGAGGGCCTCGCGGTAGCCCCGCTCGACGCCGCGGCGGGCGGGCTCGTCGTCGATCGCCGCCAGCTGGCGGAGGCGCATGACGAGTGCGGTCTCCTCGAGCCGATGTCCTTGCAGCCGCAGGGCGGAGTCGAGGGTGGTGAGGAAGGCGTCGGCGTCGTCCTCGACGTCACCGGCGGCGGGCTCGACGGTGAGGACCGACGGGCCGCCGAGCGGCACGAGGGCCACGGCGTCCTGCAGGGCTCGGACCTCGGCGAGGTCGTGGGTGCCGACCTGGATGCGCATGAGCGCCCACGTGACGGGCGAGCCCACGGGCATGGTCACGACTCCGTCCTCGTCGGGAACGTCGGGGCTCCCCGGGCTCTCGGGACTCACGAGCCGGATGCGACGCGCGGCTCCGATCGTCCGGCGGCTGATGTTCTGGGTGTTGCTGGCTGCGTCGAGCAGCTGCACCGTGAAGTAGCGGTCGCCGAAGTCGGGCAGGCAGACGTCGACCGGGCCGGACGTCAGGTCGATCCAGGCGCTGGAGTAGAGCGTGTCGACGTTCGGCACGCGAAAGGCCGCGAAGCCCGGCCGTGCCAGGTCGCGCTCGTGCGAGAACGTGCTCATCGGACGTTCGGCGGCCTCGCGCTGGAGCAGGGCGTGCTGCCACACGATCGGCAGTCCGAAGACGGTCGCCTGGTGTGCGAGGTCGCGGAACCACTGCTCGCGCGCGTCGTCGTCGGCGGGCACCGAGTCGCGCCGGGGGGAGGGCTCCCACGGGGCGTCGGGCTGCCTGCCTGCCGTGCGTCGATCCATCCCGCGCTCCTCGTGTGCTTCGCTACAGTTCCTAATTGAACTTAGTTCAATCTGCGAGGAGGGGCAATGACGACGACTTCGCCGTCGACGGACGACGTCGAGCAGGCGGCTGCGCGGCTGCAGATCTGGGGATTCCCTCTGGTGTTCGCGCAGCGCGTGCGGCTCAACTTCACGCAGCCGGCGGCGCCGGCTGCTCCGCGCCCGCCGACCTCGGCAGGCGCAGCCGTCGGCACGTTCGGGCACCAGCGCGAGCTGTCGAGCCCCGAGCTGCGCGTGGGGGTGGCCCCCAACGTCGACACCCTCTACTCGGTGGCGTGGATCGACCTGGACGCCGGCCCGAGACGACTCGTCATGCCGGACCTCGGCGACCGCTACTACAGCGTGCAGGTGGCGCTGGCCGACGCCAGCAGCCCGTGGGCGCTGGGGCGACGGACCCACGGTGGGCAGCTGCCCCCGGTGACGCTCCGGCGCGGGCCCCTCGCTCGGCGGGAGGGCGACGACGGCGTCGAGCTCACGACGCCGCACCGCTTCCTCATGCTGTGCGTCCGCATCCTCGTCGAGCCCGGCGATCCGTCCGACCTGGAGCGCGTCCACGCGCTGCAGGGCGCGATCGCGCTGACCGACCTCGCGGGCGTGGACGGGCGCGTGTCGTCGACGGGCCAGCGGGACATCGCTCTCGCCGCCGTCGACCGGGCTGCCGAGACCGTCGAACCCTCCGCCTTCGGGAGGGCCATCTCCGCGGTGGTCGCCGACACCGATCCGGGCTCGGTCCCCGCGATCGTGCGTACCGATCTCGTGACCTGCGAGCAGGGGCGAGACGCTGCGGTCGTCGCCGGCCTGCGGTCCGGTCTGGCGCGCATCGACGCCCACGTGCGCACCATGGGCGAGACGGTCAACGGCTGGGCGGTCAACTGGCGGGGGCCCGACTTCGGGGACGACGTGCTGCTGCGGGCCGCGGTCGCCTACTCGCAGATCTTCGTCAACCCGGCGGTCGAGGCGGTCTACCCCGTGTGCGAGACCGATGCCGACGGAGCGCCTCTCGACGCGTCGAGTGCCGACTACGAGATCGTCCTCGACGGAGCGGACCTCCCGCCGGTCCGCTCCTTCTGGTCGTTGACGATGTACCACGCAGCCGGCCTGCTGGTCGCCAACGACGCTGCCCGGTACTCCATCGGCGATCGGACGCCGGGCCTCCGGCGCTCGGACGACGGCTCGATCGTGGTGCACCTGTCGTCGTCGCGACCGTCGCACGCGGGGACGAACTGGCTGCCGGCACCGGACGGCCCGTTCCGGCTGATGCTGCGGCTCTACGGGCCGACGGACGACTCCTGGAGACCGCCACCGGTGCGCCGTCTGACCCGTGACCGGTGATTGACGTCACATGACGGCGTCCGTACACTGAACTGAGATCGGTTCATTTAGGAGAGACACGATGTCGAGCTTCACGGGACGCACCGCGCTCGTCACCGGCGCCGCCAGCGGCATCGGTGCGGCCGCGGCGACCCTGCTCGCCCGGCGGGGCGCGCGGGTGGTGCTGACGGACGTCGACGGTGAGGCCGGCACGCGGCTGGCGGCCGAGCTCGGCTCCGGAGCGCGGTTCGAGGTGCTCGACGTGACGTCCGAGGCCGACTGGGACCTCGTGTGCGACGGCATGACCACCGACGGATCGTTCGACCTCCTCGTCCACTCGGCCGGAGCCGCGTCGAGGTCGACCCTGGTCGACACCTCGCTCGACGAGTTCCGTCGCATGGTCGACCTCAACCTCGTGTCGACGTTCCTGGCGCTCCGCGCCGCCGCACGGTCCATGGCGTCCGGTGGAGCGGTGGTGACGTTGTCATCGCTGCGCGGTGTGCTGGCGACCACCGGGCTCGGTGCCTACGGTGCGTCCAAGTTCGGCGTCCGGGCGCTCTCGCGGGTCGCCTCGCTCGAGCTGGCCGAGCGCGGCATCCGGGTCAACGCCGTGTGCCCCGGCAGCATCGACACGCCGATCACCGACGGCCCCGGCTTCGACCAGACCGACATGGACGCGTACGTCCGCTCCATCCCGCTGGGCCGACGCGGCACCCCGGACGAGGTGGCCTCGGCGATCGCGTTCCTGCTGAGCGACGAGGCGGCGTACGTGACCGGCACCGACTTCATCATCGACGGCGGCACCGCAGCCGGCCGCTCGACCCCGACCAAGACCACGACCTGACCGAAGGTGACACAGATGTCCGGAATCACGATCTCCAACCTGACCAAGCGGTTCGGGAGCAACACCATCGTGGACGATCTCGAGCTGACGATCGACGAGGGCGAGTTCGTCGTGCTGCTCGGCCCCAGCGGCTGCGGCAAGACGACGACGCTGCGCTGCCTGGCCGGGCTCGAGACCCCTGAGGGCGGCACCATCTCGTTCGGCGACCGGACGGTCTTCGACGCCAAGACCCACACCGACGTCGCCACCCATCGACGCAACATCGGCATGATCTTCCAGTCGTACGCGCTGTGGCCGCACATGACCGTCCGCGACAACATCGGCTACCCGCTCAAGGTGCGTCGCAAGAAGGAGGCGCTGCGCAGCGGCGCCGTCGACAAGGCGGCCGCGATGGTCGACACCGGCCACCTGCTCGACCGGTACCCGTCGCAGCTCAGCGGCGGCCAGCAGCAGCGGGTCGCCGTCGCGCGAGGCCTGGTCGCCGAGCCCGACCTGGTGCTGTTCGACGAGCCCCTCAGCAACCTCGACGCCCGCCTGCGCGACCAGGTGCGCACGCAGATCCACCAGCTGCACCAGCGCCTGGGCTTCAGCGCGGTCTTCGTGACCCACGACCAGTCCGAGGCCTTCGCCTTGGGCGACCGCCTGGCCATCATGAAGGACGGACGTCTCGAGCAGTGCGACACGCCTCAGCGCGTGTTCGACGAGCCCGGGTCCGACTACGTGGCTGCCTTCATCGGGATGGGCAACCGCCTCGTCCTGACCCGTCACCACGAGGGATGGCAGACCGCGAACGGCGACGTGCTCGACCTCGGCTCGCGCTCGCCCGAGCGGGGAGGAGCCGACGAGATCATCGCGCGGCTGCGGCCCGCCGACCTGCACCTGCACCGGGCGGTCGAGGACGCACCGCACGGCTCCACCGTCCTGCACGCCACGCTCGTCACCACCGAGTTCGGCGGACGTCACTACGACGTGCTCGTCGACGTCGCCGGCGAGCGGCTGACCCTGCAGGCCGATACCCGCGAGCACGGCGCGTGGCTGCCGACCGCCGAGGAGGGAGCGCCGGTCGTGGTGAGCTTCAACCCCACCGACGTGCGCACCTACGCCGCCGACCCGGCCCGGTCGGCCGAGCGCGAGTCGGTGGCCGTCTGATGGCCGCGGTGCTCGCCGCGCCGATGAGCCGCATCCGCTCGCGGGGATGGGGCGGCCGGATCGGCTACCTGGTGCTCGCCGCCGCGCTGATCTACATGATCGTGCTGCCGCTGTACCGCCTGCAGTCGCTGGCGTTCGCCGACGGGGCCCGGGGATACACGTCGCAGTACGGCCGCGACGACATCGGCGAGGTCATCTGGACGACGGTGCAGCTGGCGTTCTTCTCGCTGGTCATCGCGATGGTGCTCGGCACGATCCTGGCGTTCGCGACCAGCCGCCTGCCGCGGAAGTTCGCCTTCCTGCGCATCGTCCCGGTGCTGCCGATCGTGCTGCCCGCCGTCGCCAACGTCGTGGGCTGGGCCTTCCTGCTCTCACCGGGGCCCGGCTACCTCAACGCCGCGATGCGTCACCTCCCGTGGTGGAACCACCTCGAGAGCGGCCCGATCGACATCTACACGCCCACCTGGATCATCATCCTGACGGGGTTCGGGCTCACCTCGTTCGTCTACCTCTTCGTCAGCGCCGGCATGGCGTCCATCAGCGCCGAGCACCTCGAGGCCGCCCAGACGAGCGGCTCGTCGACGATCGGCGTGTTCTTCCGCGTCGTGCTGCCGCTGCTGCGGCCGTCCCTCATCTACGGCGGCGGCGTGGCACTGCTGCTGGGTCTCGGCCAGTTCACGGGGCCCCTCCTGCTGGGGTCCAACACCGGCGTCAAGGTGCTCACGACCGAGATGTACCGGCGCGTCTCGGAGTCGCCGTCCGACTTCGCGGCCGCCGCGGCAGCCGGCTCGCCCCTCGTGGTGCTGGGCCTGGTCGTGGTGCTCGGGCAGAAGCTGCTGCTGGGCGACCAGACCCGCTTCGTCACGCACGGAGGCAAGGCGTTCAAGTCGGCGCCGGTCCGCTCGCGCTGGGCCGTGGCGACGATCGTCGTCTACGGCATCGTCGCGCTCGTGCTGCCGCTGATCGGCCTGATCCTGGTCGCGCTGACGCCGTACTGGTCATCGTCGATCAGCTGGGGCCTGCTGACGCTCGACAACTTCCGCACGCTCTTCCAGACGTCCGACATCATGGACTCAGTCGTGACGAGCGTCGTGGCGTCGTCCATCGCGGTGCTGTTCTGCGTGCCGATCGGCTTCATGATCGCCAACCTGCTGGTCCGGGGGCGCCGCTATCCCGTGATCCGCCTGGTGGCCGACCTCGTGTCGGCGCTGCCGCTGGGCATCCCCGCCGTGATCTTCGGCGTCGGCTTCCTGCTGACCTACACCGAGCCCCCGATCATCCTCTACGGCACACGGACCGTCATCGTGCTGGTCTACATCGTGCTGATGATCCCGTTCGCGACACGTCTGCAGATGACGGCGCTGCTCGCCCTCGGCGAGACCTACATCGAGGCGTCGGCGACGAGCGGGGCCAGCTCGTTCACGACGAACGTCCGGATCATCCTGCCGCTGATGCGGCCCGCGATCCTGAGCGCGGTCGCGCTCATGTTCATCCTGCTCACCCACGAGTTCGCAGCCTCGCTCTTGGTGCGATCTCCCACGACGCAGGTGATGGGCACCCGCCTGTACGACCTGTGGGCCAACGGCTCGTACCCGCTGGTCGCGGCGATGGCGCTGCTGATGACCGCGGTCACGGGCCTCGGCGTCGCGCTGGCGATGCTGATCGGCGGACGCAACGTGCTCGACAACCTCTGACATGTTCGACCACGCGTTCTCGGGCTTCCGGCTCCGCGGGCTCGAGCTGCGCAACCGGCTCGTCTCGCTGCCGGCCGGGACGAGCCTGGTCGAGGGCGGGTTGCCGACCTCCGGCGACGTCGAGCACGTCGAGCGGCTGGCTGAGGGCGGCGTCGGCCTCATCATCACCGGTGCGGCCGTCGTCCATCCCTCGTCGTACCCGCGGGGCGGCAAGCTCGTCGCGGCCTACCTCGAGGAGGTGGTGCCGCCCATGCGCCACAAGGCCGAGGCCGCCCACCGTCACGGCGCGTTCATGATCGGGCAGCTGGTGCACCTCGGCCGGGAGGGCATCGGAGCCGAGGCCGACGTCCCGTCGGTGGCACCGTCGGCCGTCCGCACCGCTCGTGACGCGTACCCGCCGCACGTCCTGACGTCCGACGAGATCCGCGACCAGGTGGATGCGTGGGGCCTGTCGGCACGTCACCTCGAGCGGGCGGGGCTCGATGGCGTCGAGATCCACGCCGCGCACGGATACCTCGTCGCCCAGTTCATGTCGTCCGCCACCAACCTGCGCACCGACGAGCACGGCGGCGATCTCGCGGGACGCCTGCGGTTCCTCGACGAGGTGATCGACGCGATCCGCCGCGAGACGGGACCCGACTTCGTCCTGGGCGTGCGCCTGAGCGCCGAGGAGGAGGTGTCGGGCGGTACCGGCATCGACCACTGCCTGCTGGTGGCCGAGCACCTGGCGGCCCGCGGAGACGTCGACTACCTGAGCATCACCCACGGCACGCGCGGCTCCTACGTCAAGGACTCGACCGGCCCCGACGCGGTCGCCGTCGAGTCGGCGGCCCGGGTGCGCGCCGCGACGGGGCTGCCCGTGCTGGTGGGGCAGCGCATCCGCGACGCGGGCACGGCCGACACCGTGGTGCGGACGGGCAAGGCCGATCTCGTCGGCATGGCCCGGGCGCTGATCGCCGACCCCGAGCTGCCTGCCAAGTCGCGGGACAGCCGGCTCGACGAGGTGCGCAGCTGCATCGGCGTCAACCAGGACTGCCGTGCCTTCGACCCCCACCTGCACTGCGCCGTCAACGCCGAGGTCGGTCGTGGGCGACACCCGGGGCTGACCACGCCGATCGACCGCCCGCGGGAGGTCCACGTGGTCGGCGCGGGTCCTGCCGGTCTGGAGGCGGCTCGTGTCGCCGCGCTGCGGGGGCACCGGGTCACGTTGTACGAAGCAGCGACCAGCACCGGGGGAGCGCTGCGGCTCGCCGCTGCTGCCCCGCACCGCGCCGCCCTGCTCGACGTCGTCGACCACCTCGAGCGCGAGGTGCGGCGCCTGAGGGTCGACGTCCACCTCGGCGCTCCGATCTCGCGCGACGACCTCGTCGAGATCCACGGCATCGCCGACGACGTCGTCCTGGCGACCGGTGCGGTGCCGGGCCCTGCGCCGGATGCGGCAGCGGGGCGCCGGGTCCTGTCGGTCGAGGACGTCCTCGCGGGCGCGCCGGTCCCCGTCGGCCGTGGCACTGCGCTGGTCTACGACGAGTCGGACGGCTTCTGGCCGGTGTTCAACGCGGCGGAATCGCTGGCGCGGTCAGGATGGTCGGTGCACGTGGCGACGGCGCTGACGGCCTGCGCACCGAGGGTGCCGCACGAGAGCCAGGGGCCTCTGCTGACGCGGTTGGCCTCCGGCGGTGCACGCGTGACGATCGGTCACCGTCTCGAGGCGAGCGGTGACGGCTGGGCCTTGGCGCCGGTGTTCGGCGGTCCACCGGTGGGCGTCGAGCCGGACCTCGTCGTGTGGCACCGCGACCGGGCCGTCACCGACTCGTTCGGCAGCGCCGGTCTGGTGCGCATCGGCGACTGCGTCGCGCCGCGACGCATCGGGCACGCGATCGCCGACGGCTACCGCGTGGGTGCCTCCCTCGGGCTCACTCGAAGCTGATCTCCGGCGTGCGGCAGATCAGCAGGCGACGCAGGTGCCCCGTCGCGGGGTCGATCTGGGCCGTCGCGGTGAACTGTGCCTCGAACTCGCCGTCGCGGGTGGTGCGACCGAGGCACATCTCGACGTCGTCGACCGTGGCGGACGACTGCACCTCGTGCACCAGCACGCTCTTCTCGCGCTGCTGCAGGTAGGCGACCAGCCCGTCCCGGTCGCCGCGGAACTCGGCACTCTGGCCCCCGCCCTTGGAGAACTGGATGGACATCACGAAGTCGTCGGTGATCTGGTCGAGCACGTGGTCGGGGTCGTCGGAGTCCATCGTGGCGAACCAGCGGTCGAGGTGGGGTGTGGCGGTCATGATCGTCCTCGGGTCAGGGGAGCAGGGAGAAGTCGGTGGCGAAGACGACCTGGTAGCGGGCGATGAGTCCGTCGGCCGTCTTGCTCACGGCCGCGGTGAAGTGCCCCGTGGTCGTGACGCCGTCGTCGACGACGGCGCCGTGCACGAACTCGACGTCGTCGACCATCGAGACGCGCAGCGGGACGTGCGCCCGGACGACGTCGCCGCGACCCGTCAGGTAGGCGCGCAGTCCTTCGCGCCCGTGTCCGCGGTTGGTCGTGGCGGGCAGGTGCATCGCGAACTCGACGTGGGGGTCGAGCAGGGACATCGCCTGGTCGAAGTCGCCCGCGTCGACGGCCGCGTAGTACGCGACGAGCGTGGAATCGGTCATGCGACTGAATCTAGTTCACTTTGCATCGAGCGTCCATGGGTGGTCGCGCCTTGTCAGGCGTGGCCGGGCGTCGTAACCTGAAGTGACTTCACTTCTGCCACGGAGGACCATCATGACCGCACTCGTCGCACCCTGGCCGGAGGCCGACCCCTCGATCATGACGCCGTTGGCCGAGCACGCCGACCTGCGCGACATCGCCCGTTCCCTGCTCTCGCGCGCCGCCGACCACGAGCAGGTCCGCGCCGCGGCCGCGTCGAGCCGCGGGTGGTCGGAGGCCCTGTGGTCGAGGCTCAACGACGAGCTCGCCGTCGGCGCCATGCTCGTGCCGGAAACGCTCGGTGGTGCTGGTTTCGGGCTGCGTGACGTCGTCGTGATCCTCGAGGAGGCCGGGGCGGCGTTGCTGCCCGAACCGATCCTGTTCTCGGCCGTGCTGGCCGCCTCGGCGCTCGCTGCGGCCGAGGACCCGGCGAGCGTGGGCGACCTCCTGGCAGGTGTCGTGGCCGGCAGCACCATCGGGACGGTGTGCCTCGGTGCGGTCGACCTGACGGTGGAGGGGCGTCATCTGACCGGGACCCTGCCGCGGGTCGTGGCCGGGGCGGAGGCCGACGTGGTCGTCCTGCGCTCCGGCGAGGGCGTCCACGCCGTGGCCCTGGACGGTGCCGGGGTCGCGGTCCGTCCGCTCGAGGTCATGGACTCCACGCGCCGACAGGCCGAGATCGTGCTCGACGGAGCGGAGTCGGTGCTGCTGTCGGACGGCGCCGGGGCCGAGCGCGAGTGGGGCAGGCTCGCGCGCACCGCGACGATCTCCTCCGCCGCCGAGCACGTCGGCATCATCGGCCGGCAGCTGGCGTCCACGGTCGAGTACGTGGGCCAGCGCCAGCAGTTCGGTCGCGCGATCGGCTCCTTCCAGGCCGTCAAGCACCGGTTGGCCGATCTCGCGGTCGACCTCGAGCGCGCTCGCTCGGCCGTCGCCTACGCCGCAGCCCTGCACGACGAGGACCCGGACGCCGAGCTGCCCGCTGCCGTCGCCGGTGCCGTGGCCACCGATGCGGTGGTCCGCGCGGTCCACGAGGCCGTCCAGCTGCACGGCGGCATCGGCTTCACCTGGGAGCACCCGGCGCACCTCTACGTCCGGAGGGCTCTCGGCGACGAAGGACTGTTCGGAAGCGCGCGTCGCAGACGCGAAGACGTGGCCGCCTTGGTGCTGGGCCGATGAGCGCCTACGTGCTCGTGCACGGAGCCGGCATGGGCGGCGACTGCTGGGACCGCCTGAGCCCCCTGCTCGACGGCGACGTGGTGGCGGTCGACCTGCCGGGCCGTGGGTCGCGCTCGGACGTCGACGTCGCGACGGTGTCGTTGGCGGACTGCGCCGCGGCCCTCGAGGACGAGATCGTCTCGCGCGACCTGCGGGACGTCGTGCTGGTCGCCCACTCGTTCGCGGGGGTCACGGTCCCGCGGGTCATGGAGTCGCTGGCCGGCAGGCTGCGCCACGTCGTCTTCCTGTCGGCGGTCGTGCCCGAGGACGGGACGGCGGTCATCGACCAGATCGACCCGGCCGTGCGGGATGCCGTCATGGAGTCGATCGAGGACGGTGTCTACCACCAGACGCCCGAGGGCGTGCGGTTCATGCTGTGCAACGACATGACGCCGGAGCAGACCGAGTGGACGCTCGGACTGGTCTCGGACGAGTCCGCGGCGCTGCTGATGGAACCGGTGGACCTCTCGGGGCTGGGTGCGGGGGTGCCGCGGACCTACGTGCGACTGTCCGAGGACGCCTGCTACCCACCGGAGCTCCAGGAGCGTTCCGCGCACCGCGTGGGCGGCAACGTCGCACACATCGCCTCGGGTCACATGGCGATGGTGACGCGGGCCGACGAGGTCGCCGCGCTGCTCGGCCAGCTCGGTCGCTGACACATATTTTGAAGTCAGTTCAGTTTGGTCCTTGACGCCGTCCGGGTCGGTGCGCATACTGAATTGAATCCAGTTCACTTGCTTTGCCGAAAGGACCCTCCCATGGTTGTCGAGACCGATCACGTCCTCCTCGAGAAGGATGGCGACGTCGCCCGCGTCTGGCTGAACCGCCCGCACAAGAAGAACGCCGTCACCGTCGAGCTGCTGCACCGCCTCGACGAGATCATCAAGGAGGTCGACGCCGATCCCGATCTCAAGGTGCTCGTGCTCCGCGGTGTCGAGAACCAGTTCTGCTCGGGCTTCGACCTCGACGAGCTGCTCTCGGACTTCATCGGCACCACGACCGCGATGGACGTCGCCGTGCTGTCCGCCGAGGTCTGCGACCGCCTCTACCAGATGAAGACCCCGTCGGTCGCCGTGCTTGAGGGCTACGTCACCGCCGGCGGTTTCGAGCTCATGATCTCGTGCGACTTCGCGGTCGCCTCGGACGACGCCAAGATCGGCGACTTCCACATCCGTCGCGCGCTGTTCGGCGGCGCCGGACCGATCTACCGCCTGCCCCGCATGATCGGTCTGCGCAAGACCAAGGAGCTCATGCTCACGGGAAAGCTGCTCTCGGGCCAGGAGGCCGTCGACTTCGACCTCATCAACGCCTCGGCCCCGGCCGACGAGCTCGACAAGGCCGTCGAGGAGTTCATCGCTCCGCTCGTCGACAAGAGCCCGTACATGATGCGCCTGACCAAGATGGCCATCAACCAGGGTCTCGACGCCGACGTCCGCTCGCTCATGGTCATGGAGCACCTCGCGGTCGGCAACGCCCTGCAGTCAGAAGACGGCAAGGAGGGCGTCCAGGCCTTCCTCGAGAAGCGCGAGCCCAAGTGGGTCGGACGCTGACCGGACGTTGACGAGGAGAGCGAAGTGACTGACGTGCAGCCCCCCGTGCTCGAAGGAAGTCGTTGCGGCGTCTGCGACAACGTGGCCTTTCCCCGGTCGCGGGGCTGTCAGCGGTGCGGCGCCGAGGCGATGCAGGTCATCGACCTCGGCCGCCGCGGAACCGTCTGGGGCTTCACGGTCCAGCGCTTCGCACCCAAGTCGCCGCCGTACGTCCCGCCCGCGGACGGGTTCGTGCCGTTCGCCGTCGGATACGTCGAGCTGCCAGAGGGGGTCAAGGTCGAGGCCGTCCTCGACTGCGACGACGTCGCCGACCTCGAGGACGAGGCGGTCGTCGAGCTGGTCGCGACGACGCCCGTCCCTCGCTTCACCACCACCCGCGTCTTCCAGGAGGTCTGATGTCCGACGTCTCGATCATCGGGGCCGGTCTGTCCGCCTTCGGGCGGCAGCCGGGTGTCAGCGGCCGCGAGATGGCGGTCTCCGCCATCCGCAGCGCCCTCGCCGACGCCCAGCTGCAGTGGGGCGACGTGCAGGTCGCCTTCGGCGGCAGCGACGGCGCGGGCCTGGCCGACACGCTCGTCGCCGACCTCGGGCTGACGGGCATCCCGTTCACGAACGTCAAGAACGGCTGCGCGACCGGCGGCAGCGCGCTCGTCTCGGCGGTCAACGCCATCCGTTCCGGGCAGGCGCAGATCGCCCTCGCCGTCGGCTTCGACAAGCACCCGCGGGGCGCGTTCGACCCCCGTGCCGAGGACTGGGGCCTCGACGCCGGGTACGGCGACGCGGGCCTGATGGTCACCACGCAGTTCTTCGCGATCAAGATCGCGCGCTACATGCGCCGGCACGGCATCACGGACCAGACGTTGGCGCGGGTCGCGGCCAAGGCGTACCGCAACGGCGTGCTCAACCCGAACGCCTGGCGGCGCGAGGCCATCAGCGAGCACGACATCCTCACCGCCGACATGGTCAACGACCCCCTCACGCGCTACATGTTCTGCTCGCCGGGCGAGGGTGGCGCGGCGATCATCGTGGCGTCCGAGGACGTCGCGCGGTCGACGGGACTGCGGCCGGTCCAGCTGCTGTCGGTCGCGACCAAGACCCGCCGCTTCGGCTCGTTCGAGGTGTTCAGCCCGGCGGTCCAGGGCACCGGCGAACCCACCAGCGTCAGCAGCGACGCGGCGGCCGAGGCCTTCCAGACGGCGGGCGTCCGACCTGACGAGATCGGCGTCGCGCAGCTGCAGGACACCGAGAGCGGCGCGGAGATCATGCACCTGGCCGAGTGCGGCTTCTGCGAGCACGGCGAGCAGGAGGAGCTCATCGCCTCCGGCGCCACCGAGATCGGCGGACGCATCCCCGTCAACACCGACGGCGGCTGCATCGCCAACGGTGAGCCCATCGGCGCCTCGGGTCTGCGGCAGGTGCACGAGATCGTCACCCAGCTGCGCGGCGAGGCCGGCGACCGGCAGGTCGCCGGTGCGCCGAAGCTCGGCTTCACCCACGTCTACGGCGCGCCGGGCATCAGCGCCTGCACCGTGCTGGGGGTGTGACATGACCATCGCGATGGACGCGTTCCTGACCGACGCGCGAGCCTGGCTCGACGACGTAGCCACTCCGCGCACGGCGAACGCCTGGGGCGAGGGCTCGGACTCGGTGGCGGTCTTCGAGAGCTGGACCGCCGAGCAGGAGCGGGCCGAGACCGACCGCATCCGGGCCTACGAGCAGGCCAAGTTCGACGCCGGGTTCGGCGCGATCACGTGGTCGTCCGAGTTCGGCGGGCGTGACCTCCCCGTCGCCTACCTCCTGGCCTTCCGCCGCCTGGAGTCCGAGTACGACGTGCCACGGCGCACCGAGATGTTCCCCGTCACGCAGCAGCTCATCGCGCCGACGATCGCGCAGTGGGGCACGCCGGAGCAGCAGGCCACCTACGTCCGAGCGATGCTGCGGACCGACCTGATCGCCTGCCAGCTGTTCTCCGAGACCGAGGCGGGCTCCGACCTCGCGGCCGTGCGCACGAAGGCGGTCCAGCAGGACGACGGCACCTGGCGCCTCGACGGCCACAAGGTCTGGACGTCGGGCGCGCTCGTGGCCGACCACGGCGTCGCCGTGACACGCACCGACGCGACCGTCGCGAAGCATGCCGGCCTGACGGTCTTCATCGTGCCGATGGACGCAGAGGGTGTGACGATCCGGCCGATCCGCCAGATGACGGGCGGTGCGTCGTTCAACGAGGTCTACCTCGACGGGGTCGTGCTGGGCGACGAGCACCGGCTCGGTCCGGTGGGCCAGGGCTGGAAGGTCGCTCTGACGGTGCTCGCGTCCGAGCGGCTCGACTCCGGCTCGCTCGGCCTCGAGAACGCCGACCAGGCCGTCGAGCTGGCCCGCAACCTGGGTCGCGAGCTCGATGCCGTGGAGCGCGACCAGGTCGCCGACCTGGTGACCCGCAGCTACGTGCAGCGGCTCACCGGGATGCGGGTGGCCGCGGCGATCGTCTCCGGGCAGGACCCCGGGCCCGAGGCGTCGGCGGGCAAGCTGCTCGCCACCGACACGATGGCGCGCACGTCCGAGGTGGCCCGCGCGCTGCTCGGACCCGAGCTGACCGCCGACTCCGGCCGGTGGGGCACCTGGGCGTGGGGAGAGCACGTGCTCGGAGCGCCGGGCTACCGGATCGCCGGCGGAACCGACGAGATACAGCACAACATCATCGCCGAGCGCGTGCTCGGCCTGCCGAGGGAGCCGCGCGCATGAGTACGGAGCTCGACGAGACGGTGCCCTACGAGCAGGAGCTCGGCCTGCGCATCGCGGACCACCTGCGCCGCGAGGCGGGCCTGACGGACGTCGGCGACCTCGCCGTCCTGCCGGGGGGACACTCCGGGCTGACCTACCGGCTCAGCACCGCCCCCGGGCGCGAAGCCGTCGTCAAGGCCGTGCCGCGCGGCCAGCGGTCGGTGGGCCGGCACGACATGCTCAAGCAGGCGCGCATCCTCGCCGCCCTCGCCGGCACGGACGTGCCCGTCCCGGCGGTCGTCGCCGTCGACGAGACCGAGCCGGCCTGGTTCGCGGTCGACTTCGTGACGGGCGAGTCCCTCGAGCCCACGCTCGACGACCCGGCGATCGCCCCCGACGTCGCCGCGGCCCGGATGGTCCGGGCGGCCGAGATCCTGCCGCGCCTCCATCGCGTCCCGCTCGACTCGCTGCCGTCCGGCGCCTCGACCTTCTCGCCGGCCGAGGAGCTGGCTCGATGGGCCAGGACCATGGGGGCCGTCCCGGCCGAGCTCGTGCCCGGGGCTGCGATGCTCCAGGCCCGCCTCGAGGCGTCGATCCCCAGCTCGCTCGCGCCGACGCTGGTGCACGGCGACTACCGCCTGGGCAACATCATCTGCGCCGGCCTCGAGCCGGTGGCCGTGATCGACTGGGAGATCTGGAGCATCGGCGACCCACGGGTCGAGCTGGGCTGGTTCCTGGTGTTCGCCGACGGGTCCAACTTCCCGGGCGTGGGCCGTGAGGTGCCCGGCCTGCCGTCCGAGGCCGACCTCCTCGCCGTCTACGCCGACGGCGCGGCCCCGCCCGCCATGGACTGGTTCAACGCCCTCGGCCGCTTCAAGATGGCCGCGATCATGGGCCACAACCTGCGTCGCCATCGCGAGGGACGTCACGACGACCCCGACCAGGAGAAGCTCCCCGACACGATCGTCCGACTCATCACCAGCGGACAGGAACGGCTCGGCTGAGCCGGGCCAGGAGGAACACGATGGACTTCGCACTCTCACCCCGCACGATCGAGCTCAAGGCCGAGCTCGAGCGGTTCATGGACGAGCACGTCTTCCCGGCCGAGGCCGTGTACGACGCGCAGATCGCCGCGAACGACAACCCCCACGAGCAGCCGCAGGTCATGCGCGACCTGCAGGCGATCGCTCGTGAGAAGGGTCTGTGGAACCTGTTCATGGCGCACGGCTCGTGGGGCGCCGGGCTGACCAACCTCGAGTACGCGCCGCTCGCCGAGGTCGTCGGACGCTCGATGATCGGCAACGAGGCGATCAACTGCTCGGCGCCCGACACCGGCAACATGGAGATCCTCGCGATGTTCGGCTCGCCCGAGCAGCAGGAGCGGTGGCTCGAGCCGCTCCTCGCCTGCGAGATCCGCTCGGCCTTCGCGATGACCGAGCCCGACGTCGCCAGCTCCGATGCCACCAACATCACGTCGACCATCCGGCGTGACGGCGACGAGTACGTGCTGAACGGTCGCAAGTGGTACACCTCGGGCATCCTCGACCCCGACTGCAAGCTCATCATCTTCATGGGTCGCTCAGCGCCCACCGACTCGACGTACCGCCAGCAGAGCATGATCCTGGTGCCGGCGGACGCCCCCGGCATCGAGGTGCTGCGCGACCTGCCGATGTTCGGCTACCGCGACCGGCTCGGGCACGGCGAGGTGCAGTTCACCGACGTCCGGGTGCCCGTGTCGAACATGCTCGGCGAGGAGGGTGACGGCTTCGCCATCGCTCAGGGACGGCTCGGGCCGGGACGCATGCACTACGCGATGCGCGCGATCGGCATCGCCGAGCGTGCCCTCGAGCTGCTGTGCCGCCGAGCCACGACCCGCATCGCCTTCGGCGAGCCGCTGGCCCAGCGCGGCGTCGTGCGTGAGTGGATCGCCCGCAGCCGCATGGAGATCGACCAGATCCGCCTGCTGACGTTCCGCGCCGCCTGGCTGATGGACACCCAGGGCAACCGCGCGGCACGGTCCGACGTCGCGGCGATCAAGATCGCTGCCATGGAGACAGCGCACCAGGTGGTCGACCGCGCCGTCCAGGCGCACGGGGCGCAGGGCGTCAGCGACGACACCGTGCTGTCGCGGCTCTACGCCATCACCCGTGCGCTCCAGATCGCGGACGGCCCCACCGAGGTGCACCTGCGGACGATGGCGCGCATCGAGCTCAAGAAGTACGAGGTGAAGGCATGACACGCGAGCTGGACGGCAAGGTCGCCCTGGTCACCGGCGCGACCCGTGGGCTCGGCCTCGCCATCGCCCGCGGCCTCGCCGAGGCCGGTGCTTCCGTCGTGGTCTCGAGCCGCAAGGCCGAGGCATGCGAGACGGTGGCCGCGGAGATCGCCGGCGAGTTCGGTGTCCCGACGCTCGCGCTGCCGCTGCACGTCGGCCAGTGGGACGCGATCGAGCCGGCCGTGTCGCACGTCGTCGAGCAGCTGGGACAGCTCGACATCGTGGTCAACAACGCGGGCATCGCGCCCCTGGCCCCCTCGCTGCTCGAGGTCGGCGAGTCGCTGTTCGACAAGACGATGGACGTCGACCTGAAGGGCCCGTTCCGGCTCATGGCCGTCGCGGGTGCCCACATGCGCGACCGCGGAACCGGCTCGATCGTCAACATCTCCAGCATCGGCGCCCACCGGCCCAGCCCGGCCGAGGCGATGTACGCCGCGGCCAAGAACGGCCTCAACGCGCTCACGCAGGCCTTCGCGCAGGAGTACGCACCTCACGTGCGCGTCAACTGCATCATGCCGGGCGCCTTCGCGACCGCCATGGCCGCCGACTGGGACGATGACTTCATCGGCCTCGTCACGCGCGGCCTGCCGGCACAGAGGCTCGGTCGTCCCGACGAGATCGTCGGGATGGTCGTTCACCTGGCCGGTGACCGTGCCGGGTACACGACCGGGTCGATCATCGCGGTCGACGGCGGCCGCACGGCGGTCTACTGACCGATGGCGACAGGGAGAAGCGCGATGGATCCACGGCAGATGTTCGACCTCACCGGGCGCACCGCGATCGTCACCGGTGCCTCGTCGGGCCTGGGGGAGGGATTCGCCCGCACCCTGGCCGCGGCGGGAGCGACGGTGTTCGCCGCCGCCAGGCGTGTCGACCGGCTGGAGAGCCTCTCGAGCGAGGTGCCGGGCGTCGTCGCGGTGCGCTGCGACGTCACGAGCGCCGACGACCGGGCGGCCCTGGTCGCCAGGGCCTCGGAGTCCGGGCCGATCGACGTGCTGGTCAACAACGCCGGTGCTCCCGGCGCGCCGGACGCCCTGACCGAGCCGCCGGAGGACGTGGAGTCGCTGCTGCGGCTCAACCTCGTCGCCGGACTCGCGCTGGCCACCGAGGTGGTCCGGTCGCTGCCGGAGGACCACCCGGCCTCGATCATCAACGTCTCGTCGGTGATCGGGCTGGTGTCCACCTCGCCGATCGGCGGCGCGGGCTACGCGGCCTCGAAGGCCGGGCTGATCGGCGTCACCCGCGAGCTGGCGGGTCAGTGGGGACGTCGCGGTGTGCGGGTCAACGCCGTGGTGCCCGGCTGGTTCGACACCGAGATGACCGACGGCCTGTTCACCAACGAGCGGTCGGCGACCTGGGTGCGCCGCAACACGATGCTCAACCGTGGGGGCCAGGAGGGTGAGGTCGACGGAGCGCTGCTGTTCCTCGCCTCCGACGCCTCCTCGTACGTGACGGGCCACTCCCTGGTGGTCGACGGGGGCTGGACCGCGCGATGACCGAGACCACGACGTCCGGCACCATGACGGCTCTGCGCCTCGAGGCGTGGGGGCAGGCCCCCGTGCTGCGGCAGGTCCCGGTGCCCGTTCCCGGCGCCGAGGGCGTGCTGCTGCGGGTGACCGCGGCCGGCATGTGCCACTCCGACCTGCACGTCATGGACGCGTCCGCCGGGCAGCTGCCCATGGAGCCGCCCTTCACGCTCGGGCACGAGGTCGCCGGTACGGTCGAGTCCGTCGGCGAGCTGGTCGACGCGGCGTGGATCGGTCGTCCGGTCGTCGTCCACGGCGTGTGGGGCTGTGGACGGTGCCGGCGGTGCCTGAACGGCCGCGGCAACTACTGCCTCGACCGTGGTGCCGCGATCGGCAACGGCCTCGGACGTGACGGCGGCCTGGCCGACTTCATGGCGGTGCCGTCCACGCGCTTCCTCGTGCCGGCCGACGGCATCGATCCCGTGCAGGCCGCACCTCTGACGGACGCGGCGCTGACGGCCTTCCACGCGATCCGCCCGCACCTCGACGGCCTGGCTGCCGGTGCTCCGGTGCTCGTGGTCGGCGCGGGCGGGCTGGGTCACTTCGCGGTGCAGCTGCTGGCGGCCCACGGAGTGTCGCCGGTCGTGGTCGACCCCAAGCCCGAGGCGCGCGATCTCGCCTCCCGCCTGGGTGCGTCGAGGACCGTGGCTGACCTCGCCGAGCTCGCGGCCGGGGACGTCCGCTTCGACCTGGTGCTCGACTTCGTCGGCGCCCAGCCCACGATGGACGCTGCCATCGCGCTCGTGGCGATCGGCGGCGACCTGGTCGTCGTCGGCGGTGCCGGCGGGGTGCTGAGCGTCGGCAAGACGCTCGGGCTGCCCCAGGGGTGGTCGGTCTCGGCGCCCTTCTGGGGACCACGCGAGGACCTCGAGGCAGTCGTCGACCTCGCCCGCGCGGGACGGCTGACGGCGCACACCCAGACCTTCGCCCTGAGCGACGTCCTGGCGGCCTACGACCGTCTGCGTGCTGGCGAGATCGCCGGACGTGCGGTCGTCGTGCCCGGACCGAGCGCGACGTGAACCCCATGCGATCCAGACTCGGCCGACCCAGGAAGGTGCTCCCATGCGTCTACTAGCCCAGGAGTTCGCGGCCCGTGCCGTCGAGCGACCCGATCACGTCGCCGTCGTCGACGCCGACGGGTCCCACACCGCCGGCGACGTGTGGGCGGCCGCCGTCGAGCTGGCCGACGTCGTCGGTGCAGCGGTCGACGGCGAGCCCACCGTGCTGGTGCAGGCCGACAACAGCTGGCGCACCCTCGTGACGACCTTGGCCGTCGGACGGCTCGGTGGCTTCGTCGCCGTCATGAGCGGGCACGCCACCGAGCACGAGCTCGACCTGGCGCTCGAGGACGTCCGGCCCGACGTCGTCATCGCCTCGCCCGAGCTGGCAGGCACGTGGTCGGTCGCGTCCAAGGGCTTCTCCACCGACCTCTCGGTGCTGCGCGGATGGTCGATGCACGCCGTCCCGGGGCCCACCCGGGGCATGGCGCGCTGGAACGGCGGCGTCGCGGTCGCGATGACGTCCGGCTCCACCGGGCGGCCCAAGTGCGTCGTCCAGTCCGAGCAGGCGCTGCGCTTCGCGGGACAGGCCACGATCGCCGCGGTCGGGCTGCGCGAGGGCGACCCGGTCGGTGCGTTCGTGCCGCTCTCGTCGGTGGCCGCGCTGTGCTTCGGCCTCTACCTGCCGGCGATGCTCGGCGGCACCATGGTGTGCCTGCCCCGCTGGAAGCCCACCGACGCGCTCGAGCTGATCCGTGCCGAGCAGGTGCGCTGGACGATGCTGGTGCCCACGATGGCCCTGCAGTTCGCCATGGTGGACGACGCCGAGGGCGGTCTGTCGTCGATGGTGGCGATGACGGTCGGCGGCGGGCCCATGGACGCCGGGGCGTTGCAGCGCGCCGAGGAGTATCTCGGCACGAGGTTCTTGCGGGTCTTCGGCATGTCGGAGTGCCTCGGGCACACGACGCCGCTGCCGAGCGATCCTCCCGAGGTCCGGGTGGGTCGCGACGGTCGACCGTTCCCCGGCATCGACGTGCGCGTCGTCGACGAGTCGGGTGCGCGGCTGCCCGTCGGCCAGGTGGGCAAGGCCCAGGTGAAGGGGCCGTCGCTGTTCACGGGGTACGCCCGCCTCGGCACACCGACGCCGCCGGAGCTCACCGACGACGGCTACTTCGCAACGGGCGACCTGGCTCGCCTCAACGACGACGGCACCATCAACATCATGGGCCGCGAGAAGCAGATCATCATCCGCGGCGGCCGCAACATCGACATCAACGAGGTCGAGGCAGCGGTCGCGTCGGTGCCCGGGGTCGTCCAGGTGTGCGTGGTCCCGGTCCCCGATCCGCTGCTCGGCGAGCGGGCGGCCGCGCTGGTCGTCTCGAAGGAGTCGTCCGTCGACCTCGACGCGGTGCGGGCGCACCTGGACCAGACCGGGGTGCCCAAGCACCAGTGGCCCGAGCTCGTCTTCGCGGTCGACGACCTGCCGCAGAACCGGGTGGGCAAGCTGTCGCGCGACGCCGCAGCGCAGCTGGCGTCCCGGCTGGCGCACCAGGACACCTCGGCCTGAACTGAGGTCAGATCCATTAGAGTCGGTCGTACCGACCGAGGAGGAGCAGTGATGAGCACGCAGACGGTCACCACCGAGGGACCCCGCTCGAAGCGGGCCCTGATCCTGCGCGCCGCCATCGAGAGCTTCGGCGACGACGGCTTCGAGCACACCAAGTGGGCCTCGGTAGCCGACAAGGTCGGCATCGGGCAGACGGCGCTCTACCACTACTTCGAGTCCAAGGTGCACTGCCTGCTCACGATCATGAGCTCCGAGCTCGAGCGCTCCGCCACGGCGTTCGCCGCCGCCGTCGAGGGCCAGGCGACACCCACGGACGAGCTGCGCGCCGCGGTCAAGGCCGCCCTCGACGTCGGGCCCCGTGAGGTGCTCCAGGCGCGGATCCTCCAGAGCCACATGGACCTGCTCGCCTCGCCGCGCCAGTCCGAGCGCGAGGAGGCCGAGCGGCAGCACGCTCGCGAGCTGGTGCGCCAGGTCGAGCACAACTGGCTCGACCTGGTCGAGCGGGGCATCGCCTCCGGCGACTTCGCCGCCCGCGACGCCTTCCAGACCAGCCACATGATGCTCGCGATGATCCTGAGCGTGTGGCGGTGGTACCGCGAGGGCGGGGCGTTGAGCAACGAGGACGTCCGCGAGTTCACGACCGAGGCCCTGCTGAGGCTCGTCCGCGCCTGACACGGCGGGACGATCCCCATCGCAGTCGTGTACCTACCACAGCCAAACCTGATTCAGTTCAAGGAGATGACATGCACAACCTCATCCTGATGGCGTCCAAGCCCGACGACTGGACGCACGAGCAGTTCATCGAGTGGTGGCGCGGCGAGCACGCCGAGATGACCTACCCGCTGCCCGGCCTGCGCCGCTGGCTCCACACGGAGGTGACCGGCGCCTTCGAGGACGCCTCGGCCGGGTGGGACGGAGTCTCGATCCTGAGCTTCGACGACAAGGAGGCGCTCGACGCGGCCCTGGCCAGCGACGAGTGGGCCGCCGCGGTCAAGCACGTCGGCAGGATGCGCGGCCGGCGGATCGCTGTCACCGGCGACGAGCGGGTCATGGTCGGTCCATGACGACGGGGGGCGCCTGGTGGGGTGATCCGGGCTGCTACCCGGTGGCTCGCGGCGTGCACCGCGTCCCGTTGAGCATGCCCAACGACGGCCTCCGGGCCGTCAACGTCTACGTCCTCGAGGGGGCGGACGGTCTGGTGCTGATCGACGGTGGCTGGGCGGTGCCGTCGGCGATGGGCGAGCTCGACGCGGCCCTGGCCACGATCGGACGCTCGGTCGACGAGATCCGCGACGTCCTCGTGACCCACATCCACCAGGACCACTACACGTTCGCGGTCCGGCTGCGCGAGGCCGTGGGGGCGCGGGTGCGCCTCGGACGAGGTGAACGTCCGGGGCTCGCGGCCGTGCGAGAGGTCGCGTCCGCGGTGCCCATCAGCTCCTTGCGAGAGCTGCGTCGCTCCGGGGCTGCCGACCTCGCGGCCGAGATCGAGACGTCCACCGCTCTGCTGCCGTTCGACGCCGACGACTGGGCCGACCCGGACGAGTGGATCGACCCGGGCGTGATCGATCTGGGCGACCGCCGCCTCGAGGCGGTGCCGACGCCCGGCCACACCAAGGGACACATGGTGTTCCACGACGTCGACAACGGCCTGCTGTTCTCCGGCGACCACGTGCTGCCGACCATCACCCCGTCGATCGGCTTCGAGCTGGGGGAGTGGGACCTGCCGCTCGCGAGGTACCTGACGTCCCTCGAGCTCCTGCTCGAGCGACCCGACGCGCAGCTGGTGCCGGCGCACGGCCTGGTCACCCCGTCGGTGCACGAGCGGGTCACCGCCCTGCTGCGTCACCACCACGTGAGGTTCGGGCAGGTGCACGAGGTGCTGCTCCGCGAGGGCGGCGCGCCTGCCCTCGACGTCGCCGCGGGGCTGAGGTGGACACGTCGCGAGACGCCGTTCTCCGCGCTCGACCCGTTCAACCGGATGATCGCGGTGTGCGAGACGATCGCGCACCTCGACGTCATGGCAGCGCGCGGCGAGGTGGCCGTCAGCGACCAGGACGGCGTCGCGCTCTTCGTGCCGTGACGAGCGACCGGCTCAGCGCGCCGTCCAGCCTCCGTCGACCCGGAGCTCGCTGCCGGTCATGTACGACGACTCGTCGCTGACGAGGAACGCGACCACCGAGGCGACCTCCTCGGGACGGCCCAGGCGCCTCATCGGGGTGTTGTCGACCATCGCGCGATGACGTTCCGTGCCCTCGAAGCGCTCGAGCAGCGGCCGGGTGCCGATGAAGCCCGGGTGCACCGAGTTGACGCGCACGCCTCGGTCGGCCCAGTGCAGGGCGGCGTTCTTCGTCAGGTTGGTGACGGCGCCCTTGGCAGCGGCGTAGGCGGCGCTGTTGCCCAGTCCGCCGCCGATGCCCAGGATCGAGCTGATGTTGACGATCGAGCCGCCGGTCTCCTCGACGAAGGCCCCACCGTGCTTCATGCCGAGCCAGACGCCGGTCTGGTCGACGGCCACGACGCGGTCCCAGGTCTCGACCTTCTCCTCGGTGACGTGGCCGAGGCTTCCGATGCCGGCGTTGTTGACGACGGCATCCAGGCGTCCGTAGTGCGAGCGGACGGCGGACACGACGTCGGTCCACGCGTCTTCAGACGTGACGTCGAGCGCCAGAGCGAGGTGGCGGTCGGCTCCGTCGAGCGAGTCGACGAGCGTCGAGCACGCAGCGAGCTCCTGGTCGGTCGCGATGATCGAGGCGCCCTCGGACGCCAGGCGATGGCAGATCGCCTCGCCGAGCCCCCCGGTGGCACCGGTGACCAGGGCGATGGTGTCGTCGAGTCGGGGCATGGTTCCTCCTGCGTGAGCATGGCCTTCGCGTCCTCGTCACTGTACATTGAAGTGAACTCACTTTGAATGCAGCGGAGGTTTGGTTGATGGACGACGTCGTCCCCGAGCGATTCGCCGGCGCCGTCGCTCTCGTCATCGGGGGTGGCTCCGGCATCGGGGCTGCCGTGTCCCGCCGGCTCGCTGCGGAGGGTGCGACCGTGGTGGTCGCCGACCTGACGGATGCCGCGGTGCGCGTCGACGTCGCCGACTCGGGAGACGTCGACGAGATGTTCGCCCGGGTGGTGGCCGAGCACAAACGGGTCGACGTCGTGGTCGTGACGGCAGGCATCGACGATCCTGTCGCGAAGCAGGACATCGGTGCCGCAGCGGCGGCAGGACGCCCCGTCGACGTGCTGACCACGCTCGACGACGTCCGGTGGCGACGGGTCATGTCGGTCAACCTCGACGGCGCCTTTCACGTGCTGCGCGCGGCGGCCCGCGTCATGGTCGGTCAGCGGTCGGGCTCGATCGTCCTCACCGGGTCGTCCGCGGCGTTCGACACCCTCGTCGGGTACCCGCACTACGCGGCCTCGAAGGCGGGGGTGCATGCCCTGGCGCAGGCCGCGGCCAAGGAGCTCGCGCCGCACGGGGTGCGGGTCAACGTCGTGGCGCCCGGACCGGTCGACACGCCCATGGCCGGTCGGACACCCGCTGCGGTGCGGGAGTCGCTGGGGTCCGGCTTCGCCTCGGCCGAGCAGATCGCGGACAACATCCTCTACCTCGCGTCGCCGGGCGCGTCCAACGTCGTCGGAGCCGTGCTGCTGAGCAACGGCGGAAGGTTCACGGTGTGATCATGAGCAACGAGGCGTACGCC
Source organism: Aeromicrobium endophyticum (assembly GCF_003586285.1). Taxonomy (GTDB): domain Bacteria; phylum Actinomycetota; class Actinomycetes; order Propionibacteriales; family Nocardioidaceae; genus Aeromicrobium; species Aeromicrobium endophyticum. Next base: position 683,129 of record NZ_QUBR01000001.1, on the reverse strand, counting down.
CTCCAGGTGTCGAGGTACCCGGTCGGGCAGGTGGGCGCGGACGACTTCGAGCTCGTGCCCGTCGACCTGCCCGAGGTCGCGGACGGGCAGGTGCTCGTCCGCACCACCTGGACGTCGGTGGACCCCGGCCTGCGGCTGAGGCTGAGGGCCGATGCGCCGGAGGGGTACTTCCCGGCCTTCCCGCTCCACCAGCCCATGGACGGGATCGTGACGATCGGCGTGATCGAGGAGTCGCGCGCCGAGGGGTTCCCGGTCGGCGCGACGGTCTGGCACTCGTACGGGTGGCGCACCCACGCCGTGGTCGACGCCGGCGAGGTGGCGATGAACGGCCTGGCGTCGCTGCGGGTGCTCGACGTCGACGGCATCGCGCCCCAGACGTACCTGGGTCCGATGGGTCCGATGGGCCTGACGGCCTACGCGGGGCTCCACGTGATCGGAGCGATCGACGACGAGCCGCGCACCATCTGGGTCTCGGCCGCCGCCGGTGCGGTGGGCGTGCTGGTGTGCCAGATGGCGCGTCAGCTCGGCCATCGCGTCGTCGCCAGTGCCGGCACTGACGAGAAGGTGCGCTGGCTGCTCGACGAGATCGGCGTCGACGCTGCCTTCGACCGGCACGACGGCCCGTTGGGCGAGTCACTGGCCCAGGCGGCACCCGAGGGCATCGACCTCTACTTCGACGCCGTCGGTGGCGACCACCTCGAGGCCGCCCTCGCTGCGATGCGTCCGTTCGGACGGATCGCGCTGTGCGGATCGGTCGGCGACTACGAGCGCGAGCCGGCCGGACCGCGCAACCTGTTCCTGGCGACGTCCAAGAACCTCACGATGCGCGGCTACCGCGGCAGCTCCTACGTCGACCTGCTCGACGAGATGCAGCGGCGTGTCCGAGCGTGGATCCAGGACGGCTCCGTGACAGTGAAGGAGACCGTCTACGACGGTCTCGACCAGGCGCCGCGGGCGCTGGCCGACCTGATGGCCGGCCGCACCACCGGCAAGACCTTGGTGCGCGTCGGCGACTGACCGCCTCGCGGCCGACTCAGCCGAACGTGGCGACGAGGCGTCCGACGACCTCGCCCCGCTCGAGCCGTCCGATGCCCTCGCCGATCTCGTCGAAGCCGATCGTGGTGATCCGCGACGACAGCTTCGCGTCGCGGACGAGGTCGAGCACGGCGGCGCAGTCCTCCTTCGTCCCGGCCTGCGACCCGACGACCTCGATCTCGTTGAGCGTCAACGCCTGCAGGTCGATCTCGCCACGAGCCTCCCCGAGACCGACGAGCACGAGGCGACCGCCGCGCCGCAGAGCACGCATCGCGCCGTCGATCGTCGCGCCGAAGCCGGCGAAATCGAGGACGACGTCGAGGTCTGAGCCAGCCAGCTCGTCCACATCGGCGACGACGCGGTCGACCCCGAGGTCGCGGGCGAATTCGCGTGCGTGCTCGTTCCGCTCGGCGACCACCACCGAGGCCCCGAGCGCGAGGGCGGCCTGTGCGCCGAGCGAGCCGAGCCCGCCGAAGCCCACGATGCCGACGCGAGTGCCGCTCGTGACCTGTCCCTGGACGGCGACGGCGTGGTAGGACGTCAGGCCCGCGTCGGTCGCCGCAGCGGCCTGGTCGAAGGGGACGCCGTCGGGCATGGCGACGACCAGGCGCTCGAGGACCACGACCTCGTCGGCGAAGCCGCCGTTCTTCGAGGTGCCGGGACCCTCGATCGCTGCGGGGACCACGACCTTCTGGCCGACCTCGAAGTCGGTGACGTCCGCTCCTGCAGCCGACACGACGCCCGCGATCTCGTGACCGAGCGTGATGGGACGGAACGGCAGCAGGGGAGTCAGGGTGCCGTCGAGGAATCCCACGTCGCTGTGGCACAGCCCGGCGGCGCGCACGCTGATGCGCACCTCGTCACCGGCCGGGACCGGGGTGGGCGTCTCGGTCAGTGTCAGAGGTGCTCCGAGGTCGGTGAACTGCCATGCGTGCATGCGGAAGGTCTCCTTGCGCTCTCGATGAGGGCAGGAGTGCCCTCCGCCTTTATGGTACGCCGTACCGAAATGATGGTGGCCTACGCTCGCGTCATGACGACCGCCCCTCGCCGCCGTGGTCGTCCGCCGCGGTCGTCGCCGGCAGCGGTCGAGGCGGTCGCTCTCGGGCTCATGCTTCGAGACGGCTACGAGGCCGCGACCGTCGAGGCGATCAGCGACGCCGCCGGCGTGGGTCGCACGACCTTCTTCCGCTACTTCGGTTCCAAGTCCGGGGTGGTGTGGGCGGAGTTCGAACGAGCCATCGAGCGGCTGCGCAACGGACTGGAGGTCCCTGGTGCAGCGACCATCATGAGGACCGTGCAGGCCGCCGTCGTGGAGTCGACCGTGGAGGCGCGTGACGCGTCGGACTCGTGGTTGGCCCGATTCGTCCTGCTGGACCGCGACCCCGCCCTCACGGGCGAGGCCGCCGCCCACTGGCAGGCCTGGGCGGCGACGATCGCGGCCTACGTCGAGGACCGAGGAGCTGCGGCCTCGACCCGCGCCCTGGCCGCGGCCATCGGCGGGGCCGTGCAGGCCGTCTACGTCGTCGTGTTGCGCGACTGGAGCTCATCGTCGCTCGCAGAGGTGGACGTCGACGACCTGAGACTGGCACTGGAGCCCTTGGTGAAGGCCTTCGACGACCTGCTGCGGTCCTAGGGCGTCGCTACAGCGTCGACTGGATGCCGGCCAGCAGCTGCCGTGCCATCACGACCCGCTGCACCTGGTTGGTGCCCTCGTAGATCTGCGTGATCTTGGCGTCGCGCATCATCCGCTCGAGCGGGTAGTCGGACGTGAAGCCGTAGCCGCCGAGCAGCTGGACGGCGTCGGTCGTCACCTGCATCGCGGTGTCGGACGCGAACGCCTTGGCGGCGGCGCCGAAGAACGTGAGGTCCTTGTCGCCGCGCTCGGAGCGTCCGGCGGCCGCGTAGGTCAGCTGGCGGGCGGCCTCGATCTTCATGCCCATGTCGGCGACCATGAACTGCAGGCCCTGGAAGTCGCTGATCGGGTGGCCGAACTGCTTGCGCTCCTGGATGTAGCCCAGGGCGTAGTCGAGCGCGCCCTGCGCGACGCCGACGGCCTGCGCGGCGATCGTGACGCGCGTGTGGTCGAGCGTCTTCATCGCGATCGAGAAGCCCTCGCCGACCTCGCCGATGATGCGGTCGCCAGGGATGCGGACGTTGTCGAGGTAGACCTCGCGGGTCGGCGAGCCCTTGATGCCGAGCTTCTTCTCGGGGGCGCCGAACGACACGCCCTCGTCGGACTTCTCGACGACGAAGGCGGTGATGCCCTTGGAGCGCTTCTCGGGGTCGGTCTGCGCGAGCACCGTGTAGTACTCGGACACGCCGGCGTTGGTGATCCAGCGCTTGACGCCGTTGAGCACCCAGTCGTCGCCGTCGCGGACGGCGCGGGTCTTCTGGTTGGCGGCGTCGGAGCCGGCGTCGGGCTCGGACAGGCAGTACGAGAAGCCCCCCTCGCCGCGGGCGAGCTTGCCGAGGTACTTGGCCTTGATCTCCTCGTTGCCGCCGATCTGCACGGGCAGCGAGCCGAGCTTGTTGACGGCCGGGATCAGCGACGCGGAGACGTCGACGCGGGCGACCTCCTCGATGACCAGCACGGTCGCGAGCGCGTCGGCACCGGCTCCGCCGTACTGCTCGGGCACGTGCGGGGCGTGGAAGTCCGACGCCAGCAGCGCGTCGGCGGCCTCCTGCGGGAACCGGGCCTGCGCGTCGACCTCGGCGGCGAAGGGCGCGATCTTGTTCTCGGCGACGGCCCGGACGGCCTCGCGGATGGCCTGGTGCTCCTCGGAGAGCACGAACATGTCGGCAGCTTCAGTCATCGTCGTTCCGTTCGTCATGGGTGATCAGCCTTCGTATCCGTAGAAGCCCTGGCCGGACTTCTTGCCCAGCAGGCCGGCGTCGACCATGCGGTCGAGCAGCGGCGGGGGCGAGTAGAGGGGCTCCTTGAACTCGTCGTACATCGACGTGCCGATGGCCTTGATGGTGTCGAGCCCGATGAGGTCGGAGAGTGCCAGCGGCCCCATGGGGTGGCCGCAGCCCAGCACCATGCCGCGGTCGATGTCGGCGGCCGAGGCGTAGCCGGCCTCGTACATGCGGATCGCGCTGAGCAGGTACGGCACGAGCAGGCTGTTGACGACGAAGCCGGCGCGGTCGGTGGCGTCGATGGGCTTCTTGCCGAGCGTCTCGGTGACCCAGCCGCGCATGCGGTCGAGCGTCTGCTCCGACGTGGTCAGCGACGGGATCAGCTCGACGAGCTGCATGACGGGGGCGGGGTTGAAGAAGTGCACGCCCATGACGTGCCCGGCGCGGCCGGAGACGGCCCCGAGCTTGACGATGGGGATCGACGAGGTGTTGGACGCCAGGATCGCGTCGTCCTTGTCGAGCACCTGGCCGAGGGTGCGGAACAGCTCGAGCTTGATCTGCTCGTCCTCGCTGGCGGCCTCGACGACGAGATCGCGGTCGGCGAGCGTCTGCAGGTCGGTCTCGAACCGGACCCGACCGAGCACGGCGTCGACCTCGGCCGACTCGATCTTGCCGCGGGACTCGGCCTTGCGCAGCGACGCCTCGACCCGCTGGGCGGCGGCCTTCGCGGCGTCGTCGTTGACCTCGATGCCGATGACGTCGAGGCCGGCGCGGGCCGCGACCTCGATGATGCCCGAGCCCATCAGCCCTCCGCCGATGACTCCGACCTGCTGGATGCCGCTCATGTGATGCCTCCGTGCCGACGCCGCGATTGCCTGGGCGTCACTGATTACTTGGACGTAAAAAGGATTGGTACTCAGTACCGTACTCGCCAGACTCGATACCAACAAGTAGCCTCGGCGCATGTCCACCGTCCCGGCGTCCGCGCGCGACCGGCTCGTGGCCGCGGCGTTCGACCTGTTCGACGTGCGCGGCTTCGACGAGACGACGGTCGACGACATCGCGCGGGCCGCCGGCGTCGGTCGCACGACCTTCTTCCGGCACTTCGGGTCCAAGGAAGCCGTGATCTTCCCCGAGCACGACGAGCTGCTGGCGCGCATCGCCGCGCGGCTCGACGCGGGCGACGCCGACTCGCGCGACTCGGCCGTCACCGAGGCTGCGCGCCTGGTGCTGCGCTACTACGTCGGCGAGGGCGACCGGGCCCGCATCCGCTACCGGCTGATCTCGTCGGTTCCGGTGCTCAAGACGCGCGAGATCGCCAGCATCCGCCAGTACCAGAGCCTGTTCGCGCGGGCCCTGTCCGGTTGGACGGCCGACGACCCCGATGCGGTGCTGCGCGCCGAGCTGCTGGCGTCGGCGATCGTGACGGCCCACAATCACGTGCTGCGTCGCTGGTTGCGCGGCGAGGTCGACGATCCCGAGGACGCCTTCGGCCACGCGATGTCGGTCGTGCTCGAGCCCGTCACCCAGGCCGGGGGCGAGACGACCGTCGTGGTGGTGCGGACGGGCGCGGCTCCCGATCAGGTCGCCGCGGCGGTGCAGCGCGCCCTGCGCAGCTCCTGACGGCGGAACCGCTTCACGACCGCTCGCGTCGCTGCAGCGGCGGCGAAGGCTGCGGCGACACCAGCCAGCACCCAGGGGTGACCGAGGATGCCGCTGGCCCCGATGCCTGCGCCCGCCCCGACCCACAGCGACGCCCAGGCCGCGCCGCCGATGACGGACGCGGCGAGGAACGAGCGGTAGCGCAGGCCCGCCGCACCCGCCACGACCGGCATCACGGTGCGGACGAACGGCAGCATCCGGCTCGCCAGCACGGCCCAGAAGCCGTGGCGCTGCACGAGGTCGGCGGCGCGGTCCCACCGGTCGACGCCGGCACGGGCGATGAGTCGCGACTCGCGCAGTCGTCCGCCGCCGAGACGGCCGATGGTCAGTCCGAGGTGGTCGCCGGCGACGGCGCCGAGCATCACGGCCAGGCCCAGGGAGAGGGTCGGCAGCAGGCCGTCGACGCTCGCCGCCAGCCCCGAGATCGCGACCTCGCCGGGCACGACGGCGCCCAGACCGAGGCCCGACTCGGCCAGGGCGAAGGCGAAGGCGAGCAGCAGGCGTGTCACGAGGACGGCCGTGCTCGGGCGGCGATCCGCCCGGAGACCACGATGCCGACGGCGATCACGACGGCGCCCGCCACGGCGTCCAGCACCCAGTGGTTGCCGGTGGCCACGACGACGATCGCGGTGCCGAGCGCGTAGAGCACGCTGAGCGTCCTGCCCACGACGCCGACGTGACGCCACAGGGCCCACGCGACCCACACCGTCCAGCCGACGTGCAGCGACGGCATCGCGGCCAGCTCGTTGGCCATCTGGCCCAGTCCGTTGGGCAGCGAGGTCTGGCCGCTCCACCAGCCCACGTCCGACGTACTGACGAGCGTGTCGAGATAGGCGCCGCCGGGCATCAGGCGAGGCGGTGCCGTGGGCCACAGGACGTAGCAGACCAGGCCGATCGCCGAGCCGATCACGATCGCGTTGCGCGCGCGGACGTACTCGCCGCGGTGGCGGACGAACAGGAAGACCAGCACCGCCGGGGTCACGAGGTAGTGCAGCGACGCGTACCAGAACGACATGGGCACGGCGATCTGCGAGATCGGCGTCACCGCGTGGTTGAGCCACGACTCGACGTCGAGGTGCAGCAGGCTCTCGAGGTGCAGCAGGTCGGCGGCGCGAGCGCGCGCTGCCGCGAGGTCGTCGCTGGCCACGACGCGGCTGATGGCGTAGGTCGTCCAGAGTGCAGCCAGCAGGATGATCTCGCGCAGTCCGGGCGCCACGACGCCGGACCAGCGCGACGAGGTCGTCGTCGCGCCGGCCCGGCGCTGCAGCTGCCCGCTGTGGATGGACACGGTCAGGTTCTCGTCTCAGTGCGCGAGGACGGGTGCGTCCGGGTTGACGGCGACGGGGCCGGGACGGAACAGGGCCCCGCAGATGACGGCGCCGACGACGAAGACGCCGGCGGCCCACCAGAAGACCGTCGTGTAGCCGTCGACGGCGGCGAGGGCCTGGTCGGCCTTCGAGGGGGCGCGGCCGAGGCCACTCAGGTAGTCGCTGGTCGCCGACGCCGCGAAGGCGCTCAGTACCGCGGTGCCGATCGATCCGCCGATCTGCTGAAACGTGTTGACCGAGGCCGAGGCGACGCCCGCGTGCTCGGCGTCGACGCCCGAGGTGGCGGCGCTGAACGCCGGCGCGATCGACAGGCCGATGCCGAGGCCCGTGATGATCAGGCCGGGCAGGATGTGCAGCGCGTAGGTGCTGTCGACCTCGAGCTGGGCGAACAGCACCATGCCGATCGCGGCGAGCATCATGCCGACGAACACCGGGATCTTCGGTCCGATGCGCGCGACGAGTCCGGCCGAGCCGGTGGCCGTGGCCATGATGCCGAGGATCATCGGGACGAACGAGAAGCCCGTCTTGAGCGGGGAGTAGCCGAGCGTCAGCGACACGTAGTACGTGAGGAACAGGAACACCGCGAACAGGCCGATGCCGACGAAGGCGACGACGAGGAACGAGGCGCCGCGGGTGCGGTCCCACACGATGTGCAGCGGCAGCAGGGGATCGCTCACCCGGCTCTCGATGACGGCGAAGACCGCGAGCAGCGCCAGTCCGGCGCCGATGCAGACCAGGGTCGTGGCGGCGCCCCAGCCGTCCGACTCGGCGCTGGCCAGCCCGTAGACGAACGACACCAGGCCGGCGACGACGACGAGGCTGCCCGGCACGTCGATGCCCTTGACGTCGTCCGGGCGGTGCTGCTTCTTCAGCAGCAGCGCGGCGCCGATCACCGCGATGATCGCGAGGGGGACGTTGACGTACAGGCACCAGCGCCACGAGAGGTACTCGGTGAGCGCTCCGCCGAGAATCAGGCCGATGGCGCCGCCAGCGCCGGAGATCGCACCGAAGATCGCGAACGCCTTGGCGCGCTCGGCGGCGTCGGTGAACGTCACGGTGAGCAGCGAGAGGGCGGCGGGGGCGAGCAGGGCGCCGAAGACGCCCTGAGCGACGCGGGCGCCGACCAGCACCTCGAAGTTCTGTGCGGCACCGCCGACCGCGGACGCCGCGGCGAAGCCGATCAGGCCCGTCACGAACATCGAGCGGCGTCCGACGAGGTCGCTGAGGCGTCCGCCCACCAGCAAGAGGGAGCCGAACGCGAGGGCGTAGCCGGTGACGATCCACTGGCGGTTGTCGTTGGAGAAGCCGAGGGCCTCCTGGGCCGTCGGCAGCGCGATGTTCACGATCGTCGCGTCGAGGACCACGATCAGCTGCGCCAGGGCGATGACGCCGAGGATGAGCCAGCGCGTGGCGTGGTGCGGGTTGTCCGCCGGGCCGGGGGCGGACGGTTCGCGCACCCCGTCCATGGTCGTCGTCTGTGCCATGGGGACCTCAAGATCTGAAAGTGGAAAGAAAGTTCCGTTTCACTCTAGACCCTTAAGCGGAGGCGCTCTTCCGGATCGCATGTGATCTCCCGCACTAACCGGAAACTCTTCTCCGTTCCTGTACCGTGGGCCCCATGACAGCCGAAGCGGACGCGATCGAGGGCGAGCGTCCTCTGCGCGCCGACGCCGCTCGCAACCGCGAGCTGATCCTCGAGACGGCGGCCGAGGTGTTCGCCGAGCAGGGCCTCGAGGCCGGCTACGACGAGATCGCACGACGCGCGGGCATCGGTGTGGGGACGGTCTACCGGCGCTTCCCCCGCCGCGCCGAGCTCATCCAGGCGCTGTTCGAGTCGCGCGTCGCCGAGATGGTCGAGATCGCCGAGCGTGCTGCCGAGCGTGCCGATGCGTGGGACGGGCTCGTGTGGTTCCTCGAGCGGGCGCTCGAGCGGCAGGTCGCCGACAAGGGCCTCAAGGAGGTGATGGCGCGCACGGTCTCCGGCGAGGTCCACAAGGTCATCGGCCGCGAGCGGCTCGAGCCGATCATCCGAGGCATCATCGATCGCGCGCAGGCCGACGGCTCGCTGCGGTCCGACATCGGCCCGACCGACCTCGGCGTGAACCTCATGGTCATCAGCTCGATGACCACCGCCGCCCAGCCCGATCTCTGGCGGCGCTACCTCGCCCTGCTCGTCGAGGGGCTGCGGGCGCGTCCCGGTCAGCGGCCCCTGCCCCTGGCTGCGCCCGGCGACGAGGCGATGCACGACCTGATGTGCAACCTGCAGGGCCGCGATCCCGACTGACCCGCCCCCCTGGGGGCGTCAGGACGTCGAGCGGCGCAGCTGGTCGACCACGACGGGACGCTGGCGCCGGATGGCGTACGAGCTGAACACCAACGTCCGCCGGCCATCGATGACGACCTCGTTGAGCCTGAGCAGGTCGCCGTCCCACTGCTCGACCTGCATGTGCGGGATGCCGTGCACCTCGACGGCCAGGTTGAACGCCGCCCACCAGACGTCGAGGTAGTAGCGTCCGTCCGGCCGCCGCACGACGGCCTGGCGCTCGGGTGGCGGCAGGCCGACCTCGCGTCGGATCTCGTCGAACGAGCGCTCGGGCAGCGACTGGATGCCGCCGGCGGCATCGAGGTACGACTCGACGATCAACGCGCGGTGCCGGCACATGCCACGACGGGCGACCGCCTCGCGGAGGGTGCGCGGCGCGACCACCCGTTTCTGGGCGGCCGACAGGACGATCTCGCGAGCGCGCTTGTCGCGGTGCTCCCACGACGCGACGTCGATGACGCTGCGCGCGGGACGGGTTCGCGGTGGTGTGCGCAGTGGGTGGACGTCGCGCTCATCGAGGTAGACCGACCAGTGGAGGTCGAGGTCGTCGTACGCGACGGGGGTGGCGCTCATCGGTGCCACCATGACCGGCCGCGACGGCCTGGTCGTCACGAAGCCGTCGTGGGCCGGTGTGGCTGACGAACACGCCTCGCGCCGGGCGTGCCCACCGGCCGGACGACACCAGGCGGTAGAGCTGGTGCCGGGTCATGAGCGTCAGCGCCTGCGCTCGGGTCATGACGCCGTGCTGCGCGGCGACGAAGGGGCTTCGGTGGTGGCGAGGAGGGCGGACACCCGGTGAGCCCGCGTCGTCCGCACGGATGCTCGCGACGTCCGTGCCCGACCCTGTGGACAGCGCAACCGCCACGCGGCCCTGTGGACCGACGAACCCCGATTCGTGCGTCCGTTGCGTCAGCTACGCGAGATGCGGACCATCTCGTCGCGGGGGACGACCTTGATGCGGGTGCGGCCCGCGGACTCGCCGAGGTCGATCTCGTGCTGGTCGAGCTTCTCCCAGCCCTCCCACGTGGTGAACTCGATGCCGCGTCCCTCGAGGTAGGCGTCGACGTCCTCGCGGGCCGGGTTGGGCGGGGTCGCGAGACGGTCGACGTCCTCGAGCAGCAGGCGGACGGTCTCGGCGGCGTCGGACTTGGTGTGCCCGATGAGGCCCACGGGCCCGCGCTTGATCCAGCCGGTGACGTACGCGCCGGGCAGCGGCTGGCCGTCGATGTCCATGACGCGGCCGCCGTCGTTGGGGACCGTCGCCGAGTTGTTGTCGAACGGGATGCCCGCCAGGTTGTCGGACCGGTAGCCGACGGCGCGGTAGACCGCTTGCACGGGCCAGTCGACGAACTCGCCGGTGCCGCGGACGTTGCCCGTGCCGTCGAGCTCGGTCACCTCGGTGCGCAGGCCAACGACCTGCCCGTCCTCGCCGAGCACCTCGACGGGGCTCTGGCAGAAGTGGATGTGGATGCGGTGGTCGGCGCCCGTGGGCTCCTTGGCCAGGTAGTTCTGCAGCACGTCGACGACCAGCTTGACGCTCTTGGAGGCGCGGATCGAGTCCATCGACCCCTCGTCGAGCTCGAAGCCCTCGGGGTGGACGATGACGTCGACGTTGGGGGAGTGCGACAGCTCGCGCAGCTCCATCGGCGTGAACTTGACCTGGGCGGGGCCGCGACGCGCGAACACGTGGACGTCCTTGGCGGCATTGGCCTTGAGCCCGTCGTAGACGTTCTGCGGGATCTCGGTGACGAGCTGCTCGTCGGCGGTCTTGGCGAGCATGCGGGCGACGTCGAGGCCGACGTTGCCGACACCCAGGACCGCGACCGACTCGGCGTGGGGCTGGAAGTCCCAGTCGCGCGGGGCGTCGGGGTGGCCGTCGTACCAGTAGACGAAGTCGGCGGCGCCGAACGAGCCCTTCAGGTCGATGCCGGGGATGTCGAGGTCGCGGTCGGCGCGAGCGCCCGTCGCGAAGATCACGGCGTCGTAGAACTGCTGCAGGTGGTCGAGCTTGAGGTCGGCGCCGTAGTTGACGTTGCCGAAGAAGCGGATGTCGTCGTTGGACAGGACGCGCTTGAGCGCCTTGACGATCTCCTTGATGCGCGGGTGGTCGGGTGCGACGCCGTAGCGGATGAGACCGAACGGCGTGGGGTCGCGGTCGAGGATGTCGATCGTGACGCCGGTGACGTCGTCGCCGAGCTCTGACTTGGTGAGGATGTCGGCGGCGTAGATGCCCGCCGGACCCGCGCCGATCACGGCGACTCGCAACTGCCTGCTCATGTGAATGCTCCTGGAGAAGGGCGCTCCCTGGGAGGGAGCCACGCTCTTAGGCAAGCCTAAAGCACCGCGCCACAGGCGCTGAACCGTCAACCGACCCCCGTCCAGCATCCGAACGCGGTACAGGTGACGTGGGTCACTCGACGAGCGGGGTGACGGCTGCGGACTAGGTTGAGGGCATGACCTCTGCCGTCGTGGTGGGCTCCGGGCCAAACGGGCTCTCCGCCGCTGTCGTGCTGGCTCGCGCGGGCGTCGACGTCACGGTGCTCGAGGCCGAGGACGAGATCGGGGGCGGCACCCGCTCGGCCGAGCTCACCGTGCCCGGGGTGCTGCACGACATCTGCTCGGCGGCGCACCCGACCGGCGTCGCGTCCCCGTTCTTCCGGTCGCTGGGCCTCGAGCGCCACGGACTCGAGTGGCTGTGGCCCGAGGTCGACGCCGCCCACCCCCTCGACGGCGGCCGCGCGGGAGTGCTGTTCCGCGACCTCGACCGCACGGTCGAGGCGCTGGGCGACGACGGGCCCGCGTGGCGACGTCTGTTCGGTCCGCTCGCCCGCCACGCCGACGAGCTGATCGGCGAGATCTTCGGCCCGATCATCCACGTGCCCCGCCACCCGCTCCTCCTCGCCGGCTTCGGCCTGCGCGCACTGCTCCCCGCCTCGGTGATCGCCCGCCGGTGGACGACCGACGAGGCCCGGGCCCTGTTCGCCGGCATGGCCGCCCACGCGATCCAGCCGCTCCAGCGGCCCACCACGGGCGGGCTGGGGCTGATGTTCGGCATGACGGGCCACGCCTACGGGTGGCCCGTCGCCAAGGGCGGGTCGCAGGCCATCGCCGCGGCCCTCGCCGCCGACCTGGTCGAGCACGGCGGTCGCATCGAGACCGGCCACCGGGTCACCGAGATGCCGCAGGCCGACATCGTCGTCTTCGACACCACGCCCGCCACGGCGCTCGAGGTGGCCGGCGACCGCATCCCCGCGCGCGTGCGGCGGCCGCTGTCGCGCTGGCGCACGGGTCCGGCGATCTTCAAGGTCGACTTCGCGGTCGAGGGTGGAGTGCCCTGGCAGAACGAGTGGGCGCGCAAGGCCGGCACGGTCCACGTCGGCGGCACGTTCGAGCAGGTCAACGCGGCCGAGAACGAGGTGCACGCCGGTCGCATGCCGACTCGTCCGTTCGTGCTGGTGTGCCAGCAGTACCTGGCCGATCCGCAGCGCTCGGCCGGCGACGTCCACCCGGTCTGGTCGTACGCGCACGTGCCCACGGGCTTCGGCGGGGACGCGACCGAGGCGATCATCGCGCAGATCGAGCGGTTCGCCCCTGGCTTCCGCGACCGCATCGTGGCCCGGACGGTCTCCGGCCCCGCACAGCTCGAGGCGCACAACGCCAACTACGTCGGCGGCGACATCGCCGGCGGCTCCAACGACCCCTGGCAGCTGGTGATGCGGCCGCGGATGTCGCCGAACCCCTACTCGCTGGGGGCCAAGGGCCTCTATCTCTGCTCGGCGTCCACGCCGCCCGGCGGGGGCGTGCACGGCATGGGCGGCTTCCACGCCGCCACGCGTGCGCTCGCCGACCTGTGACCTGTGCGCAGCCTGTGAACGACCGGCCCGGGGAACCTAGCCCGACCGCCGTCCGTTGGTCGTGTTGAACCTTCATCCATCTCGCCGAGCTCAGGAGCCCGACCGATGAACCTGCCTGCCCACAAGAAGATGCTCTCGGCGGCCGCCGCCGTGTCCGTCATGCTCATCACCGCCGCCTGTGGCTCCAGCGAGGGGTCGGACGGCGGATCCACCACGCCTGCCGCCACCTCCGCCGCGCCCACCTCGGACGCACCGTCCGCCGATCCCGCGACCCCCGACGCCGGCGTCGGTGCCGAGGAGGCCGGCTACGCCGACGGCGACTACAGCGCCGAGGGCAGCTACAGCAACCCGGGCGGCGAGTCGACCGTCAAGGTCGCGCTCACCATCTCGGACGGCACGATCTCGAAGGTCGACGTCACCCCCGAGGCGACCAACGGCACGTCGAAGCAGTACCAGACCCAGTTCGCCGGCGGCATCGCCGACCAGGTCGTCGGCAAGAGCCTCGACGACCTCGACGTCTCCAAGGTCGCGGGCTCGTCGCTGACCTCGAAGGGCTTCAACGACGCGATCGACCAGATCAAGGCCGAAGCGGGCGCCTGACGTGCACGCCTGGGGGTTCGAGGCGATCGGCACCGCGTGGCAGATCGACACGCCGGAGCCGCTCGCCTCGGACGTCCGGGCGGCCGTGCTCGACCGCATCGACGCGTTCGACCAGGTCTGGTCGCGCTTCCGTCCCGACTCGCTGGTCAGCCAGATCGCGAGCGAGGACGGGCCGTGGGCGATGCCCGCAGAGGCCGACCGCCTCCTCGGCCTCTACGCCGCCCTGGCCGACGCCACCGACGGGGCCGTCAACCCGTTGGTCGGACGCACGCTGTCCGACCTGGGCTACGACGCCGCCTACTCGCTCGTCGCCGCTGACGCCCCGGCCGACGTCCCCCCGTGGTCGACGCTCGAGCTGGTCGCCGGGAGCCTCCGCACGTCCGAGCCCGTCCTGATCGACGTCGGCGCGGCGGGCAAGGGCCTGCTGGTCGACGAGGTCTCGCGCATCGTCGACCGTCAGACCCACCAGTTCACGATCGACGCCAGCGGCGACCTGCTGCACAGCGGCGTCGCGCCGTTGCGCATCGCGCTCGAGCACCCGCTCGACGCGAGCCGCGCGATCGGCATCGCCGAGATCGCCCCGGGCGACGCGCTGTGCGCCTCGGCCACCAACCGGCGCTCGTGGGGCGACGGGCTGCACCACGTCGTCGACGCCCGCACCGGACGTCCGACCGACGACGTCGTGGCCACCTGGGTCGTGGCCGACTCCTGCATGCTCGCCGACGGCCTCGCCACGGCCCACTTCTTCGGCGACCCCGCCCTCTTGATGGAGCGGTTCGAGCACCAGTTCGTCCGCATGCACGCCGACGGCCGCGTCCAGTGGTCGCCCGACTTTCCCGGAGAGATCTTCACATGAACCCTGTCGCCCCCGTCCGCGACGTCCTCGACCGTCAGCTCGGTCGGGTCACGATGTACCGCCTGGTCACGATCGTGCTGACCCTGCTCGTGGTGGTCTACGCGGTCTTCACGGCCACCGGCGTGATCGAGGGCCTCTCCACCGGCGACAACCTGCTGTCGCTGGCGGTGCTGCTCGTCGCGTCGTACGCCAGCAGCCGTCTGCTGGGCCTGGCCTTCCGCGTGCGGCCGCACGCGGAGTCGGCGATCATCACGGCCCTGCTCCTGTTCTTCCTGTTCGTCCCGATCGTGCCGGTCGGCACCGCCGACCTCGTCTGGCTCGCGATCGCGGCCGTGCTCGCGCAGGCGTCCAAGTACGTCCTGGCCTGGCGTGGGCGGCACGTCTTCAACCCCGCGGCGGCCGGGGCCTTCCTGGTGCTGCTCGCGCAGGAGCTCGTCGGCCGCGAGGACCGCATCAACGCGATCTGGCAGACCGCGGCCACCGAGAAGCTCTTCCCGTTCGTGGTGGTCGGCGCGCTCCTGGTGCTGTGGCGCACCCGGCGGCTCGACATCGGTCTCGTGTTCGTGGTCGTCGCGACCGTGCTGATCATGGTGCGCCTGCTCGACCTGGCCGCCCCCGACCAGTCGTTCGTCGACGTCCTCAAGCTGGCCGCCTACTCCTATCCCATCGTCTTCGTCGCGGGATTCATGCTGAGCGAGCCGCTGACGCTGCCGCCGCGCCGCCGCCAGCAGCTGGCCGTCGCCGCCGTCACGGCCGTCGTGTTCGCCTACCCGACCTGGATCTTCCTGGTCACGGACTCGCCGCCGGACCTGGGCGTCCTCGCGATCTCGCCCGAGCTGGCCCTGCTGATCGGCAACCTCGTGGCCTTCGCCTTCGCGCGCCGCTCCGGCCTCGACCTCGAGCTGGAGGGCAGTCGGCAGGTGGCCGGCGACACGCACGAGCTGACCTTCCGGTCGAGGCGCTCGGTGTCCTTCGTCCCGGGCCAGTATCTCGAGCTGTCGCTGCCCCACTCCGGCATGGACAGCCGAGGTGCACGGCGCACCTTCAGCATCAGCTCGCCGCCGGAGGCCGGACGGGTCGCGGTGACGCTGCGGGTGCCGCAGCAGAAGTCGTCGAGCTTCAAGAAGGCGCTGCTGTCGCTCGAGCCCGGCGCGAGGGTCCGCGGCACGGGCATCGGCGGCGACTTCGTGTGGCCGGCCGATCCGCAGACCCCGCTGCTGCTGGTCGCGGGCGGCATCGGCATCACGCCGTTCCTCAGCCAGCTGCGCCACGAGGGCTCGCGCGACGCCGTCCTCGTGTACGGCGCGGCGTCGGCGGACGAGGTGCCGTTCGCCGAGGAGCTCGCGGGCGTGCGCGTCGTCCTGGTGTGCCCCGGACACCCGACAGACCTGCCGGAGGGCTGGACGCACGTCGAGGCGCCGTACCTGTCCGACCAGATCATCGCCGAGGCCGTGCCCGACCTGGGTGGCCGGCGGGCGTACGTCTCGGGGCCGCCGGCGATGGTGAACGCCGTGCGGTCGGGTCTGCGCAAGCGCGCCAAGAGCCTGAAGACGGACTATTTCTCAGGCTACTGACGGGTAGGGGGCCTTTAGTCCTGCGGGCCCGTGATTCCGGGGCTATTCTCGAAGAACCCTGGTGGGCTGGCGTGCTCTGGCGCCCAGCCGGGGACGGTACCCGGCAGCCCCGATCCGAAGCTCGATCTGGCTGCGCGAGGTGCGTCCGCCCTGGGAGGGTCGCGGCCGCACCGCCCGGCGTCTCAGGGTGAGACGCGTCCACCAAGCGCATCAGCGTCCTCAGATCATTGGAACGGTCGGCTGAGACCTGCGTCGAGGATCCTCACCCACATGCCCGGCTCCGGCTGCGGCTACCGAAGGATCGACCATGATCGCCTCGCACGTCCCTGCGCCTACGCGCCTCGTCCGTCACCACCTCCCCCTGGCCGGTGCCGCGGCCGGGCTCGCCGCCGTCATCGCCGTCGCCGCCGTCTCGATGGCCGGCCCCGCCCGCGCCGCCGGCCCGCCCGACCCGGTCCTCGGCTCGGCTCTCGACTACTCGGTGCTCGCCGGCGAGGGCGTCACCAACACCGGGCCGACGACGGTCGTGGGTCTCGTGGCCTCGGCCGGCATCCAGACCACCGTGACCGACAACGGCGCCATCAGCCCGCCCGGCAACGTGCGCAACGGTGCGAACGCGGCCGTCACGGCAGCGAAGGCCGAGCTGTTGATCGGCTACGGCCAGGCGGCTGCGGCCCCCGTGAGCCCGAAGACGCCGCTCCTGGGCGAGATCGGCGGCCAGACCCTCACCGGGGGCACCTACACGCGGGCCGGCTCGCTCAACTTCACCAGCACGCTGACCCTTGACGGGGAGAACGACCCGAGCTCGGTCTTCATCATCCAGGTCGCGCAGGACTTCGACGTCGCGTCGAGCGCCCAGGTGGTGTTCACGCGCGGTGCGCAGGCCTGCCACCTGTACTGGCAGATCGGCAACGACGCCGTGATCGGGACCGACACGGCCTTCAAGGGCACGATCCTCGCCAGCAACGACATCTCGGCCAAGACCAACGCCACCTTCGCGGGACGCCTGCTGTCGAACGTCGGGGCCATCACGCTCGACTCCAACACGTTCACCGATCCGACGTGCGCCGCCTCCACGCCGTCGACGTCCGCCCCGACCTCGTCGGCCCCGGTGGCTCCCGCACCGACCGCGACGAAGAAGCCCACCCCCAAGCCCAGCAAGAGCACGGGCTCGGACAAGAGCAAGGGCGGCCGTGGCGACGACTCGTCCGACGGCGGCTCGTCAGACGGCGCCGGCGACAGCGACGGCTCGGACGGTGGCGCCGGAGACGCGGGCGGCGGCTCGGACTCGGACGCCGACGGCACGACGTCCACCTCGACCGGCATCCCCAACGCGGGTGGACCGCCGATGTTC
The DNA here is from genome assembly GCF_003586285.1 of Aeromicrobium endophyticum. Lineage (GTDB taxonomy): Bacteria > Actinomycetota > Actinomycetes > Propionibacteriales > Nocardioidaceae > Aeromicrobium > Aeromicrobium endophyticum. Next base: position 665,687 of record NZ_QUBR01000001.1, on the reverse strand, counting down.
CTGGCCCCGGTCGGCGCGATCGCCGTCCTCGCCGGAGCCGGGCTGGTCGTCGCCAGCCGTCGTCGCCGCCCCGGAGCCCACCGGTCCTGATCCGCTCCCGCGGCTTACCACGCCGGCAAGGCGTAGGTGATCCGGGCGCGGCAAACCGGTTCGGGACGCGGCATGCTTGCCGCGCCCCGGACCGGTTTGCCCTGCCGGCGTGGTAAACCGCACCATCGGGAAAGTTGACAGGAATGGACTCAACTTTGTAGGCGTTATATCTGGTGACATCGTTCACACGTCAGGAGCACACCATGGACCTTGCGAAGTTCACGACGCGCAGCCAGCAGGCGCTGGGCAGCGCGATCTCGTCCGCCGCCGCGGCGGGCAACCCGGCCGTCGAGCCGGCCCACCTGCTGCACGCCCTGCTGACGCAGGACGGCGGCACGGCAGCGCCCCTCGTCCAGGCCGCGGGTGTCGCCCCCCAGACCATCACCGCGGGCCTCGCGACCGCCCTGGCACAGCTGCCGAGCGCGTCGGGCAGCAGCGTGCAGAACCCCGGCCTGAGCCGGTCCAGCCACGAGGTGCTCCAGCGCGCCCAAGACCTCGCCGACCAGCTCGGCGACGACTTCGTGTCGACCGAGCACCTGACCGTCGGCATCGCCACCGTCGCCTCGCCCGCCCAGTCGCTGCTGGTCGATGCCGGCGCGACCCCCGACGCCCTGCAGGCCGCCTTCGCCGCCGTGCGGGGCACGTCGCGGGTCACGAGCCCCGATGCCGAGGACACCTATCAGTCGCTCGAGAAGTACGGGGTCGACCTCACCGCGGTCGCCCGCGAGGGCAAGCTCGACCCCGTCATCGGGCGCGACAGCGAGATCCGTCGCGTGGTGCAGGTGCTCAGCCGCCGCACCAAGAACAACCCCGTGCTGATCGGCGAGCCCGGCGTCGGCAAGACGGCCGTCGTCGAGGGCCTCGCGCAGCGCATCGTGGCCGGCGACGTGCCGGAGTCGCTGCGCGGACGCCGTCTCATCTCGCTCGACCTCGCGGCCATGGTCGCCGGCGCGAAGTACCGCGGCGAGTTCGAGGAGCGGCTCAAGGCCGTCCTCACCGAGATCAAGGAGTCCGAGGGTCAGGTCATCACCTTCATCGACGAGCTGCACACGGTCGTCGGCGCCGGCGCGGGCGGCGACAGCGCCATGGATGCCGGCAACATGCTCAAGCCCATGTTGGCGCGCGGCGAGCTGCGGATGATCGGCGCGACGACGCTCGACGAGTACCGCGAGCGCATCGAGAAGGACCCCGCGCTCGAGCGCCGCTTCCAGCAGGTGCTGGTCGACGAGCCGAGCCCCGAAGACACCATCGCGATCCTGCGCGGCCTCAAGGAGCGCTACTCCGCCCACCACGGCGTGCGCATCTCGGACGCCGCGCTGGTGGCTGCTGCGACGCTGTCCGACCGCTACATCCCCGGCCGTCAGCTGCCCGACAAGGCGATCGACCTGATCGACGAGGCCGGCAGCCGCCTGCGCATGGAGATCGACTCCAGCCCGATCGAGATCGACGAGCTGCGCCGCTCGGTCGACCGCCTGCGCATGGAGGAGCTGCACCTCGACAAGGAGTCCGACGACGCCAGCCGCGAACGGCTCGAGAAGCTGCGCGTCGAGCTCGCCGACAAGCAGGAGGCCCTGCGCGGCCTCGAGCAGCGGTGGGAGCGCGAGAAGCAGTCGCTCAACGCCGTCGGCGAGATCACCAAGCGCATCGACGAGGTGCGCAGCGCGGCCGAGAAGGCGCAGCGCGAGGGCGACCTCGAGACGTCCAGCCGCCTGCTCTACAGCGAGATCCCCGGCCTGGAGCGCCAGCTGGTCGAGGCGCAGGCCGCCGAGGCCAACCGCGACGAGGACTCGATGGTGCACGAGGAGGTCGGCGCCGACGACATCGCCGAGGTCGTCGCCGCGTGGACGGGCATCCCGACGGGACGCCTGCTCGAGGGCGAGACCGGCAAGCTCCTGCGCATGGAGGACGAGCTGGGCAAGCGGCTCATCGGCCAGCGTCAGGCCGTCACCGCGGTCTCCGACGCCGTGCGCCGCTCGCGGGCCGGCATCTCCGACCCCGACCGGCCCACCGGCTCGTTCCTGTTCCTCGGTCCCACGGGCGTCGGCAAGACCGAGCTGGCCAAGACCCTCGCGGAGTTCCTGTTCGACGACGAGCGGGCCATCATCCGCATCGACATGAGCGAGTACTCCGAGAAGCACTCGGTCAGCCGTCTGGTGGGCGCGCCCCCGGGCTACGTCGGCTACGACGAGGGCGGCCAGCTCACCGAGGCGGTGCGTCGCCGGCCCTACTCGGTGGTGCTGCTCGACGAGGTCGAGAAGGCCCACCCCGAGGTCTTCGACATCCTGCTGCAGGTGCTCGACGACGGACGCCTGACCGACGGACAGGGACGCACGGTCGACTTCCGCAACGTCATCCTGATCCTGACGTCCAACCTGGGCTCGCGGTTCCTGATCGATCCGCTGCTCGACGACGACGCCAAGCGGGCGGCCGTCATGGACGTCGTGCAGGCCTCGTTCAAGCCCGAGTTCCTCAACCGGCTCGACGAGATCGTCACGTTCGACGCCCTCGGCACCGACGAGCTGGCGCACATCGTCGACCTGCAGGTCGACGCCGTCGCCAAGCGGCTGCAGGCCCGTCGCATCACCCTCGACGTCACGGCGGCGGCTCGCGAGTGGCTGGCCCTCACGGGATGGGACACGGCCTACGGTGCCCGTCCGCTGCGCCGCCTGGTGCAGCAGGCGATCGGCGACCGGCTTGCCCGGGCGCTGCTGGCCGGCGAGGTGCGAGACGGCGACACCGTCGTGGTCGACCGCGACGGCGACGAGCTGACGGTCCGGCCCGCCTAGCGGCCCGGACCGGCGGCTTGCCGGAGCATGGTTCGATGGGGCCCATGAACGACGCCCCCGTGAAGCGCCCGCCGATCCTCGCAGGGGCCTGTTTCTACCTCGGTCTGCTCTCCGCCGTGATCGCGGTGCGCGCCATCACGATGGTGTCGACGTGGAACTCCGAGAACCGTGCGGCCGACGTCGCGCCGGCGCTGCGGGCCCTGCGCGACGCGGGCCTCAGCGCCGACGGGGCCGCCACGTCCTACCGCACGTTCGTGACGGCCGTGGCCGTGCTGGCCGCAGCGGGCGTGGTCTTCGCGATCTTCACCGCGCGCGGAGACCGGGCCAGCCGGGTCGGCATGACGGTCGCGATCGGCATCGCGGGGCTCGCGACGTTCGCCGGCGCGCTCGGGGCCACCTTCTTCATGGCGATGCTGGGCGCGCTGGCGGTCGTGTTCACCCTCCGCCTGTGGACCGGCGAGACCCGCACCTACTTCAGGACGTTGGCCGGCCACCCGCCCCCGCCGCCCAAGACTCCTGCCGTCGGGTCGCCCGCCGTCACGTCGCCGACGCCCGAACCGATCGTGCCGCCGTCGCCGCCGTCCGTGCAGCCGGATCCGTACGCGGCGCAGCGCACCGTGAGCTTCCCCCAGCCACCGGCCGGCCATCCGGGGTGGGCGCCTCGCCGCGAGCCGCTGCCCAAGCCCGTCAGCATCGCCGTCTGGTCGACGCTGGTCGGCTCGGCCCTGGTGGCGACCGTCGCCGGCTTCGTCGTGCTGGGACTGGCGCTGCTGGGCAGCGACGACTACGAGCAGCTGGTGCGCGACAACCCCTTCAGCCAGTCGATGGCCGACCAGTCGGGAGGCGACTTCGACCGGCTGTACCGCGTGTCGCTGACCTTCTTCGCGCTGTTCCTGGCCCTGGGTCTGGCCGGGGTCGCGGCGGCGGTGATCGCCCTGGTCAGGCGGCGGCGCGGCGGCGTGTTCCTGTTCGTCATGACGGTCGTCACGCTCATCACGTCGGCGATCATGTTCCCCGTCGGACTGCCATGGGTCGCGCTGACCATCGTGGTCTGGGTGCAGCTGCGAAAGCCCGAGGCGAAGGCCTGGTTCGCGGAGGTCTGACGCCCTCGGTATGTCCTGACAATCACGGTCGGCGGATGTGCATCGGCCAGGGCCGGAGGACTAGACTGAAGGCATGTCCGAGACCACCGCGTCCGTCCTGAAGCGCCCCCACGTCGTCGTCGTCGGAGGTGGCTTCGGCGGCATCGCAGCCGTCCGCAAGCTCAAGCGCGCCGACGTCGACGTGACGCTCATCGACCGTCACAACTACAACACCTTCAACCCGCTGCTGTACCAGGTCGCGACCGCCAGCCTCAACCCCGGCGACATCACCTGGTTCCTGCGCGCGATCCGCGCCAAGCAGAGCAACGTCCGCTTCCTCAAGGGCACGGTCGAGTCGATGGACCACACGAGCAAGACGCTGCACCTCGACGGTGGGCTCGACGTCAAGTACGACAGCTTGGTCATCGCCGTGGGCGTCACCGCCAACTTCTTCGGCATCCCGGGTGCCCCCGAGCACTCGATGCCGCTCTACCGGCGCTCGCAGGCCCTCGCCGTCCGCGACCGCATGTTCGCCAACCTCGAGGACGCGGCGATCAACGGGCAGGACCGCGACCTGCGCATCATCGTCGTGGGCGGTGGCGCGACGGGCGTCGAGACCGCCGGTGCCTTCGCCGAGCTGCGCAACAACGACATGCCGACGACCTACCCCGAGCTCGACACCAAGCGCATCCACATCACGCTGGTCGAGATGCTCCCGCACGTGCTCGGACCGTTCCACCCCAAGCTGCGCGACTACGCCAAGAAGTCGCTCGAGAAGCGCGACGTCGAGCTGCGCCTCGAGACCGCCGTCAAGGAGGTCCGCGCTGACGGGGTGCTCGTCGAGCACGACGGTCAGCAGGAGTTCCTCGAGTCGTCGATGGTCGTCTGGGCGTCCGGGGTCACGGCTCACGGCACTGTCAAGGAGTGGGGCGTGCCCCAGGGCCGCGGCGGCCGCATCGAGACCGACGAGCACCTGCGCGTCAAGGGGGTCGACGACGTCTACGCCATCGGCGACGTCTCGGTCAGCCCCGACGAGCCCCTGCCGCAGCTGGCCCAGCCGGCCATCCAGGGCGGCAAGCACGTCGCCAAGGTCATCGCCGCGGGCATCAAGGGCAAGGCGCTGCCCAAGCCCTTCAAGTACAAGGACAAGGGCACGATGGCCACGATCGGCCGCAACTCGGCCATCGCCGAGATCAAGTTCCTGCCGCGCCTCAAGGGCTTCCCGGCCTGGATCATCTGGGTCGCGCTGCACGTCGCGACGCTGCTCGGCAACCGCAACCGCTTCGCGACGCTGATCAACCTGACCGCCAAGTACCTGCTCGGCGGCACGCACAACGCGATCGTCGGCGAGACGCCGCCGATCGTGGCGCTCAAGCCCGTCATGGTCGAGGCGCGCTCGACCATCAAGGCGCCGGCCAAGAAGACTCCCGCCAAGAAGACTCCCGCCAAGAAGGCCGCTGCCAAGAAGGCGCCGGTGGGTGCCATGGCCGTCGAGGACGCTCCGGGGCAGAAGTCGTCGACGCCGCCCACCGCCCTCGACCAGTAGCAGGAGCGTCCCATGGCTGCAGTGACCCATGATCTCGTCGACGGCGTCGGACGTCTGGTGCTCTCGCGCGCCGAGCAGTCGAACTCCTTCGACCTCCCGGCGGCCCGCGACATGGCGCTGGCCGTCGAGGCGGTGTCGGCCGACGAGGTGCGGGCGATCACGCTGACGGCCGAGGGCAAGCGGTTCTGCGCCGGCGGCGACGTGACGTCGTTCCTCGCGTCGGACGATGCAGCGGCGTACCTGCTCGAGCTGGCCACCGTGCTCGAAGGCGCGCTGCGAACGCTGGCCGAGCTGGCGACGCCGGTCGTCGCGGGTGTGCGCGGTGCCGTCGCGGGGGCAGGGCTCGCGGTCATGCTGAGCGCCGACGTCATCGTGGCGTCCCGGTCGACCAAGTTCGTGATGGCCTACCCGGGCATCGGGCTGACGCCTGACTGCGGTGCCTCGTACCTCGTGCCACGGGCGATCGGCCAGCAGCGGGCGCTCGACTTCGCGCTCACCGGACGCGTGCTGAGCGCCGACGAGGCGTGCGACTGGGGGTTGGTCTCGTACGTCGTCGACGACGACGAGGTCGAGCAGAAGGTCGACCAGATCGCGCGCACCTGGGCCGACACCGCGCCGCTCGCGCTGGGCCAGGCGCGCCGGCTCATCCGCGGCTCGTGGGACACCACGGCGGCCGAGCAGGGAGCCGACGAGTCGGCGACGATCGCCGCCGCAGTGACGGGCGCCGAAGCACAGCGTCTGGTGGCGGCCTTCACCAGCCGATGAGACCGCCGTTCTCCATGCGCTAAGGTGAGGCTTCCCTTAGCGAGAGGCAGAACGGTCGTGACGAAGAGAGTGCGCTGGCGCGCCGGCATGGCCGTGGTGGCCGCGATGATCGCGCTGGCCGGGTGCGGCGGCGAGTCCGACGACCAGGCCGAGACGAAGACGTCCGGGGGCGCGTTCCCCGTCGAGGTCGACCACGAGTTCGGCTCCACCACGGTGAAGGCGGAGCCGAAGCGCATCGTCGTCGCCGGTCTCACCGAGCAGGACACCGTGCTGCAGCTCGGGTTCACCCCGATCGCCACCACCGAGTGGTACGGCGAGCAGCCCTACGCCGTCTGGCCCTGGGCGCAGGACATGCTGGGCGACGCCGAGCCGGTCGTCCTGAAGCAGACCGACGGGCCCGAGTACGAGAAGATCGCCGGCCTCAAGCCCGACCTGATCATCGCCGTCAACGCCGGGCTCGACCGCGAGATGTACGACAAGCTCTCGAAGATCGCCCCCACCGTCGCGCAGCCGAAGGGCGGCAGCCAGTACTTCTCGCCCTGGGACGAGCAGGCCATCCAGACCGCCAAGGCCCTCGGCAAGGAGGAGGAAGGCCGCAAGCTCGTCGCCGACACCAAGGCCGCATACGCCCAGGTGGCCGCCGAGCACCCCGAGTTCAAGGGCAAGACCGCGACGTTCTCCCAAGGGTTGTCCTACGACGGTCTGCTCTACGTCTACCAGGACGGGCTGAGCACCGAGTTCTTGACCTACCTCGGCTTCACGATCACCCCCGGCCTCGAGAAGTACAGCGAGGGACCGGGCATCCAGGCGGCGATCCCGGAGGAGAAGCTCGACGTCATCGACGCCGACGTCATCGTCTTCGCCACCGAGGAGGCCAAGAACCTCGACAACCTCAGAGCGATGCCGACCTTCGGCACGCTCAAGGCGGTCCAGGACAAGAGAGCCGTCTACACCGACGGAACCGTCGCCGGAGCGCTCTACTTCATCACGCCCAAGAGCCTGATGTACGCCCTCGACAAGCTCACGCCGCAGCTCGAGCGTGCGGTCAAGGGCGAGTCACCGCAGAAGGTGGGCGGCTAGCTCATCCCTGGCGGTGAGCATCGAGGGGCCGTACCAGGTCAGCGAGCGGCCGGAGACGAGGACGGTCGGGGTGCTGGCGAAGGCTTCGGGGCCGTCGTCGGCGGTGAACACGTACGGCTCGTCGGGCAGCAGCACCAAGTCGGCGGCTGCGTCGATGTCGGCGAGCTCGACGTGGGGGTAGCGGTCGGCCGCGTCGCCGAAGGCGTTGACCAGGCCGAGCCGCTCGACGAGGTCGCCGGTGAAGGTGCGGGACCCGACGACCATCCACGGATCGCGCCAGATCGGGATCGCGACGCGGCGACCGTCATCGCGCGGCGGCTCGGCCCACACCCGCTCGGCCTCGACCAGCCACGCGGGCACGTCCCAGCCGAGTGCGTCGACGAACATCCGCCGCATCGACGCGAACGCCTCGTCGACGGTCTCGATGACCGTGACCCACACCGTGACGCCGGCGTCGCGGAGCCGGGTGATGTCGAGCTCGCGGTTCTCCTCGCGGTTGGCGATGACCACATCGGGAGCGAGTGCCTGGATCGCGCCGCGATCGGGGTTCTTGGTGCCGCGCACGCGCGTCACGTCGAGGTCGACCGGGTGCGTGCACCAGTCGGTGGCCCCGACGAGAGCGCCGGGACGGGTCGCCGCGATCGCCTCGGTGAGCGACGGGACGAGCGAGACGACGCGCTGCGCCGGGTGACGCACCTCGACGAGGTGCCCGAGGTCGTCGTTCACCGCCGACGGACCCCCATCGCGCCGCACAGCGGAGCCGGCCAGGGGCGATCGTCCGCTGCGAGCCCGGCGTCGATCAGGGCGGCGACGTCGTCGGGGAAGTCGACCGGACGCCGCTCGGTCATGTCCATGTGGACGGCCGTCGTCTCCATCGTGCAGGCGAGGCGCCGGTTGGTCTCGTCGACGATCAGGCACACCGCGTGCAGCACCTTGGCCGACCGGGCCACGAGCCGCACGCGCACCGACACGTCGTCGCCCTCGAGCAGCTCGGAGTGGTACGTCAGGTGGTGCTCGGCGGTGAACGTCGAGAAGCCGCGCCGCTCGATGTAGTCCTCCGGCATGCCGAGCTCACGCTGGCAGCGCTGCCACAGGGCCTTGCCGCCCAGCTCGAGGTAGCGGCCGATGTTCATGTGGCCGTTGTCGTCGATGAACTCGGCGGGCACCGTGCGCGCGAGGTGGCGGGGCAGCTGGTCGAGCTCGTCGTAGGTCGGCACCCTCACGCGGAGGCCCTGGCGAGCTCGGCACCCATGTGCTCGATCAGCACCTGCATCCCCTTGGTCGGCCGGGCCATGACCGTGAACTCGGTGATGCGCAGGTCGTCGTCCCACTCGATCATGTCGATGCCGTGCACCTCGATGTCGGCGATGGTGGTGGTGAACTCGAGCACGGCCGAGCGCTCACGCCGCCACTCGCGGTGGTATGCCAGGCCCGGGCCGAGCACCGCCAAGGCAGCCGACAGATAGGCCTTGGTGCGCTCGCGACCGACCTGCGGCGTGTGCACGGCCGGCGAGCGGAACACGACGGCGTCGGCCAGCAGGTCGTCGAGCAGGCCGGGATCCTGCGCACGGACGATGTCGTGCCATCGGGCGATAGGGTCGGTGTCGGTCACCCTGCGACCCTATCGCCGCGCCGGTCGCGTCAGGACCGGTGATCCCGGTCGGCGTCCAGCTGGACGTCCGGGTCGACGCGATCGGCCTCGACCAGACGCTCGTCGACCGCGCTGCGGGTGCGGTCGGCCTCGGCCCGGTGCTCCTGGGCCTGGCGCTCGAGCTCGTCGGCGGCCAGGCGCGCCTGCTCGGCGTCGGCAGCAGCGGCGAGGGCGTCGGCCTCGCGACGCTTGACGTCGACGCTCGTGTGAGCCGCGTCCTCGCGCAGCATGGCCGCCTTCTCACGCTGCTTCTCGTCGTGCTCGATGCGGGCCTGCTCCTTCTTGCGGCGCGCTGCACGCGAGCCCGACAGTGCTGCGACGACGACCACGACGACGGCGAGGGCGATCAGGACCCATACCCACCACTGGATGTCCGACATGATGTTCTCCACTCCGGGAGCCGGCGGCACGACCCGGCGGGCCGTGCGCGACTTCCTCGGGGCCGGGTACCCACAACGGCCGCGCCGACGCGTCGTCGCACGTGGCCGGCTCGGTCAGCCGGGGAGGGGACCGAACCGTGCGGCGACGTGGCCGGCGAGCGCGGTGTCGACGCGCCCTCGCATGTCGGCCGACATCTCCGGCAGATCGTCACGGCCGAACCAGCGCGCATCGGTGTTCTCGCCGTCGGCGGGGTAGGGCACGCCCGCGGTCCAGCGCAGGCCGAAGACGAGGTCGACGTACTGCGAGCGGTCGCCGTTGTCGTAGGTGAACATGTCGGTGACGTGCACCCAGGCCAGGCGTTCGACGGTGGCGTGGACGTCGGCCTCCTCGAGAACCTCGCGCACGGCGGCGTCGGACGGCTCCTCGCCGGGGTCGACGATCCCGCACACCGGTGACCACTCGCCCGTGTCGGAGCGCTTGACCAGCAGCACGTCGTCATCGCGCGTCACGACGGCGGTGACGCCGCACAGCCACAGGGGCATGGTGCCGATCTTCTCGCGCAGCGCGAGGATGAACTCCGGGGTCGCCATGGGCCCACGCTAGCCGGACGGGCTCAGGCGCGGTCGTGGAGCGTGACGTGGTAGCCGTCGGGGTCGGCGAAGGTGAACGTCCGGCCGAAGGGGCCGTCGAACGGCGTGGTGACGATGGTGTGGCCGTCGGCCACGAGGGCGTCGTGGATGTGCTGGACGTCCGTCGCGTGCATCCAGATCGCGGCACCGATGCCGGGTTGCGGGGCGGCGTCGAGGTCGGTGCCGGCGACGACGTCGCGCAGCGCGAAGGCGATCGGCGTCGTCTCGAAGACGACGGCGTGCGGGGGACCGGCTGGTGAGCGGACGAGGCCGAGGTAGGTCTCGTAGAACGCCTGGGACGCGTCGAGGTCGCGCGCCTGCAGGGAGATGAAGTCGGGTCCGGTGACGGGCATGGTGGTGGTCCTTCGAGTCGTGTCAGTTGTCTGACACGGCAACGGTATGTCAGGATACTGACATGAGTCAAGACGGAGTCGCCCTGGAGACCTCGCTCGGCTACCTGCTCAAGGAGGCTGCGAGCGCGCTGCGCGCCGCGATGGAGGACGCGCTGCGTCCGCTCGGGCTGACCGTGACGCAGTACGCGTGCCTCGAGCTGCTCGCCCAGTGTCCCGGGCTGTCGGGGTCCGAGCTGGCCCGAGGGGCCTTCGTGACGCGGCAGTCGATGAACGTGCTGCTGCAGGCCATGGAGCGGGACGGCTACGTGACCCGGCCGGCCGAGGCGCCGGTCGGCAAGGTGCTGCCGACGCGCCTCGCGCCGGACGGTCGACGCATCCTCGAGAAGGCCTCCGCGGAGGTCCGCGCCGTCGAGGTCAGGATGCTCGAAGGCATGACGGCCACCGAGCAGTCGGCGACCTTCGCGGCGTTGAGGAGCATGGTGGACTCCCTGCGCGCCGACGGGACCTGACCCACCGGCGCGCAGGAGTCAGACGTTGCGGCGGTACTGCCCGCCCACCTCGAAGAACGCCTCGGTGACCTGCTGCAGCGAGCACACGCGGGCGGCGTCCATCAGCACCGCGAAGACGTTCTCGTCGTTGATCGCCGCGAGCCGCAGGCGCTCGAGCGCCTCGGTCGCCTCGCGGCTGTGCGACTCCTGCCATCCGCGCACGCGTGACAGCTGCGACTCCTTCTCGGACTCCGTCGCCCGCGCCAGCTCGACCGTCGCCGGCTCCTCGCCCTCGACGTGCGGCTTGCGGAACGTGTTGACGCCGATGATCGGCAGCGAGCCGTCGTGCTTGCGGTGCTCGTAGAGCATCGACTCGTCCTGGATGCGCCCGCGCTGGTAGCCGGTCTCCATCGCGCCGAGCACGCCGCCGCGCTCGTTGATCGCGTCGAACTCGGCCAGCACGGCCTTCTCGACCAGGTCGGTCAGCTCGTCGGTGATGAACGCCCCCTGCGTGGGGTTCTCGTTCATCGCCAGGCCCCACTCCTTGTTGATGATCATCTGGATCGCCAGGGCGCGGCGCACCGACTCCTCGGACGGGGTCGTGACGGCCTCGTCGTACGCGTTGGTGTGCAGGCTGCTGGCGTTGTCGTAGATCGCGATGAGGGCCTGCAGCGTCGTGCGGATGTCGTTGAAGTCCATCTCCTGCGCGTGCAGCGAGCGGCCGGACGTCTGCACGTGGTACTTCATCTTCTGCGAGCGCTCGTTGGCGCCGTACTTCTCCTTCATGGCGATCGCCCAGATGCGGCGAGCCACCCGGCCGAGGACGGAGTACTCGGGGTCCATGCCGTTGGAGAAGAAGAACGACAGGTTGGGCGCGAAGTCGTCGATGTCCATGCCACGTGCGAGGTACGACTCGACGTACGTGAAGCCGTTCGACAGCGTGAACGCGAGCTGGCTGATGGGGTTGGCCCCGGCCTCGGCGATGTGATAGCCCGAGATGCTGACGGAGTAGAAGTTCCGGACGCCCTCGTCGATGAAGTACTGCTGGATGTCGCCCATCATCCGCAGGCTGAACTCGGTCGAGAACAGGCACGTGTTCTGGCCTTGGTCCTCCTTGAGGATGTCGGCCTGCACCGTGCCGCGGACGTTCTTGAGCGCGTACGACCGCAGCTCGGCGTGCTCGGCCTCGGACGGCTCGCGACCCTCGCGCTCGCGGAAGGCGTCGACCTGCTGGTCGATCACGGTGTTCAGGAAGAAGGCCAGCACGGTCGGGGCCGGCCCGTTGATGGTCATCGACACCGACGTCGTGGGCGCGACCAGGTCGAAGCCGTCGTACAGCGCCTTCATGTCGTCGAGCGTCGCGATCGAGACGCCGGACGTGCCGACCTTGCCGTACACGTCGGGGCGCGGGTCGGGATCGCGGCCGTAGAGCGTCACGGAGTCGAACGCGGTGGACAGGCGGGTCGCGTCGCCGTCGGACGACAGCAGCTTGAAGCGGCGGTTGGTGCGGAACGGATCGCCCTCACCGGCGAACATGCGGGCCGGGTCCTCGCCGTCGCGCTTGAACGGGAACACGCCGGCGGTGAACGGGAAGTAGCCGGGCAGGTTCTCCTTGCGCCAGAAGCGCACGAGGTCGCCGTGGTCGGTGTAGCGGGGCAGCGAGACGCGGGGCACCTTGTTGCCCGACAGCGACTCGCGGGTCAGCTGCGTGCGGATCTCCTTGTCGCGCACCGTCACGACCATCTCGTCGCCGGAGTACGACTCGACGATCGACGGCCAGGCCTCGATGCGGTCGGTGATCTCGGCGGGGACGGCCTTGCGGGCCTCGGTGACGAGCTCGCCCAGCTCGTCCCTCGAGCCTGTCGAGAGGGTCGCTTCGTCAGCCACCGACGCGATCCGCTGCGCCCGGCTCGCGGCGCCGGCCAGCTTCTCGGTGTCGGCGTGGAAGCCGCGGATGGTCTCGGTGATCTCGGCGAGGTAGCGCACGCGGTCGGACGGCACCACCTGCCGGATGCCGCTGGAGAAGCGGACGTCGACGGGAGGCAGGACTCCCTCGCCGACGGGCAGTCCGCGCTCGGCCAGCGTGTCGCGCAGGTGCTGGTAGAGCGCCGTGACGCCATCGTCGTTGAACGTCGCGGCCGACGTGCCGAAGATCGGCATGTCCTCCGGCTTCTTGCCGAAGGCCTCGCGGTTGCGGACCATCTGGCGTCCGACGTCGCGCAGGGCGTCCTTGGCCCCGCGGCGCTCGAACTTGTTGATCGCGACGGTGTCGGCGAAGTCGAGCATGTCGATCTTCTCCAGCTGCGAGGCGGCACCGAACTCGGGCGTCATGACGTACATCGACATGTCGACATAGGGCACGATCGCTGCGTCGCCCTGGCCGATGCCGGGGGTCTCGACGATGACGAGGTCGAAGCCGGCGGCCTTCACGACGTCGATGACGTCGGACAGCGACTCGGGCAGCTCGTGCGACCCGCGGGTGGCCAGCGAGCGGAAGTACGCCCGCTCGCCGTCGAGGGAGTTCATGCGGATGCGGTCGCCCAGCAGCGCGCCGCCGCCGCGGCGACGGGTCGGGTCGACCGCGATGACCGCGACGCGCAGCTTGTCCTGCTGGTCGACGCGGAAGCGCCGGACCAGCTCGTCGGTGAGCGACGACTTGCCGGAGCCGCCCGTGCCGGTGATGCCGAGCACGGGTGAGCTGTGCGCCGACGCGGCCGCGCGGATGCGCTCGCGGTGGGCGTCGCTGAGCGCGCCCTGCTCGGCGAAGGTGATGGCGCGGGCGATCGCGGCGCGGTCGCCCGCGACGACCGCCTCGACGTCGAGCTCGCCGACGGCCTTCAGGTCGAAGTCGCAATCCGCGACGACCGAGTTGATCATGCCGACCAGGCCGAGGCGCTGACCGTCCTCGGGGGAGAAGATCGTGACGCCGCTGCCCCGCAGGCGCGCGATCTCGTCGGGCACGATGACGCCGCCGCCGCCGCCCACGACGTGGATGTGCCCCGCGCCCTGCTCGCGCAACGACTCGACGAGGTACTCGAAGTACTCGACGTGACCGCCCTGGTACGACGAGACGGCGATGCCCTGCACGTCCTCCTCGATCGCGGCGTCGACGACCTCCTTGACCGAGCGGTTGTGCCCGAGGTGGATCACCTCGGCGCCCTGCGACTGGAAGATGCGCCGCATGATGTTGATCGACGCGTCGTGACCGTCGAACAGGGCCGAGGCGGTGACGAAGCGCACCGGATTGGTGGGGACGTGCAGATCGGGAGCGCTCATGAGACCTCTGTCGTCGCGGGCCGGCAGTTACTAGGAATTAAAATAGTCGCATGTCCAAGTAATTACCAGTCCCGGAGCTGGTGCCCCTACGATGAACGCATGTCCGACGCGCACAGGCTCGAGTTCGACCCGATCGAGCGGGCGGGTCAGATCTGGTCCCGTCGCATCGGCGACCCGACGTCGATGCGGCTCGCGACGTCGATCATGCGCGTGCAGCAGCTCATCAGCTCAGAGCTCGACGCAGTGCTCAAGCCGCTCGGCATCACCTTCGCCCGCTACGAGGTGCTGCAGCTGCTGTCGTTCAGTGCCACCGGCCAGCTGCCGCTGAGCAAGATCGGCGAGCGGCTCATGGTGCACCCCACCTCGGTGACCAACGCGATGGACCGGCTCGAGTCGCAGGGCCTGGTGCGGCGCGTGGCCGACGAGAAGGACCGCCGCCGCACGTTCGCCGAGCTGACCGACGAGGGCGTGCAGGTGCTCGAGCAGGCCACCGCGGCGATCACCGAGATCGACTTCGCCGTGCCGGGGCTCACCCGCGAGCAGCAGGACCAGACGTACGAGCTGCTGCGGCACCTGCGCTCGTCCGCCGGCGACTTCGCCTGAGCGGGACGGTCGTCAGATCCGTCGCGTCTTGATCGTGTAGAACTGCGTCGTGCTCGACGTGCGGGGCACGTAGAGGCGGTAGCGGTACTTCTTCTTGATCGAGGTCGAGTAGGAGCCGTTGCCGCGCGAGTTGAGCTTGATGTTCTTGATGGTCCTCCACTTGCCGCGCTTGAGCTGCTGCAGCTTGACCCGTCGGGCCGAGTCGAAGCGGCCCGAGCCGGGGTTGACCACGACGACCTGGCGGGCCCGGAACTTCATCGTGTTGTTGCGGCGGTTGATCTTCAGCGCGTACCCGTCGCGGCGCGACGTCGTGACCTGCTTGCGCGCGTAGAAGATGTTGCTGACCGCGGGGTCGACGGTGCCGTCGGCGAAGTAGGAGGGACCGACCTGCAGCTGGCCCGGGCCCCACTGGCGAGGGAGCTCGACGCCGCCGTTGCCGACGCCCGGGTACAGCGTGACCCTGCCCATCGGCACGCCGTTGAGCCGGACGTCGGTCTGCACCTGGGTGCCGGCGGGCGCGGAGCCGGTGACGGTTCCGACGAACTGGGTGAGCGGACGCTGGGTGATGATGCCATCGCCCAGCTGCAGCGCCGAGATCGTGCCGGCCGCGCTGACGCCGGACCCGGCGCCGAAGGTGCTGCTGGAGGCCTCGGTGCTGACGGCCCGGCCGGTGGCCGCGCCGGTGTCGTCGGCCGCGGCGGGCCCGACGCCGAGGCCGAGGGTCAGGGCCGAGGCCGTCAGCAGCGTGGCTGCGCGGGCAGAGATGGACATGCGCATAGAGATCCCCCCGGAACGTCGTGATGGTGGGCTCATCCTCCCACAGCGCAGCACGGTGCGGGCTAACGGCCAGAGGCCCCCACCCGACGGGGTGGAGGCCTCTGTGAGGATCGGGATCCGGTGGGATCAGATCTTGTTGCGGGTCTGGAAGACCGTGCCGGCGTACGTCGGCGTGGTGGCGACCACGATGCGGTAGTTGCGCTTCTTCTTGTCGGAGAGCTTGACCGTGCGGGTGCCGTTCTTCTTCAGCTTGACGTTCTTGACGGTCCGCCACTTGCTGCCCTTCTTGGCCTGCAGCTTGGCCTTGCGGACGCCGGTGAGGCCGCCCGCGGCGTTGATGTAGCGAACCTTGACCTTGAACGTGAGCTTCTTGCCACGCTTCTTGATCTGCGCGCCGTCGGACACGTTGACGCCGTATCGCACCGTGAACGCGTTGGACCCGCCCGCGACGGCCTGGCCGGTGGGACCACTGCGGTCCTTGAGCCCGGTCAGCGTCACGACGCCCGCGCCCCACGCCTGCTGGTAGATGAACCCGCTGGACGACACGAAGACGTCTCCGGCCACCGGGACGCCGTTGACGTTGACGGTCGCGTAGACGTACGTGCGGTTGGAGCTGAGTGCGACCGGGATGACCTTCGACGTGGTGCCCTTGTAGCCGTTGAGCGCAGCGTCCTGGACTCCGATGTTGGCGACGTCGCCGGGTGCTGCCTGGGCGCCGGTGACGGTGCCTCCTGCGACGAGAGCAGTCGAGGCCACGGCGATGGCCGCGGCGCGCAACAGGTTCTTCATGTGGTGTCCCCCTGGAACGAGTGTGGATTGGTGGGGACATCTAACCAGATCCTCGCCGCTCTCAGACAATTGTCCCAAGAACGTGGACAGCCCCCGCCCGGACGGGGCGGGGGCTGTCGATCAGCGACGGTGAGTCGTCAGATCTTGGCGGTGCGGGTGTGGAAGCCCTGGTACAGGCTCGTGGGCTTCACGAGCATGCGGTACTTGCGCTTCTTGCCGTCGGTGCGCTTGAACGCGGCACGGCCCTTCGAGTTGAGCTTGACGTTCTTGAGCGTGCGCCACTTGCCCTTCTTGTGGACCTGCACCGTGGCCTTGCGGATGCCGACGGGCTTGCCGATGGTGTCGTCGAAGTAGCGCGCCGTGAGACGGATCGTGAGCTTCTTGCCGACCTTGCGGATGCGGATCTTGGAGGCCGCGTCGGGCCCGTACGGGGCGGCCGCGGCCGAGACGCTGCTCGACGACGAGACGGCGGCAGCGGGAGCGGACGGTGCCGCGTTGGCGACCGTCGCGCCTCCGGCGACGAGAGCGGTGGAGGCGACGGAGACAGCGGCCGCGCGCAACAGGTTCTTCATGGGTGATTCCCCCCGAGGTGTGGTGGACATGATCGGATCTGGCCGCCGGTCCCTGACGGGACGAGGCGACCGGTGAGCCGTCATCGATCGTGACACGGGCCTCCTAGTCGAGCAACATCGCGGCGCCGAGCGTCTCCTCCGGCACGCCGAATCCCTCGATCAGCGTCAGCGTGTGCGGACGCAGCTTGTCGAGCAGGTCGTTGATGAGCGACGTGACGGTCTT
Source organism: Aeromicrobium endophyticum (assembly GCF_003586285.1). Lineage (GTDB taxonomy): Bacteria > Actinomycetota > Actinomycetes > Propionibacteriales > Nocardioidaceae > Aeromicrobium > Aeromicrobium endophyticum. The sequence continues at coordinate 648,596 of NZ_QUBR01000001.1, read as the reverse complement.
GGCGCGGGCGTCCGAGAGGCGGTTGTGGCCCATGAACCAGGCCAGGTCCTCCTCGATCGCCGTGAGCGCGTAGAGCGAGCACACGTCGCGCAGCAGCTCCTGCGCCTCGGGGTCGTCGCAGCGGGCGATGCCGGCCGTGAAGGCCTCGAGCACGATGCGCTCGATGTGCACGCGGCCGGCGCGGATGACGTGGTCCTGGGCGGCGTTGAACACCTCGAACGCCTTGACCTTGTCATCGCCGGCGCGGCGGAGGCGGCGGGCAGCCGTCTCCAGCACGTGCTGCTCGCGGTCCTCGAACAGGTTGAGCTGCGTGCCGCGGTCGAGCAGGTCGTGGTCGTCGTCGCCGCTGCCGGGACGCGCGTCGATGAGGCGCTGGATGAGCTGTGACGCGGCCGTGCGCTCCTTGACGACGTCGGCGACGGTGCCGGCGGCGAACTTGACCATGCCGACGGGGTCGAGCCCGCCGACCTCCTGCGCGTACGACGTCAGCAGCTCCTTGGCGACGAGCTGGAACAGCACGTGGTTGTCGCCCTCGAACGTCGTGAAGACGTCGGTGTCGCCCTTGAGCGTCGTCAGGCGGTTCTCGGCGAGGTAGCCCGCGCCGCCGCAGGCCTCACGGGCCTCCTGGATGGCCTTCGTGGCGTGCCAGGTCTGGGCGGCCTTGAGCCCGGCGGCCCGGCTCTCGAGCTCGCGCTGCTGGTGGGGCGGGGGCGGCTCCTCCGAGCTCTGCACGCGGTCCATGCGGGCCACCAGCTGGTTCTGGGCGAAGCGCATCGCGTACGACTTCGCGATCAGGGGCAGCAACCGGCGCTGGTGCATCCGGTAGTCCATCAGCAGGATCTCGTGGTCGGCGTCGGGCCCGAACTGACGTCGCTTGAGCGCGTACCGGCCGGCGATGCTGAGCGCGACCTCGGTCGCGGCGCTCGCGGACCCGCCGACGCTGATGCGTCCGCGGATCAACGTGCCGAGCATCGTGAAGAACCGGGCGTTGGAGCTCTCGATGGGTGAGGAGTACGTGCCTCCGGCGTCGACCTGCCCGTACTTGTTGAGCAGGTTGTCGCGCGGGATGCGCACGTGGTCGAAGACGATGCGTCCGTTGTCGACCGCGCCCAGGCCGCCCTTGTGCTTGTCGTCGGACGTCGTGATGCCCGGCAGGTCGTTGCCGTCCTCGTCGCGGATCGGCACGACGAAGCAGTGCACGCCGTACGACTCGCCCTTGGTGACGAGCTGCGCGAACACCGCGGCCACGCGGGCGTGCGCCGCGGCGCCGCCGATGTAGTCCTTGCGGGCCGACGGGGTGGGGGAGTGGACGACGAACTCCTCGGTGGCCGGATCATAGGTCGCGGTCGTCTCGAGGCTCTGGACGTCGCTGCCGTGCCCCGTCTCGCTCATGGCGAAGCAGCCGAGGATGTCGAGGTTGATCAGGCCGGGGATGTACTGCTGGTGGTGCTTGTCGGTGCCGAGGTTCTCGATGGCCCCGCCGAACAGTCCCCACTGCACGCCGGCCTTGACCATCAGCGAGAGGTCGAACTGGGCCAGCATCTCGATGCCCGTCACCGATGCGCCGGGATCGCCCGTGCCGCCGCTGGAGACCTTGAACCCGGCCGCCGGGATGCCCGTCGGCACGAGCTTCTTCATCTGCTCGAGCACGCGATCACGTGCCTCGTCGAGCGTCAGGTCGTGGTCGTAGGCCAGGTCGAAGGTGGCCAGCTCCTTGCGGGACTGCTCACGGATGTGGCGCCACTTGCCGTCGAGGGAGATGCGGAGTTCGTCGCTGAGCGTCATGTCCCAACGGTACTGGCGGGACGGGGCTGCGGCAGGTCGATACGGTGGACGGCACCCATCGAGAGGACATCGCGTGTTCACGACTCCTGACCTGTGCGACGACCATCCCGACGAGGTGCGGGTGCTCGCACCCGTGCTGCGGACGTACGGAGGGCGCGAGGCCTTCTGCGGCCGGGCCGTCACGGTGCGGTGCCACGAGGACAACTCCCGGGTCAAGGACCTGGTCGGCACCCCGGGCGAGGGGCGGGTCATCGTCGTCGACGGCGGCGGGTCGACCCGCAAGGCCCTGCTCGGCGACATGCTGGCCCAGACCGCGTCCGACAACGGCTGGTCGGGCCTCGTGGTCTTCGGCGCGGTGCGCGACGTCGAGATCCTGCGCACCATCGACTTGGGCGTGCAGGCGCTGGCCGCGATCCCGCTCAAGACCGAGAAGCTCGGCGTCGGCGACGTGGGGGTGACGGTGACGATCGCCGACGTCACGGTCGAGCCCGGCGACTGGGTCTACGCCGACGCCAACGGCGTCGTGGTGTCGTCCGAGGCCCTCCACGGCGACGCGTGATGTGGGGGGTGTCGCTCTTTCGGGCAATCACCGGTAGGGTTGATCCCAGTTGCACGACGTTGGGCTGTACGAACGAATGAAGTTCCTTCACTGGTGTTGATTTCTTCTCGGTTGGATGTGTGTCGCGACGGCTGCTCACGACAAGCGTGGGTGGCAATTCGCTGAAGGAGAAACATCATGGCTACTGGAACTGTCAAGTGGTTCAACGCTGACAAGGGCTTCGGATTCATCGCGCCCGACGATGGCAGCGAGGACGTGTTCGCGCACTTCTCGGCCATCGCCTCGAGCGGCTACCGCTCGCTCGACGAGAACCAGAAGGTCGAGTTCGACGTCGAGCAGGGCCAGAAGGGTCTGCAGGCGACGAACATCCGTCCCCTCTGATCTACCTGATCTGAACTAGATCTCGCACGTCGCCCCCGGAGCCTGGCTCCGGGGGCTTCGTCGTTCTCGCAGCCGCCTAGGCTTCAGGCATGACCGGACCCGTCACCGTCTCCATCACGCGACGCGTCGACCCCTCGCAGGAAGACCAGATGCTGGCCTGGCTCCGCGCCGGCACCGAGCTGGCCGAGCGCTTCGCCGGCTTCCTCGGCTCGGGCTGGGTGCGCCCCACGCAGGGATCGTCCGACTGGCACATGCTCTACCGCTTCGCCTCGCCCGACGCGCTCGAGGCGTGGGAGCTGTCGGCGCAGCGACGCTGGTGGCTCGACTCGGCGCAGGGCTTCGTCGCCGAGGCGTCGCGTGAGCACCGCACCGGCATCGAGGGCTGGTTCGACGAGCCGTCGAGCATCGACGTGCAGGACCTGCGGCCGGCCGTGCCGCCGCCTCCGCGCTGGAAGCAGATGTGCTCGATCTTCATCGTCTTCTTCCCCCTCAGCCTCGTGGCCAACGAGCTCGGCCGCATCTACCTGAGCGACTGGTGGCTGCCCGCTCGCGTGCTGCTGACGGTGTGCCTGATGACCCCGCTGATGACGTACGTCCTGCTGCCGTGGATCACCCGGCTGCTGGCGCCGTGGCTGCACAAGGCGCGGGCATGACCGGCTCGCTGCTGGTCGCCGGCACCACGTCCGACGCCGGCAAGAGCATCCTGACGACGGGGCTGTGCCGGGCCTTCGCGCGTCGCGGCCTGAAGGTCGCGCCCTACAAGGCGCAGAACATGTCGAACAACTCGATGGTGTGCCTCGGCCCCGACGGCATCGGCGCCGAGATCGGACGCGCGCAGTGGATCCAGGCCCTGGCGGCGCGCGCCACCCCCGAGGCCGCCATGAACCCGGTGCTGCTCAAGCCCGGCGGCGATCGTGCCAGCCACGTCGTGGTGATGGGCCACCCGGCCGGCGAGATCACGTCGGCGGAGTTCATCGGCGGGCGCACGCACCTCGCCGAGGCCGCCCACGCGGCCTACGACGACCTGGCCTCGCGCTACGACGTCGTGGTGTGCGAGGGGGCCGGCAGCCCGGCCGAGATCAACCTTCGCGCCGGCGACTACGTCAACATGGGCCTGGCGCGACACGCCGACATCCCGACGATCGTCGTGGGCGACATCGACCGCGGGGGCGTGTTCGCGGCGATGTTCGGCACCGTCGCGCTGCTCGAGCCGGCCGACCAGCGGCTCGTCGCCGGCTTCGTGGTCAACAAGTTCCGGGGCGACGAGGGACTGCTGGCACCGGGCCTCCAGCAGCTCGAGCGGCTGACCGGGCGCCGCGTGTTCGGCGTGCTGCCGTGGAGCTCTGACCTGTGGCTCGACTCCGAGGACGCCCTCGACCTCGACGGCCGGCGGGCCGTCGATCGCGATGCCGCGCTGCGGGTCGCGGTCATCCGCCTGCCGCGCATCAGCAACTTCACCGACGTCGACGCGCTGGGGCTCGAGCCCGGCGTCGACGTGCTGTTCGCCAGCGACCCCCGCGACGTCACCGATGCCGACGTCGTCGTGCTGCCGGGCACCCGGGCGACGATCTCCGACCTGCGGTGGCTGCGGTCGCGGGGCCTCGACCGGGCGATCCTCGACCACGCCGCCGCCGGACGTCCGGTGCTCGGCATCTGCGGCGGCTTCCAGATGCTGGGTCGCACCGTCAGCGACCCCGACGGGGTGGAGGGCGATGCGGGCGCCGAGGTCGAGGGGCTCGGCCTGCTCGACGTCACGACGACGTTCGAGGTCGACAAGGTGCTGCGGCTGCCGGTCGGCGAGGCGCTGGGCGCATCTGCGGCGGGCTACGAGATCCACCACGGACGCATCGCCAGGGGCGGCGACGAGGAGTTCCTCGGCGGCGCACGGGCCGGGCACGTCTTCGGCACGATGTGGCACGGCAGCCTCGAGTCCGACGGTCTGCGCCGTGCCTTCCTCGCGGCGGCGTCCGAGGTGCTGGGCCGGCCCTACGAGGCGTCCGACGTCAGCTTCGCCGAGCGTCGCGACGCCCGTCTCGACCTGCTGGGCGACCTGGTCGAGCAGAAGCTCGACGTCGAGGCCCTGCTGGCGCTGGCCGAGCACGGCGCTCCCGCAGGCCTCGCCGTCCTGCCGCCGGGTGTCGGATGATCCTGCTGCTGGGCGGCACCGCCGAGGCCCGCGAGCTGGCCGTGCTGCTCGACCGGGCCGGCGTCCGGTTCGTCTCGACGCTGGCCGGACGCGTCGCCCGTCCGCGGCTGCCCGTCGGAGCCGTCCAGATCGGCGGGTTCGGGGGCGTGCGTGGACTGCGGTCGTACCTCGCCGAGCACCGCGTCACGGCGGTCGTCGACGCGACGCACCCGTTCGCGGCCGGCATGAGCGCCCACGCGGCCGAGGCCTGTGCGGCCGACGGCGTCCCGCTGCTGCGCCTCGAGCGTCCGGGCTGGTCCGAGGCACCCGGAGCCGCTCGCTGGCACTGGGTCGACAGCCACGACCAGGCCGCTGAGCTCGCCGCGACGCTCGGCGAGCGTCCGTTCCTCACGGTCGGTCGTCAGTCGCTCGACCGGTTCGTCGGGCCCCTCGCGCACCACCGCGCCGTCGCGCGTGTCGTCGACCCTCCCGGCTTCGTGCTGCCGGAGTCGTGGACGCTCCTGCTGAGCCGGGGTCCGTACGACCTCGACGGCGAGCGCTCGCTCATGGCTCCGCTCGACGTGCTCGTGACCAAGGACTCCGGCGGTGCGCACACGTGGCCGAAGATGAGGGTCGCCGACGAGATGGGCATCCCGGTGGTGGTGGTGCGCCGGGCCGCGCCGGCCGTCGGTGTCGAGATCGTCACCGACGCCGAGGCGGCCGCAGCCTGGGTCACGTCCCGCCGGTGACCCGGATCGTCGTGGCGGTCAGGTACGAGGCGTCCGGCTCGAACAGCCACGCCACCACGCCGCTGATGTCGGCGGGCAGGCCGGCCCGTCCGAGCGGCACGCGCTCGGCGACCCGGTCGGGCCGGCCCGCGTCGCCCGCGTCGGCGTGGATGTCGGTGCGGATCGTGCCGGGGGCCACGCCGACCACCCTGATGCCCTGCGCGGCCACCTCGCGGCCGAGCCCGAGGGTCAAGGCGTCGACGCCCGCCTTGGCCGCCGCGTAGTGCACGTACTCGCCCGGGGAGCCGGTCGTCGCAGCGCCTGACGAGATGTTGACGATCGTGCCACCGGGTGCCATTTGCTGGACGGCACGCTGTGCGCACAGGATCGCGGCGGTCAGGTTGAGGTCGACGACGTCGCGGACGATCTCGGGATCGGTCTGCGCGAGCGGCCCGATGTGCCGCGTCGCCCCCGCGTTGTTGACCAGGCCCGTGAGCGGCCCCAGCCGGGCCGCGGTGTCGAAGAGGACGTCGCGACCGGGGGCCGTGGTGATGTCGGCTGCCACGACGGTCAGCCCCTCGAGCTCGTGCTCGAGGGCACGGGCTGACGCGCGGTCGCGCACGTACGACGCGACCACCTGGTGGCCCTTCGTGACCAGCGCCCGGCTGACGGCCTCGCCGATCCCGCGGGTTCCTCCGGTGACGATGGTGATCATGGGTTCCTCCTGGGGGCGAGTCGGGCGGCGACCACGGCGCTGACCGTCAGCGCGCCCAGGGCGACGGCGTCGGCCAGCCGCACGGAGCGGCCGATGTCGTCGACGACCGGGGCGCGGCCGCTGCCCAGCGTGGGGCGGTGCTCGACGCGCGAGCCGTAGACGTTGGTGCCGCCGAGCTGCACGCCCAAGGCGCCGGCGAAGGCCGCCTCGACGGGTCCGGCGTTGGGGCTGGGGTGGCGGCGGGAGTCGCGGGTCCAGGCCTCGAAGGCGTCGGTGCGGCGTCCGCCGACCACAGGGGCCAGCGCCGCGGCGAGCAGCGCGGACAGTCGGGCCGGTGCGAGGTTGAGGACGTCGTCGAGGCGTGCGGACGCCCAGCCGAACCGCTCGTAGCGCGGGCTGCGGTGGCCCACCATGGCGTCGAGGGTGTTGGCGGCGCGGTAGGCGACGAGCCCGCCGATGCCGCCGACCGCCCCGGCCAGCAGCGGGGCCACGACGGCGTCGGAGGTGTTCTCGGCGACCGACTCGACGGTCGCGCGCGAGATCTCGGCCGCATCGAGCTGCGACGGGTCGCGTCCGACCAGGTGGGTCAGCTGCTGCCGGGCGGCCGGGAGGTCGCCGCGCACGAGGTGCGACTCGACCCGGACGGCCTCGCGGCCCAAGGAGCGTCCGCCGACCACCGCCCAGGTGGCGGCGGCAGTCAGCAGCGACTGGGCGACCGGACGTTGCCGGGTCGCGCGGTCGGCGAGCAGGCCGAGGGTGCCGGTGCCTGCCACCAGCACGGCGGCGTGCCGTGCCCCCGCGGCGCGGTCGTCGGCCCACGTCCTGCGCTCGAGGGCGCCGGCGACGCGTCCGAAGCCGGCCACGGGGTGCAGGCGGGCCGGGTCTCCGAGCAGGCGGTCGGCGGCGAAGCCGAGGACGAGGCCGATCGCACGCGCTCGCATACAGGGCTCCTTCGGGGCTAGGCTCTCGTCGACACTAGCGAGGTGCCATGAAGGTTCTGGTCACGGGCGGCGTGCGCTCGGGCAAGTCGTTCCACGCCGAGTCCCTGCTCGTCGCCGAGCCGCACGTCACGTACGTGGCGCCGGGGCCGCAGGCCGATGTCGACGCCGATCCCGAGTGGGCCGCGCGGGTCGCCGTCCACCGGGCCCGACGTCCCGACCACTGGGGCACCATCGAGACCCACGACCTCGCCGGCGCCCTGCGCGCGTCCGACGGTGCCGTGCTGATCGACTGCCTGGGCACGTGGCTGACGTCCGTCATCGACGAGCTCGACGGGTGGGACCAGCTGCGCGACGACTGGGAGCCGGTGCTGCTCGACCGGCTGGCCGAGACCGCTGCGGCGATCTCGGAGCACCGCGGCACGGTCGTCGCGGTCACCAACGAGGTCGGCATGAGCGTCGTGCCCGAGCACCGGTCGGGCCGGGTGTTCCGCGACCTGCTCGGCGTCGTCAACCAGCGCATCGCCCAGGAGTGCGACGACGTCCTGCTCGTCGTCGCCGGCCGGGCGCTGCGCCTCTGACCCCCCCGGGGCTGCTGGTCTCCCATGAGGCCGTGGGATCCCGGCACGGGTCAGGCGAAGAGGTGGGCCCAGGGGGCGGGGTCGACGTCGGCGAGGCGGGCGGGAGACCAGCGCGGGGAGCGGTCCTTGTCGATGACCTGGGCGCGGATGCCCTCGGCCATGTCGGGCACGCCCAGCAGGTAGGTCGACACGGCGAGGTCCTGGTCGAGGGCGCTGCGCAGGTCGGGCAGGGTCGCCGCCCGGCGGAGGGCCGCCAGGGTCAGGGTGACCGCCGTGGGCGACCGGGCCTCGATGTCGTCCGCGGCCTGACGGGCGTCGTCGTGGTCGGACGCGCGCAGGCGGGCGACGATCGCGGGCACGTCGTCACCCGCGTAGGCGGCATCGACCCACGCGCCGGCCGCGACGAGCGACGACGCGGGCGGATCGACCGACAGGCGGGCCAGGACGTCGTCGGGCGCCTCGGTCTCGAGCGCCTGCTCGAGAGCAGGCAGGCGGTCGCTCGGCACCAGCACGTCGGCCATGCCCAGCGCGATCGTGTCGGCGCCGTCGGCATTCGACGCCGTGAGCGCCAGGTGCGTGCCCAGCTCGCCCGGGGCACGCGCCAGCAGCCAGGGCCCGCCGACGTCGGGCACGAAGCCGATGCGGGTCTCGGGCATCCCCACGGACGTCCTCTCGGTGACGACGCGGTGCGAGGCGTGCGCCGACACCCCCACCCCGCCGCCGAGCACGATGCCGTCCATCAGCGCCACGACGGGCTTGGCGTACGTCGCGATGGCGTGGTCGAGCGCGTACTCCTCGCGCCAGAACTCGACGGAGTCGGCGGTGCCCTCGCGCGCCGAGCGGTACATGCCCTGCAGGTCGCCCCCGGCGCACAGCCCGCGGTCGCCGGCGCCCGTCACCAGCACGGTGGTGACCGAGTCGTCGTCGGCCCACCGGTCGAGCGCCCGCTGAGCGGTGCGGACCATCTCGAGGTCGAGCGCGTTGATGGCGCGCGGACGGTTGAGCGTCAGGACGCCGAGTCGGCCCCGCTGCTCGACGAGCACGGTGTCGGACGGTGAGGTGCTCATGATGCTCCTAGGAGAAGGACGGCCAGCGTGACCTCGATGGCCGCGCCGAAGACGTCGCCCGTGACGCCGCCGAAGCGCCGGACGCACCGCACGGTCAGTGCCGCGCCGACCAGCAGGGCGGCCGCCGCGACGACCGGGCCGCGCCACCACTCGTAGCCGGCCCAGTCGAGCACCCCGTAGGCGGCCGCGCCGGCCACGAGCCAGACGAGCAGGGCAGCGAGCGGGGCCACGGTGCCGGCGTACGACGCCGCCAACCCGTCGCTGCGAGCCGCCGGGACGCCGCGCGCACAGGTGACCACCAGGATCGCCCGCGAGACGCACACGAGCACGGCGGCCACCACGGGGCCGCGCGAGGACGACAGCACCGCGGCGAGGGCGGCGACCTGCACGCCGAGCACCAGCACGAGCGCCGCGGAGCCTGCCGGGCCGGACGTCCCGCCCTTCATGACGTCGAGCGAGCGCCTGGGGTCGTACGAGACCGTCAGCGCGTCGGCGACGTCCGAGAGCCCGTCGAGGTGCAGGGCGCGGCTGCCCATCGCCAGCGCGCCGACCGCGACCGCCGACACAGCCAGGGGTGCCAGCTCGAGCTCGCGCCCGGCCCAGCAGAGCAGGCCGACCAGCACGCCCAGCGGCACGACGGCCAGGGGAGCGAGCAGCATCGCCAGCCCGGTCGTACGGCGATCGACGGTCGACGGGTGCCCGACGCGGACCGCGGTCAGGGTGCCGACCGCCAAGCGCCAGGCGTCGAGCATCACCCGAGGTCGGACAGCAGGGCGACCTCGGCCAGCAGCAGCGCCGCGGACCGGACGACGGGCACGGCCGCGACGGCCCCGCTGCCCTCGCCGAGCCGCATGCCGAGGTCGAGCAGTGGCTCGAGCCCGAGCTTGTCGAGGGCCAGCGACTGGGCCGGCTCGGTCGAGCGGTGACCGGCGACGAACCAGGCGGACGCCCCGGGTGCGAGGCGGTCGGCCATGACGGCGGCCGCGACGGAGATGACGCCGTCGAGCAGGACGGGCACGCCGGACCGTGCGGCGGCCGCCAAGAACCCGGCCGACGCGGCCAGGTCGGCGCTGCCGAGCGCCGTGAGCGTCTCGAGGGCGTCGGACGTCCGGTCGCCGGCGCGGTCGAGGGCCTGCTGCACCACGGCGGTCTTGTGCGCGAGGCCGGACTCGTCGATGCCGGTGCCGCGGCCCGTGACCTCGGAGGCGGGCAGCCCGAACGAGGCGGCGATGAGCGCCGCGGCGGGCGTCGTGTTGCCGATGCCCATGTCGCCGCTGACCAGCAGCTGCGCTCCGGCAGCGATCTCCTCGGCCGCGACAGCCTCGCCCGCCGCGACGGCCCTCAGGGCCTCGTCGCACGTCAGTGCGTCCTCGAGGTGGATCGCGCCGGAGCCACGCCGCACCTTGAAGGCGGTGACGTCGGCGGGCACGCCCTCGAGGTCGTCGTCGACACCCAGGTCGAGCACCCGGACCGCGACGTCGTGCTGCCTGGCCAGCACCGACACGCCGGCGCGGCCCGCGAGGAACGTGCGGACCATGGCGGGCGTGATGGCCTTCGGGAAGGCCGAGACGCCGTGGTCGGAGACGCCGTGGTCGCCAGCGAAGATGACGGCGCGGACGCACTCGACCGGTGCGGGCGGCACCTGCCCCTGCATCGCGGCCAGACGGACGGCCAGGTCGCCCAGGCGCCCGAGGGCGCCGGGGGGCGTGGCGAGCTGACCCAGCCGGGCCGCCGCCGCGTCGCGGGCGGTCACGGACGGCGGAGCGACGGGCGTGCCGGGCGTCGTCACAGGCTCGCCGCCAGGTCGCGGCGTGCGGTCTTCGCGGTCTCCTGCTCGTACAACCTGCCGACCAGGCCGGCCAGGATGATGCCGAGGGCGGCCCACAGGGTCAGGTTGGTCATCAGCGACGCACGCCGGAAGTACCAGAGCGTGTCGCCCGGGAACGTGCCGATCTCGTTGACGGTCGGCAGCAGCAGTCCCGTGACGACCACGATCGCGAGGAACGTGCCGCCGCACACCAGCAGCGTGCGGTAGGTGCCGAGGCCGCTCAGCAGGCGGCGGGCCAGCAGCACCACGCCGATCATCGCGAGGATCGAGACGGCCTGGATGGTGAAGTAGTAGAGCGTCCGGTCGGCCAGGGTGTCCTCGTTGCCGACGGCCGGGGGCGTCGCCGGGTACTTGGTGAACGGCACGAGCCACGCGGCGACGAAGCCCAGCAGCGCGATCACCGCGGTCGACTGGCTGGGGCGCAGGCGTCCGAGGCGTCCGACGGCGAAGGCCGAGATGAGACCGACGACGCCGCCGAACGCGGTGCTGACGGCGAAGATGCCGGTCGCGAGCCCCCAGGTGGACTGGTTGTCGCGCGACACGACGGTGCCGCCCTCGTCGTGCGAGTGCGAGTGGGTGTGGCCGTCGTCGGCCGGGGCTGCGTCGGCGGGAGCCGCGGCGGTGCCGGCCTCCTCGACGGCGATGGCCGCGTCGACCTGCGGCTCACCGACGGTGTACGAGACGGCGAAGGCGAAGATGCCGGCCAGGAAGCCCGCGAGCAGGCCGCGGACCAGGAAGTTGCGTGGGGTCATGAGTGCTGTTCCAGACTGCGCCGCCGTCGCAGAGGCGTCCCGGCGTAGCGCGAGATGACCGGCCGCCGTCAGGCGAGCCGGTTGTGGACGAGGGGGTGTCAGTGGCAGGGGAAGCCGAGCAGGTGGCGTCCGTCGTGGACCCACTCGTGGACGGCGTTGCCCGACGGGATCGACACGATGCCCTGGTCGGCGCTGATGAAGAACAGCACGATGGCGGCGATGAGGAAGACGAAAGCGGCCCAGGGGGCGAGCTGGGCGACCGGGATGGTCGGGATCTCGACCTCGGGGGAGGCGACGGCCTGTGACATGTGAGCTCCTTGTGGGATGAGTGCGTCCCGTGAATGGATGAGTCGCCACTCCGTCGGGTCTGGCTTCGCCTGGTGCAGGGTCTGCAGGAGGCGTCACAGTAGCGCGACTGCGCCGGATTCTCACCGGCTTCCTCGGGGGTGGTGCTGTCATCCTAGGGACGAGTCGTTGCAACGGTCAACGACGGGGCAGGGTGACGGCCACCTCGCGGGTCTCCGGGTCGACGCTCGTGACCGATCCGTTGGCGGCCGGCTCGGGCCTCTGACCGCTCAGCAGGCCCACCGCCAGGCCGATCGTGTCGCCGTGGCTGACGGCGACGGTGTGGTCGGGCAGGTCGCGGTCCAAGACCTGCTGCACGCGGACGAGGACGTTGGTGTAGTTCTCGTCGAGGCCCTTCTCGAGCAGCAGGGGCTCGACCTCGACCTCCAGGCCCAGGTGCGCGGCGATGACCTCCGCGGTCTCGAGAGCCCGGGTGGCCGGAGAGCTCAGCAGCCGGACGACACCACGGTCGGCGAGCGACTCGGCGGCGTCCTGCGCCTGCTCGCGGCCGAGATCGGTCAGCGGGGGACTGAGCTCGTGGCCCTGCAGGCGGTCGAGGACGTTCCAGGTCGACTGGCCGTGCCGCACCCAGAGGATCATCGGCTCGTCCCGTCCGCGTCGTCGACCAGGCCGTCAATGTCGGCGACGTCGCCGATGACGGCGACGGCGGGCGGACGCACGCCGGCGGCGTGGGCGGCGATCGTCGACACGGTCGCCCGGACGACGTGCTGGCTCGACAGGCTGCCGTCGGCGACCACGGCGGCGGGCGTGGAGGGAGCGAGTCCGCCGGTGACCAGGGCGGCGCAGATGGCCTCGAGCGTCCGCACGCCCATCAGCACCACGATCGTGGTGCCGGAGCGGGCGAGCGCCGCGTAGTCGAGGGTGCTGTCGGGGTGGTCGGGCGGCACGTGACCCGAGATGACGGTGAACCCCTGCGTGAGCCCGCGGTGCGTCACCGGGACGCCGGCGAGCGCGGGCGCGGCGATCGCCGAGCTGACGCCGGGGATGACGCGCGTCGCGATGCCGGCGGCGTGGCACGCCAGCAGCTCTTCGCCGCCGCGGCCGAAGACGAAGTTGTCGCCACCCTTGAAGCGGACGACGTGGCGGCCGGCCTTGGCGTGCTCGACGAGCAGCTGGTTGATGTCGTCCTGGCTGGTCGAGCGTCCGCCGGGGATCTTGGCGACGTCAATCAGCTCGACGTCGGGGCGGGCCCAGGCCAGGGCGGCGATCGGCGCCAGGCGGTCGGTCACGATGACGTCGGCCTGCTGGATCGCCTCGCGGCCCGCGACCGTCACGAGGCCTGGGTCGCCGGGTCCTCCGCCGACGAGGGTGACGGAGCCGATGCCGAGGATGCGGTCGGGCTCGGGCGCCCGCGGACGTCCCCTCAGCACGAGGTCGAACCGGTCGAGGTCGGCCGGCTCGACGTCGCGGACCCAGGTGACGAGACCGCGGCCCACGAGGTCATCGATCGTCGCGGTCAGCTCGGGGGCGACGACGGTGACGCTGGAGCCGCCGTCGAGCAGGGCGGCGACCTGCGCCGCGGCCCGGGTGTCGCCGCCGATCACGACGGCGTCGAGACCGGCGACGTCGAACGGCGTCACAGCTCGACCCTCAGGGCGGCGAGCAGCTTGCGCGTCGTGTCGGGGCGGCGCACCGCGATGCGCACCCAGGCGTCGTCCAGGCCCGGGAAGGTGTCGGCGCGGCGCAGCGCGTATCCGGCAGCCCGCAGTTGCTCGTGGGCTCCGCGGCCCAGCTCGGCCAGCACGAACGGGGCCGCGGGAGCCGTGAAGCGCACGCCGAGCTCGGTGAGACCGTCGGTCAGCACGGCGCGGTGCTGCGCGATGCGGGTGACGCGGGTGGCGGCCTCGGCCAGCGCCTGGTCGGACGTCGTGGCGGTCATCGCGGCGATCGCCTGGGCCGACACCGACCACGGCGACTGCTGCGCGCGCAGCTCGGCCAGCAGCTGCTGGCCGCCGATGACGTAGCCCGCCCGCACGCCCGGGATCGACCAGAGCTTCGTGAGGCTGCGGACGACCAGCAGGCCGGGCACGGGCTGCCCGGCCAGGGAGTGCCGCTCGCCGGGCACGGAGTCCATGAACGCCTCGTCGACCACGACGACGCGGTCCGGGCGCAGCAGCATCCGGACGGTCTGCGCGGGGTGCAGGACGCTGGTGGGGTTGGTCGGGTTGCCGATCATCACCAGGTCGGCGTCCGACGGCACCAGGGTGGGGTCGAGCGCGAAGCCGTTGGCGGGGTCGCACAGCACGTGGTGGGGGGTGTGACCCGCGGCGAGCAGAGCGGCGTCGGGCTCGGTGAACTGCGGGTGCACCACGACGGGGCGCTTCCACGGGCGGGCGCGGGCGATCAGGCTGAACGCCTCGGCCGCTCCTGCTGTCGCGAGCACCTCGTCGGTGGCGCGGCCGTGACGTCGCGCGATCGCGTGCTCGGCCTCGCGGGCGTCGGGGTAGGCGCCGACGTCGTCCACGCTCGCGTGCAGGGCGTCGACGAGCCAGGTGGGTCGTGCGTCGTCGTGGATGTTGACCGCGAAGTCGACCAGGCCCTCGCCCAGCTCGGCATCCCCATGGAACGCAAGACCGTTCGCCAGTGACGAGCTCTGCGAGGAACGTGAGGGAGCGCCAGCGACCGAGGCGTCCACGAGAAGTGAGGTCGCCTCGTCTCGCTCACGGTCGCTGCGCTCCGTGTTGCCCGGCTCGTAGGCGTGGACGGCGTCGGCGAAGCGCTGGGCGATGCGAGGGTGGCCGGCCCAGTGGGTGTGCAGGTACGAGGCGTGCAGCGTCTCGGAGCCGATGCCGTGGCCCTCGCCGTCCAGCAACCACGAGGCCGTGCCCTGGTCGACGGCGTCGACGAGCTTGGTGCGGTGAAACTCGTGGCCCGTCACCCGGGTGCCGGCCACGCCCATCAGCTGGTCGGTCGGCACGACGACCGAGCGGTACGACAGCGTCAGCCGCGGGCTCATGACGGCGTCGGCGTCGACCGCGCCCACCATGGGGATGCCGTCGACCGAGCGGCACAGGTAGAGCAGGCCGGCGCACTCGGCGACGGTGGGCATCCCCGACTGCACCGCCTCGCGCAGCGCGGTGCGCAAGGGGGCGTTGGCGGCCAGTCCGGCAGCGTGCACCTCGGGGAACCCGCCGCCCAGGTACAGGCCCGCGGTGCCCTCGGGCAGTCGCTCGTCCGAGAGGGGGTCGAACGTGACGACGTCGCAGCCCGCCGCGCGCAGCAGCTCCTCGGTCTCGGCGTAGCGGAACGTGAAGGCTCGCCCGCCGGCCATCGCGACGAGCGGACGTCGCTCGGACGGCGGGTGCACCTCGGCGGACGGGTCCCACGGCGCCGCGTCGAGATCGGGAGCGGTGCGGGCCAGGGCCAGCAGGTGGTCGAGGTCGATGCGCTCGGCGATCTGGTCGGCGAGCCGGTCGAGGGCGTGCGCGGCATCGTCGCGCTCGTCGGCGGGCACGAGGCCCAGGTGGCGCGACGGGGCCACGATGCCGTCGTCGCGCTGCAGCACGCCGAGCACCGGCACGCCGGTCGACTCGAGCGCGGAGACCACCTCGGTGGCGTGCCGCGCCGAGCCGGCCTTGTTGACGATGACGCCGACGATGCGCACCGACGGGTCGAACGCGACCATGCCCTGCACGACCGCGGCGATCGAGCGGGACGCGTGCGAGATGTCGACCACGAGCACGACGGGGGTCTGGGTGACGGTCGCGACGTGCGCCGTCGACGAGAACCCGTTGCCGCCGATCTGCCCGTCGTAGAGCCCCATGACGCCCTCGACGATCGCGACGTCGGCGGGCCGGTCGCCGCCCACACCGGCTCCGTGCAGCAGCAGCGGGGCGAGCCGGTGCTCGCCGACCATGTGCGGATCGAGGTTGCGGCCGGGCTTGCCCGTGGCCAGCGCGTGGTAGCCCGGGTCGATGTAGTCGGGTCCGACCTTGTGGCACGAGACGTCGTGGCCGGCCCGTGTGAGGGCGGCCATCAGCCCTGTCGCGATGGTCGTCTTGCCGTGACCGGACGCCGGCGCGGCGATCACGAGTCTTGGAAGGCTGACCGCAGCCGGATGATCTTTGCCTACCATTCGATGCCTCGCTGACCCTTCTGACCGTTGTCGAAGGGATGCTTGACGTGCTGCATCTCGGTGACCAGGTCGGCGATCTCGACGAGCTTGGGATCGGCGTGACGTCCCGTGATGACGACGTACTGCCGGCCCGGGCGGTTGCTCAGCGTCTCGACGACGTCGTCGACGTCGACCCAGCCCCACTTCATGGGGTAGGTGAACTCGTCGAGCACGTAGAGGTCGTGGCGCTCCTCGGCGATGCGGCGCTTGACCTCCGCCCATCCCTCGGCGGCGTCGGCGGCGTGGTCGTCGTCCGAGCCCTCCTTGCGCGACCAGCTCCAGCCGGAGCCCATCTTGTGCCACTCGACCGGGCCGCCGACGCCGGTCGTGTCGTGCAGCTCGGCGAGGCGCTCGAGCACGGTCTGCTCGCCGATGCGCCACTTGGCGGACTTGACGAACTGGAACACGCCGATGTCCCAGCCCTGGTTCCACGCGCGCATGGCCATGCCGAACGCGGCCGTCGACTTGCCCTTGCCGGCGCCGGTGTGGACCATCACCAGCGGACGGTTGCGCCGCTGCTTGGTGGTGAGCCCGTCGTCGGGGACGGTGAGGGGGACGCCTTGGGGCATCAGGCCGCTCCCTTCACGACATCGGTGAGGGCCGAGGCGCTGACCTCGCCCAGCGGCACGTACTCGGCCATCAGGTGGTCGGCCAGCTGGAGCGCGAGGCCCATCTTGAACTTGCCGGTCTCGCAGTCGATGACCAGGCTCGCGACGCCCGTCGCGCCCAGGTGCGCGGCCACGCGGTGCGCGCGGCCGATCGCGTCGTCGCCGAACGTCGCGCGACCGTCGGTGATGACGACGAGCAGCGGGCGGCGGCGGGGGTCGCGCACCCGCTCGAGGCGCAGGACGTCGGCGGTCTTGAGCAGCGCCTCGGCCAGCGGGGTGCGCCCGCCCGCGGGCAGGTCGGCGAGGCGGGACGCGGCGATGTCGATCGAGCCGGTGGGCGGCAGGGCCAGCTCGGCCCCGTCCTGGCGGAAGGTGATGAGCCCGACCTTGTCGCGACGCTGGTAGGCGTCCATGAGCAGCGAGAGGATCGCGGTCTTGACCTGCTCCATGCGCCGGCGTGCTGCCATCGAGCCGGAGGCGTCGACGCAGAACAGGATCAGGTTGGACTCGTGGCCCTCCTTGATCGCGAGGCGCAGGTCGGACGCGCGGAAGTCGAGCCCGCGCGAGCCGAGGGCCCGGCCCCGGGCGATCTGGTGCGGTGCCGCGGCGCGGATGGTCTCGGTGAGGTGGATCGAGCCGCCCTGGCCCGTGCGCGGCGCGGCGCCGACGCGGCGGCCGGTCTCGGTGATGGCGCGCGACCGACGTCCGGACTCGCCCGCTCCAGTGCCGCCGACCGTGAACAGCTTGGGACGGAACGGCTGCTGGGCGCCGGCGACGGTGACCTCGTCGGTGCCACCGGGCGTCGAGGTGTCCTCGCTCGTCGAGGTGTCGGTCTCGCTGGTCTCGCTGGTCTCGCTCGTTGAGCTTGTCGAGCCCGTCGAAGCGTCCGACGTCCCTTCGGCAGGCGCCGGGGGCGTGCTCGACTCGTCGCCGGCTGAGCCCTCGCCGGCTGAGCCCGTCGAAGCCTCGCCGCCCTCGTCCTCGTCCCCGTCGGTGCCGTCCGGCGTCGGCGGCTCGGGCTCGTCGTCGCCGAGGATGCGTTCGAGGAGGTCCTCGTCGATGCCGGGCGCGTCGAACGGGTTGCGGCGGCGGCGGTGCGGCAGGGCCAGGCGGGCCGCGGCGCGGATGTCGTCACGCGTGACGGCGGTGCGTCCGTTCCAGGCCGCGTGGGCCGAGGCCGCCCGGGCTGTGACGATGTCGGCGCGCATGCCGTCGACCTCGAACGCGGCGCAGACCTCGGCGATCTTGAGCATGGCCCAGTCGCTGAGGTCGACCTGCTCGACGAGCTTCTGCGCGGCCTGGATGCGGTCGGTCAGCGCAGCCTCGTCGTCGGCGAAGCGTGCCGCGAAGGCATCGGGGTCGGTCTCGTAGGCGAGGCGGCGGCGGACGACCTCGACGCGGACGGCGGGGTCACGCGGCGCGGCGACCTCGACCGTCAGCCCGAAGCGGTCGAGCAGCTGGGGGCGCAGCTCGCCCTCCTCGGGGTTCATCGTCCCGACGAGCACGAAGCGGGCGGCGTGCTCGACCGAGACGCCGTCGCGCTCGACCGTCGAGCGTCCCATCGCGGCGGCGTCGAGCAGCAGGTCGACGAGGTGGTCGTGCAGCAGGTTGACCTCGTCGACGTAGAGGATGCCGCGGTGGGCGCGGGCCAGCAGCCCGGGCTCGTACTCGGTGACGCCCTCGGACAGCGCCTTCTCGAGGTGCAGAGAGCCGAGCACGCGGTCCTCGGTGGCGCCGACGGGCAGCTCGACGAGGCGCACGGCGCGCGTCTCGACGTCCGCGTCGGGGCCGAACGGGCCATCGGGCGAGAGCGGCTGGGCCTCACGCGGGTCGGACGAGAACCGGTCGCCCGCGATGACGTCGATCGGGGGAAGGATCGAGGCGAGGGCGCGCACCATCGTCGACTTGGCGGTGCCCTTCTCGCCGCGCACCAGCACGCCGCCGATGGCCGGCGAGATGGTCGAGAGGGTCAGGGCCAGCGCCATGTCGTCAGATCCGACGACGGCGCTGAAGGGGTAGTGCTGTGGCATGTGGGGCTCCCGCTCGTCTGCCGACGGACGACGGGCACGGCTGCACCCACCGATCAGGCGCGAGGCCGGTCTTCGGACTTCCGGGGTCTGTGCCTCGGTCACCGCAGCGGGCCCTGTGCCGGATTCTCACCGGCTTCCCGATTCTCCCCTCGCGGGGCACCTCGAGCCTTCTGCCCTCAGCCTAACGGTCGTGGTGCTCGGCGCCCCGAGAGGCGCACTCCGGTCCCCGAGTGGCGCACTCCGGTCCCCGAGCGGCGCACTTTCGTGAGACACGCCGTCTCAGTTTCACCGAACTGCGCCACTCGCGGGGTGGGGGCGGCGGGGTGGGAGCGGACGGGCTCGGGCGGGAGGGCGTGGGCGGGATAGCGTAGATGCCCGTGAGCACACGGGTGACGGTCGTCGGAATCGGCGCGGACGGCTGGTCGGGGTTGAGCGAGACGGCGCGAGAGCTGGTCGACGGGGCCCCGGTGGTGCTGGGCGGCCAGCGGCACCTGGCGATGCTGCCGGACGTCCCGGATCAGATCCGCGAGGCCTGGCCGTCGCCACTGCGCGACGCGCTGCCCGCGCTGCTCGCGAGGTTCGACGGCCACGACGTCGTGGCGCTCGCCTCGGGCGACCCCCTCGTCTCGGGCATCGCGACGACGTTGGTCGAGCTGCTGGGCCGCGAGTCGGTCACCGTCGTGCCCGCACTGTCGTCGGTCGCGCTGGCGCGCGCCCGCATGCGCTGGTCGGCCGAGTCGACCGAGGTCGTGACGCTGGTCGGACGCGACCCGCACCTCGTGGCCCGCTCGCTGGCCCCCGGCCTGCGGCTGCTCGTGCTGTCGTCGGACGGCTCGACCCCGGCCGAGGTCGCCGCGCTGCTCACGGCGGCGGGGTACGGCGCGAGCCCCATGAGCGTCCTGTCCGACCTGGGATCGGCCGACGAGGCCCGCGTCGACGGGGTCGCCGCGTCGTGGCGCGACCAGGCGTCGCCCGACCTCAACGTCATCGCGGTCGAGCTCGCCAGCTCGGGCGCCCGTCCGCTGGGATTCGTCGCCGGCCTGCCCGATGACGCGTTCGAGCACGACGGGCAGATCACCAAGCGGGACGTCCGTGCGTCCGCCCTCGCCCGCCTGGCCCCCGTGCCCGGCCAGCTGCTGTGGGACGTCGGCGCGGGCGCCGGCTCGGTCGGCATCGAGTGGCTTCGAGCCCATCCCACGTGCCGGGCCATCGCGGTCGAGGCGCGCGAGGAGCGCGCGGCTCGCATCGCGCGCAACGCCTCGACGCTGGGCGTCCCGGCCCTGGACGTCGTGACCGGGCGGGCCCCCGAGGCCCTCGACGGTCTGGAGGCCCCGCACGCGATCTTCATCGGCGGAGGTGCGACCGAGGACGGCCTGCTCGACGCGTGCTGGGACGCTCTGCTGCCCGGCGGGCGGCTCGTCGTCCACGGCGTCACCCTCGAGACCGAGTCGCTGCTGGCTCACCGCTACGCCGCGCTGGGCGGCGAGCTGACCCGGCTGCACGTCGAGCACGCCGCACCCATCGGCACCTTCACGGGGTGGACGCCGTCGCGCGCCATCATGCAGTGGGCCGTGACGAAGGCGGCGTCATGACCGTCCACTTCGTGGGGGCCGGGCCGGGGGCGGCTGACCTGTTGACCCTGCGGGCGGTCGCGCTGCTCAACCGGGCGGACGTCTGCGTCTACGCCGGCACCTACATCGACGAGGCCGTGCTGGGTCACTGTCCCGAGGGCGCCGACCTGGTCGACACCCAGCACCTGGACCTCGACCAGATCACGGCGCGGCTCGTCGACGCGCACGCCGCCGGGCACGAGGTCGTCCGGCTGTGCTCGGGCGATCCGTCGATCTACTCGGCGATCCACGAGATGACCAAGCGGCTGGACGCCCACGGGGTGCCGTGGGACGTCACGCCCGGCGTGCCCGCCTACGCCGCCGCAGCCGCGCTGCTGGGGGCCGAGCTGACCGTCCCCGAGGTCGTCCAGTCGGTCGTGCTGACTCGCACCCAGGCGCGGTCGACCGCGATGCCCGAGGGTGAGTCGCTGGCCCACTTCGCAGCCTCCGGGGCGACCCTCGTGCTGCACCTGGCGATCACGCGCACCCGGGTGCTGGCCGACGAGCTCGCCGCGTCGTATGGCGCCGACTGCCCCGTCGCGGTCGTCGCCAACGCGACCCAGCCCAGCGAGGTGGTGCTGCGCGGCACGCTCGGCGACATCGCCGACCAGGTCGAGGCGGCCGGTCTGCGTCAGGCGGCCGTCATCCTGGTCGGGCGAGCGCTGGCACCGGACGTCCGGGGTGCCGAGTCGTACCTCTACGACGCGTCCCGCGACAGGTCGGCCAAGCGCGGCATCACCCGACCGTGACGTCGGTCAGTCGGTGACGCCCTGGGCATCGAGCAGCGTCTCGACGGCGCCAAGGGCGGCGTCCGTGGTGCCTCCGCGGACGACGCTGTAGGCGCAGGCCCCGTCGAACATCATGGTCAGCTGCACGCCGAGCGCCTGCGGGTCGGCCGCGCCGCCCGACCGCGCCTGGTCCTCGAAGAACCGGTTGAGCTCCAGCTTGTACCCGAGCGCCGCGACGTTCGCCGGGTGCTCGCGGTCCTTCAGCTCGGTGGCGACGTTGACGAACGGGCACCCGTGGAAGTCGGGTGAGGCCGACATCTCGCGCACCGAGTCGAACACCGCGAGGATGCGGGCTCGCGGTGTGCGGCCCTCGCTGCTCGACCACGCCGCCGCCAGCCGGCCGGCGCGTGCGCGCAGCATCTCGACGATGACGTCGTCCTTGCCGCCGAAGTGCTGGTACATCGATCGCTTGGAGACCTCGGCGACGGCGCACAGCCGGTCGACGCCGATGTGGATGCCCTCGTCGTAGAACAGCGTCTCGGCCGCGGCGAGCAGCCGCTCGCGGGGTGCGGGCTTCGGGACGGTCGTGGGGGGCATGGATCGAGTCTAGGACGGCGCTTGCCAGAAGTAAACCGATCTGTGTACCGTAGCAGAGTACACAGATCGGTGTACCACTCGACCAAGGATGTCGCCATGACCAGCATCGACCAGCAGATCGCCTTCGTGACCGGAGCCAGCCGCGGGCTCGGAAAGGAGCTGGTGACGCAGCTGCTCGAGCGCGGGGCGCGCAAGGTCTACGCAACGGCACGCGACGCGTCGACGATCAACACGACCGACGGTCGCGTGGTCGCCCTTCAGCTCGACGTGACCGACGCGGGGTCGGTGCGACGCGCCGCCGAGGCCGCGCCCGACGTGACCATGCTGGTCAACAACGCCGGCATCGTGACGGGTGCCCGCGTGCTCGACGTCGACCAGACCGACATCCGTCGCGAGTTCGAGACCAACTTCTTCGGCCCGCTGCAGGTCACGTCGGCGCTCGCCCCCGCGATCGTCGCCAACGGCGGCGGCGTGGTGCTCGACATCCACTCGGCGCTGTCGTGGGTCTCGTTCGGCGGGGCCTACGAGACCACCAAGGCTGCCTTCTGGAGTGCGACCAACGCGTTCCGCCTGGCGCTGGCACCGCAGGGCGTGCAGGTCGTCGGCCTGCACGTGGGCTACATGGACACCGACATGGTCGCTGCGATCGACGCTCCGAAGGCGTCGCCCGTCGACGTGGTCCGCCAGGCGCTCGACGCGATCGAGGCCGGTCAGCTCGAGGTGCTGGCCGACGACGTCAGTCGTCAGGTCAAGGCGGGGCTGAGCGCCCCGATCGAGGCGATGTACCCGCAGGTGGCGCCGGCGGTCTGACCGGGCGGGCGAGCCGGGGTCGGCTCTCCGTGACGAGGGACGCCAGCTCGGCCCACCAAGAGAGTCGGTCGGGGCGTCCCCCGTGGTCACGTCGCTGGTTCGCCCCACTGCTGCTGGGCAGGACGAAGGCGTGCGCCCCTGCGAGCGTCCAGCGCTGGCGTCCGAGCGACGGGCGGGGCTCGCCCAGGGCTCGGGCCACGGCGTCGGCACCGACGCGGCCGTTGAAGGCGACCCATCCGGGACCGACCTGCTCGAGCACGCGGAGCAACCCGGCGACGTCGAAGGGGTCGGGGGGCGGGAGCCGCTTGACCAGGTCGACGAGCCCGACGCCGTGCCGGGTCAAGAGGGCCTCGTCGTCCGGCCGGAGCAGCGCGGTCGTCAGTCCGCTGTCGTGCAGGAGCCTCCACGCGGCGTCGCCGCGCTGCGCGTAGTGGTGCCCGCGCTCGGCGGCGCACGGTCCGACCGCCGTGCCGCACAGCACGAGGTCGAGCCCGGGCTCCCAGACGTCCGCCAGCACTCTCACGGGTGGGACGTACCCACGGAGGTGCGCGGCTACCGGCCCATGATCGAGCGGGCGGCGGTCGTGAGCTCGTCGGCGACCTGCTGGGGGGCGAGCCCGAGGTAGCCCGACACCATCGCGCCGTCGCGCAGCATCATGATCTGCTCGGCCCGCGACGCCGCGTGCTCGACGCCGAGCTGGTCGAGCAGCTCGCGCACCTGGCCCGTGAGCCACGCCCGGTGCTCGCGGATGATCGTCCGGCCGGGGTGGTCGGGGTCGGTGATCTCGGCCGCGGCGTTGATGAACGGGCATCCGCGGAAGCCGGGCGTGCACGCGGCCACGCCGACCACCGAGGCGTACCAGCGCAGCACCGCCGCGGGATCGTCCGGCAGCTCCTCGCGCTTGGCCGACACGGCGTCGCGCTCGTCCTCGGCCCGCACGGCGACGTAGGCCGCGACGAGGTCGTCCTTGGTCGGGAAGTGGCGGTAGAACGTCACCTTCGAGACGTGGGCGGCGGCGATCAGCTTGTCGGCGCTGACGGCGCGGATGCCGTCGGAGTAGTACAGCTCGACCGCTGCGTCGAGGATGCGTTCGCGGACCGGCTTCATCTCAATGACGCTCATGGCGCTCCTCTCAGGGGTGGGGTGCTCGGGCTTGGCTGCCTGTGCCACCATGTAGACGTACTAGTCAGTCTACGTCATTTCGAGGAGCATGCCATGCCTGAGTCCATCGCCTACACCGCTGTCGCCACGTCCGACGGCGACGGCCGCAACGGTCACGTCCGCTCGAACGACGGTCTGATCGACACCGACGTCCGCGCGCCCAAGGAGATGGGTGGTGCCGGCGGTGCGACTAACCCCGAACAGCTGTTCGCCGCGGGCTACGCCGCGTGCTTCCACTCCGCGCTGAAGGCCACGAGCAAGGTGCACGGCGTCGACGTCGTCGACTCGGCCGTCACGGCCGAGGTGGGCATCGGCCCCGACGGCAAGGGCGGCTTCGAGCTGGCCGTGACGCTGCACGTCGAGCTCGGCGGCGGCGTCTCGCAGGAGGACGCGCAGAAGGCCGTCGAGGTCGCGCACCAGGTGTGCCCCTACTCGAACGCCACCCGCGGCAACGTCGACGTCAAGCTCGAGGTCGAGACCGCCTAGGTCTCCCGCCCCGGCTGTCCTGCCCGTGAGTCGATCGCCGACTCACGGGCAGATGTGCGAGATACGCTATGCCGTGCGTGGTGCGTCGGCGCACTTTCTCATGCTGGGAGCACATCGATGGATCTTCGTGTCCTGCGCAACTTCGTGGTCGTCGCGCGCACGGGGTCGGTGAGTCGCGCCGCCGACGAGGTGCTCATCACCCAGCCCGCGCTGTCGCGCCAGATGCAGTCGCTCGAGGCCGAGCTCAAGGTCGACCTGTTCGAGCGGTCGCGAGGTCGTCTCGCCGTGAGCGCATCGGGCCGCGAGCTGTTGCCGCACGTCGTCGAGCTGCTGGCCGCCGACGACCGTCTGCGGTCGGTCGCCCGGTCGCTGTCAGCGGGACGACTCGACCAGATGACGATCGCGGCGCCCGCCACGACCGAGGCGGACGTCATCGCGCCGTTCGTCGCCACCCTGGGCCTGTCCGACCCGGTGCCGAGCATCGTCGACCTCGCCGGGCTCAGCGACAGCGCCGCCCTGGGCTCGGGAGCCGACCTCGTCGTCGGCGGAGATCCGCGGAGCCAAGGGCTCTCCCGCATCCGGCTGTGCGAGCTGCCGGTCTGGGCCTACGTGCCCGCCTCGCACGCGTGGTCGTCGCGCACGTCGGTGACGGTGGCCGAGCTGAGTGCCCAGCCGATCCTGGCGCTGGCGCCGCCGTTCCGGGCCCGTCGCATCCTCGACGACGTCGCCCGCGAGCACGACCTGCTGCTGGCGGACGTCATCGAGTGCACGGGCCCGCAGATCGCCCAGGCGCTCGCGGCGGCGGGCCGCGGCGTCGCGGTGCTGACCGACGACCCACGCTTCGACCTGCACGCGCTGCAGATCATGGGGCGCGACGGCCCGATCACCACGACCCTGACGGCCTCGTGGTCGCCCACCCACCACGCCGCCGGCGCCCTGCGCGACGTGGCCACGCGCCTGCAGGCGTTCTGCGTGTCGCGGTACGGGACCAGCTCCTCAGGGTGAGCCGTCGGCGTCGTCGCGGTCGGCCCACTCGAGCAGCGGCGCGAGGTCGAACGGGGCGTCGTCGATCGAGGCGTGCAGGTCGCCGATGCGCGCCAGCCGCTCCGGCACCGTCGCGATCGTGAAGTCGTGCGGATCGAGGTCGTCGATCTCGTGCCACTCGACCGGCGTCGACACGCGGCCGTCGGCGAAGCCCCGCACCGAGTACGCCGCGGCGATCGTGTGGTCGCGGGCGTTCTGGTTGTAGTCGACGAACACCTGCGACGGATCGCGGTCCTTGCGCCACCACGCGGTCGTCACCTCGTCGGTGCGCCGCTCGACCTCGTGCGCGAACGCCAAGGCAGCGCGGCGGACGTCGTCGAAGCCGTGGTCGGGCGGGATGCGCACGTACACGTGCAGCCCCGACCCGCCGGACGTCTTCGGGAACCCGGTGGCACCCAGCTCGTCCAGCACCTCGTGGACGACGTGCGAGACGCGTTGCACCGTGGCGAAGTCGCAGGCGTCGCCTGGGTCCAGGTCGATGCGCCACTCGTCGGGTTGCTCGACGTGACCGCGGCGGCTGTTCCAGGGGTGGAACTCGACGGTCGACATCTGCACCGCCCAGATGACCGCGGCGACCTCGGTGACGCACACCTCGTCGACGTCGCGATCGAACCGGGGGAAGTGGATGCTCACGGTCTCGAGCCACGGAGGCGCCCCGTTCGGCACCTTCTTCTGGTGCACCTTCTCGCCGTCGACGCCCTTGGGGAAGCGGTGCAGCATGCACGGTCGCTCGTACAGGGCGTTGACCAGCGGCTCGCCGACGGCGAGGTAGTACTCGACGAGGTCGAGCTTGGTCCAGCCGTGGTCGGGGAAGTACACGCGGTCGGGGTTGGACACGCGCACGGTGCGTCCACCGACCTCGATCTCGACCGCGGGTGATGCCATGGATCCACGCTAGACCCAGTCACCGGCTCCCGCCTGGCCCAGCAGCACGGGGATCGCGCGACGCCACCGGTCGAGCAGCACCTGCTGCGTGCCGCCGTCGCCGAGCAGCGTCGTCATCGCCGAGCCCGTCAGCAGGTCGATCGTGAACTGCACCAGCGTCGGCACGCGGGGATCGTCGTCGGCGACCACGGCGGCGACGGCGCGGTGCACCGCCTCGAACACCGTCCGCTCGACGGGTGCCAGGGCCGCGCGCAGGTCGGGATCGGTGCGCGCTGCGACCCACAGCTCGAGGACGGCCAGGAACGCGGGGCTCTGCAGGTCGCGCCACACCAGGTCGACCGCGGCGTCCCACCCGCCGGTGCCTGGCGCTTCGGCCAGGACGTGCAGCCGCCGGCTCGCGACGTCCTCGACCACCGCGACCAGCAGGTCGGCGCGGTGCGGGAAGTGGTGCAGCAGCGTGCCGCGGGCGACGCCGGCACGCTCCTGGACCCGCGAGATCGTCGTCGCCGCGTAGCCCAGCTCGATCAGCGACGCGACGGTCGCATCGACGACGCGGGTGCGGGTCGCGGCCGAGCGCTCCTGCTGCGTGCGACGGGGCGACGGGGTCGGCATGGTCACACCTTGCCAGACGGTCGGCGGTCGGCGAGACTTCTCACGCCACAAACAGTCCGATCGTACGGAAAGTTGCCATGAGCCCGAAGAAGTCCGTCCGCCGCCGCGCCCAGCAGGTCACCGGGACGGCGTCCGCCTTGGCCGGGATGGCCCGCAACCCCGAGACGCGCAAGGCGTTGTTGGGGACTCTGCCTTTCGACAGGCTCAAGGGGCGGGGCGCCGGCACGGGGCGGGACGGCTCCGACGTCGTGGCGTCGGTGGAGATCGTCGCACCCGAGGGGCTGGACGACTACGGGCGTCGCAGCGTCGCGGTGGCGTCGTCGCCGACACCGGCGACCGAGCTGGTCGCGGCCCTGGTCGACTTCTCGCGCGCCCCCGACTGGTTCTCGCTGCACTCGGCCTGGCGAGGTGACCCACCCGGAGTCCTGCGGCCCGGCAGCACCTTCGCGCAGCAGATCCTGCTGATGGACATCCCGGCCGAGGTGCGCTGGACCGTCGAGACCGTCACCCGCACGGGCCTGTCGCTGCGCGGCACCGGGCCGATGGGCATCGTGCTGGGCCTGTGGTGCACCGTCGCCCCCGACGGATCGGGCTCGGTCGTGCGGGTCGACGTCGGCATGGACGGCCCCCCGCTGCGGGGCCCCATCGGCACCACGGTCGTGCGCAGCATCGACGCCGCGCTCGCCGCGTCGGTGGCCCGCCTCGCAGGTCTGGCAAGTGGCGGCTCGCGGCCTGGCTGGACGGTGCGCGACGAGCCCGTGCGGCACGAGGCGACCGGCGTGGTGCTCGACCCGACCACCCCGGTCGTCGTGGGCGTCGGTCAGGTCGTCCAGCACGTGGCCGACCCCGACTGCGACCCAGTCGCACTGGCGGCGCGGGCCCTCCGGTCGGCTGCCGACGACGCCGGACCGGGAGAGGCCCTGCTGCAGGCGGCCGATGCCGTCTACGCCGTCCCGAGCGCGTCGTGGACGTACCGCGACCAGGCGGCCCTCGTGGCCGAGGCGGTGGGCGCGACGCCGGGCGAGCGCGTGCAGTCGACCCCTTACGGCGGCGACGGCTCGCAGCTGCTGGTCAACGAGGCCGCAGCCGCGATCGTCAGCGGACGCTCGCGCATCGTGCTGGTCGCCGGTGCCGAGGCGGGCTCCACGCTGGCGGCGCTGCAGAAGGACGGACGGACGCCGCAGTGGCCCGAGCAGGACGCCGACGCGGCGCCCGACCGGGTCGTCGGCGTCGACCGCGTCGCCAACCACGAGGCCGAGACCGCCGTCGGGCTCGGCGCCCCCGTGTTCATGTACTCGCTGATGGAGTCGGCGGTGCGGCGGCGCCTCGGCCACGACGTCGCGACGCACCGGGCAGCGATCGCGCGCCTGTGGTCGGGGTTCTCGCGCATCGCCGCGGCCAACCCGTTCGCGTGGAGCCCGACCGCCGTCGACCCGGACGAGCTGGCGACGCCGACGCCTGGCAACCGCGCGATCAGCGAGCCGTACACCAAGCTGATGTGCGCCAACCTGCAGGTCGACCTGGCGTCGGGGCTGATCGTGACGAGCGTTGCCGCCGCACACGCGGCGGGCATCCCGCAGGAGAAGTGGGTCTTCGTGCTGGCTGGTGCGTCGGCCAGCGACGAGTGGTTCGTCTCGCAGCGTGCCGACTTCTCGCGGTCGCCGGCGATCCGCGCCGCGGGGCGGGCCGCGCTCGACCACGCCGGGCTGACGATCGACGACGTGCGCCACGTGGATCTCTACTCGTGCTTCCCGGCCGCGGTGCAGATCGCGGCGGACGCGCTCGACCTGCCCGTCGACGACCCGGGCCGTCCGCTGTCGGTCACGGGCGGGCTGACGTTCGCCGGCGGGCCCGGCAACGGCTACGGCAGCCACGCGATCGCCACGATGGTGCCGATCCTGCGCGACGACCCGATGAGCACGGGCCTGTCGACGTCGCTCGGGTGGTACGCCACCAAGCACGCGGTGGGGCTCTACTCGGCCACGCCGCCCGACACGGCCTTCGCCCACCTGCGTCCGATGGTGGAGCGGCCGCCGGCGCGCCGGGTGCTGCGCCGGTACGAGGGCGACGTCGTGGTGGAGGCGACGACGGTCCCGTACGGCCGCGACGGCGCCCCGGAGGCGGCGATCCTCAGCACGCTGACCTCGGACGGCGACCGCGTGCTGGTGCGTACCGATGACGCTGACGTCCTCGCGCTCGTGCTGGAGGGTGACCCGGTCGGGCGCACGGTGCGTCTGGTCGGCGGCGCCGTCGAGGTGCTGGACGACGACGTCCGCGCGCTGCCCGACCCTCCGCGTCCCTCGGTCGTGGTCGAGCGTGAGGGTGCCGTCGCCGTCGTGACGCTCGACCGGCCCGAGGTGCGCAACGCGATCGACGTCCGCACCGCCACCGCGCTCGAGCAGGCGATCGACGACGCCGAGGCCGACGTGACGATCCGCGCGATCGTGCTGACGGGCGCCGGGGG
The DNA here is from genome assembly GCF_003586285.1 of Aeromicrobium endophyticum. Classification (GTDB taxonomy): domain Bacteria; phylum Actinomycetota; class Actinomycetes; order Propionibacteriales; family Nocardioidaceae; genus Aeromicrobium; species Aeromicrobium endophyticum. The sequence goes on along the minus strand of NZ_QUBR01000001.1, from coordinate 619,622 downwards.
AACGTTCTGTGCCGGCATGGACCTCAAGGCCGCCGCCCGTGGAGAGCTCCCCGTGACCGAGCGGAGGGGGCCGCTCGGCCTGACGGGCCAGCCGCCGACCAAGCCGCTGATCGTCGCGATCGAGGGCAGCGCGCTCGCCGGCGGGTGCGAGCTCGCCCTGGCCGCCGACCTGGTCGTCGCAGCCGACGACGCCGTGCTGGGCATCCCCGAGGTGCGCCGCGGCCTGATCGCGGCGGCGGGCGGTGTGGCGCGGCTGCGCGACCGGCTGCCCCGCAACATCGCGATGGAGCTGACGCTGCTGGGCGAACCGATGTCGGCCGGGCGCCTGGCCGAGCTGGGCCTGGTCAACCGCGTCGTCGCACCGGGCACGGCCCTCGAGGTCGCCCTGGGTCTCGCGCACCAGATCGCGGCCAACGCCCCGCTCAGCGTCGCGGTCGGCAAGCAGATCGTCGACGAAGCGCCGGGCTGGAGCCCGGACGAGGCCTTCGAGCGCCAGAGCGTCATGGCCTCGCCGGTGATCCTGTCCGACGACTCCCGCGAGGGCGTCGCAGCCTTCGCGGAGGGACGCGAGCCCGTCTGGACGGGCCGCTGACCCCACCCCCGCGGGGATGTCATCACGGATGCTGCATCGCAGGTACTGATGTGATGACGTCCCCAGAGGACTGTCGGGACGTCATCACGTCGGTCGCGACCTAGGTACTGATGTGATGACGTCCGGAAGCCGCCGAGCGACGGCTCAGTGACCGGTGGGGTCGATGCCTGCCGCGACGATCTGCTTGGACGCCGTCACGGCCAGGTGGGCCACCGATGCCAGGTGCGAGGTGGCCTCGGCGCTGATGCCCGCGGCGGTCGCGCGGTCGGTGTCGGTCTCGATCTGGGTTCGGGCGATGATGCCGGCCTCGGTGATCGCGTCGTCGGCGCCGATCCAGCCCCGCGAGCGCAGCCTCTCGGCCCCGGCCGACCACTCGTCGTCGGTCCAGCCGCGCAGCTGCTGCTGCCCATCCATCGCCATGCCCGCCGCGACCGCCAGGACGTTGGCGGCGACGCCGTCGATGCCGGCGGCGGTCAGCACGGCCAGGTGCGAGTCGCCGCGGTACTCGCGCAGCGCCGAGGCCGCGTGCCAGACCGCGCCGAGGTCGTCTCCCGGCACCGGCAGGGCGACGTGGCCGGCGGCCAGTGGACGCCCGGCCAGGTCGAGACCCGGCAGGCCGGCCTGCAGGCCCGCCGCGAGTACCGACACGTCGACGTCCGCGAAGCCCGGCGCGATCGTCTCGCGAGCCAGCGCGTAGCGGGCGGTCAGGATGTCGTCGCGCGAGGCGAGCTGCCAGGCCGCCGGCAGGGCGCGGTGCACCATGCGCGGCGCGAAGCCGTGGAACGTCGCGACGACGACCTCGGGCGGGGGCGTGCCCAAGGCGACGGCGCGGGATGCGAAGTAGCCCATCCAGGTGCCCTTGAGCCCGACCGCCTCGAACGCGCCCTTCGCGCCGGGGCTGAAGTAGACGACGTGGTGGATGGTCTCGACGGCGTGCCAGAAGCTTCTGCGGAGGGTCACGGCCCCAGTGTGCCTGCCCCCGTGCGCCTGTTCCGGCTCAGGGGCGGGGGACCGCGGTCGGGTTGGGGTACGAGATCGCCCCGGTGTGCTCGAGGGCCCGAGCGAGGCCGACGACGGATGCCTCGACGGTGATCGCGCGGCCCGTCGCCCGCTGGTCGAGGCCGGCGGCGCAGACGCGGTCGGTGGTGTCCTCGATCTGCGCCCGGGCCGCCCGACCGGTGTCGGTGGCCGTCCCGGACGCGTCGACCCAGCCGCGGGTGCCGAGCCGGCCCAGGGCGCGGTCCCACTCGTCGTCGGTCCAGCCGCGGAACGTGCGCTGCTCGGCGGGTGCCAGGCCGGTCGCAACGGCGAGGGCGTTGGCGGCGGCCCCGTCGAGGCCTGCGGCCGTCAGCACCGCGACGTGGCAGTCGCCGCGGTACTCGCGGATGATCGTCGCCGCGTGCCACAGGCGTCCGAGGTCGTCGGCGGGGGCGGGCAGGTCGGCGTGTGCTGCCGCGAGCGGCTTGCCGGCCAGGTCGAGGCCGGCGACCACCTGGGTCAGCTCTCGCGCCACCTGCGCGACGTCGAGGTCGGTCGCGGCGGGCGCGAGGGCGTCGCGAGCCAGCGCCAGGCGGGTGTCGAGGACGTCGTCGCGCGACGCGAGCGCCCACGCGTCCGGTACGGCGCGGCCGATCGGCGACGGGGCGAATCCGTGGAACATGGCCGTGACGAGGTTCGCCGACGGTGTGCCGGCGGCGGCCGAGCGGGACGCGACGTAGCCCATCCAGTAACCCTTGAGCCCGATCGCCTCGTACCGCGCCTTGGCGTCCGGCCGGAAGTAGACGACGTCGTGGATGGCCTCGACCGAGCGCCAGAACGCCCTGCTCTGCGTCATGGCCCCAGTCTCGCCCGTGGAGTCGCCGTGGTCGCGGGTGGGTAGGGTCGGACACGATGACAGACACGACGCACGCCACCCGCATCCTGCTCGCCTCGCGCCCCCACGGCGAGCCCACGTCCGAGAACTTCGAGGTGCAGACCGGGCCGCTGCCCGAGCCCGCGGAGGGCGAGGTGCTGCTGCGCACGATCTACCTGTCGCTCGACCCCTACATGCGCGGACGCATGAGCGCCGCCAAGTCGTACGCGGCCCCGGTCGAGGTCGGCGCGGTCATGGAGGGCGGCACGGTCTCCGAGGTCGTCGAGTCGCGCGATCCCTCGCTCGCGCCGGGCGACTTCGTCCTGGCCTACGGCGGCTGGCAGTCGCACAGCGTCCATTCCGCCGGCCAGGTGCGCAAGCTCGACCCCTCCCGAGCACCCCTCTCCACCGCCGTCGGCGTGCTGGGCATGCCGGGCTTCACGGCCTACGCCGGCCTGCTCGAGATCGGCCGCCCGCAGCCCGGCGAGACCGTCGTCGTGGCCGCCGCGGCCGGGCCCGTCGGCTCGGCGGTCGGCCAGATCGCCCGTCTCAAGGGCGCCCGCGCCATCGGCATCGCCGGTGGTCCCGACAAGGTCGCGTTCCTGCGCGAGATCGGCTTCGACGAGGCCCTCGACCACCGCTCACCCACCTTCAAGGACGATCTCGCCGCCGTCGTGCCGGACGGCATCGACGTCTACTTCGAGAACGTCGGTGGCCACGTCTGGGACGCCGTGCTGCCGCGCCTCAACACCTACGCCCGCGTGCCGGTGTGCGGACTCGTCGCGCACTACAACGACACCGAGCTGCCGCCGGGGCCCGACCGCTCGTCGCGCCTGATGCAGACCATCTTGACCAAGAGCCTGACGGTGCGCGGATTCATCCAGACCGAGTTCGTCAAGACGCACTACAAGGACTTCCAGCGCGACGTCGCGCAGTGGATCGCCGACGGGTCGTTGCAGTACAAGGAGGACGTCGTCGAGGGGCTCGAGAACGCCCCGGAGGCCTTCTTCGGCCTGCTGAAGGGCAAGAGCTTCGGCAAGCTGCTGGTGAGGGTCGGCGACGACCCCACCCTCTGAGGCCCCGATGAGCGACGCGATCGACGCGGACGGTCGCGTCCTCGTCATCGTCCCCACGTACGACGAGCGCGACAACATCGTGTCGATCATCGACCGGACGCTGGCGGCCTCCGAGCGGCACCACGTGCTGGTTGTCGACGACGGCAGCCCCGACGGCACGGGCGACCTGGTTGAGACGATCGCCGCGAGCAACGATCGCGTCGACGTGCTGCACCGCACCGGCAAGCTCGGGCTGGGCTCGGCCTACATCCTGGGCTTCGGCTGGGGGCTCGAGCGTGGCTTCGAGCTGCTGGTCGAGATGGACGCCGACGGCTCCCACGCCCCCGAGTCGCTGCCGGGCATGGTGCAACGCCTCGGCCCCGAGGGCGCGCTGGTCATCGGCTCGCGCTGGGTGAGCGGTGGAGCGGTCGTCGACTGGCCGCTCAGCCGGCAGCTGCTCAGCCGGGGCGGCAACGCCTACGCGCGGCTGGCTCTCGGCATCCACGTCAAGGACGCCACGGCTGGGTTCCGGGTGTACCGCGCAGACGTCCTGCGCCGCATCGACCTGGGGTCGATCGACTCCAAGGGCTACTGCTTCCAGGTCGACATGACGTTGAGGGTCCTCGACGCGGGCGGCTCGATCGTCGAGCACCCGATCACCTTCCGCGAGCGCGAGCGCGGCGAGTCCAAGATGAGCAGGGGCATCGTCGCCGAGGCGATGTGGAAGGTGACGCTGTGGGGCATCGCGCGCCGGTTCAGGCGTCTCGTGCGCCGGCGCTGACGATCCTCAGTCGACGAAGCGCGGCGTCCAGGCCTGACCGGCCGGGGTCGTCCGCGTGCCGCTGGCGCCCACGATGAGCAGGCACTTCATGTCGATCGACTCGGGGTCGAGGTCGCCCAGCGTCGTGACGACCAGCGACTCCTCGGCGCGCCCGACGTCGCGCCCGACGACGACGACGGTCTCGGCAGCACGGTGCTCGAGCAGCACGCGCTGCATGTCGGCCACCTGCGTGGTGCGTGAGCGGGACCGCGGGTTGTAGACCGCCAGGACGAGGTCGGCCTGGGCGACCGCACGCAGTCGCGTCTCGATGAGCTCCCAGGGCTTGAGCCGGTCGGACAGGCTCATGACGGCGAAGTCGCCGCCTATCGGGGCGCCGGCGCGGGCCGCGACGACCTGCACGGCCGACAGGCCCGGCAGCACGCGGATCGGCACCCCTGCGTACGCGGGGTCCTCGGCGGCCTCGAAGACGGCCGCGGCCATGCCGAAGATGCCGGAGTCGCCGCCGGAGACGACTGCGACGCGCTGGCCGTCCAGCGCCAGGTCGAGGGCCGCGCGGGCGCGATCGACCTCGACGGTGTTGCCCGAGGCGTGACGGGTGAGGCCCTCGCGCTGCGGCACGCGGTCGACGTAGGGGGCGTAGCCGATGACGTGCTCGACCTCGGCGAGCGCCTCGGCGACCTCGGGGGTGATCCACCGGTCGGGCCCGGGGCCGAGCCCGACGACGAGCACCTCCGCGGCGGTTGCTCCTCGAGCCTGTCGAAAGGACGTCCCTTCGACAGGCTCAGGGAGCGCTCGGCGGGGCTTGGTGTCGCCGGGGACGACGATGAGCGAGAAGTACGGCACCGAGGTCGGGTCGACGTCGGCGACCGGCATCCACCGCTGCTCGGGCATCGAGGCGCGCTCGACGTAGAGCGCGCCGTCGAGGCGGCCGGCCTGGCGCAGGGCCGAGACGACGGCCGGGAACGTGCGACCCAGCTTCATGATGATGGCGCCGTCGGTGTCGGCCAGGCGGCGCGCGAGCTCGGGCTCGGGCAGCGTGCCCGGCAGGATCGTCAGGACGTCGGTCAGCCGCACGAGCGGCGACGCGACTGCCGCGGTCGCGGCGGCGAAGGCCGGCACACCGGGCACGACCTCGGTCTCGAACCGGTCGGCGAGACGGTCGTGCATGTACATGTACGAGCCGTAGAACAGCGGATCGCCCTCGGCCAGGATGACGACGTCGCGACCCGCCTCGAGATGGTCGCCCAGCCGCGTGGCGCACTCCTCGTAGAACTCGGCCATCGCACCCGCGTAGCCGCCGGGGTGATCGGTGGTGCCGGTCGTGACGGGGTACTGCAGTACCTCCTCGACGACGTCGGCGGGGAACAGCCCGACGGCGATGCGGCGGGCGTTCGACTGCTTGCCGACGCCCTGGTGGTAGGCGATGACGTCGGCCGACTCGATCAGCCGGGCGGCCTTCAGCGTGATCAGCTCGGGATCGCCGGGCCCGAGCCCGACGCCCCAGAGACGTCCGGCGCTCACTCCTTCTCCTGCGCGAGGGCGTTGATCGCCGAGGCGGCCATCGCCGATCCGCCGCGTCGTCCGCGCACCGTCAGGAACGGGAGGTCGAGCCGGCTGTCGACCTCGACGAGGGCCGCGAGCGCGTCCTTCGACTCCGCGGCGCCGATGAAGCCAACCGGCGTGCCGATGATCGCGGCGGGCCGGGGAGCGCCGTCGAGCAGCATCTCGAGCAGGTGGAACAGCGCGGTGGGCGCGTTGCCGAACGCGACGACGGCACCCTCCAGGTGCTCCTCCCACAGCGAGACGGCGGCGGCGGAGCGGGTCGTGCTCCACGCCGCGGCCAGCCCGGGCACGCGCTCGTCGCGCAGGAAGCACATGACGTCGTTGTCCTTGGGCAGGCGGGCGCGGGTGACGCCGGACGCGACCATCGTGGCGTCGGTGATGATCGGGGCGCCCGACTGCAGGGCGCCGCGGGCGGCGGTGACGAGGTGGTCGTGGATCACCAGGTCGGAGGTCAGGTCGACCTGGCCGCACGCGTGGACCATCCGCACTGCCACCTTCTCGGCATCGGCCGGCAGGTGCGACAGATCGGCCTCGGCGCGGATCGTGGCGAAGGAGTCGACGTAGATGGCGCCGCCGTCGTCGACGTAGTCGAAGTGGCGCGAGGGTCGTGTGAGGGTCACTCGGTCTCCAGGTCGGGGATGATGATGCTGCGCCACGGGGTCACGACGACCTCGTCGGCCCAGTGCAGGGCCATGGCGTCGACGAGGTCGCGGGTCAGCAGGCCGTCGGGGACGTCCAGGTGGATGGCCTCGGTGCCGTCCTCCTGCGCGATCATGCCGTGCGGCAGGGGGAGCGAGCGGACGTGGGTGCGTGCGTCGCGGGCGAACGGCCTCGCCACGAGCTCGGCGCCGTGTCGCGGCAGCTCGTCGACGTGCCACGCCGCGGTGTCTCCCGATCCGGCCGACGCGACGAAGGCCAGGGCGAGGTCTACGAGGGCCGGTGCGGCGTCGTCGAGCGGGACGACGGGCCCCCACAGCGTGGCGCCGATGCGCAGCTGGACGTGCCCCGCGTCGACCGCCGTCGCACCGAGGTCGAGGCTGCGGTGGCCGACGTCGCCCCGGCCGTCGTCGAGCACGAACAGGAAGCGGCCGGCGAGCCGCGACAGCTCGGGCTCGGCGCACATCAACCGGTCGAGCAGGCGGGCCGTCGGGCGCAGGTCGGCCAGGCCTCCGGCGCGACCGGTCAACGGCGACACCATGATGTTGCGCACCAGCTCGTGGCTGGGCGAGGGCAGGAAGCCCGCCTCGCCGAGCGCCTCGACGAGGTCGGCCGGGACGCAGCCGTCGTGGTGCGGGATGCCTCGCAGCTGCAGGTTGGTGCGCTTGGTCAGCAGCACGGTGCCGTCGGCGTGCTGCTCGGCGATCTCGACCAGGCGCGACAGAGCCGTGGTGGGCAGGGCGCCGCCCACGAGCCGCAGCCGGACGATCGCGCCGTCGTCGGCGATCCACGGGCGCAGCACCCCGGGGCAGCGGTCGGCGTGGGTGCGCGAGGTCATCCGGTCATGATTTCACGCGGCGGCGACGGGTGCGTCAGTCGCCTGTCGCCTCATCGGACGACGTCAGTCGACCCCGGGCGCGCGCGACGCGGGCCTTGACCCGCTTGGCCTCGTGCTCCTCGGACGTCACGGCGGCACTGAGGTCGGCGTCCTTGAGCAGCACGGGCAGCTCGACGTCGACCGGTGGGTAGGCCTCGACGGGCTCGCCGTGGGCCAGCACGACGTGGACGGGCTCGCCGGCATGGATGAGGCGGACGACCGAGCCCTCGACGACGGTCGCAGCCTTCGCGAACGCCTTGCGGCGCTGCAGCTGCGTCTGCGCCTTCTTGGCGGCGATCTCGGCGGCCGGCCGCCCGGCCTTGTCCCAGGCGACCTTGGCCTGCGGGCCGTACTTGACCGCCTTCTTGGCAGCGGGACCGATCCAGCTCAACGGGACTCCTCAGGTGGTGGTGCCGCCATCGTCCCACCGGACGTCGAGGGTGGCCGATCGGACGGGCTTACTTCTTGCGGGCGGCCTTCTTCGGCTTGGCGCCGGGGCGGACGACCAGCACCGGGCAGGTCGCGCTGTTGAGCACGCGGTGGGCAACCGATCCCATGAGGACGGCTGAGGCCCGCGAGCTCTGGCTCGCCACGACGATCAGGCCGGCGTCCTTGGCCTTGGCGGCCTTGACGATCTCGGAGGCCGGCGATCCGCTGCGGATCTGCTGCGTGACCTTGGGGCCCCAGCCGTCCAGTACCTCGGCCACCTGGGCGGTGGCCGCCTGGGCGGCGGTGCGGAAGGAGAGCTCCTCGATGTCCTTGTGCCCGCTGTCGCTCTCGGTGGCGAACGGCACGGCTGCGAGCGGGCTGATGACCGCCAGCACGCTGACCGAGGTGACCGACTCCGGATCGGCGAACGAGCGCAGGTACTGGGCGGCGTTGAGCGACTGCTTCGATCCGTCGGTGGCGATGACGACGTGCATGGTGGTCCCCCTAGGGCCGAACGGTGAGTCGAACGATGGGTCGATCAGGCGAGGTCGTCCGCCCATGGTTGCGTCGACCACGGATCACCGCAACCCCTGTCTCGTCAGCAGCAGCGGGCCATCGGGGCGTGCTCCACCTGGTCGGCGCGATGACGCTCGAACTCCCTGCGGCTCGCGGGCGTGACGCCGTCGCGCGCACACGCGGCCAGGTAGTCGTCCCAGCGGGACTCGCCGCTGAACGTCCGCAGGTACCACCGCAGGCCCTGCCAGCCCCGCGCGAGCGCGCTCATCGTCCGCTCCTCGCCGGCCGGCGGTCGCGGTGCTCGGCCTCCCACTCCTCGACGGCCCGCTTCTCGTCGGCGGTCGCGATGAAGTCGGCGGGCGCCACGATCTCGGACGGTGTGTGCGGCACCTCGGTGGTGGGCAGGGAGCCGGCGCGGATCGCCCGCACCCAGATGACGACGGCGTTGGCGACCACGATGATCACCAGCACCGCGAACGCCGACTGCAGCACGCCGTTGGTCGTGGAGTTGGTGATGACCTGGTTCATCTGGTCCCGGTCGGCGGCCGGGGCCAGCAGCTCACCGGCGTCGCGGGCATCGCGGTAGCGCGACGCCTGCGCGAAGTAACCGAGTGCCGGGTTGTCGGAGAAGATCTTCTGCCAGCTCGCGGTCATCGTGACGACGAGGTCCCACGCCAGCGGGATGCCGGGCACCCACGCGTAGCGCAGCTTGCCGTGCTTGATCAGCAGCGTGACGCACAACGTCAGGGCGATCGCGGCGAGCAGCTGGTTGGCGATGCCGAACAGCGGGAAGAGCTGGTTGATGCCGCCCAGCGGATCGGTCACGCCGATGTAGAGCATGTAGCCCCATGCGCCCACCGTGATCGCGCTGGCCGACCAGGCGGCGGGACGCCACGAGACGTCGCCGTAGCGCTTCCAGACGTTGCCGATCGTGTCCTGCAGCATGAAGCGCCCGACGCGGGTGCCGGCGTCGACGGCCGTGAGGATGAACAGGGCCTCGAACATGATCGCGAAGTGGTACCAGAACGCCTGCAGGTTGCCGCCGAACGCCTCGTGGAAGACCTGCGAGAGGCCGAACGCCAAGGTCGGTGCGCCACCGGTGCGCGAGACGAGGGTCTGCTCCTCGATCGCGGCGGCTGCTGCGTTGAGCTGGTCCGGCGTGATGGTGTAGCCGAGCGTGCCGACGAACTGGGCCGCGCCCTCGGCCGTCCCGCCGGTCATGGCGGCCGGGGCGTTCATCGAGAAGTACAGCCCCTGGTCGATGACGACGGCGGCGATCAGGGCGCTGATCGCGACGAACGACTCCATCAGCATGCCGCCGTAGCCGATCATGCGGACGTGGCTCTCCTTGCTGATCATCTTGGGCGTCGTGCCCGAGGCGATCAGCGCGTGGAAGCCCGACAGGGCGCCGCAGGCGATCGTGATGAAGACGAACGGGAAGATCTTGCCGGCGAACACCGGCCCGTCGCCGTCGGTCGCGAACGACGTGACGGCGTCGGCCTGCAGCACCGGGGCGGCCACGACGAGCCCGACGGCCAGCAGCACGATGACGCCGACCTTCATGAACGTCGAGAGGTAGTCACGGGGGGTCAGCAGCATCCAGACCGGCAGGATCGAGGCGACGAAGCCGTAGACGACCAGGGCGATGACGAGGTGCTCCTTCGAGATCGTCAGCGCCTCCTCGAGGCCCAGCTGTTCGACGTAGCCGCCGCCGATGATCGCCAGCAGCAGGGCGACGACGCCGATCGCGGTCGTCTCGAGCACGCGTCCGGGCCGCAGGTAGCGCAGGTAGAACCCCATGAACAGCGCGATCGGGATCGTCAGGCCGATCGAGAACACGCCCCACGCCGACTCGGCCAGCGCGTTGACCACGACCAGCGACAGCACCGCCAGGATGATGATCATGATCGCGAAGACGGCGATGAGGGCCGCGGTGCCGCCGACGACGCCGATCTCCTCGCGCACCATCTGGCCGAGGCTCTTGCCGTCGCGGCGCATCGACATGAACAGCACCACCATGTCCTGCACGGCCCCGGCCAGGATGACGCCGACGATGATCCAGATCGTGCCGGGCAGGTAGCCCATCTGCGCGGCCAGCACGGGCCCGACGAGCGGGCCGGCCCCGGCGATCGCCGCGAAGTGGTGGCCGAACAGCACCCGCCGGTCGGTCACCTCGTAGTCGACGCCGTTCTCGAGACGCTCGGCCGGCGTCGCCCGGGTGTCGTCGAGCTCGAGCACCTTCGTGGCGATGAAGCGCGAGTAGAAGCGGTAGGCGATCGCGTACGACGACAGCGCCGCGAACAGGATCCACAGAGCCGAGACGTTCTCTCCGCGCGACAGGGCGAGCACGGCCCAGCACGTCGCGCCGACCACGGCGACGACCGTCCAGATCGCGATGCTCCTGATGCGGCCGCGCGGTGCCGCCGACGTGATGCTCATGATGTGCCCCCGAGGTGTCGATCGTGGTCCGCCGGATCGGACCGTCTCTCACCAGATCACAGGTGTGACGCGCGTCGCCACCCGCGCACGACGAGCGGTCGGTCGGGACGGACGAGCGGTCGGGTGGCGAGGCAGGTGTGACCAGCACCATGTGGATGCCGGCGACTCGCCGCTGCTAGGTTCCGGGTGCCAGTCAACTCAGTGATGAGCCAGGGAACCCGGTGAGAGTCCGGGACTGACGCGCAGCGGTGAGGGTGACGGGCGGAGCACGAGGCCACTGGACCGGAAGGTCTGGGAAGGCGCGCCGCCTGGTTGATCCCGAGTCCGAAGACCTGCTGGCCGCAGACCGACCGGTCGACGTCACCCGCCACCAGGCCTCGCGAACAGGCCTCCGGACCCCGAGAGGGACCTCATGTCATCGCTTCGTCGCACCTCGCCCCTGCCTGCGCTCCTCGCGGGCGTCCTGCTCGTGACCGCCGCGTGCGGCGCCTCGTCGGACGACCCCGACGCGTCCGGCTCGGCCGTCAGCGTCACCAACTGCGGACGCACGGTCGCCCTCGACCGTCCCGCGCAGCGCGCCGTGTCGGTCAACCAGCCGGCCACCGAGCTGCTGCTGACCCTCGGCCTCGCCGACCGCATCGTCGGAGCAGGCCTCGGCGACACGAACGTGCTGCCCGGCCTCGAGAAGGACCTGAAGGGCCTCAACCTGTTCTCCGAAGAGTTCCCGTCGTTCGAGAGCGTCCTCGCGACCGAGCCCGACCTCGTCTACGCGACGTTCGACTTCACCTTCACCGACGAGGGCATCGCCGACCGCAAGAAGTTCGCCGAGCTCGGCATCGACGTCTACCAGTCGCCGAGCGAGTGCGCGGGTCAGGACGCCGAGCAGACGAAGCGGCTGACCCTCGACGACCTCTACGCCGAGATCGGCGACGTCTCGACGCTGTTCGGCGTCGAGCCGCGCGGCGAGGCGCTGGTCTCGGACCTCAAGAAGCGCGCCTCCACGGCAGCCGATGGGCTCGACGCCGACGGCGTGACGATGGCGTGGTGGTACTCGTCGACCAAGACGCCCTACTTCGCCGGCTGCTGCGGTGCGCCCGGCATCATGACGCGCGCCGTCGGCACCACGAACGTCTTCGACGACCTCGACCAGCTGTGGCCCGAGGTGAGCTGGGAGTCGCTCGTCGACAGCGACCCCGACGTCCTCGTGCTGGCCGATCTCACCCGCGGCTCGGAGGGCGACACCGCGGCGGCCAAGATCGCGTTCCTCGAGTCGAACCCGGCCACGCGCGAGCTGACGGCCGTCAAGAACAAGCGATACATCATCCTGCCCGGCACGACGATGGATCCGTCGATCCGCAACGTCGACGGCATCGAGAAGGTCGCCGACGGGCTGCGCGAGCTGGGTCTCGGCTCCTAGCGACCCGTCTCGTCGCCCTCCGTCACGGCAGCGGCCGGACGAGGGGCAGGAAGATCGTGTCGACGATCTCGGCCGCGACCTCTTCCGGCACCGGCTTGAGCGTCATCATCGCCTCGTGCCGGAACAGCGCGAACGGCAGGTCGATGATGCGCGGGGTCAAGCGGTCCGGGTCGACCTCGCCGCGGGCGACGGCTCGCTCGACGGCCTCCTCCGTCCTGCTGCGCGATCCGCCGAGCAGCAGCTCGCGCAGGTCGGCCGGGGAGGTGCCCGACTCCTCGAAGTAGCCACCCAGGTGCACCATCAGCATCGCCGCGAGGTTGAGGCGGTGACGGGAGGCGTACACGAGCTGTTCGATCAGGTCGCCCCGCAGGCTGCCGGTGTCGGGGGCCGGGCGGATGGTCCGGTCGGAGACGTGACGCACGGCCGCGCGCAGCAGCTCGTGCTTGTCGGCCCACCGACGGTAGACGACGGGCTTGCTGGTGCCGGCCCGCTCGGCGACTGCGTCGATCGTGAACGCGGCGTAACCGCCCTGGGTCAGCTGCTCCCACGCGGCGTCCAGCAGGGCGTTCTCCAGCTCCGCGCCACGACGTCGTCTGGCCGGCTGCTCAAGATCCATTTGCGTATCTTATCTGATCGTCCTATCGTGCTAAGAAACCAATCCGTTTCTAAATGAGGACGCTCATGAGCACTCGAACCGCGACGGCGAAGCCGCCCGCCGAACCGATCGATCCAGAGACCAAGCGCATCGCGCTGGCGATCGTCGTGGGCGGGCTGACCGTCATCCTCGACACCACCATCGTCAGCGTCGGGCTGCGCGACCTGGCGAGCTCGCTCGACACCTCGATCGACACGATCCAGTGGGTCAGCACCGCGTACCTGCTCGCGATGTTCGTCTCGATCCCGCTGGCGGGATGGGCTCAGAGCCGCGTCGGCGGCAAGCGTCTGTGGCTCGCTGCGCTGACGGTGTTCATCGGTGCCTCGGCCCTGTGCGCCGTCGCGTGGGATGCACCCAGCCTCATCGCCTTCCGAGCCCTGCAGGGGCTCGGCGGCGGCATCATGATGCCGCTGATGTCGACGCTGGTGATGCAGGCCGCGCACGGCAAGAACCTCGGCCGGATCATGGCGGCAGTCAGCCTGCCGGCGGCCCTCGGACCGATCCTCGGTCCCGTCCTCGGCGGGCTGATCCTCAACGACCTGTCGTGGCAGTGGCTGTTCCTCGTGAACGTCCCGCTCGGCGCGATCGGGCTGCTGCTCGCATGGCGCATGCTGCCGGCGGGGGAGCGCGGTCGGCGGGTGTCGCTGGACGTCGTCGGGCTCGCGCTGGTCTCCCCGGGTGTCGTCGCCGTGATCTTCGGGCTCAGCCGGGTCGCCGACGCGGGCGGCTTCGGCCAGGCGCAGGTGCTGGTGCCCGTGATCGGCGGGCTCGTCCTGGTCGCGGCGTTCGCGGTCTGGGGGCTTCGACGTGGTGACGAGGCGTTGATCGACGTCCGCCTGTTCCGCCACCGGGCGCTGACGATGTCGTCGCTGCTGCTGTTCCTGACCGGTATCGCGCTGTACGGCTCGATGCTGCTCCTGCCGCTGTACTGGCAGGAGGTGCGTGGCCAGGACGCGCTCGGCGCCGGGCTGATGCTGATCCCGCAGGGTGTGGGGGCGCTGGCCTCGCGGGGGCTGGCCGGACGTCTGACGGACTCGGTCGGCGGGCGCTGGGTCGCGGTCGGCGGCTTCGCGCTCATGGCGATCGGCACGGTTCCGTTCGCGTTCTCCACCGAGCACACGAACGAGTGGTGGCTCGGCGCGACGCTCGTGGTGCGCGGCCTGGGGCTCGGGGCCGTCATGATCCCCCTGATGACCGGCGCCTACGTCGGGCTGCAGCGGCACGAGATGCCCGATGCGAGCATCGTGACCCGCGTCGGTCAGCAGGTCGGCGGCTCGTTCGGCGTCGCGGTGCTGGCGGTGATCCTGGCGGCCGGCACGACCGGAGCAGCCTCGACCGGCGATCTCGCAGGCGCGTTCGACCGGGCTTTCTGGTGGGCCACGGGGTTCACGGTGCTGGCAGCCGTGCTGTCCTTGCTGCTGCCGCGCCCCGAGCGGTCCACGGCCCAAGCTCCGGCCCGGTAGGCTGACGGCACTTCCACGACGCAGGAATCCGGTGCGAGTCCGGAGCGGTTCCGCCACTGTGTGCCCTCGCGAGAGGGCCCAGCCAGACACTGCGTGGAGCAACCCACCAGACGGGGCGAGAACCCCGAGGAGGAACATGACGCGCATCGCGCTGCTGTCCACGTCCGACACCGACCTGCTCTCGGCGAGGGCGTCGGGGGCCGAGTACCTGTACGCCAACCCGTCCCGCCCCAACCACACCGAGATGGCCGAGGCGCTCGAGAAGGCCGACCTGATCGTCGCCCGCATCCTCGGCTCGCCGCAGGACCTGTGCTCGGGCTTCTGGCGCATCCGCGACATCGGCAAGCCGATCGTCGTCCTCGGCGGCGAGCAGACGCCCAGCGCCGAGCTGATGGAGCAGTCGACCGTCCCGATCGGCGTCGCGGCCGACGCGCACGTCTACCTCGCCGAGGGCGGGCCCGAGAACCTCAAGCAGCTGCACGCCTTCCTCTCCGACACCGTCCTGCTGACCGGCGAGGGCTTCGAGCCGCCGGCCGTCCTCCCGGAGTGGGGCCTGGCGGCCCGCTTGCCCGTCGAGCCTGTCGAAACGTCGGTCGCGAAGCCCCGCATCGGCGTGCTCTACTACCGGGCGCACGAAGCGTCCGGCAACAGCGGCTTCGCGCACTCGCTGGCCAACTCGATCGACGCGACCGGCGAGGCCGTCGGCGTCCCGATCTTCAGCTCGTCGCTGCGCGCCGCCCCCGACGAGCTGTTCGCCGAGCTCGCCAATCTCGACGCCCTGATCGTCACGGTGCTCGCGGCCGGCGGCACCAAGCCGGGCACCGTCAGCGCCGGTGGCGACGACGAGTCGTGGGACGTCGCGCGCATGAAGGCGCTCGACATCCCGATCCTGCAGGGTCTGTGCCTGACGTCGAGCCGCGAGGACTGGGAGGCGTCCGACGACGGCGTCACCCCGCTCGACTCGGCCAACCAGATCGCCATCCCCGAGTTCGACGGTCGCATCATCACCGCGCCGTTCTCGTTCAAGGAGATCGACGAGGACGGCCTGCCCCGCTACGTCGCCCACGACGAGCGCAGCGCCCGCGTCGCCGGCATCGCGATCGCCCACGCCCGACTGCGGCACCTGCCGGCCGCCGACAAGAAGATCGTGCTGATGCTGTCGGCCTACCCGACCAAGCACAGTCGCGTCGGCAACGCCGTCGGACTCGACACCCCCGCCTCGACCATCCGCCTGCTGCGCGAGATGCGCGACGCCGGCTACGACCTCGGCGCGCCGGGAGAGATCCCGGGCCTCGAGATGGACGACCTCACCGAGGCCGGCGACGCGCTGATCCACGCGCTCATCGCGGCCGGCGGTCAGGACGAGGAGTGGCTGACGCAGGTGCAGCTCACCGAGAGCCACGTGCGCATCCCCGCCGCGCAGTACGCCGGCTGGTTCGAGAACTTCCACCCCGACCTGCGCGGCGCGATGCTCGAGGCCTGGGGCCCTGCGCCGGGCAAGCTGTTCGTCAACGACGAGCAGGAGATCGTGCTGGCGACGATCCGCGCCGGCAACGTCATCCTGATGATCCAGCCGCCCCGCGGCTACGGCGAGAACCCCGTCGCGATCTACCACGACCCCGACATGGCGCCCTCGCACCACTACCTGGCCGCCTACCGCTGGGTCGAGGAGGCGTTCGGCGCTCACGCCGTCGTGCACCTCGGCAAGCACGGCTCGATGGAGTGGCTGCCGGGCAAGAACGCCGCGCTGTCGGCCGCGTGCGGCACCGACGCCGCGATCGGCAACCTGCCGCTGATCTACCCGTTCCTCGTCAACGACCCGGGCGAGGGTGCGCAGGCCAAGCGCCGCGCCCACGCCACGATCGTCGACCACCTCATCCCGCCGATGGCGCGTGCCGAGAGCTACGGCGACATCGCCAAGCTCGAGCAGCTGCTCGACGAGTACGCCAACATCGCCGCGATGGACCCGGCCAAGCTGCCGGCCATCCGCTCGCAGATCTGGACGCACATGCGGGCGGCCGAGATGCACCGCGACCTGGGCCTCGACGACATCCCCGACGAGGACGACTTCGACGACTTCATCTTCAACGTCGACGGCTGGCTGTGCGAGATCAAGGACGCGCAGATCCGCGACGGCCTGCACGTGCTGGGCCAGGCGCCGGCGGGAGAGGCACGGGTCAACCTCGTGCTGTCGATCCTGCGCGCCAGCCAGATCTGGGGCGGCGAGACCGGTGCCGTCCCCGGCCTGCGATCCGCGCTGGGTCTCAAGGAGGGCGACGGCCACATCGGCGCGATCGACCAGATCGAGGAGCAGGCTCGCTCGCTCGTCCTCGCCATGGAGGACGCCGACTGGTCGCCCTCCGCGGCTGCGGCCCTCACCGACGTGCCCGAGGTCGTCCAGGTGCTCGAGTTCGCCGCCACCGAGGTCGTCCCGCGGCTGGCCAAGACCACCGACGAGCTCGACCACGTGCTGCACGCGCTCGACGGGGGGTTCATCCCCGCCGGGCCGTCGGGCTCGCCGCTGCGCGGGCTGGTCAACGTCCTGCCGACGGGTCGCAACTTCTACACCGTCGACCCCAAGGCCGTCCCGTCGCGGCTCGCGTGGGAGACCGGACGCTCGATGGCCGACTCGCTGATCGAGCGCCACCTGAACGACACGGGGGAGTACCCGCGATCGGTGGGCCTGTCGGTGTGGGGCACGTCCGCGATGCGCACGTCCGGCGACGACATCGCCGAGGTGCTCGCGCTGATCGGCGTCGAGCCGCAGTGGGACCCGGCCTCGCGCCGCGTCAACGACCTGCGCGTCGTGCCGCTCGACGAGCTGGGACGCCCTCGCATCGACGTCACGGTGCGCATCTCGGGCTTCTTCCGTGACGCGTTCCCGCACGTCATCGCGATCCTCGACGACGCGATCCGTCAGGTCGCCGAGCTCGACGAGCCCCTCGACCAGAACTTCGTCCGGGCCCACGCGCAGGCCGACCTGGCCGAGCACGGCGACGCGCGCCGGTCCACCACCCGCATCTACGGCTCGAAGCCGGGCTCGTACGGCGCGGGCATCCTGCAGGTCATCGAGGCCGGCAACTGGAAGAACGACGACGACCTCGCCGAGGTCTACACGGCGTGGGGCGGCTTCGCCTACGGACGCGACCTCGACGGCGCCCCGGCGGCCGACGACATGCGCGCCAACTACAGGCGCATCGCGGTCGCGGCCAAGAACATCGACACCCGCGAGCACGACATCGCCGACTCCGACGACTACTTCCAGTACCACGGCGGCATGGTCGCGACGGTGCGCGCGCTGACGGGCCAGGACCCCAAGGCGTACGTCGGCGACTCGACCTCGCCCGATGCCGTCCGCACCCGCACGCTTCAGGAGGAGACGACCCGGGTGTTCCGCGCCCGCGTCGTCAACCCGCGCTGGATCGGCGCGATGCAGCGGCACGGCTACAAGGGCGCGTTCGAGCTGGCCGCGACTGTCGACTACCTGTTCGGCTTCGACGCCACGACCGGCGTCGTCCACGACTGGATGTACGAGACGCTCGCCAACGAGTACGTGCTCGACGAGACCAACCAGGAGTTCATGAAGAAGTCGAACCCCTGGGCGCTGCGCGGCATCATCGAGCGGCTCAACGAGGCCGTCGACCGCGACCTGTGGGCCGAGCCCGACGCCGACGTGCTCGCACGGATGCAGCAGGTGTACCTCGACATCGAGGGAGACCTGGAGGACCGTCAGGCATGACCCGCCGTATCCGCGTCATCGGCATCGGGGCCGGTCACCCCGACCAGGTGACGATCGAGGCCGTCCGGGCGCTGCGCTCGGTCGACTTCTTCGTCACGGCCGACAAGCCGCGCAAGGATGGGGCCGACGACCCGTTGCTGGCGGCTCGCGAGGCGCTGCTGGCCCGGCACCTCGACGTCGTCCCGCCGGTCATCGCGGTGCGCGACCCCGAGCGCGACCGCTCGCCCGACGACTACGACCAGGCCGTCGTCGACTGGCACGACGCGCGGGCCGCGGCCTACGAGCAGGTGCTGCTCGAGCACGAGGGCGACGTCGGCTTCCTGGTGTGGGGCGATCCCGCGTTCTTCGACTCCACGATTCGCATCGTCGAGAAGGTGCTCGCGCGCCGCAAGGTCGAGGCCGAGTGGGACGTCATCCCGGGCATCTCGAGCCTGCAGATGCTCGCCGCGCGCCACCGCATCGTGCTGCACGACATCGGTCAGCCGATCCTGGTGACAACGGGCCGGCGCCTGCACGAGGCCAAGGAGTCCGGCGCCGACAACATCCTCGTCATGCTCAACTCGACGATCGATCTCGAGGGCTTCGAGACGTGGGACATTTGGTGGGGCGCCAACCTCGGCACCGCCGACGAGCGCCTGGTCAGCGGCCCGGTCGTCGAGGTCGCGGTCGACGTGCTGACCGCCCGCATCGACGTCAAGACCAAGGTCGGCTGGATCATGGACGTGTATCTGTTGCGTCAGCGTTCCTAAATCTGTCGGCCCTCGCCGCAGGTGACCATAGCTCGCGGCCGGACCGTCGCTCTATCGGTGCGGCTTATCCAGTCGTACGGGGATCAACAATCCACACGTGCTCTGGTCGGCGCCGCTGGTTGAACCAGAACTGTGCCGGAGATAGACGGTCTCACCGCGACTAAAAATTAGGTGGGGTGGGGTACTCGATTACCACCCCTGCGCTGGTGTGTGACGGTAAACCGCCGTGCGAGGCGCCTGCTCAGTATACCTCTTGCACCCGCTTGTACAGGAGTTCTGCATGAAGGTCTTCTATGTTCCAGTTGGTGAACCATCGATCCTGGCTCTGGCTAACTAGCAAAGCTTCTGCTCGGCTCTTGACTCCATACAGTCTCAAAATTTGGTACTTCGTATCTGCCGAGATGGCTGGCGCGGCTAGCACGTTCAGAACCAGCAAGGGCTGCTCTGCTTCTCGTCGTCCACGGGATTCCAGGTCAATGCAACGTGCAACGATCCAAGCTTCAATCGCGCGAAGTATCGGCATGTATTGGGAATTGCCGGTCACGAACCGAAGTAGGTCGCTTACGATTAGCACGTTGTACCAATCAGGCAAATGAAAGTGGCTGCCGACCGCTGAGATTCCTGCGAAGTCGCACAGTGATGGGAGGCTAATTGCGTACTCGTCGCCAAGTTCTGCGAGTAGTGTTAGCAGATAAAGGCTTTCAACTGATGCTTCCTGGGTCAGCGGATTTCGGTTTAGCTGAATCGTTAGTTCGGTGGATATTAGGTCGTCGAGCCGGCCACGATCATCTAATGAGCATTCGGTCGTCTTGGCCGCCTTTCGGCAAAGCGAGACGAGTCGTGCCAATTTGATCGCGGGGCCCACGCGGGGCGACCCGCCATAGACGTAGAACGCGAATTCAACGGCCGCATGCAGTGCCGCCATAAAGTTTCGACGGTTATAAAACGCGCACCGTTCCCGGTCCGCAGGCGTTGGCACTTTCAGTCGTTGACTGTCGACGTTCAGAAACTTCTCAATCTCGAACTCCAGCCGGGTCTCGATCAGCGCCAAACACGAATTGACTAGATCTAGCGGATTGAGATCCGTCTCACGAAGCGTGGTTTTGTAGGCGGAAATCATACTGTTAGCTGAGGATCGGAAGTCTACGTATCCTTCAATGGATGAGCCGTGCACCACGTCGACGTGCAAGCACAGTCGATCCTCTAGATCTGACCAAAGCCGACCTTTGGCGACTGATAAGGCCGAGATGAAAGGCGTGGTGTTGATTTCTTCTTTTGCTGAGTTGAGGTGGAATCGAAATGGGCGAAGACAGTCCTCAAGTGTTCTGACGATGTGATCCCGTTGGTCGGTATCGCGCATGAACACGAAATAGTCATCCACGTAACGCAAGATCTCGTAGTCCCGACCCTGAAGAATCCCGTCAGCGCGCAAGGACTCTTCGACATCAGAATCGACTCGCTGAAGAATAATCTCAGCGAAGATCCGTGAGACTTCTGGACCGATCAGAATGCCATGCGTCTCGTTATCGTTCATCGCGCGAATCCGGGTATCAAATTCGTCTGCGAATGAGCGCGGGGTGCCCTTCGGCGGATGCTGACGAAGTCCCAGTTTCGAAGAGTTTTTTCCGAAGACTGCCCAAGCTATCGAATGCGTGTAGACGCTATCAAAACACTTTGTCACATCTAGTCGCAACAGGTGGCCAAATTTCTTCTCATGGCGTCGATACTCGGGCGATTCGTAGAATTTGTAAACGTTGTCGAAGCGCCGATACACAAAGTACGAACGTAAACGGGCATACTCCCGATCTTCGGCCTCGACGGACCCTCCAGGCGCCGACTTCAATTCAGAGAAAACGCTGTCGTTGAATGTTGTATAACGCGCGATTCGACTTGGGTGACGGATCGAGAAGGGGCTCGTGCTGGTGTGCAGGAGAAGGAGGCTTCGGAACTGGTCATAGAAGTCGACCAGACCGATTTGCGACGCAGGATGAGCGATGGACAGAGCCCGTGACTGGTTCGCCTTGTGTCTTACCAAGAACTGAAATGGGACAGTCGATGCCTCAACGCTTTTGGTTGGAATCGAGTAGCCACCGCCAGGCAGTGGCTGGACGTCGGTATCAGACCCGAAGATGATTTTGAGCACGACGGCCATCTCTGGATGTGTCCCGCTGAAATGGACGCGTGACTCGTGGCGTTGCATCTTTGCGGCGATAAGGAATTTATAGAGTCCGAGGTTGTCGAATCCCACAGGGACTTCGTAAGGAAGAATCTCGGAGACCACGACCCGGGCAGGCGTATGCTTTACGTCCACGCGATGTTTTCTAGGCATTCCGCCACACCGTCACAATCCCTTGAAGTTGTCTAGGAGAAAAATTGTGGTATCTGCGGTTTTCAATCCCGTCCGCAAATGTGAATGTTCCGAGAGCAGCTTTGGCAGTTTGGTCAAGCGTGAGGTTATTTACGCCCTTGCGAAGATGCTTGTCGAGCCGTACGAATGCCGGCGTCGCCGCCGTGATTAGTGGATTCGAAAAATGGCTTCCTATGAGCGCTTGGCGCTTATTGTTCACAAGCCGTGTATTTCCAGTCAAGAACTTGAGGCGTTCGTGAAGCGCTGGGAGTGCTCGTGGATCCTTGGCGTTGCTCTCAAAGGTTGCAAGCGAAGCATCAATCTTTTCACGGTACCGTTTTGCTCGTTTCTTTGAGATGTCGACCGTTGTACAGCCGGGTTCAAACTCGATTTGGTAGCCCAAGAAGGTCAGGCGTTGTGATGCGCCGGGAGGTCCGGAGGTGGATAGGTAATTCGTTTTTCCGGCATTCATAACGAGTCCTGCGCGCTTCACTGCGTCTCGGACGCCCTTCTTTCGAGACTCAAGGCTCGGATTGAATGAGTCGTTTACGAATATCAGCAGAATGTCATCTACGTAGCGGGCGTAGAGCAACACCCCGCCCATTTTTGCCAGGTCCCGATCCAGAGGGGTGAGGAACGCTTCGGCGAGAGTTGCCGACAGGGCCAGTCCTCGAGGTAGACCGGCAGTCTTGCCTGTTGCAGCCGAGTATTCATCCAAGAGTTGTCGGACCAGTCGTCGAGTCGTCGCCGAGAGACGGCCGGAATTTGTCAAGAACTGAATAAGCGCCTGATGCTGGATGCTCTCGTAGAATTGTCGCAAATCCGTTCGGCCAATTAATTTTGGCGTGCCGTCCTGGAGGGTTCGGACGATCTGCTCGACGATTAAGTTCCTGTTCGCCGGCCGCACATTAAACGCTCTTCGAATGTTCCACTCAACCTGTCGGCTGGTGAAATAGATTGCGGGGTCGCTAAGGTCAATCTGATAGGTCTGACGCCCTCGGACTAGTGCGCCAGTTCGAAGCCGGTATTCGAATGAGCCGTCGTCGATCTGGGCGCTGACCTTGACACTTAGGTCGAGAAGCCGAGCCTTCAGTTCGGAGCGTCTTTGCTTACGCAATTCGCGGATCGCGTCTGCCGTTGCTGTACTGGCGGGACGCGGCCCTCCAGCGATCGTCGCGGATCCAGACGCAACTTGGTGGAGACGTATTTGTTGTGTGAGGCTGGCTACTTCCGGGAAGAAACCCAGAAGGTCTTCACCACGGCGAGTCCGAAGATCCCAGATGCGACGAAAGTTGTCATACGACAAGCTCTGATCCATAAGACCGGGACTCTTTCGGTAGACGTAGCGTTCAATGAGTGGTGGCTCGGGACACGTTAAATCCCCACAACCTACCGCCCGTAGGGTTCACGTTGAGCGCAGTCCTGGAGATATCGGAATTGAGGGACAGCCAGTCGAACGACGTTGGCCCCGCCGCCGATTGGCTCACGCCGTGGCGCGTCCGTGGGCGTCCGCCAAGGTAAATGCCAGTTGCTGATGCACTGCTGGCACGGTGCAGCCGATCGCGGGGATAGGGCTGCGGAGGGGGCAAGAGTGCCAGGAGAACGACTTTCACGTTTGTGCACACTCTCTCGTTGCGGCGGAAAAGGGTGTCGGTGGTGGTGTCTAGGTTGGATGTATGGCCACCACTTCAGCTGTCGCGACCGAGGTCTTGACTGACCTCGTGCGGGAGCGGGCGCGTGCTGAGACGCGGGAGGTCGTGGCGATGCTCGACTATCGCGATGCCGAGCTGGAGCGGATCGCCGCGTCGGACGAGTCGCCGATGAAGAAGCACAACGAGCGCGGGTCCGTCGCGTTGACGATCGCTGGGGCCTCCGCCACGAGCGAGGGGCAGGTGCAGTACCGACTGTCGTTCGCCGGCACGGTCCGCGACCAGTCGCCGACGACGTGGGGCGCGTTCCTCGACGGACGGATCGACCTGGCGCGGGTGCGCGAGATCGGCAGCACGATCGACCAGCTCAAGCGGGCCGAATCGGTGCACCGTCTCGACCGACGAGTCGTCGGCTACGCCGAGACCCACACGGTCGCCGAGCTTCGCGCGTGGTTGAAGGCGTTCGTCCGCCGGGTCGAGGCCGACCTGGCAGTCGAACGTGCCGACGACGAGCGCAAGAAGCGGCACGTGTCAGTCACGCACGGCGACGACTCGATGGGATGGCTCAACGCCTACCTGCCGTCGCACGAGCTCGCCGCCATCGAAGACCGCTACCGCAAGGCCGCCCGCGGCATCACCGATCCCGAGGACGAGCGGACACTTGCGCAGCGCGAGGCCGACCTGCTGGTCGCGTGGTGCACCGAGTCGGATGCTGCATCGTCAGCCATCGACGCGAACATCGCCGTCACCGTCGGCGCCGACGTGCTGGCCGGGTTCGTCCCCGGCTTCGCCGAGTCGGCCGACGGTCGCTGGGGCGTCCCGGCCGCGTGGATCGCCGCCGTTGTCGGCTCCGGCAACAGTTTCTGGCACCGCATCGTGGTCGACCCGATCACCGACGACGTCTTGGCGCACGAGTACATCGGCCGAGTGGCCCCCGACATCCTCAAGATCGCGTTGCAGTTCCTCCACGGGACGTGCCAGAGCCCCGGGTGCATGGTGCCGGCGAAGTTCTGCGACTACGACCACCGCATCCCGTTCCCCGAAGGTCCGACCACGGGAGATAACCTCGGGCCGCTCTGTCGAAGACACCACGGCTACAAAGGCCACGGCCTGCTGCACTGGACCACCAGACTCCAGCCGGAGAGCCCGGCAGCATGATCACCTCAACCGGCGACGGTACCTCTCGGGCGTCGTGCCGAACTCTGCCCTGAACGAGGCGATGAAACCGCTGGACGTCCGATAGCCGACGGCTTCGGCGACCAGATGAACCGGCTCCCCGGCGACGATCAGCGCCGCGCCTGCGTTCAACCGCGCCAGGGTGCGCCACCGCCCGAACGTGCACCCCGTGTCGCGGACGAACGCCCGCATCAGCGTGCGCGCGCTGACACCCGCGCCCGACGCCCACGCCTCGATGCCTCGCGGGTCACCCGGGGCGCGCAGGATCTGCTCGGCCACGGATCGAGCATGCGGATCGGTCGGCAACGTCATCGAGTCGAAGAGGTCGGTGGCGTCGGCCATGAGATCGACGTAGAGGGTCCAGCACAGGTGGCGGCGGCCAGGGTGAGGGGCGTCGTCGGCGAGGTGCTCGACGAGAGCACTCAACAGACGATCGGTGCGCAGCACCCTGGCCCGCGACCACGACGGATCGGCCGGCCGAAGATCGACGTTCGCGTAGAGGCTCAGCAGGTCGGCGCCGGCCCGCAGTGCGACGTCGTGCACGACGCCGGCCGGCACCCACACCATCGCGCCGGCGTGAAGGTTCCAGCGGACCCCGGCGACCGTGATCTCACCCGTGCCCTGGCGCATCCAGGCGAGGTGGTCCTCGGCGTGCGTGTGTGGCTCGAACCACGACTCCGCGGCGACAAGGGAGTGGACCGCCCAAAATTCTGACGGTGTCAGCTGGGCGACATCGTCGAGCCGATCGGGCACGTTGCCGCCTTCAGGTGTCGCTGAGTGGACGCCAAGGTGTCAGTGCAGATGCACTGGCGTCATGTCATCTGGATTGTACAACAGCCTAGGCTTACCTAATCTGGCCGAGACCTCCCCCCGTCGAAAGGCCCCCCGTGTCCCTGCGCTCCCGCCGTCTTGCCCTGCCCGCCGTCGCCACGGGCCTGCTCATGATCGCGTTGTCGGCGTGTGGGTCGAGCGCCTCTGACGACAGGAGTCGTGACGCCGCGTCGGGCTCCGCGGCCTTCAGCTACACCGACGGTCGCGGCGAGACCGTCAAGCTGGACGAGGTCCCGCAGCGCATCGTCGCCAGCGAGCAGGCCGCCGCCGGCCTCATCCCGTACGGCATCCACCCGGTCGGGGTGTGGGGAGCCGGTCCGCTGAAGGACAGCTTCACCCTCGAGGGTCTTGACCTGAAGGGCGCCGAGAGCGTCGGCCAGGCCTACGGAAAGGTCGACGTCGAAAAGGTCGTGGGGCTCAAGCCCGACCTGATCATCACCGGCGCCTACCCCGGCGACTTCCTCGGCGGCCTGGGTGCCAAGGACGCCAAGGTCGTCACCGACCTGCAGAAGGTCGCACCGATGGCTGCCGTCTCTGCCACGGGCACGGCATCGGAGTCGCTCATCGAGTACCGCAAGCTCGCCCAGCTGCTCGGAGCCGACGTGGAGGGAGCCCAGATCGACGCGGACCGCGCCGACTTCGACAAGGCGGTCGCCGACCTCAAGGCCGCGATCGCCGCAAAGCCCGACGTCACAGTGCTGGCCGTCTCGCCCGCGGCCGAGTTCTTCGTGGCCATCACGGACGAGTTCCCCGAGCTGCGCGACTACCAGGACTGGGGGCTGACCTTCATCGAGTCCGACGTCGCCCGCACCCCCGGATCGGGCTCCTTCGCGCCCGTCAGCTGGGAGAACGCCGGAGACTTCGATCCCGACCTGATCCTGCTCGACCAACGGCCGTACGCGTACAGCCTCGACAAGATCCGCTCGGACTACCCGACCTGGTCGTCGATCGACGCCGCGCGGGACGGGCGGATCGTGGGCTGGACGACGGACGCCACGCTCAACTACGCGAGCTACGCGAAGCAGATCCGCGAGCTGGCCGAGGCCATCGAGGGCGTCGACTCCTGACGGTCACCCCCGCGGGTAACCTCGCCTGACCGTCCGGTCGAGGATGCCCAGCGTGCCGCTGAGCGCCGTCTCCGACACCACCGGGAAGACGCCGCTCGCGCGCGCCCGCTCGGTGATGTCGGACCAGTCGTAGAACGACGTCACCCGCGTGCCACCGTCGACGGGCTCGAGCCGGTAGCCGTAGACGTGGCCCATGCCCGGCCTCACCCGTCCGAGGATCGTCCACGAGATCAGCCGGTCGGGCTCGAAGTCGCGGATCGTCACCGTGACGTCGTACTTGCCGTAGTCGGGGATGTCGTTCAACGACTCGCGGTCCATGTGGACGACGAACGTGTCGCCGGCCGCCGTCACGCGATCGCCGTCGGCGTCCTGCAGCATCCCGGTCGCATCGATCGCCACGTGTCCCTGCGGGTCGGTCAGCACCGCGAAGACGTCGGCCGGCGGGGCAGGGATGAAGCGGTCGGTCTCGATGCGGTCAGCCATGGCTCGATCGTGACAGCCGCGCCAAGGCACCCCGGGTGGTTCCGCCGCCTTGCTAGGGTTCAGCCATGCCGACCAGCCTCGAGACCGATCACGATCCGGACGTCATCGCGTCCTCGCCGTGGGAGACCACCGTCGGCTGGGTCATGGCCGTCGGCGGCGCCATCGGCATGTTCGCGGCGTTCGTGCTGTCGGCCGACAAGGTCGGTCTGCTGCAGGCACAGATCGACGGCACGCAGAAGAACCTGGGATGCGACCTCAGCGCCTTCGTGAGCTGCTCGTCGGTCATTGCATCGTCGGAGTCCGAGGCGTTCGGCTTCCCGAACTCGTTCATCGGCATCGCGGGCTTCGCGGGTGTGCTGATGCTCGGCGTGCTCGTGATCGCCAAGGTCGAGCTGCCGCGCTTCATCTGGGCGGGTCTGCAGGTCGGCGTGCTGTTCGGCATCGGCTTCGTCACCTGGTTGCAGTACCAGAGCATCTACGACATCGGGAAGCTCTGCCCCTACTGCATGGTCGTGTGGACCGTCATGATCCCGATCTTCGTCAACGTCACCGCCGCCAACCTGCGCCGCTTCGTGCCCCAGGCCGCGATCACCCGTTTCGTCTCGAACTGGACGCTCATGATCGTCCTGCTCTGGTACGTCGTGATTGCGTCGGCCATCTGGTTCAAGTTCGGCGAGACCCTCTGGGCCTGATCCGGCCTCGGTCTGCTTCGGCTTGACCTGGAGCGCGCTCCAAGGGTCATGCTGGAGTCATGACAGTGACCGAAGCGCCCTCTGAGGGCATGACGATCAGCGCTGCCGCCGAGGCGAGCGGGCTGAGCGTCGACACGCTGCGCTACTACGAGAAGGAGGGCCTGACCCTCCACCGTCCCGAACGGTCCTCGTCGGGGCAGCGCCGCTACACCGAGCAGAACGTCGCCTGGCTCGGCACGCTCGTGATGCTGCGGCGCACGGGCATGCCCATCCGCGACATCAAGAAGTTCGTCGAGCTCTACCGCGTCGACGGCAGCGAGGCCGACCGGCTCGCGATCCTCGAGGCCCATCGGCGTCACGTCATCGAAGAGCTCGCCGAGGTGCAGACGCACCTCGAGGCGATCAATCGCAAGATCGACTACTACAACGAGAAGGTGATGGGTCGATGAAGACCACAGCATGGGGAAGCCAGGGCCTCGAGGCCGGCGTCGAGGGACTCGGCGCGATGGGGATGTCGGCGTTCTACGGCGAGCGCGACGACGAGGAGTCGGCCGCGACGCTGCACCGCGCGCTCGACCTGGGCGTCAGCCTGATCGACACCGCCGAGATGTACGGCCCGTTCCTCAACGAGCAGCTGATCGGCCGGACGATCGGCAGCCGCAGCGACGAGTACGCCATCGCGACCAAGACCGGCGTCGAGATCACCGACGACGGCGAGCGGCGCGGGCCCAACGGCTCGCCGGCCTACCTGCGCACGGCGCTCGAGCGGTCGCTGCGCCACCTCGGCCGCGACACGATCGACCTGTACTACATCCACCGCGTCGACCCGAACGTCCCGATCGAGGAGACGTTCGGCGCGATGGGCGAGTTCGTCACGGAGGGCAAGGTCAAGTACCTCGGCATCTCCGAGGCCGCTCCCGAGACCATCCGTCGGGCCCACGCGACGCACCCGCTCAGCGCGGTGCAGACCGAGTACTCGCTGTTCGAGCGCACTCCCGAGGTCAACGGCGTGCTCGACACGACCCGTGAGCTCGGTATCGCCTTCGTCGCCTACTCGCCGCTCGGTCGTGGGCTGCTGACCGGCGCGATCGCGTCGGCCGACCAGCTCGACGCCGACGACTTCCGCCGCAGCAACCCGCGGTGGGCCGACGACAACCTCGAGGCCAATCTCGCCGTCGTGCAGGGCATCCGCTCGATCGCCGAGGCCAAGGGCGTCACGCCTGGCCAGCTCGCCCTCGCGTGGGTGCTGCACCAGGAGGGCGTCGTCGCGATCCCCGGCACCAAGCGCCGCACCTACCTCGAGGAGAATGTCGCGGCCGCCGACATCGAGCTGACCGCCGACGACCTCGCAGCCCTCGACGAGGTGGCTCCGGTCGGCGTCGCGTCCGGTGAGCGCTACCCGGAGGCGGGCATGAAGGGCGTCAACCTCTAGGGCTCAGGACGCGCGTGACGAAGTCGCGCAGGCGCTCGACGAGCTGCTCCTGGCGGTCGTCGGGTCTGCCTGACACCGACACCTGGTGCTCCTTGAGCGGTTCGCGCACGCGCAGGGAGCAGTCGAAGTCGGTGCAGAGGCAGAGGCCGACGGAGTCGCCCGCACGTCCGCGCGCGCCAGCCCTCGTCGCCACGACGAGGGCTGCGCCGTCGGGCGCGTCGACGCTGTGGCACAGGTCGCACATCGTCTTGCGGGTGCGGCCGCCTGGCGCGCTGGGCAGCCGCAGCTCGATCGCCACGAGCTCGTCGCCTTCGACCACTAGGTAGGCGCGGCGCGGGGCCCTCGGGTCGACCCAGCCGAGGAAGTCGCGATCGTCCGACCGCGGGGGAGGCCAGGCGGCGGGCAGGCTCATGGATGCCGCTCGGCTGCGCGACGTGTTGACGAAGGCACGCCGTACGGCGGCCTGCTCCGGAATCTGCATGTCGCGCCTCTCTCAACTGCTCAAACCTATAGACTTTAGGCAAAGTGACCTCATCTATAGGAAGCGGGCGACATCGTGGCACGAGCAGGACTCTCGCCCGAGCGAGTGACCGCGGCCGCCGCCGATCTGGCCGACGAGGTGGGGCTCGACCAGGTAAGGGTCTCGGAGGTCGCCCGCGGGTTCGGGGTCAAGACCGCGAGCCTGTACTCGCACGTCTCCGGATCGCACGACCTGCGCCTGCGCATCGCGCTGCTCGCGCTGCACGAGATGGCCGAGCTGGTCACCGAGGCGGTAGTCGGACGGGCCGGACGCGACGCGCTCGGCGCCTACGCCGACGTCTACCGCACGTACGCCCGCGCGCATCCAGGTCGCTATGCCGCAAGCCAGCTGCGCCTCGACGCCGAGACCGCCGCCCGCAGCGACGGCGCCCGGCACGCCGCCGTCGCGCGCGCCATCCTTCGGGGCTACGACGTCGAGGGTGACGAGCAGCCCCATGCCGTCCGGCTGCTGGGCAGCACCATCCACGGCTACGTGACGCTCGAGCTGGGTGGCGGGTTCAGCCACAGCGCGCCCGACACCGACGTGACGTGGACGCGCGTGCTGGACGCGCTCGACGCCCTGCTCCGCAGCTGGCCGGAGCCGGCCTAGGCCCGTGCGTGGCGCTGGACCCACTCGACGAAAGGTGTCGCCGCCCGCCAGTCCGCGCGCACCTGCTCGACCAGCTCGGGGGTGTGGATGACCGGCTCGAAGCCGTAGGCCTTGCCCAACGTCATCGACTTGTGGCGCAGCAGCTCGATGCGCGGGTGGTCGGCGTCGTAGCCGCGGGGCGACGTCTTGAGCCGGTCGCCGCCGAGCTCCCACCCGGATGACGTCAGGGTGGCCAGGATGTCCTCGAGCTCGGCTCCCCGTCGCTGCTCGACGATCGCCTCGCGGATGCTCGCGAGCCGCGGACCCGACGCCTCGTAGTAGCCCACCCCGACCCGCACGCCGGGGGCGCCGACTTGCACGTAGTAGCCCGTCGACGGCCCCTTGGCGACGAAGGCGCCCTGGTGCGTCTTGTAGGGCGTCTTGTCCTTCGCGAACCGCACGTCGCGGTACGGGCGGAAGATCTTGGCATCGCCGAACTCGTCGGCCAGCGCCGCCGTCAGCGCCTTCATGGGTGCCGCGACGGCCGTCGCGTAGACCTCGCGGTGGGCCTCCCAGAAGGTCTTGGTGTTGTCCATCTCGAGGTCGTCGTAGAAGTCGAGGGCGGCCTCGGGGAATCCGGAGAACTCGTGCATCGTGACGAGCCTACGACTGCCGATTGCACCCCACCCTCCAGGGCGGTGGATGCGCCACCGTATGAGCCGAGAAATCGCTGTATTCGGTGGAGCACGCACCGCTCGGTCGGGGCGAGGCGGCGTGAGGTCGGGCGCGGGCCGGTGTGAGGGATGTCGCAGGAGGTTGCTCTCCGGCCCAAGTGTCAGGTTAGGTAAGGCTGTCCTAATCGAACTCGGGGAGTCATCGTGCGTCAACACCTGTTCAACGCCACCAACATCGGACGCTACCAAGACGAGATGCATCGCGGCGTCGCGGCGGTGGCCGAGCACGTCGCGGGCGTGCGGGGGCCGTGGACCGGTGCGGACGTGGCCACAGTCGCGGCGAAGGTCGACGACGTCGACCTCGACCGTCCGCTCGACGACATGGCTGACGTGCTCGCCGAGGTGCGCTCGGTCTACCTCGACGACGCGGTCTGGTTCCACGAGCCGCGCTACCTCGCCCACCTCAACTGCCCCGTCGTGGTCCCGGCGCTGGTGGCCGAGGTGCTGGTCTCGTCCGTCAACTCCTCGCTCGACACGTGGGACCAGAGCGGCGGCGGGACGCACATCGAGCGCCGCCTGATCCGCTGGACCGCCGACCGCATCGGCCTCGGCCCGGACTCCGACGGCGTGTTCACGAGCGGTGGCACGCAGTCCAACCTGCAGGCGCTGCTCGTGGCCCGCGGCCACGCCTACCTGGCCGGCACGGCCTCGCGCTTCCGGATCTTCGCCTCGCGCGACAGCCACTTCAGCGTGCAGAAGTCGGCCAACATCCTGGGGCTCGGACCCGATGCCGTCGTCACGATCCCGACCGATCGGCGCCGTCGCATGGACCCCGTCGCCCTCGACCGCGCCGTCTGGAGCGCCCGCGCGGCCGGCCACATCCCGATGGCGGTCGTGGCGACGGCCGGCACCACCGACTACGGCAGCATCGACCCGCTCGCCGAGGTCGCCGACGTCTGCGCCCAGCACGGCGTGTGGATGCACGTCGACGCGGCCTACGGCGGCGGGCTGCTCGTGTCGAGGCGCCGGCGCGACCTGCTCGACGGCATCGAGCGGGCCGACTCCGTGACGATCGACTTCCACAAGACGTTCTTCCAGCCCGTCAGCTCGAGCGCCGTCGTGTTCCGCCAGCGCGACGCGCTGCGGCACGTCACGTACCACGCCGACTACCTCAACCCACGGTCGTCCGCTCATCCCAACCAGGTCGACAAGAGCATGCAGACGACGCGCAGGTTCGACGCGCTCAAGCTCTGGATGACGCTGCGGGCGATGGGCGCCGACGCGATCGGCGACTACGTCGACGCCGTCGTCGACCTCGCGTCGGCGGGCCATCGCCTGATGGTCGAGCACCCCGACCTCGAGGTCGTCACGGAGCCGACGCTCAGCACCCTGGTGTTCCGGTTCCGCCCCGACGGGATGTCCGAGGACGACGCCGACGCGGTCAACCCCGGCATCCGCCAGACGATCGCCGGCAGCGGCTCGGCCGTCATCGCCGGCACGCGCTCGGACGGCCGCGCGTGGCTCAAGCTCACGATGCTCAACCCCGACACGACGCTCGACGACCTGCACGCCGTCCTCGCCCTCGTCACCGAGACCGGACACCACCTGCTCGACGACCACGACGTGCAGGAGGTGCGCTGATGCGCACGCACGACTTCGCCGCGATCGGCCTCGGCCCGTTCAACCTGGGGCTGGCCTGCCTCGCCGAGCCCGTCGACGGGTTCGACGGCGTCTTCCTCGAGTCGCGCGAGGAGTTCAGCTGGCACCCGGGCATGATGCTGCAGGACGCCACGCTGCAGGTGCCGTTCATGGCCGACCTCGTGACGATGGCCGACCCGACGTCCCGCTACTCGTTCCTCAGCTACCTCAAGCAGACCGGGCGGCTCTACCCGTTCTACATCCGCGAGAGCTTCTACCCGCTGCGCGCCGAGTACGACGCCTACTGCCGGTGGGCCGCCTCGCAGGTCGAGGGCGTCCGCTTCGGACGTCACGTCGACCGCGTCGAGCACGACGGCGAAGCGTACGTGCTGACGGCCCGGCGCCGCGACGGCAGCACCGAGACCTACCGGGCCGAGCGCCTGGTGCTGGGGACGGGCACGCGTCCGCACGTGCCGTCGGCGGTCAGCGGGCTCGACGGACCGGTCATCCACTCGGCCGACTACCTGACGCACAAGGACGAGCTGCAGCGCCGCAGGTCGATCACGGTCATCGGCAGCGGGCAGAGCGCGGCCGAGGTCTACCTCGACCTGCTCGAGGACATCGACTCGCACGACTACGAGCTGGTGTGGGCCACGCGCTCGCCCCGGTTCTTCCCGATGGAGTACACCAAGCTGACGCTCGAGATGACGTCGCCGGAGTACACGCGCCACTTCCAGGGGCTCCCGGCGGCGACCCGCGACGAGCTGCTGCGCGAGCAGCGGGCGCTCTACAAGGGCATCAGCCGCGACCTGGTCGACGCCATCTTCGACACGCTCTACCGCAAGCGCGTGCACGGCGACGTCCCCACGCGGCTGCTGACCAACACCGAGCTGGTCGACGCGTCGTGGGACGCGGGTCGTGGACGCTACTCGCTCGGCATGCGGCACACCGAGCTCGACGAGCCGCTCGACCTGCAGACCGAGGGTCTCGTGCTGGCGACCGGCTACCGCTCGCAGGTGCCGGCGTTCGTCACGGGCATCGCCGCTCGCATCCGCTTCGACGAGCAGGGACGCTACGACGTCGCTGCCGACTACACGATCGACCACGACGACCAGGAGATCTACGTGCAGAACGCCGAGGAGCACACCCACGGCCTCATCGCGCCCGACCTCGGCATGGGGGCCTACCGCAACTCGATCATCATCCGCGGCATGACCGGCCGCGAGGTCTACCCCGTCGAGCAGCACATCGCGTTCCAGGAGTTCGGGGTGCCGCTCGACCTGGCCCGCCACCCGGCGGAGGTCGGCCGATGACCGCCGCGGACGTGCTGCTGTCGCGCCAGACCGAGATCGGCCGCATCACGATCGAGCCCGTCGACGTCGACCGCGACGGCGACGTGCTGCATGCCTGGGTCACGCACCCGCGCTCGGTGTTCTGGGGCATGCAGCACGCCAGCTCGCAGGACGTGTGGGACGCGTACGCCGCGATCGTCGCCGACCCGCACCACGACGCCTGGCTAGGGCGGGTCGACGGCACCCCCGCCTTCCTCGCCGAGACCTACGACCCCGAGCACAGCGAGCTGGCCGGCCGCTACGACTGGCGGCTCGGCGACATCGGTATGCACGTGCTCGTCGCGCCCACCGACCGTCCGCGCAGCGGGTTCACCTCGGCGGTGTTCCGCACCGTCATGGAGCTGTGCCTCGACGACCCGCGCCGCCAGCGCGTCGTGGTCGAGCCCGACGTCCGCAACGACCGCATCGCCGCGCTCAACGCCGCAGCCGGCTTCGAAATTCTGGGTCAGGTGGCGCTGTCCGACAAGGTCGCCGCCCTGAGCATCTGCACGCGGGAGGCCTTCGAGGCCAGTGCCCTGGCCGGGGGACGGCGCGGCACGGCCGTGGCCGCCGACCACCTGACGGACGAGCCGATGCGCCGGGCCCACCACCTGCTGGTGGCCAAGGCGATCGGCGAGTTCGCCCACGAGCGGCTGATCGATCCGCGTCCGCTGGGCGCCGACCACGAGCTCGTCTCGCCCGACGGCCGCTCGCACTACGTCTTCCACGCCCACCGGTACGACCTCGACCACTGGGTCGTCGGTCCGTGGACGATCCGGCGCACGGTGGACGGCGAGGCCGCGGAGGTCGACGCCCTCGCGTTCGTCGCCGAGCACGCCGAGGCGTTGGGCATCCCCGACGAGCTGCTGCCCACGTACCTCGAGGAGATCAGCAGCACGCTGGCCGGATCGGCCTGGAAGCACGTGCACAGCACGGTCACGTCGCGCGACCTCGTCGGCGCCGACTTCCAGGCCGTCGAGGCCGCGATGACCGAGGGGCATCCGGCCTTCGTCGCCAACAACGGCCGCATCGGCTTCTCGCTCACCGACTACGAGGCGTACGCGCCGGAGACGGGCTCGCGCTTCGCGCTCGTGTGGGTCGCGGCGCGCCGTGGCCTGGCGCACCTGTCGTTGGGGGAGGGGATGCGCGAGGACTCGTTCTACGCCGACGAGCTCGACGCCGCCACGCGCCGGCGCTTCGCCGCGCGCCTGCGCGAGCGCGGCCTCGACCCGTCCGACTACCTGATGATCCCGGTGCACCCGTGGCAGTGGGAGCACAAGATCGCGATCACCTTCGCGGCCGACCTCGGCCGCGGCGACCTCGTGCTGCTGGGCCACGGCGACGACGAGTACCAGGCGCAGCAGTCGATCCGCACGTACTTCAACACGTCCCGCCGAGAGCGCCACTACGTCAAGACGGCGCTGTCGATCCAGAACATGGGCTTCATGCGCGGCCTGTCGCCCCGCTACATGCGTGCGACCCCGGCGATCAACGACTGGGTGGCCGGCCTGGTCGACTCCGACGACGAGCTCGGTGCCACGGGGTTCGGCGTGCTGCGCGAGCGCGCGGCGATCGGCTACACCGGCGACGCGTACCACCGCCTCGGCACCCCGTCCGCGTACACCAAGATGCTCGCCGCGCTCTGGCGCGAGAGCCCCGAGCAGCGGCTCGCCGGCGAGGAACGACTCGCCACGATGGCCTCGCTGCTGCACCGCGACCGCGACGGCGCGTCGTACGCCGTCGCCCTGATCCGGGCGTCGGGACTCGACCCCCACGCGTGGGTGCGGCGCTACCTGCGCGCGTACGTCCGGCCCGTCGTGCACTGCCTGCACCGCTACGAGCTGGCCTTCATGCCGCACGGCGAGAACCTCATCATGGTGCTCGACGGGCACGTGCCGACGCGGGTGCTGATGAAGGACATCGGCGAGGAGGTCGCCGTGATGGGCGACCTCGAGCTGCCCGCGAACGTCGAACGCATCCGTGCGGACGTCCCGGCCGAGGTCAAGGCGCTCTCGGTGCTGACCGACGTCTTCGACGGCTTCCTGCGCTTCCTGGCCGCGATCCTCGCCGAGGACGGGCTGATGTCCACCGACGACTTCTGGTCGCTCGTCGCCGCGACGATCCGCGAGCACCAGGCCGACCACCCCGAGCTGGCCGAGGCGTTCGAGCGCATCGACCTGTTCGCGCCGGAGTTCGCGCACTCGTGCCTCAACCGGCTCCAGCTGCGCGACACTCGTCAGATGGTCAACCTCGCCGACCAGGCCGACTCGCTGCTCTTCGCCGGCACGCTGGTCAACCCGATCGCGCGGTTCCGACCGTGATGACGTTCGCCAGGGAGCGGAGCGACCGTGAGGGCGGAGCCCGAGGCGAACTCTTGCGATCAGACCTGCGTCACATCGCCTCGCTCCGCTCACGGTCGGCCGCGGGCGGCCTCCCTGGCGACCGGGGTCTGGCGCTGTGACCGTCTCGCGGGACGCCTTCGGGGTGCCGACGATCCGTGGCACGTCGATCGACGACCTGGCCTTCGAGCAGGGACGGGCCACGGCCGCCGACCGCGGCGGGCAGATCGAGCTGGACCGGCTGCACGCCGAGGGGAGGACCGCCGAGGTGCGCGGCATCGCGGGGGCCGACTGGGACGCCTTCGCGCGGCGCTCGCTGCTGGCCGAGACGGCGCGCGAGTGCTTCGGGCGCACCGACACCGCGACGCAGCGGTTCTGTGCGGCCTACGTCGCAGGTGTCGAGGCGGGGCTCGCCCACCACCAGCGCCAGCCCGGCACGTGGGCACCGTGGACCCCGATGGGCATCTTCCTGGTGCAGCACGTGCTGTTCGGCGCCTTCCCGACCAAGCTCTGGCGCGCGCGGGTCGTCGCGGCGCTGGGCGACGACGCGCTCGACCTGATCGGCGGCGAGGGCCCGGCGCTGTCGGGCAGCAACGCGTGGGTCGCGGGCGGGGGACGCACCGCGAGCGGCAGCCCGCTGATCGCCGGCGACCCGCACCGCGTGCTGGAGTCGCCGGGCGTCTACCAGCAGGTGCGGCTGGTCTGCCCGGACGTCGACGTGGTGGGCCTGGCGTTCCCGGGGGTGCCGGGCGTCCAGCACTTCGCGCACGCGGGCGACGTCGCATGGGCCATCACCAACGCGATGGCCGACTACGAGGACCTGTTCGTCGAGCAGCTGCGGCGCACCGGCGACGGGGTCGAGGCCCGCGGGGCCGAGGGCTGGTACGCCGCCGACGTCCGGACGGAGTCGATCGACGTCCGCGGAGCCGATCCGCTGGCGGTCGAGATCGTCGTGACGCGGCAGGGCCCGGTGGTGATCGGCGGGCCCGACCAGGGCGAAGGCCTCAGCCTGCGCACGACGGCCCGCGTCGGCCGCGACCTCGGGTTCGGGGCGATCATCCCGCTGCTGCGCGCGACGTCCGTCGACGACGTCGACCGTGCCCTCGACCGGTGGGTCCTCCCGGTCAACAACGTCGTGACGGCCGACCGCACGGGCCGGGCGCTCTACCGTGTCGCCGGACGCGTCCCTCGGCGGGACGAGCAGCACGCCTGGACGGGCTGGGTCGACCCGCTGCCGTCCACCGAGGTCGGGCCCGGCGAGGTGCTGGTGACGGCCAACGAGCGCCGCGGGCCCGAGAGCGACGCCATCGGCCACGAGTTCGCCCCGCCCCACCGGGCCGAGCGTCTGCGGGCGCTGCTGGACGGCCGTGACGACCTGACGGCCGACGATGCGGCAGCGTTCCACGTCGACACCGAGCTGGCCCCGGCGACGCCGTTGCGAGCGCTGCTCGAGCGCGTCGACGGCCTCGGTGAGGCAGCGCAGCGGTTGCGAGCGGACGTCCTCGCGTGGGACGTGCGCATGGAGGCGGGCAGCCCGGGCGCTGCTGCGTTCGCGGCCGTCCGTGGGGCTCTGGTGCGGCGGCTCGCCGACCAGCCGGCGTTCGCCGCCCTCAGGGAGCCGTCGCCGTACCCGGCGTTGTTCGACCCGTGGGTCGACCTGACCGGCCGCCTCGGGCAGGAGCTCGACCGCCTGCTGGGCCGCACCCCCACGCCGTGGGGCATCGACCTGGCGGCGCTCGCGGGTGATGCCCTCGACGAGGTGGCCCTTTCAGGCGTCCCCGACTCGTGGGGTTCGACGCACGTCTGGGCTCCGGCGGGTGTCCCCGCGGTGGCGATGTCGGGCGACACCGAGTGCGTCCTGTCGACGTCGAGCGTCCCGGGCGTCACCGATAGCGTTCTGCGAGGGCCTGTCGCGCGCTACGTGTGGGACCTCGCCGACCGCGACGCCAGTCGGTGGATCGTCCCGCTCGGGACGTCCGAGGACCCGTCGGACCCGCACCACCACGACCAGCTCGAGCACTGGGTCGCCGGGCGACTCGTGCCCGTGCCGGCCCGAGACGACCCGGCCCGAGACGACCCTGCCCAGGAGACCGCATGACCTTCACGCACCGCCCCGTCGACCCGGTCGCGGACCTCGACCTGCTGCACGCGTGGGTGACGGAGCCGAGGGCCGAGTTCTGGGGCATGACGACGTACACCCGCGACGAGGTCGGCGAGGTCTACACGTTCCTCGACGGGCTGACGACCCACCACGCCTACCTCGTGCATCGCGACGACCTGCCGGTCGCGATCTTCCAGACGTACCAGCCGGCGCACGACCCGGTGGGCGAGACGTACGACGTGCAGGAGGGCGACGTCGGCTGCCACCTGTTCGTGGCCCCAGCGGACGTGCCCGAGCCGGGGTTCACCGGGCGGCTGGCGATGTACCTGCTCGGCGTCGTGCTGGCCGATCCCGCGGTGCGGCGCATCGTGGCCGAGCCCGACGTCCGCAACGCGGCCTCGATCGCGCGGGCCGAGCGGATCGGCCTGCAGCGCGGCGACGTCGTCCAGCTGCCCGACAAGACCGCCCAGCTCGCCTTCATCACCCGAGCCGCGCTGGAGTGACGCCGCAGGAGCGGTGAGTTCTCCACCGAACGCCCGGAGCGGTGCGTCTTCCACCGAATAGCGCGGATTTCGGCGCCATTCGGTGGATCATCCACCGCCGCTCGGGACGAGATCGCGCTAGGGCGTCAGCAGCACCTTGCCGGTCGCGCGACGCTCGTCGAGGGTGAGCAGGGC
Organism: Aeromicrobium endophyticum; assembly: GCF_003586285.1. GTDB lineage: Bacteria > Actinomycetota > Actinomycetes > Propionibacteriales > Nocardioidaceae > Aeromicrobium > Aeromicrobium endophyticum. The sequence continues at coordinate 581,293 of NZ_QUBR01000001.1, read as the reverse complement.
GGCGGACGCCTCGGCGAGCGGGAACGTCGGGCCGACGACCGGCGAGAGCGCCCCGCTGGCCAGGTGCGGCTCCATTGCGGCCCACTCGCCGGCGATGTGCCCCGGACGCTGGAGCACGTAGGCGCCCCATCCGACGCCCACGACCGACACGTTGTTGAGCAGCAGGCGGTTGACCTTGACGGTCGGGATGTCACCGGCCGTGAAGCCGATCACGAGCAGCCGACCGTCGTCGGCGAGGCACCGCAGCGAGTCGGTGAAGCGGTCGCCGCCCACGGGGTCGACCACGATGTCGACCTTGCCGCCGGCGACGACGGCGTCCTTGAAGCCGTCGGCCAGCACGAACTCGTCGGCCCCGGCCTCGAGCGCCACGGCTCCCTTCTCGGGCGTCGACGCCACGGCCACGACGCGCCCCGCGCCGAAGGCCTTGGCCACCTGGATCGCCGCCGTGCCGATGCCGCCCGCGGCGCCCTGTACCAGCACCGACTCGCCGGGCTGCAGACCGCCGCGCTCAACGAGCGCGAAGTAGGCGGTGCCGTAGTTGAAGATGATCGACGCGCCCTGCTCGTAGCTGACGGCGTCGGGGAGGGCGAAGGTCTCGCCGACGGGTGCCACGGCGAGCTCGGCGAAGCCGCCCAGCAGGCACAGGGCCGCGACGCGGTCGCCGGGCGCGAAGCCCGATCCCTCGGGGGCGGTCACGACCTCGCCCGCGATCTCGGCGCCCGGCGTGAACGGCAGCTCGGGCTTCATCTGGTAGAGGCCGCGCGACTGCAGCACCTCGGGGAACGCGACGCCCGCCGCGCGCACGCGGATCAGCACCTGACCCTCTCCGGCCACGGGCTCGGGGACGTCGAGCAGCTCGAGCGCTTCGGGACCGTCGAGGGACGTGATCTGTATCGCCTTCATGTCGCCGACGATAGCGCATCCCTAAGCGCTTGCTTAGCCTTCTCGACGGTCAGTGCGGCTCGTCGGCGACCCGTGAGTCGGTCAGCATGAGCGCGCCGGCTGCGGCGACGAGTCCCACGACCACCGCGAGCGCCGCGTAGGCGATGCGCTCGCCGTGGAAGTACGAGTCGACCATGTCGGTGCTCCACGTGCCAGCAGGCAGGTGCGACGACACGAGCACCGCGATGAGCGTGCCGATGATCGCGGTGCCGATGCTGGTGCCCACCTCCTGGGCGGTGTCGTTGAGCGCGGCGCCGATCGTCGTGCGGTTGGCCGGCATGGCGCTGACCAGGGCGATGGCACAGATCGTCATGACGGTGCGCAGCCCGACCGTCATCACGACCATGGCCGCGGCGATCGCGAGGTAGCCGTGCTCGACGCCCCAGGCCATCCCGCCGAGCGATCCGCCGAGCAGCACCGCGCCGACCAGGCAGGCGATGCGGTGGCCGTACCGCCGGGCGAGCCACTCCGAGAACGGGGTCGCCGCGATCATCGTGACGATCAGCGGCAGATTGGCCAGACCGGCCCGGACGGGGCTCCATCCGTAGGCGTACTGGAAGTGCAGGATCAGCCCGAACAGCACGCCGGCCATCGCGATCGACGTGCCGATCTGCGCGATCGCAGCACCGCGCACGGGGCCGTTCGAGAACAGTCCCAGGTCGAGCATCGGGGCGGCGGAGCGTCGCTCGTGCCGCACGAACGAGATGGCCGCTGCGACGGCACCGAGGGCGGAGGCGATCGTGGAGGCAGCCAGCCAGCCGTGGTCGACGCCACTGGTCAGGGTGTAGCAGGCCAGGCCGATCGCGGCGATGCTCAGCACGGCGCCCGGAAGGTCGGGGGCGTCGTCGGTCAGGTCCTCCGGGCGGTCGGGCGGCACGCCGAGCCGCACGCCGATGATCGCGATCGCGGCGATGGGCGCGTTGACGATCAGCAGCCACTCCCACCCGACGTGTGCCAGCGCCGTGCCGCCGAGCAGGGGGCCGAGCACGAAGCCCGACATGCCGACGATCATCACGACCGTGATGGCACGCATGCGCAGGGCCTCGTCGTCGAACAGGCGGAAGACCAGCGACATCGTGACGGGCGCCATCATGGCCGCGGCCAGCCCGAGCACGGCGCGCAGGGCGATGAGCTCGCCGGTCGACGAGACCACGATGGCGCCGAGGCTGATGATGCCGAACGCGGTCAGGCCGGTCAGCAGCACCCGGCGACGTCCGAGCCGGTCGGCCGCGGAGCCCGCCGTGAGCAGCAGGCCGCCGAACGTCAGGGAGTAGGCGCCGGTCACCCACTGCAGCGCGGTCGTGCCGCTGCCGAGGTCGCGCGCGATGGTCGGCAGCGCGATCGAGAGCAGGGTGTTGTCGACCATCTCGACGAAGAAGGCCAGGCAGAGCGCGGCCAGGGGGAAGGCTGCGGCGCGCAGCGAGGGGTAGCCGGCCGAGGGCGGGGCGCTCCCGCCGGGTGCGGGTGTGGCTGCGGTCGTGTCACTCATCGCGACACCTCCTTCATCGAACGATGTTCGACTCTCGAACGTCGTTCGAAACAATAGAACACTGTTCGATAATCCGCAACGTCGTGATTGGATGGTGCTCATGGCCCCCCGCAAACGCGTCTCGCACTCGCTCGAGAACGTCGTCGAGGCCACGATCGACCTGCTCGACGAGTCGGGTGAGGGAGCGCTGACGTTCCGCGCCCTCGCCACGCGTCTGGGCGGCGGCGTGGGCAGCATCTACTGGTACGTCTCCAGCAGGGAGGAGCTGCTCGACCGCGCCACCGACGAGGTCATGGGCCGTGTCCTGGCCGAGACGGACGCGCTCGTCGACGGTCCCGACCCGATCGGCAACGTCCGGGCCGTCTCCCTGGCGATGTTCGAGGAGATGGTGCGCCGGCCGTGGCTCGGCAACTACCTGATGCGCAACACCAGCGTCCAGACCAACTCGATCAGGATCTTCGAGCGGCTGGGCCAGCAGCTGATGACGCTCGACCTCAGCCCGAAGCAGAGGTTCCACGCGGTCTCGTCGATCATCAGCTACGTCGTCGGCGTCGCGGTCGACATGGCGCAGCCGCCTCCGCGGGAGTTCTTCGAGAGCGGCCTCGAGCCGGCCGAGTTCATGAAGGCGTTCGCCGACGGGTGGCGTGCCTTCGACGCCGACGAGTTCCCGTTCATCCACCAGATCGTCGACGAGTTCGAGCGCCACGACGACGTGGACGTCTTCCGGTCGGGTCTCGACATGCTGCTGGCCGGGCTCCGCCAGCAGGCGGGGGCCTGACGCTCGTCCGCACGCGCGACAATGGTCCGGTGCCCCGCCTCATCGACCTGCTGCCCAAGACCGGAGCGGCGTACGACGAGGACGCCGTCTACGGCGCGATCACCGAGTGGGTCGACTCGCGCGGGCTGACGATGTACCCCGCGCAGGACGAGGCGATCCTCGAGTGCGTCGCGGGATCCAACGTCGTGCTCGCGACGCCGACCGGCTCGGGCAAGAGCCTCGTCGCGACCGGTGCGATGGCCGCGGCCCTGGCCCGCGGGGAGTGCAGCGTCTACACCGCGCCCATCAAGGCGCTCGTCAGCGAGAAGTTCTTCGACCTCTGCGAGATCTTCGGTGCCGAGAACGTCGGCATGGTCACGGGCGACGCCGCGGTCAACGCCGATGCGCCGATCATTGCGGCGACGGCCGAGATCCTGGCCAACATGGCCCTGCGCGAGGGGGCCGAGGCCGACATCGGGCTCGTCGTCATGGACGAGTTCCACTTCTACGCCGACCCCGACCGCGGCTGGGCGTGGCAGGTGCCGCTGATCGAGCTGCCGCACGCCCAGTTCCTGCTCATGTCGGCGACGCTGGGCGACACGACACGGCTCGAGGCCGACCTGTCGCGGCGCACCGGACGCGAGACGGTCGTCGTCTCGTCCACCGAGCGTCCCGTCCCGCTGGTCAGCGAATATGTCGCGACCCCGGTGCAGGAGACGCTCGAGCAGCTCATCGAGACCGGTCAGACACCGGTCTACGTCGTCCACTTCACGCAGGTGTCGGCCCTCGAGCGGGCGCAGGCGCTGACCAGCATCAAGGTCGCGACGCGCGAGGAGCGCGACACGATCGCCGAGGCGCTCGGCGACTTCCGGTTCTCGTCGGCGTTCGGCAAGACGCTCTCGCGGCTCATCCGGATGGGCGTCGGGGTGCACCACGCCGGGATGCTGCCGCGCTACCGCCGGCTCGTCGAGACCCTCACGCAGCAGGGCCTGCTCAAGGTCGTGTGCGGCACCGACACGCTCGGTGTCGGCATCAACGTCCCGATCCGCACGGTGCTGTTCAGCGGGTTGTCGAAGTACGACGGCACCCGGCAGCGTCAGCTGCAGGTGCGCGAGTTCCAGCAGATCGCCGGACGCGCGGGGCGTGCGGGCTACGACACGATCGGTCATGTCGTGGTCGAGGCGCCCGAGCACGAGATCGAGAACGCCCGGCTCGTCCGCAAGGCCGGCGACGATCCCAAGAAGCTCAAGCGCATCAACCGCAAGAAGCCGCAGGAGGGCTTCGTGTCGTGGGGTCAGGGCACGTTCGAGAAGCTCTCGACCGGCACGCCCGAGCCGCTGGTCTCGCGCATGCGGGTCAGCCACGCGATGGTGCTCGACGTCATCTCGCGCCCCGGCGACGCCCGGGCGTCCCTCGAGCGGCTCCTGCGCGAGAGCGGCGAGACCGAGGACGCACAGGACCGCATGCTCGCGCAGGTCGACGAGATCATCGAGGCGCTGCTCGCCGGCGAGGTCGTCGAGCGCATCGACCCGCCCGACGCCGAGGGACGCACGCTGCGGCTGACGATCGACCTGCAGGCCAACTTCGCGCTCAACCAGCCGCTGTCGCCGTTCGCCGTCGCCGCGCTCGACCTGCTCGACCGCGAGGCGCCGACCTACGCGCTCGACGTCGTCTCGGTCATCGAGGCGACCCTCGACGACCCGCGGCCGATCGTCAACGCCCAGCGGCACCGTGCCCGCGGCGAGGCGATCAACGAGATGAAGATGGACGGCATCGAGTACGACGAGCGCATGGAGCTGATCGAGGACATCACGCACCCCAAGCCGCTCGAGGAGCTGCTCACCGCGGCGTACGAGACGTACCGGGGCGGCCATCCGTGGGTCGCCGACCACGAGCTGCGTCCCAAGTCGGTCGTGCGCGAGATGTGGGAGCGCGCGATGACGTTCTCCGAGCTGATCGGCGACTACCAGCTGGCCCGCTCCGAGGGCTTGGTGCTGCGCTACCTGTCGGACGTCTACAAGACGTTGGGCCGCACGGTGCCCGTCTCGGCACGCGACGAGGAGCTCGAGGACCTCACCGAGTGGCTCGGCGAGCTCGTGCGGCAGACCGACTCGTCGCTGCTCGACGAGTGGGAGGAGCTGATCGCGCCGGGCACCGACCCGCTCGAGGTGCGACCCCAGGCGATGGCCAGCGAGAAGCCACGTCCCGTCACGGGCAATGCGCGGGCGTTCCGGGTGCTCGTGCGCAACGCGATGTTCCGCCGCGTCGAGCTGGCCGCGTTCGGACGGTGGAGCGAGCTGGCGGCGCTCGAGCCGCAGTCGGAGTGGGACGAGCAGGCGTGGATGGACGCGATGGCGGCCTACCGCGAGGAGTACCCGGCGGTCACCGGCTTCGCGACGAACATCGGCACCGGCCCGGGCTCGCGCGGGCCCGAGCTGTTCATGGTCGAGGAGGGCCCGGCGACGTGGACCGTCCGCCAGGTCTTCGACGACCCCGAGGGCGACCGCGACTGGGGCATCAGCGCGACGGTCGACCTCGCCGCAAGCGACGAAGCAGGCGAGGCCGTCGTGACCGTCATGTCGGTCGGCCCCCGCTAGCGAGCGGTCGCCAGCGAGGCCGCTTGCGGCCGAGCGTGAGCGGAGCGAGGCGACAGTGGCGGGCACCATGGGTCGGGTGGGTCCTGGCCCTCACCACGCTTCGCAGCTGACGGCTTCGCCGTGTCACGCTCACGGTCGCTCCGCTCCCTAGCGCGCTCCGACGCTCGGGCGCGGAGCGCCCTCGGTCTACGCGGCCTGCTCCCAGGTGAAGTCGGGCTGGTTGACCTTGCGGGTCTCCCACCAGTACTGGAACGTGAACTTGGGCCAGATGGTCCGGTTCTTGCCGTGGCTGTCGAGGTACCAGCTCGTGCAGCCGCCCTGGGTCCAGATGCCCTTCTCGACCAGGCGCTGGATCTCGGCGTTGAAGGCGGTCTGCGCCTGCAGCGTGGGCTCGGCCGCGGCGGCACCGAGACCGTCCATCTCGTCGAGCAGCCGGATGACGAACTTGGTCTGCTGCTCGATCATGAACACGACCGAGTTGTGGCCCAGCGCGGTGTTGGGGCCGAGCATGAACGCCAGGTTCGGGAAGCCGTTGACCATCATCCCCATGTACGTCTCGACGCCGCCCTCGCGGAACTGCGACGCCAGGTCGACCCCGCCGCGTCCCTTGATGTCGAGGTAGTCGAAGGCGTCGATGACGTGGAAGCCCGTGCCGTAGATGATGACGTCGGCCTCGTGGGTGACGCCGTTGCCGTCGATCACGCCGTCGGCGGTGATCTCGCGGACGCCGTCGGTGCTGAGCTCGACGTTGTCGCGCAGGAAGGTCGGGTAGTACGTGTTCGACTGCAGCACCCGCTTGCACCCGAGGCGGTAGTCGGGCGTCAGCTTGGCCCGCAGCTCGGGGTCGGGGATGGCCTTCTCGAGGTACCGGTTGACGATCTTCTCGGCGAACGGCAGCACGTTGAGGTGGCCGTTAAAGGCGATCGCTCGTGCCTCGAGCCCCCAGTAGAGCGCGTTGCGGTAGGCCCGCTGGGCGCCCGGCACCCGCGCGAAGGCCTTCTTGCGCCACTCGGGCGTCGGCTTGTCCTTCTTGGGCAGCACCCACGGGGGCGTGCGCTGGAAGACCGTGAGCTGCGCGACGTCCTGGGCGATGATCGGGATGAACTGGATCGCGCTGGCACCCGTGCCGATGACGACGACCTTCTTGCCGGTCAGGTCGACCGAGTGGTCCCACTGGGCGGAGTGGAAGCGCGGCCCCGCGAAGGTCTCGGCTCCCGTGATCTCGGGGACGTTGGGGATGTGCAGGCCGCCGACGCCGGCCACGACGAAGCGCGCCTCGTAGTCGTCGCCGCTGGCGGTGCGGACGGTCCAGCGCTGACGGCTCTCGTCCCACGACGCGCCCGTGACCTCGACGCCGAAGTGGATGTACGGACGGATGCCCTGCTCGTCGGCGACGCCGCGCATGTAGTCGTAGATCTCGGGCTGCGCCGAGAAGCTCTTGCTCCAGTCGGCGTTGAGCTCGTACGAGAACGAGTACATGTGGCTGGGGATGTCGCACTCGCACCCGGGATAGGTGTTGTCGCGCCACGTGCCGCCGACGTCCTGGGCCTTCTCGAGCACCACGAAGTCGTCGCGCCCGGCGGCCCGAAGCTTCATGGCCATCCCCATGCCGGAGAATCCTGTACCGATGACGATGATGTCCTTGGTGATCACGGCTCGGATACTATCGGTATCTGAGTACGATGCAAAGGTGTGCCGGGCCACTCCCGGTCCTGCGGAGGAGGAGCAACGGTGACGGTCGACGGAGGGCGGACGACCCGGGCGGAGCGCCAGGCGCAGACGCGCGAGAGCCTCATCGCAGTGGCTCGCGAGATGTTCCTGGCCGACGGCTACGCCGCGACCTCGCTCGACAAGGTGGCGGTGCGGGCCGGATTCTCCAAGGGCGCCGTCTACTCCAACTTCTCCGGCAAGGAGCAGCTCTGCATGGCGGTGCTCGACAGCATCCACGAGGAGCAGATCGCCGGCGTCGTCGAGGCGTTCAGCCGCGACACCGACCTCGACGGACGCATCGAGGCCTTCGCGGCCTGGGCCCGCGAGGGGCTCGGTCAGCCGCGCTGGACGGCCCTCGAGGTCGAGTTCGGCGCGATCGCCCGGCAGAGCCCCTACGTCGCGACCGAGCTGGTCAAGCGGCACCGCGAGATCCGGGCGGCCATCGCGCAGCTGGTGCGTCAGGTGACCGCCGAGGCAGGGCTCGAGGACGTCATCGACGCCGACCAGGCGGCCACGACGTTGCTGAGCCTCGGCATCGGACTCGGCACGCTCCGCTCGCTCGACCACACGATCGACGTCCGGGTCTTCGCCGACACGATGCGCGCGCTGCTGCGCGGCTCGCAGGGCTGAGCCGGTCGGACCGCCTCAGCGTGCCGTGACGCGCAGGATCTTGTCGTCCGCTCCGTTGGACGTGGTCAGGTACAGCGCGCCGTCGGGCCCACGCACCGCCGCCCGCAGACGTCCGTAGGTGCCGTCGAGGGCCGAGGGCTTCCAGGTCTCGCGCAGCGAGCCTCGACGGTCGAACCGCAGCAGCCGCAGCGACGAGTCCTTGAGCGACGAGACGGCCAGCGCGCCGCGCCATCCCTTCCACGAGCGTCCGGAGACGAACGTCCCGCCGCTGGTGGCGAACGTCTGCGGGCCGGACCGCCACGCCGCCGAGCGCTGACGTCCGGGCAGCCGGTGGTCGGTCATGGGGGAGTCGGCGCCCTCGTTGTAAGCGGGGTCTCCCGCCGTGCGCGGCACGGGGTTCCACCCGTAGTTGCCCTTCTTGCGCAGGCGGTTGACCTCGTCGTCGCGATAGCTGCCCTGCTCGACCGACCAGATCGTGCCGTCGCTGCGACGGGCCAGGCCCTGCACGTTGCGGTGGCCGTAGGTGTAGACCCGCTGCTTCATCCGGTTGGTGCTGCGGATGAAGGGATTGGTCTTGATGCCCCGGCCGGTGCGGGCATCGACCCGCAGCACCTTGCCCCCGCCCGACGTCAGCCGCTGGGGGTTGGCGCCGACCGCCGCGTCGCCCGTGCCGATGAACAGCTGGTCGCCCGAGCCGGTGACCAGGGCGCAGCCGCCGTGCCGCCCGCTCGTGGACGGCAGGCCCGTCACGAGGGTGCGCACGCGGGTCGCCTTGGTGGCGGCCCGGTTGAGCCGCCACCGTACGACCCGGACGTCCTGCACGCCGCCGTTGCGGTATCCGTGGCAGGTCATGAACGCGCGGCTCGTGGCGAAGTCCTTGGCCGGCTCGACCGACATCAGACCCGTCTCGCCGCCCGACCACATGTGCTCGGGAGCGGTGAAGATCGTCCGGGTGCGGCCGTCCGGACGGCGCAGCGTGAGCCGCATGCGGGAGCGCTCGGTGACGAGCATCGACCGGTCGGGCAGGAAGGCGAGGTCCCACGGGTGCTCGAGCCCGGACTGCACGACCGAGACCCGCAGGTCAGGCCGCTGGGCGCCCGCCGACGCCGGTGACGTGGCGCTGAGCAGGGAGGCCGGCAGCACGAGGACGGCGGCGATCGCGGGAACGAGACGTCTCATGCGTCCAGTGTGCTCCAGGTCATAGTCGCCCGCACATCCGTCGGCGTCTCAGGGCAGCAGGATCGTCGTCCGCACGAGGTTGTGGTCGGATGCCTGGGTGCCGAGGTAGCGGCGCTGGCGCGTCTTGGCCTCGACCCGCCACGACGTCGAGCCGAGCTGCTGGGGGATGAAGATGCGGTCGATGTGCCCGCCCCAGTACTTCAACGTCTCGACGTCGCGCTGCCAGCCGTTGAAGCTGCTGACGTAGGGCCGCGTGTAGGTCGCGGACGCGTCGAAGGTGTCGGTCCAGCCGCGTGCCGCCATGATCCGCCGCGGCGGGTCGTTGCTGGGGCCGCCGCGGTACGAGTTGAAGTCACCCATGAAGATGACCGGCAGGCCCTCGACGGCCCGCCGGGTCGTGCGGATCAGCTGGCGGGTCTCGCGTCCGCGCAGGATGCCGTCGGCCGTGGTCGGCCCGTGCGAGAGGTGGGCCGACACGAAGGCGTACGTCTTGCCGTCGGCCTTCAGCCGCAGAGCGACCCACACGCCGGTCGCCCCCGTGGCCGAGCCGATGCGGCCCTCCTGCTCGATCGTCTGCTGGCGGTCGCGGCACACCGGCTCCTCGGTGAGCCAGCTGCTCGTCTGGTAGGCGTACCAGCGCTGCGTCGCCTGGTCGAAGTGCCGGGGGAACCGCCAGGTCACGGTGCTGTCGGGCCCGCGGTACGGCTCGACCTCGCAGTGCTGGGCCGGCGTGGTGGCCACCGCCAGCTCGGCCGCCGAGGCGCGGTAGTAGATCGCCTCGTCGACCTTGCGCTCGGGTGCGGCGTAGCGGACGTACCCGTACTTCTCGAGGCGGTCGGCCAGCCGGTCGGCCTTCGTCGTGACCTCCTGGACGGCGACGACGTCGGCCTTCGCACCGACGATGCGCTTGACGATCGCGTTCTCGCGCTTGCGGGTCCAGCGCTTGCAGTTGACCGACACCGCGCAGACGTTGAACGTCGCGACCGAGACCTTGGGGCCGGTCGCCCTGACGCTGCGACGCAGCGTGTAGCTGCACACGGGGGCCGAGCGCTTGCCGGTGCTGCTGCCGCGGACGGCCTTGACGGTGAAGCAGTAGCGGCGGTGAGACCCCAGCTCCTTGACCTTCAACGACGTCCGCCGGCCGTGCGAGCGGTGCACCCGCTTGGTGGTGTGGCTCGCCTTCGAGGGGCTCGACCCCACGTAGACCGAGTAGCGCCGGGCGCCGCTCACGGCCGGCCAGGTGACGGTCAGGGTGTGCGGCGAGGCGGCCGTGACGTACGGGACCGAGACGCGGCCCGGACGCGCCTGGGCAGGCGACATCAGGCCGACGGTCAGCAGCAGCGAACCGAGGGCCGCGACGACGAGCTTCGACAGCGAGGGCACCGGGAGATGCGTCCCCTACGTGAGATGGATCAGTAGCCGCCGTTGTCCTTGAAGCGCGCGTAGCTGGCCTGGATCTCGGCCTCGGCCTCGACGCGTCCGGTCCACGTGGAGCCCTCGACGGACTTGCCGGGCTCGAGGTCCTTGTAGACCGTGAAGAAGTGCTCGATCTCGAGCCGGTCGAACTCCGGCACGTGGTGGATGTCGCGGAGGTGCTCCTGGCGCGGGTCCTTGGCCGGGACGCACAGCACCTTGTCGTCGCCGCCGGCCTCGTCGGTCATGCGGAACATGCCGATCGTGCGGCACGAGATGACGCAGCCCGGGAACGTCGGCTCCGACAGGAGCACGAGGGCGTCGAGCGGGTCCTCGTCGAGACCCAGGGTGTCGTCGATGAAACCGTAGTCCGCGGGGTACTGCGTTGCGGTGAACAGCGTGCGATCAAGACGGATGCGGTGCGACGCGTGGTCGACCTCGTACTTGTTGCGGCTGCCCTTGGGGATCTCCACGGTGACGTCGAAAATCACTGGTGCCTCCGGCGGTTGAGGATGGGTGCGTCGGACCGGGACGTGGCACGACGGGGGTCTCTATAGTCTGGCGCATGTGAGAGCCACGCGAGGACGCAGGGTCGCCGACGGTCTCGTGGCGATCGCGGTGCCGGTCCTGACGCTGGTGCTGGTCGTGGTGCTCGCGACGACGCTGTGGCAGCGCGGCGACCTCAACCGGTTCGTGTGCGACGGAGACTGCGGACCGTCCAACGTCGTCCCCCCGCTGGGGCTCCAGCTGCGGGAAGCGCCTGCCGCGTCCACGCCCGACGGGACGGTCTCGGGCACGGTCGACCCGCGCAAGCTCGAGGCGGTGGTGCGTCCCGCGCTCGACGACACCGTGCTCGGGCCCCGGGTCGGCTTCGCCGCCGTCGCGCCCGACGGCACCCCGCTGTTCAGCTCCGGCCCCGGCACCTACGCGCCGGCCTCGACCACCAAGGTGCTCACGAGCTTCGCCGCGCTCTCGACGATCGACCCGCAGACCCGCTTCGCGACCAAGGTCGTCCGGTCCGGCGACGACCTCGTCCTGGTCGGCGGCGGCGACCCCTACCTGTCGACCAAGCCCGCCCGGCGCGCCGGTGACCGGGTGTTCCAGGCCGATCTCACGACGCTGGCACGGCGCACCGCCGCGAGCCTCAAGGCGTCGGGCACCACGTCGGTGAGGCTGCGCTACGACGCGTCGTTGTTCACGGGGGCCGATGCGAGTCCCGAGTGGGAGCCCGACTACGTGACAGCCAACATCGTCACGCGCATCAGTGCGCTGTGGGTCGACCAGGGCATCAGCGACGGCGTCCGCGCCGCCGATCCTCCGAACGCCGCGGCCCGCACCTTCGCACGCCTGCTCGCCGACCAGGGCGTGACGGTCACCGGCGATCCCTCGCCAGCGACGGCCGAGGCCGGGGCCCCGGTGGTCGGCGAGGTGCGCAGCGCGACGCTCGCCCAGATCGTCGAGACGCTCGTCCGGATCAGCGACAACGAGGCCGCCGAGGTCGTCCTGCGACACGTCGCCCGGGCCGCCGGCGGATCGGCGGACTTCGCCGGCGGCACGGCAGCCGTCGTCGCGGCGCTGGAGGATGCCGGCATCGACACCGACGGGCTCGTGCTGAACGACGGCAGCGGTCTGTCGCGCGCCAACCGCATCAGCCCCGCGACCTTGGTGCAGACGCTGCAGAAGTCGGTCGGGTCGTCGCGGACGTCCGAGCTGCTCGCCGACCTGCCGGTCGCGGGGTTCACCGGGACGCTGGTCGACCGCTTCTCGGGGCTGGCCGGCGCCAGGGGAGAGGTGCGGGCCAAGACCGGCACGCTGACGGGCATCCACTCCCTCGCCGGGTACGCGGTCGACGCCGACGGCAGCCCCGTGCTGTTCGCCGTCATGAGCGACCGCTCCGACCGCGACCAGCCGCTGCAGGCCCAGGCGGCTCTCGACGCCGTCACCGCCGCGATCGCCACCTGCCGCTGCTCGACCCCCGGCTGAGGAACGCGGGTTCTCGTTCGCCAGGGAGCGGAGCTGGGGGTACCTCTCGCGAGCGCAGCGAGTGGGGGCCCGTGAGAGCGGAGCCCGAGGCTAACCAAGCCTGAGGGCTTGCGTCAGTCCCCCTCGCTTCGCTCACGGTCGGCCGCAGGCGGCCTCCCTGGCGGACGCACGCCATCGTTTGCCGGGGAGCCCACAGGTAGCGTGGCTCCATGATCGACTGGAACCTCGCGTTGACGACGGCGACGAAGCTGTCGCGCCCCGGCCCCGAGATGTCGGCCGGCGAGATCGCCGAGGCCGTCGCCGAGCTGCGCGAGGGTGCCGCCCGGTCGGAGGGTCCCGTGCGTGAGTTCAGCCGTCTGCACGCGACGTCCGCCACGGCACCCGTGCTCGTGGTCGACCGCCCGCGATGGGTCGAGGCCAACCTCGAGTCGTTCCAGCTGATCATGCGCCCCATCGAGGCCAAGCTCGCCGCGGCCGGCAAGGCGCCCACGGGCGTGGCCGCGACGATGGGCGCGAAGGTCGGCGGGGTCGAGGTCGGCGGGCTGATGTCGTTCATGTCGTCGAAGGTGCTCGGCCAGTTCGACCCGTTCTGGGACGGTCCGGCGGGCGAGGGCGGACGTCTGCTGCTCGTCGCCCCCAACATCGTCGAGGTCGAGCGCAAGCTCGAGGTGGATCCTCATGACTTCCGCCTGTGGGTCTGCCTCCACGAAGAGACCCACCGCGTCCAGTTCACGGCGGTGCCGTGGATGCGCACCCACCTCAAGTCGCTCCTCGACGAGTTCATCGAGGCCACCGACGTCGACTCGTCCGCGCTGTCGTCGATGATGTCCGACGGCGTCGGCGAGGTCGTCCGCGTCCTCAAGGGCGACTCCGACGCGTCGCTGAGCGAGATCTTCCAGAACGACCGCCAGCGCGAGATCGTGGACCGGCTGACGGGCATCATGTCGTTGCTCGAGGGGCACGCCGACGTCGTCATGGACGGGGTGGGGCCCGAGGTCATCCCCAGCGTCGTCGACATCCGGCGCAAGTTCACCCAGCGCCGCGCCGGCACCAGCCCGCTCGACCGCCTGCTGCGCCGCCTGCTCGGCCTCGACGCCAAGATGCGGCAGTACCGCGACGGCGCGACGTTCGTCCGCACGGTCGTCGACCGGGTCGGCCTCGACGGCTTCAACCAGGTGTGGGCCGAGCCGGCCAACCTGCCGGGACGCTCCGAGATCCTCGACCCGGCGTCGTGGGTCGCACGCGTGCACGGCTAGGCCGAGGCGGACGGGGCTGACGAGATGGGCGGCGCGCTCGACCCTGCGGTGGCGACCGGACGCAACCTGGTGCGGGCGGCTCTCGACGACCTGTCGGCGGGGGCGCGGGTCGTCGTGGGTGTCTCGGGCGGCGCCGACTCGCTCGCGCTCGCCGCGGTCACGGCCTTCGTGGCCCGGCGAGACGGGTACGACCTGTCGGCCGTCGTGGTCGACCACGGCCTGCAGCACGGCTCGGCCGACGTCGCTGATGTCGCCGTCCGGCAGGTGCGGTCGCTGGGCGTCCCGGCGGTGGTCGAGCGCGTCGACGTGGGGCGAGCCGGCGGGCCCGAGGCAGCCGCCCGCGACGCCCGCCTGTCGGTGCTCGCCTCGACGGGAGCCGACGCGGTGCTGCTGGCCCACACCCTCGACGACCAGGCCGAGACGGTGCTGCTCGGGCTGGGGCGCGGCTCGGGCCCCCGCTCGATCAGCGGCATGGCGCCTCGCGACGGGCTCTGGCGCCGCCCGCTGCTGACCGTGCGGCGGGCCGACACCGAGCGCATCTGCCGGGCCTCGGGCCTGGCGTGGTGGACCGACCCCCACAACAGCGATCCCGCGTTCCGCCGCTCACGGCTGCGCGCCGAGGTCATGCCGATGCTCGAGGACGTCCTGGGCGGCGGGGTCGCCGAGGCACTGGCGCGCACCGCCGACCAGGTGCGTGCCGACGGGACGCTGCTCGACCAGCTGGCCGCCGAGGTCTCCGACCCGTCCGACGTGCCGACGCTCGCCGCGCTGCCGCCCGCGCTGAGGTCGCGGGTGCTGCGACGGCTCGCCCTGGCCGCCGGTGCCAGCGCCGCCGAGCTCGCGGCGAGCCACCTGGCCGAGCTCGACCGTCTCGTGACCGACTGGCACGGCCAGCAGCGCATCGAGCTTCCCGGACGGGTGAGCGTGACCCGTGTCAGGACGTCAGGTGGGACTTCCCTGATGTTCGCAGCCACCCCTGTGGGAGGCTGAACCCGTGGACCAGAACCATGTCGAAGGTGACCTCGAGCTCGACCAGACCCTCTACACCGAGGAGCAGATCACGACCAGGCTGCAAGAGCTGGCCCGGCAGATCGAAGCCGACTACGAGGGCAAGGACCTGCTGCTCGTCGGCGTGCTGAAGGGCGCCGTGATGGTCATGGCCGATCTCGCCCGCAGCCTCGAGCGGCACGTCGAGATGGACTGGATGGCCGTGTCGTCGTACGGGTCGGGCACGCAGTCGTCCGGCGTCGTGCGCATCCTCAAGGATCTCGACACCGACCTCAACGGCCGTCACGTGCTGATCGTCGAGGACATCATCGACACGGGCCTCACGCTGTCGTGGCTCATCACCAACCTGCGCTCGCGCGGCCCCGCCTCGGTCGAGATCGCGACGCTGCTGCGCAAGCCCGACGCGCTGCAGATGGACGTCGAGGTCAGGTACGTCGGATTCGACATCCCCAACGCCTTCGTCGTCGGCTACGGCCTCGACTTCAACGAGCGCTACCGCAACCTGCGCTGCATCGGCACCCTCTCGCCGCACGTCTACTTGTAGGCCTGAGTTCGCTCCTGGCGAACTGTTCTCGGGAACGATGGCGGACGACCCGCGCGTTCAACTGAAGAACGGTGCCCCGTGTACCGTTCGACTACCGACCAGCACCCGAGGAGGAGTGGACCCGATCCACGCCGCTACATGAACTTCAAACGCCTTCTCAAGGGCCCGTGGGTCTGGATCGTGCTCATCACGATCGTCGTGATCACGATCGTCTCGGTCTCCTCCTCGGCCGACGGCTACAAGCAGATCAAGACCGCCACGATGGTGACGTACCTCGAGACGGGCAAGGTCAAGGACGTCAAGTTCGTCGACGGCGACCAGCAGATCCAGGCCACGCTCGACAACGGCACCAAGGTCAAGGCCGAATACCTCGGCGACCAGGGCGCTCGCCTCGTGCAGCAGGCCGAGACCGCCGTGGCCGACAAGAAGCTCAAGACGTTCGACGTCAGCGTGCCGAAGCAGTCGTTCATCGGCTCGTTCCTGATCTCGTTCCTGCCGATCCTGCTGATCTTCGGCCTGCTCATCTACTTCCTCAGCCGCAGCCAGGGCGGCGGCGCGGGCGTCATGAAGTTCGCCAAGTCCAAGGCGAAGCTGATGAGCAAGGACACGCCCAAGACCACGTTCGCCGACGTCGCGGGCTGCGACGAGGCGATCGAGGAGCTCGGCGAGATCAAGGAGTTCCTGCAGGAGCCCGCCAAGTTCCAGGCCGTCGGGGCCAAGATCCCCAAGGGCGTCCTGCTGTACGGCCCTCCCGGCACCGGCAAGACGCTGCTGGCCCGCGCGGTCGCCGGCGAGGCCGGCGTCCCGTTCTACTCGATCTCCGGCTCCGACTTCGTCGAGATGTTCGTGGGCGTGGGCGCCAGCCGCGTCCGCGACCTGTTCGAGCAGGCCAAGGAGAACGCTCCGGCCATCGTCTTCATCGACGAGATCGACGCGGTCGGACGTCACCGCGGCACCGGCATGGGCGGCGGCCACGACGAGCGCGAGCAGACGCTCAACCAGCTGCTCGTCGAGATGGACGGCTTCGACGTGCGCGGCGGGGTCATCCTGATCGCGGCGACCAACCGTCCCGACGTGCTCGACCCCGCCCTGCTGCGTCCGGGCCGCTTCGACCGCCAGATCGGCGTCGAGGCCCCCGACCTGGCCGGCCGCACGCAGATCCTCAAGGTCCACTCCCGGGGCAAGCCGATCGCGCCGGGCGTCGACCTCGAGGCGATCGGTCGCCGCACCCCGGGCTTCTCGGGCGCCGACCTGGCCAACGTCCTCAACGAGGCCGCGCTGCTCACGGCCCGCAACGGTGCCAAGACGATCGACGCCGTGGCGCTCGACGAGGCCATCGACCGCGTCATCTCGGGCCCGCAGAAGCGCACCCGCCTGATGAACGAGAACGAGCGGCGCATCACGGCCTACCACGAGGGCGGGCACGCCCTGGTGGCTGCGGCGCTGCCGCAGAGCGACCCGGTGCACAAGATCACGATCCTGCCCCGCGGCCGCGCGCTCGGCTACACGATGGTGCTGCCCGACGAGGACAAGTACTCCCAGACCCGCGCCGAGCTGCTCGACAAGCTCGCCTACATGCTGGGCGGCCGCGCGGCCGAGGAGCTCGTCTTCCACGACCCCACCACGGGCGCCGGCAACGACATCGAGAAGGCCACCAACCTGGCCCGGGCGATGGTCACGCAGTACGGCATGACCGAGCGCCTCGGCGCCGTCCGCCTCGGCGAGAACGAGAGCCAGCCGTTCCTGGGCCGCGACATCGGGCACGCGCGCAACTACTCCGAGAACGTGGCCGCGATCGTCGACGACGAGATCAACAAGCTCATCACCTTCGCGCACCAAGAGGCCTTCGACATCCTCAACGAGAACCGCGACGTGCTCGACGCCCTGGTCACCGAGCTGCTCGAGAAGGAGACCCTCGACAAGGCCCAGGTCGCCGCGATCTTCGAGCCGTTGCGACGTCGCGCCGTCCGTCCGGCGTGGACCGGGTCCGAGACGCGCGTTCCCGACACGCGTCCGCCCGTCGACACGATCCGCGGCCGGTCGTACAGCGGTGAGAACGACAAGAGCACGCCGATCGTCGTCGGCCCCGACGCCGGAGTCGACGCGGGCCCGCCCGCGGGCCCCGGGCAGGCATGACGGTCGATCGGCCCCGGGCCGAGGCGGCGATCCGCGAGCTGCTGATCGCGGTGGGCGAGGACCCCGACCGCGACGGTCTGAAGGACACGCCCATGCGGGTGGCCAAGTCGTACGACGAGCTGCTCGCGGGCCTCGACCAGTCGGCCGCCGACGTGCTCAACATCGAGTTCGCGGTCGGTCACGAAGAGCTCGTCCTGGTCAAGGACATCGAGCTGTGGTCGATGTGCGAGCACCACCTCGTGCCCTTCTTCGGCGTCGCGCACGTGGGTTACATCCCGGCCGAGGGCGGACGGGTCACCGGCTTGTCCAAGCTGGCCCGCCTGGTCGACGTCTACGCCCGTCGGCCGCAGGTGCAGGAGCGGCTCACGACCCAGATCGCCGAGTCGCTCGTCGAGGTCCTCAAGCCCAAGGGCGTGATCGTGGTGCTCGAGGCCGAGCACCTCTGCATGGCCATGAGGGGCGTCCGCAAGGGCGGCGCCAAGACCATCACCAGCGCCGTGCGAGGACAGCTGCGCGACCCTGCCACGCGAGCCGAGGCCATGGGCCTCATCACGGCCCGCTAGGTCGGCGGTGCTCGACCTGGCACGGCTGTCCGACGGGGCGCCCGACCGGTGCCTCGTCATGGGCGTCGTCAACGTCACGCCCGACTCGTTCTCCGACGGCGGTCAGTGGCTCGATGCCGCCACGGCCGTCCGGCACGGGGTCGCGCTGGCCTCCGACGGCGCCGACCTGGTCGATGTCGGCGGCGAGTCGACCCGTCCCGGCGCGCTGCGCATCGACGCCGACGAGGAGGCCCGCCGCGTCCTCCCGGTCATCGAGGGCCTCGCCGCCGAGGGAGTCGTCGTCTCGGTCGACACGATGCGGGCCGCGACGGCCCGGCGGGCGCTCGAGGCCGGGGCGTCGATCGTCAACGACGTCTCGGGCGGCCGCGCCGATCCCGAGATGATGGCCCTGGCGGCCGAGACGGGCTCACCGATCGTGCTGATGCACTGGCGCGAGCACTCGGCCTCGATGCAGAGGCACACCCACTACGACGACCTGGTCGCCGACATCCGTGCCGAGCTCGGGGTGCAGGTCGAGGCGGCCCTGGCCGCTGGTGTCGCCGCCGACCGCATCATCGTCGACCCCGGCCTGGGGTTCTCCAAGACCGGCGAGCAGAACTGGACCGTGCTGGCCCACCTCGACGCCTTCGTCGACCTGGGCTACCCGCTGCTGGTGGCTGCCAGCCGCAAGGGCTTCCTCGGCGAGCTGCTCGCCGGCGACGACGGACCCCGCCCCGCCGGCCAGCGCGACGACGCCACCGCCGCGGTCACCACCCTGGCCGCCACGGCCGGCGCCTGGTGCGTCCGGGTGCACGACGCCCGCTCGTCCGCCGACGCCGTGCGGGTCGTGGCTCGGCTGCACCGGGAGCAGCGATGACCGATCCGCTGACCACCCATCGCCTGTTCTACGACGCGGTCGAGTCCGGCGACGTCGACCTGATGGCCTCGCTGTGGGTCGACGACCCCGGCACCTCCTGCGTGCACCCCGGCTCGGTGCCTCTGCGGGGCACCTCCCAGGTGCTGCGGTCGTGGACCGTGCTGATGGCCAACGTCGGCTACATCCAGTTCTTCCTCACCGACGTCGACGTCGTGACGCTGCCCCGCGGCGCCGACGGTCCCGACACGGCCGTCGTCGTCTGCACCGAGAACATCCTCTCGGGCGAGGGCCTCGACGCCGCAGCGGAGGGCTTCTCGGGAGGCCGCGCCGTGTGCACGAGTATCCTGGTCAAGGCCGGGGGATCCTGGAAGTTCTGGTCCCGCCACGCCTCGCCGATCGCCGAGATGATGCTGGAGGACGACTGAATGGCCATCCCCGACGGCCTCGACCGCATCGACCTGATCGGCATCTCGGCGCACGGGCACCACGGGGTGTTCGACGACGAGAAGAAGAACGGGCAAACATTCGTCGTCGACGTGAGCCTGGGTCTCGACCTCGGCCCGGCGGCGCGCGAGCACGATCTGACCAAGACCGTGCACTACGGCGTCCTGGCGCAGCAGATCCACGATGCCATCGTGAGCGATCCCGTCGACCTCATCGAGACGGTCGCGCTCCGTATGGTGGACTTGTGCCTGGCCGAAGACCAGGTCCGATGGGCTAGCGTGACGGTGCACAAGCCCGAAGCGCCCATCGCGGTGACGTTCCACGACGTCGCCGTCACGATAGAGCGGAGCAGACAGTGACCGAAGCGCCCACCCCGTACGTGCTCGACGCCGACACGATGACGGGCGGCATGCGTCCGATCCGGCAGGCCGTCCTGGCGATCGGATCGAACTTGGGCGATCGCATCGACAAGCTGCAGGGCGGTGTCTCCGCGCTGGAAGACACTCCCGAGGTCACCGTCGTCGCGATCTCGTCGGTCTACGAGACCGAGCCGGTCGGCGGACCCGAGAGCTCGGGCAAGTTCCTCAACGCCGTCGTGCTGATCGACACCACCCTGACGGTGCACACGCTGCTCGACCGCGCACTCGCGATCGAGGACGCCTTCGGCCGTGAGCGTTCCGAGCCCGGAGCCCCCCGCACGCTCGACGTCGACGTCATCGTCGTCGGCAACCGCGTCGCCGAGGACGAGCAGCTGGTGCTGCCCCACCCCCGCGCGCACGAGCGCGGCTTCGTGCTCGTCCCGTGGCTCGAGATCGACCCCGAGGGCGAGATCCCGGGCAAGGGCTTCGTCGCCGACCTGATCGGTGACATCGACACCAGCGGCATCGTCAAGCGTGAGGACCTCGAGATCATCCTGTGACCGCCAAACCGACGTCGGCGTTGTCGGTCGTCGTCCTGCTCGCTGTCGGGATCGTCAGCGGCAGGCTGACACCGCCGCTGATCGTGCGGCTCGACGGCAACCCGCCCCGGCTGGGGTGGGTGGCGCCGCTGGTGCTCCTGGCGGGTGCGGTGGTGGTGGGGATGTTCGCCTACAGCACGTGGCAGACGCTGCATCGCCGTCACGAGCGCATGCCGGTCGACCACGGCATCCGGATGCTGTCGCTGGCCAAGGCGTGCGCGATCGTGGGGGCACTCGTCGGAGGCTTCTACGGCGGCTACGCGCTGGCCTTCTACGACGCGCTCGACGCGACCCTCGGGCGCGAGCGCTTCGTGCGCGGGCTGGCCGCTGCCGCCGCGAGCCTGCTGCTGCTGGTCGCCGCGCTGCTGCTCGAGCGGGCCTGCCGGCTGCCCGACGATGACGACGACGACCGAGCGGATCCCACCCCCGCCTGACGTGTCAGCCTCAGGGGAGGAGGGTCGTGCGGAGGGTTCCGAGGCCGATGCTCCCGACGGAGAGGGCCTGGCGGTGGAACTCCTTGAGGTCCGCCCCACCGGGCCGGCCCGCGTGGACCGCGACCCAGTCGTCGCGCAGCTGCTCCCACATGCGCTGACCCACCTTGTACGACGGCGCCTGGCCCGCCCAGCCGAGGTAGCGGTTGACCTCGAAGCGCACGAACGAGTCGTTCATGTTGACGTGCTGCGCCATGAAGCCGAAGGCGTCCTCGCCCGTCCAGGTGCCGCTGCCGTCGGGCTTGGGCTTGCGCAGGTGCACGCCGATGTCGAGCACGACGCGGGCCGCCCGCATGCGCTGCCCGTCGAGCATCCCGAGCCGGTCGGCCGGGTCGTCGAGGTAGCCGAGGTCGGCCATCAGGCGCTCGGCGTAGAGCGCCCATCCCTCACCATGTCCGGAGTTCCAGTTGAGTCGTCGCCAGCCGTTGAGCTGGGCGCTGTTGTACGTGGCGAGCCCCAGCTGGAGGTGGTGGCCGGGGACGCCCTCGTGGTAGACCGTCGTCAGCTCGCGCCAGGTGTCAAACTCGGTGATGCCCTCGGGCACGCTCCACCACATGCGACCCGCACGCTCGAAGTCCTCGCTGGGCGCGGTGTAGTAGATGCCGCCCTCCTGCGTGGGCGCGATCATGCACTCGAGCCGGCGCATGGGCTCGGGGATGTCGAAGTGCGTGCGGCCGAGCTCGACGATCGCGCGGTCGCTGGTCTGCTGCATCCACGCCTGCAGCGCGTCGGTGCCGTGCAGCTTGCTCGAGGGGTCGCCGTCGAGGTGCGCGATGGCCTCGGCGACACCGGCCCCCGGCAGGATCTGGTCGGCGATCTGCTCCTGCTCGGCCACCATGCGGTCGAGCTCGGCGATGCCCCACTCGTAGGTCTCGTCGAGGTCGATCTCGGCGCCCACGAACGCTCGCGACGCCAGGGCGTAGTGCTCGCGCCCGACCGCGTCGGCCTCGGGCGCGTGAGGCGCCAGGTCGTCCTCGAGGAACCGCACGAGGCGCCCGTAGGCCTCGGAGGACGCCCGTGCGCCGTCGTCGAGGTCGGCCTGCAGCGAGGCGGGGACGTCGGCTCGTGCGGCCAGCTGGGCGAAGAAGCTGTCGGTGCCGGCCTGCTTGCGGGCCTGCGCGGCGACCTCGCGCACCTGACGGATCGCGGGCGCGTTGCCCGCGGCGATGCCGATGCGCAGCGAGTCGACGTAGCCACTCATCGCGGCGGGCAGGTGGTGCAGGCGGCGCGCGACGTGCTCCCAGTCCTCGACCGACGACGTCTCCATGAGGTCGAAGACGTCGCGCAGGCCCTGCGCGGGCGAGGCGATGACGTTGAGGTCGCGCTGCCAGAACCCCGCCTCGATCTGCTCGAGCTCGAGCTCGAGGGTGCGCACCATCTCGGCCTGCGTGACCACGTCGGTCTGGTCGTCGGGGCGGGCGGCGCGCACCCGGGCCAGCATCGCGCGGGCGGCGTCGGCCTGGGCGGCGACGCCGTCGGGGGAGAGGTCGGTGTAGTCGGACTCGCGTCCGGACCGTCCGAGCTGCACGTGCAGCTCGGGGGAGAGCTCGAGCATCGTCTCGAGCCACTCCTCGGCCAGCTCGTCGACGGGCGTGGGGATGCGTTCGTCAGCCATGGCTCGACCCTAGCCCGCGGCTCGGCGGCTACTTGTCGATGTCGCCGACGACGAAGAACATCGAGCCGAGGATCGCGACGAGATCGGCGACGACCGTGCCCGACACGATCTCGGGCAGCACGGCGACGTTGTTGAACGACGCGGTGCGCAGCTTGAGGCGCCACGGCGTCTTCTCGCCGCGCGACACCAGGTAGTAGCCGTTGAGGCCCAGCGGGTTCTCGGTCCAGACGTAGGTCGAGCCCTCGGGCGCCTTCAGGATCTTGGGCAGCCGGACGTTGACGGGCCCCGGCTCGAGCTCGGCGAGCCGCGCCAGGCAGGCGTCGGCCAGGTCGAGCGACACCTTGGTCTGCTCGAGCAGCACCGCGAACCGCGCGTGGCAGTCGCCCTCGGTGCGCACCGGCACGCGCAGGACGTCCTGCAGGTCGCCGTAGGCCAGGTAGGGCTCGTCGCGGCGCAGGTCCATGTCGAGGCCCGACGCCCGCGCGATCGGCCCCGAGACGCCGTAGGCGTGCACCAGCTCGGGCGACAGCACGCCGATGCCGACGGTGCGGGCGCGGAAGATCTCGTTGCCGAGGATGAGGTCCTCGAGCTCGCCGAGCCGTGCGCGGACGGTCGCGATCGCTGCTGCCGTGCGTCCGGTCCACCCGGCCGGGACGTCCTCCTTGAGGCCGCCGACGCGGTTGAACATGTAGTGCATGCGCCCGCCCGAGACCTCCTCCATGACCTCCTGGATGGTCTCGCGCTCGCGGAAGGCGTAGAAGATCGGCGTGATCGCCCCGAGCTCGAGGGGGTACGAGCCGAGGAACATCAGGTGGTTGAGCACCCGGTTGAGCTCGGCCAGCAGCGTACGGATCCAGGTGGCCCGTTCGGGCACCTCCATGCCGAGCATGTCCTCGACGGCCAGCGCGACGCCCAGCTCGGACGAGAACGCGCTGAGCCAGTCGTGGCGGTTGGCCAGCACGATGATCTGGCGGTAGTCGCGCACCTCGAAGAGCTTCTCGACGCCGCGGTGCATGTAGCCGACGATCGGCTCGCAGGCCTTGACGCGCTCGCCGTCGAGCGTCAGGCGCAGGCGCAGGACGCCGTGGGTGGCGGGGTGCTGGGGCCCGATGTTGAGCACCATGTCGGTCGTGTCGAAGCCCGACCCCGGACCGCCGCCGCCACCGATGCTCGCGGTGACCTCGGTCATGACCGGCGGAGCATCCGCTTGAACCAGCGGCCGATGCGCCGCATCGCGATGTACGGCGACCCGCGCTCGACGAGCTCGAGGCGGGCGTAGAGCGTCTCGATCTCGCCGGCCTGGGCCTGCACCTTGGCGTGCAGGCGGGCGTGCCGGCTGCCGGCTCCGCTCCACGTCGGGTGCTCCCACGGCTGCTGGTAGGCCTGGGGGTGGCGGGTGATGTCGAGCACCATGCCGTCGCGCAACCACTGCAGGCGCGACGCGATCTCGTGGCCGTCGCCGGCGATCAGCGGCTGCACGGGCGGCGGGAACGTGGCGGCGGCGAGGTCGGCGTCGAACGTGCCGGTGCCGTTGCCATCGGTGTGGATGTGCTCGAGCCCGTTGCGGTCGAGGAAGGCCGTGAACCGGTCGAACCCGCGGGGCAGCTCGGCGTTGAACTCGGCCATGTCGGTGGCCTCGTACAGCTCGGCCGCGCTGAGGTCGGCCTCGAACGACGGCATCGTCGTGAACGGCATGCGGTGGTACTCGGCGAGCTCGAGGGTGCGCGAGTCGTGGGCCAGCAGGTGGGCCGGCGTGCCACCCAGCAGCGCCGCGACGTTGCCGTGGAACCGGGTGCCGTAGGCGAAGTGCTGCGTCGCCATGAAGTCGTACCAGGGCCACGTGTCGAGGAACAGCCGGATGCGGTCCTGCTGGTAGAGCGGGTGCTCGAGGTGCACCGGCACGAGCGGGTCGTGGACGTGCGGGAACGGGACGCCCCACAGCAGCATGCGCAGGTCGTGGGCGTCCTGCCCGATGTAGGTCAGGTTCGGGTGGCGCTCGGCCTGCGTCGTCGCGAAGGCGCCGATGCCCGGCACCTCGGGCGTCAGGTTGAGCGCGAGGGGGCTGTCGGACGTGAGGGCGTCGACGCGCTTGTCGACCCGGAAGTCGCGGCCGTGCAGGAACAGCGACGGGCACCCGATGACGTCGATCGCGTCGTCGGGGAAGCCGAGGCTCAGCAGGTACGACCGCGTGAACTCGCCGCGCACGCCGATGGACGCCGAGCGGTCGAGCACCAGGCCGACGAACTTCTTGACGGTGTCGTTGACGGGCTCGAGCGCCTCGATGCCGTGGCCGTGGGGCGCCTGCGCGCCGATGCCGGTGACCGTGACGGGGATCGTGACGCCCTCGAGCAGCTCGGCCAGGCGCGCCAGGCGCGGCTCGAACTCGCGGCGGAACGCATTGGCCATGGGGATGACGAAGTGGTCGAACTCGTCGTTGATGCGCGCGGCGTCGCCCGGCTCGGGGGGCACGCGCTCCGACAGCGTCGAGTTGGTGACGAGCTCGGCGCCGTCGACCGACAGCGTCTTCCACATCGAGTGCTGGAAGAGGTAGTTGCCGCTGTTGCTGTTGAAGACGTCCTGCGTCAGCGTCGACTCGGCGACGACGGGGGTGAACGGGTCCTTGCCGGAACGGATCAGCAGACGCGTCATGCCCTCAGTCTTCCACGTCGGAGGAGGCGCTTGAGCGGGCCGTCGGGGCTCAGGCTGCCGCTGAACAGCTCGTGCCGCCAGGCGGAGTTGCGGCTCACCAGCAGCAGCCGCAGCGTGACCGGACGGTCCTGGGTCGTGAGGGTCGCGAGTGCGGCGGCGTCGGCCTGCCCCGTGATCGTCCAGGTGTCGCCGCGCTGCGTGACATCGGCCGGCAGCTCGAGGGGATCGGCCATCTGGTCGGTCCAGGCCTGCCAGCACAGGTGCGTCGAGGCGGGGTCGAGACGGCCGGTGACGTCCAGCCGGGCGTACAGCGTGAGCCCGTCGCGGCGCGACGGGAGCCCGAGCCGGACGTCGTGCAGCACGACGTCGTCGATGCGGGTGCGGTGCGGCTTGCGCTCGATCGCGCCACGGACGACGTCGGCCCAGTCGTCGAGGAAGCGCTCGTGCCCGTGGGCCGCGGCGCCAGCGCGTGCCGGTGCCCGCATCGCGTCGAGGCGGGCCGGGTCGTCGAGCAGGCCCGCGGTGGCGGCGGCGAGCGCCTGCACGTCGCCGTACGGCACGAGCACCCCGTCGACGCCGTCGGTGATCTGCTCGCGGGGGCCGTAGGGCACGTCGAACGACACGACGGGGCACTCGCGCGCGCGAGCCTCGAGCAGGAACAGCGAGTAGCCCTCGAACGCGCTGGTGAGCCAGGCGACGTCGGCGGCCCACAGCTCGTCGGCGGCCCGGGCGACGTGACCGTGGAACGTGACCCGGTCGTCGAGCCCGTGGCCGGCGACCTGCTGCTCGAGGGCCTCGCGCTCGGGACCGCTGCCGTAGACGTCGAGGCGTGCCTGGGGATGCGTCCGTGCGAGGACGGCGAAGGCGTCGACCGCGAGGTCGAGGCGCTTCTGGCTGTGCAGCCGCGCGATCACCACGATGCGTCCGGCCGGCCGCGCGGGACGGGGCTCGGGCACGGGCGGCAGCTCGACGGGATTGGGGATCACGACGAGGTGGTCGGTGTCGCCGTAGCGGCGGGCCACGTCGTCGCGCTGGCGCACGGTCAGGGTGCTGAGGGCGTCGAGCCGGCCGAGGTGCTCCATCGACTCGGCGTACGTCGCGCTGATCTCGGACGTCCAGTGGCGGCGGCCGACGGTGTGGGGGTTGTGCATCTGGTGCAGCACGAAGAAGCGGTCGTCGTCGATCGCGGTGAGCTGCTGGGCGACGAACCGGCTGTCGCTCAGCACGAACACGTGGCCCGTCGACGGCGTCACGAGCTGCGTCCACCAGCACCACATCCCGCCGAGCGTCGGCCAGGTGCCGGCGGCCGAGCCGTCGGGCAGCAGCACCTCGACGGCGCCGCTGCCGCCGTCGACGGGGGTGCGTGCGTACGGCGAGCCGTCGACCCTGACGTACTCGAGCCACGCCTCGCCGCCGTCGTCCGGCGTCATGGTGCGCCGCCACGGACGTCCGTCGCGGTCGGGCTTGTCGGCCGTCTGGTTGGCAGCGGGACGAGGCGTCGCGGGCGTGCCGGCGACGCCCGAGAGGTCGCGCGTGCGCAGGTCCTCGTGCATGTTGAGCACCCGGCTGCCGGGCAGCAGCAGGCCGTCGTCGTGCAGCGACTGCCGGACGCGGTCGTAGTCGGAGCGTGGGTTGAACGTCAGGATCGGCACGTCGATGCCCAGGTGCTGCGCGAACAACCGGTGCCTCAGCAGCAGGACGCGGGTCTGCCCGCCGGCGCCGGGGCGGATGCCTCCGATCACCGAGACGTAGGCACCCTCGGGCATCGCCGTCATGCCGCGTCCCGCCGATCGGTGACGATCCACCAGAAGTCGCCCAGGCCGCCCCGCGAGGTCAGCTCGGCCGCCTCGCCCGCGGCGGAGAGCGCCCGGACGTAGCCGGCCGGGTCGGTGCTGGCCAGGTCGAGGGGCGGGCGACGTCCGTCGACCCCCAGCTCGGCCAGGGCGTCGCGCTGGCGCACGAGGCGTCCGTCGACCGCCGCGGCCACGGCGTCGACCGCCACGTCCGCCGTGACGTCGCGGCTGCCGTCGAGGCGCACGTCGACCTCGCGGCCGTCGGCGTACGAGCGCAGGGTGCCGAAGGGAGGACGGTCGGCCAGCACGTGCCCGTAGTCGATCGCGACCGCGACGCCGTCGACCCGGGCGACGGCATCGGCCCACGCCGCGTCGCGGGGCGTGCCGTCCTCGGCCCGCTCGCCGGGGGCCGCCAACGGCCACCACCGACGCATCCACGGCGAGTCGTGGACGTCGCCGAGCGTCTCGTCGCCCGTGGCAGGGTCGACCAGCACCACGCGGTCGACCCCGTCGTCATCGCGCTCGACGACGGGGCACGGGACGTTGTCGAGCCACTCGTTGGCGATCAGCAGGCCGTCGATGCGGTCGGGCAGCGCAGGAGTCCATGCGACCTCGTCGGGCAGGGCGCCGGGACGCGCGGCCACCTCGACCCCCACGAGCTCGACGTCGGGCAGCAGCGCGTGCAGCGCCGTGAGCAGCTCGCCGCCGCCGGCACCGAGGTCGACGACCGTCGCGGCCCCCGTGCGTCTCGCCAGCTCGGCCACGGCGCGCGCGAACGTCCCGACGTGGGCGCTGGTGCGGAAGTGGTCGGCGGGCCGGACGGTGCGGAAGAAGCCGTCGTCGGCGTAGAGCGCGGCGTCCCACGCCGCCTGCCACGAGACCACGCGTGCCGCCACGCGCCCAATCTAGGGCACGTCCCCCGAGGCGGACCGGCCCTCTCGTTATGCTCGGCGCGTGACGGACACGGGGCGGCGATCGACGGCGCGACGAGCGCTCGGTGCGGCCCGTCGCCGTTGGCGCAACCGCGACAGCCCGCTGCTCAGCGTCGTCGTCCCGGTGTACAACGCCGCCGACCTTATCGAGGAGTCGCTGCAGTCGGTGCTCGACCAGCAGTACCGCAACATCGAGATCGTCGTGGTCGACGACGGCTCGACCGACGACAGCCTCGCGGTGGTGCGCGCCTTCGCTGAGCGGCACCCCGAGGTGACGGTGCTGAGCCAGCCCAACGGTGGCGTGGGCGTCGCCCGGCGCACGGGCACCGAGGCCGCCACCGGCGAGTACCTCACCTACGTCGACTCCGACGACACCGTCACCCGCACGGGCATCCAGGTCGCGATGGACGGCCTGCGCCGCAGCGGGTCCGACGTCGCGGTGATGCCCTACCAGCGCCGCGAGGGTGACGTCGTGCGTCCGCCCGCGCCGTGGATCCGCGCCGTGCACGCGCGTCCGGCCGAGGCGGTCACGCTCGCCGAGCGTCCCGACGTGCTGGTCAGCGCGATCCCCGGCGGCAAGATCTTCCGCCGGGCGTTCTGGGACGAGCACGGCTTCGTCTACCCGACCGTGCTGCTGGCCGGCGACCAGCGCGTCGCGGCCGAGGCGTTCCTGAAGGCCAGGTCGCTCGACATCACGGGCGTCCCGGCCTACACCTGGCGACGCATGGAGACCTCGATCTCGCAGGGGCACGTCACCGCCGCGGCCGTCCACGCCCGCCACGACGCGATGGACGCCGTGCTCGAGATCCTCGAGCCGCTGCCCGTCGCGCGCGACGAGCGCATCCTGCAGTACCTGCGCTACAACATCCCCAACTCGCTGCTCAAGCTCGAGCGCGCCGACGACGACTACCTCGACGCCCTGGTCGAGCGGGTGCCCACGATCGTCCGCGCGGCCCCGGCCGACCGCTACGTCTCCGAGGTGCCCGCGCAGTACCGCGTGCTGCACACCCTGCTCGCCGCGGGCGACCGCGACGCCGTGTGGCGCTTCGTGCGGGCCGAGGGGATGCAGCCCGAGATGCACCCGTCCGGCAGCGAGCCGGCCGGCACCACGGTCTACCTGCCCGGGTGGGGCGTCGACGCCGTCGACCCCGCCGCGTACGTCCTGACCGACGAGCAGACGGCCGCGCGCGCCCTCGTGCGATCGGTGCGGGCGCAGGGTGGCGACCTGGTGCTCGACGTCGCGGCGTGGTTCCCGAACGTCGAGCTCGCCGATCCGTCACTGACGGTCAAGACCGACGGCGACCTCGTCGACGTCACCCCCGGGGCCGAGCCGCACGTCGTCAACTCGCGGCAGGGCGCGCAGCGGCGCTACGTCCGCTCGGGCTGGACCGTCACGCTGCGCGGCGCCGCACGCCGGGCCCCGCGCACGCTGACCGTCACGCTGCACGACGGCGACCGCACCGGCACGGCCTCGGCGTCCATCCCGCGCTGACGTCTCCGTCTGTGACCCACCGCACAGGCCGGCCCCCTGGGCATCCGACGAGTCGGGGATATGCTGAAGAGGTCAATTTGTCTGGTACCCGTCAGGGACTGGAACGCTGTGACACGAAAGTGGGCAACCACCATGAAGCGTCTCTCCATCGGCGTCGTCGGAGCCGGCAAGGTCGGTTCCGTCCTCGCCGCTCGTCTGCGCTCGGCGGGCTACCCGATCGTCGGCGTCAGCGGACGGTCCGAGGCGTCCCGCCTGCGCGCCGACACGCTGCTGCCAGGCGTTGCGGTGCTCGCGCCCGAGCAGGTGGCGTCCGCCGCCGACGTGCTCGTGCTCGCGGTGCCCGACGACAGCCTCATCGCCGTCGCCGAGCAGCTCGCCGCCTCGGGGGCCGTGCGCCCCGGCCAGTACGTCCTGCACACCAGCGGTCGTCACGGGCTCGACGCCCTCGCCTCGCTGACGCGTCTCGGCGCTCGTCCGATCGCGTTCCACCCCGCCATGACCTTCACCGGCACGGCCGTCGACTTCGACCGTCCGCCGGTCTTCGGCCTGACGGCCGCCGACGCCGACAGGCCGCTCGCCGAAGAGCTCGTGGCGGCGCTGGGCGGCGTGCCGATGTGGGTCGCCGAGGCCGACCGCGCGCTCTACCACGCGGCCCTGGCCCACGGCGCCAACCACCTGGTCACGCTGGTCGCGCAGTCGATGGACCTGCTGCGCGCGGCAGGCGCCGACGACCCCGCAGCCGTGCTCCGGCCCCTGCTCACGGCGGCACTCGACAACGTCCTCGCCTACGGCGACGCCGCGCTCACGGGTCCCGTCGTCCGCGGCGACGTCACGACGATCCGCGCCCACGTCGACGCGCTCGCCGCGGCCGACGTCGACGACGCCACGGTCGACGCCTACCTCGAGCTCGCGCGCGCCACGGCCCGCCGTGCAGAGGTCGACGACCGCCTCGACCACGTCACCGCCGGCACCATCCGCCAGGTGCTCGACGAGGCCGACTGGGACACCATGGCGCACATCGCCGCCGGGTTCTGAGCATGGCCGGCCCGATCGTCGCGCGCACGCGCGCCGAGCTCGTCGCGGCCCGCGGCGCGTCGTCGGTCTCGTTCGTGCCCACCATGGGCGCCCTCCACGACGGCCACGTGCAGCTGCTCAAGCACGCCAGGCCCTTGGGCGAGACGCTCGTCGCCTCGATCTTCGTCAACCCGACGCAGTTCGCGCCCGGCGAGGACTACGACGACTACCCGCGCACGTTCGACACCGACCTCGAGCGCTGTGCCGAGGCCGGCGTCGACGTCGTCTTCGCCCCGACCGTCCCCGTGATGTACCCGTCGGGCCTGGTCGACACCGTGACGGTCGACCCCGGTCCGCTCGGTGCGATCCTCGAGGGGGCGTCCCGTCCCACGCACTTCCGCGGCGTCCTCACCGTCGTCGCCAAGCTGTTCGGGCTCGTGCGTCCCGACGTCGCGGTGTTCGGCGAGAAGGACTTCCAGCAGCTGACGCTCATCCGTCAGATGGCGCGCGAGCTCGCCCTCGGCGTGGACGTCGTCGGGTGCCCCACGGTCCGCGAGGCCGACGGCCTGGCGATGAGCTCGCGCAACCGCTACCTGAGCGCCGACGAGCGGGCGACGGCCGCCGCGATCTCGGCCGCGCTGCGAGCCGGCGTCGCCGCAGCCGCGGGTGGGCCGGACGCCGTGCTGGCGGCGGCGCACGCCGTGATCGATCCGGCCGACGTCGACCTCGACTACCTCGTCCTGACCGATCCCGAGCTCGGGCCGGCCGTGCCCGGAGCCGACGCGCGCCTGCTCGTCGCCGCACGGGTCGGCAGGCCCCGACTCCTCGACAACATCGGCCTCACCCTAGGGAGACCCTCATGATCCGCACCATGATGAAGTCCAAGATCCATCGCGCCACCGTCACGCAGGCCGACCTGCACTACGTCGGCTCGGTCACGGTCGACCTCGACCTGCTCGAGGCCGCCGACCTGCTGCCCGGCGAGCTCGTCCACATCGTCGACATCGACAACGGCAACCGCCTCGAGACGTACACGATCGCGGGGGAGCGGGGCTCGGGCGTCATCGGCATCAACGGCGCCGCCGCCCACCTCGTCCACCCCGGCGACCTCGTGATCCTGATCGCCTACGCGCAGCTCGAGGACGCCGAGGCGCGGACGTTCGAGCCCCACGTCGTGTTCGTCGACCGGGACAACCGAGTCATCGGCACGGGGGCAGACCCCGCCGAGGCGCTGCCGGGCTCGGGCCTGGTGCGCGGCGACGTGATCGACAACCCGCTCGTCGCGTCACGATGATCCTGCTCTGCCTCGACGTCAGCAACAGCCACACCACGATCGGGGTCTTCGACGACGACGACCTCGTCGAGCACTGGCAGGTGTCGTCGGACGAGCGCCGCACGGCCGACGAGTGGCAGGTGCTGGTCACGGGCCTGACGGCGCGCGCCGACATCGACGACGTCGACGCCGTCAGCATGTGCTGCACCGTGCCCGCGATCCTGGTCGAGCTGCGGGCGCTCCAGGACCGCTACTACGCCGACCTGCCGTCGTCCGTCGTCGGGCCCGGTGTCAAGACCGGCATCCCGATCCACACCGACAACCCGCGCGAGGTCGGCGCCGACCGCATCGTCAACGCCCTCGCCGCGGCCGAGCTGTACGGCGGCCCCGCGATCGTCGTCGACCTCAACGGCACCGCCACGATCTTCGACGTCGTCGACGCCGACAACCGCTACATCGGTGGCGCGATCGCGCCGGGCGTCGAGCTGTCGCTCGAGGCCCTGTCGCGGCGTGGTGCCCAGCTGCGGAGCGTCGAGCTCGCGGTGCCGCGCGACGTCATCGGCAAGAACACCGTCGAAGCCCTGCAGTCGGGCCTGGTGTTCGGCTTCGCCGGCCTGGTCGACGGCCTGGTCACGCGCATCATCGACTCGCTCGACGCCGATCCCGATCACGTCACGGTGATCGCCACGGGCTCGTTCCCCGAGTCGGTCGTCGAGCACTGTGACACCATCACCACCCGTGACCCGCACTTGACACTGACCGGGCTGCGGCTCGTCCACGAGAAGAACCACGGCTGACCGGTCGCACGGCCGCGCCCCGGCTAGCGGCGCTTCTTGACCTTGATCGTGTTGTTCGCGCCGCGGTTCGAGACCTTGGTGCTGCCCTTCTTGACCTTGACCGTGTTGTTGGCACCCCTGATGACGACCTTCGTGAGCCGCGTCGACCGGACGTCGTTGTTGCTGCCCTTGACGGTGACGCGGGACGCCGATGCTGCCTTGACCGTCGCGTTGGATCCCGTGACGGTGGCGACGGACAGGCGCGACGACACGCGCAGCGCGTTGTTGCCGCCGCCGATCGTGGCCGAGCCGACCTTCCTCGCGACGACCTTGTTGTTGCCGCCCTTGATCGTGACGCGGGAGGCGGAGTCGAGCCGGACCGTCGTGTTGCCGGCGTCGACCACGACCGTGCTGCACGCGCCGGTCAGCTGGACGGTGGTGTTGCTCGTCGTGACCGCGACTGCGCCGGTCGAGCAGTCGATCGACGTGGCGGCGTGGGATGCCGTGGTGCCGGTGGCGAAGAACGCGGTGGCGAGTGCGGTGGTGAGGGCGAGACGGCTGGCGGCCCGAGCGCTGGAGTTCGTCATGCGCCGGACGCTAACACGACGAAAAGTCCTCGGCACTAGGCTTGTCCCTCGTGAGCGACGCGACGAGCACCCAGAGCCCCGAGGACGACCTTCCCGAGCAGATGCGGGTGCGTCTCGACAAGCGCGAGCAGGTCATCGAGCGCGGCGACGAGCCGTACCCGGTCGTCGTCGACCGCACCCACACGCTGCGCGAGATCGTCGACACGTACGACGCCGAGGCGCTGGGCCCCGACACCCTGACGGGTGACGTCGTCACGGTCGCGGGCCGGGTCATCTTCGTCCGCGGCACCGGCAAGCTGGTGTTCGTGGCCCTGCGCGAGGGCGACGGCACCCCGCTGCAGGCGATGATCTCGCTGGACGGCGTCGGCGAGGAGAGCCTCGCGGCGTTCAAGGCCCTCGTCGACATCGGCGATCACCTGGCCGTCACGGGCGAGGTCATCACCAGCAAGCGCGGCGAGCTGTCGGTCATGGCGACGTCGTGGCAGCTCGCGGCCAAGACCGTGCGCCCGCTGCCCAACGAGCACGCGCCGCTGTCGGACGAGGCCCGCAGCCGCATGCGCTACGTCGACCTGATCGTGCGGCCCGAGGCGCGCGACAACGTCCGCGTGAAGGCCAAGGTCATGCAGTCGCTGCGCTCGACCCTCGACCGCCTCGGCTACGTCGAGGTCGAGACGCCCGTGCTGCAGCACACCAACGGCGGTGCCGCGGCGCGGCCGTTCCGCACCCACGTCAACGCGTACGACGAGCCCGCCCTGCTGCGCATCGCGCTCGAGCTGCACCTCAAGCGGGCCCTGGTCGGCGGCATCGACAAGGTCTACGAGATGGCCAAGACGTTCCGCAACGAGGGCGTCGACAACACCCACAACGTCGAGTTCCTGATGCTCGAGGCCTACGAGGCGTACGGCTCGTACGACACCATGGCCGTCCTCACGCGCGAGCTCGTGCTCGACGCCGCCCGCTCGGTGGGCAAGACGGTCGTCCCCGGACGCGACGGCAGCGAGATCGACCTCGAGGCCGAGTGGCGCCACGCGACCGTCCACGGGTTGGTGAGCGAGGCGGTCGGGAGCACGATCGACATCGACACGCCGGTCGACGAGCTGGTCTTGATCGCCGCCCGGCACGACGTGGCCCTGCGTGACGGGTGGGACGCCGGCGAGATCGTGCTCGAGCTGTACGAGAAGCTCGTCGAGCACACCCTCATCCAGCCGACGTTCGTGCGCGACTACCCGGAGTCGGTGCGTCCCCTGGCCAAGAAGCACCGCACCAAGCCCGGCTTGGTCGAGGCGTGGGACCTCATCATCAACGGCGTCGAGCTGGCGCCGGCCTACTCCGAGCTCAACGACCCCGTCATCCAGCGCGAGCGGCTCGAGGAGCAGGCTCGCCAGGCAGCCGCGGGCAACCCCGAGGCCAATGACGTCGACGAGGACTTCCTGCGCGCCCTCGAGTTCGGCATGCCCCCGGCGGGCGGCCTCGGCTTCGGCGTCGACCGCCTCGTGATGCTGCTGCAGGGCATCGGCATCCGCGACGCGATCCTCTTCCCGACGACGAGGAACGAGTCGGAGGGAAGCAGGATCTAGTCCGACGACGAGGAACGAGTCGGAGGGAAGCAGGGTCTAGTCCGACGACGAGGAACGAATAGCGCCCCTACGGTTTACCACGCCGGCGTGGTAAACCGGGTCCAGGCGGGGAAAGCTTGCCGCGCCCGGACGGTGTTTGCCTTGCCGGCGTGGTAAACCGCGGACGGGCCGTGGGATCAGGTGAGGATCGCCCGGACGCGGGCGCGCCCGTCGGCGGGGTCGTCGGCGTCGAGGGCCGCTGAGGCTGCAGCGCGGCACTGCTCGAGCGTGACGGTCGCGAGCATCGCCCCGACGCTGCGGACGGCGCTGGCCGCGCACGACAGGGACGTCACGCCGAGTCCCACCAGCACGCACGCCAGCAGCGGGTCGGCGGCGGCCTCGCCGCACACGCCGACCGGCTTGCCGGCCCGCTCGCCCGCGGCGGCGACGGACGCCACGAGCGTCAGTAGGGCCGGCTGCCACGGATCGGTGAGGTGGCTCAGCGAGGACGCCATGCGATCGGCCGCGAAGGTGTACTGGCTGAGGTCGTTGGTGCCGATCGACACGAAGTCGACGTGCTGCAGCAGGCGGTCGGCGTGCAGCGCCGCCGACGGCGTCTCGATCATGACGCCGGCCGTGAGCCCGCGCTGACGGATGCGCGCGGCGACGTCGACGGCTTCGGAGACGACGGCCACCATCGGCGCCATGACCCACACGTCGGCGGACGACTGTGCGGCGGCTGCCGCGATCGCGTCGAGCTGGTGGTCGAGCAGCTCGGGACGCTCGATCGCGATGCGGAGCCCGCGCACGCCCAGGGCCGGATTGGGCTCGCTGCCCATGTCGGCGAACGCCAGCGGCTTGTCGGAGCCGGCGTCGAGGGTGCGGACGACGACCTTGTGCGGGCCTGCCGCGTCGAGCACGGCGCGGTAGATCTCGGCCTGCTCGTCGACGGTGGGCTCGGACGACCGGTCGAGGAAGCTCAGCTCGGTGCGGTACAGCCCGAAGCCCTCGACGGGCTCGGCAGCGGCGCGGACGGCTCCCGCCGCGTCCTGGACGTTGGCGAGCACCTGCACGGCGTGGCCGTCGCGCGTCGCGCCCGGCCCGGTCCACGCGGCGGACGCGGCACGGCGCTCGGCGTCCTCGGCGGCACGGCGCTCGGCGTCGGCGGCGTCCGGGTCGATCAGCACCTCCCCGGTCGTCCCGTCGACCAGCGCGGTGCCGGCGGATCCGTCGAGGGGCAGGTCGCGGACGCCGACGACGCACGGGATGCCCAGCTGCCGCGCGATGATCGCGGTGTGGCTCGTGGCGCCGCCGAGCCGGATCGCGATCGCGGTGATGCGCTCGGCGTCGAGACCGGCGGTGTCGGCGGGGGCCAGGTCGTCGGCGAACAGCACCGACGGCACGTCGGGGCTCGGCACGCCGGGCTCGGGCAGCCCCAGCACCTCGGCGACGACACGGTCGCGGACGTCGAGCAGGTCGGTGACGCGCTCGGCCATGAGACCGCCCGCAGCCTCGAACATGGTGGCCAGCTCGGCCACGGCAGCGGTCATGGCGGTCGCGGGCCCCGAGGCGTCCGCGTGCTTGGCGACGAAGGTCGCGAGGCCGCGGTCGCGTGCCATCGCCGCGGTGGCCTGCAGGACCTCGGCGGCCGCACCGGACGCGTGGGCCGCTCGCGCCGTCAGCCGGTCGGCGACGACCTCGCTCGCGGCGGCGACAGCGGCGACGGTCGTGTCGTGGTCGACGTGCACCTCGTCGGCGGGGGCCTCGACGCGCTCGGACGTCACGACGACAGGTCCGGTGCCGATGCCGGGGACGACCGGTGTTCCGCTGCTGGTCATGTGCTTCTCCTATGAGCGAGGTCCTGCGGGTCGAGATCCTGGCGGAGTCTGTGAGCGGGGCTACGTGAACGCGAGGAAATCTGACCGAACCCCTTGACTTCGTGGGACGTTACCGCGTAGAACAACAGATATCAACAAAAAACCACACAAATCCACATCGGTGGTGCAGGTCAGACGAGGAGACCGGGTGTACGCAGCAGAACGACGAGCAGCGCTGGCTCAGCGCCTCGAGCAGCACGGACGCGTCAGCGTCCTCGATGCTGCCGCCGAGTTCGGCGTCTCCGGCGAGACGGTGCGCCGCGACCTGGCTGCCCTCGAGCGTCGCGGCCTCGCCCGCCGGGTGCACGGCGGGGCCGTCGCCCGTACATCGGTGCAGGCCGTCGAGCTCGACCTGCGCGAGCGCGAGGCACGTCAGTCACCGCAGAAGCAGCGCATCGCCGCAGCTGCCCTCGCCTTCCTCCCGCCGGTCGACGGCAGCATCATCGTCGATGCCGGCACCTCCACCGCCGCACTGATCGACCTGCTGCCCGACGAGCACACGCTGACGGCCGTCACGCACGGCATCGCCGCCGCGGCCCAGCTGTCGCGGCTCGAGCAGGTCGACCTGCACGTCATCGGCGGTCAGGTGCGCGGAGCCACGGGTGCCGCGATCGGCGCGGGCACCGTCGCGGTCTACGAGACGGTCGGCGTCGACGTCGCCTTCGTCGGCGCCAACGGCCTGTCGGTCGAGCGCGGCCTGACGACGGTCGACTTCGGCGAGGCGGCGGTCAAGCGCACGATCGTCGCGCGGGCCGCCCGCACCGTCGTGCTGGCCGACTCGTCCAAGCTCGACACCGACTACCTCGTCACGTTCGCCCCGCTCACCTCGGTCGACGTGCTGGTCACCGACGCCGATGCCCCTGCCGAGTGCGTCGCCCGCCTGCGCGACGCAGGGATGGAGGTCGTGCTCGCATGATCGTCACCGTCACCGCCAATCCCGCGATCGACCGCCTGCTGACGCTCGACGAGCCGCTCGTGCGCGGCGTCGTCGGTCGCACCGCCGCCCCCGTCGACCAGCCCGGCGGCAAGGGCGTCAACGTCGCACGCGTCGTCGCCGCCGCAGGCCACGACGTCGTCGCGGTCTTCCCGGCGCCGGCCCACGACTCGTTCGTGGCCGCCGTCGAGGCGACGGGTCTCGCGCACGTCGCGGTGCCCACCCGCAGCCGCGTCCGGGTCAACCTGACGCTCGCCGAGGCCGACGGCACCACGACCAAGCTCAACGCCCCCGGCGCCGAGCTGTCGGCCGACGAGCTCGGACGGCTGACGGGCGCGATCGCCGAGTCGGCCGCCGGTGCCGCCTGGGTCGTGCTGTCTGGCTCGCTGCCCCCCGGCGTGCCCGACGACTGGTACGCCGTCCTCACCCGCACCCTGCGGGCCGGGGGAGCGCAGGTCGCCGTCGATGCGTCGGGTGCGCCGCTGCTGGCGACGCTCGGTGCTGCCGGCGCCGCCCCCGACCTGGTCAAGCCCAACGCCCACGAGGTCGTCGAGCTGGTGGGCGGCGACGCCGACGCGATCGAGGCCGATCCCGAGCTCGCCGCCGCCACCGCCCAGCGCGTCCGCCGCGACTTCGGACCCGCCGCGGTGCTGCTGACCCTCGGGGCCTCGGGTGCGGTGCTGGCCACCGCGGACGGCTCGTGGTTCGCCGCGTCGCCCTCGATCGTCCCCGTCAGCACCGTCGGCGCCGGCGACTCGTCGCTGGCCGGCTACCTGCTCGCCGCCGTCGACGGCCTCGACGCGCCCCGCCGTCTCGAGGTCGCGGTGGCGCACGGCAGCGCCGCCGCGTCGCTCGCCGGCTCGACGCCCCCCGCTCCGGCGGACGTGGCGGCACTCGCCGCTGTCGACGCGCGCCAGCTGTCCAGCCCTTCCCTCGATCTTCCTGCCACACCGTCACGCCACCCACAGAAGGACGCCCATGTCATCACTCATCACGGCTGATCTCGTCAGCCTCGACACCGCTCTGGGGGAGGACGCGGCGAGCGTCATCACCGCCCTGGCCCAGATGGTCGCCGGTGCCGGCCGGGCGTCCGACGCCTCGCAGCTCGTCGCCGACGCCCGGGCCCGCGAGGCCCAGTCGGCCACCGGCCTGCCCGGCGGCATCGCGATCCCGCACTGCCGCTCCGAGGCCGTCACCCAGCCGACGCTGGCCTTCGCGCGTCTCGTGCCGGGTGCCGACTTCGGCGCGTCCGACGGCCCTGCCGACCTCGTCTTCCTCATCGCGGCTCCGGCCGGGGGCGGCCAGGAGCACCTGAAGCTGTTGTCGTCGCTGGCCCGCGCCCTGGTGCGTCCCGACTTCACGGCCGCACTGCGGTCGGCGCCCGACGCCGCCGCGATCGTCGCGCTGGTCGACGAGGTCGTCTCCCCGGCGGCGGTCGCCGAGACCGCTCCCGCGGCCCCCGCCGCGCCGACGACGTCCGCGACCGTCACGCGCATCGTGGCCGTCACGGCCTGCCCGACCGGCATCGCGCACACCTACATGGCCGCCGACTCGCTCACCCAGCAGGCCGCGCAGACCGACGGGGTCGAGCTGCAGGTCGAGACGCAGGGCTCGTCGGGTGCCAAGCCGCTCTCGCCCGAGACCATCGCCGCGGCCGACGCCGTGATCTTCGCGACCGACGTCGGCGTCAAGGACCAGGCCCGCTTCGCCGGCAAGCCCGTCGTCGTCAGCGGCGTCAAGCGCGCGATCAACGAGCCCGCGGTCATGATCGCTGAGGCCGTCACGGCGTCCACCGACCCGCGGGCCCGCCGCGTCGAGGGCGGTGCCGTGGCCTCGGAGGCCGCCCGCGCGTCCGACGCCGGCGGATTCGGCCTGCGCCTGCGGCAGTGGCTGCTGACGGGCGTCAGCTACATGATCCCGTTCGTCGCGGCCGGCGGTCTGCTGATCGCGCTCGGCTTCCTGCTCGCCGGCTACGACGTCGCGGGCGACCCGGCCTCGAAGATCCTGGCCGACAACACGCTCACCAACCTGCCCGCTGCGGGCGAGCACGCCCTGTTCGGCAGCGCTCTGCTGACCTACATCGGCGCGCTGCTGTTCCTGCTCGGCTCGTGGGCGTTCGGCTTCCTCGTCCCGGCGCTCGCGGGCTACATCGCCTACGCGATCGCCGACCGCCCGGGCATCGCGCCCGGCTTCGTGATGGGCTTCCTGGCCAACCAGATCGGCGCCGGCTTCCTCGGCGGCATCGTGGGCGGCATCATCGCCGGACTCATCGCGCACCAGATCGCCAAGCGTCCGGCCCCGCGCTGGTTGTCGGGGCTCATGCCCGTCGTGATCATCCCGCTCGTCACGACGATCATCGCCGGCATGCTGATGCTGCTGGTGCTGGGGCGCCCCATCGCCGACATCACCGACGGCCTGACCGACTGGCTCAACGGCCTCTCGGGCGGCTCGATCGTCCTGCTCGGCCTGCTGCTCGGCGCCATGATGGCCTTCGACATGGGTGGGCCGGTCAACAAGGCCGCCTACGTCTTCGCGACCACGGGGCTCACGGCCCAGGCGATCGCCGCCGGCGGCACCGAGGTCAAGATCATGGCCGCCGTGATGGTCGGCGGCATGGTGCCGCCGCTCGCGATGGCGCTGTCGACCGCGCTGCGTCCGGGCCTCTACACCTCGTCCGAGCGCGAGAACGGCAAGGCAGCCTGGCTGCTCGGTGCCGCCTTCATCACCGAGGGCGCCATCCCGTTCGCCGCGGCCGACCCGCTGCGCGTCATCCCGTCGATGATGCTGGGCTCGGGCGTGGCCGGTGCGATCTCGG
This sequence comes from Aeromicrobium endophyticum, assembly GCF_003586285.1. Lineage (GTDB taxonomy): Bacteria > Actinomycetota > Actinomycetes > Propionibacteriales > Nocardioidaceae > Aeromicrobium > Aeromicrobium endophyticum. Next base: position 541,024 of record NZ_QUBR01000001.1, on the reverse strand, counting down.
CCGGTGCGGGCGTGACCCTCGCGGCGCCGCACGGCGGCATCTTCGTGTTCTTCGCGGTCGACCAGGTGCTGTGGTTCCTCGTGGCGATCGCCGTCGGTACCGTCGTCAGCGCCGTCTCGGTGACGGCGCTGAAGCAGCTGGGCGGACGCGGTGGCGATGCCGTCGTCGCCGCCGACGAGGCCGCCCCTGTGCCGGCGCACGTCTGATCATCCGCAGCCCCAACCCACCCCGCACCAGAGGAGCACCCATGCCCAGCAAGACCGTGACCGTCGGCTCGTCCGTCGGACTGCACGCCCGTCCCGCCGGCGTCATCGCCGCGGCCGCCGCCGATCTCGGCGCGCCCGTGACGCTCGCCCTCGTCGGCGGCGACGCCGTCGACGCCGGCTCGGCCCTGATGATCATGACGCTCGGCGCCGGTCACGGCACCGACGTCGTCGTCGAGTCCGACGACGCCGCGGCCGTCGAGACCATCGCCGGCCTCGTCGAGTCCGACCTCGACGCCGAGTAGCCGCGTCGAGCGGGTTACCACGCCGGCACCGGAAGCCCCGTCCGGGCGCGGCATGCTTTCCGCGCCCGGACGCTGTCTGCCCCGCCGGGTTCGTGGGTTTGCCTTGCCGGCGTGGTGAACCGCGTCGAGCGGGTTACGCCCACGGCGAACGAGGGAACGTCTGGACGAGTGTGACGGTTGGATGAAGCAACTGGGCATCCTGCGCGCGGATTTCCAGAGCCGACTAAACTGATCGGATACTCCACCCCAGGGGGAAGAATGTTCGAAAGATTCACCGACCGTGCTCGTCGCGTGGTCGTGCTCGCCCAAGAAGAGGCGCGCATGCTCAGCCACAACTACATCGGCACCGAGCACATTCTCCTCGGCCTGATCCACGAGGGAGAGGGTGTCGCCGCCAAGGCGCTCGAGAGCCTCGACATCTCGTTGGAGGCCGTCCGCGGCCAGGTCGAGGACATCATCGGTCAGGGACAGCAGGCCCCCAGCGGCCACATCCCGTTCACGCCGCGTGCCAAGAAGGTCCTCGAGCTCAGCCTTCGCGAGGCGCTGCAGCTCGGCCACAGCTACATCGGCACCGAGCACATCCTGCTCGGCCTGATCCGCGAGGGCGAGGGCGTCGCCGCCCAGGTCCTCGTCAAGCTCGGCGCCGACCTCAACCGCGTCCGCCAGCAGGTCATCCAGCTCGTCAGCGGCTTCCAGGGCAAGGAGGCCGAGACGGCCGGTGCGCCCAGCGAGAGCCAGCCCAGCTCGTCGGCCGTGCTGGACCAGTTCGGTCGCAACCTCACGCAGGCAGCGCGCGAGGGCAAGCTCGATCCGGTCATCGGCCGTGCCGACGAGGCCGAGCGCGTCATGCAGACACTGTCCCGGCGCACCAAGAACAACCCGGTGCTCGTCGGCGAGCCCGGCGTCGGCAAGACCGCCGTCGTCGAGAGCCTGGCGCAGGACATCGTGCGCGGCGACGTGCCCGAGACGCTCAAGGACAAGCAGATCTACACGCTCGACCTCGGCGCGCTCGTGGCCGGCTCGCGCTACCGCGGCGACTTCGAGGAGCGCCTCAAGAAGGTGCTCAAGGAGATCCGCACCCGCGGCGACATCATCTTGTTCATCGACGAGATCCACACCCTGGTGGGTGCGGGTGCCGCCGAGGGCGCGATCGACGCCGCCAGCATCCTCAAGCCGATGCTGGCTCGCGGAGAGCTGCAGACCGTCGGCGCCACGACGCTCGACGAGTACCGCAAGCACTTCGAGAAGGACGCGGCGCTCAACCGTCGCTTCCAGCCGATCGTGGTCGACGAGCCCTCGGTCAGCGACACGGTCGAGATCCTCAAGGGCCTGCGCGACCGCTACGAGGCGCACCACCGCGTCTCCATCACCGACGAGGCCCTCGTGGCCGCGGCGACGATGGGCGACCGCTACGTCTCCGACCGGTTCCTGCCCGACAAGGCGATCGACCTGATCGACGAGGCCGGCGCCCGTCTGCGCATCCGCCGCATGGCCACGCCGCCCGAGCTCAAGGAGTTCGACGACCAGATCGCCGACGTCCGCCGCCGCAAGGAGGGGGCCATCGACGCGCAGGACTTCGAGGCCGCCGCCTCGCTGCGCGACGAGGAGAAGAAGCTCATCACGGCCAAGGTCGAGCGTGAGAAGGCCTGGAAGTCCGGCGACCTCGACACCGTGGCGGTCGTCGACGAGCAGCTCATCGCCGAGGTCCTGGCCAAGGCGACCGGCATCCCCGTCGGTCAGCTCAGCGAGGCCGAGTCGAGCCGCCTGCTCAACATGGAGGCCGAGCTGCACGAGCGCGTCATCGGCCAGGACGAGGCCATCAAGGCCCTGTCCCGAGCCATCCGGCGCACGCGTGCGGGTCTGAAGGACCCCAAGCGTCCGGGCGGATCGTTCATCTTCGCCGGCCCCTCGGGCGTCGGCAAGACCTGGCTGTCCAAGGCGCTCGCCAACTTCCTGTTCGGCGACGAGGACTCCCTCATCCAGCTCGACATGTCGGAGTACAGCGAGAAGCACACCGTCTCGCGCCTCTTCGGCTCGCCTCCGGGCTACGTCGGCTACGAAGAGGGCGGCCAGCTCACCGAGAAGGTGCGTCGCAAGCCGTTCTCGGTGGTGCTCTTCGACGAGATCGAGAAGGCTCACCCCGACATCTTCAACTCGCTGCTGCAGGTGCTCGAAGAGGGGCACCTCACCGATGGTCAGGGACGCGTCGTCAACTTCAAGAACGCCGTCGTCATCATGACCACCAACCTCGGTGCGCGCGAGATCTCCAAGGGCGTCAACCTGGGCTTCAGCCAGGCCGGCGACACCGCGGGGTCGTACAACAAGATGAAGGAGCGCGTGTCGATCGAGCTCAAGCAGCACTTCCGGCCTGAGTTCCTCAACCGTGTCGACGAGATCATCGTCTTCCCGCCGTTGACGCAGGACGAGATCCTGCAGATGGTCGACATGATGATCGCCTCGCTCGAGAAGCGTCTGGCCGAGAAGGACATGAACATCGAGCTGACGATGGAGGCCAAGGACCTGTTGTCCAAGCGCGGCTTCGATCCGGTGCTCGGTGCTCGTCCGCTGCGCCGCACGGTGCAGCGCGAGATCGAGGACGTCATGGCCGAGAAGCTGCTCTATGGCGAGCTGCACCCGGGCCAGATCGTCCTGATCGGTGTCGAGGGCGAGGGCGTCGAGGCGACGTTCACGTTCGAGGGCCGCAGCAAGGCCGAGCTCGAGCTGGAGATGCCCGACGTGCCGCCGGCCGTCGAGGCAGGCGCGCCCAGCGGCGAGTAGCCACACCACCGGAGCCCCCCGTCGCACCAGCGGCGGGGGGCTCCGTCGTGCCGGCCCGGCTCAGGCGTGCGAGCCCTGCAGGTTGATCAGCACCACACCGGCGATGATCAGCGCGATCGCGACGACCTTCAGGGCCGTGACGGGCTCGTCGAGGAACACGACGCCGACGACCGCGATGGCGGCCGTTCCGACGCCCGCCCAGATGGCGTAGGTCACCGAGACGGGGATCTGCTTGACCACGAGGGTCAGCAGCCAGATCGACAGTGCGTAGCCGCCGACCACCGCGGCGCTCCAGCGCGGGTCGGTGAAGCCGTGGGCGTGCGGCAGTGCTGCGGTCGCCAGCACCTCAGAGGCGATGGCGACGGCCAGGAGAGCAGCGGCGACGAGCACGTTCGGGGTCCTTTCGTCTGTAGCAGGTGCTACGGATAAAACTGTAGCACCTGCTACGTTGATGGCATGGGCAAGCGACAGGAGCTCGCGGAGGCGGCGACCGACCACGCGCTGGAGCACGGGCTGATCGGGCTGAGCCTCCGTCCGCTCGCGGCCGCCATCGGCACGAGCGATCGCATGCTGATCTACCACTTCGGCTCGAAGGACGAGCTCGTCGACGCGGTCCTCGACGTCTCGAACGAGCGGTCCATCGCGGTCATCAGGTCGACGCCGGCCGCCGACTCGGTGGAGGCGGCCGTCACGGCCCTCTGGGACGTCTTCTCGTCGGGTCAGCTGCAGCGGTGCCAACGCATGTACGTCGAGGCCGCCGCGCTGGGATTGTTCGGCCGCGAGCCGTATGCGACGTCGGTGCGCCGTTCCAACGACGTGTGGCTCGCCGCCATCGCCGATCACCTACGAGCCTCGGGTGCCTCCGAGAGCGCTGCACCTCGTCTGGCGTCGCTGGTCGATGCGACCTTCAACGGGCTGATGCTCGACGGTCCGCTGGAGGATGACGCCGTGGCGCGCGCCGTCGTGCAGGATCTCGCGTCAGCGATCGCCGGGTAGCGCGAAGAGTCCGCTGTCGAGCGGCTCCACCAGTCCGTCGGCGACCAACCCGTCGAGGGCCCGCTCCCGCTGCACGGCGTCGGGCCACACGGCGTCGAGCCGCGCCTTCGCCACCGGCCCCTCGGCCTCGCGCAGCACGGCCAGCAGACGGCCGCGGCACTGGCGATCGGTGCCCTCCCACGACTGCCCGCGCCGCACGGGCCCGTCGTGGGCGGGGTAGCCGGACGCCCGCCAGCGGCACAGGTCGGCGACGGGGCACGCCGAGCACTGGGGTGAGCGGGCGGTGCACACGAGCGCGCCGAGCTCCATCGTGGCCGCCGCCCACACGTGGGCGTCCTCGCCGGGCATCAGCGCGGTCGCCAGCTCGCGCTCGGCCGCGGTGACGGCGGCGGCCGGGTACTCGACACCCGAGACGACCCGTGCGAACACGCGGCGGATGTTGGTGTCCATCACGACGGCCCGGTCACCGAACGCGAACGACGCGATCGCGCCGGCCGTGTAGTCGCCCACGCCCGGCAGGGCTAGCAGGTCGTCGCGGCCCGACGGGACCTCGCCACCGTGCCGCTCGACGACGGCTGTGGCGGCGGCGTGCAGCCGCAGGGCGCGGCGGGGGTATCCGAGTCGCCCCCAGGCCCGCACGGCCTCTCCGGCGGGCTCGGCGGCGAGGTCGGCGGGGGTCGGCCAGCGCTGCATCCACGCCTCATAGACCGGCAGCACGCGTGCGACGGGCGTCTGCTGCAGCATGAACTCCGAGACCATGACGGCCCACGGCGAGACGTCGCGGCGCCACGGCAGGTCGCGTGCGGCCGTCTCGAACCAGGCCATCACGTCGTCGTGCAGACGCTCCAGGTCGGCACGTGGGAGCAGGGGAGGCGTCGACATGGCGCGTCGATCTTCGCACGCCCACGTCGCCGCCTATCGTGTGACCGTGAGTCAGCGCAGGTTGCCAGCCGGGATCTACTGGCGTCGACGCCTGCTGCTGCTCGCGGTCGTGATCGCCGTCGTCTGGGCCGTGCTGCAGATCAGGGACGGAGGCGACGACGAGAAGCCCGCGAAGGCGGCTGCCACGCCGTCGAAGGCCTCGTCCAAGCCGTCCGCAGCGCCGACGACCCCTCCTGCGCCGAAGCAGACCGTCGACGGGCTCGTCGACGTGGCGGTGGTCGCCGGCACCACGCCGTGCAACGCCGAGGACGTCCGGATCACGCCGAGCGTGCGGCCCGGGCAGCTCACGAAGGGCCCCGTCGACATCGGTCTGGTCATCAGCTCCACGCAGACGACCGCCTGCACCCTGCAGCCCGCCGATGCCGACACGGTCGCGGTCATCAGCGCCAACGGCACGCCGGTGTGGGACTCCACGGTCTGCAAGGCGTCGCTGCTGTCGGCGCCGGTCGCGCTGTCGCCTCAGTGGTCGACGCTGACGACCGTCCAGTGGACCGGACGCGGCTCGGGCTCGAACTGCACCAGCAACCAGGGCTGGGCGACGGCGGGCAAGTACACCCTCCAGATCGGCACGCTGGGCGGCGAGCCGGGCAAGACGACCTTCTCGCTCGACGCCAGGCCCGCGCCCGCCAAGACGGCAGCGCCGCCCGCAGCGCCGACGACTCCTGCGCCGTCAGCGACGCCGCCGGCCACCACACCGCCCGCGGATCCCGCTGCGCCTGCGACGCCCACCGAGCCGGGTGCCGAGCCGCCGGTCACACCGGCCGACTAGACGTAGCGCTCGAGGATGCTCGACTCGGCCAGCCGGGACAGTCCCTCGCGGACGCCTCGGGCGCGCAGGTCGCCGACACCGCCGACGTTCTGCAGGTCCTCGATGCTCGCGGCGAGCAGCTTCTGCAACGAGCCGAAGTGCTCGATGAGGCCCTCGACCACGGGAATGGGCAGGCGGGGGATGCGGGCCAACAGGCGGTAGCCGCGGGGTGCGAGCGGGCCGTCGAGGGTCTCCTCGGTGCCGATGCGCAGCGCACGGGCGACACCTCCGAGGTCGACGAGGTCGGTCGACTCGATCGCGGCGAGCTCGGCGAGGACGGCCTCGAGCGGACGTGCTCGGCGCCCCGTGGGCATGTAGTCGCGGATGATGAGCTCGCGCTCGGCGTCGACGCCGCCGATGAGCTCTTCGAGCTGCAGCGCCAGCAGGCGTCCGTCGGTGCCCAGCTCGAGCACGTAGGTGTCGATCTCGCCGGCGATGCGGCTGACCATCTCGAGCCGCTGGGCGACGGCCGACACGTCGCGCACCGTCACGAGGTCCTCGATCTCGAGTGCCGAGAGGGCGTCGCTGACCTCGTCGAGCCGGTTGCGGTAGCGCTCGAGCGTCTGCAGCGCCTGGTTGGCCCGCCCGAGAACGGCGCCGGTGTCCTCGAGGACGTGGCGCAGGTCCTCGAGGTAGAGCGCGATGATGTGCATCGACGCCGAGACCGAGATGACCGGGACGTTGGTCTGACGCGCGACGCGGTCGGCGGTGCGGTGCCGGGTGCCGGTCTCCTCGGTGGGGATCGACGGATCGGGCATCAGGTGGACGCCGGCCATGACGATGCGGCTGGCGGCCGAGTCGAGGACGATCGCGCCGTCCATCTTGGCGAGCTCGCGCAGGCCGGTGGCGGTGAACGGGACGTCGAGCCGGAAGCCGCCGGTCGAGATGGCCTCGACGCTCTTGTCGTGGCCGATGACGATCAGTGCGCCGGTGCGACCGCGCAGGATGCGCTCGAGACCCTCGCGCAGCGCGGTGCCGGGGGCGACGGACGACAGCGTCGCGCGCATGCGGGCGGACGCGTCGAGGCTCGCCGCGTGGCGCTCGGCCGCTGTTGCCATGACACGTCCTCCCAGAGCGGTGGCTCGCCCGGCGGTGCTCGCCGGTAGCGGGCTCAGTCTACGGGGCGCGGTGCCAGTGCCGGTGCATCAAGACAGAGCATCGCCTCGCCGATGGTGTGGACGGCCTGGATCGACATCTTGCCGGTGAACGTGTCGAGCCCCTCGGACCCGGCCGGCACGACCGCGCGCCGGAACCCGATGCGCTCGGCCTCGCGCAGGCGGGCAGCCAGGTTGCTGACCTTGCGGACCTCGCCGGCGAGCCCCACCTCGCCGATCGCGATGAGATCGGTGGGGGCCGCGAGGCCGGACACGGCCGAGAGCGTCGCGACCGCGACGGCCAGGTCGACCGACGGCTCGGTGAGCCGTGCTCCGCCGACGGAGGCCGTGTAGACGTCGAGCTGGCCGAGGTTGAGACCGCAGTGCTTGGTGAGCACCGCGAGGATCATCGCGACCCGCGGCGAGTCGAGGCCGCTGGACGTGCGTCGCGGCGAGGGGGTGGACGACGCGACGCTGAGCGCCTGCACCTCGGCGAGCAGCGGTCGGCGCCCCTCCATCGTGACGGTGACGCAGGTGCCCGCCACGGGCTGCTGGTGCCGCGAGACGAACAGCCCGGTCGGGTCGGGCACCTCGATGATGCCGTCGTCGACCAGGTCGAAGCAGCCGATCTCGTCGACGGGCCCGAAGCGGTTCTTGACCGCGCGCAGCAGACGCAGGCGCGAGCTGCGGTCGCCCTCGAACTGCAGGACGACGTCGACCAGGTGCTCGAGCACGCGGGGCCCGGCCACCGAGCCGTCCTTGGTGACGTGGCCGACGAGCAGCGTGGCGATGTTGTCGCGCTTGGCGCGCTGGATCACCGCGGACGCGACCTCGCGCACCTGGGTGACACCTCCGGGGACGCCGTCGATGTCGGCCGAGCCGATGGTCTGCACCGAGTCGACGATGAGCAGCGACGGGGCGACGGTCTCGACGTGGGTCAGCACGCCGCCGAGGTCGGTCTCGGCGGCCAGGTAGAGGTTGTCGTCGACCGCACCGGTGCGCTCGGCCCGCAGGCGCACCTGGGCCGCCGACTCCTCGCCCGAGACGTAGAGGGTGCGGCGCCCGGCGCGGGCCCACCGTGCCGCGACCTCGAGCAGCAGCGTGGACTTGCCGACGCCCGGCTCGCCGGCCAGCAGCAGGACGCCGCCGGGCACGACGCCGCCACCCAGCACGCGGTCGAGCTCGCCGATGCCCGAGCCGACGGACCGGGCCGACTCGACCTGCACCTGGCTGATCGGCACGGCAGGGGACGAGACGGGCGCGGCCTGGGTGCGTCCGGTGCGGGCGGGTGCGGCGACGTCGACCGTGCCCCAGGCCTGGCACTCGCCGCAGCGGCCGACCCACTTGCTGGTCGTCCACCCGCACTCGGCGCAGACATATGCCGGGCGGGCGGTCTTGGTGCTGGCCATGCCGTCAGCCTAGGCGGCGGGTCCGACAGTCCGCCGGCCGCTCGTCAGCTCGTCAGGAACGGCACGACGTGCGGCGCGACGGTCGACGTTCAGCACCGTCAGGTGCTCGGGGAGGGCCAGCGCGAGCGGTGGGGTGACGCCCCGGGTGCAGGTCGCTCCGGCCAGCAGGACGACCGGGGCCCGGCTCCCAGTCGGTCGAGGGGGATCGTCGACCCGTCGGCGGACGTCGTCGTCTCCATCGACCGATGGTAGGCCGACGTGACCTCGGCCGTCAGCCGAGCGGGAGACCCGAGGTCAGCGAGGTGATGTGGTCGGGGACCGTCCCCGCGAAGTCGCCGGTCGTCGCGGTCCCGGTGCGGTCGACCGTGATGATCGATGCCCCGTGGGACGAGGACGGACGGTGCTCCACCCCGCGAGGGACGAGGTAGGAGTCCAGCGCGGACAGCTCGACGCGTCGCTGTCCGTCCTCGTCGCGCAGGTCGATGCGCAGGTGCCCCTCGAGCACGACGAAGAACTCGTCGGAGTCGGGGTGACGGTGCCACACGTAGTCGCCCTCCGCCTTGGCCAGACGGATCTCGGTGTCGTTCACGACGGCGAGCGATCGCGGCTGCCACCGCTCGTCGAACGAGGCGAGCGCGGCGGTGATGTTGCGGGGCTGAGAGGTCATGCACCGACGGTGCCAGTTGCCCACTCACCATGGCGAGTGCGATAAATGACCAGTGTCGAAACGATCCTCTCACCGTCCCCGTGTCGCCGTGCTCGTCGACGACGGCTCCAACCCGTTCGAGCTCGCGTGCATGCTCGAGGTGCTCGGGATCGACCGGCCCGAGCTCGGCGGGCCGCTGTACGACGTCCGCCTCTGCGGCGCGACCCCTCGGGTGCCCATGCGCCAGGACTTCTTCACGATGACGGGGATCGGGGGGCTGGAGACGATCGACGGGGCCGACACCGTGATCGTGCCCAATCGTCCGGACGTCGACCGGCCGCACACGCCGGTGGTGCTGGAGGCGATCGCCCGGGCGCACGACCGAGGCGCACGACTCGTCGGGATGTGCAGCGGGGCCTTCACCCTGGCCGAGGCCGGTGTCCTGGACGGGCGGCGGGTCACGCTGCACTGGATGTGGGCCGATGCCTTCCGGCGCCGGTACCCGGACGTCACGGTCGAGGAGAGCGTGCTGTTCGTCGACGACGGCCAGATCCTGACGTCCGCCGGCAGCTCGTCGGCACTCGACCTGGCCCTGCACGTCGTGAGGACCGACCACGGTGCCGCTGTGGCGACGTCGGTCGCACGCCGCCTGGTGTACTCGGCGCACCGCACGGGAGGGCAGCAGCAGTTCATCGAACGTCCCGTGCCCCGGGGTCGCCGAGGGGCCGCTGGTGCGGGTCACCTCGTGGGCTTCTGAACGGATCGCCGAGCCGGTGTCCGTCGCCGACCTGGCCGAGGTCGGTGCGGTCAGCGTGGCGTCGCTGCACAGAGCATTCCGTGCCGAGCTGGGCACCACCCCGCTCGCGTGGCTCACGGCGCAGCGGGTCGATCGGGCGCGTGAGCTACTGGAGCAGACCGCGATGCCGGTCGAGGCGGTGGCCCGGGCGTCGGGCCTGGGCTCGGCGGCGAACCTGCGTCGCCGCTTCCGCGAGGCGTCCGGAGCGACGCCGACGCAGCATCGCCGGCAGTTCGGCACGACCACCCCGACGCGCGCGCAGCCGTCCGCCGGACGGCAGGCGACCGGTTGACGACTAAACTGCTGGCATGTCGTCTGTCGCCGTAGCCACGCGGTACCCCGCGCCGCCGGTCCTGAGATCCGCTGACATCGCGGCGAAGACGGGTCTGGTGCTGCTGCTGGGCCTCGCGATCCTCGTGCCGGGCTTCGGCAACATGGACGGCAAGGGACTCGTGCCGCGTGCGATCGGCTACCCGGTCGCGGCCTTCGCCATCCCGTTCGTGTGGTTCACGTGGTGGCGTCAACGCGCCTCGTTCCCGTGGGCGGCCGACTTCCTGGTGACGTTCGCGTGCTTCAGCGACATCTTCGGCAACGTCATGAACCTGTATGACTCGGTCGACTCGTTCGACAACATCGTGCACTTCGTCAACACGGGGCTGCTGACGGCGGCCATCATCCTGCTGACGATGCACCGCTCGACGAGCCTCGGCGCCGTGCTCGAGCGCGGGCTGGCCTTCGGCGTCAGCGCCGCGCTGGTGTGGGAGATCGCCGAGTACTTCGCCTTCCTGCGCTGGTCGCCCGAGCGGCTGGGCGCCTACGCCGACACCCTCAGCGACATGTCGCTGGGCGCGCTGGGCTCGGTGCTCGCAGCGTTCTGGGTGCACTCGATGTGGAGTCGCGGACACCTCACCGAGGTCGCGCCGCAGCTCGAGCTGGCGCACCAGACGGGCGCCGGCCGGCGCTAGCCGCACCGCCCGTGGTCGGCGGGCGTCAGATGCGCACGTCGCCGGACGGCGTGCGGAACGTCGCGGCCATGATGCCCGGCAGCCCGTGGGGCGCGGTCCAGTTGACGTCGATCTGCTCGAGCGCGTCGACGGCGGGCTCGCCGAGCCAGTCGGACAGCCGCTGCGGCGACCCGGCGATGTCGAGGGCGATCAGCTCGACCTCGGAGTCGGCCATCTGCGAAGGGTGCTCGGCCGGGTCGATGTCCCACGCGGTGACGTAGGGCAGCTGCGGATCGGCCCGCATGCTGCTGGTGCCGATCTGACGCCACTGCAGGTTGAAGCCGTCGGGACGGCGGCGGTTGCCGGGCACGGCGTGACGGCCGATGCGGCGCTCGACCTCTTCCATGTCGTCGACCGAGACGCACCAGGCCATCCACCCGCCACCGGCGTCGGAGCGCTCGCGCACGGCCTGACCGAAGGCAGCCTTGTCGGATGCTGGGTGGTCGAGCACCTCGACGACCTCGAGGTACTGCCGGTTCTTGAGCGGCAGGATCATGTTGCGGGTGCCGAACCGGGGGTGGGCACCCCCGTCGAGGAACGAGGCGCCGAGAAGCCGGCCGAGCTCGGCGGTGGTGCCGGCGAGACCGTCGGCGCCGACTGCGAACGAGACGTGGTCGAGGTGCATACGGCATTCTGACCCAGCCCCGGTCGGGCTGTCGTCAGGGGGTCATCGGACGGGATCGGCAGGGTGTGGTGTATTGGCCCCACGGGCCTCGTGCTGTCTGCAATACCGGGCCAGCTCGGCGTAGCCGGCCTCGCCCATCAGGGCCGTCAGCTCGTCGCGGTTGGTGACGTAGACGGGCTCGGGAGCGACGTGCGCCTCGGTGTTGGACGAGCAGTACCAGTCGAGGTCGGCACCCCCGGGTCCCCAGCCCTGACGGGTGTACTCGCCGATCAGCGTCTCGGTGTACGTCGTGCCGTCGCCGCGGTCGACGTCGCGGAACTGCCGGCGCAGCGGCAGCTGCCAGCACACGTCGGGCTTGACGGTGTGCGGCTTGAGGTCGTTCTCGAGCGCGAAGGCGTGCAGGGCGCAGCCGTAGCCCCCGACGAAGTCGCGCGAGTTGTGGAAGATGCACGCGCCCTCGAACGCGCGGGTCTTCAGCTCGCCGTCGGCGTCGGTCTCGGTCCAGCCCCCGCGGTGCCCCTCGTCGTGGTGCTGCCAGGTGCCGGGCGTCAGCTGCTCCATGACGGCGCGGGTGCGCTCGGCGTCATCGTCGTCGGAGAAGTGGGCGCCGAGGGTGCAGCAACCCGCATCGGGGCTGCTGGCGTAGATGCCGGGGCAGCCCTGGCCGAAGATGCAGGTCCAGCGCGACGTGAGCCACGTCAGGTCGCAGCGGAAGACCTCGTCGGGATCGGTGGGATGCGCGAACTCGACGAACGTCCGCGGGAATCCGAGCTCGACCTCTGGCACGTCGCCGACTCTACGCCGCGAGCGCGGTCGGTGCCGTGCGCCGTCAGGGCGTGCGGCCGATGCCGGTCGAGCAGTAGGGAGCGTCGTGGAACATCTCGAACGAGAGGTACGCGCCGTCGATGATGGGCTGCACCGATGCCGGCATGGAGTCGCCGTGCCGCACGAGCTCGGCGGCGAGCGCGGCGCACCGTCGGTCGTCGGCGCGAGGCTTCAGCTCGCCGGTGACGATCTCGCGGTGGATCGTGTCGGCGAAGACGGTGGCCGGCTCGGCCCGGTTGAGCTGGGCGCTGACGACGTTGCGCGGGAGGTAGAGCGTCACGCACCCGACCAGCACGGCGGTGAGCGCTGCGTAGGCGCCGATGCCGACCACACGCCGCCGGGAGCGCGCCAGCAGGCGCACCGCGACGAGGCCCAGCAGGGCCAGGGACGCCCAGGTGACGACTCCGCTGCGGTACGAGACCGAGCCCGCGGTCAGCCCCTCGACGGCCCGCTCGGAGATGCCCGTGATGACGGTGCTGCCGACCGCCATCGTGGCCGCCACGACGAGGACGGCGAGCAGCCCTCGCGTGTCGTCGTGCGCGGACGTCGGGTCGTCCGGGGTCTCTCGGTCCGGGGTCTCGCGGCCGCGCCACGTCGACCACAGCACCCACGCGGCGCCGACCGCGAGGACGGCGACCACGAGGCTCGGGACCGACGCGTGGGGGAACGGCACGCCCGCGCGCTCGACCTGCTCGGTGACGAGCGCCGAGTTGTTGCCCGGCAGGGCGCCGACGAAGTTGTCGAGCAGGGTTCGCGGCTCGATCTTGACGACGGTGCCCTCGTAGCAGGAGTCGGTGGCCTGGCACGCCATCTGGCTGATCTGGCGGCGGATCCACCAGAAGACCACGGTGTAGGGGACGGCCAGCGACAAGAACACCGTGGCCCGTCCGCGCCAGCGCCGCCACAGGCCCCCGTCGGGGTGGCCGGAGGGCTGGAGCACCAGCACGACCAACGTCAGGGGGACGATCAGCGCGGTCAGCTCGTACGAGAGGTTGAGCACGAAGCCGATGAAGGCCATCAGGGCGACGACCGGCACGACGCCGCGCGCGTACCGCCGGTCGAGCGTCCTCGACAGCCTCAGCACCAAGGCGGCGGAGAGCAGATAGGCGCTGAAGGCCCCGTAGGCGATCGTCGGGTAGTTGTTCCAGCCGTTGAAGCTGCTGACGTTCTGCGACTTCGCCCCGATCGCGATCGCGACGGGCAGCAGGATCGTCACGAAGGCGATGCTGGACGGCTCGAGCCCGCGCACGACGCCGTCGCGACCCCGGTAGCGGACCTGCCCCAGGAACACGCGCGCGGCGACCAGCATGAGCACGAACAGGGCGATCTTGACGCCGGCCCACACCATGAAGGGCGGGATGGCGAACGTCGTCGCGACCTTCATCGTCGCCATCGCCAGGACGGCTCGCTCGGAGAACGACAGTGCCGTCGAGCGCGGCTGGTTGTCGAAGTCGAAGGCGTGCCGGACGGGCTCCCAGAAGGCCGACACGAACGAGCCGTCGGCCTGGGGGCCCTTGATGAGCAGCCAGTAGCGGTCGTCGGCGCCGACCGACGACAGCAGGACGGGAGCCAGCACCACGAGGATCGTCGCGACGTAGACCGCGGCGGCCAGCGGACGCACGCGGGGCGACGTCAGCAGGCGGGCACGGGTGGCGCCGAGGCCGCGCCGGCTCGGGTCTCGCTGACTCATGGGTTCGCCCTCTCGGGAGCTCGCGGGGACGGCAGGACGTCCCGGAGTCTACGCGCGGCGTCGAGCTGCGCTGCGGCCGTGGGAGGATGGTCGTCATGCGCATGGGCGTCCTGGACATCGGCTCCAACACCGGGCACCTCCTGGTCGTCGATGCGTTCCGCGGAGGCCCCCCGGTGGCGGCCCACTCCTACAAGGAGCCGCTGCGCCTGGCCGAGCACCTCGATGCCGACCAGGCCATGACGCCCGAGGGCGTCAGCCGACTCGTCAAGTACGCCGTCGAGGCCCGTTCGGAGGCCGAGGACAAGGGCTGCACCACGATCCTGGCGTTCGCGACCTCGGCGGTGCGCGACGCGGTCAACGTCGACGAGGTCATCGCCTCGGTCAACCAGGCCAGCGGGCTCGACCTGCAGGTGCTGGCGGGCCCCGACGAGGCGCGCCTGACCTTCCTGGCGGTGCGCCGGTGGTTCGGCTGGTCCGCCGGCCGCCTCGGCGTCTTCGACATCGGCGGCGGCTCGCTCGAGATCGCGGCCGGGGCCGACGAGTCGCCCGACGTCGCGCAGTCGATGGCGCTGGGCGCCGGACGGCTCACGCGCGAGTGGCTCGCTGCCGGGCGCTCCAACGCCGAGCTGCGGCTGCACGTCCGGTCACGCATCGCCGACGAGGCGGGCTTCGTCCTGCGGGGCGGGACGTTCGACCGCGCCGTGGCGACCAGCAAGACGTTCCGGTCGCTGGCCCGCATCTGCGGTGCGGCGCCGTCGTCCGAGGGTCGCTACGTGCGTCGCGTGTTGCGCAAGCACGACCTCTCCGAGCTGGTCGAGCAGCTGCGGACCATGTCGCCGGACGACGTCGGCCGGCTGCCGGGCGTCTCGCTCGACCGGGCCCACCAGATCCAGGCCGGCGCGATCGTCGCGGAGGCGGCCATGGACCTGTTCGACCTCACCGAGCTCGAGATCTGCCCGTGGGCGCTGCGCGAGGGTGTCCTCCTCGAGCACCTCGACGGCCTGTGAGGTCGTCCGTCCTACTCTTGGGGGCGTGCCCGATCCCATCCGCGTCTCGCTGTCGACCTCGTCGGTCTACCCCGGCTCGACGGCCAGCGGATTCGAGGCTGCGGCGCGGCTCGGCTACGACGGGGTCGAGGTCATGGTCGGCATCGACGACGTCAGCGCCGACATCATCGCGATCAAGGCGCTGAGCGCGTTCCACGAGATGCCGGTGGTGTCGATCCACGCGCCGTGCCTGCTGGTGACGCAGCGCGTGTGGGGCTCCGACCCGTGGGAGAAGCTGCACCGCAGCGCCGAGATGGCGCACGAGGTGGGCGCTCAGGTCGTCGTCGTGCACCCCCCGTTCCGCTGGCAGCGCGACTACGCGCGCACCTTCGTCGACGGCATCGCCCAGCTCGAGGATCGGCACGGCATCACGTTCGCCGTCGAGAACATGTACCCGTGGCGCACCGGCAAGCGCGAGTTCCAGGCCTACGCCCCGGGATGGGACCCGGTCGACGACGACTACGCCCACGTGACGCTCGACCTCTCGCACAGCTCCACGGCCGGCAGCGACCCCGTCGAGATGGCCCGCGAGGCCGGTGACCGGCTCGCGCACGTCCACATCGCCGACGGCTCGGGCTCGGCCAAGGACGAGCACCTCGTGCCAGGCCGCGGCACGCAGCCGTGCCAGGAGTTCCTCGAGGTCGTCGCCGCATCGGGCTTCGACGGCGAGATCGTGGTCGAGATCAACACCCGCAAGGCCAAGGACCAGGCCGAGCGCGAGGTCGACCTGCTCGAGGCCCTGGCCTTCACGCGCCTGCACGCGTCCGTCTGAGCACGCCTCGGGACGTCAGCGCACCGCCCTGAGGGTGTCGGGCGGGGCGAGACGGCGCGCGATCACGGCGCCCGTGATGATCTGCATCTGGTGGTAGAGCATCAGCGGCAGGACGATGAGCGCCACCTCGTCGGGCGCGAAGAGCACCGAGGCGATCGGCAACCCGCTGGCCAGCGACTTGTTCGACCCGCAGAACAGCAGGGCCACGCGGTCGGGTCGCGGCAGGCGCAGCACACGTCCGGCCAGCAGGCTCCACCCCATCGCGAGCGCCAGCAACACGGCGCACACCAGGGCCACCGCCAGCACCGACCAGGCACTCTGCGACGACCAGATGTGGGCGTCCGAGGCCTCGCTGAACGCGACGAACACGACCAGCACGATGCTGCCGCGGTCGAACAGGCGCAGCTGCGCGTCGCGCCTGGTCACGAACGAGCCGATGAGCGGGCGCAGCAGCTGCCCCAGCACGAACGGGGCGAACAGCTGCAGGACGATCCGCACGACCGAGCCCGTGTCGACCGTCGCGTCGGCCGACATCAGCAGCGCGACCAGGACGGGCGTCAGGAACACGCCGACCAGGTTCGACATCGAGGCGCTGACGACCGCGCCGGCGACGTTGCCGCCCGCGATCCGGGTGTAGACGATGCACGACTGCACGGTCGAGGGCACCAGGCACAGCAGCAGGACGCCGCTGGCCAGCGTCGGCGTCAGCAGGTTGCCTCCGAGCGGCTGCAGGGCCAGCCCGACGAGCGGGAACGCCGCGAAGGTCGTCGCGAGGGTCACGATGTGCAGCTTCCAGCGGGTCAGCCCGCTGAGGGTCTCGGCCGTCGACAGCCGGGCGCCGTACAGGAAGAACAGCAGGCCGATCGCGATGACGGCTGCCCGCTTCAGGACGTCGAGGACGTCGCCGGTGGCCGGCACGAACGAGGCGACGAGGGCGGCGACCAGGATGGCCGCGATGAGCGGGTCGAGACGGAGTCGCACGACCCGACACTAGTGTGAGGGCCATGACTCAACGGATCGCGATCCTCGGGGCGGGCGTCATGGGCGAGACGCTCCTGTCGGCCATCCTCGACTCCGGGCACCCCGTCGACGCCCTCGTCATCAGCGAGAAGCGGGCCGAGCGCGCCGACGAGCTGCGCAGCACCTACGGCGTCTCCGTCACCGGCAACGCCGAGGCGGTCGCCGACGCCGACGTGGTGCTGCTGGTGGTCAAGCCGCAGGACGTCCCGGCCCTGCTCGACGAGATCGCGCCGTCCGTGCGCCCCTCCGCGACGGTCGTCTCGCTCGCGGCCGGCATCCGCATCGAGGCCATGGCGTCGGCGCTGCCGGACGGGGTCGCGGTCGTCCGCGCGATGCCCAACACCCCCGCCTTGGTGGGGGAGGGGATGTTCGGCGTCTCGCCCGGCCCCGACGTCACCGCCGAGCAGCTCGCGGCCGTCGTGTCGCTGCTCGAGTCGGGCGGACGCGTCGTGGTCGTCGACGAGAGCCGGCAGGACGCCGTGACCGCGGTGTCGGGCTCCGGGCCGGCCTACGTCTTCTACCTCGCCGAGGCGATGATCGCCGGCGGCATGGCCGAGGGACTCGACGCCGAGACCGCCCGCACGCTGGCCGCGCAGACCCTCGTGGGAGCGGCCAAGCTGCTGTCGGAGTCCGACGCGACGGCCGAGGAGCTGCGTCGTCGTGTGACCTCGCCGAACGGCACGACGCACGCCGCGATCGTCACGTTCGACGAGCGCGGGGTCAAGGACGGGCTGGTGGCGGGCGTCGCCGCGGCGGCAGCCCGGTCCGCCGAGCTGTCGGGCCCGGCATAGGCTCTCGGGTATGACCGAGGCCACAGCCGGAGCACCCGACGACGGCGCCGACGTCGGCACCGTCTCCGATCGCGCCTGCATCGTCTACGACGAGCAGCTCATGCAGTACGACTTCGGGCGGACGCACCCGATGGCTCCCGTGCGCATCGACCTGACGATGGACCTGGCGGCCGAGATGGGCATCGTCGACGGCCTCGAGGTCGTCGGTGCCGCTCCGGCCACCGACGACGAGCTGCACCTGATCCACTCCGCCGCCTACATCGAGGGCGTGCACAAGCTCAGCGACCACCCCACCTACACCGATCTGTCGATCGGTCTCGGGGGCGACGACAACCCCGTCTTCGCGCACATGCACGAGGCGAGCGCCTTGGTCGCCGGCGCGAGCGTCGAGGCGGCCCGCCGGGTCTGGACCGGTCAGGCGCCCCGGGCGATCAACATCAGCGGAGGGCTCCACCACGCGATGCCCACGACCGCCAGCGGCTTCTGCATCTACAACGACGTCGCCCTGGCCATCCGGTGGCTGCTCGACCACGGCGCCGAGAAGATCGTCTACGTCGACGTCGACGCCCACCACGGCGACGGCGTCCAGAAGATGTTCTGGGACGATCCGCGCGTCCTGACCATCTCGATCCACGAGGGCCCGCAGACGCTGTTCCCCGGCACCGGCTACTCCACGGAGACCGGCGGCGAGGGGGCCGAGGGCTCGGCGGTCAACATCCCGCTGCCGCCCGGCACGTCCGACGCCGGCTGGCTGCGCGCGTTCCACGCCGTCGTGCCGGCCCTGGTGCGCGAGTTCGCCCCCGACATCCTGGTCACGCAGCAGGGCTGCGACTCGCACATGGACGATCCGCTCACCAACCTGATGCTCAGCGTCGACGGCCAGCGGGCGTCCTACCTGGCGCTCAAGGCGCTCGCCGACGAGGTGTGCGACGGCAAGTGGGTCGCGACCGGTGGCGGCGGCTACGCCGTGATGGACGTCGTCCCGCGCGCCTGGGCGCACCTGATGGCGATCGTCGCGGGCTCGCCCGTCGACCCCATGGCGCTCACCCCGCAGCGCTGGCGCGAGCGCATCGAGGAGATCCGCGGCATGCCCGGGCCGCAGCGCATGACCGACGGCCGAGCGGTCGGCTACCGGGCCTGGGAGCAGGGCTACGACCCCGCCAGCTGGCTCGACCGATCCATCCAGGCCACGCGCACGGCGGCCTTCCCGCTCAACGGTCTCGACCCCCAGCCGTAGGTCCGATCCGGCCTGCGCGGCCGGTGATCGGACAATTCGGGGAACTACTGTCGCGGAAGCCTCGGGAGGCACTAGTCTCTTCCAAGGCACGCGCGCTGTTTCTCTGGTGGGGAAGCCAGAGAGCGCGCGTGCCCCTCAGGAAGCAGGTGGTGGCATGGCACCCGGACCGACGTTCTTGACCGTCGCCGAAGTGGCAGGTCAGATGCGCGTCTCGAAGATGACGGTCTACCGTCTGGTGCACTCCGGCGAGCTCGAAGCCGTCCGCGTGGGCCGTTCCTTCCGTGTCCCCGAGCACGCCGTGCAGGCCTTCCTCGGCAAGTCCTACTTCGAGGCCGGCTGAGCCTCGCGATCCGCGCGACGGTGCCTGCTGCGGGCACCGGTCGGCATCGGCACCCACCGCACCCGACGTGTAGGCTGACGGCTAGCCACGACTGAAGACACGGCCCATCTGGTCCTGTCGTCCTCGCGTGGCGACCAGTCTCGAACGAACACCAGCCGCGTGCGCGCGGCCGACAAGAATTGAGTTGTGACCCGTGGGTTCAGTCATCAAGAAGCGTCGTAAGCGGATGTCGAAGAAGAAGCACCGCAAGATGCTCAAGCGCACCCGAGTGCAGCGTCGCCGTCTGGGCAAGTAAGCCCTCACCCTCATGAGCCGGGTCGTCCTTGTCACAGGCGTGGCTGGCTCGTTCGCGTCCCAGGTCGCTCGCCGGCTCGTCGACCTCGGTGAGGACGCCGGCATCGGCAAGGTCGTCGGGATCGACACGATCCTTCCCGACGCCGATCTCGACGGCATGAAGTTCGTGCGGGCCGACGTCCGCACGCCGGTGATCGGCAAGGTCATCGCGGTCGAGGACGTCGACACCGTCGTCCACCTCGACGTCAACCCCCCGCAGCGCGGCCGCATCGGCGGCAAGGAGCTCAACGTCATCGGGACGATGCAGCTGCTTGCCGCCTGTCAGCGGTCGAGCACCGTGGGCAAGCTGGTGCTCGGCTCGTCGGCCGCGGTCTACGGATCGTCGCCGCGCGACCCGGCGATGTTCAACGAGTCGCTGCTGGCGCGCAACGGCGTCCGGTCGGGGTTCCCCAAGGACATCGTCGAGGTCGAGTCGTACGTCCGCGGGTTCGCCCGCCGGCGCCCCGACGTCATCATCACCACGATCCGGGCCGCCCAGGTGCTGCACGCCGACGTCGAGTCGCCGCTGCGCAACTACTTCAGCAACCCCGTGCTGCCGTCGGTGCTCGGATTCGACCCCCGTCTGCAGTTCCTGTCGCTCACCGACGCCCTCGAGATCTTCGGCCAGGCCGTCGTGCACGACCGTCCGGGCACGTTCAACGCGGCCGGCGAGGGCGTCGTGCCGCTCAGCCAGGCGGCCCGTCGTCTCGGACGTCCGCTGGTGCCGATGCCGCGCCTGGGCTTCGCCTCGGCCGCGCGGCGGTTCGTGCGTGCGATGGGCTCGGACATCCCGCCCGACCTGCACCGCCTGCTGACGTTCGGCCGCGCGGTCGACACGTCGGCGCTGCGCGAGATCTTCGGCTACGAGCCGGCCCTCACCTCCGAGCAGACGCTCGACGAGTTCGCCGCCTCGCTCCGTCCCGGCATCCTGACGGCCATGGGCCTCAGCACCCGGGGTTCGACCACAGCGGGGAGGCGTCAGTGAACGACGAGCGCAAGACCATCGGTTCCGGCGGCACCCCGGGCCGTGGCAACCGGCAGACCTCTCCGTCGGCGGCCGCGCGCTCGCTCGCCGGTGGCGCGCCTGCCAAGAAGGCCGTCGCCAAGCCCAAGAGGGCCGCAGACCCGGCCGGCAAGACGACCGCGTCCGCTGCCGCGCCGGTCGCCGCCAAGAAGACGGCGCCCAAGAAGCCCGCCCCGTCCAAGGCGACGCCCAAGAAGCCGACCGCCAGCAAGCCGGCTGCCGACCGGCCCACCAAGCCGCGTCTGCGGGCCGTCACCGACGAGGACGCCGCGGCAGCCGCAGCAGCCGCCGCCGAGGAGGCTGCCCGCCGCACCCGCACCGCGGGTGCCGCGCCCCTGTCGGCGGGCATCCCCATCGACGAGATCTTCGTCGCCGTCATCGAGGCCGCGCAGCGGGTGCTCGGGTCCGACTGGGAGTCACGCGTGGCGACCCTGCTCGCCACCGTGCGCAAGCGGCTCAGCGGCGACTACGAGATCGACGAGTTCGGCTTCGACCCCGAGATCGCCCAGGTGCTCACGGCCGCTGTCGAGCCGATCGCCGAGAAGTGGTTCCGGCTCGAGGTGCGCGGCATCGAGAACATCCCCGAGGACGGGGGAGCGCTGCTGGTCGCCAACCACTCCGGCACGGTTCCGCTCGACGGTCTCATCACGGGCTACGCGGTCAAGAAGTACTCCGGCCGCAATCTGCGCCCCCTCGGTGCCGACCTCGTCTTCGCGCTGCCCCTGGTCGGGCAGGTGGCCCGCAAGGTCGGTGCCACCCTGGCGTGCCAGGAGGATGCGGAGCGGCTGCTGACCGGCGGCGAGCTCGCCGGCGTCTGGCCCGAGGGCTTCAAGGGCATCGGCAAGCCCTTCGCCGAGCGCTACAAGCTGCAGCGGTTCGGCCGCGGCGGCTTCGTCTCGTCGGCCATGCGCGCCCAGGTGCCGATCGTCCCCGTCTCGATCGTGGGCGCCGAGGAGATCTACCCGCTGGTGGGCAACGTGCCGTCACTGGCACGCCTGCTGGGCCTGCCCTACCTGCCCATCACGCCGTTCTTCCCGCTGCTCGGACCGTTGGGCCTCATCCCGCTGCCGAGCAAGTGGATCATCGAGTTCGGCGAGCCGGTGCGCACCGACGCGTACGAGCCGCAGGCCGCGGACGACCCCATGCTGCTGTTCAACGTCACCGACCAGGTGCGCGAGACGATCCAGCAGACCCTCTACAAGCTGCTGATCGAACGAGGCAACGCGTTCTTCTGAGGCGCGCCGCTCGTCCCTCGCGGCTCCAGCGGCTCGTTCCTCGCCGCTGCCGGGCTTCGCCCGGGCGCCTGCCTTCGCTCGCTGCGCTCGCTCGGCCCTTGGTCACCGCGTTGGGCCGAGTTGCGCTCGCTCGGCCGATGGTCACCG
This sequence comes from Aeromicrobium endophyticum, assembly GCF_003586285.1. GTDB lineage: Bacteria > Actinomycetota > Actinomycetes > Propionibacteriales > Nocardioidaceae > Aeromicrobium > Aeromicrobium endophyticum. The sequence continues at coordinate 518,958 of NZ_QUBR01000001.1, read as the reverse complement.
CGTTGGGCCGAGTTGCGCTCGCTCGGCCCTTGGTCACCGTTCGGGCCAGGTTGGGCCTGCTCGCTCTACGGCTTCGGGGTGGTTCCGAGGAGGCCGTTGACGAGGCCCGGCACGAGGCCGACCTGGTCGTCGTCGCCGAGCAGTCCGCCCAGCAGGGGGTCGGTCAGCGGCGCGAGCGGCGACACGGGCGGCGTGGTCGTGGCAGGCGACGGCAGGACGCGGGTCGGCGTGGGCGCCGGGGTCGCGGAGCGCGACGAGCTCGGGGTGGCGGGCGGCGTGATGCGCGGCGACGACGCCGGCGGCGCAGCCCGGGTGGCGGTGTCTCGGGTGGGCACGACGGCAGGGAGGGCCTTGGCCAGGGGAGCGATCGACGACAAGGCGCCCACGTCGGCCGGCTCGCAGCTCGCGCACAGCGTCGCGGCCTGGGTGGCAGCCTCGGTCACGGCCGCGCTGGCCGCCGCGAGGGAGTCGCCGACGCCGTCCGGCAGCTCGCCGGACAGCTCGGACAGGCTGAGGCTCGAGGTGGCGGCGAAGCTGTTGACCTCGCGGACGGACTTCGTGGCCCCGTTGGTCGAGTAGTCGTCGAACAGCTTGCTCGACCCGGTGACGGTCGAGGCGGCGAAGTCGTCGAGGGTCTGGGCGATCAGCTCGGGGGAGCGGCCGTCGGCGCTGAGGGCCCGGGCCTCGGCCAGCCGCTCGGAGGCCTGGGCCAGCTGGAAGGCTCCGCGCGAGGCGTCGCCCCGGTGCAGGGCCAGCTCGGCGGACTCGACGCCTCGCTTGACGGGGTAGAGCATCTCGCCGGGCACGGCCGAGGCGCTGGAGGCCACGAGGCCGACCGCACCGGCCGAGGCCACGAGCACCGCGGTCGCTGTCGCGAGCCGGCGCCGGGCAGGACGATCGGGTGCGCGGTCGGTGGCGATGGGTCGGGGGGCCGGGGAAGCGGGCACCAGCACCGTGGCGGCATCGGCCATCAGCTGCGCCCGCAACGACTCGCGGAACATCGGCGTGGGCTCGACCGTCGCGGCCTCGCACAGGCTCTCGGCGAAGCGCACCAGCTCGGCGACCCCGGCGTCGGTCGGCGTGCGACCGTCGAGCGCGTCGGCGAGCTGCTGGGCGTCGTCGTGGGAGCGACGGCCGATCATGATGACGTCCTGACTGAGAGGCTGAGATAGGAAGAGGGCCTGCCGTCATGGACAACGACGGCGCAGCAGTCAAGGTTACGCGCCGAGGGCGGGACCAAGGTCCTGTTTCGGGTGGTCATCGGATGTCGTCCGGCATCGACTTGGCCAGGCTGCGCACGGCGCGCAGCTGGAGCTGCTTGATCGCACCCTCGCTGCGACCGAGGGCCGCTGCCGTCTGCGCGATCGACAGTCCTTGGATGAAGCGCATCAGGATGCAGTCGCGCTGCTCGGGCGGCAAGGAGGACACCGCGGCGAACAGCATCTCGTTGGAGATCAGCGACAGGACCTCCTGCTCGGGACTCGGTGCGTGGGTCTTGCTCTCGGGGATCGTCTCGGAGACGATCTCGAGGCGCGACCTGCTCGACTTGAAGTGGTCGGCGATCAGGTTGCGCGCGATCGTCGTCAGCCAGGCCCCGAAGTCCTTGCCCTGCCAGTTGAATCGCTGGATCGCGCGGAGCCCGCGCACGAACGTCTCGCTGGTGAGGTCCTCGGCCAGCTGCTGCGAGCCGACGCGGTAGTAGACGAACCGGAAGACGCCGGAGACGTAGTGGTCGTACAGCTGGCCGAACGCATCGGCGTCGCCCTCCTTGGCGAGGTCGACGAGGGCTCGCAGGCGGGTGGCCTCGGGATCGCTGTCGTCGCGCGGCGTGTGGCCGCCGGACGACGGCGCGTAGGCGGGGGAGTCGGCGACGGCGAGCGCCACGAGGAGTGAACGGTCGTCCGGGATCGCCAGAGCCAGCGACACGACGCCGCGCAGCATGCCCCAACGTGAAGTCACAGGCCCTCCCTGGTTCCGAGGATCGTAACCCCGACGGAGGACCTAAGTCAGTGGGTTCGTCGAATCTTTGCGCGCAGGGTGCGCCAGGTGACTCCGGCTGCGACGGCAGCGACGAAGCCCTTGCCGCCGGCCATGGCCACCTTGCGCCCCGTGCGGTAGTCGCGGACGCGCCACCCGTTGGCCTTGGCATGGGCGCGCAGGGTCGAGTCGGGGTTGACGGCGCACGGATGCCCCACCAGCGACAGCATCGGCAGGTCGTTGCTGGAGTCGGAGTAGGCGTAGCAGGCGTCGAGGTCGAGGGACTCCTGCTCGGCGATCTCGCGGATCGCGACGGCCTTGCCCTCGCCGTGGAGCATCTCGCCGACGAGCGCTCCGGTGTAGACGCCGTCGACGTGCTCGGAGACCGTCCCGAGGGCCCCCGTCAGGCCGAGACGGCGGGCGATCACCGCCGCGATCTCGACGGGCGCGGCCGTGATGAGCCAGACCCGCTGCCCGCGGTCGAGGTGCCACTGCGCGAGCGCCCGCGTGCCGGGCCAGATCTTGTCGGCCATGTGCTCGTCGAAGATCTCCTCGCCGATCTCCTCGAGCTCGGTGACGGTGTGGCCGGCGATGAAGGCCAGACCGGCCGCGCGGGCCTTGGCGATGTGCTCGGGGTCCTCGCTGCCGACCACGCGGAACCAGGCCTGCTGCCACGCCGCACGGACGAGGTCGCCGGTCGTGAAGAACTGCCGGCGGTGCAGGCCGCGCGCCAGGTGGAAGATCGAGGCGCCCTGCATGATCGTGTTGTCGACGTCGAAGAAGGCCGCGGCGGTGGGGTCCTGGGCGGCGGTCAGCTCGCGCTCGATCTGCGACGAGGCAGCAGCCGCCTGACCTGCGAGCACCGAGCGGGACTGCAGGTTGCGCTGCCGTTCGGGTCTTGCGTCCCGTGCCATGGGGCCGAGCCTAGCCCGACCGCGTGCCAGCGGCCTGTGGTTGACTCGATGCGTGACGGTGAATGTCAGTGACTACCTGCACGCTGCCGCCTCGAACGATCCTGACGGTGTCGCGCTGGTCGAGCACCGCCCGGCCCGCCGCGAGGTCACGTGGCGCGAGCTCGACGCGGCGGTCGACTCCGTCGCGCGTGCCCTCTCCGGACGCGGCCTGGTCGCGGGTCAGCGCGTCGCGGTCGTGATGGCCAACCGCATCGACCTGCCGATCGCCTACTACGGCATCCTGCGCGGCGGCATGGTGGCCGTCCCGATCAACCCGCGCTCGACGACGCGCGAGATCGGTCGCATGCTCGCCGACTCTCGGGCCCGTGTCGTGCTGTGCGACGAGGCGGGCGTCGCCCAGGTGCGCGATGCCCTGACCGACGACCACCGGGTGGGTGTCGTGGTCGACGGGGCCGCGCCCCTCGAGGGCGAGACGTCGTTCCAGAGCTTCCTGGCCGATGCGTCCGGGGCCGCCCCGGCCGCCCCGCCCGACGCCGAGGCCCTCGCGGTCGTCCTCTACACGTCCGGCACCAGCGGCAAGCCCCGCGGCGCGATGCTGACGCACCGCGCCCTGATCGCCAACACCGAGCAGATCGCCGCGCTGCAGCCGCCGGCCATGACCCCCGACGACATCTGCCTGGGGCTGCTGCCGATGTTCCACATCTACGGGCTCAACTGCGTGCTGGGCCAGGCCGTGCGGCAGGGAGCCACCGTGGTGCTCGTCGACGGGTTCGACCCGTCTCGGCTGCTCGACCTGATCCGCGACGAGGGCATCACCAACCTCCCGCTGGCACCCCCCGTCATCGCGGCCTGGGCGGGGCGCGACGACCTGCGCGAGAAGCTCGGCCACGTCACGACCATCCTGTCGGGCGCGGCAGCGCTCGACCCCGACCTCGCCGAGGCCTTCAGGGAGTCGTCCGGGCAGCAGATCGAGCAGGGCTACGGACTCACCGAGACGTCGCCGGTCATCGCGACGACCCACGGCTCCCCGCGCGACGCCCACGACCGCGTCAAGCACGGCTCGGTCGGCCGGGCGCTGCCGGGCATCCAGCTGCGGATCGTCGAGCCGGGCGGGGGCGACGCGGCTGCCGGCGACCCGGCCGAGATCTGGGTCAAGGGCGACAACCTCTTCTCGGGCTACTGGCCCGACGGGATCGACGGTCCGGACGCCGACGGCTGGTACCCCACGGGCGACGTGGGCTATCTCGACGCCGACGGCGACCTGACGCTCGTCGACCGCCTCCGCGAGCTCGTGATCGTCTCGGGCTTCAACGTCTACCCCTTCGAGGTCGAGGACGTCATCGCCGAGGTCGACGGCGTCGGTCAGGTCGCCGTGGTGGGCCTGCCCGACGAGGAGACGGGCGAGGCCGTCGTGGCCTTCGTCGTTCCGGCCAAGGACGCTCCGGCCGACGAGGCCGTGCTCCTCGAGGCGATCGACGCCCACTGCCGCACCCGGTTGGCGCGGTTCAAGCAGCCGCGACGCACGATCGCGGTCACGGGGCTGCCGCACTCGGCGACCGGCAAGGTGGCGAAGGGACGCCTGAGGGCCCTGGCGCGCAGCGAGACGCTGGGGCTCGACGCCTCGTGATCGCCCACGCCGACGACGCGCGCGTCGTCGTCTACACCCGCCAGGGCTGTCACCTGTGCGAGATCGCCGAGCAGCAGGTCGCCGAGGTGTGCGCGGCCACCGGAGACACGTGGGTGCGGGTCGACATCGACGACGACCCCGACCTGCGGGCCCGCTTCACCGAACAGGTCCCCGTCACGTTCGTCGACGGTGCGCAGCACGACTTCTGGCGTGTCGACCCGACCCGCCTGCAGAAGGCGTTGGCTCGTCGACGGTGACCCGGACGGCCCCACGTCGGCCGTGCGGGCCTGGTGACGTCGGTCACTCCTGGTGCGTCGCCACGACGCGGCGGACGCCTGTGGCGCACCGCGGTGAGCCTGTCACGCACCCCGATCGGTGACCCCGCGGCGTCGCTCGATTTGGTTCCCACGTTCACAAACTCTTAAACTGGGGAAGCACCCGGTGCCCGTCCCGCAAGGGATAATCCCCAGCATCGCGGCGCAGGAGCACCGTGACACTACTTCGCAGCCCTCGGCTCGCCGACGGAACTGCCCGTGGCATCCCCGACGCCACCGTGGCCCGTCTGCCTGTCTACCTCCGTGCGCTCAACGCCCTCGCCGAGCGCGGCGTGCTGTCGTGCGCGTCGGGCGAGCTGGCCGAGCAGGCCGGGGTCAATCCCGCCAAGCTGCGCAAGGACCTGTCGTACCTCGGCTCGTACGGCACCCGCGGAGTCGGCTACGACGTCGAGTACCTGCGCTACCAGATCGCCCGCGAGATGGGGCAGACCCAGGACTGGGACGTCGTCATCGTCGGGGTCGGCAACCTCGGCTCGGCGCTGTCGGCCTACCAGGGGTTCAGCACCCGCGGCATCCGCGTGGCCGCGCTCGTCGACGCAGACCCTCAGCGCGTCGGCACCACGATCTCCGGCATCGTCGTCAGCCCGGTCGACCAGCTGCAGGCCGTCGTGACAGAGCGGCGCATCTCGATCGGTGTCATCGCGACGCCCGGCGAGGCCGCCCAGCAGGTCGCCGACCAGCTGGTGTCGGCCGGCATCACGAGCATCCTGAACTTCGCGCCCGCCATCGTGCAGGTGCCCGAAGGGGTCGACGTCCGCAAGGTCGACCTCTCGATCGAGCTGCAGATCCTGGCGTACCACGAGCAGCGCAAGACCAGTACGACGAGCAGAGCAGTCAAGGAAGTAGGCGCATGAGCGTGTTGGTGGTGGGCATGTCCCACAAGTCGGCCCCGATCGACGTCCTCGAGCACGCCTCGCTCGACGTCGACGCGGCGGTCAAGCTCTCGCACCTCGCGCTCGAGACGCCCTTCGTCACCGAGTCCGTCGTCATCTCGACCTGCAACCGCGTCGAGATCTACGTCGAGGCCGAGCGCTTCCACGGTGCCGTCGAGGAGGTCTCGCGGCTGCTGGCCGAGCAGTCGGGCCTCGACCGGGACGAGTTCGTGCGTCACGTCTACGTCCACTTCGACGAGGCCGCCGTCGCCCACCTGTTCGGCGTGGCCTCGGGCATGGACTCGATGATCCTGGGCGAGAGCCAGATCCTCGGACAGGTGCGCGAGGCGCTGCACTCGGCGCAGGCCGAGTCGACCGTGGGCTCGGCGCTCAACGCCCTGTTCCAGCAGGCCCTGCGCATCGGCAAGCGCGGCCACGCCGAGACCGGCATCGACCGGCTCGCACCCTCGATCGTCACCGCCGGCCTCGACGCTGCCGGCCCGGTCGTCGACGGGGCCGACACGCGCTTCCTCGTCGCGGGCGCGGGCACCATGGCGAGCCTCGCGGTGCGCACGCTGATCGACCGCGGCGTCGAGCCGCACCGCATCATGGTCGCCAACCGCACCTACCAGCGCGCCTATGCGCTCGTCGCGACCTTCGGCGTCAGCGCGGTCCGCTGGCAGGCGCTCGACGTCGAGCTCTCCGCCGCCGACGTCCTGATCAGCTGCACCGGGGCCAGCGGTGTCGTGTTCGACCGCGACCGCATCGCCGACGCGGCGGGCGGACGGCCGATGTCGGTCATCGACCTCGCCCTGCCGCGCGACGTCGACCCCGCGGTGCGCGAGCTCGAGGGCATCGACCTGATCGACCTGGTCGTGCTGTCGGAGGCCGCCGCCAACGCCGAGCTCGCCGCCGACGTGCGGCAGGTGCAGACGATCGTCGAGTCCGAGGTGCGCACCTTCCTGGCCGCCAAGGCCGCCTCGCACATCACGCCCACGGTCATCGCTCTGCGCACCATGGCGACCGACATCGTGGCCGCCGAGCAGGCCCGCATCGAGTCGCGGCTGCCCAACCTCACCGACGACGAGCGTGCCGACGTCCGCAAGGCCCTGCACCGGGTGGCCGAGAAGCTGATCCATGCGCCGACGGTGCGCGTCCAGCAGCTGATCGACGGCCCCGCCGACCTGACCTACGCCGATGCGCTGGCCGATCTGTTCGCCCTCGACCAGTCGGCGGTCGACGCCGTCACGCGGGTCGGTGAGTCGTCATGACGACCGACCGTCCGTCCCTGCGGCTGGGCACGCGAGCCAGCGAGCTCGCGATGACCCAGTCGGGCATGATCGCCGACCGCCTGCGCACCGAGTGCGGCGTCGACGTCGAGCTCGTCACGATCTCCACCGAGGGCGACCGCAGCAGCGCGCCGCTGGCGTCGATGGGCGGTCAGGGCGTGTTCGTCGCGGCCCTGCGGGAGGCGCTGGTGCGCGGCGACGTCGACTTCGCCGTCCACTCGCTGAAGGACCTGCCGACGACGCCCGACCCGCGTCTCACCGTTGCCGCGATCCCGCGTCGCGAGGACCCGCGCGACGTCCTCGTGGCCCGCGACGGCCTCACCCTCGGTGAGCTGCCGCACGGATCGCGCATCGGCACGGGCTCGCCCCGGCGCGAGGCCCAGCTCAACGCCCTCGGGCTGGGTGTCGAGGTCGTCGCCATCCGCGGCAACGTCGGCACCCGCATCGGCAAGATCGCCGCAGGCGACGTCGACGGCGTGCTGCTGGCTCGTGCCGGCCTGCTGCGCCTCGACCGTGCCGACGAGGCCACCGAGGTCATCGATCCCCTCCAGATGCTCCCCGCCCCCGGGCAGGGAGCGCTGGCCTGCGAGTGCCGCGTCGACGACGACGCGACCACCCGCCTGCTCGCGCGTCTCGACGACAGCGACACCCGTGCTGCCGTCACCGCCGAGCGAAGCCTCCTCGCCACCCTCGAGGCTGGTTGCAGTGCCCCGGTGGGAGCCCTGGCCGAGATCGCCGACGGCGATCACGGCGACGAGCTCTGGCTCCGTGCCGTGGTCGGAGACGTCTCCGGCTCGCCCACCATCCGACTGTCCGCGACCGGCCTGCCTTCCGAGGCCGCCGCGGTCGGTGAACGTCTTGCTGTCGAGATGCTCGCCGAAGGTGCCGACGCCCTCGTGGCCGCCGCCCTCTGACCCCCTGACAGACCGAGAAAAGGACCACAGTGACCATCACCACTGCGACTCGAGAAGCCGCGACTCCCGATGCCCCGACCCCGACCCCGAGCGCACGCAAGGCCCCCCGCGGCCACGTGAGCTTCGTCGGCGCCGGGCCGGGCGACGCGAGCCTTCTGACGGTTCGCGCGGCCGAGCTCCTCGCCCAGGCCGACGTCGTCATCACCGAGCTGCCCGAGCAGTCGGCCCTCGTCACCAACGGTGCCGAGATCGTCGACGGGGGCATCGGCGACGACGGCGAGCCGCTGACGCACGCGGCGCGAGGACGTCTGGTCGTCAAGCACGCCAAGACCGGCGCCCACGTCGTGCGCCTCATCGCGGGCGACCCGTTCACCTACGCGACCGGGCCCGAGGAGGCCGCCGCCTGCAGCAAGGCCGGCATCGGCTTCGAGATCGTCCCCGGCATCTCGTCGATCTCGGCGGTCCCGGCCTACGCCGGCGTGCCGCTGACCAACCGGACGCACCGCGAGTACTCGGTCGTCAGCGTGGGCGACTCGACCATCACCTGGGCCGACCACGTCAGCGAGGACACCCTCGTGCTGCTGTCGGCCGTGGCCCGCATCGGCGAGGTCGCGACGGGCCTGATCGACGCCGGTCGCAAGCCCGACACCCCGGTCGCGATGACCCGTGTCGGCACGACGACCGAGCAGACCACCGTCGTCTCGACGCTGGCCGAGATCGCGGCCGACGCCAAGGCGGCCGGCATGACGGCCCCCGCCATCACGGTCGTCGGCGAGGTCGTCTCGATGCGCGAGGCGCTGTCGTGGTTCGAGACCAAGCCGCTGTACGGCTGGCGCATCCTCGTCCCGCGCACCAAGGAGCAGTCGGCCGGCCTGGCGTCGCGCCTGCGCGGCTTCGGCGCGATCTCCGAGGAGGTCCCGACGATCTCGGTCGAGCCGCCGCGCAACCCGCAGCAGATGGACAAGGCCGTCCGCGGCCTCGTCGAGGGCCGCTACGAGTGGGTCGCGTTCACCAGCGTCAACGCCGTCAAGGCCGTGCGCGAGAAGTTCGAGGAGTACGGGCTCGACGCCCGCGCCTTCTCGGGCCTGAAGATCGCCGCGGTCGGCGACAAGACCGCCGAGGCCATCGCCACGTGGGGCATCCGCGCCGACCTCATCCCCTCGGGCGAGCAGTCCGCCCGCGGCCTGCTCGACGACTGGCCGCCGTACGACGACCTGCTCGACCCCATCAACCGGGTGTTCCTGCCGCGCGCCGACATCGCGACCGAGACGCTCGTGGCCGGCCTGATCGATCTCGGCTGGGAGGTCGACGACGTCACGGCCTACCGCACCGTCCGGGCGGCCCCGCCGCCGGCGCCGACGCGTGAGGCGATCAAGACCGGCAAGTTCGACGCGGTCATGTTCACCTCGTCGTCCACGGTGCGCAACCTCGTCGGCATCGCCGGCAAGCCGCACACGTCGACGATCATCGCGTGCATCGGTCCCGCGACGGCCAAGACGGCCGAGGAGCACGGCCTGCGCGTCGACGTGGTCGCCGACTCGCCGTCCGTCGAGGTGCTGGCCGACACGCTCGCCGAGTTCGGTGCGGCGCGTCGTCTGGGCTTCGTCGAGGCCGGCGAGCCCGTCACCAAGCCGTCGCAGAAGCGTCCGTCGACGCGTCGCAAGGTCTGACGCACATGTCGTTTCCTGCCGACCGTCCTCGTCGCCTGCGCTCGTCGCCGGCGATGAGGCGGCTGGTGGCCGAGACGCACGTGCAGCCGTCGCAGCTCGTGCTGCCGATGTTCGTGGCCGAGGGACGCACCGAGGTGCGTCCGATCGCGAGCATGCCGGGCGTCGTCCAGCACACGCGCGACAGCGCGCGGCGGGCGTATGCCGAGGCGGCCGAGCTGGGGCTGGGCGGCGTGATGCTGTTCGGCCTGCCCGAGCGCAAGGACGCCACCGGCTCGGGCGCGCTCGATCCCGACGGCATCCTCAACGTCGCGCTGGCCGACGCACGGGCCGAGGTCGGCGACGACCTGCTGGTGATGGCCGATCTGTGCCTCGACGAGTTCACCGACCACGGACACTGCGGCGTGCTCGACGCACGGGGCCGCGTCGACAACGACGCCACGGTCGAGATCTACGCGCAGATGGGTGTCGTGCAGGCCGAGGCCGGCGCGCACGTCGTCGCCCCCAGCGGCATGATGGACGGCCAGGTCGGCGCGATCCGCGCCGCGCTCGACGATGCGGGCCACGACGAGACCGTCATCCTGGCCTATGCGGCCAAGTACTCGTCGGCGTTCTACGGTCCGTTCCGCGAGGCCGTCGACTCGTCGCTGCAGGGCGATCGCAAGACGTACCAGCAGGACCCCGCCAACGGACGCGAGGCTATCCGCGAGACCCTCCTCGACATCGAGGAAGGCGCCGACATCGTCATGGTCAAGCCGGCCCTGTCATACCTCGACCTGATCGCCGACGTGCGTGCGGCGGTCGACGTTCCGGTCGCGGCCTACAACATCTCCGGCGAGCTGGCGATGGTCGAGGCCGCGGCGGCCAACGGCTGGATCGATCGCGAGCGCGCGATCGACGAGATCATCGTGTCGATCCGCCGGGCCGGCGCCGACATCGTGCTGACGTACTGGGCGGCCGAGCTGGCAGCACGCCTGCGCTGACGCACACGATCACATGACGAGGGGCCCGGTTCGTCAGAACCGGGCCCCTCGTCGTGTGCGTCAGCGCTCAGTGCATGAGGTCGTAGACGCAGGCGTCGAACTTGTCCTTCGGCAGACCGAGGGGGAACTGCAGACCGCAGCGGAGGTTCGCCTCGGTCAAGCCCAGCAAGCCTGTGATGGGCTCGGTGATCGGCGCCAGAGGGGTGTCCTTGACGCCGTCCTGGATGCCGCCCCCCAACGTTCCACTGGGCTTCTTGGTGGGCGACGGCGTCGGGGTCGGCTTGGAACCGTCACCCGAGCCACTGGGGCTGCCGCTGCCTGAACCGCCGCCCGCCGGTGCCTTCGTCGGGTTCGTGCTCGACGGCTTGGCCGTCTTCTTGGGGGCCGCAGCCTTCTTCTCGGCCTTCTTCTGCGACGTGGCGGCGCGGTCGCGCTGGGCCGGGGTCAGCGTCTGGTCCCTCGACGAGGACGTCAGGACCGGCGAGGTCGACATGCCGTCGGGGGACTTGGTGAAGTCGCCGTTGGCGTAGGCCGCCGAGATCTTGAGCACCAGGTCGACGTACGCGTCGGAGTTGTTGTAGCGCTTGACCGCTGCTGCCGCGTCGGAGGTCTTGGCCAGGTCGCCCTCACCCGCGCACAGGTAGATGCCGGCCGACGTGGCCGCGTCGTTGATGCTCTGGGGGTTCTTGGTGCCGTCGTTGTCGGAGTCGACGCCGACGGACTTCCAGGTGCCGGGGATGAACTGCATCGGGCCGACGGCCAGGTCGAAGACCGAGTTCTTGTCGAGGGCACCGCTGTCGGTGTCACCGATCTTGGCCCGCCCGTCGTTGCCGTCGAGCGGCACGCCGTAGATGCCGGGCTGGGCGATGCCGTCGGAGTCGAGCGCGTTGCCGTTGCTGCGGCCGTGGTTGGACTCGACGCGGCCGATCGCCGCGACCAGGTTCCAGGGCAGGTGGCACTTCTCGTCGGCCTTGCCGAGCAGGGTCTCGGCGCGGCGGTAGGCCGACAGGGCCGAGGTGGGGATGCCGTTGGTCGACAGCGTGGCGACGGTGCCGGCGGCACCGGCCTTCTGGTCGACGCCGGCCGGCACGCCGGCAGGGGTCTGCTGGACGCTGGCGGGCTGCTCGAAGGCTGTGGCGGGCACGTCGGGGATGTCGGAGTCGGCGATGCCGTCGGAGGCCGTCGCCAGCCCCGAGTTGCCGAGCGCGGCGCCCCAGGCGACCACGAGCACGCCCATCGGAACGAGTGCGCCGGCCTTCTGCCAGCGCGTGAGCTTGCGAGCCCCCATGTGTCCACCCTCCCAGTTCGACATCCGCGTCCATGCCGAGTGCGTAAACCGATGTTACCGGCGATTAACGTCGGCGGCCACCTCGCCCGTGGCGCACGACACACGATCAACGACCCGGAGCCCCGGGAGGTTACGAGCGGGACGCCGCCGTCGGGCCCGGTTGGGCGGCGCGGGACAATGGAGCCGTGACGTCCTCTCCTGCTTCGCAGCATCTCTTCGAGCGCGCCCGTGCCGTCTCGCCCGGCGGGGTCAACTCGCCCGTGCGGGCCTTCCGGGCCGTCGGTGGCACGCCGATCTTCATGGCGTCCGGCGAAGGCGCCTGGCTCACCGACGTCGACGGGCGTCGCTACGTCGATCTCGTGGGCTCGTGGGGCCCGATGCTGCTGGGCCACGCCCACCCCGAGGTCATCTCTGCGGTCGGTGCGGCCGCTGCCCGCGGCACGTCGTTCGGCACGCCCAGCGAGCCCGAGGTGCTGCTCGCCGAGGAGATCGTCGCGCGCACGTCCGCCGAGATGGTGCGCATGGTCTCGTCGGGCACCGAGGCCACCATGTCGGCCATCCGGCTGGCCCGCGGGTTCACCGGCCGCGACAAGATCGTGAAGTTCGCCGGCTGCTACCACGGTCACGTCGACGCGCTGCTCGCCGAGGCGGGCTCGGGCGTCGTGACGCTCGGGCTGCCCGAGACGCCGGGCGTGCCGGCCCACGTCACCGCCGACACGATCGTCCTGCCGTACAACGACCGGGCGGCGGTCGAGGCGGCCTTCGCCGAGCACGGCGACCAGATCGCCTGCCTGATCACCGAGGCGGCGGCCGGCAACATGGGCGTCGTCCCGCCCGAGCCCGGGTTCAACGAGTTCTTGTCGCAGACGTGCGCCCGCCACGGCGCGCTGTTCATCAGCGACGAGGTCATGACGGGCTTCCGCGTCACGCGGTCGGGCCACTGGGGCCTCGACGGGCAGCGCGAGGGCTGGGCGCCCGATCTCGTCACGTTCGGCAAGGTCATGGGCGGTGGCTTCCCGGCCGCGGCCTTCGGCGGACGTCGCGACGTCATGGAGCAGCTCGCCCCGTCCGGCCCCGTCTACCAAGCAGGCACGCTGTCGGGCAATCCCATCGCGACGACGGCGGGCCTCACGACCCTGCGGCTCGCCGACGACGAGGCGTACGGCCGTCTCGACGCGGCATCGCAGCAGCTGCAGTCGATGGTCACCGAGGCGCTCGTCGAGGCCGGTGTCGCCCACGCGCTGCAGAACGCCGGCAGCATGTTCAGCGTCTTCTGGGGCGTCGACGGGCCGGTGACCGACTTCGCCGGCGCGCAGTCGCAGGAGGCGTGGCGCTACAAGCCCTTCTTCCACGCGATGCTCGACGCCGGCGTCTACCTGCCGCCCAGCGCCTTCGAGTGCTGGTTCGTCTCGGCTGCCCACGACGACCAGGCACTCTCTACAATTGCCGCGGCTCTGCCGAACGCCGCGCGCGCCGCCGCCCAGGCCGTCCCCGCGAGCTAGACCGGCTCCGTCCGAACAGATAGAGGCACCATGTCCGAACGTACGATCGTGCACCTGATGCGCCACGGTGAGGTCCACAACCCCGAGGGCGTCCTCTACGGCCGGCTCCCCAAGTTCGTGCTGTCCGAGCTGGGTCACCAGATGGCGGCCCGCGTGGCCGAGCACCTGTCGAAGAACGAGATCGTGCACATGGTCGCCTCGCCGCTCGAGCGCGCCCAGCAGACCGCCGAGCCGCTCTCGACGCTGCTCGAGGTGCCGATCGTCACCGACGACCGCGTCATCGAGGCCGACAACCTCTTCGAGGGCAAGACCGTCGGCGTCGGCAACGGCGCCTTCACCAACCCGCGCAACTGGTGGATGCTGCGCAACCCGTTGCGTCCGTCGTGGGGCGAGCCCTACAAGGAGATCGCCTCGCGCATGCAGGCGGCCGTCGCCGACGCACGGGACGCCGCGCGCGGCCACGAGGCCGTCATCGTCTCGCACCAGCTGCCGGTGTGGATCGCGCGCCGTGCCTACGAGCAGAAGAGCTTCGTGCACGACCCCCGCAAGCGGCAGTGCACGCTCGCCAGCCTGACGAGCCTGACCTTCGACGGCGACGACTTCGTGGGGTTCACCTACAGCGAGCCCGCCGGGGACCTGCTGCCCGCGCCGTTGCGCGGCAAGGTCGTCGGCGGAGCCTGATCATGTCCCATCGCCCCCTCCGCGCCGTCTCGACCCTCGCCGTCCTGCTCGCGCTGACGGTGCTCGCCGCGTGCAGCGGGGCGGGCAACCGCGGCACCACCAACGGCTTCGTGTCGGGCGACGGGTCGATCACCACGGTCGACGTCGCCGACCGCGAGAAGGCCCCGGTGCTCGAGGGCGAGGGGCTCGACGGACGTCCGCTCTCGACCGCCGACTTCGCCGGCAAGACCATCGTGGTCAACCTGTGGGGCCCCTGGTGCGCCCCGTGCCTCGCCGAGGCGCCCGAGCTCAACGAGGTCGCCACGCAGTACGCCGACAAGGGCGTGCAGTTCGTGGGCGTGCTGACCCGCTCGAAGGATCCCTCGTCGGCCATCGCGTTCAACCGCAACAAGGGCATCACGTACCCCAGCTTCAAGGACGAGGGCGGCAAGCTCGAGCTCGGCTTCAACGACAGCCTGCCCACGCTCGCCATCCCCACCACCTGGATCATCGACTCCAAGGGACGCGTCGCGGCACGCGTGCTCGACAAGGTCTCGGCCTCGACGCTGGCCAACCTGATCGACGACGTCCAGAAGAGCACCGCGTGACCGACTGGTTCCAGGACACGGCCTACTCGGGCAACCTGCTGCTTGCGGTGCCGGTGGCTGCCCTCGCCGGGCTCGTGTCGTTCTTCTCACCGTGCGTGCTGCCGCTGCTGCCCGGCTACCTGTCCTATGTCTCGGGCGTCGCCGCGCAGGACCTCGAGACCGCCCGGCGCGGCCGTCTGCTGGCCGGCGCGGTGCTGTTCGTGCTCGGCTTCAGCGCGGTATTCGTGCTGGGCGGCGCGTTGTTCGGCTTCTTCGGCCAGCGGCTCGAGGAGCACCAGGACACGCTGTCGATCATCGCCGGCGTGCTCATCATCGTGATGGGCCTGGCCTTCATCGGGCTGGTGCCGCTGATGCAGCGCGACATCCGCGTCCATGCCGTGCCGGCCATCGGCCTGGCGGCCGCCCCCCTGCTGGGCTTCTTCTTCGGTGTCGGGTGGGCACCGTGCGTCGGCCCGACGCTGTCGGCCGTGCTGGGGCTGTCGGTCGCCACCGATGACGCGACAGCGTCACGGGGAGCGTTCCTGACGCTGGTCTACTGCTTGGGTCTCGGCATCCCGTTCGTGCTGGCGGCGCTGGGATTCGGCCGTTTCATGCACGCCGTGTCGTGGTTCAAGCGCCACCAGCGGGCCGTCTCGGTCACGGGCGGGCTCGTGCTCATCGCCGTCGGCGTCCTGCTCGTCTCGGGGCTGTGGACCGACCTGGTCGACGAGATGCTGACGTGGGTCCGCGGATTCGAGGCACCGGTATGAGCGAGCGCCAGCGAGCGAGTCATGAGGCAGTGATCATGGCGGCACCTCCGTATCCTTGCTCGTCCTCGGAGGTGTCGGCATGAGCGACAACGCCGTCCCGGCGCTGGGCCGCCGCGAGTTCACGCGGTGGTTCTGGCGCCAGCTGACGTCCATGCGCACGGCGCTGATGCTGCTGCTCCTGCTGGCGATCGCCGCGGTGCCCGGCTCGCTCTACCCGCAGCGCGGCGTCGACGCCCGCGCCGTCGAGACGTACTTCCTCGACCACCCCAAGCTCGCGCCGGTGCTCGACAACCTGGGCATGTTCGCGGTCTACAGCACGCCATGGTTCAGCGCCGTCTACCTGCTGCTGATGGTCTCGCTCGTCGGCTGCATCCTGCCGCGCTCGTTCGTCTACCTGAAGGCCGTCAGAGCTCGTCCGCCCAAGGCGCCGCGCAACTTCTCGCGGCTGCCGGCGTCCACGTCGTTCGAGACCGACCGATCGCCCGACGAGGTCGTGGCGGCGGCCCGCCAGGCGCTGGGGCGTGCCCGCACCGACGTCGTCGACCGTGCGGGCGACGACGGCGAGGTCGTGCGCGAGGTCAGCGCCGAGAGGGGCTTCCTGCGCGAGGCCGGCAACCTGCTGTTCCACGTCAGCATCGTCGTCGTGCTGATCGGCGTCGCGGTCGGGACGCTGTTCGGCTACCGCGGCTCGGTCATCGTCACCGACGAGGGCGGCCAGTTCACCAACCTGCTGCCGCAGTACGACGAGTTCAGCTCGGGCACGCTGTTCACGAGCAGCGACCTGCCGCCGTTCTCGTTGACGCTCGACAAGGTCACGGCGCGCTTCCAGCGCTTCGGCAGCCCGCAGGCCGGCGCGCCCCGCGAGTTCCGCGCGCAGGGCACCTACTCCTCCACGCGCGGGGGCGCCGACAAGCCCTTCGACATCACGGTCAACCACCCGTTGTCGATCGGCAGCACGTCGGTCTACCTGCTCGGCCAGGGCTACGCCCCCGTCTTCAAGATCACCGACGCCCAGGGCGACGTGGTCTTCGACGACGCCGTGCCGTTCCTGCCCGCCGACGCCACCTACACGTCCAACGGCATCATCAAGGTCTCCGAGGCGCGGCCCGAGCAGCTCGGCTTCCAGGGGTTCTTCCTGCCCACGGCCGTCACGCGCGGCGGCCAGGAGCTCTCGACGTCGGCGCACCCGGCCGCGGCCAACCCCCTGGTGGGCCTCAACGTGTGGCACGGCGACCTCGGCCTCGACGACGGCCGGTCGCAGTCGGTGTTCATCCTCGACAAGTCGAAGATGACCCAGTACAAGGACGGCGACAAGAACGTCCGCATCAGCCTGCAGCCCGGCATGACCGCCGACCTGCCCGGCGGCGGGACGATCCAGTTCACCGAGCTGCGGCAGTTCGCGCGGTTCCAGATCGGCTCGGCGCCGTTGGTCAAGGTGCCGCTGTTCGGCATCGTCGCGGGACTGATCGGTCTCATGGTGTCGCTGTCGGTCAAGCCGCGGCGCACGTGGATTCGTACCCGTCGGGACGGCTCACGTACCGTGGTGGACGTCGCCGTGCTCGATCGTGTACCCAGGGACGACCTGCCCGCCGACCTGGATGACTTCCTCGAGCGGTTCAAGGACGCGCTCGGCGAGACCGAGGAGAAGGCATGAGCCCAGAGACCCTGAAGACGTTGGCGCAGGCGTCCAACTACGCCGTGGCGTCGGCCACCGGCGTCCTGGCGCTGGCCTTCGTGGCGTACGTCGCCCAGTGGGGGTTCGCGCGCAAGCTCGCCCCCGAGCGCGAGCTCGTCAACGCGGGCTCCGTCGAGGGCGGCTCCGGTGCCGACGATCCCGCCGAGCGCAGCAACATGGCCGGCGGCATCGGCCTGTCGCTGACGACCCTGGCCACGCTGGTGCTGCTCGTCGGCGTGGCCACGCGCGGGCTGGCCGCGCAGCGCGTCCCGTGGGGCAACATGTACGAGTTCGGCTGCGCCGCGACCCTGGCGGCGCTGATCGCGTACCTCGTGCTGGTGCGGGTGTGGGAGATCGAGTGGGTCGGTCCGATCATCACGGGCTTCGGCACGGTCGTGCTGGGCGCCTCGGCGATGGTCTACGTGCCCGCCGGCCCCCTGGTGCCGGCGCTGCACTCGTACTGGCTCGTCATCCACGTGCTCGGGGCGATGATCTCGGGCTCGGCGTTCCTCGTGGGCGCCGCGGCGTCGGTGCTGTACCTCGTCAAGTCGCGGGCCGAGCGCACGACGCCCGAGGACGAGCGCAGGGGCTTCCTGTGGCGCATCCCCTCGTCGGCCAAGATCGACCAGGTCGCCTACCGGGTCCATGCCTTCGCGTTCCCGATCTGGACGTTCGCCGCCCTGATCGCCGGACCCATCTGGGCGCAGTACGCCTGGGGCCGCTACTGGGGCTGGGACCCCAAGGAGGTGTGGGCCTTCATCACCTGGGTCGTCTACGCCGGCTACCTGCACGCCCGCGCGACGGCAGGCTGGAAGGGCAAGGCCGCCGCGATCCTGGCCCTCATCGGCTTCGCGACGTTCGTGTTCAACTTCGTCGGCGTCAACCTGTGGGTCGGCGGCATGCACTCCTACGCCAAGTAGGGCGCACGGCTCGTCCCTCGCCGCTCCAGCCGTTCGTTCCTCACGGCTGCCGGGCTTCGCCCGGGCGCCCGCCTCGCTCGCTGCGCTCGCTCGGCCCATGGGTGCCATTGGGACGTCATCACATGAGTACGTAGATCACGTCGATCGTGATGACGTCCCGGGGAACGAGCCGGGACGTCATCACATGCGTGGACGCGACGCCACAGTCGTGATGACGTCCCCACAGGGTGTTGGCGCCCGGCTAGGGTTTCGTCTCGTGGGAGTCGAGATCCGGGTCGAGGGGCTCGTCATGACGTACGGCGACGTGCGCGCCGTCGACGACGTCAGCTTCACCGTGGCACCCGGCGAGTTCTTCGGCCTCCTGGGCCCCAACGGCGCCGGCAAGACCACGACGCTCGAGATGATCGAGGGCCTCCGCAAGCCGCAGTCGGGCAGCGTGCGCATCGACGACCACGAGCCGTGGCGACGCGAGCCGGCGCTGCAGCGGCGCATGGGCGTCCAGCTGCAGTCGTCGTCGTTCTTCGAGCGGCTGACGGCCCGCGAGCAGCTCGACACGTTCGGCGCCCTCTACGGCGTCGCGGCCGGGCGCACCGACGAGATGCTCGAGCAGGTCGGCCTGGTCGACAAGGCCGGCGTCCGCACCGAAGACCTGTCGGGTGGCCAGAAGCAGCGGCTCTCGATCGCGTGCGCCCTGATCCACGACCCCGAGGTCGTCTTCCTCGACGAGCCCACCGCAGCCCTCGACCCGCAGGCCCGGCGCAACCTCTGGGACGTCCTGCGCACGATCAACGCGTCCGGCCGCACCGTCGTGCTGACGACGCACCACATGGACGAGGCCGAGGTGCTGTGCGACCGTGTGGCGATCATGGACGCCGGACGCATCCTCGAGCTCGACACCCCGGCGGCACTGGTGCGAGGACTCGACGCCCCCGTGCGCATCAGCCTGGCGCCCGGCACGCTGTCGGTCGACGACGCCCGAGCGATCGCCGGCGGCGACCCCGTGACCGCCGACGACCAAGGCACCACGATCACCACGCGCGAGCCCTCGCGCGTCCTGACCGCCCTCGCCCAGCGCGACGCCCTCGACGGCCTCAGCGTCAAGGGCGCCTCGCTCGAGGACGTCTTCCTCGAGCTGACCGGGCGGGAGTACCGGGCATGAAGCCGTTCACGAGCCTGGCCCGCGCGATGCTCAAGGGCTTCTTCCGCGACAAGATGGCCTTCTTCTTCGCCGTGATCTTCCCGCTGATGTTCCTGGTGCTGTTCGGTGGCATCTTCACCGACCAGGGGGCGTCGCGCACCGACGTCATCCAGGTCGGCTCGGTGCCGGTGCTCGACGAGGCGCCCAAGGAGGTCAAGGCCTATCTCGACGAGAGTCTCGACATCACCAGGTCGTCCGACGAGAAGGACGCCGTCCAGAAGGTCCGCAAGGGCGACGCCGACGCCGTCATCAGCCAGGACGGCGACCGGCTCGTCGTTCGCTACTCGCAGGCCGACCAGGTCAAGGCCGCGACGGTGCAGGGCACCTTCCAGTCGATCGTCCAGTCGGTCAACCTCGCCCAGACCGGCGAGGCGCCGCGGTTCACGCTGACGACCGACCGCGTCGAGGACGACTCGTTGAAGTCCATCCAGTACTACACGCCGGGCCTGATGGGCTGGGCGATCGCGTCGGGCGCCACGTTCGGCGCCGCGACCAACCTCGTGGTGTGGCGCCGCAACGGGCTGCTGCGACGTCTGCGGCTCGCGCCGATCCCCACGCGCTCGGTCGTGCTGGCCAGGGTCGCGGTGTCGATCGCGATCGCGATCGTGCAGGCCGCGATCTTCCTCGGCGTCGGCATCGGGCTGTTCGGCCTGCGCCTGACGGGCTCGTGGCCCATGATCATCCCGCTGCTGGTGTGCGGCACCCTCGCGTTCATGGCGATCGGCCTGCTGGCGGGCGCCGTGGCCAAGAGCGAGGAGGCCGCGGTGGGCATCGCCAACTTCGTGGTGCTGCCGATGGCGTTCCTGTCGGGCTCGTTCTTCCCGCTCGACGGGGCCCCGGGCTACGTCACGGCCATCAGCAAGGTGCTGCCGCTCAAGCACCTCAACGACGGGATGCTCGACACCATGGTGCGCGGCGAGGGCCCGTCGTCCGCGATCGTCCCGATGCTGGTGCTGCTGGGCTTCGCGGTGGTCGTCACGGCCATCGCGAGCCGGCTGTTCCGCTGGGACGACTGAGCCGCGGCGGCGGTCGCCCGCTCGCGCCTCGGTTCAGAGACCGCGCAGGTAGTCGGGATCGTCGTCGGGGCCTCGTGGCCCGGGCGGCGGCCAGCCCCCGGCGCCGCGCTGACGCGGTGGCGGTGCCTGGCGCGCGTGGCCCATGAAGATCCAGAGCAGGGCGCCGACGTAGGGGACGAACAGCAGGACGAACCAGACGATCTTCGGCAGCGCCCGGACCTGCTCCTTGGGGGTCGCCAACAGGTCGAAGATGGCGTACACGAGCAGCACCACCCCGATGACGATCAACAGCGCCTTTCCCATGGGCCCCAACCTATCCGGCACGTCACAACCGGACGGCCGGCGATCTGGTGCGACCGATTAGGGTGGCGGCATGAAGGCTTTCTGGACCTACACGCTGGCACGCCTGGCCGTCTTCGCGGCGTGCTTCGTCGTGATCTGGCTGCTGTCGCAGATCTGGCTCGAGTCGACGACGGTGGCCAACATCTGGGTCCTGCTCATCGCGCTCGTCGTGTCGTCGGTCATCTCGGTGTTCCTGCTCGCGGGGCTGCGCGACCGGCTCGCGCAGGACGTCCACCAGCGGGCCACCCGCATGACGGATCGCATCGAGGAGTCCCGTCGTGCCGAAGACATCGACTGAGAGTCGCGCCTGGATCGCCGAGGCCATCCGGCGCGTCGACGCCGATGCCAACCGCAGCGCCGACACGCACCTGCACGTCCTGCCGATCCCGGTGCCGGGCATCGACCTGTACCTCAAGGATGAGTCGGTCCACCCGACCGGCAGCCTCAAGCACCGCCTGGCGCGATCGCTGTTCCTCTACGCGCTGTGCAACGGCTGGATCGGGCCGGGCTCGACCGTCATCGAGGCGTCCAGCGGCTCGACCGCGGTCAGCGAGGCCTACTTCGCGCGGCTGATCGGGCTGCCGTTCGTCGCGGTCATGCCGGCCACGACGAGTCGCGAGAAGATCGCGCTGATCGAGTTCTACGGCGGTCGCTGCCACCTCGTCGACGACCCCGGCACCGTCTACGACGTCGCGCGCCGGCTCGCCGACGAGACCGGCGGCCACTACATGGACCAGTTCACGTACGCCGAGCGGGCCACCGACTGGCGCGGCAACAACAACATCGCCGAGTCGATCTTCGAGCAGATGTCGGCCGAGCCGCACCCCTGCCCCACGTGGATCGTGGTCAGCGCCGGCACCGGTGGCACGTCGGCCACGATCGGACGCTTCGTGCGCTACCGGCGCTTCGACACCCGCATCGCCGTGGCCGATCCTGAGAACTCGGCCTTCTTCGGGGGCTGGCAGACCGATCGCTCCGACGTCACGACCGGCAGCCCGTCCCGCATCGAGGGCATCGGACGCATGAGGGTCGAACCGTCGTTCGTGGGCGGCGTCATCGACGACATGCTCCAGGTGCCCGATGCGGCCTCGATCGCCACGATGCGGTGGGTCTCGGGCATCCTCGGACGTCCGGTGGGTGGCTCGACCGGCACCAACGTGTGGGCGTCCCTGGCGCTGATCGGCGACATGCGCCAGGCGGGCGAGCAGGGCAGCGTCGTCACGCTGCTGTGCGACGGCGGCGAGCGCTACGAGCACACCTACTACGACGACGCGTGGCTGGCCGAGAAGGGCATCGACATCACGCCGTACGCCGAGGCGCTCACGGAGTTCTCGGCCACGGGCGTCCTGCCCCCGGTCTGACGCGGTTCACCCTCACGGGGTGACCGCGACGATGGTGGCCGAGACGAGGCGGCCGTCGTCGATGACCAGCTGGCCCATCGTGCCGCGGGGCTGACGGCGCTTGTCGGTGGGGGAGCCGGGGTTGAACAGGCGCTGCCCGTCGTGCTCGGTGTCCCACGGGATGTGCGAGTGCCCGAAGACGACGAGGTCGGCGTCGGGGAACCGGCGGCGCATGCGGCGCGCACGCCCGTCCTTGGCGCCGCTGTCGTGGATCATCGCGACGCGCAGGCCGTCGAGGACGATCTCGAGCGTCGGCGGGGCGCCCCACGCCTCGACCTCGGGGCCGTCGTTGTTGCCGGCCACGACGTGCACGGGGGCGAATGTCGCCAGCTCGTCGAGCACCGACGGCAGGCAGACGTCGCCGGCGTGCAGGATGACGTCGACGCCGTCGAGCTGCTCGGCGACCGCGGGAGGCATGGACTTCCAGAAGCGCGGGGCGTGGGTGTCGGAGACGACGGCGACCCGGAGCACGTCAGGCGCCGATCGCCAGGCCGATCGCGAGCCCTGCGGCGTACACGAGCTCGGCCAGGCCGGTGTCGCGCAGGACGGGGATCAGGGCCATGCCCTTGGCGCCCGAGGCCACGACGGAAGCGCCCCGCCCCAGCAGCGGCAGGCAGAGCAGGCCGAGGAGGGCCCACGGGGTGGAGAAGGCCGCCCACACCAGCATCGCGATCGCGACGAAACCGAGGAGCCCGTAGAGCCGGCGGGTGCCCGCGTCGCCGAGGACGACGGCGAGGGTCTTCTTGCCGGTGACCGAGTCGGTGGGGATGTCGCGCAGGTTGTTGGCGACGAGGATGCCGCAGGCGAGCGCCCCGACACCGACGGCGGCCGCGACGGAGACGTCCGTGACGTCCTCGATCTGCACGTACGCCGTGCCGAGCACCGCGACGAGGCCGAAGAACACGAACACGCTGACCTCGCCGAGCGCCCGGTAGCCGTAGGGCGACGGCCCGCCGGTGTAGGTCCAGGCAGCACCCAGGGCGGCGACGCCGACCAGCAGCAGCCACCACGTGGTCGTCGCCGCGAGCGCCAGGCCGAACACGGCGCCGAGCCCGAGGAAGCCGAGCGCGGCGAGCTTGACCGACCGGGCCGGCACCAGGCCGGAGCCGACCAGGCGGAGGGGCCCGACACGGTCGTCGTCGGTGCCCTTGATGCCGTCGGAGTAGTCGTTGGCGTAGTTGACGCCGACCTGCAGGGCCAGTGAGACGCCAAGGGCCAGCAGTGCCTTCCACCACACGACGGCGTCGGCGTAGGCCGCCGCGCCCGTGCCGGCCATGACCGGGGCGACGGCGGCGGGGAGCGTCCGTGGCCGTGCGCCGGCGATCCAGAGCTGGGCGGGCGAGAGCGAAGTGGTCATGGGCCGCAAGTCTGCCACCTGACTCGCTGTCAATTTCAGGTTGACGGCGCTTGAGCGTCAAGCTAGCGTTGACGTCATGAGCATCGACGACGCTGAGTTCTCGGACCTGATCGCGCGAGCCATCGCCCGGCTCGACCCGTCGCTGGAGCGCCGGCTCGACACCGAGCCCGCCGCCCACCTCGACCTCGTCATGCTGACCCGGCGTGCGCACGACGAGACCAACCGGCTCCTGCGCTCCGCCGTGACGTCGGCCCGTGCGGCCGGGTCGAGCTGGGAGGCGATCGGCTCGGCGCTGGGGATGACACGTCAGGCCGCGCAGCAGCGGTTCGGGCACAAGGCGTCCGTCACGCCCGGCACCGAGGAGCACCGCCAGCTCGTCGGCCTGACGGCCTTCAACGAGATGGAGCAGCTCGAGCTGTGGGGGCGGCACGGCTGGCACTCGATCGGGTTCGGGCCCCTGTTCCACGACGTCGAGCGCTCCGAGACCCAGTGGGAGCACAAGCGCGCCGTGGTGGGCAGCCGGCGAGCGCGAGATCTCGAGGCGGACGGCTGGGACCGGATCGGCTCGACCTGGTTCCCGTGGATCTACTTCAAGCGACCGCTCCCGCTGCCGGCCCTGCCCGGCGAGCCCTCGTGACCGCATCGCTGCGACCCGTCGCGGGGCCGGCCCGCGCGGTGCACGCGCTGGTGCGCGACTGGGTGACGTCCGGGGGTGATCCGCTGGTCATCCGGACGTCGGGCAGCACCGGCGAGCCGAAGGACGTCGTGCTGTCGCACGCCGCGGTGACGGCCTCGGCCCGGGCGTCCCTCGACCGGCTGGGTGGTTCCGGCGGATGGCTGCTGGCCATGCCGGTGACCGGTGTGGGGGGTCTGCAGGTGCTGGTGCGCTCGGTGCTGGCAGGGGTGGAGCCCGTGCTGGCCGACGAGCACGACGACCTGGCGGCGGCCGTGGCCGCGATCGGTGGCGACCGGCGGTATGCGTCCCTGGTGCCGACCCAGGTGCACCGGATCGTCGAGTCCGGGGACGTCGACGTGCTGCGCAGCCTCGACGCGCTGCTGATCGGCGGGGCCGCGGTGTCGCCCGAGCTGCTGGCGGCGCTCGACGGCGTGCGGGTGGTGCGCACGTACGGCATGAGCGAGACCAGCGGCGGCTGCGTCTACGACGGGGTGCCGCTCGACGGCGTGCGGGTGCGCATCGACGACGCGGGCCAGGTGCACGTCGCGGGGCCCGTGCTGTTCGACGGCTACGCCGATGCGGAGGCGACCCGGCGGGTGCTGCGCGACGGCTGGTTCGCGACGGCCGACCTCGGCGAGATCGACGCGTCCGGACGCCTGCGGGTCACGGGCCGCTCCGACGACGTGGTCATCAGCGGCGGCGTCAACATCGCGCTGCCCGCGGTGACGGCGGCCCTGCGAGGCCTCGACGGCGTCCGCGACGCGATCGCGCTCGGGGTGCCCGATGACGAGTGGGGCTCGCGGGTCGTCGCCTTCGTCGTGCCGGCCGACGCGGTGTGCCTCGATGCGCTGCGGCTCGAGGCGGTGCGCGACGGCGTCGAGGCGTCCGGACTCGCACGGACCTGGGCCCCCCGCGAGGTCAGGCTCGTCGACGAGCTGCCCCTGCTGCCCGGTGGCAAGATCGATCGCCAGACCCTCCGAGGGCGGTGACCTGGCGACCTGTCCCACCGCGGGGCGGTGACCCGGCGTCGTGTCGACGTCCGGGATGGGTCGCCAGGTCACCGCCTCGGCGGGTGACGGGTCGCTAGCTCACCGCTGCGGCGATGGCGTCGACGATGGGTGTGGGGCCGCTGACGACCTCCCACTGCTGGCGGTGGGTCGCCGGGTCCTCGAGGACCGCCGCGATGACGGCGGCGACGTCGGCACGCGGGATCTGTCCGCGGTCGACCTTCTCGGCCAGCGTCACCGAGCCGGTGCCCGGATCGTCGGTGAGGCCGCCCGGACGGATGATCGTCCAGTCGAGGTCGCTGGCGCGCAGGACGACGTCGGCCTCGCGCTTGGCCTCGACGTAGGCCTTCCACGAGTCCTCGACGTCGTCGCCCAGCGGCTCGTCGACGCTGATCGCCGAGATCTGCACGAAGCGGCTGACACCGGCCGCGGTGGCTCCGGCGATCGACTTGAGCGATCCGCCCAGGTCGACGGTCTTCTTGCGCTCGACGTTGCCGTCGCCGCCCCCGCCGGCGGCGAACACCACGGCCCCGGCACCGGTGAAGGCCTGGGCGAAGTCGGCGTCGTCGGACGCCTCGATGTCGAGCAGGACGACCTCGGCTCCGAGGTCCTGCAGCTCGGCGGTGTGGTCGGGGTTGCGGACGAGCGCGACGGGCTGGTGGCCGGCGTCGACCAGGACGGGGATGAGGAGGCGGGCGATCTTGCCGTGGCCTCCGACGATGGCGATTCGAGTCATGTCTCCAACGTAGGTCGGTGCCGGTAAGTTGCCACTCGTGCAGCCGCGTACCTTCTCGATCCCGATGCCGACGACGTTCCGCGGCATCACGCGACGCGAGGGGATGCTGATCGAGGGCCCCGCCGGCTGGGCCGAGTTCAGCCCCTTCCTCGACTACGACGCTCGCGAGAGCGCGCCGTGGCTGGCCGCGGCGATCGAGTCGGCCGAGCGCGAGTGGCCCGCTCCCTTGCGCGACCGGGTGCCCGTCAACTGCACGGTGCCCGCGGTGGGCGCCGAGCAGGCGGCCGCGATCGTCCGCCGCAGCGGCTGCGGCACGGCCAAGGTCAAGGTCGCCGAGAAGGGGCAGACGCTCGCCGACGACATCGAGCGCGTCGAGGCGGTGCGCGACGCCATCGGCCCGCGCGGACGGGTGCGGGTCGACGCCAACGGGGCGTGGACGGTCGACCAGGCGGTCAGCGCGATCGCCGCACTCAACCTCGCCGCGCACGGGCTCGAGTACGTCGAGCAGCCGTGCGCCTCGGTCGAGCAGCTCGCCGCGGTGCGTCGCCGCGTCGGGGTGCCCATCGCCGCCGACGAGTCGATCCGTCGCGCCGCCGACCCGTTCCGCGTCGTCGAGCTCGAGGCCGCCGACATCGCCGTCCTCAAGGTCGCGCCCCTGGGCGGGGTGCACGCGTGCCTGCGCATCGCCGAGCAGATCGGGCTGCCGGTCGTCGTCTCCAGCGCGGTCGACACGTCGGTCGGCCTCGCCGCGGGCCTGGCGCTCGCCGCGGCCCTGCCCGAGCTGCCGTACGCGTGCGGGCTGGCCACGACCTCGCTGCTCGACGGGGACGTCGTCGCGTCGCCGCTCGTGCCGGTCGGCGGCTCGCTGCCCGTCGGACGGCAGGCGCTCGACCTGGCCGCCTACGACCGCGTGGCCGCCGACGGCGAGACGGACGCCCGCTGGCAGGCTCGCCTGTCCGCCGTCCGGGCGGTGCTGTCATGAGCGAGCAGACCAGTGTGGGCGTAGCGCGGCGCCTCGTACTGCAGCTGCGCATGCGAGGGGTCACCGATGCTGTCCTCGCCCCCGGCTCACGGTCCGGACCTCTGGCGCTGGCGCTCGCCGCCGCCGACGAGCAGGGCCTCGTCCGGCTGCACGTCCGGGTCGACGAGCGCGAGGCGGCCTTCCTGGCGCTCGGACTGGCGAAGTCCGCGCGCCGGCTCGTCCCGGTGGTCACGACGTCCGGCACCGCAGTGGCCAACCTGCACCCCGCGATGCTGGAAGCGCTCCACTCCGGCATCGACCTGCTGGCGGTCACCGCCGACCGCCCGGGACGCCTGCGCGGCACCGGTGCCAACCAAACGACCGACCAGCGCGAGATCTTCCCTGGCGTCCCCTTCACGGACCGGGTCAAGGGCCTCGTGGGGCTGGTGGGGCACGGCGGTCCGGTGCACCTCAACCTCGAGCTCGACGAGCCCCTGCTCGAGTCCATCGAGTGGGACCTGGGCGGAGCCCACGGCACCGGCACCGGCGGCCTCAGGTTCGAGACCGGCGCGACCGCGTCCCTCGCCCTCGGTCCCCGTACCGTGGTGGTGGCCGGCGACGACGCCCGGCAGCCGGCGCGCATCGTGGCCCGCGACGCCCGCTGGCCGCTGCTGGCCGAGCCGAGCTCGGGCTCGCGCAACGGCCAGGCCCTCGTCGCCTACCGGCAGCTGCTGGCCCACTCGCCGCTCGCCGAGCAGATCGAGCGGGTCGTCAGCCTCGGCCACGCGACCCTCACGCGTCCGGTCACGCGTCTGCTGGCGCGCACCGACATCCCCATCGTCCACGTCGGCACGCAGGCGACCTTCCCGGTGCCGGCCGGGCCCAACGTGACCTTCGTCGACAGCGTCGAGGTCGACGGCGCCGACGACGGCGCGTGGCTCGACGCCTGGTCGGCCGCCGACGCGCTGGCGACCGCCGCGATCGACCGCCTCGTGCCCGGCACGCCGTACGAGGTGGCACGAGCGGTCAACGCCGCCGTGCCCCCGGGCGGCCTGCTGTTCGTCGGCTCGTCGAGCCCCGTGCGCGATCTCGACCTCGTCGCTCGTCCCTACCCGGCGGGCGAGAAGCGTCTGATCATCGCCAACCGTGGCCTCGCCGGCATCGACGGCGTGCTGTCGTCGGCCATCGGCGCGGCCCTCGGACGTCCGTCGAGCCGGTCGATCGCGTACGTCGGCGACCTGACGTTCCTGCACGGCAGCAACGGCCTCCTGATCGGTCCCGGCGAGCCACGCCCCGACCTGACCGTCGTCGTGGCCTCCGACGACGGCGGCAGCATCTTCACGACGCTCGAGCAGGGGGCGCCCGACTACGAGGCCGCGTTCGAGCGGGTCTTCGCGACGCCGACGGGCGCCGACATCGGCCGTCTGTGCGCCGGCTACGGCATCGCCCACCGCGTCGTGCCGGCCTCCGATCTCGCCGCCGCGCTCGCTGAGGACGTCGCCGGCATCCGCGTGCTCGAGGTGCCCGTCGACCGGACAGGCCGTCGCGACCTGGACGCGCGCATCGCCGCAGAAGTCCGGGCCGTCCTGCATCCGTGACACCTGTTGTGTCACGGACATACTCGCAGTAGGTTTGTGGCCCACGTCACCGCGGGAAGAGGCACAACATGGCCCATGAGACCTTCGACTACGTCGTCATCGGCTCGGGCAGCGCAGGAGGGGTCGTCGCCGCGCGCCTCACCGAGGACCCTCAGGTCAGCGTGCTCCTGCTCGAGGCCGGCCCGCAGGACGACGACGAGATGATCCACATGCCGCTGGGCTTCTCGACCCTGTTCAAGACCAAGTGGGACTGGAACTACGAGACGACCCACCAGAAGCACCTCGCCGGACGCCGCGCCTACTGGCCCCGCATGAAGGCCCTCGGTGGCTGCTCGTCGATGAACGCGATGATCTACATCCGCGGCAACCACGCCGACTACGACGAGTGGCGCGACGCCCACGGCGCCACCGGCTGGGGCTTCGACGACGTCCTGCCCTACTTCAAGCGCGCCGAGGGCAACACCCGGCTGGGTGATCCGTTCCACGGCACCGACGGTCCCCTCCACGTCGAGGACCGTCGCTACGACCACGAGCTCAGCACCG
This sequence comes from Aeromicrobium endophyticum, assembly GCF_003586285.1. Taxonomy (GTDB): domain Bacteria; phylum Actinomycetota; class Actinomycetes; order Propionibacteriales; family Nocardioidaceae; genus Aeromicrobium; species Aeromicrobium endophyticum. Next base: position 490,144 of record NZ_QUBR01000001.1, on the reverse strand, counting down.
CGTTCATCGAGGCGGGCGTCTCGGCCGGGCTCAAGCGCAATCCCGACTTCAACGGGGCCGGCCAGGAGGGCATCGGCCTCTACCAGGTCACGTGCAAGAACGGTCGCCGCTGGTCGGTCGCCGACGCCTACATCCACCCGGCCGAGAACCGCCCCAACCTGACGGTGCTCACCGAGGCGTTCGTGACGCGCATCCTGCTCGAGGGCTCCCGCGCGGTGGGCGTCGCCTACACGCGCGGCGGCGAGTCGTTCGAGGTGCGGGTCGAGGCCGAGGTCGTGCTGAGCGGCGGCAGCATCAACAGCCCCCAGCTGCTCATGCTCTCGGGCATCGGACCGGGCTCCCACCTGCGCGAGATGGGCATCGACGTGGCCGTCGAGTCCTCCGGGGTCGGGCAGAACCTGCAGGACCACCCGGTCTCGGGCGTGCTCAGCTACACCAAGGACACCACCGACATCGCCGAGATGCTGGGCCTCGGCAACCTGGTCAAGTGGCGTGCCACCGGCAAGGGCCCGCTGGGCTCCAACGTGGCCGAGACGGGGGCGTTCTTCAGCTCGCGCGACGACCTCGAGCTGCCCGACATCCAGCTGCACGTGGCGCCCACCGGCTTCTACGACAACGGCATGCACGAGCCCACGCGGCGCGCCCTCACGACGGCGGTCACGCTGGTCAACGTCCAGAGCAAGGGCAGCATCACGCTGCGCTCGGCCGATCCCACCTGGCACCCCGCGATCGATCCCGGCTACTTCGACGACCGGACCGACCTCGACGCGATGGTCGGCGGCTACCGCCGAGCCCTGGCCATCCTGCGCGAGGGACCCATCGCCCGCTACCTCGACGAGCCGTGGATGCCAGCCTCGGCCGAGCCCACCGACGACGAGATCATCGAGACCATCGGTCAGCTCGGGCAGACGCTCTACCACCCGGTCGGCACCTGCGCGATGGGCACGATCGAGGGCAGCGTCGTCGATCCGCAGCTCAAGGTCCACGGCGTCGAGGGCCTGCGGGTCGCCGACGCGTCCGTCATGCCGCGCGTGCCCCGCGGCAACACCAACGCCCCCACCATCATGATCGGCGAGAAGTGCGCCGACCTCATCAAGGCCACCTAGGGCCGTGCCGCCTAGAAGCCATTGCCATGCAGTTCCCAGTGCCCATCAACATCAGGAGAAGCGATGACCGCAACGCTGGAGCCGACCGCCGCCACGGATGCGCCGGTCGAGACGTTCGACTCCTTCAACCCCGCCAACGGCGACCTCGTCGGCACGCACGCCGTCAGGTCCAAGGCCGAGGTCGACGCCGCCGTGGCCCGCGCGCGCGAGGCGGCCGCCTGGTGGGGCTCGCTGAGCTTCGACGAGCGCGCCGAGCACCTGCTGACGTGGCGCAGCGTCATCACCCGCCGCATCGCCCAGCTGGCCGACCTGTCGCACCGTGAGAACGGCAAGCCGCACGGCGACGCCCAGCTCGAGATCATCCTGGCGATCGACCACGTCGCGTGGGCGGCCAAGAACGCCAAGAAGGTGCTCGGACCGAGCAAGGTCAAGTCGGGCCTGCTGATGGCCAACCAGGCCTCGACCGTCGAGTACAAGCCGCTCGGCGTCGTCGGCGTCATCGGACCCTGGAACTACCCGGTCTTCACGCCCATGGGCTCGATCGCCTACGCCCTCGCCGCCGGCAACACCGTGGTGTTCAAGCCCAGCGAGTACACGCCAGGCGTCGGCCAGTGGCTCGCCGACACCTTCACCGAGGTCGTCCACGGACGTCCGGTGCTGCAGGTCGTCACGGGCCTCGGCGAGACGGGCAACGCGCTGTGCACCGCTGCCGTCGACAAGCTCGCGTTCACGGGGTCGGGAGCCACCGGCAAGAAGGTCATGGCCGCCTGCGCCGAGAACCTGACGCCCGTCATCATCGAGGCCGGCGGCAAGGACTCGCTGATCGTCGACGAGGACGCCGACATCGCCAAGGCCGCCGAGGCCGCCCTGTGGGGAGGCATGTCCAACGCCGGTCAGACCTGCATCGGCACCGAGCGCGTCTACGTCCACGAGAAGGTCTTCGACTCGTTCATGATCGAGATCCTCGATCAGGCGAAGGGCCTGCGGGCCGGCGCCGACGAGGGAGCCAAGATCGGCCCCATCACGATGCCGTCGCAGCTGAAGATCATCCAGAGCCACATCGACGACGCCATCGAGAAGGGTGCCCACGTCGCGCTCGGCGGATCGGACGCCGTCGGCGAGCGGTTCGTGCAGCCCACGATCCTGACCCACGTGCCCGAGACCTCGACCGAGATCACCGAGGAGACCTTCGGCCCGACGCTCGCGATCAACCCGGTCTCGAGCATGGACGAGGCGGTCGAGCTGACCAACGCGACGTCGTACGGCCTCGCCGGTGCGGTGTTCTCCAAGAAGCAGGGCATGCAGATCGCCCGCCGCATCCGCTCGGGCATGACGTCGGTCAACTCCGTCATCGCCTTCGCCGGCGTGCCGACGCTCCCGTTCGGCGGCGTGGGCCAGTCGGGCTTCGGACGCATCCACGGCCCCGACGGGCTCAAGGAGTTCACCTACGCCAAGGCCATCACCCGGCAGAAGTTCAAGCCCGTCATGATGCTGACGTCGTTCGAGCGCACGGCCAAGGAGGACGGCCGCGTCGCCCAGCTGATGACGCTGCTGCACGGCGGCAAGCAGACGCTGAAGTAGGCCGCGGCCCTCGTGCCTCGGGCCTCCCGCTGCTCGTGCCTCGCAGGCGGCCGGGCTTCGCCCGGGCGCCTGCCGTCGCTCGCTGCGCTCGCTCGGCCCATGGTTGGGACCCTGTCGTCGCTCGCTGCGCTCGCTCGGCCCGGGGGGCCGTAGGGTGCGGGGGTGATCCTGCAGGATCCCGCCGACGTGGCGGCCGACGCCCAGGTGCGGCGACGTCTGCTGGGCGTCGCGGTCAGGGTGCTCGGCTCGTCGGCCGATGCCGAGGACGCCGTGCAGGAGGCGCTGCTGCGCTGGTACCGACTCAGCCAGGCCGAGCGGGACGCCGTCGACGTCCCGCTCGCGTGGCTCACGACCGTCGTCTCGCGCGTGTGCCTCGACGTGCTGGGCTCGGCGCGCCACCGCCGCGAGGCGTACGTGGGGGAGTGGTTGCCCGAGCCGCTGCCCCACGACGCGGTGGCCGGGTCGGCCCTCGTCCTCGACCCGCCCGAGCAGGCGGTGTGGGACGAGTCGGTCCACACCGCGGTGCAGGTCGTGCTCGACGCCCTCACCCCGGCCGCGCGGGTCAGCTATGTGCTGCACGACGTCTTCGCGGTGCCCTTCGCCGAGGTCGCCGAGGTCACTGGCAGCACGCCCGAGGCGGCTCGCCAGCTGGCCGCGAGCGCCCGTCGTGACGTGGCCGCGCGGCGACGGCGAGCCTCGCCGGCCGCCGAGCACCGGCGCCTGGTCGACGCGTTGGTGCTGGCCTGCCGGACCGGTGACGTCGCGAGCCTCGCCGCGCTGCTCGCCGACGACGTGGTGGCCGTCAGCGACGGTGGCGGCCGGGTCAGCGCGGCCCGCCGACCGGTGCGCGGTGCCGACCGTGTGCTGCGGTTCCTGGCCGGCATCCTCGCGAAGCGTCCGGGGCTGGTGCTCGAGCCGGCCGAGGTCAGCGGACGACCGGGCGTGGTGCTGCGCGACAGCAGCGCCTTGGTGGGCGTCGCGTCGGTCGAGGTCGTCGACGGCCGGGCATCCGAGCTGTGGCTCGTCATGAACCCCGACAAGCTGCGCCTCTGGTCGTGATCACGTCTCGGGCGGCTGTGTCGTCAGGAGGGTGAGGGCGCAGGGAGCGCCCACGGAACAGGAGACTTCCATGAGGATCGCGGTGGCCGGTGGGACCGGCACGGTCGGCCGTCACGTCGTCGAGGTGGCCCGCGAGCGCGGGCACGAGACGGTGGTGCTGAGCCGGTCGGAGGGCGTCGACCTCGTCTCGGGCGAGGGAGTGGCCGCAGGCGTCCGTGGGGCCGACGCGGTCGTGGACGTCGCCTCGGTGCAGACCCGCGACTCCGCGGCGTCCGAGGAGTTCTTCGCCTCGGTCACCCGCGGCTTGCTCGAGGCCGAGCAGCGAGCGTCCGTCGGCCACCACGTCGCGCTGTCGATCGTCGGCATCGACGCGGCGCCCGAGGCCTACTACGCCGGCAAGGTGCTGCAGGAGCGTCTGGTCGCCGAGGGCGTCATCCCGTGGACGATCCTGCGAGCGACCCAGTTCCACGAGTTCGCGCAGCAGATCCACGGCGGCGTCACCGTCGGGCCGGTCACCCTGGTGCCGCGGATGCGCTCTCAGCCGGTCGCGGCGCGCGAGGTGGCCGAGCGGCTCGTCGAGCTGGTCGAGGCGGGTCCCTCGGGACGCGTGGCAGACCTCGGCGGTCCGCAGGAGAAGCGGATGGTCGACATGGTGCGGGCCTATGCGCGACGCATCGGGTCGCGGGGACCCGTCGTGCAGGTTCCCCTCCCGGGCGCGTTCGGCAGGGCGATGCGCGACGGCTCCCTCCTGACCGGGGCCGGCGCCGACCACGGTCGCCGGACGTTCGACGAGTGGCTGGCTGCGCTCGGCGTCTGAGGTAGGGCCTGCGACATCTAGGTGGATCGGCCGATGTGGCGCGCCACCTCAGGCCACGACCGTGGGGTCATGATCATCGATCCGCTGTCGTTCGTGACGCTCGAGACCAGTCGTCGCCTGGCCGAGGCACGCGCCGCCCAGGCGGCCCGCGCCCCGGCCCTCGGGGCCCGTCGACGCCGCGGCCGCCGCGGCATCGTCCTGCGTCTGGCGGCGTGGGCGACGGGCCGGGCCGTCCACGCGTGACGACGGTGCCAGCACCGTCCGAGGCGTCGGCCATGATGGACGCCATGGGCAACCACCGGGCACCGTCGACGCGACTCGTCGGGCGCGACGACGAGCTCTACCAGCTGCTGGGGCTGGCCGGGGTCACCGCGCCCGAGGCCCGCGACGTCGTGCTGCTGGGGGGCGATGCCGGCATCGGCAAGACCCGTCTGCTGCGCGAGCTCAGCGCCTCCGCCCGCACGGCGGGGCACCGGGTCATGGCCGGCCACTGCCTCGACCTCGGCGACAGCGCCCTGCCGTACCAACCCTTCGCCGAGGCGTTCTCGAGCCTGTCCGACGACGAGCGCGACGTCCTGGCCGAGCGGTTCCCGGCGCTCGGGCCGCTGCTGCCCTGGCCGTCCGCGGCACCGGGTCCGGGTGTCGAGCGGGCTGAGCTGTTCGCATCGGTGGTCGCGGCGCTCGACTCGTTGTCCGCCGACCGTCCGGTGCTGCTGGTCATCGAGGACGCGCACTGGGCCGACGCGTCGACGCGCCACCTGATCCGCTACGTGCTGGCCCAGGGCTTCACCGGCGCGGTGCACGTCGTCGTCAGCTACCGGGCCGACGACCTGCACCGTCGCCACCCGCTGCGCGAGGCGCTGGCCGAGTGGGTGCGGCTGCCCCGTGTGCGCCGTCTCGAGCTCGAGCCGCTCGCCGATGCCGACGTCGTCGACCTCGCCCGGGTGCGCGCTGAGCACGAGCTGCCGGCCGAGGCGCTCCGCGCGGTCGTGCAGCGCGCCGGCGGAAACGCCTTCTTCGTCGAAGAGCTGCTCGACGCCGGGCTCGACGACCACCGGTCGTCGCTGCCCGAGACGCTCAGCGACCTGCTGCTGGTGCGGCTCGACCGGCTCGACGAGCCGGCCCGCCGCCTGGTGCGCGCAGCGTCGGTCACCGACGGTCGCGAGGGCTTCGCCGCCCTGGCCGCCGCGGCCGGGCTCTCCGACGACGAGCTCGACGCCGCGCTCGTCACGGCCGTCGACCACAAGGTGCTCAGGCGCAGCGGCTCCGACGACTACGTGTTCCGGCACGCGCTGCTCGGCGAGGCGCTGCGCGACGACCTGCTGCCGGGCGAGCGCCGCCGCATCCATGCCGCCTTCCTCGCCGCCCTCGACGACGACGCCCCGCCGGCGACCGTCGCCCGTCACGCCCTGGCGGCGGGCCAGCGCGAGACCGCCTTCACGGCCACGGTGCGCGCCGCCGAGGCAGCCGGACTTGTCGCGGGCTACGACGAGGCCGCGCAGCACTACGAGCGGGCGATCGAGCTGGTCGACGCGGCCCCGCCCGGCACCGACGAGATCGACCTGGTCATCGACGCCGCCAACGCCCTCGTCACGTCCGGCCAGCTCATGCGCGCCCTCGGTCTGCTGCGCGACCACCTGTCGGGCCTGGCGACCGACGTCCACCGCGACTGCCACGGCCGGCTGCTGGTCGCGATCGGCAACACGTGCTACTTCGCCAACCTCGACGCCGAGGCGGAGCAGGCCAGCGTCCAGGCGGCCGAGGTCGTGCCCGACGAGCCGACGGTGCTGCGCGGCGAGGTGGCCGCGCTCCGAGCGCGCGTGCTGGCCAACCGGCGTCGCGACCGCGAGGCCGCCCAGTGGGGCGAGCGTGCGCTGCAGATCGGCGAGACCGTCGAGGCGCAGTCCGTCATCTTCGACGCCAAGGCCACCGTCACGCGCCTCACGGCCCGTTCCGGCGACGACCCGGGGCAGACCATGACGGCGTTCCGCGAGCTCGTCGACGCCTCGCGGGCGTCGGGCCACGTGCTGGGCGAGCTGCGCGGGCTCAACCAGATGGCCTTCGTGCACTTCAACGCCGGCGAGCTCGACGCCGCGGCCGCGGCCTTCGACGAGGGCATGCGGCGAGCGGCCCAGACAGGGTGGTCGTGGGGGCCGTACGGCTTCGACGGACGCTTCTTCGGCGCCCTCATCGCCTACATGCGTGGTCGGTGGCACGAGGCGCTGCAGCTGTGCGACGTCCGCGACGGCGCACCGCCGGAGTTCGAGGCCTACCTGACGGCCGTCTCGCTGCTGGTGCCGGCGGGCCGCGGCGACACCGCGCAGATCGAGCGGACGCTGCCGCAGCGTGCGCTGTGGCGGCACGACCAGGCCTCGGCCATCCACGGCACGTCGGCGCTGATCGAGCTGGCCGGGGTCGCCGGCGACCTCGCCGCAGCGCGCCGGCACCACGACGACCTCGTCGACCTGCACGTGCGGTCGTGGGACGACACCGACTTCGCGGCACGCATCCGGCTGGCCGCGCTGCTGATCGGTCAGTATGCAACCGCCGCGCCCGGTCTCGACCGGGCCGCGCAGCACGATCTCGTGCAGCAGCTGCCGGGCCTGGTCGACGGCGTCGAGCGCGCGGTCGCGGCCACCCAGCCGCTGGGCCCCGAGGGTCAGGCCTGGCACCGTCGCGCCCTGGCCGAGGCGGCGCGCCTCACGTGGTTGAGCTCTGACGGCGTGACCGACGCCGGCGAGCTGGCCGGTCTGTGGCGCGGTGCGCGTGACGGGTTCGTCGGGCTCGACGACCCCTACGAGACCGCTCGGTGCTCCGCACGGCTCGCGGCGGTGCTGCTCACCTCCGGCGACGAGACGGAGGGCGCGGAGCTGGTGGCCGAGGCCCGTGAGGTGGCCGCGCGGCTGGGTGCGCGTCCGCTGCTGGCCGAGCTCGACCGGCTGTCGCCCCGGGCCCCGCGCGCCGCGCGTGCCGACGTCGACCTGACCCCGCGCGAGCGCGAGGTGCTGCAGCAGGTCGCCACCGGGCTCAGCAACGGCGAGATCGGTGCCCGCCTGTTCATCAGCACCAAGACCGTCTCGGTGCACGTCTCCAACATCCTGGCCAAGCTCGGTGCCGCGGGCCGTACCGAGGCGGCGGCCATCGCTCGTCGCCGGGGCCTGCTCGACGACTGAGGGCTAGGCTGGCGCCGTGACGTACCACCGCTTCGTCGCCCTCGGCGACTCGTTCACCGAAGGGGTCGGCGACCCCGACGCCTCCCGCCCCAACGGCGTCCGCGGCTGGGCCGACCGGGTCGCCGCGCAGCTGGCGGGCGACGACTTCGCCTACGCCAACCTGGCGATCCGTGGCCGCAAGCTGCGACAGATCATCGCCGAGCAGATCGAGCCGGCCACCCAGATGGCGCCCGATCTCGTGACGGTCTACGCCGGAGCCAACGACGTCCTGCGTCCGCGGGTCGACATCGACGGCATGGTCGAGGCCTACGACGCCGCGATCGGACGGCTCGCGTCCTCGGGCGCACAGGTCGTCGTGTTCACGGCGTACGACCCCGGTGGCTCGCCGGTCTTCGGGGCGCTGCGGGGCCGGTTCGCCATCTACAACGAGCTGGTGCGCGAGGTCGCCGACCGCCACGGCGCGACGATCGTCGACTTCTGGCGGCTGCGCGACTACCGCGACGACCGCCTGTGGGACGGCGACCGCATGCACCTGTCGGCGGCGGGGCACCAGCGCATGGCGATGGCGGTGCTCGACACCCTGGGCGTCGCGCACGACCTCGAGCCGCTGCCGCTCGACGAGCGACCCGTGCTGTCGGCGGCCGACCGGCGCGCCGCCAACCTCGAGTGGGCGCGCACCCACGCCGGTCCGTGGGTCAAGCGGCGGCTCTCCGGCACGTCGTCGGGCGACGGGCTCTCGCCGCGGTGGCCGACGCTCGCGCCGGTCGCCAGCGCCTGAGGTCGCCGTGGTCCGTCTGCCGAGGCTCGGCCCCAAGCTGGCCGCCCCGCCGACCGACCTCGACGACGACTCGATGGAGCGTCTCGACGAGTTCCTCCGCATGAGCGGCGGCGAGCCGGTCATCGGCACCCGCCGGCTCCTGTGGCTGGCCGTCGTCTTCGCCGGGCCCCTCAAGCTGAAGGACGAGCGGTCGCCGAAGGCATCCGGCGAGGCGGTGGTGCTGCGACCCCACACCGTCGTCATGACCCCGCAGCAGCACGTCGGCGTCGCGAAGGTCAGCTACTACCTGACCCAGCTCGACGCGGGCGAGACGATCAAGCCGGCCAAGGTCTACGAGGTGCACGAGGGCAACGGGTGGTGGCACCTCGACGGCCTGCACCGCCTGCTGGCGGCCCGCATCATGGGCCGTCCGCTCGAGGCCACGGTCTACCGCTGACGTCCCCGCGATCTGTGACGCCTACGGCGTCAACGGGCGCTCGTCACGCCGTGGGCGTCACATCTCGCGGGGCGTCAGGGCCTCGCGGACGGGGATGAGCTTGGCGGTCGACTCGGCCAGCTCGTCGGCGGGCACCGAGTCGGCGACGATGCCGCAACCGGCGAACAGCCTCACGGTGCGTCCGTCGTCCTCGACCTGGGCCGATCGCAGCCCGATGCCCCACTCGCCGTCGCCGCGCGCATCGATCCAGCCCACCGGCCCGGCATAGCGTCCGCGGTCGAGCCGCTCGATCTCGCCGATCAGGCGGACGGCCTCGCGCGTCGGGGTGCCGCCCACGGCCGCGGACGGGTGCAGCGACGCGGCGAGCGTCAGGGCACTGGCGCCGTCCTTCATGACGCCGGTGACGTCGGTGGCCAGGTGCATGACGTTGGGCAGGTGCAGGACGAACGGCGTCTCGGGCACGAACATGTTGGTGCAGTGGGGCGCCAGGGCGTCGGCCACCGAGCGCACGGCGTACTCGTGCTCCTCGAGGTCCTTGCTCGACCTGGCCAGCGAGCCGGCCAGGGCGAGGTCGTGCGTGTCGTCGCCCGTGCGCCGGATCGTGCCGGCCAGCACGCGGGACGTCACGAGCCCGCGCTCGAGCCGCACCAGCATCTCCGGCGTCGACCCGAAGAAGCCGTCGACGTGGAACGTCCAGCAGCTGGGGTAGCCGCCGGCGAGGCGGGCCAGAGGGGCGCGGACGTCGAGGGGCGCGTCGAGCGTGGCGACGAGGTCGCGGGCCAGCACGACCTTGTCGAGGTCGTCGGCCTGGATGCGCTGCACGGCCTCGGCCACGAGCGACTGCCACGTGTCGCCGTCGACCGGCCCGTCGGCGAACGTCGCGCCCGTCGGCACCTGCGGCGGCGCGGCCGGCACGAGGGGCGGCGGGGCGGTGATGCCGGTGCCGATCACGGTGACCCACGAGACGCCGTCGCGGCGACCCACGACCACCTCGGGCACCACGAGGACGCTGCCGTCGGCGTCGTCGGCGAAGGTGAAGGAGCCGAACGCGACCAGGCCCGAGCCGGGGGTGTCGACCTCGTCGCGGATGACGGCGCGCGACGACAGCTCGCGCCACCACGCGGAGGCCTCGGCGAACCGGTCGGCGCCCGCCGTGTGCAGCTCGGTCGCGCGGCCCCAGCCGACCAGTCCGTCGCCCCCGTGCACCCACGCGAAGGCGTCGTCGGGCGGCAGCAGGGCGAGCAGCTCGCCGGGGTCGTCGACCGGCGCCGATCGCACCACGAGGGGCCCGATCCGGGGGGCGACGGCGGGATGGCTCACAACATACGAGCGTACTCGCGGGCGTCACGGCATGCTCATGATGTGTCGCGTCAGACACGGTGCGGGACCGGCCGTCGTGTCGCCTGCACCGGCGGTCGCCGGTGCGTGGCCGTAGGATTCAGCAGTGAGCAGAGCCGGTCTGGACAAGCAGCCCCACGACGTCGCGAAGATGTTCGACGGTGTGGCCGAGAAGTACGACCTGACCAACGACGTGCTGTCGATGGGCCAGGACCGACGCTGGCGGCGGCGCGTGGTCGATCTCGTCGCTCCCCGGCCCGGAGAGCTGATCCTCGACCTGGCGGCGGGCACCGGCACGTCCAGCCAGCCGTTCGCCGACGCCGGGGCCACCGTCGTCCCGTGCGACTTCTCGATCGGGATGCTCGAGGTCGGCAAGCGAGCCCGTCCGGGTCTTCCGTTCACGGCTGGAGACGGCATGCGGCTGCCCTTCGCGGCCGACACCTTCGACGCCGTGACGATCTCGTTCGGCCTGCGCAACATCGTCGACCCCGTCGAGGGCCTGCGCGAGCTGCTGCGCGTCACGCGTCCGGGCGGACGCATCGTGGTGTGTGAGTTCAGCACGCCGACGTGGGGCCCGTTCGACGCGGTCTACAGCAACTACCTGATGCGGGCGCTGCCTCCCGTGGCCCGGGCCGTGTCGTCCAACCCCGAGTCGTACGTCTACCTGGCCGAGTCGATCCGCGCCTGGCCCGACCAGAAGGGCCTCGCGCTGCGCATGGTCGAGGCCGGCTGGGGACGCGTCGAGTGGCACAACCTCTCGGCCGGCATCGTCGCGCTGCACCACTCGACCAAGCCCTGACGTCCCTCTCGTGAAAGGGCGACGGCCCGTTCGTCAGCGGACAGGCTGACTTAGTGTGACCTAAGTTACACGCTGATCCCGGCGGGCGTAGGGTGAGACCGTGGTCACGTTGTGAAGCAATTCACAAGCGCGCGACCTCGATGGTTCTTCGCTCTGTCGGTCCAGCCCCGGGAGGTGCCGTGACGGATTACACGCCGATCCTCGTGCTCGGGGGTCTCGCGGCGCTCTTCGCGATCGGCTCGGTGGCCATCGCCCCGCTGACCGGTCCCAAGCGCTACAACCGTGCCAAGCTCGACCGCTACGAGTCGGGCATCGAGCCGAGCCCGCTGCCCGAGGGCGGCGGACGCATCCCGGTCAAGTACTTCTTCACGGCCATGATGTTCATCGTCTTCGACATCGAGATCGTGTTCCTCTACCCCTTCGCGGTGGCCTTCGACCAGATGTCCTGGTTCGCGGTCTTCGCGATGATGCTGTTCCTCGTCAACGTCACGATCGCGTACGCCTACGAGTGGCGCCGCGGCGGAATGGAGTGGACCTGATGGGTCTTGAAGAGAAGCTGCCGAGCGGGGTCCTGCTGTCGACGGTCGAGGGCCTGGCCGGCTACATGCGCAAGGCCTCGTTCTGGCCCGCGACCTTCGGCCTGGCCTGCTGCGCGATCGAGATGATGACGTTCGGCGCCCCCCGTTTCGACTCCGCACGCTTCGGCATGGAGGTCTTCCGTCCCTCGCCGCGCCAGGCCGACCTGATGATCGTCGCCGGCCGTGTCAGCAACAAGATGGCCCCCGTCGTGCGCCAGATCTACGACCAGATGGCCGGCCCCAAGTACGTCCTGGCGATGGGCGTCTGCGCCAGCTCGGGCGGCATGTTCAACAACTACGCGATCGTGCAGGGCGTCGACCACGTCGTGCCCGTCGACATGTACCTGCCGGGCTGCCCGCCGCGGCCCGAGATGCTGATCGACGCGATCCTCAAGCTGCACGACCAGATCCAGCACACCAAGCTCGGCAGCAACCGCCTGGCGGAGATCAAGGACGACGAGAAGACCGCCCTGCTGGCCACGCCGACGTCCGCGATGAAGGGCCTCATGCGATGAACGAGGCCTCACGATGACCGACCCCAAGGGCGACCGCGACGCGCGCGATGCGGGCACGCAGTCGCAGGACGTCTCGCACGAGTCGCACGACAACCTCGTGCGGGCCGACGTCACCGAGCTCGAGGTCGTCGAGATCCGCGAAGGGGCGTTCGGTGCACACGGCACGGGCGACACCAGCGGCTTCGGCGGGCTCACCCGCCCCGTCGTCATGCCCGGCCCGAGCCAACGTCCGTACGGTGGTTGGTTCGACGAGGTCGCCGACCGCTTCGCCGGCGGTGCCGGGCTGGAGGGTGCCATCGAGAAGGTCGTCGTCGACCGCGGCGAGATCACCTTCTACGTCCGCCGCGAGCTGCTGCTCGAGGCCGTGACGCACCTGCGCAACGACCCCGTGCTGCGCTTCGAGTTCTGCTCCAGCGTGTCGGCCGTGCACTTCCCGCACGAGACCGGGCGCGAGCTGCACGTCGTCTACCACCTGCTCTCGATGACGCACAACCGTCGCATCCGGGTCGAGACCACGACCTCCGACGACGACCGCCACGTGCCCAGCGTCGTCCCGATCTACCCGACCGCCGACTGGCAGGAGCGGGAGGCCTGGGACATGTTCGGCATCGAGTTCGACGGCCACCCCGCGCTGACGCGCATCCTCATGCCCGACGACTGGCCCGGCCACCCCCAGCGCAAGGACTACCCGCTGGGCGGCATACCCGTCGAGTACAAGGGCGCGACAGTGCCCCCTCCGGATCAGAGGAGGAACTACTCGTGAAGGCCCAGCGGCTAGTCGGACACTCCGCTGTCCTGTGCGCTCCGCGCACGGGGCTGGGCGGCATCCCGGTCGAGTACAAGGGCGCGACGGTGCCCCCTCCGGATCAGAGGAGGAACTACTCGTGAAGGCCCAGCGGCTAGTCGGACACTCCGCTGTCTTGTGCGCTCCGCGCACGAGGCTGGGCGGCATCCCGGTCGAGTACAAGGGCGGCACGATCCCGCCCCCGGACCAGCGCAGGAGCTACTCATGACGCAACAGAGCTCGACGGTGGGCAACGATCCCTACGCAGGCACCACCGACTCGTCCGATGGTCCCGTCTTCACCGTCACCGGCCAGGACTGGGACACGATCGACGTCTCCGACCTGCAGGGCGACCGGCTCGTCATCAACATGGGTCCGCAGCACCCCTCGACCCACGGCGTGCTCCGCCTCGTGCTCGAGATCGACGGCGAGACCGTCCGCGACGCCCGCGCCGGCATCGGCTACCTGCACACCGGCATCGAGAAGAACATGGAGTTCCGCACCTGGACGCAGGGCGTGACGTTCTGCACCCGCATGGACTACGTGGCGCCGTTCTCCAACGAGGCCGCCTACGTCATGGCGGTCGAGAAGCTGCTCGAGATCGAGGCGCCCGAGAAGGCACAAGCGATGCGCGTGCTGCTGCTCGAGCTCAACCGCATCTCGTCGCACCTGGTGTGCCTGGCCACCGGCGGCATGGAGATCGGCGCGCTCACGGTCATGACCTGCGGCTTCCGCGACCGCGAGCTGATCCTCGACCTGTTCGAGATGATCACGGGACTGCGCATGAACCACGCGTTCCTCCGTCCCGGCGGTGTCGCCCAGGACCTGCCCGACGGTGCGATCGAGAAGATCCGCTCGACGGTCAAGCTGCTCAAGAAGCGGCTGCCCGAGTACGCCGCGCTGTGCAACGCCAACCCGATCTTCAAGGGACGCCTCAAGGGGGTCGGGCACCTCGAGCTCGCCGGGTGTCTCGCCCTGGGCCTCACCGGACCGGTGCTGCGGTCGACCGGCTACGACTGGGACCTCCGCAAGAAGCAGCCCTACTGGGGCTACGACACGTACGACTTCGAGGTCGTCACGCGCGACGAGCCCGACGCCTACGGCCGGTTCCGGGTGCGGCTCGACGAGATGTGGGAGTCCATCAAGATCGTCGAGCAGGCCACCGAGCGGCTCGCCGGCATGGAGGGCCAGCCCGTCATGGTCGCCGACAAGAAGATCGCGTGGCCCGCGCAGCTCAGCGTCGGCGCGGACGGGCAGGGCAACTCCGCCGAGCACATCAAGCACATCATGGGCGAGTCGATGGAAGCGCTGATCCACCACTTCAAGATCGTCACCGAAGGCTTCCGGGTGCCGGCCGGCCAGGCCTACGGGGCCGTCGAGGCACCGCGCGGCGAGATCGGGTGCCACCTCGTCTCCGACGGCGGCACCCGCCCCTACCGGGCGCACTTCCGCGATCCGTCCTTCGTCAACCTGCAGGGCACGTCGGTCATGAGCGAGGGCGGCATGATCTCCGACGTCATCGTCGCCGTGGCCAGCATCGATCCGGTCATGGGCGGTGTCGACCGATGAGGCGCACGGCTCCTTCGTCGCCGCTCCGGCGGCTCGTTCCTCACCGCCGCCAGGCTTCGCCTGGGCGCCAGCCGTCGCTCGCTGCGCTCGCTCGGCCCATGGGTGCGTTCTCCTGGGAGGGTTCTCGATGACGCTTTCCGACACGACCAAGGCTGAGCTCGTCGAGCTGGGGTCCCGGTATCCGCAGGCTCGCTCCGCTCTGCTGCCGATGCTGCACCTGGTGCAGTCCGTCGAGGGCAACGTCACCAACGAGGGCATCGAGGTCTGTGCCGACATCCTCGGCATCACGGCCGCCGAGGTGTCGGGCGTCGCGACGTTCTACACGATGTACAAGCGTCGCCCGATGGGCCGGCACCACGTCGGCGTCTGCACCAACACCCTGTGCGCCGTCATGGGCGGCGACCTGATCTTCGAGCGGCTCAAGCAGCACCTCGACGTCGGCAACGACGAGACCACCGACGACGGCGCGGTCACGCTCGAGCACATCGAGTGCAACGCGGCCTGCGACTTCGCCCCCGTCATGACGGTCAACTGGGAGTTCTTCGACCAGCAGACGCCCGAGTCGGCGATCGAGGTCGTCGACAAGCTGCGTGCCGGCGAGACCGTCCAGGCCACCCGCGGAGCAACCATCACCAGCTGGCGCGAGGCCGAGCGCGTCATCGCCGGCTTCGAGGACGGACTGGTCGACGAGGGCCCCACGGCAGCCGGCGCCTCGCTGGCCGGCTTCGAGATCGCCCACGAGCGTGGCTGGGCGGCGCCGTCGTACGAGGCCTCGACCAGCTCGGCCGGCGAGGGCGGCTCGGCCGGCACCGACGGCACTGGTGCGCCGGACGGCGTCGCCGACACCAAGCAGGAGGCCGCGGCCCAGGCCGACACCTCACGCGCCGAGACCGAGACCGCGATCGACGACTCACCTGCCGACACGGCTGAGGAGGGCAACGATGACTGACCTGCTGACACCGGTCCTGACGGCCGACTGGGGCACCGACCGTGCCTGGACGCTCGAGGAGTACCGCAAGACCGGCGGCTACGACGCGCTCGACAAGGCACTGAAGATGGCGCCCGCCGACGTCGTCGAGCTGGTCAAGGAGTCGGGCCTGCGCGGACGCGGCGGGGCCGGGTTCCCGACCGGCATGAAGTGGGGTTTCATCCCCCAGGACAACCCCAAACCCAAGTACCTCGTGGTCAACGCCGACGAGTCCGAGCCGGGCACGTGCAAGGACATCCCGTTCATGATGGCGACGCCGCACACCCTCATCGAGGGCGCCATCATCGCGGCGCACGCCATCAACGCGCAGCAGGCCTTCATCTACGTCCGCGGCGAGGTGCTGCACGTCATCCGTCGCCTGCGGGCCGCGTGCCGCGAGGCGTACGAGGCCGGCTACCTGGGCCAGGACATCCTGGGCAGCGGCATCGACATCGACCTGGTCATCCACGCGGGCGCCGGCGCCTACATCTGCGGCGAGGAGACGGCGCTGCTCGACTCGCTCGAGGGACGTCGCGGACAACCGCGTCTGCGGCCCCCGTTCCCGGCCGTCGAGGGCCTCTACGCCAGCCCGACCGTCATCAACAACGTCGAGTCGATCGCCTCGGTGCCGGCGATCGTGCGCGGCGGCCACGAGTGGTTCGCCTCGATGGGCACCGAGAAGTCCAAGGGCTTCGTCATCTACTCGCTGTCGGGCCACGTCAAGCGTCCCGGTCAGTACGAGGCACCGCTCGGCATCACGCTGCGGCAGCTGATCGACCTCGGCGGGGGCATGCGCGAGGGCAGCGAGCTGAAGTTCTGGACGCCCGGCGGCTCGTCCACCCCGCTCCTGACGGCCGAGCACCTCGACATGCCGCTCGACTACGAGTCCGTCGGCGCGGCGGGCTCGATGCTCGGCACGCGCGCGCTGCAGGTCTTCGACCAGACCACGTCGGTCGTGCGGTGCGTGCTGCGCTGGACCGAGTTCTACAAGCACGAGTCGTGCGGCAAGTGCACGCCGTGCCGCGAGGGCACCTGGTGGCTCGTGCAGACCCTGCAGCGTCTCGACCAGGGCCAGGGCAAGGACGGTGACATCGAGCTGCTGCTCGACCTGTGCGACAACATCCTCGGACGCTCGTTCTGCGCTCTCGGCGACGGCGCCACCAGCCCCATCACGTCGGCGATCCAGCACTTCCGCGACGAGTTCGAGGCCGGCATGCACACCCCGTCCAGCGAGCTGTTCCCGCCCGCGGCGTCGATGCTGTTCGGCGATCGCTCCTTGAGCCTGTCGAAAGGAAGCTCCTGATGACTGTGACGGTCCCTTCGACCAGCTCAGGGAGCGACGTGCCCGTCGAGCTCGTCACGCTCACGATCGACGACGTCGAGGTCAGCGTGCCCAAGGGGACGCTCGTGATCCGCGCCGCCGAGCTGATCGGCACCGAGATCCCGCGCTTCTGCGACCACCCGCTGCTCGACCCGGTCGGCGCGTGCCGTCAGTGCCTCGTCGAGATCACCGACGCGGGCAACGGTCGCGGCTTCCCCAAGCCGCAGGCCTCGTGCACGATCGAGGTCGCCGCCGGCATGGTCGTCAAGACGCAGGTCACGTCGCCCGTCGCCGAGAAGGCGCAGCGCGGCACCATGGAGTTCCTGCTCGTCAACCACCCGCTCGACTGCCCCGTCTGCGACAAGGGCGGCGAGTGCCCGCTGCAGAACCAGGCCATGACGCACGGGCAGGGCGAGTCGCGCTTCACCGAGACCAAGCGGACGTTCCCCAAGCCGATCAAGGTCTCCGAGCAGGTGCTGCTCGACCGCGAGCGGTGCGTGCTGTGCGCCCGGTGCACCCGCTTCTCCGAGCAGATCGCCGGCGACCCGTTCATCGCACTGATCGAGCGCGGAGCCCGCCAGCAGGTCGGCATCTACGAGGAGGAGCCGTTCAGCTCGTACTTCTCGGGCAACACGATCCAGATCTGCCCGGTCGGCGCGCTCACCAGCGCCGACTACCGCTTCCGGTCGCGGCCCTTCGACCTCGTGTCGTCCCCGTCGGTCGCCGAGCACGACGCGAGCGGCTCCGCCATCCGCGTCGACCACCGCCGCGGCAAGGTCATGCGCCGTCTCGCCGGTGACGACCCAGAGGTCAACGAGGAGTGGATCACCGACAAGGACCGCTTCGCCTTCGCCTACGCGACGCAGGGCGACCGCGTCACCACGCCGCTGGTGCGGGACGCCGAGACCGGTCAGCTCGAGGTCGCGTCGTGGCCTGCCGCGCTCGCGATCGCCGCGCGGGGGCTCGCTGCTGCCCAGGGGCGCGTCGGCGTGCTCACCGGGGGACGGCTGACGGCCGAGGACGCCTTCGCCTACAGCCGCTTCGCCCGCACGGTGCTGCGCACCAACGACATCGACTTCCGCTCCCGCGCCCACTCGGCCGAGGAGGCCGCGTTCCTGGCCTCCCACGTGGCCGCGACCTCGCTCGACGTGACCTTCGCCGATCTCGAGACGGCATCGGTGGTGGTGCTGGTGGGCTTCGAGCCCGAGGACGAGAACGGCAGCATCTTCCTGCGGCTGCGCAAGGCCGCCAAGACCCGCGGCGTCAGGGTCGTCTCGATCGCGAGCCACGCCACGCGCGGGCTGCGCAAGATGTCGGGCGAGCTCGTCAGCACGATTCCGGGCGACGAGCCGGCCGCCCTGGCCGCCCTCGACCTGCCGGCCGGCGCGATCATCCTGGCCGGAGAGCGACTCGCATCGGTCGCGGGCGGCTTCAGCGCCGCCCTGGCCGCCGCGACGACGTCCGGCGCACGCCTCGCGTGGATCCCGCGCCGGGCCGGCGACCGTGGCGCCGTCGAGGCCGGGTGCCTGCCGACGCTGCTGCCCGGCGGACGTCCGCTGGGCGACGCCGAGGCCCGCGCCGACCTCGCCGCGGCCTGGGGGGTCAAGAACATCCCCGCCACCAAGGGTCGCGACACGTCCGCGATGCTCGCAGCGGCGAGCTCGGGCACGGTCAGGGCCCTGCTGATCGGCGGCGTCGAGATCGACGACCTGCCCGATCCGGCGGCCGCCCGTGCCGGTATCGAGGCCGCATCGTTCGTCGTCAGCCTCGAGGTGCGCCACAGCGACGTCACCGCGATGGCCGACGTCGTGCTGCCGATCGCCCCCGTGGTCGAGAAGCCCGGCTCGTTCGTCAACTGGGAGGGCCGCGTGCGCACCTTCGACGCGGTGCTGCACCAGCCCGCGTCGCTGACCGACATCCGGGTGCTCGCCGGCATCGCCGAGGAGATGGGACGTCCCCTCGGCTTCCGCACCGTCGCCGCGGCACGCCGCGCGATGGCCGAGCTCGGGCCCTGGGACGGTGTCCGCGCGGAGGCGCCTGCGGTCGAGCCCAAGCCCGCGGCGAGGCCCAAGAAGGGGCAGGTCGTGCTCGACACCTGGCGCCTGATGGTCGACGACGGCCGCAACCAGGACGGTCAGGCGCAGTACAAGGCCACGGCCCGCCCGGCCGTGCTGCGCGCCAGCGAGGCGACGCTGCAGGCGTTCGGCATCGACCCCGGTGGTCCGGCGACGATCTCGACGGCTGCCGGCAGCGCGACGTTCTTCACCGAGGTGGCCGGCCTTCCGGGCGACGTCGTCTGGGCACCGACCAACTCCGGGCTGAGCCTGCGCGCCGTCCTGGGTGCGGGCTACGGCGACCGGGTCACCCTGACGGCGGGGGTGAACGCATGAGCGGCCTGTTCGGCAACGAGCCGCTGTGGGTCGTCGCGCTCAAGTCGGTGCTGATCTTCGTCTTCCTGCTGGTCTACACGCTGTTCAACATCTGGTTCGAGCGTCGCGTGGTCGCCAAGATGCAGCACCGCATCGGCCCCAACGTGAACGGGCCGTTCGGCCTGCTGCAGAGCCTCGCCGACGGCGTCAAGCTGGCGCTCAAGGAGGACATCGTGGTCAAGGCGGCCGACAAGGCCGTCTACATCCTCGCCCCGATCCTGGCCGTCATCCCCGCCTTCCTGGCGTGGGCCGTCATCCCGTTCGGGCCCGAGGTGCGCATCCCGTTCACCGACACCATCACGCCCCTGCAGCTGACAGACCTGCCCGTCGCGGTGTTGTACATCCTGGCGGTCACGTCGATCGGCGTCTACGGCATCGTGCTGGCCGGCTGGTCGTCCGGCTCGATCTACGCCCTGCTGGGCGGCCTGCGGTCGAGCGCGCAGGTCATCTCGTACGAGGTCGCGATGGGCCTGTCGTTCGTGTCGGTGTTCATGTACGCCGGCTCGATGTCGACCTCCGAGATCGTCGCCGCGCAGAGCGACATGTGGTACTTCATCCCGCTGTTCCCGTCGTTCGTCATCTACTGCATCGCGATGGTCGGCGAGACCAACCGCGCGCCGTTCGACCTCCCCGAGGCCGAGGGCGAGCTCGTCGGCGGGTTCCACACCGAGTACTCCTCGCTCAAGTTCGCGCTGTTCTTCCTGGCCGAGTACATCAACATGGTGACGGTGTCGGCCCTGGCCACGACGCTGTTCCTGGGTGGCTGGCGTGCGCCGTTCGGTCTCGGGCAGATCAGCGAGGGCTACTTCAACACGGGCTACTGGCCGGTGCTGTGGTTCTTCGGCAAGACGTTGTTCTTCATCTTCGTGTTCGTCTGGCTGCGGGGCACGCTCCCGCGCATGCGCTACGACCAGTTCATGACGTTCGGCTGGAAGATCCTGATCCCGATCTCGCTCGGATGGATCGTGGCCGTCACGTTCATCCGCAAGCTCAAGGCCGAGGACATGCTCGATCGCGACCTGCTCGTGCCGATCGCGATCGTGGTCGGTCTGCTGGCGCTGCTGACGTTCTTCATCCCCGAGAAGAAGCACGAGGCCGAGGTCGACGAGACCCCCTTCGACGCCTTCGCCGGGGGCTACCCCGTCCCGCCGATGCCCGGCCAGTCGGCCGCCCCCCACGACAGCCAGACCACAGAGGTGACCACCCATGAGTAACCCGGTCAAGGAGACGCTCTGGGACCCGATCGCCGGCTTCGGCGTGACGTTCCGGACGATGTTCCGCAAGCCCGTCACCGAGCAGTACCCGTTCACCAAGGTGCCGACGGCGCCGCGGTTCCACGGCCGCCACCAGCTCAACCGCTGGCCCGACGGGCTCGAGAAGTGCATCGGCTGCGAGCTGTGCGCCTGGGCGTGCCCGGCCGACGCGATCTACGTCGAGGGTGCCTCCAACATCGACGACGCCGACGGCTCCGGGCGATTCAGCCCGGGGGAGCGGTACGGCCGCGTCTACCAGATCAACTACCTGCGCTGCATCCTGTGCGGTCTGTGCATCGAGGCGTGCCCCACGCGCGCGCTGACCATGACCAACGAGTACGAGCTGGCCAACGACAACCGCGCCGACCTCATCTGGGAGAAGGACGACCTGCTCGCGCCCCTGCTGCCGGGCATGGTCGAGCCCCCGCACGAGATGATGATCAGCGACGACCACCACGACTACTACCGCGGCAAGCAGCTGCCCATCGTGGGCGTGTCATCGGGCGCCTCGACAGGCTCGACGGACGCAGGGGACGACGAGTGACCCCGTTCTGGATCCTGGCGCCGGTCATGGTGATCGCCGCGCTGGGACTGCTGTTCGCCCGCAAGGCCGTCCACGCCGCGCTCGGCCTGGCGGTCGTGATGATCAGTCTGGCGATCCTGTACGCCGCGCAGGGGGCGCCGTTCCTCTTCGCGGTGCAGATCATCGTCTACACCGGCGCGATCATGATGCTGTTCCTGTTCGTGCTGATGCTGGTCGGCGTCGACAGCTCGGAGTCGCTGCGCGAGACGATCGCCGGCCAGCGGGTCGCGGCCGCCGCCGTGGGCCTGGCGTTCGGCCTCGTCATGGTGACGGTGGTCGGCCAGGCCGTCGCCTCGCCCGTCACGGGCCTCGACCAGGCCAATGCCAACGGCAACGTCGAGGGTCTCGCGGCCCTGATGTTCGGCCCGTACATCCTGGCCGTCCAGTTCACGGCAGCCCTGCTGATCACGGCGGTGCTCGGCGCGATGGTCATGGCCCACCACGAGAGCCTGCTGCCCAAGCGCTCGCAGGCCGACCTCGCGCGGCAGCGGATGCGCGACTACGCCGAGCTGGGCGTCCACCCCGGCAACGCGCCCACCCCCGGCGTGTTCGCGCGGCACAACGCGGTCGACACCCCGGCCCTGCTGCCCGACGGCTCGCCGCTCGAGGAGTCGGTCTCCGAGAGCATCATCGGCCGGGGCCAGGTGCGCTCGGGCTACGACGACGCCGTCGACGACATGGTCAAGCGGCTCGAGACCCCCGAGCAGACCGACGAGGACGGTGACGGCAAGTGAGCGAGTACATCACCCTGTCGATGATCCTGTTCACGATCGGTGCCGTCGGCGTCCTCGTGCGGCGCAACGCGATCATCGTGTTCATGTGCGTCGAGCTGATGCTCAACGCGACCAACCTGGCCTTCGTCAGCTTCTCGCGCCAGCACGGCAACCTCGACGGCCAGCTCGCGGCCTTCTTCGTGATGGTCGTCGCGGCCGCCGAGGTCGTCATCGGCCTGGCCATCATCATCTCCATCTACCGCACGCGGCGGACGACCTCGGTCGACGACGCGAGCCTGCTGAAGTCCTAGGAGTAGAGAGATGCTCGATCTTCAGTGGCTGCTCATCGCCATCCCGCTCGCGTCCGGCGCGCTGCTGCTCGTCTGGGGCAAGGAGTCCGACCGCTTCGGTCACCTGATCGGCACGGCGGCGTCCGCGGCCTCGTTCGTGCTCGGGGTCGTCCTGTTCGTCACGCTGATGGGCGAGGGGGCCGACGACCGCTCGCACGCCGTGTCGCTGTTCACGTGGATCGACGCCGGAACGTTCCACGTCGAGATGAGCTTCGTCTACGACCAGCTCTCTGCCCTGTTCGTCCTGCTGATCACGGGCGTGGGCACCCTGATCCACGTCTACTCGATCGGCTACATGGCGCACGACGAGCGGAGGCGGCGCTTCTTCGCCTTCCTCAACCTGTTCGTCGCCGCGATGCTGACGCTGGTGCTGGCCGGCGACTACCTCGTGCTGTTCCTCGGCTGGGAGGGCGTCGGTCTGGCGTCGTACCTGTTGATCGGGTTCTGGCAGCACAAGCCCAGCGCCGCGGCCGCCGCCAAGAAGGCCTTCGTCGTCAACCGTGTCGGCGACATCGGCATGGCGCTCGCGATCATGCTGATGTTCGCCCAGTTCGGCACCTCGGCGATCGCGGCCGTCAACGCCGCCGCCCCCGGCGCGACCGACACCGTCACGACCTCGCTGGGCCTGCTGCTGCTGCTCGGCGCGTGCGGCAAGTCGGCGCAGGTGCCGCTGCAGAGCTGGCTGCTCGACGCCATGGAGGGCCCGACCCCCGTCTCGGCCCTGATCCACGCAGCCACCATGGTCACCGCCGGCGTCTACCTGGTGGTGCGCAGCAACGCGATCTTCGACGCGTCCGAGGTGGCTCGCACCGCCGTCATCATCGTCGGCCTCGTGACGCTGCTGGCCGGCGCCTGGATCGGCTGCGCCAAGGACGACATC
Organism: Aeromicrobium endophyticum; assembly: GCF_003586285.1. Taxonomy (GTDB): domain Bacteria; phylum Actinomycetota; class Actinomycetes; order Propionibacteriales; family Nocardioidaceae; genus Aeromicrobium; species Aeromicrobium endophyticum. Next base: position 467,115 of record NZ_QUBR01000001.1, on the reverse strand, counting down.
AAGAAGGCCCTGGCCGGCTCGACGATGAGCCAGATCGGCTACATGATGCTGGCGGCAGGCCTCGGCCCGGCCGGCTACGCCTTCGCGGTCTTCCACCTCATCACGCACGGCTTCTTCAAGGCCAACATGTTCCTCGGCGCCGGATCGGTCATGCACGGCATGGACGACGACGTCGACATGCGTCACTACGGCGGGCTCCGCACGATGATGCCGGTGACGTTCGCGACCTTCGGTCTCGGCTACCTGGCGATCATCGGCGTGCCGCCGTTCGCGGGCTTCTGGTCCAAGGACAAGATCATCGAGGCCGCCTTCGGGCAGAACCTGTGGGTCGGGCTCGGCGCGCTGCTGGGCGCCGGCGTCACGGCCTTCTACATGACCCGCCTCATGATCATGACCTTCCTGTCCGAGAAGCGCTGGCGCGAGGACGTGCACCCGCACGAGTCGCCCCGCGTCATGACCTGGCCCCTCATCGGGCTGGCGGCGCTGTCGGCCGTCGGTGGCGTCCTGCTGCTCGGCGACTGGATCGTCGAGTGGCTCGAGCCCGTCGTCGGCCACGCCGAGCACCACGAGCTCGCGGTCCCGGCGATCGTGCTGACGCTGATCATCACGGCGGTCGTCGCGGTCGGCGTCGTGGCGGCGGTCGCGTTCTACCGGCGCGAGCCCATCGCGGGCGAGACCCCCGCCGACGACTCGGTCTCGCTGTTCGCCCGGGCCGGCCGGCACGAGCTGTACGGCAACGAGCTCAACGACGCGCTCGTCGTCCGCCCGACCACGCACCTCACCCGGTTGCTGGTCTGGTTCGACGGCAAGGGCATCGACGGCTTCGTGACCGGGACGGCCGACCGTCTGGGTGACACCTCGCAGCTGCTCCGCAAGCCGCAGACCGGCTACGTCCGTTCCTATGCCCTCATGATGTTCGCTGGCGTCGCCATCGTCGTCCTCTGTCTCCTGGCGGTGACCCTCGCATGATCCTGTCGATCCTCGCCGCGACCCCGATCGCGGGCGCACTCGTCCTCGCGCTGCTGCCGCGCGGCACCTCCAACCACCTGCCGGCCAAGGTCGTCGCGCTCGGCGTCTCGCTGGTCACGCTGGCGCTCTCGCTCGCGGTGCTGGCGCAGTACGAGCCGTCCGACGGCGGCTACCAGCTGACCGAGCAGCACACCTGGATCAAGGCCTTCGGGGCCCACTACGCGGTCGGCGTCAACGGCATCGCCGTGACGCTGGTGCTGCTCACCACGATCCTGGTGCCGATCATCATCCTGGCGTCCTTCGACGACCGCCTGCCCGACCCGAAGGGCACCAATGCCTACTTCGCGTGGATGCTCGCGGTCGAGGGCCTCGCGCTCGGCGCCTTCATGGCCACCGACGCGTTCTTGTTCTACGTGCTCTTCGAGGCCACGCTGATCCCGCTGTACTTCCTGATCGGCACCTTCGGCGGGCCCAACCGGTCGTACGCCGCGGTCAAGTTCCTGATCTACAACCTCGTGGGCGGCCTGCTGATGCTGGCCGCGATCGTCGGCCTCTACGTCGTCAGCTCCCGGCAGGGTGATGCCTCGTACCTGCTGAGCGACCTCAAGAACCTCGACATGGGCCAGAACACCGAACGGCTGCTGTTCCTCGGGTTCATGGCGGCGTTCGCGATCAAGGCGCCGCTGTGGCCGCTGCACACGTGGCTGCCCGACGCCGCCAAGGAGGCGACGCCCGGCACGTCCGTGCTGATGGTCAGCGTCGTCGACAAGATCGGCACGTTCGGCATGATCACGTGGTGCCTCAACCTGTTCCCCGAGGCGGCCGACTGGGCGAGCCCCGTGATCATCACGCTCGCCGTGGTCAGCATCGTCTACGGCGCGCTGCTCGCGATCGGCCAGGACGACATCCGGCGGCTCATCGCGTTCACGTCGGTGTCGCACTTCGGCTTCATCATCCTCGGCATCTTCGCGTTCACGTCCACCTCGATGGCGGGCTCGACGCTCTACATGTTCAACCACGGCCTCTCGACCGCGGCGCTGTTCCTCGTCACCGGCATCATGGTCTCGCGCCGTGGCTCGGCCCGGATCTCCGACTTCGGCGGCGTCCAGAAGATCGCCCCGATCATGTCGGGCGTGCTGCTGCTGGCGGGCCTGTCGAGCCTGTCGCTGCCGGGCCTGGCACCCTTCGTCTCGGAGTTCCTGGTGCTGGCCGGCACGTTCACGGTGTCGATCCCGGCCGCCGCCGTCGCGACGCTCGGCATCGTGCTGGCCGCGCTCTACATCCTGATCATGTACCAGCGCACCATGACCGGGCCGCTGGCGCCGGGGGCGATGGGCGTGACCGAGCTGCGGCCCCGCGAGATCGCGGCCCTGACCCCGGCGATCATGCTGATCATCGGCCTCGGCTTCTTCCCGCAGCCCGTGCTCTCGGCGATCAACCCGGCCGTCGACACCGTGGTCAGCCACCTCGGCAAGAGCGACCCGACGCCCAAGACGCCCACGCCGATCGCTGAGTCCTCAGACCAAGCACCGACAGCAGAGGAAGGCGGTCACTGATGCGTGCATCGCTGATGTCGGCCGAGCTGCCGCCGATCCCGGCCCCCGAGATCGAGTACTCGCTGCTCGCCCCGCTGATGATCATCGCGGGCGCGGCGATCGTCGGCGTGCTGGTCGAGGCGTTCTGGCCCCGCACCACGCGCTTCGCCGCCCAGACGGTGCTCGCGTGCGCCGCGATCGTCGCCGCGCTGGCCGACACCGTGTGGGTCTACACCGACCTCGACCGCATCGAGTCGTCCCTGACGGCGCGCGGACAGATCGCCGCCGAGGGTGCCGTGTCCGTCGATGGTCCTGGCGTCTTCGCCTGGGGCATCCTGCTGGTGTTCGGCCTGCTGAGCATGCTGCTGTTCGCCGAGCGCCGGCTCGACGGGGGGCTCAGCGCCTTCACCGGACGTGCCGCCGACGCACCCGGCTCGGCCGCCGAGGCCGATGCCGTAAAGCGCCGTCTCGAGCACAGCGAGGTGTTCCCGCTGGCGCTGTTCGCGCTGGTCGGCATGATGCTGTTCGCCACGGCCAACGACCTGCTGACGATGTTCGTCGCGCTCGAGGTGCTGAGCCTGCCGCTCTACATCCTGTGCGGGCTGGCGCGTCGGCGTCGCCTGCTCAGCCAGGAGGCGGCCCTCAAGTACTTCCTGCTCGGCGCCTTCTCGTCGGTGTTCTTCCTCTACGGCATCGCCCTGGCCTACGGCTACTCGGGCAGCTTCGAGCTGTCGGCGATCGACACCGCGGTCACCAGCCGCACCGGCAGCGAGACGATGCTGCTGGCGTCGATCGCGCTGATGGCCGTCGGCCTGCTGTTCAAGATCGGCGCGGCGCCGTTCCACACCTGGACCCCCGACGTGTACCAGGGCGCGCCGACCCCCGTCACCGCCTTCATGGCCGCGGGCACCAAGGCCGCTGCCTTCATGGCGCTGCTGCGTGTGTTCTTCGTGGCCTTCGGCGGGTCGTCGTGGGACTGGCGCCCGACGATCGTGGCCATCGCGGTCATCACGATGTTCCTCGGTGCCGTCGTGTCGATCTCGCAGACCGACGTCAAGCGCATGCTGGCCTACTCGTCGATCGCCCACGCGGGCTTCCTGCTGGTCGGCTTCGTCGGCGTCTACGCGGGCGTCGCCGGCTCCGACCGGGTCACGTCGGTGTCGAGCGTCCTGTTCTACCTCGCGGTCTACGGCCTGTCGTCGATCGGCGCCTTCGCCGTCGTCACGCTGGTGCGCGACTCGGGCGGCGAGACGACACACCTGTCGAAGTGGGCGGGGCTCGGCAAGACGTCCCCCGTGCTGGCCGGCTCGTTCGCGGTGTTCATGCTGTCGTTCGCCGGCATCCCGCTCACGGGCGGCTTCATCGGCAAGTGGGGCGTGTTCAGCGCCGCGTACTCCGGCGGCTTCTGGTGGCTGGTCGTGATCGGTGTGCTCGTCAGCGCGCTGGCCGCCTACTTCTACGTGCGGGTCATCGTCCTGATGTTCTTCACCGACCCCGTCGGGGAAGGCCCGACGGTCGCGGTCCCCAGCGTCTTGACTACCGTGGTCATCGGCGTGGCTGTGGTCGGTACGGTCGGGCTCGGTATCATTCCGGGACCGCTGCTGGACCTGGCCCAGCACGCGGGCGCCTTCGTGCGCTGACCGTTCGAGCCGTTCGACGCTGACCGTTCAAGGAGATCCGCGTGTCCACTCTGGGTGTCTCCTTCGCCGATGCCTCTCTCGAGGCGCGGGTGACGGCCGGTGTCGACGAGGTCGAGCGCCAGCTCGGGACGGCCGTCGAGAGCCCGACCCGTCTCGTGGCCGAAGCCGCGTCGCACCTGCTCAACGCCGGGGGCAAGCGCTTCCGTCCCCTGCTGGTCGTGCTGGCCGCCGAGTTCGGCGATCCGGCACGTCCTGAGGTGGCCCGCTCGGCGGTCGTCGTCGAGCTGACGCACCTCGCCACGCTCTACCACGACGACGTCATGGACGAGGCCGCCATCCGCCGTGGGGCACCCAGCGCCAACTCCCGCTGGGGCAACTCGGTGGCGATCCTGGTCGGCGACTTTCTGTTCGCGCAGGCGTCCGACCTGGTGTCCGACCTCGGCCCCGACGCCGTCCGCATCCAGGCGCGCACGTTCTCGCGTCTCGTGCAGGGGCAGATCCGCGAGACGGTCGGGCCCGGCGACGGCGAGGACGCGCTCGCGCACTACCTCGGCGTCGTGGCCGACAAGACCGGATCGCTCATCGCCACCGCCGCGCGCTTCGGCGCGATGATGGCCGGAGCGCCGGCCGACGTGCAGCAGACGCTCACCGAGTTCGGCGAGCGCATCGGCGCGGCGTTCCAGCTCGCCGACGACGTCATCGACGTCGCCAGCGAGACGGGGCAGTCCGGCAAGACGCCCGGCACCGACCTGCGCGAGGGCGTGCCGACGCTGCCGACCCTCATCGCGCTGCGCTCGACCGATCCCGAGGGCGAGCGGCTGCGGGCCCTGCTGTCCAAGCCCCTCACCGACGACGCCGAGCACGCCGAGGCGCTCACGCTGCTGCGCGCGCACCCGGCGCTCGACGAGGCGCGCTCGTACGTCCAGGCCGAGGCCGACGCCGCCAGCGCGCTGCTGGCCACGCTGCCCGACTCCCCGGCCCGCGCGGCCCTCCAGGAGCTCTGCGACACCGTCGCGACCCGTCTCGGCTAGGGCGCGCGGCTCGTTCCTCGCCGCTCCAGCCGTTCGTGCCTCACGGCTGCCGGGCTCCGCCCGGGCGCCTGCCTTCGCTCGCTGCGCTCGCTCGGCCCATGGTCGGGACGCGGACCGGTCTAGATCGCGGCGGCTTCCGCGGTCGTCCTGAGCAGCTTTCGGTGGTTGTTGACGGCGTCGAGGGTGAAGATCACCAGCGCCAGCCACACCAGGACGAACCCGATCCAGCGGGCGCCGGTCATGTCCTCGTGGAAGATCGTCAGCCCGACGATGAACTGGATGATGGGACCCAGGTACTGCAGCAGGCCGATCGTGGTGAGCGACAGCCGCGTGGCCGCAGCCCCGAAGAGCAGCAGCGGGATGGCCGTGACGACTCCGGTGCCCATCAGCAGGACGACGTTGCCCGGCCCCTCGTGCCCGAACGCGAGGTCGCCGCGCACCTGCAGGACGACGAGGAACGCCAGCGCGACCGGGAACAGGATCGCGGTCTCCATGCCGAGCCCCTCGAACGCGCCGAGGTCGGCCTTCTTCTTGAGGAAGCCGTAGATCGCGAACGACGCCGCGACGACCAGCGCGATCCACGGAAGCCGTCCGTAGTCGACCGTCAGGACGACGACGGCCGACGCGCCGATCGCGATGGCGACCCACTGCACGGGTCGCAGCGTCTCCTTCAGCACGAAGACGCCGAGCAGCACCGTCACGAGCGGGTTGATGAAGTACCCGAGGGACGTCTCGATGACGTGCCCGTTGGTGACGCCGTAGATGAAGCCGCCCCAGTTGACCGCGATCGTCACCGAGGCGCCGGTGAGGATCAGCATCAGGCGGCGGTCGCGGGCGATCGTCCGGAAGGCCGGCCACTTGCCCATCGCGGTGATCGCCACGAGCACGAACACCATCGACCACACGAACCGGTGGGCCAGCACCTCGAGGGAGCTCGCCGGGTCGAGCAGCGGCCAGTACAGCGGGAAGAACCCCCAGCACAGGTAGGCGGCAGCGCCGAAGGCCACGCCGTTGCGGGAGTCGTTCACCAGCGCAGCGTACGCCTGGAGGACGATGGGCCGATGACCGACATTCCGCGCTGGTTCACCGACACCAAGGACGGCCACTCAAAGTGGTACGTCGACCGATTTCGCACGCTGGCCGCGCAGGGAGCCGACCTCGGGGGCGAGGCCCGGTTGATCGACGCGATCGTGCCTCCGGGCTCGCGGGTGCTCGACGCCGGATGCGGCCCCGGACGTCTCGGGGCCGTGCTGCACGAGCGCGGGCACACGGTCGTCGGCGTCGACGCCGATCCGGTGCTGATCGCCGCGGCGCAGGACGATCACCCCGGCCCGCGCTGGCTGGTGGGCGACCTGAGCCGCCTCGACCTCGACGAGGAGCCGTTCGACGTGGCCGTCGTCGCCGGCAACGTCATGGTGTTCGTGGCGCCCGGCACCGAGGGGCTCGTGCTGCAGTCGCTGCGACGCCACGTCCGTCCGGGCGGGCGCGTCGTGCTCGGCTTCGCGACCGACCGCGAGCTGTCGCTGGTCGACTTCGACTCCGCCGTCGCGGACGCCGGGCTGGTGGTCGAGCAGCGGTTCGCGACGTGGGACCTGGTGCCGTACGCGGACGACGCCGACTTCGCGGTGACGTTCCTGCGCGTTCCCTAGCCGGACGTCATCACCGATGGGCCGTTGCAGGTACTGGTGTGATGACGCCCGCCCGGTTTCGAGTTGCGCTGGAGTGCGCTCCAGGTCGTAGCGTCGATGGCATGACTGACACGACTGGCAAGACCTGGTTCATCACGGGCACCTCGCGCGGATTCGGACGCGAGTGGGCCGTCGCGGCGCTCGAGCGGGGCGACCGCGTCGCGGCCACGGCCCGCAGCACCGACTCGCTCGACGACCTGGTGCAGACGTACGGCGACGCGATCCTCCCGATCGAGCTCGACGTCAACGACCGCGCCGCCGACTTCGCGGCCGTCCAGCAGGCCCACGAGCACTTCGGCCGGCTCGACGTCGTGGTCAACAACGCGGGCTACGGCCACTTCGGCTTCATCGAGGAGATCTCCGAGGAGGAGGCACGCGCCCAGCTCGAGACCAACCTCTTCGGCGCGCTGTGGATCACCCAGGCGGCGCTGCCCCTGCTGCGCGAGCAGGGCTCGGGCCACATCATCCAGGTGTCGTCGATCGGCGGCATCTCGGCCTTCCCGCTGGTCGGCATCTACCACGCGTCGAAGTGGGCCCTCGAGGGCTTCTCGCAGGCACTGGCCCAGGAGGTCGCCGACTTCGGCATCCACGTGACGCTGGTCGAGCCCGGCGGGTTCTCGACCGACTGGAGCGGCGACTCGGCGTCGCACTCGACGGAGAACCCCGCGTACGCCGCGTTCCGCCAGAAGACCATGGAGCAGCGGGCGTCCCGCAACAGCACGCCGGGCGATCCCACGGCGTCGGCCGCCGCGATCCTCGACGTCGTCGACGCGGCCGAGCCGCCGCTGCGCGTCTTCTTCGGCAGTGCCCCGCTCGGCATCGCCAAGGCCGACTACGCCCGGCGCATCGAGACGTGGGAGCAGTGGAACCACGTCGCCGAGAAGGCCCAGGGTTGACCCGGGCGGCCGGCGGCGAGCAGCCGCGGGGGACGTCGGCGATGGGCTAGCCTCGCGGCATGACGCTGGCGGCGGACCACCGGTTCGAGACCTACGGGACGTCGCACCTGACCGTGCTGGCCGTGTTCGCGGTCGGCGTGGTCGTGGCGATCGTCACCGGGCGTCGGTTGAGCGGCGGTGCGTCCGAGCAGGCCGTGCGCCGGACCTTCGCCGTGGTGCTGCTGTGCGTCACGATCCCGCTGCAGGCGCTGCAGCTGACGCCCGACGAGTGGAACCTTCGGACGTCCCTGCCGTTCCAGCTGTGCGACCTGGCCTGGATGTTCGCGGCGCACGCGCTGTGGACCCGCCACCGGCTGACGTCCACCATCACGTACCTGTGGGGCATCACCCTCACGACCCAGGGGATGCTGACGCCCGACCTGGCCTCGGACTTCCCCGAGCCGCGGTTCCTGATGTTCTGGGGCATGCACGTGCTGATCGTGTGGGCGTCGTTCTTCCTGGTGCTCGGGCTGCGGGTCCTGCCCACCTGGCAGACCTACCGCCGCACCGTCGCGATCACGCTGGGCTGGGCGGTCGCGGCGTACGTCTTCAACGTCGTGGCAGGCACCAACTACGGCTACCTGAACCGGCTGCCGAGCAGTGCCTCGCTGCTCGACCACCTCGGGCCGTGGCCGCTGTACGTCGTGCTGGAGATCGCGATCGTCGCCGGCGTGTGGGCCCTGCTGACCTGGCCGTGGACACGACCGCGACAAACAGTCGCGACCTGAGGCATCCGCTGGCAGGATGTCGGTCGACCCAGGGGGAATCACCATGACCGACCACGAGCCTCGACCCGAGGCGTCCGCATCCGCACCGCCACCACCGCCGCCTCCGCCGCCGCCAGCAGCGCCGCCTGCCGCGGCCGGGCCGCCCCCGCCGCCACCCGCGCCGGCAGCCGCTGCCGCACCGCCGCCGGCTTCCACGCCCGCTCGAGCGGACGTCTTCACCAGCCTGCAGGTGACCCCGGACGGCGTCGTGCGAGCCCTGCGGATCGGCGCGCTGGCGTACGTCGCCACGTGGCTCGCGAGCCTGGTGTGCCTCGCGCTGGCGCTCGTGCTGGCGCTCGTCGAGGACGTGTCCGACGACCTCTCCTGGTGGTGGTTGCTCACCGGGCCCGGGCAGCTGGTGGCGATGGCGTTCCGGAGCCCCGCCGAGATCTCGGTGCCGGGCAGCGGCGAGGGCATGGCGGCGACGAGCAGCTTCTCGGCCACCGGACCGGTGCTGGTGATCCTGGCGGTCGCCGTGGTGACGGTGCTGCTCCTGTCGCGTCGCGACGAGACCGCGTCACCGAACCGCTCCACCACGGGCGCGGTCACGCTGGCCGTCACGGCGGCGGCCACGTTCGTGCTGATCGCGCTGGCGGTCGCCCTCGTCGTGCCGGTCACGCTGGCCGAGGACGGGGACTCGGCCGAGGTCGGGGCGGCAGGGTTCGAGCTCGTCGCCTTCGGCCTGATCGGCGTGAGCATCGCTGCCCTCGTGGGTCGTCGGCGCTGGACGACGTGGTCGATGGCGGCCTCGGTGCCGCTGGCGGTCCGCGCCGCGTGGCGTGGCCTGTTGGCGCACCTGGCCGTGTTCTCGGTGCTGACGGTGATCGCCACGATCGTCTGGGTCATCGTGCAGGGCGGGGCGTCGACGCTGCTGGTGCTGCCGGTCGTCCTCGGCAACCTGCTCGTCTACGCCGTCACGCTCGGGCACCTCGGCGCGCTGAGCTACGGCAATGCCGGCTCGTTCGTCGGCCAGAGCTCGGGCACGTCCGACACCGTGTGGCTGTTCAGCTCCGGCGCCGACAAGGTCCTCTGGCTGCTGCTGCTGTTCGCCGTGGTCGGGACGCTGGCCTCGGCCGTCGTGCTCCGGCGCGCCGACGCCGGCCCTCGCACGTCGTCGCACTGGGTGTGGACGGCCGTCGTCTACGCCGTGGCCGGAGGCGTGCTGATGTTCCTCGGCCTGGCGAGCTCGGACTTCGGCTCCGGCTACGGCACCGGCACGGCCTCGTTCGGGCCCGAGCCGTGGTTCTTCGCGGTGTTCGCGGCGTGGGGCCTGCTCGCCGAGCTCGGCGCCCGCTCGGTCGGACCGGCTCTCGCCGGGCTCGTGCCGGCCGCGTGGCTCGACCGCGCGGTCCGCGGCGTCGACCAGGTGCCGGTCGCCGGCGTCACGCCGACCCCGGCCCCCGTGGCCGCGACCTCGGCGGTCGGCGCGGCACCGTCGCCGACGTCGGCGCCGATGGACGCGCGCTCGAAGCGGATCCTGGCCGTGGTCGGAGGTCTCGTCGTGGCCGGCGTGCTGGCGGTCGTGGGCGTCTCGGTCGCAGGCTCGATGTTCTTCGGCCCCGACAAGCCCGTCGAGAAGTACTTCGCCGCGCTCGGCGACGGCCGGGCCTCGGACGCGCTCGAGCTCGTCCGCCTCGACTCCCCGGCCGACGAGCGGCTGCTCCTGACCGACGAGGTGCTCGGCGACAGCGACGCCCGGATCGAGGACGTCCGCATCGGCGACGTCCAGCGCAGCGGCAGCGTCGCGACCGTCACCGTCGAGTACACGATCGACGGGGCCCAGCAGAGCCAGGACGTGACGCTCACCAAGTCGGGCTCGCGGTTCGTCGTCTTCGACGACTGGAAGATCGTCGACCCCGACCTCGGCGCGATCGAGGTGAGGGCTCCCGGTGCCGCCGGGGTCGAGGTGAACGGCCGTGCGATCGATGTCGACGGGCTCGACGACCGCGTGCGCCTGTCGGCCTTCCCGGGCACCTACGAGATCACGCCCGGCTCGGGCTCGAAGTACCTGTCGTTCGAGTCGGAGAAGGTCAGCGTCGGCACCGACGAGGAGTCGGCCGACTTCGAGGTGACGCCCACCGACGAGCTGCTGGCGGAGGTGGCGTCGCAGGCCGACCAGTTCGTGGCAGCCTGCATCGCTCGCACCGAGGCTGATCCGGCGGGCTGCCCCAACCGGACCTACGGCTACCGGCTCCAGGACGTCCGCTGGACGCTCGACGCCAAGCCCACGTACGACCTGAGGTCCGACTACGACGGGGGCTGGCGATTCTCGACCAAGACCCCGGGTCGGGCATCGGTCACGGCCAAGCAGAAGTCGTACATCGACGACGAGAAGCCGAGGGACTTCACCGACCAGGACACCATCGACCTGTCCGGTGACGTCACGATCGACGGCGACACGGTCACGGTCGACATCAAGAACTTCTTCTGACCACGACGCCGGGACCGTCCGCCGGTGGACGGTCCCGGCGTCCCCGTTCCCCCTACAGTGGTGACCATGACCGACCGCCTCGACGCCTACTTCGACGGCTACGTCGCGGTCGGCGCCATCGTCGTGGCGGGACTGCTGCTCGCGACCGCGATGCTCGGGGTCAACCGGCTCATGCGTCCCCGCGCGGCCTCGGTCGCCAAGCTGACGACGTACGAGTCGGGCGTCGACCCCGTCGGCCAGGGATGGGCGCAGTCGACGGTGCGTTACTACGTCTTCGCGTTCCTCTACGTCATCTTCGCGGTCGACGCGGTGTTCCTGTTCCCGTGGGCCGTGGTGCTCGACGAGATCGGCCGGGCGGCGGCGGTCGAGATGGGCGTGTTCGTCGGCATCCTGGCCATCGGACTCGGCTACGCGTGGCGCAAGGGGGTGCTGTCGTGGACGTGACCGGAGCCGTCGACCTCCCCATGCCCAGCCTCGCCCCGCCATCGCTCGGGGCCGGCTCGCAGCATGCGCCCAAGGCGGCCCGCTACCTGCTCAACTGGGGCCGCACGTACTCGTTGTGGGTGTTCAACTTCGGGCTGGCCTGCTGCGCGATCGAGTTCATCGCGACGTCGATGTCGCGGCACGACTTCATCCGGCTCGGCGTCATCCCGTTCGCGCCGGGCCCCCGGCAGGCCGACCTGATGGTCGTCTCGGGCACCGTCACCGACAAGATGGCGCCGGCCATCAAGCGGCTGTACGACCAGATGCCCGAGCCCAAGTACGTCATCAGCTTCGGCTCGTGCGCCAACTCCGGGGGCCCCTACTGGGACTCGTACTCCGTCACCAAGGGCGTCGACCAGATCATCCCCGTCGACGTCTACGTGCCCGGCTGCCCACCGCGCCCCGAGGCACTGCTCAACGGGATCGTCACGCTGCAGGACAAGATCGCCGGCGAGAACCTCGCCGAGCGGTACGCGCGTCCGGCGACGTCCCTGCTCAGCCCGCGCATCACCGCGCCGCGTGCCCCGGAGGCGCAGGCGTGAGCCTCGAGGCCAACCAGTTCGGACCCCCGCACCGCCTCGTCGAGGCGGCGGCGTGGCACGACGAGGTCGCCGCGCTCAAGGCCGACGGCTACACGTTCTTCGACTGGCTCTCGGCCGTCGACGAGCACCCCGAGGGCTTCCGCCTGGTGCTGCACGTGGCTCGGTTGACGCCCGCCCTCGACCACCTGCTGCTGGCCACGTACCTCGACCGCGGCGCGCCCACGGCCCCGTCGATCGCGGACGTCTACGCGGGCGCGGCGTGGCACGAGCGCGAGACGCACGAGATGTTCGGCCTGACCTTCGTCCGGGCGGGCGAGCCGGTCGACGACGAGCCCCTGCTGCTGCCCGACGGCTTCGAGGGCTATCCGCTGCGCAAGGAGTTCGTGCTCGCGTCGCGGGTCGCCAAGGCGTGGCCGGGGGCCAAGGAGCCCGGCGAGAGCGACGCCGACTCGGCGCGGGCGCCGGGCCGCCGCCGCGTCAAGCCCCCGGGCGTCCCCGACGACTGGCTGCAGCCCACCACGCCTGGCCCAGATCGGGAGGCGGGCGATGAGTGAGGTCGCCGACGTCCTCGTGCGGTGCCTGGTCGTGGTGCTGGCGTTCCTGACCCTGCCCCTGCTCGTCGGGCAGATGGAGCACAAGGCCATGGCCCACATGCAGGGACGGGTCGGACCGATGGCTGCGGGCGGCTTCCACGGATGGGCCCAGCTCGTCGCCGACGGCGTCAAGTTCGTCCAGAAGGAGAGCATCACGCCGGTCGCGGCCGACCGCCGGGTCTTCGAGCTCGCCCCCGCCGTGGCGCTGGTGCCGTACCTGGTCGCGATGCTCGCGATCCCGCTCGGTCCGTTCTTCGGCCACGGCGTCCTGATCGGGCACGACCTCGACCTCGGCCTGTTCTTCGTGCTGGCCGCCATGAGCGTCGGCGTGCTGGGCACGTTGATGGGCGGGCTCGGCAGCGGCAACAAGTACTCGTACATCGGTGGCATGCGCGTCGCGGCGCAGCTGATGTCGTACGAGCTGCCCATGGTGCTGGCGGCGGCCAGCGTCGCGATGCTCGCCGGCACGCTCTCGCTGGTCGGCATCGCGGACGCCTTCGAGCCGTGGTGGCTGCTCGTGCAGCTGCCGGGGCTCGTCGTGTTCTTCGTCGCGGGGCTGGCCGAGCTGCAGCGCCCGCCCTTCGACGCCCCGCTGGCCGATGCCGAGCTCGTCATGGGACCGCTCACCGAGTACGGCGGCATGCGCTTCGCGATGTTCCTGCTGGCCGAGTACGCCGGCATCGTCGTGCTGGCCGCGCTGACGACGGTGCTGTTCCTCGGTGGCTGGGCCGGCCCGTGGTCCGACCACCTGGGCTGGGCCTGGACGCTGCTCAAGATCGCCGGCGTCTCGTTCCTCGTCATCTGGGCGCGCGTCGCCTACCCGCGGCTGCGCGAGGACCAGGTCAACGTCCTGGCCTGGAAGGTGCTGGTGCCGCTGGCCCTGGCGCAGGTCACGCTGACGACCCTGGTGGTGGTGTGGTGAAGATGTACGGCAAGGGGTTGTGGCAGGGGCTCGCGGTCACGTGGCGCAACCTGACGCGGCGCAGCGTCACGGCCGGCTACCCCGACGTCGAGCCCGAGCTGCCGCCGCGCAGCCGAGGCGTCATCGCGCTGCAGGAGGAGAACTGCACCTCGTGCATGCTGTGCGCCCGGGAGTGCCCGTCGTGGTGCATCACGATCGACTCGCACAAGGAGGTCATCCCGGCGCCGACCGAGGGCGGACGCGATCGCAGCCAGAACGTGCTCGACCGCTTCGACATCGACTACTCGATCTGCATGTACTGCTCGATCTGCATCGAGGTGTGCCCCTTCGACGCCCTGCACTGGTCGCCCGAGTTCGCCTACGCCGAAGGCGACCTGAAGGACCTCACGCACGACATGAACCGGCTGCGCACGTGGATGGACACCGTGCCGCCGCCGCAGGCCCTCGACCCGGGTGCCGACCAGGGCAAGGAGCTTCAGGCGTACGAGCTCACGCGGGCCACCGAGGAGGGCCTGTGAACGCGACGGAGGTCGTCTTCGTCGTGCTGTCGGTGCTGGCGGCCGGATCGGCGCTGCTGGCGATGACCAGCCGTCAGCTGGTGCACGCCGCGCTCTGGCTGGTGGTGACGCTCGGCGCCGTGGCGGGCTGCTTCGTGCTGATGACGGCCGAGTTCATCGCCTGGGTGCAGGTGCTGGTGTACGTCGGGGCGGTCGTGGTGCTGGTGATCTTCGCGCTGATGCTGACGCGCCAAGGACGAGAGCAGGGCAGCGGCACGACGGCCGAGGTCACCGGCAACCGGTGGATCGCCGCCGTGCTCGGGGTCGTCGCGGCCGTCGGCCTCGGGGCGACGACGATCGCCGGGTTCGGGGGAGAGCGCATCGAGGGACGCCGCATCGGCACGGCCGCATCGATCGGCGATGCGCTCTTCACCGACTGGGTGCTGCCGTTCGAGATACTCAGCGGGGTGCTGCTGGCCGCGCTGGTCGGCGCGATCGTGCTCTCGCGGTCGGGGTCCGATCGCTGATGTCGCTGCTCTACCCCCTGCTGCTGTCGTCCGCCCTCTTCGGCATCGGGCTGTACGGCGTGCTGGCGCGTCGCAACGCCGTGCTGATGCTGCTCGGCGTCGAGCTGATGCTCAACGCCGTCAACCTCAACCTCGTGGCCTTCGACGCCTGGTTCGCCGACCGGATGCACACGGGCCAGGTGCTGACGCTGTTCACGATCGCGCTGGCCGCCGCCGAGATCGGCCTCGGGCTCGCGATCGTGCTCGCCCTGTTCCGCGCGGTGCGCACGGTCGACGTCGACGAGGTGGGGCGATGATCCGGCGGTGGGGGTACGTCGGGATCACGGCGGTGCTGGCGGTCGTCGTGGCGATCTGGGCGGTCCCCGAACTCGGACGCGACACCGTCACGTTCGTGACGATCGGGCAGACCGGCCCAGACGGTGGCCCGCCGTTGCCGTCGCTGTCGCCCGATCTCCTGATATACCCGGGCACGGCTCAGATCCTCCTGCTGGCGGTCGGCGTCGGCCTGCTGGTGCAGATCTACTCGACGGCCTACCTCGGGCACCACCCGCGCTACCGCTCGTACGCCCTGGTGATCGTGCTGTTCCTGATCGCGATGATCGCGGTCGTCGGCACCACCAACCTGTGGGTGCTGCTGGTCGGCTGGGAGGTCATGGGCCTGTGCTCGTACCTGCTGATCGGGCACGAGTGGGAGTCGCCGGTGGCCCGGGCCGGCGCGGCCAAGGCCTTCCTGGTGACGCGGATCGCCGACCTCGGGCTCGTCATGGCGATCATCGTGATCGGCGAGACGTACGGCACCTACGACATCGTCGGCGCGCAGGTCGCGCAGTCGGAGCAGCCGCGCCACGCGACCCTGATCGGCCTGCTCGTGCTGGTGGCGGTGGTCGGCAAGTCGGCCCAGTTCCCGCTGCACACCTGGCTGCCCGACGCGATGCCCGGCCCGACCCCCATCACCGCGCTGATCCACGCAGCGACGATGGTCGCGGCCGGCGTCTACCTCGCCGCCCGTCTGTTCCAGCTCTACGCCGACTCGCAGGTCGTCCTGACCGCGATGGCGGTCGTCGCGGCGATCACGATGCTGATGGGCGCCCTGTTCGCCTGGGTGCAGACCGATCTCAAGCGCGCCCTGGCCTGGTCGACCGTCAGCCAGCTGGCCCTGATGCTCGCGGCCGTCGCAGTGGGCGACCCCGAGGCCGGCACCGACCACCTGCTCGCGCACGGGGTGTTCAAGGCCCTGTTGTTCCTGGGGTGCGGATGCGTGATGCTCGCCGTCGGGTCGAGCGCCCTGTCGTCGATGGGCGGTCTGCGCCGCCGGATGCCGGTGACGTTCTGGACCATGACGGCCGGGTTTGCGGCCCTCGCCGGACTGGTGCCGACGGCCGGCTTCTTCACGAAGGACTCGGTGCTGCACGCGATCGAGCGGGCCACCGACGGCGACCGCGGCCTCGCCGCGGGCACGGCCTGGGTGCTGCTCGTGGTGGCGCTGGTGACGACGTTCGTGACCGCCGCGTACGCGACCCGCCTGTGGGTGCTGACGTTCTTCGGCGCCGGCCACGGCGCTGGCCCTCACGGCACGCTCGGCCAGGACGTCCGTGAGGCCCCGCTCGCCATGGCCGGGCCCCTGGTCGTGCTGGCCGTCGCGACGTTCGCGCTGTCGGTCGGGCAGCCGCTGCACCTCGGCACGGGCCTGCTCAGCACCGTGATCGCCGTCGCCGGCGTCGCCGCGGTGCTGGTGGCGGCCCGCCGCGGCTCGACCCTGGCCTGGGCGCCGCGGCCCCTCGCGGCCGAGCTGTGGCTCGATCGTCCGTTCTCGCGCTGGATCCTGGCGCTCGGCACCGGGGCGTCGCGCGTCGTCGTCGAGCTCGACCGAGAGGTGGTCGACGTCTACCCGCGGGGCGGGGAGTCGCTCGCCGCGACGATCTCGCGCGGTCTCGGTCTGGCGCAGTCGCGCAACGTCCAGCGGTACGCGACGGTGCTCGCCGTCGGTGTCGTGATGCTCGTCGTGATCGGGGTGGTGGTGTCGTGATCGTCGTCGCCCTGGCCGTCCCGTTCGCCGTCGGCGTGCTGTTGGTGCTCGCCCGCCGCTTCGTGCCCTCACGTGTCGCTGCGTGGGCCGGAGCCGCCGCCATGGCGGTGACGCTGGCGCTCTATGCGCTGGTCTGGGAGGGCAGCGAGGGAGTCTCGGGCCGGGTGGACGCCCCCTGGATCGAGCCGCTCGGCGCCCGCCTGCAGCTCGGCGTCACGGCCGTGTCGTGGCCGTTCGCACTGATGACGGCGTTCATCGGCCTGCTCTGCTGCCTGTGGCTCGTCGCCGACGACACCGCCCCGGCCTTGGTCGGGCTGGTGCTCGTCGTCAGCGCCTCGGCGCTCGGCGTGTTCAGCTCGCTCGACGCGCTGCTGCTGTTCGTCTTCTTCGAGCTGGCCCTCATCCCGATGTGGTTCGTGATCGCGCTGTGGGGCACGGGCGACGCCCGACGGGCGGCGACCCGCTTCCTGCTGTTCACCGTCACCGGCTCGGCCCTGCTGCTGGTCGGCATCGTGATCGGCGCGGTCCGCGGAGGCAGCCTCGAGCTGATCGACATCCGCCCCGACGCCGTCGCGGTCGTGCTGATCACGCTGGGCTTCGCGGTCAAGACGCCGATCGTCCCGCTGCACACCTGGCTGCCCGATGCCCACAGCGCCGCCCCGACCGTGGGCTCGGTGCTACTGGCCTCGGTGTTCCTCAAGCTCGGCACGTACGGCCTGCTCGTGTTCGTGGAGCCGTCCGACCACATCGGCGTCGTGGCGCCCTACCTCGCGGTGACCGGGGCGTTCGGCATCGTCTGGTCGGCGCTGGCCTGCTACGCCCAGGACGACCTCAAGCGGCTCATCGCCTACTCGAGCATCGGGCACATGGGCTTCGTCGTGCTGGCGGTGGCGACCCGCAGCGACGTCGGTGTGGCTGCCGCGGTGTTCGGGTCGGTGGCGCACGGCGTCGTGACGGGGCTGCTGTTCTTCGCCGCCGGCTCGATGAAGGACCGCTACGGCACCACCTCGATGACGCGCATCGGCCGCGGCCTCTACGCGCGCACGCCGTGGCTCGCCGTGACGTTCGTGCTGGCGGCGGTGGCGACGCTCGGTCTGCCCGGCCTCGCCGGCTTCTGGGGCGAGGTGCTGTCGCTGCGCGCCGCCTACGACGTCGGCGAGGTGCTGAGCCGTCCGGTCGCCTGGACGGGCCTGGGCCTGGCACTGCTGGGCATCGCCCTCACGACGGCCTACGTCGTGCGCGCGGTGCGCCTGCTCGCCCAGGGTGAGCCGGTCCCGTCCGACGCCGACCGCGACCTCGAGGTGCGCGAGGCCGTCGTGATGGGCGCGCTCGTCGCCGCTGTCGTCGTCCTCGGCCTCGCGCCCCAGCTGCTGCTCGACGTCGTCCAGCCGCTGTCCGCCGGGGTGCTGCGATGACCATCCCTGTCGACTGGACGGTCGCCGGCCCCGCGACCGTCGTGATGATCGGCGCCCTCGTGGCGCTGGTCGTCGACGCCTCCTACTCCCGGCGCACGTGGCTGGGCTCGGGCCTGCCAGCGACCGCGGCGGTGCTGGCCGGCATCGCCGAGCTGCTGCGCGAGGACGCCACCGGGGCTCCGTTCGCCTTCTCGCTCGTCGTGCTGCTCGGCACGCTGTTCGTCGTCGTGGCGTCGAACGTCATGAACTTCGAGAACGCCATGCCGCCGGGGGAGTACCACTTCCTGCTCATGAGCGCGTCCGCCGGAGCCCTGGTGGTGGTGAGCGCCCGCGACGTCGTGACCCTCGTGGTGGCGCTCGAGCTGCTGTCGCTGCCGTCGATCGCGCTGGTGGGGCTGCGCCAGGGCGACCGTGCCGCGATCCGGTCGGCGTGGACCTTCTTCCTGGCGTCGGTGGTCTCGACGGCGATCACCCTGATGGGTGTCTCGCTGCTGTACGGCGTCACCGGCACGCTCGAGTACGCCGGGCTGCGCGAGGCGCTGGTCGACCCGGACGTGCCGGGCAGCGTGGTCTCGGTCGCGGTCGTGCTGACCGTCGTGGGCCTGCTGTTCAAGCTGGGTGCGGTGCCGTTCCACGCGTGGGTCCCCGACGCCTACGGCGGCACGTCGGTGATGGTCGCGGGCTTCCTGTCGGCGGTGTCGAAGGCAGCCTCGCTCGGGGCGCTGCTCGTGCTGCTGGCCGAGGCGCTCCCCGGGGCCCACGACGCGTGGGGCCCCGTCGTCGCGGTCGTCGCAGCGGTCACGATGACGATCGGCAACCTCGGTGCGCTGCGGCAGGACGATGCGGTCGGCCTGCTGGCCTGGTCGTCGATCGCCCAGGCCGGCTTCATGCTGGCGCCCGTGGTGGCGGTCTCGGGACCGTACGGGCTGTCGGCGCCGGTGCAGTACGTCGCGGTCTACGCCCTGGCGAACCTCGTGGCGTTCGCGGCCCTCGCCGTCGTGCTGCGGCTGCGCGGCAGCACCCGCCTGGCCGATCTGCGCGGCATGGCCCGCAACGACCCGTGGATGGGCATCCCGCTCGTGCTCGCGGCGCTGACGCTCGCCGGCTTCCCGCCGGCCGTGATCGGCCTCGTGACCAAGGTCGTCGTGATCCGTCCGGTCGTGCTCGACGACCACGTGTGGCTCGCGGTGGTGATGGGCGTCAACGTCATGCTCGGGCTCGCGTACTACCTCCGGCTCGTCGTCACGCTGTGCGGCCGCGCCGAGGGAGAGCCGTACGTCAGCCCGTCCCCGCCGATCTCCGTCCGGTTCGCCAAGTCGACGGTGCTGATCGGCAGTGCGACGCTGGTGGTGCTCAGCGCGTGGCCCGACCTGTTGCTCTCGCACCTGCCGTGACCTCGGTCCCGAGCACAGACCCACCCCGATCGAAGGAAGCCCCATGACCGCCTCGTCTCGCCGCACCTTCTCCGTCAGCGACCCCGCCGGCATCGACCTGGTGCTGAGCCAGCAGGAGCGCGACGTGCGCGACGCCGTCCGCCGGTTCTGCGACGACCGCGTCGAGCCGCACGTCGCGACGTGGTTCGAGCAGGGCGAGCTGCCGGACGTCCGCGAGCTGGCCGTCGAGCTGGGCACGCTGGGCGTGCTCGGTATGCACCTCGACGGCTACGGCTGCCCCGGCATGACGGCCACGGAGTACGGCCTCGCGTGCCTCGAGCTCGAGGCGACCGACTCGGGCCTGCGGTCGCTGGTGTCGGTGCAGGGCTCGCTGGCGATGTTCGCGATCCACCACTGGGGCTCCGAGGAGCAGAAGAACCAGTGGCTGCCCGAGATGGCGGCCGGGCGGGCGATCGGCTGCTTCGGCCTGACCGAGCCCGACTCGGGCTCCGACCCGGTCTCGATGCGCAGCCGTGCCCGCAAGGACGGCGACGACTGGGTGCTCGACGCCCGCAAGATGTGGATCACCAACGGCTCGGTCGCCGACGTCGCGGTCGTGTGGGCCCAGACCGACGAGGGCATCCGCGGCTTCGTCGTGCCGACCGACACTCCCGGCTTCAGCGCCCCGCTGATCAAGCACAAGATGTCGCTGCGCGCGTCCGTCACCAGCGAGCTCGTGCTCGAGGGTGTCCGCCTGCCGGCCGATGCCGTGCTGCCCGGCGTGGTCGGGCTCAAGGGACCGCTGACGTGTCTCAACGAGGCCCGCTACGGCATCGTGTGGGGCTCGATGGGTGCCGCCCGTGCATCGCTGCAGTGCGCCCTGGAGTACGCCGGGCAGCGCAGCCAGTTCGGCAAGCCGATCGCGGGCTTTCAGCTGACGCAGGCCAAGATCGCCGACATGACCCTCGAGGTCGTCAAGGGCACCCTGCTGGCGCTGCACCTCGGCCGGGCCAAGGACGCCGGGGGCCTGCTGCCCGTCGAGGTCAGCCTGGGCAAGCTCAACAACGTCCGTGAGGCCCTCGACGTCTGTCGCACGGCCCGCACGATCCTCGGCGCCAACGGCATCAGCCTGGAGTACCCGGTGATCCGGCACATGAACAACCTCGAGTCGGTGCTGACCTACGAGGGGACGTCCGAGATGCACGCGCTGTCGATCGGTCAGGCGATGACGGGGATCCCCGCGTTCCGCTGAGGTGCAGCGCAGGCCCGCGCGCGCCTCAGCGCACGCCGGCGCGCAGGTCGTGGACCAGCAGCGCGAGACCCAGCGACATCGCCGACTCGGCGTCGTCCAGGTCGACGCCGAGGATGCTCTCGATGCGGCGCAGGCGTCCGTACAGCGCCTGACGGCTGAGGTGGGCGTGCTCGGCCACGGCCGCCTTGTTGCCGCCGAGCCGCACGAACGACCTCAGCACCGCGAGCAGGTCGTCGCGGCTCGTGCCGTCGTGCGCCAGGAGGGGTCCGAGCTCGGACTCGGTGAACGCCACGACCCGGTCGTCGTCCTGCAGCTGGGCGACCAGGCCCCGCAGGCGGACGTCGGTCGATCGGTACCAGGGGCGCGTGGTGCCGGGCAGCAGGTGCCCCGCGGAGGCGATGTGCATCGTGGTGCGCAGCTGCGCCGTGGCGGCGACGAGCGAGGACGACACCGGACCGACGCCCAAGGTGGCGGGCTGACGCGTGCCCTGGCGTGACCCCAGGGCCCTCGACAGGGCGTCGAGGGTGGCGTCCTCCGCGGTGGCCGACCGGAGCGCGACGACCAGGCCGACCTGACCGTCGGCGACGCCGCCGGCGACGACGTCGATCCTCGCCGTGCGGGCTGCCTCGCTGATGGCCTCGAGCTGTGCGCGGGCCCGCCGCTGCCGGACGATCTGGTCGGCCGCCGCGGTGGCGCCGAAGTGAGCGACGACCGGCAGGTACGACGGCTGCGGCGACATCCCCAGGGCACGTGCGCGGGCGATCGCGTCCACCTCGTCGGTCACGCGCGACTCCATGAGGTCGAGCAGCAGCGACTCCCTGGCCTGGAACTGCAGCCCGGCCACGTCGCGCTGCACGAGTCGCGAGAGCTGGAGGGCCTGGGCGGCGCGTTGCAGGACGACGGCGGTCTCGACGGGATCGGCGGCACCTTGGGGCGCGACGAGCCGTCCCCAGGCCGATCCGCGCAGGCCGACGGGGCAGGTCAGCCAGTGCTCGGGCCCCGTGGTGCCGGGGCGGTCGAGGACGGGTGCCGCACGGGATCGCTCCGCCCACCGCGCCAGCACGTCGCGGGGAGGGCTGTCGTGCGACGCCACGGCGACGACGCGCCGGCCGGCGTCCTCCAGCACGACGGGCTCGTCGATGAGCGTGGCGGCCCGCGTCACGATCGTCGCGGAGTCGGCGCTGTCGAGGCTGAGCTCGGTGAACACCTCGTGCGTCTCCTGGGCGAACGCCAGGCCGCGGTACTGCTCGCCGACGATCACCCGGTGGACGGCCTCGGTGACCTCGACGAACTTGATCGGCGCGTGGAGCGCGATCAGGGGCAGGTCGAGTCGGCGCGCCTCGGCGACGACCTCGCGCGGCACGGACGGCAGCTGGCTTCCCAGCTCGACGACCAGACCGCGTGCCTCGGCCTCGACCAGCTGACGCACGAATCCGGACGGATCGGCGTCGTCGGCCGTGAAGGGCAGGCCCGTCGTCAGCACCACCTCGTGCCCGTCCAGCAGGTCGCGCATCACCGCCACCTCGGCCACGTGGACCCACCGCACCGGACGGTCCAGGCCCGGTCCGCCGACCACGATCTCGGGCTGACCGGCCGCCAGGGCCGGCATGGCCAGCATCGTGCGAAGGGTGGGGGCGCTCACGCCGCGAGCCTACGACACCGGTTGACACTGTGTGTCGAGATCGACGATTCGCACGACACAGTGCGTGTGTCGCTCGACGGTGTCCTCGCCCAGACTGGTCAGGTGACTACTCAGCCCGGCACGAAGACGACCCACTGGATCGACGGCGCCGCGACGCCCGGAACGGGCGACCGCACCGCCGACGTGACGAATCCGGCGACGGGAGAGGTGACCTCGACCGTCGCGCTGGCCGCCGCCGACGACGTGCAGGCAGCGGTCGCTGCCGCGAAGGCGGCGTTCCCGGGGTGGCGCGACACGTCGCTCGCGCGGCGGGTGCAGGTCATGTTCCGGTTCCGCGAGCTGCTCAACGAGCGGGCGCCCGAGCTGGCGGCGATCATCACGTCCGAGCACGGCAAGGTGCTGTCGGACGCGGCCGGCGAGGTCGCTCGAGGCCAGGAGGTCGTGGAGTTCGCGTGCGGCATCCCGCACCTGCTCAAGGGCGGCTTCACCGAGAACGCCTCGACCCAGGTCGACGTGCACTCGGTGCGTCAGCCGCTGGGGCCGGTCGCGATCATCAGCCCGTTCAACTTCCCGGCGATGGTGCCGATGTGGTTCTTCCCGATCGCGATCGCGGCCGGCAACACGGTCGTGCTCAAGCCGTCCGAGAAGGTGCCGACCGCCGCCAACTGGATCGCGCAGCTGTGGAAGGACGCGGGCCTGCCCGACGGTGTCTTCAACGTCCTGCACGGCGACAAGGTCGCGGTCGACGGGCTGCTGACCCACCCGGACGTCAAGAGCGTCTCGTTCGTCGGCTCCACCCCGATCGCGAAGTACGTCTACGAGACGGGCACGGCGCACGGCAAGCGCGTCCAGGCCCTCGGCGGCGCGAAGAACCACATGATCGTGCTGCCCGACGCCGATCTCGACCTCGCCGCCGACCAGGCGATCAACGCGGGCTTCGGCTCGGCCGGAGAGCGGTGCATGGCGATCTCGGCGTGCGTCGCGGTCGGCGACATCGCCGACGAGCTCGTCGCCAAGATCCGTGACCGCGCCGAGGCGCTGCGCACCGGCGACGGCACCCGTGGCTGCGACATGGGCCCTCTGGTGACCGCCGCCTCCCGCGACCGCGTGGCGGGCTTCGTCGACGCCGGCGAGGCCGCCGGGGCCACGCTGGTCGTCGACGGTCGCAACCCCGAGACCGACGCCGACGGCGAGGGCTTCTTCGTCGGCCCGACGCTGTTCGACCACGTCACGACCGACATGAGCATCTACACCGAGGAGATCTTCGGCCCCGTGCTCGCCGTGCTGCGCGTCGACACGTACGACGAGGCCGTCGCGCTGATCAACGCCAACCCCTACGGCAACGGCACGGCGATCTTCACCAACGACGGCGGAGCCGCACGGCGGTTCCAGAACGAGGTCGAGGTCGGCATGATCGGCATCAACGTCCCCGTCCCGGTCCCGATGGCGTACTACTCCTTCGGCGGCTGGAAGAACTCGCTGTTCGGCGACAGCCACGCCCACGGCACCGAGGGCGTCCACTTCTTCACCCGTGGCAAGGTCGTCACGTCCCGGTGGCTCGACCCCAGCCACGGCGGCATCAACCTCGGCTTCCCCCAGAACGCATGAGCAGGCAGGACACATGAGCAAGCACTCCACCGTCTTCGAGCGGAACGCGCCGACCGCGAAAGCCATCGACGAGTCGTTGCGGTCGACCAAGCAGTCGGTGTTCTGGCTCGAGGACGTGCAGCAGTCGTCCTACCCGCAGCTGACGGCGGCGCACGCAGCAGACCTGACGATCGTCGGCGGCGGCTACACCGGGCTGTGGACGGCCGTGCTGGCCAAGCGGCGCGACCCGTCCGCCCGCGTCGTGCTGCTCGAGGCGCAGACGATCGGCTGGGCCGCGTCGGGCCGCAACGGCGGGTTCGCCGAGGCGAGCCTGACGCACGGCGAGGAGAACGGACGCACGCGCTGGCCCGACGAGTTCGACACGCTGGAGCGGATGGGCCTGGAGAACCTCGACGCGATCGAGCGAGACGTCGCCGAGCTCGGCATGGACGCCCAGCTCGAGCGCACCGGCACGCTGTCGGTGGCCTACGAGCCCCACCAGGTGGAGTGGCTGCGCGAGGCCGACGAGGGCGAGTACCTCGACGGCGACGCCGTCCGGACGGCGATCAACAGCCCGATCTTCGCCGCGGGACGCCGGGTCGGGCACCACTGCGCCCTGGTTCACCCGGGCCGCCTGGCGTCCGAGCTGGCGCGCGTCGCGTCCGAGCTCGGCGTCGAGATCTTCGAGCACTCCGCCGTGACGGATCTGCGCACCCGCACGTCCCTCGTCGACGTCGAGACCGCGCGCGGCGTCGTGCGCAGCAAGAAGGTCGCGCTGGGCACCAACGTCTTCCGGCCGCTGCTGCGGCGGTCGCGCCTGTCGACCGTGCCGGTGTACGACTACGTGCTGATGAGCGAGCCGCTCAGCGACGCGCAGATGGCCGACATCGGCTGGCACGGCCGCGAGGGCCTCAGCGACCTGGCCAACCAGTTCCACTACTCGCGCCTGACCGCCGACAACCGGATCCTCTACGGCGGGTACGACGCGGTCTACCACGCCGGCCGCCGGGTGCGTCCGGAGTACGAGGACCGCGAGCAGTCGTACCGGACGCTGGCGTCACACTTCCTGACGACGTTCCCGCAGCTCGAGGGCCTCGGCTTCAGCCACCGGTGGGCCGGCGCGATCGACACGTCGACGCAGTTCTGCGCGTTCCACGGCCTCGCCCGACGCGGCCGGGTGGCGTACGCCGCCGGCTTCACGGGCCTGGGCGTGGCGGCCACCCGCTTCGCCGCCGAGGTGATGCTCGACCGCCTCGCGGGTGCGGACACGCCGCGCACGCAGCTCGAGATGGTGCGCAAGAAGCCGTTGCCGTTCCCGCCCGAGCCGTTCGCCAAGATCGGTATCGAGGCCACCAAGTGGTCGCTCGACCGCGCCGACCACCGCGAGGGGCAGCGCAACCTGCTGCTCCGCACGCTCGACCGGCTCGGGCTGGGGTTCGACTCATGACGACGACCGAGCTCGCCGCCGACCGGCTGCTCGTCCAGGACGCCTCCGCGGCCCCGGTGGAGCACGCGCCCGTCGACGCTGCGGACGTGCTGGGCGGACGTCCCACCATGGGGGCGCTCCCGCTGGCGGACGACGCCGGCGTCGAGCTCGGCATCTGGGAGATCACGTCGGGCGTCGTGACCGACGTCGAGGTCGACGAGGTCTTCGTCGTGCTGTCGGGGCGTGGTCGGGTCGAGTTCGAGGACGGCTCGAGCATCGCGCTGGCCGCCGGCACCGTGGCGCGCCTGCGCGCCGGCGACCGCACACACTGGATCGTGTACGAGACCCTGCGCAAGATCTACGTCCTGCTGCCCGACCACGAGGAAGCCACGTCATGACAACAGCACCCATCACGGACGTCATCCAGAACTACGTCGACGGCGCCCTGGTCGACTCGGCCGCGACGGACTTCATCGAGCTCGTCGACCCCACCACGGGACGCCCCGACGGTCGGTCGCCGATCTCGACCGCCGACGAGGTCGACGCGGCGTTCGCGGCGGCCCTGCGCGCCTCGAAGGCCTGGAAGCGCACGACGCCCAAGGCGCGCCAGCTCGCGCTGCTGCAGATCGCGGACGCGGTCGAGGCCGCGCGTGACGAGCTCGTCGAGCTGCAGTCGCGCGACACCGGGCAGGTCAAGGTGCACATCGCGACCGAGGAGATCGACCAAGGCGTCGACCAGCTGCGCTTCTTCGCCGGTGCCGCACGGCTGCTCGAGGGCAAGGCGACCGCCGAGTACGTCGAGGGGCTGTCGTCGAGCATCCGCCGCGAGCCGATCGGCGTCGTGGCCCAGGTGACGCCGTGGAACTACCCGTTCGCGATGGCCATCTGGAAGATCGCTCCCGCACTCGCGGCCGGCAACACGATCGTGCTGAAGCCCAGCGACACGACGCCGCGCTCGACCGTCCGGCTGGCCGAGATCGCCGGCGAGATCCTGCCCGCGGGCGTCTTCAACGTCGTCAACGGCAACGCCGACACCGGACGCCTGCTGGTCGAGCACCCGGTGCCTGGCCTCGTCGCCATCACCGGCTCGGTGCGCGCCGGCATCGAGGTCGCCGTCTCGGCGGCCAAGAACCTCAAGCGCGCCCACCTCGAGCTGGGCGGCAAGGCGCCGGCCGTGGTGTTCGCCGACGCCGACCTGCAGGCCGCGGCCGAGGGCATCGCGGTCGGCGGCTTCTTCAACGCCGGCCAGGACTGCACCGCGGCCACGCGCGTCATCGTGCACGAGAGCGTCCACGACGAGCTGCTGCGGTTGCTGGTCGAGCAGGCGAAGGCCTCCGTGCCGGGAGCGCCCGACGACGAGTCGGCCGCCTACGGCACGCTCAACAACGCCGGCCACCTCGCGTCCGTCGAGCGGATGATCGCCGGCCTCGGCGACCACGCCACGATCGAGACCGGCGGCTCGCGCCTCGAGGGCGACGGCTTCTACTTCCAGCCCACCGTGATCTCGGGAGTCCGCCAGGACGACGCGGTCGTGCAGCAGGAGGTCTTCGGACCCGTGCTGACCGTGCAGCCGTTCTCGACCGACGAGCAGGCCCAGGAGATGGCCAACGACGTGCCCTACGGCCTGGCCGCCAGCGTGTGGACCAAGGATCACGGACGAGCCCTGCGGATGACCGCCGATCTCGACTTCGGCTGCGTGTGGGTCAACACCCACATCCCGTTCGTCTCGGAGATGCCGCACGGCGGTTTCGGGGCCTCGGGGCACGGCAAGGACCTGTCGGCGTACGGGCTCGAGGAGTACACGCGGGTCAAGCACGTCATGAGCAACGTGGAGGCATGAGGATGAGCAGCGAAACGATGGACGTCGTCGTGGTCGGAGCCGGCGCGACCGGACTGTCGGCGGCGCACGCACTGAAGCGGGCCGGACGCTCGGTCGTCGTGCTCGAGGCGCGCGACCGCGTGGGCGGGCGGCTGTGGACCGACGAGGTCGACGGGGTCGACCTCGAGCTCGGCGGTCAGTGGGTCTCGCCCGACCAGGGCGAGCTGCTGCGCGTGCTCGACGAGCTGGGCCTCGAGACGTTCTCGCGCTACCGCGAGGGCGAGTCGGTCTACATCGGCATCACGGGGGAGCGCCGCACCTTCGAGGGCGAGCAGCTGCCCGTGCCGGAGGCCGTCGAGAAGGAGATGGTGCGGCTCACGGAGCTGCTCGACTTGCTGGCCGCTCAGATGGACGCCGACCGTCCGTGGGACGCGCCGTTCGCCGACGAGCTCGACCGCGTGAGCTTCGCGGCCTGGCTCGACGAGCAGTGCGACGAGCAGGAGGCGATCGACAACATCGCGATGTTCATCGCCCAGGCCATGCTGACCAAGCCCGCGCACGCCTTCTCGGCGCTGCAGGCCGTGCAGATGGCCGCGAGTGCCGGCAGCTTCAGCCACCTCGTCGACTCCGAGTTCATCCTCGACAAGCGGGTCGTCGGAGGGCTGCAGCGCGTCCCGCTGACACTGGCCGAGCGACTGGGCGACGACGTCCGGCTCGGCGTCGACGTCGAGAAGGTGCGCTGGAGCGACGCGGGTGTCGAGGTCACGGCCGGCGACCTGACGGTGTCGGCCCGCCAGCTGGTGGTGGCGGTGCCGCCGACCGCAGTCTCGCGCATCCGGTTCGACCCGCCCCTGCCCACCGAGCAGCGCGAGGCGCGCCAGCACCAGTCGTTCGGGCAGGTCATCAAGCTGCACGTCACCTACCCCGAGCCGTTCTGGCGCGCGGCGGGCCTGTCCGGCACGGTGTTCAGCCCGTACCAGCTGGTGCACGAGGCCTACGACAACACCAACCACGGCGACACCCGCGGCACGCTCGTGGGATTCGTCTCCGACGAGCGTGCCGACGAGGTGCGTCGCCTCACGGCCGAGCAGCGACGCGGCGCCGTCCTGGAGTCGCTGGCGAGCTACTACGGTGATGCGGCCTTGTCGCCGTCGTCGTACTACGAGAGCGACTGGACGTCCGAGGAGCTCGGCCAGGGCGCCTACGCCACCAGCTTCGACCTCGGAGGGCTGACGCGGTTCGGTCCCTCGCTGCGGCAGCCGGTCGGCCCCATCCAGCTCGGCAGCTCCGACGTCGCCGGCCTCGGCTTCCAGCACGTCGACGGCGCCCTGCGCGTCGGGGCCGAGCTGGCCCACCACATCATCGCCACCGACACACGAGAGGTGTGAGCATGACCGTCGCCCCCAACCCGCAGCACGACCGCCTGCAGCAGTCCGCCAAGGACAACCTCATCCTGCACTTCTCGAAGCAGGAGATCGACGACCTCCTCGTGATCGACCGTGCCGAGGGACCGTACGTCTTCGACACGAAGGGCCGGCGCTACATCGACGCGCTGTCGAGCCTGTTCTGCTCGCAGCTGGGCTACTCGTACGGCCAGGAGATGGCCGAGGCGGCGACCCAGCAGCTGACGACCATGGCGTTCAACACCAGCTGGGGCACGGCGCACCCCGCCACGATCGACCTCGCCGAGAAGATGAGCGAGCTGGCCCCCGCCGACGACTACCGCGTGTTCTTCACCGGCGGGGGGTCGGAGTCGGTCGAGTCGGCGTGGAAGATGGTGCGCGAGCACTTCATCGCGATCGGGCAGCCTCAGCGCACCAAGGCGATCGCCCGCGACCGCGCGTACCACGGCGTCACCCTCGGAGCGTTGTCGTTCACGGGCGTCCAGCCGTTCAAGGAGGGCTTCGGCACGCCGCCGGTCGAGGTCACCAAGGTGTCGAACACCAACCGCTTCCGCGCCGACGACGGCCACGACGAGGCGGCGTTCTGCGCCCGCCTGCTGGCCGAGGTGGAGGAGGCGATCGTCGCGGCCGGTGCCGACGAGGTCGCCCTGATCATCGCCGAGCCGGTGCAGAACGCGGGCGGCTGCTTCACGGCGCCGGCCGGCTACTGGACGGGCCTGCGCGCGATCGCCGACAAGTACGGCGTGCTGCTGATGGCCGATGAGGTCATCACCGGGTTCGGACGCATCGGCGAGTGGTTCGCGTCGTCGCGCGAGGGCGTGGCCCCCGACCTGATCAGCGT
The DNA here is from genome assembly GCF_003586285.1 of Aeromicrobium endophyticum. Taxonomy (GTDB): domain Bacteria; phylum Actinomycetota; class Actinomycetes; order Propionibacteriales; family Nocardioidaceae; genus Aeromicrobium; species Aeromicrobium endophyticum. Next base: position 437,771 of record NZ_QUBR01000001.1, on the reverse strand, counting down.
CGCCAAGGGGCTGACCTCGGCCTATGCGCCGATGGGCGCGATGCTGGCCCGCGAGCACGTCGTCGCACCTCTGGTCGCGCACAGAAAGGTCTTCCGTCACGGCATCACGTTCGGCGGTCACCCGCTCAGCGCTGCGCTGGCGTCCAAGAGCATCGAGATCATCGAGCGCGACCAGGTGCTCGAGAACGTCCGGGCGCAGGCTGACCCGCTGCAGGCCCGCCTGCAGCACCTGCTCGACCTGCCCATCGTGGGCGACGTCCGCGGTGCCGGCTTCTTCTGGGCCATGGAGCTGGTCAAGGACGACGAGGCGACCCGCTTCGACCAGGCCGAGCGTGACGACCTGCTGCGCGGGTTCCTGCCGCGCCGGCTGCGCGAGGCCGGGCTGATCGCCCGCTGCGACGACCGCGGCGACGCCGTGCTGCAGATCGCCCCGCCGCTGATCAGCGACGCCGCCCTGCTCGACGACATCGTGGCCGGCCTCACCGACGTCCTGCGCGACGCCGGCAAGCACATGGGTCTGTGACGCGCCGAGCCCGAATCGCCACGATGTGTGACGCCGACGGCGTCATCCGACCGGGATGACGCCGTAGGCGTCACACGTCGCGGGTGAGGTCGTCGAGCTCGGCTCAGCGGTAGTTGGTGAACTGCACCGCGAAGTCGAGGTCGGCACCCTTGAGCAGCGCGATGACCTCCTGCAGGTCGTCGCGCTTCTTGCTGGTGACGCGCAGCTCGTCGCCCTGGATCTGCACCTTGACGCCCTTGGGGCCCTCGTCGCGGATCAGCTTGGAGACCTTCTTGGCCTGCTCCTGGCTGATGCCCTCGCCGAAGGTGCAGTTGATCTTGGTGTCCTTGCCCGACTGACGGGGCTCGCCGTCCTCGAGGGCCTTGAGCGAGATGCCGCGCTTGATCAGCTTGTCCTTGAACACGTCGAGCACGGCCAGCGCGCGCTCGTCGGCGTTGGCGGTGATCTCGATGCCCCACTCGCCGCTCCACTTGATCTCGGCGCCGGTGTTCTTGAAGTCGTAGCGGGTCTGGATCTCCTTGACCGCCTGGTTGAGCGCGTTGTCGGCCTCCTGGCGATCGATCTTGCTCACGATGTCGAAGGACGAGTCGGCCATGAATGCTCCTCGGTGCGGCGTGCGGTGGGTCTGATTTCACTCAGCCTAATCGGCTGCGCTAGGCTTGCTCGTCGTTGCCCCGGCAACACCCCCGGCAGGTTGCCCGAGCGGCCAAAGGGATCTGACTGTAAATCAGACGGCTCAGCCTACGCAGGTTCGAACCCTGCACCTGCCACAGCACGACATCAGCCCCCGACCAGCGGAAACGCGGGTCGGGGGCTCGTTGCTGGTGCGGAGCTGCGCACCGGATCGGCGCCCGACAATGGTGCGCAGCTCCGCAGATGTGGGCGTCACCCCTCGGTGTCGGGGTACCTGTGTCCCGTGCTCCCGTTCCCGCAGGACCCCATGCTGGCCAGGCCCGTGGACGCCCTGCCGATCGGCGATGCCATGACCGGCGGGTGCCTGTACGAGCCCAAGTTCGACGGGTACCGGGCCCTGCTGTTCGTCACGGCCGACGGGTGCCGGGTGCAGTCACGGCGCGGCCACGACATGACCGAGGCGTTCTCGGACGTCGCCGAGGCCGCAGCGGAGTCCCTCCCGGACGGTGTGGTCGTCGACGGCGAGCTCGTCGTGTGGGCCCGTGACGCGCTCGACTTCAACGAGCTGCAGCGCCGCTTCGCGTCGGGACGCTCCAAGGGGCCGGTCAGGGCCAGGCCTCCGGCGTCGTTCGTGGCCTTCGACCTGCTGGCCGCCGAGGGCGTCGACCTGCGGCAGCAGCCGCTCAGCGCCCGCCGCGCCCTGCTCGAGACGGTGTTGGACGGCGTGCCGCCACCGCTCCAGCTGGTGCCGCAGACCGATGACGCCGACGAGGCCCGCGCGTGGCTCGCCGAGTACGCCGAGAACCCCGTCGGCATCGAGGGAGTCGTCGTGAAGGGCCGGACGTCGACGTACCTGTCCGGCCGGCGTGAGTGGGCCAAGCTGCGCATCCGCGACACGGTCGAGGCCGTCGTGGCCGGCGTCACCGGCTCGCCGGCGGCGCCCGACCGCCTCGTCCTAGCGCTGGCCGAAGAGGGCGGAGGGCTGGCCTTCGCGGGCACGACGACCGAGCTCGACCGCCATCAACGGGCCGAGGTCGTGGCCCTGCTCGAGGACGTCGAGGAAGGTCGTCCGCACCCGTGGGCGGACGGCCGCCCCGACGGCGAGGTCGCGCGCTGGGGGAGGAACGCCCGCGCCGCCGTCCACCTGATGCGTCCCACGCTGGTGGTCGAGGTGTCGACCGACAGCTCGGTCGACCGCGGACGCTGGCGGCATCCCGTGACGTTCGTGCGGGCCCGACCCGACCTCACCCCGTCGGAGACCACAGGGGCCTAGGCGGGGCTCGGTCGGGTGGGCCGGGCGGGCGTCAGCCCACGTGATCAGCCCAGTGCGACGGCGATCTCGTTGGGCGTGCTGTCGAGCGTGACCGACGCGGTGGTCTTTCCGGTGGTCAGGTCGACCGAGTGGACGGTGTTGCTGGCGGGCTCGGTGACGTAGGCGATGTCGCCGTCGACGCTGATCGCGGGGTGCGCGTCCTGCCACTCCGCGGGCCCCTCCCACGGCTCGACGACCGGGAACTCGTCGACGAGCTTGCCGGTCGCCGGGTCAAGCACGTGGATGTTGCCGTCGGTCGACAGGATGTACGCCCGGTCGCCCGGCCCGCGGGCCACGTCGCGGAACGTGTACTGCACGTCATCCGGCAGGTCGACGACCTCCAGGCTGCGATCGGCCGTGTCGATCAGGGTGACGGCGTTGAGCAGGTAGCCCTCGGCGTCGGGGTCGGTCTTGTAGTCGCCGACGACGATCGGGCTGGTCTCGGACACGTACGCGTTGCCCATGCGGCCGAACTCGTCGGGGGCGTCGAGCTTCTCGAAGGCGCCGTCGACGTAGAGCAGGGCGCCGTCCTCGCAGCCGAAGACGACCGCTTCGCCCTTCGCGGTGCCCTCGCCGTGGATGCCGGGGCACTCCTTGTTCGAGGCGATCTCGGTCCAGTCGTCGCCCTCCTTCTTCATCGCGGCGGCGCCCGAGCGGGAGGTCTCGTCGCCGATCGTGGTCAGCAGGGTGCCGTCCTCGAGGACGATCGAGACGCCGTGGTGGGCGGCGGGGGCGGTGTAGGTGCTGGCGGGCTCGGGGGCGCCGTCGACCTTCGTGAGGTCGGCGGTCTCGAAGATCGAGGTCGTGCCCGTGCCGTCGTCGAACAGCACCGTCTTGTCGGCGTGGCGGACGACGTGTCCGGCGGTCGTCGCGGGGACGACGGCGTCGGTCAGCCTCGGTGCGACGGTGTCGAGCAGCTGGAAGCCCTTCGACGTCGTGACGAAGACGTGCTGGCCGTCGCCCGCCGCGTTGAGTCGGGTGAACTCCTCGGTGGTGAAGTCGTCGACGACGTCGAGGGTCTTCGCGTCGAGCACGCTGATCCCTCCGGGGGTGCTGACGGCGACGCGTCCCGCCGACGACGTGCTGATCTCCTTGGGGGCGGCGGGCGACGCGGCGTCGGTGCCGTCCGAGCCCGACGAGCAGCCGGTGACGAGCAGGGCCAGCCCGGTGACGGTGGCGACCCCTCCGAGCCGGGTGGTGCGTCCGAACATGTGCAACCTCTTTCGTGGTGATGGGTGGTGGTGCATGGGTCTGTGTGCGGGGGTGGTCAGCGGGTGAGGCCGGCGGAGATGCGCTCGGTGTTGGCGCGCATCATGTCGAGGTAGGTCTCGGCGCCGCCGCCCTTCTTCGTCAGCGACTCGGTGAACAGCTCGACCACGTCGACGTCGAGGCGGGCCTCGTCGGCGAGCACCTGGACGAGCCGGTCGGGCTGGGACGACTCGGCAAAGATCGTCGACACCCCCGAGGTCGAGATCGCCTCGCTGAGGTCGCGCAGGTCGGCCGCGCTGGGGGCGGCGAGGGTCGTGCCGCCCGGGATGACGGCGCCGACAACGCGGAAGTCGAAGCGGTCGGCGAGGTAGCCGAAGACGTGGTGGTTGGTCACCAGGGCGCGACGCTCCGGCGGGATCGCGGCGAACGCCGTCGTCATCTCGGCGTCGAGCGCCGTGAGCTCGCCGCGGTACGCCGCTGCGTCCCGCCCCAGCCGGTCGACGTCGATGCCGTCGACGTCGGCGGCCTTCTCCTCGAGCGCGTCGACGACGTCGACCATCGTGGCCGGGTCGGTCCAGAAGTGCGGGTCGTCCGCGCCCTCGGCGTCGCCCGACGCGTAGGGGACGACCTGGACCTCGTCGCCGGCCACGAGCATCGGCACGCCGGCGTCCTCGGCGCGGTCGAGGTGCTGCTGCAGCCCCTCCTCGAGGCCGAGGCCGCTCGAGACGATCAGGTCGGCGTCGCCCATCATGGCGGCCTGCTGGGCCGAGATCTCCGACGAGTGGGGGTCGGAGTCAGGCGGCATCAGCACCGTGACGTCGGCCTGGTCGCCCAGCACCTGCTCGACGACGTCGCCCAGGATGTTGGTCGTCACGACGACCTGTGGGCGGTCGGACCCGCTCACGGACGAGCAGGCCGACAGTGCGACGGCCGCGCCGACGGCTGCCAGGACGAGGCGCCTCATCGTCCGGTCTCCGCGACGTGGGCCGGACGGGTGGGTGTGCGCAGCGAGCGGGCGACCCGGGCCCCGTCGGCGTAGTCGATCTCGTGGACGACGCCGTCGGCGGCCGCGTTGACGTAGGCGCGCTGCGCGTCGACCGTCAGCGTCACGCCCGGCGCGAGCTGCGGGTCGGCCAGCGTGGAGGCGAGCAGCGGGTCGGTCGCGGCCAGCTGGTCGCCGGACGTCCCGTCGTAGACCTGCACCGTGCCGTCCTCGCCCAGGGCGACGACATGCGTGTCGGCGTCGTCCGCGGCGGCCGCCGCGACGACGGGCGAGGCGGTCTCGATCCACTGCCAGGAGCGCTCGCGGGTGTCGAGCAGCCAGATGCCCGAGCCGTCACCCAGGCCGGCGACGGTGGGTCGACCCTTGCGGGCGGCGAACGACGTCGCGGGCGCGGCTGCGCCGTCCGGGTACGCGATGCGCTCGAGCACGGGCTCGTCGCCGTCGAGCGTCGCCAGCACGGCACCGTCGGCGCACCCGACCACCAGGCCCACGCGGGTCGTGATGGTGCCGGAGGCCCGGGCGCACGCGGTGCCGCCGATCGTCCGGCCCTCCGCGTCGACCACGCGCAGGCCGGCGGGACGTCCTTGCGCGTCGGGCTCGCTGACGACGGCACCGTCGCCCAGCGGGGCGACGAGGCCGTCGTGCGGGCCGACGTCGAGCCGCAGCGTCTCGTCGATCCTCCCGCGGCTCAGCGCGGCGTTGTCGAGCAGCACCGCCTCGCCGGAGTCGGGGAAGAACACCCCGGTGCCGTCGGCGGTCGACAGCAGCCCGCTCGAGATCGTCGCCCGGCCCTCGCCGTCGACGCGTCCGACCGTGCGGGGGGCGGCGCGGTAGTAGTGGAAGTGGTCGGTGTGGTCCCAGGTCCAGACACCGCTGTCGACGACGTCGACACCGGTCTCGTCGGCCGCGAAGACGTATCGTCCGTCGCTCGTGACGGAGTCGGGCGGCGTCACCGAGCCGAGGTCGGTCGTCTCGTCCGTCAGCAGGTCGAGCATCGAGGTCGCACCTCGATCGTCGATCGACACGACGTGCAGCTGCGGCTCGGCGACCTCGGCGGCGCCTGCCACGGCACCGTGGCCCTTCGACGCCGGCGGCGAGGCCGGTGCGCCGGCGTCGGACGTGGCGGAACACGCGGTCGTCGTCATCAGTGCGGCCGCGAGCAGGGCGACGCGGGTGAGGCGAGTCATCGTGACCTTCCGGATCGAGGGAGCGGGGTGACGGCCTGGGCGGCGAGCGACGAGAGGGCCGCGAGCGCGATGGCGGTGGCGGCGATCGACGCACCGGCGGCGGTGTCGGCGTGCCACGAGCAGAGCAGGCCGCCCAGCACGGCGAGCCAGCCGAAGCCGACGGCGACGACCATGCGGGCGGGGATGCTGCTGGTCCACGGGCCGGCAGCGACGGAGGGTGCCAGCAGCAGCCCGACGACCAGCAGCGAGCCCACGGCCTGGTACGACGCGACCACGGCGAGCGTCACGAGGGCGACGAGCGCCAGCTGGGCCAGCTGGGGTCGCAGGCCCAACGTCGCGGCGATGCGGCGGTCGAAGGCCGCGGCGACGAACGACCGGTGCAGGGTCGCAGCGACCACGAGCGCGACGACGGCGGCCACGAGCAGCGCCACGAGGTCGGCCCGGTCGATCGCGAGGACGTCGCCGAACAGGATGGCGGTCGCGTCGGTCGCATAGCTGCGCGAGTGCGACACGATGATGACACCGAGCGAGAGCATCGCGACGAACAGCAGGCCGATGCTGGTGTCGTACGAGAGTCGGCCGCGTCGTTGCAGGACGCCCACCAGCGCGCTCATGGCGATGGCGCTCGCGGCGCCACCGAGCATGACGGGTGCTCCGACGACGGTGGCCAGGGCGACACCCGGCAGCATGCCGTGGCCGATCGCCTCGCCCAGGAAGGCCATGCCGCGGATCACGACCCACGTCCCGACGACGCCGCAGACGACCGCCACGAGCGCACCGCCGAGCAGTGCGCGCATCACGAAGTCGGCGGAGAAGGGGTCTGTCAGCCAGGGCACGCCAGGACCGTACATGGAAGCGAGAATCATTATCAAATCGGTTAGGGTGATCGTCATGACGCGTCAGAACGCCCTCCGCGCCCGTGGGCTGCACTTCTCGTACGACCGCTGCGAGGTCCTCCACGACGTCGACGTCGACCTGCCGTGGGGCACCGTCACGGCGATCGCCGGGCCCAACGGTGCCGGCAAGTCGACCCTCGTCGAGATCCTCGCGGGCGTGCGGCGGCCGCAGCTCGGGTCCGTCGACCGCCCCGACGAGGTGGCGCTCGTCGTCCAGCGACCGGCCGTGCCCGACTCGTTGCCCGTCACCGTCCGCGAGGTCGTGGCGATGGGGACGTGGAGCACCCGGACACCTCGTCGCGAGCGTCCCGGGCGCGCAGCGAGGGGGGCGAGGGTCGACGAGTCGCTGCGGCTGGTCGACCTCGCCGACCTGGCGTCGCGACCGTTCTCGACCCTGTCGGGCGGTCAGCGTCAGCGGGCCATGCTGGCGCAGGGTCTCGTGCGCGGCGCCCAGGTCTTCCTGCTCGACGAGCCGGCCGCCGGTCTGGACGCCGCGAGCCGGGCGCGGACCCGGCGGCTGCTGGCCGACGCCGCCCGCGACGGCGCGGCGGTGGCCTGCGTGACGCACGACGACGCGTCGATCGACGAGGCGGATCTCGTGCTGAGGCTCGAGGGCGGACGTCGCGTGGGCTGAGGTCGGGCGGTCCCAGCCGGTTGGCGAGCCGCGCCGCGGGTACCTGTCGCCATCGGGTGCAGAAGGCCGCCCTTCGTCACGTCTGCAGGGATCCTCATCGTGTTGCGCTCGAACCTCACCCCCCCGCCGCCGGCGCCAGCGCCGCTGTCGCCGCCGTCGCCGCCGTCGGTCATGCCGATCCGGGTCGCCTCGGTGCCGGCTTCGCACGTGTACGTGCGCCACCTGGCCCCTCCCGACGGTGTGGACGACGGGGTGCGCCGTCTGCCCGACCCGCCGACGTCCGGACGGTCAGAGCAGTCGCAGTGGTGGCCGCCGCGCATGCTCGACGCCGAGTGGGTGCGCCGCCACCACGACGAGTTCGACGTCTTCCACGTGCACTTCGGCTTCGATGCCAAGACTCCCGACGAGCTGCGCGAGCTGATCGGTGCACTCGAGTCGTGCGGCAAGGCGCTGGTGCTGACGGTGCACGACCTGCGAAACCCGCACCACGTCGATCGCCGTGAGCACGACGCGCAGCTCGACGTGCTGGTGCCCGCGGCCCGGGGGCTCATCACGCTGACCGACGGCGCCGCCCGTGAGATCACGGCCCGGTGGGGCAGGCGGCCGACCGTCATCCCGCACCCGCACGTGCTGGAGCTCGACGACATGGGACGGCGCCAGGCGCGGCGGGACGACCGCGGAGGTCGACCGGCCCGCGTCGGGCTGCACCTCAAGAGCGTGCGGGCGGGCATGGCGCCCACCGTCGTGCTCCCGGCGCTCGTGCGCGCGGTCGAGGCCCTCGACGGCGGCGCGGTGCTGCAGGTCAACGGGCACGCCGAGCTGCTGGAGCCCGGGGGAAAGGTCTACGACCCCGACCTGGCCTCGCTCGTGCACGGGCTCGGCGACCGCATCGACCTGCGGGTGCACGAGTACCTCACGGACGACGAGCTGTGGGACTACCTGGCGTCGCTGGACGCGTCGGTGCTGCCGTACCGGTTCGGCACGCACTCCGGCTGGCTCGAGGCCTGCCGCGACGTGGGCACGGCCGTCGTCGCGCCGTCGTGCGGGTACTACGCCGACCAGGGGCCGGTCGAGACCTACGTCCTCGACGAGGGCGTCTTCGAGGAAGCGTCGCTCGGCGAGGCCGTCCGGCGGGCGCTCGCGTCGGACGCGCCGACCGTGTCGGTCTCGGAGCGGGAGCGCCAGCGGCTCGAGGTCGCCGTCGCGCACCGCCGTCTGTACGAGTCGCTGCTCGGCTGAGGGGGCCGTCTAGGCGTCGGCGGGGTCCTCGCCGGCCCACGTGGACGGCGGATCGCTGGTCGGGAAGGACTCCTCCGACATCTCGTCGACGAGGTCGTCGTCGTCCCAGCCGCCCTCGGGGGCGTTCGGCCCGGGCTCCCAGGGCTGCGAGGGCTGCGAGCCCTCATCGGTGGCGGGGCGGTCTGCTGCTTCGGTCATCGGATTCCTCCCGGTCGACAGGACCCGACCGAGCGTATCGGTCGGGTCCTGCCGGGGACTCGCTCAGGCGACGATCGAGGCCTGGTCGGAGGTGCTGCTCAGCGCGATCTTGCGCGGACGCGCCTTCTCGCTGAGCGGGATCGTCAGCGAGAGCACGCCGTGGTCGTAGGCCGCCGAGATGCGTTCGGTGTCGACGCCGTCGCCCAGCGTGAACTGCCGCATGTAGCTGCCGGTGCGGCGCTCCTGCGCGATCCACTGCGCGCCCTCGTGCGTGGCCGCGGTGCGCTCGGCGCGGATCGTCAGCACGTGCCCGTCGAGGTCGATGTCGATCGATCCCGGGTCGACGCCCGGCAGGTCGGCCGTCAGGACGTACTGGTCGCCATCCCTCAGCAGGTCGACCGGCACGGCGCGTGGGCCGGTGCGCAGCGGGGTGCGTCCACGGGTGAGGTGGTCGCCGGCGAGGCGGTCGAGCTCGACGAGAGGATCAAAGGTCATCGCGTTCATGTCAGATCTCCTTCCTGGTCGGTGAGTTCTCGAGGTTGAGTCGATGTGACTCAACCTCGAGACTTTTATAGGTACCGACTGCGGGGCGGTTCAAGGCCCGAGGCCAAGAAATTCCTGAGAGTTCGACATGTGCGGGGACGCACCCCGGCGATCGGGTTCGGACCGCGGGCTTCGGGTACGCACGGCTCATGAGTGTCAACAAGCGCACGATCAACACGACCCCCCAGCGGGTGTGGGACGTCCTGACCGACGGCTGGACCTATCCGCTGTGGGTGGTCGGCGCGTCGCGGGTGCGCGAGGTCGACGACTCGTTCCCCGCGGTCGACTCCCGCGTCCACCACTCGGTCGGCGTGTGGCCCGCGCTGATCGACGACACCACGAGCGTGACCGAGCTGGACCCGCAGCGGCTCATCCGGCTGCGTGCACGCGGATGGCCGCTGGGTGAGGCCGACGTGCAGATCGAGCTCACCGCCGTCGGCGCCGGCACCGAGGTCACGATCCGCGAGCAGGCCGTCGCCGGACCGGGCGTGCTGGTGCCGGAGCCGTTCAAGGGCCTGACGCTGAAGTGGCGCAACACCGAGACGCTGCGCCGGCTGGCCTACATCGCCGAGAACCGCCCGACCACCCCGAGGAGCATCGTATGAAGGCACTGACCTGGCAAGGCACCGAGAAGGTCTCGGTCGAGGACGTCCCCGACCCCCGCATCGAGCAGCCCACCGACGCCATCATCAAGGTCACGTCGACCGCGATCTGCGGCTCCGACCTGCACCTCTACAAGGTGCTCGGCCCGTACCTGCACCCCGGCGACGTGCTGGGCCACGAGACCATGGGCGTCGTCGAGGAGGTCGGCGCGGAGGCGGGCGACCTGAAGGTCGGTGACCGCGTGGTGGTGCCGTTCAACATCTCGTGCGGCCACTGCTGGATGTGCTCGCGCGGGCTGTTCGCGCAGTGCGAGACCACGCAGAACACCGAGCACGGCAAGGGAGCGTCGCTGTTCGGCTACACCGACATGTACGGCGCGGTGCCCGGCGGGCAGGCTGAGTACCTGCGGGTGCCGCAGGCGCAGTTCGGGCCGGTCAAGGTGCCCGAGGGCGTCGCGGACGAGCGGTTCCTCTACGTCTCGGACGTCATCCCGACCGCGTGGCAGGCCTTCGCCTACGCCGACGTCACCGAGGGCCAGACGCTCGCGGTCTTTGGGCTGGGGCCCATCGGCCAGATGACGGCTCGCATCGCCAAGCAGGCCGGTGTGCGCGTCATCGGCGTCGACCGGGTCGCCGAGCGACTCGAGCTGGCGCGCGCGTGGGGCTTCGAGGTCGTCGACATCGACCAGGTCGACGACGTGCCGGCCGCGCTCCTCGACCTGACGGCCGGACGCGGTGCCGACGGCACCGTCGACGCCGTCGGCATGGAGTCGCACGGCAACCCGATCGCCGAGAAGGCCATCTCGGCCGCGGGGCTCCTGCCGGACGCCGTCGCGAAGCCCGTCATCGATCGGTTCGCGATCGACCGCCTGGACGCCCTGACCACCGCCATCAAGTCGGTGCGGCGCGGGGGCACGGTGTCGGTCAGCGGCGTCTACGGGGGAGAGGTCGACCCCCTCCCGCTGATGGAGATGTTCGACCGCGGCATCACGATGCGTCTCGGCCAGTGCCACGTCAAGCGCTGGACCGACGACATCGTCAAGGTGCTCGAGCAGGACGCCGACGTGCTCGGCACCGAGTCGCTCGCGACGCACCGGCTGCCGCTCAGCGAGGCGCCGGGGGCCTACGAGATGTTCCAGAAGAAGCAGGACGGCTGCATCAAGGTCGTGCTGAAGCCGTGACGGGTGCCGCACGCGTCATCGTCGTCACCGGGGCCTCGAGCGGTATCGGCCGGGCGACGGCGGTCCAGGCCGCCGAGCGCGGTGACCACGTCGTGCTCGTCGCTCGCGGCCGGGCAGCCCTCGAGCTCGTCGCGCAGGAGTGCCGCGATCGGGGGGCCGCCTCGGCGATGGTCGTGCCGACCGACGTGGGTGACGACGCCGCCGTGGCCGCCTGCTTCGCGCAGGTACTCGCCGAGCACCCCGTGATCGACGCCGTCGTGAACTCGGCCGGGGTGGTGGCCTACGGTCGCTCCGAGGAGATCCCCGCGGAGGTGTTCGACGGGGTCCTGCGCACCAACCTGATCGGCTCGGTCAACGTGGCGCGTCACGTGATGCCGGTGCTGCGACGCCAGCAGGCGGGCACCCTGGTGCTGATCGGCTCGTTGATCGGGCACATCGCGGTGCCGTCGATGAGCCCGTACGTGCTCAGCAAGTGGGGAGTCCGGGCGCTGGCGCGCCAGCTGAAGGTCGAGAACCGCGACCTGCCCGACGTGCACGTGGCCTACGTGTCCCCGGGCGGCGTCGACACGCCGATCTACGAGCAGGCGGCGACCTACGACGGCTACCTCGGGCGTCCGCCCCCGCCCGTGGCCGGTCCCGACAAGGTGGCCCGTATCGCGCTGCGCCGCCTCGACCACCCCCGCGCCCGCACGCAGGTCAACCTCTCGAACGACCTGATCCGGTTCGGCTTCAGCGCGCTCCCGGGCGTCTTCGACCGGCTGGTGGGTCCGCTGTTCCGCCTCGCCGCGATGGAGGGCACGACGCGCGTCGATGCGACGGAGGGCAACGTCCTGACCTCCGTCGAGGCCGGCAACCAGCCGCGTGGCAGCCAGGGCAACCCCCTCGTCGGCATCGCGCGCAACGCGTCCGCCCTGGTCAGGGGAGCGACGAAGAGGTCGGCCGCGTGAGGGCGCCGGGTCACGACGCGGTCGTGATCGGCGCCGGACCCAACGGCCTGGTCGCCGCGAACCACCTCGCCGACGCCGGTTGGTCGGTGCTGGTGCTGGAGGCCCAGGACGAGGTGGGCGGGGCGGTCAAGAGCGCACGCGACGTCCACCCCGACTTCGTCCACGACACGTTCAGCGCCTTCTACCCGCTGGCCGAGGAGTCGCCCACGATCAGGTCGTTCGGGCTGGAAGAGCACGGCCTCACCTGGGTCCATGCTCCTGCCGTGCTCGGGCACCCCCTGCGCGACGGCGGGTGGGGGATGCTGCACCGCGATCGCGAGGTCACGGCCGGCCTGTTCGACCAGGCGCACGTCGGCGACGGCGAGGCCTGGCTCGAGCTGTGCGCCCAGTGGGACCGCATCGGCGACCAGATGGTCAAGGCGCTCCTGTCGCCCTTCCCGCCGGTCAAGAACGGCGTGGGGGCGCTCGCGCGGCTGCGCAGCGTCGGCGGGCTCGACTTCGTCAAGACCATGCTCACCCCGGCGAACGAGGTCGGCCTGTCGCGCTTCGGCGGCGTCGGGCCCCGCCTGGTGATCGCCGGCAACGCGGGTCACGCCGACATCCCGCTCAACGCCCCTGGCTCGGGACTCATGGGCATCTTGATGTCGATGCTGGGGCAGACGGTCGGATTTCCCGTGCCGCAGGGCGGAGCGGGCGAGCTCGCCCACGCGCTGCGACGTCGCTTCGAGTCGCTGGGCGGCGAGATCAGGTATGCCGCCGAGGCCGTGCGCATCGAGGTCACGGACCGCCGGGCCACGGCCGTGCTGACCGCCGACGGCGAGCGCTTCGCGGCCGGACGTGCCGTCGTCGCCGACATCGTCGCGCCGCACCTGTACGGGCGGCTGCTGTCGCCGGACGACCTGCCGGCCCGCACGCGGTCGGCGATGCGGTCGTTCGACCTCGACCCCTCGACGGTGAAGGTCGACTGGGCGCTCGACGGTCCCGTGCCGTGGGCGTCGGCACCTCCGTTCGCGCCGGGGACGTTCCACGTGGCCGACTCGGTCGAGCAGATGACCCAGGCGCACGGCCAGGTGTCGGCCCGCATGGTCCCCGAGGCGCCGTTCATGCTGGCCGGCCAGATGACGACGTCCGACCCGACACGCTCGCCCGCCGGCACGGAGTCGCTGTGGGCCTACACCCACGTCCCGCAGCACTCGGTCGGCGACGCCGGCGACGGATCGGTGCGGGGCGAGTGGGACCGCGACGACTGCGAGCGCTTCGCCGACCGCATGCAGGCGCGCATCGAGGCGCTGGCACCGGGCTTCGGCTCACGCGTGCTGACCCGGCGCGTGCTGGGTCCCCGCGAGCTCGAGGCGCGCGACGCCAACCTGATCGGCGGGGCGATCAACGGCGGCACGTCGCAGCTGCACCAGGAGCTGGTCTTCCGGCCCGTACCGGGGATGGGACGGGCCGAGACGCCCGTGCGCGGGCTCTACCTGGGCTCGGCCTCCGCCCATCCGGGCGGCGGTGTGCACGGTGCACCGGGGATGAACGCGGCTCGAGCCGCCCTCGCCCACAGCCGGGTGCGCCGACTGACCGGCGGCCTCCTGCGCTGACGCGTCCTCGCCCCTCGAGCGTGTCGAAAGAGCCTTTCGACGAGCTCAAGGGGCGAGCCCGGGTCAGGCGTCGGCGTCGGTCGACCCTCCGGGCGGGACGGGTGCCTCGGGTCCGGTCGCCGGTGCGCCCTCCTGCACGGGGTCGACCGGCTCGTTCTGGCCCTCGTCGGCGGCCGGGTTGACGGACTCGTCGGGCGTCTCGCTCATCGTGCGCTCCTTCGATCGGTGGTGCGTGCTCGCTGGTGGTACCCGCTCGCGCCGGGACGAACCCCGGGCGCGAGTCCTGCGCCGTCATGGGGTGAGGTCCGACGACTCTGCACCGGCGACAGGAGACCCATGACCACACCGGCACCCGGCACGATCGAGGCGCGCCTCGACCTGCGCAGCAACTCGCTCAACGCGATCCGGCTCGTGCTCGCGACCGCGGTCATCGTGTCGCACGCGTGGCCCATCGGCGGCTTCGGCGACGACCCGGCCATCGGCGACGTCAACCTGGGCCATCTCGCGGTCGGGGGCTTCTTCGCGATCAGCGGCTACCTGATCGCGCAGAGCCGGCTCGTCAACCGTCCCGGCATGTACGCGGCCAAGCGGGCGATGCGCATCCTGCCGGCCTTCTGGGTGTGCCTGGCCGTGACGGCCTTCGGCCTGTCCGCGGTCGCCGCCACCCGGACCGGCGGCTGGACGTGGGCCGACGGCCGGCACTACGTGCTCAGCTGGGCCGACCTGTGGAACGGCGACTGGGGCATCGGCTCGACGCTCGACCGCGCTCCGTTCGCGACGGCCTGGAACGGCTCGTTGTGGACCCTGCCGAGCGAGGTGGCCTGCTACACGATCCTCGGGGTGGGCCTGGCCATCGCACCCGTGCGACGCTCGCCGTGGTGGTCGCTCGCGGCCTTCGTGGGCGCGACCGTGGCGGCCATGAACGTCCCGCACGGCACGCCCGGCCCGATCCAGGACCTCGCCTTCCTCGCGCCCGCCTTCGCGGCCGGCACGATGCTGCTGTTCTGGTCGTCCCGGGTGCGCGTCGACGGGCGGTTGGCCCTGCTCGCCGCCATCGCCTTCGTGGCGCTCGCCGTGGCCGGGCACGGCCAGCCGCTCGGCGCGCTTCCGCTGGCCTACCTGTGCCTGTACGCCGGCATCACCCTGCCGGCGGCCGTCCGGCGCATCGGCTCGGTCAACGACATCAGCTACGGCATGTACCTCTACGGGTTCCCCGTCGCGCAGCTGTTGGCCGTGTTCGACGTGCAGCGCGCCGGCGTGCTCGTGTTCGTGCTGGCCTGCGTCGCGGCCACGGTGCCCCTCGCCGCCGCCAGCTGGTGGTTGGTCGAGCGGCCGGCGATGTCGCTGCTGCGCCGGCGCACCCGGCAGCAGGTCGTCGTCCCGGCTGCCTAGTCGCCCAGCGCGGTCGGGTCGAGACGCGCGGCGGTCCACCGACCGCCGATCTGCTGGAACAGCGTCCACCCGTCCGAGGCACCGTAGACCTGGGCTCAGGCGTCCGCCGTCTCGAAGGAGTCGAACGACTCCTCGGCGATGACGGCTCCGTCGGTGTCGCGCAGCTGGTAGCGGCTCATAGATCGTCCTTCGTGTCGTCGCCGGCGTCGCGGCGGATGGCGCGGGCATCGGCGACGTCCTTGCGGTGCTTGTCGGCAGCCTTCTCGATGGTGCGGGTGTCGCGGGGCGGGAGCTGGATCGTCTCCTCGGCGGCGATCCCCGCCTGCAGCTGGCGACCGCGCTCGAGCTCGGCGTCGAGCTCGGCACCGAACAGCAGGGCCACGTTGGTCAGCCAGAGCCACAGCAGGAACACGATGACCCCGGCCAGGGAGCCGTACGTCTTGTCGT
Source organism: Aeromicrobium endophyticum (assembly GCF_003586285.1). Lineage (GTDB taxonomy): Bacteria > Actinomycetota > Actinomycetes > Propionibacteriales > Nocardioidaceae > Aeromicrobium > Aeromicrobium endophyticum. Next base: position 422,230 of record NZ_QUBR01000001.1, on the reverse strand, counting down.
AGCTCGAGAACATTGCGACGTAGAGGCCGAAGGCCGCCGACGCCAGCATCCACACGACGATCGCGAAGACCGCGCCCACGCTGATCCAGCGGAACTTCGGCTGCTTGACGTTGGGGGTCGCGTAGTAGAGCAGCGCGACGATGACGATGACGACGCCCAGCAGCACGGGCCACTTCGCGATGTCCCACACGAGGATCGCGGTCGAGCCGAGGCCGATCTGGTCGCCGACCGCCTCGGCGACCGGGCCCGTCAGCACCAACCCGGCAACGGCGACGGTGACCAGGACGAGGCTCGCGAGGGTCACGAACAGCTGGACGGGGCGCAGCTTCCAGACCGGCCGACCCTCGCCGATCTCGTACACGCGGTTCATGGCTCGTCCGAAGGCCCCGACGTAGCCGGACGCCGACCAGAGGGCGCCTGCCAGGCCGAGCACGAGCGCGAGTCCTGCACCCTGCGACGTGGTGAGACGCTCGATCGTCGGCCGCAGGCTGTCGACTGCGGAGTCGGGACCGAGCTGGTCGACGATCTTCAGCAGGGCGTCCACGGTGGACGGTCCCTGCCCGAACACCCCCAGCAGCGACACGAGGGCGACGAGCGCCGGGAACAGGGCGAGCACGGCGTAGTAGGTAAGGGCGGCCGCGAGGTCGGTGCACTGGTCATTCGAGAACTCCCGCACGGTCTTGCGGACGACGTACGCCCACGACCGCTGGTGCAGGTCGGCGGGGGAGTCGGGCTTGCGGTCGTCGTCGGGATCGGCGTCGACGCGCGCGGCGGTGTCAGGCATGCGCGACGCCTACCCGCGGCGGCGCCGGCGAAACCGTCGGCGGCGGCCACTCGAGGACCAGGGCGACTCCCATGTTTGGGCCGGCGGCAGGCGGGTAAGGAGGGGTCGGTCGCGAAGATCGTCCCACCGGTCCGACGCACCACCCGCACACGAGGACGGCGGGCCTCCGGCTCACGCAGACGGACGCGCCCGCCCTCCTCATGTCGCCGTAGCCGCGCCGCTCTCCGGGCATGCCGTGCGCACGGGCCGCGAGGTCGGCATAATCATGGCCAGGCGTGAAGCAGTCGCGCCGGCCGGCAGGCCAGGGCATCGAGGCGATCGGACGGCGACACCAGCATGCGCAGCACCTGGACCTCCAGCGAGGTGGGCCGCGACCTCGAGGCCGTCGACTGGGCCTCGACCCCCCTGGGTGATCCCGACGGATGGCCCGTCAGCCTCAAGGCCGCCGTGCGCATCCTGTTGACCTCCAAGTTCGCGATGTGGATGGCGTGGGGTCCCGAGCTGACCTTCTTCTGCAACGACGCGTATCGCCGCGACACGCTGGGCGACAAGTACCCCTGGGCGCTCGGGCAGCCGGCGTCGGACGTCTGGTCCGAGATCTGGGACGACGTCGAGCCACGGGTGCGGACCGTGATCGAGACCGGCGAGGCCACGTGGGACGAGTCGTTGATGCTGTTCCTCGAGCGGCGCGGGTTCCTCGAGGAGAGCTATCACACGTTCTCGTACAGTCCGCTGGCCGACGACGAGGGCCGCGTCGAGGGCATGCTGTGCGTCGTCAGCGAGGTCACCGAGCAGACGGTCTCGACCCGTCGCATGACGACGCTGCGCGATCTCGGCGCCCGCACCACCGGCCGCCACACCGAGGACGAGTCCATCGCGGCCGCCTGCGAGCAGATCGAGGCCGATCCGCTGTCGCTGCCGTTCGGCATCGTCTACCTCGTCGACCGTGCGCAGCGACGCGTCGTCCGGGCGTGCGGCGCCGGTGTCGACGACGACCACCCGTTCGCCCCCGCCTCGATCGACCTCGACGAGGCCTCGCCCGTCTGGCCGGTCGCCGAGCCGCTGGCCGGTCGCCAGGTGCTCGTCGACCTCTCGACCGTTCCGCACGAGCCACCCGTCGGGCCCTGGGGCCAGCGCCCGGTGCACGCGTTGCTGGTGCCGTTCGTCGATCCGGCGACGACCGAGCCGTACGGCTTCCTGGTGGCGGGCCTCAGCCCCTTCCGTCCGGTCGACGAGGCCTACACGGGCTTCGTCGACCTGTTCGCGGGCCAGCTGTCGGCGGCCATCAACGCGGCCCGCACCTTCGACGGCGAGAAGCGGCGCGCCGAGACGCTGGCGCGGCTCGACCAGGCCAAGACCGACTTCTTCACCAACGTCAGCCACGAGTTCCGCACGCCGCTGACCCTGCTGCTCGGGCCGACGTCCGACGCCCTCAACGATCCGAGCCTCGCGGCGGACGACGTGCAGCGGCGCCGCTTCGACGTCGTCCACCGCAACGGCCAGCGGTTGCTCGAGCTGGTCAACAGCCTGCTCGACTTCTCGCGTCTCGAGGCCGGTGGCATCACGTCGCAGTTCGAGGTCGTCGACCTGGCGCGCGTGACCGAGCCGCTCGTCATGATGTTCGAGTCGGCCGCCGAGCAGGCCGGGTTGTCGCTCGAGTTCGAGGCCGAGCCCCTGTCGGGCGTATGCTACATCGACGTCGAGCACTGGGCCAAGATCGTCCTCAACCTGATGTCGAACGCCTTCAAGTTCACGTTCGTCGGCGGCATCGCGGTGACGCTGCGCGACGAGGACGGGCAGGCGGTGCTCACGGTGCGCGACACCGGATCGGGCATCGCGGCCGACGACCTGCCGCACCTGTTCGAGCGCTTCCACCGCGGACGCAACCAGGCGTCGCGCACCCACGAGGGGTCGGGCATCGGGCTGGCTTTGGTCGCCGAGCTGTCGCGTCTGCACGGCGGCGAGGCCAGTGCCACCAGCACCGAGGGGATCGGCACCGAGATGACGGTGCGCATCCCGTTCGGCCGGGCGCACCTGCCGTCCGCCGAGGTCACCGACAGCGCGCAGCCGCGCACCGCCGGCGCCACGGCGCCCACCGCGCTCGTGTCCGAGGCGCGGCGCTGGCTCGCACCGGAGACCGACACCGCCGCCGACCAGGCCGGTCGGCCGCCCGGCGACGTCGCGCGAGTCCTGGTCGTCGACGACAACCTCGACATGCGCACGTACGTGGCCGACCTGCTGCGCGACCGCTACGAGGTCGCCACGGCGTCCGACGGCATCGACGCCCTCGAGCAGATGCACCAGGGGCAGGTGCCCGACCTGGTCGTCACCGACGTCATGATGCCGCGGCTCGACGGCTTCGGTCTGCTCGAGCGCATGCAGGCCGACCCGCGCACCACGAGCGTCCCGGTCGTGATGGTCAGCGCCCGCGCCGGTGAGGAAGGCACGGTCGAGGGGCTCGAGGCGGGCGCGGCCGACTACCTGGTCAAGCCGTTCGCGGCGCGCGAGCTGCTGGCCCGGGTCGCGGTCAACCTCGAGCTCGACCGGGTGCGTCGCATCCGCGCCACGCTCGAGCGCAGCGAGGCACTGCTCGACCAGGCGCAGCGACTGGCCAAGGTGGGCAGCTGGGAGGTCGACCTCGAGCGCCAGACCGTGACGGGGTCCGACGAGATGTTGCGGCTGATGGGCCTGTCCCGCACGGAGTTCGAGGCGATGGGCTACCCCGACGTCATCGACAGCGTCGTCCACCCCGACGACGCCGACCGGGTCGGTCACGCCCTGGCGTCGTTGCGGGTCGGTGGACTGGCCTCCTTCGACCAGCGCATCGTCCGCCCCGACGGCACGGAGAAGCTCGTGACGGTGCGGGCCGCCCTGCTCGGCGACGACTCGGGCGCTCCGCGCACGTTGCAGGGATCGATGCAGGACATCACCGAGCAGCGTGCCGCCGAGCAGGCGCTCGCCGAGGTGCGCGCCCGCGATGAGGCGGCCCAGCGCGAGCACTCGATCGCCGAGGCGCTGCAGCGCAGCCTCCTGCCGGCCGAGACCTTCGAGATCGACCACCTCGACGTCGCGACCTACTACCGGGCCGGCGTCGAGGGCACGTACGTGGGTGGCGACTGGTACGACATCATCGACCTCGGCGGCCACCGCACGGCCCTGGTGATGGGCGACGTGATGGGACGCGGCGTGCGGGCCGCTTCGGTCATGGGCCAGCTGCGCTCGGCCGTGCGCGCCTTCGCGACGCTCGACCTGCCGCCGCACGAGGTCATGCAGCACCTCGACGAGCTGGTGCAGGACCTCGCCGGCGACCAGATCGTCACCTGCGTCTACGCCGTGCACGACCCGATCGCCGAGACCGTCCGCTACGCCAACGCAGGCCACCTGCCGCCGCTCGTCGCAGCGCGCGACGGGCAGGTGCGACGGCTCACCGCGGGCGGCCCCCCGCTGGGCGCGGGCTACGGCGACGTGCCGACCGAGGAGGTCTCGCTGCCGGCCGGTGCGACGATCGTGTTCTACACCGACGGCCTGGTCGAGCACCGCGGTCGCGACATCGACGAGGGCATCCTCGCGCTCGAGCGGCACATCGACTGGCGCGGCACCTCGTCGCTGGTCGGCGTGCCCGAGTCGGTCGTCGACGCGCTGCTGCCGCTGGGGCCAGACGACGACGTCGCGATCCTGATCGCCCGGGCGGTCGTCGACGACGACGAGGTCTCGATGTCGATGCACCGCGACACGGGCCGGGCCACGGTCGCCGAGGCGCGCCACTTCGTCCAGGCCAGCCTCAAGCGGTGGGACGTGCCCGACACCGTCACGCGCGACCTGGCTCTGGTCACCAGCGAGCTGGTCACCAACGCGATGGTGCACGGCGGGGCGCCGGTCGACCTGAGGCTGCAGCGCAGCGGCACCCGCGTGCTGCTGGAGGTGCGCGACGACGCGGCCAGCAGCCTGCCGCGCCCCCAGGACCCCGATGACGACGACGAGCACGGACGGGGCCTGCGCATCGTCGAGACCCTGTCGGACGAGTGGGGCATGCACGAGACCGACCGGGGCAAGTGCGTGTGGAGCGCGCGGACGTGGTCGTCCGCCGAGAGGACGAGATCATGACCGAGCTGACGTTCACGCACGACGAGGCGGCGGGCCGGACGGTGCTGGCGGTGGCCGGCGAGATCGACACGCAGACCGCCGACGAGCTGCGGGGGACGGTCGACGAGCTCGACGTCTCGCACCGCACCCTCGTGCTCGACCTGCACGGGGTCGAGTTCGTCGACTCCAGCGGCCTCGGCGCGCTGCTCGGCATCAAGAAGCAGCAGGACCGAGGCGGTGGAGCGCTGCAGCTGACCCGGCTCTCGGACGCGGTCGCGCGCATCATCGAGATCACCAAGATGGACCGCGTCTTCGAGATCGTGTAGCCAGCAGCACCGAGCCCAGATCTGCGGAGTCGCGCACCTCTTCTCGTCCGAGTTCGGTGCGCAACCCCGCAGATCTGGGCTGGGGTCGGGCTGGGTCCGGGCCGGGGGTCAGGCCGGGAAGCGTTCCCAGACGCGGTGGCTGCCCAGCAACGTCACGAGGTGGGCGATGACGTCGCCCGCGTCGTCGCCGACGTAGACGCCCTCCGGCGCGGCCGGCAGACCGCTGGTCTCCAGCGCTGAGACGGTGTCGCCCCATCCGCCGATCGCCTTGGCGTGGCGGTAGGCCTCCGACAGCAGCAGCGCCGCACGCGGGTCGAGCACGCCGTCGCTGGGTGCGCCGGCCTTCGCGTCGGCCGACGGGTCGGCGTCGGGGGCCGCGATCGGCGCCCCGGCCAGGACGACCGCGTCGAGCTCGATCGACCGGACGGTCACCCAGGTGCGCTGCACCGCGACGGGGTCGCCGTGGCCGTCCTCGAGCACGCCGCCGTGCGAGGCGATGACGAGCGGGACCATCTTGGCGGCGAAGACCGCGTCGCGGACCTCGCGGACGCCGCTCAGGTCGTCCACGCCGTCGGGGACGACGATGCCGATCATCCGGCCGTCGATCGGCCACGTGTCGCCGATCTGCGACAGCGCCGGGCTGGGCACCTCGTCGCCGAGGGGGATCGTCGGCTCGGGAGCCGGCAGGCCCAGGGCGTCGGCGACCTTCTGGCACAGGTCGGCGTCGATGTTGGCCAGCGCCACCAGCTGACGCTCCTTGATCGCCTGCTCGTAGCACTTGCCCAGCTCGAAGGCGTACGACTGCTTGACGTGGGCCTGCTCGACGGGCGACAGGCTCAGGTAGAACAGCCGCGCCTGGCTGAAGTGGTCGTCGTACGACGCGGGCGCCTCGCGCACCTTGCTCGAGGCCTCGACAGGCTGCGGCACGTCGATGAACGCGCTGACGTCCTCGCCGGCCAGGAACGGGCACCCGCCATCGAGGCTGTTCGGCTTGTACGGGGCGATGCCGGTGTGCACGGCGTCCTGGTGCAGGCCGTCGCGCAGCATGTCGTTGACCGGGGCGTGCGGCCGGTTGATCGGGATCTGGTTGAAGTTCGGCCCGCCCAGGCGCGACAGCTGCGTGTCGAGGTACGAGAACAGGCGACCCTGGAACAGCGGGTCGTCGGTCGCGTCGATGCCCGGCACGAAGTGACCCGCGTGGAACGCCACCTGCTCGGTCTCGGCGAAGTAGTTGCCCGGGTTGGCGTTCAGCGTCATGGTGCCGATCACCTGCACGGGCGCGAGCTCCTCGGGCACGAGCTTGGTCGAGTCGAGCAGGTCGATGCCCTCGAACATCTGGTCGGCGGTGTCGGGGAAGACCTGCACGCCGAGGTCCCACTCGGGGTGGGCGCCCGACTCGATCGCGTCGGCGAGGTCGCGACGGTGGAAGTCGGGATCGACGCCCGCGGCGATCTGCGCCTCCTCCCACGTCAGCGAGTGCACCCCGAGACGCGGCTTCCAGTGGAACTTGACCAGCGTCGTCTCGCCGCCGGCGTTGACCAGGCGGAACGTGTGGACGCCGAAGCCCTCCATCATGCGGTACGAGCGCGGGATGCCGCGGTCCGACATGTTCCAGATCGCGTGGTGCTGTCCCTCGGTGTGCAGCGACACGAAGTCCCAGAACGTGTCGTGGGCGCTCTGCGCCTGCGGGATCTCGGTGTCGGGGTGCGGCTTGCCGGCGTGGATGACGTCGGGGAACTTGATCGCGTCCTGGATGAAGAACACCGGGATGTTGTTGCCGACGAGGTCGAAGTTGCCCTCGGTGGTGTAGAACTTCACGGCGAATCCGCGGGTGTCGCGCACCGTGTCGGCCGAGCCGCGCGAGCCCAGCACCGTCGAGAACCGCGTGAACACGGGAGTGGTCGCTCCGTCGGCGAGGAAGGCGGCGCGGGTCAGCGTGGTGGCGGCCCCGTTGGACCGGAACACCCCGTGCGCCGCGGCCCCGCGGGCGTGGACGACGCGCTCGGGGATGCGCTCGTGGTCGAAGTGCATGATCTTCTCGCGCAGGTGGTGGTCCTGCAGCAGCACGGGCCCGCGGGGGCCGGCCTTCAGCGAGTGGTCGGTCTCGCGCAGCGGCACGCCCGTCGCCGTCGTCAGGTAGGCGCCCTGCTGCGCCGCGGCGAGCTCGTCGTCCGCGGACGGTGCACCGGTCGGCGAGTGGGGGACCGGCCCGTGCTGGGCGGGCTTGGGCGGCAGCGGGTCGTGCGGCTCGGTGGGCTCGGCGACCGTGGGCGTGCCGCTGCCGGGCGTCCCCGGGATGAGGGGGGCGGCCCCGCTGACGGCCGACGAGATCTCGTCCACCACCTCGGCTGCTGCGTCCTTGGCCTTGCCGATGATCCCGGTGGGCTCCTGCTGGGTCATGGTGCTCCTCTCGACGTCCGCCGTGTGCAGACGTCGGTGCATACCCGGCGGAGCTGCCGGCAAACGGAGGCGGGCGGGCCGAGGTTCAGGCGACCGGGCCCCCCACCTCGTCCGGTCCGAGGTCGGGACGCACGCGGGTCAGCTCGAGCTCGGGCCAGCCAGAGGACAGCACCTCGACCTGCCCGGCGGTCTCGACGACCAAGGTCGGCTGCACAGGATGCACCTCGAGTCCGGCGGCCGCGGCCGCCAACCGCTGGTCGAGCGTCTGGTCAGTCTCCGGGCGCGGCACGACCAGCTCGGCGACGTCGCGCTGGTGCTTGGCGACGAGCGGGAGGGTCCAGCCGACGAGGTCGTACCCCGTCGCGGCCGGCACGCCGAGGACGAGCCGCTCGGGCTGCTCGAGCGGACCGACGATCGAGCACACGACGGCCTCGGACGTGTCCTGGAACCGCAGCTTGAGCCAACCGCGCTCGCCCGACGCGTAGACGGTGTCGAGGCCCTTGACGACGAGCCCCTCGATGCCGACGTCGTGGCGGCTGTACTCGACCATCCAGTCGGCGGCCTGCGCGCGGTCCGTCGTCTGCGGCACCACCTGGAAGGGCATCATGTGGTCGACCAGCACCACCTCGAGCATCCGCCGCCGGTGCGAGAGCGGATGCCCGCGCAGGTCGTCGTCGTCCCACATCAGCAGGTCGAAGGCGATGAACGAGGCGGGGCTGAGGCCCAGCACGCGAGGAGGGCCCGTGATGCGCTTCTGCACCTGGATGAACTCGTACGCGTCCTCGCCCCACACGACCATCTCGCCGTCGACCACCACGCCGTCGGGCAGCTCGATCTCGGCGGCCGCGACGATGTCGGGGAACGCTGCGGTGATGTCCTGGCCGTGACGCGACTGGATGCGGCACCGCCCGCCGGTCATGTAGAGCATGGCCCGGTAGCCGTCGAACTTCGGCTCGTAGACGCAGCCGCCGGGCAGGTCGGACTCGTCCGGGAGCGCCGGGACGGGTCGTGCGAGCATCGGCACCTGGCCGAACTCCAGCAACGGCACGACGTCCTCCTCAGCGGCGGTCTGCTCCACCGGCACGCACGATCGTCACACATGGTCGATGCGGTCGGACGACCGCACCGGGGGTCAGAAGACAGGCTTGCCGCCCGTCACCCCCAGGACCGTGCCTGACACGTAGCTCGCCTCGGCCCGCGACGCGAGGAACACGAAGGCCGGCGCGACCTCGGCAGGCTGACCGGCGCGGCCGAGGGGGGTCTCCTGGCCGAAGACCTCGAGCTTCTCGGTCGACTGGGTGGCCGGCTGCAGGGGCGTCCAGATGGGACCCGGCGCCACAGCGTTGACGCGTATGCCGCGCGGGCCGAGCTGGGCGGCCAGGTTGACCGTCAGGTTGTTGATGCCGGCCTTCGTGGCGGCGTAGTCGAGCAGCGCCGTCGACGGGCTGAACGCCTGGATCGACGAGACGTTGATGATCGACGCTCCCTCGCCGAGGTGGGGGACGGCTGCACGGCACATCCACAGCAGCGCCTCGAGGTTGGTGGTGAGGGTGCGGGAGATGTTCTCGTCCGTCAGGTCCTCGACCGCCTCCTCGCGGGCCATCTGGTAGCCGGCGTTGTTGACCAGCACGTCGAGACCGCCGAGGGCCTCGACCGTCTCGGCGACGACCTGGTCGCAGGCCGCGCTCGTGCGCAGGTCGGCCTCGATGGCCCGGCAGGTCACTCCGGCGGCCTCGACGAGCTCGGTCGTCCGGTCGGCGTCCGGCTTCTCCTCGGGCAGGTAGGTGAAGGCGACGTCGGCGCCCTCGCGGGCATAGGCCAGCGCCACGGCGCGTCCGATGCCGGAGTCGCCCCCGGTGATCAGCGTGCGCAGACCCTGCAGGCGCCCGTGACCCTCGTAGCTGTCCTCGCCGTGGTCGGGCAGCGGGTCCATGTCGGACGTGAGTCCGGGAGGCTGCTGCTGCTGGGGCGGGAAGCCGTTGCGGAGCTCTGGGCGATCGGTGTCGATGGTCATGGCGTCATCGTGCCCACCTGCCGCGTCGCCAAACGCCCGTGCGTCAGGCGGCGCCGACGATCGCCGAGCCCTCCCGGATCTTGGCCAGGACCGAGGCGAGCCGCCGTGAGACCTGCATCTGGCTGACGCCGATCCGCTCGGCGATCCCCTGCTGGGTCAGGTCGTCGTAGTAGCGCAGGCGCAGCAGGTGCTTCTCGTCCGCGGTGAGCTGCGCGCACCCGGCCGCAGCCGTCATGAGGTCGTCGGCGGCCGTGAAGTCGTCGCCGTCGCCCACGACCGTCTCGACCAGCGGACGTCCGCTGGCACCGGAAGGGGCGTCGAGCGACTGGGGCGAGAAGTGGCCGGAGGCCGCCAACGCCTCGGTGACGACCTCGCGGGGGACGCCGAGGTGTGCGGCGATGACGGCGCCGGTCGGCTCCTCGCCGCGCTCGAGCAGCTCCTCGCGGGCCTGGCGGACCCGGGGCTGCATCTCCTGCACCGACCGGGTGGGCCTGATCATCCAGCAGTGGTCGCGGAAGTGCTTCTTGATCTCGCCGAGGATCGTGGCCACCGCGAAGCCGTGGAACGTCCCCCGGGAGGGCTCGAACCTGCGGACGGCGTTGACCAGCGCGAGGTTGGCCACGGCCACCAGGTCGTCGAGCTCGGCGCCGCGGTCGCGATAGCGACTGGCCAGCCGTTCGGCCAGCGGCAGGCACTGGCGCACGAGCTGGTCCTCGAGCACGTCGCGCTCGTGGCTCGAGGTGGTCCGGTCGATCGCCGCGAGAAGCTCGGCGACTCGTCGGTCGGAGACGTCATGTGAATGGTCCATGAAGGAACCTTCGGGAAGTCGCACGTACGCGGCTGGTTCCTCAACCGTCTGATTGATCTCAGCCTGACACGCCGTCGCCGAAAGCGCACCTGCTGGGACGAAGCGGTTGGCAGGGCGACATCGGGGTACCGCTCATGAGAGTGCTGAAGGTCGCTCAACTCGCACCTCCCGAAGGACGCCATGCCGCACGCGGCCCGTAGTCATCCGTCGTCACGCCGAGCCACCCCGTTCTCGCGCTGTGTGTCGAGCGCTGTCGAGCGCGCATGAGGGTCTGTCTCATCGCGTCGAGCCGGTTCCCGATCCGCGAGCCCTTCCACGGGGGCCTCGAGGCGCACACCGCGTCGCTCGCCGAGCAGCTCGTCCGCCGTGGGCACCAGGTCAGCGTCTTCGCGGCACCCGGGTCCGATCCGCGGCTGGACGTGCAGGAGCTCGCGGTCGACCGCTACGTCCCGAGCGACGCGGCCCGTCAGGACGTCGGGGCCACGCCCGACGACTGGATGCGCGAGCACCACGCGTACCTCGCGCTGATGATGGAGCTCGCCCGCACCGGTGCCGAGCGCTTCGACGTCATCCACAACAACTCGCTGCACCACCTGCCCATCGCGATGGCCGAGCTGGTCGACGTGCCCGTCGTCTCGACGCTGCACACCCCTCCCGTCCCGTGGTTGGAGTCGGCCCTGCAGGTGTGCCGGGGGGACACGCGGTTCGTCGCGGTCAGCCGGCACACCGCCGCCGCCTGGGCCCACGCGGTGTCGGCCGAGGTCGTGCTAAACGGCGTCGACACCGATCGCTGGCGCGAGGGCCCGGGCGGGCCGCGGGCCGTGTGGAGCGGCCGGATCGTGCCCGAGAAGGCACCCCACCTCGCCGCGCTGGCCGCGATGCGGGCCGGCATCCCGATCGACATCGCCGGTCCGCGCATGGACGACGACTACTTCGAGCGCGAGATGCGTCCCCTGCTGGGGCCGGACGTGCGACACGTCGGCCACCTCGACTCCGGCGCCCTGGTCGACCTCGTGGGGCGAGCAGCGGTCGCGATCGTCTCACCGATGTGGGACGAGCCGTACGGGCTGGTCGCCGCCGAGGCGATGTCGTGCGGCACCCCCGTCGCCGCGTTCGACCGCGGGGCGCTCGGCGAGATCGTGGTCGACGGCACGGGTGCCCTGGCGCGGGCCGGAGACGTCGACGCGCTGGCGGCGGCCGTCGCGACGGCCCGCTCGGCCGACCGCGCGACCGTGCGGCGCCACGCCGTGTCGCACCTCGGCGTCGACCGGATGATCTCGGCCTACGAGGACGTCTACCAGCGCGCCCGGCTGGGGGCGGCGGCGTGATCGGCTACTACGTGCACCACCACGGCCGGGGCCACCTGCACCGGGCGCTGTCGGTCGCGGCGGCCACCGACACCGTCGTGGTCGGGATGAGCTCGCTGCCCCGTCCGCGCGAGTGGACGGGACCGTGGATGGAGCTGCCGCGCGACGACGAGGGGCCGGCCCCGGTCGACGCCAGCGCCCACGGCCGCCTGCACTGGGTGCCCGAGATGGACTCCGGGCTCACGGCTCGGATGGCCGAGATCTCGTCGTGGATCGCCGACGTCGAGCCGGCGCTGATGGTCGTCGACGTGTCGGCCGAGGTCAGCCTGCTGGCCAGGCTGCACGGCACGCCCGTCGTGACGATGGTGCTGCCCGGTGACCGACGCGACGCCGCCCACGACCTGGTGCACTCGGTGGCCCGCCGCATCGTCGCCGCTTGGCCCGACGACGTGAGGGGGATGGTCAACGGCCTCGACGTGCACCGCGACCGGCTCACGTGCGTCGGCGGGCTCTCGCGCTTCGACGGTCTCCCCGTGGCCGACGCCCCGTCCGCCCCGTCCGCCTCGGAGCGAACGGTCGTGGTGCTCACCGGTCTGGGAGACACCGACGGATGGGACCTCGAGGAGGCCCGCGAGCAGACGCCCGGGTGGACGTGGCAGGTGCTCGGCCCCGGGGCCGCCTGGGTCGACGATCCGTGGCAGACCCTGTGCTCGGCCGACGTCGTGGTCACGCACGGCGGGCAGAACGCGATCGCGGAGGTGGCGGCCGCCCGGCGCCCGGCGGTGGTGGTTCCGCGTCCGCGCCCGTTCCGCGAGCAGGACGCGATGGCGTCGGTGCTGGCGACGGACGGGCGGTTCCCGGTGTCGGTGTGTCCCGAGCTGCCGGCGGACGGGTGGGACGCGCTGCTCACCCGCACCGCGGCTCTCGACGGGGCCGGCTGGTCGGCCTGGAACGACGGCCAGGGCGCCCGCCGCGTCGCCGACGTCATCCACGAGGAGCTCGCGCGCATGCCGGCGGGACGGTCATGAGCGTCGTCGTCGTGACGATCGTCCACGGCCGCGACGAGCACCTGGCCCGGCAGCGCGAGGGCCTGCGCCGGTCCACCCGGGTGCCCGACCGGCACGTCGTCGTGGCGATGGACGATCCGTCGGTCGAGGCACCGGGCGACCTGCCGTTCGGCACGACCGTGGTCGACGTCCCGCGGACGGACGGTCTGCTGCCGCTGGCACGAGCCCGCAACCTCGGTGCCCGCACGGCCGTCGAGGCGGGGGCGACGCTGCTGGTCTTCCTCGACGTCGACTGCATCCCCGCTCCGGGTCTCGTCGCCGCGTACGCGGAGGCGGCGGCCGGCCCCGTCACGAGGGACGACCTGCTCTGCGGTCCGGTGGCGTACCTGCCGCCGGCGACGGCAGGCGGCTACGACCTCGACGCGCTCGACGGTCTCGCCGATCCGCATCCCGCCAGGCCGGCCCCCGCGGTGGGCCGGGTCGAGCGCGACGCCGCCGGCCACGACCTCTTCTGGTCGCTGTCGTTCGCGGTGACCCCCTCGACGTGGGAGACCGTGGGCGGCTTCGACGAGCGCTACGCGGGCTACGGCGCCGAGGACACCGACTTCGCGCGCCGGGCCGCGGACGCAGGCAGGGCCCTGGCGTGGGTCGGCTCGGCGAGGTCGTTCCACCAGCACCACCCGGTCAGCTCGCCGCCGGTCGAGCACGTCGTCGACATCGTCCGCAACGCCGGCATCTTCCACGACACGTGGGGCCAGTGGCCCATGCGCGGCTGGCTCGACGCGTTCGAGCGGGACGGCCTGGTGGGACGCCGGGACGACGGGCGCTACGTCGTGCGCCCGGATTGCGTCCCGACGGGGCGATGAGATGCTGATGACCTGGTTGTGCCGTAGCCAGGCTCCTGTGCCTATTGCGAGGACATCATGACCGGGTCGACCGGACGAGCACCGATCGAGACCGCCGACGTCCGCGCCCACATCGGTGGGCCGTGGCCGGTGCCCGGCGGTGGCGAGACGTGGCGGCGGTGGCAGCTTCTCGCCGCCCTCGCGGCCGACGACCTGCCGCTGGCCAAGCTCGTCGAGCCGCACCACGACGCCGCGGCGATCCTCCACGAGCTGCACGCACGGCCTCCCGCCCCCGGCGAGATCTGGGCCGTGTGGGCCGCCGAGCCGCCCTTCGCCGTCCTGACCGCGACCGCGGGCGGGCAGGGCTGGCGCCTGTCGGGTTCCAAGGCGTTCTGCTCGGGCGCCCACCTGGTCACGCACGCGCTGGTGACGGCGGAGGCGCCCGACGGCCCTCGACTGTTCGCCGTCGACCTGGCCGCCGACGGCATCCGCGACGGCAGCGGGCCGGTGTGGGCGGGGGCCGGCATGAGGCGTGCCGGCACCCGCACGCTCGACCTCCTCGACGTCGCGGCCGAGCCCGTCGGGGGGCCGGGCGAGTACGTCGACCGTCCGGGGTTCTGGATGGGGGCGATCGGCGTGGCCGCGTGCTGGTGGGGCGGCGCGATCGGCGTGGCGGCGACCCTCGAGCAGCGGTCGTCCCGCCTCGACCCCCACGGCCTGGCGCACCTCGGGGCCGTGAGGTCGGCGCTCGACGTCGCGGGCCTGGCCCTCGAGTCGGCCGCGGCTCGACTCGACCGGCGCGGTGCCGAGGTGTCGTCCGAACGGCTCGCCCATGCGGTGCGTGCGCACGTCGCCGGCGTCGTCGAGGCGACCGTCTCGCACGTCGGCCGCGCCCTCGGCCCCGCCCCGCTGGCGTTCGACGCACGGCATGCCGAGCACGTCGCCGACCTCGAGGTGTTCGTGCGACAGCACCATGCCGAGCGCGACCTCGAGCGCCTGGGCGCGCTCCACGACTCCGGCGGGCAGGGGCGAGGGACCGGCGATGAGTAACCTCTGGCGCGGCCACCTCGAGGGCATGCCCCACGACCCTCCGCACGATCCCGGCGGACAGGTGGTCGTGCTGTCGGCGCACCCGGACGACGAGGTGCTGGCCGTCGGTGGGTGGCTGGCGGGGCAGACCGATCGCGACGTCGTGTTCGTGACCGCCACCGACGGCGAGGCGTCCCACCCCGGCAGCCCCAGCATCACGCCGGACGAGCTGCGGGCCCGCCGGCCCGGCGAGCTGGTCGAGGCTCTGCGTCGCCTGGGCTTCGTCGCCCCCGACGTCCGCCGCCTCGGTCTGCCCGACGGCGGTCTCGAGCGACACCGCGACGACCTGCGCGGCCTCGTCGAGCCGCTGCTGCGCGAGGCGTCGTTGGTGCTCGCTCCCTTCGCGCACGACGGGCACCCCGACCACGAGGCGCTGGGCCGGGCGGTGCTCGACGCGGTGCCGGCGTCGGCCGTGGTCTGGCAGATGCCGATCTGGACGTGGGCCTGGACCGAGCCCGACGAGCAGCCGTGGAGGCCGTCGCTGCGGCGGCTCGAGTGCACCTCGCCGGGGCGCCACCGCAAGCGCCGGGCCATGGCCGCGTTCGAGACGCAGGTCAAGCCGCTCAGCGATCATCCCGCCGACCTGGCGGTCGTCGACGAGGCCTTGGCCCGTCACGCCGCCTACGCCCCCGAGGCGGTGATCGTGTGACCGACCCCGGCTACTTCGAGCAGCTCTACGCCGACTCCGACGATCCCTGGCAGCTGGCCGAGCGCCACTACGAGCAGCGCAAGTACGACCTGACGCTGGCCGCCCTGCCCCGTGTTCGGTACGGCCGCGCCTTCGAGCCCGGCTGCTCGATCGGGGTGCTGACCCGGCTGCTGGCCGGCCACTGCGACGAGCTGGTGGCCACCGACCCGGTCGCCAAGGCGCTCGAGAGCGCCCAGGCCACGGTCGACGCGCCCCACGTGGCGTTCGGGCGGGGCCGGGTGCCGGACGACTGGCCTGACGGCTCGTTCGACCTGATCGTCCTGTCCGAGCTGCTCTACTACCTGTCGGCGCCCGAGCGGCTCGAGGTGCGGGCCGCCGCGGTCCGCAGCCTCGCCCCCCACGGGCACCTGGTGCTGGTGCACTGGCGCCACCCGTTCGAGGTCGCGACCTGCACGGGCGACCAGGCCCACGCCGAGATGCGCGTGGGCGACGACCTCGTGGCGGTCGTCGAGCACGTCGAGACCGACTTCCGCCTCGACGTGCTCGCCCATGCCTGATCGAGGAGCCGGGGCGGCGGACGAGGTCGACCGGGTGGTCGTGGTCGTCCCGGCCAGGGACGAGCGGGCCACGGTCGCCGAGGCGGTCCGGGCCGTGCTCGAGTCCGCCGCGGTGGTGCGGCCCCGCGTGCGGGTCGACGTGGTCGTCGTCGCGGACGGCTGCCGCGACGACACGGCCGCCCAGGCTCGGTCGGCCGGGGCCGCGGTCGTGGAGATCGCCGCCGCCAACGTCGGGGCCGCTCGACGGGTCGGGTGCCGGTGGGCGTTGCGGCGGACGGACGATCCGCGACGGCTGTGGATCGCGACGACCGATGCCGACAGCCTCGTGCCGCCGGGCTGGCTGGCCGCGCACCTCGACGCCTCGCGACGCTCCGACGCCTTCCTCGGGACGATCGAGCTGCTCGGCGCCGACCGCGACCGGCACCTCGCCTGGGCTGCGGAGTACGCCTCGCTGGCGGGTCGTGGCTCCCACGAGCACGTCCACGGAGCCAGCCTCGGTGTGCGCGCCAGCGCCTACCTCGCGGTCGGCGGCTTCCACGAGCTCACGGCCCACGAGGACCGCGACCTCGTCGACCGGCTCGTCGCAACGGGCGTCGAGCCGGTGCGCGACGGCCGCGTGCCCGTCCTGACGTCGGCGCGCCACGACTCGCGGGTCGTCGAGGGCGTCGGGCCCGACCTGGCGGCGTCCGTCGCCGCGGCCCGGTCACGATCGGCATGCATGAAGTCGGCCCCGTCGGGCATGTGACGTCCGTGGTCCGTCGGGGCCACGGCACCACCGACGAAGGAGAGCATCCGTGCGAGCACTGACCTGGCAGGGCAAGAAGAACGTCAGCGTCGAGATGGTCCCCGATCCGAAGATCGTCGAGCCCGACGACATCATCATCCAGGTGACCACGACGGGGCTGTGCGGGTCGGACCTGCACCTGTACGACCCGTTGGGGCCCTTCCTGCACCCCGGCGACATCCTGGGTCACGAGCCGATAGGTCGGGTCGTCGAGAAGGGCTCAGGCGTCACCGAGCTCGCGGTCGGCGACCGCGTCGTCGTCCCGTTCCAGATCGCGTGCGGGTCGTGCTTCATGTGCACTCGCGGCCTGCAGACGCAGTGCGAGACGACCCAGGTGCGTGAGTACGGCATGGGCGCGGCCCTGTTCGGCTACACCGACCTCTACGGCGCGGTGCCCGGCGCCCAGGCGGAGCTGCTGCGCGTCCCGCACGCCAACTACGGCCCGATCAAGGTCGAGGAGGGCCTCAACGACGAGCGCTTCGTCTACCTGTCCGATGTCGCGCCCACCGCGTGGCAGGGGGTCGAGTACTCCGGCGTCCAGCCGGGTGAGACGTTGCTGATCGTCGGTCTCGGGCCCATCGGCGAGATGGCGGCGCGCATCGCGCTCCTCCGCGACGTCAGGGTCATCGGTGTCGACCTCGTGCCCGAGCGGCTGGCCCGCTCGGCCGCGCTCGGTGTCGAGACGATCGACCTCACCGCGGGCGACCCGGTGGCCGCCGTGCTCGAGCTGACGTCGGGCCGTGGCGCCGATGCCGCGCTCGAGGCCGTGGGCATGGAGGCGCACGGATCTGGCGTCGCCGAGGCGGCGCAGAAGGTCGTCGGCCTGCTGCCGAAGGCGCTCTCGCGTCCGTTGATGACCCATGCCAGCACCGATCGTCTCGCTGCGCTCGACCTGGCCTTCCAGGCCGTCCGGCGTGGCGGCACGGTCTCGATCAGCGGGGTCTACGCCGGTGCGGCCGATCCGTTCTCGATGCAGCTGATCTTCGACAAGCAGCTGACCCTGCGGATGGGCCAGGCCAACGTCAAGCGCTGGGTCGACGACATCCTGCCGCTGGCGCAGGACGACGGCGACCCGCTGGGCCTCGAGTCGTTCGCCACGCACCACCTGACGCTGGAGGATGCCCCGGCCGCGTACGAGATGTTCCAGCAGAAGCAGGACGGGGCCATCAAGGTCCTGTTCAAGCCGTGACGCGCGACGAGGGCGGCCCGCTTGAGGGGTCGACCTACCGTGGACGTGTGCCGACGATCGACTCCCAGACCGCTGTCCTGCTCGCCGTCATCGGAGTCGCGGTGGCTCTTATGGGCATCGCCTTCCTGCTGGTCGGCGTGTGGGTGCCGGGCACCGTCATCATCGCGCTCGGGCTGGCGTCCGGGAGCGTCGGCTACCGCGCCGTGCGCTGACCGTCCGGGGCGCCCTCACCCGTCGCCGTCGAGCAGGTGAAGGTCGCGCCGTGCTCGGTCGACCGCGCCGCTCGCGGTGCGGCGCCGGCGCTCGGCCGTCTGCTTCTCGCCGGCGGCGCGGCGCCTCAGTGCCGCCGCGTCGCGGATCTCCTGCTCGACGCCCGTGAGCCGGCGGCGCAGCTCAGCGAGCTCCTGCTCCAGGCGCGCCGTGTGCGCCTCGGCCGCCGAGGCGCTCTCGGCGGCGGTCGTCGCCTCGTCCTCGGCCTGCCGCAGCACCTGCTCCGCGTGCTGCACGCGCTGGTGTGCCCGGTCGAGCGCCGCATCGTCGCGCGCCGGCTCGTCACCAGCACCAGCACCAGCACCAGCGCCAGCACGAGACGCCCGGCGACGAGGCGTCAGTGACGGCTCGACCTCGACGACGACCTCGACCGCCGAGGACCCGGTCGTGTCGACCGCGCCGAAGCCGGACGGCGACAGCGGACGCACGAGGCATCCGGCACGTACCGCGGCGAGGGCGCCGGCATCGACCGCTGCCGCCCAGAACGTCTGCTCGACCTCGCGCAGCGACGTCGACGACGCACGAGACCCCCATGTGCCGGCCACCTCGGCGGCCGCCTCGACGCACCGTCGCACGACCGAGCGGCGGTCGGCGTCGGCGGCGCGGAGGTCGGCGGGACCCGCCTCGGCGTCGCCGATCGCCGCCCTCAGCCGTCGCCCCACGGCGGCCACCTCGTCGACGAGCTCGGGCCGGTGCCGGACGACGGCGTCGACCAGCGCCGCCGCCACGCTCGGCCGCCGCAGCGACATGACGTCCTTGGCCACCTGTGCGTGGCCCGCCTCCCGCAGCCGTCCGGCCTCGGCCCGGCGCTCGGCGACGAACGTCGCGGGGTCGACTCCGTAGAGGCGCCGTGCCGACGTGTCGACCGTGGGCTCGGCGGTCACGACCCGACGACCGTCAGCCCTCGGGCGCCGGCTCGAGGGCGAAGGCCGATCCCGTGCTCACGGCGTCGGCGTAGTCGGCCAGCTGCTCGCCCGTGAGCTGGACGCCGATCGTCGCGAACGCCCGCTCGGCCTGCTCGGCGATCGTCGGGACCGGCTGGCCCGTCAGCTTGGCCCGCACCTCGGCATCGACCTCGCCGAGACTCGGTGCGGCGGGGTGGACCGTCGTGCCGGGGTCGGGGGATGTCGGTGCGTCGCGCGTCATGTCGTCCATGGGCTGACGTTACCCCTGCTCGCGACCTGCCAAACGGACCCCGGCGACGCTGGGATGTGACACGGGCGATGTCACGACGACCGCCCGGGTGAGGTCTCTCGTGACAGAATCAGGTGGCACGACCTGACGGGATCGCGCGAGGGAGACGGACGCTGATGTTGGACACGACCACCCTGCGGGTGTCGTTCGGCATGGTGGCCCTGACGTTGCTGGTCCTGTTCTACTTCGTGGCCTACCGCAGCAGCCGATCGGCGTACTGCGGATGGTGGTGCGTCGCCCTCGGGCTCTTCCTGGGCGGCTCGGTGGCGTACCTGTTCGACGGCACCTCGCAGCAGGTGTGGACCAACCCGCTGGGCAGCACGCTGCTGGTCGCCGGCGCGTCCAGCGTCTGGGCCGGCACGCGCGCGCTGAGGATGCTGACGTTCTCGTGGCCGTGGTTCCTGGCCGCGCCGGTCGTCACGGCGGTGGCCGCCGCGATCGACGACCCGGCCGACAACACGTGGGCCGGGGGAGCGGTGTTCCTCGCCCTGATGTCGTTCATGGTGGGCCTGGCGTCCCGCGAGCTGTGGCTTGTGCGTCCGAGCCCCACCGACCTGTTGCGACGCGAGGCGACGTTCTCCCCGTCCGTGCGCGTGCTGTCGGTGCTGTCCGGCGGCTTCTCGGTGTTCTACGCGGCGCGGACCATCGTCTTCGTGGCGGTCGGGCCCGATGCCGTGGCGTTCGACCGCTACCTCGGGTCGGAGGTCACGACCCTCGTGACGACGGTCCTGCTCGCAGCCGTCTCGTTCGGGATGACGTCGCTCAGCTATGAGCGCGAGACCGAGGAGCTGCGCACCCGGGCGACGCGCGACGGTCTGACCGGCCTGCTCAACCGCACCGAGTTCATGCGGCAGGCTGCTGCCGAGTGGCGCAGCAAGCACCGCAGCGGTGCCCATGGATCCTTGATCCTGGCCGACCTCGACTTCTTCAAGACGGTCAACGACACCTACGGTCATCCGGCGGGCGACTACGCGCTGCAGACGTTCGCCGCCACGTGTCGTGGCATCGTCCGCTCCAGCGACCTCGTCGGGCGCTACGGCGGCGAGGAGTTCATCATCTTCCTGCCCAACCTCCCGGCCGAGCGGGCCGAGCAGATCGCCCGCAGCATCAGCGAGCGGCTGCGCGCGACGGCCACGCCCAACGGCATGGCGTTCCCGACCGTCAGCTACGGCATCGCGTCGGCCTCGGCCGACTCCGACCTGATCGATGCGATCGACCGGGCCGACCGGGCGCTCTACGAGGCCAAGTCGCTGGGTCGCGACCGGGTGATCCTCAGCGACGACGGACGACCCGCGACCTGACGGTCGTCAGCGGTGCGGCGGGTTCTCCGCGGGATTCGGAGGGGTGACCGGATTGCCCTCGGTGTCGGGCGACGTCGGCGGAGTCGAGGGATCGCCTGGGCGAGGGGCGGGAGTGGTCTGATCGGGCTGGGTCGTCATGATGACGTGGTTCCCAGGCGCAGCCCCGGCAAACCTCGCGTCAAGGAGACAGGGCTGGGTACCGCCCTCGGTGACGTCGAACCGGACGAGAAGGAGTCACGATGCCCACCAAGAAGAACCCCAGCGTGAAGAAGCCAGACCTGTACGAGGAGCTGCGCGACCAGGGCGCCTCGAAGGAGAAGGCGGCGCGCATCTCCAACGCGGCGGCGCAGAAGGGCCGCTCGACGTCGTCGGTCGCGGCCAAGGGCGGCGCGTCCGGCTCGTACGACGACTGGACGGTCTCCGACCTGCGAGCCCGTGCGAAGGAGCTCGGCCTGAGCAACTACTCGGACAAGAAGAAGTCCGAGCTCATCGAGGCTCTGCGCAACCACTGACGTCGTCGTGGCCGGCTCGAGGGTCCCGATCGCCTCCGCGGAGCGAAGGGCGAGGGTTGGGCCTCCCGCGGCGGGGTAGACAGACACTGCGCCCGCGGGCAGCAGCGGGCCGCCGGCGCGCCAGGTCGTGGGGACGCCAGATCAGGAGACTCAGCATGGGCGCAACGACCATCGACTTCGGCGGTTTCGACATCGCCTTCGACGATCGGGTGCTCCGTCCCCGCGAGTGGACGCTGGCGCAGTCGCGCTGGGCGGGCGACGTGCTGGCCGTGGCACCACCGGGCCCCGTGCTCGAGCTGTTCGCCGGGGCCGGCCACATCGGGCTCGCGGCCGTCGCCGGCACCGCGCGCGAGCTGGTGATGGTCGACCTCAACCCTGCGGCGGTCGAGCTCGCGCGCCGGAACGTCGAGGCGGCCGGGATGTCGTCGCGCGTCACGGTCCGGGAGGGTCGCATCGACGAGGTGCTGCGCACCGACGAGCAGTTCGCCGTGGTCGTGGCCGATCCGCCGTGGGTGCCCAGCGCCGGGATCGACGAGTTCCCCGACGATCCAGCCATCGCGATCGACGGCGGCGACGACGGGCTCGACCTCGCGCGCAGGTGCTGCGACGTCGTGGCGCAGCACCTCGTCCCGGGCGGAACCGCGATCGTCCAGGTCGGGACGGTCGATCAGGCCGATGCCCTCGAGCACCACCTGCGCGCCACAGGCGCCGGCCTCAGCCGGGGCGAGACGCGGATCTTCGAGCGGGGCGTGCTGGTCGAGCTCGTCAGGGACGCCGCTGCTTCGGGATGAGCTTGTGGGTGCCGTCGCACCACGGCTGCGAGGCCGACTTGCCGCAGCGGCAGACCGCGCTGATCGGACGCACCGTGCGGTGCTGCGTCCCGTCGGCGTCCTCGATGACGTGGTCGCCGCGCAGCAGCATCGGCCCGCCGGCGCACAGGATGACGTCGGGGTGGTCGTCGTGGCCGCTCATGCCGCCCACGCCTCGAGCATGCGCCGCGCGAACCGGTCCTCGAGGTCGAGGCACGTGAAGGCGCCGAAGAACATGTCGTCGCGCAGCTGGGGCTCGTCGTCCAGCAACGACCCGCAGATCGTCCGTACGGCCAGCTGCTCGTGGACCGCGTCGGCCTCGACGTGCTCGGTGTAGTACTCGACCATGGCGGCGGGGAGACCGAGCCGCGTCAGCCCCTGCGCGATGCGGCGCGAAGGGATGCTGCTGGTGACCTCGAAGGCAGCGAGGTGGCCGAGCGAGGCGCCCCGCAGGCGACGGTTCAGCCCGAACAGCGACATCGCGTTGTTCTCCTCGAGCACCTCGAGCGGCACGTCGTCGATGTAGGCGCCGTACTCGGGACGCAGCCCGCACTCGTCCATCCCGCGAGCGAACAGGGCGGCATGGAGCCGGTTGGGGTCGCCGCACCCGTACTCGTCGAACTGCAGCTCCATGAGGGCCGCCTTGGCCCGCACCGGCAGCCGAGGGACGACCCAGGCCGTCGGGTCCGACTCCTTGAGGTGGTAGATCGAGCGCATGCGCAGCAGCTCGAGCACCTGCTCGTGGTCGGCGTCGCGCTGGACGTGACCGGCGAGCGACGGACCGTCGTGATCGGCGACGAACGTGAAGAAGGTCTCGGCGAAGTCGGGGTCGTCGGGCCAGGTCTCGGGGGCACGGTCGCGCAGAGTCTGCTCGAAGCTGTGCTCCAGCGAGCGACGCAGCTCGATCAGCTCGGGCTGCCACTCGAGCGCGTCGTCGACGTCCTCGAATCCCCGGTAGTGCAGCTCGTGCAACGCCCACAGGGTGATGTGCAGGTCGTCGTCGTCGTCCGGCAGCGTGCGCAGCACGTCGCGCCAGACCGGGGACGACGACCGCATCGCCTGGAAGGCCGTCTCGCTGAGCGTGCCGCGCCCCTTGGGGGTCAGCACGTCGCGCCTCGGGATCGGGTCGCGGCGGCGCTGGAGCAGGTGAGGTCTCGCATGAGGATTCTCCTCGAGGTCGGGCGGCTCCGGCCGTGTGCTCGACTGGGCACCGCAGGTGTACCCGGAAACGGGACGGTTAACCGCGCGACCGCTTCCGACGCGGTGTCTCAGGGGTGGGCGAGTGGGTACGGGGACAAGCGGGTCGGTGTTGAGCACACAGCGGCGGCCTGGCACCAAGCGGGCAGGGGTCGCGCGGACTAGGGCGCGGCCTCTGCCCGCGTGAGCAGAGCCGTCAGGAACGCATAGGATCGGCACCTGAGAGTCGGCAGTGGTCGGCCAGCCGGCCAGGAAGCGGGGAATGACATGGACGGTGCTCGGATGTTGGCCGACATGGCGCTCGAGCTCGAGCAGGACCGCAATCCGGACACGATCCTCGAGCGGGTCAGCCACTACGCGCGACTCGTCCTCGACGCCGACGACGCCGGCGTCATGCGCACGGTCACGCGCTCGCAGATCGAAACCCCTGCGGCCACGACACCTCGCGTCGACCAGGCGCACCAGCTGCAGGCGCGCTTCGACGAGGGGCCGTGCCTCGACGCCATCGAGGGTCGCGCCACCTACGTGACCAACGACGTGGCCCACGACTCCCGCTGGCCGAAGTGGGGTCCGGCCGCGGCCGAGCTCGGCATCCTCAGCGCCGTCGGGGTCCGGCTGGCCACCCGCGACCGCGGGTACGGCTCGCTCAACGTCTACGCCGACCGCAAGGACGCCTTCACGTCGGCCGATGTCGAGCTCGCCGAGATGCTCGCGGCGCACGCCACCACGGCCTTCGCGGCCGCCGAGCGCGCGGCCGGGCTCGAGACGGCCCTCGACTCGCGCACGACCATCGCGCAGGCCCAGGGCATCTTGATGCAGAAGTTCGACATCGACGCCGACGCGGCGTTCGACTTCCTTCGACGCATCTCGCAGCACGAGAACCGCCGGCTGTTCACGGTCGCCGAGGCGATCGTGGTGCAGCGCACCGCCAACGCCCGACCCGAGTAGGTCGGTCGCCGCTCGCAGGTCTGCTAGGACGGCCGGGTGCGGCGCACGACGTCGTCGACGACGGCCGACAGGTCGGTGTCCGCTCCGGCGGCGGCGCGCTGACGCTGGGCGCCGTCGCCTTGGCGCAGCAGGCGGGCCACGCCGTCGCGCACCACGGCGGTGTCGCCGTTGGCCTCGAGAGCGGGCTCGATCGCGTCCAGCAGGGTCCCGATCGCCTCGGCCGCCGCGACGGTGCGCCTGCTGACGGGGTCGATCAGCGAGCCGGCGAGCCCGTCGCGGCTGGCCCGCCACCGGGCCGCGCGCAGCAGCTCGACACGCCACGGCTCGGCATCGGGCTCGCCGCCCCGCTGGCGGGCGCACAGGTCGACCAGCGCGCGCACCACGGCCGCGACGACGACGGCGTCCTCGCGGTCGGTGCACACGTCGGCGACCCGTACCTCGACGGTCGGGAAGCGGCGCGCCAGCCGTGCGTCGAGGTAGATCATCCCCTCGTCGAGGGCCGCGCCGGACGCGATGAGTGCCTCGACGGCCCGGCGGTAGGCATCCGGCGACCCGAAGGGCTCGACCGGGCCTGCCGAGGGCCAGGCGTCCCACACCTGGGCCCGCCAGCTCGCGTAGCCCGTGTCGGCGCCGAGGTTGAACGGTGAGTTCGCCGAGAGCGCCAGCACGAGCGGCAGCCACGGCCGCAGCCCGTCGACGACCGCGACGGCCTCGTCGTCGTCCCGCACGTCGACGTGCACGTGCATGCCGCACACCAGCGCTGTCCGCCCGACCTGCCCGAAGCGGGTCGTCATGGTGTCGTACCGCTGCTTGGGGGTCGTCTCGCCGCCGGCGTCGGACATGACCGGCGCTGCCGTGGCGGCCAGGCGGGTACCGGTCGCATCGGCCGCGAGCGCTGCCTGCTGTCGGGCGGCGCGCAGGTCGGCGTCGAGGGCGGCGAGGTCGCGGTGCGGCCCGGTCTGGATCTCGACCTGCTGCAGGAACAGCTCCTGCTCCACCTCGCCCGGGGAGTCGGGATCGGCGGCACGGTCGGAGGCGGCCACGAGACGGCGCGATGCGGGGTCGACCAGGAACAGCTCTTCCTCGACCCCGATCTGGCGCACGTCCACGGCTCCATGCTGGTGCGCGACCGCGGGGCCGGCAACACGGGGGTCGAGGTGGTTGACCGAGCGGCGCCTGGGTAGGTGGACGCCATGGCTCCCCGAACCCGTAGACAGCAGCGCCACGTGCTCAACCGGCGGTGGTCGATCGGCCTGGTGGTCTCGGTGGCGGCGGTGGTGATCGCCGTCGTCGGCATCGTGCTGGTCCAGACCGAGGTGCTCGCCGACGCCTGGGTCTACCCGTTCTTCATGGTCGGGGCCATCGGTGCGCTGAGCGCCGGCGTGCAGACGATCGTCCGTGCCAAGGCCGGTGACGACATCGATGAAGCCAAGCTCTAGCTCGACCACGTCGCTGTGGCGCGACCGGCCCGGACCCATCGCCGACGACGTGCTGGATCCGAGCGCGCGGCTCGACGACCTGGTCGTCGGCGCGGGCATCACGGGCCTGACCACGGCCCTGCTGCTCGCCCGGGCCGGCCGCCGGGTCGCGGTGCTCGAGGCCGGGGACGTCGGATCGCTGGCGAGCGGCAACACGACCGCCAAGGTCTCGCTGCTGCAGGGCACCAAGCTCTCGCGCATGCTCTCGCACCAGAGCCTCGAGGTCGTGCGCGCGGTCGACCCACCGTCACTCTCGAGGACGGCACGAGGTGCTCGGCCGATCAGCTGGTGCTGGCGACGGGCGCCCCGATCATCGACCGAGGCCTCTCCTTCGCCACGATCGAGCCCATGCGCTCCTACGCCCTGGCGTTCGACGTGCCACCCGCGCTGGTGCCGCGAGGCATGTACCTGTCGGCAGGCAGCCCCAGCCGGTCGGTCCGCGACGTACCGCTGACCGGCGGCGGGTCACGACTCGTCGTGGGCGGCAACGGCCACGACGTCGGTCGGACGTCGTCGGAGCGCGCCCTCGTCGACGACCTGCGCGCCTGGACCGCCGAGCACTTCCCGGGCGCGACCGAGACCCACGCCTGGTCGGCGCAGGACTACCGGTCGTACGACTCGATGCCGCTCATCGGCCCGTTGCCGCGAGGCGGAGGGCGCATCCAGGTCGCCACGGGTTTCGACAAGTGGGGGATGGCCTCGGGGGCCATGGCGGCCCGAAGCATCGCCGGACGCATCCTCGGTGCCGAGCCGTCGTGGCAGCAGGCGCTGTCGCGGCGGTCGATCCGGCCCTCCGGTGCGGCCCGGGCCGTCCTCCTCAGCGCCGAGGTGGCCGTCGCGGCGACGACGTCCGCCGTGGGCGCTGCCGTCCGCCGGGCTCCCACGTCGCCGCCGCCGGGCGCCGGTGCGGTGGGACGGCGGGGCCTGCTGCCGACGGGCGTGTCGGCGACCGAGACGGGGACCTGCGCCGCGCACGCGATCTGCACGCACCTCGGCGGCGTCCTGCGCTGGAACGACAACGAGCGGTCGTGGGACTGCCCGCTGCACGGCTCTCGCTTCTCGGCCGAGGGCGAGGTCATCGAGGGCCCGGCGACACGCAACCTCCGCCGGGCCGCGGACGACTAGGAGACGTCGTCGTTGTCGGTGTCGGTCGCGGGTCCCTCGGTGGCGGCGCCGCCCTCGGACGACCAGTCGGTCGAGTCGCCGTCGTCGAGCGAGGGATCGCTCTGGGTGTCGGGCGCCACGGCCGGGGTGTCGTCGGTCTGGACGTCGGTGGTCTGGGGATCGTGCGAAGGTTCGGTCATGCCGCGAACGTACCCCTGCGGCGGTGGCGTGAAACCGGCCGGTCAGGCGCCGACGTACCTCGCGAGGTGCTGCCCCGTGAGTGTCGAGCGATCGGCCACGAGCTCGCGCGGGGTGCCCTCGAAGACGATGCGGCCGCCGTCGTGGCCGGCACCGGGGCCGACGTCGATGATCCGGTCGGCATGGGCCATGACGGCCTGGTGGTGCTCGATCACGACGACGGACGTGCCGGAGTCGACCAGGTCGTCCAGCAGCCCGAGCAGCTGCTCGACGTCGGCGAGGTGCAGCCCCGTGGTGGGCTCGTCGAGCACGTAGACGCCGCCGTCGTCGGCCATCCGCACCGCGAGCTTGAGCCGCTGGCGCTCGCCGCCGGACAGGGTCGTCAGGGGCTGGCCGATCGTCAGGTAGCCGAGTCCTACGCGGGCGAGCCGGGCGAGGATGCGGTGGGCGGCAGGGACGCGCCCATCGCCCTCGCCGAAGAAGCGCTCGGCCTCGTCGACCGACATCGTCAGCACCTCGTCGATGTTCCGGCCACCGAAGCGGTACGCCAGCACGTCGGCCTGGAAGCGCCGGCCCTCGCACGCCTCGCACGGCATCGGCGCAGCCGCGACGATGCCGAGGTCGGGGTAGATGGCGCCGGCACCGTTGCACACGGGGCACGCGCCGTCGGAGTTGGCGCTGAACAGCGCGGGCTTGACGCCGTTGGCCTTCGCGAACGCCTTGCGGATCGGCTCGAGCAGGCCCGTGTAGGTCGCGGGGTTGCTGCGCCGCGACCCCTTGATGGGCGCCTGGTCGATCACGATCACGTCCTCGCGTCCCAGCAGGGAGCCGTGCACCAGCGAGCTCTTGCCCGACCCCGCGACGCCGGTGACGACCGTCAGCACCCCGAGCGGGATGTCGACGTCGACGTCGCGCAGGTTGTTGGTCGAGGCGCCCCGCACCTCGATCGCGCCGGTCGGGGTGCGCACGTCGTCCTTCAGCGCCGCCCGGTCGTCGAGGTGACGTCCGGTCAGGGTGCCGCTGCCGCGCAGGCCGTCGAGCGTCCCCTCGAAGACGATCTCGCCGCCGGCCGGGCCGGCGCCCGGCCCGAGGTCGACGACGTGGTCGGCGATCGCGATCGCCTCGGGCTTGTGCTCGACCACCAGCACGGTGTTGCCCTTGTCGCGCAGCTGCAGCAGCAGGCGGTTCATCCGCTCGATGTCGTGGGGGTGCAGCCCGATCGTGGGCTCGTCGAAGACGTACGTGACGTCGGTCAGCGCCGAGCCGAGGTGCCTGATCATCTTGGTGCGCTGGGCCTCGCCCCCCGACAGGGTGCCGGACGGCCGGTCGAGCGACAGGTAGCCCAGCCCGATCTCGACGAACGAGTCGAGGGTCGCCGCGAGCGCCTCGAGGAGCAGCTCGGCGCCGGGGGCCTCGGTCTCGCGGATCCAGGCGGCGAGGTCGCTGATCTGCATCGCGCACAGGTCGGCGATGCTCCTGCCTCCGATGGTCGACGACCGGGCGAGATCGCTCAGCCGCGTGCCGTCGCAGTCGGGGCACGTGGTGAAGGTGACGGCGCGCTCGACGAACGCCCGGATGTGCGGCTGCATCGCCTCGACGTCCTTGGACAGGAACGACTTCTTGATTTGCGGGATGACGCCGAGGTACGTCAGGTTGATGCCCTCGACCTTGACCTTCAGGGCCTCGTGGTGCAGCAGCGCGTCGAGCTCCTTGGCGGTGAACCGCGCGATGGGCTTGTCGCAGTCGAACAGTCCGACGCCGCGCAGGATGCGCCCCTGCCAGCCGTCCATGCTCCAGCCGGGGATCGTGAGTGCGCCCTCGTTGATGCTCTTGGCGTCGTCGTAGAGGGCCGTCAGGTCGACGTCGTTGACCGATCCGCGCCCCTCGCAGCGCAGGCACATGCCGCCCGTGATGCTGAACTCGGCGCGCTCCTTGACCTGGCGGCCGCCCTTCGCGCTCGTCACGGCACCTGCGCCGGTGACCGAGGCGACGTTGAAGCTGAAGGCCTGCGGGCCGCCGACGTGCGGCTCGCCCAGGCGGCTGTAGAGGATGCGGAGCATCGCGTTGACGTCGGTCGCGGTGCCGACGGTCGAGCGGGGGTCGGAGCCCATGCGTTCCTGGTCGACGATGATCGCGGTCGTCAGTCCGGTCAGCACGTCGACGTCGGGCCGTGCCGCCGACGGCATGAACCCCTGCACGAAGGCGCTGTACGTCTCGTTGATCATGCGCTGCGACTCGGCCGCGATGGTCGCGAACACCAGCGAGCTCTTGCCCGAGCCGGAGACGCCGGTGAACACCGTCAGCCGACGCTTGGGCAGCTCGACGCTGACGTCCTTGAGGTTGTTCTGCCGGGCGCCCACGACGCGGATCAGGTCGTGGGCGTCGGCGACGTGCGGCACGGTGTCGGTGGGCTCGGTCACGTCGACATGCTGCCACGACGGCCTCGCCCCGCGGGCCCGTTCGCCGCCTCGGTCGTCAGGCAGGCCGCCTGCGGCCGACCGTGAGCGGAGCGACGCGACACACCCGGGGGAATGCTCTGCGGATACGCTGCGGACGTGGTCTACCGTGCCTTCTTCGACGCCGTCTTCCGCTCGATGGATCCCGAGAAGGCGCACGAGCGCGGCTTCCTCGCGATCCGGGCGGGCCGCCCCGTCGCCCGCCACGTGTTCGCCCGGACCCGCGCGCCGCGCACCGTCATGGGCATCGAGTTCCCGCACGCCTTCGGCCTGGCCGCGGGCTTCGACAAGAACGCCCGCGCCGTGCCGGGCCTGCTGGCGCTGGGCTTCGGTCACGTCGAGATCGGCACGGTCACGGCCCGCCCGCAGCCGGGCAACCCGAGGCCGCGCCTGTTCCGCCTGATCGACGACCGCGCCGTCGTCAACCGCATGGGCTTCAACAACGACGGCGCCGCCGTGGTGGCCTCCCGTCTGCACCGCCTGCGCCGCACCGCGGCAGGCCGCGATGCCGTCATCGGGGTCAACATCGGCAAGACCAAGGTCGTCGAGCCTGCCGACGCCGTCGCCGACTACGTCGAGAGCGCGCGCCTGCTCGCCCCGTACGCGAGCTATCTCGTGGTCAACGTCTCCTCGCCCAACACCCCGGGCCTGCGCGACCTGCAGGCCGTCGACGAGCTGCGGCCCCTGTTGTCAGCCGTCAAGGACGTCGCCGACCGCAACCCCGGGCGCCGGGTGCCGCTGCTGGTCAAGATCGCGCCCGACCTCGCCGATGCCGACGTCGACGCGGTGGCCGACCTGGCGGTCGAGCTGGGGCTCGACGGCATCAGCGCGACCAACACGACCATCGCGCGTCCGTCGTCGCTGCTGACCGACCGCGCGGTCGTCGAGGCCGCGGGGGCGGGCGGGTTGTCGGGGCCGGTGCTGGCCGAGCGGGCCACCGAGGTGCTCGTGCGCCTGAGGGCTCGGGTCGGCGAGGCGCTCGTGATCATCGCGGTCGGCGGGGTCACGACGCCGGACGACGTCAGGGCGCGGCTGGCGGCCGGAGCCGACCTCGTGCAGGGCTACACGGGCTTCATCTACGAGGGCCCGGCGTGGCCCTCGCGGCTCGCGGCGGCGGCCACGTGAGGCCCGGTGCGGGCCCGGAATCGGCCGGGGTTGCAGGCGCTGCACGAGGCCGCCGCGAGACGGCACCCCCCGATTTCACGTACGGGCCGATCACCCTGTATGTTTGAGCGTCGGCACGCCCCTTTAGCTCAGTCGGCAGAGCGTTTCCATGGTAAGGAAAAGGTCTACGGTTCGATTCCGTAAAGGGGCTCTGGAGTCGCAGCGTCGCTTCGAGCGGCGCGGCGAGTCCGTCGGGCAAGAGGCAACTCGCGTCCGTGGCTGGGTAGCTCAGTCGGTTAGAGCACACGACTCATAATCGTGGGGTCGCGGGTTCGAGTCCCGCCCCAGCTACCGCACGATCACACCGGCACTGCGACAGACCGGCAACACGTCAGCGACATCGATCAAGAAGAGGCACCCCGTGGCCAGCAAGAGCTCAGACGTTCGTCCCAAGATCACCTTGGCCTGCACCGAGTGCAAGGAACGCAACTACATCACCAAGAAGAACCGCCGCAACGATCCCGATCGCATGGATCTGATGAAGTTCTGCCCCCGCGAGAAGCGCCACACGCTGCACCGCGAGACCCGCTGACCTCTCACGTGTCCCACGAAGACCCCCGCTGCCCACGGCAGACGGGGGTCTCGTCGTTCCCTGCTAGCGTCGCGGCCATGCGCCTCGCCGACCTGACGACCCTGCGCCTGGGCGGCCCGGCCCGAGCCGTCATCGACGCCACGACCGAGCAGCACCTCGTCGACACCGTCCGCGTCGCCGACGAGGCCGGCGACGCGGTCCTGGTGGTGGGCGGCGGCAGCAACCTGGTCGTGGCCGACGACGGCGTCGACGCGACGGTCGTGCGCGTGCTCACCCGGGGCGTCACGGTCGATGCCGATGCGTGCAGCGGCGCGATGGTGACGGTCGCCGCGGGCGAGCCCTGGGACGCCTTCGTGGCCCATGCGGTGGGCCAGGGCTGGGTCGGCGTCGAGGCGCTGTCGGGCATCCCCGGCTCGACCGGAGCCACCCCGATCCAGAACGTCGGCGCCTACGGCCAGGACGTCTCGCAGACCATCGCGTCCGTGCGCACCTACGACCGGTACGACCGCCGCATCCGCACCTTCGCCGCGGCCGACTGCGGCTTCTCGTACCGGCACAGCCGCTTCAAGGCCGAGCCGCAGCGTCACGTCGTCCTGTCGGTCACGTTCCAGCTGGCCCTCGGCGACCTCGGCGCGCCGATCGCCTACGGCGAGCTGGCCCGTGCCCTCGGCGTGGCGGTGGGCGACCGCGCGCCGGCCGCCGACGTGCGCGACGCGGTGCTGGGCCTGCGCCGGGGCAAGGGCATGGTGCTCGATCCTGACGATCCCGACACCTGGAGCGCCGGCTCGTTCTTCACCAACCCGCTGCTGTCGCCCGAGCAGGCCGCGGCCCTGCCGGCCGACGCGCCGCGCTTCGAGCAGCCCGACGGATCGGTCAAGACCAGCGCGGCCTGGCTCATCGACCACGCCGGCTTCGCCAAGGGACACGGCGGCACCGACGTCTCGCTGTCGACCAAGCACACGCTGGCGCTGACCAACCGGGGGAGCGGCACCACGGGCGCCCTGCTCGAGCTGGCCCGCGAGGTGCGCGACGGGGTGCAGCGCGCCTACGGCATCACGCTGGTCAACGAGCCCGTGCTGGTCGGCTGCACGCTCGACAGCAGCGCCCCCAGCACCGAGTCGTAGCTGCTGTCGTCGTCCCAGAAGTCGGGCTGGGTGTACGTCAGCACGACGAGCAGCACGATGCCCGCGACGGCCAGGGCCAGCAGCGCCGTGCCGACGATGCCGAGCACCTTTCCGGCGGTCGCCTCGCTCCGTCCGCTCAGCGCCCCCGCGCTCGCGTCGATCTCGCGCTCGGCCTTGGCGCCGAGGTACCAGGCGAACGGCGCCATGAGCACCGGGATGCCGCAGACGAACAGGCCGGCGACCGCGACGATGCCCATGACCATCGACGTCGTGGCGTCGGTGTGCTTGGGCGGCACGGGGTACGGGTAGTAGTAGCCGGGCGGGGGCGTCGCGCCCTGGCCGGCACCGTGCTGGGGCGGCGGGTACGCCGAGCCCCAGTTGGGCTGGTGCTCGGGGGACGACGGCCCGCCGGGCGGGGGTGTCTCGCTCATGGCGACAGCCTCGCACAGGAGGCGCTCAGCGGTCGCGCCTCGGCGGCGCCCGTCGCTACCGCCCCGCGGGAGCGTCCAGCCACGCGTCGACGCGCGAGAGAGCGCCGTTCACGAGGTCGGACGGCGCGTACGACCGGCGGATGGACATGCGGGCCAGCTCGGCGAGCTCGGCGTCGCTGAAGTCCTGGGCGGCCCGCAGGACCGCGTACTGGCCACCGAGGCGCGAGCCGAACAGCAGCGGGTCGTCGGCACCCAGGGCGACGTCGATGCCGGCCGCGGTGAGCGTGCGCACCGGCACCTCCTCGAGGGTCGCGTAGACGCCGAGCGACACGTTGGACGTGGGGCACACCTCGAGGGCGACCCCGCTGGTGGCCAGGCGGTCGAGCACGGCCTCGCTCTCGGCCGCGCGCACACCGTGCCCCAGGCGGTGGGGGTGCAGGTGGTCGAGGCACTGGGTGACGTGGGCCGGGCCGCGCAGCTCGCCGCCGTGGGGCACGAGCGCCAGCCCAGCCCGCTCGGCGATCGCGAAGGCCGGTCCGAAGGCGGTCGTGTCGCCGCGGCGCTCGTCGTTGGACAGCCCGAACCCGATCACGCCGCGGCCGGCGTACTGCGCGGCCAGACGGGCGAGCGTCCGCGCGTCGAGGGGGTGCCGCGTGCGGTTGGCCGCGACGACCAGGCCCATGCCGATGCCGGCCTTCTCGCCGGCCTCGCGCACCGCGTCGATGACCAGGTCGGTGAACGCCGTGATGCCGCCGAACCGGGCGCCGTAGCCCGAGGGGTCGACCTGGATCTCGGTCCAGACCGAGCCGTCGGCCGCGTCGTCGAGCGCCGCCTCGAGCACCAGGCGGCGCACGTCGTCCTCGGTGCGCAGCACCGACCGCGCGACGTCGTAGAGCCGCTGGAAGCGGAACCAGCCCTTCTCGTCCATGGTGCTGAGCTCGGGCGGCCACTCGTCGGTCAGCGAGCTGGGCAGGCGGATGCCGTCGCGCTCGGCCAGCTCGACCAGCGTGCCGTGGCGCATCGACCCCGTGAAGTGCAGGTGCAGGTGGGCCTTGGGCAGTCGCGCCAGGGGCCGCGATGCATCGGGGCTGGTCGCCACCTCGGGAGCGTCGCCGCTGTGGTCGCGCATCTGCCCCTGCTCCATCCGGCCATCCTGCCAGCCCGCCCGCCGGCGCTCACCGCGCCTCGGTTCGACGGGGCCACGTCGCACCACGTACACTGGGCGGACCGGTGAATATTCACTCTCAATCGTCATGCCCGCACGTGGGTCCGGCGACGAGCGAAATTGACTGAGGGCACTAGCTCAACTGGCAGAGCATCGGTCTCCAAAACCGAAGGTTGGGGGTTCAAGTCCCTCGTGCCCTGCGACACAGCACCAGAACACCGCACGACCACGAGCAGCACGACCACGCTGCGACACGACGAGAAGTACGAAGGAGTCCCGTGAGCGACCGTCACGAGCTGGCCGGCACGTCCGGCAAACGCACGTCGCCGATCACGTTCTACCGTCAGGTGATCGCCGAGCTGCGCAAGGTCGTCTGGCCCACGCGTCCGCAGGTCATCAACTACTTCTGGGTCGTCCTGGTGTTCGTGCTCGTCATGATGGCGATCGTCGCAGGACTCGACTACGGCTTCGGCCAGCTGTCGTTCAAGATCTTCGCCTAGCCGGGGCCGACGCCCCGCACACCTGCCTCACGGCACCCACCCGCATCAAAGGATCACAGTGACTCAAGGTTACGAAGAGAACGTCGACGAGCAGACGGACGACTCGTCCGACGTCGACGCGCCCGACGCACCCGTCGAGGAGACCGACGTGGTCGACGCGACCGAGGACGCCGAGCCCGTCGTCAGCGACGACGACGCGATCGAGGCCTCGGCCGACGACGCCGAGGGCGACGACGAGGCCTCGGCCGACGACGCCGAGGAGCCCGTGGTCGACGCGCTGCAGGAGTTCAAGGACCGTCTGCACAACCAGATCGGCGACTGGTACGTCGTCCACACGTACTCCGGCATGGAGAAGCGCGTGAAGTCCAACCTCGAGAACCGCGTCACCTCGCTCAACGCCGAGGACTACATCTTCGAGGTCGTCGTGCCGACCGAAGAGGTCGCCGAGATCAAGAACGGCCAGCGCAAGCTCGTCAAGCGCACCGTCCTGCCCGGCTACGTCCTGGTCCGCATGGACCTCACCGACGAGTCGTGGGGCGTCGTTCGCCACACCCCGTCGGTCACGGGCTTCGTGGGCAACTCCCACCAGCCCGTCCCCCTCAGTCTTGCCGAGGTCGAGAGCATGCTCGCCCCGGCAGTGGAGGCCGAGGTCGCAACTGCGGCCGACGCCCCCGATCAGCAGCAGACGAAGGCCGCCAAGGTCGAGTTCTCCGACTTCGCCGTCGCCGACTCCGTCATGGTCGTCGATGGACCGTTCGCCACGCTGCACGCGACCATCACCGAGATCAACATCGACGCACAGAGGGTCAAGGCCCTCGTGGAGATCTTCGGTCGCGAGACTCCGGTCGAGCTCAGCTTCACCCAGATCCAGAAGGTCTGAGCAGACCGCA
Organism: Aeromicrobium endophyticum; assembly: GCF_003586285.1. Lineage (GTDB taxonomy): Bacteria > Actinomycetota > Actinomycetes > Propionibacteriales > Nocardioidaceae > Aeromicrobium > Aeromicrobium endophyticum. The sequence goes on along the minus strand of NZ_QUBR01000001.1, from coordinate 387,115 downwards.
CGCGCCATCAGCACCACTCATCGCTCTACCGCTACAAGTCAAGGACCCGAGAAATGCCTCCCAAGAAGAAAGTCGCAGCCATCGTCAAGGTGCAGCTGCAGGCCGGTATGGCCAACCCGGCACCGCCCGTCGGTACCGCGCTCGGCCCCCACGGCGTCAACATCATGGAGTTCTGCAAGGCCTACAACGCGGCCACGGAAGCCATGCGCGGAAACGTCGTCCCGGTCGAGATCACGATCTACGAGGACCGCACGTTCAGCTTCATCACCAAGACGCCGCCCGCGGCCGAGCTGATCAAGAAGGCCGCCGGTCTGCAGAAGGGTTCGGCCGTCCCGCACACGGACAAGGTCGGCAAGATCTCGAAGGACCAGATCCGCGAGATCGCCACGACCAAGCTGCCCGACCTGAACGCGACCGACATCGACGCCGCCATGAAGATCGTCGAGGGCACCGCGCGCTCGATGGGCGTCACGACGGACTGACGTCCGCTCCACCTGCACCACACACCGCACCACTAGTGGCAGGGCCGGCTGGGCCCGCACAGACCACGACTGGTCCACACCAAGAAGGAACACCAGAGATGGCACAGCACAGCAAGGCGTACCGCCAGGTCGCCGAGAAGATCGACAAGGACAGCCTCTACTCGCCCCTGCAGGCGACGACGCTGGCCAAGGAGTCGGGCAGCAAGAACTACGACTCCACCGTCGACGTCTCGGTCCGCCTCGGCGTCGATCCCCGCAAGGCCGACCAGATGGTGCGCGGCACCGTCAACCTTCCGCACGGCACGGGCAAGACCGCACGGGTCCTGGTCTTCGCCACCGGCGCCAACGCCGATGCCGCTCGTGAGGCCGGCGCCGACTTCGTCGGTGCCGACGAGCTGGTCGACAAGGTCAACGGCGGATGGCTCGACTTCGACGCCGTCGTCGCGACGCCCGACATGATGGGCAAGGTCGGTCGCCTGGGCCGCGTGCTCGGCCCGCGCAACCTGATGCCGAACCCCAAGACCGGCACCGTCACGCCCGACGTGGCCAAGGCCGTCGGCGACATCAAGGGCGGCAAGATCGAGTTCCGCGTCGATCGTCACGCCAACCTGCACTTCGTGATCGGCAAGGCCTCGTTCTCGGCCGAGCAGCTCGCCGAGAACTACGGCGCCGCGCTCGACGAGATCCTGCGCATCAAGCCGGCCAGCTCGAAGGGCCGCTACGTCAAGAAGATCACGGTCTCCACGACCAACGGTCCCGGCGTCCCGGTCGACCCGAGCCGCACCAAGAGCTACGCGGTCGACGAGGCCTGACACCTCCCGATCGACGCCCCCGCAGCCGTCCGGCTGCGGGGGCGTCGTCGTCCGGGCGCGCACGGCCACCGGATTCCCACGGCCCCATGGTGTTCTGTCACCCGACGCGATTTGGTCGCGAGGTGCCCGTGCCCTATCCTGGAACTGCCGAAGACCGCTGGCTGGCGACTCACGAGTCGCTCGAAGCGCCCGAAGGGGCGGCCCGCGCAGGATCACGAACCAGATGCAGCAATAGCGTCCCGTGGCCCTGTGCCCGGGACGTTTCTTCGTGTCGGGCCCGTGTACGCACATGGGATCGCAGTCGAGGTACGGACCCATGTGCTGGAAGGAGACCCATGGTCAACGCGGAAAAGATTGCCGCCGTTGCCGAGCTCGCAGACAATTTCCGTGAGTCGAGCGGCGCAGTTCTCACCGAGTACCGCGGTCTCACCGTGAAGCAGCTGCAGGAACTGCGGCGCTCGCTCGGTGAGGACGTGCACTATGCCGTCGCCAAGAACACGCTCACCAAGATCGCCGCCAAGGACGCAGGTGTGGAGCTCGACAACGAGCTGCTCGTCGGTCCGACCGCGATCGCCTTCATCAAGGGCGATCCGGTGCTGGCAGCGAAGAGTCTGCGTGACTTCGCGAAGGGCAACACCCCCCTCATCATCAAGGGAGGCTTCCTCGACGGGAAGATCCTCTCCGCTGAGGAGATCAACAAGCTGGCCGACCTCGAGTCGCGCGAGGTCCTCCTCGCCAAGCTCGCAGGTGGCATGAAGGCCAGCCTGTCCGGCGCAGCGTCGCTGTTCGCCGCCCCGCTGTCGCAGGCCGCCCGTGTGCTGGGTGCCCTGCAGGCGAAGGCCGCAGACGACCCGTCGATCCTGGCAGCGGGCCCCGAGCCCGTCGCCGGAGCCGCCGAGGAGGCCCCCGTGGCCGACGAGGCGACCGATTCCCCGGCCGAGGCACCCGCCGACGCCGCTCCTGTCGAAGCGTCTGCCGACGCCGAGACGTCCGAGGGCTGAACGCCCGATTCACATCGGGACCCCCTCGGGGTCTCATAACGGAAGGACGCCACCATGGCGAAGCTCAGCACCAGCGACCTGCTGGACGCATTCAAGGAAATGACCCTCATCGAGCTCTCCGAGTTCGTCAAGGAGTTCGAGGAGACGTTCGACGTCACCGCGGCCGCTCCTGTTGCCGTCGCCGCGGCTCCCGCCGCCGGTGGCGCTGCTGCCGGTGGCGACGCCGCCTCCGAGCAGGACGAGTTCGACGTCATCCTCGAGGGTGCCGGCGAGAAGAAGATCCAGGTCATCAAGGAAGTTCGCACGATCACCGGTCTCGGACTCAAGGAGGCCAAGGACCTCGTCGAGGGTGCGCCGAAGCCCGTCCTCGAGAAGGCCAACAAGGAAGCTGCCGACAAGGCCAAGGAGGCCCTCGAGGCCGCCGGCGCCAGCGTCACCGTCAAGTGACACGTAGCTGACTGCACGCTCAGGGCGCTTCTTCTTCGGAAGGGGCGCCCTTTGCCGTGCCCGGCGCAGCCGGAGACGGTGTCGATCGTCGATTCGCCCAGCCCCCAGGACGATCGTCCCGTAATCTGTCGGTGACCCCGGTCACGTTTGTGACTCGGAGTTACCTGCGGTATGTTCCCTAGGTCCGCGATTGTTACTCGTGAGTCACGATCGGACACAGAGGCGTAACCGCAGGTGGTGTGTCTCGTTGTGTCTGTGTCCGCGATCACGTTGTCGCAGGCGTCGTAAGTCCTGCCGGCGTTGCCGGCATCCGCGGGAAGCAAGGAGGGGCCGTCCGTGGGCGTAGAAGTCGTCGTCGAAGGTCTGACGAAGAAGTTCGGTAGCCAGACGATCTGGAACGACGTCACGTTGACGCTTCCGGCCGGCGAGATCTCGGTGATGCTCGGGCCGTCGGGCACGGGCAAGTCCGTGTTCCTGAAGACCCTCATCGGTCTGCTCAAGCCCAACTCGGGTCACGTGTTCATCGAGGGCGTCGACATCGCCAACTGCAAGGAGAAAGAGCTCTACGAGATCCGCAAGCTCTTCGGCGTGCTGTTCCAGGACGGCGCGATGTTCGGCTCGATGGACCTCTACGACAACGTCGCCTTCCCGCTGCGCGAGCACACCCGCAAGTCCGAGTCCGAGATCCGCACCATCGTCATGGACAAGATGGAGCTGACCGGTCTGGTGGGTGCCGAGCGCAAGCTGCCCGGCGAGATCTCCGGCGGCATGCGCAAGCGCGCCGGCCTGGCCCGTGCCCTGGTGCTCGACCCCGAGATCCTGCTGATCGACGAGCCCGACTCGGGTCTCGACCCCGTGCGCACCTCGTACATCAACCAGCTGTTCATCGACCTCAACGCGCAGATCGACGCGACCTTCCTGATCGTCACGCACGACATCAACACCGCACGTCGCGTGCCCGACAACATCGGCCTGCTCTACCACAAGCACCTGGCGATGTTCGGTCCGCGCGAGATGCTCCTGACGTCCGAGGAGCCCGTCGTGGCGCAGTTCCTCAATGCGCAGACCGTCGGCCCGATCGGCATGAGCGAGGAGAAGGACGCCGACGAGCTGGCCTCCGAGGCCGGCATCGCGATGCCCGCGCTGCCGCCCGTCCCGCTGCAGCTCGAGACCTCCGACGGACGCCCCCGCCGCGGTCAGCGCGATCCCGGTGCGTGGTGCCGCGACAACGGCGTCACCCCGCCGCCGGGCTCGTTCGCCCGCGACGCCGACCAGGCTGTCACAGCGTGAGCCTCAGCATCGTCACGGGACCCGCCAGGGTCTCGGGCAACCTGTTCGCCTTCGCGCTCGACGTGCTCGTGGCGCTGTTCCGCCGGCCGTTCCAGCTCAAGGAGTTCCTGGTCCAGGCCTGGTTCATCGTCAAGGTCACGATCGTGCCGACGGCCTTCGTGGCCATCCCGTTCGGCGCCGTGATCGCCCTGCAGACCGGCGGGCTCATCAAGCAGTTCGGTGCCCAGTCGTTCACGGGATCGGCAGCCGTGCTGGCCGTGGTCCAGCAGGCCGGTCCGATCGCGACGGCCCTGCTCATCGCGGGCGCGGCCGGCTCGGCCATCGCCGCCGACTTCGGCGCCCGCCGCATCCGCGAAGAGCTCGACGCCATGATGGTGCTGGGCATCGACCCCATCCAGCGGCTCGTGGTGCCCCGCGTGCTCGCCACGATGCTGGTGGCGGTCTTCCTCAACGGCATCGTGACGGTCGTGGGTGTCGCAGGCGGCTACGTGTTCAACGTGGTGCTGCAGGACGGCACGCCCGGTGCCTACCTGGCCTCGTTCACGGCGCTCGCGCAGCTGCCCGACATGTACCAGGGCATGGTCAAGGCCCTCATCTTCGGCTTCCTCGCGGCGATCGTCGCGTCCTACAAGGGCATGAACGCCAAGGGCGGCCCCAAGGGCGTCGGCGATGCCGTCAACGAGGCGGTCGTCATCACCTTCACGCTGCTGTTCGTCGTGAACTTCTTCATCACGGCGGTCTACATCCAGCTCGTCCCGCCGAAGGGGATGTGATCGTCATGGCCAGCTTCGCGTCCATCTACACCAAGCCCGCCGGTGCGCTCGACAACCTCGGGCGCCAGATGCTGTTCTACATCCGGGTCGTCAAGTCGATCCCGCGCACGGTCAAGAACTACAAGAAAGAGGTGCTCCGCCTGCTGGCCGAGGTCACCTTGGGCTCCGGCTCGCTGGCCGTCATCGGCGGGACGATCGGCGTCATCGCCGCGATGTGCTTCTTCACCGGCACGTCCGTCGGCATCCAGGGCTATGCGGCCCTCGACCAGCTCGGCACGGCTGCGCTGACCGGATTCATCTCGGCCTACTTCAACACCCGCGAGATCGCTCCGCTCGTCGCCGGCATCGCGCTCGCCGCCACGGTCGGCTGCGGATTCACCGCCCAGCTGGGCGCCATGCGCATCAGCGAGGAGGTCGACGCCCTCGAGACGATGGCCATCCCGTCGCTGCCCTTCCTCGTCACCACGCGCGTCATCGCCGGTCTCATCGCGGTCGTCCCGCTCTACATCGTCGGGCTGCTGGCGTCGTACTTCGCGACCCGGCTGGTGGTCACCCAGATCAACGGGCAGAGCTCTGGCACGTACGACCACTACTTCAACACCTTCCTGCCACCCAGCGACGTGCTGTGGTCGTTCGCCAAGGTGCTGATCTTCGCGATCGTCGTGATCTTGATCCACTGCTACTACGGCTACTACGCCTCGGGCGGCCCGGCCGGCGTCGGCGTGGCCGTGGGCCTGGCCATCCGCACCTCGATCGTGGCGATCAACGTCGTCGACCTGCTCGCCTCGATGGCGATCTGGGGCACCAACGTGACCGTCAGATTGGCGGGCTGACCCATGGCACGCACCCCCGTCCTCGAGCGAGGCTCCTCGCTGAAGGTGCTCGGCGCGCTCTTCGTGGCCATGGTCGTGTTCTTCGTCTGGGTCACCTACGCCTTCTTCACCAAGGCATTCGTCGACTACGACAACGTCACCCTCACGACCGACACCACGGGCGTCAACCTGCCGCGCAACGCCGACGTCAAGCTGCGAGGCATGATCGTCGGCGAGGTCCGCAAGGTCCAGCCCGACGGCGACGGCGTCAAGCTGACGCTCGGCATGAACCCCAAGCTCATCGGCGACGTCCCGAAGGACGTGACGGCGCAGCTCGTGCCCAAGACCCTGTTCGGCGAGAAGTACGTCGCCCTCATCCCGCCGACCGGCGGTGCCGGCGGCGACGCGCTGCAGGCCGGCGACACGATCGCCAAGGCCAACGTGCCGATCGAGGTCGAGACGTTGCTCAACGACCTCTACCCGTTGCTCGAGGCCGTCGACCCGGCCAGCCTGTCGTACACGCTCAGCGCGGTCTCGTCGGCGCTCGACGGCCGCGGCAAGCAGCTGGGCGAGACGCTCGTGACGCTCAACAGCTACCTCAAGAAGCTCAACCCCGAGGTGCCTCAGCTCGTGACCGACGTCAACAAGCTCGGCACGGTCTCTGACGGGTACACCGCGGCGCTGCCCGACCTCGGACGGGTGCTGCGCAACACCGTCGTCACCGGCAACACGCTGGTGGCCAAGAAGGCGCAGCTCGCGGCGTTCTTCGACGAGGGCACCCGCCTGGCCGACACCCTGACCACCTTCACGCGCGACAACGGCGACAACCTGCAGCGGCTGGCCAAGGAGACGCGACCCGTGCTCGAGACGGTGGGCGACTACTCCGTGACCTTCCCGTGCTTCCTGAGGTCGATGTCGACCCTCATCCCGCGACTCGACAGCGCCTACCGCGGCGGGACGCTGCACATCGACGTCGAGCTCATCAAGCAGCCCGATGCCTACAAGGCCAACGAGAACACCGATGTCTCCAAGGCCGACCTCGACCGCGCCTCCACCGGTCCGTCGGCCAAGAACGGCAAGGACGTCAACGCCAGCAACGCGGCCGCCCCCACGTGCCTCGACCTCAACGAGATCAACAAGGGTCGCGCCCAGCAGGAGAAGTACTCGTCCCAGGCCAACCCGTTCACGGTGCCTGCCGATGTCTACAAGCTGGTCGGCGTCAAGAGCAGCCACACCAAGTTCGGCTCCGACAGCGACTTCTCCAAGAACCGCACCGCCGCCAACAGCCTCGAGCTCCAGGACCTCGTCCAGCCCAGCGCGATCGGCATCGACTCCGCCGACGAGCGTGAGGAGCTCAACGTGTTCCTCGGGGCCTCGCTCGGGATGTCGCCCAGCGACGTGCCCGACATCGGCTCGCTCATGATCAGCCCCGTGATGCGCGGATCGGCGGTGACGGCCCGATGAAGCAGCTCGATCGCGAGTCCATGGGAGCGGCCCTGAAGCTGGGCTTCTTCTTCGCCTTCACCGGCCTGGCCACCCTCGTGCTGGCCCTCACCCTCAGCAACGGGTCGTTCGGCGACCGCAACAAGTACAAGGCGATCTTCACCGACGTCACCGGCATGGCCAAGGGCGACGACGTGCGCATCGCCGGCGTCGCGGTCGGGTCGGTCTCCGACATCAAGATCATCGACCGCGACAAGGCGCAGGTCACCTTCGGCGTCGACTCCGACGTGCCCCTGACCGCCAACACCAACGCCACGATCAAGTTCCGCAACCTGGTGGGCCAGCGCTACATCGCTCTCACCCAGGGCGCGGACGGTGCCACGACGGTGCTCAAGCCCGACAGCACGATCCCCGAGTCGCGCACCAAGGAGGCGCTCGACCTCACCGTGCTGCTCAACGGCTTCAAGCCGGTGTTCCAGGCGCTGTCGCCTGAGGACACCAACAAGTTCGCCTACGAGATCGTGCAGACGTTGCAGGGCGAGGGCGGCAACGTCCAGAACCTGCTGGCGCGCACGGCCTCGCTCACCAGCACGCTGGCCGGCCGCGACCAGCTGATCGGCGACGTCATCACCAACCTCAGCACGGTGCTCGACACGGTGGGCTCGCGCGACCGAGAGCTGACCGACACGATCGACACGCTGCAGCAGTTCGTGACCGGCCTCAAGGACGACCGCAACGCGATCCTCGACTCGGTCGACTCGATCTCCGACCTGACCGACGAGACGTCCGACCTGCTCGTCCAGGGCCGGCCGGCGCTCACCGAGGACATCAAGCAGCTCAACGCGCTGACCAAGAACCTGTCGTCCGACCGCAACCTGGCCACGATCTCCAGCGCCATCCAGATCCTGCCGATCAAGACGTCCAAGCTCGGCACGGTCGCCTCCAGCGGCAGCGAGTTCAACTTCTACCTGTGCTCGATCAAGGGCACCTTGACGATCCCGCCGATCAAGCTGCCGGGGCTCACCCTGCCCGCGACGCCGATCGACCTGACCGGGCCCGATCCGGTGAAGATCGGCAACGACCGCTGCGACCAGCCGGGGTACGACCGATGAAGCCCTTCCGCGAACGCAACCCCGTCATCATCGGCGTCATCGGCCTGGCGCTGATCGTGGCCATGATGCTCGGTGCCTTCCGCGCCGACCGCCTGCCGATCATCGGCAGCGGCGACGTCTACCACGCCGAGTTCGCCGAGATCGGCTCGCTGAAGTCCGGCAACGAGGTCCGCGTGGCGGGCGTCTCGGTGGGCAAGGTGCAGGACATCGCGCTCGACGGCAACAAGGTCAAGGTGACGTTCCGGATCGACAAGGGAACCAAGTTCGGGGCCGAGACCGGGGCCGACATCCGCATCCGCACGCTGCTGGGTGCTGAGTTCCTGGCGCTCACCCCGAAGGGCAAGGGCCAGCTGCCCGAGGGCAGCACGATCCCGCTCGAGCGGACGATCGCGCCGTACGACGTCGTCCAGGCCTTCTCCGACCTCAGCCGCACCACCGACCAGCTCGACATCCCCCAGCTGTCCGAGGCGCTCACCACGCTCGGCGACATCTCCGAGCAGACGCCGGCCGAGTTCCGTGCGGCGATCAAGGGCGTGTCCGACCTGTCGCGCAACCTGGCCGCCCGCGACGAGCAGATCAACACGCTGCTCGTCAGCCTCAAGAAGGTCTCCGGGGTGCTCAACAGCCGCAACGACGAGCTCGTGACGCTGTTCAAGGACTCCGACACGCTCTTTCGCGCGATCAGCGAGCGGCGCGACTCGATCCACCGGCTGCTGGTCTCGACGCAGACCATCTCGACCCAGCTGCGGGGCCTTGTCAAGGACACGCGCTCCGACCTGCTGCCGGCTCTCCGGCAGCTCGACAAGGTCACCGACATGCTGCGCAAGAACGAGGCCAGCATCGACGAGGCCCTGCGGGTGTATCCCGGCTTCACGACGGTCTTCGCCAACGCGCTCGGCACCGGGCCCTGGTTCGACACCTACCTGGGCGGCCTGACGTCCTTGGGCGGAGTGACGCAGCAGCTGACCGATGCACTGACACCGAAGGGGGCAGCACAGTGAGCGGTTCCATGGCTCAACGGTTCGCCGGCTTCTCCAAGGTCCTGGCCGGCGTCGTCGTCCTGCTGCTGATCGCGGCGACCTTGCTGTTCCTCAACAACGGCGACGACAAGCGCTACCTGACCGTCGACTTCGACCAGACCAACTCGGTCTACAAGGGGTCCCAGGTCAAGATCCTCGGCGTCGAGGTCGGCACCGTCGAGAGCCTGACCCCGCGCGGCAAGGTCGTCCGGGTCAAGATCGGCTACGACGGCAAGCAGAAGCTGCCGGCCGACGTCAAGGCCGTCGTGGTCTCGCCCTCGATCGTCGGCGACCGCTTCATCCAGCTCGCGCCGGCCTACGACGGCGGTGCGGTCCTGAAGGACAACGCCTACCTGCCGGTCGATCGCACGGCCGTGCCGGTCGAGCTCGATGCGGTCTACCAGTCGCTCGACGACCTGTCGGTCGCGCTCGGCCCCAAGGGGGACGACGCGCAGGGGCCGCTGAGCAAGCTCGTCGACGGCGCCTCCGAGCAGCTCGGCGGTCAGGGCGCGCAGGTCAACGAGACCTTGAAGAACTTCGGCAAGCTCAGCTCGACCCTCTCGGACAACAAGGACGAGCTGTTCGGCAGCCTTCGCGAGGTCAACCAGTTCGTCTCGCTGCTCAAGACCAACGACTCCTCGGTGCGGGCGTTCAACGACAGCACCGCGCAGGTCTCCGAGGTGCTGGCGGGGGAGCGCGACGACCTCGCCGCGACGTTGGCCGCGCTCAGCAAGGCCCTGGTCGACGTCAACGGCCTGGTCAAGGAGAACCGCTCGGCGCTGCGGGGCAACGTCGACAACATCGCCTCGCTGGCCAACGTGCTCGCCAAGCGCAAGTCCGAGCTCGAGAAGATCACCGTCTCGGCACCGACCGCGCTGTCCAACGTCGCGCTGGCCTACAACGGCACGTCCGGCACGCTCGACACGCGCGCCGACATCCCCGAGTTCCTCGCCGGCTCGTTGGGCGATCCCGCGGGCCTGCTGTGCAACCTGCTCGGGCAGACGCCCGTCGAGGGCGGCTGCAAGGACCTCACCAACCTGCTCGGAGGCCTGACCGGCGGGCTCACCGACGGGTTGACCGGTGGGTTGACCGGTGGCGGCGACGCCGCCAGGCCGCGCGCCGCGGCCGCGAGCGGGCTGCCCGCGCCGACGATCGAGAAGGTCAACTCCTCGGTGGCCGAGATGCTGGCGGTGCAGTGATGAGATCCAGGACGACCGGCGCCATCGTGGCCCTCGCGAGCGCGCTCGCCCTCAGCGGCTGCGGCTTCTCGCCCTACCAGCTGCCCCTGCCCGGAGGCGCCGACCTCGGAAGCAAGCCGTACAAGGTCACGATCCAGTTCCGCGACGTGCTCGACCTGGTGCCGCAGAGCGCCGTCCGCGTCAACGACATCGCGGTCGGCAAGGTCAAGGACATCAAGCTCGACGGCTGGACGGCCAGCGTCACGGTCGAGGTCAACCGCGACGCGAAGCTGCCCGACAACGCCGTGGCCACGATCCGCCAGACCAGCCTGCTGGGCGAGAAGTTCGTCTCGTTGGCGCCGCCGGCCACCGGCGCCACGGGGCGCCTCGGCGACGGCGACAAGATCCCGCTCGAGCGCTCCGGACGCAATCCCGAGATCGAGGAGGTGCTGGGCGCGGCCTCGCTGCTGTTCAACGGCGGCGGCCTCGAGAAGACCAACACCATCGTGCGCGAGCTCAACAACGCGCTCGGTGGCAACGAGCCCGAGGTCAAGGAGCTCCTGAACACCACGTCGGACTTCATCGGCCAGCTCGACGCCAACAAGGAAGAGCTGCTGACCTCGCTCGAGAAGGTCAACCGGCTCGCGATCGCGGCCAACGACCAGACCGATGCCATCACCGGCGCGCTCGACGACCTGCCCGAGGCGCTGCGTGTCGTCAACGACCAGCGCGACGAGCTCGTCGGCCTCCTGCAGTCGCTCGACCGCCTGGGCGACGTGGCGACCGGCGTCATCCGCAGCTCCAAGGCCGACACCGTGGCCGACCTCAAGGCGCTCACACCGACGTTGACCAACCTGGCCCGGGCCGGTGACGACCTGGCCACGTCCACCCAGGCGCTGCTGAGCTTCCCGTTCACCGACGGCTTCGTCGGCGGCAGCGTCGCCTCGGCGACGGGCCGTTGCCAGGACGCCGGCAACGGCCAGAAGGAGATCAAGGAAGGCGCCTGCTTCGGCGACTTCGCCAATCTCTCGGTCAAGCTCAACCTCGGCGTCGAGCAGCTCACCAACATCCTGGGTGACTTCGACCTCAGCGACCAGGTGCCCACCCCGAGCGGCTCGACCGCACCCAGCACGTCCGACGTCCCGCAGGGGTCCGACGGCGTGCCGGCGCCGCAGGCCGTGCCGGGCGCCGACCCGACCGCCGATCTGCGCGACCTGGTCAACAGCCTGATCCCGGGCGGCTCGCCGTCCGGGTCGGCGCCCTCCGGTCGCAGCGGCACCGGTCAGCCCAGCGGGGTCCCTGCGGGCGGTGCCGCGGCCTCTCCCACGCCGGCGCCGGCCACGACGACCGCTCCGTCGCGAGGCTTCCTGTGCTCGCTGCTCGGCTCGTGCCGTGCGCCGGTCAGCAACGCAGCGTCCGCCGACCTGGCATCCCTCTTCCTCGAACCGGCGGTGGCCCCGTGATCACCCGACTCACCAAGATCCAGCTGATCATCTTCGCGATCGTCACCGTGATCGGTGGCGCGTTCGTGGGTGGGCGCTACGCCCAGGTCGACCGGCTCGTCGTCGACCGCAGCTTTCCCATCACGGCGCAGTTCACCGACTCCGGCGGCATCTTCGCCGGGGCCCAGGTGACGTATCGCGGCATCGCCGTCGGCAAGGTCAGCAAGCTGCAGTTCGACGGCGCCGGCGTGCGCGCGACGCTCGACATCGAGGACGACGCGCCCAAGATGTCGACCGACGTCATGGCCGTCGTGGCCAACAAGTCGGCCATCGGCGAGCAGTACGTCGACCTGCAGCCGCAGTCGGCCTCCGCGCCCTACCTCAAGGCCGGGTCGAAGATCCCGGTGGCACGCAGCCGCATCCCGATCGACACCACCACGCTGCTGGTCGACGTCAACAACGTCGTCACCTCGGTCGACACCGACAACCTGCGCACCGTCGTCGACGAGCTCGGGCAGGCCTTCGACGGAGCCGGACCCGACCTGGCGCGGATCCTCGACACGTCGTCGGAGTTCATCCGGGCCGCCGACGACAACATCGGCGTGACGCGCGAGCTCATCCGCGACTCCGACAGCGTGCTGCAGACGCAGATCGACAAGCGCGGTCAGCTCTCGACGTTCTCCAAGAACCTCGCCCTGCTGTCCGAGACGCTGGTCGACGCCGATCCCGACCTGCGTCGCCTGCTCGACAAGGGCGCGGGCAGCGCCGCGACGGTGCGCAAGGTGGTCGACGAGAACTCCGCCGACCTCGGCAACGCCGTGCGCGACCTGGTGGTCGCCAACAAGCCGCTGGCCGACAACGTCCTGGGCCTGCAGGCGATCTTCATCCTGTACCCGTACCTGCTCGAGGGCTCGTTCACGGCGCTGGCGCCCGACACGGCCGGTGGCAAGGAGACCGGACAGTACAACGCCAAGTTCGGTCTCGTGCTCACCGACACCACGAAGACGTGCACGTACTCGCAGGACGGCGGCGCCGCGTCGGGCTACCGCAAGAAGCGTCCCGAGAACGTGATCTCCGACGCTCCGTTCGACGTGAACACGGACTGTAAGGTCAAGAACAACATCGCGAGGCAGCCGACCAAGACCGTGCTGCGTCGCTCCGCCGCGGGAAGCGTCACGTACGACGGCCCCACGGCAACTGGAAAGGACTCCTGGAAGTGGCTGTTGAGCGATCCGGTGACCAAGTAGCCAGCTGGTCGCGTCGTCCCCTCGTCATCAGGATCCTCGCGGGAGTGTTCGTCCTGGGCCTCGTGCTCGTGATGGTCGCGACGCTGGTGCTGCCGAGGCTCGGCGACGACGACGAGGCCGAGCGCAATGCCGTCATCTCGCGGGCCAGCGACTTCGCGGCCGCCTACAACACGTACGACGTGGCCGACCTCGCCGACTACCAGAAGCGGCTCAAGGGACTGCTCACGCCGTCGTACAACCGCGAGTTCGTCAAGATCACCGACGCGGTCTTCGGTGCCCTCAAGGACAAGAAGCAGCGCAGCGGCGACGCCCAGCTGCAGGGGGTCGCGATCGACAGCATCGACGACGACTCCGCGACGGCGATCGTCGCGGTCGACTCCAAGATCACCAACACCGACAACCCGGCCGCGGTCGAACGCCGCTTCCGCTGGAAGGTGACGTTCAGCAAGGACAAGGGGAAGTGGCTCGTGTCCAACTTCGAGAGCGTCGCCTCGGTCGATGCCCAGACCGCGCCGGCGGCGTCCGCCCCAGCCCCGACCGAGCCGGCCGCGACCGAGCCGACCCCGACCGATGGTGCAGGTGACGCCCAGTGAGCGACTCGACCGGTCCCGTCCGCCGTCGCCGCATCGCCGGCGAAGCCGCTCCTGCCGCGCCCGCGCCGGCAGCGAAGGCCCCGCTGAGGAAGGCGCGGGCCAAGAAGGTCGCGCGGCCCGAACAGGCGGCGCCGTCAGCCACCGCCCCGGTCGCGAAGAAGACGGCCCCGGTCGCCAAGAAGTCCGCCCCGGTGGTCACGAAGACCGCGCCGGTGGCCAAGAAGGCCCCGCCGGTGATCAAGACCCCCACGGTGGCGACTGCCGCCGCGCGCACGCGCGACGACGTCCGGCCCGAGCGTGCCCCCGGTTCACGACCGTCACGGCGCGACCTGGCCTGGCTGGTGCCGGCCACGCTGCTCGCGCTCGCCTCGTTGGCGGCCGGCGTGTTCCTCATGGTCAGCCCGCCGGGATCGGGCGACGACCTCGACAGCTCGCGCAGCCAGGCGTCGTCGGCGGCAGCGGGTGCGGCCGAGACCATCTTCTCGTTCCGCTACGACCAGCTCGACCAGCACCTGAAGGCGTCCAAGGCGCTCATGACGCCGGCCTTCGCCAAGCAGTTCGACTCGATCGCACCGGCGCTGACCGAGCTGGCGCCGCAGCGCCAGATCGTCGTCAAGGCCGCGACCCGCGAGGCGGCGGCGCTGCCGTGCGGCAAGGACTGCTCGTCGAAGCAGGCCGATGTGCTGGTGTTCGTCGACCAGGCCCGCCTGGTGGGCGATGCGGCCCAGCCCACGGTCTTCGCCAACCGCATCAAGGTGTCGATGGTCAAGGGCGCCGACGGCTGGCGCGTCGCCAACATCCGGGCGCTCTGAGCCTGCCGCCGTCAGGGCGACCAAGGACGATCGTCCCGGCGACAGGCTGCGGCGGCCCGGCCGAAAACGTTGCCGTTGCAGCACGGAACTGTCACGACGCTCACGAAAAGCCAAATAGCGTCACCTATAAAGCCCTCGTTGTCAAGGCCCGCCCTTGCTTCGGCGTGGCTCCCGCGTTACACTGAACTTTCGCGCTCGCCTTGTCCTGCCCATCTGCTGGTTGAGATGGATTGGCGCCCCTTGACCGGGGTCGATTGGCGTGCGCGGAGCACGACCTCTCGAGCCACCCGCCTGCGAGCCCTTGGAAGGACCCCTCTTGGCCGCCTCGCGCACCTCCGCATCTGTTCAGCCCCGCCGTATCTCGTTCGCCAAAATTGCAGAACCCCTCGAGGTCCCTGAGCTTCTCGCTCTGCAGACCGACAGCTTCGCTTGGCTGATCGGCGACGAGAAGTGGCAAGAAGGTGTCGAAGCCGCTCTTGCAGCCGGCCGCACCGACGTGTCCACCAAGTCCGGTCTGGAGGAGATCTTCGAGGAGATCTCCCCGATCGAGGACTTCTCCGAGACGATGAGCCTGTCGTTCCGCGACCACCGGTTCGAGCCTCCCAAGTACTCGGTCGACGACTGCAAGGACCGCGACGTCACCTACGCCGCGCCGCTGTTCGTCACCTCCGAGTTCATGAACAACGAGACCGGCGAGATCAAGAGCCAGACCGTGTTCATGGGCGACTTCCCGCTCATGACCGACAAGGGCACCTTCATCATCAACGGCACCGAGCGTGTCGTCGTCTCGCAGCTCGTCCGCTCTCCGGGCGTCTACTTCGAGCGCACGCCCGACAAGACGTCCGACAAGGACATCTACACGGCCAAGGTCATCCCCTCGCGCGGAGCCTGGCTCGAGTTCGAGATCGACAAGCGCGACATGGTCGGCGTCCGCCTCGACCGCAAGCGCAAGCAGAGCGTCACGGTGCTGCTCAAGGCCCTCGGCTGGTCCGAGGCGCAGATCCTCGAGGAGTTCGGCCAGTACGAGTCGATCCGCCTGACCCTCGAGAAGGACAACACGGTCGGCCAGGACGACGCCCTGCTCGACATCTACCGCAAGCTGCGTCCGGGCGAACCGCCGAGCCGCGAAGCTGCCCAGACCCTTCTGGACAACTACTACTTCAACGCCAAGCGCTACGACACGGCCAAGGTCGGTCGCTACAAGATCAACAAGAAGCTCGGCGTCGACGAGGCGTTCGACCAGCAGACGCTGACGATCGACGACATCGTGTCGACGATCAAGTACATCGTCGCGCTGCACGCCGGCGAGACCGAGCTCGAGACCGCTGCGGGCTCGACGATCGTCGAGGCCGACGACATCGACCACTTCGGCAACCGCCGCATGCGGTCGGTCGGCGAGCTGATCCAGAACCAGCTCCGCACGGGCCTGGCCCGCATGGAGCGCGTCGTCCGCGAGCGCATGACGACCCAGGACGTCGAGGCCATCACGCCGCAGACCCTGATCAACATCCGCCCGGTCGTCGCGGCGCTGAAGGAGTTCTTCGGAACCTCGCAGCTGTCGCAGTTCATGGACCAGAACAACCCGCTCGCGGGCCTGACGCACAAGCGTCGTCTGTCGGCCCTCGGACCGGGTGGTCTGTCGCGTGAGCGTGCCGGCTACGAGGTCCGCGACGTCCACCCGTCGCACTACGGCCGCATGTGCCCCATCGAGACCCCCGAAGGCCCGAACATCGGTCTGATCGGCTCGCTGGCGTCCTACGGTCGCATCAACTCGTTCGGATTCGTCGAGACGCCGTACCGCAAGGTCGTCGACGGCACCGTCACCGAGCAGATCGACTACCTGACCGCGACCGACGAGGACCGCTACATCGTCGCTCAGGCCAACTCGGTCCTGACCGAGAAGTCGACCTTCGCCGAGGACATGGTCCTGGTGCGCCAGAAGGGTGGCGAGGCCGAGCTGCGTCCCGCCGCCGACGTCGACTACATGGACGTCTCGCCGCGCCAGATGGTGTCGGTGGCCACGGCCCTGATCCCGTTCCTCGAGCACGACGACGCCAACCGCGCCCTCATGGGCTCGAACATGCAGCGTCAGGCCGTCCCGCTGATCCGCAACGACGCGCCGCTCGTCGGCACCGGCATGGAGTTCCGTGCCGCCGTCGACGCCGGTGACGTCACGGTCGCCAAGGTCGCCGGCGTGGTCAACGAGGTGTCGGCCGACGCCATCGAGATCATGCAGGACGACGGCTCGTACTTCACGTACCGCCTGGCCAAGTTCAAGCGCTCCAACCAGGGCACCTGCACCAACCAGCGCCCGCTGGTGGCGCACGGTCAGCGGGTCGAGGTCGGCACGCCGCTGGCCGACGGTCCCTGCACCGACGAGGGCGAGATGGCGCTGGGCACCAACCTGCTCGTCGCCTTCATGCCCTGGCAGGGTCACAACTACGAGGACGCGATCATCCTGTCCCAGCGCGTCGTCCAGGACGACCTGCTGACCTCGATCCACATCGAGGAGCACGAGGTCGACGCCCGCGACACCAAGCTGGGCCCCGAGGAGATCACGCGCGACATCCCCAACGTCTCCGAGGAGATGCTGGCCGATCTCGACGAGCGCGGCATCATCCGCATCGGTGCCGAGGTCGGCAACGGCGACGTGCTGGTCGGCAAGGTCACGCCCAAGGGCGAGACCGAGCTGACGCCCGAGGAGCGGCTGCTCCGCGCGATCTTCGGCGAGAAGGCGCGCGAGGTGCGCGACACCTCGCTCAAGGTTCCGCACGGGGAGTCCGGCACCGTCATCGGCGTCCGCGTGTTCGACTCCGCCGAGGGCGACGAGCTCTCGCCGGGCGTCAACCAGCTGGTCCGCGTCTACGTGGCCCAGAAGCGCAAGATCTCCAACGGTGACAAGCTCGCCGGCCGTCACGGCAACAAGGGCGTCATCTCCAAGATCAACCCGGTCGAGGACATGCCGTTCCTCGAGGACGGCACGCCCGTCGACATCGTCCTGAACCCGCTCGGCATCCCCGGACGCATGAACGTGGGACAGGTCCTGGAGACGCACCTCGGCTGGGTCGCCAAGACCGGCTGGGACATCACCGACATGAAGGACGAGTGGGCCGACCGCCTGCGCGCGATCGGTGCCGACCGTGCACCGCGCGACAGCAACGTGGCCACACCGGTCTTCGACGGTGCCCGCGAGGACGAGATCCAGGGACTCCTGGCCTCGACCCTGCCCAACCGCGACGGTGAGCGCATGGTCAAGCGCGACGGCAAGGCGAGGTTGTTCGACGGTCGTACCGGCGAGCCCTTCCCCGACCCCGTCTCGGTCGGTTACATGTACCTGCTCAAGCTGCACCACCTGGTCGACGACAAGATCCACGCACGTTCCACGGGTCCGTACTCGATGATCACGCAGCAGCCCCTGGGCGGTAAGGCGCAGTTCGGCGGACAGCGTTTCGGTGAGATGGAGGTGTGGGCCCTCGAGGCCTACGGAGCGGCGTACGCGCTGCAGGAGCTCCTGACCATCAAGTCCGACGACATCCTCGGACGCGTCAAGGTCTACGAAGCCATCGTCAAGGGCGAGAACGTCCCGGAGCCGGGTATCCCCGAGTCCTTCAAGGTTCTCGTCAAGGAGATGCAGTCGCTGTGTCTCAACGTCGAGGTGCTCTCGAGCGACGGAACCGCTGTCGAGATGCGCGACGCCGAAGAGGATCTCTTCCGCGCCGCCGAAGAGCTCGGCATCGACCTGTCCCGGCGCGAGCCCTCCAGCGTGGAAGAAGTCTGAGCCTCGCGAGGGGCCGTCGTCCGCGACGGCCCCTCGCACCCAGACATCACCTTCCGCCACTTAGCAAGAACCTCTGAAAGGGAAAGAAGACCAACGTGCTCGACGTGAACTTCTTCGATCAAATCCGGATCGGTCTCGCGACCGCCGACGACATCCGCGGATGGTCGTTCGGCGAGGTCAAGAAGCCCGAGACGATCAACTACCGCACGCTCAAGCCCGAGCGCGACGGACTCTTCTGCGAGAAGATCTTCGGTCCCACACGGGACTGGGAGTGCTACTGCGGCAAGTACAAGCGCGTGCGCTTCAAGGGCATCATCTGCGAGCGCTGCGGCGTCGAGGTCACGCGGTCCAAGGTGCGCCGTGAGCGCATGGGCCACATCGAGCTCGCCGCTCCCGTCACGCACATCTGGTACTTCAAGGGCGTGCCCAGCCGCCTGGGCTACCTGCTCGACCTGGCGCCGAAGGACCTCGAGAAGGTCATCTACTTCGCCGCCTACATGATCACCAAGGTCGACGAGGACGCGCGTCACGCCGACCTGTCGAGCCTCGAGGCCAAGATCGAGCTCGAGCGCAAGCAGCTCGAGAGCCGCCGCGACAACGAGGTCAACGAGCGCATGCAGAAGCTCGAGGAAGACCTCAAGGCTCTCGAGGACGAGGGTGCCAAGGCCGACGCCAAGCGCAAGGTCAAGGACTCCGCCGAGCGCGAGGCCAAGCAGCGTCGTGACCGCGCCCAGCGCGAGATCGACCGCCTCGACGAGGTCTGGAGCCGCTTCAAGAACCTCAAGGTCCAGGACCTCGAGGGCGACGAGCTGCTCTACCGCGAGATGACGTACCGCTTCGGCAAGTACTTCGAGGGCTACATGGGCGCCATGGCGATCCAGAAGCGTCTCCAGGACTTCGACCTCGACGCCGAGCAGGAGTCGCTCAAGGAGATCATCGCGACCGGCAAGGGCCAGAAGAAGACCCGCGCCCTCAAGCGTCTCAAGGTCGTCGAGGCCTTCCGTGGCAGCAGCAACGCCCCGGCCGGCATGGTCCTCGACGCGGTCCCGGTGATCCCGCCGGAGCTGCGTCCCATGGTCCAGCTCGACGGTGGCCGCTTCGCCACCTCCGACCTCAACGACCTGTACCGCCGCGTGATCAACCGCAACAACCGCCTCAAGCGTCTGCTCGACCTCGGTGCGCCCGAGATCATCGTCAACAACGAGAAGCGGATGCTGCAGGAGGCCGTCGACTCGCTGTTCGACAACGGTCGTCGTGGCCGTCCCGTCACCGGGCCGGGCAACCGTCCGCTGAAGTCGATCTCCGACATGCTCAAGGGCAAGCAGGGTCGCTTCCGTCAGAACCTGCTCGGCAAGCGCGTCGACTACTCGGGCCGCTCGGTCATCGTCGTCGGCCCGCAGCTCAAGCTGCACCAGTGCGGTCTGCCCAAGCAGATGGCGCTCGAGCTGTTCAAGCCGTTCGTCATGAAGCGTCTGGTCGACCTCAACCACGCGCAGAACATCAAGAGCGCCAAGCGGATGGTCGAGCGTGCTCGTCCGGTCGTGTGGGACGTCCTCGAAGAGGTCATCACCGAGCACCCCGTGCTGCTCAACCGCGCGCCCACGCTGCACCGTCTGGGCATCCAGGCGTTCGAGCCGCAGCTCATCGAGGGCAAGGCCATCCAGATCCACCCGCTCGTCTGCTCGGCCTTCAACGCCGACTTCGACGGTGACCAGATGGCCGTGCACCTGCCGCTGAGCGCCGAGGCCCAGGCCGAGGCACGCGTGCTGATGCTGTCGACGAACAACATCCTGAAGCCGTCCGACGGTCGTCCCGTCACGATGCCGACCCAGGACATGATCATCGGCCTGTACTTCCTGACGCTCGAGCGTTCGGGTCACATCGGCGAGGGCCGTGCGTTCAGCTCGGTCTCCGAGGCGATGATGGCCTTCGAGCGTCACGAGATCTCGCTGCAGAGCCACGTCAAGATCCGCATCGGTGGTCAGACCCTCGACACGACGCTGGGTCGGGCGATCTTCAACGAGGCCCTGCCCGACGACTACCCGTACGTCAACGAGCAGATCGGCAAGTCGCAGCTCGGCGTCATCGTCAACGACCTCGCCGAGCGCTACTCCAAGGTCGACGTCGCCAACGCCCTCGACAACCTCAAGGACACCGGCTTCCACTGGGGCACCCGCTCCGGCGTGACGGTCTCCATCGAGGACGTCGTGACGCCTCCGCGCAAGCAGGAGATCCTGGGTGGCTACGAGACCCAGGCCGCCAAGGTGCAGACGCAGTTCGACCGCGGTCTGATCACCGAGGACGAGCGTCGTCAGGAGCTCATCGAGATCTGGACCCAGGCCACGGCCGAGGTGTCCGCCGAGATGGAGAAGGGCTTCGACGAGGACAACCCGATCTGGATGATGGTCCACTCGGGAGCGCGCGGAAACATGATGCAGGTGCGTCAGATCGCCGGTATGCGTGGTCTGGTGGCCAACCCGAAGGGCGAGATCATCCCTCGTCCCATCAAGGCCAACTTCCGTGAGGGCCTGTCGGTCGTCGAGTACTTCATCGCGACGCACGGTGCCCGCAAGGGTCTGGCCGACACGGCTCTGCGCACGGCCGACTCGGGCTACCTGACGCGCCGGCTCGTCGACGTCAGCCAGGACGTCATCATCCGCGAGGAGGACTGCGGCACCGAGCGTGGTCTCAAGCAGGTCATCGCGACCAAGCTCGACGACGGCCGTCTGACCGCTGCCGAGAACGTCGAGACGGCGGCCTACTCGCGCACGGCGGCGACCGACGTCACGGGCGCCGACGGCGATGTCCTCATCCCGGCCGGCGGTGAGCTCGGCGACGTCGAGATCGCCCGCCTGATCGCCGAGGGTGTCGAGGAGATCAAGGTCCGCACGGTCCTGACGTGCGAGGCCAAGGCCGGCACGTGCGCCAAGTGCTACGGACGCTCGCTGGCCACCGGCAAGCTCGTCGACATCGGTGAGGCCGTGGGCACCATCGCGGCCCAGTCGATCGGTGAGCCCGGCACGCAGCTGACCATGCGCACCTTCCACACCGGTGGTGTGGCCGGTGACGACATCACGCACGGTCTGCCTCGCGTCGTCGAGCTGTTCGAGGCGCGTCAGCCGAAGGGCAAGGCGCCGATCACCGAGTCGGCCGGTCGGGTCGTCATCGACGACTCCGACAAGACGCGCAAGCTCGTCGTCACCCCCGACGATGGCTCGGACGTGCTCGAGTACCCGGTCACCAAGCGTGCTCGCCTCCTGATCCAGGACGGCGACCACGTCGAGGTCGGTCAGATGCTGACGCACGGAACGCCCGATCCGCAGGAGGTCCTGCGCATCCTCGGCGTCCGCCGTGCCCAGGAGCACCTCGTCGACCAGGTGCAGGAGGTCTACCGCTCGCAGGGCGTGGCCATCCACGACAAGCACATCGAGATCATCGTGCGCCAGATGCTGCGCCGGGTGACGGTCATCGAGCAGGGCGACGCCCAGCTCATCCCCGGTGACCTCGTGGACCGTTCGCGGTTCGAGGAGGAGAACCGTCGCGTCGTGGCCGAGGGCGGCACCCCCGCCTCCGGTCGTCCGGTGCTGATGGGCATCACGAAGGCCTCGCTGGCCGTCGAGTCGTGGCTGTCGGCCGCCTCCTTCCAGGAGACGACGCGCGTCCTCACCGACGCGGCCATCCACGGCAAGTCGGACTCGCTGCGCGGTCTGAAGGAGAACATCATCATCGGCAAGCTCATCCCGGCGGGTACCGGTCTCGACCGCTACCGCAACATCCGGGTCGAGCCGACCGAGGCCGCTCGTCAGGCCGCCTACGCCGTCACCGGCTACGGCGACTACGACTACGGCTTCGGCGATGCGGGTGCTGCACCCGTCCAGCTGGACGACTTCGACTTCACGTCGTACGAGAACAGCTGACCGTCTGATCGATTGCGAAGGAGCCCCCGGCCACTGGTCGGGGGCTCCTTCGCGTCCGGGGGCTCACACGCCGTTGGCGCGGAGCACCCGGTCGAGCCGGGCGGCGGTGATCTCGGCGGTCGCCGGTCGCTCGTAGAAGTGCTTGTGGGTCGGCGACTGGCCGGTGCCGGGTGCGCCCCGGTCGTTGCAGATCGCGTCGCCGGCGACGCAGAAGCTGATCGCCGTGCGGCGGAGGGCGGCCGGGATCGGCGGGCCCGCGCCGAGCCGGCCGTGGCCGCTCGTCGGCTCGGAGGCGTACGACCACCGGGTGATCTGGTCGTCGGGGTTGTTCGCGGGGTCGGCGATCATCGCGACGAGCGCGACGCGGGACGTCAGCGACGACGGCACGGCCATCGCGGCGGTGTGCACGACATGGGCGCCCTGGCTGAAGCCCACGAGCGCGAAGCGGCTCGACGGGCACCGCGCGGCCAGGGACGTCAGGCGGCCGAGGGCGAGCGTCCCGCCGGCCGCGGTGTTGCGCAGGAAGCCCGCAGCGGTCGGTGTGGGCGAGGAGTCGTAGAGCACGGGCTCCACGTGCACCGAGACGTGGGAACGCTGCTGCAGCCGCCGCGCCAGCTGCTCGACGGTGACCCGCACCTCTGTGCCGACGCCGAGGTTGAGGCCGGCCCGCTGCATCGAGCCGCGGGCCCCGATCACCACCAGGTCGGCGCACGTGCGGTCGGTCAGCACGGAGGCCGTCCGAGGGCGGTCAGGACCGTCCGGGTGCGCGGAGCACCCGCCGAGCCCGAGGAGCACGGCGACGGCGGCGGCTGCACGGGTCAGCCGCGGGGTCACGGCGCCTTGACCGGTGCCTGCGTCGCGCCCTCGGCAGGTGCCGCGGCTGTGGCAGCCTCGATCGATGAGACCGGGACGCGGACCGAGGGCGGCTCGGCCTCGCGGAACAACCACGTCAGGCGGGGCTCGAACAGGGGACGGAACAGCGTGGCCACCGGCCTGGTCATCAGGAGGTTGGCCACCACCACCGCCACCACGATGCATCCGACCACGGACGCCGCGCCGTACTGCTCGAGGCGCTGCCACAGGTCGAACTGGCGGTCGAGCAGGATGATGATGAAGCCGTGCAGCAGGTAGCAGTAGAACGTCCGTCCACCGAGCGTCGTCGTGATCGACCGCCCGCGCGGGATCAGCGACAGCGTCGCGAAGGTCAGCAGCGCTCCGACCAGCAGCAGGCTGCCCCGGGTGACGATGCCTCCCCAGGGCGACGCGTCGAGCGGGTCCTCGGAGTAGCGGTCCTTCCACAGCAGCCACTGCGTCGTCCAGGTGCCGGCGTAGACCTGGCAGACGACGAACGACGTGACGAGGACGACGACAGAGGCGATGCGGATGCGCAGATCGCCCAGCCGCATGAAGATCTCGCGGTTCATGTGCAGGCCGATGACCCAGAACGGCAGCAGCGCGAGCACCTTCGGCAGGGCCAGCACGTTGGGGATCTCGATGAGCCCGGCCAGCAGCGAGATGACGATCGAGGTGGTGACGGGGTACTTCAGGGCGCGCCAGATGGGCGTCGTGATGCGCCAGATGAACAGCGCGGCCAGGAACCAGCCGAGCCACTGGGGCGACAGGATCATGAGGTTCTTGGGCGAGCCGTCGTAGTGCCGGGTGATGAGCTGCAGGCTCAGCTCGACGAGCAGGTACGGGACGATGAGGGTGCTGACGATCCGGCGGATCTGGCGGAAGTCGCCGATGTAGTGCCGGGCCGTGTAGCCGGAGATGAGGATGAAGAACGGCATGTGGAACGAGTAGATCCACGTGTAGATGCCGCGGGCCGAGTCCATCACGACGAGCTCGGTGAGCGAGTGGCCGATGACGACCAGCAGCATGACCCAGTAGCGGGCGTTGTCGAGATACGCCACGCGCTCCTTGGGTGGGGAGGTGGCGACGGGAAGCGGGTCGAGGGCACTCATCGAGGACGACTCTAATAGCCTGGCCCGAATCCGACGCGCCCACGGTGCGTCCCCGACGACCCCCGGAGGGCGAGTGCCCGACATGATCCGCACCCAGCGGCTCGGTGCCTACGCCGTGGTCATCGTCGACGACCGCATCCTGCTGACGCGCATCTCCCCGGCGGGCTACCCGGCGGGCACGTGGACCCTCCCGGGCGGCGGTGTCGACCACGGCGAGTCGCCCCACGACGCCGTCGTCCGCGAGCTCCACGAGGAGACGGGCCTGCGAGCGCTGTCGTCACGGCTGGTGGACGTCCACGACGTGCACGTGGTCGCGCCGGGCCGGGGCGACCGCTTCGAGGACTATCACGGGGTGCACCTGCTCTACGCCGTCGAGGTCGACCCCGCGGTCACGCCTCACGTCGTCGAGCTCGACGGCACCACGGACGTCGCGTGCTGGGTCGCGATCGCCGACGTGGGCACGCAGGTCGGGCCGGTGCTACCGATGGTCGAGCACGCTCTCGCGCACGCGGATCACTTCTCGGCGGGCGTGTAGAACAGGGCCGTGTAGTTGCCGCGCGCCGACAGGATGTAGACGGCGCGGGCGACGGCGCCGCCCTTGCCGCGCGCCGAGTACATCGTGCTGACCGAGTTGAGGTCTTCGACGACGTCCTTGGTGATGGCGCCCTTGCGGCTGTTGGCGAGCGCGAACTGCTCGGCGATCTGGTCGGCGTCGACCGCGCGCTCGGCGGTCATGGCGACGAACTGGGGCTGGTAGCCGCTCAGCAGCAGCGTGACCGACGGCGGGGCGACCCAGCCGTTGACGAGCGGGGTGGTGAGGTCGGCGTCGAGGTCCATCTTGGGCCAGATCAGCCCCGAGCGGTCGGGCATCTTCTCGATGTCGGCGACGTCGCCGAGCTTGCCGGTGTCGCGGCCCAGCTGCCCGGCCCGCGGATCGCCGACGTACTCGACCGTGAGCTGCATGACCGGCCGGGTGAGGGCACCGGGCGGTGCCGTGCGGGTCGCCAGGTTGCCGGTGTCGACCGACAGCGACACCCGGATCTCACGCTTGCCCTCGGTCGCACCGCTGGCGACGACCTGGCAGCCGGTGATGCGACGCTCCTCGGAGGTGCAGTACGTCGAGAGGTCGTCGAGGACGAGGCCGGCGTCGGGGATCGCGGCGTCGATCTGCGCGAGCATGCGGCGCACGACGTCGGAGGGATCGCCGTCGATGCGCATGAGCGAGATCGAGGTGTCGGGGCGCGGGGCCTCGTCGCCGATCAGCTTGAACGTGTCGGGGCTCGGCCGGGTCGTCGGCGTGGGGGTGGGGGTCGGCGAGGGGGTGCCGTTGGCCTCGTCCTCGGCAACCTTCGCCGCGGCGTCGGCGGCGCGCTGCGCCTCGATGGCCTGCAGCTCGGGCTGGTAGGCGGCGATCAGGGCAGCGCTGCGGTAGCGGAACAGCGGGCCCAGCTGCGTGGCGCCGGCAGGCACGAAGAGTCCGTAGGCGATGGGGCTCTCGGGACCCGACTCGTGATCGGACAGGTTGGGAGCAGCCGTCGTGCTCGCCGTGGCCGCGGGGGTCGTGCCGTTGGTGCCGGAGGTGCCGTCGCACGCGGCGAGGGCGATGAGCGCCACAGCAGCCACCGCCACCCGGAAGGTCCGAGCCATCATGAGATCCCCTCGTCGTGGTCCGCGCGGGTGCCCCGCCGCCGGACGTGCCGTGCATGCGCGCGTCGGTCGGCCAGCGACGTCGTCCCGCGCGCCAGAGCAACACGATATCGTTTCGTGCCAAGGCCCATGCGGCAGACAGGTCGCCAGCACGTCCGCGACGCGACGGCGGGGGAGAGGGTCACGGTCAGCATGACGCGCACCACGACCACCGATCGCGTGTTCGACTCGCTCCGGGAGTCGATCGTCAGCGGCGAGTTCCCGCCCGGGTCGTTGCACTCGATCTACCGCCTGGCCGACCTGCTCGAGGTGTCGCGCACGCCGGTCCGCGAGGCCGTCCTGCGGCTCGCCGACATCGGGCTGGTCTCGGTCGAGCGCAACCGGGGCGTGCGCATCCGGGGCGTGACGGCCGCGGACGTCCGCGAGGTCTTCGAGCTGCGTCTGCTGCTCGAGGTGCCGGCTGCTGCCCACGCCGCGGCGAACGCCGACGCCTCGACGGTCGCCGCGATCGTCGGCGAGCTCGACCGCATGCGCGAGCACGCCGACGCCGACGACGAGGTCCAGTTCACCGAGCACGACCGCGCGCTCCACCAGGCCGTCGCCGGGGCCATGGGCAATCCGAGGCTGCAGGCCGAGATCGCGACGCTGCGCGACTCGATCCAGTCGCGGGGGGCGTCCACGATCCGCCGGTCGCGCGGCATGGTCGAGCTCGCCGGCGAGCACGCGCCCATCGTCGAGGCCATCGCGATGCGCGATCCCGCCGCCGCGGCCGCCCACATGGAGGCGCACCTCGTCCGCACGGCGACGCTGCTGATGGAGCAGGTGGCGGTCGACGGTGTCGAGGTCGTCGACCCGGCGTGGTCCGAGGCATTGCGCGGCCACCTCTACCTGCCAGCCCGGCCGACGACGAGCGAGCCCCCGACGCAGTAGCATGCTAGTCTCGGCGGAGTCCGCAACGTCCAAGGAGCGCACATGTCGGTCTTCCAGCCCCAGCACCCCGAATCGGTCTTCACCTACGGGGCTCCCGGCCTAAAGTTCGGGGTGGGAGCGCGGCACGAGCTCGGCCACGACCTCGCCCAGCTGGGCGCCCGCCGCGTGCTGGTCGTGACCGACCCCGGCGTGTTCGCGACCGGTGCACCCACCGAGATCGCCGAGTCGCTGGGCGCGGCCTCGATCGAGGCGGTCGTCTTCGACCGCTCGCGGGTCGAGCCCACCGACGCGAGCCTCGAGGAGGCGATCGCCTTCGCGCGGTCCGAGGGGCCGTTCGACGCGATCGTCGCCGTCGGTGGTGGCAGCAGCATCGACACGGCCAAGGCCGTCAACCTGCTCACGACCAACGAGGGCGAGCTGATGGACTACGTCAACGCACCGGTCGGACGCGCCCGAGCCCCCCAGAACGCCCTGCTGCCGCTGGTCGCCGTCCCCACCACGACCGGCACGGGCAGCGAGAGCACCACGATCTGCGTGCTCGACGTCGTCAGCCAGCACGTCAAGACCGGCATCTCGCACGCTCGTCTCCGGCCGACCCTCGCCGTCGTCGATCCCGAGCTGACGCTCACGCAGCCCGCCGGCGTCACGGCCGCGTCCGGGCTCGACATCCTGTGCCACGCGCTCGAGAGCTACACCGCACGACCGTTCACGTCCTACGAGCGCAAGCAGGCCGACCAGCGGGTGCCCTACTGCGGCTCCAACCCGATCGCCGACATGTGGTCAGAGAAGGCGCTCAGCCTGATGGCCGGCTCGTTCCGCACGGCCGTCCGCGACGGCGACGACCTGGCGGCCCGCACCGAGGTGGCCATGGCCGCGACGTTCGCCGGCCTCGGCTTCGGCAACGCCGGCGTGCACGTCCCGCACGCCAACGCCTATCCGATCGCCGGCCAGGTGCGCGACTTCCGTCCCGAGGGCTACGGGGCCGACCACGCGATGGTGCCGCACGGTATGGCGGTCTCGCTGACGGCCCCCGCCGCCTTCCGGTTCACGTTCGAGGCCTCGCCCGAGCGCCACCTGCGTGCGGCCGAGCTGCTGGCTCCCGGCGCGGCACGTCCGGACGACCCGGCCGAGTTCCTGCCGCAGGTGCTGACACAGATCATGCGCGACGTCGGCATCCCGGCGGGCATCGGAGCCGTCGGCTTCGACGAGAGCGACATCGACTCGCTGGTCGAGGGCACCATGAAGCAGCAGCGGCTGCTCGCCACCGCGCCGCTCGAGGTCCGCGAGGACGACGTCGCGACGATCCTCGGCCAGTCGATCGAGCTCTGGACGTGACGATCCTCGAGACCACCACCGATGTGGTCGGCGAGCTGCGTCGCCTCGGTGTGACCGACGTCGACGACTCCAGCCTCACACGTGCCCTCTACAGCACCGACGCCTCGCTCTACCGGGTCGTCCCGCAGGTCGTGGTGCGACCGCGCAGCACCGAGGAGGTGCTGGCGACCGTCGAGGCGTGCCGCGTCACCGGCACCCCGCTGACCTCCCGCGGCGCTGGCACGTCGATCGCCGGCAACGCCGTCGGCACCGGCGTCGTCATGGACCTCACACGGCACCTGCACCGCGTGCACGAGATCGACGTCGAGGCCCGCATCGCCCGGGTCGACCCGGGCGTCGTGCACGCCGTGCTGCAGAAGGCCGCGACGCCGCTCGGGCTGCGGTTCGGACCCGACCCGTCGACGCACACGCGCTGCACCGTCGGCGGGATGATCGGCAACAACGCCTGCGGCTCGCGAGCCCTCGCCTACGGCCGGACCGCCGACAACGTGGTCGGTCTCGACCTCGTGACGATGGCGGGCGAGCAGCTGACGGTGGGACGCGGCGCAACGCCCACCTCGGCGACGCTCGACGACCTGCGCGAGCTGGTCGGCGCCAACCTGGCGACGATCCGCACCGAGTTCGGCCGGTTCGGTCGCCAGGTGTCGGGCTACAGCCTCGAGCACCTGCTGCCCGAGAACGGCTTCGACGTCGCGACGTTCATGGCGGGCACCGAGGGCACGCTCGCGACGATGACCTCGGCCACGGTGCGGCTCGTCGAGGACCCGCCCGTGCGGCAGATCCTCGTGCTCGGCTACGCCTCGATGGCCGAGGCCGCCGACGATGTCCCCGCGCTCCTGCCGTTCGGCCCCACGGCCTGCGAGGGGCTCGACTCGCGCATCGTCGACGTCTACCGGTCGCACCGTGGGTCGGTCCCCGACCTCCCGCGCGGCCAGGGCTGGCTGTTCGTCGAGATCTCGGGCGAGCAGGTGGGCGAGGTCGCCGGCACCGTGGCACGCGCCTCGCGCGCGGCGTCCGCGGTCGACCACCGGGTCGTGACCGACGGCGGCGAGCAGGCCGTGCTGTGGCGCATCCGCGAGGAGGGCGCCGGACTGGCGACCCGCACGCTGCCGGGCAAGGCGCTCTCGGGGTGGGAGGACGCCGCGGTGCCTCCCGAGAAGCTCGGCACCTACCTGCGCGAGCTCGACGCCCTGCTCAAGGACCGTGGCCTCGACGGCGTCCCGTACGGGCACTTCGGCGACGGCTGCGTGCACATCCGCATCGACTTCCCGCTCGACGCCGAGGGCGGGCACGACGTGTTCCGCCGGTTCCTCGTCGACGCAGCGACCCAGGTGGCGTCCCTCGGCGGCTCGCTGTCGGGCGAGCACGGCGACGGACGGGCGCGCTCCGAGCTGCTGCCCCTGATGTACTCGGGCGAGGCCATCTCGCTGTTCGAGCAGGTCAAGGCGATCCTCGACCCCGACGACCTGCTCAACCCCGGCGTCCTCGTGCGTCCGGCCGCGGTCGACGCCGACCTGCGCGGGCCCGAGTCGATCCACTCTCCGGGGCGCGAGCAGCTGTCGCGGCGCCTGGGACTGCGCCTGCTCCACGACGAGGGCGACCTCGGCAAGGCCGTGCACCGCTGCACCGGCGTCGGCAAGTGCATCGCCGACAACTCCGGCTCGAACGGCGTCATGTGCCCGTCGTTCCAGGCCACGCGCGACGAGAAGGACAGCACGCGCGGACGCGCGCGGGTGCTGCAGGAGATGATCGACGGGCGGCTCGTGACAGGCGGCTTCCGCGCGCCCGAGGTGCACGAGGCCCTCGACCTGTGCCTGTCGTGCAAGGGATGCCTGAGCGACTGCCCCACGGGCATCGACATGGCCAGCTACAAGTCCGAGGTGCTGCACCAGTCGTACAAGGGGCGCCGGCGGCCGCGCAGCCACTACGTGCTCGGCCGGTTGCCGTTCTGGGCCCGCGTGACCTCGCCGATCGCCCGGCTCGCCAACCTGGGGCTCCGCACCCCGGGCGTCCGCTCGATCGCGCGGTGGGTGGCCGGCGTCGACCAGCGGCGCAGCCTGCCGATGTTTGCGACCAGGCGGTTCACGCGCCTGGCCCGTCCCGCCCTCGCGCCGGGACGCGCCAAGGTCGTCGTGTGGGCCGACTCCTTCACGGAGTTCTTCTCCACCGCCGGGGGAGAGGCGGCGCTGCGCGTGCTCGACGGCGCCGGCTACGACGTCGAGGTGCTGAGCCGCCCGCAGTGCTGCGGGCTGACGTGGATCACGACGGGCCAGCTCGACACCGCCCGCGAGATGATCGGCCGGGCCGTCGAGCAGCTGCACCCCTACGTCGCGGCCGGCATCCCGGTCGTCGGTCTCGAGCCGTCGTGCCTGTCGGTGCTGCGGTCCGACGCCGTCGAGCTGGTCGACGACCCCCGCGCGGTCGACGTCGCGGCCGGGGTCTTCACGCTGTCCGAGCTGCTGACACGCACCGAGGGCTGGACGCCGCCCGACCTCACGGGCACGACCCTGGTCGTCCAGCCGCACTGCCACCAGGCCTCGGTGCTGGGCTTCGAGGCCGACATGGCGATCATGACCGCCACCGGCGCGACGATCGACCGCGTGTCCGGCTGCTGCGGGCTCGCCGGCAACTTCGGGGTCGAGATCGGGCACTACGAGGTGTCGGTCGCGGTCGCGGAGCAGCAGCTGCTGCCGGCGGTCCGCCGGGCCCCCGAGGGCGCGATCGTCGTGGCCGACGGCTTCTCGTGCCGCACCCAGCTCGACGACCTGGTCTCGGTCGACGCCCAGCACCTCGCTCAGCTGCTCGATCCGCGTCCGAGATGATGAGCGCATGAGCGGCCTCCACCTCGACCACCTCGCCCTGCTCCAGGAGACGACGACCCGTTTCGCGGCCCTCGTGCGTGAGTCGTCCGGCGACGAGGCGGTCCCGGCCTGCCATCCGTGGCGGGTGCGCGACCTCGTCGAGCACGTCGGCACGGTGCACCGGTGGGCCGCGTCGATCGTCCTCAGCGGGCAGCGCGTCGCCGACCCCCGGCCGCTCGTGACCGGTGACCCGGCCGACTGGTACGCGGGCACCGCGGCGGCGCTGCTTGCCGCGCTGCGTGCGGTCGACCCCGGCGAGCAGGTGCCCAACTTCTCGCGCCTCGACGAGACGGCGGCGTTCTGGCCCCGCCGGCAGCTGCACGAGGTGACGGTCCACGTGGTCGACCTGCTGCAGGCCATGGGTCGCGACGAGTCGCAGTGGGACGTCCCCGCCGAGCTCGCCGCCGACGGCGTGGGCGAGGTGCTGCGCATCTTCTTCCCGCGGATGAGCGCCGGCGGCTCGGCGCCGGACGTCCGGTCCCGCATCCGCCTCGTGGCCGACGACCTCGACCTCTCCTGGGTCGTCGCGCCGACCGACGACGCCGGACCTCCCGTGCAGCTTCCGGCGACGGCCGAGGCCGACGCGGTGGTCACGGGCTCGGCCGCCGACCTGTACCTCGCACTGTGGCACCGGGTGCCCCGCGAGCGACTGCGGTTCGAGGGCGACGACGGCGTCGCGCTGTTCGACGGGCCCACCACGCCGTGAACGCGGCGTGAACGTCCGAGGCGATCGACGGGTGAATTTGTTTCCGGGTGGGGGAGACCGGTAGTATTTTCCTCTGTGCCTGAACTCATCAGGCCGATGCACGCATCCTGCCGGAATCCACGGTGGCGAGTGCATCACGACTCATGGCTCGCGCCAGCCAGAAGAAGGAAGTTTGTAGTGCCCACGATCAACCAGCTGGTCCGCAAGGGCCGCCAGCGCAAGGTCGTCAAGACGACGACCCCCGCGCTCAAGGGTTCGCCTCAGCGACGCGGTGTCTGCACCCGCGTCTACACCACGACCCCGAAGAAGCCGAACTCGGCGCTTCGCAAGGTCGCCCGCGTGAAGCTGTCCAGCGGCACCGAGGTCACTGCATACATCCCCGGCGAGGGCCACAACCTGCAGGAGCACTCGATCGTGCTCGTGCGCGGTGGCCGTGTGAAGGACCTTCCCGGCGTTCGCTACAAGATCATCCGTGGCGCCCTCGACACGCAGGCCGTCAAGGGACGCAAGCAGGCTCGCAGCCTGTACGGCGCCAAGAAGGAGAAGAAGTAATGCCTCGTAAGGGTCCCGCGCCCAAGCGCGTCGTCGAGACCGATCCGGTCTACGGCAGCCAGCTGGTCACCTCGCTGATCAACAAGGTCCTGGTCGACGGCAAGAAGCAGGTCGCCCAGCGCATCGTCTACACCGCCCTCGAGGGCACCCGTGAGAAGTCGGGCACCGACCCGGTCATCACGCTCAAGCGCGCGCTCGACAACGTCAAGCCCGCCATCGAGGTCAAGAGCCGCCGCGTCGGCGGCGCGACGTACCAGGTCCCGATCGAGGTCCGCGCGGTCCGCCAGAACACCCTGGCCCTCCGCTGGCTCGTCAGCTACGCCGGCTCGCGCCGCGAGAAGACGATGGCCGAGCGCCTCATGAACGAGCTCCTCGACGCCAGCAACGGCCTCGGCGGCGCGGTCAAGAAGCGCGAGGACACGCACAAGATGGCCGAGGCCAACAAGGCGTTCGCGCACTACCGCTGGTAAGTCAGCACCACCTCCACCTCCCGCCCCACCCGCCGGTCACCGGCGGTCGCGGCACCCGCATCAAAGGAAGCGATCTCACTCGTGGCAACCGACATCACCACCGACCTCAACAGGGTCCGCAACATCGGCATCATGGCGCACATCGATGCCGGCAAGACCACGACGACCGAGCGCATCCTGTTCTACACCGGCATCAACTACAAGATCGGTGAAGTCCACGACGGCGGCGCCACGATGGACTGGATGGAGCAGGAGCAGGAGCGCGGCATCACGATCACGTCGGCCGCGACGACCTGCTGGTGGAAAGACAACCAGATCAACATCATCGACACCCCCGGGCACGTCGACTTCACCGTCGAGGTCGAGCGCAACCTGCGCGTCCTCGACGGTGCGGTCGCCGTGTTCGACGGCGTGGCCGGTGTCGAGCCGCAGTCCGAGACCGTGTGGCGCCAGGCCGACAAGTACGGCGTCCCGCGCATGTGCTTCGTCAACAAGCTCGACCGCACCGGTGCCAGCTTCGAGTACTGCGTCAAGACCATCCGTGAGCGCCTCGGCGCCACGGCCCTCGTCCTGCAGGTGCCGATCGGCGCCGAGGGCGACTTCATCGGTGTCGTCGACCTGATCGGCAACCGCGCGCTGGTCTGGCGCGGCGAGACCGCGATCGGCGAGGACTACACCGTCGAGGAGATCCCCGCCGATCTCGTCGACACCGCCGCCGAGGCGCGCACCGAGATGATCGAGACCCTGGCCGACCAGGACGACGAGTTCGCCGAGGCCTACCTCGACGGCGCGGAGATCACCCCCGAGCTGCTCAAGCCCGCCATCCGTCGCGCGACGCTGGCCGCCAAGCTCAACCCGATCCTGTGCGGCACCGCGTTCAAGAACAAGGGCGTGCAGCCCCTGCTCGACGCGGTCATCGACTTCCTCCCGTCGCCGATCGACGTCGGCGCCATCACGGGCCTCGACCCGCGTGACGAGACCAAGACCGACACGCGTGAGCCCAAGGAGAGCGAGCCGTTCGCGGCCCTGGCGTTCAAGATCGCGTCCGACCCGCACCTGGGCAAGCTGACCTACCTGCGCGTCTACTCCGGTCGCCTGGAGGCCGGCTCCACGGTCATCAATGTGACCAAGGGCCGCAAGGAGCGCATCGGCAAGATCTACCAGATGCACGCCAACAAGCGCGCCGAGATCGCCTCGGTCGGTGCCGGCCAGATCGTCGCCGTCATGGGCCTGAAGGACACCACGACCGGCGAGACGCTCGCCGATCCGCATAACCAGATCGTGCTGGAGTCGATGACGTTCCCGGCTCCGGTCATCCAGGTGGCCATCGAGCCCAAGACCAAGAGCGACCAGGAGAAGCTGGGCACCGCGATCCAGCGCCTCGCCGAGGAGGACCCGACGTTCCAGGTCCACACCGACGAGGAGACCGGCCAGACGATCATCGCCGGCATGGGCGAGCTGCACCTCGACATCCTCGTCGACCGCATGAAGCGCGAGTTCAACGTCGAGGCCAACGTCGGCAAGCCCCAGGTCGCGTACCGCGAGACCATCAAGCGCAAGGTCGAGAACGTCAGCTACACCCACAAGAAGCAGACGGGTGGCTCGGGCCAGTTCGCCAAGGTCATCATCTCGATCGAGCCCACGGGTCCCCTCGCCGGTGGCGAGGGCGGCTACGAGTTCGACAACGCCGTCTCCGGTGGCCGTGTGCCCCGTGAGTACATCCCCTCGGTCGACCAGGGTGCGCAGGACGCCATGCAGTTCGGTGTCCTCGCCGGCTACCAGATGGTCGACGTCAAGGTCACCCTGGAGGACGGCGCGTACCACGACGTCGACTCCTCGGAGCTCGCCTTCAAGCTCGCCGGTTCCATGGCGTTCAAGGAGGCGGCACGCAAGGCCGATCCGGTGATCCTCGAGCCCGTGTTCGCGGTCGAGGTCACCACGCCCGAGGACTACATGGGCGACGTGATCGGCGACCTCAACTCTCGCCGTGGCCAGGTTCAGGCCATGGAGGAAGGGATGGGCGGCGTCAAGATCGTCAAGGCGATCGTCCCCCTCTCCGAGATGTTCGGGTATGTGGGCGACCTGAGGTCCAAGACCTCGGGCCGTGCGTCATACTCGATGCAGTTCGACTCCTACGCGGAGGTTCCCAAGAACGTCGCGGAAGAGATCATCAAAAAGGCCCGCGGCGAGTAACAGCGGACCATCTCATAAGATGGCCTGAGGTACTCGTGCCGCGAGTATCCGACGGCGTTCAACAGCAACCAATTCGAAGAAGGAGCCCCACGTGGCTAAGGCGAAGTTCGAGCGGACCAAGCCGCACATGAACATCGGCACCATCGGTCACATCGACCACGGTAAGACGACTCTTACCGCGGCGATCACCAAGGTGCTGCACGACAAGTACCCCGACCTGAACGAGGCCTCGGCCTTCGATCAGATCGACAAGGCGCCTGAAGAGAAGCAGCGCGGCATCACGATCTCCATCTCGCACGTTGAGTACCAGACCGAGAACCGCCACTACGCGCACGTCGACTGCCCGGGTCACGCGGACTACGTCAAGAACATGATCACGGGCGCGGCCCAGATGGACGGCGCGATCCTCGTGGTCGCCGCCACCGACGGTCCCATGCCCCAGACGCGCGAGCACGTCCTGCTGGCCAAGCAGGTCGGCGTGCCCGCGATGGTCGTCGCGCTCAACAAGTGCGACATGGTCGACGACGAGGAGATCCTGGAGCTCGTCGAGCTCGAGGTCCGCGAGCTGCTCAGCGAGCAGGACTTCGACGGCGACAACGTTCCCGTCGTCAAGGTCGCGGCCGTCCCGGCCCTGGCCGGCGACGCCAAGTGGGGCGAGTCGGTCCTCGAGCTCATGCAGGCCGTCGACGACTACATCCCGATGCCCCCGCGCGAGACGGACAAGCCGTTCCTCATGCCCGTCGAGGACGTCTTCACGATCACCGGTCGTGGAACCGTCATCACCGGTCGTATCGAGCGCGGCATCGTCAAGGTGACCGACACCGTCGACATCATCGGCATCCGCGAGACCAAGCAGACCACCACGGTCACCGGTAT
Organism: Aeromicrobium endophyticum; assembly: GCF_003586285.1. GTDB lineage: Bacteria > Actinomycetota > Actinomycetes > Propionibacteriales > Nocardioidaceae > Aeromicrobium > Aeromicrobium endophyticum. The sequence goes on along the minus strand of NZ_QUBR01000001.1, from coordinate 351,423 downwards.
CGAGATGTTCCGCAAGCTGCTCGACGAGGGCCAGGCCGGCGAGAACGTCGGACTGCTCCTGCGCGGTACTAAGCGCGAGGACGTCGAGCGCGGCATGGTCATCATCGCGCCCGGTTCCACGACTCCCCACACGGAGTTCGAGGGCCAGGTCTACATCCTGTCGAAGGAGGAGGGCGGCCGTCACACGCCGTTCTTCAACAACTACCGTCCGCAGTTCTACTTCCGCACGACGGACGTCACCGGCGTCGTCACGCTGCCCGAGGGCACCGAGATGGTCATGCCCGGCGACAACACCGAGATGAGCGTCGAGCTCATCCAGCCCATCGCCATGGAGGACGGACTCCGGTTCGCCATCCGCGAGGGTGGTCGTACGGTCGGCGCAGGACGCGTCACGAAGATCAACAAGTGAGCTAGCACCACTCAGCTCTCTGGCAAGGGCCCCGTTCCAGCTTCGGCTGGGGCGGGGCCCTTCGCCGTCCCGGCTCCTCGGTGCCGCGCCGGGAGTGGTTGTCAGTGGCGTCCTCCTGCTGGACACGTGCGTCGCTCTTGACGTCACGACCGCATAGCCTTGTTGCCATGGGACACGATCACGCGCACGGCAGCGGAGTGCAGCACCGCGGCCGACTGGCCATGGTGCTGGGGCTCACCGCGATCGTGCTGCTGGTCGAGGCCGTCGTCGCGGCGTTCACCGGCAGCCTCGCGCTGCTGGCCGACGCCGGACACATGCTGGGTGACTCGTTCGGCATCGTCATGGCCCTCGCGGCCATCACGGTGGCGCAGCGCGGGGGAGCGGAAGGATCGCGACGCACCTTCGGGTACCAGCGCACCGAGATCCTGGCTGCCGGGCTCAACGGCCTGATCCTGCTGGGGCTGTCGGCCTGGGTGGCCGTCAGCGCGATCCGCCGCTTCGGCGATGCGCCCGAGCTCGACGGCGGGCTCATCCTGGTCGCCGGTGCCATCGGCCTCGTGGTCAACCTGATCGGGCTCGTGCTGTTGCGCGGCGGGTCGTCGGAGAACCTCAACGTGCGTGGCGCCTACCTCGAGGTGCTGGGCGACGCGCTCGGCTCGGTCGCGGTGATGGTCTCCGCCACCATCATCCTGCTCACCGACTGGTACGCGGCCGACGCGATCGCCTCGCTGGTGATCGCGGCGATGATCGTGCCCCGCGCGCTGTCGCTGTTGCGCGAGGTCGTCGAGGTGCTGCTCGAGTCGACGCCGGGTGACGTCGACCTCGCCGACCTGCGAGCGCACATCATCGGCACCGACGGTGTGCGTGACGTCCACGACCTCCACGTCTGGACGATCACGTCGGGCATGCCGGTCATGAGCGCCCACGTCGTCGTCGACGACGACGTGATCGGCATGGCCGAGGCGCACGCGGTGCTCGACCGGCTCCGCGGGTGCCTGGCCGACCACTTCGACGTCGAGCACTCGACCTTCCAGATCGAGCCCGCGGGTCATCGCGAGTCCGAGCACCACGTGCACCACTGAGCGTCACGCAGCAGGGCCCGGTCTCCTCGCGGGAGACCGGGCCCTGCTGCGTACGGGTGGACGTCAGGACGTCGGCAGCTCGATCTTCCAGATCTTCTCGGGGATCGGGTCGCCCCCGCCGATGACGCTGGCGGCGAGACGCTTGTACTGGAGCTGGTAGGCGTCGGCCCGGGTGTTGACCTGGAACGCGACCCAGCCCTTGGTCTGCTCGCCGGCACTCGCCGTCTCCCACGGGGTGAAGCCCGCGGCGGTCATGTCGTCGTCGATGATGCCCGTGGTGGAGCCGGCCAGCTCGCCATCGGTCTGGTACAGCGTGAAGCCGCCCTGGACGCCGCCGCTGAACTTGTCGCCGGCCTTGGTGTCGAGCTCGAGCAGCACCCACTCACCGCCGCCCTCGGGGATGTTGGTGCGCGACGGCGCCTGGAAGTCGCGCACCATGCCGGTGATCTTGATGGTGTCGCCCAGCACGTCGTCCTGGATCGTCTGGTCGACGGCGAGCTTGGTCTGCTCGGCGGCGGGAGCGTCGGTGGTCTCGGGTGCGGCCGGCGTGGTGGCCGACGTCTCGGGATCGGCGGCGGGGGCGTCACCGTCGCTGCTGTCGGATCCTCCGCAGGCGGACAGGACGAGCATGGCGGCTGCGGTGGCCGTGGCTAGGGAGAGTCGGACGGTCTGGCGCATGTCGGGCTACCTCGTTCGTTGGTCGCACCGGGGTCCTTTACCCCCGTGCAGGACCCTGACAGCCTCTCAGGTCGGCCAGGCGGCCGCGAATCGGCCCTCAGCAGATGCTGTCGTCCGAGCGGGGCACCGACAGGCCGAACAGGGGGCGGAGCTTGAGGCCGACCCAGGTGCCGGCCAGGGCGACGACCCCCCAGATCCAGCCCGAGAGGCTGCCGGTCGAGATGCCGCCGAGGTACGCACCGATGTTGCAGCCCGAGGCGAGACGGGCGCCGACGCCCAGCAGGATGCCGCCGATGAACGCCGCGGCGACCTCCTTGCCGGTGAACCGGTGCCGGAAGGTCCAGACGCCGGCCAGCGTCGCCGCCACGGCCGCCCCCAGGATGATGCCGATGTTGGTCAACGAGTTCTTGTCGGCCAGCACGGAGCCCGCCAGCTGCTCGGCCTGGCCGGGCTGCTGCCAGAAGGCCCAGGTCTCGGGATGCATCCCGGCCACCTGCAGCAGCTTCGCGCCCCACAGGCCGAAGGCGCTCGTGACGCCCCAGGTGCCGCCCGAGACGAGCAGCACCCCGGCCGCGAGCACGGCCAGCACCACGGCCCCGGCGAGCATGGGCCACGATCCGCGCCAGAGGCGTGCGACACCGGCAGCGGAGGGCGGACGCCCGGCGGGCGGGGGATTGCGTCGTGCCTGGTACGCGCGGCTGCCTGCGACGATCGCCAGCAGCGCGGCGATCGTGACGACCCAGGCGCCGCCGTAGCCGACGTGGTCCTGCAGCAGCACGGGCTCGAACGTCGGCAGGTCGTCGACGAGGTCGAACTGCCACGTGTAGAGCACGGAGCCGACGATGAAGCCCAGCAGCGTCACCAGCACGCTCGACTGGCCCGATCCGACCGCGAAGAGCGTCCCGGACGCGCACGCGCCACCCAGCTGCATGCCGAGCCCGAACAGGAACGAGCCCAGCAGCAGGGCGACGCCGATCTGCCCGCCCGACGGCTGGGGAGTCGAGCCGAACAGGCCCGTGCCCGACGCCAGCAGCACCATGCAGAGGGTCGCCGCGGTGCCCAGCAGGAGGGCATGGGCCCGGACGCCCGCGCCGTTGCCGACCGCGACCAGCTGGCGCCAGCCGGACGTGAAGCCGAACCGGGCGTGGAACAGGGCGATGCCGAGCCCGAGGCCCAGGGCGAGCAGGACCGCGAACTTCGCGCCGTGCTGCGAGCCGACGACCACCAGCAGGGCCGCCGCGACGGCCGCGACACCGACGAGCGGACCGCGCTGGACGGGTGGGGCCTCTTCCGGCGGGGGAGGCAGGGCGCAGGTGGGTGCGGGTCCGAGAAGAGCGGTCATCGATCCACCGTAGGCAGCGCAGCGCCGACCTCGTGACGCATACCGAGACGTGAGACGGGGTCGATTTGTCTTTCACCGCACGGGTCTGTCAGAATAGTTCGGTTGCTCCGGCTCGATCGCTGGGGTGTCGTCTGTCCGGCCTCTCACGCCGATCACGACGCGGCACCGAAACTGAGATCGAGCTTGTCCCGGCCCTCGCAGGAAGCTGTCGAGTGCGGGTCCAACCACCTAACTCGACACGTGTGTGACGCATGCTCTTCAAACGGCCGCGACACGCCCGACCTCGGGGGTCGGCGGTGGGGAGGAGCCCTTCTCCCTCGATCCGGGGCGAGACTGCGAAGCGAACGAACGAAAAGGACAAGCGAGAGCATGGCGGGACAAAAAATCCGTATCCGGCTCAAGGCCTACGATCACGAGGTCATTGACTCGTCGGCGCGCAAGATCGTCGACACGGTGACGCGCACGGGTGCCAAGGTCGCAGGACCGGTGCCGTTGCCCACCGAGAAGAACGTGTTCTGCGTGATCCGTTCGCCGCACAAGTACAAGGACAGCCGCGAGCACTTCGAGATGCGCACGCACAAGCGTCTCATCGACATCATTGACCCGACGCCCAAGACAGTCGACTCGCTCATGCGTCTCGACCTGCCGGCCGGCGTCGACATCGAGATCAAGCTCTGAGGGGAGCCAGCGACCTATGAGCGACACCAGCACAGCCACCACGCGCGGCCTCCTCGGCCGCAAGCTCGGCATGACCCAGGTCTGGGATGCCGACAACAAGATCATTCCCGTCACGGTCATCGCTGCCGACACCAACGTCGTCACGCAGATCCGTACGCGCGAGACCGACGGCTACTCCGCCGTCCAGCTCGGCTTCGGCGAGATCGACGGCCGCAAGGTCAACAAGCCGGTCAGCGGCCACTTCGCGAAGGCCGGCGTCACGCCGCGTCGTCACGTCGTCGAGATCCGCACCGAGGCCATCGGCGACTTCACCCTGGGACAGGAGATCTCCCCGGAGATCTTCGCCACGGGCGACGTCGTCGACGTCACCGCCACCAGCAAGGGCAAGGGCTTCGCCGGCGTCATGAAGCGTCACGGCTTCCACGGCGTGGGCGCCTCGCACGGTGCGCACCGCAACCACCGCAAGCCCGGCTCGATCGGTGGCTGCGCCACCCCGGGTCGCGTCTTCAAGGGTCTGCGCATGGCCGGTCACATGGGTGCCGAGCAGGTCACCACCCAGAACCTCAAGGTCCACGCGGTCGACACCGACAAGGGCGTCATCCTGATCAAGGGCGCGGTTCCCGGCCCCAAGGGTGCTCTCGTCGTCATCCGCTCTGCAGTGAAGGGAGCCTGACACCATGGTCAAGACCATCGATGCTCAGCTGCCCGTCGACATCTTCGACGTCCAGACCAACATCCCGCTGATCCACCAGGTCGTCGTCGCGCAGCTCGCGGCGGCTCGCCAGGGCACGCACAGCACCAAGTCGCGTGGCGAGGTGTCCGGTGGTGGCAAGAAGCCGTACCGCCAGAAGGGCACCGGTCGCGCCCGTCAGGGCTCGATCCGCGCACCCCAGTACAACGGTGGTGGCATCGTGCACGGCCCGACGCCGCGCTCGTACGACCAGCGCACGCCCAAGAAGATGAAGGCCGCCGCCCTGCGCGGTGCCCTCTCCGACCGGGCTCGCACGGGTCGTCTGCACGTCGTCGACAGCATCGTGGGCGGCGACAAGCCGTCGACGAAGCTGGCGATCGCCACGCTGCTCGAGCTGACGCCGCGCCCCCGCGTGCTGATCGTCGTCGATCGTGACGACACCATCACCGCGCTGAGCCTGCGCAACCACGACAGCGCCGCGATCCTGACGTTCGACCAGCTCAACACGTACGACGTGCTGAAGGCCGACGACATCGTCTTCACGCAGAACGCCTTCGACGCGTTCGTGGCGGCCCGGTCGGCCGAGGGCAGCGAGACCGTCGCCCTCAGCGCGCTGGCCACCGAGGTGTCCGCGAACGACAAGGCTCCGGCTGCCAAGAAGGCCCCGGCCAAGAAGGCTCCGGCCAAGAAGGCCGCTGCTGCCGAGGTCGTCGAGACGCCGGCCGCCGAGACCGACGAGGCTCCGGCTGCCAAGGCCGACAAGCCTGCCGGCGCCACGGCGACCCAGCCCTACGGCCCCGGCTCGAAGGCTCCCCTCAAGAGCGGCAACGCTCCCAAGGGCCACGAGGTCAAGGGCAACGAGGACTCGATGAAGTACCACGAGCCCGACACCCAGTGGTACGACTCGACGGTCGCCGAGGTCTGGTTCGACTCCGCCGAGACGGCTGAGGCCGCCGGCTTCACGAAGGCAGGAGACGCCTGATGAGCACGATCTACAAGGACCACCGCGACATCCTGATCGCGCCGGTCGTCAGCGAGAAGAGCTACGGCCTGCTCGACGACAACAAGTACACGTTCGTGGTGCACCCAGACGCCAACAAGACGGAGATCAAGATCGCCGTCGAGAAGATCTTCGGCGTCAAGGTCACCGCGGTCAACACGCTCAACCGCAAGGGCAAGACCCGCCGCACCAAGTCGGGTCTTGGCAAGCGCAAGGACACGAAGCGAGCAATCGTCAGTGTCGCTGCCGGTCAGAGCATCGACATCTTCTCGACGCCGAGCGCCTGAGGACTGAGGACACATGGCTATTCGCAAGTACAAGCCGACCACGCCGGGCCGCCGAGGCTCCAGCGTCGCCGACTTCGCCGAGATCACCCGCACCACGCCGGAGAAGTCCCTGGTGGAGCCGCTGCCCAAGAAGGGTGGCCGCAACAACCAGGGCCGGATCACGACGCGGCACCAGGGTGGCGGACACAAGCGCGCCTACCGCATCATCGACTTCCGTCGCTACGACAAGGACGGCGTCCCCGCGAAGGTCGCTCACATCGAGTACGACCCCAACCGCACGGCGCGCATCGCGCTCCTGCACTACGCGGACGGCGAGAAGCGCTACATCATCGCGCCCGAGGGTCTGAAGCAGGGCATGACCGTCGAGGCCGGCGTCGGCTCCGACATCAAGGTCGGCAACAACCTGCCGCTGCGCAACATCCCCGTCGGCACGCTGCTGCACAACATCGAGCTGCGTCCCGGTGGCGGTGCCAAGATGGGCCGTTCGGCCGGTGTGCGCGTCCAGCTCGTCGCCAAGGAAGGCGCCAAGGCTCAGCTGCGTCTGCCGTCCGGCGAGATGCGCTACGTCGACGTCCGCTGCCGCGCCACGATCGGCGAGGTCGGCAACGCCGAGCAGTCCAACATCAACTGGGGCAAGGCAGGCCGCAACCGCTGGAAGGGCAAGCGCCCGACCGTCCGTGGTGTCGCCATGAACCCGGTCGACCACCCGCACGGTGGTGGTGAGGGCAAGACGTCCGGTGGACGTCACCCCGTCTCGCCGTGGGGCAAGCCGGAGGGCCGTACGCGCAAGCGCAAGGCCAGCGACTCCCAGATCGTCCGCCGCCGCAAGTCCGGCCGCTAAAGAGGATTGGTTCACTAATGCCACGCAGTTTGAAGAAGGGCCCGTTCGTTGACGGGCACCTCGAGAAGAAGGTCGACGTCCAGAACGCGGCCGACACGCACACCGTGATCAAGACCTGGTCGCGTCGCTCGATGATCCTGCCGTCCTTCATCGGACACACGATCGCCGTGCACGACGGCCGCAAGCACGTGCCCGTGTTCATCACGGACTCGATGGTGGGTCACAAGCTGGGCGAGTTCGCCCCGACCCGCACGTTCCGCGGTCACGAGAAGGACGATCGGAAGGCGAAGAGGCGATGAGTGCAGCTACCCGTGAGAGCGTCAGCGCTCGCCGCGAGCGTCTGCTGGGCGACGAGCCCGGCGCGTTCGCCGTGGCCCGCTTCGTTCGCGTCACCGCGCAGAAGTCGCGCCGCATCGGCGACCTGATCCGCGGCGAGTCCGTCGACAACGCGCTGGCCACCCTGCAGTTCGCGCCGCAGGCCGTCGCCGAGGTGTTCTACAAGCTCGTCGACAGCGCCGCTGCCAACGCCGAGTCCACCGAGGGCCTCGACCGGTCGTCGCTGATCATCACGACGGTCCACGTCGACGAGGGTCCGACGATGAAGCGCTGGCGCCCGCGCGCCAAGGGTGCGGCCAACCGCATCCTCAAGCGCAGCAGCCACCTGACCGTGGTCGTCCAGCCGGCTGAGTTCGTCGAGGGCAAGCGCCTCGCCGCAGCCACCAAAATCTCCAAGAAGAAGGGCGGGAACCGATAGTGGGACAGAAGATCAACCCGCACGGGTTCCGACTGGGCATCTCGACGGATCACAAGAGCCGTTGGTACGCCGACAAGCTCTACAAGAGCTACGTCGGTGAGGACGTCCAGATCCGCAGGATGCTCACCAAGGGCATGGACCGCGCCGGCATCAGCCGTGTCGAGATCGAGCGCACGCGTGAGCGTGTCCGCGTCGACATCCACACGGCTCGTCCGGGCATTGTCATCGGCCGCCGTGGCGCCGAGGCCGACCGCATCCGCGGCGACCTCGAGAAGCTCACGGGCAAGCAGGTGCAGCTGAACATCCTCGAGGTCAAGAACCCCGAGATGGACGCGCAGCTGGTCGCCCAGGGCGTCGCCGAGCAGCTCTCCGGTCGCGTGCAGTTCCGTCGCGCCATGCGCAAGGCCATGCAGTCGACGATGCGCTCGGGTGCCAAGGGCATCCGTATCCAGTGCTCGGGCCGCCTCGGTGGTGCCGAGATGTCGCGCTCGGAGTTCTACCGCGAGGGCCGCGTGCCCCTGCACACGCTTCGCGCCGACGTCGACTACGGCTTCTACGAGGCCAAGACGACCTTCGGCCGCATCGGCGTGAAGGTCTGGATCTACAAGGGCGAGGTTGCGGGCACCCGCGCCGAGCGCGAGGCCGAGGCGGCCAAGCGTGCGGCCGCTCCCGGCAGCAACCGTCGTCCCGCCCGTGGCGGTGCCGCCGGTGGCGCGCGTCGTCCCGAGCGTCCCGCTCGCGACGAGGCCGCTCCCGCGACCGACGCCGCTCCGGCGACCGAGGCCGCTCCGGCCGAGGCCGTTGCCGCCACTACTCCTGCAGGGGAGGCTTCCTGATGTTGATGCCCCGAAGGGTCAAGTACCGCAAGCAGCACCACCCCGCTCGTCGCGGCGCCGCCAAGGGCGGCACCGAGCTGGCGTTCGGTGACTACGGCATCCAGTGCATCACGCCGGCCTACGTGACCAACCGTCAGATCGAGTCCGCTCGTATCGCCATGACGCGTCACATGAAGCGTGGCGGCAAGGTGTGGATCAACATCTACCCCGACCGTCCGCTCACCAAGAAGCCTGCCGAGACCCGCATGGGTTCCGGTAAGGGTTCGCCCGAGTGGTGGGTCGCCAACGTCAAGCCCGGCCGCGTCATGTTCGAGCTGTCCGGTGTCGACGAGAAGACCGCCCGTGAGGCCACGCGCCTCGCGATCCACAAGCTGCCCATGAAGGCACGCTTCATCTCCCGAGAGACAGGTGAGCTGTGATGGCCGCAGTGACCACCGCCGCAGAGCTGCGCGCCGTGAGCGCCGAGGACCTGGCTGAGAAGCTGGCCGAGTCCAAGGAAGAGCTGTTCAACCTGCGCTTCCAGAACGCCACGGGGCAGCTCGACAACACCGCCCGTCTGCGTGCCGTCCGCAAGGACATCGCCCGTATCTACACCGTCATGCGCGAGCGCGAGCTCGGCATCGTCGAGGGGGCTGAGGCATGACCGACAAGAAGACTAATGAAGGCGAAGCAGTGACTGAACGCACCGCACGCAAGACCCGTGAGGGTCTCGTCGTCAGCGACAAGATGGACAAGACCGTCGTGGTCAACGTCGAGGACCGTGTCAAGCACGCCCTCTACGGCAAGGTCCTGCGACGCAACATCAAGCTCAAGGCTCACGACGAGTCCAACGCTGCCGGCATCGGCGACCGGGTCCTGATCATGGAGACCCGTCCGCTCTCGGCGACCAAGCGCTGGCGCATCGTCGAGATCCTCGAGAAGGCCAAGTAGGAGACGACAGATGATTCAGCAGGAGTCTCGACTCAAGGTCGCCGACAACACCGGTGCGAAGGAAATCCTCTGCATCCGTGTCCTCGGTGGCTCGGGCCGTCGTTACGCGGGCATCGGTGACACCATCGTCGCCACCGTGAAGGACGCCATCCCCGGCGGAAACGTCAAGAAGGGCGATGTCGTCAAGGCTGTCGTCGTGCGCACCGTCAAGGAGCGCCGCCGTCCCGATGGTTCGTACATCAAGTTCGACGAGAACGCAGCCGTCATCCTCAAGGCGGACGGAGATCCGCGCGGTACGCGCATCTTCGGCCCCGTCGGCCGTGAGCTTCGCGACAAGAAGTTCATGCGCATCATCTCTCTCGCACCGGAGGTGCTCTGACATGGCCCGCAAAGGCACCGTCAGCATTCGCAAGGGTGACCAGGTCAAGGTCATCGCTGGCAAGGACAAGGGCGTGACCGGTTCGGTCATCGAGGTCCTCGCCGAGCACGATCGCGTCATCGTCGAAGGCGTCAACCGCGTCAAGCGCCACACCAAGCCTTCGCAGGCCGGTGGCGTGGGCTCGGGCGGCATCATCACCAGCGAGGCGCCGATCCACATCTCGAACGTCATGCTGCTCGCCGACAAGGAGCCGACGCGTGTCGGCTACCGCCGCGACGACGTCACCAAGACGCGTCCCGACGGCTCGACCTACTCGGCCCAGCGCAGCGTCCGCATCGCCAAGAAGACCGGAAAGGAGATCTGACATGGCTGACGACACCACCACCACGGCCACGGCCCCCCGTCTGAAGACGCGGTACCGCGAGGAGATCCTCCCGGCCCTGCGCGACCAGTTCGACTACGACAACGTGATGCAGGTTCCCGGCCTCACCAAGATCGTCGTCAACATGGGCGTCGGCGAGGCCGCGCGCGACGGCAAGCTGATCGAGGGCGCGATCCGCGACCTCACCGCGATCACCGGCCAGAAGCCGCAGGTCACCAAGGCCCGCAAGTCCATCGCCCAGTTCAAGCTGCGCGAGGGCATGCCGATCGGCACGCACGTCACGCTGCGCGGCGACCGCATGTGGGAGTTCCTCGACCGTCTGCTGACGCTCGCGCTGCCCCGCATCCGCGACTTCCGCGGCCTGAGCCCCAAGCAGTTCGACGGTCGCGGCAACTACACCTTCGGTCTGACCGAGCAGGTCATGTTCCACGAGATCGACCAGGACAAGATCGACCGCTCGCGCGGCATGGACATCACGGTCGTCACCACGGCGACCAACGACGACGAGGGGCGCGCGCTGCTCAAGCTGCTCGGCTTCCCCTACAAGGAGAACTGACATGGCGAAGACTGGTCTCAAGGTCAAGGCCGCGCGCAAGCCTAAGTTCGCGGTCCGCGGCTACACCCGCTGCCAGCGGTGCGGCCGTCCGCGCTCGGTCTACAAGAAGTTCGGCCTCTGCCGCATCTGCCTTCGCGAGATGGCGCACCGCGGCGAGCTGCCGGGCATCACCAAGAGCTCCTGGTAGTCACTACCTTCATCCCCACCACGTCGTAGGTCCCTTCCCACTCGGTGCACGAGCACTCGAAGACGAAGACGAAACCGCGGCGAGAACGGAACACCAGCAATGACAATGACCGATCCGATCGCAGACATGCTCACGCGTGTCCGCAACGGCAACCAGGCGTACCACGACAGCGTGGCCATGCCCTACTCCAAGCTGAAGGCCGGCGTCGCCGAGATCCTGAAGCAGGAGGGCTACATCACCTCGATCGACGTGGCCGAGCCCAAGGAGGGCGAGGTCGGCAAGACGCTGACGATCACCCTCAAGTACGGCCCGCACCGCGAGCGCTCGATCGCCGGCATCCGCCGCATCAGCAAGCCGGGCCTTCGCGTGTACGCGAAGTCGACCGGCCTGCCCAAGGTGCTCGGCGGCCTCGGCGTCGCCATCATCTCGACCAGCCAGGGTCTGCTCACGGACCGCCAGGCCAACCAGAAGGGCGTAGGCGGAGAAGTCCTCGCCTACGTCTGGTGAGAGGGGCCTGAACACATGTCACGCATCGGCAAGATTCCAGTCACGATCCCGGCAGGCGTCGAGGTCACCATCGAGGGCCAGGACGTCCGCGTCAAGGGTCCCAAGGGCGAGCTGACGCACACCGTCGCCGAGCCGATCACGGTCGCCAAGGCCGAGGACGGCGTGCTGTCGGTCGAGCGTCCCAACGACGAGCGCAAGAGCAAGGCCCTCCACGGCCTCTCGCGCACGCTGATCAGCAACATGGTCGTCGGCGTCACCGAGGGCTACGAGAAGAAGCTCGAGATCGTCGGCGTCGGTTACCGCGTCGCGCTCAAGGGCCCCACCGAGCTCGAGTTCGCACTCGGCTTCAGCCACCCGGTCGTCGTGAAGGCCCCCGAGGGCATCACGTTCGCCGTCGAGAAGCCGACCGCGTTCTCGGTCATCGGCATCGACAAGCAGGCCGTCGGCGAGGTCGCCGCGAACATCCGCAAGATTCGCAAGCCCGAGCCCTACAAGGGCAAGGGTGTCCGTTACGCCGGCGAGCACGTTCGTCGCAAGGTCGGAAAGGCTGGTAAGTAGTCCATGGCTATCTCGATCAGGCACAACAAGAGCGTCAAGGGTCGTACGGCATCGCGTCTGCGTCGCCAGATCCGCGGTCGCAAGAAGATCCACGGATCGGCCGAGCGTCCGCGTCTCGTCGTCACGCGCTCCAACAAGCACCTCGTGGCCCAGGTCGTCGACGACCTCCAGGGACACACGCTGGCATCGGCGTCGACCATGGAGGCCGACCTGCGCGGGCTCGACGGCGACAAGACGGCCAAGGCCAAGCGCGTCGGCGAGCTCGTGGCCGACCGCGCCAAGGCTGCCGGTGTCGCCACCGTGGTCTTCGACCGCGCCGGCAACAAGTACGCGGGACGGGTCGCGGCTCTGGCCGACGGCGCTCGCGAGGGCGGACTGGAGTTCTGATGACCATCACCACAGACATTTACTCAATCGTGAGGAGTGCCGCATGAGCGGGCAGCAGCGCCGCGGAGGCGGAGGCGGACGGGGCCGTGACAACGGTCGCGGCGCCGAGAAGTCGCAGTACATCGAGAAGGTCGTCACGATCAACCGTGTCGCCAAGGTCGTCAAGGGTGGTCGTCGCTTCAGCTTCACCGCCCTGGTGATCGTCGGCGACGGCGATGGTCAGGTCGGCATCGGCTACGGCAAGGCCAAGGAAGTTCCCACCGCGATCGCCAAGGGCGTCGAAGAGGCCAAGAAGTCCTTCTTCCGCGTCCCGCGCATCCAGGGCACCATCCCGCACCCCGTGCAGGGCGAGAAGGCGGCTGGCGTCGTGTTCCTGCGCCCGGCATCGCCCGGTACCGGCGTGATCGCCGGTGGCCCGGTGCGCGCCGTGCTCGAGGCTGCTGGCGTCCACGACGTGCTGAGCAAGTCGCTGGGCTCGTCCAACGCGATCAACATCGTCCACGCGACCGTGGCGGCCCTGCGCCTGCTCGAGTCGCCCGAGGACGTCGCATCGCGTCGTGGCCTGACGGTCGAGCAGGTCGCTCCGGCGGCCCTGCTGCGCGCCGGCAAGGAAGGCATCGCCGAGGCCAAGGCCAAGGCTGACGCCGGGGCGGGTGTCTGATGGCCAAGCTCCAGGTGACCCAGACCAAGTCCGGCATCGGACGCAAGCAGAACCAGCGCGACACCCTGCGCTCGCTCGGTCTCAAGAAGATCGGCGACGTGGTGGTCGTCGAGGATCGTCCCGAGCTCCGCGGCATGGCTGAGTCCATCCCGCACCTCGTGGACGTCAAGGAGGTTAACTGACATGGCGCTCAAGCTGCACCACCTGCGCCCCGCCCCCGGAGCCAAGACCGCCAAGACCCGCGTGGGTCGCGGTGAGGGCTCCAAGGGAAAGACGGCCGGACGCGGAACCAAGGGCACCAAGGCCCGCTACCAGGTTCCTGCCGGCTTCGAGGGTGGACAGGTTCCCATCCACATGCGTCTGCCGAAGCTGAAGGGGTTCAAGAACCCGTTCCGCGAGGAGTACCAGGTCGTGAACCTGGACCGCATCGCCGAGCTCTACCCCGATGGCGGTGACATCGACGTCGCGTCGCTGGTCGCCAACGGCGCGGTCCGCAAGGGCCGTCCCGTCAAGGTCCTCGGCCAGGGCGAGATCTCGGTCAAGGTCCAGGTCACGGCAGACAAGTTCTCCGCCTCGGCCAAGAGCAAGATCGAAGCAGCCGGCGGGTCCACCACCGTGCTGTGACCCCATGAACGGCGGGATCCTCCGATCGGAGGGTCCCGCCGTTCTCGGTGGCTGTTAGAGTCACACCGCGGGCGAGAGCCCGCTTTTGTCCGTTCTACCCACGCACGCCACGTGCACGAGGAGGATCACGGTGCTCAGCGCCTTCGTCCACGCCTTCCGGACGCCCGACCTGCGGAAGAAGATCCTCTTCGTCCTGTTCGTCATCGTCCTGTTTCGACTCGGTTCGACGATGCCCGCACCGGGCATCAACGTCGGCAACGTCCAGGCCGCCGTCACGGCCGCCTCGTCGGGTGAGAACAGCAGCCTGTTCGCGCTGATCAACGTCTTCTCCGGCGGCGCGCTGCTGCAGCTGACGGTGTTCGCGCTGGGCATCATGCCCTACATCACCGCGAGCATCATCCTGCAGCTGCTCGTCGTGGTGATCCCGCGTCTGGAGGCCCTCAAGAAGGAGGGCCAGGCCGGGCAGACCAAGATCACGCAGTACACGCGCTACCTGACGCTGGGGCTGGCCATCCTGCAGGCCACCGGCATCGTCGCGCTGGCTCGCAGCGGCAACCTGTTCGGCGGCGCCGAGCAGGGTCGTCCGCTGCTCTACAACCCCGACAGCATCCTGTCGTTCCTGCTGATCGTGCTGACGATGGTCGCCGGCACGGCCGTGATCATGTGGCTCGGCGAGCTGATCACCGACCGTGGAGTCGGCAACGGCATGTCGATCCTGATCTTCACCCAGGTCGTCGCGACGTTCCCCGGGGCCATGTGGCAGATCAAGCAGACCAAGGGCTGGGCGACCTTCGTGGCCGTCATCGCGATCGGCCTGGTCATCGTGGCCGCGGTGATCTTCATCGAGCAGGCCCAGCGCCGCATCCCCGTGCAGTACGCCAAGCGCATGGTGGGACGCCGCATGTTCGGCGGCTCGTCGACGTACATCCCGCTCAAGGTCAACCAGGCCGGCATCATCCCGGTCATCTTCGCCTCGAGCCTGATGTACCTGCCGGCCCTGATGGCGCAGTTCAACTCGGGCGCCCCGTGGGCCACGTGGATCAACGACAACTTCGTGAAGGGCGACCACCCGCTCTACATGGCCACGTTCTTCATGCTGATCGTGTTCTTCACGTACTTCTACGTCTCGATCACGTTCAACCCCGAGGAGGTCGCCGACAACATGAAGAAGTACGGCGGCTTCATCCCGGGCATCCGCGCCGGACGGCCCACGCAGGACTACCTGGGCTACGTGCTCAGCCGCATCACCGCACCGGGTGCGCTGTACCTCGGCCTGATCGCCCTGATCCCGATGATCGCGATCGCTGCGATCGGTGCCAGCCAGAACTTCCCGTTCGGCGGCACCACGCTGCTCATCATCGTCGGCGTCGGCCTCGACACCGTCAAGCAGATCGAGAGCCAGCTGCAGCAGCGCAACTACGAAGGGTTCCTCAAGTAAATGCGACTCCTCATCATGGGTCCGCCCGGGGCGGGCAAGGGAACGCAGGCCGTCAGCCTGGCCGAGCGCATCGGTGGGGCGCACATCTCGACGGGTGACATCTTCCGGGCCAACGTCCGCGACCAGACCGAGCTGGGCCGCACGGCGCAGCGCTACATGGACGCCGGCGAGTACGTGCCCGACGAGGTCACCAACGCGATGGTCAAGGACCGCTTGGCCCAGGACGACGCCAAGGACGCCTTCATCCTCGACGGCTACCCGCGCACGGTCGACCAGGTCGCGAAGCTCGACACGATCCTCGCCGAGCTCGGGCAGAGGCTCGACGGCGTCATCGAGCTCGTGGTCGACCCCGAAGAGCTCATCCAGCGGCTGCTGAAGCGCGCCGAGACCAGTGGCCGGGCCGATGACACCGAAGAGGTCATCCGGCACCGCCAGGAGGTCTACACGGCGGAGACCGCACCGCTGCTCGAGGTCTACGGATCGCGGGGCCTGCTGTTCGAGGTCGACGGTGTGGGCGAGGTCGACGAGGTCGCTCGGCGCATCGACGCCGTCCTGCCGTCCTAGCCCCGGTCACCTGATGTTCGACCGCGGCATCGAGATCAAGACGCCCGACCAGATCGCCTCGATGCGCTCCGCCGGGCTGGTGGTCGCACACACGCTCGAGCTGCTGCGGCGCGAGGCCCGGGCGGGCGTCACCACGGGTGAGCTCGATGCCATGGCGCACGAGCACATCGTGGCGTCCGGCGCCACCTCGAACTTCCTGAACTACGGCGCCCACGGCCCGTCCGGCGAGGGCGGGTTCACGGGTGTCATCTGCACGTCGGTCAACGACGAGGTCGTGCACGGCATGCCGGGCTCGCGGGTGCTGCGCGACGGCGACATCATCTCGATCGACTGCGGCGCGATCGTCGACGGCTGGCACGGCGATGCCGCGATCACGGTGGCGGTCGGCGAGGTCCCCGACGAGATCACCGCGTTGCTGCAGGCCACCGAGGACGCCATGTGGGCCGGCATCGCGGCGGCGGCGCTCGGCGGCCGGGTCGGCGACATCAGCCACGCGATCGAGACCTCGGTCGTCGCCGCGGGCGACTACGGGATCGTCGAGGGCTACACGGGCCACGGCATCGGCTCCGCGATGCACCAGCCGCCCGACGTGCCCAACTACGGGCGCCCGCGTCGCGGCGCCAAGCTGGTCGAGGGTCTGGCCCTGGCGGTCGAGCCCATGGTCACCCTGGGCACCGGCAGCACCCGCACGCTGGCCGACGACTGGACGGTCGTGACCACCGACGGCTCGTGGTCGGCGCACGTCGAGAACACCTTCACCCTCACCGACACCGGCACGTGGGTGCTGACGTCCCTCGACGGTGGTCGGGAGCGTCTTGCTGCGCTCGGCGTGCCGTATGGGGGAGACTGACGTCATGAGGCTCCTCGTCGCAAGTGCTGCGCTGCTGCTGGTCGCGGCCTGCGGCTCAGGAGGCGGGGCGGGCTCAGGCAGCCCCGAGGGCGCCGTGAGCGACCTCATGGCCGCGCTCGAGAAGGGCAGCTGCACCGACGTGAAGAGCGTCGTGGTCACGCCCGACGACATCGACTGCGAGATGATCGGCACGCTCAAGGGTGACTACGCCGCCGACGGGGTCGACCTCGACGCGATCGAGCTGTCGGCCGACGAACCGGTCGATGGCAGCGCGACCGTCACGGTCGACCTCGGCACCGACGAGGACGACCAGACGTGGCAGGTGCAGCAGGTCGACGGCTCCTGGAAGGTGCTGTTCGACTCCGAGGCCTGACGGCCGGGTGGTGCCTCAGCGCACCGTCGCGGACTTGGTCTTGGTGCCGGTGGCGACGGTCGACGATCCGCCGTAGGTGATGCGGTAGGTCTGTCGTCCGGTGGGCTGCCCGGTCACCGTGAGGACCGTTCTGCCCTTGACGAGCTTGGCGGTGCGCGTGCGACCGGCCGGGTCGACGACCGACACGGATCCGGTCGGCACGACGCCGCCGGCACCCTTGACGCGGATCGTGAGCGCGACGCGGCCGGCGGCCGGCGAGGTGGCCTTGACCGAGAGCGTGGCGGCCGACCGCGTCCTGCGCGCGGCGGCGGTCGTGACGGTGCGGGCCGAGTAGCCCGACACCTTGTAGGTGACGGTGGCGGACAGCCGGCGCCCGACGTCGCCGGGCGACACCTTGCGCGTACGGCTGGTCGCCCCGCTGATGGCCTTGCCGTCGCGCATCCACTGATAGCGCACCGAGGCGTTGGCAGGGGAGTAGGTGCCCGGGTCGATCGTCAGGACGGCACCGGCGCTCGGCGACCCGGCGATGCGCGGGCCCTTGGCGACGTCGATGCGCCCGGTGCCGACGGCCGACGTCGCCGCGGAGGTGGCAGTCGCGGAGGTGTAGCCGGCACGACGAGCCGTCACGCGCACCGTGATGGTGGCGCGACGCTCGCGGGCGGTCGGCCGGAAGGTCTGTGCGGTGGCGCCGGCGACGGCCCGTCCGTCGGCGTACCACTGGAAGGTCGTGGTGGCCGCCGGTGACCACGTGCCCGGCGAGGCGGTCAGGGGCGCACCGACCCGCGGGGTGCCCGTCACCGATGGGCCGGACCTGCGGACCAGCGTGCCGCCAGCGACGGAGGCCGTGGAGGCCGACGTCGAGGTCGCGGGGGTGAAGCCCGCGCGGCTCGCGGTGACCCGGACCGTCAGCGGCTGACCCACGTCGGCTGCCTGCGCCGCGTAGGTGGCACTGGTGGCGCCGGCGATCGAGTTGGCACCCGAGAACCACTGGTAGGTCAGCGCCACGTCCGTGCGCGACCAGGTGCCGCCCGTCGCACTGAGGCGCTGCCCGATCTTGGCGGTGCCGGTGACCACCGGGCGTCGGGAGGCCGTGAGGGTGCCAGGCGCGACGACAGCCGGCGGCGAGACGGCCCGCACGGTGGCCGATCCCGTCCGGATGCCGCTGACCTGCACCGTGAGGTTGCGGTAGGCGGTGACCGGCGTCGGCGTGTAGGTCTTGGCGGTCGCGCCGGTCAGCGGCGCACCGTCGAGCATCCACTGGTACTGGAAGCTCGCAGGCGCCGGGTTCCAGGTGCCGGTGGACGCGGTGACGGCGGCGCCGACGGTCGGGGAGCCGACGATCGCCGGCTGCGTGGAGCTGACGGGCGCCGGAGGCGTGAAGTGGATGATGCCGTCGGGCCAGCCGCCGCCGGACTTGGTGATCTTGCGCCAGTCGAAGGCACCGCTCCAGTTGGACTCCGAGACCCAGATCTCGCTGCTGGAGACGACCTTCTCGATGTACGCGACGTGGTTGCCGGTCTTGCCCCACCACGCGACGGCGCCGACGGCGGGCGTCGCATTGGTCACCGAGGCCATCGCGGTGCCCCAGTCGCGGGCGTTGCCGACGCCGGGCGCGGGCCGCTTGGTCGACAGGCCGTTGGTGGTGATGAGCCGGTAGGCGACGTAGTTGGTGCAGTTGGTGCCCGTGTACATGCCCCAGTAGCTGGTGCCCTTGGCCGACGCGTAGCCCGCGTGCGAGTACCCCTGGTTGCTGCACCCCGTGTAGGTCGTGCAGAGGACGGTCGACGCCGCGTGAGCAGGAGCCACTGGCACCAGGAGGGCGGCGAAAAATAGCACGACGAGTGCGATCCGAGACTGCGACACGCCGACACTCTACGTGACAGATGGGGCTCGTGTGACTCGATGGGCTCAGATCGTCCGCGAGCGGGAGTCGGCGGGCCTCAGCGGTGCAGCTCCATCGTGCAGCACTTGACGCTGCCGCCGGACTTGACGAACTCGCCGAGGTCGACCGGCACGGGCGTGTACCCGCGCTGCCGGAGGTCGGTCGCCAGCGCGGTGGCGGCCGACGGCAGGACGACGTGGCGTCCGTCGCTGACGGCGTTGAGGCCCAGCACGAGGGCATCGGCCTCCGAGCACAGGATCGCGTCGGGGAACAGGTCGCGGAGCGTCCGCTGGCTGTGCCGGCTGAAGGCGCCGGGGTAGTAGGCGATGTCGGCGGGGGCGGAGCCGTGCCCGTCGTCGAGCACCGCGATCGCCACGTCGAGGTGGTAGAAGCGGGGATCGACCAGCTCGAGCGAGACGACCGGACGGTCGAGGGCGTCGGCGGCCTCGATGTGCGCCTCGAGCGACGTGCGGAAGCCCGTGCCTGCAAGGATCATCGATCCCAGCGCCAGGAAGTCGCCCTCGCCCTCGTTGGTGCGCGACGGCTCGACCACCTCGTAGCCGTGCTCGGTCAGCCACGAGGCGTACGCCCCGCCCTCGGCCGCGCGCTCGGCGAAGCGGAACTTGGCGCCGTACGCGCGGCGGCCGATGACCAGGCCGCCGTTGGCGGCGAAGACCATGTCGGGCTGGCCCGGCAGCGGGTCGATCAGGTCGACGCGGTGGCCGAGGCTCAGGTACGTCTGACGCAGCACCTCCCACTGCAGCCGGGCGCGCGCGGTGTCGACGGGGTTCTCGACGTCCATCCAGGGATTGATGGCGTACGTGACCTCGAAGTGGGAGGGCGTGCACATCAGGTAGTGCCGGGTGCGGCTCAGGCGGTCGGCCTGGTGGTGCGGGGCGGCGGTGGCGCGGGTGTCGAGAACGGTCAAGGTGAGGCCTCCGGGGGTGAGCTCAGGCAGTGACTCTGCACGATGACCAACACTAGGCGCGGCCCTGCGCCGTCAACGAATCCGAAATCGCCGTTCCTGCGGTCATTTCTTGCGCTTGTGTCGTCCCAGCGGCGATTTCTTGCGAGACTGTGTGCATGGACGATCTCGACCGTCAGCTCATCGGATGCCTGCTCGAGGACGGCCGCGCCAGCTATGCGGCGATCGGCGACCGGATCGGCCTGTCGTCGCCGGCCATCAAGCGCCGGATGGACCGGCTGGTCGAGGACGGTGTCATCGCCGGGTTCACCGCGATCCTCGACCCGCAGCTGCTCGGATGGACGACCGAGGCCTACGTCGAGGTGCACTGCCAGGGCACCATCTCCCCGGACCGGCTGCGCGACGCCTTCAGCCGGGTGCCGGAGGTGCACGCGGCCGCCACGGTCTCGGGTGCCGCCGACGCGATCCTGCACATCGTCGCCAAGGACGTGCGTGACCTCGAACGGGCGCTCGAGCGCGTGCGGGAGGAGACGGCCAGCGTCGACCGCACCGAGACCGCGATCGTCCTGTCGCGCCTGATCGACCGGTACGGTCCCGGCCAGACCGAGTTCCGCCCGCCGTCGTGATGCCTGGCGCAGCCGGGGGCGATTTGAGTCTGCCGGCCCCGAGGGCGTAGAATCGGGAGTCGGCCTTTTCAGGTCTGCTCACCCATGTCACGGCACCCGCTCCGGCGGTGTGCGGGGTGCGTCCCGGCCGGAGCAACACATCATCACGTGACATCACATGCAGTGCAACCAAAGAAGAGGTCATGGCGAAAAAAGAAGGCGTCATCGAGATGGAAGGTGCCGTGGTCGAGGCTCTTCCCAACGCGATGTTCCGTGTGGAGCTGGCCAACGGTCACAAGGTTCTCGCGCACATCAGCGGCAAGATGCGTCAGCACTACATCCGCATCCTCCCCGAGGACCGGGTCGTGGTCGAGCTCTCGCCGTACGACCTCTCCCGCGGTCGCATCGTCTACCGCTACAAGTAAGTCCCGCTACACCTCAACATCCACGCATCGATCCCCAAGAGAGAGAATCTCGATGAAGGTCAACCCGAGCGTGAAGAAGATGTGTGACAAGTGCAAGGTGATCCGTCGCCACGGCCGCGTCATGGTGATCTGCGAGAACCCGCGGCACAAGCAGCGCCAGGGCTGAACAGACACATCGGCTTCACAGCAACAGCAGCACGCAACATCTGATCGCTCCCGTCGAAGACAGCCACACGGCTGGCCGCGGCGGGTCACCCCCGGAAGCGTAGGCCGGGGCCCGGTTCCAGGTCATCTGACTTGGGAGGCAACCGGGACGCATCGGATGACCACACCTCGCACAATGGAAGGAACTGCCTAGATGGCACGCCTCGTAGGAGTCGACCTCCCGCGCGAAAAGCGCATCGAGATCGCACTCACGTACGTATTCGGAATCGGCCGCACCCGCGCCACCGAGACCCTCGCGGCAACCGGCATCAGCCCGGACAAGCGAGTCCACGAGCTCGACGACAACGACCTCGTAGCGCTCCGCGATCACATCGAAGCGAACTACCAGACCGAGGGCGACCTGCGTCGCACGGTCACGGCAGACATTCGCCGCAAGATGGAGATCGGCAGCTACCAGGGCCGTCGTCACCGTGCGCACCTGCCCGTCCGTGGCCAGCGCACCAAGACCAACGCGCGCACCCGCAAGGGCCCCAAGCGCACCGTCGCCGGAAAGAAGAAGTGATAGCGCATGCCTCCTAAGTCAGCTGGCAAGAAGGTCCGCCGCAAGGAAAAGAAGAACGTCGCCGCGGGTGAAGCCCACATCAAGAGCACGTTCAACAACACCCACGTGACCATCACGGACCCCACGGGCGCCGTGATCTCGTGGGCCTCCGGCGGAACCGTCGGATTCAAGGGCTCGCGCAAGTCGACCCCGTTCGCGGCCGGCATGGCCGCCGAGTCGGCCGGTCGTCAGGCCATGGAGCACGGGATGAAGAAGGTCGACGTCTTCGTGAAGGGCCCCGGTTCGGGCCGCGAGACGGCGATCCGGTCGCTGAGCGGAGTCGGCCTCGAGGTCGGCACCATCTCCGACGTGACCCCCAGCCCCCACAACGGCTGCCGTCCCCCCAAGCACCGTCGTCTCTGACGTCGCTGCCCTGAATCAGACACAGTCCTAGGAGTTATCAACCATGGCCCGTTACACCGGACCTCTCACCAAGAAGTCGCGCCGTCTCGGCATCGACCTCGTCGGTGGTGACGCTGCATTCGAAAAGCGTCCTTACCCTCCCGGCCAGCACGGCCGTGCGCGCGTCAAGGAGTCGGAGTACCGCAACCAGCTGCTCGAGAAGCAGAAGGCGCGCTACACCTACGGAGTGCTCGAGAAGCAGTTCCGCAAGTACTACGAGCTCGCCTCGCGTCGCCCCGGCAAGACCGGCGACAACCTGCTCCAGATCCTGGAGTCGCGTCTCGACAACGTCGTCTACCGTGCCGGCTTCGCCCGCACGCGTCGTCACGCCCGGCAGCTCGTCAACCACGGGCACTTCATCGTCAACGGCGTCAAGACCGACATCCCGTCGTTCCAGGTGAGCAAGCACGACATCATCGACGTCAAGCCCAAGTCGCTGGAGACCACGCCGTTCATCGTCGCGCGTGAGACCCACGACAAGGACACCGTCCCCGGCTGGATCGACGTCGCGCCCGACCGCGGTCGCATCCTCGTCCACTCGCGGCCCGTCCGCGAGCAGATCACGGTTCCGATCCAGGAACAGCTGATCGTGGAGTTCTACTCCAAGATCTGATCCCCCCTGCGCCGGCCACCCCCACGGGTGGCCGGCGCGCGACCCGGGCCTTCAAATAGAGGTCGGTCCGGAAAGGAAGAAACCCATGCTGATCGCCCAGCGCCCCGCCCTGTCCGAAGAGGTCGTCGACGAGTTCCGTTCGCGGTTCGTCATCGAGCCCCTCGAGCCCGGCTTCGGCTACACCCTCGGCAACTCGCTGCGTCGCACGCTGCTCTCGTCGATCCCGGGTGCGTCCGTCACCTCGATCAAGATCGACGGCGTGCTCCACGAGTTCTCCACGATCCCCGGCGTGACCGAGGACGTCACCGAGATCATCCTGAACCTCAAGGAGCTCGTCGTCTCGTCCGAGAACGACGAGCCCGTCGTGATGTACCTGCGCAAGGAGGGTGAGGGCAGCGTCACCGCCGCCGACATCCAGCCTCCCGCCGGTGTCGAGGTCCACAACCCCGACCTGCACATCGCGACGCTCAACGCCAAGGGCAAGATCGAGATCGAGCTCGTCGTCGAGCGTGGCCGCGGCTATGTCTCGGCCGTGCAGAACAAGTCCGGCGACGAAGAGATCGGCCGCATGCCGGTCGACTCGATCTACTCGCCGGTGCTGAAGGTGACGTACAAGGTCGAGGCCACCCGCGTCGAGCAGCGCACCGACTTCGACAAGCTCGTCATCGATGTCGAGACCAAGAAGTCGATCCTCCCGCGCGACGCCATCGCGTCGGCCGGCTCGACCCTGGTCGAGCTGTTCGGTCTGGCCCGCGAGCTCAACGTCGAGGCCGAGGGCATCGACATCGGTCCCAGCCCGGTCGACGAGCAGCTCGCTGCCGACCTGGCCCTGCCGATCGAGGACCTCAACTTCACGGTGCGGTCGTACAACTGCCTCAAGCGCGAGGGCGTCCACACCGTGGGCGAGCTCATCACGCGCTCGGAGCAGGACCTGCTCGACATCCGCAACTTCGGTTCGAAGTCGATCGACGAGGTCAAGGCCAAGCTCAGCGAGATGGGTCTGGCGCTCAAGGACAGCCCGGCCGGGTTCGACCCGTCCGCGGCCATCGACGCGTACGACGACGACGCCAGCTTCGCCGAGGACGAGCAGTACTGACGTACTGCACGACCACGGCAACCCAGCCCGATTGATTCTGGAGACCAACCATGCCCACCCCCACCAAGGGACCCCGCCTCGGCGGTAGCCCGGCTCACCAGCGCCTGATCCTGGCCAACCTCGCGCAGAACCTGTTCGAGCACGGCAAGATCACCACGACGGAGGCCAAGGCCCGCCGTCTG
The DNA here is from genome assembly GCF_003586285.1 of Aeromicrobium endophyticum. Taxonomy (GTDB): domain Bacteria; phylum Actinomycetota; class Actinomycetes; order Propionibacteriales; family Nocardioidaceae; genus Aeromicrobium; species Aeromicrobium endophyticum. Next base: position 327,533 of record NZ_QUBR01000001.1, on the reverse strand, counting down.
CGCCCCTACGCGGAGTCGCTCATCACCAAGGCCAAGAACGACACGGTGGCCAACCGCCGCCAGGTCGTCAAGGTCATCCGTGACAAGAGCATCCTGCACACGCTGTTCACCGAGATCGGTCCCGCCATGGCGACCCGTCCCGGCGGATACACGCGCATCACGAAGGTCGCGCCGCGCAAGGGCGACAACGCCCCCATGGCCGTCATCGAGATCGTGGAGGCCAAGGCCTTCGGCGCGCAGAACCAGACGCCGAAGAAGTCCGCCACCGCCCCGGCCGCTCCGGTCGAGGCCGAGCAGACGCCAGCCGTCGATCCCGAGGACGCTCCGTCCGACGACCTCGGAACCGACGTCGACGTGGTCGAGGCCACCGAGGACGCCCCCGAGGCGGCCGAGACGGTCGAGAGCTCGACCGACGACGAGGCCACCGAGGCCAAGTAGTCCCAGCCGCACCACGCACGCCCGTCACCGTCTGGTGGCGGGCGTTCGTGCGTCAGGACGCCCGACGCACCTCCAGGACGCGGAAGCCCTTCTCGCTGCCGAGGCGCGCGGTGGGCCAGCCCTGGTCGACCAGCCAGCGCTGCAGCGAGTCCGAGCCGAGGTTCTTGCCCACGACGAGCAGCGCCGTCCCGCCCGGCGCCAGCCGTGGGAGCCACAGCAGCAACAGCTCGTGCAGGGCCTGCTTGCCGACGCGGATCGGCGGATTCGACCAGATCTGGTCGAACACCACGTCCGTCGGCACCTCGGCGGGCAGGGCGGCGTGCACCTCGACGCCCAGGTGCTCGGCGTTGAGCCGAGTCAGCTCGAGGGCCCGCTCGTTGACGTCGACCGCCCAGACGGTCGCGGCCGGGGACGCCGAGGCGATGGAGCACGCGATGGGCCCCCAGCCGCAGCCGAGGTCGAGCACCGTGCCGCCGGACGGGGCCGTGCCGGTGCGCAGCAGCACCGCCGTCGCCTTGTCGAGGCCGTCGTGCGAGAACACGCCGCTCGAGGTGGTGAACGTCAGCTCACGGCCCCACACGACAGCGGTCACCTCGTGGCGGCGGTCGTCGCTGGCCGGAGCCGGATCGAAGTAGTGGTCTGCCACGCCGCCAGTCTCGCAGTGCGCGCGTCGAGAAAGTTCAGCGGATCGTCAACGCGGACGCTGTCTGCTGGGTATACCCCTGTGAGGCCGGCACCGTCGCCGTCCCGGACATCGGAGGAACTCATGCGCCAGCGAACACGTCATCTCGTCGCTCTCGGAGCGGTCACGGCCCTCACGGCAGGCAGCGGCCTGGCCGCGATCGGCTCGGCCGAGGCAGCCACGGTCCCCAAGACGGCCATCGGCCTGTCGTCGAACGGCAAGAACCTCACGGTCTTCAGCCTGACCACGGGCAAGCGCACCAAGGCGCTCGGACAGGCCAAGGGCCTGTCGGGCGACACCCGGCTGGTCGGCATCGACGAGCGTCCGGCCGATCACAAGATCTACGGCGTGGGCAACAAGGGCGGCATCTACGTCGTGTACCGGGCCGACGGCAAGGTCCGCAAGGCCTCGCAGCTGAGCGTCCCGCTCGAGGGCACGCACTTCGGCGTCGACTTCAACCCCGCCGCCGACCGGCTGCGCATCATCAGCGACACCGGTCAGAACCTGCGCCACGACGTGAGCCAGAAGGCGCCCACGACCGCCGTCGACGGAGCGCTCAACTACGAGGGAGCGGTCGCCACCGGCGTGACGGCCGCGGCGTACACCAACAGCGACAACGATCCGTCGTCCGGCACGACCCTGTTCGACCTCGACACGGTCCGCGACCAGGTCGTGCAGCAGGTGCCGGCCAACTCCGGCAACCTGCTCGTCTCCGGACGCTTCGGGCCGCGTCAGGGACCCGTCGCCGGCTTCGACGTGGTCGGGTCCAACTCGGGCACGCGCACGGCCGACAACGTCGGCTTCGCCTCGCTGCGTCCCACCAACGGCGGCGCGGCGACGCTCTACCGCGTCAATCTGCTGAGCGGCAAGTTCACGAAGGTGGCACAGTTCGACAAGGACATCGCGGACATCGCGATCGCGCAGCCCCGATGATGCTGCGCACGCCCTGACCGGGTGACGTCCGACCCTCGTCGACGCAGAGGAGCAGCGCTGGTGGTCTCACGGCGGACTGCCCGGCCTGCTCGCGACGTCGGCGAGGGTGGACGTCTCGCGCCGGACGCCCTGGCGCGGGAGGGGTACGAGCGGCACGGCGCCGAGCTGTACCGCTACGCCCTCGCCCGGCTCGCGGACGACGCCGCGGCCCAGGACGTCGTGCAGGAGACCATCGTGCGGGCCTGGCGGGCCGGCGACCGCTACGATCCAGCCGCTGCCTCGCTGCGCACCTGGCTGTTCGCCATCGCGCGCAACGTCGTCGCCGACATCCTGACCGCGCGCCGGCGGGCCGCTGAGCTGCCCGCGCTCGTCCACGACCTCCGGAAGGACCACATGAGCGACCACAGCGCGGGCGTCGCCGACGCCGACCTGGTCACCTGGGCGCTCGGTCTGATCAGTCACGACCACCGGACGGCGATCGTCGAGACGTACCTGCGTGACCGCTCCTACGCCGACGTCGCCGCCGACCTGGGCGTGTCGGTCAGCACGCTGCGCAGCCGCGTGTTCCACGGGCTGCGTCAGCTCAGGCAGGCGACGAGCGAGATGGTGACCGACCGATGACGTCCGTCGGCAACGTCCACGACGAGCTGCGCGAGGCGCTCGGTGCCTACGCGCTGGGTCAGCTCGACGAGGGCCTGCGCCGCGACGTCGACCTCCACCTGGCGACGTGCGAGACCTGCCCGGCCGAGCTGGCCGAGATCGGCCCCGTGGTGCGGGCGCTGCGCACCGTCGACGTCGAGACCATCTCCGACGCGGCGTGGTCGCGCGAGGTGCCGCCAGGGCTCGACGAGCGCATCCGACAGGCGCTGCCGCGGCGTGGCGGCGCGACGCACCGACGACGTCGTGTTGTGGGCGCGGCCGCGACAGCGGTCGCCGTCGCCGCGGCGGTCGTCATCACGGCCGTCGTCGTGCGTGACGACCCCGGCCCGACGGTGATCGCGGTGCCCCAGGTGACGACGGCACCCGGCGTCACGGCCGCCGCAGGCCTGGTCGACCACTCGTGGGGGGTCGAGGTGAAGCTGCGGGCCTCCGGGCTGGCCGCGGGCGAGCGGTTCCGCATGTGGGTCGTCGCCGACGACGGCACCAGCCGTGAGGCGGGGGAGTTCGTCGGCGTCGCCGGCACCGAGATCGTGTGCGACATGAGCTCGTCGGTGCTGCTGGATCACGCCACGGCCTTCCGCGTCACCGACGACGAGGGCACCGAGGTCATCTCGGCCGCCATCGGGTCGTGAATCAGCAGGTGCGCGACACGTGGTGCCGCGAGCCGCGGGGCACGACGTCGCGGTCGCGCAGCAGGATCGACGCATGGCCCGACCGCTTGACGCATGCGCGGGCGAACGCCCGTCGGCCGTTGTCGGAGTACTCGATCTCGATCAGCCGCGTGCCGTACGTGCGGGTGTAGGCACCGCACTCGCGGTAGACCTCGCACTCCTCGGCGACGGCGAAGTCGAATCCCAGGCCGAGCCTGCTGAGCTGTGGCGCGTTCTTCTGGGCGATCGCCGTGCCCGAGGCATGCGCCTCGCGGACCAGCCGGCGGGCGAGGCTGACGGCGTGGCGCTTGCGGAGCAGGCCCTTCGACCGCGTCCACGAGTCGAGGTTGTCGGGCTCGACCGCCTGGAAGCCCCGGCGTTGGCACTGGTCGAACCAGGCCCGGTTGACTCGTGCGACCGCCGCACGGCGAGCGGGCGTGCGGATGTCGAGCAGCACCTCGTCGGGCCAGCCTGGATCGCGGACGAGCCGCCCACGGGCATCGCGCAGCAGCAGCGAGGGGTGCTTGGCCCTCCACCATCGCAACGTGCCGGGCTGGGTCTGGAACGAGTTGACGTAGCAGATCGAGTAGCGGCCGGGCGCGGGCGCCTCGGACCGGTCGCGGGTCACGATCTGCACGTTCGCGGCCGGCTGGTACGCCCCGCCGAGCTGGTAGTCGGCGACACCGGCGGTCGGAGGCAGGGTCACGGGAGTCGCGGTCAGCGCGACGACGGCGGCGATCGCCGCGAGCAGGCCGCTCATGCGTCACGCTCGGCACGGAGCCTCGCCGGGGCGACGAGGTGCCAGGCGTCGTCGACCAGCTCGAACAGCTCGTCGGCGTCGACCTGGTCGAGATCGATCAGCACGTAGTCGTACCCGTCGTAGTGGGAGGTGGTGAAGAACGCCGGGTCGTCGCCCTCGACCAGGGCGGCCTTGTCGCTCGCGGAGCAGCGCAGGACGAGCGGGCCGTCGGACTCGGTGCGCAAGCGTCCGATCAGCTTTCCGGCGACCTTGACCGCCGGCGTGCCGTACGACGTCGACTCGGCGACCTCGGGCAGCGTCGAGGCGAAGGCCACCAGATCGTCCCACGTGGCAGGCATGGCACCAGTGTGGCAGGGCAGGGGCCTCACGACGACGGGGTGCGGTGCACGAACTGCAGCTGTCGGCCCCAGCGCGGATGCATCCACTCGCCATCGGGGACGAAGCCGGCCTTGGTGACGACGCCCACGGAGGCCTCGTTGTCTGGCGCGATGCGGGCGATGACGCGGTCGACGAGTGGCTCGTGGCGCGCCCGGTCGAGCAGCAGCGTCACCGCGACCACGGCGAGCCCGCGACGGCGGTGGGCGGACGAGATGCGGTAGCCGAGCTCGACCTGGCCGTCGACCGGCGCGCCCTTGAAGCCGGCGTTGCCGACGATGACGCCCTCGGCGACCACGGCGTTCATGAGCCAGTCGGCATGGGCCGGGTCGTCGCGCAGCAGCCGCAGCATGAACGTCCAGATCTCGACAGGTGCCTGGAACTCGTCGGGCACGGGCGCGCCGATCAGCTGCTCGGCGACGACGCGATCGCCCGCCTCGAGCGCGCGGAACGCCTGCGGGTCGAGGGGCTGGAGGCGGACGGTCATGCGTCGCGCCGCCGTCGTGCGGCCACGGCGCGGGCGGCGAGGCCGTCGTCGTCGGGGTAGGTGACCTGCTCGAGCACCAGCCCGTGGGCGGGCATCACGGTGACCCTGGCGTCGCGGGCCGCCGTGGCCAGCACCCGGCCCGACCAGGCGGGCTCGAAGCGCCCCTCGCCCACGGCGACCAGGGCGCCCATCAGGGCTCGCACCATCGAGTGGCAGAACGCGTCGGCGCGCACGGTGGTCTCGATCAGGTCGCCGGAGCGCACAGCCGTCAGCTCGAGCAGGGTGCGGATGGTGGTCGCCCCCTCGCGGCGCTTGCAGAAGGCGGCGAAGTCGTGCTCTCCGAGCAGGTGGGCGGCCGCGGCGTTCATGGCCTCGACGTCGAGCGGTCGGCGCCACCCGACGACCGTGCCGCGCACCAACGGGTCGGGGCCGGCGGGGGAGTCGCACAGGCGGTAGACGTAGCGGCGCTCGAGAGCCGCGAAGCGGGCGTCGAAGCCGTCCGGGGCGATCGACAGCGACCGCAGGCCGATGTCGTCGGGAAGCAGCCGTCGAAGCCGCCGCTCGAGGGTCGGCGGGTCGACGTCGTCGAGGTCGACGTGGGCCACCTGACCGCGCGCGTGCACGCCGGCGTCGGTACGGCCGGCGCACGTGAGCGGGGGAGGGTGCTCGATCCGCAGGATCGTGGCGAGGGCCGTCTCGATCTCGCCCTGGACGGTGCGCAGGCCCGGCTGGACGGCCCAGCCGCGAAAGGCGGTCCCGTCGTAGGACAGGTCGAGTCGCAGGCGCACGACGTCACGCTATCGGGACGCCCGTCCGCGGGCGATGCTCGCCCGGTCCGGACCGGGCGAGCGAGCGTTCGGCAGAGTGGTCACGTGAACACACGACGTGGTCGGGCGGTCGTCCCACTGGCAGCTGTCCTGGTCATCACCCTCGCGGGGTGCTCCGGGCGAGACGGCGATCCCGCCGACGTCCTGCAGAGCGTCTCGCCGCCCGGGGCCGGCTCGACGGCGTGGCGGTACGACGTCGAGGCGCTGAGCGAGGTCGCCGGCGACGACTACGAGGAGGTGCGCGGCCAGGTCGCCGTCAGCGGCGCAGGGGCCGACGAGCGGGGCCCCGCCGGCGGCGATCGCTACGCCGCGGGATGGTCGCGCACCGTCGCGCAGAGCACCTCTGACGATGCCTGTGACGACCTCGCCGCGTGGTTCAGCGACAACGCCCAGCACCTGCCGGGCGATCTGGACGAGTCGCTCGGACGGGTGCCGTCGGTGCGCACGATGCATCGACGGTGCGTGCAGGCGGCTTCTGTCCGGGCGCCTGACGGAGGCAGCACCTCGGACGTGTTCCTCACGTACCCGAACAGCGAGCACGACGGCTACCGGTACGGCATGTTCGCGGAGATGCGCACGCGGGGAACCGGCCACCGTCTCGCGGCGGTGTTCATGGCGGTCAAGCAGCCGTGAATGCCGACGCCCCCACCCCGCCGAGGCGGGACGGGGGCGTCGAACAGGTCGGTCAGGACCAGCGCTGCTCGGCCGACGTGAAGTCGAGACGACGGTCGCCGGTGTAGATCTGCTTGGGGCGGGCGATCTTCTGCTCCTTGTCGTCCACCAGCTCGATCCACTGCGCGAGCCAGCCCGACGTGCGCGGGATGGCGAACAGCACCGTGAACATCTCGGGCGGGAACTGGAGCGCCTCGTAGATCAGGCCCGAGTAGAAGTCGACGTTGGGGTAGAGCTTGCGGCTGACGAAGTACTCGTCCTCCAGCGCGATGCGCTCCAGCTCCTGGGCGATCTCGAGCAGCGGGTTGACGCCGGTGACCTCGAAGACGTCGTCGACGGCCTTCTTGATGATCGTGGCGCGCGGGTCGAAGTTCTTGTAGACGCGGTGACCGAAGCCCATGAGCTTCTCGTCACCCTTCTTGACGCCCTCGATGAACGCGGGGATGTTCTCGGGCACCTTGATGCGCTTGAGCATCTTGAGCACGGCCTCGTTGGCGCCGCCGTGCAGCGGGCCGTAGAGGGCCGCGATGCCGGCGCTGACGGCCGAGTACGGGTCGACCTGGCTCGAGCCGACCGAGCGGACGGCGTTGGTCGAGCAGTTCTGCTCGTGGTCGGCGTGCAGGATGAACAGCACCTCGAGGGCCTTGGCCAGGCGCGGGTCGGGGTTGTACTTCTGCTCCGACATCTTGAACAGCATCGAGAGGAAGTTCTCGGTGTAGGTCAGATCGTTGTCGGGGTATACGTACGGCTTGCCCTGCGCGTGGCGGAACGACCAGGCGCCGAGCGTCGGCATCTTGGCGATCAGGCGCACGACCTGGTCGTGACGGATCTGGGGATCGCTGATGTTGCGGGCCTCGGGGTAGAACGTCGACAGCGCGCCGACGCTCGACAGCAGCATGCCCATGGGGTGCGCGTCGTAGCGGAAGCCCTGCAGCTGCGACTTGAGGTTTTCGTGCACGAAGGTGTGGAACGTGATCTCGTGCACCCACTGGTCGTGCTGCTCGCGCGTCGGCAGCTCGCCGTGGATCAGCAGGTACGCGACCTCGAGGTACGTCGACTTCTCGGCCAGCTGCTCGATCGGGTAGCCGCGGTACTCCAGGATGCCCTTGTCGCCGTCGATGTAGGTGACGGCGCTGCGGGTGCTGGCGGTGTTGGTGAAGCCCGGGTCGTAGACGGCCAGGCCCGGCTCGTCGTCGGTCTTGCCGATCTTGGCGAAGTCGCCGGCACGCACGGTGCCGTCGGTGATGGGGAGCTCGTACTCCTCACCGGTACGGTTGTCACGGACGGTGAGGGTGTGGTTCTCGGTCACGATGGGTCTCCTGTGACGTGAAGGAACGAAGCGGCTGCGATGTTGTGGGGCGGCTGCGATGTTGCCGGTCTCCTCTCAACCTAGACGTGAGGAGGGCCTCATCCTCACGTGGGTCCGTCCCGGGGCCGTCCTGGCCCGTCGCGCGGCACCTCGTTTTGACCTTCTCGGTCGTGGCCGGTTAACCTAGTGTGTCGTTGTGCCCAGCCGTTCGAGTCCGGGCGCCGACCACCGCATCGCTGGATGCAGATCACCAGCCACCACCCCCAAGAACGAGAAGGTCACGCCGTGCGCACGTTCAGCCCCAAGCCGTCTGACATCACCCGTCAGTGGCACGTCATCGACGCCGAGGACATCGTCCTGGGCCGTCTCGCCGTCCAGGCTGCGACGCTGCTGCGCGGCAAGCACAAGCCGACCTACGCCCCGCACGTCGACGGTGGCGACTTCGTCATCATCGTCAACGCCGAGAAGGTCGCCCTGTCGGGCAACAAGCGCACCGACAAGCTCGCCTACCGTCACAGCGGCTACCCGGGCGGACTCAAGTCCATCGCCTACGGTGACCTGCTCGACAAGGACGCCCGCAAGGCCATCGAGAAGTCGGTCCGCGGCATGCTCCCCAAGAACCGTCTGGGTGATCAGCTGATCACGAAGCTCAAGGTCTACTCCGGCCCCGAGCACCCGCACACCGCCCAGAAGCCCCAGCCGTTCGAGATCACGCAGATCTCCCAGTAAAGAGTAGGTAAGCGTCATCATGGCTGAGACCGCCACCACCGAAGAGACCACCGAGTTCCAGACCAACTCCGAGGGTGTCGCGTACACCTCCGAGTCCGCTGGTGCCTCCGAGACCTCCAGCAAGCCGGCGACGATCGCCCCCGGTGCTGCCACGGGCCGTCGCAAGGAGGCCATCGCTCGCGTCCGCATCGTGCCGGGCACCGGCGTCTGGACCGTCAACGGCAAGCCGCTCGAGGAGTACCTCCCGAACAAGCTGCACCAGCAGATCGCGAAGGAGGCGTTCGCCGAGACCGGTCTGCAGGATCGTTTCGACGTCATCGCCCGCGTCACCGGTGGCGGCATGACCGGTCAGGCCGGCGCCCTGCGTCTCGGCGTGGCCCGCTCGCTCAACCAGATCGACGAAGAGGCCAACCGCCCCGCCCTGAAGAAGGCCGGACTCCTGACGCGCGACTCGCGCATCAAGGAGCGCAAGAAGGCCGGTCTCAAGAAGGCACGCAAGGCGCCGCAGTACAGCAAGCGCTGATCCCACCGTGGGCCGCATCTTTGGCACCGATGGCGTTCGGGGGGTCGCGAACCGCGACCTGACCGCCGAGCTCGCCGTCGACCTCGCCGTCGCCGCGGCCCACGTGCTGGGCGAGGTCGGTGCGTTCGCCGACCAGCGCCCCACGGCAGTCGTGGCCCGCGATCCCCGTGCCTCCGGAGAATTCCTGGAGGCCGCGGTGGTCGCGGGTCTTGCATCTGCCGGGGTCGACGTGCACCGGCTCGGCATCGTCCCGACGCCCGGAGCCGCGTACCTGACGTCGCACCTCGCCGCCGACATGGGCGTCATGATCTCGGCGAGCCACAACGCGATGCCCGACAACGGCATCAAGTTCCTGGCGCGCGGCGGTCTCAAGCTCGACGACGACATCGAGCGTCTCATCGAGGAGCGTCTCGAGGAGCCGTGGGACCGGCCGATCGGGGCCGACGTCGGCCGCATCGGCGACAGCCACGCGGGCGTCGCCGCCTACGTCAAGCACCTGGTCGACTCCACCCCGGTCCGTCTCGACGGCCTCACGGTCGTCCTCGACTGCGCCAACGGCGCGGCGCACCGCGTCGGGCCCGAGGTCTTCGAGCAGCTGGGCGCCACGGTCGTGGCGATCCACGCCGATCCCGACGGCCTCAACATCAACGAGAACTGCGGGTCGACGCACCTCGACGACCTGCAGAAGGCCGTCGTCGAGCACGGGGCCGACGCGGGCTTCGCCTTCGACGGCGACGCCGACCGGTGCCTGGCGGTCGACCAGACCGGGGCGGTCGTCGACGGCGACCACATCCTGGCGATCCTGGCGCTGTCGGCCCGCGACGCCGGCCGGCTGGCTGACGACACCGTCGTGGCCACCGTCATGAGCAACCTGGGCTTCGTGCAGGCCCTCGAGGCTGCCGGCATCACCGTCATCCAGACCGCGGTCGGCGACCGGTACGTGCTCGAGGCGATGCGCGCCGGCGCCTTCTCCATGGGCGGCGAGCAGTCGGGGCACGTCATCATGGGCGACTACGCCACCACGGGCGACGGCGTGCTCACCGCGGCGCACCTCGCGGCGCGCATGAAGCAGACGGGGTCGTCGCTGTCGCAGCTCGCGTCCGTCATGCGACGCCTGCCCCAGGTGCTGGTCAACGTCCCCGACGTCGACAAGTCGCGGGCCGACACCGACCCCACGCTCCAGGGCGAGGTCGCGATCGCCAGCGCCAGGCTCGGCGACGCCGGGCGGGTGCTGCTGCGACAGTCCGGCACCGAGCCGTTGGTGCGCGTCATGGTCGAGGCCACGACCCACGAAGAGGCCTCAGCCGTCGCGCAGCACCTCGCCGACGTCGTCCGCACCACCCTCGGCCGCTGAGCCTCCCGCCCCACGGCTCGCGAGTGGCGCAGTTCGGTGATTCTGGGACGGCGTGTCGCACGAGAGTGCGCCACTCGGGGACGCGAACGCGCCACTCGCGCGCGTCCTAGGCTGGGCCCATGACCACGGTCCGCGTCGTCGACCTCGCCGATGCCGCATCCTTCGAGCCCTTCTACGACGTCTACCGCCGCTCGTCGGGACGTCCGTTCGATGCCCCGTGGCTGGCGGTCGAGAAGCGGGTCAACCTGACCGACGACGCCTACGGCACCAAGGTCGCGGTGATCGGCCGCGACGACTCCGGTCTCACCGTGGCGGCCGGCTGGTGCGTCATGCCGCTCAGCGACAACACGGCGTTCGCCTTCGTCGAGGTCTTCGTGCCGCCGGAGCACCGCCGTCGGGGCCATGGCACCCAGGTGCTCAGCCACCTGCTGGGCATCGCGCGGTCGCACGGCCGTACCACGGCGTTCTCGATGCCGGCGTGGGCCGTCGACGTCGAGGGCGATGCCGGCCGGTGGTTCGCCGAGGCACACGGCTTCGAGCTGGACATCCTCGACGCGGTCCGCGAGCTCGTGCTGCCGGCGACGCTCCCACCCCTGCAGGTGGCACCCGGCTACGCGCTCGAGACCTGGCGCGGAGCCTGCCCCGACGAGTGGGTCGACGAGTACGCCGACCTGCGGCGCATGCTGACGTCCGAGGCGCCGAGCGGCGACGCGGGGCTCGAGGACGAGCACTGGGACGCCGCCCGCGTGCGCAAGGACGAGGCCGACCTCGTCCGCGTCAGGCGCGAGATGCAGGTCGTGGTGGCGCGAGCGGCGGGCGGCGGGCTCGCCGGCCACACCCAGCTGGCGTTCGCCGGCGACGGCGTCGAGGTCTACCAGTGGGACACCCTGGTGCGTCGCGAGCACCGCGGCCACGGCCTGGGGCTGGCGATGAAGATCCGCGCGATGCAGGCCTCGGCCGACCTGCTGGAGGGGCGGCGGCGCGTCACGACCGAGAACGCCGCGAGCAACCAGCACATGATCGCCGTCAACGAGAGGCTGGGCTTTCGTCAGACGGCCTGGACCGGCGAGTACGTCCGGCCGATCTGACGTCGCGCGAGCGGCGCCTCACGGCTCCCGAGTGGCGCATTCCTGCGGGAAACGCCGTCTCAGATACGCGAGACTGCGCCACTCGCGGAAAGGGGGCGGGCGGGGCCGCCTGGGGAGGGGTCAGATCTTGCGGAGGCGGACCCAGTCGACCGCGTGGTCGGGGCCCTTGCGCAGCACGAGCGAGGCGCGGCCCCGCGTGGTGGCGATGTTCTCCTTGAGGTTGGGCGCGTTGATCGTGTCCCACAGCTCGCCGGCGCGCTCGACGGCCTGCTCGTCGGTGAACGAGCTGTAGCGGTGGAAGTACGACTCGGGATCGGCGAAGGCCGTCTTGCGCAGCGCGAGGAAGCGGTCGACGTACCAGCGGCGGAGATCCTTGCCGGAGGCGTCGACGTAGATCGAGAAGTCGAAGAAGTCGCTGACCGCCAGGCCCGGCGACCCGTCGCCTCGGGGCCGTGCCGGGGCCAGCACGTTGAGGCCCTCGACGATGACGATGTCGGGTGCCTTGACCGTGACGACCTCGTCGGTGCGGTCGTAGGTCAGGTGCGAGTAGACGGGCGCGGTGACGACCTCGACGCCCGACTTGACCTCCATGACGAACCTCAGCAGCGCCTTGCGGTCGTACGACTCGGGAAATCCCTTGCGCCCCAGCAGGTCACGTCGTTCGAGCTCGGCGTTCGGGAACAGGAACCCGTCGGTCGTGACCAGCTCGACGACGGGATGGTCGGGGGACTGCGCCAGCAGCTCGCGCAGCAGGCGCGCGGTCGTCGACTTGCCCGCCGCGACCGAGCCGGCGATGCCGATGACGAACGGCGTGCGGCGCGACTGCGGTGCGTGCAGGAACTCCTCCGTCGCCTCGTACAGAGCCCCGGCCAGGCGGACGCGCATGCTGATGAGCTGCGTCATCGGCACGTAGACCTGGCGGACCTCCTCGAGGTCGAGCTCGTCGCCGAAGCCCCGAACGCGCTCGACCTCGTGCGGCTTGAGGGGCTGCGGTGCGTCGCCCGCGAGCCCGGCCCACGCTGCCCTCTCGAGCTCGACGTACGGGGAGTGGTCGCGGGTCATGACGACCATTGTCACGTCACCGTCGTCCGAATGGTGCACGCGGGCCTCCCGCGCGCCGGTCGACGGCGGCCTGACCCGGCCGCGGAGCCGTCGCCGTTAGACTCGACCCATGTGCGGAATTGTCGGATATGTCGGTCAGCGGTCCGCCCTCGACGTCGTCATGGGCGGTCTCAGGCGGCTCGAGTACCGCGGCTACGACTCGGGAGGCGTGGCGCTCGTCGGCGACGGCACCATCTTCTCGGCCAAGAAGGCCGGCAAGCTGCTCAACCTCGACGCCGAGCTGGCGGCTCGACCCCTTCCCGTCACCCACACGGGCATCGGCCACACCCGGTGGGCCACCCACGGGGCCCCCAACGACGTCAACGCCCACCCGCACCTCGACGAGACGCGGCGCGTCGCCGTCGTGCACAACGGCATCATCGAGAACTTCGCGGTGCTGCGTGCCGAGCTCGAGGCAGCGGGGCACGAGCTGGTCTCCGAGACCGACACCGAGGTCGTCGCCCACCTCCTGCACGACGTCCTCGCCGGCACGCCCGACCTCTCGGACGCCGTGCGCGCCGTGTGCCAGCGGCTCGAGGGTGCCTTCACGCTGGTGATCTGCGACGCCGACCAGCCCGACGTCGTCGTCGGCGCGCGCCGCAACTCGCCGCTGGTGGTCGGGCGCGGCGACGGCGAGAACTTCCTCGGCTCCGACGTCGCGGCGTTCATCGAGTACACCCGCGACGCCGTCGAGCTCGGCCAGGACCAGGTCGTCACGATCACCCCCGACGAGATCGTGGTCACCGACTTCTTCGGCGCTCCCGCCGAGACCAAGGAGTACCACGTCGACTGGGACGTCTCGGCCGCTGAGAAGGGCGGTTATGAGTGGTTCATGCTCAAGGAGATGGACGAGCAGCCCCAGGCCGTCGCCGACACGCTGCTGGGCAGGCACTCCCAGACCGGTCAGCTGCAGCTCGACGAGATGCGCCTCAGCGACGACGAGCTGCGCGAGGTCGACCGCATCGTCATCATCGCGTGCGGCACGGCGTCCTACGCGGGCCTCGTCGCCAAGTACGCGATCGAGCACTGGACGCGCATCCCGTGCGAGGTCGAGCTGGCCTCGGAGTTCCGCTACCGCGACCCGATCCTCGACAAGAGCACGCTGGTGGTCGCGATCAGCCAGTCGGGCGAGACGATGGACACCCTCATGGCCATCCGGTACGCCCGTCAGCAGAAGGCTCGGGTGCTGTCGATCTGCAACACCAACGGCTCCACCATCCCGCGCGAGTCCGACGCGGTGATCTACACGCACGCCGGTCCCGAGGTCGCGGTCGCCTCGACCAAGGGCTTCTTGTCGCAGGTCGTCGCCTGCTACCTCCTGGCGCTCTACCTGGCCCAGGTCAAGGGCACCAAGTACGGCGACGAGATCGCCAGCATCCTCGCCGAGATCGACCGGGTGCCGGCGGGCATCCAGCGGCTGCTCGACGAGGGCGACCAGGTGCGCAAGCTCGCTGCCGACCTGTCGGGGTCGCGGTCGATCCTGTTCCTCGGTCGCCACGTCGGCTACCCCGTCGCGCTCGAGGGGGCCCTCAAGCTCAAGGAGCTGGCCTACATCCACGCCGAGGGCTTCGCGGCCGGCGAGCTCAAGCACGGCCCGATCGCGCTGGTCGAGGACGGGCTCCCGGTGTTCGTGGTCGTACCGCCCAAGGGGCGCGACCAGCTGCAGGAGAAGACCATCAGCAGCATCCAGGAGATCCGGGCGCGTGGGGCCCGCACGATCGTGCTCGCCGAGGACGGCGACGACGACGTGGTGCCCTACGCCGACCACCTCATCCGCCTGCCGAAGGTGCCGACGCTCCTGCAGCCGCTCGTCGCGACGGTCCCGCTGCAGATCTTCGCCACCGAGTTCGCCGACCAGCTGGGTCACGACGTCGACCAGCCCCGCAACCTGGCCAAGTCGGTCACGGTCGAATAGGGCGCGCGGCTCCTTCGTCGCCGCTCCCGTCGCTCGTTCCTCGCGCCGGCCGCGCTTCGCGCGGACGCCTGCCTTCGGTCGCTGGCGCTCCCTCGGCCAGTGGTGGGGGCGACGATAGGCTGAGCAGCATGGCAATCGTCGGGATCGGGGTGGACGTGGTCGATTTGGTCCGATTCGCGGCGTCCCTCGAGCGGACGCCGACCCTGCGCGACCGGCTGTTCACCGCGGCCGAGGCAGATCTGCCGCTCGAGTCGCTGGCCGGACGCTTCGCGGCGAAGGAGGCCTTCGTCAAGGCGTGCCGGGCGCCGGCGGGGATGTCGTGGCAGGACATCGAGGTCGTCGCCGACGCCGTCGGGGCGCCCGTCATGACCCTGACCGGCGCCGCTCTCGACCGCGCGACCGAGCTCGGCATCACCACGACGCACCTGTCCATCTCGCACGACACGATCGTCGCGACGGCCTTCGTGGTGGCCGAGTGCTGAGGGCGCACGCCGTCGCCGACGTGCGGGCCGCCGAGCACGCCCTCGCCGCCGGCCTGCCGAGCGGCGAGCTGATGCGACGGGCGGCCCGCGGGCTCGCCGACGCGCTCGACCACGTCCCGGCCGGCGAGGTGCTGGTGATGCTGGTCGGCCCGGGCGACAACGGCGGCGACGCGCTGTACGCGGCGACCCACCTGCTCGACGGCGGGGTGCGGGTCGACCTGTGCCTGCTCGACCCCGACAAGGCCCACGCCGCCGGCCTGGACGCCGCGCTGGCGGCCGGTGCCCAGGTCGTCGACGCGCCCTCGCAGCAGCGTCACTGCCTCGATGCGCTCTTCGGCATCGGCGCACGGCCGGGGCTGAGCGGCCGCGCCGCCGAGTGGGCCGAGTGGATCGCCGGCACGCGACCCCGCACCGTCGCGGTCGACGTGCCCTCGGGCGTCGACGTCGATGGCGCGACCCTGCCCACGTCGGTGCACGTCACGGCCGATGCCACGGTGACGTTCGGCACCTACAAGAACGCCTTGCTGGTCGGCCCGGCCGCCGGAGCCGCCGGGTGGGGCGATGCCTCGATCGCCCAGCTCGTCGACATCGGCCTCGGCCCGCACCTCCCGCAGGCCAGCGTCGAGGCGATCGAGGCGTCCGACGGCCACCTGCTGGTCGAGACGTTCGCGTGGCTGCGCGAGCCGGCCAGCCAGAAGTACTCGCGGGGGGTCGTGGGCATCGCGGCCGGGTCGTCGCAGTACGCCGGCGCGGCGCACCTGTGCGTCGCGGGGGCACTCACCGGCATGGCCGGCATGGTCCGCTTCGTGGGCGACGCCGAGCTGAGCCGCCGGGTCGTCGATCGCGCACCCGAGGTGGTCGCAGGACGCGGACGCGTGCAGGCGTGGGTCGTGGGCCCGGGCGGGGGCGACGATGCCGAGCAGCAGCTCACGGCCGCCCTCGACGACGGTGTCGCCGTGGTCGTCGACGCCAGCGCGCTGCAGCACCTGCCCGACTCCTTCGACGTCCCGGCCCTGCTGACGCCTCACGCCGGCGAGCTCGCCGACATGCTGGGCACCCGACGCGACGCGATCGAGGCCGAGCCGCTGCGCCACGCCACCGCCGCGGCCGAGCGCTGGGGCGCGACGGTGCTGCTCAAGGGGGCGCGCACCCTGGTGGCCACCCCGGGCCGCACGACCCGCGTCAACCTCACCGGGTCGCCGTGGCTGGGCACGGCCGGATCGGGCGACGTCCTCGCGGGCCTGGCGGGCTCGCTGCTGGCCTCCGGCGCCGATCCGCACGACGCGGGTTCGATCGCGGCATTCCTGCACGGGGCGGCCAGCGTGCGCGCCAATCGCGGCGGACCGGTCACCGCATCGGCCGTCGCCCAGGCGCTGCCCGCGACCCTGGCCGCCTTCCACGACGGCGAGCTCGACGACGTCCGCGACTGGAGACGATGATGCCCACTCCGCAGATCGAGGCCGTGATCGACCTCGACGCCTTCGGTGCGAACATCGCCGCCTTGGCGGCCTGCGCCCCGTCATCGGCCCTGATGACGGTCGTCAAGGCCGATGCCTACGGCCACGGCAGGGTGCGCATGGCACGGGCGGCGCGTGCGGCGGGCTCCACCTGGCTCGGCGTCGCGACGATCGACGAGGCCCTGGCCCTGCGGCAGGCCGGCGACTCCGGTCCGCTGCTGTGCTGGTTGGCCGTCCCCGGCGCCGCCTACGGCGCGGCGGTCGAGGCAGGCATCGAGCTCACGGCGTCGTCGGTCGAGCAGCTCGACGAGATCGTCGCCGCCGCGGGCCGGCGCCCGCGGGTACAGCTCAAGGTCGACACCGGCCTGTCGCGCAACGGCGCCCGTGGCGACGAGTGGACCGCGCTGGTCGCCGCGGCTGCCTCGGCCCAAGCCGCGGGCCGTGTCGAGATCACCGGCGTCTGGTCGCACCTGGCCTGCGCCGACGAGCCGGACCACCCGGCCAACGACGTCCAGGAGTCGGTGTTCCGGGCCGCGGTCGACGAGCTGGCCGCCGCCGGGCTGTCGCCGGACCTTCGGCACCTCGCGAACTCCGCCGCGACCCTGACGCGTCCGTCGACGCACCTCGACCTCGTGCGGGTGGGCATCGCGGCGTACGGCATCCCGCCCGCCCCCGACCTGGGCTACGAGACGACGCTGACCCCCGTCATGACGCTGCGCACGCGTCTCGCGCAGGTCAAGCGGGTGCCGGCAGGAGCAGGCGTCTCGTACGGGCACCAATGGGTCGCCGATCACGAGACCACGCTCGGGCTGGTGCCGATGGGCTATGGCGACGGCATCGCGGTCGCCGCGTCCAACCGGGCCGAGCTGCAGGTCGGTGGCGCGCGGGTGCCGCTGGTCGGGCGGGTCTGCATGGACCAGCTCGTCGTCGACCTCGGCGACGCCCCGGCCGGCCGGGGCGACCTGGTGACGTTGTTCGGCCCCGGTCATGACGGCGAGCCGACTGCGCAAGACTGGGCGGCGGCGACCGACACGATCGCCTACGAGGTCGTCACCCGCCTGGGTGGCCGCACCGTGCGGACCTACCGGGGTGGCGAGGCATGAGCAAGACGATGAGGCTGGCCGGGACGGCAGGAGCATTCGTGGCTGCGGGCACCGTGGCGACGCTGCTCAACGGACGGGTGCGCACGCACCGTCGCCGGCGGCGGGGCGAGGACGTCGAGTTCGGCTCGGTGCGCAGCGACGGCACCACGGTGGTCTCGACCGACGGCGTGCCGCTGCACGTCGAGGTCGACGAGGCCGAGCGCAAGACGCCCACGCTGGTGTTCCTGCACGGCTGGGTCGAGAACATCGACGTGTGGCACTACCAGCGCCTGGCGCTGCGCGGCCAGGTGCGGATGGTGTTCGTCGACCTGCGGTCGCACGGGCGCTCGGGCCGCGCCACCAGCAAGAAGTCGACCTTCGCCGAGCTCGCCGACGACATCGTCTCGGTGATCCAGCAGCTCGTCCCGCGGGGGCCGATCGTCCTGATCGGGCACTCGATGGGCGGGATGGCGATCATGCAGCTCGCCGGCACGAGGCCCGAGCTGTTCGGCTCGCGGGTCAAGGGCGTCGTGCTGCTCGGCACCAGCTCGGGACGGCTCATGCGCAGCAGCCCCGGTCTGCGCTACCTGATCCCGATCCTGCGGGCTGGGGCGCCCGTGCTCGACTGGGGCCGGCGCTTCAACAGCTACTCGATCATCCGCCGCTGGGGCCTGGGGCCGGGCGCGCACGAGCGGCACGTCGACATGGCCAACGAGATGATCCTCGAGGCACCCACGCACGTGCTGACCGACTTCTACCCCAACTTCGTCGGGCTCGACCTGACGGCGGGGCTCGAGGCGCTCGGCCGGGCCCGCACCACCGTGGCGGGCGGCACGGCCGACCTGCTGACGCCCGTCAAGCACAGCCGCCGGCTCGCCGCGGCGATCCCCGGTGCCGAGCTCGTGGTGCTCGACGACGTGGGGCACATGCTGATGTTCGAGGAGCACGAGGCCGTCACCGCGATCATCGAGGACGTGCTCGACGACGTGAAGGAGGCCATGTCATGACGTCCAACGCCCTGAACGTCATCGATGCCGGACCGGAGCACGCGGCGGTCATCGTCGACATCATCCACCGCTCGTTCGGAGCCCGTCCCACCCTCGACCCGCCGTCGACGGCGCTCGACGAGACCGTCGAGTCGGTCGCCGAGACCTTGCGGACGGCCGGCGGCCTGCTGGTCGAGCGCCGCGGGCTGCCGATGGGCGCGCTGCTGTTCGACGAGTCCCGTCCGGGGCAGCTGGGCCTGCGCAGGGTGTGCGTCGATCCCGACATCCAGGCGCGTGGCGTGGCCTCGGCCATGGTGGGCGTCGCCGAGGACACCGCCGAGGAGCGCGGCAAGGACGGCATCTGGCTCGACGTGCGCGAGGAGCTGCCCGACACGGTGCAGTTCTGGTCGCGGCGCCTGTACGTCCCCGTGGGGCGGGACGAGCCGTTCATCGAGTTCGGCAAGACGTTGTGGCTGGCCCGCGAGGTGCCGACCCCCGAGGAGATGCAGGCTCTCGCGTCGCGCCTGGCGCCGCTGCTGCGGGCGGGCGACCTGCTCGTGCTGTCGGGTGACCTCGGCGCCGGCAAGACGACGTTCACGCAGGGCCTCGGCGAGGCGCTGGGCGTGCGCGGCCCCGTCACGTCGCCCACCTTCGTCCTGGCCCGCACGCACCCGTCGTTGGTCGACGGGCCGCCGCTGGTGCACGTCGACGCCTACCGGCTCGGCGACCTCAGCGAGCTCGACGACCTCGACCTCGACTCCACCACCGAGTCGGCCGTGACGGTGGTGGAGTGGGGCGACGGCATGGCCGAGCAGCTCGCCGACAGCTGGCTGCACGTCCGCATCGAGGTCCGCGGGCCGCGGCCCATCGACCCGCTCGGCACACCGCACGACGGCGAGGTCGGCGAGCTGCCCGACGAGGTCGACCCCCGCGTCGTCACGATCAAGCCGCACGGCGCGCGCTGGGTGGGCGTCCCCCTGCGGTCGACGCTGTTGGGCTCGACGCCGACGGGCTCGTAGGCTTCAGCCGTGCTCCTCCTCGCCTTCGACACCGCCACCCCGGTCATCACCGTCGCCGTCCACGACGGCACCCGCGTGGTGGGCCAGGCCTCCGGTGAGGGGGCGATGGCCCACGGCGAGCTGCTGGCCCCGGCGATCCGCGACGCGATGGCCCAGGCGGGTGCCGCGATGGGCGACCTCACCGACGTCGCCGTCGGCGTCGGGCCGGGCCCGTTCACCGGCCTGCGGGTCGGCGTCGTCACGGCGCTCACGCTCGCGTCCACCTTGGGGCTGACCGCTCACGGCGTGTGCTCGCTCGACATCGTCGCGGCCGACGTCCAGGTCGAGGGCGAGTTCCTCGTGGCGACCGATGCTCGCCGCAAGGAGGTCTACTGGGCGCGCTACGGGGGAGACCACCTCCGTCTCGACGGCCCCCACGTGCTCAAGCCGGCCGACCTCGCGGCGCTGCACCCAGACCTCCCGGCGTTCGGACAGGGCGCCCACCTCTACGACGGCGTGCTGCGCGCGGCGGGCGAGGTCGGTGCCCCGCGGGCGTCGTCGCTGGCGCAGCTGGTGGTGTCCGGACGCGCGGTCGAGCTGCCGCTCGAGCCGCTCTACCTGCGCCGGCCCGACGCCGTGCCCCAGGTGTCGTCGAAGCGCGCATGACCCGCCGCGCGACGCTCGACGACGTCGCCGCCATCGCGGCCGTCGAGGCGGCGTGCTTCGGGTCGTCGGCGTGGAGCGAGACCCTCGTGGCCGACGAGGTGCGGGGCGAGCGCCACGTCGTGCTCGTGTCGGACGACCTCGAGGCCTACGGCGCGATCTCCGTGGCCGGCGACGTGGCCGACCTCGACCGCATCGCGGTGATCCCGGCTGCCCGCGGACGCGGCCTGGCCCGCGACGTCCTCGCCGAGCTCGTCGACCTGGCCCGCGACCTCGACGCCGAGCGGATGCTGCTCGAGGTGGCCGCCGACAACGTCGCCGCGATCGGTCTCTACGAGGCGCACGGCTTCGACACGATCGCCACCCGCCGGGGCTACTACGCCGGCGGGATCGACGCGCTGGTCATGCAGCTCGACATCCAGGAGTGGCGATGAGCCGGCGACCCGCCGGACGAGTGACGAGACTCCGCCCACGGGACCCTGCCCCTGAGAAGGAACGTCAGCTCCCGCAGTCCGTACGAGGACGTCGTCGGCTGCTCGTGGGCGGTGCGGCCGGTCGCGACGATGGTGCAGGTCACGGCCTTCGCGCACCCCGACCACCTCGTCGAGATCGAGGTCGAGGCTCACCGTGCGCCTCAGGGCTGGCGTGCGAGGCTGGGTTCATGACCGAGACACCTGACACCTTCCCCGAGGACGATCAAGGCCCCGACCAGGACGCGATCTTCGACGACCCCGACGCGACGCTCGACTCCGGCTACTCGCCGCCCGAGGCGTACCGCGGCGAGGGCTTCGGCACGACGGCCGACGAGCAGCTGCAGGGCGAGTCCCTCGACGAGCGCCTGCGCCAGGAGGAGCCCGAGCCCGACCCCTACGCCGAGGCCGGCGAGGACCTCGACGACGGCGAGGTCGGCGGTGAGCGGGCCGGTCGCCTGGTCGACCCCGACGGCGGCATCGGCGAGGACGTCGAGAAGGACCTCGTCGGCGACGACGTCGGCATCGACGGGGCCGCGGCCAGTGCCGAAGAGGCCGCCGTGCACATCGTCCCCGAGGACTGAGCGCACGACCCCACGTACGTCCCGAGCCTCGCTCGTGCACCCGGCCGGCTCGACCCGCCGGGTGCACGCGTGTGCACTACCCTGACCGGATGCGCGACCTCACGTACCCGGCCACGATCGTCACCGCCAAGACGCTCTTCAAGGTCCTCGGCATGAAGTTCCAGATGTCGGGCACCGAGCACATCCCGCGCGAGGGCGGCGCGATCCTGGCCGCCAACCACATCGGCTACGTCGACTTCGTCTTCGACGGCCTCGCGGCGCAGCCGAGCGGCCGGCTGGTGCGCTTCATGGCCAAGAAGGAAGCCTTCGACCACCGGGTGTCGGGGCCGATCATGCGCTCGTTCCACCACATCTCGGTCGACCGCGACAACGGCCAGCAGTCGTACGACGACGCCGTGCGGTACGCCCGCGAGGGCGAGATCGTCGGCATCTTCCCGGAGGCGACGATCAGCCGGTCGTTCGAGATCAAGGAGCTCAAGACCGGTGCGGTCAGGATGGCTGCCGAGGCGGGCGTGCCGCTCATCCCCATGGTCACGTGGGGCACCCAGCTGCTCAAGACCAAGGACCACGAGCCGGACCTGAAGGGCCGCGGCAAGACGATCGGCCTGCACGTCGGCGCGCCCATCGCGGTGACGGGTGAGGACCCGGTCGCCGAGACGGCGGTGCTGCGCGACGAGATGTCGAGGCTGCTCGACCACGCGATCGCCGAGTACCCGCTGCGTCCCGAGGGCCAGTGGTGGGCACCGGCCCGCCACGGCGGCACCGCGCCGACCTTGGCCGAGGCTGCCAGACTCGACGAGCAGGAGTACGCGGCCCGCGCCGCCCGACGCGCCGCGAAGAACACCGATCGCTAGGAGCAGCGCATGAAGGCCGTCATCGGATCCACCGTCGTCGCCGACGCACCCACCGACCAGCTCGTCACGATCGAGGGCAACTGGTACTTCCCGCCGTCCAGCCTCACCGAGGGCGCGTTCACCAAGAGCCCCACCGCGTACCACTGCCCCTGGAAGGGCGACGCCCAGTACTTCGACGTCGGCACGGGCGACGACGTGGCCAAGGACGGCGGCTGGTCGTACCCCGAGCCCATCCCGTCGTCGTTCGACCGGGTCGGCCAGGACTACAGCGGCTACGTCGCCTTCGACAAGAGCCAGGTCACCCTCTCCGAGTAGCCCCGTCCCCGCGGCTAGTCGCCCGTCGACCCGTCGGCGAGCTCGCGCAGGATGTCGAGGTGGCCGTTGTGGCGGGCGGTCTCCTCGATCAGGTGCAGCAGGATCCACCGTGCCGTCACGGGTTGTGCAGGCAGCTCGCCCTGGCGCACCAGGTCGAGGTCGACCTCGGCGAACACCGCCCGGGTGCGGGCCGCCTCCTGCTCGTAGAGCTCGATGACGTCCTCGATCGGCAGGGTCGAGCCTTCCTCCATCTCGGCGTCCGGCCTCTCCTTCGTCCACGGCCGGTCGTCCACCCCGCCGAGCAGGTCGGCGGTCACCCACGACCGCTCGACCCAGCGCAGGTGGTTGAGGACGTTGGCCGCGCTCATCAGCGGCGAGGTCGGCAGGGGAGCGGCCCGGGCCAGCTCCTGGCTCAGGCCGCTGACCTTCATGACCGCCGTGTCCTGCGTGTAGTGCAGCATCTGCAGCAGCACGCTGCGCTCGTCGTAGGCCTCGGGGATGTCGTCGGTGCGGGTCATGCCGACGACGATGGCAGACTGTCAGGCGTGAGCGAACCCCTGGTCCTGGGCATCGAGTCGTCGTGCGACGAGACCGGTGTCGGCATCGTCCGTGGCACCGAGCTGCTGGCGCACGCCCTCAGCTCGAGCATGGAGCAGCACGTGCGCTTCGGCGGCGTGGTGCCCGAGGTCGCCAGCCGTGCGCACCTCGAGGCGATGGTGCCGACGCTCGAGCAGGCCTACGCCGAGTCGGGCGTCCGGGTGCAGGACGTCGACGCGATCGCGGTGACCAGCGGGCCCGGACTCACCGGCGCGCTGCTGGTGGGCGTCGCGGCCGCCAAGGCCCTCGCGCTGGCCCACGACAAGCCGCTCTACGGCGTCAACCACCTGGCCGCGCACGTCGCGGTCGACCAGCTCGAGCACGGCCGGTTCGGCGAGCGGGTCGCCGCCCTGCTGGTCAGCGGCGGGCACACCGAGCTGCTGCTGGTCGACGACATCGTCACCGACATCACGCTGCTCGGGCAGACGATCGACGACGCCGCGGGCGAGGCCTTCGACAAGGTCGCGCGCCTGCTCGACCTGCCCTACCCGGGCGGTCCGCACATCGACCGCGTGGCGCGCGACGGGGACCCGTCGGCGATCGCGTTCCCGCGGGGGCTCACGACCGGTCGCGACGTCGAGAAGCACCGCTACGACTTCTCGTTCTCGGGGCTCAAGAGCGCCGTCGCGCGGCACGTCCAGCACGAGCAGCGCATGGGGCGGACGTTCGACGTCGCCGACGTGGCCGCGTCGTTCCAGGACGCGGTCTGCGACGTGCTGACCAAGAAGGCCGTCGCCGCGTGCCGCGAGCACGACGTCGACACCCTGATCATCGGGGGAGGGGTCGCGGCCAATGCGCGGCTGCGCCACTATGCCGAGGAGCGGGCGGCCAAGGCCGGCATCACGCTGCGCATCCCCCGTCTGGGCCTGTGCACCGACAACGGCGCGATGGTCGCGGCCCTCGGCGCCGAGGTCGTCCGTCGCGGCATCGCCCCGTCGTCGCTCGACCTGCCTGCCGACTCGGGCCTGCCCGTGACGCAGGTCGTGGCCGCCTAGTGACGGCACCCACGCGCCACCGGTCACGCACGCGCACCGCCGCCACGGTCGTCCTCTCGGTGCTCGTCGTCATCGGTGCCGTCGGCTGGTGGACCCGCCTCGCCCCCGAGGGCGACGGCGGCACCGACCGGGTGGTCGGCGGCGGGGGCAGCACCCCCGCGCCGTCCGAGCCGGCGAAGAAGGCCGGCTGGGCCCCGACGTCCGCCGAGCGCGCGAAGGCCACCAAGCTCGCCGACGCCCTGCCGCTGGAAGACCTCGCGGGTCAGCTCATCATCGCCCGCAGCTTCTCGAACGAGCAGTCGCTGGCCTTGGTGCGCGACAAGCACTTCGCGGGCGTGATGGTCACGGGGCAGCAGATCCTCGACGTGACGACCGACGACCCGCTCGACGACGTCAAGACGTTCAACCGGCAGCTGCAGGAGGCCGGCGCAGGCCGCGGCTTCCCGGTCATGGTGCCGATCGACCAGGAGGGCGGGCTGGTCGCGCGGCTCACCGATCCGCTGACGACGTTCCCGACGTTCATGTCCGCCGGCGCCGCGATCCTCGGGCACGGCGAGCGGGGCGCAGCGGCCGTGACGGCGGCGACCCGCGCGTCGGGTGCCGAGCTGCGGGCGGCCGGCTACAACACGGTCTTCGCCCCCGACGGCGACATCACGATCGGCCCGGCCGACCCCATCATCGGCAGCCGATCGGCCGGCTCCGACCCCGAGACCGTGGCCGAGGCGGTCGTGGCGGCGGTCGACGGCTACTCCGAGGCGGGCGTGATCTCGGCCGTCAAGCACTTCCCGGGGCACAACGTGTCGACCGACAGCCACAAGGGCCTGCCCGTGCTCGACAGCGATCGAGCCCGGCTCAAGTCGCACGACCTCAAGCCGTTCGAGGCGGCCGTCGCCGATGCCGCGCCCGGCATCATGACGGGCCACCTCGACGTCTCCGCGATCGACAAGGGCGTCCCGGCGTCGATGTCGCGCAAGGTCATCACCAAGGGCCTTCGCGACAACCTCGGCTTCGACGGGCTGGTGATCAGCGACTCGCTCGGCATGGGTGCGGTCATGCAGCGCTACCCGGGCGGCGACTCGACGGTCGCGGCGATCAAGGCGGGCAGCGACCTGGCCCTGATGCCGGCCGACAACGAGCAGGCGTACGACGCGGTGCTCGCGGCTCTCAAGTCCGGCGAGATCCCCGAACAGCAGGCGCGCGACTCGGCGGCGCGCACGATCGCCTACCTGCTGCACGCGCAGGCCTCGCCCGAGCTGCCGGGCGAGCCGGGCAGCCACGCCGAGCAGTCGCAAGAGCTCAGCACGATGGCCGCGACCGTGGTCGCCCACCCGTGCCCCGTCCCGCGCATCACGTCGGTCACGCCCACTGGCTCGTCAGAGGCCGTCGCCGCGTTCCGCACCGCCGCCCAAGAGGCGGGCCTGCCGCTGGGCGGCGACACCACCGTGGCGCTGCTCGGGTCCGGCGTGCCGGCCGCCAGCGCGGACGTGGTCGTGTCGACCGACACGCCGTACGGCCTGGCCCGCAGCTCGGCGCCCACCAAGGTCGCGCTGTACGGCCGCGACGTCCCGGCCATGCGAGCGCTCGTGGCTGTCCTGACTGGCAAGGCCCGGGCCCTCGGCCAGCTGCCGGTCGACATCGGCGTCGCGCCTCCCGCCCGCTGCTGACCCGTCCGCGAGTGGCGCAGTCTCGCGATTCTGAGACGGCGTGTCCCGCCGATCTGCGCCACTCGGGGAGGGGTTCGCGCCACTCGCGTGGTGTGCGTGAGGGTCAGGCGCGTCGGTGCAGCCGCACGGAGTCGCCGGGCCGGACCTGCGCCAGCCGGTCGGTGTGGGAGTCGACGACGACGGCGATGACGGGATAGCCCCCGGTCACGGGATGGTCGGGTCCGAAGACGACGGGCTGGCCTGCCGTCGTGACCTGGATGCTGCCGCGCACGACCGGCTCGCTGGGCAGCTCGGCGAGGACGCTGCGGTCGAGCCTGCGGCCGTCGAGCCGTAGGCCGATGCGGTCGGAGGCAGCCGAGAGCGTCCACGCCGTCTCGAGCAGCCGGCGGACGGCCTCGACGGTGAACCAGTCGTCGCGGGGGCCAAGCACCACGTCGACGTCGACACCGCCCGATCGGATGAGCGGGGGGACGTCGTCGAGCGCGGGGATCGTGCGGCGGGCACCGGTCGTCACGGTCTGACCGGCGACGAGTCGCGGCGGTCCCAGGCCGCTGAGCGTGTCGGACGACATCGATCCCAGCTCGGCACGGGCGGCGAATCCCCCCGACACGCCCAGGTAGACGCGCATGCCCGTCGTGGGCAGCCCGACGGCGAGCCGCTGACCCGCCGCGACGGGCACGGCCCGGCCGTGCGGCACCGGTCGTCCGTCGAGCAGCACGGGACCGACGGCACCCGTCACGGCGATGACGTGCGGCGCACCGGCCAGCAGTGTCAGGCCACCGTACGTCTCGACCGCCGCGTCGCCCGGTGCGTTGCCCAGCAGTGCGTTGACCTGCCGGAGCGCATCGCGGTCGAACGCGCCCGACGGGCCGACGCCGAGGTGGCCGCTGCCGGGTCGTCCGCGGTCCTGCAGGGTCGAGCCGAGGCCCGCGCTCTCGACGGCGAAGGTCATGGGTCCACCTCGCGGTCCGCCACGAAGCGGACGGTCGTCCCGGCGACGAGCAGGGCGGGCGGCTCGCGGTCGATGTCCCACGTCGGCAGGGTCGTCCGGCCGATGAGCTGCCAGCCTCCCGGCGACTCGCGGGGGTAGACGCCGCTGAACTCGCCCGCGAGCCCGACCGACCCGGCCGGCACGCGGGTGCGCGGCGACGACCGGCGTGGCACGTGGAGCCGAGGGTCCCCGCCGACGAGGTACGAGAAGCCGGGTGCGAACCCGCCGAACGCGACGGTCCAGGCCGTGCCCGTGTGCGCCGCGACGACGTCGGCCGCCGACATCCCGGTGAGCCCGGCCACCTCCGCGAGATCGGCTCCGTCGTACGTCACGGGGATCTCGACGACGGGGCCGGCCTCGACCGCGGACGTGGACGGATCGGTGCGGGCGATCAGCTCGCGAGAGGCTCGCAGGTCGCCTCGCACCAGCACGGTGCGAGCCCCCAGAACGACCTCGGCGTGCTCGCGCAGCGCTGCGAACCACGTCTGCGCCTCGTGCAGGGTGTCGCACTCGATCAGCACGGCGCGATCGCCGCAGGGAAGGATGTTCACGCCGTGCTCGCCAGCGACGCGCCGGCCTGCGCCAGGGCCGCGCGCACGGCCCGCGCGAGGCCGAGGGCGCCGGGGGAGTCACTGTGCACGCAGATCGAGTCGACCTGGCCCAGCAGACGAACGGCCTGGGCGGCGACCTCGGACGGCTCGTGCAGCACGGCGCCGGCCTCGGTGCGCGGCACGAGCCGCCCCTGGGGCGTGTACGCACGATCGGCGAATCCCTCGCGGACGGTCGGCAGCCCGGCGTCGTCCGCGAGGTCGAGCACCCGCGACCCCGGCAGGCCGAGCAGCGGCAGCGGACGGTCCAGCACACGCAGCGCCTCGACGACCGCCGCGGCCTGCGCCTCGTGGTGGACGATCGCGTTGTAGAGCGCGCCGTGCGGCTTGACGTAGGTGACCTCGCCGCCGACCTCGTGGGCCGCCTCGTCGAGGGCGCGCACCTGGTGGACCACCTCGTGCGTCAGGTCGGCGGGGGCCAGGTCGACGAACACGCGTCCGAACCCCTCGCGGTCCCGGTAGCCGACCTGGGCGCCGATCGCGACGCCGCGCTCGACCGCGGCCTCGCACGTGCGCCGCATCAGCTCGGCGTCGCCGGCGTAGGCGCCGCAGCAGACGTTGGCCGAGGTGACGACGTCGAGCAGGAGCACGTCGTCGCCCGAGCGCCAGCGATCCCACGACTCGCCGAGGTCGGCGTTGAGGTCGACACGCATGAGCCCACCCTAGGGCGACGGTCAGAGGCGCTCGACGAGGAAGGCCCGGCCCTGGCCCTGCACCCGGGTCATGATCACCAGCGCCTTCTGCCGGCCCTTCAGCTTCATGCGACGCACGACCTCCTCGGGCACGATGTCGACGCCGCGCTTCTTGATGGTCAGGGTGCCGACGTCGCGGGCCTGGAGCGCGGCCTTGAGAGGCTTCTCGCGGAACGGCAGCTCGTCGACGACGCGGAAGCCCCGGGCCAGCGGCGTGGCCTCGGCCCGGTCGGAGCCGACGTAGGCGATGTGCGAGTCGGGCAGCCAGCCGCCGATCGTGGCCGCGAGCTCGCCGACCAGGCCGGCACGGATGACGGCGTCGTCGGGCTCGTAGAGGAAGGCGCCGACGTCCGCGACGTCGGGGGAGTGCCCCTGGGCGACCAGCCCCTCACCGGACGGCAGGACCGTCGCGCGGCGGTTCGTCGAGGCGAAGGGGACGCCCCACAGGCAGGCCTCGACCAGGTCGCCGCCGTCGCTGACCCACTCGGCCTCGACACCGTCCGGCACCGCGTCGTGGGCCAGGCCGGGCATGACCTTGGCGACGGCTCGACCCGTGAGCAGCCGGCACACCCAGTCCCAGGGCGGCTGCAGGTCGGCGGTCGAGAACGTCCGTCCGCGGGCGTCGCGGCGTGCGGGGTCGACGAAGACGACCTCGTCGTCGCCCACCGTCACCTCCTGCGCATCGGCGCAGAGCACCTCGCCGGCCAGACCGAGGGCGCGCAGGTTGGCCGCGGCGACCGCCGCGCGGACGGGGTCGCGCTCGACCCCGCGCACGGCCAGACCCGCCCGTGCCATGGCCACCAGGTCGCCGCCGATGCCGCAGCCGAGGTCGACCACGGACGTCGCGCCGCTCGCCGCCAGCCGCGACGCGCGGTGGGTCGCGACCCGCATCCGCGTGGACTGCTCGAGGGAGTCGTGCGTGAAGTACAGGCGGGGCGCGTCGTCGCCGAACTTGGCGGCTGCCTTGCCCCGCAGGTGGTTCTGCGTGACGGCGGCGGCGACGAGGTCGGGCGCGTGCTTCTTGCGCAGCCGGGTGCCGAGCCCGAGGTCGCTCTCGACGCCTGCCCGGGCCGCCACCTCGGACAGCAGCTCCTGTCCCTCGGGTGCCAGCAGTCGCTCGAACGTCGCCAGGTCCATGGGGAGAAGTCTGCCGTGTCGCCCGCAGGGCGTTCGCCGAGCGCGAAACCTCTGGCAGTCCCTTGGGCCGAGTGCCAGCCTCGTGCTACGTTTCGTATTGGCACTCTCCTCCTGAGAGTGCTAAAAATCCGGTGAGAACGACCCCCGCGACGGCGTCCTCACCACCGTCCAACGTTCACCCGTTGAAAGGGGAGGTCGACACGTGTCGGTCACCATCAAGCCGCTCGAAGACCGCCTGGTCATCCAGGTCGTCGAAGCAGAGCAGACCACTGCGTCCGGACTCGTCATCCCGGACACCGCCAAGGAGAAGCCGCAGGAGGGCATCGTCGTGTCCGTGGGCCCCGGTCGGGTCGACGACAACGGCAACCGCGTCCCCCTGGACGTCGCCGAGGGCGACAAGGTCATCTTCAGCAAGTACGGCGGCACCGAGGTCAAGTACGCGGGCGAGGAGTACCTCATCCTCTCCGCGCGCGACGTCCTCGCTGTCGTTTCGTGATCTGACGCCCCGGTGCCCCCTTCGTCGGGGCGCCGGGGCTCTCACGCTCCCCCGCAGCACTTATCTGACTCTGTGCACCCATTGATTTCTGAAAGAGGCTGACATGCCCAAGATCCTCGAATTCGACGAGAACGCCCGCCGTTCCCTCGAGCGCGGCGTCGACAAGCTCGCCAACACCGTCAAGGTGACCCTCGGTCCCAAGGGCCGCTACGTCGTGCTCGACAAGAAGTGGGGCGCCCCCACGATCACCAACGACGGCGTGACCGTCGCGCGCGAGGTCGAGCTCGACGACCCGTTCGAGAACCTCGGCGCCCAGCTCGCCAAGGAGGTCGCCACCAAGACCAACGACGTCGCCGGTGACGGCACCACCACCGCGACCGTCCTGGCGCAGGCCATGGTCCACGAGGGCCTGCGCGCCGTGGCCGCTGGCGCCAACCCGGTCGGCCTGAAGAAGGGCATCGAGGCCGCCGTCAAGGCCGTCGTCGAGCAGCTGCACTCCGTCGCCCGCGAGGTCGACGACATCAAGGACATGACCGACGTCGCCACCGTGTCGTCGCGTGACGCCCACATCGGCGAGCTCATCGCCGAGGCCTTCGACAAGGTCGGCAAGGACGGTGTCATCACGGTCGAGGAGTCCAACACGATGGGCACCGAGCTCGAGTTCACCGAGGGCATGCAGTTCGACAAGGGCTACCTGTCGCCGTACATGGTGACCGACACCGAGCGCATGGAGGTCGTCCTCGACGATCCCTACATCCTGGTCAACCAGGGCAAGATCTCGTCGGTCAGCGACCTCCTGCCGATCCTCGAGAAGGTCGTCCAGGCCGGCAAGCCGCTGTTCATCATCGCCGAGGACATCGAGGGCGAGGCGCTGTCGACCCTGGTCGTCAACAAGATCAAGGGCACGTTCACCTCGGCCGCCGTCAAGGCGCCCGCGTTCGGTGATCGCCGCAAGGCGATGCTGCAGGACATCGCGACCCTCACGGGCGCCGAGGTCGTGACGCCCGACGTCGGTCTCAAGCTCGACACGATCGGTCTCGAGGCGCTCGGCACGGCGCGTCGCGTCGTCATCACGAAGGACGACACCACGATCATCGAGGGCGGCGGCGACAAGGCCGGCGTCGACGGTCGCGTGGCCCAGATCAAGGCCGAGATCGAGAACACCGACTCCGACTGGGACCGCGAGAAGCTGCAGGAGCGCCTGGCCAAGCTGGCCGGCGGCGTCTGCGTCATCCAGGTCGGCGCGGCCACCGAGGTCGAGCTCAAGGAGAAGAAGCACCGCATCGAGGACGCCGTCTCGGCGACCCGCGCGGCCATCGAGGAGGGCATCGTCGCCGGCGGCGGTTCCGCCCTCGTCCACGCCGTGTCGGTGCTCGACGACAACCTCGGCCTGACCGGTGACGAGGCCGTCGGTGTCCGCATCGTCCGCCTCGGCGCCGACGCCCCGCTCGAGTGGATCGCCCGCAACGGCGGCGTCTCCGGCGAGGTCGTCGTCAACAAGGTCCGCGAGAGCGGCGACGGCTACAACGCGGCCACGGGCGAGTACGGCGACCTGGTCGCCCAGGGCGTCCTCGACCCGGTCAAGGTCACGCGCTCCGCGCTGGCCAACGCCGCATCGATCACCGCGATGCTGCTGACGACCGAGACGCTGATCGTCGAGAAGCCGGCCGAAGAGGCCGACGACGCGCACGCGGGTCACAACCACTGATCCAGCCCGACCGCTGATCAGCGCACGACCGTAGCGGGTCCCACCTCCGGGTGGGGCCCGCTTCGTCGTCCCGGGCTCGGCTCGAGCGACGCACGGCGGGGGAGCGCCGGCCGGGGTACGTTGCACGACGTGCCCCACGACTTCGCGGCCCTGCGCGCCGAGCTCGACCTGCCGGCGCCCGACGACTCCGACGTGTTCCCTCCCGACGTGCTGGCCGAGGCCGAGCAGATCGCCCACCGAGCGATGCCGGACGTCGAGGACGCCACCGCGATCCCGTTCGTCACGATCGATCCACCGGGCTCGCTCGACCTCGACCAGGCCATGCTGCTCGAGCGCGTCGGGGACGGCTTCACGGTGCACTACGCGATCGCCGACCTGGGCTCGGTCGTGGCACCGGGCGGTGCGATCGACCAGGAGGCCCGGCGTCGGGGCCAGACGATCTACCTGCCCGACGGGCGGGTGCCGCTGCACCCACCCGTGATGTCGGAGGGGGCGTGCAGCCTGTTGCCCGACCAGGTCCGTCCTGCCGCGGTCTGGACGATCGAGGTCGACTCGACGGGCGCGACGGTTGCGGCCTCGGTGCGCCGAGGCCTCGTCAGGTCGGTGGCCCGGCTCGACTACGAGGGCGTGCAGGCATCGTTCGACGCAGGTTCGCCGCATCCGTCGGTCGAGCCGCTCGCCGATCTCGGTCGCCTGCGCCTGGCGCTGAGGGCCTCGCTGGGGGCGATCGAGCTCGCGCTGCCCGAGCAGGAGGTGGTGCGCACCGCGGACGGGTGGGCCGTGCAGCTGCACCGGCGCACCGGTGTCGACGCGTGGAACGCGGAGATCTCGCTGCTGACGGGCATGGCGGCGGCGCAGCTCATGCTCGACGCCGGCATCGGGCTGCTGCGCACGCTGCCCCCGGCCGAGGACGAGGCACGAGCGGCGTTCCTGCACGCGGCTCGCGCCCTGGGGGTGGTGGTGCCGCCCGACGCGACACCGTCCGAGGTGCTGGCAGGTCTCGATCCCCATCAGCCGCTCTCCCTTGCACTGATGCGCGACGCGACGGGCCTGCTGCGAGGAGCGGGCTACGAGGCCTTCGACGGGGCACCCCCTGAGCAGCCGACCCACGCCGGGATCGGTGGACCGTACGCGCACGTCACGGCTCCGCTGAGGCGCCTGGCCGACCGCTTCGGCACCCAGGTGTGCCTCGCGGTGTGTGCCGGGGCCGAGGTCCCTGCCTGGGTGCGCGAGGCCCTGCCGTCGCTGGGCGACGTGATGCAGGCATCCGACCGTCGGGCGTCCGCGGCCGACCGTGCGGCGATCGACCTCGCCGAGGTCTGGCAGCTGGGCGGCCGGGTGAGCGAGACGTTCGACGCGATCGTCCTGCGCGCGGACGACGACGGCGGCGAGGTCATGCTCGTGGAGCCTCCGGTCGTCGCCCGGTGCTCGGGTGCGGGCCTGCCGGAGGGGCATCACGTCACGGTGCGGCTGACGGGCGTCGAC
The DNA here is from genome assembly GCF_003586285.1 of Aeromicrobium endophyticum. Lineage (GTDB taxonomy): Bacteria > Actinomycetota > Actinomycetes > Propionibacteriales > Nocardioidaceae > Aeromicrobium > Aeromicrobium endophyticum. The sequence continues at coordinate 294,766 of NZ_QUBR01000001.1, read as the reverse complement.
GAGGAGCGCCGGAGCATCCAGCTGACGTATGAGAAGGGTCACGAAAAAGGTTAGCCTGACCTACGTTAGGGTCACCTTATGCGAAAGCTCGTAGGTGCCCTTGCGGCCGTCGCCGCCATGGCGGTCCTGACGGCCTGTGGCTCGTCCGAGTCCGACGCGTCCGGCGGCGGACCCTGGACGTTCACCGACGGACGCGGCGAGAAGATCTCGCTCGACAGTGCGCCCACCCGCGTGGTGGCCCAGTCGTCGATCGCCGCGGCGCTCGCCGATCTCGGCGTCGAGGTCGTCGGCACGTTCGGGCCCCTCAAGCTGCCCGACGGATCGGTCGACCCTCAGGCCGCAGGGCTCGATCCCGCCACGGTGACGGACGTGACGGGCGGCGGCGAGTACGGCACCCTCGACCTCGAGAAGCTGGCCGAGCTCGAGCCCGACCTCGTGATCACCAACATGTACCAGAAGCCCGAGCTCTGGTACATGAACGACGACACCGCCGAGAAGGTCGACAAGGTCGCCCCGATCCTGGCGATCAACTACCAGGGGCTCGACCTCGTCCAGACGCTCGACGCCGTCGAGAAGGTCGCCGGACGACTCGGCGCCGACCTCGAGTCCGCGAAGGCCGTGACGGCGCGCCAGCAGTTCGCCGACGCGAGCGCCCGGTTGACCGCCTTGGGTCGGACGATGGGCGACCGCACGGTGCTGCCGGTCTCGACCACCGCCGACCTGCTCTACGTCGGCGACCCCGCCCAGTTCCCCGACATCGCGTACTACCGGTCCATCGGCCTGCCGATGGCGGAGGTGACCCCGGCCAAGGACTCCTACTGGGACGAGCTGAGCTGGGAGAAGTCCGACACGTACGACGCCGACATCGCGCTGTGGGACGACCGCATCGGCGAGGCCGGCCTCGCCGACCTCAAGAAGCAGCCCGTCTTCGGCACCATCACGGCCGCCAAGAACGACGCCTACGTCCCGTGGGCGGCCGTCACCCCGGCGGGATACTCCGCCTACGCCCGCGTCATCAACACCCTCACCGACAACCTGGAGAAGAATCTGTGAACCGACGTATCGGCGCTGCCCTCGTGGCCGCCGTCGCCCTGCTCATCCCTGCTGCCTGCGGCTCGTCCGACTCCGGCGGCGACGCCGGCGACAAGGCCGCGTTCTCGTTCACCGACGACCTCGGCACGAAGATCACGCTCGACGAGATGCCCGACCGTCTGGTCGTGCAGTCGTCCATGGCGGCCGCCCTGACCGACCTCGGGCTCGGCGACAAGATCGTCGGCGTGTTCGGCCCGCTCAAGGGCGATGGCGAGGCCGCGCAGGTCGCCGGCCTCGACGTCGACTCCGTCGAGGACGTCACGGGCGGAGGCGAGTACGGCGACGTCGACGTCGAGAAGGTCGCCGCGCTCAAGCCCGATCTCGTGATCACGAGCCAGTACCTGGCGCCCGATCTGTGGTACCTCAACGCGGAGTCGGCCAAGGCCGTCAAGAAGCTCGTCCCGATCCTGGTGGTCGACTTCGACGGCAAGACCCTGCCTGAGCTGCTGGACGGCACCGAGCGCGCGGCCAAGGCCCTCGGCGCCGACCTCGGCTCGAGCAAGGTCAAGGCCTCGCACGCGGCGTTCGACGCGGCGGCCGGCCGGGTCAAGGAGACCGCGCAGAAGCTCGGCGACCGCACGATCCTCGCGGGCTCGAGCTCGACCGACCTGTTCTACGTGTCGAACCCCAAGGTCAGCCCCGACCTGTCGTACTGGGTCGACGAGCTCGGTCTGCCCATCACGGTGCCCGACAACCCCGACGAGGGCGGCTACTTCGAGAGCCTCAGCTGGGAGAAGGCCGACAAGTACCCGGCCGACATCTTCCTGTACGACGACCGGGTTGGCGAGGCGGGGCTCAAGCAGCTCGAGGGCGAGAAGGTCTTCGGCACCCTCGAGGCGGCCAAGAACAAGGCGTACGTCCCGTGGACGTCGGTCGCGCCGCCGAGCTACCAGGCCTACGCCGACCTGATGGACCGCCTGGCCGACGACCTCAACACGTACGTCTGACCCGATGGGACGCACGCTGAGGCTCATCGCCGACCGGGTGGACGCGCAGTCCATCCCGACGGTGGTCGTGGAGCACGAGTCGCTGGGGGCCAACCTCACCCGGCTCGTGCTCTCGAGCCCCGCGTTCGCGTCCGCGACGACCGATCCGTGCGACGTCACGGCGTTCCGGGTGTCGCGCACCGACTTCCGGCACTACACGCCGGCCGTGCTCGACCAGGGGCGCCGCGAGCTGACGATCATCGTGCACCGTCACGGCGAGGGGCTCGGCGAGGAGCTCATCGCCGGCTGGTCGGTCGGCGACGACGTCAAGGTGTGCCAGTGGTCGTCGACCCGGGGCTTCCGCTGGCACGACACGACCGACCCGGTGGTGCTGCTCGGCGACGCCACGGTGATCAGCCTCGCGATGGCCTTCGCCGGCCGCGTCGCGCTCGAGGGTCGGCGGGCGCTCACCGTCCTGGAGGTCGACGCCGCCGACGTCGTTGCGACCCGGCACCTCGTCCCGGACGCGACGGTGATCGCGGCCGGTCACGAGCCGGGTTCCGCACTCGACGCGTGGCTGACGGGCCACGCGCACGAGATCGGTGCGCTGCCGCGCCCGGCGGTCTACCTGGCCGGGCACGGTCAGTCGATCCAGCGTCAGCGCGCGTTCCTGCGCGAGTCGTGCGCGCTCGACCGGCGACGCATCAGCACCCAGCCCTACTGGGCGACCGGCAGATCAGGCCTGTAGCTACGAGCTACGAGGTCGGCTCGAGGCGACGCGCCGTGAGGCCGGCGATCACGACGTCGAGCTTGCGGTCGTACATACCTCGGCCGCTCCACACCTCGTCGTTGTCGTACTCCTTGAGCACCGGCATGTCCTCGCGCTGCAGCTCGCTGCGGTCGACGCGCGCCAACCGGGCCATCTGCGCCGAGCAGTCGAGAGCCAGCGAGATGACGAACTCGACGGCGACGGCGGCGTCGACCGCCTCGAAGTCCTGATCGCGCAGCGACGTCACCCAGGCGTCCATCATCGTCAGCAGTGCCGGCGACGACCGGTGGGCCATCTGCGAGGCGCGGTCGAGACCGGGGTGTGCGTCGCACGCACGCCAGACCGCGTTGCCGATCTCGCGCAGCAGGTCGGCCCACGGCAGGTCGCCGGACGGCCACGTGGTACCGAGGAAGGCTCGGTCGAGCGTCTGGACGAGGAGGTCGTCACGATCGGTGACGTAGCGGTACAGGCCGGAGTGGGCGACGCCGAGGCGTCGGGCCACGGAGGGCATGCTGAACGTGGCGATGCCGTCTTCGAGCGCCGCAGCGGCGATGACGTCGACGGTGAGGGCTCGGGGGCGCCCTGGCTTGCGATCCATGGTCGCAGCGTACTCCCGCGACCTGTGGTCGGCAGGACGAATTCGATCGGGGGTCGACGAAGCCGAGCGGCGTCGGTCGACGTTGGCGGGAGCGATACCATGATCGCATGGATCAGACCGGTATCCCCGACAAGTTCGCGCCTCTCGGATTGACCTACGACGACGTGCTCCTGCTGCCGGGATACTCCGACCTGAATCCCAGCGAGATCGACATGACGTCGCGCCTGACGCGCGAGATCTCGCTGAAGGTGCCGCTGGTCAGCGCGGCCATGGACACCGTCACCGAGTCGCGCATGGCCATCGCCATGGCCCGCCAGGGCGGCCTCGGGGTGCTGCACCGCAACCTGTCGCTCGAGGACCAGGCCTACCAGGTCGACCTCGTCAAGCGCACCCAGACCGGCATCATCTCCAACCCCGTCACGATCGGTCCCGACGCGACGCTCGAGGACCTCGACCGCATCTGCGGCGAGTACCGCGTCTCGGGCCTGCCGGTCGTCGACACCGACAACCGCCTGCTCGGCATCATCACCAACCGCGACCTGCGGTTCACGCCGCTCGCGGAGTGGGCCACGACGAAGGTCGACGAGATGATGACGCCCATGCCGCTCATCACCGGCGACGTCGGCATCTCCCGCGAGGACGCCACGCTGCTGCTGCGCAAGCACAAGCGCGAGCGGCTCCCGCTGGTCGACGGCGACGGGCGCCTGGCCGGTCTCATCACGGTCAAGGACTTCGTCAAGGGCGAGCAGTTCCCCGATGCCTCGTACGACGCCGACGGACGCCTCATGGTGGGCGCGGCGATCGGCTACTTCGGCGATGCGTGGCAGCGTGCCACGACGCTGATCGAGGCCGGCGTCGACGTGCTGGTCGCCGACACCGCCCACGGGCACGTGCGGATGCTGCTCGAGATCGTGCAGAAGCTCAAGACCGACCCGGCCACCCGCCACGTCCAGGTCATCGGCGGCAACGTCGCCACCCGCGCCGGTGCGCAGGCCTTCGTCGACGCGGGTGCCGACGCCGTCAAGGTCGGCTTCGGCCCGGGCTCGATCTGCACCACGCGCGTCGTCACCGGGTGCGGCGTCCCGCAGATCACCGCGGTCTACGAGGCGTCTCTGGCGTGCGCGCCCGCGGGCGTCCCCGTCATCGCCGACGGCGGCCTGCAGCAGTCCGGCGACATCGCCAAGGCCCTGGTGGCCGGCGCCGAGACCGTCATGATCGGCTCGATGCTCGCCGGTGTCGAGGAGTCGCCCGGAGAGGTCATCTTCGTCAACGGCAAGCAGTTCAAGGCCTACCGGGGGATGGGCTCGCTGGGCGCGATGAGCAGCCGCGGCAAGAAGTCGTACTCCAAGGACCGCTACTTCCAGGCCGAGGTCACCAGCGACGACAAGATCGTCCCCGAGGGCGTCGAGGGGCAGGTCGCCTACCGCGGCCCGCTGTCGGCGGTCGCGCACCAGCTCGTCGGCGGCCTCCAGCAGTCGATGTTCTACGTCGGCGCGCGCACGATCCCCGAGCTGCAGGCCAACGGTCGCTTCGTCCGCATCACGTCGGCGTCGCTCAAGGAGAGCCACCCCCACGACATCCAGATGACCGCCGAGGCCCCGAACTACTCGAGCCGCTGACTCGACGTGGCGAGGTGACGGGACACCTCCACCGCGACTACCGTTGCTCCGGTGACCAACCGCAACGTGGCCGTGTTCATCGACGCCGAGAACCTGTTCAAGGGCTACGGCAAGCTCGAGATCCCCGACATCTCGATGGAGCAGATCCTCGAGCAGCTCGAGACCGCCGCGGCGCGTGAGGCCGGGGCGGGCAGCATCGCGCTGGCCCGGGCCTACGCCGACTGGGGCGCGCTGGGTCTGGAGGACTACCGGCGCGACGTCGAGCGGGCCGGTGTCGAGACGGTGCAGGTCTTCTCGGTCAGCAAGGCCGAGAAGAACGCCGCCGACATCGTGCTGGTGGTCGACTGCCTGCGGGCCGCCGGCGACCTCGACCAGCTCGAGGTCTTCATCCTGGTGTCGGCCGACGGCGACTTCGTCCCGCTGGTGCGTCGCCTCCACGAGCTCGACAAGTACGTGATCGGCGCGACGCTGGCCGATCACCCCGTCAACAACGTGCTCGAGCGGGAGGTCGACCAGTACGTGCCGCTGAAGGTCAAGCCCGTGCCGCCGGCCGCCGCGCTGCAGCCGATCTTCTCCGGCGATCCCTCGTCGGCCGCCGTGCTGCCGCGCCAGCCCGCCCGCGTCGCGCCGGTGGAGCCGCGCGCCGACCGCAAGGGGGAGAAGCAGGGTGAGCAGGGTCGGCCCGACCGCCGGGGCGAGCCCGACAAGAAGGTCCACGACAAGAAGACCGACAGGACCGACGACAGGAAGGGCGAGTCGAAGAAGGCTCCCCAGCGTCACGAGCAGACCAAGAAGTCCACGACCTCGTGGCACGACCTGGCCAAGGAGATCGAGGTCGTCCACGACGCACCGGCCTCGTCGCCGGGCGAGTACAAGCAGATCGTCGAGAAGGTGCTCGCCGACGCCACCGTGCGCAGCTTCAGCGACCAGCTCGCCAGCCAGGGCGGCCCTCTGCCGATGCTGGCGATGGCGCTCAAGGCCGCAGCACCCCGGCTCAGCCCGTCGGACGCGCGCGTCAGCTCGCTGTCGCGCGCGCTGCGCTTCGCCCTGGCCGACACGCCGTACGCCCTGGCCCGCGAGAGCGACGACGTCCAGCCTGTGCTGGTGCTGCGCTCGACCGATCCGTCGGGCATGCTCACCGACCTGTCGCTCGACGACATCCAGCGGGGGGTGCAGTAGGTCACAGGCCGTCCGGGCCTCGCACTAGGCTGTACGGCATGGCAGACATCGAGATCGGCACGGCCAAGCGCGGCCGCCGAGCGTACTCCTTCGACGACATCGCGATCGTCCCCAGCCGGCGCACCCGTGACCCCGAGGAGGTGTCGACGGCCTGGCAGATCGACGCCTACCGCTTCGACCTGCCGGTGCTGGCCGCGCCGATGGACTCGGTCATGAGCCCCGACACGGCGATCGCCCTCGGACGGCACGGCGGTCTCGGCGTGCTCGACCTCGAAGGTCTGTGGACGCGCTACGAGAACCCCGAGAGCCTGCTCGACGAGGTCGCCGGCATCGAGGGCCCGTTGGCGACCAAGCGCCTGCAGGAGATCTACGCCGAGCCCATCAAGGCCGAGCTCATCACCGCACGCCTGCGCCAGGTGCGCGAGGCGGGGGTGACGGTCGCCGGTGCCCTGTCGCCGCAGCGCACCAAGCAGTTCGCCGACGCCGTCGTCGACGCGGGCGTCGACCTGTTCGTGATCCGTGGCACGACGGTCTCGGCCGAGCACGTCTCGGGCCAGACCGAGCCGCTCAACCTCAAGGAGTTCATCTACGAGCTCGACGTCCCGGTCATCGTCGGAGGCTGCGCCACCTACCAGGCGGCGCTGCACCTGATGCGCACCGGAGCGGCCGGCGTGCTGGTCGGCTTCGGCGGTGGGGCGGCCCACACGACCCGCTCGGTGCTGGGCATCGCGGTGCCGATGGCCTCGGCCGTCGCCGACGTCGCGGCCGCGCGCCGCGACTACCTCGACGAGTCGGGCGGTCGGTACGTCCACGTCATCGCCGACGGGTCGATCGGCCGCAGCGGCGACATCGCCAAGGCCATCGCCTGCGGCGCCGACGCCGTCATGATCGGCTCGCCCTTCGCCCGCGCCGTCGAGGCGCCGGGTCGAGGCTTCCACTGGGGCGCCGAGGCGTGGCACCCCGACCTGCCGCGGGGCGGGCGTGTCGACATCGGCACGGTCGGCGACCTCGAGTCGGTGCTGTTCGGCCCGTCGTCGGTGCCCGACGGCACGATGAACCTGATCGGGGCGCTGCGTCGCGCGATGGCCACGACCGGCTACACCGACCTCAAGGAGTTCCAGCGGGTCGAAGTCGTTGTCGGCTGAGCGTCGTCGGTCGAGCCCGTACCGACTCGACCGGGTGCCGTTCGAGCACCCGGACGCCGTCGAGCTGCGCGACGAGCACGTCAGGCTCGGCAACCAGCTGTACGCCGACGACCCGGCGGCCGTCCACCGGGGCGGCTCCGAGGGCATCGCCCCGTCGTCGGTCGTCGCGACCTTCGTGGCCTACGACGGCGACCGGCCGATCGGGCACGCGTGCCTGCGCCGGCTCGACGGCGACATGGCCGGCGAGCTGGAGATGAAGCGCCTGTACGTCCGCGAGGACGCGCGGGGCAGCGGCGTCGCCGATGATCTCCTCGTCGCCGTCGAGCAGGTCGTGCGCGACGAGGAGGAGGCGCCGCGCATCGTGATCCACACCGGCGACCGCCAGCACGCGGCGCTGACGTTCTACGGCCGGCGCGGCTACACCCCGATCCCGGTGTTCGCGCCGTACGAGGCGGTCACGTACTCCCTGTGCTTCGAGAAGGTCTTCGCCGGCGCCTGATCCTTGTCGGGCCGGGGTGCCCGAGGCCGCCGGCCGTAGCGCCGGTGCACGTCACACGACTGGTCGCTGTTCGGCATGTCAGGCGTGCCTTAGCATGGTGAGGCTAGCCTCATGTGCGGCCGGCCTCGACGCAAAGGATCACCATGAACAAGCTTCTCGCCTCGATCAGCATCGGCGCACTCGCCACCGTCAGCCTGGCCGCCTGCGCGTCCGACCCGTCCGAGACCAAGACCTCGTCGGGCGACCTCACGGTCAAGGCCACCGACTCGCAGTGCAGCGTGTCGGCCACGAAGCTCAAGGCCGGTCCCTCGACGTTCAAGGTCACCAACGCCGGCTCGAAGGTCACCGAGTTCTACGTCTACGCCGACGGCGACCGCATCATGGGCGAGGTCGAGAACGTCGGGCCCGGCCTGACCCGCAACCTGATCGTCGACCTGCCCAAGGGCACGTACGAGGGTGCCTGCAAGCCCGGCATGATCGGCGACGGCATCCGTCAGACGCTGAACGTCACGGGTGAGGCCGCTACGCCGCTGTCGGACTCCGACGAGCTCAAGGCCGCCGCCACCAGCTACGAGCGCTACGTCAAGTCGCAGTCCGACACGCTCATCGTCAAGACCACCGAGTTCGTCGACGCCGTCAAGGCCGGCAACGTCGACGAGGCCAAGAAGCTCTTCCCGATCGCCCGCACCTACTGGGAGCGCATCGAGCCGGTCGCCGAGAAGTTCGGCGACCTCGACCCGATCACCGACGGGCGCGAGCCCGACGCCGTCGCCGAGGGCGTCGACTTCACCGGCTGGCACCGCATCGAGAAGCAGCTGTGGGTCGAGAACAACACCGACGGCATGGACCCCTACGCCGACCAGCTGCTCGCCAACGTCAAGAAGATCGTGGCCCTCGGCCAGGATGCCCCGCTGACCGCGCTCGAGCTCGCCCAGGGCTCCAAGGGTCTGCTGGACGAGGTCGCGACCGGCAAGATCACCGGCGAGGAGGACGAGTTCAGCCACACCGACCTGTGGGACTTCAAGGCCAACATCGAGGGCTCGCAGGCGGCCATCTCGGCCCTGCGTCCCGTCCTGGTCAAGCAGGACCCCGCGCTCGTCAAGGACCTCGACGCCAAGTTCGCCGCCGTCGACACCGAGCTCAACCAGTACCAGGACAAGAGCACGGGCGACTGGACGTTCTACGACAAGCTGACCGACCAGCAGGTCAAGCAGCTCTCCGACGCGGTCGCCGCGCTCAGCGAGCCCATCAGCAAGGTCGCGGCCGTCGTCGCGAAGTCGGCCTGACGGCAGGCCTGCGGTGACCCCCGACGACGTGACCCCCGACGACGTGCAGCCGTCAGGAGTCTCCCGCCGGCGCCTGCTGGGAGCGGCCGGTGTCGGGGCGATCGCGGCCGGTGCGATCGGCGTGGGGGCCGGCTACGCGGTCGGCGACAAGCCCGTCCCGGTCGTGCCCGACAAGGACGCGCTGCCGGTCGGGTTCGACGGACGGCACCAGGCCGGCATCATGACGCCGGCCCAGGACCGCCTGCACTTCGCCGCCTTCGACATGACCGCCGCCGAGCGCGACGACCTGATCTCGCTGCTCAAGGACTGGACCACGGCCGCCCGGCAGATGGCGCAGGGCAACGACATCGGCGACTTCGGCGCCGTGGCCGGTGCCCCGTACTCGCCGCCCGAGGACACCGGTGAGGCGCAGGGCCTGCCGCCGTCCGGGCTGACCATCACGATCGGTTTCGGTCGCAGTCTGTTCGTCGATGCCAAGGGCGCCGCGCGGTTCGGCCTCGACGGTCAGCTGCCCGAGCGGCTCATCGAGCTGCCCGGATTCTCCGGCGACCGCCTCGACCCGGCGATCAGCAACGGCGACATCGCGATCCAGGCCTGCGCCAACGACCCCCAGGTCGCGGTGCACGCGATCCGCAACCTGGCACGCATCGCCTTCGGCCGGGCCTCGGTCCGCTACTCGCAGATGGGCTTCGGCCGCACGTCGTCCACGTCCACCGCCCAGGTCACGCCTCGCAACCTGTTCGGCTTCAAGGACGGAACGGCCAACATCAAGGCCGAGTCCGAGAAGGACGTCGAGGACTTCGTCTGGGTGCAGGACGGCGACGGGCCGGCCTGGATGACGGGTGGCTCGTACCTCGTCTCGCGCAAGATCGACATGCGCATCGAGACGTGGGACCGTGAGCCGCTCAACGGCCAGGAGGCCATCATCGGTCGTGCCAAGGGGTCGGGTGGCCCGCTGTCGGGCGGCGACGAGTTCGCGACGATCGACTTCGAGGCCAAGGACGACGCCGGGCAGCCCAGGATCGACCCCAAGTCGCACCTGCGGCTCGCGCACCCCGACGTCAACAACGGGGCCAAGCTGCTGCGTCGCGGCTACAACTTCGTCGACGGCTCCAACGGCCTGGGGCAGCTGTCGGCCGGGCTGTTCTTCATCGCGTACCAGCGCGATCCCGCGAAGCAGTTCGTGCAGATCCAGGGCTCGCTGGCGGGGCTGCAGAACGATCTGCTCAACGAGTACATCGTGCACGTCAGCTCGGGTCTGTTCGCGTGCCCGCCCGGGGTCGGCCCGAAGGGCTACTGGGGCGAGGGCCTCTTCGCCTGACCAGGCGGCGCGTGTGTCTCTCGTTACTCACCAGTAGCGATGTGACATCGCCAGTGTCATACTCGGAGTATGAGTGCCCGTGACACGACCTTCGACTACGACGTCCTGATCATCGGCTCCGGCTTCGGCGGGAGCGTGTCGGCCCTCCGGCTGACCGAGAAGGGCTACAAGGTCGCGGTGCTCGAGGCCGGCAAGCGGTTCGAGGACGCTGACTTCGCGAAGAGCTCGTGGCGGCTGCGCAAGTTCTTGTGGATGCCGCAGCTCGGGTGCTACGGCATCCAGCGGATCGACAAGCTGAAGGACGTCCTCATCTTGTCGGGGGCCGGTGTCGGCGGCGGTTCGCTGGTGTACGCCAACACGCTGTACGAGCCGCTCGACCCGTTCTACCAGGATCCCGCCTGGGGCCACATCACCGACTGGCGCTCCGAGCTCGCGCCCTACTACGACCAGGCCAAGCGGATGCTGGGCGTGACGGTGTACCCGTACGTGTCGCCGGCCGACGAGGTCGTCAAGAAGGTCGCCGAGCGGATGGGCGTGGGTGGCACGTTCCACCAGACGCCGGTCGGGGTCTACTTCGGCCAGCCCGGAGAGAAGGTCGCCGATCCGTTCTTCGGTGGCGCCGGGCCCGACCGCAACGCCTGCCTCAACTGCGGCGAGTGCATGACGGGGTGCCGGCACAACGCCAAGAACACCCTCGTCAAGAACTACCTGCACCTGGCCGAGTCCGCCGGCGCCGAGGTCCACGCCCTCACGACCGTCACGGCCGTGCGTCCGCGGGAGGGTGGCGGCTACGAGATCGAGACCCGCCGCACGAACAAGCGCTTCCGCCCCCACCGCACCATCACCGCCGAGCAGGTCATCTTCTCGGCGAGCACGATGGGCACCCAGAAGCTGCTGCACCGCATGCGCGACCGCGGCAGCCTGCCGAACGTCTCGCCGCGCCTCGGCCTGCTGACCCGCACCAACTCCGAGGCCCTGCTCGGCTCGATCGCCGACGGCAAGGACGTCGACTACAGCGAGGGCGTCGCGATCACGTCGTCGTTCCACCCCGACGAGTACACGCACATCGAGCCGACCCGCTACGGCAAGCGCTCCAACGCGATGTCGCTGATGCAGACGGTCCTGACCGACGGCAGCACCGACACGCCTCGCTGGCGCGTGTGGCTCACGGAGATGTGGAGGCAGAAGCGCAACCTGTTCAAGCTCTACGACCTGCGGCACTGGTCGGAGCGCACGATCATCGCGCTGGTCATGCAGACGCACGACAACTCGATCACGACCTACACCAAGCGCGGCATCACGGGGCGGCGCCGGCTGACCTCGCGCCAGGGCCACGGAGCTCCCAACCCGTCCTTCATCGAGCCCGGTCACCGCGCCGTGCAGATGATGGCCGAGGAGATGGGCGGCACCCCCGGCGGCACGATCGGCGAGCCCTTCAACGTCCCCCTCACGGCGCACTTCATGGGGGGCTGCGCCATCGGCGACTCGCCCGAGACCGGCGTCGTCGACCCGTACCAGCGGCTGTACGGCCACCCCGGCCTGCACGTCGCCGACGGATCGACCATCACCGCCAACCTCGGCGTCAACCCGTCCCTGACCATCACGGCCCAGACCGAGCGGGCCATGTCGTACTGGCCCAACAAGGGCGAGGCCGACCTGCGTCCGTCGATGGACGAGCCGTACCGCCGCATGGAGCCGGTCGCCCCGAAGAACCCCGTCGTCCCCGACGACGCGCCGGCGGCCCTGCGCCTGCCCATCGTCGGCGTCAGCTGACCCACCACAGGCCGAGCGAGCGCAACGCACAAGGACCCGGCCGGGAGGGAGCCACGGGCCGGGTCCTTGTTGTGCCACGAGGAGCAGCACGTGATCTGACGGGAGGGAGTGTTGCCAGATCCACCCTGTAGAACGAGGCTCCGGCACCGGGGTTACGAGGTTGTCCGAGGGATTTTTTCCACGCGGCGGCGGGCCGATAGGGTGGCACCCGTGACCCCCGATCATGACCTTGTCCTCGTCGTCGACTTCGGGGCGCAGTACGCCCAGCTCATCGCCCGTCGGGTGAGGGAGGCGCGGGTGTACTCCGAGATCGTCCCGCACACGATGCCGGTCGACGAGATGCTCGCCAAGAACCCGACCGCGATCATCCTGTCCGGGGGGCCGTCGTCGGTCTACGAGACCGGTGCACCGCAGCTCGACGCCGCGCTGTTCGACGCGCAGACCCCCGTGTTCGGCATCTGCTACGGCTTCATGGCGATGGCCCAGGCCCTCGGCGGAACCGTCGCGCACACCGGTCAGCGCGAGTACGGTCGCACCTCGGTCAGCGTGCTCGAGCCGGGCACCCTGCTGGCCGACCTGCCCACCTCGCTCACGTCGTGGATGTCGCACGGCGACGAGGTCGTCGCCGCGCCCGAGGGGTTCGTCGTCAACGCCCGCTCGCCCCGGGCCACGGTCGCCGCCTTCGAGCACACCGACCGCCGCCTCGCCGGCGTGCAGTGGCACCCCGAGGTGCTGCACAGCGAGCACGGCCAGCGGGTGCTCGAGACCTTCCTCGTCGACATCGCGGGCTGCCGCCAGACGTGGACCAGCAGCAACATCGTCGACGAGCAGGTCGAGCTGATCCGCCAGCAGGTCGGTGACGCCCGCGTCATCTCGGCGCTCTCGGGTGGTGTCGACTCCGCGGTCTCGACGGCCCTCGTGCAGCGCGCCATTGGCGACCAGCTGACGGCCGTGTTCGTCGACCACGGCCTCCTGCGTCAGGGCGAGGCCGAGCAGGTCGAGAAGGACTACGTCGAGGCCACCGGCGTCGACCTCAAGGTCGTCGACGCGCGCGAGCAGTTCCTGGGCTTCCTCGCCGGCGTGTCCGACCCCGAGGAGAAGCGCAAGATCATCGGGCGCGAGTTCATCCGCGTCTTCGAGGCCGCCGAGCGCGAGGTGCTGGCCACCCCGGGCCCGCCCGTCAAGTTCCTCGTGCAGGGGACGCTGTACCCCGACGTCGTCGAGTCGGGCGGGGGAGCGGGCGCGTCCAACATCAAGAGCCACCACAACGTGGGCGGGCTGCCCGAGGACCTCGAGTTCAGCCTGATCGAGCCCCTGCGCACGCTGTTCAAGGACGAGGTGCGCGACGTCGGACGCCAGCTGGGCATCCCCGAGGCCATCGTCGGACGCCACCCGTTCCCGGGCCCCGGCCTGGCGATCCGCATCGTCGGCGCGGTCGACGAGGAGCGACTGACGATCCTGCGCGAGGCCGATGCGATCGTCCGCGAGGAAACCACCGCCGCGGGCCTCGACGGCGAGATCTGGCAGTTCCCGGTCGTGCTGCTGGCCGACGTCCGCTCGGTGGGCGTGCAGGGCGACGGTCGCACCTACGGCCACCCCATCGTGCTGCGTCCCGTCTCCAGCGAGGACGCCATGACGGCCGACTGGAGCCGGCTGCCGTACGACGTGCTCGAGCGCATCTCGACCCGCATCACCAACGAGGTCGACGAGGTCAACCGCGTCGTCCTCGATATCACCAGCAAGCCCCCGGGAACCATCGAGTGGGAGTGAGCCGGGCCCTCGCCCCTTGAGCCCCCACCCGCCCCTTGAGCTTGTCGAAAGGGCAACCTGACGACACCGCGCGGGTGACGGTGTCGCGTTGGTCATGCAGCCGGTCGTGCCGGCTGGGGTCTGGTGGTCCAGTGCAGGATGCCGTGGCCCTTGTAGGTGTGGTGTCTTCGACAAAGGGGCCCGAGGTTGTCACCGCGGGTCGGGCCTTCGGGCCACGGTTGTCGATGATCGATGTCGCACCGTTCGACCGGGACCATGCAGCCGGGCCCTTGGCAGGTCCCGTACAGGAATCTGAGTGCGATGCTGAGGACGTCGGGGGCGAATCGGCCTACGTATTCGTGGGCGAGGACGTCGTCGCTGACCGGGTCGACGACGATGCGGTGCCAGAAGGTGCTGCCGGACCCGACGACATCGGCGATCCAGTTGGCCGGGACGCCCCACCGTCCGTCGGTGGACTCGGCGAAGCCCGGGTTCGCGCCAGCGAGCACGTCCGCATCGACGGTCACAGCGATGTTCGCATCGATCACGCCCTCGCCCCTTGAGCCTGTCGAAAGGTCATCGCCCCTTGAGCTTGTCGAAAGGCACCACGCCACCAGCAGGTCGGCCTCGCGCTGAGCGACCGTGCGCTGATCATCAGGATCGACGGGACAACGGGCTGCTCTGCGGATCCGGTTTTCGATCGCAGCTAGCTCGTGCGACGACAGGTATGCCCCGAGGAATCCCATCGAGTCGTCGCCATGCTGAAAGCTCACGTGCCGCTTGGCCTGCTCGTCGTCGGCCCGCTCGACAGCCAGGTCGGCCTCGACCCGCCGCACGAACCGCTTCAACCACCCACGCAGCTCAGCCACGGTGTGTGTCTCGGCGTACTCGACGACCCGGCGATCGAGACGGTGCACCGACTCGGCCCGCTTGAGCTGGCTGATGGTGTGCCCGATCTCCCGCACGCGGCCTAGGTCGATGCGGCCTTCGCTGAAAGCGGCCCATGTGGTGGGTGAATGGTCGCGGACGGTGTCAGCGAACGACAACCTGTACTGCACCTGCCCCTCGCTGAAGCCCATCGCCTCACCGATCGCCAACGCGATCGCGCTACGTTCGTTGAACCGCTTCATCGGAGAATCGACCTGCATCTCGATGCGCTCGAGCTCGCGGTCACGGAACTCCAGCATCGCGGTCACCGCACGCGCCTCAGCCCGAGCCTGCTCACGAGCGACGTCAGTCAAGACGTCGATCGGATCAGCAGTCGAGGTGGCCATACATCCAACCTAGAGGCCACTACTGACAGCCCTTTTTGCCGCGATAGCAGCCTGTGGAGGTCCGAATCGAGTCGTGCTTCCGGTGTGATCGGGACAGACAATCGCGGTGAATCGACTCACTATCGATGGCTGGACCACAGGCGGGACTCACCGCTGATCTCGCAACGACGAACCCCTCACCCCGCCGGCGCCTCCCACAGCTCGATCGCGTTGCCCTCGGGGTCGTGGACGCGCGCGAAGCGGCCCGTCTCGGGGGAGTCCCACTCGTCCTTGGTGACGACGTCGACGCCGGCGGCACGCAGTGACGCCAGCAGCTCGTCGAGCTCGCTGACCCGCAGGTTGAGCATGACCTGCTTGCTCTCGTGCCAGTAGTCGGTGTCGGCGGCGAACGGGGCGAACACGATCGGGCCGCCCTGCACCTGCCACGACCACTCGTCGGCCTCGTCGGTGCCGGGCGCTGCACAACCCGCGCCGACGCCCAGGTGCTCGCGGTACCAGGCGCTGAGCGCGTCCGGGTCGCTCGACCTGAAGAAGATCCCACCCACCCCGAGCACCGGCACGATCGTCCTCCTTCGTCGACGGGCCTCCATGCTAAGCCGCCCCGGGGCCGGTTGTTAGGCTCGAATGCAGTCGATCGGAAGGCATCACCGTGAGCCAGTCCGCATTCCCGCGGAGCAAGTACGTCGCCATCGCCATGACCGTCCTGGTCGTGGCCGGCGTGATCGCCGTGGCGGTCCTCCGCCTGGGCGGCGACGACGCCGAGCCCCGGGCGGCCGCGACGCAGACCACGTCCGCCGCGCCGACGACTCCCACGCCGACGCCCGAGCAGACGACGTCGTCCCCGACGCCGAGTCCCACGCCGACGCCGACGTCGACCGCCTCGTGCGAGGGTCCCGACACGATCTACAACGAGGACGGCACCGAGCAGGACTCGCTGCTGCCCGACTGCGGCATCGCGCCCGTCACGCAGCCCGAGCAGGAGAAGTCGGGCCTCAGCCTGGCGTGCGGCGGCTCGTACCCCGTCATCCTCTACAAGACGACCACGACGGGCGCCAAGACGTCGATCTGCGGCCGTGACAGCTCGGGCGCCGACTTCCGCCTCGTGACGCAGCCCAAGGGCGGCGGCCCGGTCGTCGACCTCAAGGGCACCTACGAGTCCCAGCTCGACGCCTTCGTGGCCAAGGACGGCTCGACCACCTATTCGGTGCAGGCCTACGACGGCACCCTGCTCGTCGACAAGGGCGGTCGCACGAGCAAGCAGAAGTCGTCCGACTGGATCTCGCTCGACAACGAGCCCGACAGCGACTGATCTCGCTGAAGGACGACAGGTGTCGCCCGAGCGCTGAGGGGTACCCACACGGGGTCCCCCATCGAAAGGCACATCGTGGATCTCGGCATCACAGGACGTATCGCACTCGTCACCGGCGGCGACTCCGGCATCGGCTGGCACACCGCCCGGCTGCTTCTCGAGGAGGGGGCGACGGTCGTCCTGTCCGATCGTGACCAGGACTCCCTCGACGAGGCCGCCGCCAAGCTCGACGCCCCCAAGACGCGTCTGCACGCCATCGCCGCCGACCTCGACTCGGTCGAGTCGATCTTCACACTGCGCGACGCCGTCACCGAGGCCGTCGGCGACATCGACATCCTCGTGCAGTCGGCCGGCGTCACGGGCGCCCAAGGCCTGTTCCACGAGATCGACGACGCCGGCTGGGTCGACACGCTGACGACCGACCTGCTCGCGCCCATCCGCCTGACCCGCGCCTTCCTGCCCGCCCTGCGCTCCGGTGGCTGGGGTCGTGCGGTGTACCTGGCGTCGGAGGACGCCGTGCAGCCCTACGACGACGAGCTGCCGTACTGCGCGGCGAAGGCCGGCATCCTGGCGTTCGCGAAGGGTCTCTCGCGGACGTACGCGAAGGAGGGCCTGCTCGTGAACTGCGTCTCGCCGGCGTTCATCAGCACCCCGATGACCGACGCGATGATGGAGAAGCGGGCCAAGGAGCTCGGCACCGACACCGACCAGGCCATCGAGAGCTTCCTCGACGAGGAGCGTCCGTACATGGAGCTCGGCCGCCGCGGCGAGCCCGAGGAGGTCGCCGCGGTCGTGGCCTTCCTGTGCTCCGACCTGGCCAGCTTCGTCAACGGGTCGAACTACCGCGTCGACTCCGGCTCCGTCGCGACGATCTGACACCGCCGTGACCGTCCCCGTCCTCCACCACGTCGACCACGGCGGGGACGGTCACGTCGTGGTGCTGCTGCACGCGTTCCCGCTCGACTCGGGGATGTTCGACGACCTCGTGCCGCTGCTGACCGGCGCGGCCCGGGTCGTGACGATCGACCTGCCGGGCCTGGGCCGCAGCCCGGTGCCGCGGCAGGAGCCGTCGATGGACGCCGTCGCGCTGGCGGTGCTCGGCGTGCTCGACGAGCTGCAGGTCGAACAGGCCGTGGTGCTGGGCATCTCGACCGGCGGCTACGCGGCGCTGCAGCTGGTGGCGCGGTCACCCGAGCGGGTGTCGGCCCTCGTGCTCGGCAGCACGACGGCGCAGCGCATCGAGCCCGACGTCCCCCGCGAGCGTCGGCAGGTCGCCGACGAGGTCGAGTCGTCACACTCGACCGCCGCGGTCGCCGACAGCGCCGACGAGGGGCTCGGCGAGACGGCGCACCGCGAGCGGCCCGAGCTCGTCGAGCGGTTGCGGCGGACGATCTCCGCGGCCGACCCGGACGGCGTCGCGTGGATGGCGCGGGCGATCGCGTCGAGGGCCGACACGACATCCGTGCTGCGCGACCTCGACCGCCCCGTCGTGCTGCTGTTCGGTGCCGAGGACGAGGCGACGCCGCCTCGGCGGGGCGAGGAGATGCTGGCCGTCCGCGGCGAGCGTCCGACCCGTCTGGTCGTGCTCGGGTCGACCGGACACCTCACGGCGCTGGAGGCGCCGCACCAGGTCGCCGACGTGGTCGCCGACCTGGTGCGGGGGCTCGACTGAGCCTCGCGCTCAGATCAGGTCGTCGAAGGAGTCGGGGATCGTGTGCGCTGCCAGCACCTTCTTGGCGGGCTCGACGCCGTCGCCGACCTTCCACAGCAGCACGCCGACGACCTCGTCGTCGCCGACGTAGTAGACGACCTTGCCGCCGTCGGGCTTGTCGACGACCTCGGTGCGCAGGCTCGCGTCGAGCGTGCCGACCGCCTCGTACCAGGCGTCGAACAGGTCGGAGTAGAACATCGGCGTGTGGTCGTAGACCTCGTCCGACCCGGCCAGGATGCGACCCGCGGCAGCACCCATCTCGTTGGCATTGTCGACGTGCTCGACCCGGCGGCGTCCGAGGATGTGGTCGGGGTACTCGGCGACGTCGCCCGCGGCGAGCACGTCGGGGTCGGCGGTCGTGAGGTGCTCGTCGACGACGATGCCGCCGTCCGACGAGGTGTCGAGCCCGGAGCGCCGGGCCAGCACGCCGGCAGGCTCGATGCCCAGCCCGATGACGGCCAGGTCGGCCAGGACGGTCGTGCCGTCGCTCAGGTCGAGCCGCACGCCCGCGGGCGTCGTCGAGCCGCCCTCGACCTTGGCACCGCCGTGGACCGTCACGCCGGCGTCGGTGAACATCGTGTCGACCTCGCGGGCGACGACATCGGGGAAGGTGCGCGACCCGAGCACGTCGTCGGGGTGGACGAGGGTCACGCTGCTGCCGTTCTGCACCAGGGCTGCCGCGATCTCGGTGCCGATGTAGCCGCCACCGACCACCGCGACGTGGGGATGGTCGGCCGTCGCCGCGCGCAGGCGGTGGTAGTGCTCGAGCGTGCGGTAGTAGATGACCCGGGCACTGGGGGCCAGCCCCGCGATCTGCCGCGGGTGACCGCCCGTGGCGATCAGCAGCCGCCCGTAGCCGTACGACTGGCCGGTGCTGGTCGTGATGGTCTTGGCCTCGCGGTCGATCGTGTCGGCGCGGGCCCCGAGGTGCAGGGTGGCCCCGGTCTCGTCAGCGGTGCCGAGCGCGGCGTCGTCCTCGGTGAAGTCGGGGTCGGTCCACAGCTTCTTCGACAGCGCCGGTCGTGGGAAGGGGGCGGTCGACTCCTCGCCGATGATGCCGATGGTGCCGTCGGCGTCCTTCTCGCGAATGCCCTTGGCGGCGGCGTCGGCCACCATCCCACCGCCGATGATCAGGTAGTCGTAGTCATGACTCATGCGCGCGGGGTACCCCCGACGCGGCTCGACAATCTCCCGTTGCGGCTCAGGCGCAGGTGCCTACGCTGGCAGCGTGGCCACTGACACCAAGACATCCGAGTCCGATCCCGACACGTCGGCGGGCAAGACGCCCTCACCGCACGTGTTCGTCCTGTTCGGCGCGACCGGCGACCTCGCCAAGCGCAAGCTCTTCCCGGGCATCTACCGGCTCGCCGCTGCGTCGCGGCTGCCCGACGACTTCGCGATCATCGGGTCGGGCCGTCACTCGCCGGGCTCGGACGACGAGTTCCGGCAGAAGATCCGCGAGGCGCTTGAGGAGTTCGTCGACGACCTCGACGACGGCGTCGCCGACGACGTGCTGGGCCGGCTGACGTTCCAGACGTCCGACGCCGACGACGGCAAGGACCTCGCGACGGCGGTCGACGAGGCCTTGAAGGGCCTCGGCGACGACGCCAAGAAGCTCATCTACCTGTCGGTCCCGCCCTCGGCGATGGAGCCGATGATCGGGATGCTCGGACGCGAGGGCCTGGCCGACGACGCCCGCATCGTCATCGAGAAGCCGTTCGGCACCGATCTCGAGACCGCGCGCGAGCTCGACGCGACGCTCAAGGACGTCGTCACCGAGGACCAGGTCTTCCGCATCGACCACTTCCTCGGCAAGGAGGCGGTGCAGAACATCCTGGCCCTGCGGTTCGCCAACGGCCTGATCGAGCCCGCGTGGAACCGCGACCACATCTGCTCGGTGCAGATCGACGTGCCCGAGGAGCTGACCGTCGAGGGTCGTGGCAGCTTCTACGAGTCGACCGGCTGCTTCCGCGACATGATCTCCACCCACCTCAGCCAGGTGCTGGGCTTCGTCGCGATGGAGCCGCCGGTGCACCTCGACGCCCTCGCGCTGCGCAACGAGAAGTCGAAGGTCTTCGCGGCCATGCGTCCGCTCGACCCCGATCGGGTCGTGTTCGGCCAGTACGAGGGCTACCGCGACGAGGAGGACGTCGACGCCGACTCCGAGGTCGAGACGTTCGTGGCGCTCGAGGCCTACGTCGACACCGAGCGCTGGCAGGGCGTCCCGTTCTACCTCCGCACCGGCAAGGCCCTCGGCGCGACCCGTCGCACCATCACGCTGACGTTCCGGACGCCCCCGATGGGCCGCTTCGGCGACAGCGCGTACGGCCCCAACGAGCTCGTGCTCGAGCTGACCGACTCGCCGAAGGTCACGGTGGACCTGCATGCCAAGCGTCCCGGTCCGACGATGGAGCTGATGGACTCGTCGCTGCACCTCGACCTGTCGCAGGACGATCCCGACGACACGCCCCTCGAGGCCTACGAACGTCTGCTGCTCGACGTCATGCGCGGCGACCAGACGCTGTTCACACGCTCCGACGAGGTCGACCGGCTGTGGCAGATCTGCCAGCCGGTGCTCGACGCGCCGCCGACGACGCAGCCGTACGCCCAGGGCTCGTGGGGCCCCGACGACGCGCTCGCGCTGCCCGGCGAGCGCGGCTGGCGGCTGCCGGATGCCTGATGGCCACACCGCCGACTGGCCCGGGATCGCCGACCACGGCCTGATCGGCGACCTGCGCACCGCCGCACTCGTCGGCACCGACGGCACGATCGACTGGTTCTGCGCGCCGCGCTTCGACTCGCCGAGCATCTTCGCCTCGATCCTCGACCGCGAGAACGGGGGGTCCTGGAAGATCTCACCCGTGGACGGCACGGTGCGCACCCAGCAGTTCTACTTCCCGGAGTCGGCGGTGCTGGCGACCCGGTTCCTGACCGGCACCGGAGTCGTCGAGGTGCACGACTTCATGCCGGTGCTGCAGGCCGGCGACCCCGATCACCGCCAGCGCGTGGTGCGCCGCGTCATGGCCGTCCGCGGGTCGACGGCGGTCCACATGCGTCTCGACGCACGTCCCGACTACGGCCGCGCGACGTGCGAGGCCGAGACGCTCGAGCACGGTGTCGTCCTGACCGGCGACGGTGTCCGCCTCGGGCTCAGCGCGACGTCCGACCTGACGGTCGACGGCGGGTGCGTGACGGCCGATGTCGAGCTCCGCGAGGGCGACACCGCCCTGTTCGTCCTGGAGGTGCTCGACGACGACGACCCCTTGGACGACGCCGATCTCGACGACACCGCCTCGCTGTTCGAGGCGACGCTCGCGTACTGGCGCACCTGGTTGTCGCAGTCGACGTACCGCGGGCGGTGGCGCGAGACCGTCAACCGCTCGGCCATCACGCTGAAGCTGTTGACGCACGAGCCGTCCGGCGCGATCGTGGCGGCACCCACCACGAGCCTGCCCGAGCTGATCGGCGGCGACCGCAACTGGGACTACCGGTACGTGTGGATGCGCGACGCCGCCTTCAGCCTCTACGCGCTGCTGCGGCTCGGGTTCACCGAGGAGGCCAAGTCGTTCATGGTGTGGCTCTCCGAGCGCCTGGGCGAGGACAAGGACCACGGCCTCGGCCCGCTGCGCGTCCTGTACGACATCGACGGCAACCAGCCGCAGGAGGAGATCACCCTCGACCACCTGACGGGCTACCGCGACTCCGGGCCGGTGCGCGTCGGCAACGCCGCGGTCGACCAGCTGCAGCTGGACATCTACGGCGAGCTGATCGACTCGGTCTACCTGTTCAACAAGTACGGCGACGGCATCAGCAGCGACGCGTGGGCCGACGTCACCCGCGTCGTCGACTGGGTCTGCGAGAACTGGGACCGCGAGGACGCCGGCATGTGGGAGACCCGCGCCGGGTCGCAGGCCCACACGACGTCCCGGCTGATGTGCTGGGTCGCGGTCGAGCGGACGATCCGCATGGCTCGCCAGCGCGGTCTGCCCGGCGACATCTCGGCCTGGGCCGCGGTGCGTGACGAGATCTATGAGCGCATCATGAGCCGGTCGTGGAACAGCGAGCTGAAGGCGTTCACGCAGACCGAGGACGGCGACGCCCTCGACGCCGGCGTGCTGCTGATGCCGATGGTCAAGTTCCTGTCGTCGGCCGATCCCAAGTTCTTGTCGACGCTCGACGCGGTCGAGGACCGGCTGGTCGTCGACAGCCTGGTGTTCCGCTACGACCCGTCCGTCAGCCCCGACGGGCTCGAGGGCGAGGAGGGCACGTTCTCGCTGTGCTCGTTCTGGTACGTCGAGGCCCTGACGCGCGCCGGGCGGCTCGAGGACGCACGACTGGCGCTCGAGAAGATGTTCACGTACGCCAACCACCTGGGGCTCTATGCCGAGGAGGTCGGGGCCACCGGCGACCAGCTCGGCAACTTCCCGCAGGCCTTCACCCACCTGGCGCTCATCAGCGCGGCGACCAACCTCGACAAGGCGCTCGGGGGCTGAGCGATCAGTCGGCGCGGTCCGAGCCACCCTGGCTGAAGCCGAGACCGAGACGACCGTCGACGACGTCGCGTGCGACGGCGCCGAGCTCCTCGCCGCGGGAGAACGCCAGGGCGCGCAGCAGCGCGAGGGCGTCCTCGTAGCGCACGTCGGCCTGCAGGCCGAGGACGTCGGTGGCCTGGTGGACGACGTCGCGGTCGGTCAGCACCTCGGCGAACACGTGGCTCTGAGCCCCGATCGCGGGGTTCTGGAGCACCGCGGTGCCGATCGCCGTGCCGAGGAAGCGAGCGTCGACGTCATCGGTGTCACGCAGTCCCCCCTCGCGGTGCGCCAGCAGGACGCCGCGCAGCGCCAGCTCCGACCGCAGGGGGATCGCGACGAGCGTGCCCGCGAATCCGAGCGCTGCCAGCTCGGGTCGCAGGGCGGGCCATCGCTGGTCGGCGGGGTCGGAGAAGTCGCCGACCACGACCTGACCGGTCTCGAGCGAGTCGATCAGCGGCCCCTCGCCCGTCACGTCCTGCAGCGACTCGAGCCGGCGGGACAGCAGCTGTGTCCAGCCCACCGTGGTGCGGCCGTCCGGCACGGTCTCGCTGGTGATCACCACGCCGTCGGCGGCGAGCATGACCCTGCTCGCCTCGCACAGGCGCTGCTGCAGGGTGTCGAGGGCCTTCACGGACGCGAGAACGGCGGTGAAGCGTGTCAGCGCGTCGTCATAGATCATTTCCGTACATTCCCCCGACGGCCTTCGCCAAACATCCGAGGTGCGCCGCGGCCCCGGCCAGATAGCCTTCGCGGGTGCCCGACGTCTCCATCGCCGCCCCCAACGAAGCCTCCGCCGACGCGGGCGAGCAGGTCGCGCGGGGCGGCGGCAACGCCGTCGACGCGGCGCTGGCCGCAGCCCTCGTGACGATGGTCAACGAGGTCGGGCTCGTGTCGATCAGCTCGGGCGGCTTCGTGACGGTGCAGCCGTCCGACGGCGGCCCGCCCCAGACCGTCGACGGCTGGATGGACATGCCCGGTCGCGGCCGATCGCTCGGCGGCGGCACCTGGGACGTCGACACCGACTACGGCGGCGGGGTGACGGTGACGATCGGTGCCGGCTCGGTCGCGGCGCACGGCTCGATCGCGGCGTTCGAGGAGGCGCACCGGCGCTGGGGCAGCGTCCCGTGGCGCGAGCTCGTGGCGCCGGCGATCGACGTCGCCCGCCGCGGGTTCCGGCTCAGCTCGGCGTCGCGCTACTACCTCGACTACGTCCACGACGACATCTTCGGGTGGGACGAGCAGAGCCGGGCGGCCGTGCACGACGACGCCGGCGCGATGGAGCGGGGCTCGATCGTGCTGCCCGACCTCGCGGCCTCGCTCGAGCTCATCGCCGCCGACGGTGCGTCCGCCCTGCACACCGGCGAGCTCGCGCGACTCATCAGCGACGACGTGATCCGCCGGGGCGGCATCCTCGGCGCCGCCGACCTGGCCGACTACCGTCCGGTCGTCCGACCGTCGCTGATCAGCCGTGTCGGCGACTGGACGTTCGGCACCAACCCGCCGCCCTCGGTCGGCGGTGTCTGCGTCGCCGCGATGCTGCGCCTGCTCGACGGTCGTCCTCAGGGCGACTGGGACGCGGCCGACGTCGAGCACCTGGTGCGGGTGCAGCGCGCCGTGCTCGGTCACCGGCTCGACGTGCTCGACGTCAGCGACGACCTGGCCCACGACGCCGGGGCCTTCCTCGCCCTGGTCGACCGCGATCACCTGGCCGTCCTCGAGTCGGGGTCGACAGCGCACGTGTCGGCGACCGACAGCGACGGCGGGGCCTGTTCGGTCACGGTGTCGTCGGGCTACAGCTCGGGCATGATCGCCCGCGGCACCGGCATCTGGCTCAACAACTGTCTGGGCGAGCCCGAGCTCAACCCTCGCGGCCTGCACGGCCTCGCGCCCGGCACGAGGCTGTTGTCGAACATGGCGCCCACCGTCGGCCACCACGTCGACGGGTCCGCGCTGGCGATCGGGTCGCCGGGAGCCGATCGCATCACCACGGCGATCGTGCAGGCCCTCGCGGGCTTCGTCAACGGCGGGATGGGCCTGCAGCAGGCGATCGACCACCCGCGCGTCCACCTGCACCGCGCTGGGCGGCCGGACGAGGTGGTCAAGACCGAGACCGAGCTGTCGATGTACTACGGCGGTGTCGCGGCGACGCTCCGACGTCCCTCTCCGGGCGTCGGTGGCGACGAGACCATGGTGGCCGCCGCCGATCCGCGCCGCGATGGTGCCGTACGTCTCGTCCGCGGATCGACACCGAGGCCTCCTGCTGCGCTTTGATGGACGGGTGTCCTCTCCGGCGACCCCCATCGTGATCGGCCACCGCGGAGTGCCCGGCGAGCGGCTCGAGCACACGCGGCCCTCGTACCTCCGGGCGGTCGAGCAGGGCTGCGACTACATCGAGCCCGACGTCGTGGCCACGAAGGACGGACAGCTGGTCGTCCGGCACGAGAACGAGATCAGCGGCACGACCGACGTGGCGAGCCGCCCGGAGTTCGCGGGCCACAAGACGGTCAAGTTCATCGACGGCGTGGCGTACTCGGGCTGGTTCACCGAGGACTTCACCCTCGCCGAGCTGAAGACCCTGCGGGTGCGCGAGCGCCTGCCGCAGCTGAGGCCGCAGAACATCCCGCTCGCCCGCACCGAGCAGATCCTGACCCTCGACGAGGTGATCGACATCGCCGAGCAGGCCTCGGCCACGCGGGAGGAGCCGGTCGGCGTCTACGTCGAGACCAAGCACCCCACCTACTTCGCCGGCCTCGGGCTCGACCTCAACGACCTGCTGATCGACGTGCTCGAGCGCCGAGGCCTCAACCACCGCGGCGCCAAGATCGTCATCCAGTCGATGGAGACCGGCAACCTCAAGGCGCTGCGCGACCGCACCCCGCTGACGCTGGTGCAGCTGATGGACCGCCAGGGCGCGCCTTACGACCTGGTCGCCGCCGGGGACCCGCTCACCTACTGGGCGATGCGCAAGCCTCCCGAGCTGGAGAGGATCGCTGCCTACGCCGACGGCATCGGCCCCAACAAGAGCCTCGTCATCAAGCGCGACCTGCGCGCACGGCTGGCCAAGACCACCAAGCTCGTGCGCCGCGCCCACGCCCTCGGCCTCGTCGTGCACATCTGGACGATGCGCAGCGAGAACAACTTCCTGCCGGCCGATCTGCGCACCAGCCGCGACAAGGCCGCTCACGGCGATGCCGTGGGCGAGTACCTGGCGTTCTTCGACGCGGGCGTCGACGGGGTGTTCTCCGACTTCACCGCCACGGCGGTGCAGGCCCGGTCGCTGTGGCTGGGGCGTCCGTAGGCGCCGGTTCATCGAGCCGACGTTGCCCCTCCGCGCCGGTCGACCCACGGCAGCGACACGACCATCCGCTGCGCGTCGGACGGGTGGTCACCGTCGTAGCGCATCGCGACGGTGTCGCCGACACGTGGCACGTCGGCGACGTCGAGGTGCCCGGCCAGCTCGGCCCATCGCGTGGTGCCGGCGGTGTCGACGAATCGTAGGGTCACCCGGACCAACGAGCGGATCGGTGGTCCGTGCTCGCCGTGCTGCAGCTGCTGTGCGAGCACGTCGGCCGCCGTGACCGTCGCGGCGGCCGCGACGCCCGAGACGGCGATGCGTTGCAGGGTTGCCTGAGCGTCACGGCGGCGTCGCCAGGTCAGCCAGGCCCCCACGAGGAGGACGGCCGACACGCCCGCGAGCGCCGGCGGACCCCACGACGCGAAGCCCCACCAGCCCTCGGATCCGGCCGCGCCGGCAGGCCGGTCGCCCCACTCGCGAGGCGAGAGCACCAGGGCGACGGCGGCGACCCCGAGCAGCAGCGCCGTCCTGACCAGCACAGCGGCCGCAGGCCCGATGCGGGACGCGAGCGAGATGATCAGGGCCAGGCCGAGGCAGATGACGGCGGGGACGGACAGAGCCGCGACGACGGGCTGCCAGGTCAGGTCGTCGACATCGGGCCCGGTGCTGAGCGTCGTCCCGATGCCGAGCCCCAGGACGGACCAGGTGAAGGCCGCGTCGACCAGCACCGTCAGGGGCAGCACCATCGTGAACAGGCGGGTGCGTCGACGTCGGGCAGCTCGCTCGGCGCGTGCCGTCCTCGCGATCGAGGGATCCTGCAGTGCCACGGTGCCTCCCGATGGTGGTCGTGCGGTGCTCGGGAGACATCGTGACACATCGCTCTCGCCGGCTCAGACGACCGGATCGGCCGCCGTCACGCTGACCGTGTCGTGGCGGTCGCGCCGGGGCATCAGCACCCAGGCGACGACGTAGCCGACGATCAACGAGCCGGCTCCGAGGATCGTGCAGACGACGAGGACGAGCCGCACGACGGTGGCGTCGATGCCGGTGTACTCGGCGATGCCGCCGCAGACGCCGGCGATCCACCGGTCGTCACGGGAGCGGGTGAGCTTCTTCATGGGAGTCTCCTTCGACGGTGGGGGTGGTGACGGTGGGGGCGGGGGAGGGGGAGGTCGTGGACGGACGTGCGCCGCGCAGCGTCGCGGCGATCCCAACGATGCCGAGCACGATCAGGACACCCGCGGCGGACAGGCTGAGCTGGCGGGGCGTCAGCAGGTCCTCGTGCCAGACCGCCCAGCTGCCGACGGCGGCGAGGAGGACGATCCCGAGGGTCAGCTCGAGCCAGCGGAAGGGATGACGGTTCATCGGCTGGTCACCTCCACGTGCCCGATCTTCTGGTCGATCGTGATCGTCAGGGGCTCGCCGTCCGGCGGGGGAGCGCCGGTGCCGTCAGACGTGGTGCTGCCGTCGGACGCCGAGACGTCGACACCGGCGAGCTCACGTCCGAGCACCTCCACCTGCCCGGCGTCGAGGTGCGCCTCGACCCGGACCCTCAGCCCCCCGGGGACGATCACCCGGGTCTCGCCGATGCCCGCACGGATTGCAATCGTTCGCCCTTGCAGCTGGTCGGGGTCGGTCACCCCCGTGAGGTCGAGCGCGAACTCGCCGATGCCGTGCCTGTAGGCGTCGGCGACGTCGGCGGCGACGGTCGGCGAGGGCGTCTGCTGACCGATCCGGCCGCTCGGGAACACCGATCCGACAGCCAGAGCGACGGCCAGCAGCACGCCGATCGCCATCAGCCAGCCGGCGTCACCGAGGACCGTGCCGATCAGGATCCCGAGGGCGACGATGCCGAGGGCCACCGCGACGTACGCGGTCCAGTGCACGTCGTGCCGTGTCTCGTCGTAGATCCACGTGACGGCCAGAGCGATCGCCGTGATCGACGACGTCAGCACGAACAGCGCCGGCGAGCGACGTCTGCGCGGCGTGCGCGTGACGGCGCCCGTGAGTGGTGCGCCCGGGTGCGTCGCCTCGAAGACCGGGGTGCCGCCTGTCGCCCGGGCGTCCGCGGACGACCGTGCCGCGCGACGCTGGCGCGGACGCACCCAGACCAGGTAGAGCAGCAGGCCTACCGGGACGATCCACCACGAGGTGTCGCCCCACCACGCCCAGCTGCTGTCGCCGATGAACGACAGGGCGGCCACCGCGACCGCCGTGACCAGCCCGATGACCCGCACCTGTCGTTCGTTGCGGTCGAGGTTGAACCAGTCGGCCGCGACGCTTCGCTCGGCGTCGTCCGCCGGCAGGAGCAGCCACGCCGCGAGGTAGAGGATGACCCCGGCGAAGCCCGCGATCATCAGCACCGCGATGATCACGCGCACCACGATGGGATCGATGTTTAGGTAGCGGGCGGCACCTGCGCAGACACCCGCGACGACGCGGTCGTCGGACGAGCGGCGCATGTCGGCGATGGTGCGAAGGCGGTGCGGGTCGAAGTCGTCGTCCGCCCCCGGAGGCGGGGGCGGCAGCTGCTGGGTGTCGTTCATGTCCCCATCGTCGCGCCCTGCGGGTACGTCGCGCATCGGGCAGGACCCTGATCCTGACCCTGCACGTCTCGGGGGGTGGCCGGGGTCGATGCCTGGTGGCGGCCGCCGGTAGACCCGTGTGACGATCGTCCGGTGACCTCCTACCGCCGCGCGTACCGACCGGCCGAGCACCGGCTCGTCGGTGGCGTCGCAACGGGTCTGGCCGAGCACCTCGGCGTCCCCGTGGTCTACGTGCGCGTGGCCTTCGTGGTCGCCACCTGGTTCCAGGGCGTCGGCGTGCTGGCCTACCTGCTGCTGTGGCGGCTGCTGCCGCTGCGCCGCCCCGACCTGTCGCCGGGGCTCGAGTCGGCGACACGTCGCGGCCTCCGGGGCTCCGGCCGCGCGGGTGCTCGTGAGATCGTCCAGACCGCGGCCGTCGGATCGGTCGGCATCGGCGTGCTGCTGGTCATCCAGGCCACGGGGCGCGGCATCGACGACCACGTGTTCGGCCCGCTGCTCGTGGCTGTCATCGGGGTGGCCGTCGTCTGGCGACAGCTCGACGACGTGACGTGGAGCCGGTGGATGCGCGACACCAGCGGCTGGGCGTTCGCGTCGCGCGTCGCCGCCGGGGGCGTGCTCATCGCCGTGGCAGCGGTCTACTTCGTGTCGAAGGAGGGCGGCTGGAGCGCTGCCGTCAACCTGGCCTCCGCGCTGGTGGTCGCCGTGCTGGGGCTGGGGCTGATCCTCGGGCCGTGGATCGCGCGCCTGACCAGAGACCTGACGGAGGAGCGCCGCGAGCGGGTGCGGTCGCAGGAGCGCGCCGACGTCGCCGCCCACCTGCACGACTCGGTGCTGCAGACCCTGGCGCTGCTGCAGAAGAACGCCGGCGACGCCTCGGCCGTCGCCACCCTCGCCCGGCGCCAGGAGCGCGAGCTGCGCGACTGGCTGTACGGCAACGACGAACGCCCCGGCGACTCGCTGCTGGCCGCGCTCAAGGCGGCGGCCGCCGAGGTCGAGGACGTCCACCGAGTGCCGGTCGAGGTCATCGCCGTCGGCGACGTGCCGCTCGACGCCGACATGACCGCGCTCGCCAGGGCCGCACGCGAGGCGATGGTCAACGCGGCCAAGCACGCCGGCGTCGACCGCATCGACGTGTACGTCGAGACCGACGGCCGCAGCGCCGAGGTGTTCGTGCGCGACCGGGGTGCGGGCTTCGACCCCGCGACGATCGCCATCGACCGCATGGGCGTCCGCGCCTCGATCATCGCCCGCGTCGAGCGGCACGGCGGCACCGCCACGATCCGCAGCGCGCCGGGCGAGGGCACCGAGGTGGCGCTGCGGGTGCCGGTCCGGGGCCCCGAGGGCGAGCCCGTCCCCACCCCCGGCACCACCCGCACCGCCACGGAAGAGGTCATCCCATGACGAAGCTCCGCGTCGCGATCGTCGACGACCACGCGATGTTCCGCACCGGCGTCCGCGCCGAGATCGACGGGCCCGTCGAGGTCGTGGGGCAGGCCGAGGACGTCGAGTCCGCCGTCGCGATGATCGTCGAGGCAGCACCCGACGTCGTGCTGCTCGACGTCCACATGCCCGGCGGCGGGGGTCTCGAGGTGATCCGCCGCCTGCACCTGCGGCACCCCGAGACCAAGTTCCTGGCGCTGTCGGTCAGTGATGCCGCCGAGGACGTCATCGGCATCATCCGTGCCGGCGCCCGCGGATACGTCACCAAGAACATCTCGGGGCCCGAGCTGCTCGACGCGATCGACCGGGTCGCGGCCGGCGACGCGGTGTTCTCGCCCCGCCTGGCCGGCTTCGTGCTCGACGCCTTCGCGGGGACGATCGAGGTCGCGCAGGTCGACGAGGACCTCGACCGCCTGACCGAGCGCGAGCGCGAGGTGATGCGCCTGATCGCCCGCGGCTACGCCTACAAGGAGGTGGCCAAGGAGCTGTTCATCTCGATCAAGACCGTCGAGACCCACGTCTCCAGCGTCCTGCGCAAGCTGCAGCTGTCGAGCCGCCACGAGCTCACCCGGTGGGCCAACGACCGACGGCTCATCTGACGCCGACCGGTCAGCGGTGCAGCGGTGCGCCCTTGAACGTCTTGTCGACGGCGTTCTTGGGGCCGTGCACCGCGATGCCCACGAGATCGAGGTCGTCGGTCGCGACGGCTCGGACAGCCGCCCGGTTGTCGCGGTCGTTGCCGGTCGAGAACATCTCGCGCACGTAGACCGACATCGCCAGCCCCCGCGTCACGGCCTTGGCGTGGGTCGCCGTCAGGCGCTCGGCGTCGCCCTCGAACACCACGATCGGCTGACGGATCATCGCGAGGTACACCGTGCCGTCGGCGTCCTCGTACGGGCCGCCGATCAGCTCGGGGTCGTGGGCCGCGATGCCGCTGACGAGGAACGCGGTGACGTTCAACGCCTGCCAGGGCTCGAGGTCGTCGCGCAGCAGCACCGCGACCTTGGTGTCGAATCGGATCGGTTCGGGGGTCTCCATGCGACCAGCGTCGGCCACGACCGTGCGCAGGGTCTTGTACGTTTCTGACATGGCCATCGGCGAGCACGTCCGCGCGTGGCGGCCGGCCGTCCCGGGCGTCGGCGAGGTGCTGCACGCGCACTTCACCGAGCACGCCTACCCGGCGCACACGCACGACCTGTGGACCGTGCTGCTGGTCGACACCGGCGGCGTCTCGTACGACCTCGAGCGCCATGCCCACGGGGCCCCGGCCCGCTCGCTGACGTTGCTGCCGCCGCACGTCCCCCACGACGGACGCGCGGTGGCGACGTCCGGCTTCGACAAGCGCGTGCTCTACCTCGACGAGACCTGGCTGCCGCTCGATCTCGTCGGGGCCGCCGTCGCGCGACCGTCGGTGCGCGACGACCAGGCACGCCGGGACGTCGCGGCCCTGCACGACGTGCTCACGGCCCCCGGCGACGAGCTCGAGGCGGAGTCGCGGCTGGCCGTCGTCGCCGAGCGTCTGGTGCAGCACCTCGGCCGCACGGCCCCTGCGCCCCGCACCGGGCGCGAGCCGCGGCTGGCACGGCGCGTGCGCGATCGTCTCGACCGCGACGTCACCGACGTCCCGACGCTCGGCACGCTGGCCGGTGACCTCGATGCCCATCCCACGCAGCTCATCCGCGCCTTCAGCCGTGAGTTCGGGCTGCCGCCGCACCGGTACGTCACGGGCCGACGGGTCGACCGCGCGCGGCGGCTGCTGCTCGACGGGATGCCGGCGGCCGAGGTGGCGGTCGAGGTCGGCTTCCACGATCAGGCCCACCTCATCCGGCACTTCCGGCGCACCCTGGGGGTCACCCCCGGCGCCTACGCCCGGCCCAGGTCCGGGCTGGACGCCCCATGACCCGGGTGCAGGTCGACGTCCTCGGACCGCTGCGGGTGTGGGTCGACGACCACGAGGTCGACCTCGGCGGCGCGCGCAGCCGTGCGCTCGTGGCCCGCCTGGCGCTGGCCGGCAACCGCCCCGTCAGCGCTGCGGCGCTGGTGGCCGACCTGTGGGGCGACGACCTGCCGGCCGGGGCGACCAACGCCTTGCAGTCGGTCGTGTCGCGCACCCGGCGACGGCTGCCGGAGGGATCGCTCGAGCTGACACCGGCGGGCTACGTGCTGCGCTGCGACCGGGTCGATGCGGCCGAGTTCGAGCGGCTCGTGGGCGACGGACGCGCCGATGCCGGCCTGGCGCTGTGGCGCGGCGAGGCGCTGGCCGACGTCTCGGACGCGCCGTTCGCCGCCGCCGACGCCCGGCGACTGGCGGAGCTGCGCCTCACGGCGGTCGAGGCGAGCCTGTCGCCGCGCGTGCACGGCGACCCGACCGTGGTGGCCGATCTCGACGAGCTGACCGCCGCCCACCCGTACCGCGACGGTCTCTGGCGCCTGCTGCTCACGGCTCTGGCGTCCCACGGCCGGGCCAACGAGGCGCTGGCCCGCTACGAGCAGCTGCGCGCGATGCTGGCCGACGAGCTGGGCACCTCACCGTCGCCCGAGCTCCAGCAGCTGCACGTGTCGATCCTGCGCGGCGACCACGAGCCCGTCCGCCGGGTTCATCGGTCGCTGCCGGCCGGCCTGACGTCGTTCGTGGGCCGCGAGGGCGCGATCGCCGACCTCGCGGCCGCGCTCGTCGACCACCGTCTCGTGACGATCCTCGGCCCGGGGGGTGCCGGCAAGACCCGCCTGTCGATCGAGACGGCCCGCTCGACGTCCGACCGGTTCGAGCACGTCTGGCTGGCCGAGCTGGCCGCCGTCACGGGCGACGACGGGATCGTCCCGGCCGTCGTCGCCGCGATGGGCCTGCGCGAGGTCGTCGTGCTCGAGCGCCCGTCCGCCGCGCCGCGCCCCGACGAGCGGACGCGACTCGTGGAGGCGGTCCGTGACGTCGAGGGGCTGCTGGTGCTCGACAACTGCGAGCACCTGGTGGACGGCGTCGCCCGGCTCGTCGCCGACCTGCTGGCACACGCCCCGTCGATGCGGGTGCTCGCGACCAGCCGTGAGCCGCTGCGCATCATCGGCGAGTTCTCCTACCAGGTCAGCCCGCTCACCATGCCGGCCGCGGACGACGCCGTCGAGGACGCGCTCGCCCACAGCGCCGTGCAGCTGTTCGTGCAGCGCGCCCAGGCCGTCGACCGCGCCTTCGCGCTGACGCCGGAGACCCTGCCAGCGGTGCGCGAGATCTGCGTGCGGCTCGACGGACAGCCGCTCGCGATCGAGCTCGCCGCCGCCCGTCTGCGCACCCTGACGGCGTCCCAGGTCGCCGCCCGCCTGTCCGACCGCTTCCAGCTGCTGACGGGCGGCAGCCGCACCGCCCTGCCGCGGCACCGCACGCTGAGGGCCGTCGTCGAGTGGAGCTGGGACCTGCTCGACGACGACGAGCGAGGCCTCGCCGAGAGCCTCGCCGTGTTCCCCGGCGGGGTCACGCTCGAGAGCGCCGCGGCGGTCCACGGTGGGGCGGAGCGCACCGAGGAGCTCGTCGAGTCGCTCACCGACAAGTCGTTGCTGGTGGCGGTCCGCGGAGGCACCCCGCGCTTCCGGATGCTCGAGACGCTGCGCGAGTACGGTCTCGAGCGACTCGTCGAGCGAGGCGTCGTCGGCGAGGTCCGCCAGGCGCACCTCGAGCACTTCCTCTCCGTGGCCGAGGCGGGGGCCGTCGGGCTGCGTGGATCGGGCCAGCTCGAGGCGCTGGCGCGGCTGGACGCCGACCTCGGCAACATCATGGCGGCGCTGCGCTTCGCGATCGACGGGGGCGACCGTGCGCGCGCGGCGCGGTTCGTGACGGCGCTGGGGTGGTTCTGGTCGATCCGCAGCCAGCACCAGGAGTCGTTCGACTGGGCCACGACGGTGCTCGGGCTGCCCGGCACGGCCGACGCCGCCAGCGAGATCTGCACCGAGGCGCTCGGCATCGCCGGCATCCTCGCGGCGAGCCAGTTCGACACCGGTCCCGACGCCGCGTGGCGCGAGCCGGTCGGCCGCGTCCTCGCCCTCTGGGACGAGCACGAGCCCGATCATCCCGTCGTCCACGTCGTGATGGCGGCGATCGACTTCTTCGGTGTCGCGGGCGGCCGCACGCTCGACCGACGCGACGACCCGTGGACACGCGCGATGATCGACCTCCTGCGCATCGTGATGCTCGACAACTCCGGACGGCTGAGCGAGTCGGTCGAGCTCATCGACCCCGTCATCGAGGCGTTCCGCGAGATCGGCGAGCGGTGGGGCCTGGCGATGGGGCTGACGCAGCGGGCGACGATCCAGTCGATCGACGGCGATGTCGAGGCGGCGCTGGCCTCGTGGCAGGAGGCGCTTCCGCTCCTGGCCGAGCTGGGGGCGGCCGAGGACGTCGACTTCTCGTCGATGCGGGTCACGGCCCTGCGGGTGGCGCGAGCGACGGAGGCCGAGCTGCACGACCTGCGTCGCGAGCTGGAGGCCGTGCACGAGCGTGCTGTCGCGACGGGCAATCGTCGCCACGAGGCGGTGACACGCATGAACATGGCGGTGCTCGAGCACGTCATGGGCCACGACGCCGAGGCCGTGGTCCACCTCGAGCACGTCCTGGCGCACCGCGACCCGACGTCGGAGTTCGGCAGCGGGCAGATGGAGTCGCTGGTCCGCTCGCAGCTGGCCGTGGCGCGGCTCGGCGTCGGCGACGCCGCCGGTGCCGCCCGCGAGCTGGCCGCCGCCGCACGCGTCGGTCTGCAGACCAAGGACATGCCGGTGCTGGCGGAGGTCGCCGGTGCCGCAGCCTTCCTCGCGCACGGACGCGGTCACGACGAGGACGCCGCGCGGCTGCTCGGCGCCGCGGTGGCCATCCGCGGTCGCGCCGACCGGTCCAACCGCGACGCCGCCGAGCTCGCCGAGGCGCTGCGACGCAGCCTCGGCCCGAGTGCGTTCGAGCGGCTCCGCGCGGAGGGGGCGGCCCTCGACCAGCAGGCTGCCGCCACCCTGGCACTCGCCGACACAGGCCTGACGACCTGAGCCATGATGGGACGATGACGTCTCTCGGGATCTGGTCGCTGTCCGTCGCTCTGGTCGCCCCGCTGGCGACCGTGGCCGTCGCCGGCTCGCCGGCGGCCGCCGATGCCAGACGACCGGCCGTCGTCGAGACCCGCGTCATCGGGCACAGCGTCAAGGGACGAGACATCGTGGCGTGGCGGCTGGGCGAGCCGTCGTCGACGAAGAAGGTGCTCCTGCTGGCCGCGATGCACGGCGACGAGAAGGGATCCGTCCAGACGCTGCGCAACCTCCGCGACGGGCGGGCCATCAAGGGGGCCGACATCTGGGTCGTCCCGGTCGTCAATCCCGACGGCTATGCGCGCAACACACGCCAGAACGCCCACGGCGTCGATCTCAACCGCAACTTCGGGGCCAAGTGGCGCAAGATCGGCGGGGCCACCAACTCGGGTCGGCGGGCGTTCAGCGAGCCCGAGACCCGGGCCGTCCGCGACCTCGCCGACGAGATCGACCCCACCTACACCGTGAGCTACCACCAGCCGCTGGACGGCATCGACATCCGCGACACCGGCAACCGGAGGTGGGCCGAGCGGCTCGCCGCGCGGGTACGCCTGCCCAAGAGGGCGTTCGACTGCTTCTCGCGGTGCTTCGGGACGTACTCGATGTGGTTCAGGGCCAAGCACCGTTCCGGTGCCGTCATCACCGTCGAGCTGCCGAGGAAGCCGTCGAGGGCGTACCTCCGCGAGGTCGCCCCGCGGGCGATCCTCGGCAGCATCGGTGCCAGGCGCTGACCGGGCGCGTCAGGCCTTGGTGCGGTAGGCCCGGACGGCGAGGGGTGCGAAGACTGCGAGGATCAGTGCGCTCGTGCCGAGCGCGATCAGGGCGTCCTGCGCGACGGGTCCGCCGGTCAGCAGGCCCCTCATGGCGTCGGTCAGGTGCGTCACGGGGTTGATCTTCACCCAGGCCTGCAGCCACCCCGGCATCGTGTCGGTCGCGGCGAACATGCTGGAGCCGAACGTCAGCGGGAACAGGGCCAGGAAGCCGATGCCCTGCACCGAGCCGGCCTCGCGCATGATCATGCCGAGCCAGATCGCGATCCAGCACATGCACCACGCGAAGAACAGCACCAGCAGCATCGCCGCGGCCACCTTCGCCGGCGAGGTCGAGGTGCGAAAGCCCATCACGAAGCCCGCCACCATCGTGACGCCGATCGTGATGGCGTACCGCAGGCACTCGGCGATCGTCGCGCCGACGAGAGGCGCCGACCGGGGGATGGGCAGCGACCGGAAGCGGTCGAAGACGCCCTCCTTGATGTCGGTGTTGAGGTTGACGCCGATCGCGATGGTGCTGAACAGCACCGTCTGGATCAGGATGCCCGGCAGCACGAACTGCAGGTAGTCCTGCGTCGATCCGGCGATCGCGCCGCCCAGCACGTACACGAAGATGATCAGGAACAGCACGGGCTGCAGCGTGACGTCGAAGAACTGCTCGGGGTGGCGCAGCATCTTCCTCACCGACCGGCCGGCCAGCGACAGCGAGTGCCGCACCCACGGCAGCGACGAGGCGGGCCGCGGCTGCGGCACCTGGGGGACGGTCATGGTCGTCATACGAGCTCCTTGGTGGTGGCCGGCGCGGACGCGCCCTGGCCGGTGAGGGTGAAGAAGACCTCGTCGAGGCTCGGCAGGCTGAGCGAGATCTCGGTGACGGGGATGCCGCGCGAGGCGAGGTCGACGACGACGTTCGTGAACTGCTGCTCGTCCTCGATCGGAGCGGTCAGCAGGCCCCTGATGGGCTCGCCGACCGGCCGTCCGGTGATGCGGCTGAGGACGGCCCGGATGTCGGCGGTGTCCCGGACGTTCTCGGGACGGACCTGCAGCGAGCGGCCCCCCACGATCTGCTTGAGCTCGGACGCCGTGCCGTGGGCGATGACCTTGCCCAGGTCGATCACGGTGATGGCATCGGCGAGGGCGTCGGCCTCCTCGAGGTACTGCGTCGTCAGGAGCACCGTGGTGCCCTCGGACGTCAGCAGTCGGACCATGTTCCAGACGTCGTCGCGCTTGCTCGGGTCGAGACCCGTGGTGGGTTCGTCCAGGAAGATGACCGCCGGGCGGCCGACGAGGCTCGCGGCGAGGTCGAGGCGCCGGCGCATGCCGCCCGAGTACGTCTTGGCGCGGCGGTCGGCCGCCTCGGCCAGCCCGAACTGCTCGAGCAGCTCGGCGGCGCGCGCCCGGGCGTCGGGACGGGTGAAGTCGAGCAGCCGGGCGAACAGCTCGAGGTTCTCGCGTCCGCTCAGCTGCTCGTCGACCGAGGCGTACTGGCCGGTCAGGCCGATCGACCGGCGGACGGCGTTCGGGTCCTTGACGACGTCGTGGCCGGCGACCGTCGCCCGGCCGGCGTCCGGACGCAGCAGCGTTGCGAGGATGCGGACCGCCGTGGTCTTGCCGGCACCGTTCGGTCCGAGGACCCCGAGGACGGTTCCTTCGGGGACGGTGAGGTCGATGCCGTCGAGTGCTGTCGTGGCGCCGTAGTGCTTCGTGAGCCCCTCGGCATGGATGGCGTGGTTGGTCATGACGACCATGGTCCGACGGTCCGCTGGCAGGGCGCTGTCATCGTGCTGACGGCGCTGACAGGTGGTGACAGCGACTTCTCAGCGAGCAGTGGCACGATCGGCGCCATGGACCTCACGATCTTGGGCGTGCTCGCCCTGACCGTCATCGTCGCCGCCTCCGTGCTCGCTCCGAAGGTGGGGGTCGCGGCCCCGCTCGTCCTCGTCGTCGCCGGGGTGCTGCTCGCTCTCGTGCCGGGCGTGCCCCGCATCGAGCCCGAGCCCGAGCTGATCCTCGCGGGCGTCCTGCCGCCGTTGCTGTACGCCGCCTCCGTCAACATGCCGGCGATGGACTTCCGCCGCGACCTCAAGTCGATCGGCTGGCTGTCGATCGTCGTCGTCATCTCCTCGGCCCTCGCGATCGGCTGGGTCGTCGAGATGTTCGTCCCCGGCCTCGGCTTCGCCCAGGGCGTCGCGCTGGGTGCGATCGTGAGCCCGACCGATGCCGTCGCGACCTCGATCGTCAAGAGGACGGGCGTCGCACCGCGGCTCGTGACGGTGCTCGAGGGCGAGAGCATGATCAACGACGCCTCGGCCCTCGTGCTGCTGCGGTCGGCGGTCGCCGCCACCGGTGCGGTGTCGGTGCTCGACGTGTCGATCGACTTCGTCGTCTCGATCGTCGTCGCGGCGCTGGTCGGGGTGCTCGTCGGCGCCGCCAGCGTGGCGGTCCGCGCCCGCCTGCACGACGCGACGATCAACACCGCGATCTCGTTCGCCGTCCCGTTCATCGCCTACGCCCCGGCCGAGCATCTCGGGGCGTCCGGCCTGGTCGCGGTCGTCACGACAGGTCTGGTCACGGGCTACTGGGGGCCGTCGGTCCTGCGGGCGCAGGACCGCCTGGCCGAGGCGGTCAACTGGCGGACGATCGCCTTCCTGCTCGAGGGCGGCGTCTTCCTCCTGATGGGCCTCGAGCTGGGGCCGCTGCTCGAGGACTTCCGCGCCGAGGACGGTGACGTCGGCCGTCTGGTGCTGCTCAGCGCGCTCTGCCTCGGCATCCTGCTGCTGGTGCGCGGCCTGTACGTGGTGGCGTTGTTGTGGAGCCTGCTGCAGGATCGCAAGGATCTGCACCGGTGGGAGCCACGGCTCAACCGGGTGCGCGACTACCTGGCGTCGGACGAGTCGAGTGCGTTGTCCGACCGTCGCCTGCAGCGCATCCACCTGATGGTGACGCGTCGTGAGGCGGACATGCGGTTCTACGAGGACGAGAAGCTCGACCGGCGCGCCGGCGCGATCCTCGTGTGGGCGGGCATGCGGGGCAGCGTCACCCTGGCCGCGGCGCAGACGCTGCCCACCGGCTTCGAGCAGCGCGAGCTGCTGATCCTCGTGGCGTTCACGGTCGCCGTGACGTCCCTGCTGGTGCAGGGCGGCACCCTGGCCTGGGTCGTGCGCCGGCTCGGCGTGCAGGCGGACCGTCACGACTCCGACCGGCAGCAGCTGACCGCCCTGTCGGCGATGCTGGCCGACGTGGCGGCGTCCCGGTGCTCCGAGGTCGCCGACGAGGGACTCGACGGGCGTCCGCTCGAGTCGCTCGTGATCGAGCAGGTGCAGGACGACAGCCACGTCGACCGGGCGACGCGGTGGGCGGGCGACGGCGACGAGAGCCGACAGCGACTGCGCGACTACGTCGAGCTGCGGCGCGCCGTGCTGGCCGACCAGCGGGACGCCCTGATCGACGCCCGGTCGTCCGGGAGGTTCGACTCCGAGAACCTCAACCGCGTGCTGCGGCGGGTCGACGCCGGCGACATGTCGATCGACCGGGTCGACTGAGGGCCGGCCGTGCCCGGAGTTCACCCCCGCGCAACCTCCCGGGTCTAGCCTGATGCCATGAACGAGCCTCACCTGATCGTGCTGTTCGGCGCCACCGGCGATCTCGCCCGGCGCAAGCTGCTGCCCGGCATCATGCACCTGCTGCAGTCGGGTCTCGTGCCCGACTCGCGCATCATCGGGGTCTCGCTCGACGACTTCGACGACGAGTCGTTCCGCGACTTCGCCGAGAAGGCCTATCGCGAGTTCAACACCCGCACGGTCGACGACGAGCAGTGGGCCGCGTTCGCGCCCAAGCTGTCGTACGTCAACGTCGCGGCCGGTCCCGAGGCGCTGGCCTCGGCCGCTGCCGCGCTCGAGCAGGAGCTGGGCGGCGAGCCACGCCGGCTGCACTACCTCAGCGTCCCGCCGAAGGCCGCGCTCGACGTCATCCACACGCTCGACCAGGCCGGGCTGGTCGAGCGCTCGCGCATCATCATGGAGAAGCCCTTCGGCACCGACCTGGCCAGCGCGAAGTCGCTGAACGCCGAGATCCACCAGGTCTTCGACGAGCAGCAGATCTTCCGCATCGACCACTTCCTCGGCAAGGAGGCGGCGCTCAACATCCTGGCCTTCCGCTTCGCCAACGGCCTCTTCGAGCCGATCTGGAACCGCAACTTCATCGACCACGTGCAGATCGACGTCCCCGAGACGCTGTCGCTCGATGGTCGCTCCGGCTTCTACGAGGGCACGGGCGCGTTCAAGGACATGGTCGTCACCCACCTGTTCCAGGTGCTGGCGTTCATGGCGATGGAGCCGCCGACGTCGCTCGACTCCGACTCGATCTCGGAGGAGAAGAACAAGGTCTTCCGCTCGATGCTGCCGCTCGACCCGAAGTTCGTCGTGCGCGGCCAGTACCAGGGCTACCGCGACGAGAAGGGTGTCGCGGCCGACTCAGAGACCGACACCTTCGTCGCCCTCAAGGCCGAGATCGACAACTGGCGCTGGGCCGGCGTCCCGTTCTACCTGCGCACCGGCAAGCGGATGGCCGAGGGCGCCCGCATCATCTCGATCGCGTTCCGCGAGCCGCCCAAGAGCATGTTCCCGACCGGCTCGGGCGTCGGCCTGGCCGGCCCCGACCACCTGACGTTCGACCTGGCGGACGCCTCGCGCATGTCGCTGTCGTTCTACGGCAAGCGCCCGGGCCCGGGCATGCGGCTCGACAAGCTGAGCATGCAGTTCGCGATGCAGGAGACCGAGCGCGCCGGTGAGGTGCTCGAGGCGTACGAGCGGCTGATCTACGACGCCATGCGCGGCGAGCGCACCCTGTTCACCACCGCCGAGGGCATCGAGCGGCTGTGGGAGATCTCCGAGCCGCTGCTGGGCGACACACCGCCCGTGCGGCCGTACTCGCCGGGCACGTGGGGACCCAACGCCATCCACCAGCTGATCGCGCCCAAGGCGTGGCGGCTGCCGTTCGAGCGCAGCTGGCGCAAGCCCAACACGAACGCCGAGTAGCGCTAGGGCTGGTCGGGGTCCTTGCGCCGGGCGAGCTGCTCCTGCACGTCGTGCCCCGGCATGCGCGGGGGCTTCTCGTGCGAGCGGTCGGGGCTGCCGTAGCCGCTGACGGCCAGGCCGATGAGGGCGACGCCGGCGATGAGCAGCAGCAGGAGGACGATCTCGAAGGGCACAGCGCCACGCTAGTCCGTCCGCCCAACCCGTCGGCCGGTCGTCCTGCGCGGACGCCGTCAGGCCCAGTGCCTCTCGAGCAGCCGGACCGCCTCGTCCTTCGACAGCCCCTGGCGACGTGCCGCGAGCACGAAGGCCTGAGCGGCTGCGTCGGTGGTGCCGTCGGGCGTCGTGCGCGACGCGACGAACGTCCCTGCACGGCCCCGTGTCTCGATGACCCCGTCGATCTCGAGGGCCCGGTAGGCCTTGGCGACGGTGTTGGTCGCCAGGTCGAGCGCCTCGGCGAGGGCCCGGACGGTCGGCAGCTTGTGCCCGGCCGGGAACGCCCCGGAGGCGGCTCCCTCGGCGACCTGTCGTCGTACCTGCTCGAACGGCGGCTCGCCGCTGAGGGCGTCGATCTCGAGCCTCATCGCTGCAGCACCACCATCGGGTAGGGACGCCCGGCGGCGTCGGTCTCGCGGCGCAGCACCTCGACGAAGCCCTGCGACCGGTAGAAGCCGACGCCCACCGTGTTGTCGGCGTAGACCTCGACGCTGCGGGCCCCGGCCGGTCCGACCTCGGCGAGCAGCCGGGTGCCGAGTCCTCGGCCGTGCATCGCCGGGTCGACGTAGAGCAGCTCGACGTGCACCCCGTGCGAGCCGACGAACGCGACCGCCTCACCGTCGGTCTCCGCCAGGCGCACGAGCATCGAGGGCAGGTACGCGTCACGCATGAACGGCCGCAGCTCGGCGAAGTCGTCGGCGTCCATGAACCCGTGCGACGACCTGGCCGCCCGCTCCCACACGTCGGTCAACGCGTCGAGGTCGGCCTCGTGGGCCGTCCGGATGCTGACGACGGGCTCCATGGCAGGGGAGTCTACGTCCGGGCGAACCGACGAGGACGCTGTCCGTCACGGCGACTAGGCTGGACGACACGATGACCCTGCCGTTCCCCGTGCCCCAGATGGGCTCCCCGACCGCCGGAGACGCTGCCGTCCCGGGCGCCGCCGACCGCCGACGTCCGCGGTCCGACAGCCTGCTCGACGGCCTCAACGAGGCCCAGCAGGCCGCCGTCTCCCACCCGGGCGGCCCTCTGCTGGTCGTCGCGGGCGCCGGCTCGGGCAAGACCCGCGTCCTCACGCGGCGCATCGCCTGGCTCATCGCCGCGCGCGGCGCGCACCCCGGGTCAATCCTGGCCATCACCTTCACCAACAAGGCCGCCGCCGAGATGCGCGAGCGCGTGGCCGACCTGGTCGGTCCCCGGGCCCGCATGATGTGGGTCTCGACCTTCCACTCGGCCTGCGTGCGCATCCTGCGTCGCGAGGCGACGAGGTTCGGCTTCACGTCGTCGTTCACGATCTACGACTCCGCCGACCAGCGCCGGCTCATGACGCTGATCTGCCGCGACATGGACCTCGATCCCAAGAAGATCAACCCGCGGGCCGTCCTCAACTGGATCTCCAACCTCAAGAACGAGCTGGTCGACCACGAGTCCGCCGGCAGCAAGGCCGAGAACCCCACCGAGCAGATCTACGCCGAGATCTACACGACGTACCAGGCGCGCCTGCAGGCCGCCAACGCGATGGACTTCGACGACCTCATCATGAACACCGTCCACCTGCTGCAGGGCTGGCCCGACGTGCGCGAGACCTACCGCCGCCGGTTCCGTCACATCCTGGTCGACGAGTACCAAGACACCAACCACGCGCAGTACCAGCTCATCAAGGAGCTCACCGACGCCGACTCCGACCTGCTGGTGGTCGGCGACTCCGACCAGTCGATCTACGCCTTCCGCGGCGCCAACATCCGCAACATCCTCGAGTTCGAGGACGACTTCCCGAACGCCGCGACGATCCTGCTCGAGCAGAACTACCGCTCGACCCAGACGATCCTGTCGGCGGCCAACGCCGTCATCAGCCGCAACGAGGGCCGCAAGGACAAGCAGCTGTGGTCGGCCGAGGGCGATGGCGAGAAGATCGTCGGCTACGTCGGCGACGACGAGCGCGACGAGGCACAGTTCATCGCCGACGAGATCGACCGGCTCGTCGACGGCGGCGACATCGCGTCGAAGGACGTCGCGATCTTCTACCGCACCAACGCGCAGAGCCGCATCTTTGAAGAGGTCTTCATCCGCGTCGGGCTGCCCTACAAGGTGGTCGGGGGCGTGCGCTTCTACGAGCGCAAGGAGATCAAGGACGCCCTCGCGTACGCCCGGGTGCTGGTCAACCCGCGCGACACCGTCTCGCTGCGGCGCATCATCAACGAGCCCAAGCGGGGCATCGGCGAGCGCGCGGAGGCCTCGATCCAGCGTCTCGCCGCGCTGCACGACCTCAGCTTCTGGGACGCGCTCATGCGCGCCAACGAGGCGAACGACCTGGCCACGCGGTCGCTCAACGCCATCCAGGCCTTCACGACCGTGATGTCCGACCTCATGGCGATGGCCGACACGGGGGCGGCGGCCGATGCCGTGCTCGAGGCGGCGCTGACCCGCAGCGGCTACCTGGCGGCGCTCGAGCAGAGCACCGATCCGCAGGACGAGACCCGGGTCGAGAACCTCGCCGAGCTCGTGGCGGTGGCTCGCGAGTTCGTGGTCGGAGCCAGCACCGTCGACGACGAGGGCGACGACGCCGACGACGAGGCACCGTCCGAGGCCGTCGCGGCCATCCCCGACGAGCCGGCGCTGGGTGCCGGGTCGCTCGCCGCGTTCCTCGAGCAGGTGGCCCTGGTCGCCGATGCCGACCAGATCCCCGACGACGGCGACGGTGTCGTCACGCTGATGACGCTGCACACCGCCAAGGGCCTGGAGTTCCCCGTCGTGTTCCTCACCGGCCTCGAGGACGGCGTCTTCCCGCACATGCGGTCGATGGCCGACGTCAAGGAGCTCGAGGAGGAGCGCCGGCTCGCCTACGTGGGCATCACCCGTGCCGAGAAGCGTCTCTACGTCACGCGCGCCACCACGCGCGCGGCCTGGGGCGCGCCGGCCTACAACCCGGCGTCGCGCTTTCTCGACGAGCTGCCGGAGTCGCTCGTCGACTGGCGCCGTCTGGCCTCGCCCCCCACGCAGTGGACGCCCAGCCAGCCGTCGGCCACGGCGCAGTCCTCGTTCCGCTCGTCCAACGTCGCGGCGCGCTCGAAGAAGGCCGATCGCGCCGTCGTCTCGCTCGAGGCCGGCGACCGGGTCGTGCACGACAGCTTCGGCATGGGCACCGTCGTGTCGGTCGAGGGCCAGGCCGAGAAGTCCGTCGCGTCCGTCGAC
The DNA here is from genome assembly GCF_003586285.1 of Aeromicrobium endophyticum. Taxonomy (GTDB): domain Bacteria; phylum Actinomycetota; class Actinomycetes; order Propionibacteriales; family Nocardioidaceae; genus Aeromicrobium; species Aeromicrobium endophyticum. Next base: position 250,437 of record NZ_QUBR01000001.1, on the reverse strand, counting down.
TTCGGCTCCCAGGGCGTCAAGCGCCTCCTGCTGCGCTACGCCCCCGTCGAGAAGCTCTGACGTCCCCTCCCCGTCCCCGCGATGTGTGACGCCTTGCCCCGATCTGAGCCGGGGACCGGGGCAGGACGTCACACATCGCGGAGGGTGCGGAGCCGGACGGAATCGAGTCGTGGCGCGGGGCCCCGGTAGCCCGCAGAGACCATGGCGTCCCAGATGCGTCCGACCAGGCTTGCGACGTGCCGCAGGTCCTCCGCCGTGACGATGATGACTCGCCACCCGGCCGCCTCGAGCCGCTCCCGACGGAGGATGTCGCGCCGGCGTTGATCGGCCGACCGCTCATGGTGCCAGCCGTCGTACTCGATGACGATGCGCAGCTTGTGGTAGACCAGGTCGCCACGTGCGAGGAAGCGACTCCGGCCCTCCATGATCGTGCCGTTGACCTCGGGCTCGGGCAGTCCGCTCGCCACCAGCACGAGCCGGACATCGGTCTCCTTGACCGAGTCAACTCGCGACCGCACGAGGGGAGTGGTGCGTCGTGCCAGCACCACCCCGTCGAGGTGCCTCTCGCGGGCGTACGTCCGCAGCACGTCCGGGTCCGTCAGCCCGAGCCGCACCAACCAGTCGCCTGCGCGGACGAGGTCGTGCGGGTTCAGCTGCGTGGCGCAGTCGACGAGCGTCCGATCGGGACCGAGCACAGGGACGCCATGCACGATCCGTGACGACAGGCGACCGCGGCGCCGGTGCAGCTGCACGCCGCTGAGGCGGGTCTGCGACGTGGTGTTGGTCGAGTAGTGGCGCAGCGGGCTCGCTCCGACGGTCACGCCGTACCAGTGCAGCGCGGTCACATGGCTCACGCACGCATCTGGGGGGAGGACGAGCAGGTCGGCACCCACCATCACCGCCAGGGTTCGCGGCAGGTTCGTCCACGCATAGACGCCGCGGTGCACCATCGTGTACGAGGAGCCCTGCAACATCCGCCGCGTGACGCCCAGGGCCGCAGCCCGATCGGCTGTGAAAGCCGCAGAGCGCAGCTCGGCAGGGACGGGACGCGGTCGACTCATGCAAGCACCGTGCTCGCCCCGGTGTCCTCGACGCCATGCGCTCAGGGGGCGCTGTGGACAAGAGCGGCGCCGTCGGCGCCTGTGGATCGGGATATGTGACGGATCGCCCCGGTGATCAGCATCAACGAGTGCAGAGCGTCACACATCGCGGGGTGCGTCCGCCGGATGGCGAGGACGCCGGGGGTTACGGGGTGACGTCGTGCTTGATGAGCTCGCCGTACGGGTCGACGGGTGCGCCGCCGGCCGGGTGCACCTCAAGGTGCAGGTGGGGGCCGGTGACGTTGCCGGTCGACCCCGTGAAGCCGATGGGCTGGCCCGGCGTGACCTGCTCGCCGACCTTGACGCCGAACTGGCTCTGGTGGCAGTACCAGATCTCGGTGCCGTCGTTGAGCTGGATGATCGTGCGGTTGCCGTAGGCACCCTCGTAGCCGGTGGAGACGACGGTGCCGGCCGCGACCGAGACGATCGTCGAGCCGGACGGACCGGCGAAGTCGAGGCCCGTGTGGACGGTCGACCAGAGCCCGCTGCGCTGGCCGAACCGCGCGGTCAGGTGGTACCCGGTGACCGGGAGGACCCACTTGTTGAGCTCGATCTTCTTGGCTTCCTTGCCGACGGCGGCCGTGAGCTGCTCGTTGGCGGCGATCTTCTGCTGCGCCTGCGCGGTGGCCTGCTTGCTGAAGGCGGCTCGATCGAAGCTGCGGCTGACGTCGGCGCTGGGCTCGTCGGCGCGGGTGTAGGTCTGGTTGACCGTCTGGTAACGGTCGGCCTTGAGCGAGTTGGCATCGGTGGCGTTGCCGACGACCGCAGACCCGAAGGCGGCGAGGATGAGCGCGAACGCGCCGGCCATGGCCGGGGTGGGGGTCAGCGAGCGAGCACGGCTGCGACGACGCTGGGCGACTCGCTTGCCCGCGGCCCGGGAAGGGGTCTGCGAGCGATGGTCGAGTCGGCGTTTAGGCGCAGACGATGACACGCAGATGACCTCCAAGAGGCGACGACAGGACCTCACGAGACTAGCCGAGGATCGGCCTCCAGAGAAACCGAATTCGAATTCTGGGTGAGGTCGGGACGTCGGTCCCGTGGCAGATCGCCGCTTCGTGTGACAGCACTCACGTGTGGCACGATCGGCCCATGGCGGCTGATCGCATCGTGGTGGGATCCGCGGGCGACGACACCGGTGCCCGGACGATCGCCCGGCGTCTGCGCGACGAAGGCCACGAGATCGTGTTCGTCGGCGGACGCCAGTCGCCCGAGCAGCTGGCGGCCACGGCCGTCGCCGAGGACGCCGTGCGGGTCGTCGTCGACGCGGGCTCGTCCGACGCGCAACGGGTGAGAGACGCGTTGCACGCGCTGGGGGCCGGCGACATCACCGTCGAGCCCGCGGTGTGACGTAACCGACGCGACTTAACATCGCGTTAACGGATACAGTCGCAACGGCCTGTTCGTGGCGGCCTCCTGCCGGACCCGACCAGGGCAGAACTCCAACCCAAGGACGGACACCACCGTGGATCTGATGGAATACCAGGCGAAGGAGCTCTTCGCCAAGCATGGCGTCGCGACGACGCTCGGCGTCGTCGTGCAGACCGCCGAAGAGGCCAAGGCAGCCGCCGAGCAGATCGGTGGCGTGACCGTCATCAAGGCACAGGTCAAGGCCGGCGGTCGCGGCAAGGCCGGCGGCGTCAAGCTCGCGAAGACGGCCGACGAGGCCTTCGAGCACGCCTCCAACATCCTCGGCATGGAGATCAAGGGCCTGACCGTCAACCGCGTGCTCGTCACGCCGGCGACGCCGCCCGTCGAGGAGTACTACTTCTCCTTCCTGCTCGACCGTTCCAACCGCAGCTACCTCTGCATCGCGAGCGTCGAGGGCGGTGTCGAGATCGAAGAGGTCGCCAAGACCAACCCCGAGGCCGTGCGCCAGATCCCGATCGACGCCGGCACCGGCGTCGACGAGGCGAAGGCCCGCGCGATCGTCGAGGAGGCCAAGTTCCCGGCCGAGCTCGCCGACCAGGCCGTGGCCATGGTCCAGGCTCTCTGGAAGGTGTTCGTCGAGGAGGACGCGACGCTGGTCGAGGTCAACCCGCTGGCACGCCTCGAGGGCGACAAGCTCGAGGCTCTCGACGGCAAGGTCTCGCTCGACGAGAACGCCTCCGAGGTGCGCCACCCCGAGCACGAGGACTTCGTCATCCACGAGGAGGCCGACCCCCTCGAGGCCAAGGCCAAGGCCAAGGGCCTCAACTACGTCAAGCTCGACGGTGAGGTCGGCATCATCGGCAACGGCGCGGGGCTCGTCATGAGCACCCTCGACGTCGTGGCGTACGCCGGCGAGAAGCACGGCAACGTCAAGCCCGCCAACTTCCTCGACATCGGCGGAGGAGCGTCGGCCGAGGTCATGGCCAACGGTCTCGACGTCATCCTCAACGACCCGCAGGTCAAGAGCGTCTTCGTCAACGTCTTCGGCGGCATCACGTCGTGCGACGCGGTCGCCAACGGCATCAAGGGCGCGCTCGAGCTGCTCGGCTCCGAGGCGTCCAAGCCGCTGGTCGTGCGCCTCGACGGCAACAACGTCGACGAGGGACGCGCGATCCTCGACGAGCTCAACCACCCGCTCGTGACTCAGGTGGACACCATGGACGGCGCGGCCGACAAGGCCGCCGAGCTGGCGAACGGCTGAAGGGGCTGACATGTCGATCTATCTGAACAAGGACTCCAAGGTCATCGTCCAGGGCATCACCGGCGGCGAGGGCTCCAAGCACACCGCTCGCATGCTCGCCGCCGGCACCCAGGTCGTCGGTGGCGTCAACGCCCGCAAGGCCGGCACCACGGTCACCCACACCGACGCCTCCGGCGCCGAGGTCGAGCTGCCCGTGTTCGGCTCGGTCGCCGAGGCGATCGAGAAGACCGGCGCCGACGTGTCGGTCGCCTTCGTGCCGCCGGCGTTCACCAAGGATGCCGTCGTCGAGGCGATCGATGCCGAGATCGGTCTGCTCGTCATCATCACCGAGGGCGTGCCGGTGCAGGACAGCGCCGAGTTCTGGGCCTACGCCCAGGGCAAGAAGACGCGCATCATCGGCCCGAACTGCCCCGGCATCATCACGCCGGGCGAGGCGCTGGCGGGCATCACGCCGGCCAACATCGCGGGCAAGGGCCCCATCGGCCTGGTGTCGAAGTCGGGCACGCTGACCTACCAGATGATGTTCGAGCTGCGCGACTTCGGCTTCTCGACCGCCATCGGCATCGGCGGAGACCCGATCATCGGCACGACGCACATCGACGCCCTCGAGGCGTTCGAGGCCGACCCCGACACCACGGCGATCGTGATGATCGGCGAGATCGGCGGTGACGCGGAGGAGAAGGCCGCGGCCTACATCAAGGAGCACGTGACCAAGCCGGTCGTCGGCTACGTCGCGGGCTTCACCGCTCCCGAGGGCAAGACGATGGGCCACGCCGGCGCCATCGTGTCCGACGGTGCGGGCACCGCACAGGGCAAGAAGGAGGCCCTCGAGGCCGCCGGGGTCAAGGTCGGCAAGACGCCGTCCGAGACTGCCGAGCTCATGCGCGAGATCCTGAAGGGTCTGTAGGACTCAGCTCGACGAAGCCCCACCACTGATGTGGTGGGGCTTCGTCGTTCCTGCGTGCGCTGACGAGTCTGTTGCGGCCCTCCGACAAGCCCAGTCATCCTGAGGCGTGCGTCAGTCTTCGAGCTCGTCGGAGGGCCGCAACGCCGACTCCTCAGCTCATGTGCGGGCGGTCGTCAGTCGGTGGCGTACTTCAGGCGGGTGGCGGCGCGCTCGGCGATGGCCTTGAAGGCGTCCTGCGAGATGTCGTACTCACCGGCCGGCGTGAAGGTCACCTGCGCGACGTCGGCGCCGCGCCGGACGATCGCGGTGCGGTAGTAGACCTTCTTGTCGCCCTCGACCTCGAAGCCGACCCGCCAGACCGTGCCGGACGCATCGGGCACCGAGACCTTGCTCTTCTGGTCGACGCCGGCGGACAGGATCTTGTCCTTGCAGCCGTCGATGCGCCGCGAGAGCTTGGCGACGAAGTCCTTGGCCTTCGTGGCGGACGTGAACCGGGCTGTGGTCTCGGCGACGCCGAACTCCGGCGGCAGCTCGGTGGCCTCGTAGAGCACGTAGACGCGCGAACCCGCCTTCTTGACCGAGCTGCCGGTGAACGAGGCCGTGTCGCACTGGGTGGCTGCGGGGTTGGTCTGCGCCGGGAAGTCGGTGCCCGCCCAGACCTTGTCGATCGCCGCGATGGGAGGCAGGTCGACGATGCCGAGGAACGAGGGCGCCTCGGTCGTCGGGGGAGGATCGGACGGCAGCACCTCGATGGCGTCGGAGCAGCGGCCGCCGCTGTCCTTGCAGACCTTGGAGACCGAGTCGTCGAGCGTCTGCGCGAACGACTCGATGCTGGGCCCGGTGGGGCCGTCGACCTCGTGGACGAGGGTGCTGGTGATGGTGCCGGAGTGGCTGAAGCCGACGGTGAAGGAGCGCTCGGGGGAGCGGTTGGACCGCAGCGACAGGATCTGGAAGTCGCCGAACGGTCGCTTGACGGTGTAGGACGCGACGAGCTGGGTGCGGGGGTGCTCGCAGTCGGAGTACCACTGCACGAGGCGCTGGTAGGCCTCGGTGGCGACCCTGTCGCTGCGGGAGACCTCGATCGCCTGGGCGACGCGCGCATTGCCCGGGCCGTCGCCGTTGAAGGTGCGCACGAACACCTTGAGCGGGTCGGAGTCGGCGAACCGCTTGGTGGGGCAGGTCGCGTACGGGGTCTTGTTGGTGACGTCGTCGTCGGTGCTCGCGGTCGTCCAGGTGCGGGTGCCGTCGAGCGTCGCGAGCTGCTTGGGCGCGAGCAGGTTGCCGGCGTCGATCTTCTGGGCGTCGAGGACGACGTCGGGTCGCTCGGCACCGATCTTCTCGCGGCGGGGCAGGTCGCCGCTGGTGGCGAGCGCGTCACCGTCGGTGGCCACCAGCCCGCCGCCCAGGATCAGGGCGATCGCCGCGGCGACCAGCAGCACGGTGTTGCGCCGTCGTCCGCGCCGGGCCGCGGTGCGGACGTCGCCGGCGGGGGGCATGTCGAGCGCGTCGGTGGCCGACGACAGCGCGTGCATGCGGCGCTCGATGGCGTCGATGCCCTCGCCGAGCTTGGTCTCGAGCGTCGCGAGGGCCGTCGTGACGTTCTCGATGCCCTCCTCGGCCGGCTGACCGACCTCGCGCGACGCCTCTTCGAGATCGGTGTTGCCGAGCGTCATGAGGACGATCAGGCGGCGGTCGTCGACGGGCAGGTCGTGCAGGGCGGAGAGCAGCTCGGTGTCGCTGTCCTCTTCGTGACGCCGGCGCAGCGGGTGGGCGCCGCGGCTGAGGCCCGTGATCTTCCAGGCCTCGTTGCGCACGTACGACAGCGGGTGCCGGTCGCGGATCTTGGACCAGTCGCGCCACGCGCGACGGTAGGCGTCGACCGTGGACTCGAGGGCCACCTGCCGGTCGCCGCACAGCGCGTACGTGACCTGCACGGCATCGCGGAAGGTGGAGGAGTAGAAGCTGTTGAACTCGTCGACGCGAGTCATGATCCAGCCTCCTTCGACGTCGGGCGTGCCAGCGTGCCTTCGTGCAACGCGGCAACTTTACAGGGAGGATGAACCGGTGCCCGCGCCTGCTGAGACCTCCTACCTGCGGCCTGCCTTCCTCACCGCCGTCGTCGCGGCGATCCTGTCGTGGACGGTGGCCGCGGTCGTCGTCCTGATCGCGCGGGGACCGTCCGGCGTGGAGCCGGGCCCCCTGGCACGCACCACGATCCGCACGTGGCTGGTCGCGCTCGGGTCGGGCATCGAGGCGGGCAACGTCTCGATCGGCCTGATCCCCGTCGGCGCAACGCTGCTGTGCATCGCCCTGGTCGCCCGCGCCGCGGTGTGGGTCGTCGCCGATCCGCTCGAGGAGCACGCGGCGTTCGCGGCCTCGGCGGCCGGGGCCTTCGGTGCCATCGCCGCGATCGCGTCGGCGGCGACCAACGTCGGTGACGTGCACACCTCGGTCGTCCGCTCGGCCGCCGCGGGCTTCGTCGTCGGGGGTCTCGGTGCCATGTGGGGAACGGTCCAGCGGCACGGCGACGGCGACCGCTGGTGGTTCACGACCCCCGCGGACGTCCGCGCCGTGGTGCGGGCCGCCGTGCCGGGCGCGCTCGTCGTGCTGGGCGCTGCCGCGATCGTCGTGACGGTGCTGCTGGTCACGAGCGTCGATCGGGCCGGCGACCTCTGGGCGCTGCTCGACCCGGGCGTCGGCGGGGGCGTGGCCCTCGCGATCGGTTCGGTGCTGGCCGTGCCGACGCTCGTGCTGTGGACGGCGTCCGCGCTCATCGGCCCCGGGTTCGCGATCGGCACGGGCACGAGCGTCGACCTGACCGGCTCACAGCTCGGTCAGGTGCCGGGCTTCCCGCTGCTGGCCGCCCTGCCCGAGCCAGGGGAGTTCCCCGACTGGGTGTTCGTCCTGGGTCTGGTGCCGCTGCTGGCCGGCGTCGTCAGCGGATGGCGCCTCGGACCGGTCGAGCGCGACGGCCTGGTTCCGCGCCTGACCCTCGGCGCCGCCGCCGGCGCACTCGGCGGATTCGGGCTCGGCGTGCTGGTCGGCCTGTCCGGTGGCGCGATCGGGCCGGGGCTCCTGGCCGACGCCGGTCCGCCCCTGCTGACACCGCTGCTCGTCGTCGTGCCCGTCATGGCACTGGGCGGCGCGCTGGGCGCCGCACTGTCCCACTATCGTGGTGGCCGTGCCTCCCGCCCCTCGGACACCAGCGCGCCTGGTCGTGCTCGTCTCTGGAAGCGGCACCAACCTGCAGGCGCTGATCGACGCGTCGACGGAGCCTGACTACGGCGTCGACATCGTCGCGGTCGGCGCCGATCGCGACGGAATCGAGGGTCTGGCCCGCGCCGAGCGGCACGGCATCGAGACGTTCGTGCTGCGGACGTCGCAGTTCGACGACCGGGCGGCCTGGGACGTCGCGCTGGCCGAGCGGGTCGCGGCGCGCGAGCCCGACCTGGTGGTGCTGGCAGGCTTCATGAAGCTGACCGGACCGGCCTTCCTGGCCCTGTTCGGCGGGCGCACGCTCAACACCCATCCCGCCCTGTCCCCCTCGTTCCCGGGCATGCACGGACCCCGCGACGCCCTCGCCTACGGCGTCAAGGTCACCGGCGCCACGCTCTTCGTCGTCGACGCCGGCGTCGACACGGGCCCGATCGTCGCCCAGGTGGCGGTGCCGGTGCTCGACACCGACGACGAGGCCGCGCTGCACGAGCGCATCAAGACCAGCGAGCGCGCCATGCTGGTCGAGTGGGTCGGCACCCTGGCGCGCCACGACTTCCACATCGACGACCGTGCCGTCCGGCTCGGCAGACCAGCCAACGACCAAGGACCCGCATGACCGACACCGCCACCACCCGTCCGCTGCGCCGCGCCCTCGTCTCGGTCTACGACAAGACCGGGCTCGAGCAGCTCGCGTCCGATCTGCACGCTGCCGGGGTGTCGATCGTGTCCACGGGCTCGACGGCCAAGACCATCGAGGCCGCCGGCGTGCCCGTGACCCCGGTCGAGCAGCTGACGGGCTTCCCCGAGTGCCTCGACGGGCGGGTCAAGACGTTGCACCCCCGCGTGCACGCGGGCATCCTCGCCGACCTGCGCCTCGACGACCACGTCGCCCAGCTGGCCGACCTCGAGATCGAGCCCTTCGACCTCGTGATCGTCAACCTCTACCCGTTCCGCGAGACCGTCGCCTCGGGCGCCACCCCCGACGAGTGCGTCGAGCAGATCGACATCGGTGGGCCGTCGATGGTCCGCGCGGCCGCCAAGAACCACCCGAGCGTCGCGGTCGTCGTGTCGCCCTCGGCGTACGACGACGTGCGCGCGGCCCTGTCGGGCGGCGGCTTCACCCTGCAGCAGCGCAAGCAGCTGGCCGCCCAGGCGTTCGCGCACACGGCCGCGTACGACGTCACCGTCGCGTCGTGGTTCGCCGGCGACTATGCCGGTGACGGCGGATGGCCCGAGTTCGGCGGCTCGACGCTGACCCGCCAGGCCGTCCTGCGCTACGGCGAGAACCCGCACCAGCAGGCCGCCCTGTACTCCGACGGCACCGGCGGACTGGCCGCCGCCGAGCAGCTGCACGGCAAGGAGATGTCGTACAACAACTACGTCGACACCGATGCCGCGCGCCGGGCCGCGTACGACTTCGCCGATCCGGCCGTCGCGATCATCAAGCACGCCAATCCCTGCGGCATCGCGGTCGGCGCCGACATCGCGCAGGCCCACGCCCGGGCGCACGCGTGCGATCCCGTCTCGGCCTTCGGCGGCGTCATCGCCAGCAACCGTCCGGTCAGCGTGCAGATGGCCGAGCAGGTCGCCGAGGTCTTCACCGAGGTCATCGTCGCGCCCGACTACGAGCCCGGCGCCGTCGAGGTGCTGCAGGGCAAGAAGAACATCCGCATCCTGCGCTGCGCCGCCGACGAGCAGGTGACCCCGTACGAGTTCCGCGGCATCTCGGGCGGCGAGCTGGCCCAGGAGCGCGACCACGTCGACGCCGAGGGCGACGCTCCCTCGTCGTGGACGCTCGCGGCCGGCGAGCCCGCCGACAGCTCGACCCTCGCCGACCTGGCCTTCGCGTGGACCGCCTCGCGCGCCGTCAAGTCCAACGCGATCCTGCTGGCCAAGGACGGTGCCTCGGTCGGCGTCGGCATGGGCCAGGTCAACCGGGTCGACTCGTGCCGTCTCGCGGTCGAGCGGGCCGGTGCCGAGCGGGCGACCGGCTCGGTCGCCGCGTCCGACGCGTTCTTCCCGTTCGCCGACGGCCTGCAGGTGCTGCTCGACGCCGGGGTGAAGGCGGTCGTGCAGCCGGGCGGATCGGTGCGCGACGACGAGTCGATCGCCGCGGCGCAGGCCGCCGGCGTCACGATGTACTTCACCGGCACGCGGCACTTCTTCCACTGACACCTCGATGCCCGCCACCGCGCGCCTGACCGGCGCCCTGCTGGTGGCGCTGTCGGCCGCGGCGTTCGGGTCGATGGCGATCTTCGGGGTGTGGGCCCAGGACGACGGCGTCGACACCCCGGCGCTGGTCTTCGTCCGGTTCGCGCTGGCGGCGGTCGTGCTGATCGGTGTCATGCGGGTGCGGGGCGTCGCCGTGCCACCGCTGCGCAGGTGCCTGCCCGTCGCGGCGATGGGCGGCGTCGGCTACGTGGGCCAGTCGTACTGCTACTTCCTGGCCCTCGAGCACGCCCAGGCCAGCCTCGTGGCCTTGCTGCTCTACCTGTTCCCGGCCTTCGTGGCGGTGCTGGCGGCGGTCTTCCTGGGCGAGCGGATCGCGCTCGTGACCGCGGCTGCGCTGGTGCTGGCCCTCGTCGGCACGGCCCTCGTCGTCGGAGGGGGATCGGGACGGCCGCTCGGCATCGCCCTGGGCGTCGGTGCGGCGGTCGTCTACTCGATCTACATCACGGTCGGGTCGGTCGTGACGGGCGGCATGGACGTCGTCGCGGTGTCGACGATCGTCTGCGTCGCGGCGGCCGTGGTGTGCGGCGCGGTCGTCGCGGTGCTGGCGGTGATCGGGCGTCCGGCGGCCTTCCCGTCGTCCGGCAGCGGGTGGGGCACGCTGCTGGCGATCGCCCTGATCTGCACGGTCGTCGCGATCCTGGCCTTCTTCGGCGGCATGGCGCGGCTCGGCCCGACCGCAACCTCGGTGCTGTCGACGCTCGAGCCCGTCGTGACGGTCGGGCTGGCCACCTGGCTGCTCTCGGAGTCGCTCACGGCCCTGCAGGCGGTCGGGGGGCTGCTCGTGCTGGCGGCGGTCGTGTGGCTGGCGATCGCGCACCGTGCCCCGGTCGAGACCGCCCCGCCGGTCTGACCGCGCTAGGCGGGGGTGCCGAGCCCGTCGAGCACCACGACGCCGGGCAGCTGGCCGAGCACCGCCCCGGGCAGCACGAGCTTGGACCGGCGCAGGCCACTGCCCACCACCACCCAGGCCTGCTGCGTGACGGCGCGGTCGACGAGGATCGGCCAGGCCTCGGGCAGGCCGACCGGCGTGATGCCGCCGTGCTCCATGCCGGTCTGGGAGACGGCCCAGTCCTGCGGGGCGAACGAGCACTTGCGGACGTCGAGGGTGCGGCGCACCAAGCCGTTGACGTCGGCTCGCGTGCTCGAGAGCACGACGCACGCAGCGGGACGCTCGTCGGCGCCGCGGCGGCCCATCACGACAACGCAGTTGGCGCCGAGATCGGCGTCGAGACCGAAGGCGTCGTTGAGCGCCTGCGTGTCGGCGAGGGCGGGGTCGATCTCGGCGACGTAGGCGCGGGCGGCCAGCTCGGACGCCGACAGCAGCGTCGCGACGGGCGGCGCGACCAGGTCGGGCCGGTAGGGCTCGAGTGGCAGCGCGCCCAGCGTGGGGGTCATGCCGTCGCCGTGCCCAGGCTGTCGATCGCCGAGGCGACGGCCTCCGGCCCCAGCGCGTAGGCCGCGACGAGGCTGCGCAGCGCCATGGCGAGGAATCGTGCCTCGTCCTGCTCGGAGTACAGGCCCGACTGGCGCCGCAGTGCCGTGCCGGCGATGAGCGCGACCATGGCCGCGGCGACGTCGGCGGCATCGGTGACCCCGACCTGGGCGAGCAGGACGTCGGCCAGCCGCTCGATCGACCGCAGGGCATCTCCGGCGACGTCGTGCAGCTGGGGGTCGCGCGCGGCGGCGAGGAAGATCGACACCTCTGTTGCGGCGACCTCGGGCCCGCGCGCGGCGAAGATGCTCGAGATGAACGCGGCGGTGTCGTCGAGGCTCACGGCCGTGCTCATCTCGACCGAGGCGAGGGCGTCCAGCTCGCTGCTCCACCGGGTGACGTGGGCGCCGAGCGCCTCGCGGATCAGCTCGTCGATCGACTCGAAGTAGTACGTCGTCGTGGCCGATGGCAACCCTGCTCGGGCGGCCACGGCGCGGTGGGTGATGGCGCGGGCGCCTCCCTCGGCGAAGAGGGCGATCGCCGCCGCCAGCAGCTCCTCACGGCGCAGACGGCTGCGCTCCTGGGTGAGCTGGGCGCGAATGGCCATCGGGGTCCTTCCGGAGGTCTGGGCGTGCCGTCGTGCGCGGTGGGATCCCCCCGGTGACGCCCGTCAGGGAGAAGTCTATGCGCCCTGCGCCAGACGCCTGCGCGGACGTGAAAGACTCGACTCGTGACTGCGCAGATCCTCGACGGCAAGGCGGCCGCTGCCGCGATCAAGAGCGAGCTCCGCGAGCGGGTGACCGCCCTGCGCGCCCAGGGCGTGGTGCCGGGTCTCGGCACGATCCTCGTCGGCAACGACCCCGGCAGCCAGTGGTACGTGGCCGGAAAGCACCGCGACTGCGCGGAGGTCGGCATCGAGTCGATCCGCGTCGACCTGCCCGAGACCGCGACCCAGGCCGAGGTCGAGGCCGCGATCGACCGGCTCAACGCCGATCCGACCTGCACCGGCTACATCCTCCAGCTCCCGCTGCCCAAGGGACTCGACGAGAACGCCGCGATCGGCCGCATCGACCCGCTCAAGGACGCCGACGGCCTGCACCCCACCAACCTCGGGTGGCTCGTGCTCGGCAAGCAGGCCCCGCTGCCGTGCACGCCCCGCGGCATCATCGAGCTCCTGCGTCGCCACGACGTCCCGATCGCCGGTCAGCACGTCGTCGTGGTGGGCCGCGGCATCACCGTCGGACGTCCGATGGGTCTGCTGCTCACGCGGCGCAGCGAGAACGCGACCGTGACGCTGTGCCACACCGGCACCACCGACCTGGCCGCCGAGGTGCGCCGGGCCGACATCGTGATCGCGGCGGCCGGCGTCCCAGGCATCATCTCGGCCGACATGGTCAAGCCCGGGGCCGCGCTGCTCGACGTGGGTGTCAGCCGTGACGAGAACGGCATCGTCGGTGACGTCGATCCGGCCGCCTACGAGGTCGCCGGGTGGGTCTCGCCCAATCCTGGCGGCGTCGGACCCATGACCCGTGCCCTGCTGCTGGCCAATGTCGTCGACACTGCCGAGCGCCTGAACCCGTGAGGCACCGTCGGTGAAGGCGCCGCGCAGCCGGGGGTCGCAGTTCTACCTGCTGCAGCTGCTCGCGGTCGTCGTCGGTCTTGCGCTGGTCGGAGCCGGCCAGTGGCGTCTGGGCATCGGTGCCATCGGCATGGCCTTCGTCGCCGGGGCACTCGCCCGCGTGGTGGTCCCGATCGACCACACCGGGATGCTGCGCGTGCGCGGCAAGGTCTTCGACGTCGTGTGGATGTCGCTGCTGGGCACCGCGCTGATCGTGCTGCCGATCCTGATCCCCAACCAGCCCGGCTGACCCGGACCGGCCCGCGGGGCGGGGAGGCTCAGATGAGGCCGAGCTCCTTGACGGCGTCGCGCTCCTCGATGAGCTCCTGCGCGGTGGCGTCCATCTTGCCGCGGGAGAACTCGTCGATCTCGAGGCCCTGCACGATCTGCCACTCGCCGTTCGACGTCGTGACGGGGAACGAGTAGATCAGTCCCTCGGGGATGTCGTACGAGCCGTCGGAGCAGACCGCCATCGAGGCCCAGTCGCCCTCGGGCGTGCCCGTGAGCCAGGTGCGCGCTGCGTCGATCGTCGCCGAGGCCGCGGACGCGGCCGACGACGCGCCGCGCGCCTCAATGATGGCGGCGCCGCGCTGCGCGACCGTTGGGATGAACGTGTCGGCGATCCAGCCCTGGTCGCCGACGACCTCGGCCGCGTTCTGGCCACCGATCTCGGCGTGGAAGATGTCGGGGTACTGGGTGGCCGAGTGGTTGCCCCAGATCGTCAGCTTCTTGATGTCGGTGACCTTCGAGCCGGTCTTGGTCGCCAGCTGCGACATGGCCCGGTTGTGGTCGAGCCGGGTCAGCGCCGAGAAGCGCTCGCGCGGGATGTCGGGTGCGTTGCTCATCGCGATGAGCGCGTTGGTGTTGGCCGGGTTGCCGGTCACGCCGATGCGGACGTCGTCGGCGGCGTGGTCGTTGAGGGCCTTGCCCTGGCCGGTGAAGATCGCGCCGTTGGCCGAGAGCAGGTCACCGCGCTCCATCCCCTTGGTGCGCGGGCGCGCGCCGACGAGCAGGGCCAGGTTGACGCCGTCGAAGATGTGGTTCGGGTCGTCGCCGATCTCGACCGAGTCGAGCGTCGGGAACGCGCAGTCGTCGAGCTCCATCACGACACCCTCGAGGGCCTTGAGCGCCGGCGTGATCTCGAGCAGGCGCAGCTGGACGGGCGTGTCGGGGCCGAGCAGGGCGCCGCTGGCGAGGCGGAAGAGCAGGCTGTAGCCGATCTGACCGGCGGCACCGGTGACGGCGACCTTGACGGGGGATGTGCTCACGAGTGTGTTCTCCTTCGGCGACGCTGCAGAAAGTGACGGGCAACACTTACGAAACTAGCGCAGACGTGCCCGGAGGACTCGTCGGGGCGACGCGCGGGCCCAGATGCCAGACGCGGGGGCCGGTGGCCAGCACCCAGGGACGCGCTCCCGCCCGCCGGTCGCGCCCCCAGCGTGCCCGGCGGCGGTACACCCGCTCGACCGACCGGATCGACGCGAACGGCTCGGGCAGCACCCCGTCGTCGTCGGTCACGAAGTCGACGACGTCGTCGTGGGCGCACCCCGTGCGCGGGTGGGCGGTGGCCCAGCGGTCGAAGCGCTCGGCCAGGTGCTCGACCTCGACGAGTGCCGGCACCGCCTCGAGAGCGTCGCTGCGGCGCTTGACGCGCAGCACCCGCACGGTGAGCCCGGCCGACCGTGGGTCGAAGCCGTCCGGCACCTCGCCGCGCAGCAGCGCCCCGAGCACGAGCTCCTGCCGCTGCTGCAGCTCGCGGCGGCTCATGCCCGGACCGCCGCACCGGCGACGGCGTGCCGGACGCGCCGGAGCTCGGCCCGGACGACCGCCCCGTCGACGTCGGTGTCGCGCTCGAGCAGCACCGGCGGACCGGCCGGGCCGAGGAGCCCGACCACGTAGGTCAGCAGGTGCAGGACGTCGTCGGTCATGTCGTGCGCGTGGGTGTCCCAGTAGACCCCTTGGGGGTCGGTGAACCCGCCGGCGACGTGCACGTAGGCGACGTGGTCGAGCGGCATGCGGTCGAGCAGGTCGCGGGGATCGCCCCCGAGCGCCGAGCACGTCGCGTGCAGGTTGGCGACGTCGAGCAGGAACAGGCACCCCGTCGCCTCGGTCAGGGCGGTCAGGAAATCGGCTTCGTCCATCGATGTCTCGGGCCACGAGAGCGTCGCGGCGATGTTCTCGAGCGCGAGTGGCACCGGCAGGGCTCGCTGGGCGAGCCGCACGTTGTCGACCAGCACGGCCAGCGCGTCGGACGTGCGGGCCGCCGGAACCAGATGACCGGCCTCGAGCACGTCGGCGTGCAGCTCGTCGGTGCCGTCCGTGGCGGGCCCGGCACGGACGAACGCGACGTGCTCGCTCACGAGCGGTGAGCCCGTGGCGGCGGCGAGCGCGGCGAGGTGGTGGAGGCGGGCAGGGTCCGGAGGCGTTCCGCCGGCCAGGCCCAGCGTCACGCCGTGCGGCACGACCGTGAGCCCTGCACGCAGCGCCTCGACGAGCAGGGGTGGCAGATCACCGGGTCGGACGTTCTCGGCGACGACCTCGGAGAACGTCATCCCCTCGCGCGCCAGGTCGAGGAGGTCGTCGGCGACCGACGGCCGCCAGCCGGCACCGACGCCCAGCCCGGCGACGGGGGAGAGCGGCATCAGCTGCCGCCGCCACATCCTCCGCCGCCGCAGCCTCCACCTCCGCCGCAGCTGGTGCCGCCACCACAGGAGTGGCCGCCTCCGCAGGAGTGGTGGGTGCCGCCGGTCCCGCTGCCACCGCCGCTGGAGCCGAAGTAGGTGCCGCCCCCGCCCATGGCGCCGTAGCGGCCGGCGCGACGGCCGGTCCGTCCCGGCCGACCGGACTGGTCAGGGGTGAAGAAGGCCCACCACGCCAAGCCCGCGAGGGCGAGTGCGACGCCGGTGAGGACAGCTGCTGTGACCATGAGAACCTCCAGGATCGAGATGAACCGGAGTCCGTCGCCGTTGACGTGACGTGTGACACAGATCGTCCCACACGCACGCCCGGCGTGGAAGCAGGTGCCTCGCTCTACGAGCCAGTAGCGGTGCCCGGGTCGTCGATCCCCGTCGTCGGGGGACCCGCGCGGCGGTCAGCCCGCGTGCGTGGAGTCCTCCACCACGGGATCGGATGCAGCCTCCTTGGCGGCATCGTCGTCCCCGCCGGGGTTGGGGGCCCCGGCGCCGGCCCGCGTGGCCTCCTCGATGCGGCCCCCCGTCTCCGCGTCGACGTGCTTCCAGTAGTCGAACGCCCGCTCGAGCACCTCTCCCTCGACGCCGCCCAGCAGGTGCCCCGTGACGGTCGCGACGAAGTCGTCGCGCTGCTGGTCGTCCCAGACCTCGCGAACCAGCGCGCCGGCCTGCGAGAAGTCGTCGTCGTCCTCGCGCAGCGTGTACGCCGAGCGCACCATCTGCCCGTCGGCCTCCCACCCCTCCTCCGAGGGGCCGGTCTGGTCGGCGTACCCGCGCCCCATCGAGTTGGGCGCGTACACGGGGGCGTCGCCCGTGTGGTCGTACGCCATCGGACCATCGAACGTATACGTGTTGGCGCCCTCGACGCGGTGCCGGTTGACGGGAAGCTGGTGGTAGTTCGGCCCGATCCGGTAGCGGTGCGCGTCGGCGTACGACAGCACCCGCCCGAGCAGCATCTTGTCGGGGGAGAAGCCGATGCCGGGCACCACGGAGGACGGCTCGAAGGCCGCCTGCTCGATCTGGGCGAAGAAGTTGTCGGGGTTCCGGTCGAGCGTCATCGTCCCGACCTTGATGAGCGGGTAGTCGGCGTGCGACCACGTCTTGGTCAGGTCGAAGGGATTGATGCGGTAGGTCGTGGCGTCCTCGTACGGCATGACCTGGACCGACAAGGTCCACGACGGGAAGTCGCCGCGGTCGATCGACTCCATGAGGTCGCGTCGGTGGAAGTCCGCGTCCTGGCCGGCGATGCGCTCGGCATCCGCGCCGCTCAGTCCCTCCACACCCTGGTCGGAGTGAAAGTGGTACTTGACCCACGACCGCGTGCCCTCGGCGTTGATCCACATGAAGGTGTGCGAGCCGTAGCCGTTCATGTGCCGGTACGTCTTCGGGATGCCGCGATCGCCCATCAGGTACGTGACCTGGTGGGCCGACTCGGGGTTGAGGCTCCAGAAGTCCCACTGCATGTTGTTGTCGCGCAGCCCCGTGCCGCCGCGGCGCTTCTGGGAGCGGATGAAGTGCGGGAACTTCATCGTGTCGCGGATGAAGAAGACGGGGGTGTTGTTGCCGACGAGGTCGTAGTTGCCCTCGGTCGTGTAGAACTTCAGCGAGAAGCCGCGGGGGTCGCGCCACGTGTCGGGGCTGCCGAGCTCGCCGGCGACGGTCGAGAAACGGGCGAGCATGTCGGTCGTGACTCCGGGCTGGAACAGCGCGGCCTTGGTGTACTGCGAGACGTCCTCGGTGGTCTCGAAGCGCCCGAAGGCGCCTGACCCCTTGGCGTGGACGTTGCGCTCGGGCACCCGCTCGCGGTTGAAGTGCGCCATCTGCTCGACCATGTGGACGTCGTGCAGCAGGATCGGGCCGTCCGCCCCAAGCGTCAGCGAGTTGCGGTCGGATGGCGCGGGGGCGCCCGTCATGGTGTGCGAGCCCTCCTGTGCCTCGGGCGTCGGTGAGGTCGCGACCGAGGTCTCGTCGGACGGTTGGGGCACGGTGCTGGCCATGGAGGCTCCTTCGAGAAGGCGTCGCGGGGAGAGTGGGACGTCGCCGTACCCAGTGACGTGCACCTCACCCCTCCTCCCTCCGGAAACCTCGACGACGGGCCGCGTCCGACCCCGAGGGGTGGGTTATCTTGATGTCAAAAGATTTCTCACCCGTCCCGACGGGACGCCCGTCCCGATGGGATCAGTCGGGCATCCACACGTAGGAGCTGCCGCACCCATGGCCAAGATCATCTACACCCACACCGACGAGGCGCCGGCCCTGGCGACCTACTCGTTCCTCCCCGTCATCGAGGCGTACGCCTCGACGGCCGGCGTCGAGGTCGAGACGCGCGACATCTCCCTCGCGGGGCGCATCATCGCCCTGTTCGGCGACCGCCTGACGCCCGAGCAGCAGATCGGCGACGCCCTCGCCGAGCTCGGCGAGCTGGCCAAGAAGCCCGAGGCCAACATCATCAAGCTGCCCAACATCAGCGCATCGGTGCCTCAGCTCAAGGCGGCCATCGCCGAGCTGCAGGGCCAGGGCTACGACCTGCCCGACTACCCGGACGACCCGCAGACCGACGCCGACAAGGACGTCCGCGCGCGCTACGACAAGGTCAAGGGCAGCGCGGTCAACCCCGTCCTGCGCGAGGGCAACTCCGACCGTCGTGCGCCGCTGTCGGTCAAGAACTACGCCCGCAAGCACCCGCACTCGATGGGTGCGTGGAGCAGCGACTCCAAGACCAACGTCGCCACGATGGGCGAGAACGACTTCTTCTCCAACGAGAAGTCCGTCGTCATCGACGCCGACACCACGATCTCGATCCAGCACGTCGACGCCGACGGCACCGCGACCGAGCTCAAGGCGGCCTTCCCGGTGCTCGCCGGCGAGATCGTCGACGGCACCGTGCTGCGCGCCGCTGCGCTCGACGCCTTCCTGGCCGAGCAGGTCGCCCGGGCCAAGGCCGAGGGCGTCCTGTTCTCGGTGCACCTCAAGGCCACCATGATGAAGGTCTCCGACCCGATCATCTTCGGCCACGTCGTCAAGGCGTTCTTCGCGGACGTCTTCGAGCGCTTCGGTGCCGACCTCGAGGCCGCCGGCCTCAGCGCCAGCAACGGCCTCGGCGGCATCCTCGCCGGCCTCGACACGCTGCCCAACGGGGCCGAAATCAAGGCCGCGTTCGAGCAGGGCATCGCCGAGGGTCCGGCCCTCGCGATGGTCGACTCCGACAAGGGCATCACCAACCTCCACGTGCCGAGCGACGTCATCGTCGACGCCTCGATGCCGGCCATGATCCGCACGTCGGGCCACATGTGGGGTCCCGACGGCAACGAGGCCGACACGCTGGCCGTCATCCCCGACAGCTCGTACGCGGGCGTCTACCAGACCGTCATCGACGACTGCCGCGCCCACGGCGCCTACGACCCGACCACGATGGGCTCGGTGCCCAACGTGGGTCTCATGGCCCAGGCCGCCGAGGAGTACGGCAGCCACGACAAGACGTTCGAGATCTCGGCGCCCGGCACCGTCCAGGTCGTCGACGCCGCCGGCACCGTGCTGATCGAGCACAGCGTCGAGACCGGCGACATCTGGCGCGCCTGCCAGACCAAGGATGTGCCGGTGCGCGACTGGGTCAAGCTGGCCGTCACCCGCGCCCGCGCCTCCGACACGCCCGCGATCTTCTGGCTCGACGAGACCCGCGCGCACGACGCCAACCTCATCGCGAAGGTCAACGCGTACCTGCCCGAGCACGACACCGACGGCCTCACGATCGAGATCATGGCGCCGGCCGAGGCCACGCAGTACTCGATCGACCGCATCCGCAAGGGTGAGGACACGATCTCGGTCACAGGCAACGTGCTGCGCGACTACAACACCGACCTGTTCCCGATCCTCGAGCTCGGCACCAGCGCCAAGATGCTGTCGATCGTCCCGCTGATCAACGGCGGCGGCCTGTTCGAGACGGGTGCCGGCGGCTCGGCCCCCAAGCACGTGCAGCAGCTCGTCAAGGAGGACTACCTGCGCTGGGACAGCCTCGGCGAGTTCCTGGCCCTGGCGTCGAGCTTCGAGCACATGGCGACCACCACCGACAACGCCCGTGCGCAGATCCTCGCCGACACGCTCGACCGCGCCACCGGCACGTTCCTCGACGAGAACAAGTCGCCCGGCCGCAAGCTCGGCACGATCGACAACCGCGGCAGCCACTTCTACCTGTCGCTCTACTGGGCGCAGGAGCTCGCGAAGCAGACCGAGGACGCCGACCTCGCGGCGGCCTTCGCCGACGTCGCGGGCGAGCTGGCCTCGAACGAGCAGACGATCGTCGACGAGCTGCTCGCGGTGCAGGGCAAGCCGGCCGACATCGGCGGCTACTTCCACCCCGACAGCGAGAAGGTCAACGCCGTCATGCGTCCCTCGGGCACGTTCACGAAGGTCCTGGCCGACCTGCAGTCGCGCGTCGTCTGATCTCGCGTCATGAAGCCCCGGCCGGCACCTCTGCACAGGTGCCGGCCGGATCGTGACGTGACCGCCGGCGACAGACGCGTCGTGGATGAAGGTGGCTCGTGAAGAAGCTCGTTGGTGCGCTCGGGACGATCGGGGTCGTCGTGGCCCTGCTCGTCGGTCCTTCCGCCACGCAGCAGGCGGTGAGCGCCGGCGTGCCGCAGGTCACCGTCTCGGGCACTCCGGCAGTCGGGTCCGAGCTCACCGCGGTGGGCGCCGACTGGGGCGCCACCCCCGACAGCGACACGTTCGAGTGGCTGCGCGACGGCGAGGGCGACGTGCTCAGCCGCCAGGCCACGTACGTCCCGACCGAAGCCGACCTCGACCACACCCTCGTCGTCGTCGAGCGGGTGCGCATGGGCGACGAGCAGGGCGACTCGTCGTCCACCCCTCTCGAGGTGGGCCCGGCGCAGGCGGTGTCCCCGCCGGCGGCGGGCGGCTCGGGTGCGGCGCCCGCACCCGCCCCCGCGGCGATCGTCCCGGCGGTCAACACCAAGGCGCCGACCGTCAAGGGCACGGCCAAGGTCGGCAAGCGGCTCTCGGTGCGCTCCAAGGGCCGGTGGACCGCCCCTGGTCACTCGTTCAGGTACCAGTGGCTGCGCAACGGCAAGAAGATCCCCAAGGCGACCAAGACGTCCTACCAGCTCACCAAGAAGGACCGCAGGAAGAAGATCACCCTGCGGGTGTCGGCCGTCCGCAGCGGCTACCCCACGGTGACGGCGACCAGCCGCGCTACCAAGAAGGTGCGCTAGCGGGTCGCTGCGTCGCCCGGTGTGACCGAGCCCGCAGGCGCTCGATGGAAGGTTTGTCGCGCCCAGGCACTTGAATGGTGACGTGACTGCCGCAGAGACGACCCCCCGCCCGCGCACCCGACACGTGTCGCTGGCCCTGGTCGCGCTCGCCCTCGGCGGGTTCGCGATCGGCACGACGGAGTTCATGACGATGGGCCTGCTCGAGGAGATCGCCGACGGGATCCACCGGACGAATGCCGAGACGGGCCACATCATCACGGCGTACGCGTTCGGCGTGGTCGTCGGCGCCCCCGTCATCGTGTCGCTGGGTGCCCGGCTCCCGAAGAAGGAGCTGGCGATCGGCCTGATCCTGGCCCTGGGCATCGGCAACGCGATCACCGCGGTGTCGAGCGGCTACCTGCCCGTGATGGTGGCCCGCTTCGTGGCGGGTCTGCCGCACGGCGCCTACTTCGGTGTCGCGTCGCTGCTCGCGGCGTCGCTGGTGCGGCCCGAGCTGCGCGGACGGGCGATCAGCTCGGTGATGCTGGGCCTGTCGGTCGCGACCGTCGCCGGGGTGCCGGCCAGCACGCTGCTCGGTCAGCACCTCGGATGGCGTAGCGCCTACTGGGCCGTGCTGGTCATCGCCATCGCCGCCGCGGTGATGATCCTGCTGTTCGTCCCTCACTCGCCGGCCAACACCGAGGCCTCCCTGCGCGGTGAGCTGTCGGCGCTCAAGCGTCCGCAGGTGCTGTTCGCGGTGTCGGCGGGCATGGTCGGCTTCGGCGGGTTGTTCGCGATGTACAGCTACATCGCGCCGATCGTCACCCAGGACATCGACCTCTCCGAGGGGTGGATCGCGGTGTTCACGCTGGCGTTCGGCATCGGGTCGGTGCTCGGGTCGTGGGCCGCGGGCCTCCTGGCCGACTGGGACGTCGAGCGCTCGATCATCGGCGGGTTCGTTGCCACGGTGGTCGTGCTGGTCGCCTTCTACTTCACGGCGTCGTACGTCGTGCCGGCGCTGCTGCTGGTGCTGGCGGTCGGCGCCCTCGGGTCGGTCGTGGCCATCAACCTGCAGGTCCGGCTCATGGACGCCGCCGGTGACGCGCAGATGCTGGGCGCGGCACTCAACCACTCGGCCCTCAACATCGCCAACGGGCTGGGTGCCTTCTTCGGCTCGGTGATCATCTCGGCCGGCTACGGCTACCGCGCCACGAGCTGGGTGGGCGTCGTGCTGGCGAGCCTCGGCCTGGTGATCTTCCTGGGCGGTGTCGCATACCAGCGCCGCTCGGCCGGCGTGACGGCCGAGCCGCTCGAGGCGTCCGTCAGCTGACGACCGACTCGGCGCCCGCCCGTGGGCGCAGCCACACCTGCGCGCCCTCGTGCAGCTGCAGGGCCGTGGCCTCGGTACGGGTCACGATGACCTGCACCGGATCGGGGTGCAGCACGTCGTCGGGGGTCACCTCGAGGCGGATCTCGAACCCCACGCGCGTCCAGCGGGTGATGCGGCCGGTCGCGGTCGCGGCGTGCTCGTACCGGGTGATGTCGATGTCGTGGGGCCGGATGAGCTTGTCGCCCAGACGGGTGACCGGGCCGAGGAACGACAGCACGAACTCGCTCGCGGGACGGTCGTAGAGGTCGTCCGGCGTGCCGATCTGCTCGATGCGTCCCTCGTTGATGACGACCAGGTTGTCGGACACCTCGAGGGCCTCCTCCTGGTCGTGGGTCACGAACACCGTCGTCACGTGCACCTCGTCGTGCAGCCGTCGCAGCCACTCGCGCAGCTCCTTGCGCACCTTGGCGTCGAGAGCGCCGAAGGGCTCGTCGAGCAGCAGCACGCTGGGCTCGATGGCCAACGCGCGGGCCAGCGCCATCCGCTGGCGCTGGCCGCCCGACAGCTGCGACGGCAGACGGTGCGAGAACTGCTCGAGGTGCACGAGGCGCAGCAGCTCGGCGACCCGGCGCTTGACCTCGTCCTTGGGCTTCTTGCGGATCTCGAGCCCGAAGGCCACGTTCTTGGCGACCGTCATGTGCTTGAAAGCGGCGTAGTGCTGGAACACGAAGCCCACGTTGCGCTTCTGCGCCGGCAGCCCCGTCGCGTCGAGGCCCTCGATCTCGATCGTGCCGCTGTCGGACGACTCCAGGCCCGCGATGATGCGCAGCAGCGTCGACTTGCCGCCTCCGCTGGGACCGAGCAGCGCCGTCAGCTGCCCGCTGGGGATGCTCAGGTCGATGTCCTGCAGGGCGACGAAGTCACCGAAGTTCTTGTTGACGCCGCGGATCTCAATCCCCATCAGTACTCAATCCCCATCAATATCGTCCTTGGGTCGAAGGATGGTCACGACGACGAGCGCCGCGACCGCGATCAGTGCGAGCAGGAACGAGGTCGCGTACGCCGATCCCTGCTCGAAGTCCTGGTACTTCTCCTCGACGACCAGCGTGGCCGTCTGGGTCTGCTGGGCGATGTTGCCCGACACGACCTTGACCGCGCCGAACTCGCCGAGGGCACGGGCCAGGCTCAGCACGACGCCGTAGACCAGGGCCCACTTGATCGACGGCAGCGTGATGCGCCAGAACGTCTGCCACGGGCCGGCACCCAGGCTCTTGGCGGCCTGCTCCTGCTCGGTGCCGATCTCGTGCAGGACGGGGACGATCTCGCGGATCACGAGCGGCAGGCTGACGAACGCCGTCGCCAGGACGATGCCGGGCGTCGCGAAGGCGATCTGCAGGCCGGCGTCCTCCAGGGCGGGGCCGAAGGTGCCGTTCGTGCCGCCGTAGGCCAGCAGCAGGGCCAGTCCGACCACGACGGGGGAGACCGACAGCGGCAGGTCGATCAGGGCGGACAGGACGCGACGTCCCGGGAACTCGTAGCGCACCAGCAGCAGCGAGATGCCGACGCCGAAGACGGTGTTGATCGCGACGGCCCACAGGGCCACGACGACGGTCAGCTGGAGCGCGTCGGTGACGACGGGATCGGACAGGGCCGTCTGCAGGTTGTCGAGGCCGCCGTCGAACGTCTTCTGGACGACGAGCGCGACGGGCCAGATCACGAGCAGGAACAGGTAGCCGATCACGAACAGCCGGCGGACGTAGGTGCCGGCGGTCTTCGGCTGGGCGAGGCGGCTAGCCACGGCGCGCCACCCGGCTCGACAGGACCTGCAGCAGGACGATCGCGGCCAGGGCCACCAGCAGCAGGATCGTGGCGACGGACGCCGCGGCGGCCTCGTTGCCGTTCTCGATGTACGTCAGGATGCGCACCGAGGCGACCTCGGTCTTGAGCGGCAGGTTGCCCGAGAGCAGCACGAGCGATCCGTACTCGCTGATGCCGCGGGCGAACGACAGGGCCGCGCCGGCGGTGATGGCGGGTGCGAGGCTCGGCAGGATGATGCGGCGCAGCGTCGTGAAGCGGCTGGCGCCGAGCGAGGCGGCGGCCTCCTCGACGTCTCGGTCGAGCTCCATCAGCACGGGCTGCACGGTGCGGACGACGAACGGCAGGGTCACGAACAGCAGGGCCAGGAAGACCGATCGGCCGGTGTTGGCCACGTTGATGCCCAGGGGGCTGTCGGGCCCGTAGAGGCTCAGCAGCACCAGGCCGGCGACGATCGTGGGCAGGGCGAACGGGATGTCGATGACGACCTCGAGCAGGCGCTTGCCCGGGAACGAGTCGCGGACCAGCACCCAGGCGATCAGGGTGCCCATCCCCACGTTGATCGCGGTCACGTACACCGCCTGCAGGACCGTGAGACGCAGGGCCGCCGCGGTCTGCGGGTTGGTCAGCGTCTGCCGGAACGTCTCCCACCCGCCGTCGACGGACTGGATCACGACGAGGCACAGGGGGATCAGGACGAGCAGGCTGAACCACGTCAACGCGATGCCCAGGCCGAGGCCCGAGGATCGCGTCAGGGTGGTGCGGCTCCGGGCACGGCGCTTGCGCGCGGTGCCCGGAGCCAGGGGTGCGTCGACCGTCACGACTTGCCGGACGCCGCGATGATCTTGGTGATGATGCCGTCGTTCTCGTCGAAGAACTTCTTGTTGGTGGCCTCCCAGCCGCCGAAGGTCTCGTCGATCGTGGCCAGGTCGTCGATCGCCGGGAAGGGGTCGGACGGGTCGTTGGCACCCTTGACGTCGCCGATGTCGACGCCGCTGACGCCCTCGACGGGCCGGAAGCCGTGCTGCGCGAAGATCTTCTGGCCCGCGGCGCTCTCGCCGAACGCCAGGAACTTCTTGGCGGCCGCAGGGGCCTTGGTCGTGACGGCACCCGGGTTCTGGATCAGGAGGTTCTTCTTCGGGATGACGTAGTCGATGTCCTCGCCCTGCTGGCGCGCGAAGATCGCCTCGTTCTCGTACGACAGCAGCACGTCGCCGGTGCCGCCCTGGAAGGCGGTCGTGGCGTCGCGTCCGCTGCCCGGCAGCGCCTTGACGTTGGCGAACACCTTCTTCAGGTAGGCCTCGGCGTCGGCCTCGCTGGCGCCGTTGGCGATCTGCTCCTGGTAGGCCGCGAGGATGTTCCAGCGCGCCGATCCCGAGGAGCCGGGGTTCGGGGTCACGATGCCGATGCCGGGCTTGGCCAGGTCGGCGAACGACTGGATGTTCTTGGGGTTGCCCTTGCGCACGATGATCGACACGACGGACGTCGACAGGATGCCCTTGGTCGAGGTCTGGTCCCAGTCCTTGGCGACGAGGCCCTTGTCGACGAGGCGCGTGGTGTCGGGCGTCAGCGAGAAGTGGGTGATGTCGGCCTTCAAGCCGCTGACGACGGCCCGGCTCTGGTCGCCCGACGCGCCGTACGACTCCTTGAAGGTCACGCCCTTGCCGTCGGCCGTCTTCGCGAATGCCTTCTCGAGGGCGCCGTCGGCCGCCTTGGGCACGGAGTACGCGACGAGCGACAGCTGCGTGGAGCCACCGGCCGTGTCGCTGCCTCCGCCGCAGGCGCCCAGCACCGCTGCGCTCACGGATACGGCGACGGCCGTCGCGATGCTCGTGCGGGAGAAGATCCTCATGGTGCTTCCTCGGGTCCAGGGCACGCCACCGTGCGCGCTCCGGGTCTCAAACTAGGTGAGCCGGGAGACCGTCCGAACACATCTCAGGATGTGGGACGATCCGACGCATCCTGAGACGACTGACGGTGCCGAGCCATGATCTTGTCGATCACGACCCCCACGATCAGCGCGAAGACGATGGCCGCAGCCGCACCCAGCAACGGGTTGTCACGCACCCACGAGCCCGCCACGACCCCGATGCCGATGTTGTAGGCGGCCCACGAGACCGCCGCCAGCACGGCCAGGGGCAGGAAGCGCCGGTACGGGAACCGGGTCGCACCGGCGGTGACGTTGACCGCGACGCGTCCGACGGGGATGTACCGGGCCGTGAGGATCAACGTGGCGGCTCTCTTGTCGAGCTCGCGCTCGGCGCGCTCGATGAGCTCGACGGCCTTGGGCTTGCGCAGGATCGCGAACCGGTCGGTGCCCAGCCGCCGTCCGATGCCGTAGGCGGTGTTGTCGCCGACCAGCGCGCCGGCGACCGCGACGAGTCCGAGCAGCAGGAGGTCGGGGTCGCCCGACGACACCGAGACCGCGGCGAGCGCGACGAGCGCCGACTCGCTGGGGACGGGCGGCACGAACGCGTCGACCGCGACGAACGCGAACACCACCAGGTACACCCACGGGGACCCGGCCAGGTCGAGGATGACGTCGTTGACCCCGTCGAGCACGTGGTCCCTCTCGTTGCGTGCGGCTGCCTCTCGGCACGAACCTCGAGCCTAGGGGGAGGGGCCTGATCGCGCCCGACGAGCTCGTTCACCGGCAGTTCACGCGGCCTGCCTACGCTCCCAGCGTGAGCACCGACTTCCTGGCACCCACCGGCATCGACCTGGCCAAGCTGCACGGTTACACCGTGGTGGACGTGGACGACGACGACCCGCTCCTGCTCGACACCAGCGGACGTCCCGTCGACACCTGGCGGGAGGGCTACCCGTACGGCTCCCGCATGGACGTGCGCGAGTACGACCTGCAGAAGCGGCTGCTGCAGATCGAGCTGCTCAAGCTGCAGAACTGGATCAAGACCCGCGGCGAGCGGCTGGTGGTCGTCTTCGAGGGCCGGGACGCGGCCGGCAAGGGCGGCACGATCAAGCGGTTCACCGAGCACCTCAACCCCCGCGGCGCTCGCGTCGTCGCGCTGGAGAAGCCCAGCGAGCGCGAGTCGACCCAGTGGTACTTCCAGCGGTACGTGCAGCACCTGCCGGCCGCCGGCGAGATCGTCATGTTCGACCGCTCCTGGTACAACCGGGCCGGCGTCGAGCGGGTCATGGGCTTCTGCACCGACGAGCAGTACGGCGAGTTCATGCGGCAGGTGCCGCAGTTCGAGCGGATGCTCGTGGGCGATGGCGTCCACCTGGTCAAGTTCTGGTTCTCGGTGTCGTCGGCCGAGCAGCGCACCCGCTTCGCGATCCGCCAGGTCGACCCGGTGCGGCAGTGGAAGCTGTCGCCGATGGACCTGGAGTCGCTCGACAAGTGGGAGGCCTACACCGCGGCGAAGGAGGCGATGTTCACCCTGACCGACACGCCTGACGCGCCGTGGACGGTCGTCAAGAGCAATGACAAGAAGCGCGCGCGGGTCGAGGCGATGCGTCACGTGCTGTCGCAGTTCGACTACGACAACCGCGACGACGAGATCGTGACCGAGGCCGATCCGCTCATCGTCGGGCCGGCCGCCGAGATCTTCAAGGACGCGGCGGACTAGTCGCTGGCCGAGGCTCGAAACCACCCGGGCCTGATGGCTCACCGGGTCTCGACAGGCGGGCGGCTTCGCCGCGTCACGCTCAACCTGATCTCGGGCCGCTCGCTCGCCTCAGTCGAACACGACGGTGCGGGCGCCGTTGAGGAGCACGCGCGACTCGGCGTGCAGCTGCACGGCCCGTGACAGGGTCTGGGCCTCGACGTCGCGGCCGGCGCGGGCCAGGTCGGCGGCCGTGCGCCGGTGATCGACGCGCAGCACGCCCTGCTCGATGATGGGCCCCTCGTCGAGGTCGGCCGTGACGTAGTGGGCCGTGGCGCCGATGAGCTTGACGCCGCGGTCGTGGGCCTGCTGGTAGGGCCGGGCGCCCTTGAAGCTCGGCAGGAAGCTGTGGTGGATGTTGATGGCGCGTCCGTCGAGGCTGCGGCACAGGTCGTCCGACAGGATCTGCATGTAGCGGGCCAGCACCACCAGGTCGACGTCCAGCTCGGTCACCAGCTCGAGCAGCCGGGCCTCGGCGGCCGGCTTGTCGCCGGCGGGCACGTGGTGGAACGGGACCTCGTACGACGAGGCGAGGCGCTCGAGGTCGCGGTGGTTCGACACGATCGCCGGGATCTCGATGTTGAGGGCGCCCGCGCTCTGCCGGTAGAGCAGGTCGTTGAGGCAGTGGCCCTCCTTCGAGACCATGACGAGCGCCCGCAGCGGCTGCTCGGCCACCACGAGGCGGTAGGTCATGTCGTGCTCGGCGGCCACCGCGTCGAAGCCGCTTCGCACCTCGTCGAGCGAGCGGGGGACGACGACGTCGAAGTGCACCCGCAGGAAGAACTCGCCGTCCGTCGTGTCGCTGAACTGCTGGCTGTCGAGCAGGTTGCCGCCGGACTCGGCGATCCACCGGGTCACGGCGTAGACCAGGCCGGGTCGGTCGGGGCAGGACAGGGTCAGGATGAACGTCGAGGGCACCCGCCCACTCTAGGAGAGGACGGGTGCCCCTCGATCAGGACGCCGCGAAGGGCTCCGACGTGGCAGCGGACCGGGCCCCGCCGTGGCCTGCGTGCGTCGGCTTGGCCAGGAACAGCACCAGGACGATGCCGACGGCGAACGCGACGACCGGCAGGTAGAGCGTCTGGGACATCGCGTCGGAGAACGCGGTCTGCACCGGGGCGGGCATCGGACCGCTCGCACCCTGACCGGCCTCGGTGGCGCCCGCGAGCCCGTTGGCCGTCAGACGTGCCTGGATGAGGGCGGCGATCGCCGCGCTGCCCAGCACGGCACCGATCTGGCGCGTCGTGTTGTAGACGCCGGCGCCCGATCCGGCCGAGGCCATCGGCAGGTTGCGCGTGGCGGTGGCGCTCAAGGGCGCCCACAGGCAGGCGTTGGAGATGCCGAACAGGGCCATCGGCAGGCACAACATCCAGACCTTCGTGTCGGGCGCGATGAGCTGCGACAGCCAGAACATGGCGATCGCGGCCGTGCCGAACCCGACGAGCGTGATGTTGCGCGGGTGCGTGCGGTCGACGAGCTTGCCGACGAGCGGTGACAGCGCCATCAGGACGACCGCCATGGGTGCCATGAGCAGCGCCGACTCGGTGGGGCTCCAGCCGCGCACGCCCTGGGCGTAGAAGAAGAACGGCAGCGACATCGACGTGATCGCGAGCGACACCAGCGCGATGCCGGCGTTGCCGAGCGAGAAGTTGCGGTCGCGGAACAGGCCGAGCGGCACGAGCGGCTCGGCCTTGATGCGGCTCTGCCACCAGATGAAGAGACCGAAGACGATCACGCCGCCGGCGATCAGCAGCGGGACGCTGATGGCTCCGGTGATGGTGCCCCAGTCGTACTTCTCACCCTCCTGGATGCCGAACACCACGAGGAACACGCCGATGCCGCTGAGGGCGACGCCGAGCCAGTCGAAGGAGTGGGAGTGCGTCGGGAGCACCGGCACGAGGCGCACGGCCAGGATGAAGCCGATGATGCCGACGGGGACGTTGACGATGAAGATCCACTCCCAGCCCAGCCCGTCGACGAGCACGCCGCCGAGGATCGGACCGACGAGCGTCGCGACACCGGCCGTCGCGCCCCACAGCGCCATCGCGCCGCCGCGCTTGGCGGCGGGGAAGGTGCGGGTGATGACGGCCATGGTCTGCGGAGTGATGAGTGCGGCACCGAAGCCCTGGACGACGCGGGCGACGATGAGCATCTCGATCGATCCCGTCAGGCCGCACCACAGCGAGGCGAGCGTGAAGATCGTGAGGCCCAGCAGGTACATGTTCTTGGGGCCGAAGCGGTCACCCAGTCGCCCGGTCACGAGCAGCGGCACGGCGTACGCGAGCAGGTAGGCGCTCGTGACCCAGATGACCGAGTTGTAGTCGGTGCCGAGGTCGTCGCGGATCGCAGGCGTCGCGACCGACACGATCGTGTTGTCGACGAGGATCATGAAGAAGCCGATGACCATGGCCCAGAGGGCGGGCCACGGGTTGTAGGTGGGAGGCAGGTCGGTGCTCACGGGTTGTCGGGTTGCCATGTGAAGTCCTTGGTCTCGATGCGGGTGATGAGGGTACGGATCCAGTCGCGCTGGGCCGTGGTGCTGTGCAGCAGGTAGTCGCCGCCCAGGAGGTAGGTCTCCTCGGCGCCGCGTGCGCGGGCTGCGTCGAGCAGACCGCCGAGCTCGGCGATCTCGTGGTCGAGGTGGTCGGCATACGTCGTGAAGGCGCTGACCGCCTCGTGGGCGGGGAGGTTGTGGGCCTCGCTGAGGGCGTGCGTGAACAGGGGGTACTCGCGGACGGGGGTCGTGAGGAGCTCGGTGACGCGCTGCCGGAGGGCCGTCCGCCCCTGCTCCGTCAGCGCATAGGTGGTGCGCTCGGGCCGGTTGCCCTCGCGCTCGGTGCCGGTGACCTCGACGAGCTCGTCGGCGTGGAGTCGCTCGACCGCGTGGTAGAGCGAGCCGGGACGCACCTTGACCATCCGGTCCTCGTGGCGTTCCAGCAGCAGCTGGTACATCTCGTACGGGTGCATGGGCCTCTCGGCCAGGAGCGCGAGCGCGGCGACGCCGAGCGGCTTCAATGTCATGTGTCCTCCTTATGCTCCGTCCGAACTATTCCAGTTGGAATATATGCAGATTCGTCGCACGACGCAACTGTCGTCGTGACGGGCGACAGAATCGGGGTCGGCCGGCGCCGAGGCGGGGCTCCGCCCCGCAGGACGTCAGCGGACGAGCTCGTAGCCGTTCAGGTCGTCGAACGATCCGTCGCCCAACCGCTCGGCGACGCGCTGCGTGCCGAACCGGTCGAATCCCGCGGCCACGGCGACGGCGTTGCTGGCGGGGTTGTCGACGGCGGCATACAGGGCCAGCCTGCGGCGGTCGAGGCCGTCCGGGTCGAGGGCGTGCGCCACGACCATGCGGGTGGCCTCGGTCATGAGACCGCGACCGCGGGCGTCCGGGTGCAGCCAGTAGCCGATCTCGCCGTGGTCGCCGGCCAGCCCCAGCAGGTCCATCACCGCGATGTTGCCGAGCAGCTGGTCGGTGGTGCGGTCGGCGATCGCCCAGGTGGCCTTGGCACCGGTCGCCGCCTGCCACAGGCAGTCGTCGACGTAGGCGCGAGCCGTGGCGGTCGTGTAGGGCTGGGGGAGCGCCGACAGGAAGTGCCGCGAGACCGGGTCGGAGCAGGCCTCGGCGATGCGGGGCAGATCGGCCTGGGTGAATCGCCGCAGCCGCAGGCGGTCCGACTCCAGCGTCGGCGACTCGGCCCACGGCGTCCGTGCGTAGGGTGCGTCGCCGAAGCGGATGGAGCCCGTCCACGCGTCCAGCACCTGACCGCGCTCGAGCAGCATGCCGGGGGTGGTCCCGTGCAGGGTGAACCCCGTGGCGTGGGCGACCCGCAGCGACGGCTCGTTGCCGACGTGCGAGCGCCAGTGCACGATCTCGACGCCGCCCTCGGTCAGCGCCCAGTCGACGGCCAGTCGCACCGCGCGGGCCATGATGCCGCGCCCGCGAGCCCACGGGTGCAGGGCGAAGCCGATGTCGGCGATGGGCTTCTGGCGGATGTCGACGTTGCCCGCGAAGCGCGCGCGCCCGTCGTCGTCCACGGCTTCGATCGCCCAGCCGCGGTGCGTGCCGTCCTCCCAGCCCCGAGGGATGATCGTGAACGCGAACTGCTCGCTCATGGCCCGGGTGTGCGGCGCAGGGATCGCGGTCCAGCGGACCATCTCGGCATCGTTGGCCATCTCGAGCAGCCCGTCGACGTCGCCGGGCACGTGCGCACGGATCGTCACCTCCCCGTCACTGAGGACGGGGACCACCAGCGGCCACCTCATCGCGTCGAGGCGCGGGACGGATCTGCCGGGTACACCCCGAGCATCGTGACGTCGGTCGTGAAGAACGCCAGCTCCTCGAGCGCACGGGCGACCGGCACGTCGTCGGGATGCCCGTCGACCTCGGCGAGGAACTGCGTGGCGCCGGTGAAGGTGCCGTCGACCATGTAGCTCTCGAGCTTGGTCATGTTGACGCCGTTGGTGGCGAATCCGCCCAGGGCCTTGTAGAGCGCGGCGGGCAGGTTGCGGACGTTGAACACGAAGCTCGTGACGACGGGCCCGCGTCCGGCCTCGGCCCGCCGGGGCTCGCGCGACAGCACGACGAAGCGCGTCGTGTTGTGCTCCTCGTCCTCGATGTCGGACGCCAGCACGTCGAGGCCGTAGATCTTCGCGGCCAGCGGCGGCGAGATCGCGGCCTGCGTGACGTCGCCGGCCTCGGAGATCTCGCGGGCCGCGCCGGCCGTGTCGCCCGAGATGACGGTCGTGAGCCCGTACTCGCGGATGATCTTGCGGCACTGGCCCAGCGCGTGGACGTGGCTGTGCACCGTCCTGATCGTGTCGAGGGTCGCGCCGGGCACGCCCAGCAGGCTGAACTGGATGCGCAGGAAGTGCTCGGCGACGATGTGCAGGCCCGACGTGGGCAGGAAGTGGTGGATGTCGGCGACGCGTCCGGCGATCGAGTTGTCGATCGGGATCATCGCGAGA
The DNA here is from genome assembly GCF_003586285.1 of Aeromicrobium endophyticum. Lineage (GTDB taxonomy): Bacteria > Actinomycetota > Actinomycetes > Propionibacteriales > Nocardioidaceae > Aeromicrobium > Aeromicrobium endophyticum. The sequence continues at coordinate 217,667 of NZ_QUBR01000001.1, read as the reverse complement.
TCGGCCTCGCCCCCGCTCACGGCGGCGAAGACGTCCTCGAACGACGCGCACGGCACGGTCTGACAGTCGGGGTAGTGCTGCTGGCACACCATGTCGGAGTTGGCGCCGGGCTCGCCCTGGTAGGCGATACGTCGAGAGGTCACCCGTCCAGTCTGGCACCCGGCGCCGGCACCCGGTGGGCGCCGTCCGCGGCGTGCACGACGAAGACCTCGGGGCGAGACCACTGGTGCAGCGCATAGCGCGACTCGACGCGTTCGCGCAGCGCCTGCACCTTGTCGGGCTCGACGAGCGCGATCGCGCTGCCGCCGAACCCGCCGCCGGTCATGCGGGCACCGAGGGCCCCGGCCTCGAGCGCGGCCTCGACGGCGACGTCGAGCTCGGGGCAGCTGACCTCGAAGTCGTCACGCAGCGAGGCGTGCGACGCCGTCAGGATCGTGCCGAGCTGCGGCCAGGCCCGGCGGCCGACCGCCGTGACGGCGCTGCGCACCCGAGCGGTCTCGGTGAGCACGTGGCGGGTGCGAGCCTTGAGCGTCTCGTCGGCCAGCATCACGGTGGCGTCGAGGCCTGCCTGCGCCAGCCACTCCAGACCCAGCTCGGCGGCGGCCCGCTCGCACTCCTCGCGGCGTGCGGCGTACTCGCCGTCGGCGAGGGCGTGGTGGGCCCCCGTGGCGATGACGGCCAGCACCAGGCCGTCCGCCTCCCACCCGAGAGCGACGGGCCTGGTGGTGTGGGGCGTGACGGCGGTGTCGATCAGGACGGCGTGGCCGGCGGTGCCGTGCAGCACGGCCAGCTGGTCCATGAGCCCGACGGGTGCGCCGACGAATCCGGCCTCGGCCCGTTGTGCGACGAGTGCCACCTCGGCGGTGTCGAGGCCCAGCCCGAACAGCTCGTCGAGCGCCGAGGCGACTCCGCACGTCGTGGCCGCCGACGACGACAGGCCTGCTCCCGAGGGCAGCCGCGACTCGATGACCAGGTCGGCGCCGGGGATCGTCAGGTCGCGCTCGGCGAGGCTCCAGATCGTGCCCGCGACGTACGTGGCCCACCCGTCGACGTCGCCGGGCTGGACCGTCGTCGCGAACGAGACCTTGCTCGCGTCGGGCAGGTCGCTCCAGACGTTGACCGCGCCGTCGTCGCGTGCGCGGGCCTTGACCGTCACGCTGCGGTCGATGGCCAGCGGCAGCACCGGCCCGCCGTTGTAGTCGAGGTGCTCGCCGATCAGGTTCACCCGGCCGGGCACGTCCCACCGGCACACGTCAGTCACGTGCGTGACACTACCGATGCTCGCGGCACGTGAATCGCTCCATCCACCTCGAGCGGCATCGTCGCGGCCGTGTCGACGTCGTCCGAGATGCGATCGGGCATGCGCACACGGTACGGCTCGGACCGGCTGGCAGAATCGTCCGCATGCCTGCTGAACGCCGACCACGCGTGCTGTCCGGGGCCCAGCCCACGGCCGACTCGTACCACCTGGGCAACTACTTCGGCGCGTTCAAGCAGTGGGTCGCCCTGCAGGACGAGTTCGAGGCGTTCTACTTCGTGCCCGACCTGCACGCCATCACCGTCGAGTACGACCCCGCCCTGCTGCGCGAGCGCACGTACATCGCGGCGGCCCAGTTCCTGGCCGCCGGCGTCGACCCCGAGCGTAGCGCCCTGTTCGTCCAGAGCCACGTGCCCGAGCACGCGCAGCTCGCCTGGGTGCTGGGCGGCATCACGGGCTACGGCGAGGCCAGCCGCATGACGCAGTTCAAGGACAAGAGCGCCAAGGGCGGGCAGGACTCGTCGAGCGTGGGCCTGTTCACCTACCCGATCCTGATGGCCGCCGACATCCTGCTCTACCAGGCCGACAAGGTGCCGGTCGGCGAGGACCAGCGCCAGCACGTCGAGCTGACCCGCACCCTGGCGCAGCGGTTCAACCACCGCTTCGGCGAGACGTTCACGGTCCCCGAGCCGCACATCGTCAAGGCCACCGCGAAGATCTACGACCTGCAGGACCCGACCAAGAAGATGAGCGGCTCCAACCAGTCGCACGCCGGCGTCGTCGACCTGACCGACACCCCCAAGCAGGTCGCCAAGAAGCTGCGGTCCGCCGTCACCGACTCGGGCAGCGTCATCGCGTTCGATCGTGACGAGAAGCCCGGCATCTCGAACCTGCTGTCGATCTACTCCGCGCTCACGGGCGACCCGGTCGAGGCCATCGTCGAGGAGTTCGAGGGACGTCAGTACGGGCACCTGAAGGTTGCCCTCGGCGACCTGCTGGCCGAGTTCGTCGGCGCCTTCGGCGACCGAACCCGTGAGCTGCTCGACGATCGCGCCGAGCTCGACCGCGTCCTCGCCCAGGGCGCCGAGCGGGCGCGTGAGGTCGCCGCCACCACGCTCGACCTGGTGTACGAGCGCTCCGGGTTCGTGCGGGGCGTCCGCCCGTGACGATCATCGGCGTCGCGATCCCGGTCCCCGATCCGTATGGGTCGATGCTGCGGGAGAAGCGGGCCGAGTTCGGTGACCCGATGGCCGAGACGATCCCCAGCCACGTCACGCTGATGCCGCCCACCGACGTCGCCGACGCCGAGCTCGAGATCGTCCGCGACTCCCTCGAGCGCGCCTCGACGGCCCTGCCCCCGTTCCCGATGCGGCTGCGTGGCACCGGCACGTTCCGCCCGGTCTCGCCCGTCGTGTTCGTCGCCGTCAGCGAGGGCATCTCCTACACCGAGATGCTGGCCAAGTGCGTCCGAGACGCCCTCGACAGCCCCGAGCCGGAGTTTCCGTACCACCCGCACGTGACGGTCGCGCACAACCTCGACGACCCGAGCCTCGACCGTGCCTACGAGGAGCTGGCCGACTTCGAGTGCGAGTTCACCGTCAGCGAGTTCGCCCTCTACCACCACCAGGACGAGTCCGGCTGGGTCCCGCAGCAGGCCTTCTCCCTCGGTCGCTGACCGACGGGCTCAGACCAGGTCGAGGTCGCCGTCGGCGAAGGTCGTCAGGTGGTCGAGCAGCTCGGCCTTGAACGCCTGGGCCGCCAGCGGCAGCGCCTCGGAGCTGCGGTGCGCCAGCGCGATGACCCGGTCGAGCGGCGGGTTGCCGAGCTGCGACGACCGCAGCTGCGGACGGGCCGACAGCACCATGCTGGGCACCACGGCGTGACCGAGGCCTGCCTCGACGAAGCGCAGTACCGCCGACATCTCGCCGCCCTCGACCGCCAGCCGCGGCTCGAACCCGGCCTGGGCGCAGGCTCGCAGCGTGACGTCGCGCAGGTCGTAGCCCTCGCGGAACATCACGAGCGGCAGGTCGCGCAGGTCGCCGACGTCCATGTGCTCGGGAGCGTCGGAGCCCGGGGGGCTGGCCAGCACCAGACGCTCTCTCAGCACGGGAGTCGTCTCGATGTCGGGCTCGTCGCTGTGCAGCGGGATGATCAGCAGCGCGACGTCGATGCGTCCTTGCGCGAGCTCGCGCGTGAGCAGGCGCGAGCCCGCCTCCTGGACCTCGAGGTCGATACCGGGGTACATCTCGTGGAAGCGGGTCAGCGCCCGCGGCAGCAGGCCGTCGCACAACGAGGGGGTGGCACCGAGCCGCACCCGTCCGCGCCGCAGGCTGGCGACCTCGTGCACCGTGCGCTCGGCGCTCTCGACGTCGATCAGGATGCGCTGGGCGTGCGGGAGCAGCGCCTCGCCCGCGCTGGTCAGCTCGATGCCGCCGCGGTGCCGGACGAACAGGGGAGTGCCGAGCGAGTTCTCGAGCACGCGGATCTGCTTCGAGAGCGTCGGCTGCGACACGCCGGTCAGGTCGGCGGCCCGGGTGAAGTGCCGGGTGCGGGCGACGGCGACGAAGTAGGTGAGCTGGTGGATCTGCACACGATCAGTGTGTCATAGCCGTTGGCTATGAAGGTTGCCCTCAACAAGACTTAGCGCGAATCGTCGAAGCGACCTACTGTGTGATCGTGGCAACTACCCAAACTGTGAAGCGGCCGTCGGCGAAGCGCTCGACCGTCGCCCTGAAGTATTCGATGGCGGTGTCGGGGCTCATCATGCTCGGCTACCTGCTGGTCCACATGTACGGCAACCTGAAGTTCTTCCAGGGCCGCGACAAGTTCGACCACTACCTCGAGGGTCTCGACGACATCCTCTACCCGTACCTGCCTCACGAGGGCGCCCTCTGGATCATCCGGGTCGTCCTCACCGCGGCACTGGTCGTCCACGTCTACGCGGCGGTCACGCTGTGGCGGCGCAACAAGGCGGCGGCCGGCTTCGTCGGCAACACGCGCTACCACACCAAGCAGAACAAGACCGGTGTCCAGCGCAGCTACGCCTCGTTCACGATGCGGTGGGGCGGCATCATCCTGCTGCTGTTCATCATCGGCCACGTCGCGCAGATGCTGCCCAACTGGCTCTCGCCCGGCGGCGCCTCCGACAGCAAGTACGACCGCGTCGTCAACGGCTTCGAGATCTGGTGGGTCGTCCTGCTCTACACGATCGGCCTCGTCGCGGTGGGCTTCCACCTCGCCCACGGCTTCTGGAGCGCCCTGACCACCCTGGGCCAGAACCACAGCTCGACGCGCAAGTCGTCGCGCATCACCGCGGTCTCGATCGGCCTGGCCGTCATCATCGCCGGCGGCTTCCTGACCGTCCCCTTCGCCATCTTCTTCTTCGGAGCTGGATCATGACCATCACTGAGCCCTACAAGAACCCGTCGGAGCAGTTCCACGCCGTCGGCGACGACATCCACGACGCCAAGGCGCCGACCGGCCCCATCGAGAAGCGCTGGGACGACCGCAAGTTCAACGCCAAGCTGGTCAACCCCGCCAACCGCCGCAAGCTCAGCGTGCTGGTCGTCGGCACCGGCCTGGCCGGCGCCTCGGCCGCCGCGACGCTCGGCGAGGCCGGCTACCACGTCAAGAGCTTCTGCTACCAGGACAGCCCGCGTCGTGCGCACTCGATCGCCGCGCAGGGTGGCATCAACGCCGCCAAGAACTACCGCAACGACGGCGACAGCATCTACCGGCTGTTCTACGACACGGTCAAGGGCGGCGACTTCCGTGCCCGCGAGTCCAACGTCTACCGCCTCGCGCAGGTGTCGGTGAACATCATCGACCAGTGCGTCGCGCAGGGCGTCCCGTTCGCCCGCGAGTACGGCGGACTGCTCGACAACCGCTCGTTCGGCGGCGTGCAGGTCTCCCGCACGTTCTACGCCCGCGGCCAGACCGGCCAGCAGCTGCTGATCGGCGCCTACCAGGCGCTCGAGCGGCAGATCGCGGCCGGCACCGTCGAGATGAACACGCGCCACGAGATGCTCGAGCTGATCATGGTCGACGACCGGGCCCGCGGCATCATCGTCCGCGACATGGTCACCGGCGAGATCGAGACCCACACGGCCGACGCCGTCGTGCTGGCCTCGGGTGGCTACGGCAACGTGTTCTTCCTGTCGACCAACGCGATGGGCTGCAACACCACGGCCACGTGGCGCGCGCACCGCAAGGGTGCCTACTTCGCCAACCCCTGCTACACGCAGATCCACCCCACCTGCATCCCCGTGTCGGGCGACTACCAGAGCAAGCTCACGCTGATGAGCGAGTCGCTGCGCAACGACGGACGCATCTGGGTGCCGAAGAAGATGAACGACGAGCGCCTCGCCAGCGAGATCCCCGAGGACGAGCGCGACTACTACCTCGAGCGCATCTACCCGGCCTTCGGCAACCTGGTGCCCCGCGACATCGCCTCGCGTGCCGCCAAGTACCAGTGCGACGCGGGCAAGGGCGTCGGTCCCGGCGGGCTCGGGGTCTACCTCGACTTCGCCGACGCGATCGATCGCCTGGGTCGCCCGGCCGTCGAGGCCAAGTACGGCAACCTGTTCGACATGTACGCGCAGATCACCGGCGAGGACCCGTACTCCGAGCCCATGCGCATCTACCCGGCCGTGCATTACACGATGGGCGGTCTGTGGGTCGACTACGACCTGCAGAGCAACCTGACCGGCCTGTTCGTGACGGGTGAGGCCAACTTCTCCGAGCACGGCGCCAACCGCCTCGGCGCCTCCGCGCTGATGCAGGGCCTGGCCGACGGCTACTTCGTCCTGCCGTACACGCTGGCCAACTACCTGGCCGACGGTCCGTACGACAAGGTCGACCACGACCACCCCGCCGTGGTCGAGGCCAAGCAGGCCGTCGAGGAGCGCATCACGACGCTGCTCGCGATCAACGGCACCCGCACGGTCGACTCCTACCACAAGGAGCTCGGCCAGATCATGTGGGACTACTGCGGCATGGAGCGCACCGAGGAGGGCCTGACCAAGGCCATCGGCATGATCCGTGACCTCAAGACCGACTTCTGGGCCAACGTCAAGGTCACCGGTGTCAACGAGGAGCTCAACCAGACCCTCGAGCGGGCCGGCCGCGTCGCCGACTTCTTCGAGCTCGGCGAGCTCATGTGCATCGATGCGCTCAACCGGCGCGAGTCGTGCGGCGGTCACTTCCGCGCCGAGAGCCAGACCGAGGACGGCGAGGCGCTGCGTCACGACGACGAGTTCGCCTACGTGTCGGCCTGGGAGTACGGCGACAAGCAGCCCACGCTGCACAAGGAACCACTCGAATACGAGTACGTCGAGATGAAGTCGAGGAGCTACAAGTGAACATCACCGTGCGTGTGTGGCGTCAGAAGAACGCCGACGACAAGGGCAAGATGGTCACGTACGGCGTTGAGAACGTCAGTGAGCACATGTCGTTCCTGGAGATGCTCGACGTCCTCAACGAGCAGCTGACGCTGAGCGGTGACGACCCGATCGCCTTCGACCACGACTGCCGCGAGGGCATCTGCGGGGCGTGCGGCGTCGTCATCAACGGTCAGGCCCACGGGCCGCAGACCACCACGACGTGCCAGCTGCACATGCGCAGCTTCGAGGACGGTGCCGTCATCGACATCGAGCCGTGGCGCGCGGGAGCCTTCCCGGTCGTCAAGGACCTCGTCGTCGACCGCGGTGCGTTCGACCGCATCATCCAGGCCGGCGGCTTCATCTCCGCGCCGACCGGTTCGGCGCCCGAGGCCAACAACCTGCCGGTGCCGAAGGAGGACGCCGACCACGCGTTCGAGTCCGCCACCTGCATCGGCTGCGGCGCCTGCGTCGCGGCGTGCCCCAACGGCTCGGGCATGCTGTTCACGGCGGCCAAGATCACGCACCTGGGGCTGCTGCCGCAGGGTCAGCCCGAGCGCGACTCCCGCGTCATCGGCATGATCGAGCAGCACGACCACGAGGGCTTCGGCGGCTGCACCAACATCGGCGAGTGCACCTCGTCGTGCCCCAAGGGCATCCCGCTCGACACCATCAGCCGCCTCAACCGCGACCTCCTCGGAGCGCTCGCCAAGGGCAAGGCGTAGGGCGCGCGGCTTCGCCGCATCCGCTGTTCGTACCTCACAGCGGCCAGGCTTCGCCTGGGCGCCTGTCTTCACTCGCTGCGCTCGCTCGACCCATGGTCGGTGCGCGGGCGAAGGAAGGCCGACGCGTCTACGCTCGCTGCATGACTTCACCACCCACGTCCTCGCTCGAGGGGTGGGTGGTGTCGTCGTTCACGGGCGGCGGGCTCACCCACGACTGCTACGAGAAGGGCAGCGGGCCCGGTGTCGTCGTGATCCCCGAGATCCCGGGCCTGACGCCGGAGGTGCTGGGCCTGGCCGACCACCTCGTCGACCAAGGCTTCACCGTGGTGGTGCCGTCGCCGTTCGGCACACCGGGCCGCGAGATGTCGGCCGGCTACACGGCCGGCGTGGTGGCGCGGCTGTGCGTGTCGTCGGAGTTCCGGGCGTTCGCGACGCGCTCGGCCAGGCCCATCAGCGGGTTCCTGCGCGCCGTGGCCCGCGACCTCGACGGACGTACTCCCGGATCCGGCGTCGGCGTCATCGGCATGTGCTTCACGGGCGGGTTCGCGCTCGCGGCCGCCGTCGACGACTCCGTGACGGCGCCCGTCATGAGCCAGCCGTCGGTGCCGTTCCCGGTCGGCGGTGCCAGGCAGGCCGATGTCGGCCTGTCGCCCGACGAGCTGCAGACGATCAAGCGGCGGGTCGCCGACGACGGCCTGTGCGTCATGGGCCTGCGGTTCAGCGAGGACAAGGCGGTCTCGCCCCGGCGGTTCGCCGCGCTGAGCCAGCACCTGGGTGACGCCTTCGAGGTCATCGAGCTCGACTCGTCCGAGGGCAACGCCGGGGGCTTCTCCAAGGGCGCGCACTCGGTGCTCACGCACGAGGTGCGGGAGGGCAACGAGGCCATGGCCGCCCGCGACCGGGTCGTCGCCTTCCTCCACGAGCGCCTGGGATGACGATTTGGTTAGCATAGGTAATTTGCTATGCTAACGATATGCCCACGGATGCCCACCAGATCGCGCGTGCGGTGGCGCGTCTCAACCGCCGTCTCCGCCAGGAGCGCCACAGCGACCTCACGCCCACCCAGATGTCGGTGCTCGGCGCGATCCGGCAGCTCGGCGAAGCCACCCCGAGCGCCATCGCGGCCCTCGAGCGCGTGCAGCCGCCGTCGATCACCCGCACGCTGACGTCGCTGGTCGATGCCGGCATGGCGACCCGCTCGCCGCACCCCGACGACGGGCGGCAGGTGCTGATGGCGGTCTCCGAGCGCGGTGAGGCCGTGCTGGCCGAGGAGCGCAGCCGCCGCGACCTCTGGCTGTCGCACCGGCTCACCGAGCTGACCCCCGCCGAGCGCCGGACCCTGAAGGAGGCTGCCGCGCTGATGGAACGGCTGTCCGGCCTGTGAGCCCCACGTTCAGTGCCCTGGCGGTGCGCAACTACCGCATCTACATCCTCGGCGCGATCGTCTCCAACACCGGCACCTGGATGCAGCGCATCGGTCAGGACTGGCTGGTGCTGCAGCTCACCGACAGCGGCACCGCACTCGGCATCACGACGGGCCTGCAGCTGCTGCCGGCCCTGCTGTTCTCGCCGATCGCGGGCGTCGTCGCCGACCGCGTGCCCAAGCGGACGGTGCTGAGGTTCACCCAGGTGGCCATGGCCGTGCCCGCCCTGCTGCTGGGCATCCTGGCGGTCACCGGCGTCGTGCAGACGTGGCAGGTGTTCGTCCTGGCCTTCGTCTTCGGCGTCGGGACGGCCTTCGACGCCCCGGCCCGCCAGTCGTTCGTGGTCGAGATCGTCGGCCCGAAGGACCTCGCCAACGCGGTCGGCCTGAACTCGGCCTCGTTCAACCTCGCGCGCATGATCGGCCCGGCCGTCGCCGGACTGCTGATCGCCGCTCTCGGCTCGGGCGTGCGCGCGGCGGGCTGGGTCATCCTGGTCAACGCGGTGAGCTATCTCGCGGTGCTGACGTCGCTGCAGCTGCTCGACCCGCGGCGGCTCACCCCGTCCGAGGTCACCGGCACGCGCAAGCACGCGGTCCGCGACGGCATCACGTACGTGCGGTCGCGGCCCGACCTCGTCCTGATCCTCACGTGCGTGTTCTTCGTCGGAACGTTCGGCATGAACTTCCAGATGACCAGCGCCCTGATGGCCACCCAGGTCTTCGGCAAGGGGGCCGGCGAGTACGGCATCCTCGCCTCGATCATGGCGCTCGGCTCCCTGGTCGGTGCGTTGATGGCCGCGCGCCGCGCCCGACCGCGCCTGCGGTTCGTGGTGCTCGCCGGTGCCGCCTTCAGCGTCACCGAGATCGTCGCGGGCCTCATGCCCACCTACGTCACCTTCGCCGCGGTGCTGCCGGTGCTCGGCCTGTGCGCGCTCACGATGGTCACGTCGGCGAACGCCACGATCCAGATGACGGCCAGCCCGATGATGCGCGGACGGGTCGCCGCGCTCTACCTGATGGTCTTCATGGGCGGCACGCCGGTCGGTGCACCGCTGGTGGGCTGGGTCGGGCAGACCTTCGGCGCCCGGTGGATGCTGCTGGGCGGAGGCGGCGTGACGCTGCTGGGCATCGCCGCGGCGACCGCGTGGTTCTTCCACACCCAGGACGCCGAGCGCGAGGAGTTGCGGCGCGCCCTGCGCGACCTACGGTGGAGGAATGCACGTCGAGCGGACCTTCACGGTGTCACGGTCGATTGAGGACGTCTTCGACTACCTCAGCGACTTCGAGAACACCAACGAGTGGGACCCGGGCACCATCGACACCCGCCGCACGGGCGGCGACGGCGGTCTTGGCACCACCTACGCCAACACGTCTCGGTTCGCCGGCCGCGAGGTCGAGCTGACGTATGAGACGATCGGCCACGACCGGCCGACGTTCTTCTCGGCCCGCGGCACCAACGCGCAGTCCACCGCGACCGACTCGATGACGTTCACGCGCGACGGCGACCGCACGCAGATCCGCTACCGCGCCGACTTCGAGTTCCGCGGCCTCGTCAAGTACCTGGCCCCCTTCGTCGTCAAGCCCAAGCTCTCGGCGCTGGCCGACGAGACGGTCGAGCAGATCCGCGCGTCGCTCGAGCGCAGCGCCTGACGCCGCTACTCGAGCACGTCGGGTCGCAGCGTCAGGACCTCCACGCCGTTTTCGGTGACGGCGACCGTGTGCTCGCTGTGGGCCGTCAGGCACCCGGTGGCGCTGCGGAGGGTCCATCCGTCGGGATCGGTGACGAGCTCGTCGGCGTCGGCCATGACCCACGGCTCGAGGGCCAGCAGCAGCCCCGGCCGCAGGCGGTAGCCGCGACCCGGACGGCCCGTGTTGGCGACGTGCGGGTCCTGGTGCATCGTCGAGCCGATGCCATGCCCGCCGAACTGCAGGTTGACGCGGTAGCCGTCGCCGAGCAGCACCTCCCCGATCGCGTGCGACAGGTCGCCGATGCGTGCACCCGGCCTGACGGTCGCAATCGCGGCCGCGAGCGCCCTCTCGGTGACGTCGATCAGGGCGAGGCACTCGGGCGGACGCGTCGGTCCGACGACGAAGCTCAGCGCGGAGTCGGCGGCGATGCCGTCGAGCACCACGGCCAGGTCGAGCGTCAGCAGGTCGCCGTCCGCCAGGGCCCGGTCGTGGGGGAGGCCGTGCAGCACCGCGTCGTTGACCGCGGTGCAGATGTGGTGGCCGAACGGCCCCCGACCGAACGACGGCGCGTAGTCGACGTAGCACGAGACCGCCCCGGCGTCGTCGATCATCGTGCGGGCCCACTCGTCGATCTCGAGCAGGTTGGTCCCCGCCACGGTGCGCCGGCGCAGGGTCTCGAGGATGCGGCCGACCAGACGTCCGGCGGCGCGGGCGCCGGGGAGCTGTGCCGGGCTCAGGATCTCGATCACGGTGTCGCCTCTCGTGGGTGAGCAATAACTATACCGGCCATGTCATACCGGTACTATCATTGGCCTCATGGTCCGCCTGCCGCTCACCCCAGCCGAGATCGACCGTGGACGCCGGCTCGGAGCCTTCCTGCGCCGAGCCCGCGCCGACCGGTCGATGCTCGACGTCGCCCTGGCCGCCGACGTCTCGCCCGAGACGCTCCGCAAGATCGAGACCGGACGTGTCGCCACGCCGGCCTTCCCGACCGTGGCGGCGATCGCGGACGTCCTCGGCATCTCGCTGGACGAGGTGTGGGCCGAGATGAGGCCCCGCGAGGTGGCGGAGGCGTCCCACGGAGCGACGAGCCGGCGCGTGTCGCCGCGGAGCGGGCTAACCTGAGGGAATGTCCACGTCCCTCGTCGAGTCGCTCGCCCGTTCCATCGACGTGGTCACCCCCGACCTGATCGAGGTGCGCCGCGACCTGCACTCCTACCCCGAGCTGTCGTGGCACGAGGAGCGCACGACCGACGTCGTCGCGATGTGGATGGACAAGATCGGCATCCCGTACGAGCGGTTCGAGGGCACGGGGTTGATGGCCGAGATCGGTCCCGACGAGGGGCCTATCGTCGCGCTGCGCGCCGACCTCGACGCCCTGCCGGTGATCGAGACGTCGCAGGACCCTTGGAAGTCCACCGTCCCCGGGGTGTCGCACTCGTGCGGCCACGACGTCCACGTGTCGGCGCTGCTCGGCGCGGCCGTGGCCCTCGCCGACGCCCACGCCGAGCACCGGCTGCCCGTGAGGGTGCGGCTGATCTTCCAGCCCGCCGAGGAGGTCATGCCCGGTGGCGCCCTCAAGCTGCTGGCGGCCGGCGCGCTCAAGGGCGTCTCGCGCATCTTCGCGCTGCACTGCGACCCGTCGCTCGACGTCGGCCAGGTTGGCCTGCGCGAGGGGCCGATCACCGGTGCGTCCGACCACATCACGGTGCACCTCAGCGGTCGCGGCGGGCACACCTCGCGGCCCCACCTCACCGAGGACCTGACCTACGCCCTCGGCAGCCTGCTCACGCAGCTGCCGGCCGTGCTGTCGCGACGCTTCGACCCGCGGGCCGGGGCCAGCATGGTGTGGGGCCAGATCCGCTCGGGCAACGCCGCCAACGTCATCCCGTCCACGGGCGAGCTCAGCGGCACGCTGCGGATGCTCGACGCCGCCGCCTGGCACCAGGCCGAGCACCTCGTGCGCGGGCTGATCAGCGACATCATCGAGCCCTTCGGCGTCAGCGCCGACGTCACGTACGTGCGCGGCGTCCCGCCGGTCGTCAACGACTTCGGGGCCACCGAGATCCTGCGCCGGGCCGTCTCGCAGGCGGTGGGCCCCGGGGGAGTGGCGTCGACCGCCCAGAGCCTCGGCGGCGAGGACTTCGCCTGGTACGTCGAGGCCGTGCCCGGCTCGATGGGACGCCTCGGCACCCGCACGCCCGACGGGCCCACCTACGACCTGCACCAGGGCAACCTCCGCGTCGACGAGCGCGCGATCGCCGTGGGCGCCAAGGTGCTCGCGCTGGCTGCCGTCAGCTGACGCGGGCAACCATCTCGCGTACTTCGGTGAAGATACGGTTACAGCGCCCGGCAATCCCCGCGACGGCCTGCCGAACGGCGTGATCGGACACTAGGGTCTGTCACGAGTGCCGGGCTTCCCGGCTCCGTACCGAGGAGGAATTTTGCGTCGATTGACCAAGCTTTCCGCTGTCGCAGCTGTGGCCGCGCTCGCTCTGGCGGGCTGCGGAGGCAGCGACAGCAAGGGTGGCGGAGGCGACAAGCCCGCTGCCGGCGACGATGTCTGCAAGACCGCTGACGGCGACGGACCCAAGATCGGCCTGGCGTACGACGTCGGCGGACGCGGCGACCGCTCGTTCAACGACTCGGCCTACGCGGGCCTGGAGAAGGCCGTCGGCGAGTTCGACGCCACCTGCATCGAGGGCGAGGCGACCGACGGCGAGGCCGAGTCGGCCCGTGAGGACCGCCTGCGCAACATGGCCGAGAACGGCGCCACCGCCATCGTGGGCGTCGGCTTCGCCTACAGCGAGTCGGTCAACGCCGTCGCGCCCGACTTCCCCGAGGTCAACTTCGCGGTCATCGACGGCTTCGACCCCGACGACCAGGCCAACGAGAACGTGGCCTACCTCGGCTTCGCCGAGCAGGAGGGCTCCTTCCTCGTCGGCGTCGCCGCTGCCGAGAAGAGCAAGTCCGGCACGATCGGCTTCGTGGGCGGCGTCAACAACGAGCTGATCCAGAAGTTCGAGGCGGGCTACACCGCGGGCGCCAAGGCCGCCAAGCCCGACATCAAGGTCGAGGTCGCCTACATCCAGGAGTCCGACCTCAAGGGCTTCGGTGACCCGGCCGGTGGCAAGGCCGCCGCGGCGGGCGAGTTCGACAAGGGCGCCGACGTGGTCTACCACGCAGCCGGCGGCTCGGGCTCGGGCGTCTTCGACGCCGCTGTCGAGGCCGGCGAGGGCAACTGGGCGATCGGTGTCGACTCCGACCAGTACCTCACCGCCACGGCCGAGCAGAAGCCGTTCATCCTGACCTCGATGCTCAAGCGCGTCGACGTCGCGACGTACGACTTCGCCAAGTCGGTCGACGCGGGCAAGCCGCTGACCAGCTTCGTGACGTACGACCTGAAGCAGGACGGTGTCGGCTACTCCACGGCCAACAAGACGGCCATCGACGGTCTCACCACGACGATCGACGACTACAAGGCCAAGATCATCGCGGGCGACATCAAGGTCCCCACGAAGCCGTAGCACCACCAGCAGCACCAGCAACGCCCCAGGACGAACCTGGGCTGGCGCGGTAGCGTCTAGCCCAGGTTCGTCCTTTCCGTCCAGGACCCAGGTCCGCCACGAGTGTCGTACGTAGGGAGTGTCCGTGCCGTCAGAGGTCGATGCGGTTCAGCTGCGGGGGATCGGCAAACGATTTCCCGGTGTCGTCGCCAACCACGACGTCGACGTCACCATCCGGCCGGGGACCGTCCACGCCCTGATCGGCGAGAACGGCGCCGGCAAGTCGACGCTGATGAAGATCCTGTACGGGGTCCAGCGTCCCGACGACGGCACCATCACGATCGAGGGCAAGCAGGTCGTGCTGAAGTCGCCGACCGAGGCCATCGAGGCCGGCGTGGGCATGGTGTTCCAGCACTTCATGCTGGCCGACAACCTCACGGTGCTCGAGAACATGGTGCTCGGTGCCGAGAAGCTGCACGGCATCGGCGACGGGGCCCGCACCGAGATCCGCCGCATCTCCGAGCGCTTCGGCTTCGACCTCGACCCCGACGTGCTGGTCGAGAAGCTCGGCGTCGCCGCCCGTCAGCGCCTCGAGATCGCCAAGGTGCTGTATCGCGGCGCTCGCATCATCATCCTCGACGAGCCCACCGCGGTGCTCGTGCCGCAAGAGGTCGACGCACTGTTCGAGAACCTGCGCGAGCTCAAGGCCGCCGGCAACTCGGTGCTGTTCATCTCGCACAAGCTCGACGAGGTGCTCGCGATCGCCGACGACATCACGGTCATGCGCCGCGGCACCACGGTCGGCACCGCTGACCCGGCCACTGCCACCAAGCACGAGCTGGCCGAGCTGATGGTCGGCTCCGAGCTGCCGTCGCCCGAGACCGAGGAGTCGACGGTCACCGACACCGTTCAGCTGTCGCTGAGCGACGTCACCCTCACCGACGAGTTCGGCCGCAACCTGCTGACCGACCTGTCGCTGACCATCCGCCGGGGCGAGGTGCTGGGCATCGCCGGCGTCGAGGGCAACGGCCAGGCCGAGCTGGTCGAGACCATCATGGGCATGCGCATCCCGACGTCCGGTCGCATCATGCTCGGCGACCAGGACGTCACCCACTGGCACACGCGGCAGCTGCGCGAGGCCGGCATCGGCTACATCCCCGAGGACCGCCACCGCCACGGCCTGCTGCTCGACGCGCCGCTGTGGGAGAACCGCATCCTGGGCCACCAGACACGTCCGCCGAGCTCGAAGGGCATGTGGATCAACCGCAAGGGTGCCCGCAAGGACACCGAGCGCATCGTGGCCGACTACGACGTCCGCGCGCCCGGCATCGACACCCCCTCGCGGGCTCTGTCGGGCGGCAACCAGCAGAAGCTGATCGTCGGACGCGAGATGAGCGGCGACCCCGTGCTGCTCATCGCCTCGCACCCCACCCGCGGCGTCGACGTCGGCGCGCAGGCGGCGATCTGGGACCACATCAAGCGCGCCCGTCGCAACGGGCTGGCCGTGCTGCTGGTCTCGGCCGACCTCGACGAGCTGATCGGCCTGTCCGACACCATCCAGGTCATCCTCCGCGGACGCTTCGTCGGCACCTTCGATCCGTCGAGCGTCACCCCGCAAGACCTCGGTACCGCGATGACAGGAGGGGCGGCATGAACGGCCGTCTGAAGTCGGTGGGTCTGGCGTTGCTGGCACCCGCCATCGCCATCGTGCTCAGCATCCTCGTGACGACCCTGGTCATCGCCGCGGTGGGCAGCTCGCCGGGCGAGTTCTGGTCGACGATGTTCGAGGTGCCCAAGCCGCGCCTGCGCGTCGACATCGTCAACCAGACCGCGATGATCTACATCGCCGCGGTCGCCGCGGCGATCGGCTTCCGCATGGGGCTGTTCAACATCGGCCTCGAGGGTCAGTACACGATCGCCTCCTTCTCGGCCGCGACGTTCGCCGGTGCCGCGTACCTCGGCGGGTTCGCCAACGTGGCCGCCTCGCTCGTCGTGGCGATGGTCGTCGGCGCTGCCTGGGCCGGCATCGCGGGCGTCCTGCGCGCCACGCGCGGCGTCAGCGAGGTCATCTCGACGATCATGCTCAACGCGATCGCCGTGACGCTGGTCGGCTACTTCCTCAACAACTACGGGGTCAAGGAGGGCAACAGCGTCCACACCAAGAACCTGCCCTCGGGCACCACGCTCGGCGGATGGTCGCCGTTCGAGGACCGCGACGGCGACATCTGGGCGCTGGCCATCGTCGCGGTGCTGGTCGGCGTCGGCTTCTGGGCGCTGCTCAACAAGACGCGCTTCGGCTTCGACCTGCGGGCCAGCGGCCAGTCCGAGAGCGCCGCCCTCGCCAGCGGCATCAACCCCAAGCGGATGATCGTGATCTCGATGATGCTGTCAGGTGCCGTCGCAGGTCTGATCTGGATGCCGGCGCTGTTCGGCGGCGCGCGCAACTACGGCACGTCCTTCCAGGTCGGCCTGGGCTTCCTCGGCATCGCCGTGGCGCTGCTCGGCCGCAACCGTCCGATCGGCATGCTGTTCGGCGCCCTGCTGTTCGCCTTCCTCTCGGTCAAGTCCAACGACCTCACGTTCGGCACCGACGTGTCGCCGAGCATCGTCCAGATCACCCAGGGAGTCGCCGTGCTGGCGGTCGTCGTCACCTACGAGGTGGTGCGCCGCTGGCGCACGCGCCTCGAGCAACGAGCGGTCAGCCGTGAGCTGACCGCCACGACGGGAGCGACGGCATGAGCGCCGCGACCGCGCAGCGGAGCACGATCGTCGAGCGGCTCACCAAGAGCTGGCTCTACATCGGCCTGATCGGCATCGGCGTGGTGTCGTTCGTGCGCATCATCACCGACACCGACGACCTGACGGGCGCCGGCACGATCCGCGCGGCCATCATCGCGACGTGCCCGATCCTCGCCGCGGCGCTGGGCGGTCTGTGGGCCGAGCGCGCCGGCGTCGTCAACATCGGCCTCGAGGGCCAGATGATCCTCGGCACGTGGGGCGCGGCGTTCTTCACCTACCACTACGGCCCATGGGTCGGCATCCTCGGTGCTGCTCTGCTGGGCCTCGTCGGTGGCCTGCTGCACGCCATCGCGACGGTCACGTTCGGCGTCGACCACATCGTGTCGGGCGTCGCGATCAACCTGATCGGTGCCGGCGCCGCGACGTACCTCGCCGAGGCGGTCTTCCCCGAGTACGAGGGCGGCGGTCCCCGCCAGCTCAACGGGCTCGAGGCTCCGGCGCAGGTCACGATCCCGGGCGTCTCCGACCTGGCCAACACGATCTCCGACCAGCACTGGTTCTTCGTCTCCGACGTCGCCTCGGTCATCCAGGCGCTGACGACGAACATCTCGACGCTGAGCCTGCTGATCTTCGCGCTCGTGATCATCTCGGCCCTCGTGCTGTGGCGCACCTCGTTCGGCCTGCGCCTGCGCTCGTGCGGTGAGAACCCGCAGGCCGCCGAGACGCTCGGCGTCAACGTGTACCTCTACAAGTACGTCGCGGTGCTCATCTCGGGAGCCCTGGCCGGCATCGGCGGCGGCTTCCTGGCCCTGGTGGCGTCCAGCGGCTTCAGCACGGGGCAGACCGGCGGTCGCGGCTACATCGGCCTCGCGGCGATGATCTTCGGCAACTGGCGCCCCGGCGGTCTGCTGGCCGGCGCGCTGACGTTCGGCTACACCGACTCCCTGCGCCTGCGCGACACCCAGTCGGTGCACTCGCTGCTGCTGCTCGTGGCGATCGGCCTGCTGATGTTCGCGGCCTGGCGGGCCTGCCGCAAGCAGGTCAAGGGTGCGCTCGTCGTCGCGGCGGCAGGGGCGCTCGTCATGGCGTGGTTCCTGCTCACCGACAGCGTGCCGCGCGAGTTCACGGTCATGACGCCGTACGTCACGACGATGTTCGTGCTGGCGCTCGGATCTCAACGACTCCGCATGCCGGCCGCAGATGGCAAGTCATATCGACGAGGGAGTGCTGGCTGATGGCGACGAGCGTGGGAACACTGGGCATCAACGGTCCGGGCGACCCGGTCGACTGGGCGGCCCTCACCAAGTACGCCACCGAGGTGATGGGGCGCGCCTACGCGCCGTACTCGGGCTACAAGGTGGGTGTCGCGGGCCTGGTCGACGACGGCCGGGTCGTGCTCGGCTGCAACGTCGAGAACGCCGCCTACGGCGTCGCGCTGTGCGCCGAGTGCGGCATGGTCTCGGCGCTGCACTCCACCGGCGGCGGTCGTCTGGTCGCGGTGGCGTGCGTCGACGCGCAGGGCGCGGCCCTGATGCCGTGCGGTCGCTGCCGCCAGCTGCTGTGGGAGAACGGCGGGCCCGAGATGCAGCTCATGACGCCCAGCGGCGTCAAGACCATGAACGACGTGCTGCCCGACGCCTTCGACGCGAGCGACCTCGCACAGTGACGCAGTACGCCGTGCAGCTCGACCCCGGGGCTCCGGCCTTCATCGACGATCCCTACCCGGTGCTGGCGTCGCTGCGCGAGAGCGGTCCGGTGCTGTGGCACGAGCCGATGGGCACGTGGCTCGCCACGACGCACGACTCGGTCAGCCAGGTGCTGCGCAACCGCGCGTTCGGACGCCTGTGGACCGACTGGGAGCCGGCCTCGCAGATGGAGCCGTTCAACGCCCTGCACCGCAACCAGATGATGGAGAACGAGCCCCCGACGCACACGCGGTTGCGTCGCCTGGTCGCGGCAGCCTTTGGCCGCGGGCACGTCGAGCGCATGCGGCCACGCATCGAGGCGCTGGCGGCCTCGATGGTCGCCGACCTGCCGGGCGACCCGGGCGAGACGTTCGACCTGCTCGGCGACTACGCCGAGCCGATGCCGGTGTACGTCATCGCCGATCTGCTGGGCGTGCCCCGCGACGACCACGCGAAGCTGCGCGACTGGTCGCAGGCCATCGTGCACATGTACGAGCCGGGCGTCGGCGCCCTCACCAAGGCCGCGGCGATCGAGGCCAGCACGGCGTTCTCCGACTACGTCCGCGGTGTCGTCGAGCAGCGACGCTCGTCGCCGGGCGACGATCTCATCACCGATCTCATCGAGGCGCGCGACGAGGGCTCGAAGCTCAGCGACGACGAGCTCGTGGCCTCGGTCGTCCTGCTGCTGAACGCGGGGCACGAGGCGTCGGTCAACGTCTTCGGCAACGGCTTCCACGCGCTGCTCGAGCACCCCGACCAGATGGCCTGCCTCACGTCGGGCGAGGTCTCGGTCGAGACGGCGCTCGAGGAGCTCATCCGCTTCGACGCGCCCCTGCAGCTGTTCGAGCGCACCGCGACGTCCGACGTCGAGGTGTCGGGCCAGCTGGTGCAATCCGGCCAGAAGATCGCGTGCCTGATGGGCTCGGCCAACCGCGACGCCGCGGTCTTCACGGACGCCGACGTCTTCGACGTCGGCCGCGACCCCAATCCCCACGTCGGCTTCGGCATGGGCCTGCACTTCTGCCTGGGCGCCCCGCTGGCCCGCCTCGAGCTGCAGATCAGCATCCGTGCCCTGCTCGACCGGTTCCCCACGCTCACCCTGGCGGGGGAGTCGCCGCGTCGCCCGACCTGGGTGCTGCGCGGCTACGAGAGCATCCCCGTCTCTTCCTGACCCCGGAGGTCCCCATGACCACAGGCTCCACCAGCACCGAGGCCTTCGACGCCGTCGAGGTCATCGCCGCCAAGCGCGACCGGCACGCCCTGACCGACCCCCAGATCGACTGGGTCGTCGACGCCTACACCCGCGGCGTCGTCGCCGACGAGCAGATGGCCGCGCTGGCCATGGCGATCCTGCTCAACGGCATGGACCGCCGCGAGATCAGTCGCTGGACGGCCGCGATGATCGCCAGCGGCGAGCGGATGGACTTCTCGTCGCTGTCGTGGCCGACGTCCGACAAGCACTCGACCGGCGGTGTCGGCGACAAGATCACCCTGCCGCTCGCCCCGTTGGTGGCGGCCTGCGGCGTCGCCGTCCCGCAGCTGTCCGGACGCGGGCTAGGGCACACCGGCGGGACGCTCGACAAGCTCGAGGCCATCCCCGGCTGGCGCGCCGCGCTCACCAACGACGAGATGATGGCGCAGCTCGAGGACGTCGGTGCCGTCATCTGCGCTGCGGGTGCGGGCCTGGCCCCGGCCGACAAGAAGCTCTACGCGCTGCGCGACGTCACGGGCACCGTCGAGGCCATCCCCCTGATCGCCAGCTCGATCATGAGCAAGAAGATCGCCGAGGGCACGGGGTCGCTGGTGCTGGACGTCAAGGCCGGCACCGGTGCGTTCATGAAGGATCTCGAGCAGGCCCGCGAGCTGGCCGAGACCATGGTGGCGCTCGGCACCGACGCCGGTGTGCGCACCGTCGCGCTGCTCACCGACATGTCCACGCCGCTCGGCCTCACCGCCGGCAACGCCTGCGAGGTCGCCGAGTCGGTCGAGGTGCTCTCCGGTGGTGGCCCCGCCGACGTCGTCGAGCTGACCGTCGCGCTGGCCCGCGAGATGCTGGCCGCCGCCGGGCGCGACGACAAGGACCCGGCCGACGTGCTGGCCTCCGGGGCGGCGATGGACGTCTGGAAGCGCATGATCTCGGCCCAGGGCGGCGACCCCGACGCCCCGCTGCCGACGGCCAAGGAGACCCACGTCGTCACGGCGCCCGCGTCGGGCGTCCTCACGCGCCTCGACGCCATGAGCGTCGGCGTCGCCGCCTGGCGCCTCGGCGCGGGCCGGTCGCGGCCCGGCGAGCAGGTGCAGGTCGCGGCCGGTGTCGTGATGCACGCCAAGCCGGGCGACGCCGTCACGGCCGGACAGCCGCTCATGACGCTGCACACCGACACGCCCGAGCGGTTCGACCGCGCCGTGGCGGCCCTGCAGGGCGGTTACGACATCGGCGAGGCGTTCGGCGGCACGACGGGTGTGGTCCTCGACCGGATCGGTTAGGTTCGAGCGATGCGCATGTTCAACGACAGCACCGAGATCGCCGCGGCAGTGGGGGAGGAGCTCGGCGTCAGCGAGTGGATCGGCATCACGCAGGATCGCATCGACATGTTCGCCGACGCGACCGGCGACCGGCAGTGGATCCACGTCGACCCCGAGCGCGCGGCCGACGGCCCGTTCGGCGCGACGATCGCCCACGGCTACCTCACGCTGTCGCTCATCCCGTTCCTCGGCGCCCAGGTGTTCGCCTTCGCCGGCGACATGGCGCGCGTCAACTACGGCCTCAACAAGGTGCGGTTCGTCTCGCCCGTGACGGTGAGGTCGAAAGTGCGCAGCAGCGTCGCGATGCTCGACGTCACCGACATCGAGAAGGGTCAGCAGGTCACGCTGCAGCACACCATCGAGATCCGCGGCACCGACAAGCCGGCCTGCGTCGCCGAGACCGTCACGTTGCTCATGACGTCGTGACGGTCCCGGCGAGGCGGTAGCGGCTCAGTACGACGAGCCGCCGGTCAACGAGACCGCGCCGACCGGGTGCCACACGGTCTTGGTCTCGAGGAAGGCCCGCATGCGGGCGGTGCCGGGCGTCGCCGTGAAGTCGGGCGCCCGGTGCGGCGCGTGCACCCGCGTGACGGTCTGGGCGGCGGCGACCTCGAGCTGCTGACGCTCGGCGGCCGGGACGCCCGTGAGGTCGAGACCGTCGACGTCGGCGTGCGACGCCAGCCACGGCATGATCTCGCCGTGGCGTCCGGTGAGCACGTTGACGACACCGGCCGGGACGTCGCTGGTGGCCAGGATCTCGGCGAACGTGACGGCCACGCACGGATCGGCCTCGGAGGCCACCACGACGACGCTGTTGCCGGCGGCCAGTGCCGGCAGCACGACCGACACGAGCGGCAGCAGCGGCGATTCGTCGGGGGCCGCGACGGCCACGACGCCGCACGGCTCGGGCGCCGAGTAGCTGAAGTAGGGCCCGGAGACGGCGTTGGCGCCGCCGAACACCGCCGGCAGCTTGTCGGTCCAGCCGGCGAAGTGGACGACGCGGTCGATCGACGCGTCGACCTCCGACCGGGCCTGCGCGGCCGACAGGCCTCGCGACGAGACGATCAGGTCGACCAGCTCGCTGCGCCGTGCCTCCATCATCTCGGCGATGCGGTAGAGCACCTGGCCACGGTTGTAGGGCGTCGCCCCCGACCAGCGGCCGAAGCCGGCACGAGCGGCCACGACGGCGTTGCGGGCGTCCTTGCGAGATGCCAGGGCGGCATTGGCCATGAGCGTTCCCTTCTCGTCACGAACCTGGTAGGTGCGGCCCGACTCCGATCGCGGGAAGGCACCTCCCACGTAGAGCTTGTACGTCTTGATCACGGCCAGCCGCGCCATCAGCGTGCTCCCTCGTCGTCGGTGTCGAGATATGCCGCGAGGCCGGACGGGCCACCCTCGCGACCGAAGCCGGACTCGCCGTAGCCGCCGAAGGCAGCCGTCGGGTCGAACCGGTTGAAGGTGTTGTCCCAGATGACGCCGGCCCGCAGGCCGGCGGCCATGCCCATCGCGCGCGACCCCTTCTCGGTCCACACGCCGGCCGACAGCCCGAACGGCGTGTTGTTGGCCTTGGCGAGCGCCTCCTCGGGGGTGCGGAAGGTCAGCGTCGTGAGCACGGGACCGAAGATCTCCTCGCGCGCGATGCGCATCGAGGCGGTGGCGTCGGTGAAGATCGTCGGCGCGACGAACCAGCCCTTCTCGGGCAGCGGGCAGCTGCTGGTCCAGGCCGTCGCGCCCTCGTCGGCACCCACCTCGGAGAGCTGGGTGATCTTGTCGAACTGCATCTGCGAGTTGACCGCGCCGACGTCGGTGTTCTTGTCGAGCGGGTCGCCGACCCGCAGGGTCTCGACGCGCTTCTTGAGCCGCTCGACGAACTCGTCGGCGATCGACTCCTGCACGATGAGGCGCGAGCCGGCGCAGCACACCTGGCCCTGGTTGAAGAACACGCCGTTGACGATGCCCTCGACGGCCTGGTCGACTGCGGCGTCGGCGAAGACGATGTTCGCGCCCTTGCCGCCGAGCTCGAGGGTCAGCTTGCGACCGGTGCCGGCGAGCTCGGACTGGATACGCTTGCCCACCGGCGTGGAGCCCGTGAAGGCGACCTTGTCGACGCCGTCGTGGCCGACGAGCGCGGACCCGATGTCGCCCGCACCGGGCAGGATGTTGACGACGCCCGGCGGCAGCCCGGCGTCGGCCAGGATCTCGGCCAGCACGAGCGCCGTCACCGAGGTGGTCTCGGCGGGCTTGAGCACCACGGTGTTGCCCGCGGCGAGAGCCGGCGCGATCTTCCAGGCCGCCATCAGCAGCGGGAAGTTCCAGGGGATGACCTGGCCCGCCACGCCCAGCGGACGCGGAGCGGGGCCGTAGCCGAGGTGCCCGAGCTTGTCGGCCCAGCCTGCGTGGTGGAAGAAGTGCTGCGCGGCGGTCGGCACGTCGAAGTCGCGGGACTCGCGGATCGGCTTGCCGTTGTCGAGCGACTCGGCGACGGCCAGCTCGCGCGAGCGCTCGGCGATCGCGCGGGCGATGCGGAACAGGTACTTGCCGCGCTCGGCACCGCCCATGCGCGACCACGGGCCCTCGAAGGCCTTGCGGGCAGCCGCGACGGCGCGGTCGACGTCCTCGACGGACGCCGAGCTGATGGTCGTCAGGGGCTCGAGCGTCGCGGGGTTGATGCTGACGATGTCGTCGCCGCGACCATCGACGAACTCGCCGTCGAGGTACATCTGGTAGCGCGGCTTGATCGCGCCGATCGCGGCCGACTCGAGCGCGGGCGCGTAGGTCAGGTCGATGTCCATGCTGGTGGGGTTCTCCTGGTTCATGATCAGTCGACGCTCACGTAGCGGGCGCCTGAGTAGTGGCCGTCGCGCTGGGTGCGGCGCTGCATGACGAGGTCGTTGACCACGCCGGAGGCGCCGAAGCGGAACCAGTGCGGGTCGAGCCACTGCGGCCCGGCCACCTCGTGCACGAGCACCAGGTAGGCGATGGCGTCCTTGGTGGTGCGGATGCCGCCGGCGGGCTTGACGGCGCGCTGGACGCCGGTCAGGTCGTGCAGGTCGCGCACGGCCTGCAGCATCACCTGGGTGACCGGCAGCGT
The DNA here is from genome assembly GCF_003586285.1 of Aeromicrobium endophyticum. GTDB lineage: Bacteria > Actinomycetota > Actinomycetes > Propionibacteriales > Nocardioidaceae > Aeromicrobium > Aeromicrobium endophyticum. Next base: position 193,647 of record NZ_QUBR01000001.1, on the reverse strand, counting down.
CGCGGCGGGGGCGATCTTGCCGGTCGAGGTCTTGATGAAGTCGCCTCCGGCCAGCAGCGCGAGCCACGAGGCGCGGCGGACGTTGTCGTAGGTGCCGAGCTCGCCGGTCTCGAGGATGACCTTGAGACGGGCGCCGCCGCAGGCGTCCTTGACGGCGGCGATCTGCTCGAACACGGTCGAGTAGTCGCCGGCCAGGAAGGCGGCGCGGTCGATGACCATGTCGATCTCGTCGGCGCCGGCGTCGACGGCCAGGCGGGTGTCGGCGACCTTGACCTCGAGCGAGGAGCGTCCGGCCGGGAAGGCGGTCGCGACGGAGGCGACCTTGATGCCGGTGCCCTTCAGCACCTCGACGGCGGTCGCGACGCGGTCGGGGTAGACGCAGATGGCGGCTACCGACGGCGTGTCGGGGTGCTCGCGGTCGGGGGCGATGCCCTTGCGGCACAGGGCCCGGACCTTGCCGGGGGTGTCGGCGCCCTCGAGGGTCGTGAGGTCGACCATGCTGATCGCGAGATCGATCAGCGCGCGCTTGGTGTCCTTCTTGATCGAGCGGCTCGCGAGCTGCGCGGCGCGGGCCTCGAGCCCGACCGGGTCGACGGCCGGCAGGCCGTGCAGGAAGCTGCGCAGGGCGGCCCCGTCGGTGGCGGTCAGGCCGAGCGAGACCCGCAGGTCGGCGGACGAGGCGGGGACGGGTGCGCTGGGGGTGGGCGCACTCGGTGTGGACGCGGTGGGTGTCGCGCTCATCGGATGTCCTCCTGGACGGTGTGGGGCGTCTCCTGGACGGTGTCGGGCGGTGGTGGCGGCGACCCCTGGGGTCGCCGCCACCGGTGGCTTCAGTATCAGCCAATGTCCTTGCAGGTCGAGGCGTCGCCCTGCTCGGTCAGGAAGGTGCAGAAGGTCGAGACCTTGTCCTTGGTGACCAGCTGGCCCTCGAGCACGGTGTTCTTCTCCACTGTGTCACCTGCGGCCACCTTGAGGCTGAGCTGGACGACCTTCTTGCCCAGCACGAACGGCGACTCGGCGTGGGTCGAGTACATCGTCCCGTCCTCGATGGCCTTCAGGGCGTCACCGATGCCGTCGTTGCCGACGACCTTGACCTTGCCGGCGAGGTTGCGCGACTTGAGCGCCGCGACGACGCCGAGCGCCATCTCGTCGTTGGCGGCGTAGACGCCGTCGATGTCGGCGTTGCCCTGCAGCACGTTGGTCATGACGTCGAGCGCCTTGCCGCGGTCGAAGTCGGCGGCCTGCTTGGCCACGACCTGGATGTTCGGGTATGCGGCGATGCCCTCGTTGAAGCCCTTGCTGCGGTCCTGGGCGACGTTGGTGCCCAAGATGCCCTGGATCTCGACGACCTTGCCCTTCTCGCCGATCGACTCCGCGAGCGACTTGGCGGCCTCGCGGCCGGCCTGGATCGCGTCGTAGCCGATGAAGCTGGCGAGCTCGCCGCTGTCGGGCTCGCGGTCGAAGGCGACGACGGGAACGTCCGCCCCGTTGGCCGACTTGGTCATGGTGCCGCCCGACTCGCTGCCGACGGGGTCGATGATCAGGACGTCGGGCTTCTTGGTCAGAGCCGTGGTCGTGGCGTTCAGCGCGGTCTGGTCGCTGTTGTTGGCGTTCTGGACGTCGAGCTTCGCGCCGGCCTCCTTGGCGGCCTCCTTGGCGCCGTCGGCGACCGAGACGAAGAACGGGTTGTTCAGGGTGCTGATGACCAGGGTCGCCTTCACCGCCTCCTTGCCGTCGCCGGCCGAGTCGCCGCCGCGTCCGCACGCCCCGAGGGTGGTGACGAGCACGAGCGCCGAGGCGAGGGCCGCGGTCTTCTTGACGGTCTTGATGGATGTGGTCACGGGGTTCCTCCAGTGGTGGTGGGTGATGTCGTTGCGGTGCTTGCGTGGGTGCCCGAGCCAGGCCCTCGCGGGGGGCGTACCAGGCGCGCCAGCGCCCGGACACGATCGGAGTTGCGATCCAGGAAGATCGCGATGAGGATCACGAGACCCTTGACGACTCCCTGCAGGAACGGCGAGACGTCCAGCAGGTTGAGTCCGTTGTCGATGACGCCGAGCAGCAGGGCGCCGATGAGCGTCCCGGCCAGTGCGCCGCGTCCGCCCGCCAGGCTCGTGCCGCCGATGATGACGGCGGCGATCGCGGCGAGCTCGAGGCCGGTGCCGGCCGTGGGCTGAGCGGTGCCGAGGCGTGCGGCGAGGATGAAGCCGGCCGTGGCCGACAGCACGCCGCTGATCACGAAGGCGAGGATCTTGACGCGGTGCACGTTGATGCCGGCGAGCCGGGCGGCGTCGGCGTTGTCGCCGACGGCGTAGACGTGGCGGCCGAAGCGCGAGCGGGCCAGCAGCACGCCGAACACGACGAAGCTCGCGAGCATGATCCAGACCGGGGTCGGCACGCCGAGCACGCGCGACTGGCCGATGTCGATGAAGCCGCCGTTGTCGATCGAGACGGGGTTGCCCTGGCTGAACTGCAGCGTCAGCCCGGCGAGCACCGACATCATCGCGAGCGTGGCGATGAACGAGGGCATCCGCAGCTTCGTCACGAGCAGGCCGTTGACGAGCCCGGCGACGGCGCCGACGCCCCAGCCGGCCAGCAGGCCGACGACCAGGGGCTGGTCGCGCAGCACGAAGGCCGTCACGATGCTCGAGATGCCGAGGATCGCGCCGACCGACAGGTCGATCTCGGCCAGGATGATGACGTACGTCTGACCGGCCGCCAGCAGCGCCGTGACCGAGGTCGCGAGCAGCACGTTGAGCAGGTTGTCGCCCGTCAGGAACAGCGGTGTCGCGATGAACAGGACGACGCAGACGAACAGCAGCATCCACACCGCCCGCAGCTCGCGGTTGAGGGACGTGATCGCGGACTTCATGAGGCACTCTCCAATGCGTGTTCGAGCAGCTTCTGCTCGCTGAGGTCGTCGTCGGTGAGCTCGGCCACGACGCGGCCCTGTCGCATCACCAGGAGCCGGTCGGACATGGCGACCAGCTCGGGAAGGTCGGACGACACGAGGATGATCGCGACGCCCAGGGCGGCTTGCTCGTTGATGATGCGGTAGATCTCGGCCTTGGCGCCGACGTCGACGCCGCGGGTGGGCTCCTCCATCAGCAGGACGCGAGGGGCCGTCATGACCCAGCGACCGAACAGGGCCTTCTGCTGGTTGCCGCCCGACAGCGTGCCCACCTCGGACGTGCCGGACCGGGTGCGGATCGACAGCTGGTCGATGACCTCCTGCGTCGCGACGCGCTCGCGCCCGCGGCTCACGAAGGGGCCCGTGGTGAATCCGTCGAGGCTCGCGAGCGAGATGTTGTCCGACACGGACTGCTGCAGGCACAGGCCCTCGGCCTGGCGATCGGGCGGGATGTAGCCGACGCCCGCGTCGATGGCGCGCGCCGGGCTGGCGGGCGTGAAGTCGGTGCCGGCGATCGAGAGGTGCTCGGCGACCGACGGCACCAGGCCGAACAGGGCGCGCAGCACGCTGCCCTTGCCGCAGCCGAACACGCCGCCGATGCCCAGCACCTCGCCGGCGCGGACGTCCAGCCCCACCTCGAAGAAGTCGGCACCGGTGAGCCCGGTGCAGCTCAGGACGACGTCGCTGCGTCCGTGCGACTCCTTGGGGTAGAAGTCCTCGATCGTGCGGCCGACCATGGCCGAGACGACCTCGCGCTCGGTCAGCGACGAGGTGGGCGCCTCGAGCGCCACGGTGCCGTTGCGCAGGACGACGACCCGCTGCGAGAGGCGGAAGACCTCCTCGAGCCGGTGGCTGATGTAGACGATCGCCACGCCGGAGGCCCGCAGGCGCTCGATCTGCTCGAAGAGCCGCTCGGACTCCTGCTCGTCGAGGGCCGCGGTGGGCTCGTCGAGGATCAGCAGGCGCATGTCGTGTCCGGCGGTCTTGGCGATCTCGAGCATCTGCATCTGCGCGACCGACAGGCGGTCGACCGGCGTGCTCGGGTCGATGTCGAGGCCGATGAGCTCGAGCAGCTCGCGGGCGCGGGCGGCCATCTTGGACTTGTTGACGAAGAAGCGGCCGAACTCGGCCTGCTCGTCGAGGGTGAACAGGTTTTCGGCGACGCTGAGGTGCGGGAAGATGTTCTGCCGGAACTCCTGGTAGATCACCTGGATCCCGTGCGACATGGCGTCCTGCGGCGTGTCGAGGCTGACGGGCGTGCCGTCGACCGTGATCTGGCCACGGTCGGGCTGGTAGGCGCCCGAGATGACGCGCGTCAGCGTCGACTTGCCGGCACCGTTCTCGCCGACCAGGGCGATGACCTCGCCGCCCTCGACCGTGAGGTCGACGCCGGAGAGCACCCGGGTGTCCCCGAAGCTCTTGTGGATGTCGTTCAGCTGGAGTCGCATGGCGGGCCTCAGTACGCCACGCCGGCGTGCAGGATGACGTTGGCGTAGGCCGTGAACTCGCCGGACCGCACAGCGGCGCGGGCACCGTGCGTGGCGGCCTTGAACTCGACGTGAGGGACGAACTCGATCGTCACGCCGAGGGGGATCAGCCGTGCCTCCAGCTGGTCGAGCAGCTGGGGGCTGTGCTCGCGGATCTCCTCGGAGACCGTCGCGCCCTCGACGACCATCTCGTCGAGCACGGTGTCGAGCAGGTCGAGGAACGACGGCAGCCCGGGACGGACCGCGAGGTCGACGCGCTCGACGCCGAGCGGGATCGGCAGGCCCGCGTCGGTGACGACGATCAGGTCGGTGTGCCCGGTCTCGGAGATGATCCGGGACAGCTGCCCGTTGAGGGTGGAGGAGTTCTTGCGCATCAGTGGGTCGTTCCGATCTCGTGGGTGGTCGCGGCGGTGTGGTCGGTCAGCAGGAAGGCGTCGACGTCGGCGCCCGCGGGGAGGCTGGGCGACGCGCCGCGGCGGGTGACGGCGATCGCGCCGGCGGCCATGGCGCGGGGGAGGGCCGCATCGATCGTCAGCCCGGCCGCGAGCCCGGCGCCGAGGTAGCCGGCGAAGGCGTCGCCGGCCGCCGTGGTGTCGACGGCGACGACGCTCGGTGCCGCGTGGTGCACCGCGCCGTCGGCGTTCACGACCACGACGCCCTGCGACGCGAGCGTGACGACGGCGTGGCCGACGCCCCGGTCGACGAACCACCGTCCGGCCCGCATCGCGGAGTCGACGTCGACCACCGCGATGCCGGTGAGCGTCGCGGCCTCGGTCTCGTTGGGGGTGACGATGTCGATGCCGGCCCACACGGCGTCGTCGAGCGGTGCGGCGGGAGCGGGGTCGAGCACGACCGTCATGCCGGCGGCCCGCGCCGACGCGACCGCGTGCTGCATGACGTCGAGGGGGGTCTCAAGCTGGGTGAGCAGCACCGACGCGCGTCCGGCGGCACCGGCCACCCCGGAGTCCACGTCGGCCAGGCCCAGGCTCTTGTTGGCCAGCGGCACCATGACGATGTCGTTCTCGCCCGAGGCGTCGACGCGGATGTGGGCGACGCCGGTGGGGCCGTCGACGATGCGCACGGCCTCGACGTCGACGCCGTGGTCGGCCAGGCCGCCGAGGGTGAGCGGCTGGAACGCGTCGGTGCCGACGCAGCCGACCATCTGGGTGGGGGCGCCCGCGAGGGCTGCCGCGACGGCCTGGTTGGCGCCCTTGCCGCCGAGCACGAGCGTCAGGTCGTCGCCCAGCAGCGTCTCGCCGGGGTGGGGCAGGCGCTGGGAGAACGACGTGACGTCGGCCGTGATGCTGCCGATGACGAGGACGCCGGCGGGGCGTGGCGTGAGGGGAGCGGGGGTCATGCGGGGGAACCTTCCGGGAGGGCGGGGGCGGCGATGGTGGAGCCGCGGACCACGAGCTCGACCGGCAGGACGAGGCTCTGGGTCGGGTGGGGTGCGGGGGAGGGCTGGCCCGGCTCGCCGAGGCGCTCGACGAGCAGGCGTGCGGCCGCGGCGCCTTGGTCGACGTCGGGGCGCGCGATGACGGTCAGCGGCGGGTCGAGCAGGGCAGCGAGCGGCAGGTCGTCGAAGCCCACGACCGACAGGTCGGACGGCACTCGCACACCCATCTCCATCAGGGCCGTCAGGGCGCCGGTGGTCATCAGGTTGTTGGCCACGAACACCGCGGTCGGACGCTGCGGAGCGGCCCAGATCTCCTGGATCGCGGCGCGTCCGCTGGCCTCGCGGAAGTCGCCGATGCGCAGCAGCGAGTCGTCGGCGGCGATGCCGTGGTGCTCGAAGCTGCTCAGCAGGGCCTCGTGGCGCATGCGGCCCGGGGTCGAGTCGAGCGGTCCGCTGATCGCGGCGATGCGCGTGTGGCCCAGACCGACCAGGTGGTCGACGGCCTGACGGACGCCGGAGGCGTTGTCGACCAGCACGCGGTCGACGTCGGGGCCCGACGAGATGTCGCGGTCGACGAACACCAGGGCGATGCCGGTCTTCATCAGCGCGAGGGGGATCTCGTCGTTCTCGGTGAGCGGCGCCATGATGATGCCGTCGGTGCGCTGGGAGAGCTCGCGGACGAGGGCCTCCTCGCGGCCGGCGTCCTCGTCGCTGTTGCCGAGGATGACCTGCATGCCGTGGGGCCGCATCTCCCGCTCGACGCCCTTGACGAGGGCGGCGAAGAACGGGTTCGAGATGTCGGGCACGATGACGCCGATCGAGTCGTGGCGGCCGGTCTTGAGGCTGCGCGCGACGTGGCTGGGCCGGTAGCCGAGCTCGTCGATCGCCTGCTTCACCGCGTCGGCGCGACGGATGGTCTGGCCCGCGAGGTAGCGGGTCACCGATGCCGTCGAGACGCCTGCGGCCTTGGCCACGTCTTGGATGTTGGTCATGTCTCCCTCAACTGTTATCGATACCAGTGTTATCGATGACAGTGACCGTAGTCACAAGATCGCGAGGAGTCAAGCCTGGGCCTGTCACCACGCCGTGCCACGATGGCCCGATGACTCTCACCACCGAACAGATCGCCCGTGCCCCCAAGGTCGCGCTCCACGAGCACCTCGACGGTGGAGTCCGTCCCGCCACGATCGTCGACATCGCCGACGAGATCGGTCACGACCTGCCGGCCGAGGGGGCCGAGGCGCTCGGTGCGTGGTTCGAGGAGGCGTCCAGCTCGGGCTCGCTGGTGCGCTACCTGGAGACCTTCGTCCACACCGTCGCGGTGATGCAGCGGCCCGAGGACCTCGCACGCGTGGCCCGGGAGTCGGTTGTCGACCTGGCCACCGATGGGTGTGTCTACGCCGAGCTGCGCTGGGCGCCCGAGCAGCACCAGTCGGCCGGCCTCTCGCTGCGCGAGGCCGTCGAGGCCGTCCAGGCCGGCATCGACGCGGGCCGCGCCGAGGCCGAGTCGCTGGGTCACCCCATCGTGGTGGGCCAGCTGCTCACGGCGATGCGGCACGCCAAGCGCGGCATGGAGATCGCCGAGATCGCCGTCGAGTACCGCTCACGCGGCGTCGCGGGCTTCGACATCGCCGGTGCCGAGGACGGCTTCCCGCCGATCCTGCACCTCGAGGCGTTCGAGTACCTGCGGCGCGAGAACGCGCACTTCACGATCCACGCGGGCGAGGCGTTCGGGCTGCCGTCCATCTGGCAGGCCATCCAGCGGTGCGGTGCCGAGCGTCTCGGCCACGGCGTCCGCATCGTCGACGACATCGACTGGGACGCTCCGGGCGGGCCCGTCCTCGGCGACCTCGCGGCCTACATCCGCGACCGGCGCATCCCGCTCGAGATGTGCCCGTCGTCCAACCTGCAGACGCACGCGGTGCCCGGCATGACCTCGATCGCCGACCACCCGATCGGCAGGCTCAAGGACCTCGGCTTCCGCGTCACGGTCAACTGCGACAACCGCCTCATGAGCGGCACGTCGATGACGCGCGAGTTCGAGCTGCTCGTCGACGCCTTCGGCTACGACCTCGACGACATCCGCTGGTTCACGATCAACGCCATGAAGAGCGCCTTCCTGCCGTTCGACCAGCGACTGGCCCTGATCAACGACGTCATCAAGCCCGCCTACGCGGCACTCGCCTCGACCCCGGGGGTCAGCGGCGCCTGACCACCATGGCGCTGCCGCCGCCGCGGCGCTCGGGCTCGGCGACGGCCGTCATCCGTCCGTCGCGCCCCACCTCGACGGTGGCCGCGGCGCCGATCTCGGCGGCCGACGTGAACGTGTCGCCCGACGGGGTCAGCTGCTGACCGAACCGCGCGAGCGCCTTGCCGTACCTGGCGATGAAGGCCGGCTCGGCGGGCGTCGCCGCCACGTTGCGCTGCGACGCGCGGGGTGCGGCGACGGCCCGGGGCAGGCTCATGCCGAGGTCGATCCGGTTGACCAGGATCTGCAGCACCGTCGTGATGATCGTCGCGCCGCCGGGGGAGCCGACGACGAGCCGGACCTTGCCGTCCTTGGTGACGATGGTCGGCGCCATCGACGAGCGGGGACGCTTGCCGGGAGAGATGCGGTTGGGGTCGTTGCGGTCGTACACGGCGGTGAAGTCGGTCAGCTCGTTGTTGAGCAGGAAGCCGCGACCCGGCACCGTCATGCCCGATCCGCCGGTCTGCTCGATCGTCAGCGTGTAGGCCGCGGCATTGCCCCACCGGTCGACGACCGACAGGTGCGTCGTCGAGATGTTCTCGGTGTCGGGCTTGGCCTGGCTCGTGACGGTGGCGCAGCCGCGTCCGCGCAGCGCGCCGGCCGCGACGGGACGGGGCGCGGCCTTCTCGTCGTCGATCGTGCAGCGGCGGGAGTTGGCGAAGCGCTGCGAGGTCAGGCGCTTGGTCGGCACCTTGGTCAGCCGCGGGTCGCCGACGTACGCGGCCCGGTCGGCGAACGCGCGAGCCGACGCCTCGAGGTAGAGGTGCAGGCTGCGGGCGGTGCGCTTGCCGCCGCCCAGACGGTAGGTCTCGAGGATGTTGAGCGCCTCGCCCACCGACGTCCCACCCGACGACGAGGGCGCCATGCCGTAGACGTCGAGCCCGCGGTAGCGCACGCGGGTCGGCTTCTGGTGGCGGACGCGGTAGCCGGCGAGGTCCTTGGTCGACAGCGTGCCGGCGGGAGCGGGCAGCGTGGAGCTGGGGGCCTTGCGCGGTGCCCGCACGACGCTGGAGATCTCGCGGGCGAGCGGGCCGCGGTAGAACGCCTTCGGGCCCTTGTCCGCGATGGACGTCAGCGTGCGCGCCAGCTCGGGGTTGCGGAAGCGGGTGCCGACCTTCGGGGCGTCTCCGCCGGGCAGGAAGAGCTTGGCGGTGTCGGGGAACGCGGCGAACCGCTCGGCGTTGTCGAGGGTCTGGTCGCGGAACGTCTTGTCGACCTTGAAGCCCTTGCGGGCCAGGGCGATCGACGGCTTGAGCGTCTGCTTGAGCGACCGGGTGCCGAACCGCTCGAGCGCGGCGTCCCAGGTGGCGACCGTGCCGGGCACGCCGACCGCCACGCCTGACGACACGAGCTGGGGCGTGAACGGGTACGGCTTGCCCGTCGCCGGGTCGTTGAAGGCGTTGGCGCGGATGCCGGCCGGCGCGGTCTCGCGACCGTCGATCGTGCTGACCTTCTTGGTCTTGGCGTCGAAGTAGACGAAGTAGCCGCCTCCGCCGATGCCGGCGCTGTAGGGCTCCGAGACGCCGAGGCCCGATGCCATGGCGACCGCGGCATCGGCCGCGTTGCCGCCCTGGGCGAGCACCTCGCGGCCGATGCGGCTGGCGTTGACGTCGACCGACGACACCGCGCCACCGGTGCCGCGGGCGGTGGACCCCGACGGCTTGGAGGTCTTCGCCGATGCGCTCGGCGGGCTCGCCGTCACCAGTGCTCCGGCGACGGCGACCGCGCTGGCGGCGGCGATCAGACGGGTGCGGCGTGCGTGCTGCTGGACGACGGGCTCGATCATGGGCTTCCCCCCGGAAGACGTTCGGCGTCTGCTCACCGTACGGCGTCCACGGCGGCCCCACCAGCCGTCGCGGCCTGAGATGATGAGTGGGTGGAGACAGCCCTGACCCTCGTCACCCTGCTCGCGATCGTGGTCGCCGTCAGCGCGCTGGCTGCCAAGGCGCGGATGTCGGCACCCCTGGTGCTGATCGTCGTCGGCATCGCCGGGTCGTACGCCCCCTTCGTGCCCGACTTCGAGCTGACCCCCGAGATCGTCCTGGTGGGGTTGCTGCCGCCGCTGCTCTACGCCGCGGCGATCCGCACGTCGCTGATCGACTTCCGGGCCAACAAGCGCCCGATCATCCTGCTGAGCGTCGGGCTCGTGCTGTTCACGACGATCGGGGTCGGGCTGCTCGTGTGGTGGCTGCTCGGGGTGCCGTTGGCGGCGGCCTTCGCCCTCGGCGCGGTCGTGGCACCGCCCGACGCCGTCGCCGCCACCGCCATCGCCCGCCGCGTGGGCCTGCCCCGCAAGGTGGTGACGATCCTCGAGGGCGAGAGCCTGGTCAACGACGCGACCGCCATCGTCACGCTGCGCACGTCGATCGCCGCGATCGGCGGCACGGTCAGCGTCTGGCAGGCCGGCGCGGGCTTCATCGTGTCGGCGGCGGGCGGTGTCGCGATCGGGCTGCTCGTCGCGTTCGTGGTGGGCCGCATCCGCCGGTTGATCGAGGACGAGGTCACCGATGTCGCGGTCTCGCTGCTGACGCCGTGGATCGCCTACCTGCCGGCCGAGGAGATCCACGTCAAGGGGCTCGACTCGCAGCCGTCCGGCGTGCTGGCGGTGGTCGTGGCCGGCGTCATCCTGGGGCACAAGTCGCCGCTCATCCAGTCGGGTGCGTCACGTCTGTTCGAGCGCACCAACTGGACGACGATCTCGTACGTCCTCGAGAACGCGGTCTTCCTGCTGATCGGCCTGCAGATCCGCACGATCGTCAACGACCTCGACCAGAGCACGCTCTCGGCGACCCGCATCGCGGTCGCGTGCGTCGCGGTGCTGGCGGCGGTCATCGTGCTGCGGTTCGTCTGGGTCTTCCCGGCGACGTACCTGCCGCGGCTCGTCCCGCGCATCGCGGCGTCCGAGCCACGGCCCGAGCCCAAGACGATCTTCATGGTCGCGTGGACGGGCATGCGCGGGGTGGTGACGCTCGCAGCGGTGTTCCTGCTGCCGCCGAACGTGCCCGAGCGCGAGGTGCTGGTGCTGATCGCGTTCGTGGTCACGGTCGGCACGCTGATGATCCAGGGGCTGACGATCCCGACGCTCGTGCGCGTGCTCAAGGTGCCGGGGCCCGACGTCCACGAGGACCACCTGCAGGAGGCGACGATCTACCAGGCCGTGACCGACGCCGGCAAGGCCTACCTCGACGAGGAGGTCGCCGGGACGGTCGGCGACGACGTCATGCACCGCCTGCGCGAGCGTGCGACCGACCGCACCAACGCGGTGTGGGAGCGACTGGGTGGCCTCGAGACCCCGAGCGCCCAGTACTCCCGGCTGCGAGCCAGCATGCTGCACCAGGAGCGCGAGGAGCTGTTGCGCATCCGCGACCTGGGCAGCGTCGACCAGTCGATCCTCCAGCGCGTCATGAACGCCCTCGATGTCGAGGAGTCGATCCTCGACCGGCTCTCCGAGAACGAGACGACGGCGGACCGCGAGACCGACCTGCGTCCGCCCGTCGACCCCGACGGGGCGTGCGAGCACCTGCGCGTGGCGTGCGAGTACCCGCCGCCGCTCACCCCCACCGGGTGCGAGGAGTGCCTGCGCGACGGGTCGACCTGGGTGCACCTGCGGCTGTGCATGACGTGCGGCCACGTGGGGTGCTGCGACTCGTCGGTCGAGAAGCACGCGACGCGTCACTTCGAGGAGACCGGCCACCCGGTGATGCGCAGCTTCGAGCCGGGCGAGGCCTGGCGCTGGTGCTTCGTCGACGAGGTCACCGGCTGACCGCGAGGCTCAGCGGCGGGGCGCACTCCTGGAGTCGCCGAGGATGCGCAGGGTGATGACGGCCAGGGCGAGCACCTGGCCGACGACCAGCGTCAGCCCGTGGTCGAGGGTCGCGGCGATGAGGCGCGCCGCGGTGCCGGCATCGGCGGCCATGCCCTCGACGCGGATGGCCGACGGCTGGAACAGGCAGACCAGCAGCAGGCTCGCGATCAGCAGCACCGACGGCAGCACGCCGGTGGCGAACATCTGGCGGACGCCCACCGCCAGGGGAGCGGTGACGACGATCAGCACGAAGCCGACCGAGTAGAGCAGGTCGAGGCGCGAGTCGATGAGGTCGAGCAGCACGATGGCCGTCATGGCCAGGCAGGCCGCGACGATCGCCTGGCGGGCGGACAGATCGCGCCGCGCCGTGCGAGGGGGTGTGGTGCGCACCGCCTGCGTCATAGCACCGACGGTAGTTCATCGACCAGCTCCGGAGCGGTCATTGACCGTGGTGTCGACTCGACGAGCCGGGGCGACTCGACGGGCGTGTCGGAGACGTGCAGGGCGTTGAAGCGCCGCGCCGTGACCAGGAAGCGCGACTCGATCGAGCTGACGGCGTCGTTGTACGACCGGATGGTGCTCTCGAGCGAGCGGCCCAGCTTGTCGACGTGGCCGGCCACGGTGCCGATGCGGTCGTACATCTCACGGGCGATGGTCTGGATCTCGCGGGCGTTGGCGGCCAGCTGCTCCTGGGTCCAGGCGTAGGCGACGGTGCGCAGCAGCGCGATCAGCGTCGTCGGCGTGGCGAGCACGACCTTCTTGGCCGATGCGTGCTCGAGCAGCGTGGGCTCGGCCTCGAGCGCGGCGGAGAGGATGGACTCGCCGGGCACGAACAGCACGACGAACTCGGGCGTCTGGTCGAACTGCGACCAGTACGACTTGGCGGCCAGCTGGTCGATGTGGGTGCGCACCTGCTTGACGTGACGGCGCAGGTGCTCGGCGGCCTCGGCCTCGGTGTCGGCCTGCGCGGCGTCGAGGTAGGCGTCGAGGGGCACCTTGGAGTCGACGACGACCCGCTTGTCGCCGGCCAGGCGCACGACCATGTCGGGGCGCAGCACCGAGTCGCCGTGGGTGCTGACCTGCAGCTCGAAGTCGCAGTGGTCGAGCATGCCGGCCAGCTCGGCGGTGCGCTTGAGGTGCATCTCGCCCCAGCGTCCGCGTACCTGCGGACGTCGCAGCGCGGTCGCGAGCGAGGCGGTCTCCTTGCGCAGCGAGTCGCTGGTGAGCCGCACGGCGTCGACCTGCTCGCGCAGCTGGGTGTGCCACTCGATGCGGCTGGACTCGAGCTCGCGCAGCCGCTGGCCGAAGCGGTCGAGGCTCTCCTTGACGGGTTCGACGGCCTCGGCGGTCGCGGCGCGCGACAGCGTCAGGTCGTGGGCCGTCGCAGCCGGCGCGCGCTGGCCGCCGAGCAGGTAGCCGATCGAGAGCCCGGCCAGGAGGGCCAGCAGGGCCGTGAGCAGGAGGGGGAAGACGTCCATGGCCTCACTGTGCCCGGCGCCACCGACACTTCCGCCTCGGACGAAGGGGCGTCAGCCCTTCGAGCCGCCGGCGATCTCGTAGTTCCAGACCTCGCTGTGGGTCGACACGGGCTTGGGCGCCTCGCCGCCGGCGCGCTCGACGGCGGAGCGGTGCCCCTCCGCGAACGACGGCGAGCTGACCCAGGCCTGGAAGTCGTCCTCGCTGGCCCAGCGGGTCAGCACGAGCCACTGGGTGCGCTCGTCGGTGGGCTTGAGCAGCTCGAACCCCTCGAAGCCCTCGGCTCCGTCGACGGCACCCGCGCGAGCGGCGAAGCGGTGGGCCAGCTCGTCGCCCGACCCCTCAGGCACGGTGATGGCGTTGATCTTGATCACGGTCATGCCTCGAGCCTACGGACCGCGGCGGCAGTGCAGATCGTCTGCGATAGTTTCGGGCTCCGCACGAGTGAACGGACCGTCCATGCTTCCCGCCCACAACGCCGCCGCCTTCGCCCTCGCCGCCCTGGCCTTGATCGTGATCCCCGGTCCCAGCGTGCTGTTCGTCATCGGACGGTCGCTGTCGCTCGGTCGCACGGGTGGCTTCCTCAGCGTGCTCGGCAACGCCCTCGGCATGATCCCTGCCGTCATCGCGGTCTCGTTCGGAGTGGGTGCGCTGGTGGCGCGGTCGCTCGTCCTGCTCTCGGTCGTCAAGGTGCTCGGCGGGATGTACCTGGTCTTCCTCGGCGTGCAGGCGATCCGTCACCGGCACGACCACACGGACGCCGGACCGAGCCTGCCGTCCGCGCGGCCGTCCGCCCTGCGACTCCTCGGCGAGGGATTCCTCGTCGGCGTCTCGAACCCGAAGACGATCGTGTTCTTCGTGGCCGTCCTGCCGCAGTTCGTGAGCTACGAGTCCGGGGCCGTCCCGGTGCAGCTCGCGCTGCTGGGCGGCATCTTCTTCGTGATCGCGCTGTCGTGCGACAGCGTGTGGGCGTTGGCCGCGAGCACGGCTCGGACGTGGTTCGCGCGCGACCCGAAGCGTCTGAGCCGCATGAGTGCGGGCGGTGGGGCCATGATGATCGGGCTCGGCGGCGCGCTGGCCGTCACCGGCAACAAGCAGTCCTAGCTCGGGTCGATCTTCAAGGTCACCGTCGCGCGCACGCGGGCGTTCTGCGCGTCCGTGAACGCCACGGTGAACGGGCTGGTGCCCGCCACTGTTGGCGTACCGGCGAGCACAGGGCCGTTCAGCGTGAGGCCGGGCGGCAGCGTTCCGGACATGAGCGACCACGTGCCGGCACGTCCGCCCGACAGGGTGTCGGACAGGACGAACGTGTGTGAGTACGGCTGCCCGACGACTCCTGCCGGGAGTGCGTCGCCGGCCCCGTTGATCGACAGACCGTCGTGCGACCCGGTGCTCACCGTCACGGCATTGCTGCGGGTGTATCCGTTGTAGTCGGTCGAGCGCAGCACGCTGGCCCGGACGCTCCACCGCCCCATGAGCTGGCGCGAGAACGAGAAGGTCCCGTCGGGGCGAACCGCGATGTCGTCGTAGTCGGGACCGATGCCGGCATACATCGCGCTGCCGTCCTGAGGCACGAGCTCGACCTGGACGACACGTCCGGTGCCGACCGGCGAGACCCGACCGGTGAAGGTCGTCCGCTCGTCCGAGTAGGGGGTGCCCTGGACCTCCAGGGACGCCGTCGACCGCCGGTCGACCGTCGAGGAGTCGTCGATGAGCGCGATGGTCTTGAGCTTGCGCAGCGCCTTGAACTTCTTCGACTTGTCGATCTTGCAGCGGTAGACGAGCGGGCCCGCGGTCTTGAGGACGACCTTGACCTTGAAGTTGCCGTGCGAGTTCGTGCGGCCCTTCGCCACCTTGACCCAGCGACCAGAGATCTTGCGCTGGATCGTGACGGTGATGCCCTTGACCGGCTTGTCGCGGCCCTTGGCGTTCGTGGTGAAGACACTGGCCCTGACCGGACGCGTGGTGCCTTCGAGCCAGTGGTCGGCCGGCGTCCCGCACAGCGCCCACAGGCGCGGCTTCTTGGGCGCGGCGGACGCGGGGGTCGTCGCACCGGCGATCAGGGCGGCGATCAGCGACAGGCCGATCAGCATCAGCACGAGTGGGCGCGATCGGCGCGGCGACGTCAGTGGGTGCACCGCCAGAAAGTAGCACCGAGAACGCTGCGAGCGCGGCGATTCCGCGGAATGCCTGCGGCCCGTTCTCACGGTGACCTGGCACGATCGAGTCGTGCCTTCCGTCAAGACTCCAAGACTCACCCTGCGTCCGTTCACCCTCGACGACACCGACGCGCTGTTCGACCTGATGAGCCGCCCCGAGGTCGCGCGCTGGAGCGGTCGCGGCGTGCCGATGGTCGACCGGCAGGAGGCCGTCGAGCGCATCGAGCGCATGCCCGTCCGCCGGGGAGACCACCCGGCCGCCGACGTGTTCGCGGTCGTCCCGCACGACGTCGAGGCGCCGGTCGGCATGGCCGTGCTCGTGCCCGTCCCGTCCAGCGAGGGGTTCGACCGGGACGACCACGAGATCGGCTGGCACCTGCACCCGGACGTCTGGGGCCGCGGCTACGCGACGGAGGCGGCGAAGGCCCTGGTGGAGCGCGCGTTCACGGCCGGCATCCCCGAGCTGTACGCGGTCACCAACCCCGACAACGTCCGGTCGCAGGCGGTCTGCGCGCGGCTGGGGATGACCGACCTCGGTCTGCGGCACGACTGGTACGACCGGGAGCTGCGGGCGTTTCGCCTCGACCGCCCCTGACGACGTAGGATCGTCCCTCGTGGCTCTCAGCATCGGCATCGTCGGACTCCCCAACGCGGGCAAGTCGACCCTCTTCAACGCACTGACCAAGAACGACGTCCTCGCGGCGAACTACCCGTTCGCGACGATCGAGCCGAACGTCGGCGTGGTCGGCGTCCCCGACTCGCGCCTGCCGAAGCTCGCCGAGATCTTCGGCTCGGAGAAGATCCTCCCGGCGACGGTGCAGTTCGTCGACATCGCGGGCATCGTGCGCGGCGCCTCCGAGGGTGAGGGGATGGGCAACAAGTTCCTCTCCCACATCCGTGAGTCCGACGCGATCTGCCAGGTCACGCGCGTCTTCCGCGACGAGGACGTCACGCACGTCGACGGTGACGTCAACCCCGCCAACGACATCGAGACGATCTCGATCGAGCTGGCACTGGCCGACCTGCAGACCCTTGAGAACGCGCTCCCGCGCCTCGACAAGGAGTCGCGCAAGGACAAGTCGCTCGTGCCCGCGTTCGAGGAGGCCAAGAAGGCCAAGGACGCGCTCGAGGCCGGCACCGGCGTGCTCAAGGCGGGGCTCGACCTCGAGCTGCTGCGAGACCTGCACCTGATGACGTCCAAGCGGTTCATCTACGTCTTCAACTGCGACGCCGACGAGCTGAACGACGACGCGCTCAAGCAGCAGATGCGCGATCTCGTCGCCCCGTCCGAGGCGATCTTCCTCGACGCGAAGGGCGAGGCCGAGCTGGTCGAGCTGGGCGACGACGAGGATGCCGAGATCATGCGTGCCGAGATGCTCGCCGACATGGGCGTCGACGAGCCCGGCCTCGACGCCCTCGCGCGCGTCGGCTTCGCGACCCTCGGCCTGCAGACGTACCTGACCGCGGGCCCCAAGGAGTCGCGTGCCTGGACGATCCCGCAGGGCGCCACGGCGCCCCAGGCGGCCGGCGTGATCCACACCGACTTCGAGCGCGGCTTCATCAAGGCCGAGATCGTCTCGTTCGACGACCTCGTCGAGGCCGGTTCTATGGCCGCTGCCAAGAGCGTCGGCAAGGTGCGCATGGAAGGCAAGGACTACGTCATGGCCGACGGCGACGTCGTCGAGTTCCGCTTCAACGTCTGAATCGCCCGCCCGATTCGTGACGCCCACGGCGTCATTCGACCGTGGTGACGCCGTGGGCGTCACAGATCGCGGGCGCCGTGGCTTCACCCGCGTCTGCGAGACGCGTGAGGATCAGGCGCCGTCGGACGCGATGAAGTCGCGCAGCACGCGGGCGAAGCGGTCGGAGTCGTCCAGGTGTGGGAAGTGGCCCGCGCCCTCGAAGATCTCGACCCGGCACTCCGGCAGTGACTGCTCGACGCTCAGCGCGTGAGAGGCGGGGATCATGTGATCCTGCGAGCCCCACACGATCAGCGTCGGGATGGGCAGCGAGCCCTCGAGATGGTCGTGGGCGCTGATGCTCTGCCCACCGATGTCGATCACGGCGCGAGTCGTGGCCAGGAACGCCTGCCGGCTCTCGCGGTCGCCGAGCGAGCTGAAGCCCTTCCAGATCGCGGCGAGGTCGGCGCTGGGTCGCCAGCCCACCTTCGACGCGACGCGCCCCAGGGCCTCCACCCGCGAGAGCACCGGCGCCGAGGCCACGACACTCAGCACCTGCGCGGCCCCGGGCAGGGTCGCCGAACGGAGGGCCACGTTGACCTCGCGGCCGAGACCGCCGCTGGAGACCAGGACGAGGCGTTCCACCCGCTCGGGGAAGAGGTAGTAGAACTGCATCGCGATGCCACCGCCGAGCGAGTGACCGACGAGGGTGACGCGCTCGACCCCGAGGTGGTCCAGCAGGTCGCGCATCGTCGCGGCGTGTGAGCTGAGCGAGTAGTCACCCATCGGCTTGGCGGACTCGCCATGACCGAAGAGGTCGGGCAGGACCACACGGTGGTCGTCGTCCATCCGGTCGACGAGGTGCGACCACTGCTGCTGCGAGCCGAGGATGCCGTGGATGAAGAGCACGACCGGTCCGTCACCGCGGTCGGCGTAGGAGAGCTCGTGTCCGTGGAGCACGACCTTCTGGGGTGCGGCGTGCGACATGGTGGTCATCCTCGACGTGGTCGGTGAGCCCGGCACGCCCACGGTAGCCCGTGGCGCACACCCGTGAGTTCCCTTCAACGCGTGGATCGACCCGAGATGTGACGCCCACGGCGTCATCCGGCCGTCGTGACGCCGTGGGCGTCACAGATCAGGGCCGGTCTACATTCGAGGCATGTCCGAGGGTGTCTTCAGCCGGATGCCCGGGTGGATCCCCACGGTCGTCCGCGACGACGGCGGGTTCCGGCTCGAGCTCGGCGCGGGCGCTGACGCCCTGCACCAGCCGCGGACCTTCTCGTTCCCGATCACCGAGGCGCACCTTCGCGTGATCCAGGATGACCTGGCGCGGCACCTGCTGCTGTGGGTCGCGGTGCTGCCGCTGTGCGACGCGGCAGGCACCAGGGGGTCTCTCGACGAGGACGCAGCCGTTGCACTGCTCGACCCGATCCTGCTGGCAGCGCCGGACGACGTCGACGCCTTCTTCCGCACGATCCCCGCGCAGACCGACATGCTGGTCGCGCACGGCGCGGACGTCCCGCTGCTCGAGCGCGGGCAGCTGCTCGACTCGCTCCACTCCGCGACCGAGGAGTCCGACATCCGACGGATGCAGACCTACGCGGCCGACCGCCGCCGCGGCCTGCGGGGCGTACGACTCGCGCCGCTCGACGAGGCGGTGCTCAGGTACGTCGGCCACTACGTGCACAGCTCGACCCGCCCCGGCCGCCACCCCGACGACGTCGATCCCGCGCTGCTGCCCCAGGTGCTGGACGTCATCGCGACCGCCGAGGCCGCGCGAGGACGGACGCGCCTGCCCACCAGCAGGGAGAAGGAGCGGGCCGTCGAGCGCAAGCACGCGTGGAAGAGGCTCGAGAAGGACGTCGGCAGCGCGGTACGTCGCGCCCATCCCCACCTGGTCGGCGACGCGGTCCGCTCCGTCACCTTCCTCATGTGCTCCGAGGCCGCCGGTCCGGACCTCAGCGAGGCGGTCGCGCTCTTCCTCAAGCGCTATCCCGGCAAGAACGACGACGAGTTCCGGTCGAGAGTCACCGATCCCGCCCTTCAAGAGGCCGTCCGCTCGCTCCTCGACGAGACGATGACGATCCAGGTCGACTGGGACGTCCGCACGACGCTGCCCGACATCGGCGACGAGGTGCGAGACGTCGTGCGACAACGCCACCCCGACCTCTCCGATGCCGCGGTCGACAACCTCGCAAGCTACTTCACCTACCTCGTGAAGTGACGGACGCCTCGACGAAGAGTGACGCAGCAGACCTGTCGCGAGGGGTTGGCGCACCCCTAGGATCGTGACGCCCTGTTCGCGACAGAAGGACTCATCGTGGTCGACCACGCTCAGATCGCCGCCCGCCTCACCTCGCCCGAAGGGTTCCTCGCCCTGTGCGACGAGTCCGGAGTCGTGGGAGCCAAGAAGAAGGCCAAGGCCGCCTTCGATCTCTGGAACCAGGCCGACCAGACGTACGTCGGCGCCTACCGCGGCATCCCCGCCCCCGGCGGCAAGGGAACGGGTTTCGTCATCCGCCTGTTCTGGGACCCGTCCACGACCACGCCCGACCTCGGGGCGATCGAGGCCGCGATCAACGGTGCCGTGCCGGTCGACCTGATCCAGGCCGACGAGAAGGCCACCTACAAGCAGCGCGACAAGAAGCAGGGCCCGTTCTTCCACTGGCAGGGCATGAGCTCGCGTCCGCTGTCGCAGTGGTTCGGCGAGCGCTTCGGCGTCGGCGCGTGCGCCACCCAGCTGTTCGACCGCTCCGACCTGACGCAGGACGTAGCGGCCGTCGCGGTCACCGGCGGCGTCGACCACCTGTGGTCGTTCACCGCCCCGCAGTGACCGTGGGCCGGGCCGCCCGCAACGCCGGCGGCTGGCTGCTGACGGCCGTGGGTGTCGTCGTGATCATCGTCGCGACGACGGCCGACTACCGCTTCTCGGGCAGCGCAGGGGTCCTCATCGCCGTCGCCGCGGCGGTGAGCACCCTCGTCCCCGTGCTGGTCGGTGCCGCCTACCTGGCCGTCCGCCGCCGCAACCGCACCACGGAGGCGGTGGAGGGCGCGACGGTGTCGCCGCGGGCCCGAGCCGTGCAGACGTCGCTGGCGTCCGTGCTCGACCGTGTGAACGACTCGACCGACGACGCCCTCGGGCTGCACCGCGTCGTGCTGGGCGACCGGCTCAAGCTGACCGCTGCGGCGCTGCTCGAGGTCGGCGACCGGTGGGATGCGCTGTCGTTCATCTGGTTCGTCCGCCCTTCGCAGGCCGGCGACTTCCCGCGGTCGCAGCACCTGCGCAACCTGCCCGCATGGGCGCAGGACGCGGTGGTGCTCCTCGACCTGCGCCGCGAGCTCCAGCTGCGCGGCACGGAGTCGGCGCTGTCGGACGAGCCCGGCTTCTACCGCCACGGCTTCGCCCGCGTGTGCGAGGCGGCGAGGCGCACCGGGAGCAGCGAGCTGGTCGACGCCCTGCTGGCCGCCCGACGAGACGTCGGTCAGCCTCAGCGGCTGCTCGAGCTGCTGGACGACGTCCAGGTGTGGGGCGGGCTGGCTCAGCTGCCGCCGGGCAGCGCGCGGTAGCGGGTCGCGTGATGCTCCGAGGGGGTGGGCGACACCTCGGACTCGGGCAGGTCGTCGGGATCGTCGGCGCTGATCGCCACCCCCTGGGCCCGGCATCGGGCGACAGCCGCGGTGTAGTCCTCGAGCGACCACTGGCCGAACTCGTCGGTGAGGGCCTCGCTGAGCGTCGCCCTCGGAGCAGCTCGAACTGCCCCTCGGTGTCGAGGACGACCAGCGGCGCGGCGTCGAGGGGAAGATCATCCGGCCCGCGCCAGTAGCCGAAGGCCACACCCTCGTCGTCGTTCTCGGCGACCCAGGTGATGAGGGCGGCAGTCTCGGCGATCGCATGGGTGTTGGCGGCGACGTCGGGGTCTGCGAGCTGCTCGGCGGTGAGGTAGCTGGTGTCGAGGGCCGCCGGCACCTCGCCGTCGCCGAGCAGGCGCAGGCTCTCCGACCAGGGGTTCGGCTGACCTGCGTCCTGCAGGCGGCGCCACACGGCGAGATCTTCTGGAATCGTCGACATGTCCGTCATTGTGTCGCAGGCGGACGGATCGCGAGGAGCCCCAGCGCGACGGCGACGGAGCTGGCCAGCGCCAGCACCGGCGGCAGCCAGAAGAGCGGGCTGCCGATCTCGTCCGACCGGATGCTCATGCATACCAGGGCAAGGGACGAGAACACGGTCGTGCCGAGGGCGATGCCGATCGACCGGCGGACCAGACGTCCGCCGTCGTGCCGGCCCAGCGACCACTGCTCGCTCATGTTCAGCGCAGCCAGGCCGTAGCAGGCGGCCACGACCCACACGCCGGTGTCGGCGTCGAAGATGTAGGAGCCTCGCTCGCCGGAGTAGAGCTTGAACTCGTCCTCGCGGGTGTAGGTGAGCGGCGAGATCCACAGCCAGCCCCAGGTGGTCGCGATCGACGCGAGGACCGTCAGCACGCCCGTCGGGTCCATCTTGCGGTACATCGAGAGCAGGCTCGGAAGGGGCTTCGCCCCCTCGGCCTGCGTCTGCGCGACCCGCTCTGCCCGGCGCGCGGCGATCTGCTCACGCAGGCACTGGTGCATGTAGTCGAACGCCTCGGCGTCGGTGGTGAACGACCGGCGGGTCGTCTCGATCACCGCTGCGGCGCCGTCGGTCGCGAAGACCGTCCACGCGCCGGCGTGCGGGGTGAAGACCACGGCGTCCGGCTCGACGTCGTCGCTCTCGTCGAGGAACAGGGCCGTGCCGTAGCCGCGCGCCGCGACGCCCTTCGACTTCAGCTCGGCGCGGTCCACCGTGGGGCCCTCGTCATCGTCGAGCCTTCGTGCGGGGACGCTTGCCGCGGGGCGTCCACTTCCACCAGGGGTAGTGGTACTCGCCCTCCTGGACGTCGAAGACCCGACCGCAGTCGGTGCACTCGCAGACGCGCTTGGGCCGGTCGGGGAATCCCTTGTCGGTGACGACAGGGATCTCCTCGACGATCCGCACGAAGCCGTACGACTCCTCCTTGGCGGGCTCGTAAAACAGGTGGTCGGCGTACGCCGCACAGAGGCACTCGCCGTCGGCGAAGAGGCGCAGGCGCTCCATGGCGTGGCCCACGTGCTGGGCGTTGGACGCGAGGGCGCCACCGAGCTCGATGTCGTCCGTCGCGCGGTCGATGCGCCGGAGCTCCTTCGCCAGCGGCGCCAGCACCTCGGGGTCCCGGGTGCGGAACACCTCCCAGACGGCATGCATGATCCGTCCGCGGTCCTTCGAGACGAAGTCGTCGAGCAGGGTCATGCGACCCATCCTTCACTCCTGCGTGGACAGACCGTCCAACCAGGCCTGCCAGGCCGGCGTCTGCTCGTGCACGTAGGCAGCGGCGTCGGGGGAGAACAGATAGGCCCTGACGCCCGCGACGGTGCGGTCGCCCGCGTCGTGCGTGAAGATGCTCAGCAGACCCGGGACGGGTCCGGTCACGCGCACCAGCGTCTGCTGGTCGCCGGTCCGCTCGACCGTGCCGGTGAGCCCGCGCACGTCGACGGCGGTTCCCACGGCGCCGAGTCCCAGTCGCTCGTGCATCGTCGACCACAGGTCCTGCGCAGTGCCGGACAGCGAGGCGGACACGTCGAGCTGAGTGGCCTCCTGGCCCGGAAAGTGCGTCATGTAGAGCCGCAGGTTGTCGAAGAACGGCTTCCAGTTGGCGCCCATGTCCTCCCAGAACTCCGCCTCCCAGTCAGCCCCCGTGCCGAACCCGCTGGTGGTGACGCGGACGACACAGGTGCCGCCGGCCTGCGCCTCGACGACGAACTCGGACGTCAGCGCGCTGAGCGCATCCGGTTCCTGGCCCATCATGGCCGCCCAGTCCTCCTCGTAGGCCAGGCGTCGCGGCGGTTCCCAGCCCGTCACGCGGCCCTCGGAGTCCATCTCGGGGCCCATGTGGAAGCGCACCGAGCCGCCTTCGCGCTCGTCCATCTCGGTCGGGAGGAACCACGCGCTCATGCCGCGGGCGGTGGCGATGGCCTCCCAGACCTGTTCGGGCGTGCCCGGCACCTCGACGCTGAACTCGAGCCGGTACGGGACGTCGGGTGTCGTGCTCATCGGATCTCCTCGGGACGGGGGTGGGCGGCGACGACCAAACGGTGCGGACGTCCGTCGTCGTGGTGGTAGCGCGCGGTCAGGTCGAGCACCGCCTGAGTCAGGTCGTCGGCGAAGGCGGCCCGGTCGGCGGCCGAGCGGAAGCCGATCGTCGTGTCGATCGTCAACGTGGGCAGACGCTGGCCGGACGCGCCGGCTCGACGGGCGAGGGCGCCGACCTCGCGGACCATCCGCCCCGCCAGCGAGACCAGGTAGGCGGCCGAGAGGTGGTCGGGGTTGGCGCCCGGGTCTGCGGCCGATGCGCTGACGGCTGCGGGGGAGACGACGTACGACGCCGCCGACGCCTGCAGCACCCGCTCGGTGATGCCCCCGTGCTTGCGCTCCTCGGACAGCCCGACGAGGCCGTGCGCCTCGAGCGCCTTCAGGTGGTAGTTGACCTTCTGCCGCGCGAGGCCGACCTTCGCGGCCAGCCCCGAGGCGGAGGCCGGGACGGCCAGAGCGTCGAGCAGCCGGGCTCGCACCGGATCGAGCGCGGAGGCGGCTGCCTCAGGGCTTTCGATGACCTCGACGTCGTGCATGGCGTAAACGATGGCCGTTGACAACAATATCTGTCAAGAGTTCTGGGCGGTGGGTCGATGACGTCATGGCTAGCACCCGCTCGCGCGTCCACAAATCTGCTGATGTCGTCCGACGGGTACGCCGCCGGCGACCACGTGACGGCCGACCAGGCGCTCTTCAGCATGTGGGGCCAGGGTGTCGGGGCCGAGATCATGGGTCGCCGCAAGTTCGGGCCGCAGACAGGGGAGTGGCCCGACGACGGCTGGCCGGTCTGGAGGAACGCTCCGCGGTGGAGTCGATCACGACGTCCAGCGATCCCCACAACCGGTTGACGCTCGTGGCGGGCACCGACGTCGGCAGGCCGGCCAGCAGCACCGCCATCCGTCCGACATTGCGGTTGTCCTCGCCCGCACCGTTCACGTTGCCCCAGAACACGTCGCCGATCCGCGGACGGATCCAGGCCGGGCGCCTTCGAGAGGACGCCGGTCAGTGCCGTGGCCGCCAGATCGTCCGGACGCACGCCGGCCAAGGCGCCGCCGAACCTCGAACGGCGTCCGCGAAGCGGCGAAGAGGTAGGAGCTGGTCATGCGTCGTCTTGTTCGTGAGGTGGTGCGGGCAGGTCGGAAGGGTCGTGAGAGAGATGGAGCTCGATCATGCGGCGCTCGCCCTCGAGGCCCCATGGCGGACGGGTGCCCGGCCGGTAGACCACCCCGCGGCCCGTCATGTCGTCGGCGTCGAGGTGGCCTGCGTCGAGCAGCGCCTGTACACGCTCGTGCCGTGCCCGGATCATGACTGCGTGCCGGTCGAGCGCTGTCTCGAATGCCGCCCGGCCGACGACGTGGCCGCGGTGGTGGAACGTCGTGTACACCTGCGCGTCGATCTCGCGCACCGCCCTGAGCGACGCGATCGTGTCGACGAGCGAGGCCGTCGCGTCGCCGTAGTACGGGCCGAAGCTCGAGAGGTCGATGTCACCGAGGTACAGGACGTGGTCCGGCTCGACGAGGAATCCGCAGTGCCCCGGCGTGTGACCGGGGAGGTGGACGGGCGTCACGGTCACGCCGCCGAGGTCGATGGGACGTCCTGGTGTCAGCGTCTCGGCGCGCGTCATGGCCCGCCACGAGAACTGCGTCGTCACCAGCTCGTGCCACGCGGGATCGGTGTATCCGGAGGCGTCGGCGAACCCCTGCCACGATCTCACCGCCGACAGGTCGTCGGCGTGGACGAGGACAGGCAGGCCGGAGGCGGCGACGCCGACCACGTGGTCCTCGTGGAAGTGGCTGAGCAGGAAGCCGTCGTGGTCCGTCGGGACGACGTCGAGCGACGAGTCGATCGCCATCCGCCCTTCGCGGCCGGTGACGACGAGCGGAGCTCCCGAAGGGTAGGCGCGATGGTCGGCGTGCCACTGCTCGACGTGCGGCCCGAGACGGACGATGTCGAGGGACCTCCCGCCAGACGTCATGGTCGACCGGGCTCAGACCTGGGGGTCCGCGGCGAACCGCTGCTGCCCCCACTGGACGGCGTCGCTGAACGACCGCGGCCGCTCGAGGACGGCGTCCGCCGCCATGCGGCCGATGGCGGGGGACAGCTGGATGCCGTTGCCGCCGGCACCCAGCGCGCACACGACGGTGGGGTCGTCGGCGTGCCGCCCGACGACCGGTCTGTGGTCGGACGACATGGGGTAGATGCCGGTCCAGCTGCGACCGATGCGCATGTCGTCGACGTCGTGCAGACGTTCGGTGAGCGCGAGGGCGATCCGCTCGACGGTCTCACCGTCCATCGAGCCGAGCTGGACGTCGGGGGCGACCCCGTGGTGCAGGACCTCTTCGGTGTGCAGACCGGCGATCAGCTGGTCCTTGCGCTCGGACCGGAAGTACACCCCCTCCGACCCGGCGCCCGGCACGTAGTCCATGACGAACGGCGTGAAGGGCTTCTCGTCCGGCAGCTCGATGGCGACCGCGCCGTGCAGCTGGGGGATCAGCGTCACGGGCGCTCCGAGCAGGTCGGCGACGTGCCCCGCCCAGGGGCCGGCGGCGTTGACGACGACGTCGGCCTCGAACGTCCCGTTCGTGGTCTCGAGCCGCCACGAGCCCGAGCGGGTCGCGTCGACGAGTTGGCTGTTGGACCGGACGTGACCGCCCGACTCGCGGACGAGTCGCGCCAGCAGCTGGGTCACCTCGTAACCGTCGACGTAGCCGTCCCACGCGCCGAAGAGCCCGGCGGACACGTCGGCCGTGACGAGCTGCGGCCAGCGGCGGGCGATTTCGGCAGGCAGCAGGATCTCGGCATCGGTGATGCCGGCGGCGGCCTGCGCGGCGATGCTGCGCTCGAACTGTGCGATGTCGTCGTGGGAGTGCCCCAGTCGCAGGTAGCCGCCGTGGACGAACGGCAGCGCGTGCTCGTCGATCAGGGCGGAGTAGGCCTTGCGGCCGAACGCGCGGACCTCGACGTCACCCGCGTCGACGTACTGCGTCTCGATCATGCCGACGGAGCGCCCTGACGACCCCACGCCGGGGTGCCCCGAGTCGATCACCTCGACGCTCACCGACGGGTCGGACACCAGCTCCATCGCGGTGAACAGACCCAGCACACCCGCTCCGACAATGACGACTCGCTGCTGCTTCACGGTGCTCCAGATCTCGGTGAGTGACCGGCAGGCCCGGATCGAGAGCAAACATACAGTTCTGTCGTTTTAAGGTCAACGAGGTGGTGTCAGCCGGTGGTGGCGTCCAGCGACGCCACGGTCCAGCCCAGGCCGAGCACGTCGGCCGTCTCGCCTGCGCTCCAGGACGGCAGGGCCGCCAGGCGGACCCCCGTCTCGATGTCGGGCTCGGTGGAGCAGACCGCGCGTCCCTCGCCGTCGATCAGCACGGCGGGTGCCGCGGAACGCAGGACGTCCTCGACGGCCTGCACGTACGCGCGGGCGTTGAGGTCGACCGCCACCACGGCGGTCACCTCTCGTGCGGAGTCGCTGCCAGGGACGAGGACGGCTGCGGTGACGGTCAGGTCGTCGGTGCCCCACGAGTCGATGTAGGGCGCGATGAGCGTGTTCGTCCCGCTCGACGCCGGCAGCGTGAACCACCGCAGGTTGCTGAAGTCGTAGTACGAGTCGGATGCCGGGTTCAGGACGTGCCGCTTGGTGACCACGGCGCCGTCCCGCAGGATCCACCAGTGCATCACCCCGTCGCTGGACGTCTCGCCGGCCGTGGCGGCCATGCCGGCACCGCTCACGAGATCGAGCGTCTGCACGGTCTGGACGGCGAGCGACTCGACGACTGCGGCGTCGTGGTCGTCGAGGCGTCCTCGGCCGACGGCCTGGCGCAGGTCGAGCGCCGAGACCTCCTGGGCGAGGGCCTCGAGCCGCGCGAAGACGGGTTGCGTCAGGTCGGCAACCGCCCGTGCGACCGCCTCGAGCGAGTCGTGCTGGTTGGGCGTGGTCATGCGTGCTTCCATCCGTTCGCTCGGAGTGAGGCCGCTCGCGAGGCGACGAGGTCGACGACGCGTGCCGCCGTGAGGCCCGCGGCCTCGACGTCTGCGTCTTGAACGGCGGTGGTCAGCGTCGTCAGCAGGGCTGCGACGTCCTCGCGCGTTCGTGCCTCGGCGTACGTCAGGGTCAGCACGGGCGCGTACTCGACCTGAAGCCTGATGGAGGCGGCGCTCAGCTGGGACGACTGGGAGGCTGCGGCCAGCTGGATGAAGTAGCGGCTGTCGGCGCGGCGGGCCGACACGGCGTCCGTCGCCGAGCGGGCGTTGGCCGAGCCTCGCTCGAGCAGCCCGATGTCCTCGCGGGACGCCCGTCGCGCCGCGAGGCGGGCGGCCTCGACGCTCACGGCACGTCGCCAGTCTGCCTGGTCGCGAAGGTCGATGCTCGACAGTCCGGACACCTGGTCGAGGAGGACGCGGCGCTGATCGGGAAGGGGGCCGCTGACGACCGTCCCGCCGCCGCGCCCGCGCCGCGTGGTCACGAGTCCGTCGGCGCGCAGGGCAGTGAGCGCATCGCGCAGGGTGACCGGCGAGATGTTGAATTGCGCGGCGAGCGTTGTCTCGGACGGCAGCTGCTCGTTCTCGGCGAGGATGCCGAGGGTGATCGCCGTGCGGAGGCGCTCGGCGACCGCGCCCGCACGTCCGTGGTCCGCCAAGGGGGCGAACAGGACGCGGCGCGTCAGGGTCGAGAGAAGGTCGATGCCTTCATCGGGTCGGGTCGTCATGTGCCAGCGATCCTAGCCGCGGCACGTGTTTCACGTTGTTTACATGAATGGCTAGAACTTAAACCGACAGATGTGTATGTTTACGACGTCGTGTCCGTGAGTCCTAGATCACCAAGGGCCGCACGAGTGGATCAGGGAGTTTCATGTCGTCGTCGAAGGTCAACTACTCATCAACGTCGCTGGGTGACGAGGTGCTCGACGCGCGGTTCGAGGATGCGCTGAAGGAGCTGCGTGCCGTCGAGTCGCCGATCGAACCGCACCTGGTCGGTGACCGCGTCGTCGAGGACGGCAACCTGATCGAGCGGTTCGACCCGTGCGTGCCCGGCGCGCGGGTGTCGGCGGCACGCGCCGGCTCCGTCGAAGTGGTCCAGGCCGCCGTCGCCGAGGCGCGCGCGGCCTTCCGGGGCTGGCGGGCGATGCCGTATGCCGAGCGCACTCGTGCGCTGCGCGCCGTGGCTGCCGAGACCAGCGAGCGCATCGCCGAGATCGCCGCCATCGTGTCGGCCGAGACGGGAAAGACGCGCCTCGAGGCCGTGGGTGAGACGCAGGAGGTTCTCGACATGATCGAGCACTACTGCTCGCTCATGGAGGACAACGACGGCTACCACGCCGTGCAGAAGTCGACCGACACCGAGAAGAACTACGACGTCCTCGTCCCCTACGGCGTCTTCGCGGTCATCTCGCCGTTCAACTTCCCGGTCGCCCTGACCGTGGGGATGATGACCGGAGCCCTGGTCACGGGCAACACCGTCGTGCTGAAGCCCTCGGACAAGACGCCGAGGTCGACCGCCGAGATCGCCCGCATCTTCCACTCCCACCTGCCGTCCGGCGTCGTGAACATCGTGCACGGCGGTGCCGACACCGGCCGGGCCCTGGCTGCCACCGACGTCGACGGCATCGCGTTCACCGGCTCGGCACAGGTCGGCTGGGACCTGGTCGAGACCCCGTCGCCGACCGGGATCCCGCGGCCCGTGCTGGCCGAGATGGGCGGCCAGAACCCCGCGATCGTGGCGGTGTCGGCCAACCTCGACGACGCCGCGGAGGGCATCGTTCGCTCCGCCTTCGGCCTGTCGGGTCAGAAGTGCAGCGCCTGCCGGCGCGTCGTCGTGGTGGACGAGGTCGCCGAAGCGCTGGTGGAGAAGATCGTCGCGCGCGCCGAGGCGCTCGTCGTGGGCGACCCGCTCGACACCGCCACCAACATGGGGCCGGTCATCGACGACGCGATCGCCCGGCGTGTCGACGACGCGATCGAGGTGGGACGCCGGGACGGCACGATCCGCACCGGCGGACGCGTGCCGGACCGCGAGGGCAACTTCTTCGCGCCCACCGTCGTCACCGACCTGCCCGACGGGCACCCGCTGACCCGCGACGAGCTGTTCGCGCCGTTCCTCGCGATCACTACCGTGCCGGACTTCGCCGCAGCGCTCGACGAGGCCAACGCGGTCGAGTACGGACTGTCGGCCGGCGTCTTCAGCCGCGACGAGGACGAGGTGCAGCTGTTCCTCGACGACATCGAGGCGGGAGTCGTCTACGTCAACCGGGCGGCCGGCGCGACCACCGGCGCGTGGCCGGGCGTGCAGTCGTTCTGCGGCTGGAAGCGCAGCGGCTCGTCGGGCAAGGGCGGCCTCGGCCTGTGGTACCTGCCCGGCTTCATGAAGGAGCAGAGCCGCACGATCGTCCGGGCGGTCTGACGATGTCCGGTCCGCACCCGTCCGACTACCGCCAGCACCCGCTGGCGCAGCGTGCTCGCGAGGTCATGCCTGCGGGCAACACCCGCACCACGGTCTTCGTGCCGCCGTCGCCGCCGTTCGCGGTGTCGGGGTCCGGGGCGTGGGTGACCGACCAGCTCGGCCACCGCGTCATCGACTGCAACAACAACTACACGGCCCTGATCCATGGCCACGCCGATCGACACGTGCACGCGGCGGTCATGGACGTCATCGGTACAGGTACGGCCTTCGGGCTGCCGACCGAGACGGAGGTGGCGCTGGCCGAGCACCTGAGACAGCGCACGTCGATCGAGCGCTGGCGGTTCTCGAACTCGGGCACCGAGGCAGTCATGACCGCCATCCGAGGCGCTCGGGCCTACACGGGCCGCGACGTGATCGTCCGCTTCGCAGGCAGCTACCACGGCACGACCGACGCCGTCGCGGACCGGGCCGCTCCTGGCGTTCCTCGCTCGATCGGGGCCTCCGTCGTCGTGGTCCCGCAGGGCGACCGGCGCGCTCTCGACGCGGCACTGGCCGAGCATGCCGACGACCTGGCCGCCGTGTTGATCGACCTGATGCCCAACCGTGCCGGCCTCGTGCCCGCGGAGCAGGACTTCGTCCGGCACGTCCGCGAGGCGACGACCGCCCGTGGGGCCCTGCTCATCGTGGACGAGGTCATCAGCTTCCGTCTGGCGGTCGGGGGTCTGCATCGCTCGTACGGCATCGAGCCCGATCTCGTGACGCTGGGCAAGGTGATCGGAGGCGGGTTCCCGGTGGGAGCGGTGGGTGGACGCGCGGACGTCATGGCGGTCTTCGACCCGACGCGGGGTGGCGCGGTCGGGTGGGGCGGGACCTTCAGCGCCAACCCCATCACGATGACGGCCGGTCTCGCAGCCCTCGACTGCTTCGGCGAGGACGAGGTCAGTCGTCTGAACGCCCGCGGCGATGCTCTGCAGGGCCGCCTGAAAGATCTTGGGGTCGCGGTGAGCGGTCGCGGGTCGCTGCTGCGGATCCGCGAGTCCGTCGATCTCGGCGTCCTGTGGTGGCACTTGTACCGATCCGGGGTATTGGCCGGTACCAACGGCCTCATCGCCCTGTCGACCCCCATGACGGACGACGACGTCGCCACCGTCGCCGACTCCGTGGCGGTGGCCGTGGCCCAGACCAAGAACGAGGAGACCGGTTCATGACCGAACCACTCACCAGTCCAGCACGACCCATCCTCAGCATCGAGGGATTGAGCAAGCAGTTCGGTGACCACACCGCCGTGGACGACGTCTCGCTGGACGTCCGGCCCGGGGAGGTCGTCGCGATCATCGGGCCGAGCGGGTCCGGCAAGAGCACCCTGCTGCGCTGCATCAACCTGCTGGAGTCGCCGACCACGGGACGCATCACGGTCGGCGGCATCCCGACCGAGGTCGATGGCAAGGTGAGCCAGCGCGAGCTGGTGGCACTACGGCGCAAGGTCGGCATGGTCTTCCAGTCGTTCAACCTGTTCCCGCACCTGACCGTGCTGCGCAACATCTCCCTGCCCCAGGAGCGCGTGCTGGGGCGCAGCCGGGCAGAGGCGGACGCGCGATCGATGGCGCTGCTCGAGCAGGTCGGACTGGCCTCGAAGGCGTCGTCGCACCCGCCCAGGTGCTCCGGCGGTCAGCAGCAGCGGGTCGCCATCGCGCGCGCCCTCGCGCTCGACCCGAGCGTCATGCTGTTCGACGAGCCGACGTCGGCGCTCGACCCAGAGCTGGGCCTCGAGGTGTTGTCCGTGATGCGGCAGCTGGCCGACGAGGGCATGACAATGATCGTGGTGACCCACGAGATCCACTTCGCCTCGGACGTCGCCGACCGGCTCATCGTCATGGCCGACGGCCGGATCATCGAGCAGGGCGACCCCAAGACGGTCATCGACGACCCGCAGGTCGAGCGCACGCGCACGTTCCTCTCGGCCATCAGGGATCGCTGATGGACCACCTCGGCGTCGTCCTGGGCGGTGTGCCGACGACCTTGCTCGTCACCGCGACGTGCTTCGGTGTCGGTGCGGTGCTCGGGCTGGTCCTCGTGACGGGGCGCCGCTCCGGCTCGGTCGTCGTGCGCGGGCTGTCGCGCACGATCATCGACCTGCTGCGCGGCATCCCGCCCATCGTGTTCTTGTTCATCGTGTTCTTCGGCATCGGCAGCGGAGCGATCAGGCTGAGCCCTTTCGTGGCCGCCGTCATCGGTCTCGGGCTGATCTCAGCCGCGCACCTCGCGGAGATCTACCGCGGGAGCCTCCTCGCGGTGCACCGCGGGCAGTTCGAGGCGGCGCAGGCGTTGGGTCTCGGCCGCGTCACGACGTACACCCGCGTCGTGGGTCCCCAGGCGGTCCGGGTCGCGATCCCGGGCATGGTCACGTGGGCCATCAGTCTGCTGAAGGACTCGGCTCTCGTGTCGACCATCGGCGTCGCGGAGATCATGTCCGTCACCAATCAGGACGCGCGGTCCAGCGGCAGCAGCCTGACGCCCTTCGTCATCGCCGCCGCGATCTACATCGCGCTGGGCTCGCCGCTCGCTTATCTGTCGCGCTACCTCGAGCGCAAGCTCAGCCTGAAGGGAGCTCGATGACATGTCGACCTCACTGATCAACGACTGGGGCGAGTGGCTGCCTCGGCTCTGGGACGGGCTGCTCGTCAGCCTGCAGGTCACCGGGCTGAGCCTGGTCCTCGGCTTCGTCATCGGCCTCGGCTTCGCCCTGCTGTCGTCGGCTGGCTCGGGACTCGTGCGGTGGCCGGCCATCCTGCTCGTCGAGATCGGTCGCGGCATGCCCGCACTGGTCATGCTGCAGCTCGTGTACTTCGGCCTTCCCGGCGTGGGCATCACGTTTGACGCCTTCCCGGCAACCGTGGTGGCGCTGACGCTGACGACCGCGGCCTACACGAGCGAGATCATCCGAGCCGGTCTGCGGGCGGTCCCCGCCGGCGAGCTGGAAGCCGCGGACGCCCTCGGCCTCTCTCACGTGGACGCGATGCGGTTCGTCGTCATCCCCCAAGGCCTGCGCATCGCGCTTCCGACCCTGATGGGCTTCGCGATCCTGATCTTCCAGGTCAGTGCCCTCGCGTACTCGCTGGGCCTGCCGGAACTTCTCGGACAGGCGTACTCCATCGGCGCGGCGACCTTCCGGTACCTGGACGTCCTCGTCCTGGCCGGTCTGCTCTACCTCGCCATCACGATCCCTGCGAGCTGGCTCGTAGACCGACTCGAACGGCGCTTGTCCAAGCACCTGGGCTGAGTCACCACCACAACACAAGGAGAAGGCAATGAAGACACAGGCAATGCGACGCCTCGGCGTGGTCATGGTTGCCGCGCTCGCGCTTGCTGCGTGCGGCGGCTCGGGGGACGACGAAGGATCGGCGGTCGACGCATCGTGCAAGCCGGCGCACGACATCAAGACTGTGAAGAAGGGCGTGCTGACGGTGGCCCTCACCAACACCCCGCCCTACTCGTTCGAGGAGAACAAGAAGATCGCCGGCATCGACAGTGCGATCGCGACCGACCTGGCCAAGCGTGAGTGCCTGAAGGTCGAGTTCGCGCCGTACACGTACGCGACCGCCATCCCGGCGGTCAAGACGGGTCGTGCCGACGTGGCCGTCGGAGGGTTCTACCGCACCGCGGAGCGTGCGGAGCAGGTCACGCTGAGCGAGCCTGCCTATCTCGACGAGATGACTGTCATGTCCGACGACGGCGCCTCGACGGTGGACGACTTCTCGGGCAAGAAGGTCGGGACGGTCGAGGGCTATCTCTGGGTCGACGCGCTCAAGAAGCTCGACGGCGTCGAGACCCGGGTGTACCCCGACTCGGGCAGCCTCGCCAACGACCTCAAGTCGGGTCGCCTCGACATCGGCATCGACGGCTACGGCGCGGCGTCGATCTCGGCCAAGGGGACGGACCTGAAGCTCGAGGTGCTCGAGGAGGACCCGCGCGTGCCGGCGACCAGCGAGCCGTCGCAGACCGCGATGCTCCTCGATCCGAAGAACGACGCACTCGCCTCGGCCCTGAACGATCTGCTCGAGAGCCTGCGCTCGGACGGCGGACTCGCCAAGATCCTCAAGGCGAACGGCCTTCCGGCCTCTGCCGCCGACGTCGGACCGGCGCGACTCATCTGAGCCGGCCGGTGGCCGCCTCGTCCGTCGAGGCGACCACCGGCACGCTCGCGGCCATCGAGAGGACGACATGCAGAACGACAGGGCATCGGCCATCACTGACGCGCTCGCGCAGCTGAGCGACGCGGCATCGGCTCTCGGGCTCGACGACGGGGTGCACGCGATGCTGGCTGCCCCGCGTCGCGAGCTGACCGTGAGCATTCCGCTGCGGCGCGACGACGGATCGGTCGAGGTGCTGACCGGCCATCGCGTGCAGCACAACTTCTCGCGCGGCCCCGCCAAGGGCGGCCTGCGCTACAGCCCGGACGTCGACCTCGACGAGGTGCGGGCGCTGGCGATGTGGATGACGTGGAAGTGCGCGCTGCTCGACGTGCCGTACGGCGGTGCGAAGGGCGGCGTGCGGGTGGATCCGCGCGTCTACAGCAGCGGCGAGCTCGAGCGCATCACCCGCCGGTACACCAGCGAGATCCTGCCGATCATCGGTCCGATGCAGGACATCCCCGCCCCTGACATCGGCACCGACGAGCAGACCATGGCGTGGATGATGGACACCTTCTCCGTCAGCCAGGGCCACACGGTGCCGGGTGTGGTGACCGGCAAGCCCATCAGCCTCGGCGGTTCGCTGGGGCGGGCGAGCGCGACGTCCCGCGGGGTCGTCCACGTCTCGCTGGCCGCGATGCGCGCCGCCGGGCTGGACCCGTCGACCGCGACCGCCGCGGTGCAGGGCTTCGGCAAGGTGGGACGCGACGCGGTGCGGTTCCTCGACGAGGCCGGGTGCCGCGTGGTGGCGGTGAGCGACCAGTACGGCGCGGTGCAGGACCTGGACGGACTCGACGTCGAGGCGCTGTGCCGTCACGTCGACCTGCACGGCAGCGTCGTGGGCCTGGGCGGGGCGGACGTCGTCACGCACGAGGAGCTCCTCGCCGCCGATGTCGACCTGCTGGTGCCGGCCGCGGTCGAGGGCGTGCTGCACGCGGGCAACGCCCACGACGTCCGTGCCTCGATCGTCGTCGAGGGCGCGAACGGTCCGACGACCCGGGAGGCCGACCGGGTGCTGGCGGCCTGTGGGGTCACCGTGGTGCCGGACATCCTCGCCAACGCCGGGGGAGTGCTCGTGTCGTACTTCGAGTGGGTGCAGGCGAATCAGGCCTATTGGTGGGGCGGGGACGAGGTCGAGCAGCGCCTGGAGGAGCGCATGGTCGCGGCGTGGGAGACGGTCGACCGGAGGTCCAAGGACGACGGGATCACGCTGCGCGAGGCAGCTACGCGGCTGGCCGTCGCGCGAGTCGTCGAGGCACACCGCACCCGCGGGCTGTACCCCTGAGCCGCCAGGACAGCGGTGCGGGGTGGACGCTCGCGGCCACGTCTGCCCTGGCCTTCGCGCTGACGGGTCCGCTGGCCAAGGCGATCCAGCAGTCGGGCTGGTCCGTGCCCGCGACCGTCAGCGCACGGTGCTTGCTGTCCGTGCTCGTCCTCTTGCCCTTCGTCGCGCGGGGGCACCCGGGTCAGGTGACGCGCCTGGCGCGCCAGTGGCGGCACGTCGGGTCTTACGGTGCAGTCGCGATCGGGGGCACGCAGCTGTGCTTCTTCGCCGCGATCCAGCACGTCCCCGTAGGGGTCGCGCTGCTGATCGAGTACCTGGCACCCGTGCTGATCCTGCTGCTGGGTTGGGTGCGAGGGACGTCCGCGTTCAGCGTCGTGACGCTCGCGGGCGCACTTTGCTGCCTGGCCGGGCTGGCGCTGGTCGTCGACCTCGGCTCGGGATCGACCATCGACGCGCGCGGCGTGGCCTGGGCGCTGGCTGCTGCGGTGTGCCTGGCGTTCTACTTCGTCCGGTCGTCGACCGTCACGGTCGGGCTCGATCCCGTCGCGGTCGTCGCGGGAGGCATGCTGGTGGCCGGCACGATGATCCTCGTCCTCGCGGTGGTGGGTGCTCTCCCGTGGCAGGTGTCGTCGGCGCCGGCACTCCTGGCCGACCACCGGATGCCGATCGCCGTTCCGCTCGCCGGGCTCGTGCTGGTCTGCACGGTCGCCGCCTACGTGACGGGCGTGATGGCGGCCCGCGTGCTCGGCGCGCGACTGGCCTCGTTCGCCGGGATGCTCGAGGTCGTTCTGGCGGCGCTGGTGGCCTGGCTGCTGCTCGACGAGGGGATCTCCTGCACCCAGGCGGTCGGCGCCGCGGCCATCCTGACCGGCGTCGCGACCGTGCGTTGGCGCGAGGAACGAGCAGTGGATCTCACGGCCGGAAGGCCTGGACAGTAAAACAACAGATTTATAGGTTTTGAGCACGCGCTACGGCATGCAGCCGCTCCGCATTCGCACGACGAACAGGAGGGCTCGATTGGACGAGCCACACGACTGGCAGCGGGTCTCGCCGCTGCACTGGTGATCGCGCCGCTGGGCCCGATCGTCGTCCCGACGCCTATCGACGACGTCATCACGTTCGGTGACAGCTGGAGCTCGGCCAACCACGTCTTCGGGTCGAGCCCGGGCGGCGCCTGGCCGCAGATCCTGGCGCAAAAGCTGGGGTCGACGCAGACCGCGGACACCGACGGGGGCGAGAACTACGCTCGGGGCGGCGCGTGGGTTGTCCCGATCGAGGCGTACTACTCCAGCGAGTCGCCGACGCCCGTGAGCCAACAGATCGACCACTACGTGACGAAGCACCGCACGTTCGACGCCGACGACCTGGTCACGCTGTGGGTCGGCGGCAACGACCTGTTCGCCTACAGCGGCAGTGGCGAGTCGGACACCACCCCGTTCTACCGAGGCACCCAGACGCCGGCCCAGCTGAACAAGCTGACGTCCGACATGTCGGTGGTCGCAGCCACCGAGGTCGACGCGCTGAAGCGGGTGCTGTCGGTGCGCGCAAGGTCGCGGTGCTCGACATGGTCGACTTCGGCCTCACGTCCAACGACCCGTGCCTGACGCCGGCCGGAAACGCCGTGGTGGGCGCCATGAGCGAGGTCCACAACCTCGCGCTCTACAACGCGCTGTCGACATCGGGTCTGCTGGACGACGAGCGGGTCGACTTCGTCCAGATCAGCAGGTTGTTCGACGCGATCGCCGATCGCCCGGCCGACTACGGCTTCTTGGTCGTCGACGGCGACCCGTGCCCGGGATGGGATCGGTGCGACCCGGCGTCCTGGCCGACCCTCGATGCCGGCCGGACCTACGTTTTCGGGCAGTGGGGGCACTTCAACGCCGGGACTCGTGAGCTGATCGCGCAGACGGTGTACGACTCGGTGACGTCTCGATGGGCCGCCAACCCAGGCACGGTGAGCATCTCGGGCACGGCTGCGGTCGGCCGCCGGGTGACCGCGACCGTCGGGCCCTGGAGCCCCGCAGCGATCCTGACCTACGCCTGGTTCGTGGACGGCAAGGCCATCAAGGGTGCGACGGCGCTGACGCTCACGCTGCCGGCGTCGACGGCGCGCAAGTCACTGACGGTCGTCGTGACCAGTCACCGGACCGGTCAGGCCGACACCGCGGTGACGTCCGCCCCGGTCCGGGTCGGGAAGGGTTCGCTCGACGCTCCTCGACCGAGGATCAGCGGTGCTGCCAAGGTCGGCAAGGTCCTGAAGGTCAGGACGGGCACGTGGAAGCCGAAGGCCGCGCGCGCCTACACCTGGTACGCGAACGGCGAGGCCGTCCGGGGAGCCACCCGCTCGTCCATCAGGCTCACGCCGTCCCTGAAGGGCAAGAAGATCGCGGTCCGCGTCACCGGACGTCGCGATGGCTACGCCACGACCCATGTGACGTCGCGCCCGACGCGTCCGGTGCGGCGCTAGCGGTCCAGGAGGCGGGTCGAGGGGTTGAGGTCCCCCGCCCCGCCTCCGCAGGCCCGCCGTCGGGGCCGGTGACCCCAAGGATCGCTACGGTCTCCGCCATGAGTGACGCCCTGCCCGCGGACGAGAAGCGAATGCGGCTGAGGTTCGCCGGGACGTGCCGGGTCTGCGGGGCCGATCTGCCCGCCAGGACGCTGGCGGTCTACGAGCGGCCGACCAAGACGGTCCGCTGTCTCGAGCACGTCGAGCACGTCGAGCCGCAGGCGCCGGACGAGCCCGTCGACGTAGGGACGCCAGGCGCTTCGGCCCGCCGGGAGTTCGAGCGACGCAGGGCGAGTCGCGAGAAGCGGGTGCGGGCGAAGCACCCCCGGATCGGCGGTCTGCTGCACGCATTGTCGGACGAGCCGCAGACGACGGAGGCGTGGAACACCGGTGCGGTGGGGGAGGAGCGGCTGGGTGCCAGGCTGAACGAGCTGTCGTCCGACCGCCTTCGCGTGCTGCACGACCGTCGCGTCCCCGGCAGGCGCGCCAACATCGACCACGTCGCGGTGACGCCGACCGGCGTGTACGTGATCGACGCGAAGAAGTACGCCGGGCGGCCGCGCCTGAAGGTCGAGGGAGGGCTGCTGCGTCCCCGCACGGAGAAGCTGCTCGTCGGCTCTCGCAACTGCACGAAGCTCGTGGACGGCGTCCTGAAGCAGGTCGACGTCGTGAGGTCCGTGGTTGCCGACGACGTGCCGGTGCACGCCGTCCTCTGCTTTGTCGAGGCCGACTGGCCGTTGATCGGTGGCGCCTTCGAGACTCGTGGAGTCTCGGTGCTGTGGCCGCGCAAGCTCTATCCGGTCCTAGCCGAGGAGGGGCCCCTGACGGCGGAGTCGATCGACGCGATCCATCGCGCCGTGGCAGCGGGGCTGCTCAGGGCGTGATGGTCGTCGGTCAGGCTGCCGGGGTGGCCGGCTGGGGTCTGGTGGTCCAGTGCAGGATGCCGTGGCCTTTATAGGTGTGGTGTCTTCGGCACAAGGGGCCGAGGTTGTCGCCGCGGGTCGGTCCGTGAGGGAACGGGACTCGGTGGTCGATGTCGCACCGTTCTGCGGGGACCATGCATCCCGGCGACTGGCAGGTTCCGTAGAGGAATCTGAGGGCGATGTTGAGGACGTCGGGGGCGAATCGTCCGATGTATTCGTGAGCGAGGATGTCGTCACCGACCGGGTCGACCACGATCCGGTGCCAGAAGGTGCTGCCTGAGCCGACGACGTCGGCGATCCAGGTGGCCGGGACGCCCCAGCGCCCGTCGGCGGACTCCGCAAACCCGGGGTTTGCACCAGCCAACACGTCGGCATCGACGGTCACGGCGATGTTGGCGTCGACGACGGCCTCTGCGGCGTCGGACTCGGTGCACCACGCGACCAGCAGGTCGGCCTCCCGCTGAGCCACCGTCCGGTCGTCATCAGGATCGACATCTCGGCGTGCGGCTTTGCGGATGCGGTCTTCGACCGCAGCAAGCTCGTGCGCCGGCAGATAGGCGCCGAGGAATCCCATCGAGTCGTCACCGTGCTGAAAGCTCACGTGCCGCTTGGCCCGCTCGTCGTCGGCCCGCTCGATCGCGAGGTCGGCCTCGACCCGGCGGACGAATCGCTTCAGCCAGGCTCGCAGCTCAGCCACCGTGTGCGTCTGCGCGTACTCGACCACCCGGCGATTCAGGCGGTGGACGGACTCGGCCCGCTTCAGCTGGCTGATCGTGTGCCCGATCTCGCGCACCCGCGCCAGATCGACACGACCCTCACCGAACGCCGCCCACGTCGTAGGTGACTGATCGCGCACGGTGTCGGCGAACGACAACCGGTGCTGCACCTGACCCTCGCTGAAACCAATCGCCTCACCGATCTCCAAAGCAATCGCGCCACGTTCGTTGAACCGCTTGATCGCAGACTCGACCTCGGCCTCGATCCGCTCCAGCTCCAGGTCGCGGAACTCCAACATCGCCGCCAGCTCACGAAACTCACCCCGAGCACGATCCCGCGCGACGTCAGTCAAGACATCGATCGGATCGGTTGTCGAGGTGGCCATACATCCAACCTAGAGGCCACCACCGACACTCCTTTTGACTGCAACGAGAGGGTGTGGAGAACGATCGAAACTGCCGGAGACGTCCGTCCATCTCCCTCTTCAACGCGACGCCGATAGCCTGCACGGGCCGGTATGGACGCATCGCTCCCCGGGACGGCTCATGCTCAAGGCGCGCACGATCGTGGCTGTCACCGCAGGAACGATCCTCTCGATGACTGTCGCGGCCTGTTCGTCGAGCGAAGGATCCGATCCTTCGACCAGCTCGGCAACGTCCGGGTGGGCACGCTGTTCGCCGGCGCGCTTCTGCAGGTGTCTTGGAAGTTCCCAGCGTCGTACGAACAGGCACACGGCGACACGATGAGGGCGTACAGCAAGGACGAGCACTTCCGTATCTCGGTCTAGGCCGGGCCAGGCGACCAGGCGAGGGCGGCGTCGGCCATGGCGAACGCGCAGCGCCAAGCCAAGGCGAAAGGTCAGAAGACGTCGCTCCACACCGTCAGCGTGAAGGGCCGGAAGTTCGCCGTGCTGGTGCAGGACACGCCCGTGGCCGCGATCCTCGCCTAGGCGCACGCACCTACCCGCACGCACCCGAGGGCGACTCGACGTTCTACATCGTCCAGCTCGCCGCCGACACCAGCCTGGCCGATGTCCTGAAGAAGCAGCTCGACGCCTTCCAGCAGACGCTCGGTTCGCTGGAGTTCGAGCGAGGCTGGCCGCTGCGAGCTCGGTCGCTGTCCGGCCTCACGAGCGGATCTGGTCCCGGCGTGCAACGATCTGCGACGGGGGAACGACCAAGGAGGCCACATGTCCGACACCGAGGCTCCACACCCGGAGAGGGTCGAGCCTGGCTCCGGATACCCGCTCGGCCAGGACATGCTGCGAGCCACCTTCGCGTTGCTGCGTCAGGACAAGCAGATGTTCGCGCTGCCGTTCATCGGCATGGTGTTCGGCGTGATCGCTGCCGTCGCGCTCTTCTTCCCCGGTTACGGCATCGGCTGGTTCGTGAACGACCAACACCACAGCAAGCTCGCTTACTACACGGGTGCGGCACTCTCCGGGTTCGGGGCGACCGTGGTCTCCGTGTACTTCCAGGTCGCTTTGGTGATCGGCGCCAACCAACGCGCGGACGGCGGAGAGCCCACCGCGACGTCGTGCTTGCGTGACGCCCGCACGTACTGGAAGAAGATCGTCGCCTGGTCGTTGGTGACGGCGACCGCCGGTCTCGTGCTGCAGGTCATCCATGACAAGCTCGGCTTCCTCGGGTCCGTCCTCAACTTCGTGGGAGGACTCGCGTGGGGCATCGCCACCTACGTGGTGGTGCCGGTTCTGGTGACCGAGGACGTCGGCCCGCTGACGGCGGTGAGGCGATCCACCCGCGTGCTCCGCGACACGTGGGGCACCAGCCTGCGCACCGCCGTCAAGGGCAACATCATCGCCTTCGGGTTCTGGCTGGTGCCGGGCGCCGTGCTGGTGTTCGCCGCCGTGCTGGTGTTCACGGGCCCTCCGGCGCTGGTCGTGATCGGCTTCG
Source organism: Aeromicrobium endophyticum (assembly GCF_003586285.1). GTDB lineage: Bacteria > Actinomycetota > Actinomycetes > Propionibacteriales > Nocardioidaceae > Aeromicrobium > Aeromicrobium endophyticum. Next base: position 152,401 of record NZ_QUBR01000001.1, on the reverse strand, counting down.
TCCTCGCGGTCGTGTCCGGCGCCGCGCTCATCGCCGTGGCAAGCGTGATCGGTGCTGCGGGCACGTACGCCCGGGCGCTGATCTACCGCTACGCCGTCGCCCTGCCCACGCCGGGTATCGACACCCGCGTGCTGGCGGACGCCTTCAGGTCCAAGGGTTGAGCGTCTGATCGTTCAGGCTTGCGGTTCACGGTATTCGCTGTGATGGGATGCGCTCGGTCCACGACGGGAACGATGCATCGCACCACAATTCTTGGCGACGGCAACTGGCACGTGCCGGTGCAAGCAGGCACGGTGGGTGCATGACGACCTCGATCCTGCCCGTCGTCGTGCTGGTGGCGATCGTCGGATACATCGTCTATGACTGCGCGCGACGTCTTCCGAGGGGCGGGATGGGCCTGCAGGTCGGCTACGTCCCTCGGCGGCTTCGGTCCGCCGTCAATCGACTCTTCATCCGGCGAGGCTGGCCCGTGCCGTTCGACGACGACGGCAACCGCAGGCCGACGTAAGACCTAGTCGCTCACGGCTTACCGACAGGCTGCTGGCTACTGCTGATGCCAGCCGACGACGCGCTCGGCAACGACGCCGTTGAGCCGTGCGCCCTTGAGCCGGGCACCGGTCATGACCGTGACACCGTTGGAGCCGCCGGTGTTGACGTAGGTCAGTGTCGAGCCGGTGAGATCGCAGTTCGTGAGGTTCGCGTCGGTGAAGTTGCATCCGGCGAACGTCGCCCCGCGCATCGACGCGCCGGTCAGGTCGGTCCGGCTGAAGTCGCAGAAGAAGAAGTGACGCCGATCGAGCGTCGCGAGTCGAAGGTCCGCAGCACAGAAGTCGCAACGGTCGAACCCGTAGTTACCTGGTTCGAGGCTCACGAGGTCTAAGCCGGCGAAGTTCTCGTGCTTGATCGTGGCTGTCGCCGAGAGGCCCTGCAACCGGTCTCTCCAGCTCGTCTCCATGGCACCAGTGTCGACGATCGACGGGGCAGCCGCCGGACGTTCGCCAGGCTAGTGAAGACCGTGCCTGCGCCGACCGACTGTCAGGCCCGGCGCGTAGGTTCGCGGCATGTCGATCGACGAGGTGCTGCAGGCGTTGCGGGGGTCGTGGGGGCCGGACACGTGTGCGCCCGAGGACGTGTCCGACTGGCGGCCGGACAACCCGGCGCGCGGGCAGTGCGCCACCACCGCGGTCCTGCTGCACGACTACTTCGGCGGTTGCCTGGTGCGGGGCGAGGTGCGCGTCGATGGGCGGCAGGTCGACTTCCACTGGTGGAACCGGTTCGCGGACGGCCAGGTCGTCGATGCCACGATCGAGCAGTTCGCGCCGCACGAGGTCGTCGTCGGTGGCACCGACGTCGAGCGGCCGACCGGGCCGACTCGCATGGACGTCCAGTACGAGCTGCTGGCCTCGCGGGTCGCGGCACTGCTCGCCGACTCGACGTAGACGGTCAGCCCGCGGAACGCGCCACGTCCGCGGCGAGGACGGTCGGCCAGGTCTCGAGGTCGGCTCGGGTCGAGGCCACCGCGAGCGTGGCGGACGGCAGGATGTCGAGCAGCGCCTCGGCGGTCGACAGCGGATGGGACGGGTCGTCGACCCAGGCCAGAAGGGCTACCGGCACGTCGATGCCCGCAATGGCGTCGGGCGACGGCAGATCCGTCGCCCCGGCGCCGCGGAACAGCGACGGCAGCAGGCTCACGTCGACGTCCGGCTGCGTCTCGGGCAGGCCTGCGGTCGCCGGCGGGACGGGCTGCAGGCGTCCTGCCTCGAGGAAGACCTCGAGGCCCTGCTGCTCGATCAGCGAGGCAGCGGCCCGGTAGTCGTCGGCCTTGGCGACACGCGTCTCCCAAGCCGTCGGCGGCACGAGCAGGGTCAGCCCGCTGAAGCGGTCGGGCTCGCGGACGGCCGCATGCAGCAGCGTCGCGGTGCCCATCGACGGCCCCACCCCGTGCACGCGCTCGCCGGGAAAGTACGCGTCGAGCAGGCGCAGCAGGTCGTCCGCGAGGTTCTCCCAGCGGTAGTCGTCGGGCTCGGCGCGGCCCGTCGAGCGTCCGTGCCCGCGGGCGTCGTAGCGCAGCAGGCGCGTGCCGCTGAGACCGCGACCCAGGTCGAGGTCGAGCAGGCGGTCGCGCGACCGGCTCGACGTCAGCCCGTGCAGCTGGACGACCGGATGGCCGCCCTCGTCACTCAGCCCGAGGGCCAGGTCTGCGCCGGGGACCGCGAAGGTGCTCACCGTCGTCCTCCTCGCGTCACGTGGGACGGCTAGGGTATCGGCCATGCGACTGACCAACGTCGCCCATCTGCGCCTCCCCTTCGGACGATTGATGGGGTACGACGTGAGGGTCTCCGCGCCGGGCCGCCCGCTCACCGTGTCGTTCGACCAGCGGCGCCACGTCCACGCCGGCGAACGCCCCGGTTCGTGGATGGCGATCTCGTTCCGCCTGCCCGAGCCGGTCCCGCGGGACGCGCTCGCGACGGCCTGGCTCGCGGTCATCGCCCGGCACGGCACCCTGCGGTCGGTCTTCGTGCCAGGCGACGACGGCGAGCCGCGCCTGCACGAGGTCGAGGTGTCACCCGGCGCCTGGACCGAGCACGACATCGCCCCCGGCCAGTCGGTCAACGACGCGCTGCGCGACCAGCTGGACGCGGCGTGCACCCCGTACTCGCGGCCGTCGCACCGGCTCAGCGTGCTGGAGACCGCGACCGGCCCGACCGTCGTCATCGCCGCCGACCACGCGCACGTCGACATGTGGTCGATGCTCGTGATCGTCCGCGACCTGTTGGCCGGCCTCGGCGACATCTCCGCCGGACGCGACCCCGAGCTCGGCGAAGCGCCCTCGTTCGCCGACCACTCAGCAGCGCTGCGCGACCGACCGCCCGCGCCCGACGAGGTGCACCGGCGGTGGCGCGAGGTCATCGAGAGCAGCGGCGGCACGATGCCGCGCTTCCCGCTGCCGCTGGGCGAGCCGGCCGCCCACGCCGAGCGCGTCGAGGTGCGGGACGTGCTCGACGTCGACGACAGCGCCGCCTTCTCGGCACAGGCCTCTGCCGACGGCGTCTCGACGCTCGCGCTGGCCGTCTCGGCGATGACCGGCGTCACGCGCGAGCTGGCGGGCACGTCGCTGCGAGCGGTCTTCCCGGTGCACAGCCGCTACGAGGCGACGTGGCACGACTCGGCGGGATGGTTCATCACCAACTCGGTGCTCGAGTCGGCCGACGCCGATCCCCGCGCCTGCGCAGCCTCGGTCAAGGAGGCGGTGCAGCTGGGCTCGTGGCCGCTCGCGGACATCCTGAGCCCGTGGGGCGGGATGCCCGAGGCGCCCGGCATGTTCGCGATCTCGTGGCTCGACCTGCGACGCCTGCCCGTGCGCGTCGACGCCGCCGGGCTCGAGGCGCAGTACATCAGCGCCGCGATCCGCACCGACGGCGTGATGCTGTGGTTCATCCTCGACGAGAGCGGCCTGCACCTGCGCTGCCGCTACCCCGACACCCCGGACGCACGGCAGCACGTGGGGCAGTGGCTCGACCGGCTCGTCGAGCGCCTGCGGCGCCTCGCCCGCGCCTCGGCCAGCAGCAGGCTCGCGGTCGGCGACCGCGAGTACCGCGTGCAGCGGGCCACGCGCTCGGACGTCCCCGCGGTCGTCGCGCTGCTGGCCGACGACGAGGTGGGCGGATCGCGCGAGGACCCGCGGGCGGCGAGGTACGAGACGGCCTTCGACGTCGTCGCCCGCGACACGTCGCAGTACCTCGCGGTCGTCCGCGACGAGTCCGGCCGCGTCGTCGGCACGATGCAGCTGACGATCATCCCGGGCCTGCTGCGCGCCGGCACCACCCGGTTGCAGATCGAGGGCCTGCGCGTCGCGGCGGGGGAGCGGTCGCACGGCGTGGGTGCCGCGATGCTCGCGTGGGCCCACGAGCACGGACGCGCCCGGGGTGCGTCGTTGGCGCAGGTGACCACCGACGAGGGACGTGAGCGGGCCCGCGCCTTCTACGAGCGCCTCGGCTACGAGACCAACCACGTGGGACTCAAGCGTCCGCTCTGACGTCACCGCGACGCCGGACGTCGGTGATCGAGGACTGAGGGGTCAGAGCCCCAGCGACTCGTCGTCGAACGTGTCGCGCGCCTGCTGGATCTCGGGCATGTGCGCATCGGCCCAGGTGAGGAGAACCTCGACGGGGGCGCGGAAGGTCTTGCCGAGCGGCGTGATGGCGTACTCGACCGCGACCGGCCGCGAGGTCAGCAGCCGGCGCTCGACGAGTCCGTTGCGCTCGAGACGTCGCAAGGTTGCCGTGAGCGACTTCTGGGTCACGGCGGGGATCGAACGACGCAGCTCGTTGAACCTGCACGGGCGTTCGCAGAGCTCGTTCATGACGCTGAGCGACCACTTGTCGAGGATCTGGTCGAGCAGCTCTCGATGGGGCAGGGCGATGACGAAGTCGTGGGCGGTATCCGGCATGAGACCTGGTTTCGTTGAAGTGTCCTGCGACTACTAGGTATCAAGGATATACCAACCGAATCGACACGAAGGAGCCACCATGGCCGTCCAGTTCCTCACCCCCGATGGTCTGTCCGCCGAGACCCCGTACCACCACGTCGCGATCGGCACGGGTGCCCGGCACGTGCACGTGAGCGGGCAGATCTCCCGCCTCGAGGACGGGACGCCCGTCGCAGCGGGAGACCTGGCCGGGCAGGTCGCACAGGCGCTGCGCAACACGGCCGCAGGTCTGAGGGGCGCCGGTGCGACGTTCGCGGACGTCCTGCGCCTCACGTTCTACGTGACGGGGTGGAGCCCCGAGAAGATCGACGACCTGATGGCCGGGCTCGAGCAGGTCGCCCCCGAGGTCGGCCTGTCGCTCCCGCTGCCGCCGGCCTCGCTCATCGGCGTCGACTACCTGTTCGAGCCCGACGTCCTGGTGGAGGTCGAGGCGACGGCGATCCTCGACTGACGGTCGTCGACGACGCTGCCGTCTCGGCTGGGACGATGGTGAGGCGCCGGTCGAGCGGCGCGAAGCACATCATCGTCGTACGCAGGAGGTCGAAGACGTGGGTCCCGCAACTCGTCCAGCGGTGGAGTCCGATCTGGAGCCCGCCGCGCGCGTGCTGGCCGGAGCCTTCGACAGCTACGCGTGGACGCGATGGGCGCTGCCCGACGAGGACTACCGAGGTCGGCTGCACCAGGTCCAGCGCCTCTACCTCGGCCACGCGCTCGAGCACGGCATCGTCGTCGTCGACGAGCACGTGCGTGCGGTCGCGGCCTTCCTGCCGCCGGATGCCTCAGCACCCGGCGAGCAAGTTCGACGGCAGGTGGCCGAGCTGCACGGATCACGGCTCGAAGCGCTGATGCAGGTGGCGTTGCCCCAGCCGCCTGCCGGGTCGTGGACGCTCGAGACCGTCGGCGTCGACCCGGCGCACCAAGGGGCAGGGCTCGGCACCGCCGTCACCTCCGAGGGGTTGGCCACGATCGACGCGGGCGGCGTGCCGGTCGCGCTCGAGACCTCCGACGGCCGGAACGTGCGCCTGTACGAGCGGCTGGGCTTCGCGGTCGACGCGACGACGACGATCCCGGACGGTCCGGTCGTCTACTCGATGAGCCGCCGCGCCACGAAGCCCGGCCAGGGCACGCCCTAGGGTCGGACCATGGCTGGACGGGGCAGGGGCAAGGACGTCACATCGGGCTTCGCGCCATGGGCGGCACCGGAGTCGCTGACACGACTCGAGACGATCCGGGCCGACGTCGAGCGCGAGGTGAGCACGCTCAAGGGCTTCCGCCGGCGCGTTCGCCAGCGCGGGGAGTGGTCGCTGCTGCCGCTGCTCGTCGGCGGGCCGATCATGGCGTGGGAGGTCTTCCGGTGGGGCGGGACGCTGATCGCCGATGCCGATGGCGACGTGGGCCTGACGTGGCGGTGGTTCGTCGACTCGCCGTCGGTGTGGTGGGCCGCGGTCGCCGTCGTGCTGCTGGCGATCGCCCGCGTCTCGATCGTGACGCGCATCCGGCGTGAGTTCCGGCGGTTCCGCCGCGAGGGATGGGTGGCGTTCCAGGCGCCGTCGGGCTGGGTCAACCTCAACACCGACGGCCCGAGCCACGTCGTCCACGACCACCGGTCGGTCGGCGGAGCGGCCCAGTACCGGGCCCGCGACCTCGGCGAGCCCATCGTGCTCGTCTCGGCACCCGGCATGCGGGCGGACGCCTTCGTCGCCGTGCTCGAGCAGGTGCGCGCCGACATCGTCCGCCGTGTCCACGCCAAGGACCAGATCGAGGTGTTCAACCAGGAGCGCAAGACGCTCCGCGCGGCCCCCGCGGCGCGGTGGTTCCCGGCGGCAGCCGGCTGCCTGCTGGGGGAGGGCGACGACCGCATCCTGACGGTCGCCGTCCCGGCTCCCTCCAAGGGCGGACGGCGCACGCGACTCGGCAGCATCAAGCTCACCCGGGACGAGGCCCAGGCCCTCGAAGGGGGCTCGAGCGCCGCTCGATGACATGCGGACCATGCCGTCTAGTCCCTTGTGATGGTTTTCGATTTTCCGTGCGATCTTGGCAGTTACTCAGGGTTACGCTTCTCGCGCGTCACCGAGGGGATCGGTGATTCGGTGGGGTGTCGTGCGGTCTTCCGCGGCCACTGGACGCGTCCCTGAACGGTGAGCATTCGGCCGGGAATCTCTTCCCGCTAGAGGAAGAACTCACCATGAAGACCGTCAAGACCTCTCGCGCACTCGCGCTCGGCGTCACCGCCGCGCTGGCTGCCTCCGCCTTCTCCTACTCGCCCGCCAGCGCTGCGCCCAGCCTGACGCTGGACGCCCGCTCCCAGGACGGGAAGGCCTTCCAGGTCGCCGACTACGCCGACGGCGACATCACGGTCCAGGTCACGGACGGCACCGACGCCGTCGACGTCGACGACAGCCAGGACCTGCGCTACTCGTGGACCGTCACGCCGTTCGCGCCGAACGCTACGCCGGTCACCCTCCCCGCCATGGGCGCGGACGTCCAGGCCACCGACGTCAAGGGCGCGTTCGTCGTGCCGCTGCCCATCAGCCAGGGGCCGGGCACCTACAAGCTCACGGCCGTCCTCGACGAGCCGGCCGGCACCATGGGCGCCCCGACGGCGACGCTCGACCTGGCCGTCGGCACCAGCACCGCGACCATCGACGGCCTGGGTGCCAGCACGCCGGGTCTCGTCCAAGAGGGCACGTTGACGGTCACCGCCCCCGACAACACCTTCGGCACCGATCTCGACAGCCAGCCCGACCCGGTCGCGGGCCAGGCCTACTCCCTGACGGTCGACCACGGCTTCTTCACCGGCGGCGAGGCCACTCCCAGCCGCATCGGCGACGAGGCAGGAAACCTGACGAACCTCGGCACCCGCCTCACCGGTGTCACCGACGCCAACGGCGTGCTGAAGTTCGACGTCGGCATCGCCCGCGACGCCGGCTTCGACGACGACGGACGCGTCGCCGCGACGGTCAAGCTGAGCGGCAGCCTGGCGGCCTCTGACGTCGTCGACTGGTCGACGGACGACACGCTCAACGGACGGGTCGCCATCCGCACCTCGCCCACGAGTGAGCAGACGAACCCCGTCAACCCGACGCTCGCCGGCAACCAGACGTACTACGACGTCTTCGCGCTCGACCAGTTCGGCAACCCCGTCGACGACCAGACGATCTACCTGGACTACACGGGACGCCTCAAGGACTACATCGCCGACGACACAGAATTCCAGTCGAACTTCGACACCATCGGCGACATCTTCGTGGTCTCGAACGTCGCCGACCGGATCACCGTCACCGGCACGTGGGAGTCGGCGCCGTCGTACCGCTACATCAACAACCAGGGTGGTGCGGCCCGCGTCACCGATCCTGCGGCCCGCCCGGACGCGGTCGGCAGCACCGCCACCACGACGTACGAGATCGACTTCAACGCCTCCCGCTACTCGATGTCGTCGTCGGTGAGCGACACCGTCCGCGTCGGCACGACCGTCACGCAGACGGTCCGCGCCGTCGACCAGCAGGGCAACCCGATCGAGGGCTTCCAGGTGCGGTTCCTGCGCTTCGGCCCCGACGCCACCAACGGCGACGTCGTCGCGACCAAGTCGACCAACGCGCTCGGCGAGGCCACCTACTCGTTCATCGGGACGCGTCGCGGTCGGGCGCTGATCACCGCCGAGGTCACCGACGGCAACCGGCGCAAGGAGCTCAACGGCTCGGCCGCGTTCGGTGCCGCCGTCAACGCCCGCCTGGCCCGCACGAAGGGCAAGTCCTCCGGCGGTCGCGTCGACCGCCTGACGGTCTCGGCGACCAAGCTGGCCAAGGGCGCACGCGTCAACCTCTACAAGGTCGTCAAGGGCAAGCAGAAGCTCGTCGGCAGCAAGAAGCTGGGCAAGACGGGCACCGCAGCCTTCGCGATCCGCGACCGCAACAAGAAGGCCAAGACGAAGTACGTCGCCGTGGTCCGATCGACGTCGACGTCGATCGCCGACCAGTCGCGCGCCGTCAACGTCCGATAACTCAATAACTTCCGAACAGAAGGACCACCGTGAGCTCTCTGCGGCTTCTCCAGCTCAACCCTCGTCGTAGGGCCACGGTCGCCAGCGTCGCCGCGCTGTCGATGCTGGTCCCGCTGCTCGGACAGTCCCCGGCGTCGGCGGCTCCCGCCGAGCTGCCGAAGGACGTCTCGTCGGTCCGCATCGGGCTGATCAAGCTCGGCAGCGCCCTCGCGGCCGCTGCCGAGCAGCCGGCACTGTCGGACGACCTGCCGCTGACCGACACGTCGGTCCGCGACGTCCTGTCGCTCGACACCGCGATCGGGACGCTCGTCGACGACGCGCTGTCGGCCGACTCCGACACGACGCTCGACACGCTGGGCGAGGCCTTCCCGGCCGACGGCCCGCTGACCGTCAAGGAAGTGCCCCCGCTGGCCGACGCCCCCGCAGGCAGTCGCGAGTGGACCATGAAGGTCGCGCTCAGGGCCGCCCGTCCCGTCGCGCTGACCTACCAGGACGACCAGCTGCAGTTCGGCACGGCGACGCTCGACGGCAAGCTGGCGGCGTCGCTCGACACCACCATCCGGTTCCGCTACGACAGCAAGGCCCTCGAGCTGCGCAAGTTCTCGGTCGTCGGCGCCCCCGACCTGACGACCCACGTCTGGACGAGCAAGACGGGCACCGGCACCGACGTCGACCAGGTCGACGTTCCGGACTTCAAGGCCGTCGACGGCTTCGTCGAGGTCGACGCCTCCGGCACGGCGAAGGTCGACAGCACCACCGTGCTGGCGCTGCGCGACCCCAACGGCCGCGGCCAGATCACCACCGAGGACCTGGAGTTCAGCAGCGCGTCCGAGCTGTTCAACACCACCACCACGCCGGGCGCGGACGATGTCGCGATGGACATCGGCCTCAGCACCCCGATGGAGAGCAGCGCCACGGGCACCGTCACGGTCGGCACCCGCGACGCCAAGGCCAAGGGCAGCTACGCCGAGCCGAAGGTCGCGCGCGAGACCGCCCTGAAGGACCTCTCCTCGCTGACCCGTCTGCAGGCGATCTCCGGATTCACGCAGTACACCAGTGCCATGCAGGCGGTCGAGGCATCGGTCGACCAGTCGTTCCCCCTGCTCGACCGCAAGCTGACCGACCTGTTCTCGCCCGCCAACCAGCTGGTCGACCTGCTGACCGAGCAGGCCACCGCCTCGATCGTGTGCGGCGCCGCCGACACCTCGCCCCCGTCGGGTGCTCCGCGCCCCGGCGAGGTCCGCTACTGCCAGGCGACCACCACGAGCTTCGAGCCGAAGGCCGGCGCCGACATCACGTGGTCGTCGCCCGATGACGGCGTCAAGATCTCCGGCAGCACCGCCGGCACCCTGAGCCGTGCACCGTCCAAGAACGTCGCCGTCTCCGGTGGTGACGGCTTCCCGACCCTGCGCGTCTCCTTCACGGCCCAGGACGGCAGCAAGCACGTCGCGCGCTCGGCCGTCACCTCGATCCAGGACCTCGGCCAGGCCATCGACAAGCTGGGCCTCGACGGCACGGTCGGCTACGACCCGACCAAGAAGTCGCTGCAGATCGCCGTGCGCGAGCAGGGCGACGACCCCGACGAGGACGGCACCAGCGTCCCCACCGGTGGCAACGGCAACCTCGCCCCGCTGACCGGTCTGTCGGGCCTCTGCCAGGCGGTCAAGAACAGCGCCCCCCGCGTCTGCCGCCCCACCGGCGACCAGGCCGACGGCACCACCGTCACCCCCGAGGAGGGTGCCGCGTCGGTCAAGCTCGACGGACGCACCTTCGCCGCCGACTTCGGCATCGGCCTGACCAAGCCGGTCGAGCCGGTCGCGGGCCAGCAGGCCCCCGCCGATCCGACGTTCTACGTGGTGCCGGGCGACGACGGCCTGATCTACCAGGTCGACGACGCCTCGGCGAAGCTGACCAAGGACGCCCAGATGGTGGCCCGCATCGGCTTCCTGCAGGCCGACGTGGACGTCACCGACTACTCCGTCTCGCAGAGCGGCAAGGCCGCGTCGGTGTCGGTGCCCACGGGCTCGGTGACGCTGCCCAGCACCGAGAGCGTCGGCGACGCCGTCACGGTGGCCAGTCTGCTGACCCCGACGAAGGACGCCTCGAAGGCGCCGTCGGTGACCCGCGGCCTGTCCGCCAAGGCGACGCTCAAGGTGCAGGACTCCCAGCAGACCGCCGCCGCGGACTCCCGGCCCATCAAGTCCACCGGCACCGTCGAGGCGTCGTGGAGCGACCTGACGCCTGCCGCCCTGCCGAAGGTCACGACCGGTGGCGACTTCGACAAGCTGCGCCTGCTCGACATCGTCCCGGCCCGCCAGTCGACCATGACGGCCGGATCCGGCGACGGCATCATCAAGGACTCGAGCGCCGACTTCGTCAAGCAGTTCGGCCTGGCCGACGTCGCTGCCGCCGACCGCGTCGTCAATCGTCCGCTGTACGACCTGGGCGGCGAGGCGAGCAGCACGGTCTGCACGCAGTACCTCGTGATCGACGCGCAGCAGCTCAAGTGCACCGAAGGTCCCCTGAAGGACGGCGTGGCCAAGGCCGGCCACCCGTACGTCATCGAGGGCGACCAGAACGCGATGCGCGACATCGTGGTCGAGGACCTCGCCGCCGTGCTCAACACGTTCACCACGCCGTCGGACAAGCTCGGTGCCGACCGCACGTTCCCGCTCGTCGACGTCCTGCCGACCGAGATCAGCGCCGCGCGCGACGGGCTCGGCAAGGTCATCAACGACATCCAGGGTCAGATCGACACCGACGTCTCGGCACCCGGCACCACCTCGATCCCGCGGGTGTCGACGATGCAGGAGTTCGCCAAGACGTTCACCACGCTGATGGGCGAGCACGTCAACGGTCAGGACACCGAGGACAAGAGCGGCCGCGAGCTCAAGTTCACCTTGAGCACGAGCGGTTCCGGCAAGCTCGTCCTCGAGTCGGCCCTGAAGACGACGGGTCAGCGCCAGGCGCCCCTGCGCATCGCCGTCGGCGACAGCGACGTCAAGGTCTACGACGACTCCGACGCGGTGGCCAAGCTTCCGGTCAAGGTCGCCTCGCAGGCCCGGTTCGTCATCGGCGTCGACCTCGCGGACGCCAGCTCGTCCGTGCGTGCCGACACCGGCACGTCCGAGAAGATCACGGGCATCGACGGTGACCTCGGCAACGTCCGCCAGCTGTTGGCCGACCGCCCCACCGACTACGGCTCCGCGCGCGTCACCTCGGGCGCCAAGGACGACATCCAGGTCGGCATCGGCGTCGGCTCCGTCACGAGCCCCGCCGGCTCGGACGAGACGTGGATCCCGATCACCTCGCTGGCCGACAAGATGGAGCAGACACGCTCGGTCGACGGCAGCGCGCAGGGCTGCGGCAGCACCCCCAAGTCCGCCAAGGTGGCCGCCTGCTTGAAGCTCCCCATCGTCAGCACCCCGGCGACCGACGCGCTCGACGTGGCCCTCGAGGCCGACCAGAGCTCGGGCGGCAGCGGCGGCTCGATGAAGCCGCAGCCGATCGCCTACCGCTTCCTGGCCGAGGGCCTCGGCGCCCTGAACTCGACGCTGGTGGACGCCCTCGACGGCGACCAGCTGCTCGAGAACGAGACGATCCCGATGAGCCTCCCGCTGGTGGGCACCGACCTCGACGCCGGCACCGACGTCCCCGCCGACGTCAGGACCTACGTCTCGGCCGCCCGGGCCGCCCTGGCGCCGGTCGAGAAGTCCGTCGCCGAGACCGACAAGGTCTCCAAGCTCGCGACGGACCTGAAGGCGGCACTGACGAAGCTCAACACGAGCGCCGACGGCAAGAAGCTGACGTCGACCTCGGGCGACCCGGTCATCACCTGCGGCACGGCGTGCACCGACTCGTCGACCGTCGCGGACGTGCAGAACATCGAGGTGCCGATGAGCCTGAAGGGCAAGGCGCCGACGACCAAGGACGTCCCGTTCCACGTCGGCCCCATCGGCTCGACCATCATCACCGACCTCACGGTGCCCGCGACGGCGTCGTACGACCTGCAGCTCACGATGGGCGTCGCCCGCGGCAAGGGCTCGTACGTCACGCTGAACCACTCCACCGACACCGACCCGCTGCTCAAGGTCGAGGTCGACGCCAACCTGGGCGCCTACACCAAGGAGCGCTGCTCGGAGTGGACCCGGTCGACCGAGTGGACCAAGCAGGTCGGCAGCGGCCTGTCCCGCTCGACGATCCAGCCGTTCGCCAGCGCGAGCTCGGACAAGACCGAGTGCATCGACGCCTACGTCGGCAAGTTCCCCTCGGTCATGGTCGACCGCCGCGACGGCACCAACCGCTCGACCAAGCTCGACGCGACGACCGTCGTCAACGTGACCGCTCCGCCCGCGACCGAGAACGGACGCATCTTCGTCCCGGCGCTGGCCGACAAGGGCGCCGCGTTCACCCGTGACGTCACGGGCAACGGCAAGGTCTCGACGTACTTCGAGTCGTTCGCCGGCAAGGTCGGCTTCTTCGACATCGTCGGCGGCATCGACTACTCCTGGGAGAACGGCACGTACCTCGACCCGGGCGTGGCCTACAGCAAGCTCAAGCTCGACGTCGGCACGCTCAACGAGGCCGTGCTGCCGGGCTTCAAGAAGGCCCTGGCCTGGACCGCGCCGCTCAACCCGGCGGTCGACCAGCTGTCGAAGCCCATCCCGGTCGTGAGCCAGCTGTCCGAGCTGGTCGGCAAGGGCCCGACGACCCTGCTGACGCTGCTGCAGAAGAAGGACACGCCGATCAACCTGATCATCAACCTGCTGCAGCTGCAGAACGTCGCGGCCTACACGCCGGACGGCTCGATCGACCTGCGTGACATCGGCGCCGGCGACATCGGCGGCTTCAAGGTGGCGCCCTACAAGACGGGCGTCGCGGGCAAGTGCACCGAGACCGGCACGGCCGCCGGCAAGGAGTTCAAGCGCGAGAACGGCGGCAAGGGCGACACGGGCCGCTGCAAGCTGGGCAACTTCGACAAGATGAAGCAGTACGTCAAGGGCGAGAAGCCCGAGAAGGACCCCGCCGGCCTCAAGATCGACAAGACCGTCACGAAGTCCCCCTACATCAGCCTGCCGAGCGTCTCGCTGCCCGTGCTCCAGGACACCAGCCAGATCTTCAACCTGCTGCAGGACACCGGTGACGCCACGATGCTCTACGTCGACCTCGGTCACGCCGGCATCAAGGGTCAGATCGTCAGGAGCTTCGGCCCGTTCGCGGTCGGCCCGATCCCCGTCACGGCCACGATCGGCGGCACCGTCGGCTTCGACGGACGGTTCGCCTTCGGCTTCGACACCAGGGGTCTGTCGCGCAAGATCGAGGGCATGGACACCGGCGACGTCGGCGGCTTCCGCTCGCTGATCACGCAGGGCACCAAGCCGTCCCTGTTCAGCGACGGCTTCTACATCGACGACCTCGAGAAGGGCGCCGACGTCCCCGAGATCCAGCTGACCTTCACCGTCACGGCGGGCGCGGCGATCAGCATCGGCATCGTGTCGGCCGGCATCAGCGGCGGGGCCACGCTCGACCTCTCGCTCGACGCCTTCGACCCCAACGGCGACGGCAAGATCTACACCGACGAGTTCGCCGGCTCGGCCACCGGTCCTGCGTGCGCGTTCAACGTCTCGTCGGGCATCTCGTTCGTGCTGTCGTTCTACTTCATGATCGAGCTGATCTTCTACACGGTGCACGAGTCGTTCGACATCGTCCGCAGCCCGCGCATCAAGCTGTTCGAGTTCAACTGCTCGGTCGACGAGCCGGTGCTGGCCACCCAGCGGACGATCGACGGCAAGAACAACCTGGTGCTCACGATGGGCAGCGAGCGGAGCAACCGCAAGGGCTTCGACGAGGAGCGCGCCGAGAAGTACACCGTCCGCCAGGTCGGTGCGCCCAAGAACGGCAAGATCCAGCTGCAGGTCAGCGCGTTCAACCTCGTGCAGAACTACGAGGTGCCCGAGGGCACGGTCGTCAAGGCCGACGCGGGTGACGGCTCCGACACGATCCGCATGTACCCGATGCCGGCCGTCACCGAGGACGCCGATGGCAACGCGGTCATGCTCGGCCCGGACGACGAGGGCTACGTGGCTCCGAAGTTCACGGCCGACAGCGTCGTGACGGGCGGGTCGGAGTCCGACACGATCGAGACCAGCGACGGCAACGACGTCGTGGCCGGCGACGAGGGCGACGACTCGATCCGCACCGGGCTGGGCGACGACGTCGTCACCGGCGGCATCGGCATGGACCAGATCGACGGCGGACAGGGCCAGGACCGTGTCGCAGGCGGCGACGGCGACGACCGCGTCAACGGCGGCCCGGGTGCCGACGAGGTGCGTGGCAACGGCGGCAAGGACGTCCTCGACGGTGGCATCGGCGCCGATCCGGGCGGACAGTTCCAGCTGTCCGCCAAGGACCGCATCCGTCCGCTGCTCGACTCCGGCGACCTCGTCGTCGGTGGTGACGGTGCCGACTCCGTCACCGGCGGAGACGGCTCGGACGTCGTCGTCGGCGGCGAGTACGCCTCGGCCGGCGCGACCTTCGCCGACACCGGCGAGGTCACGGTCGTGGGCACGAGCCCGACCGGTCAGCTGCTCGACGTGAAGGTCGACAAGATCCCGACCGTCGCGCTGCCCACGACCGAGCAGGTGGCCGCGCAGTGCGCCAGCCCGGGGGCCAGTGGCGAGGTCGGCCCTGACGTCGTCACGGGCGGCAACGACCTCGACATCGTCATCGGTGGCGCCGGCAGCGACACGCTCTCCGGCGGCGGCGGGGCCGACCGCGTGTGCGGTCGTGCCGGCGACGACGTCCTCGACGGCGACGGCACCGATGTCGCCGAGGACCTGCAGGGCGACGACATCGTCCGCGGTGGGCCGGGTCGCGACCGGGTCTACGGCTCGGGCGGCCAGGACGACCTGCAGGGCGACGACGACGACGACCTCGTGCGCGGCGGCACCGGCGCCGACACGATCGCCGGCGGCGCAGGCTCCGACCTGCTGCTCGGCGAGTCCGGCGTGGACGTCGTCGACGGCGACAACGCCGATGGCAAGACCGAGGTGGCTGCGGCCACCGCCGACGCGACGGCCACCGGCCGCAGCATCGTCTGCTCGACGTCGACCAGCGTGGTCGGCGGCAAGATCGACCTCGACGGCGACCTGGCCGGCAACGACACGGGCCAGCTCGAGGGCATGTCGGTCGTCGACGGCGTCGTGACGACCTCGACGGGTGCCGGCTTCACCGGCATCGTCTCGGACGTCGTGTTCGACGACGGCAAGGTCGACCTCGACGGCAACGGCAAGATCGAGGCCCGCACCACGACCAAGCTCGGCGACACCGGCTCGATCCCGCTCGCGGGCATCACCGGGGCCGAGGGCAACGGTGACTGCGTGCTCGGCGGTGACGAGGTCGACACGCGTCTGGCCGGCGGCGCCGGAGCCGACTACGTCGACGCCGGTGGAGGAGACGACCGCAACGTCTTCGGCGGGCCGGGCAACGACCTGGTCCGCGGCGGCGACGGCGACGACCTGGTGCACGGCGACTCCGGTGACGACCTCGTGGCCGGCGACGCGGGCGACGACGTCTTGTTCGGCAACGCCGACGCGGACGTGCTGCGCGGCGGATCGGGCAGCGACCTGCTGGCCGGCGGCAGCGCCGAGAAGGATGCCGTGGACGGCCGCGACGAGGTGTTCGGCGACGGCGGCGACGACGTCGTGCTGGGTGGCAACGGCACCCTCGAGCGCACCTCGCTGCCCGAGGACGAGGACCCGTCCCCGATCCGCAACGTCGCGGTGACGCTGCTCGACACGAAGCCCACTGCGGACGCCGCCACGCGCGACGACCTGGTCTACGGCGGAGTCGGCAACGACTGGGTCTTCGCCCAGAGCGGCAACGACGAGGCCTACGGCGGCCCCGACCAGGACGTCGTCGAGGGCGGCCCGGGATCGGACCGCGTGCAGGGCGACGACGGTGACGACCTGGTGGTCGGCGGCTCGTCGACCACCGGCGAGGTCACCAAGGACCGCACGGCCGCGGGCACGCCGGACGGCGACGACACCGTGGTCGGCGACGACGGCGTCGACGGCGACGACGGCTCGGACGTCATGGTCGGCGACAACGCCCGCCTGCAGATCGACCGCACGAAGATCCGTCCTCGGTGGCAGAACGTCCGCAGCGAGGTCGCGATGACCCTGTTCGACGTCCCGCTGACCAAGGACGCGGCTCCGAGTGCCGAGGCGAGCGGCGACGACACGATGTCGGGCGGCGGCGAGGACGACCTGATCGTCGGTCAGAGCGGCGACGACGTCATCGAGGCCGGAGCCGGCAACGACGCGGTCGAGGGTGGCGCCGGTGGCGACACCGTGAGCGGCGGCGACGGGAACGACCACGTTCTCGGCGGCTCCTGGACCGCGGCCACCGCGGACCAGGCCGACGTCCTGCACGGCGACGGGGGAGACGACGTGCTCCTCGGCGACAACGGCACCACGCCCACCGCGTACTCGCTGTTCGTGAACCTGCTCGACGCCCCGGCGCCGGGCGCGAACGGACCGGGCGGTGTCGCAGGTGGCGACACGATCGTCGGCGGCGCCGGCGACGACCGCCTGTTCGGTCAGGGCGGCGACGACCGCGTCTCGGGCGAGGCGGGAATCGACGTGCTCGAGGGCGATGCCGGCACCGACACGCTGTCGGGCGGCGAGGACGACGACGTCCTCACCGGCGGCAGCTCGTCGCAGGACGGCGTCATCTCACCCAGCCGCAGCGGCGCCGGACAGCTCGACACGAACGACACGCTCTCGGGGGGAGCGGGCGACGACGTGCTGGCCGGCGACAACGCCCGCCTCGACACCACGACCCTGACCCGGGTCGACGGCACGCGGCTGCGGTCGGTGCTGCTGTTCGACCTGGCGACCGCCACGTCGAGGGCTCCGCGGGGCACCGGCGGCGACGACTCGCTGAACGGCGACGAGGGACGCGACCTGGTGTTCGGCCAGACCGGCAACGACGGCCTGGCGGGTGGATCGGGCGACGACTACCTCGAGGGCAACGACGGTGCCGACAGCCTCGTCGGCGGCGCCGGCGAGGACGATCTCGTCGGCGGCGGCTCGAGCCGCACCGGTGCGGTCATCACGGCGTCCGGCGGCTCGGTCGACGACCGGCTGCTGACGGCACCGGCCAAGCTGACCGACGCGTCGGCGTCCGGCCTGCTCGACGGCAACGACGCGCTCGACGGCGGCGACGCCCGCGACGTGCTGCTCGGCGACAACGGTCGCGTCACCCGCGGTGGACCTCTCGCGGTCCTCGGCGGCGGCGCCTCGGGCCCGCACGCCGTGCGCAAGGTCGCGATGGCCGACTCCAAGCCCGGGGTCTGGGCCGGCAGCGACCAGCTCGTCGGAGGACAGGGCGACGACGACCTGTACGGCCAGTTCGACAACAGCGGCACCCGCCGTCCCGCCCAGCAGATCGGCGGTGTCGCGGTGCGCGGCGACGTCCTGGCGGGCGGCGCCGGCGACGACGCCATCATCGGCGACCAGGGCGTGGACGTGCCGACCCCGGCGGCCTCGCTGGGTGCGGTCAACCGCACGGTGAAGAGCAAGGGCAAGAAGCCCTTCATCCGCGAGGTCGTCCGTCCGCGCGGCACCCTCGTGCGGGTCGTCACCACGACCCACGCGCGGCTCGGCGGCGACGACGTGATCCTGGGCGACGACGGCGGGGACTCGATCCACGCCGGAGCAGGCCGTGACGTCGTCAACGCGGGGGCGGGCAACGACGTCGTCTTCGCCGGTGACGGTGCGGACGCGATCTGGGGCGGGGTCGGCCACGACCGGATGTTCGGCGGCGAGGGCAACGACCTGCTCGACGTCAAGCGCCGCGCCCGTGACGCCGCGCTGTGGAAGCTGGTGGCTCCGAGCCAGGACACCGACACGCGTCGCCGCACGACCAACGGCGGCGACCTCCTGTACGGCGGATCGGGCGCGGACGGCCTGCAGGCCGACGAGGGCGACACGGGCAGCAGCCGTCGCCGCGCGCAGGGCGACCGGTTGATCGACTGGAAGGCCAAGGCCAACGCGTTCAAGGTCTGCCGCACGGGCCGGGGCACCGGCAAGGTCATGGACGAGTCGGACTCGTCGATGGTCAAGGCGCTGCGCGAGCTGGCGGCGGCGTCCGGTGCGGTGGGCTCGAGCGAGCTGGCCGTCCCGATCCGCGAGCGCATCACGAAGTTCCCGGGGCGTCCCGGCTTCGTGTGCGAGCGCTGACCTGACGAACGACGAAGGCCCCCACCGCACGGTGGGGGCCTTCGTCGTCGCCGGAGCGTGGGGTGTCGCGGCTACTCCGCGAGCACCGGGGCAGCGGCGCCTGTCGGCGGCGCCACCTTGTTGACGCGGATGAGTGCCAGGGACGCCACGAGCGCGAGGGCCGTGACGACGATCGCCGCCTGGAAGGCGTGCTGCTGGCCCGCCACGAACGCGTCGGCCTGGCCGGCGGCGCTGCCGGCGCGATCGCCGAGCTCGGCGACCCGGTCGCTCGAGGCGTGCGCGAAGACCGTCCCGAAGACGGCCAGGCCGATGGCCCCACCGACCTGCTGACCGGTGTTGAGCAGCGCCGACGCGAGCCCGGTCTCGTGCGGTGCGACACCGTTGACGGCGGTCATCGTGAGCGGGACGAAGCTGCATCCCATGCCGACACCCAGCAGCAGGATCGAGCCGAGGAACGGCCAGTAGCTGCTGCTGGCGTCGAGCTGCGAGAACGAGAGCATCGCGGCGATCGCCAGGATCGGGCCGACCGTCAGGAACGGACGGATGCCGAGGCGGGGGATCAGGCGGCGCACGACGACGATCGACATGAACATGATCGTCGCCGGCATGGGAAGGAAGCCGATGCCGGTGTGCAGGGGGCTCCAGCCGTGCACGTTCTGCAGGTACTGCGCCAAGAAGTAGAACGTCGTGAACAGCGCCGCCGCGAGGAACAGCATGATCAGGTACGCGCCGGTGCGGTTGCGGTCGCCGAAGATGCGGAACGGCATCAGCGGGTGCTGGGTGCGGTGCTCGATCAGCACGAAGGCCACCAGCAGGGCTGCGGCCACGGCGAGCGTCACGATCGTCGTCGTCGAGCCCCAGCCGTCGTCAGCGGCCTTGGTGAGCCCGTAGACCAGCGTCGACATGCCGGCCGTGACGGTGATGGCGCCCGGCAGGTCGAGCTTGGTGTCGGAGCCCTGCGACTCGTTGAGCACGCGGGGCGCGAGGAACAGCACGATCGCACCGATGGGCGCATTGATGAACAGCGCCCAGCGCCAGCTGGCGTAGTCGGTCAGCACGCCGCCGAGCAGCAGGCCGAGCGCGCCGCCCGATGCTGCCATCGCCGCGAACAGCCCGAACGCCTTGGCCCGTGCGGCCGGCTCGGTGAACGTCGTGGCGAGCAGGGCCAGAGCGGTGGGAGCGGCGATGGCGCCACCGGCACCCTGGGCGGCACGGGCGATGATCAGCATCGCCTCGCCGTTCGCGAACCCGCCGACGAGCGACGCGACCGCGAAGATCGCGATGCCGATCATGAACATGCGTCGACGCCCGAACAGGTCGCCGGTGCGTCCGCCGAACAGCAGGAGCCCGCCGAAGGCCAGCGAGTAGGCCGTGACGACCCACGTGAGGTTGTTGGCCGAGAAGTCGAGATCGGCGCGGATGCTGGGCAGCGCGACGTTCACGACGGTGGCGTCGAGCACGACCATGAGCTGCGCCACGCAGATCACGGCCAGGGCGAGCCCGCCGTTGCGGGTCGCGTGCGAGGGGGGAGCTTCAGTCATGGGGTCTCTCCGTGGGGGGTGGGGGAGGAGGGGCGTGGGGGCAGGCCGAGCACCGGCAGCAGCACGCTGCCGACGACCTTCTCGGCGTAGGCGCGTCCGGCGGGCTGACCGGTCATCAGCACCCGTTGGAGCATGAGCGACGGGACGATGCTCGCGGCCATGTCGATGTCGACGTCCTGCCCGAGCTCGCCGCGGCGGCGGGCCCGCTGGAGGATCGCGGTGATCGCCTCGATACGCGGCTCGGTGAAGCGCGACCGGAACGCCGCGAGGAGCTCCGGCTCGCGCGGGAGCGCCGAGCAGATGCTCGCCATGATCTGCAGGAGCCGCTGGTTGGGCGGGCTGCACGACGCCGCGACGATCAGGTCGACGTCACCGTCGAACGACCCGGAGTCGATCGAGTCGATGACGGGCTTGACCGTCGCCATGGAATCGATGACCAGCTCGGCCTTGTTGCTCCAGCGCCGGTACACCGTCGCCTTGCCGACGCCGGCCAGGGCAGCGACGGCCTCCATCGAGAGCCGGTCGTATCCGTCGCGCACCAGCAGGTCGAGCGCGGCGTCGATGATCGCCTCGTCGCGGGAGGGGTCGCGAGGGCGTCCCTTGGGTGTCTCGTCGGACGTGTTGGTTGCATCGTGCACCCGAAAACCGTAGCACGAAACGGAACGGGTCCGTATCGTAAGAGTCATGTGCCCCGGGTCACTCCGTGCCGGTGCCGGCCTTTCCCGCGTCGGCGTAGGACGTGACGATCGAGGTCGTCAGCGGGAAGTCGATGGGCAGGTCGCGGAACAACAGCGCCGACGCCGTGGCAGCGGCCTGCTCCATGAGCGAGACGACGTCGTCGGCGAGGCTGGCGGGCGCGTGCACCACGACTTCGTCGTGCAGGAAGAACACGAGGTGCGGACGCTCGACGAGCGATCCGGTGGCCCCCAGGTTCCACAGTCGGTTGCGCAGGTCGGCGATCCAGCACAGGGCCCACTCGGCGCCGGTGCCCTGCACCACGAAGTTGCGGGTGAAGCGTCCGTAGGCCCGTCGGTCGCGGGCTCGGCCCGCGGGGTCGACGGCCGGGTCGTCGGGGTCGACGTCGTCGGTCTCGCCGAGCCGAGGGGCGCCACGGCCCAGCAGCGTCCGCACGACCTCGCCGCGCTCGCCGGCACGAGCCGCCTCCTCGACCAGCCCGAAGGCGGCGGGGTAGCGCTCGGTCAGCGCGGCCACGAGTCGTCCGCTGCCGCCGCTCGTGGCCCCGTACATCGCACCCAGCAGGCCCATCTTGGCCTCGATCCGGCTCGCGACCGCGCCGTCATCGGCCATCGACTGGTACAGGTCGGCTCCGCGAGCCGACGCCGCGAGCGCTCGGTCGCCGCTCATGCCGGCGAGGGCTCGCGGCTCCAGCTGGGCGACGTCGGCGACGACGAGCCGCCACCCGTCGTCGGCCACGGCGGCCGGGCGCACCTGGGCAGGCAGCGACAGCGCACCCCCGCCGTTGGACGACCAGCGTCCCGTCGACGAGCCGGCCGGCTGGTAGGACGGCCGGAAGCGCCCCGCTGAGATCCACTGGTCGCTCCACGCCCACCCGTTGGTCTTGGCCAGCTGCGCGAGGTTCTTGTAGCGCAGCAGCACCTCGACGACGGGGTGGTCGACCGCGCGCAGGGTCGACGCGCGCACGTCGGGGACGTCGATCCCCGTGCGCCGCAGGGCCGACAGCAGGTCGGTGCGGGAGTCGGGGTTGAGGTCGGGTGACCTCAGGGCCTGTCGGACCTGGTCGGCGAGGTCCTCGAGCAGGCGGGGACGCATGCCGCGCAGCGGTCGCGGCCCCAGCAGCTCGGTGAGCAGCCGGTCGTGGACGTCGGCCCGCCACGGCACGCCCGCGAAGGTCATCTCGGCGGCGACCAGCGCGCCGGACGACTCGGCCGCCAGCAGCAGGCGGAGCCGCGACGCCTCGCCGCTCGCCCCGACGACCGCGAGCTGGCGGGCGTCCTCGAGGTCGGCGCGCAGGTGCTCGGCGGGGTCGTCGGACGCGAACAGTGCCGGCGCGGTCGGCGTCGTGGGCCCGAGCCGGTCCCACAGCTCGGACTGCTCACCGCTCAGCAGGGCCTGGTCGGCGGCGGGCGCGCGTCGCAGCAGGTGATGGGCCAGCCGCAGGTCGTGGCAGCGTCCGATGCGCACCCCGGACGCGAGCAGCGGCGGGTACCAGCGCGCGGTGTCGTCCCACACCCAGCGCGGCTGCTCGGCCTCGCGCTCGTCGACGAGCCCTGGCAGGTCGGTCGCGGCGATCTCGACCCGCGCGTCGCCGTCGACGACCAGCACCCGGTCGTCGGGCAGGCGGGACAGCGACAGCCGGTTCACGGACGTCCTTGCGGTGGGGGCGCGGGCGGGACGGAATCTACCCGTCGCCACGGACACCCCGGCCGAGGCACGGTGGCGGTGAGGGAGTGGGCCACCGCCTTCGGAACCCCGGTTCGGCCCACGTCAGACGAGATCGCGCAGACGCGCCTCGAGCGAGTCCTTCACGGCTTGCGTCACGGCTTTCTCGACGCGGCCGTCGAGGGCCGACGGGTCGTCCAGGTCGTCCAGCAGGGCTCGGACGTCGAGGTCGTCGATCGTGCGCACCAGGACGTCGTCGGTCGAGAGCGCCCTGTCGATCACCGAGTCGGGCAGGGCGCGGATGATCCGCTCGAGCAGGCCGTTGAGATCGGCCGAGTCGAGCACCTCGTCGACCAGCGCGGACGCCTTGGGCAACGAGCCGTCGGCCTTCATCCTCGCGACGGCCGACAGCAGGCCCTCGCGCAGCGCGTCGACCTGCTTCGTCGTGGGGTCGCCCGACTGGCGGGCCAGCTGCAGCGTGAGGGCCTCGCGGCTCGTGCGCAGCGTGCAGGCGGCCTCGTCGAGACCGATCAGCACGAGCCGCTCGGTCAGCCCGTCGATCCCGGTCGCGCGAGACGTGACCGAGCGCTCGACACAGGCATCGGCGGGGCGCAGCGGCTCGTACGTGCCTCCGCCGTGGGTCAGCTGCACGGTGATCGTGGCGACGACGAGCACGACGGCGACCACCGGCAGCCCGATCCACCGCCGCACCTGGCTGACCTGTCCGCTCATCGGGGCCTCCGCCGGCCAGGACGCACCAACGTCAGCAAGGCGGCCAGCGCGAGGCCGGCACCGATCAGGAACGAGTCGCGGAAGGCCCGGTTGGCGGCCCGCTCGAGCTGGTCGTCGAGATCGCGCTCGAGCCGGGCGAGGGCCGGGCGGTCGGCCGCGGCGACGTCGAGGGAGGCGAAGGCCGGCGCCAGGTCGGGCACCTGGCCCCGCTCGTCCGCCAGGGCGCGACCGAGGGCCTTGGCCACGGCGATCTTGTCCTGCGGGTCGAGCGGCGCGTCGATGACCAGGGCGGTGACCGCCTGCTGGGCCGGCTCCTGGGCGTCGCGCAGGTCACCGGTGAACACCGGCGTCAGGATCGCGAGGCCGACGACGACGCCGAGGTGGCGCGCACTGATCGTCCAGCCGGCATGGGTCGCGCGGGGCAGGCGCAGCCGCATCGCCTGCGACGTGAGCCGGTCGACCGTCAGCCCGAGCCCCAGGCCGACGAGCACCTGTGGCGCGACGGTCCAGGCGAGGTTCGACGACGGCAGCAGGGCCAGCCCGGCCAGGCCGCCGGCCACCAGGAAGCAGCCGACCGCAACCTCCACGTCGGCGGGAGGACGGAAGGCGCGGGCCAGCCACGGGGCCGCCACGGCAGCGACCGCGACGACCGAGACGGTGACGGCGGCGGTCGCGGGCGAGCGTCCCCATCCCTCGACCAGCAGCAGCACCAGCAGGAACAGGGCTGCGGTCAGGGCCGCCGACATCAGCGCCAGCGTCAGGTTGGCGCGCACGGCGGGGCGGTGCCGATCGGCTGACGGCGCGGGGGCCGTCGTCGCCCGCGCGGCGAGCGCGGCGGGCACGGCGAGTGCGGCGAACGGCACCTGCACCACGAAGATCGCCTGCCACGAGATGGCCTGCGTCAGCAGGCCACCGGCGACGGGGCCCGCCGCCGTGCCGATGACGCCGGCCGTGACCCACGTGGCCACGCCGCGCCTCTCCCCGCGCGCGGCGACGAGCTGCTCGAGGCACCCCACCAGGGCCAGGGCGCCGCCGAGGGCCTGGATGCAGCGTGCCGCGACCAGCACCTCGATCGAGCCCGCCACCGCGCACCAGGCCGAGGCTCCTGCGAACACGGCGATGCCGGCGGCGCTGAACAGGCGCGGCTCGGCCCGCCCGAAGGCCATCGCGGCCGGCACCGCCGCGAGGCCGAGCACCAGGTTGTACGCGATCAGCACCCACGCGACCTGGCCGACGGACGCGTCGAGGTTCTGCAGGATGTCGGGCAGCGCCAGCGTCACGACCGCCGAGTCGGCCAGCACCAGCGCCACCGTCACGGCCAGCAGGGGAGTCACGGCACGTCGCACCCGTCCATCCTTCCAGGCCACTCGTCCGAGGGAGATCCGGCCGAGCCGTCGTCAGTCGTCCTGCGCCGGCGAGCCGTCGGCCGCGATGACGGAGAAGTCGCTGTCGCCGAGGCCGGCCTCATGGGCGGCGAGCAGCCGTGCGCGGGTCGTCTCGGTGACCGGCAGCGGGGCGGCGGCGTCGAGCACCAGCCCGAGGTCCTTGGCCAGGGCGTCGACCGTGAACTGGGCGTCGTCGAAGTCGCCGTCGACGACCGTGGCGCCCTTCGCGGCGGCGATGCCGGCCAGTGGTGTCTTGACCAGCAGGTCCATGACGTCCTGGGCCGTCATGCCGACCGACGCGCCGACGCGGATCGACTCCGTGAGCGCCTGCATGGTCACGGCGAGCCCCAGGTTGACCGCGAGCTTTCCGGCGGCGGCACGTTCAGGAGACGCCAGCGGGAACACGCGCTCGGGGTCGGCCCACAGGTCGGTGACCGCGCGGGCGGCCTCGACGTCGTCGGGGGAGCCGCCGAGCAGGACGCCGAGGGCGCCGGCGCGCGCGGGCGCGAGGGTGCCGAGCACCGGAGACTGGACGTAGCGGACGTCGCGCGCCGCTGCCCACGCGGCCTGAACGGAAGCATCGCCCGGCCCCACGGTCGTCACGTCGATCCACAGGGCACCGGCAGCGAAGGTGTCGACGCCGTCGAGCACGACCTCGCGCACGGTCTCGGGCCCGAACAGGACGGTGACGACGATCTCGGCGCCGGAGACGGCCTCGGCGGCGGTCGCGGCCCGGGACGCCCCCTGCTCGACGGCAGGCGAACAGGCCTCTGGCGAGCGGTTCCAGACCGTGACGTCGTGCCCGGCGTCGATGACGTGGCGGACGAGCTCGCGGCCCATCCGGCCGAGCCCGAGGACGGTGATCTTCATGGGCAGCCTTCCGTGGCGGTGGCGCCGGCCGTGCGGCCGGGGTCGAGGCGGTCCCGTGGTCAGGGCGCCGGATCCACGGTATCCGCGGGACGGCGGGCCGGCTCGCCGGCGAGCAGCCGCACCACCTCGACCTGCCGCACCAGGAAGGTGCGCTCGTCGAGCTTCTTGCGGCGCATCCACGTCGTGACCTCGAGGTTGCACTTGCTGGCGTTGCAGGAGGCGCAGGCCGGCACGACGTTCGCCAGCGTGTAGCGGCCCCCGCGCGAGATCGGCAGCATGCAGTCCTTCTGCAGCGCCGCCCCGTCGCCGCCGCAGTAGGCGCAGCCGGACCAGGCGTCCATCAGGTCGTGCCACTGGTCGTCGGTCAGGTCGTGGTCGACCAGAGACATCCGGCGCTTGCGGCGGCGCGCGTACGTCGCTGACTTCGTCCGGCTGGTCACGGCCCGATCGTACGACCGTCGACGCGCCCGGTGGGGGAGGACTAGCCTGCCGTGATGCACCGCATCTTCACGACGAGCGTCGCATCGGTCTACCCGCACTACGTGGCCAAGGTCGAGCGCAAGGGGCGCACGAAGGACGAGCTCGACCAGGTCATCGCATGGCTGACCGGATTCGACGAGCTGACGCTGGCGGCGCACCTCGAGGCCGGCACGACCTTCGAGGACTTCTTCGCCGACGCCCAGCTCAACCCGAGCACGTCGTCGATCACGGGCGTCGTGTGCGGCGTGAGGGTCGAGGACGTCGAGGACCCGCTGATGCAGAAGATCCGCTGGCTCGACAAGCTGGTCGACGAGCTCGCCAAGGGCAAGGCACTCGAGAAGGTCCTGCGGAGCTGAGTCGCTCGCCGCGAGTCGCTGCGCGGGTGAGGCGGCCGGGGCGGCAGGATGGTCCGGTGAGCACCGAGCCAGTCATCATCCACACCGACGGCGGATGCACGCCCAACCCGGGCCCGGGGGGCTGGGGCGCGGTGCTGCGGCAGGGCGATCACCTGCGCGAGATGTTCGGCGGCGAGCCCACCGCGACCACCAACAACCGCATGGAGCTGACCGCGCCGATCATGGCGCTCGAGGCCCTGACGCGGCCCGTCACGGTGCACCTGCACACCGACAGCACCTACGTCCGCAGCGGCATCACCCAGTGGGTCGCGGGCTGGGAGAAGAACGGCTGGCGCACGGCGTCGAAGCAGCCGGTCAAGAACGTCGACCTGTGGCAGCGGCTCAAGGCCGCGTGCGAGCGCCACGAGGTCGAGTGGTTCTGGGTCAAGGGGCACTCGGGCGTGCCCGACAACGAGCTCGCCGACGTGCTCGCCACCAAGGGCATGGTCGAGGCGATGGGCGGGGCGGGCTGACCGTCCGACTCAGTCACACCAGCAGCGCGGCGGCGAGCGCGACGGCGGTCGCCAGCAGCCGGGCGCGATCGGCTCGCAGCAGCCGGACGATCTCGGCCCGGTCGGGCCCGTCCGAGCCGGCGCGGCCGAGACGTCCGTGCGACGGGGCCGCGACGGTCGCCGTCACGCCGGCGGCGACCGCGTGGCCGGCGACCGACACGAGCGCCGCAGCCGAGTGCGGCCCGGCCACCAGCACCCACAGGCAGGCTGCGGCGATCGCGAGGTACAGCGGCCCGACGACCAGGCTGATGCGTCGCGAGTGCGCGGCATGGACGGCGTCCCAGTCGGCGGCTCGCGTGGTGGCGAGCGCGGGGTAGACCACGACCGTGACGACGGCCTGGAAACCGAGGTGCAGTCCGCCGGCGACGAGCAGGGCGGTCTCGGGAGTCACCGCCCCATTGCACCGCCTGCGTCGACGTCGCGCACGCCGGAGCGGAGTACGACGACCGTGAACGGGTACAAGGCCTGCATGACCTCAGATCCCACGCACGCCCGCAACGACAACGACGACAGCACCACCGACGAGGACGGCCAGCTGGCCAACCCCGGACCCGTCCCGGTCGAGGCCGAGGACGCCTCCGACACCGGCGAGGGGCGCCCGGGCGACCTCACGGCCGAGGCCGGGCCCGACCAGGACGCCCACCCCGACCGCTGACCCACGCCCGGCGGTGCGTCAGGCGCGGTCCTCGAGAGCCTCGGTCAGCATCGCGATGAGGGCCTCGAGCTGGACGTCGGCCGATGACGAGATCTCCTCGTCGGAGCCGTCGAGCGCTCGGGCGGCGAGGCTCGCCTTGCTGTCGATCAGCTCGGCGATCTTGCCGTCGATGGTCTGCGCGGCGATGATGCGCCACGCGGTGACGGGCTCCTCCTGGCCGATGCGGTGCACGCGGTCGATGGCCTGCGTCTGCTCGGCATCGGTCCAGGAGAGCTCCGCGAGCACGACGTTGGACGCGACCTGCAGGTTGAGGCCGACGCCCGCGGCGCTCAGCGAGCACACCACGATCTCGACGTCCTCGTCGTTGACGAAGGCGTCGATGTTGGCCTGGCGCACCTTGGCGCTCTGGTCGCCGCGGATCGAGGAGTACCGGATGCCGCGCTTGGTGAACGTCTCCTCGGCGACGTCCATGACGTCGATGTGCTTGGCGAAGAACACGACCTTGCCGACGTTGCGCGACAGCTGGGCCGCGTAGTCGGCGGCGAGACCGGCCTTGGCCTGCCCGATGCGGCGCATCATGCCGAACACGTTCTGGCCTGTCTTCTCGTCGTCGGCGTCCTCGCGCTCCCAGCGCGCGACGCTGCGGACGAGCTCGTGGTCGATGCCGTCGACCGTGCGTCCCGACGACCGGTTCTCGAGCGCCGAGTCGTAGCGGGCGACCAGCCGGCGGGCCAGCTCGGCCTCGGCCTCGCGGATGGAGCGTCCGACGGCGTCGTCGAGCTCGACCGGCAGGTCGGCGACGCGGCGCGCGGGGATGTCGGCCGCCACGTCGACCTTGCGGCGCCGGACGATGCCCATGGAGATAACGCTGGTGCGGGCTGCGGCGTAGAAGCCCTTGTCGGCCGGCGTGAGGCCGGTCTCCTCGAGACGGTCCATCAGCTCGGCCAGCGGCTTCTTGTCGTCGATCCAGCCGAGGAACTGCCAGATCGCGCGGAAGTCCTCGATGTCGTTGATCAGCGGGGTTCCGGTGAGCGCCATCAGCAGCGGACGCACGGTGCGGTGCCGGATGCGCTCGGAGAGCTCGAGCGCGTGCTTCGAGCGCTGCGACGAGCGGTTCTTGATGAAGTGCGCCTCGTCGACGACCATGCCGCGGAAGCCGAACTCGCCGAGCCAGCCGACGTGCCGGTCGAGCACCTCGTAGTTGACGATCACGATGTCGGCGAAGCCGTCGATCGAGTCGCCGTCGCCGTGGATGACCGTCGCCTTGCGGCTGGGCGTCCAGAGGTCGGCCTCGCGTGCCCAGTTGGTCTTGACGACGTTGGGCACGACGACGAGCAGCGGGTAGGCGTCGGCGGCGTGTGCGGCCAGCAGGGCCTGTGCGGTCTTGCCGAGGCCGGGCTCGTCGGCCAGCAGGAACGTCCGGTGGCCCTCGGCGGCGGCGCCGACGACCTGCGCCTGGTGCGGCATCAGCTCGAGGCCTCCGGGCGTCATCAGGAACCCGGGCGGGGGGAGCGGCATGCACGACGACGCTCCGCCGTACTCGAATGCGCGGAACAGGGGGCCGAGCAGCTCCCACTGCGACAGGCGCTTGGGGCTGGCGGGCTTGTGCTCGACGGCGGAGAAGTCGGGTGCCAGGAAGGGGTTGGCGAGCTGGCGGGCGACGACCGACTGCGGCACGACGCGACGCTCGACAGCCGCGGGGGCGGCATCGGACGAGGCTGCGGCGGGCGCCTCGATCCCGGCGGCCTGCAGCATCTCGCTGCGCAGGGTGTCGGCCGCGTCGGTGAAGACGGCGTTCTCGTCGAGCAGCGGGTAGACCGTCGGGTCGAGCGCGACGGTCTGCGCGAGGATCGTCGCGACCCCGTCGAGGCGCTTGAGCTGCTCGGCGCGGTGGGCCTCGGGGGCCTCCTTGTCGGCC
Source organism: Aeromicrobium endophyticum (assembly GCF_003586285.1). GTDB lineage: Bacteria > Actinomycetota > Actinomycetes > Propionibacteriales > Nocardioidaceae > Aeromicrobium > Aeromicrobium endophyticum. The sequence continues at coordinate 122,819 of NZ_QUBR01000001.1, read as the reverse complement.
TTGACCCGGGTGCGCTCCTCGCGGACGAGCAGGGCGACGACCTGGAACTTGGTGCGTCCGGCCGGCGTGAGCGGGCCGCGCTGCGCCTTGGCCTCGACCTCGCGGACAGCGCGCGCGAGGACGCGGATGATGTCGCCCTTCTCGAGGGGACGGGCACTGCGCTGCTGCCGTGGGGCAGTGCGGGTCGTGCCGGACTGGCGCTGGCCTCGTCGAGCCAAGGGTTCCTCCTGGGGAGTGCCGGGCGTGAGCCCGACGGTGCGGCGGCACCGGGCCTGCTCGTGGACCGTGACGCGAGACGTGCCGGATTCGTGGCCGGTGCGTCACCCGTTCGTCGACCACCGGGAATGTTGCGTCCGGCGGAGATCGGCCGTGCGGTGAGCCCTGCTGACGGACTTCGCACGACGGCCCGTGAGCAGTCGTCGTCCCTTCGAGAAGGACGCTGCGGGTCGGTGTGCCTCCATGCTACCCCCGGGCCGGGTCGTGTGCCGCAGAACCTCGCCGAACCCAATCCGGCTGCGTGGCGCGGGCGCGGATCAGCGTCCGGCGGGTCCCGCGTGGCTGCCACGCGGCCGCGGTGTCTGCCCGTCGTCGGCGGGGGCGGTGCGCGGCGGCGCCAGCCAGACCGCGAACAACGTCGTGATCGGCACCGCCAGCACGAGGCCGATGGCTCCGACGAGCGTGCGGACGATCTCCTGCCCGATCTCCTCGGTCGTGGCGAGGTCGGCGAGCCCGCGCTGGTAGGCCGTCGCCAGCAGCAGCACCGTCATCGCCGACCCGGCATAGGCGAACACCAGCGTGTAGACGCTCGACGCGATGTGGTCGCGTCCGATCCGCATCGCCGAGCCGAACAGCTCGACGCCGCGCGCCGCGGGCTTGAGCGCGCGCATCTCCCAGACCGCACTGGCCTGCGTGACGGTCACGTCGTTGAGCACGCCCAGCCCCGCGATGACCATCGTGCCCGCCACGATCGCCGACAGCGAGATGTCGGGCACCGTCGCGATGAGGCGCTGGTCGTCCTCCGAGCCGACGCCGCTCAGCTGTGACCAGCCCGTGGCCGCCAGGCCGATCGCCGCCGTGATCGCGATGCCGACCAGGGTGCCGAACAGGGCCGATGTCGTGCGGATCGAGATGCCGTGCGCCAGGTACAGCACGACGATCATGATGACCGTCGAGCCGACCACCGCCACGGCCAGCGGCGACTCCCCGGCCAGGAACGCCGGCAGCATGAACTTGGTGACGGCCAGCAGGGTCACACCGATGCCGACCAGGGCGAACAGCCCGCGCCACCGGGCGATCGCCACGACCAGCACGGCGAAGATCGCCGCGAGCGCCACCAGGGGCACCCCGCGCTGGAAGTCCAGGAACTCGTACGAGGCCTTCTGGCCCTCGGGGTGCAGGCGGATGAGCCGGATGTCGTCACCGGGATCGATGCCCGCCTTGTAGCGCGACGCGTCGAGCTCGAAGGTTCCGGTGCCGCCGGGGACGTCAGCGGTCACGCGGGCGCAGTCGCCGGCCAGCTCCACGGTGCCGTCAGGGCCCTCGCCGCCGCTGCCGCAGTCGAACGGCACGACCTTGGTGACGGTCGCGTCGACGGTGCTGACGCCCGGGCCGCTGTAGGGGTTCTGGTCCTTCGGCACCTGGTCGGCGTCGGGCCACAGCAGGATCATCGCGACGACGGCTGCGGTGGCGATCGTCATGACGACCATGGCCAGGCTCACCGCCAGCGTGCGGCGGGGTGGCCCCTCGGGCATCGGCGAGTGGGAGTGCGAGTGCGAATGTGCCACGATGACAGCGTGCCAGAGGACGCAGAACACCTCCCGGGTGCGGTCGGCGGAGTCACCCGGGTCGGACGCACCGTACGTCGTCCGACCGGCCCGTGGACGCCCGCGGTGCACGAGCTGCTGACCTTCCTCGACCACGAGGGCCTGCGCGGCGTCCCGGCGCTGCACGGCCTGGACGCCGAGGGTCGCGAGGTGCTCGAGCACGTCGAGGGCCGCGGCGTGCCGATCGACCGCGAGGTGGTGCTCGACACGGTCCTCGAGGAGGCCGTCGCCTGGCTGCGCGACTACCACGACCTGGTCGAGGGCTTCCGGCCGTCCGGTCGTCGCACGTGGCGCGGGGGAGAGGCCGAGCTCGCCGACGGACAGATCATCTGCCACAACGACCCGGGTGCCTACAACTGGATCATCCAGGGCGGCCACTTCGTCGCGATGATCGACTGGGACATGGCCGGGCCGGGGCGGGCGATCGACGACCTCGCGTTCCTGGCCTGGACCGCCGTCCCGCTCTACCGCGAGATCCCCGCGGCCGACGTCGCGCGCCGTCTCGACATCCTGGTCGACGCGTACGGCGAGTGGGGTCCCATGACGGTGCTCGACGCCGTGGTCGAGCGGATGTCGACGGCGGCCGACCGCATCGAGGCCGGTCAGGCCCGCGGCGACCAGGGCTTCGTCAACCTGGGGCTCCTGGGCGAGCCGCAGCGCACCCGTGACCGCGTCGCGGCGTTCCGCGAGCGCATCCCGGCCATCGAGGCCGAGCTGTGACCCGGCGGCCTCCGCTGGCCGAGACGCTCGACCTGCAGCCGCACCCCGAGGGCGGTTGGTATCGGCGCACCTGGGCGTCGGACGTGGAGGTGTCGCTGCCCGATGGCCGGGTGCGGCCGACGGCCACGGCGATCCTGTTCCTGCTGCCGGCGGGGGAGTCGTCGGCCTGGCACCGCGTCACGTCCGACGAGGTGTGGATCGCGCAGCGTGGCTCGGTGCGGCTCGAGCTGGGCGGCACGCATGGGCGTCCCGAGGTGACGGCAGCCCTGGACGTCGGCACGGACCTCGACCTCGGCGAGGTGCCGCAGGTCCGGGTGCCCGCCGGCACGTGGCAGCGCACCGTCCCGTCGTCGGCGGACGCGCTGGTCAGCTGCGTCGTGTCGCCGGGGTTCGACTTCGACGACTTCGAGCTCGACGTCGATCGATGACGTTCCTCGACGAGCCCGCTTCGGTCGCGGCCAGGCGCCACGGCCGCTGGCAGATGGTGCTGGTGATCGTCTCGCTCGTCGTCATCGGCGCCCTGCTGGTGGTCGACCCCCGCGCAGTCGGCGCGTCCGACGGTCGCCTGACCCGCGAGCTCAACCCGTGGTCCGCGACCCTCGTGACCGTCGTGACGCTCTGGGCAGCGGCGCTCCTGGGCCTGGTCGTACGCCACCGTGCTGCGATCCGGGCAGATCGGGCCGCGCGCAACGCGTTCGCGACGGCGTCGGTCGTCATGGCGGTCTTCCCTCTCGTGCCAGGTGTGCTGCTGTGGTTCTGCTTCGGTCTGCCGGCGAGCGTCATCGGCCTGGTCTGCCTCGTCGTCACGGTCTCCTTGAACCCGCCCAGCCGTCCGTCCCTCGAGGACGACCGATCGACGCAGGCGCTGGCCAGGCTGCACACCGGCGGGCTCATGGTCATCACCTCGGCCGGATTCCTCTGCGTCGCTGCCGTCGCGCTGACCGTCGAGGGCGCCGACGACGCGTGGTCGCGGATCCAGGCCTTGACCGCGCTCGTCGGGGTGCCGCTCGCCCTGTGGGCGGTTCTCCTCGTCGTGGTGCTCGTCCGTCGGCGTCGCGACGTCGCCCACGACCTCGTGGACAGGTCGGCCGTGAGGGGCGCGGGCTGGATGTCGGTCGTTCTCTCGGCCCTGTCCGCCATGGCGTTCACGTGGTGGGCCGTTCCGGGCTTCGTGGCGGGCGTCGTGGTGGTGGCCGCGACCTACCGACCATTCGTGCGCCGGGGCTGAGCGACCGTCACCCTCTGACGAGCCGCGGCATCCCGAAGGCCGTGCGCACGCCGCGGGAGTGCAGCACCGAGTCGGGCTCGCGGTCGACCAGGCCCGGGAGGCCCGCGGCGGCCACGAGGTCGTCGTCGAGGTGCTCCAGCTCGGCGTGACGCAGCGGCCACGGCTCGTGGTGGTTCGGGATCCACAGCGTCCGCCCCATCCACCGCGTGTGCAACCCGAAGCGGGCGGTGACGAACTCGTCCACCGGAGTGGGGTCGGCGATGGCATCCCTGACGCGGACGCGCATCGTGCCGCCGGCGCCGCGTGGTCGCGGCCAGCGGCGGCGGGTCGTGTACTCGATGGTGTCGCCCGACTCCTCGATGCGCATGCGGGCCCACGTGTAGGGCGTCGCGAACGCGAGCCTCGCGCCGATCGCGACCGCGAGCCGCGTGGTCTCCAGCGATCGGAACACGACGCCGTGGTGCCCCTCGGCGTCGACGGAGTACAACCGCACGTTGGTCTCGGCGAAGTCGCCGAAGAACGGGACGGCCGGGCCACGTCCGAAGCCTGCGCGCTGCATGTCGAAGGGGATCAGGCCGACGTAGGTGACGCCGTCGAGCACGTCGGGGCGGGTCAGTGGTGGCAGGAGGGGCGCCACCAGCGCAGGGTCGACGGCCCAGTGGACGAACGAGATGCGGTTCCAGTCCTGCTGCATGATGCGCGGACCGGTCAGGGTGGGCGCCACCGAGTTGAACGTGTTCACTTTCTGAGTATGCGTCCGCGAGGGCTTCACGGCGAGACGAACGCATGGCGACCACGTCACACCGCTTCGGCGCCGCTCACCCGCCCACCCGCCCAGGACGTCATCACGTTCGTGCCGGTTCACGCACAGGTGTGATGACGTCCCCGGATGACGGTCTGGACGTCATCACGGCTGTACCTGCGGATGCGCCGCCGTGATGACGTCCGACGCATGAGGTAGGTCGGTGCTCAGATGTCGAGCCAGCGGTCCGTCAGCTCGTTGGCGAACGTGCCGGCGGGGTCCCAGCGCTCGACCAACGCCCTGAACTCGGGCAGCCGCGGGTACGCGGCCAGCAACCGCTCGGGCGTCGACGAGAACACCTTGCCCCAGTGCGGACGCGCCGCGAACGGGGCAAGGGCGTCGTCGAGCGCCGGCAGGAACGCCTCGACGCCGGGCACGTCCATGCGCCACGTGAAGTGCAGCGCCACGCAGTCGACGTCGTGGCTGGGGCTGAGCCACAGGCCGTCGCCCTTGATGGTGCGGATCTCCGAGACCAGCAGGATGTCGGCCAGCTCGTCGCGCAGGCCGCGCACCGCCCGGATCGCGTCGAGCGCGTGCTCGCGCGGCACGAGGTACTCGGTCTGCAGCTCGTCGCCGTCGCTGGGGGTGAACTCGAGCCGGAAGTGCGGCAGGCGGTCCCACCACGGGCCGGGCACGCCGAGCTGGCGGGTCGTGGCGCCGGCGTCGACACCGGGCAGCGGGTGCATCTCACGGGTCGCGAGGGTGGCGCCGAACAGCTCGCCGACCGGGCCGTCGTCGGTGCGCGACTTGGTCCACACCTGGTGGGGGCCCGACTCGCTCCAGTCGGTGAACATGCTGACGCTGTAGGCGCTCGACGTGACGGCGTCGAGGTGCTGCTCGACGTCCGTCCACGGGAGGTGCTCGAACAGGTCCTGACGCACCTCGAACGTCGGCACGACGTCGAGCGTGACGCTCGTGAGCACGCCGAGACGTCCGAGCGACACGACCGCGCCCTCGAACTCGGCGTCGCCGCGCCGCACGTCGACGAGCTCGCCGTCTGCGCGGACGAGCCGGATCGCCGCCACCGCCGCCGCGAGGCTGCCGTTGCGGTCGCCCGAGCCGTGGGTGCCCGTGGCGATGGCGCCCGCGACGGAGATGTGCGGCAGCGAGGCCAGGTTGGGCAGCGCCCATCCGGCAGCGTCGAGCTGCTCGACGAGCTCGCCGTAGCGCAGCCCGGCCGACACCGTCACGAGACGGGCCGGCTCGTCGACGTCGACGACGACGGGCAGGTCGGCGACCGACACCTGCGCCTCGTCGGTGTCGGCGATGCGGTTGAACGAGTGCCGTGAGCCGACCGCGCGCACACGGCTCGCGTCGCGCACGATGTCGCGCAGCTCGTCGACCGTGGTCGGACGGTGGAGGGTGTGCGCGCCGTACGTCAGGTTGCCGGCCCAGTTGGTCATGGTCATGCACCCAGTGTGCGGCCAGCCCGGTGAGCGGTTTACTGGACGTCATGGCCAGACGGTGGGAAGCGCACGAGCTGGGCGGCCCCGACACGTGGTCGCTGGTCGACCACGAGCCGGCGGATCCCGGCCCGGGACAGGTCACGATCGAGGTGCGGGCGGCCGGGATGAACCCCGCCGACGCCAAGCACGTCTCCCCGGGTACCGACCCCGGACGGCTGCCGGTCGCGATCGGCTACGAGGTCGCGGGCGTCCTGACCGCCGTCGGGCCCGGCACCGTCATCGCGAGCGGCGCCGCCTCCGTGGGCGACGAGGTGCTGGCCTTCCGCATCAGCGGGGGCTACTCGTCGGCCGTCACCGTCGCGGCGTCGGACGTGCTCGCCAAGCCCGCCTCGCTGGGCTTCGCCGAGGCCGCCAACCTGCTGCTGGCCGGATCGACCGCCGCCGACATGCTGCGCGCGGCGCGGGTCGGTCGCGGTGACACGGTGCTGCTGCACGGCGCGTCCGGTGCGGTGGGCGTCAGCGTGCTGCAGCAGGCGCGACTGCTGGGAGCAGCGGTCGTCGGCACCGCGAGTCCCGGACGGTTCGACGTCGTCGAGCGGTTCGGCGGCGTGCCGGTCGCCCACGGAGACGGGCTCGAGCAGCGTGTGCGCGCCGCAGCGCCCCGCATCGACGCCGCGCTCGACGCGGTCGGCACCGACGAGGCGATCGACGTGTCGCTGGCGGTCGTGGCCGATCGCGGTCGCATCGTCACGATCGCCGCCAAGCAGCGCGCGCAGCGCGAGGGCTTCGCCGCGCTGGCCGGCTCCGACCCGGAGAGCGCGCGCTTCCGCGACAGCGTCCGTGGTCGATTGGCCGAGCTCGCGGGCAGCGGCGACCTCGTCGTCCCGGTCGCCCGCACCTACCCGCTCGACCAGGCACCGACGGCCGTCGCCGAGCTGATGGGCGGGCACCCGGGCGGCAAGCTGGCGCTGGTGCCCTGACGCTCCGAGCCCGCCTCGTCTCACACCTCGATGCGCCGGGTCAGCCCCACGTCGTCGAGGAAGCGCTCATCGTGACTCACCACGATCAGCGCGCCCTCGTACGACCTGAGCGCCTCGACGAGGTGCTCGATGCTCGGCAGGTCGAGGTTGTTGGTCGGCTCGTCGAGCATCAGGAGCTGAGGTGAGGGCTCGGCCAGCAGCAGGCACGCCAGCGTGGCCCGTAGGCGCTCGCCGCCCGACAGCGTCGAGGCCGGCTGGTCGGCGGCACGCCCGCGGAACAAGAAGCGGGCCAGGCGCGACCGGCGCTCGGTCTCGGTGGCCTCGGGCGCGATGCGCGCGATGTTCTCCGCGACCGTGAGCGTGTCGTCGAGGACGTCCATCCGCTGCGGCAGGTAGCGCGTGGGGACCGACACGGTGACCGTGCCGTCGGCGGGCTCGGCCAGACCGACGACGGTGCGCAGGAGCGACGTCTTGCCGCTGCCGTTGGGTCCGGTCAGCCCGATGCGCTCGGGCCCCCGCACGTCCAGGTCGAGCACGGCTCGTCCGTGAGCCGGGCGCAGCCCCTCGGCCACGAGCACGACACGGCCGGGTGGCACCGCCGTGCCGGGCAGGTCGACCCGGATCTCGCGGTCGTCGCGCAGCCGCGCCTCCGCCGCGTCGAGGTGGCCCGTCGCCGCCTCGAGCCGTGCCTGGTGCAGGCCCGTCAGGCGTCCCGCCGACACCTCCGCGCGGCGCCTGTCGTTGCCCATCGTGATCTTGGGCTGGCGTTTCTCGGCGAAGGCCTTCTCGCCGTACTTGCGGCGGTGGGCCAGCTTGGTCTGCGACTCGACCAGGTCGCGCTTCTGCGCCCGCAGGTCCGACTCCGCGGCCCGCACGGCGCGGGAAGCGGCCTCCTGCTCGACGGACACGGCGGCCTCGTAGTCGTCGTAGGTGCCGCCGTACCAGGTCACCCGCCCGCCGCGCAGCTCGCCGATGTCGTCCATGACGTTCAGCAGCTCGCGGTCGTGGCTGACGACGAGGAGGGTGCCGCGCCAGCTCGTGACGACGTCGATCAGGCGGCGTCGCGCCGCGACGTCGAGGTTGTTGGTCGGCTCGTCGAGCAGCAGCACGGCGGGGCGGCGCAGCAGCAGGGCGGTCAGCGACAGCAGCACCAGCTCGCCACCCGAGGCCGTGCCGATGGGTCGGTCGAGGCCGACGTGGCCCAGCCCGAGCCGTGACAGCTCGGCCTCGGTCCGCTCGGCCACGTCCCAGCCGTCGCCGTCGGCCAGCAGGTCGAGGTCGTCCTGCCGCACGTCGCCGGACTCGACCCGCGCGAGCGCCGCGAGGGTCGCCGAGACGCCCAGCACGTCGGCGACGGTGCGGGTCGGGTCGACGCCGGGGTCCTGGGGCAGGTAGCCGAGCCCGCCGTCGACGACGACGGAGCCGTCGTGCGGCGTCAGATCACCGGCGGCGAGACGCAGGAGGGTCGACTTGCCGCAGCCGTTGAGGCCGACGAGGCCGTGGCGTCCGGGACCGACCGACAGGTCGAGACCGTCGAGGACGGTCGAGCCGTCGGGCCAGCTGAACGAGAGATGGTTGATCGACAGAGATGCACGCATCGGATGCTCCATGAGGTCGGCGGGATCGCGCGCACCGTCGTGGACGGGTGCGGGCGGGGACGGACCTCAGAGCTTCAACGGACTGGTGACCTCGTCGTCGGGGGCAGATGCGCAGCCATCCTACGATGTGGCCATGGGTGAGGTCTACTTCGACGAGGACGGCGACGCGGACGAGCTGGTGTCGGCCCTCGAGGCCGAGGGCTACGCGACGACGCTGCGCCGCGAGGCCTTCGCCGGCGAGGAGGACTGGGACGACCGCGGCTGGGTGCTGGCGGTCGAGCCGTTCGACGCCCGAGCAGCCGAGCTGGTCGACGTCCACGGCGGTTGGCTCACCGGAGACAGCCGCCCGGCCCCGGAGCCCCCTCCGCTGCCCCAGCAGCCGAGGCGCTGAGCCTCGGTCGGGTTCAGGCGTTCAGGTGCTCCTTCAGGAAGCCGACCTGCAACAGCTTGAGGTTCTCGGCCACGACCTCCTGCGGCGTCATGTGGGTGACGCCCGACAGCGGCAGGACGGTGTGCGGCTTGCCGGCCGCCAGCAGCGCCGACGACAGGCGCAGGGTGTGCGCCGCCACGACGTTGTCGTCGGCCAGGCCGTGGATCAGCATCAGCGGACGCTCGAGCTGCGAGGCCAGGGGGATCAGCGAGTTGCGGTCGTAGACCTCCGGCTGCGTGCGGGGGTCGCCGAGGTAGCGCTCGGTGTAGCAGGTGTCGTAGAGCCGCCACTCGGTCACCGGTGCACCGGCTACCGCGACGTGGAAGACGTCCGGACGCCGCAGGACCGCGAGGGCGGAGAGGTACCCGCCGTACGACCAGCCCGTCATGCCGACGCGCGACGTGTCGACGTCGTCGGGGTACGCCTCGGCGACGGCGTGCAGCGCGACGACCTGGTCGTCGAGGGTCACGCCGGCGAAGTCGTGGTGCAGCATGCGCTCCCAGGCGGGACCGCGGCCCGGGGTGCCGCGACCATCGGCGACGACGACGCAGAAGCCCTGGTCGGCGAGCCACTGCGCCTCGAGGAACGCCCTCGCGGACGCCAGCACGCGCTGGGCACCGGGGCCGCCGTACGGGTCCATCAGCACCGGCAGACGCCGCGAGCCCGGCTGGTGGTCACGCGGGAACAGCACCGCCGTGCGGATGTCGTCCTCACCGGCACGCAGCATCGTGACCCGGGGATCGAACGGTGCGGGCTCCGAGACGACGGCGATCGACGCCGGCTCGGCGACGCCCTCGCGGTGCACCGTCACGGTGGTGCCGACGGCGTCGAGCGCCGACCGCACGACGACGGTCGTCGGGCCGCCGACCACGGCGTTGTGCACGGCCTCGCCCTCGGTGAGCGAGGTGACCGATCCGTCGAAGCCGAAGCGGACGACCTGCACCTCGGCCGGCTCGTCGGACGCCGTCGCGACGACGCAGTCGTCGTAGGTCTCGACGATCGAGCGCACCTGCCACCCCTCGGGCGTCACCGGCACCTCGTCGACCACGACCCGCCACGACGAGTCGGCCTCGACCGTCACGAGCCGGCCGTCGGGCGTCCACCGCGGTGCGGCGGTCAGCTCGACCCACGCGTCGGAGGCGAGGGCGCGCAGCGCCGACGTGGCCCCCGTGGAGACGTCGACCGACAGCACCTGCGACGACGTCTGGTCGCGGGTCAGCACCTGCAGCAGCGGGTCGCCGTGGGGAGTCCACGAGACGCGGCCCAGGTACTCGTAGGCGTCGTGGTCCCAGACGACCTCGGTACGGCTGCCGTCGAGGCCGACGTGCCACAGGGTGACCACGGCGTTGTCGGTGCCGGCGGCGGGGTAGCGCTGGGCGACGGGCTCGCGCTCGGGGTTCTCGGGGTCGGCGACGAACCACGTCTCGACCGGCGCGACGTCGTAGCGCTCGACCAGCAGCGACTTCCCGTCGGGCGCCCACCAGAACCCGCGGTGGCGGTCCATCTCCTCGGCGGCGATGAACTCGGCCTGCCCCCACACCTCGGTCTCGGACTCCGGCGACACCAGGGCCCTCTCGTCCTCGCCGTCGACGCCGATCACGCGCAGCGCGCCGCCCGAGGCGTACGCGATGCGGCGGCCGGTCGGGTCGAGGTGGGGGTCGATGACGGCGCCGACGCTCGGCAGCGCCGTGACGGCCTTGGCTCCCAGGTGCACGGCCCACAGGCGTCCGGAGAGCGCGAAGCACGCCCATCGTCCGGTGGCGTCGACGTCGTAGGCCACCAGGCCGGCCGCCGACTCGCGACTGCGCTCGCGCCGCGAACGCTCCTCGGCCGACAGCTGCTCACCTGCGTCGCCGAGCAGCTCGACGGGGTCGACGAGCACCGTCTCGACGCCCGTCGCGACGTCGTGCTCCCACAGCTGTCCGGTGCGGGTGACACCGTCGGGGGTGCGGATGTAGCGGACGGTGGCGCCGTCGGGCGACACCGTGATGGAGCGGGGGATCCCAAGGGTGAAGCGCAGCGTCCGGGCGGCCAGGCGGGGGTACGAGACGGTCATGCCCCGAGTCAATCATTGTCGCCGTCGGCCGACGCGTCCCGGCCAGTAGCCTTGCTCCATGACCTCCGCCGACCGCCGCCTGCTGCTCGTCCACGCCCATCCGGACGACGAGTCGCTCAACAACGGCGTGACCATGGCCAAGTACGTCGCCGAGGGCGCCCACGTGACGCTGGTGACCTGCACGCTGGGCGAGATGGGCGAGATCCTGGTGCCCGAGCTCGAGCACCTGGCGGCCGATCGCGACGACGCCCTGGGCGAGCACCGCGCCGGCGAGCTGGCCGACGCGATGGCGCAGCTGGGCGTCACCGACCACCGTCTGCTGGGCGGCGCCGGACGCTTCCGCGACTCCGGCATGAAGTGGGACGAGAACGGCCACGCGACGGCCGCCGACGAGATCCACGACAACGCCTTCTGGAACGCAGACCTGCGCGAGGCGGCGGACGAGCTGGTGGCGATCATCCGCGAGGTCCGCCCGCAGGTGCTCGTGACGTACGACGACTTCGGCAACTACGGCCACCCCGACCACGTCCAGGCCCACCGCGTCGCCCACTACGGCGCCGACCTGGCGGCCGCCCGCTCGTACCGTCCCGACCTCGGCGAGGCGTGGGACGTCCCGAAGATCTACTGGATGGCGATGTCGGCGGCGAAGTTCCGCGAGAGCATCTCCGCCATCCGGGCCTCGGGCGACACCACGACGTTCGAGGGCGTCGAGGTCGACAACCTGCCCCCGTTCGCGATCGAGGAGGATCAGCTCGACGCCGTCGTCGAGTCGTCCGAGCACGTGCAGGCCAAGCTCGCCGCCATGAAGGCGCACCGCAGCCAGATCACCGAGGACGGCATGTTCTTCGCCGGCGGCATGGACATGGCCGCCGTCGTGTGGGGCAGCGAGCACTACCGCCTCGTGAAGGGGGCCCGTGGTCCGGTGGGCGAGAGCGGGCTCGAGGAAGACCTCTTCGCGGGGCTGTAGGCCGTCGTGCTGCGGGCGGCCCTCGTCGTCGTCGGGGCCTACCTCTGCCTGCTGGGCGCCGTCGTGCACCGGCAGGTGTGGGTCGCGGGCGGCGTCACGTGGCCGTGGGGGCTCGTCGCGGTCGTCGTGGTCACGGCGCTGGTCACCGTCGCCGCAGGCGAGGTGATGCGCATCGGCGGGGCCTGGCTGGCACTCGGCTGGGCGGGTGCCCTGCTGATCCTGCAGTGGTCGCAGGGCGACAGCTACCTGGTGGCGTCCGACTGGTTGGGCCTGGTCTTCACGGCCGCGTCGTTGGGGGTCATCGTGCTCGCGGTGGCGGCGCGAACTAGGCTCGGGCCATGATCGCGTCGGGGGACGCACAGCTTTTCGGGGCCCGCACCGCCGCTGAGCTGCCGGGATCTCGCGCGAGACGATCATCCAGGGGAGAGATAGATGACCGACGAGAAGCCCGATCGGCCGAGCGAGGACGCTGACGATCAGGCGCCTCCGCACGAGGTGACCGTCGACCCCGAGACCGGGCTGGTCGTCGAGACCGACGAGCTCGACCTGACCGGCGATGAGGTGTCCGAGCCCGAGCCCGAGCCCGAGCCGGAGCCGGAACCCGAGCCGGAGCCGGAACCCGAGCCAGAGCCCGTCACCCCGGACGAGGCGCAGCCCGCCGCGTCGCACGCCGACCGCGACGACTTCGTCATCCCCGCCCACGCCGTGAGCGACAACTGGGACGACCGTCCCGCCCCGGCCGTTGCCCCCGTGGCGTCCGACGAGACCCCGGCACCCGCCGACGCCGACTCCAAGACGTCTCGCCACGTCGGCCGCTACCTGCTGCTCGCCGTGCTCGTGCTGGTCGGCGGCGCCTACGTCGCGGGCTACTTCCTCACCGGCAGCCGTCTGCCCGCAGACACCACGATCGGTGGCGTGGACGTCTCCGGCGCGTCGCCGGCCGAGGCGCGCCGCACCCTCGAGTCGACCCTCGGACAGCGCACCGATCGCGAGATCGAGCTGACGTACGGCAAGAAGACGTTCACGATCAAGCCGGCCGACGCGGGTCTTGCCCTCGACGTCGACCGGTCGGTCGCCGAGGCCGGGGGAGCGCGCAGCTGGGACCCCCGCGACATGGTCGCGCTCCTCACGGGCGGCAAGGACCACCCCCCGGCCCTCGACGTCGACGAGCCGGCCCTCGAGAGCGCGATCGCGGCCATCAGCGAGAGCGTCGACCAGGAGGTCGTCGAGCCGCAGATCACCTTCCCGGACGCCACGCCCAAGGCCCGCCAGCCGAAGGCCGGTCTGGTCGTGACCCGCTCCGACACCGCCGACGCCGTCCGGGCCGCCTACCTCGTCAGCGACGAGCCGGTCGAGGTGCGCACGGCGCCGGTCGAGCCGACCGTCGACGCCGACGGCCTGGCCGCGGCGATGACGCAGATCGCCGAGCCGGCCGTCAGCGGTCCCGTGACGCTGCAGGTGGGTGACACCTCGGTGCCACTGCCCGTCACCGCCTACGCGCCGGCGCTGACGGTCCAGGTCGTCGACGGCTCGCTCGCGCCCGTCCTCGACCCCGAGAAGCTGGCACAGCCGTTGACCGACTCCACCACCGGCATCGGCACCAAGGCCGTCGACGCCACGGTCGTCATCAAGGACGGCAAGCCGGTCGTCGTGCCGGGCAAGGAGGGCCTCGGCCTGCAGCCCGAGGAGATGGCCACCGCGCTCGTCCCGGCGCTCACCCGCACCGGAGCCGAGCGCTCGGTCACGGTCGAGGCCAAGGTCGTCCAGCCGCAGTTCACGACCGCCGACGCCGAGGCGCTCAAGATCACCGAGAAGGTCGGTGAGTTCACGACCACCTTCCCGTACGCGGAGTACCGCAACATCAACCAGGGCCGTGCCGCCGAGCTGATGGACGGCACCCTGGTCAAGCCGGGCGAGACGTTCAGCTTCAACGACGTCGTGGGCGAGCGCACCGTCGCCAACGGCTTCACGACCGGCACCGTCATCAACGGCGGGGTCTTCCGCGAAGAGCTCGGTGGTGGCGTCTCGCAGGTCGCGACGACGATGTACAACGCCGGCTTCTTCGGGGGCATGGACGACGTCGAGCACCATCCGCACGCCTTCTACATCGACCGCTACCCGGTCGGCCGCGAGGCCACGGTCTACTTCGGCAGCCTCGACCTGCGCTGGAAGAATCCCACCGACTACGGCGTGCTGGTGCGGTCGTACGTCAAGAAGAGCACCCCGTCGTCGGCCGGCGAGATGCACGTCGAGCTGTGGAGCACCAAGGTCTGGGACAAGATCGAGGCCGGCGCGTCGCCGCGCCGCAACGGCCGGGCGCCCGGCACCCAGTACGACGACACCGACCGGTGCGTGCCGCAGGGGCCGGTCGCGGGCTTCGACATCGACATCTACCGCACGTTCTTCAAGGACGGCAAGAAGGCCAAGTCCGAGACCGACACCGCCAACTACCAGGCCGCCGACCGCGTCGTCTGCGGCAAGAAGCCCAAGCCCAAGGACGACTAGCCCCGGCACGCCGCAAGGACGACTAGCGGCCCGGCTCGCGGTAGAGGTAGTCGTGGTGGTCGACGAAGCCGAACGGCCGGTACAGCGCCAGCGCCGCCTCGTTGCTGCGCATGGTCTGCAGGTACGCCTTGTCGGCTCCGTGCTCGACCGCCCAGGCGAGCGACGTCTCGACGATGCGACGGGCCAATCCCTGCCGCCTGGCCTCCGGCACGACCTCGACGGCCGACAGGCCGGCCCACTCGCCCGTGACGACGACGCGTCCGATGGCGACGACCGGCGAGCCGATCGAGACGAAGCCGACCCGCGCGGGCGCCTCCATGACGGCACGCGCCGCCCGCGGGTCGTCGACGCGTCCGTAGTGGGAGAGCCACTCGTCGTCGGCCGTGGACGAGACGCGCGCCTCGGGGTCGACGGGGTACGACGCGTCCAGGTCGGCGACCTGCACGACGGCGCCGCCGTGGTAGCCGGCCATCGGCGTCCAACCGGCCTCGTCGAGCCGGCGGTCGTTCTCCGATCCGACGACGACCTGCGCGAGAGCCGGGGCCGAGCGCTCGCGGTAGAACTCGACCACGCGCGTCAGCGCCTCGGCGAGCGGCAGGCCGGGGGACCCGGTCATCGCGATGGAGTTGGCGCGACCGGTGAAGCGTCCGGCCGAGCGCAGCTCCCACTCGCCCAGGAGGCGCGACTCGGTCGCGGGCCAGCCGCGTGACGTGATGCGGGTCAGCTCGTCGGGATCGATCGCCACCGCGCGGCGCCGCCGTGTGGGACGGTCGGGAACCGTCTTCCACGTCACCACCGTGGCCAGCTCGACCACGCGCGTGCGTCCGTCGCGCTGCTCGATCGTGACGGACGAGGCATCGACGGCCAGCACGTGTCCGACGACGTCGGTCATCTGCGGCCCGCCGGTCGGCCCGACGCCACCCGTCTCATGCCGCACGACGATGCGTGAACCGACCGCGGGAGCGTCTAGAGTCATGGTTCAAGACTTCCATGCCGTTGAGGCGAACCTAACTGCCGGCTGCGTCCGCCCGGGCGCGATACTGGTCAGGCTCGCCGAGCCTCGTCGAAGGGGAACAGACAGTGACGTACGTGATCGCCCAGCCGTGTGTGGACATCAAGGACCGCGCGTGTGTGGACGAGTGTCCCGTCGACTGCATCTACGAGGGCAAGCGGATGCTCTACATCCACCCCGACGAGTGCGTCGACTGCGGTGCCTGCGAGCCCGTCTGCCCGGTCGAGGCGATCTTCTACGAGGACGACACGCCGCCGGAGTGGAAGGACTACTACGACGCCAACGTCAACTTCTTCGACGACCTCGGCTCGCCCGGCGGTGCGGCCAAGCTCGGCGTGATCGACAAGGATCACCCGATGATCGACGCGCTGCCCCCGCAGAACCAGGAGTAGTCGCACGTGGGCGTGACGGACACATCCGGAGTGTCGGCGCGGTTCCCCGAGTTCCCGTGGGACACGCTCGCCGGCGCCAAGCAGCGAGCGGGCGAGCACCCCGGCGGCATCGTCGACCTGTCGATCGGCACCCCCGTCGACCCGACGCCCGACGTCGCCCGCGACGCCCTCGTGGCGGCCGCGGACGCTCCCGGCTACCCGACGGTCTTGGGCCCCGAGTCGTTGCGCCAGGCCGCCGTCGACTGGCTCGAGCGGCGCTTCGGCATCACGGGGCTGAGCGCGTCCCAGGTGCTGCCGACCGTCGGGTCGAAAGAGCTCATCGCCAACCTGCCGACGCAGCTGGGCCTCGGCCCGGACGACCTCGTGGTCTTCCCCGAGCTGGCCTATCCCACCTACGAGGTCGGGGCGCGCTACGCCCGCTGCCAGGTGCTGGCCGCCGACTCCACGGTCGCGATCGGTCCTCGGCGGCCCGCGCTGATCTACGTCAACTCACCGGCGAACCCGCACGGGCAGATCCTCGGGGCCGACCACCTGCGCAAGGTCGTCGAGTTCGCCCGCGACTGCGGCGCCCTGCTGGTCTCCGACGAGTGCTACCTCGAGTTCGCCTGGGAGGGTGAGCCCGTGTCGGTGCTGCACCCCGACATCTGCGGCGGGACGTTCGACGGCCTGCTGGCCGTGCACTCGCTGTCGAAGCGGTCGAACCTGGCCGGCTACCGCGACGCCTTCGTCACCGGTGACCCGGCCGTCGTCGCCGAGCTGCTCGCGGTGCGCAAGCACCTGGGCTTCATGCTGCCCACGCCCGTGCAGGCGGCGATGACCGCTGCCCTGGCCGACGACGAGCACGTCACGCAGCAGCGCGAGCGCTACGCGTCCCGTCGCGCCGACCTGCGGGCCGCCCTCACGTCGGCGGGGTTCACCGTCGAGCACTCCGAGGGAGCGCTCTACCTGTGGGTGACGCGCGGCGAGCCGTGCCGCGACACGATCGCGTGGCTGGCCGAGCGGGGCATCCTGGCCGCGCCCGGCGACTTCTACGGCCCCGCAGGCGCCCGCCACGTGCGCATCGCGTTCACGGCCACCGACGAGCGGGTCGCCTCAGCCGTCCAGCGCCTCACCGCCTGACGACCGCCGCCCCGGGCCGGCGAGGGCTCAGTTGGTGGAGACGCGGACGACCGTCGACGACGCGGCCGAGTCGTCGACCCAGCCCTTGGCCGAGTCGGTGGACGTCCACCGACGGCCGTCGAACGACACCTCGCTGATGCCGAGCGACGAGGCCTGGCCGACCAGGTACTGCGCGATGGCCCAGCCGCGGGCGTCGACGTCGGCCGCCCGGCCGCTGAGCGGGTACGACGCCTCGTCGCCGTCGCGGACGACCCGGATGTCCCCGAAGGCCTTCTCGACGTCCTCGACGACGGCCGTCGTGCTCCCGATGCTGGTCGGGTTGACCTGGCAGGTGAACGCCGCCGGGCTGTAGCCGCGCAGGGCCGAGGCGAGTGCGCGGGCGTAGTCCTCGTGCTGGGCGTACGCCTCGGGGAACCCCGACCGCTGCACGAGCTGGGCGGCATCGTTGATGTCCATGTCCTGGTAGCCGTCGACCTTGACCAGGGCATCGTAGAACTCGCCGATCGCGTAGTGCGGGTCCATCAGCTGCGCCGTGGTTCCCCAGCCCTGCGACGGACGCTGCTGGAACAGCCCGACCGAGTCGCGGTCTCCGTAGTCGATGTTGTGGATCTTCGACTCCTGGAACGCCGTCGCGATCGCGATCGTGGTGGCGCGCGGCGGAAGCCCCCGCTGCTGCGCGAGCGCGGCCATGAGCGAGACCCAGCGGCCCTGCTCGAGGTCGAGCTGGGCGCGGGTGTCGCCGACCTTCGCGACGCAGAACTCGGCACGCAGGGGCGCGCGGTCGCGCACGACGGTGCCGAACAGCACCGCCGCGACGACGAGGCCGAGCACGACGAACCAGCGCAGCCTCACGCCGGCGCCCTAGTTGGCGTGCAGCGCCGCATTGAGCTCGATGCCGGTACGACCGCCGCGGGGCCGTGCCTCGAGCACGCCGGTCTGGCTGTCGACGATGAACAAGATGCCGTCCTGGCCGGACAGCTCGGACGCCTTGACCACCGATCCGTCGGGCGTCGTGACCTTCGACCCGGCCGTGACGTAGGTGCCGGCCGCCACGACGCAGTCGTCGCCGAGCGAGATGCCGATGCCGGCGTTGGCGCCGATCAGGCAGTTCGCGCCGACCCGGATGACCTCCTTGCCGCCGCCGGACAGCGTGCCCATGATCGAGGCACCGCCGCCGACGTCGGAGCCGTCTCCGACCACGACGCCGGCCGAGATGCGTCCCTCGACCATCGCGTGCCCGAGCGTGCCGGCGTTGAAGTTGACGAAGCCCTCGTGCATGACGGTCGTGCCCTCGGCGAGGTGAGCGCCGAGGCGCACACGGTCGGCGTCGCCGATGCGCACGCCCGTGGGGATGACGTAGTCGGTCATCCGTGGGAACTTGTCGACGCTGGTGACCTGCACGTGCTGGCCCGCGGCGCGCGCCCGGGCACGGGTGGCCTCGAAGTCGGCGACGGCGCACGGACCGATCGACGTCCAGACGACGTTGGCGAGCAGGCCGAACTGCCCGTCGAGGTTGAGCCCGTGGGGCCGGACCAGGCGGTGCGACAGCAGGTGCAGCCGGAGCCAGACGTCGTACGCGTCGGACGGGGCGGCCTGCAGGTCGTCGATGCGGGTGAGCACGACGGCCTTGGTGACCTGGCGGACGTCGTCGCGACCCTCGAGCACCGTCAGCTCGGCCGGCTCGAGCTCGCGCTCGGGGGCGGGGCCGAGCCGCGGCTCGAGGTACCAGACGTCGAGGACGGTGCCATCGTCGGTCAGCGTCGCCAGGCCGTAGGCGTGCGCGCCGGGGTTCTGGTCAGCGGGGGAGTCGTCGACTGAGGTCATGCGTCACAACCTATCGAGCACCTGGTGGCCGCCGGGCGGCGACCACGAGGACCGCCACGGCGACTACTTGGGCAGGCCGTCCTTGGTGCACAGCGAACCGATCTGGTCGCTCTGGTCCTTCGCGATCAGGTCGAACATCTTGGGGGCGCGCTGCGGGTCCCACGTGACCGCGAAGTCACGCAGCGGGACCGTGCAGTTGAGCCCCTTGCCGCCCATCGAGGACGACAGCGCCAGCGCGAACCTGCCGAGCGAGATCGGTCCGACGTCCTCACCGATCGTCAGCGACCCCGAGGCGCCGGAGGCGACCTTGGCGTAGCGCAGCGGGTTGAGCACGGTCCACGGCGACTTGGCCTCGCCGGCGATCGAGCCCAGCACCTCGCGCTGGCTCTGGACGCGCTGGATGTCCTGCGTCGCGTACGAGTGGCGGTTGCGCGAGTACGCCAGTGCGGTGCGGCCGTCGGCGGTCTGGCAGCCCTTCTTGACGTCGAGACCGGAGTCCTTGTCCTTGATGTCCTTCGTCGGGCAGATCTCGACACCGCCGAGGGAGTCGACGACCTTGACCAGGCCGCCGAAGCCGACCTCGACGTAGTCGTCGACCCGGATGCCGGTGTTGTCCTCGATCGTCTTGACCAGCAGCTTGGGCCCGCCGTACGCGTAGGCCGCGTTGATCTTGGTGCGGCCGTAGCCGGGGATCTGCACCAGGGAGTCGCGGGGGATCGACATCAGCACGTCGGGCCCGGCTCCCGTGTGCAGCAGCATGATGGTGTCGGTGCGTCCGCGTCCTCCGCCGTCGCCGCCGGTCGACAGCTCCTTCTGCTCGGCCTTGGTGAGACCGCGCCGGCTGTCGGAGCCGACCATCAGGTAGGTCGTGCCCGGCTGCTCGGCCGGACGGTCGCCGCCCGGATCGGCGTCGACCTTCTCGATCTTGCCCCAGGCCCACACGGGCACGGCGACGAGGAACACGATCCAGGCCAGCACGAGGATGCCGGCGACGCGCCGCTTGGTGCGTCGCTTCTTGGGACGGGGCGGCTCGTCGCCCGAGGTGGGGGCAGGCCCTCCGCCGCGGCGCCCGGGCGGCGGCAGGTCGGGCGGCGGGAGCTGGGACGAGGGTCGTTCGGACGGACGCGCGGAGGCACTCGTGCTGGGCGTCGCGCGCGTGGTCTCGTCCTCGCCGTAGAGCCACCCGTAGTTGCCCTGGGGGCGCTGGTCTGACATGCAGACGACCGTACCGGACCGTGCCCGCCGCCAGCCGCAGCCCGAGGCCGGGCCGCGCGGGAAAAATCGACGGCGCGTCGCGGCGCGCCCTCAACCTCCGATTGAGGGTTTGTGTGAATACTGAGACCACCTCAGCTTCTTCCCCATTTCTTCGCGAGGACCCCATGTCTGACGTCCCCACGAGTGTCCTGGGCGGTTCGTACGACCGTCCGGCCGACACCTCGGCCCGCATCCAGTTCCGCCGCGCCCTGACGCTCATGGCCATGACCCTCGTCATGCCCGGCTCGGCCCAGCTCGTCGCCGGCGACAAGCGCGTCGGACGCATCAGCCTGCGCGTCTGGCTCGGCTTCCTCGTCGCCGGCCTGGTGCTGCTGGTCGTCTCCCTGACGTCGCGCACCGGCCTGTTCTCGCTCATGACCAACTCGACGCTGCTGACCCTCGGGCGGTGGACGCTCATCGCCGGCGCGATCGCGTGGGTCGCGCTGATGATCGATGCCTGGCGCCTCGGCCGCCCGCTCGAGATGGGCCGCCGCCACCGCCTGTGGATGACGGGCCTCAACAGCGCGCTGTGCTTCGTCACAGCCGGTGCGATGTTCTTCGCGGCTCACATGGTCAGCACGTCGCAGTCGTTCGTCGGCACGGTCTTCTCGGCCAGCACGACCTCGGCCCCCGAGTCGGGCCGCTACAACGTCCTGCTGCTCGGCGGCGACTCCGGCCCCGACCGCAGCGGCGTGCGCCCCGACTCGCTGACGGTGGCCTCGATCGACAAGGACACCGGTCGCACGGTGCTGATCGGCCTGCCCCGCAACCTGCAGGACGTCCCGTTCAAGCCCGGCACGGTCATGGACAAGGAGTTCCCCAACGGCTTCGACTGCGAGGGCTGCTACCTCAACTCGGTCAACACGTGGGCGAACGACCACGCCGACCGCTACGGCACCAAGTCGCCGGGCATCAGGGCGACGATGGACGCGGTCGAGGAGATCACGGGCCTCAAGCTCAACTACTACGCGATGGTCAACATGAAGGGCTTCGCCAAGCTCGTCGACGCCGTCGGCGGCGTGACGATGAACGTCCGCGAGCGCACCGCGATCGGCGGCATCGGCTCGCCGATCCGTGGCTACATCAAGGCCGGCAAACAGAAGCTGACCGGCGACCAGGCGCTCTGGTACTCGCGCAGCCGCGTGCAGAACAACGACTTCTCGCGCATGGGCCGCCAGAAGTGCGTCATGAACGCGATGATGCAGCAGCTGAGCCCGAAGAAGGTGCTGCTCAACGTCGGCAAGATCGCCAGCTCGGGCAAGGAGCTGCTCAGCACCGACATCCCCCAGAAGGACCTCGACGTCTTCATGGACCTCGCCCTGAAGGCCAAGTCGCAGAAGGTCTCGACCGTGTCGCTCGTGCCGCCCGTGATCTACACCGGCAACCCCGACTACGTGAAGGTCCGCGACATGATCGACGCCGCGATCGACGAGGCCGAGGGCACCAACGCGGCCGCGAAGTCGCACCTGGCGACCGCTGCCCTGGCCATGCCCGCGACCGCGGAGCAGAAGGTCGAGCAGAAGGCGGCCGAGCAGAAGAAGGATCCCGTCCAGGCCAACCAGAGCTCGGATCTGGCCTCCGCGTGCTGACGGCCTCGCTGAGGACTGCCTGAGATCTGCCGTGGGGTTCGTCGTTGCCACCGGCATCAGGGATAATGGGAGTCTCGCCCGGCGACGACCGCCCGCCGGCCACCACGACGAGGAATCATGACGCATCGGGCCACCCTGCTGGGCCGCGGCTACCAGGACCGCCACCTGGACTCGCCGCGTGTCCGGTTCCGCCGCGTCCTGACGCTGTGCCTGATGACCATGGTCGTGCCCGGCTCGGCCCAGGTCGCGCTCGGCAAGCGGGCGATCGGATGGACCGCGATCGTCGGCTGGCTGGCCGCGATCGGCGGCGCCGCGTACGTGTTCGCCACGTTCCGCAGCGACCGCGCGCGCGTGCTGGGATGGTTCACCGATCCCGACGTGCTGCTCGGCACGAGGGTCGCGATGGTCGTGCTGGTGCTGCTGTGGCTCGTGCTGTTCGTCGATGCCTGGCGGCTCGGCTCACCTGTGCGCCTGACGTTCGCCCGCGCCGCGGTCGTGACGATCGTCAACCTGGCCATCATCGGCAGCGTCGCCGGCTCGACGGCGTTCGCGTCACAGCTCATCCAGGTGCAGCGCAGCGTCGTGCAGGAGGTCTTCCCCGAGACCAAGACGTCCGAGCCCCTGGCGGGCCGCTTCAACATCCTGCTGCTCGGCTCCGACGCCCGTGAGGACCGCACCGGCATCCGTCCCGACTCGATGACGGTGCTGAGCATCGACGCCGACACCGGCAAGTCGGTCATGGTCTCGCTGCCGCGCAACCTCGAGAACGTGCCGTTCCGCAAGGACTCGCCGCTGGCCAAGGTCTACCCGTACGGCTACAACTGCGGCGACGAGTGCCTGCTCAACGCGGTGCACACGATGGCGCAGGACCGCAAGGACCTCTACCCCGACAGCAAGGATCCGGGCCTCGACGGCACGATCGACGCGATCGAGGGCGCCACCGACCTGACGATCAACTACTACATCATGGTCAACCTCAACGGCTTCAAGGGACTCGTCGACGCCGTGGGCGGCGTCGAGATGGACGTCAAGAGCCGCATCGCGATGTTCGGCCACGACGACGCCTACAAGAACGTCTACATCGAGCCGGGCCAGCAGAAGCTCAACGGGCAGAAGGCGCTCTGGTACGCCCGCAGCCGGGTGCAGTCGGACGACTACGCGCGCATGGGGCGCCAGAAGTGCCTGATGGCGGCCATGGCCGACCAGCTCAGCCCCGCCAAGGTGCTGACCAACGCCACGAAGATCGCCAGCTCGGGCAAGCAGCTGCTGAGCACCAACATCCCGCAGAGCGAGCTCGGCCGCTTCGCCGACCTGGCCCTGAAGGCGCGCGGCAAGCAGATCCGCACGGTCTCGATCGTCCCGCCGCAGTTCAACACCCAGACGCCCGACTTCGACGCGATCCACGCCGCGATCAAGACCGCGATCAACGAGTCGGAGGGCGACGCCAAGAAGCCGGCCGCCGGTGCCGCCAGCAGCGGTGCCCCGTCCGCGACGACGTCCACACCGACCACGCCCCCGCCGACGACACCCACGACCCAGTCGCCCACCGAGGGCCGCGCGGCCAACAACGCCGAGGACCTGCAGACCGCCTGCTGAGGCGCGCGGCTCCTTCGTCGCCGCTCCAGCCGTTCGTTCCTCACGGCTGCCAGGCTTCGCCTGGGCGCCTGCCGTCGCTCGCTGCGCTCGCTCGGCCCGTGGTCGGGTCGAGGTGCCCAGCGAGCTCAGCGCGCTGGGGTTATTTGTCCTGGGCCTTGTGGTACTCGCGGATGACCTCGTCGGGATCGCCGTCCATGATCAGCGTGCCCTGGTCGAGCCAGATGACGCGGCTGCACGTGTCCTTGATCGACTGCATCGAGTGGCTGACGAGGAACACCGTGCCCGCGTTGTCGCGGATGTCGCGGATGCGTGCCTCGCTGCGCTGACGGAACTTGCGGTCTCCGACGGCCAGGGCCTCGTCGACGATGAGGATCTCGTGCGTGGCCATGCTCGCGATCGCGAACTTGAGTCGTGCGGTCATGCCCGATGAGTAGGCACGCATGGGCAGGTCGATGAACTTCTCGATGCCGGCGAACGACACGACCTCGTCGTAGCGCTCCTCGATCTCCTCCATGGTGAAGCCCATCGCGAGGCCGCCGAGGATCACGTTGCGCTCGCCCGACAGGTCCTTGAGCAGCGCGGCGCCCACGCCGAGAAGGCTGGGGCGGGACTGGGAGTAGATCGCTCCGCTGCTGGTGGGGGTGAGCCCGGCGATGGCTCGCATGAGGGTCGACTTGCCGGAGCCGTTGGTGCCGATGATGCCGATGCTGTCGTTCTGCTTGGCCGTGAACGACACGCCCTTGAGCGCGTGCACGGTGCGCATCTGCTTGCCGCGTCCGCGCAGCTTCAGCGACTTGCGGTCGGCAGCGGACGGACGCTTGCCGGTGGCGAAGACCTTGTACTCGACGTGCACGTCGTCGACGATCACGACGGGTGCTCGGTCGCCGGTCGGCTTGACCGGGGGCGGCAGACGTGGGCCGACGTCGTCGAGGGACCTGAACTCGTCGTGGGACTCAGTCGACACGTCCGTACCTTTCCTCGGCCCGCCAGAAGAACCAGACCCCGAAGGAGAACAGGAGCACGGTCCACAGCGTGGCGTACAGCCAGTAGGCACTGTTGGTCTCGTAGGTCGGCCCGTCCAGCAGGGCTGACCGGACGAGGCTCAGGAACTCGTGCACGGGCTGGTAGTCGGTCAGCGTCACGAGCCACGGATGCCCGGGCAGGCCGTCGGGGTGGGCGGCCGACGGCGGTTTGGGGCCGAACCGCTCCTCGATGCTGAAGAAGATGCCGGTCGTGTAGAAGAAGAACCGCGTGATGAACGGCAGGAAGTTGTTGAGGTCGCGCCAGTGCACGCACAGGCGTGCCGTCACGAGCACGAGCCCGCAGGTGAAGACGAAGAACAGCGCGATGGCCGGGATGATGAGCAGCCAGTGCCACGAGATCGGGTTGCCCGTGACGATCAGGAACACCAGCATGATCGCCACGGTCGGCAGGAACTTCAAGAACCGCTCGACGACGGCCGCGAGCGGCAGCACCATGCGGGGGAAGGCCAGGCTCTGCACCAGGGCCGAGCTGCTCGTGATGGCCTTGCCGCCAGCCGTCCACGACTGCGAGAAGAACTCGAACACGAAGATGCCGATGATCAGGAACTCGACGAAGTGCGGCGGACGACCGCCCGGGCCGATCAGCACGCCGAAGACGGCGCCGTAGACGAGGGCGTTCAGCAGCGGCTTGAGGATGACCCAGAACATGCCGAGGGAGTTCTGCTGGTTCTCGGACTCGATCTTGAAGCGGGCCAACGAGTAGATGAAGACGCGCCGGTTCCACACCTCCGTGACGTACTCGCGCAGCGGCGGTCGCCCACCGACCTTGGTGAGGCCAGCGCGCGCAGCGTCGTCGGCGATTGTCATAGCGTGTCGAGTCCCTACTGTTCAGACGATCGTGGCCCCGGGACGTGCCGCGTCAGCCTCGGACGAGTGTAGAGGATCGGGCTAGGCCGGGATGCCGCCCTCTTGCTGCGCCACGCGAGCCATCTGCTCGGACGTGGCGGACGCCACGACGACCAGCGAGCCGCCCCCGAGGCAGGCGCCCGCGAGCAGGTCGACGTCGCGGGTCAGCGCACCTGGCACGACGACCAGGCGGTCGCGGACGGGGCTGGCCGACGCGAGCACGTCGGCATGCGTGCGGCGGACGCCGCCGAGGTCGACCGCGAGCGTCTCGGGGGCAGGAGGGTCGAGCGGCACGAAGTGGTCGCCGTGCCCCGGCACCTCGGCGCCGAGGTCGACGAAGCCGGCAGGCGGCTCGGCGAACCGTCCTCCGAGCGGGCGCAGCGAGGCCGCGAGGCGGTGCTCCTCGTCGGCCCGCAGCTCAGGCCCGCTGACGCCGATCGCGGCGTCGTGGTCGACGATCGCGGCGCCGACGTTCCAGGCCGACAGGATCCACACCATCGTCAGCCAGTGGCTGGGCAGCCCGATGCGCACCCGCGCGCCCGGCTCGACGTCGAGCTCGTCGACCAGGAAGTTGCTGGTCTTGGCCACCCAGTTGGCCGTGGTCGTGGTGCTGAGCTCGACGCGCTCACCGGTCGCCATGTCGTAATAGGTCACGAGCGGCTGGGACGGGTCGGCGGCGGCACGCAGCAGCTGGTCGAGCGTCCTCATGCGCCGGCCCCCTGACGGATGCGGGCGACCACGGCGGACACGTCGGCCGGCACGGAGTCGGGCGAGCCCGGGTCGTCGGCGCGCAGCCCGGCGACCCGCACCAGGTCGGCCGGGGCGGTGTCGGCGTGGTCGACGACGATCACCCGGACCGAGTCGGGCAACGCCTCGAGCAGGGCCGGCGTGCGCAGCACGGGGTCGACCGCGAGCGTCCGGCTGGACGGGCCGAGCACCAGGACGTCCGTCTCGCGCAGCTGGGCGACCACCGACGGCGAGACCGTCCAGGCCTCCGCGACGAGCACCGTCTCGGTCGGCGTGTAGGCGCCGGGGTCGGCCAGGTACTCGCCGACGTGCACCGCTCGCGGCTGCTTACCCTCGACGACGACGTGCAGCTCGGCGCGGTCGTCGCTCATCGGCAGCACCCGGTAGCCCAGCCCACTGCGGGTCGCGGCCGCCAGCGTGGCCTGCGAGAGCGAGTAGCCCGTGCCGATCAGCTCGGTCCGGACGAGGCGGGTGGCGACGGTCTGGTCGCTCGTGCGCTGCCACGCGGGGGAGTAGTCGATCGCCCGCAGGCGGTCGGCCACGGCGTACGTCGGGGAGGTGTCCGCGGGCTCGAGCAGGGCGTCGAGGTCGGGGCAGGCCTTGAGCCAGGCCGACCAGTGGTCGCGGACGATCGGCGCCACGACCGTCAGCTCGTCGGCGGCGCCGAGAGCGCCGGCAAGGTCGCGGGCGAAGGCGACGCCGTCGGCGCCGGTGATCAGCGTGATGCGCATCCGCCCATTGTGGCGCGGAGTGCGTCCTCACCCTGCGGCGGGCAGCGGAGCGCCGCGGCGACACGCCGCAGATTCCGTGGATCTTGTCATTCGGCTTGACATGTGAGAGGACACAGGACTGTAATTCCATCTATGTCATTCGATCTGGAACTGTCGCACGAGCCCGATGAGGAACTCATGTGGCAGGAGCGTGCGCTGTGCGCCCAGACCGACCCAGAGGCCTTCTTCCCCGAGAAGGGCGGCTCGACCCGCGAGGCCAAGAAGGTCTGCCTCACGTGCGACGTCCGCGGCGAGTGCCTCGACTACGCACTGGCCCACGACGAGCGCTTCGGCATCTGGGGCGGGCTTTCCGAGCGGGAACGCCGCAAGCTCAAAAAACGCGCTTAGCGCGGCGTCGCATCCCGGCCGGCGGCGTTGCTCGTCGGTCGGCGTACAAGACCGGTACGCCTTCCCTCCGGCGCCTTGCCTGCCGGGCGCGACCCCACGCTAAGTCAGGTCGGGTTCTCGTCCCGCGATCGAGCGCTCCATTGCGACCAGGGGTTGGGTGAGATGGCCTAGGGTTGCCCGTTGTGGACGAGGCAGGGACGGACGAGGCGCAGACGGGCCGTCATTGGCTCGACGATCCGCCGACCGTCGGTGCCGTTCTCGTCGCTCACAACGGAGCGCGCTGGTTGCCCAAGGTGCTGTCGTCGCTGACGCACATGTTCCACGCCCCCACCGCGTGGCAGGCCGTCGACGTCGGGTCCACGGACGGCAGTGGTGAGCTGCTCGCCGACTTCTTCGGGCCCGAGCGGGTCACGCAGGCCCCGGCCGGCACGGGCTTCGGCGACGCCGTCCGGATCGGCCTGGCCGAGCTGCCAGACACGGCGTGGATCTGGCTGCTGCACGACGACGCGTCGGTGCTGCCCGGCACCCTGTCCGGGCTGCTCGACACCGCGACGTCCGAGCCCGACATCGCGATGGTCGGGCCCAAGATCCGCGAGTGGCCGTCGCTGCGCCGCCTGCTCGAGGTCGGCCTGACCGTCACGTCCACCGGCGCCCGCGAGACCGGGCTCGAGACCGGCGAGCCCGACGCCGGGCAGCACGACCGGCCCCGCGACGTGCTCGCCGTCAGCACGGCCGGGATGCTCGTGCGCCGCGACGTCTGGGACGAGCTCGACGGCTTCGACCCCGACCTGCCCCTGCACTTCGACGACATCGACCTCGGCTGGCGCCTCGCCCGCGCCGGGTACCGCGCGCGGACGGCGCCCACCGCGGTGCTCTTCCACGCCGAGTCGAGCCGCCGCGGCACGCGTCCGCACGCTCCCGGAGACCGTCCGCACTGGGAGCAGCGTCGTGCGGCGCTCTACACGCTGCTGGCCAACACGCCCATGCCGCACTTCGTGTGGCAGTACGTCCGCCTGTTCGTCGGCTCGCTCGTGCGCGTCATCGGCCTGCTCGTGGGCAAGGACCCCGAGGCAGCCGGCGACGAGCTGCTCGCCCTGCGGTCGACGTATTTGCACCCGCTGCGGCTGCTGCGCGCACGACGCCGCCGGGCCCGCACGCGGCGGCGCTCGCACAAGGCGATCCGCGACCTCTTCCCGCCGTACTGGCTGCCCTACCAACACGGCTACGACGTGCTGCGCGACACCGTCACGGCCCTCGTCAAGCCCGAAACGGTCTCGTCGCGCGGTCGCCGGTCGACCGCGCTCGACCAGGCACCCGACGACGCCGTCGACCTCGACGACGGGCCGTCGCTGCTGCTGCGCCGGCCGTGGCTCGTCGCCGTGGTGGCCCTCGTGCTGCTCTCGGTCGTCGCCGGACGTGGCCTGCTCGGCGGCGGCCTCACGGGCGGCGCGCTGCTGCCGTCCCCGTCGACCGCCGGTGGGTGGTGGGGCCTGTGGTTCGAGGGGCACCACGACATCGGGCTCGGCAGCACCTCGCTGCCTCCGCTGTTCGCGCTGCCGCTCGCCGTGGTGTCGACCCCGGTGTGGTCGAGCCCGTCGCTCGTCGTGACCGCCCTGATGGTGTTCGCGGTGCCCCTGGCGGCGATGACGGCGCACCGCCTGGGCCGCCAGATCAGCCCGCACCGCATCCCGCGCCTGGTGTGGGCGATCGCGTACGCGATGGCGGTCGTCGCCACCGGAGCGGTGGCACAAGGACGCCTCGGCACGGTCGTCGCGCTGGTGGTGCTGCCGATCGTCGTCAACACGGCCTGGCAGCTCGCCGAGCGCCCGGGGTGGCAGCTCGCCCTGCGGCTCGGCATCTGGCTGGCGCTGGCGTCGGCCTTCGCGCCGATCGTGCTGGTGCTCGGGCTGGCGGGCCTGCTGGTGCTGTGGTGGTCGGAGGGACGATGGGTCAGCCGGCAGCTGGTCGTCGCGCTCGTGACGCCCCTGGTGCTGCTCGGGCCCTGGCTCGCGCAGCGCGCCCTGCGTCCGTGGCAGATGTGGTGGGAGGCCGGGCTGCCCACTCCCGGCACCGCCGCGGTGCACGACGTCGTCCTCGGGCGCGCCGGGGGCCCCGGTGCCGCTCCCGGCTGGCTCACCGTCGGGCTGCTCGTGCTGGCCGTTCTGGCCCTCGTGCCGTCCGCCACCCGCGGCGGCGTGCAGCTGGCCTGGACCGTCGCGCTGATCGGTCTCGGGGTCGCGCTGGCCGGCACGGTCGTCACGTACTCGCCGGCCGCGGGCGCCGTCGACGTCGCACCGTGGGTCGGGGTGCCCACCGTGCTGTGGATCGGAGGTCTCGCGACCGCCGTGCTGCTCGCGGTGCCGGCCGTCGCCGACCGCGGGCGTCCTCTGGTCGCCGCTGCGGTCGTGGTGGCGCTCGTGATGCCCCTCGGCACGGCCGCCTGGTGGCTCGCGCGCGGATCGAGCGATCCCCTCGACGACCAGCCGCGCGAGGTGGTGCCCGCCTTCGTGGCCGACCGGCCCGGTGACACGGTGGTCGTGACGGGCAGGGTCGCCTCGGGCATCGAGCTCGAGGTCGTCGCCGGCGACGGACCGTTCCTCGGTCAGGAGGCGGTCTCGGCGTCCACGCGTGAGGTCGACCGGGTCGGCGCGGCGGTGCGGCGGATGCTGGCGCAGTCGACCGAGTCGGCGGTCGCGACGCTCAGCGCTGCCGGCATCGATGCGATCTATGCGCCTCGTGCCGACCCCGAGCTCGTCCGCCGCATCGACGCGACGCCCGGCCTCGAGCAGTCCGGCAGCGACGACCCCGACTCCCGCGTCTGGACGGTGACGGCCGCGCCGTCCGCCGACCAGGCCTCGGCGCCGTGGTGGCACCGCCCGCTCGCGAGCCTGCAGGTGCTGCTGTGGCTCGTGGCGATCGTGCTCACGGCCCCGGTCCGTCGTCGCGCGGATCCTGCCCCCCTCGCCGGCGACGTCGAGGAAGAGGTCACGCCATGAGGATCCTCGACATCGGCCGCGCCGCCGCCTTCCCGCTCGTCGCCGTGCTGCTGGTGGCTGCCGCGACCGTCGTGCCGCGGGGCAGCGACGCCGACGAGTCGCGTCCGCCCACGTCGGTGCCCGTGACGCAGTCGTCGTACGCCTGCCCGGCGGGGCCCGTCATCACGGTCGCCTCGGGGCAGGTCGCCCCCGGGACGTCCGCCACGGCCACCGCGCTCCCGTCCCGCACCCCCGACCAGTCGCTCGGGGACGCCGGCGCGTGGCGCACGGGCGTCGTCGACGGGCAGGGCGTCGTGGTCGACCAGCAGGGCCGCGGCTCGGGCGCCGTCGGCTACTTCGCGGGCACGGCACCGAAGTCCGGTGGCGGCGGCCTGGTGGTCGGCTCGTGCACGGGCGTCGTCGACGACGCCTGGCTCATGGGCCTCGGCTCGGGCAACGGGCACTTCTCGACCCTGATCCTCACCAACCTGGCGAGCACCCCCGCCGCCGTCGACCTGTCGCTGTGGGGGCCGCAGGGCCCGATCGATGCCGTCGACGCCGACGGGATCGTCGTGGAGCCGTTCTCGGTGCGTCGCATCCGGCTCGACTCGCTCGCGGCGGGGGAGTCGGAGATCGCGGTCCACCTGCAGCGACGCCGCGGATCCTTGTCGGCGGTCGTCAACGACACGTCGACGGCGACGTTCAAGGGCACCGAGCCGATCTCAGCAGCCCTGTCGCCGCGCCGGACCCAGGTCGTCGGCGGACTGGTCGGCGGGGCGTCCGGTCGCACGCTGCTCGTGCTCAACCCGGGACGCTCGACGGCGCGCGTCGGGGTCGAGGTGATCGGCAAGGACGGCACCTTCACCCCGACCGGTCTCGAGCAGGTCACGGTCAAGGCCGGCACGGTCCAGGCCGTGACGGTGCCCGACAGCGCAGGCGCCGACGAGCAGGCGCTGCGACTGACGTCCGACCGACCGGTCGCGGCAACCGTCCGCATGGCACCGACCGCCGACGACTACGCGTACGCCGAGCCGGGTGCCCCGCTCAGCGGTCCCGCCGTGGTGCCCGTCGACCTGGGGTCCGTCCGCGCGGCGCCGAGCCTGGTCCTGACGGCTCCGGGCGGTGCAGCCGAGGTCGAGGTGCAGGGCTTCGACGCGTCCATGAAGCCGCTGGCGTCGTCGACCGTCACGATCGCCGCGGGCACCACCTCGGCGGTCCGCCCCGAGGTCGACGGAGCCGCCTACCTGGTGCTGCGGCCGACGGGTCGCGTGGTGGCTGCCGCGACGTATGCCGACGGCGACGCCCTCAGCTCGCTGGCACTGTCGGCCGCGCCCGTGTCGGTGCAGGCGCCGCAGGTCCGGCCCGCGGGCTGACCGGCGCGCGGGACGTCAGCGCGGGCGCGGGTCGAGGTCGTCGGGCGACATGTGCCACACCTCGGCGAGCCGGTCGAGGATGACCGACCACACGACGTCCTCGAGATCGCGATCGGTCAGGCACCGGTGCGTGATGGGGATGCGGAACAGCAGGATGCGATGCCCCTCCGCGGTGGCGGCGGCGATGCTGAGCGGCACCTCGTCGGTCCACTCCGGCGGCAGCAGGGGCGCCTCCTCGACCACGACCTCGACGTGGTCGGGCTCGACGGTGAAGTGCTGCTCGAGCGCCTTGAGCACCTCGCCGACCAGCAGGTCGAACGACTCGCGGGACGGGCGGTGGGCCGGGACGCTGCGCGGTGACAGGGGCCCGGGCAACGCCATGGGTCCGCGGGCTCCGCGACCGCGTCGGTCGCGCATCCTGCCGGGGCGCGGACCGCTCACGACGCCGCCCCAGCGCGACGTCGTGCCGGCGTCCCTGCGGTCGTCCATGCGGTGAGCCTAACGCGGTCGTGCGGCACGTCCCGCTAGCCTCGCCACGTGGGAACAGTGAGACGGTGCACGCGCTCGACGTGCTCGCAGGCCGCCGTGGCCACGCTGACGTACGTCTACGCCGACCAGACCGCGGTCCTCGGCCCGCTGGCCACCTACGCCGAGCCGCACACGTACGACCTCTGCGAGCTGCACGCCCAGCGGATGTCGGCTCCCCAAGGGTGGAGCGTGCTGCGCCTCGCCCCCGACCCCCACGCGGCCGAGCCCAGCCGCGACGACCTGCTCGCCCTGGCCGACGCGGTCCGCGAGGCCGGCAAGCCGCCGCCCCCCGCGCCCGACGGACCTCCCTCCCTACGACTCGTGAGGCCCGAACCGTGATCGATCCCCGCCTCGAGCAGGTGGTCAAGGCGTACGACGTGCGCGGCCTCTCGCCCGAACAGCTCGACGCCGATCTCGCCCGCGCCCTCGGCGCGGCCTTCGCCGTCGAGACCGGCATCGACGGCGGTCGTGGTGCCGCGGTCGTCGGGCACGACATGCGCGACACGTCGCCCGCCCTGGTCGAGGCGTTCTCCGAGGGCGTCCGCACGCAGGGCGCCGACGTCATCGGCATCGGTCTGGCCTCGACCGACCTGCTGTACTTCGCCTCCGGAGACCTCGACGTCCCAGGCGCGATGATCACCGCCAGCCACAACCCGGCCGAGTACAACGGCATCAAGCTGTGCCGAGCGGGCGCCAAGCCCATCGGCTACGACACGGGCCTGTCGGCGATCGCCGAGCACGCGACGACGCTGCTGCGGGGCGCCGGTCTTCCCGAGCCGAGCGGCTCGTACGAGCAGCGCGACGCGCTGACCCGCTACGCCGAGTACCTGCACCAGATCGTCCCCGTCCCCGCGGGCCGCCGCCTGAAGGTCGTCGCCGACGCCGGCAACGGCATGGCCGGTCACACCGTGCCGTCGGTGTTCGCCTCCCTCGACGTCGACCTCACGCCGATGTATTTCGAGCTCGACGGCACGTTCCCGAACCACGACGCCAACCCGCTCGACCACGCGACGCTGGTCGACCTGCAGGCCACGGTCCGCGAGACGGGCGCAGACATCGGCCTGGCGTTCGACGGCGACGCCGACCGGTGCTTCGTCGTCGACGAGCTGGGGGCCGTCGTGTCGCCGTCGGCCATCACCGGTCTGATCGCGCACCGCGCCCTCATCGCCTCGCCCGGTGCCACGATCCTGCACAACGTCATCACCTCGAAGGCCGTCCCCGAGATCGTCGCCGAGAACGGCGGCACGGCTGTGCGCACACCGGTGGGCCACTCGCTCATCAAGGCCGAGATGGCGCGCACGGGTGCCGTGTTCGGCGGGGAGCACTCGGGCCACTTCTACTTCAAGGACTTCTTCCTGGCCGACTCCGGCATGATCGCGGCGCTGCACGTCATGGCCGCCCTCGCCGAGACCGACGGCACGGTGTCGCAGCTCATGGCCCAGTACGAGCGCTACGCCGCCTCGGGCGAGATCAACAGCACGGTCGACGACGCCCCGGCGATCCTCGAGCGGCTGACCACCACGTACGCCGACCTCGAGCACGACACGATGGACGGCCTCACGGTGACGGCCGACACGTGGTGGTTCAACGTGCGCGCGTCCAACACCGAGCCGCTGCTGCGCCTCAACGTCGAGGGCGACGACGAGGCCACGATGGCCGCCGTGCGCGACGACGTCCTCGCGATCATCCGCGGAGGCTGAGCGAGCTCTGCGAGCGAACGCCGGAGCGCGCCAGGGAGCGCAGCGACCGTGAGCGTCGCGCGGCGAAGCCGCCGGACGGCGAGGCGTGGTGGCAGATCGGGGTCGAGCGATCCTGGCGTCCTGGGTGGTTCGCCTCGCTGCGCTCGCAGTCGGCCGCTGGCGGCCCCCTTGGCGAACGAGGCCCGGTAGCCGCCAGCGGCCCCCCGGCGACCGCGCCCACTAGGCTGGCGTCATGAACCTCGACCCTGCGCTCCTGGAGATCCTCGTGTGCCCGCAGTGCCGGGCCACCTTGTTCGTCGACGACGACGCCAGCGAGCTCGTGTGCAACGCGTGTGCGCTGGCCTATCCCGTGCGCCGCGACATCCCCGTCATGCTCGTCGACGAGGCGCGCTCGCTGGCCTGACCGCAGCGCGACGATCCCTGAGGGACGAACGAGCGAGCCGCGGCGAGGTTCCGCTGCCACGACGCGCCGTTTCTCACACGCAGGAGCCCGTTCTGATTCGGCCATAGCAGCCGCTCGGCGTTAGGCTAGGGGCATGGATTACAACGTCGCAGACCTCTCCCTCGCGGAGTACGGTCGCAAGGAGATCGACCTCGCCGAGCACGAGATGCCGGGCCTGGTGGCCATGCGTGAGCGCTACGGCAAGAGCAAGCCGCTCGCCGGAGCCCGCATCGCCGGCTCGCTGCACATGACGATTCAGACCGCCGTGCTGATCGAGACCCTCGTCGAGCTGGGCGCCGACGTCCGCTGGGCCACCTGCAACATCTTCTCGACCCAGGACCACGCTGCCGCCGCGGTCGTCGTCGGTCGCGACGGAACCCCGGACGATCCCAAGGGCACCCCCGTCTTCGCCTGGAAGGGCGAGTCGCTGGCCGAGTACTGGGACGAGGCCGAGAAGGTCTTCGACTTCGCCGAGGGCGGACCCAACGTGCTGCTCGACGACGGCGGCGACATCACGATGCTGCTGCACCTGGGCGTCGAGTTCGAGAAGACCGGCGTCGTCCCCTCGCAGGACAGCACCGACAACGAGGAGTTCAAGGAGGTGCTGCGCGTGCTGGCCCGCTCGGTCGCGAACAAGCCGCAGCACTGGACGAACATCGCCAAGGACATCAAGGGCGTCTCGGAAGAGACCACCACCGGCGTCCTGCGCCTCTACGACCGCTTCCGCGAGGGCACGCTGCTGTTCCCGGCGATCAACGTCAACGACTCGGTCACCAAGAGCAAGTTCGACAACAAGTACGGCTGCCGCCACTCGCTGATCGACGGCCTCAACCGCGCCACCGACGTCATGATCGGCGGCAAGGTCGCCGTCGTCTGCGGCTACGGCGACGTCGGCAAGGGCTCGGCCGAGTCGCTGCGCGGCCAGGGTGCGCGCGTCATCGTCACCGAGATCGACCCCATCTGCGCGCTGCAGGCCGCGATGGACGGCTACGAGGTCAAGCGCCTCGAGTCGGTCGTCGAGACCGCCGACATCTTCATCACCACCACCGGAAACTTCGACATCATCACGGTCGAGCACTTCCAGAAGATGAAGCACCAGGCGATCGTCGGCAACATCGGCCACTTCGACAACGAGATCAACATGGCCGGCCTGGCCAAGATCCCCAACATCGTCAAGGACGAGATCAAGCCCCAGGTCCACCAGTGGATCTTCGAGGACGGCAAGAAGATCATCGTGCTGTCCGAGGGTCGCCTGCTCAACCTCGGCAACGCCACCGGCCACCCGTCGTTCGTCATGTCGAACTCGTTCACCAACCAGGTGCTGGCGCAGATCGAGCTGTTCACCAAGGCCGACGAGTACGAGCTCGGCGTCCACGTGCTGCCCAAGCACCTCGACGAAGAGGTCGCCCGCCTGCACCTCGACGCCCTGGGCGTCGAGCTCACCGAGCTCACCAAGGAGCAGGCCGCGTACTTGGGCGTCCCGATCGAGGGACCGTTCAAGTCCGATCTGTACCGCTACTGAGCACGAGAACGACCCCATCACGAGCGCCGAGGACCCGTCCTCGGCGCTCGTGCCTGTTGCGGCTCCGTATGATGGAGTGCCTATGAGCGAGCAGGGCGCATGAGCTATCGACGGACGAAGCGCGACCGTGTGCTGGTCGTCGACGACGACGCTTCGCTGGCCGAGATGCTGACGATCGTCCTCGAGGGCGAGGGACTCACCACGGCGGTGTGCCGGTCGGGCGATCGCGTCATGGCGGCGTTCGCCCAGTTCAAGCCCGACGTGGTGCTGCTCGACCTGATGCTGCCGGGGCTCGACGGCATGAGCGTGTGCCGGCAGATCCGCGCGACGTCGGCCGTGCCGATCATCATGCTGACGGCCAAGGCCGACACCCCCGACGTCGTGGCGGGGCTCGAGGCCGGCGCCGACGACTACATCACCAAGCCCTTCAAGAACACCGAGCTGGTGGCGCGGGTGCGGGCCCGCCTCCGGCGCTCCGACCAGCTGGCCGAGCCGCTGGAGTTCGGCGACATCGTGCTCGACCCGGCCGGCCACACGGTCTCGCGCAACGGCGAGCCGTTCGAGCTCACGCCGCTCGAGTTCGACCTGCTCGCCTGCCTGCTGAGCGATCCCTCTCAGGTCTTCACCCGCGAGACCCTGCTGCAGAAGGTGTGGGGCTACCACCACCCCGGCGACACCAAGCTCGTCAACGTCCACATGACCCGTCTGCGCTCCAAGATCGAGGACGACGCCGAGAACCCGCGGGTCATCCGCACCGTGCGCGGCGTCGGCTACCAGGCCATCCTCCCCGGCTCATGACGGTGGTCTGATGGGCCGTCTCGTGCGGATCTGGCGTCGGTCCATCCAGACCAGGGTCGTCACCAGCACGATCGTGCTGAGCACCCTGGTGGTCGCCTTCACGGGCTGGGCCCTGCTGCGCGACGTCGCCGACGGGCTGGCCGACGGCCGCCGCGAGGCCGCCGTCTCCGAGGCTCGCTCGGGCTTCGACTACGCGCAGACGCAGCTCGATGCCACCGTCGAGACCGAGCAGTCGACCCAGTCGCAGGTGTTGACGCAGATGGTCGACTCGCTCACCCGCACGCGAGGTGCCCAGCGCACCTACGAGCTCGTGCTCGAGGGGCCGCTGCTGACCGACGACGGCCAGGTGCCCGTCAGGTCGTCGGCCGCCGTCGAGCCCGGCTCGGTGCCGGCCGACCTCGCCGACGCCGTGCGGTCGGGCTCGGGGACGTTCTGGCGCTACTCCGACCTGGCGCTGCTCGGCTCGTCGTCGACCCAGCCGTCCGTCGTGGTCGGCAGCCAGCTGCGCGCGCCCGGCAGCGGCGACACCTATGCCTTGTTCTACCTGTTCTCGCTCGAGGACCAGCAGGAGACGCTCGACCTCGTCCGGCGCGCCCTGCTGCTCGGCGGCCTGGCGATGGTCGTGATGGTGGGCGGCGTCGCCTGGCTGGTGTCGCGCCAGGTGCTCGACCCCGTGCGACTCGCGCGCCGCATCGCCGAGCGCTACGCCAGCGGCAACCTCGAGCAGCGGATGCACGTCCGCGGCGAGGACGACATCGCCCGTCTCAGCACGTCGTTCAACCAGATGGCCGCCAGCCTGCAGAGCCAGATCAGGCGCCTCGAGAACCTGTCGCGCCTGCAGCAGCGGTTCGTGTCCGACGTCTCGCACGAGCTGCGCACGCCCCTCACCACGGTGCAGATGGCCAGCGAGGTGCTCTACGACTCGCGCGAGCGGTTCGACCCCCAGACGGCGCGATCGGCCGAGCTGCTCAAGCGAGAGCTCGACCGCTTCGAGAGCCTGCTGTCCGACCTGCTCGACCTGAGCCGGTTCGACGCCGGCGCCGCACGCCTCGAGCTCGACCCCGTCGACCTGGCCCAGGTGGCTCGCGACGCGGCCCGCAGCCCGCTGCTGGAGCGCGCCGGCATCCGCGTGCGTCTCGTCGGTGCCGACACCCCCGCGGTCGTCGAGGCCGACATGCGGCGCATCGACCGGATCGTGCGCAACCTGCTCGCCAACGCCGCCAAGTACAGCGGGTCCGACGTGGTCGAGATCGAGGTCGCCCAGAACGCCGAGTCCGTGTCGCTGGCCGTCCGCGACTTCGGTGTCGGCCTCGACGGCGACGAGAACCTGCGCGTCTTCGACCGGTTCTGGCGGGCCGACCCGGCACGCACGCAGGGCGGCACCGGGCTGGGCCTGCCCATCTCGCGGGAGGACGCCACCCTGCACGGAGGCACCCTCCAGGCCTGGGGGCGGCCCGGCGAGGGCAGCGAGTTCATCCTCACGGTGCCGAAGCCCGACGGCTCGGCCAAGCACCCGGCGATCGACTCGGTGTACGCATGAGCCGCGCGAGGGTCACGACGGCCAGGGCGGTCGGGGTCGTCGTCGTGGCACTGGTGCTGTCGGCGTGCGCCGGCATCCCGTCGTCCGGACCGGTCACCAAGGTCGCCGCCGCCGACGACCTCGGGCAGAGCGCGGTGCGCTACACGCCGGCGCGACCGTTGGCGGGCGCCTCGCCCGAGCAGATCGTGCGCGGCTACCTCGACGCGATGCTGGCGTTCCCGGCGTCCTCGCGCACGGCCGCGTCCTTCCTCACTCCGCAGGCCGCTCGTGGCTGGAAGCCGGCGACGCAGGTGCGCATCTACTCCCAGCCCGAGGTCGCGGGTGTGCAGGCCGCTCCCGACGGTGGCTCGGCCGCCGGTTCGGACGGGTCGGTCACGGTGCGCCTGGGGTTCACCGACGACGCGCGGCTCGACCGTCAGGGCCGCTACACGGGGGTCGAGGCTCCGGGGTCCATCACCTACACGCTCGAGCAGGTCGACGGACAGTGGCGCATCGCCGACCCGCAGGACGGCCTGCTGGTCAACCAGAAGTTCTTCACCGACTACTTCCGGTCGTTCGACCTCTACTTCTTCGACCGGCCCGGACGCCGTCTGGTCCCCGATCCGGTCTACCTCGTCGTCGGCGACCAGCTGGCGACGACGTTGACGGCGAGCCTGGCCGGCGGACCTGCCGCCGACGCCCAGACCGCGACCCGCACGTTCATGCCGGCCCGCACGGCCTTGAGGCCCTCGGTGCCCGTCTCGTCGCAGGGCGTCGCCGACGTCGAGTTCACCGACGACTTCTCCGACCTGTCCACCTCGTCGCAGGACCGGCTCTCGGCCCAGCTGGTCTGGACGTTGCGTCAGGTGCCGGGCGTCCAGGCCGTGCAGGTCGTCGGCGGGTCGACGGCCCTGACGGCCGGTGGCGACGAGGTGCAGCCGGTCCAGGCCTGGGGCGGCTTCGGGCCCAGCACGGCACGGGATCGCGCCTACGCGGTGGTCGACGACCGGGTCGTCGAGGCCGACGACGGCGAGGTCGAGCCCGTCAGCGGCGCCTGGGGCCAGGACGCCCGGGGCGCCGAACGCATCGCGGTGGCCCAGTCGGGCATCGCCGGCGTGCTGCCGGGCGGTGACGCGGTGCGCCTGACGTCCCGCCAGGGCAAGCAGGCCCGCACGATCCGCGGCGACGGATTCGTCGGGCCCGACTGGGACTCCGACGACCTCCTGTGGCTGGTCGACCGCCCGTCGGGGCAGGTGCGGGTGAGGGTCGCCGAGGACGACGACGTGACCGTGGTCCCCGCGCCGGGCCTGGCCGGTCTCGGCATCACCGACTTCAAGCTGTCGCCCGACGGGGCGCGCTACGCGGTCAGCACGAGAGGCCAGGACGGTCGGGCGCTCTACGTCGGACGGGTCGTGCGCGACGCCACCGACCGGATCGCCTCCCTGCAGGACCCCGCGCGGGTCGCGACCACGGCGCGGTCCCCGCGGTCGGCGTCGTGGGCCTCGACGACCGAGCTGGCGTTCCTCGGCGACAGCGAGGTCGGCGCACAGATCTACCAGGTCACGATCGACGGCTCCGAGACGACCAGCCAGGTCTCCCGCAGCGGATCGCTGCTGCCCGACGTCGGCGCCGACACCCTGGCGATCGGCCAGGACCGGTCGCCGCTGCTCTACGTCACCGACCGGCGCAGGCGCCTGTGGTTCCTGCCGCCCGGAGGGTCGTGGCGGCTGCTCGACACCCCGCCGACCACGGCGCTGACGATCGGGCGCTGAGTCCACAGCCGACGTCGGGGCGCTGGCGCGGCCCACGGCGGGCGGGGAGGCTCGAGGGGTGCGAGAGCTCATCGTCCCGGCCGCCGACCTGCTGCTGGGCGCCCGCTGCGCGGGGTGCGGGGGCCCCGCCCTGATGCTGTGCCGAGCCTGCGGCCTCGAGCTGCGGCCCGACCCGGTGCCGGTCCGACCCGCCGTGGTGCCGCGGGCGCTCAGGCATCCCCGGGAGATCGGCGTCGTGGCGGCGGGCGCCAACGGGGGAGCGCTGCGCCGCACGATCCTGGCCTGGAAGGAAGAGGGGGTCTCGCGGCTCACCGACGTGCTGCGGCACCACCTGGCCGCGGCCGTGGTGCCGCACGTCCGCGGCGCGCTGCCGGTGGCGCTGGTGCCCGTCCCGACGTCACGACGCAGCAGGCGGGCGCGAGGCGCCGATCTGGTCGACGAGCTGGCGCGGGCCTCGGCGGCGCTGCTGCGTGGTGCCGGCATCGACACCGTCGTGGTGCAGGCGCTCGGCTACACCCGCACGACCGAGGACCAGGCCGCGCTCGACGCCGAGGGGCGTCGCGCCAATCTCGACGGCGCCTTGGTCGCGCGTCGGCGCAGCGGCTCGTCGCCGCGCCAGATCGTGGTGGTCGACGACATCTGGACGACCGGCGCGACCGCCTCCGAGGCGGTCAGGGCGCTGACGGCGGCGGGGCGACGGCCGGTCGGCATCGCCGTGATCGCTGCCACGCCGCGTCGTTCCTGAGACGTGCGGATGAACTTCGGGCCAAGACTGGTCTCCGGCAACGGGGTGGACTAACGTCCTAGACATGGCATGAAGCAGCGCTCCAGAAGCGTGACAACGACACAAGGAGTCCACATGGAAATTGTCGTCAACGGTCGCAACAGCGAGATCTCCGAGCGCTTCCGGGAGCACGTCGAGGAAAAGCTCCTCCGGCTCGAGAAGTACGACTCCCGTCAGAAGATCAACCGGGTCGAGGTCGAGGTCACCCACGAGAAGAACCCCCGCCAGCACGACAAGGCCGCCAAGGTCGAGATGACGTTGCGCTCCCGCGGCCCCGCCGTCCGGGCCGAGGCGTGCTCCACCGACCAGCACTCGGCCCTCGACGCCGCGATCGACAAGCTCGAGTCGCGGCTGCGCAAGGCCGTCGACCGCAAGCGCATCCACCACGGTGACAAGCGGCCCATCTCGGTGTCCGAGGCCACGGCCTCCCTGCCGGTCGAGGACCTCGTCACCGACGAGTCGTCGTCCGACGAGGTGCCGTGGACCAAGGCCGGCCCGATCGACGTCCAGGGCGAGAGTCCGCTCGTGGTCCGCGAGAAGACTCATCAGGGCACGCCCATGACGCTCGAGCAGGCGATGTACGAGATGGAGCTCGTCGGCCACGACTTCTACCTGTTCCTCGAGAAGGACTCGATGCGACCCAGCGTCGTCTACCTGCGCAGGGGCTACGACTACGGCGTGATCCACCTCGACGTCGTCGAATGAGTCAACGCGCGCATCTGGGCCTGCTCCGTGGCATGATCAGGGCGTGACTTCCCGGGCCGACAGCATCCGCGTCCTGCTGGTCGACGACCAGGAGCTGTTCAGGCGTGGCGTCAAGATGGTCCTCGGCGCCGACGACACCCTCGAGCTCGAGGAGGTCGACGACGGCGACAAGGCCCTCGAGCTCGTCGCCGAGAACCCGTTCGACGTCGTCCTGCTCGACGTGCGCATGCCTGGGCGCAGCGGGGTCGAGGTCTGTGCCGCGATCAAGCAGATGTCGCCGACCACCGGCATCATCATGCTGACGGCGAGCGACGACGAGTCCGATCTGTACGAGTCCATCCGCAGCGGCGCCTCGGGCTACCTGCTCAAGGACGGTTCGACCTACGAGCAGGTGGCCGAGGCGGTGCGGCTGGTCGCTTCGGGGCAGTCGCTCATCAGCCCCAGCATGGCCACCAAGCTGCTCGACGAGTTCGTCCAGATGTCCAAGAGCCCGGCACCCACCACCAACCTCACCCCGCGCGAGCTGGGCGTGCTGCGCCACGTGGCACGGGGCCTCAGCAACCGAGAGATCGCCGAAGAGCTGTTCATCAGCGAGAACACGGTCAAGAACCACATCCGCAACATCCTCGAGAAGCTGCAGATGAAGTCGCGCATGGAAGCGGCGATGTACGCCGTGCGCAGCAAGCTCGTCGACGACATGCCCTGACAGGCGCCCCGTCGTGACCCAGCACCTCTCGG
Source organism: Aeromicrobium endophyticum (assembly GCF_003586285.1). Classification (GTDB taxonomy): domain Bacteria; phylum Actinomycetota; class Actinomycetes; order Propionibacteriales; family Nocardioidaceae; genus Aeromicrobium; species Aeromicrobium endophyticum. The sequence continues at coordinate 80,908 of NZ_QUBR01000001.1, read as the reverse complement.
TCCTGCAGGCCCGCCGTGTCGCACTGGCGGCCCAGGGATTCACCCGTCCGCGGCCCGGTGTCGACGGCGACGTCACGGCTCGGCACGTGGCGCGCGTCGTCGAACGCCTCGGCTTCTTCCAGATCGACTCGGTCAACGTGCTGCAGCGCGCGCACTACATGCCGCTGTACTCGCGGCTGGGGGCGTACGACGTCGAGCTGCTGCACCGGGCCTCGTCCCGCCCACCGCGCCGCCTGTTCGAGTACTGGGCCCACGAGGCCGCGCTGGTCGACGTGCGCCTGTGGCAGGCGTTCCGGTTCCGCATGGACACGGCCGACACCAAGGCGTGGGGCGGGCCGCGACGCATCGGCCGCGACAAGCCCGAGCTCGTCGAGTGGGTGCTGCACGAGGTGCGCGACCGCGGCCCGCTGACCGCCCGAGAGATCGAGCACGACGTGCCGCGCGAGACGGGGCACTGGGGCTGGAACTGGTCCGAGGTCAAGATGGCGCTCGAGTACCTGTTCTTCAAGGGCGAGGTCACCGCGGCCCGGCGCAACGCGGCCTTCGAGCGGGTCTACGACGTTCCCGAGCGGGTCATCCCGCCGGCTCAGCTCGACGCGCCGCCGATCGACGACGCGCAGGCCCACCGGCTGCTGGTGGCGCACGCCGCGTCGGCCCTGGGCGTGGCCACGCCTCAGTGCCTGCGCGACTACTTCCGCATGGACCCGGCCCCCACGCGGGCCGCCATCGCCGATCTCGTCGAGAGCGGCGAGCTGCTGCCGGCCACGATCGCCGGCTGGAACCGGCCCGCCTACCTGCACCGCGATGCGGTGCGGCCGCGCGCGGTGCGGGCCCGGGCCCTGCTCAGCCCGTTCGACCCGCTGGTCTTCGAGCGGACACGCGCCGAGCGGCTGTTCGACTTCCGCTACCGCATCGAGATCTACGTGCCCGAGAGCCAGCGGGTGCACGGCTACTACGTCCTGCCGTTCCTGCTCGGCGACCGGCTCGTCGCGCGGGTCGACCTCAAGGCCGACCGGCGCGCCGGGGTGCTGGTCGTCCACGGCGCGTGGGCGGAGTCGCACGCGCCCGACCACACCGCGGCCGAGCTCGCCGCCGAGCTGCGGCTGATGGCTGGATGGCTCGGTCTCGACGCCGTCCGACCGCCCGTCAAGGGTGATCTGGCCGGGGAACTCACGACCTGCCTGACCTCTGGCCTAGACTGACAAGGCTTATCCGTCCGCATCAGTTGCCGCTGTGTGGCCACCGCCGTTCCAGGAGTGCATTTCGTGCCCAAGGTCATCGACAAGATCCTTCGCATGGGCGAAGGCAAGGTCCTCAAGCAGCTCGAGGCCATCGCCAAGCAGGTCAACGCGATCGAGGACGAGTTCCGCGCGATGACCGACGACGAGCTGCAGGGGATGACCCAGGAGTTCCGCGACCGTCTCGCCGCGGGCGAGACCCTCGACGACCTCATGCCCGAGGCCTTCGCGACGGTGCGCGAGGCCGCGTTCCGCGTGCTCGGCCAGCGGCACTTCGACGTCCAGATCATGGGCGGTGCAGCCCTCCACCTCGGCAACATCGCCGAGATGAAGACCGGTGAGGGCAAGACCCTCGTCTCGACGCTCCCGGCGTACCTCAACGCCCTCTCGGGCAAGGGCGTCCACGTCGTGACGGTCAACGACTACCTGGCCAAGTACCACGCCGAGTGGATGGGCCGCGTGCACCACTTCCTCGGCCTGAGCGTCGGGCAGATCCTGCCCAGCATGACGCCCAGCGAGCGCCGCGAGTCGTACGCCGCCGACATCACGTACGGCACCAACAACGAGTTCGGCTTCGACTACCTGCGCGACAACATGGCCGACGACATCGAGGACTGCGTGCAGCGCGGGCACAACTTCGCCGTCGTCGACGAGGTCGACTCGATCCTGATCGACGAGGCGCGCACCCCGCTCATCATCTCGGGACCCACCGAGGACGAGGTCAAGTGGTACGGCGAGTTCGCCAAGATCGTCGGCGCCATGACGATCGACGTCCACTACGAGGTCGACGAGAAGAAGCGCACCATCTCGGTCACCGAAGAGGGCATCGACAAGGTCGAGGACCAGCTCGGCATCGACAACCTCTACGACGCCGTCAACACCCCGCTCATCAGCTTCCTGAACAACGCCATCAAGGCCAAGGAGCTGTTCAAGAACGACAAGGACTACGTCGTCATCGAGGGCGAGGTGCTGATCGTCGACGAGCACACCGGCCGCATCCTCGACGGGCGTCGCTACAACGAGGGTCTGCACCAGGCGATCGAGGCCAAGGAGGGCGTGCGCATCCGCGAGGAGTACCAGACCCTCGCCACGATCACGCTGCAGAACTACTTCCGCCTCTACGACACGCTCAGCGGCATGACCGGAACGGCGCTGACCGAGGCGTCCGAGTTCGACAAGATCTACAAGCTGGGCGTCGTGCCCATCCCCACCAACCGCACCGTGGCGCGCATCGACCAGCCCGACCTGGTCTACCGCACCGAAGAGGCCAAGTTCAACGCGGTCGTCGAGGACATCGTCGAGCGTCACGCCACCGGCCAGCCCATCCTCGTCGGCACCACCAGCGTCGAGAAGAGCGAGCGCCTGTCCAAGCACCTCACCAAGCGCGGCATCCCGCACGAGGTGCTGAACGCCAAGCAGCACGACCGCGAGGCCGCGATCGTCGCGATGGCCGGGCACAAGGGTGCCGTCACGGTGGCGACCAACATGGCCGGCCGAGGCACCGACATCATGCTCGGCGGAAGCGTCGAGTTCCTGGCCGACGCCGCGCTGCGCAAGAGGGGCCTCGACCCGCTCGAGGACTCCGAGGCCTACGAGGCGGCGTGGCCCGAGACCCTGAAGCAGATGGAGCAGCAGGTCAAGGACGAGAAGGTCGCGGTCGCCGACGCCGGCGGACTGGCCGTCATCGGCACCGAGCGCCACGAGTCGCGCCGCATCGACAACCAGCTGCGCGGACGCTCCGGGCGTCAGGGCGACCCCGGTGAGACCCGCTTCTACCTCTCGCTCGAGGACGACCTGATGCGCCTGTTCAAGGCCGACTGGGTCAACTGGGTGCTGCAGACCATGAAGATCCCCGACGACGTGCCGATCGAGAACAAGCGCGTCACGGGAGCCATCGCCTCGGCGCAGGCGCAGGTCGAGGCGCAGAACTTCGACACCCGCAAGAACATCCTCAAGTACGACGACGTCATGAGTCGCCAGCGCGAGGTCATCTACGCCGAGCGTCGCCGGGTCCTCGAGGGCGAGGACATGAACGAGTGGGTCCGCTCGATGATCGGCGAGGTCACCGGCGCCTACGTCACGGGCGCCACCGAGGGCTTCCCCGAGGAGTGGGAGCTCGGCCAGCTGTGGACCGCTCTCGGCACCCTCTACCCGGTCGGCGTCACGATCGAGCAGGTCGAGGACGAGGCAGGCGGCCGTGAGGGTCTCAGCCGCGAGTCGCTGACGGCCACGATCGCCGAGGACGCGCTGAAGGCCTACGAGAGCCGCGAGTCCGAGCTCGGCCCCGAGGTCATGCGCGAGCTCGAGCGTCGCGTCGTGCTGAGCGTCCTCGACCGCAAGTGGCGCGAGCACCTCTACGAGATGGACTACCTGCGCGAGGGCATCGGGCTCCGGGCGTACTCGCAGCGCGACCCGCTGGTCGAGTACCAGCGCGAGGGCTTCGAGCTGTTCTCCGCCATGATGGAGGGCATCGCCGAGGAGTCCGTCGGCTTCTTGTTCAACCTCGACGTCCAGGTCGAGGAGACCGACGACGATGACGCCGACGAGACGATGCAGCTGTCGGCCAAGGGCCTCGGCGTGAAGTCCGCGCCGCAGAACCTGTCGTACTCGGCACCCAGCGAGGACGGCGACGTCGAGGTGCACGGCGAGACGATCGAGGACGAGTCGCCCGAGACCGAGGCGCGCCGCGTGGCCAACGCCAAGAACAAGGCGCGTCAGAAGACCAAGCAGCAGCGCAAGTCCCGCAAGAACAACCGTTGAGGCGCGCGGCTCCTTCGTCGCCGCCTCCGCTGCTCGTACCTCGCAGCGGCCAGGCTTCGCCTGGGCGCCTGCCTTCGCTCGCTGCGCTCGCTCGGCCCATGGTCACCTCCATGGGGCGGGCGGGCTAGCGTGCTTTCTCTCACGCCCAGACGAGGGCGGTGCACTTCCAGGCCTGCTGGCCGCGGTGGGTGGTCTGCAGCTCGAGCCTGACGGCGATGGCTCGCGAGCGTCCGCGGTGGACCATGCGGCCGGCGATCTCGGCGGCCTCGTCGTGGACCATCGCGACGTGCACCGACACGACGCGCGCGCCGCGGCCCGACCGGGCCCGCAGCGGCACGCGGGCGTGCAGCGTGAGGCGAGCGGTCAGCTGCGCGTAGACGTCGGGCGCCATCCATGCGGCCATCTGACGCACGGGCCGCTCGCCCGACAGCACCTCGACGAGCGCCTGCATGAAGCGCGCCGAGCGTTCGCGGATCACCCGCGCGTCGCCACGCTCGACCGGTGCGGGCAGCACCGGTGCCATCCCCGGGAACGGGAGCGGGATCTGCCCGGCAGCCGGCTCGACCGGCTCGGCCTGGGGGCCGGTGAACGGGGTGATCGTGGCCGGGGCGAGCAGGTTGGTGGCGATCTTCATGGCAGGTCCTTTGCTGACGGAGGCGCGAGGAGCTGATCGGGGACGACGAGATCGGGGTCGTCCCCGATGACCTCGCGGTTGGTCCTGTGCCAGGTCGCCGTGGCCGAGGCGATCTCGGCGGTCGTGGCCCCGGGCGGCAGGCTGCGTCGCGCGATGGCCCACAGCGTGTCGCCCGGGCGCACCCGCACGTGGTCGGCCGTGTCCCGTCCTGCGAGAGGTGCGCTGGCGGGCGGGCGGGAGGATGCGCCCTCGGGCCGGTCGGGCAGCGAGAGACCCGCGACGCTGTGCGGAGAGCTGTCGGGTGCGGCCCGCTGCTCGGCGTGGGCCGGAGCGATCGTGAGCGCGCCGGCGGCGCCGACCAGCAGGGCGCGACGCAGGGCGACCGGGGTGATCGCCGCGACGAGTCGCGACGAGGCACCCAGCACGACGGCGGCGGCCACCAGCAACGACCACGAGGCGAGGGCCAGCACCAGCAGGGACGCCCCGGCGAGCGCGGCGTCCGGGAACGAGGGTCCGATCAGCTGATGGGCGAGCGACGGCACGTCGGGTGCGAGCAGGACGGCCGCGGCTGCCGACAGCCCGCCGAGCGCCCAGCCGGTGCAGGACAGTCGCATGATGGCCTCTTGATGACGTTTGGTGACGTTTGACTACATCGAAGTCCCTTCTCTGACATGTGTCAACGGATCATCCGGTCACCTGTGGACGGTGAGATACCGTGCGGCTGTGCGATGGGACAGGTTGTTCGACGATCTCGAGGGCCAGGCCGACGAGCTGGAGCGCGAGGAGCGCGACGCGCTCGTCGACGAGCTCCGCGACGGCACCTGGGCCGAGACCGGTTGGCGACAGCTGCTGGGCGGCCGAGTCGCTCTGGAGATCCTCGGAGGTGCGCGGGTCGAGGGCGAGGTGACGCTGGCCAACGACCACGTGGTGCAGATCAGCGCAGAGCGCGGCGACCACGTGGTGTCGGCCGATGCCGTGCTGGTCGTGCACGCGTCCGGGCGTCGCTCGGACGACCCCGGGCGGGTGGCGGCGTCACTCGGCTGGGGGCACGTGTTCCGTGCGCTGCGCGACGCCGGAGAAGACGTGGTCGTCCGGCTGGTCGACGGCAGCTCGCGCGAGGGCACGGTCGCCGCGGTGGGTGGCGACTTCGTGCGCCTGGCGACGCCGTCGGGGCGAGCTCAGGACGTCGTGTGGACGGCGATCGTGATGGTCAGCGGTCGGACGTGACGTCGTCGTCGGCCGAGGTGTCGAGCAGCTCGCGGGCGTCGTGGTCGGCCCGGGCGTACTGGCGGGAGATGTAGTCCTCGAGCTGGTCGTTCTCGATGCGCCACTGGCCGCGACCGCCGATCTGGATGCCCCGTAGCTCGCCGGAGCGCACGAGCGCGTAGACCTGTCGCACGGTCACGTTGAGCACCTCTGCGACGTCCGCCAGCGTGAGGAAACGCGGGCCGGGGGAGGTCATGGGTCCAGTTTCCCATGCGCCGGTGTCAGTCGTTCCAGAGGTGCTGGCATCTGTGGACAAGGTCGAGGGGGTCTGGACGGCGGGCGGAGGAATCGGTAGAACCGTGCCATGACGAACTGGCGGGGGCCTGCACGGTCAGGCGGAACGACATCGCGGCTGCGCATCCGGCCGTGGCGAGACCCGAGACTCATCCTGGGCGTGATGCTCGTGCTCGTGGCCACGGTGCTGGGTGCGCGACTCGCGGCTGCGGGCGACGACCGGGTCGAGTACTGGTCGGTCAGCTCCGCTGCGACCCCCGGTGACGCGGTGTCGCGCGACGACCTGCGTCCGGCCAAGGTGCGGCTGCCGTCCGGCTCGGCCGACAGCTACCTGCGCACCGACGACGAGCTCGACGCGCCGCTCGACGAGCTGGTGTGGGCGCACCCGTTGACACCGGGTTCCCTCGTGAGCAAGGAGTCGCTGGTGCCCCGCGCCTCGTCGTCGCACGGCCAGCTGCCGCTCAGCGTGGCGGCGGGCGCGGCACCGACCGACCTCGCGAAGGGTGACGTGGTCGACGTCTGGGTGGGGCCGGGGCCTGGTGACGAGCCCGGTGGCCAGGCCGTCCGCGTGCTCGAGGGCGTGCGCGTGCTCGGCTCGGGCGACGAGGGCGCCGCGGCGGGCGGCTCGCTGTCGCAGACCGTCCTGGTCGACGTCGACGAGTCGCAGCTCGGCACCGACGTGGTCAGCACCGTCGCGACGGGCCACGTCACTCTCGTCAGGATCGCGTGACATGGACGTCGTGATCGCGGCCGGCGGTGCCGCGTGGGAGGAGGCGGCCATCCGCGAGCTCGAGGCGTCCCCGGTGCTCAGGCTGGTGCGCCGCTGCGTCGACGTCGCCGACCTGCTGGCGGTCGCCCACACCGACGTGGCCTCGGCGGCGATCATCTCGGCCGAGCTCGCAGGCCTCGACGTCGATGCGGTGGCCCAGCTCGAGCGAGGCGGCGTGCAGGTGGTGGCCGTCGGTGCCGAGGCCGGGCGGTGCGAGGCGCTGGGCATCCGCCGCAAGCTGCGACTGGGCGACCTCGACCGGATCGCCCGTGAGACGTGGTCGCAGCCCGAGCCGGTCGCCGACCGTCGTGCGCCCCTCGTGGCGGTCTGGGGGCCGGCGGGGGCGCCCGGACGCAGCACGGTCGCGCTGGGCCTGGCATCGTCCGCGGCGGCTCGCGGCATCGAGACCGTGCTGGTCGACGCCGACACCTACGGCGGCACGCTCGGCCAGCTGCTGAGCGTGCTCGACGACGTCAGCGGGCTCGTCGCGGCCTGCCGGGCCGTCAACAACGGCCGGCCCGGCGAGGTCGTCGAGCACCTGCTCGAGATCGATCCGTCGCTGCGGCTGCTGACCGGGCTCCCGCGGGCCGACATGTGGCCGCAGGTCAGGTCCAGCGCCCTGCAGGGTGTGCTCGACGAGCTGCGCGGCCGCACCCGGCTGCTCGTGGCCGACGTGGGCTCACCGCTCGAGCCGGCCGCCGGGCCAAGGCCCTCACGCAACCAGACGGCCGTGCAGGTCGTCGAGTCGGCCGATGCCGTCGTGGTCCTGGGGCGCCCCGACCCGGTCGGCCTGTCGCGGCTGGTCAGGGCCGTCCACGACCTGGCGACGGTGGTGCCCGACGTGAGGCCGGTGCTGGCGATCAACATGATGCGCTCGTCGCTCGGATGGAACGAGCGCGAGGTACGTGCGACCGTCCTGCGGCTCACCGGCGTCGAGCCGGTCGTCCACCTGCCGTACGACCGTGCCGGGCTCGATCTCGCCGTGATGAGCGGACGCACGCCGCGCGAGGCGGTGCCGTCGTCGCCGTTCGTGGCCCGCGTCGAGGTGCTGGCGTCGCACCTGCTCGACTCGGTCTCCGTGCCCGACGCGCTCGCGGGGTCACGCCACTGACCCGGTGGTAACTTCTCTGGCAAGTCGTCTTGAGGAGAGTCATGCAACGGTTGAGCCCGCTGGACGCGATGTTCCTTCAGCAGGACACCCCGACCGTGCCCCGCCAGGTGGCCTCGCTCGCGATCCTCGAGGCCGGCGACCAGCCGCTCGACTACGACCGCCTGATCCACGTCATCAACGAGCGCATCGACCTGGTGCCTCGCTACCGCCAGATCCCGCGATCGGTCCCGGGCGCGCTGGGCACGCCTGTGTGGATCGACGACGAGAACTTCGACATCTCGCTGCACGTCCGACGCTCGGCGCTGCCGCGCCCCGGCACCACCGACTCCCTGCACGAGCTGGTCGGACGCCTGATCGCGCGCCGGCTCGACCTCGACCGTCCGCTGTGGGAGCTCTACCTCATCGAGGGGCTCGAGGGTGGACGCGTCGCGCTGCTGTTCAAGTCGCACCAGGCGCTCGTCGACGGGTCCGAGACCGTCGACCTGGCGCAGGTGCTGCTCGAGGACAGCGCGCACGAGCGCGACATCCCCTACGAGGAGTGGAACCCGCGGCCCCAGCCCCACGGTGCCGAGCTGCTCGTCGACACCGTGAGCCACAACGTCCGCCACCCGGCCGAGGCGCTGCGCGTCACCGAGCACAACCTGGGCCGCCTGGCCCGCAAGCTGCCGGTCGTCGGGGCCGACGGGCAGGCGCCCAGCAGCGTCCTGTCGACCGAGCTCAGCCGTCACCGCCGCTTCGCCTCGCTGGCCGTCAGCCTCGACGACCTGCGCCGCATCCGCGACGAGCACGGCGGCACGGTCAACGACGTCATCCTGGCCTGCATCGCCGGCGGCATCCGCGGCTGGATGCTCACCCGGGCCGAGGCGGTCACCGCCAAGACGAGCTTCCGGGCGATGGTGCCCATGTCGGTCGTGGCCAAGGACGGCCTGCCCACCTCGTTGGGCTCCAAGGTGCGCGGGCACCTGCTGTCGCTGCCGGTGGGGGAGTCCAACCCCGTCGTGCGCCTGCACCAGGTGTCGTATGCGCTGAAGGACCACCGCGAGACCGGTTCGGCCGTCGCCGCGAACAAGCTGGCGGCGCTGCCGGGCTTCGCGACGTCGACGTTCCACGCCGTCGGGGCGCGGGTCGCCGATGCCGGCGCGGGTCGCAACCACCAGATCGTCATCACCAACGTGCCGGGCCCTCAGGACCCGCTGTACCTGGCCGGTCATGCCGTGGCCGAGGTCTACCCCTGCATCCCGCTCAGCGGACGTCGGGCGGTCGCGATCGGCGTGACGTCCTACCACGGTCAGGTGTTCTTCGGCATCGTCGCCGACCGCGAGGCGATCCCCGACGTCGACGTGCTGGCGCAGTGCATCGAGGACGCCCTGGCCGAGCTGGTGACGTCGGTCGACGACCGGCGCAGCCGTGCTCCGCGGGGCCGTCAACGACCCGCGCGCACGTGACATGGTTCGACTGACCGACGAGAACGTGAGAGGGCGAGCATGAGGGTCTATCTGGGGTTGAGCGCCGACGAGCTGGCCGCGCTGGCGGCCGGCGAGGCGGTCACGCCCGCCGAGGCGTTCGTCGCGGCGTCCACCGACGAGGAGGACGAGCTGGCAGCGCTCGAGGAGGCTGCCGAGCACGGAGTCGTGGCGGCTGCGGCCGAGGTCGACGACCCCGACGGGCCGGTGTCGCTGGTCGACGTCGCGTCATTGCACGTCGACCTCGACGACAGCGGCGACCTCGCGTGGTTCGCCACGCAGGAGATCGCCGCCGTCATCGAGCTGGTGCGTCGCTAGAGCTTCGACATCCCGTACTCGACCTCTTCGCGCAGCGATGCGCGGATGGCCTTGGCGACCTCGGGCTCGATCTTCCTGCCTAGGAACGGGATCTTGACCGTCACGTCGCCGTCGACCGTGAAGTCGGCGCCGCCGTCCTTGGCGAACAGCTTGGCCTTGCCGACCATCTCGGCCGGCTGACCGATGATGCTGACCTTGACGTCGGCCGTGCGGTTGCCCGACCCGTCGGGGCCGCTCCACACCTCGGTCTGCTTGACCTTGACGGTGCTGCCGGTGAGCTTCTTGACGAAGTCGGGCATGTCGGCGTCCTGGGTGCGGACGATCGTGACGGTGGCGCCCTCGCCCGACGGCACGACCGTCACCTCGTAGTCGGTCGCGCCCTGGTTGGCGCACGACTCGGTGCGGAACGCCTGGTCGACGAGCAGGCCGTAGACCGCGTCGACGTCGGAGCCTTGGTAGGAGAACTTCTCGGACAGCTTCATGGGGTGATCCTCTGGTAGCAGCGGGTCGGCGTCATTCGGAGATCGACGACTGGTTGCCCGAGGCGAGCGCCTTGAGCTCGGCCAGACGGGCCTCGACCTCGGTCTGGGTCGAGTCGCCCTCGAGCTCGGCGAACTGGGCGTCGAGGCTGGACGACGCCAGCTCGGCCTGACCGGCGACCTGCGCCTCGTCGCGGCGGACCTTCTCCTCGAAGCGCGACAGCTCGCTGGTGGGGTCGAGGACGTTGATCGACGAGACGGCGTCCTGCACCTTGGCCTGGGCCTCGGCGGTCTTGGCGCGGGCCACGAGCTGGTCGCGCTTGCCCTTGAGCTCCTCGAGCTTGCCCTGCATGTTGATGAGGCCGGCCTTGAGCTGCTCGACCGTCGCGTTCTGAGCCGCGATCTGGGGGGCGGCGGTCTTCGCCTCGTTCTCGAAGCTGATCTGCTTGCTCAGGGCGACCTTGGCGAGCGAGTCGAACTTGTCTGCCTCGGCCGTCTGGCCGGCGGCGCGCATCGAGTCGGCCTTCTGCGAGGCGGCGATGGCCTTGCTGCCCCACTCCTTGACGGCGGCGACGTCCTCGGCGTGGTCGGCCTCGGCCAGACGCAGGTTGCCGATGGTCTGGGCGACGGCGTCCTGGGCCTCGGCGATCGACGACGTGTAGTCGCGCACGAGCTGGTCGAGCATCTTCTCGGGGTCCTCGGCCTTGTCGAGGAGGGAGTTGATGTTGGCGCGCGTCAGCTGTCCGATGCGCCCGAGAATGGACTGTTTCTGTGCCATGGTGCGTCACTTTCGCTCAGTCGGCGGTCTCTAGGGGATGCCGTCGTCCTCGATCTTGCTGCATCGCCGGTGACGAGACAACAGATCGGTGGTCGGCAGCCGGCGGAAGACGCCTCGTAAAAGCCTCTGAATTCGCCGTCTTGTGGGTTCGGCTCGAATCGAGACGGTCGTCCATAAACCGGCGCTGGCTATTTCGCTACATCGTGTCGATAACGCCACAATGGGGTCGGTGTAAGGCGTGTTTGGGGCTCAGCGTCTGCTCGCGAATATCGGCGTCGGCCGATTTCTCAGCACAGTCGTCGGTTGTCGTCGCTGGCAGAATGACGGGCCACATCCCCAGTGACGGCGCGGTACGAGGGGGCTGGAGAGGCGTGACGGTGATCGAACAATGGCGGGTATAACCCTGGCGTGAGATATCGAGGAGGACGGGGTCCCGGGACCCTCGATATCGCGCCCCTATACTGCGATGAAGACAATCGCGAATCACAAGGAGAAAAGCCGTGGCGAAGAAGACCATCGAAGTCATCACCAGTGACCTCTCGGGCGAAGAGCTCGAGCCGGGCCAGGGTGAGACCATCCGGTTCTCGATCGGGGGATCGGACTATTCGATCGACCTCACCGACGCCGAGGCCGACGAGCTCCGCTCCACCTTCGACAAGTACGTCAAGGTCGCCTCGCGCGCCAGCTCGCGTGGCACGCAGTCCACGTCGCGCAAGCCGTCGGGCTCCGGCCGCACGCCCGAAGAGCTCGCGCACATCCGCGCCTGGGCCAAGGAGAACGGTCACACCGTCAGCGAGCGCGGACGCATCAAGTCCGAGGTGCTCGAGGCGTTCGACGCCGCGCAGAACTAGAGCGCCGCACAGAACTAGCCAGGGCTGACGGCCGTCAGCGGGAGTAGGGCTTCGTGCCGCCCCCGCTGTCGCAGGTGTCGCCGGCCAGTCGCGACGGGAATGCGTACCGGTGGAGGGTTGCGCAATCGACGAGCGACTGGCCCGACCATGCCTCGGTCCACGAGCTGCCCGACTTCGCCCACAGGGCGCCGGAGCCGCCGCAGCCGGGGATCGAGTAGCTGCCGCGCGCCCAGCCGTTGGTGTCGATCTGCGTGACGTAGATCAGCGGTGCCTCGCTGCACCCGGCGGTGCCGCTGGCCGCCTGCTTCTCGATCAGCGTGCCGACGAACGCCTTGAAGTCGGTGGGCGCGCCCGTCAGCTTCTTGGTGTCGGCGGCCGCCGCGATGCGGATGCCGTCCTCGTTGATCGCCTCGTAGTCGATGTAGGTGCCGGGCTTGGCCGGGGTGTTCGAGGGCGTGGGGGTGGGCGACGTCGTGGGCTTGGTCGACGGCTTCGAGGTCGTCGGTGCCCCGCTCGACGCGGCTTCGCCGGGAGTGGCGCTGGTCGTCGCCGACGGGTCTGCCGCGTCGTCCTTGCCGCCGTCGGACCCGCAGCCGCCCAGCAGGAGCGCTGCCGAGGTGACGACGGTGAGGGCGAGCAGTCGTGTACGCGTCATGAGCACATGATGCCTCGTCGCGCCGACGTGTCGTGCGAGGCTCAGCGGCCGGTCGCCCCGTCGATGGCCTCGCGCAGCAGATCGGCGTGACCGTTGTGCCGGGCGTACTCCTGCACGAGGTGGATGTAGATCATCCGCAGCGACATGTCGTGGCCGTGCACGTCGACGGTGTGGTCGAGGTCGGTGAAGGCCACGGCCCGGTCGGCCAGTGCGCTCTCGTCGCGCAGCTGCTCGACGGCGACCGGTGCGTCGGCGGCGTCGATCTGGTTGAAGTCGGTGTCGTCGCGGGCCTCGAAGTTGTGCAGGTGCTCGACGTCCTCGCCGGCGACCCGCTTGCGCAGCCAGATGCGCTCGACCTTCGCCATGTGCCGCACCAGGCCCAGCAGGCTCAGATTGGAGGTCGCGAGAGGGCGCAGGGCGAGCTGCTCGGCGGTCAGGTCGGCACAGATGTTGAGCAGCGTCCGGCGCTGGTGGGCGAGCATGCCCTCGAGGATCGGGCGTTCGGCACCCGCCATCGGGCCGTCGACGGGGTCAGGGACGGGGGAGAGCCAGGTCATGGGGTGAATCGTGTCATCACATTCGGCGGCCAGTTGTCACGCCCGTGACAAGTTCTCCACATGTCATGGCGTCAGCCCTTCACAATCCCGGCCGGATCCGAGATTCTTCCCCCAAGCACTCTTTCGGGGGAAAGGGCTCGGGCATGGAGTCGTCGACGTCGGCACTGACCGATCGCGTGCGCGACCTGGTGCGTCAGCGACGCATCGATCCGCGCACCGACGCGGGCTCGGTGCGACGGGCGGCGCTCGACGCGATCGCCGAGCACGAGGCCCGCAGCCTGACCGGTGCCGTCGCCCGCTCGACGAGCCGGAGGTCGTGGTTGGGCAGATCGTCGCCGACGTGTCGGGGTTCGGTCCGCTGCAGGCATTGCTCGACGACGACACCATCGAGGAGATCTGGGTCAACGAGCCCTGTCTGGTTCGGTAGACCTAGCCTACTGCGCGACAGACGTATCGGGGTCGGTGGGCGGGACTACTCTGGACAGTTCGGGTCTTCGGCGACCCAACGGTAGCTGTCGATGATGCCGTCGCGTATTTCAGCACGTTGGACCTTGCCGGGCTTTGGCTTGTCCAGTCCCTGCACGAGGGCGTGCGCTTCGTTCAAGCGCTTGTCGACAGGGTCGTCCCCGGGAGATATCACAACTCGAGCCAGCTCGGGTTGCACGGACACCACGGGGAACTCAATAGCGTGATGCGTGTCCCAATCGCAGATCGCGTCGCGGGGCACCTCAGAGTCGGCTCGTCTGGCTTCGCTATGAACAGACATACCGTCATCGTCAAAACCCAGCGACGCCGCGTGAGGCTCCAGTTTGCCGGTCACGGAGTTCGTGACGGTGTGAGTTGGGATCTTTCGGATGCGACGAAGCAGGCTGTCGTTTTGCTCCGCCAACGGCGGGTCGTCGCTCACCGTTCGGTGAACTCGCGACCGGACCTAAAGAGCGCTCGCCATCCGGGGTTGGCATTCGACACGTAAGCGGTGAAATCACGCAAGTGGCGCCGGAGTTCCGAGAGCGACTCGCCGCGATACAGAAGTTGCCCCTTGGCCCCGTGGACCGATATCAGGAGGTCTCCATCACTGTCAACGTCCACGGTTATCCGGCGCATGTCTGCCCGCCACTCCGCCACCAAGCCGCCCATCTGATCGTCAGCGATCGTCGGGTAGATGGTGTCAACTGCCAAGCCTTGACGCAGTGCGTGCATCAACTCCGCACGAGCTTCCGAGGTTGGCACGGTGTCACCTGCGCTGCGCAACTGCCTGGTGAGGCGCGCCAACGTCTGAGAGGCGTAACCGTAGGAAGGATCGTCTCGCCAGTCGACGTCCTTGTGTCGATGGTGCCGGCTGATCGGACGCTTCCGCGGGCCGAAGGTCTGAACGAAGTGGACAGTGTTCGCAGGAGCCCAAATTGAGGAGCGTCCTCGTGCGTACGCAGTCACTGCCTCTCCCACCTTTTCTGCATAGCATCGCTCGTGTACTCGAGAAATTTTCTAATCAGTTGGTCATGGGCAACCTGAAGCCCACCCAACGGAAGCTGCTCGTCGACCTCCAAATCGCGCTCGGAGTCTAGAGTCAGCGAAGGTCCGTCATCGTCTACGTCCACGCTGAGGGTGACGGAGCATCCCTCCATGTCTTCGTCTGTGCAAAAGTGCATGCGTACGCCCGCGTACTGAGTATGTAAGGCTGTGACGGACGACATTCCAGACCACCGAGTCAGTACTCCTACGGCTAGCTCTTCGCCCGAAACCTCGGTGATCGCGTTGCGGTACACGCACTCGGAGCCGGAGAACGAAACTTCTTGTCCAGTCTCGCGCCGAACCGTGGCAATGAACTGATCGAGTTTGGACTCAAGGTCCTGAGCCAGCGCATCGAAGCCTGGATAATCGTTGACGCCCTCTGAAAAGGACCAGGACACAACGAAGCGGTCGCTTTGGAAGCCGAGGGTGCCGCGGTCGTCCTCGCGTGTGAAGTTGAGGTAGGGAAGCGGCCATGCCTGGGTGATCGGAAAAATTGACGACTCGTCTCCAGCGCGGTTGTGCGGGCGCATCGGAGGAAGCTCGTTGGTTGTGGGGTACTCCTCGCGCCATGCTTCGCGTAGCGACGAGAAATGGCTAACTTGGAGCGCTTCAAGAGGGTCCAAGTAGACAATCAAGTCGACGTACTGGACCGGTGGACTACCGAAGCGCACAACAGACTGGATGTCAGGGCTGGTTGGACTAACACGGGATCCCACCTCGTAACCGTAGCGCAGCGTACGAGGCGAAGCCCCTTAAGTCGCAGATGTGTCGTAAGTGATACATCGCAAACGGCGCACGACCCTCGTGAGGAGGTCTCGCGCCGCTCGCCGTGGCACCTGTTACGACGCAAGTGCGGACTGTGGGGTTCTCAGGGCAGGCGGGCCAGTCCCTCGCGGATGTGCTTAGGCGGTGTAGTCGAGCTTCGGTCCTTCGACGGCTGATCTGCTGCCTGAGGTAGCCGTGGTGACCGGGCGGGTTGCTCCGCCCGTCGAGCGGGCTTCTCGTCCTGCGCGGGCGTTCTTCCGATCAGGTCTTCGTAGTCGTCGGTCGCCTCAACCGTCGGAGCTGGCAGCGGTTCGGTGATTTCGGCATCCGTGAGCGCGTTGGGGTCGTCGAGGATGGTGCGGAACAGCGCCTCGATCGGGTCTTCGGTAACCGGCATGATCTTGTGGACTTGGGCAGCGACGATCCCATTGCGGTCCAGCAGGTCTTGCGCGACCTTGATCCGTTCGCGGGTGTCCACCGACGGGTCGTTCATCCAGGCAACGAGCTTGCTGGCTGCCTCATCTGCTGTGAACAGGATGCGCTCGGCAGCTCGGCGGCGGACCTGTCCGGCTGCGCCGCCGTGCTGGTCGCAGACGATTGATCCATCTTCGGCCACACGACGGCACTGCTCCCCGGTCGACTTGTAGGTGCCATTGCATCGGAGCACGTGCGGCGGAGCCTGGGTGGCCCACCAACTCTCCGAGTGCGTGACGCTCTTGCCGGCCATGGTCAGCGCCAGACCAGTCCGCTGAACTCGTAGCTCAGCACCCTGCGGCAGTGGTTGCAGCAGACCAGCTCGACCACCGACGCACCCGACGGCACCCAGAGGCGGTGGTTGGGCTGGGCGTTGGTGCTGCACCGATCGCAGTGCTTGCGGTACTCGCGCTTGCCGTCGATCAGCACGTCCAGCAGCGGGCGAGCTGTACGGTCGGGGTCGCAAGAGCGCAGCAGCGGCACGCCTGCGCAGTCCGGGGGCGTCGAGCCACCAAGGGCAGCGAGGACGGCGTGCTCGGCCCAGTCGTCCTCGAGTGCGATGGTGTTCGGCTCGGCCCAGCGGACGAGGTCGCCGCCGTCGCGCATCGCGTTCATCAGCATCAGAATGCCGTCGGCGCAATGTAGGTGGACGACGCCACGACCTGCATGACGGCAGCCGCTCCGCGGTGGCGGACGCCGACCCCGAACCCATGCGTGTAGTAGCTGTCGATCAGCGGGTAGTTGGGCGTGCTGCCCGGGATCAGCTTGAGGCCCTGGTACGAAGGCTGCGAGTGCTCGCGGAAGCCGATCGGGTTGCGGTCGCTGTTGGAACCGCCCGACGCCAGGGAAGCGAGATACGCGACAGGCATCAGCGAGTTCTCCACGATGAGTGCGCGCCCGTAGGAGCCCGCGACGCGCATGCCCTGGAAGGTTCCGGCCGGACGGTTGCCGACCAGGGTCTCTGCGGTGAGGTAGGCGGGCGCGTCGGTGCTAGGGATGAAGTCGAACTTGGCGCCGTTCACTCCGACGCGGTACCCGGCGATGACGTCGGCCTGGATGGGGTGGGCGAGCACGACGATCTGCGATCCGTCGTCGTCGCCATAGCCGTGGTGCAGCACCGTGTCGATGAGGATCTCCACGTCGGCCGGGTCCAGCGTTGCGGTCCCGGTCGTCAGGTAGTGGTTGTGGGTTTCGAAGAAAGTGTTGCCGTTGTACTCGGGCGGCGTCTGACCGTCGGTGCCGTTCCAGAGGCCGTACACGGTTGTGCCGTCCTCGTTCGTCTCGTTCACCGGGTTGAACAGCCGGCGCATGACGCCCTTGAAGGTCAACAGGTTGTCCGCCGCCAGTGCTGCGCTGTGCAGCGCTTCGACCTGGGACGCCGGGGCATCGACGAGGTAGCGCCAGGTCATGCGTTTGGCGAGGTCGAACCACTTGAACGTGTAGCCCATCGGCAGCACGTCCGCCGCGAGCCGGAGGCCCTGCGGGACGCCGTACTCCGACGCTTCCTCGAACTCGCTGATTCCCGACGGGCTCTGCAGGACCGAGTCGCCCTTGCGGCTGGTGCGGAAGGTGAATAGGTCCACGAGCGCCGAGCGCTGGTCGTTCTGCAGCTTGACCGCTGCGATGAACTCGTCCCAGAGGGCGTTGGGGTCGGTGCCGTCTGCGAGACGGGGGAGGACGTCAGCCTGCGCGTTGTAGCCACGTGCCATGAGAGTTTTCCTGCTTTCGAGAGAGTGTGAACTGGATGCGCCCGCGCCCTCTCGGCTCGTGGCGGACGTTCGACCCTCTCGGTCTCGCTGTCAACGCGATAGGACTCTCCGGCTCGTCCTCGGCTCTCGTCGTCTGGGCTCGCAGCCCTCACGCCGTCAAGGTCGATAGTACCTGTAAATGGGAACGGGTCTCAGCTGCTTCTCCATCTGGGGAGAACGCCAGACACAAGCTGTCTCGCTCGATACGGTTCGGTGGTGATTCGACCCTTGCTGAGATTTGCCGCGCCCCTCGTCCTCCTCGCTGCCCTCGCCGCGTGCGGCGGTGAGGCTGATGTCGTGGACCAGGATTCCTCGTCCAAGGCGGACACTGCCAAGGCGGATGGGAAGCCTGCGAAGGAGCAGGGATCAATCGTGGAGTCCGGCTTTGGCCAGGGCGACGACCAGTACGTGTGGGTTACGGCTCTAGTTGAGAACAAGTCAAAGAAGGTCGGGCAGACAGTCACGGTCAGCTTCAACGTGAAGGACGAAGCCGGAGAGCTTCTAGCAACGACGGACCAGGTCGAGAGCTTCAGCTCGACGGGGCAGCTGCTTGCGCTAGGGACGCAAGTCGACGTCGGCGACGGCGCGAAGGCTGCATCCGTAGAGGCCACGCTTCTTGTCGAAGATGAGGGCGCGTTCGAAGGGGGGCCAAGTCTCGGCACGGCTGACGCGGAGGTTTCAGACAGCGAATTTGGCGGGCAGGAAGCACGGTTTGTTGTGAAGAACCCGACCGACAAGCCGTTGAAAGACCCGCGTATCGGCGTGATCTGCAAGGACTCCGCCGGCAAGATCAACGGCGGCACCTCAGAGTTTCCCGAGTTAGTCCCGCCGTCAGGCGAGATCAAGGTCAAAACGAACTTCATGACCCTGTCCGGCGAGGCTAAGACCTGCACCGCATACATTGCCCCGGGGTTCTGACCGTGTTGCACGATGTCTGGGATGCCTTCGGGGGCGCGAAGGGGTACGTCGTCGGCGCGGTGGTCACGGCTCTGGCGCTCATCGTCAACAATTTGATCTCATGGGCTCTCGACGGGTCGCGGGCGAAGAGAACTGAGAAATCAGCGGTGAACGCTTGGAATCGAGAGCGTGAGGCACGTTTCCAAGAGCTGCGTCGAGAGACGTATGCGGAGGTCGTCTCTATCTGCGAGCGACGGTACTTTCGCAAGGATCAGACGCGAGATGAGCAGTTGCAGGCGATAACGGCCTGGTACGGAGCACGAGCGAAGGTCAGGTTTGTTACTGATAGGCGCGACGTGATCGAAGCTGCGGACGCCATGATTACGGCGGCGGGCGCGCATCCGAGGGTCCGCGGGACGTTTCGAACGACACGGACAAACTTCGTGACGGTCAGCCGTGAAGAACTGGGTCTAGCCCGGCTGCCGCTCGCGACAACGCTTCCAGTGTCCTCCGCGGTTCCGCCACCCCAGACGCCGCCAGGATCGGCAGCACCGACACCCGGAAGAGTCACTCAGCCCTAGGAACTTCTCGCTTTCCCGTAGGCGCGGCGTACCACAGACTCATGCCAAGTCGTCCGGCCTGTGGGGGACAGGACTCCGGCCACCGACAGGTCCGTAGCGATGGAGGCAAAGCTCCGGCCTTCTTCTCGTTCCTGCACGATGCGGCGGCGGACGTCGGCAGGAATGCCAGAGGGCCGACCGAGCTGTTTGCCCTTCGCCTTCGCAGTCGCCAAGCCGTCGCGTGTCCTGCTGCGGATCATCTCCAACTCCAGCTCGGCAAAGACCGACAACATCTGCGCCATCGCCTTCCCACTCGGTGTAGAGAGGTCCATGCCGAGGTCCAGCACGATGAGCGACCATCCCTGGTCCTGCGCCGCCTGCATGACGTCGGCAGCGTTGTAGACGGAGCGAGCAATGCGGTCCATCTTCGTTACGACCAGGGCATCAGCCTGCTTCGTCCGGAGGAGTTCGAGGGCTTCTCGCAGGCCGGGGTTCACCTTGCTACCAGTCGCGCCCTCGTCGGCCCTCCAGTCGACTGTCCAGCCCTTCCTCGCCGCGTGCTCGGCTATCGCGTCGCGTTGGGCGTCGAGGCTGTGGCCTGAGCTGGCCTGCTCCTGGGTCGAGACCCGTCGGTATCCGATGACGTGCACATGTCCTCCTGCGGTCGGGTGAGGCGTAAATGACCGTCAACGCTTTACGCCTGGCCCGAAACGTAACTCGAACATCGTTCGATACCTAGTTCGAGCTGGGGCTCAAGGGCACGTCTCGCGCGCTCGCGCGTTTGCGGTCCTGATGCAGACAGGAGTGGCTTCTCGGGCTGTTCCAGCGTCATCGTCGGAGAGATGGGCGACGCGGGCGTTGGGCTCGTTCAACAGCCGCGAGGCTGTTAAGGATGTCTGCGCGTTGCTCCGGTGGAGCATCGGACATGACGATCCTGAGCGCCCTGAGATACGTCAAAGATTTGATGAGAGCGACAAGCACCACGGGCCATCCGACCAGTGCGAGTGCAGACCAGCTGAGCACGGTTCCTCCTGAGGCTGGGCGCGCAGCACTCTGCTGGGCCGAACCATGTGGAAAGCTCCTAACGGTCTCCTCAGGGATTTGTGCTGGTCATCCCAAGATATCAGCGACCCCGACGGATCTGGCGCGCTGACGAAGTTCGTCCGAGTATCCCGACCAGTCAGACACTGAACGACAGCAGCCCGGGTGCTTAGACCGGGCTGCTGGTGTTTTCAGAGTTCTCTTTTTCTGGGTTTCAGTGCGGGCCGCGCCACCGCGCCGCCCCCTTAGAGGGAGGGGGCGGCGGCGCGGTGGCAGCAGTGGCCGATTTGATGGGGCGCGCCGTACCGCGCCGTTCTGAAACGGCGCGCCTCTTGCGTACTCTGATCAGCGGTTTCATCCCTTCGAGCCCTCACCGCGCCGTACCGCGCCGTCTTTCGTCGGCGCGGTGTCTTCTTCGGCGCTGGTCGTGAAGGCGCGCCGCACCTCAACGGCGCGGTTCTGCCGCAGCTTTACTGCATCCCGAATCACGGTTCTCGGAAACTCGACCTCCGAATCCTTGAGAGCTGCGGCAGCCTTTCGTTCTCCTGCTTCGTTCGGTACGGCCATTTCGTCCAGAACTCGCACGCACGCTCTCGTTCTGGAATGCGGCGCGGCGCTCTGGTCAGAGTGGAAGGTGGTCCGCTCGTCCTCGACTCGCACACGCAGCGTCATCGCGGAGACGCCCCGCTGGCGAGCCTTGCCGGTCTTGATGTCGATGAAGTCGCCACGTGACTCCATCAGGTACTCGATGTCGACGTCGTCGCGCTTGCCAGACGAGCCGCGCGCTCCGCGGCTGGCGTCCTTACCGGTGTTGTCGGTGCGGACCACGGTCAGCCCGCGAGCCTTGAGCGCCATGCCGGTATGTCGGTAGTAGCCGCGAGCCGTGTCGGAGTCGTTCTCCCCGGCCTCGGTGATGCGCTGGTACGAATCCAGCACGACCATGTCTCCGGGCTCCAGACCGAACGAATCGACGGCCTCCGTGAACTCCCTGCCGCCCTTGGCGCTGTCGAGTGGGTCCATGCTCGGCAACGACAACAGGATGAAGCGGTCGAGCTGGTCGCCGGGGGTGACCCCGAACGACAGGAGTCGCTCCCGCAAGTCGTCCTCTGTGTTCTCCATATCGACGTAGAGCACCCGCCGACCCCGGGGGATAGCCATGCCGGCGAAGTCCTCATCGCCGCGAGCTACCGCCAGCGCGATAGCCAGCAGCACGAGCGACTTGCGGGCTCCGGCTGGCGCCACCAGCGACACCGACGAGCCCGCCGCAATCATCGGTTCGACCACGTACTCACGCGGCGGACGGTCAGGGTCCAGAAGCTCCGCCAGGTTCATCCGCTGAAACCGCTTGATCGGACCCGCCGTCGCTTCGGTTACGGCACCGTCCTCATCGCGAAAGTCGTCTGCGGCAGTCTCAATGTAGGGCCGATCCGCACCGTCCCTGTTGGCGTAGACCCAGGCTGACTCGCTGGTGTTTTCGTACTCATCGCCGATGCCCGCCTTGGCTGCCGCGCTACGCATCCGCTCTTCTACCTCCGCCTCGTCCAGGCACTCACCCAGCACGAACTGATAGAGCTTGGGCAACAGCCGGATAAGGGTGTCGTTGCGGCTGCCCTCTTCCGCGTCAAACATCTGCTTCTCGGCCTTGGCGAGCACCGCAGCGGCCTTGCGTACCTCGTCGGCGCTCGGGGGGCTGGAGAGATCTATCTCGGCCTGCTCCCTGGTGGCGACGGGAGTCCTGTATGCGCGCACCGCGTCGGCCAGGGCTGCGCTGGTCGGGTCCGCGCCGATCAAGTCCAGAGCATCCAGATCTGGAGGCATGTCCCACTCATACGCGACGACCTCCTCGCTGACCTTGGACTTCCGCACGGTCGGGGCGAGGAACACGAATCCGCGGCCGTGCCCGTCCGAGTCGCCAGCCTGCAAGTCGACCCCAGGCCTGAAGTTGGTGAGCTTGCGGACGCCGAGCGCGGACACAAAGTCATGCGTGCCGCCGGACGGTGTGCGCTGCCGCCCGTAGCTGTTCGGCATCAGCCCCTCTGCCCGCATACGGGCAAAACCCTCGTCTCCGTCGTTTCGCGGATCTACATCAATCACGTCAACGCCCTGACCAGTCACGGCGCAGATCGCTACGCCCGGCTCCCAATCGTCCAGAACCCGCGAGTCCGCGACCGTCTGCTGCCATTTGGACTGGGGCAAGTGGTAGCCGAGTCCGTCTGTGCCACCGGTCGGGTCCCACTTGCCTTCTTGCGTGAGGGCCGGCGGCGCGAGGAACACGGGCATGCCGTGCTCTACAAGATGCCGCGCGTATTCGAGCGCGAACTTCTGCTCAGGCGTAGGTTCCGCGGCGCTCACCGCTGGATGCCCAACTCGGCGGGGTCGACGGCGAGGGTCTCTCGCAGCCTCCGGGTCATCGTGAAGGTCTGGTCGAGCGAGAGCAGGTAGTCACGCCCAGGCAGCCCTTCGCTGCGGCCGTGCAGGCCCGACAGTGCGCGGCGGACGGCCTCGTTGACGTGCTCGATCCTGGTCCGCTTCCACTTCTTGCCGTCCCAGCGCATCCAGCCGAGGGAGACCGCCCAGCAGTACCGCCCGCCGAGCCCGACGTAGACGAGCCAAGGGACGAGCTGGCGGTTCTCGTACAGGTTGGTCAGCTCGGGGATCGGCCGCGTCGGGGCGAACGGCCCATTTTCGGGGACGGCAAGCGCCTCGCCGGTCAACGCAGCTTCGTGCCGCAGCGGGCATGCCCGGTCGTGGAACACCTTTGCCCCGCGGGGCCTGGCTCCGCAGCGGGCGCACGACACCCTTGTTCTCATGCTGCTACCGACCTTCCAGCAGCGGCCGACCGCAGCAAGTGCGCAGCGTTCTCGCGCTGCTCGTCGGTCAGTGCGGGAGCAGCATCAATAGCTGCGCGAACGGCACGTTCAAGCCGCTCCGCTGCGGTCTGGTCGGCGCTCATACGAGCCCGCCCGGGGTGTCGAGCAAGCCAGCCAGGTACTCAACCTGGGCGGGGTGGAGCGTGGGGGAGATCGCCAGCGTCTCTCGGACGCACTTCTCGATACGAGCAGTGGCAAGTTTCTGCCGGACCACCATCTCGACCTCAGGGTCGGGGGTCTTGCCGTTCGCATAGAGCTGAGCCACCTGCATTGCGGCTCGACGGACTCCTTGACTGTCGTAGGACATCGCGCGCACCCTTCAGTGCTGCGACGGCTCCCTAGAAGCGCCCCTGGAACGAGACGTCTAGGCGATGTCACCTAAGCCCTACGCCCACTCGTCGGAGTGGATTCGCTTTCGGGGTTTGTCCGGCGGGACGTTCCGTTTCCCGCTAAGCCCTCACGCATTCCCGAAGGTTGGCAGCGCTTCGTGGCTGGGGCCAACTGTACCCCGGGTCACGTGTCCGTGACTTGCTCCTGTCCATCTGGCTAGAAGCTCCTGGGCGTTGGCTACGGCAGTGTCTCGGCCAGCTTCTCGTCGCTCATCTCGCGGAGCTGGCGACGCAGTTCGGTCACCTCAGCACCACCCTTGGCGTCCTCGTCGTCTTCGCGCAGCTTGAGCCACTCCCAAAGCTCACGTGCTGAGTTGACGGTGGCCGTCTCGTCCTCGCGATGGTGATAGGCATCGATGCCGTACGGCTCGACAGAGACGACCAGCAGACCTTGCCCCTCCCAGCCGAACAGCCACGCGTAGTCGCCATCTTCCCCGACGTACAGCGCCCACCCTGCGCGTCGGTGCAGCACGTCGCTGGTCATCTGCCAGAGGGCGGCGGTTGCGGGGGAGCTCGCGACGAGCCTTGCGATAGCTGCGTCGGTATCGGGACCGGACTCAATCTTCTTGGAGTTGATCATGGGTCAATTGTCCTCGTCGGACATGAAACCCTTGCCCGTCGTGATCCTGTCCCACTCGGCTCGAAGCATAGTCTCGCGCTCGCCGTCGATGACCTGCATCAACTGAAGAAACGCATCTACACGGCCTCTCGCCCAGGACGCCTGGTTGCGATCCACATCGTCTGCGCGGTGCTTCTCGAACACGTCGTAAGTCATCGGCAGCTGCCGTGTCATGAACTCTGCCAGCTCTTCGATCGTGATCTTCTCGTCGCTCATAGCGAGCGAGCGTAGACGGGCCTGTAGGCGGCCGCCAGAGGCTTAGGGCCAGGTGATGCTCACTGAGTCCGGATCGTAATCTCGCCCGTTCCCGGCACCTACGCGCTTGATCGTGATCGTCATACCCAGCAGCCGGATTAGCCGCTTTTTCGTCTCGACATCTGCGGCACGCCAAGCCTGCGCAACTTCGGGTCCGGTGTACTCCGCGAGGGACGCCTCGGGTTGAGCCGACGAGAGATGGACGCGCTCGGCGGCGAGCTGCGGCCGGAGCCGCTCGGTAATGCGCTTGAGCTGCTCGCCGGTGATCACGTCATCGGCGAACTGGTCAGCCGTCAGCGCCAGCTTTGCCTCCAGCGCCTCGATCCGCTCTCGCGCCTCCTCGGCGGCGAACTCGTCACCGCCTAACAACCTCACCCCGTCACGCTCCAGCACGCCGACGACCACCCTCTCGACGTGCTCATCTACGTCGGCCATGCGCCGCTGCACCTTCATGCATCCGGCATGTGGGCATTTGTAGGCATGGGGGTATACGCGGGTGCGTCCGTTCTTCAACTCGTACTTGAATTCGTTGGTACCGACCACATACCCGTTGCACGCGCCGCACCGGGCCAGCGACGTCAGCAAGTACTTGGCTGCGGTGCCCCGATTGTTGCTGCGGCGCGCTGGGTCCGTGAGTGTTGCCAGCACCCGGTCATGAGTCTCCCGATCGATGATCGGCTCCCACTGACCCTTGTAGAGCTCGACTTTCCCGGACGGCTTGCCGTTCTTGCCCAACGGCTTATGGGACCGCATCCCATGATTGCGGTCGCGCAGCAGCACCCGGCGCAATACCTGCGTTTGCCACCGCTTGCCCGTGCTGGTCGGGATGCCTCGGGCGTTCAGGTCGTTGACGAGCTTCCAGAGACCCTCCCCAGCCAGCACCCGCTTGACCAGCTCGCGGAGGACTGCGGCCTCTGCCTGGTTGATTACGAGTCGCTGGTCCGCCTTCGTGCCCACGATGTCCCAGCCGAACGGACGCGGACCGTTGTGTCGTCCTGCCTGTGCCAACTCGAGCTGCTTGCGGCGAGCACGCTCTGCCGTGCGGTCGGCCTCGCTTGTGTCCACGGTGCCGCCGAACCTGAAGCTCGCCTGTCCGTCTGCCGTCGTGAGGTCGGGCCGACCAGACACGTGGGTCATGAGGCCGATACCAAAATCCTCGGCCAGCTCAATGATGTCCTCGCGCTCCCTGGGGCGACGAGTTAGGCGGGACGTCGAGTAGGCCAGGATCACGTCGAACTTGCCTGTCTCCGCGTCGTCCAGCATGCGCGTCCACTCGGGGCGAGGCTTGCGGCTGCTACGCGATGCGCTGATGTCGTTGTCGGTGTAGACCTCGGCGATCGTGAGTCCCTCGGCCTTGGCCAGCTCGCGGCAGTCGGCCTCCTGACGAGCGACACCCAGCTCCTTGCCTTCCTTGTCGTCGGAGATGCGCGTATAGATGGCGGCGCGGGCGGGGGACTTGGCCATGAATAGTTCCTCTAATCGCTTATCAGGGCAAGGCTACCTCTAGGCCACCTATGACCCGTCACGGGTCTTCGTCGCACGTGAGGGCCGGCACGAGCTGACGTCGCTGATCCTGACGGCCGAGCAGGTCCGCGAGCTGGTCGAGCGGATGCTGTCGTCGTCGGGGCGCCGCCTCGACGTCAGCCAGCCGTTCGTCGACGCGATGCTGCCGGGCGGGCACCGCCTGCACGTGGTGCTCGACGGCATCTCCCGGGGCTTTGCTGCGGTCAACATCCGCAAGTTCGTGGCGCGCGCCCACTCGCTGGACGACCTGGTGGCGCTGGGCACGCTCGACGGGCCCAGCGCTGCGTTCCTCGACGCGAGCGTGCGCGCCGGGCTCAACATCATCGTGTCCGGCGGTACCCAGGCGGGCAAGACGACGCTGCTCAACTGCCTCACGGCCTCGATCCCGGGCTCGCAGCGACTGGTGTCGGCCGAGGAGGTGTTCGAGCTCAAGACCGGGCACCCCGACTGGGTCGCCATGCAGACGCGTCAGGCGGGCCTCGAGGGCACCGGCGAGATCGACCTGCGGACGTTGGTCAAGGAGGCGCTGCGCATGCGTCCGTCGCGCATCATCATCGGCGAGGTCCGGGCGGCCGAGTGCCTCGACCTGCTGCTGGCGCTCAACGCCGGCCTGCCGGGCATGGCCAGCATCCACGCCAACTCGGCCCGCCAGGCGCTCGTCAAGCTGTGCACGCTGCCGCTGCTGGCAGGTGACAACATCGGCTCGAGGTTCGTGGTGCCGACCGTGGCCGCCTCGGTCGACCTCGTGGTCCACACGGGTCTCGACGCCGACGGCAGCCGAGCGGTGCGCGAGATCGTCGCCGTCACGGGGCGGGTCGAGAACGGGCTCATCGAGTCCGAGCCGGTCTTCGTCCGGCGCTCAGGCGTGCTCGAGCGCGGCCACGGCGTGCCTCTTCGTCGCGACGCCTTCGAGCGAGCGGGCGTCGACCTCGACGAAGTGCTGGGGGTGGGTCGATGGGCGCCCTGATCGGCTTCCTCGCAGGCACCGGCCTGCTTCTCGTCGCGTGGA
This sequence comes from Aeromicrobium endophyticum, assembly GCF_003586285.1. Classification (GTDB taxonomy): domain Bacteria; phylum Actinomycetota; class Actinomycetes; order Propionibacteriales; family Nocardioidaceae; genus Aeromicrobium; species Aeromicrobium endophyticum. Next base: position 54,132 of record NZ_QUBR01000001.1, on the reverse strand, counting down.
CGTTCGTCGACCCCCACTGGCGTCTCGAGCGCAGGCCGCGCCAGGGGCCCGGACGTCTCGCCGACCTGCTCGCGCGGGCCGGGGTGCAGGGCATCGCGCCCGGCCAGCTGCTCGGTCTGTGTGCTGTCGCGTTCGTGCTGGCAGCCGTCGTGATGACCGGCGTGTCGGGCGTGGCAGCGATCGGTGTCGTCTTCGGGCTCATGGCCGCGGGCGCTCCCGTCGCCGTCCTGCACGGGCGTGCTGCCAGGCGTCTGCGCGAGCATGCCGCAGTGTGGCCGGACGCCGTCGACAACCTGACCTCTGCCGTGCGCGCGGGGCTGTCGCTGCCCGAGGCGCTGATCCAGCTGGGCGAGCGCGGACCCGAAGGACTGCGCGACGCCTTCGCTGGCTTCGGACGCGACTACCAGGCCTCGGGCCGGTTCCACGAGTCGCTCGACCTGCTCAAGGACCGGCTCGCCGATCCTGTCGGAGACCGCGTCGTCGAGGCCCTGCGCATCGCGCGCGAGGTGGGCGGCGGTGATCTGGGCCGCATGCTGCGAGCGCTCTCGGGCTTCCTGCGCGAAGACCTCCGTACCCGAGGTGAGCTCGAGTCGCGCCAGTCGTGGACGGTCAACGGGGCCCGGCTGGCCGTGGCCGCGCCGTGGCTCGTCCTGCTGCTGATGTGCCTGCAGGGCGAGGTGGTCGGCCGGTTCGCGACCGGTGCAGGTCTCGTCGTGCTGCTGACCGGCGCGGGGATGTGCGTCCTCGCCTACCGGCTCATGATGTGGATCGGCCGGTTGCCCACGGAGCGGCGGATCCTCGCATGACCGGGGCCCTGATCGGCTTCTGCCTCTCGAGCGGCCTGCTGCTCACGGTGACGGGCTGGGTGCGTGCGCGCAAGCCGTCGCTGGAGCAGCGGGTGCTGCCGTACATCCGCGACGTGCACCCGCAGCTGCCGACGGTGGCACGTCCCGCCACGGTCGTCGAGGCGGTCTTCGGCCCGTCGGTGCGTCGCGTCGCCGAGCTGGTCGGCGAGGTGCTCGGCGGCAACGCCAGCGTCTCGCGCCGGTTGACCCGCCTCGGTGCGTCCACCACGGTCGACGACTTCCGGGTGCGCCAGGTCGTGTGGGGTGCGGCGGGGCTCGGGGCTGGCGTGGTGGTGTCGGCTCTGCTGTGGTCGGCAGGACGCGCTCAGGGGCCGGTGTTGCTGGTGCTGTGCGCGATCGCCTTCGTCGGCGGTGTGCTGTGGTGCGATCAGCACCTGTCGGCCCGGGTGATCGCGCGAGAGCGGGCGATGCAGGAAGAGTTCCCGGTCGTGGCCGACCTGCTCGCCTTGGCGGTCGCGGCGGGGGAGAGCCCGGTGGCTGGCCTCGACCGCATCATGCGGGTCTGCCGTGGCGCACTGGCCGACGAGCTCGGCGGGGTCATCGCCGACATCCGCACCGGCACCCCGATCTCTGGCGCCTTCGACGCCCTCGCCGCGCGCACGGGCGTGAGCAGCATCGCCCGCTTCGCCGAGGGGCTCGCGATCGCGGTCGAGCGAGGCACCCCGCTGGTCGACGTCCTGCACGCCCAGGCCGCCGACGTCCGGGAGTCCGCACGCCGCGAGCTCATGGAGGCCGGCGGCCGCAAGGAGGTCGCCATGATGCTGCCCGTCGTGTTCCTCATCCTGCCCGTCACGGTCATCTTCGCGTTCTTCCCCGGATTCATCGGACTGCACCTCACCTCAGGCACCTAGGAAAGGAACGCTCATGTCGCGCATCAGATCGCACCGCCATGACGAACGGGGAGACGTCCCGGGCTGGGTCATGATCACGGTCATGTCCGCAGGCCTCGTCGCGATCATCACCGCTGTCGCAGGCCCACAGCTGCGCAGCATGCTGACGCAGGCGTTGTCGGCGGTCGGCGGCTGAGCCGTGGCCGATCGCGAGCGCGGCGCTGCTGTCGTCGAGTTCGTGCTCGTGATGGCGCTGCTGGTGCCGCTGGTGCTCGGCATCGCCCAGGTGGCGATGGTGCTGCACGTCCGCAACACGTTGGCAGCGGCCGCGTCGGAAGGCGCACGAGCGTCCTCGCCGCTGGGAGCCACGCCCGCGGACGGTGCGGAGCGGACCCGCTCGATGATCCGTGCGGCCCTCGACGACCGCTACGCCGAGCACGTCACGTCGTCGTGGACGACCGTCGGCGGTCTGCCGGGCGCGCAGGTCGAGGTGCGCGCCCGGGTGCCCGCGCTGGGCCTGTTCGGGCCGTCCGTGCCCGTCGCCGTCTCGGGTCACGCGATCCGCGAGGTGGAGCCATGAGCCGCCGCGAGGAGGGCACAGCGACCATCGAGTTCATCTGGTTGTCGCTGCTGCTCCTGGTGCCGCTGGTCTACGTGCTGGTTGCAGTGTTCGACACCCAGCGAGCGGCCTACGGGGTCTCGACGGCCAGCCGCGCGGCCGCGCTCGCGTTCCTGCAGTCGCCCGATCCGGCTTCCGGCGAGCAGCGGGCCAAGGCGGCGGCCGGCGTCGCGCTGGACGACCAGGGGTTGGACGGTGCGAGCGTCCGCGTCTCGTGCCTTCCGTCGCCGGCAGACTGCTTCGAGCCGGGGTCGTCCGTCCGGGTCGTGGTGCGCGCCACCCAGCCGCTGCCCCTGACGCCGAGCGCGCTGGGCCGGCAGCTCGGCGGCATCACGGTCGACAGCACGCACACCGAGCCGTTCGGCAGCTATCGGGCGGCGCGATGAGGCAGGGTGCAGGCCGCGAGGAGGGCACCATCACGGTCATGACGATCGGCTTCCTGCTGTTCCTCGGCCTGCTGTCGGTGGTGGTCATCAACTCGTCGGCTGCCTTCCTGCAGCGGCAGCAGCTCGACAACGTCGCCGATGGTGCTGCGCGATCGGCTGCCGATGGGTTAAGCCGTGAGGCGTTCTACCGCAGGGGAGAGGTCGAGCTGGACGCCTCGCAGGCGCGGCAGCTGGTCGACGACTACGTCAACAGCCCCGGCACCCGCATCGCCCTCGTCCGCGCCACCGGCGACCGCGTGCAGGTGCGGCTCGAACGCTCGGTGGGCCTGGCCCTCGTCCCGCCCGGCTGGCAGTCGCGCACCACGATCGTGTCGGAAGCGACCGCGGAACTCAGGACGACGCAGTGACTGGGTCAGCCGGCGCACTGCCCCACGTCGCTGCCGAAGTGATTCCTCCACATCAGCGACCTTGTGACGCGAAGCCATCTCTGAGGGCTAGGGTCGCGTGATGGGCCCCATATCGGCCAGCGAGCTTGTCGCGGAGCTGGAACGCCGGAGGCGTGAGGACCCGGTCCATCGCGCGGAGCTCGAGCGCATCGAGGCGGAAACCGCGGAGCGCAGGCGGCTACTAGCGATCGCAGAGCAAGCTCTCGTCGAGGACCTCCATGCAGTCGGCATCGATGTGAGCAGCATCTGGGATCTGCACAAGGTCCTCGACGCACGTCCGAAAGCCATCCCCGTTCTCATGGAGCATCTCGCGCTCGACTATCCGGACCGCGTGCTGGAGGGGATCGGCATCGGACTCGACCACCGCTCAGTTCGAGCGTGGTGGAGCAGTCTCCGCGAGATGATGCTCACAACTGATCGGGACGTGGTGCGCGACTGACTCGCAGCCGTGCTGAGCAGTCACGCGGTACGCGAGCACTACGACGACCTGCTCGCCTTCATTCATGACGAGGATCTTGGGGAGTGTCGTGTCTATTTCGTGCGGCCGATCAACCGCATCGGCAACCGGATGAGCGCCGGAGCGGGGCGGGCCGTCATCGAAGCCCTTGCGAATGATCCGGTTCTGGGTCGTGAAGCGACGGCGGTCCTCCGGGGACGAGGCCACAACCAGTAGTGCCAGGTCGCCGCGCATCCACGTGCCTTTCCGGCCAGTGCCTCGTCGCGCAGGGACTTTCCCACGCGCGACCGAGGTGGCTCCTGCCCAGCAGCTCGACAGGGCACCAGCGACCGTGCCCACGTCAACAGCGCGGAGCTCAGGACGACGGAGTGACGACTCAGTCCACTCGCTCGACCACGACACCGCCGAAACGGGCCTCGCCGATGGTGCACTCGATGCCGTCGATCCAGCAGCGTCCGGTCTCGATCACCTCGCTGGCGATCTCGGTCTGCCGTCCGGTGGGGGAGTCGGCGTAGAAGGCGATGAAGCCGCCGCCCAAGCCCTCGTTGTAGCCGAGGATGGGGCGCCCGTCGCGGTCGGTGACGCGCGACGCGCAGTCGGGGCACACCGAGGCGGGGTAACGGTCCTGGTGCACGGTCGGACGTCCGCAGATCGGGCACGGGTGGGTCGGGCGCGCCGGCTCGGTGGCAGGTGCGTCGACGCCGTACTGGTGACGCTGCTCGGCGAGCCACCCGATCACCAGCGTCTCGATGGTCTCGCCCGACAGCTCGAGCACGCTGGTCTGGTAGCCGCCGCGGTAGCCGATCACGGCACCGCTGTCGCCGGCGACGAACGCGAAGCCGCCGCACAACGGGTCGCCCTCCAGCTCGGGGTCGACGTGCGGCTCGACGTCATCCGCCCCCAGCACCTGGCGTGCCTTGGCGGCCGCCTCGTCGCGGGTCATCGTCATGCCAGTGCCTCCCGGATGGTCGTCGCGAACGTCTCGGCCTCGCCCTCGTCGTACTTCGTGCGCGGCCAGAAGAACCCGCGCAGCCCGTCGCCCTTGGTGCGGGGCACGACGTGCACGTGCAGGTGCGGCACGCTCTGCGACACGACGTTGTTCATCGCCACGAACGTGCCTTGAGCGCCGAGCCCGGACGTCAGGGCGTCCGCGACCCGCTGCGCGGTGGAGAACAGCGGCACGATCAGCGGCTCCGGCAGGTCGGGCAGCGTCACGACGTGCTCGCGCGGCACCAGCAGCACGTGCCCCTTGAAGACGGGCCGGACGTCGAGGAACCCGACCACGTCGGGGGTCTCGACCACGCGGTGCGCGTCGGCCTCGCCCGACACGATGCGGCAGAACGGGCAGTCGACGCTCATGGGTCGATCACATCATGAGGCGTGGCGCGAGCGCTTGTGCTGGTACATCTTCTGGTCGGCCGCCAGCACCAGGTCGTCGATCGAGGCGTCCGGAAGATCGGCCGTCGACGCGGTGCCCACGCTGGCCGACAGCGGCAGACGCCCCCGACGGTCCAGGTTGACGGCATCGAGCCGCGCGACGAGCCGGTCGCGCAGGCCGTGCTGGTCGCGCGGCGGATCGACCACGAGCACGCAGAACTCGTCGCCGCCCAGCCGCGCCACGACGTCGTGCGGGCGCGTGACGGCACGCAGGGCGTGGGCTACCTGCACCAGCACCTCGTCGCCTGCGACGTGACCGCTGCCGTCGTTGACCGTCTTGAGCCCGTCGACGTCGATGAACGCGACCAGGCACGAGCTGCCGGTGAGCCGTGCGCCGGTGAGCAGCGCCTCGGCGGAGTCGAAGAAGCCGCGCCGGTTGAGCAGCCCCGTCAACGAGTCCGTGGCCGACAGCGTGCGGATGTCGGCATTGGCCCGCTCGAGGTCGGCGGTGCGGTCGACGACGCGTCGCTCGAGCTCGGCGTAGACCGCGATGTTCTCCATCGCGACGGACGTGGCGTCGGCCAGCGCCTGCAGCAGCCGGATCTCGTCGCCGGACGCCACGTGGCCGTCGGCCCAGTAGTTGCCGATCGCACCGATGGGATCGAGGCTGCGGATCGGCACCATGGCCAGGCTCTTGACGAACGTGGGCCGGTAGGCCTCGTGGGGGATGCGGTCGTCGACGTAGATGTCCTCGATGACGGCGGTCTGCCGGTTCAGCATCGCCCAGCCGCTGATGCACGTCTCCATCGGGAAGCGGCTGCCCTTCCAGAGCGGCTCGATCGCGTCCTCGTCGGCGTAGTAGCACTGGCCGGAGTCGCGCAGCACGAACGTGGCGCCGTCGCTGCCGGCCAGCTCGCGGGCCGTGGTGCGCACGATCTGCTGCACCTGCGGCAGGTTGCGGGCCATCGACAGCTCCTGCACGGCCTGCACGAGGCGCTCCATGCCGCGGACGTACGTGTCGGTGCGGACGTCCTGGTCGTCGATCAACACGTTCCCTCCGTCGCCGTGGACCACCAGGATGGCAGAGGCCAGCGGGTGACAGGTGGGGTTGTCAGAAATCGTGGGCCCCTCGACGTCGGCGCCTGGAGGGCTAGGGTGGGGTCATGGCTGACATCGAGGGAACCCCGACCGGCGCTGACGGACAGAAGGCCGACATGAAGGCCAAGTTCCGCGAGGCGCTCGACAAGAAGAAGAACCAGACGCACGCGACGGCCGAGGGCGCCGAGCACGACGGCAGCGAGAAGTCGCACGGTGCGACCGGCCCCACGACGTCACCGGAGTTCCGCCGCAAGAGCGTGTGACCTGACGCGGTAGCCTCGACAGGTGGCAGCACCCGATTTTGCAGAGCAGACCAAGGCCCTCTCGGCGACCCTGACGTCGATCGAGAAGGTGCTCGACCTCGACGCCGTCCGCAAGGAGATCGACGACCTCCAGGTCGAGGTCGGCGACCCGGCCCTGTGGGACGACCAGGCCAACGCCCAGCGCGTCACGAGCCGGCTGTCGACCCTGCAGGCACAGGTCGAGCGCGTCACGGGCCTGCGCAGCAGCCTCGACGACCTCGCGATCATGCACGAGATGGCCCTCGAGGAGAGCGACGCCGAGACGTCCGCCGAGGTCGACCGCGAGCTCGCCCGCGTGCAGAAGGCCATCGAGTCGCTCGAGGTGCGCACCCTCCTGTCGGGCGAGTACGACGAGCGCGACGCCATCGTGTCGATCCGCTCGGGCGCCGGTGGCGTCGACGCCGCCGACTTCGCCCTGATGCTGCAGCGCATGTACATCCGCTGGGCCGAGCGTCATGGCTACACCGTCGAGATCTACGACGTCTCGTACGCCGAGGAGGCGGGCATCAAGTCGACGACCTTCGCCGTCAAGGCGCCCTACGCCTACGGCACCCTGTCGGTCGAGTCGGGCACCCACCGCCTGGTGCGCATCTCGCCGTTCGACAACCAGGGCCGCCGCCAGACGTCGTTCGCGGCGATCGAGGTCGTCCCGGTGCTCGAGCAGACCGACGAGATCGACGTGCCCGACGAGGACATCCGCGTCGACGTCTACCGGTCGTCCGGCCCCGGCGGCCAGAGCGTCAACACGACCGACTCGGCCGTGCGCCTGACGCACATCCCGACCGGCACGGTCGTCAGCTGCCAGAACGAGAAGAGCCAGCTGCAGAACAAGGCCAGCGCGATGGTCATCCTGAAGGCGCGGCTGCTGGCGCTGAAGAAGGCCGAGGAGCGCGCCCACCTCGACGAGCTGCGCGGCGACGTGCAGGCGTCGTGGGGCGACCAGATGCGCAACTACGTCCTCAACCCGTACCAGATGGTCAAGGACCTGCGCACCGAGCACGAGAGCGGCAACACCCAGGGCGTGCTCGACGGGGAGATCGACGACTTCATCGAGGCCGGCATCCGCTGGCGTCGCAACCAGCAGACCGCCGCGTAGTCAGTCGCGGTAGCCCTCGGCGGCCTGCTTGTCCTCGACGCGCTGACGGATGCGGCCCATGCCGGGGATCTTGGCGATCATCTCGTTGAGCTCGTGCATCGTGTCGAGCATGTCGTGGATGTCGGGCGCGACGCTCTGCATGTTCTCGACGATCGGCAGGACGTCGGAGATCATCCGGTCGACCAGCTCGGGCAGGTGGTCGATGAGCCGGACGACCGCCTCGACCTCCTCGGGGCTCGTGCTCTTGGCCAGGCGGTCGAGCGTCGGCTGGAGCAGCTCGAGCGAGGGGGCGAACGAGTCGAGCAGGTGCTGGGCGCGGGCGACGGTCGGCTCGATGCTGCCGACCAGGCCTGCGGCCCGCAGCACGAGCTTGTCGGACGTCGTGATGGTGCGGTCGATGCGCTCGATCTGCTCGTCGGCGCTCGTGTTGGTGGCGTCGATCTTGGCGATGGCCGCATCGGCCTGGTCGATCGTGCGGTCGACGCGCAGGACGACGTCGTCGGCCGAGCGTCGCGTGGCGTCGATGCGGTCGATCAGCACGTCGGCGCGAGCGACGAGCGCCTCGGCCTGACCCAGGAGGGTGAGGGCCCGGGGGAGCACGCCCGTGACGTCCTCGACGAGCTGGCGCACCTGCCCGACGAGTGTCACGGCATCGCGGGGGTCAGGCAGGGGCAGTCGCATTCGTCCACGCTATCGGCGGGCTCGCAATCCCGCTGGTCGCCGTCCATCGCCGGTTCACCACGCCGGCAGGGCAAGCCCCGTCCGGGCGCGGCAGGCTTGCCGCGCCCGGACGAGGTTTGCCCCGCCGCGCGCCCCGGTTTGCCCTGCCGGCGCGGTAAACCGGGGCGGGTGGGTCAGGACGTGGTGCTGAAGGCCGCGTCGAAGGCGGCGGTCGGGGCGTCGAACAGGTTGGCCTTGACGAAGGCCAGGGCCTCGGGCGCGCCGAGCAGGCGGTCCATGCCCGCGTCCTCCCACTCGATCGACACGGGGCCGTCGTAGCCGATCGTGTTGAGCATCCGGAAGCACGCCTCCCACGGGACGTCGCCGCGCCCGGTCGAGACGAAGTCCCAGCCGCGTCGCGGATCGGCCCACGGCAGGTGCGAGCCGAGACGTCCGTTGCGCCCGTTGCCGACCTGCTTCTTCGCGTCCTTGCAGTCGACGTGGTAGATCCGGTCCTTGAAGTCCCACAGGAAGCCCAGCGGGTCGAGGTCCTGCCACACGAAGTGCGACGGGTCCCAGTTGAGGCCGAACGCCTCGCGGTGGCCGATCGCGTCGAGGGCAGCGTGGGTCGTCCAGTAGTCGTAGGCGATCTCGCTGGGGTGCACCTCGTGCGCGAAGCGCACGCCCTCCTCGTCGAAGACGTCGAGGATGGGGTTCCATCGGTCGGCGAAGTCCTGGTAGCCGGCAGCGATCATCGCCTCGGACGCCGGCGGGAACATCGCGACGTACTTCCAGATCGACGAGCCCGTGAAGCCCACGACGGTGTCGACGCCGAGCATGCGGGCGGCCCGGGCGGTGTGCTTCATCTCTTCGGCCGCGCGCTGCCGGACGCCCTCGGGGTCGCCGTCGCCCCAGACCCGGGCCGACAGGATGTCGTGGTGGCGCTGGTCGATGGGGTCGTCGCAGACGGCCTGGCCCTTGAGGTGGTTGGAGATCGCGTGCACCTGCAGGCCGTACGTGTCGAGGATGTCGAGGCGCGTCTGGATGTAGCCGTCGTCCTCGACCGCGGCCCACGGGTCGAGGTGGTCGCCCCAGCAGGCGATCTCGAGGCCGTCGTAGCCCCAGCCGGACGCGAGCTTGGCGACCTCCTCGAACGGCAGGTCGGCCCACTGGCCGGTGAACAGGGTGATCGGACGAGTCATGCGGTGCTCCTGGAGGTCGGCGCGGCAGGGAGTCAGAGGGTCTGGGTGGTGCCGGAGGCGGCGGACGCCTCGACGGCCGCGAGCACGCGCTGCACGGCGAGTCCGTCGGCGAACGACGGCGCGGGGTCGGCGCCCTTGGCGATGTCGGTGACGAGGTCGACGACCTGGTGGGTGAAGCCGTGCTCGTAGCCGAGCCCGTGGCCCGGGGGCCACCAGGCGGCGACGTACGGGTGGCTGGCCTCGGTGACCAGGATGCGGCGGAAGCCGGCGACGGACGGGTCCTCGGTGGCGTCGAAGAACTCCAGGACGTTCATGTCCTCGAAGTCGAACGCCAGCGATCCGAGCGTCCCGTTGATCTCGAGCCGCAGGGCGTTCTTGCGGCCCGTGGCGAACCGGGTGGCCTCGAAGACGCCGATGGCGCCGCCGACGAAGCGGGCGGTGAAGGCGGCCGCATCGTCGACGGTCACCGGTCCGCGCTCGGCATCCTGCGAGGCGTGCCCCCCGAGCGTGGTGTGGTCGCCCCCGATGGGGCGGGTCTGGACGAACGTCTCCATGAGCCCGTTGACGGACGCGATCGAGTCGCCGGTCACGAACTGGGCCATGTCGATGATGTGGGCGCCGATGTCGCCGAGGGCGCCGGAGCCGGCGAGCGACTTGTCGAGGCGCCAGCTGAGGGGCGCGTTCTCGTCGGCGAGCCAGTCCTGCAGGTACTGCCCGCGGACGTGGCGGATCGTGCCGAGCCGTCCGGACGCCACGAGCTGGCGTGCGAAGGCGACGGCCGGGGTGCGCCGGTAGGTGAAGCCGACCATCGAGCGCACGCCCTGCTGGGCGGCGGTGGCAGCCGCGGCCGCCATGGCCTCGGCCTCGGCGACGGTGTTGGCGAGGGGCTTCTCGCAGATGACGTGCTTGCCGGCCTCGAGCGCGGCGATCGCGATCTCGGCGTGCGTGTTGCCAGGGGTGCAGATGTCGATGACGTCGACGTCGTCGCGGGTGAGCAGGGCGTGCCAGTCGGTCTCGACCGACTCCCACCCGAAGCGGCGGGCGACCTCTCCGGCGGCGTCCTCGTTGCGTCCGCACACGGCGCGCAGGCGGGGGAGGAGGGGCAGGTCGAAGAACGCCGGCGCCGTGCGCCAGGCCTGCGAGTGGGCGGCGCCCATGAAGGCGTAGCCGACCATCCCGATCCCGAGGTCGGGGCGTGTGTCGCTCATGCTGGGGTCCTCATGCTCGTGTCGTACGTGGAGGGGGTGGGGGCCCGCGGCCGGCGGTGCGACCGCGGGCCCCCTGTCAGTCGATCAGGCGATCAGGACCGGAACGCCGACGGCAGGTACGTGTCGACGTTGTCCTTCGTCACGACCGGGGCGGCGAGCTTGAGCTGGCGCGGCACCTCGATCTCGGCGAGGTCGGACATCGACTTGTTCTGCACCAGCAGGCGGGCCAGCTTGACGCCGTCGGCGGCCTGCGTCGACGGGTAGACGACCGTGGCCTTCAGCACCGAGTTGCCGGCCTTGATGGCGTCCATGACGTCGGCCGATCCGGCGCCGCCGATCATCGTGAACTCGTCGCGGTTGGCGTTCTTGATGGCCGCGAGCACGCCGACACCCTGGTCGTCGTCGTGGTTCCACAGGTAGTCGATCTTCGGGGCGGCCTGCAGCAGGTTGGACGCCGCCTCCTCGCCCGACTCGACCGTGAACTCGGCGGCGACGCGGTTGTCGACGTCGAGGCCGCACGACTTGAGCGCGTCCTTGAAGCCCTTCGAGCGCTCCTGCGTGAGCGGCAGCGAGTCGATGCCGGCGATCTCGGTGACGACCTTGTCCTTGGCTCCCTTGGCGTCCTCGCAGACGAAGGTGCCGGCCGAGACGCCCATGCCGTAGTTGTCGCCCAGCACCGTGGTGCGCGCGGCGAACGGCGAGTCGAACTCGCGGTCGACGTTGATGACGGTGATGCCGGCGTCCATGGCCTTGCGGGCCACCGAGGTCATCGCGGCGCCGTCGAACGGCAGCAGGACGATCGCGTCGACCTTGTCGTTGATGAAGGTCTCGACCTGCGAGATCTGCAGGTTGACGTCGTTGGTGCCCTCGGCGACCTTCAGCTCGACGTCGTCGTACTTGTCGGCCTGCGCGACGGCGGCCTTCGTGATGGCACCCATCCAGCCGTGGTCGGCCGCGGGGGCCGAGAAGCCGATGACGACCTTGTCGCCGCTCTTGTCGTTGTCGGTGTTGCTCTTGGTGACTGAGGCGCTGGTGTCGTCGTCGCTGGAGCTGTTGGTGCAGGCGCCGAGGACGAGTGTGGCGGCCGCGAAGGCTCCCGCCACGGCATAGGCCCGACGGCGGCGAGGATGGGTCGTGGACATGTGTACTCCTGGTGGGGGTGGGGGTGCTGGTCGTGCGGGTGGTGCGGGGTGGTGCGTCGTGCGGGTTACGTCTTGCGGTTCGCGATGCGCTGCTGCAGGAGCACGGCGATCACGATGATCACGCCCTTGGCGACGTTCTGGGTCGACGTCGACAGGTTGTTGAGCGTGAAGACATTGGTCAGCGTCATGAAGATCAGGACGCCGAAGAGGGTGCCGATGATGGTGCCCCGGCCACCGCTGAGCAGCGTCCCGCCGATGACGACGGCCGCGATCACGTCGAGCTCGAGGAGCGTGCCGTGCGTCGACGATCCGGTCGTGGTGCGCGACATCAGCATCACGGCGGCGATGCCGCACGTGGTGCCGAGCAGCGTGTAGAGGTAGACCGTGTGGCGCTGCACCTTGATGCCCGCCAGGCGAGCGGCCTCGGGGTTGCCGCCGACCGCGAACGTGCGGCGGCCGAAGGTCGTGCGGTTGAGCAGGAACCAGCCGGCGACGGTGACGAGGGCGAAGATGATGACGATGACGGGGATGCCGAGCGGCTCGGCGGCGAAGAAGTCGGTGAAGCCCTGGTTGCGGATGATCTGCGTCTTGCGGTCGGCGATGACCTCCGCGAGCCCGCGCGCCGACGCGAGCATCGCGAGGGTCGCGATGAACGGGACGATCCGTCCGTAGGCCACGAGGAGCCCGTTGATGGCGCCGCAGGCCGCGCCGACCAGGATCGCGCTGAAGACCATCGCGACCCAGCCGATGTTGTCGGCCATCGCCTGCGTGCCGGTCGTGGTGGCCCACACCGACGAGAGGGCGACGATCGCGCCCACCGAGAGGTCGATGCCTCCGCCCGTGATGACGAACGTCATGCCGACGGCCACGATGCCGGTGACCGTGGCGAGACGCAGGATCGTCAGGACGTTGTCGGTGCTGGCGAAGCGGTCGCCCGCCGTCACGACGCCGACGATGCACAGGACGACCAGCGCGATGACGAGGCCCAGGTTGCGGGCGATGCCGATCGATCCGCGGGGCTCGCCCTTGGGCGGTGCCGGGACGGTCAGCGAGGGATCTTGCAGGGAGGCGCTCACGCGACTTCACCCTTCTGCTCGGTGGGGGATGCGGTGTGTTCGTGGGAGGCGATGATGCGGTCGAGGACGCCGCCGGCGTCGATGGCCTCGCTGGGGCCGTCGTGGACGACCGCGCCGTCGGCGATCACGAGGATGCGGTCGGACAGGCCGAGCACCTCGTCGATGTCGCTGGAGACCACCAGCAGCGCCACGCCGGAGTCGGCGAGCTGGCGGATCAGGGCGTAGATCTCGGCGCGTGCGCCGACGTCGACGCCGCGGGTCGGCTCGTCGAGCAGGAGCACCTTGCACGACCGCAGCAGCCAGCGGGCCAGGACGGCCTTCTGCTGGTTGCCGCCCGAGAGTGTGCGGATGATCCGTTCGGGGGCGTCGGGCCGGATGTCGACGGAGCGGGCCGCCTCGTGGGCGGCCTGCTTCTCGGCGTCGTCGGTGGACACGCCGAACCGGGAGAACCGGGAGATGCTGGCCAGCGACACGTTGCGGTAGACGGCGTCGTCGAGGATCAGGCCCTGCGACTTGCGCTCCTCGGGGCACAGCCCCAGGCCGGCGCGCACGGCGGTGTCGACCGATCCGTTGCGCAGCGCCCTGCCGTCGACCGTGACGCTGCCGGCCGAGGCGCGGCGGGCGCCGTAGATCGTCTCGACGATCTCGCTGCGTCCGGCGCCGACGAGACCGGCCAGGCCGATGATCTCGCCGGGGCGCAGGTCGAAGGAGATGTCGGAGAACTCGCCGACGCGGGCGAGCCCGTCGACCGACAGCACGGGCGCCGTGGCGGGCAGGGGGATGGTGCGGCGGGGGTAGACCGACGACACGGTGCGTCCGGTCATCAGGGTGATGAGCTCGGCCGTCGGGGTGTCCTTGGCCGAGAGGTCGCCCGCGACCGTCGCGCCGTCCTTGAGCACGGTGAGGCGGTCGCCGATGCGGCGGATCTCGTCGAGGCGGTGCGAGATGTAGATGACGGCGGTGCCGGACGCGCGCAGGTCGTCGACGACCCGGAAGAGGCCGTCGACCTCGTCGGGGTCGAGCACGGCGGACGGCTCGTCCATCACGATGATGCGTGCGTCGCGCGACAGCGCGCGGGCCATCGACACGATCTGCTTGCCGGCGGCCGACAGGCTGCCGACCTCGCGGGTCGGCCGGATCTCGGAGTGGCCGAGGCGGGCGAGCAGCTCGCGGGCCTTGCGGTTCATCGTGGCGTCGCGGGTGATGCCGCCGCGGGCGCTCTCGTGGCCGAGGTAGATGTTGTCGGCGACGCTGAGCCCGTCGACGAGGTCGAGCTCTTGGTAGATCGTGGCGATGCCGGTGGCGAGGGCGGCCTGCGGGTTCGCGAACGACACGGGCTCGCCCTCCCACAGGATCGTGCCCTCGTCGACGCCGTGGGCGCCGGCCAGGACCTTGATGAGCGTGGACTTGCCGGCGCCGTTCTGGCCGAGCAGGCAGTGGACCTCGCCGGCGCGCACGACGAGGTCGACGCCGTCGAGGGCGCGGACGCCGGGGAACTTCTTGACGATGCCGCGCATCTCGAGCAGCGGGGCGGAGGGGTGTGACATGGCCGTGACACTAGTCACACGTTCTGTCGGCCGTCAAGCAAAAGTCAGATGTTCGCCGACATACTTGGAAAGCCAGCGCGTCGAAAGGGGGTCTGGTTAACTCATGGCCATGACTGCTGTGTCCGTCGGGCTGCCGCCGACCCTCGTCGGCACCGGCGACCTCTTCCAGCTGATGCGCGACGGCCGGCCCCGCACCCGCGGCGAGCTGGCGCAGCTGTCGTCGTTGGCCCGATCGACCATCACGGCCCGGGTCGACGCCCTGCTGCTGTCGGGGCTGCTCCAGCCGGTGGGCGAGGCCGCCTCCACCGGTGGGCGCCCTCCCACGCGCTTCGCCATCAACCCCCACGACCGGGTCGTGCTGGCCATCGACCTCGGGGCGTCGCACGCGACGGTCGCCATCACCGACATGTCGGGCGAGGTGCTGGGCCAGCGCACCGTCGACAGCGACATCGCCGACGGTCCCGTCACGGTCCTCGACCGCGTCGCCGCGATCGGCGTCGATCTGCTCGGCGAGCACGACCGGTCGATCGACGAGGTCGCCGGCGTCGGTATCGGGGTTCCCGGCCCGGTCGAGCACGCCACGGGGCGTCCGGCCAATCCGCCGATCATGCCCGGCTGGCACGACGTCGACATCCCCGCGCACCTGAACCGCCACTTCCCGGGGCCGGTGCTCGTCGACAACGACGTCAACCTGATGGCCCTCGGCGAGTACGTCACGTCGTGGGAGTCGTCGCGCCACCTGCTGCTGGTCAAGGTCGCCACCGGCATCGGGGCCGGCATCGTCGCCGACGGACGTCTGCTGCGCGGCGCGCTCGGGTCGGCCGGAGACCTCGGGCACGTCCAGGTCGCGGGCGCGCCCGACGACGTCGTCTGCCGCTGCGGCAACGTCGGCTGCCTCGAGGCCGTGGCGGCCGGACCCGCCATCGCGGCCAAGCTGCGCGCCGGCGGCCTCGACGTCGAGGGTTCGCAGGGCATCGTCGACGCGGTGGCGGCCGGCGAGATCGCGGCGCTGCAGGCCGTGCGCGAGGCGGGACGCGACCTCGGCACCGTGCTCGCCACGTGCGTCAACCTGCTCAACCCGTCGGTCATCGTCATCGGGGGCAAGCTGTCCGAGGCGGGGGAGTACCTGTTGGCCGGTGTGCGCGAGGTCGTCTACCAGCGCTCGCTGCCGCTGGCGACGCACGACCTGCGCATCGTCAGCACCGCGGCCGGCACCCAGGGCGGCATCCTGGGGGCCAGCGCCATGGTGATCGACGCCGTGCTGTCGCCGCGTGCGGTCGACGCGTACGTGGCGCAGCGCACGGCCTAGACATCCCGGTTGGGGCTCGACGTCCCACCTCAGCGGGGATCGGCTGCCTACAGTGGCTCAGTGATTCGATTCGACAAGGTCACCAAGACCTATCCCGGCCAGAAGCGTGCCGCGCTCGACGGCGTCGACCTCGAGATCGAGAAGGGCGAGTTCGTCTTCCTCGTCGGCGCCTCCGGCTCCGGCAAGTCGACCTTCCTGCGGCTGATCCTGCGCGAGGCCCGGCCCACCAGCGGCCGCGTCTACGTCGCCGGCAAGGAGATCAACAAGCTGTCGAGCTGGAAGGTGCCCAAGCTGCGCCGTCAGGTCGGCACGGTCTTCCAGGACTTCCGGCTGCTGCCCAACAAGACCGTCACCGAGAACGTGGCCTTCGCGCTGCAGGTCATCGGCAAGTCGCGCGCCGAGATCAACACCCTCGTGCCCGAGACGCTCGAGATGGTGGGCCTCGAGGGCAAGGGGCACCGCATGCCCGACGAGCTGTCGGGCGGCGAGCAGCAGCGTGTCGCGGTCGCTCGCGCGTTCGTCAACCGTCCGATGATCCTGATCGCGGACGAGCCCACCGGAAACCTCGACCCCACCACCAGCGTCGGCATCATGAAGCTGCTCGACCGCATCAACCGCACCGACACCACCGTCGTCATGGCCACCCACGACTCGTCGATCGTCGACCAGATGCGCAAGCGCGTCATCGAGCTCGAGTCGGGGCTCATCGTCCGCGACGAGGCCCGTGGCATCTACGGCTACCAGAACTGACTCGGCGAAGAGGACCACATGCGTAGCACTCTCAGCGAGCTGGGCCAGAGCCTGTCTCGCAACAAGTCCATGACCATCTCCCTCATCGTCACGATGACGGTGTCGCTGCTGCTGGCCGCGCTGGGTCTGCTGATCCTGGCCCAGTCTCAGCGCACCGAGAAGTACTTCGGCGACAAGCTGCAGCTGCAGGTCAACCTCTGCACCAAGAACTCCCTGGCGCCGACGTGCATCGGCGGTGTCGCGACCGACGACCAGCAGACGGCCGTGCAGGAGGCCCTGCGGGGCAATGCGCAGGTCAAGTCGTTTGACGTCCGCACGCCCCAGCAGAACTACGACCAGGCGCGGGTGCTGTTCGGGCAGTCCGAGACCGGACGCAAGCAGCTCGAGACGTTGAGCCCCGACTCGTTCCCCGTCTCGTACTTCGTGACGCTCAAGGACCCGCAGAAGTACGACGCTGTCGTCAGCCAGGTCTCCGGCATGGACGGCGTCGGCAACGTCAGCTCGCTCAAGGAGCTGCTGGGCCCGCTGTTCTCGGCGCTCGACAAGCTGCGCAACGGGGCGCTGGCCATCTCGGCGCTGCTGATCTTCGCCGCGGTGCTGCAGGTGTCCAACACGATCCGCATGACGGCGTACGCCCGGCGACGCGAGATCGGCATCATGCGGCTGGTCGGCGCGTCGAGCTGGCACATCCAGCTGCCGTTCATCCTCGAGTCGATGATCGCGGCGCTGATCTCGGCGGCCCTGGCCGCGGGAGGGCTCGCGGCCTTCGTCCACTTCGTCGTCTACGGCTACCTGCGCGACACCCTCGGCAAGATCACGACGTGGGTCGGCTGGGGCGACGCGGTGCAGGTCGTGGGCATGACGACGGCCCTCGCGCTGGTGCTGGCACTGGTGCCGACACTCTTCCTGACCCGCAAATACCTGGACGTGTGACGTTCGTAGCCTAAAGTCAGGCTTGATACTTTCATCGCACACGTCACGGCACGCTCATCGACATGTTCTCCGGGTCCGCCCGGGGATCCTTCCCCCAAGGTCGAGGTCATGTTTTCCCTTCCCCGCACTGCGCTCACCGCTGCGCTGCTGTCGGCCGCGCTCGTCGCCGGCCTGACGGCTCCGTCGTTCGCCGACAAGAAGCACGACCTCGAGCAGCAGAAGAAGGAGGCGAACAGTCGGGCCCGCGACGCGCAGAAGGACCTCGACGCCTCGACCAAGCAGTTCGCCGACGCCGCGGCCGCCCTCAAGGAGGCCGAGGCCAAGCTGGGTGCCGCCCAGACGACGCTCGACCAGACGCGGGGCAAGGTCGTCGTGGCCGAGGCCTTCGACGCCGAGATGCAGGGCAAGCTGGAGAAGAGTCAGTCCGACCTGAGATCCGCGCGCAAGCAGCTGGCCAAGGGTGAGGAGCAGCTCGTCTCGTCCGAGAAGTCGGTCGAGGAGTTCGCGGTGCAGGACTACCTCGAGGGAGACCGCGGGCTGCGGGCCGTCAGCGGGCTGCTGCAGGGCGAGGACCCCGCCGCGTACGGCGAGAAGGTCAGCCTCAACGGCGCCGTGAGCGACGACCAGGTCGCCACGATGCAGCGGCTCGAGGCCTCCCGGGTCATCCTCAAGCTCAAGCGCCAGAAGGTGCAGAAGCTGCGCGACAAGGTCAAGGTGCAGCGCGCCGAGGCCGCGGCCAACCTGGTCGAGAAGAAGCAGCTCGAGGTCGCCGCCGAGCAGCAGACCGCCGTGGTCGCCAACCTCGTGACGGCACGTCAGGGTGCGGCCGACACCGCCGCCACCGCCAGGGCCGAGGACGAGCGGCTGCTGCAGGAGTTCCAGGCCGAGTCGAACCGCCTCGAGACCGAGCTGCAGAAGGTCGTCGCCGAAGAGCTGCGCAAGGAGCGCGAGCGCGCGGCGCGCGAGGCCGCCCGCAAGGCGGCGGGCGGCGGCGGGCAGGACGACGATCCGGAGCCGCCTGCCACCGGCGACAGCGGCGGCACGTTGTCGCGTCCGGTGTCGGGTCCCATCACGTCGCCGTACGGCATGCGGGTGCACCCCATCACGGGCGTCTACAAGCTGCACGACGGCATGGACTTCGGCGTGCCGTGCGGCACCCCCGTCCGGGCCGCCGCCACCGGCACGATCCTGCAGCAGTACTTCAACGGCGCCTACGGCAACCGCATCATCCTCAACAACGGCGTCAAGCGGGGCGTCAGCGTCGTCACGACGTACAACCACCTCTCGCGCTTCGCCCTGAAGGCCGGCGCCAAGGTGCAGCGCGGCCAGGTCATCGGCTACTCCGGCACGACCGGCTACTCGACCGGCTGCCACCTGCACTTCATGGTGCTGACCAACGGCTCGACGGTGAACCCCGCCGGCTGGCTGTGACGCCGTGACACGCGTCGAGTCGAGCGTCGTGGTCGACGTCGACCCGGCGACGGCCTTCGCCGTGTCGCAGACGTCGGGCGAGACGCGGCTGCGGTGGGACCCGTTCATCCACGAGCAGCACTTCCTCGACGGTGCTTCGTCGCCGGGCAAGGCTGTCCGCACCGAGACGCGTCACCGCTCGCGGCTGCGGATGGTCAGCGAGTACGTCTCGTTCAACCCGCCGACCAACGTCGGCATGAAGATGACCGAGGGGCCGTGGTTCTTCGCCTCGTTCGCGGGCGGCTGGCGGTTCGCGCCCGAGCCGGGAGGACGGTGCCGGGCCACCTGGCGCTACAGCTTCCGGTGCCGGCCGGCGTGGCTGGCCCCGCTCGCCGAGCGCATCGGCGCGGTCGTCCTGCGCCGCGACATCGACCGGCGCATCGCCGGCTTCGCGCGTGGGTGTGCCGACCCGGTGGTCGTGGCCGCGGTGCGTCATCCGCAGGCGTGACCCGACCTGGGCGAGGCGTGACACAATAGGTCGGTGGCCAAGGAGACCGGGCGCAAGCTCGTAGCGCAGAACAAGAAGGCGCGCCACGACTATCACATCGAGGACACGTTCGAGGCCGGCATGGTCTTGACCGGCACCGAGGTGAAGTCGTTGCGTGCGGGACGCGCATCCCTCGTCGACGGATTCGGCGAGATCGAGCGCGGCGAGGCCTGGCTGCTGGGCGTCCACATCCCCGAGTACACGCAGGGCACGTGGACCAACCACGAGACCCGACGCCGGCGCAAGCTGCTGCTCAACCGCTCGGAGATCGACCGCATCGAGCGGCGCACCACCGAGAAGGGCCTGACGATCGTCCCGCTCTCGCTGTACTTCAAGGACGGCCGGGCCAAGGTCGAGATCGCCCTGGCACGCGGCAAGAAGACGTACGACAAGCGCCACGCGATCGCCGAGCGCACTGCGACCCGCGAGGCCGAGCGCGACCTCGGGCGGCGGCTCAAGGGCATCCACTAGTGGCGCCCCGCCACCCGTGAGCGGGGGGTTGCAGGACGCCGACCTGCCGGGCTTGACCACCGAGCTCGGCATCCCCGGCCTCGTCGACGTGCACACGCACTTCATGGCGCCCCAGCTCATGCAGAAGGTGTGGGCCTACTTCGACGCCGCCGGGCCCCTGCTCGGACGGCCGTGGCCGATCACCTACCGCTGGAGCGACGACGATCGCGTCGCCCACCTGCGCTCGATGGGCGTCCAGGCGTTCTCGGCACTGTCGTACGCGCACCGTCCGGGCGTCGCCGGCTTCATGAACGACTGGACGCTGGCCTTCGCCGACCGCACCCCGGGCGTGCTGCGGTCGGCGACGTTCTACCCCGAGCCGGAGGCCGCCACGTACGTGCCCGAGCTGCTCGACCGCGGCGTCGAGGTGTTCAAGGTGCACGTGCAGGTGGGCGACTTCGCCCCCAACGACCCGTTGCTCGAGCCGGTGTGGGGCACGCTGGCCGACAGCGGCACGCCGATCGTCCTGCACGCCGGGTCCGGCCCGGCACCGGGCCACCACACCGGCCCGGCCGGCGTCGCCGACGTCCTGGCGAGGCATCCCGACCTGGCCCTGGTGATCGCCCACCTCGGCATGCCCGAGATCGACGAGTTCCTCGACCTGGCCGAGCGGTACCCGAACGTCCGCCTCGACACGACCATGGCGTTCGTCGACTTCTGGCAGCAGCCGGTGCCCGACGGCGTCCCGGCACGGCTGGCGCAGCTGCAGGACCGCGTGCTGTTCGGCACCGACTTCCCGAACATCCCGTACGCGTACGCCCACCAGGTCGAGGTGCTGCAGCGGCTCGACCTCGGCGACGACTGGATGCGCAGCGTGCTGTGGCGCAACGGGGCCGGGCTGTTCGGCGTCGCTCCGTGAGCGCCGACGCCGGCACGATCCGGCTGGCGACCGCGCAGGGGCGGTGGCTGCTCGCCGCGATGATCCTCGGGTCCGGCATGGCCTTCCTCGACGGCTCGATCGTCGGGCTGGCGCTGCCGGCCATGAGGTCCGACCTGCAGGCCAGCGCGGCGGGCGTGCAGTGGATCGTCAACGGCTACACGCTGACGCTGGCTGCGCTGATCCTCGTCGGCGGGTCGTTGGGCGACCGTCTCGGACGTCGTCGTGTCTTCGTGGCCGGCGTCGTGCTCTTCGCCGTGTCGTCGGTGGCGTGCGCCGCGGCGCCGACGATCGAGGTGTTGGTCGCGGCCCGTGGGATGCAGGGCGTCGGCGCGGCGCTGCTCACGCCCGGCAGCCTGGCGATCATCTCGGCGTCGTTCGCCGCGGAGGACCGCGGACCGGCGATCGGGCTGTGGTCGGGGCTGTCGGGCGTCACCTCGGCGATCGCGCCCCTCCTCGGCGGATGGCTCGTCGACACGACCGGGTGGCGCGGCATCTTCTGGATCAACGTCCCCCTCGCGATCGCCGTCGTGTGGCTGGCGGTGCGTCACGTGCCCGAGACCACGGGCGAACCGGGCCCGATCGACTACGGGGGAGCGGTCCTCACGGCGGTCGGGCTGGCCGCGCTGACGTACGGGCTGGTCGACGAGTCCTGGCTCTGGGGCACGGTCGGCGTGGGGCTCATGGTCGTGTTAGTCGTGCACCAGAAGGTCACGCCGCACGCGCTCGTGCCGCTCGGTCTGTTCGCTGATCGCGTGTTCACGGCCGCGAACATCTGCACGTTCGCGATCTACGGCGCGCTCGCCGCCTCGGGCTTCCTGCTCGTGCAGCAGCTGCAGTACGTGTCGGGCTTCTCGCCGCTGGTGGCCGGGCTGGCCAGCGTCCCCATGACGGTCATCATGCTGCTGTTCTCGTCGTGGGCCGGTGCGCTCGGCTCGCGCATCGGGCCCCGCTGGCCCATGACGTTCGGTCCGCTGATCGCGGCGGTGGGCCTGCTGCTGATGCTGCGGATCGGCGAGGGTGCCAGCTTCTGGACCGACGTGCTGCCGGCCTCGATCGTGTTCGGCGCCGGCATCACGGTGCTGGTGGCGCCCCTGACGACCGCGGTGCTGGCCGCCGCGCCGATGCAGCAGACCGGCATCGCGTCGGGCATCAACAACGCCGTGGCCCGCACGGCCTCGTTGCTGGCCGTGGCCGCGATCCCGCCGATCGCGGGCATCGCCGGCCAGGACTTCGCCGACCCGGACGTCTTCGGCCCCGGTTTTCGCACGGGCACGCTGATCTGCATCGGCATGCTCGTGGTCGCCGCGCTGTGCGCCGCCGCGCTCATCCACGGCAGCAAGGTCTCCCCCAGCCCCGCCTCCGGCGCCCCCTGACCCGCGAGTGGCGCAGATCGGTGATTCTGGGACGGCGTGTCGCGCGAGAGTGCGCCACTCAGCGGCGGGAATGCGCCACTCGGGTCCGGGGTTGAACAGGAGTAGGATGATGACGCGGCCGTGATGGGGCCGTGGTTGACAACTCAAGAGGGGCTGATCGGTTTCGACTAAGGTCGTTCGATTCAGGTGAAGCGGGTAGAGGATCCAGGGTTATCTCTTTAACGATCTCTGGAAACCAACAAGTGCCGATTCCAAGCGCACTGACTTCGCTCTCGCTGCTTAAGCGATAAGTGAAGGGCTGGCCCGGGGGCGTCTCCGCTCCGGATCGCCAGTCTCATCAAGGAGACTTGCTGGTCACACGGCGTCACAGCGTGTGATCGGGACTTTTCTGTGACTGAGCCCGTCGGCGACGCGTCTGTCCGAGCGCCGGGGCTGAGAAAAGCGACTAGACGGACTGCACCCGGAGAAGCCCTGACTCAGCGCCGTAGGACCGGGGTTCGATTCCCCGCAGTTCCACTGCATGACAGAGCCCTCGTCGTCCCCGTTCCTGGGATGACGAGGGCTCTGTCATGCAGTTCATCAGCCGAGCGAATCGAGTGGGCCCCTCGTCCGCAGCACCGTCCCGTGGCGGAGCCGCCCGTCCGGTGCCGCCGACCAAGGGATCCCCGCAGCGCCCCGTGAGAGAGCGCCCGACCCACCTACAGCTGCGCGATGACGCTCACGAGGCGGCCGTCGCCGTCGGCGTAGCCCGGGGGATCGTCGACGAACGCGTCGCCGGCGACCTCGAGGTCGACGATCCGGTCGAGCGTGAACATCGTCCAGAACGGCGGCGGGCGCGAGTTGCTGCGGCCGCCCGTCTGGTAGCCGCGCAGGGTGATCGCGTCCGTGATCACGTGGCTGCCGAGGGCTGCGGGCTGGACGACGCGGGGCTGCCCCTCGTAGACGAACCGGACGTGGAGCCGGTCGGCGATGGCGCGCCGCAGGTCGTCGAGGCCGGCATCCAAGCGTCGGCCCCGGCCGCGTGGGTGGGTCGGTGAGGTCGGTGAGGTGTTCACACCCTCTCGTCCCACTCGCGCACGGATTCTTACAGCGAGGACCCGTCGGATAACCTGTCCGGGGCCCGACGGGCACCACCGCACGCCTGCGCAGAAGGGGATGTCATGTCGACCGGTCAGCATCGCTCGGTCGACACACCCCTCACCAAGCCCGATCACGGACGCACGATCCGCCTCGACATCGAGGGCATGCGGACCATCGCGGTCGGCTCGGTGCTGGTGGCCCACGCGGGCGTGCCGTTCGCCGCCGGCGGTTTCGTCGGCGTCGACGTGTTCTTCGTCCTGTCGGGCTTCCTGATCACGGGGCTGCTGGCGCGGGAGGTGTCGCGGTCGGGCCGCGTGAGCCTGTCGCGGTTCTGGGCCCGACGCATGAAGCGTCTGCTGCCGGCCAGCGCCACGGTGCTGGTGTTCTCGGCGATGGTGACGTACTGGTTCCTGCCGATCACGCAGCGCAAGGACTTCGGCGGCGACATCGTGTCCGCAGCCCTGTACGTCGTCAACTGGCGGCTCGCCGCTCGAGGGGTCGACTACCTGGCCGAGGACGTCGGTCAGTCGCCGGTGCAGCACTACTGGTCGCTCGCGGTCGAGGAGCAGTTCTACGTCGTCTGGCCGATCCTGATGCTGGTGATCGGGCTGATCGCGGCGCGGCGCTGGAAGGTCGGGGCCTTCGCGGTGCTGGGCGTGGTCACGGTGGCCTCGTTCGCCTACTCCGTGCAGCAGACGGCCGACAGCCCCGCAACGGCCTACTTCGTGTCGGCGACTCGCATCTGGGAGCTCGGCATCGGAGCCCTGCTGGCCTTGGCCGCGTCGCAGGTCGAGCGCCTGCCGGACGTGCTGCGGGCGGCCGGCGGATGGGCCGGCCTCGCGCTGGTCGCCTACGCGGTGCTGGTGTTCGACGACAAGACGACCTGGCCCGGTGCGCACGCGCTGGTGCCGACGGTGGGCGCGGCGCTGATGATCGCGTCCGGTCTGCGACCCACGCCCGGATCGCCCCAGCGGCTGCTGAGCATCGCGCCGATGGTGTGGGTGGGCGGGCTCTCGTACTCCATCTACCTGTGGCACTGGCCGATCCTGGTCGCCGCGCAGGCCCACTGGCCCGACATCCAGCTGCGCTGGGTCGTGCTGCTGATGGCGGCGTCGGTGGTCCCGGCCTACCTCTCCAACCGGTTCATCGAGAACCCCATCCGGTTCGGCACGACGTTCAAGCCCAACGGCCGCGCGATCGGCATGGGCCTGGCGCTCACGGGCCTCGGCGTGGGGGTCGGGCTCGGGCTGTCGGCCTCGGCGTCGGCCGGCGTGGACGAGGCCGCGACGTCGAAGAGTCCCGGCGCTGCGGCACTGCTCGACCCCGCGAACCAGGACGTCGACTGGGCCGCGATGCGCTCGGTCGAGGCGATGCGTCCTCTCGCGACCGAGGCCGTCGCCGACCGTCCCACGTTCTACGACGACGGCTCGGGCTGCCAGGTCAGGGACGGAGACCCCGTGCCCAAGCCGTGCACGTCGGGCGACACGTCGGCCGATCGCACGGTCGTGATCGTGGGCGACTCGAAGATCGCCCAGTGGCAGCCCGCGATCGCGGCGATCGGCCGGCGCGAGGGCTTCAAGGTCGTGCAGTTCACCAAGTCGGCGTGCTCGTTCACCGACGTCGACCTCGACCGCAAGAACAACCCCGACTGCCGCGCGTGGGGCCGCACGGTGCTCAAGGACGTCGTGAAGCTCGACCCCGACCTCGTGATCGCGTCGCACCGCCAGGGCAAGGCGCTGCCGAAGGGGGCGACCGAGCGCAGCCAGGAGACCGAGGACGCCATGGTCGACGGCCTGGTGTCCTACTGGCGCACCTTCACGCGGTCCGGCATCCCGGTCGTGGCGCTGCTCGACAACCCGGCCCCCTCCGACCAGCCGGTGTACGAGTGCGTCGCGCAGAACCCGAAGAACCTCGACCGCTGCGCGTTCGACCGCGAGCAGGGCGTCGCCGCCTCCGGGGCGCCCGCTGCGCGTCGGGCGGCCGCCGAGGTGCCGGGTGCCTCGGTCGCCGACCTCACCTCGACGATCTGTCCCGACGGCAACCGCTGCTCTGCCGTCATCGGCAACGTGCTCGTCTACCGGCAGACCACGCACCTCACGACGTCGTTCGTCGAGAGCGCCGAGGCGCAGCTGTCGGCGGCCCTCTTCGGTGCGACCAAGGGAGAGTTCGGCGAGGCCCTGCCGAACGACTGAGGTCCGCACGCTTGCGCGCCAGGGACGCAGGGATAGCGTGAGGAGATGACGTCCTACACCGATGCCCAGATCGAAGAAGCGCTCAAGGGCCTGCCCGGCTGGTCGCAGGAGGGCGAGGCACTCGTGAAGTCCTTCGAGTTTGCCGACTTCACCGCCGCTATCGCCTTCGTGGGGCGCGCGGCCGGCCCGATCGACGAGATGGACCACCACCCCGAGTGGACCAACGTGTACAACCGGGTCGACATCCGGCTGAGCAGCCACGACGTCGGGGGCGTGACCGATCGGGACGTCCAGCTCGCCCGCGTGCTCGAACGGGTCGCCGAGGCGTCCTGATGGTCGCTGCGCGGTCGTCCACATGCGCCCGGCGGGGTGCTTGACGACCGCTACTCATCCGTGTCATCTTATCGCTACTCATCAGTGGCGCGACACGGTGTCGCGTCCGGGGGTCGCGAGACGCTCGGGGGTCCATGGGCACCGGCAGGTGCCTGGGCGCCCGGCGCGGGTCGACGTCGGTGAGCCACCCGTGAAGGAAGTCCACGATGTCCGATCACTCATCGCTCCACCCATCCGCCGCACGACGCTGGGTCGCTCGCTCAGCCGTCCTCGCCGCCATCTCGCTCGGGCTGGTCGCCGTGGCGCAGCCGGCCATGGCCGTGGCCTGGGGCAGCTCGTCGAGCCCTCTGACGGCGTACCACAAGAGCGCCTCGTCCGGTCAGAAGCAGGCTCAGGCCTACGGCGACTTCTACAACCAGGGCGGGTCCTACGCGCGCAACTCCTCGCAGCAGAAGGACAGCAAGCCCGGCGGCGACAGCGTCTACGTCGAGACCAGGTTCCAGTTCTACTTCCAGGGGGCGGGCCAGTCGTCCCCCGCCTGGAACACCAACAAGAACGACCAGACCGGCCGCACCAGCTCGGGGTCGTGGAAGTCCGACTACACCCGCACGACCCTGTACGGCACCGCCGACAAGGCGCGCGGACAGATCCACGTGTGCGAGGACCAGAACCTCGCACCGGACGACTGCTCGGTGTGGGCCTACACGACCTTCGCCTACTAGGCGCGCACCATCACCTCGGTGCTCGAGGTCCGGTCCCTGTCGGTCGAGCGAGGACGTGAAGAGATCCTTCACGACATCTCGTTCGTCGCGGGGGCCGGAGCCCTCGGTCTGCTCGGCGTCAACGGTGCGGGCAAGTCCACGCTGCTCCGGTCGTTGGCCGGTCTGCTGCCTCCGCGGTCGGGCAGCGTGCTCATCGACGGAGCCGACGTCTACGAGGGCCGGCGCCGCGCCGCCGCCTCCCGGCAGGTGGCCCTGGTCCCGCAGGACTTCGACTTCCCCGGCACCTTCACGGTGCGCGAGTTCCTGTGCCACATGGCATGGATGCGCGCCGTGCCTCGCAGGTCGTCGGCCGCTCGGGTCGACGCGGCGCTCGAGGCGGTCGACCTGCAGCGGCAGGCCGGGCGGCGACTCAACACGCTGTCGGGCGGCATGGCGCGCCGGGCCGCGATCGCCCAGGCGCTCCTGGCCGACCCCGCTGTCCTGCTGCTCGACGAGTCGACCACCGGGCTCGATCCCGTGCAGCGAGCCGAGATCCGGCTGCTGCTGCGCTCGTTGGCCGCCTCGCGGTGCGTGGTGCTCGCGAGCCACATCGTCGAGGACATCGAGCAGCTCGCGACGCGGGTCGCGGTGCTGCACCACGGGCGCCTGCTGTTCGACGGCGCGACGGCCGACGTCGCGGGCCCGTCCGGCGACCCGGCCCGCGCCGGCGGTCTCGAGGCAGGGTTCATCTCGCTGATCGGCGGTGACACCGCGTGAGGACGCTGATCCGTCGCAGCTCCACGGTCGGATTCGTCCCGGTCCTCGTCGTCGTCCAGGCCTTCTGCCTGCTCCAGCGGGGCACGCCGTGGCTGGGTGAGTGGGACTGGACGGCCGACTGGGCCGGTGGGGTCACGGTGGTGACGGGCCCCTTGCTGGCCGGATGCACGGCCTTCGAGGTGCTGAGGTGGCGTACGGCGGCGACGTGGTCGCTGCTGCGCCAGACGCCTCGAGGTGGTCACGCCGCATGGCTGTGCGCGCTGCCGGTGCTGGTGATCGGGGTGGTGGTGCACGTCGTCGCCACGGCATCGGTGCTGGTGGCGACCGCCATGGCCGGGGGCGAGCCGCGCATCGACACCGGGTTCGTGCTGGTCGTGGTGCTGCCGGTCGTGGCCCTCGCCGCTGCGGCGTCCATCGGCGCTGCCACCGCCGCGTGCTGGCGCAGCCTGCTCGCGGTGCCCCTGGCCGCAGCCATCGTGTTCGGCCTGACGGCCTTCCCCGACCGCCTGATGCTGCCCGACGTGCTCAAGGTCGGCGGCACCACCGGCAGCCTGGTGGGCCTGACGTGGGACTCACGCCAGCAGGCGGCTGCGCTGGCGGTGCTGGTGATGGTCTCGGTGTTCGCGGTCGTCGTCATGCACGCGCGCGACGCGGTCCGCCGTGGCCCGGCGTCGCGATCGATCGTCGCCGCGTCGGCCGTGGCCCTGGTCGCAGCGGTTGTCCTGGCCCAGTCCGTGCCGTCGTCCCGGTTGCGGCCGTCCGGCGCACCCATCCGCTACGCGTGCACAGCCGCATCGGGCACCACGGTGTGCCTGGCCTCCCAGACGTCACGGCAGCTCGCCTGGCTCGCCGCGCAGATCATCCGGCAGTCCGAGCCGCTCGCCGCGATCGGGGTGAGGCTGCCGCGCCGCTACCAGCAGGTCGTGCCGTACCGCCGTCAGCCCGACGGCGTCGCGCCGATCCTGCTCGAACCCGACTCGATCAACGCGCGACGCGGTGACGCCCGGCGTGTCCCCGACCTGCTCGCCATGCCGGCGCTGTGCGCCGCCGACACCGGCGAGGTGCCGCCGCCCGACGAGGTGTTCGTGGCTCGTTCGGCGATCTCCGCCTGGCTCTCGGTCCGCAACGGCCTGTCCGAGACGTCCGACTACCGGGTCGAGGTGTTCGGCGAGTGGCTCGGCCAGACCGCTCCGGACCAACAGGCATGGATCCGCACGACCTACGCCCAGCTCACGGCCTGCGCGTACGCCGACGTGAGGCTGCCCGAGTCGGTGGTCCTGCCCTGAGCGGGGCCCAGGCCTGGATGCTGGTCCGGCGGTTCCACGCCGCCCGCGCCGTCATCGTGTCGCTGCTGTGGTGCGGCGGACTGCGCCTGGTGATCGGTCCGGTGGTCGCGCTGCCGTTCGGACCTGTGGTGGCCCCGGTCTGGCTCTTCGCGATCTTCGGGGCCGCGATGATCTGCCTGCCGATCGTCTCGTCGAGGCTCGTGACGTGCGAGGGTCAGGCGGTGCGCTCCGGCCGGAGGCTCCGCGCCGGTCGCGCTGCCGCGTTCACGGTCGTCTACGGCGTCGCGCTGAGCACGTTCGCCGCCGGCCGCCTCACCGTCGCCCTGCTGGTGGTCGCGTTGGCCTGCGCCGGTCTGTGCCTCGTGCTCGCAGCCGTGCTGGGCGATGCGGCCGTGGTGGTGGTGCTGGCGGTCGGCCTGGTGGTGGTCTTCGCGTCGACGTACCCGTGGTTCGCCCAGCCCCTGGCGGCGGCGGGCTCCTGCTCGTTGGGCATGGCCACTGCGCTGGTGGCCCTGGGAGCCGTCGCATCGGTCGCGGGGCGTGGGTGACCCCAGGTGGCGGGCCCGGTCGTCAGGTCTGGCAGTGCGGGCACCAGAAGACGTCGCGCTCGGTGGTGGGCCGATCGCCCAGCTTGCCGCTGCGCAGCCGCGTGCCGCACCGGCGGCAGCGGGCCCGCTCGCGGTTGTAGACCCAGCGGTCCTCGCCGGTGCGGGTGCTGCCGGTGAACGAGCGCTCGACGCGGGCCTTGTTGACGTCGAGCATGCGCTGACCACGCGAGATGACCCGCGTGAGGTCAGGCACCTCGCCGACCGGCCGGGTGGGCAGCAGCCCCATGATGAACAGCAGCTCGTTGACGTACTCGTTGCCGAACCCCGCGAGGTTGCGCTGGTCGAGCAGGGCCAGGAAGACGGGCCGCTCCGGATCGGCCGCCGTGCGGCCCACCGCCAGCTCGAGGTCCCAGTCGGGGCCGAGCAGATCGGGGCCCAGGTACCCGACGACCGACGGCTCGTCGTCGAGCTCGACGACCTCGAGGATGCCGAGCGAGTAGCCGATGGCCTGCCACTCGTCGTTCTCGAGCACCGCGCGGGCCGAGTGGGCGGGACGACGCCACGGCGACTCGAGCCGCTGCACGTGCCATGCGCCCTCCATCTTGAGGTGCGAGTGGATCGAGTGCGTGGGCGTGCGCACCAGCAGGTGCTTGCCGCGACTGACCACCTCGTCGACCGGCGAGCCCGAGAGGTCGAGGGTCGCGAACGCGGGCACCCGGAAGTCGGTGCGGGTCAGCACCCGACCCGCCAGTGCCTCGTGCAGGTGGTGGGCGGTGCGCCAGACGGTGTCGCCCTCAGGCATCGAGCCGCACCCCCTTGATGGTCTGCTCGAAGCCGGCCTCGAGCAGTGCGTCGCCGAGGGGTGACGAGCCGACCGGGCGTCCGTCGGCGGTCTCGATGGTCAACCGGCTCATGCGGCGTGCTCGCACCAGGGTGACGAGGGACCGTGCGGCCGCCGCCAAGCGGGCGGGGTCGTCGTCGAACACCAGGGCCTTCTTGCCGCCGCGCTCGAGGTAGAGCACCAGGTGCCCGTCGTGCATGACGACCAGGGAGCCAGCCTTGCGTGCGGGTCGGTGCCGGGTGCCGCCGTCGTCGACGACCCGGTCGGGCCAGGGCAGGGCAGCGCCATACGGATTGGCCGGGTCGGTGGCGGCCAAGGTGACGGCGGCCGCGTCGGTGGGTCGCTCGTCGTCGAGGACGAACGCGCGCATGCGGTCGACGGTGGCCGGCGCCGCGAACTGCGCGGCCCCGAGGGTCTCGATGTAGTAGCCGCGCAGCACCGACCCGGTCTGCTCGAGCTCGCGCAGCACCCGGTAGATGGCTGCGAAACCGCCCGGTGTCTGCTCGGCCATGACCGAGCCGCGCGTCACGACGCCGTAGCGGCCGACGAGCGACTCGGTGCGGGCGAGCTGCAGGCTGGTGGCATCGTCGGCGGACTCGGCGAGCGAGAACCATCGTCCGCTGACGGTCGGCGGCCCCTGCAGGGCGGTGCGCGGCGAGCGGACCCTTCGGCCGTGCAGCCTGGCACGTGGAGCGGGGCGCTGCGTGCGGTGCGCACCGCCGCGGCCCACCAGGGTGCGGACCGGGGCGAAGGTGTCGTTGCTGATGCGACCGGACCACACGAGGTCCCACAGCGTGGTCGCGACGTCGGCGTGGTCGACGGTGCCCGGGCCCTGAGCCGTGAGCACGTCGATGAGCTGACGGAACAAGAAGGCACCGCCGCCGTCGAGGGCGGTGGCGATCGTGGCGTGCAGCGAGTCTGGGTCGAGCGGGTCGACGGCCTGCGCGCCGGCCGCGCGCAGCACGAAGTCGGCCGGGTGCAGCTGCACCCATCCGTCGTTGCCCGGCAGCGACCCTGCCCCGGACCAGACGACCTCGCCGGCCGAGGTCAGCTCGTCGAGCATCGCGGGGGAGTAGTCGCGCACGCGGGCCGGCAGCACGAGCGACTCCCAGGCCGACGCGGGCAGGGCCACGCCCGCGAGCTGGTCGATCGTGGCGAGCACGCCCTCGGGGCCGCGCACCGTGCCGCCGACACCCTGCCACGACGGCAGGAAGCGGGCGAAGGTGAGCGGGTCGACGGGCTCGACCTGCTGGCGGGCCGCCGCCAGCGATCGCGACCGCAGGCGCCGCAGCACACCGGGGTCGACCCACTCGCTGCCGGTGGCCTGGGGCCGGAACTCGCCCTCGGTGAGACGTCCGTCGCGCGACAGCCGCCGCAGCACCTGGTCGGCGACCGCGACGCCGATGCCGAAGCGTGAGGCGACGTCGGCGCTGGTGAACGGGCCGTGCGTGCGAGCATGGCGCGACACGAGGTCGAGCAGCGGATCGGCGACGACCTCGAGGTAGGCGTCGGGCACACCCATGGGGACGACGACGCCCAACGCGTCGCGCAGACGTCCTGCGTCCTCGACGACGGCCCAGCGGATGTCGCCGGCGACGGCGACCTCGATGGCGCGGCGGGCGCCCTGCAGCTCGGTGAGCCAGCCGGCTGCCTCGCCGGCCAGGTCGGGCTGCACCCGGGCGCGCACCTCGTCGCTCGACAGCGGCCCGAGCAGGCGCAGCAGGTCGGCGACGCCCTCGACGTCCTTGACCTGACGGTCGTCGGTGAGCCGTTGCAGCTCGAGCTCGATGTGCTCGAGCACCTCGGGGTCGAGCAGCTCGCGCAGCTCGGCGCGTCCGAGGAGCTCGGCCAGCAGGGTGGGGTCGAGCGTGAGCGCGGACGCCCGGCGCTCGGCCAACGGGGTGTCGCCCTCGTAGAGGAACGCCGCGACGTAGCCGAACAGCAGGTTCTGGGCGAATGGCGACGCCCGCTCGGTGGTGACCTCGGCGATCTGCACCTCGCGCGAGGCCAGGCGCTGAGACAGCGCGGTGAGCGCAGGGAGGTCGTAGACGTCTTGCAGGCACTCGCGGGCCGTCTCGAGCAGGATCGGGAACGACGGGTACTTGCGAGCGACGTCGAGCAGCTGCGCCGAGCGCTGCCGCTGCTGCCACAGCGGAGCACGGGACCCGGGGTTGCGGCGCGGCAGCAGCAGGGCTCGCGAGGCGCACTCGCGGAACCGCGACGCGAACAGCGCCGAGCTGCCGACCTCGGCGGTGACGATCGTGTCGAGCTCGTCGGTGTCGAAGACGAACAGCTCGGCCCCGGGCGGCTCGGTCTCGGTGTCGGGGATGCGGGCGACGATGCCGTCGTCGCTGGCCACGACCGAGCCGTCCATGCCATAGCGCTCGACGATGCGCGCACCGACGGCCAGGGCCCACGGTGCGTGCACGCGGCGGCCGAAGGGGGAGTGCAGGACGACCCGCCAGTCGCCCAGCTCGTCGCGGAACCGCTCGACCAGCAGCGTGCGGTCGGACGGGACCTGGCCGGTCGCCTCCTTCTGGTCGCGCAGGTAGGCGCCGAGGTTGTCGGCCGCGCGCCGGTCGAGCCCCAGCCCGGCGGTGCGCTCGGCGAGCGCCTCGGGAGCCAGGGCCGAGGCCTCGCGCACGAACGCGCCGATGGCCTCGCCGAGCTCGTACGGACGACCGATGGCGTCGCCCTTCCAGAACGGCAGCCGCGCGGGCTGGCCGAAGGCGGGCGTGACGTTGACCCGGTCGTGGGTGATCTCCTGGATGCGCCAGCTGGTCGCGCCCAGCGCGAAGACGTCGTTGATGCGCGACTCGTAGACCATCTCCTCGTCGAGCTCGCCGACCTTGCGCGGCCCGCTCTCCTCGGCACCGGCCGCCAGGAACACCCCGAACATGCCGCGATCGGGGATGGTGCCGCCGCTGGTGACGGCCAGCCGCTGCGCGCCCGGGCGGCCCTCGATGGTGCCGGCGTCGCGGTCCCAGACGATGCGAGGACGCAGCTCGGCGAACTCGTCGGACGGATACCGACCCGACAGCAGGTCGAGCGTCGCGTCGTACGCCGACCGGGGCAGCGTGGCGAAGGGGGCGGAGCGGCGGACGGTGTCGAACCACTCCTCGACGTCGAGGCTCTCGAGCGCGGTGGCCGCGACGGTGTGCTGGGCCAGGATGTCGAGCGGGTTGGCGGGGATGTCGAGACGCTCGATCAGCCCGGCCTGCATGCGCGAGGTGGTGACCGCGGCGCCGAGGAGGTCGGGCCGGGAGGTGGGGTAGGTGACGCCCTGCGAGATCTCGCCGACCTGGTGGCCGGCGCGCCCCACCCGCTGCAGGCCGCTGGCCACCGAGGGCGGCGACGACACCTGGATGACGAGGTCGACCGCGCCCATGTCGATGCCCAGCTCGAGGCTCGACGTGGCCACGACGCAGCGCAGCCGCCCCGACTTGAGGTCGTCCTCGATGAGGGCGCGCTGGTCCTTGCTGACCGAGCCGTGGTGGGCCCGGGCCAGCACGGTCTCGGCGTCGTCGCCCGCGGCGGGCCTGGCGGCGGCGCTGCCGCCCATGATCTGCGCCGGGGTGCGTCCGGCCGGGGGAGCATCGGGATCGGTGAGGCCGAGGTGGTCGGCATAGGCCTCGTTGAGGCGGGCGGTCAGCCGCTCGGAGACACCGCGCGAGTTGACGAAGATGATGGTCGAGCGGTGGGCGAGCACGCGGTGCATGATCGCCTCCTCGACGTGCGGCCAGATGCTGCCGCGCGGCTGGTCGTCCTCGCCCGGGGCCAGCGATCGGGCGCCGCTGCCCTCGTCGCGCGGCGGTGCCGGGATCTTGGTCATGTCGTCGACCGGCACCTCGACCTCGAGCGCGAGGCGGGTGGTGGCCGTCGGCGCCACGACGCTGACGCGTGCCGAGCCGGCCAGGAACCGGGCGACCTCGTCGTGCGGGCGGACCGTGGCGCTGAGGCCGATGCGCCGGGCCGGTGCCTCGAGCAGGGCGTCAAGCCGCTCGAGCGAGACGGCCAGGTGCGCTCCCCGCTTGGTGCCGGCGACGGCGTGGATCTCGTCGATGATGACGGTGTCGACGGTGCGCAGCGTGTCGCGCGCCGCCGAGGTGAGCATCAGGAACAGCGACTCGGGCGTCGTGATCAAGATGTCGGGCGGACGCGACAGCAGGGATCGCCGGTCGCGCTGCGAGGTGTCGCCGGACCGCACGCCCACCGTGACGTCGCGGAAGGAGTCGCCCCGGCGGGCCGCTGCCTGGGTGATGCCGACGAGGGGCGAGCGCAGGTTGCGCTCGACGTCGACCGCCAGCGCCTTGAGCGGCGAGATGTACAGCACGCGCGTGCCCGGCACCGGCTCGTCGGCCGGGACCTCGGCGTGCATGAGGCGGTCGATGGCCGAGAGGAACGCCGCCAGCGTCTTGCCCGAACCGGTCGGGGCGACGACCAGGACGTGCTCGTCGCCCTCGACCCCGCGCCAGGCACCCTCTTGCGCCGGGGTCGGCCCGTCGAACGACTCCGCGAACCACGTGCGCGTGGCGGGGGCGAAGCGATCGAGGGCCGAGGGCATGCGTCCATCGTCCCAGCCGGCACCGACATGTGCTGGAGACGACATGTCCGGGCGCTGGTGGTGACCGGTACGGTGGACCTTCGTCGTGCCGATCTAGCCGAGAGACCTCGCTCCGTTGTCCGACTCCCACCCCGAGCGCCCTGCTGCGCAGCTGCGACGACTGAAGGTCCTCGTCGTGGCCGTCGCGACGTGCCTGGCCGCCGTCGTCGTCGCGGGCGCCGTGCTGGGGTCGCGGTCGGTGGCCACCGACCTGGGTGACCGCTCGCGCACCGCGCTGGCCGCCGCCGACCTGGCCGACGTCCAGGTCAGCTTCAGCGGCCGCGAGGCCGAGCTGAGCGGCGGCAACGACGTCGAGGCCAGGCTGGCCGCCTCGTTGGTCGAGGCGCTGCCGGGCGTCCGCCGGGTCGATGTCGAGCGTCCGTCGCGGCACCGCACGCCCGGTGCTGCCTGGCTCGAGCTCGACCGGGCCGGTGACGACGTCCAGATCCGCGGCGACGTGCCGTCCGCCGACCAGGCTGCCGCCCTCAAGGTGGCCGTGGCCACGACGCTGCGCACGACCGTCACCGGCGACGTCGCGGTCGACGGCTCGGTGGGTGCGGCTCCATGGGCCGACGCCGTGCCGGCGGTGCTCGAGATCGTCGCCGGCGTCGAGGCCCTCGACCTCGAGGTGCCGGGCGACGGCACGGTGCGCCTGGGTGGCCAGGTGGCCGACGCCACCACGCGGACGCGGGTCGTCGAGCAGGTGGCCCAGGCGGTACCCGGTCTGCGCCTCGTCGAGTCGCTGCGCCTGGCGACCGTGCCGCGGAAGGGGGCGTGACCGTGTCGGGCTACACGATCGGCGAGATCGCCGTCTGGCTGCTGCTGGCCGCGGCGCTCGGATTCGTCCTCGGCTGGCTGGTGCGCGAGCTGGTGCTCCGCACGCGGGCCGCCCCGGCACCGGGACTCCCGCCCGAGCCCGAGCCGGTACCCGATGCCGAGCCCGAGCCGGCACCCGAACCCGCCCAGGCACCCGAGCCCGTGGCCGAGCGGGCCGCCGAGCCGGCGCCCGAGCCGGCACCCGAGCCCGTGGCCGAGCGCGCCGCCGAGCCGGCACAGGTCGTCCCCGGACCTCACCCGGGGTCGGCCCTGCCACTCGCCGACGGCGCCGCGCCGTCGCCCGACTACGTCGTCAAGGTCAGCCGCAGCTCGAAGATCTTCCACGCCCCCTCGAGCCCGGCCTATGCGCGCACCACGGCGGCGGTCTGGTTCACGAGCCCCGAGGCCGCCGAGGCGGCCGGGTTCCGCCGGCCCAAGAACGGCTGAGCCGCGGCAGACGGCTGGTCGTCGTCAGGAGTGGCACCGCTGCGACAGCACCTCGGTGAGGCATGCTGGC
Organism: Aeromicrobium endophyticum; assembly: GCF_003586285.1. Taxonomy (GTDB): domain Bacteria; phylum Actinomycetota; class Actinomycetes; order Propionibacteriales; family Nocardioidaceae; genus Aeromicrobium; species Aeromicrobium endophyticum. The sequence continues at coordinate 18,414 of NZ_QUBR01000001.1, read as the reverse complement.
CGTCATGAAGCTGCGCATGATCGCGGCGGTGTCCGCCGCTGCCCTGACCCTGACCGCCTGCTCGTCGTCGTCCGACGACACCAAGAAGGCCGATGCCCCCGACGCGACCGCCTCCCCGGCGGCCCCGGTCGTGCCGACGTCGCCGCTGACGGGTCTCGAGATGCGCAAGGGACGTCCCGGCAACCCCGTGTTCGTCGTCAAGATCGAGAACACCTCGGCGGGCGCGCCGCAGTACGGCCTCGACAAGGCAGACCTGGTGCTCGAGGAGCTCGTCGAGGGCGGCCTGACGCGCCTGGCGGCGTTCTTCTACTCCAGCATCCCGTCGAAGGTCGGCCACGTGCGCTCGCTGCGCACCAGCGACATCGGCATCGCCGGCCCGGTCGGGGGCCAGCTCGTCGCGTCGGGCGGTGCCGCCGGCGCCTACAACAAGGTCGAGAAGGGCGGCATCACGGTCTTCTCCGAGGACGCCGGCTCGCCCGGGTTCAGCAGCGACCCGGCCAAGTACCGCCCGTACAACCGGCTGATCAACCTCAAGACCGTGGCCAAGGAGGCCAAGGGCAGCAAGGTCAAGCGCTCGTACCTGCCGTTCACGAAGGCGGGCGCGGCGCCGAGCGCGGCCACCGGCAAGCCGGCCCAGGCCGCGACGGTCCGCTTCTCGAACTCGACGTCGACCTCCTGGAAGCTCGACGGCGAGCAGTGGGTGCGTACCAACGGGCACGCCGCCCCGGGCAAGGACTTCAAGGCCGACACCATGATCGTGGTGTTCGCCCGCGTCGGCGACGCCGGCTACACCGACCCCGCCGGCAACCCCGTGCCCGAGACGGTGTTCAAGGGCGAGGGCGAGGCGATGGTGTTCCACGGCGGCCAGGTCGACACGGTGACCTGGAAGAAGCCGAGCCTCAACAAGGCGCTGACGTTCACCGCGAGCGACGGTTCGGACTACACGATCGACCCGGGCAAGGTCTTCATCGAGCTGGTGCCCAAGGGCGCAGGCTCGGTCACGCTCGGCTGACGGCAGAGCGCCAGGCTGACCGGTCGGGCACCGCTCAGGCGGCCGGCTCGTCGAACGGCGGCATGAGCCGCAGGCCGGTCAGCAGGGCGCCGATCGTGGCCTGCACGTCGTCGCTGGCGGCATCGGGATCCTCGGCGTCCGAGACGTACTCGGACGCCGAGCGGATCGCGCCGTAGAACACGGCCGTGAACGCCTCGCCGAGCTGGTCGGCGCCGCTGCCGAGATCGGCCAGCAGCTCTTCGACGATGCCCTGGACGATGCCGTACGACGAGGCCTTCTCGGCCTCCTGCCACCGCTCGTGGCCGAGGGCGACGGGTCCCTCCTGCATGCAGATGCGACGGAACTCGGGCTGGCGGCAGACCTCGAGGAACTTCTCGAGACCGGTCTGCGCTCGCTCCCAGGGATCTTTCGAGGTGTTGATGGCACGACCGATCTCGGTGGTCGTCTCCTCCTGGACGCGCAGGAAGACGTTCTCGAACAGGGCCAGCTTGCTGGGGAAGTGGTGGTACAACGCGCCCTTGGTGACGCGGGCGGCAGCGACCACCTCGTCGAGGGACGTGCCGGCGTACCCGTGATCGGTGAACAGGGTCGTGGCGCTGTCGAGCAGAGCGCGCTTGGTGCTGGACGAGTAGTCCTGCCGGCGTGAGGTCTTGGTGGTCTTGCGGGCGGTGCGCAGGACGTTCTTGGTCACGCGTGCGGGGTGGGACATGAGCCCAAGTCTACGGTGACGCCGCTCTCGTGCGCCGAATCACATAGCAGCGGTTTGCCGTAGGGCGATCCAGACAACATACTGAGAGTACGTACCGAGGGTATGTCACCTCGCACCCTGATCGACGGACCAGAAAGGAGCACACCATGACCTGGGATGCTTACCACCGTCGCAAGAACGTTCTTCGCGAGATGCTCGCGGTCGCCGACCGGCGCCCCGACGTGACCCTCGCCGAGCTGCTCGACACCGTGACCGACGCCCGTGAGGCGTTCCCGACCGAGACCGACGCCCTGTTCGACCTGCAGATGGCCTGGTTCCAGCGGCTCGGAGGCCAGATGGACCGGCTCCTGGCCGACGAGACCGAGTCGCCCGAGCTCGTGCCGGTGACGGCCTGGGTCAGCGCGGCCGCCCAGATGCCTGGTGCCCGCGCCCTGCTCGACGCGCACCGCGACGCCCCGGCCCTGCGCAAGGCCGTCGCCAAGGAGCAGGCCTACCTGGCCATGTCGGCGGGGGTGCCGTCCAGCAGCCCCGAGCTGACCAGCCACGGCCGTCGCATTCAGGAGTCCGCGCGCGACGAGCTGGCGGCCCTGCCGCCCGCACCTGTCGTCGAGGTCCCGCGCCCGGGCATCATCGCCCGTCTGCGCAGCGCCATCGCCGCCTGAGGCGGCTGCGCCCCCCATTCGTCCCCGTCCGGCACTGCTCCCTCCCTCCCACGTGCCGGGCGGGGATTCGCGCGTCGCGGGCCGGCTGCTATCGCTGCTGCGAGGCCAGGCCGGTGATCTGCTCGCCGATCTCGGTGTCGATCGACTGGCGGAACTCGCTGCGGAAGACACCCAGCGTGACCTGGCTGGCGATCGGCAGCAGGCCGTCGACCAACGACAGGATGCGGTCCCAGTCGTCCTCGGGGAATCCTGCGTCGATGAACGGCTGGATCAGCTCGTTGACGACATCGCGCACGAAGGTGTCGGTGATGGCCCGCAGGTGCGTCTGCAGGGTCGGGAAGAGGCCGATGACGGTCGCCGGCGCGAGGCCCATCGTCACGGCGGCGGCGCCGGCCCGCACGACGGCCGGCTCGACCAGTCGCACGCGGTCGCCGTCGAGCGCCTCGACCAGCCCCAGCTCGACCAACGACTCGATCAGCGTCGCGTCGCGGGCGACGCCCGCGAGTGCCGCGAGATCGTCGCGGGCCATGACCTCGGCCTCGTCCTCCTCGGGCAGGTCGAGGATCGTCATGAGGTCGAGCGTGTGGCCGGCCGCGCCCTGGGGCGTGCTCTGCACGGCCTTCTCGATCGCGGCGAGCGTGAAGCCGCGCTCGAGCAGCTGACGGATGAGCTGCAGCCGCTGCAGGTGCTCGCGGTTGTAGTAGCCCGTGCGCCCGACGAGCCGAGGCGCGTCGATGAGGCCGCGACCGGCGTAGGCCCGCACGTTGCGCACCGTCATCTGCGCCCGGGACGCCAGCTCGTCGACCGTGAACTCCTCGGGAGCTGTCGCGTCGGCGGCTGCGGGTTCGGCGGGCATGCACGAATCATAGGCCGGACGCCGGTTCCCGCCGCGCGAACCGTCGCGGCGGGGGCATGATGGGAGCCATGGAGGAGCTCAGCGGCCGCCTGCTGGTGGCCACCCCGGTGATCGAGTCGGGTCCGTTCCTGCGCAGCGTCGTGTTCGTGCTCGACCACGACGCCGACGGCACGCTCGGCGTCATCGTCAACCGGCCCCTGCCGTCCGACGTCGAGGACGTCCTGCCGGGATGGATCGGTCTGGTCAACGCGCCCGGCTGCCTGTTCGACGGCGGCCCCGTCGGCGTCGACTCCGCACTGGCGCTCGGCCTGGTCGCCGACACGACGAGCGAGACCGGGCCGCCCCCGGGGTGGCGCCACATGACGGGCCGGGTCGGGCTGGTCGACCTCGAGGGTCCCGTGCCCGGCGACCGCACGCTGGTGGGCCTGAGAGTGTTCGCCGGGTACGCCGGATGGGGCCCGGGGCAGCTGGCCGGCGAGCTCGACGAGGGGGCGTGGCTGGTCGCCGACGCGCTCGACAGCGATCTCATCTCGCCTCGTCCCGAGCAGCTGTGGCGCGAGGTGCTGCGACGCCAGGCCGGCGACGTCAGGTTCTGGACGACGTTCCCCGACGACCCCTCGGCCAACTAGGAGGGACGGCTCCGGGTCGTTAGACTTCCGACGTGGCTTTCTTCCAGCGTGGTTCGCAGACGGCTCTCGACGAGCGCACCGACGAGCGCGTCGACCAGCGCACCGAGGAGGGCGATCACGAGAAGTTCTCGCACTACGTCCCGAAGGACGAGCTGACCGAGGCGATGGTCATGGGAACGCCGGTCATCGCCCTGTGCGGCAAGGTCTGGACGCCCAGCCGCGATCCTCAGCGGTTCCCGGTCTGCCCCGAGTGCAAGGACATCTGGGAGAGCATGGACAAGGGCGACGAGGGGGACGGCTCGGGTGACGCGTAGCCAGCACCTCCGGGTCTGGCAGCAAGAGGCGTTCGACCTCTACCAGCGCAAGCAGCCGAGTGACTTCCTGACTGTCGCCACGCCCGGCGCCGGCAAGACGACCTTCGCGCTGACGATCGCTGCCGACCTGCTCGCCCGCGGTGTGGTCGAGCGCATCGTCATCGTCACGCCGACCGACCACCTCAAGACCCAGTGGGCCCTCGCGGCGGCCGGCATCGGCATCGCGATCGACCCGACGCTGCCCAGCCGCGGCGTGCTGGGGTCGGGGTTCCAGGGCTTCGCGGTCACCTACGCGGGCATCGCGGTCAACCCCAACGCCTACCGCAACCGCATCGAGCACCGCGCGACGATGGTCATCATGGACGAGGTCCACCACGCCGGCGACGCCCTCACCTGGGGCGACGGCGTGCAGGAGGCCTGCGAGCCCGCCGTCCGTCGTCTCGCGCTGACGGGCACGCCGTTCCGCTCCGACGACAACCCCATCCCGTTCGTCACCTACGCGCCGCAGACCGACGGCTCGAAGGTCAGCATCGCCGACTACTCGTACGGCTACGGCCACGCGCTCAAGGACGGCGTCGTGCGGCCCGTGCTGTTCATGGCCTACTCGGGTCAGATGCACTGGCGCACGCGGGCCGGCGACGAGGTCGCCGCACGGCTCGGCGAGCCGCTCGACCGCGCGGCCACGGCGCAGGCGCTGCGCACCGCGCTCGACCCCAACGGCTCGTGGATCCCCGAGGTGCTCACGGCGGCCAACACGCGTCTGGGCGAGGTCCGCCGCCACGTCCCGGACGCCGGCGGGCTGGTCATCGCCAGCGACCAGGACAGCGCCCGCGCCTACGCCGGCGTGCTGGCCGAGATCACCGGCACCACGCCCACCGTGGTGCTCTCCGACGAGGCGGGCAGCAGCGCCAAGATCGCCGAGTTCTCGGCGGGCATGGACCCGTGGATGGTCGCGGTCCGCATGGTCAGCGAGGGCGTCGACATCCCGCGCCTGTCGGTCGGCGTCTACGCCACCACGACGTCCACGCCGCTGTACTTCGCGCAGGCCGTCGGCCGCTTCGTCCGGGCCCGCCGCAAGGGCGAGACGGCGTCCATCTTCGTGCCGAGCGTGCCCCGGCTGCTGGCGCTGGCCTCCGACCTCGAGACCCAGCGCGACCACGTCGTCGGCCGGCCCGTCAAGGACGAGGACGACCTGTTCGCCGCCGAGGCCGAGCTGATCGCCAAGGCGCAGGAGGACCAAGGGGCGTCCGAGAACCTGCTGGGCGAGTACCGGGCGCTGGCCAGCGACGCCGACTTCGACCGCCTGGTCTACGACGGCGGCGAGTTCGGCTACGACTCGCTGTCCGACGACGAGGGCGAGCTCGACTTCCTCGGCATCCCCGGTCTGCTCGACCCGAGCCAGGTCGCCGAGCTGCTGCGCACCTCGCGCGCCAAGCGGGCCCGTGACAAGGCCAGCGCGACACCCGCCTCGGACGAGCCCGCTGCCGACGTCGCCTTCGAGAAGCGCGGCGAGCTGCGGCGCGAGCTGCAGGCCCTCGTGGGGGCGTGGCACCACCGCACGGGTGCTCCGCACGGCGTGACCCACAGTCGCCTGCGGGCCCAGTGCGGCGGGCCGGCGGCGGCGCAGGCCTCGACCGAGCAGCTGCAGGCGCGCATCGACGCCATCCGCACCTGGGCGCTGAAGGCCTCGGGCTAGGCCGACCCTCCGCCCGGCGCGGTGGATCTGCCACCGTCCGGGACGATTGGGCGCCTCTTGCGGTGGAGAGATCACCGTTCGGCGGGCACCCCGGGCTAGGCTCCCAGCCGTGACCTCTTCGATGGCCCTGCGCACCCGCATCTTCGGACGCCTGCTCAAGCTGACCGAGACCGGCATCGAGGAGGTCGCCGACCTGCCCGCCCACCGTGCCAAGCGTGCGAAGCTGCAGCGGTCGGCGATCGGCGGGCTGATCTTCGGCCGGCCCGACCCCGCGGCGTCCGTCGACGAGATCGTGCTCGGCACGGGGGAGCGGGCCCTGGTGCACCGACCGAAGGACGCGATCGGGCCGTTGCCGTGCGTCGTGAACTTCCACGGCGGCGGATGGGTGCAGGGCAATCCGGAGCAGTCGGCCTGGCTCGCCAGCCGCATCGCGGTGCGCAACCGGGTGGTCGTGGTGTCGCCGGCCTACCGGCTGGCCCCGGAGGCTCCGTTCCCGGCCGGGGTCGACGACGCGCGCGACAGCCTGGCCTGGGTCGTCGAGCACGCGGGCGACCTGGGCATCGACCCCCAGCGACTCGCCGTGATGGGCGACAGCGCCGGTGGCAACCTCGCGGCCGTCGTGTCGCTGCTCGCGCGCGACGCCGGCGGTCCCTCGATCCGTGCCCAGGTGCTGATCTACCCGGGGGTCGAGATGTACGACCGGTGGCCGTCCGAGGACCGCAACGCCGACGCGCCCGTGCTCACGTCGGCCAACATGCGGGCCTTCGCACGGCTGTACCTCGGCGACGCCTACGGCACGGAGGACTTCCGCGCCTCGCCGATCCGGGCGACGTCGCACGCCGACCTGCCGAAGGCCTTCATCCTGACCGCCGAGCAGGACCCCCTGCTCGACAACGGCAGCCGCTACCGGGACGCCCTCGTCGAGGCGGGCGTGCCGGTGCGCTACGTCGAGTACGACGGCGCGATCCACGGCTTCATGAGCCTGCCCGGCGTCGTCCCGGTGTCGGGCCGGGCGCTCGACGACATCGTCGACTTCCTGCGCGAGGTGCTCTGAGCCGATCCGCTCGAGGCATTGTGACAGTGCCACTGTCACGGTAGTGTCCGGGCATGAGGCGACGTCACTGGCAGCAGCAGATCGCACGGCTCGACCCCGACAGCGAGTACGAGCAGATCGCGCGGATCACCGCGATGCACGAGTTCGCCTGGGACTCCCAGCAGGCTCTGAGCTTCGCCCTGTTCCGCACGTACGCCGTGCCGACGATCGGGCGGCTGCTGCACGACACGGGCGAGTTCACGGGCGCGGTGCAGAAGCGCCACGACGACACCGTGATCATCCTCGAGACCATCGCCGCCGAGGGGATGGAGTCGCCGCAGGGCCGCGCAGGCGTGCGGCGCATGAACCAGATGCACGGCCGCTACGACATCTCGAACGACGACATGCGCTACGTGCTGGCCACCTTCGTCGTGACGCCCGTGCGCTGGATCGAGCGCTACGGCTGGCGCCCCCTCCTGGACGCCGAGCGCATCGCGGGGGTGCGCTACTACCAGCGGCTCGGCGCGCTGATGGGCATCGCGGACGTCCCCGCCGACTACCAGGGGTTCTCCGACCTGATGGATGCCTACGAGCGCGAGACGTACGTCTTCGACCCCAAGGCGCGGGCCGTCGCCGACTCGACGCTCGACCTGTTCGTCACCTTCTACCCGCGGCCGCTCCGACGGGCCATGCGACGTTTCGCGATCGCCCTGCTCGACGACCACCTGCGCGAGACGTTCGGCTATCCCCGTCCGTCGCGAGCGATGTCAGCGCTGGCGCACGGCTCGCTGGTGGCCCGAGGCCGACTCGTGCGCCTGCTGCCGCCGCGGCGGCGACCGTCCCGCCTGAGCGACACCCATCGCGTCCGCTCGTACCCGGGCGGCTTCCTGGTCGAGCACCTCGGGACGTTCCCGGACGAGCCGGCAGAGCAGGCCGCGCAGGCTGCGGGGAAGGGAATCGCGCGATGACGCGTTGACCTCGAGGTGAGGCTCTCCGTGCTCGATCTCGTCCCCGTCCGCTCCGACCAGACGACCGGTGACGCCGTCGCGTCGTCGATCGCCCTGGCCCAGGTCGCCGATCGCGCCGGCTTCACCCGCTTCTGGGTCGCCGAGCACCACAACATGCCTGCGGTCGCGGCGACGTCCCCGCCGGTGCTGATCGGCATCCTCGGCGCGCACACCGATCGCATCCGGCTGGGCTCCGGAGGGGTGATGCTGCCCAACCACGCGCCCCTGGCGGTAGCCGAGCAGTTCGCGCTGCTCGAGGCCGCGACGCCGGGTCGCATCGACCTCGGCATCGGTCGCGCGCCCGGCTCCGACCCCGTGACGTCGATGGCGCTGCGTGGTGCGGCCGGCCGCGACGACACCGACATCGAGAACTTCCCGCAGTACCTGGACGACGTCGTCGCGCTGATGGGCGCCGACGGCGTGCGGGTCGCGGTGCCGCGACAGGAGTACATCCTGAAGGCCACGCCGGCCGCCGCCTCCGAGCCGCGGATGTGGCTGCTGGGCTCGTCGATGTACTCGGCGCACCTCGCCGCGGCGAAGGGCCTGCCCTACGTGTTCGCCCACCACTTCTCGGGTCACGGCACGGCCGAGGCGCTCGAGGTGTACCGCTCGGAGTTCCGTCCCAGCGACCTGGCCCCCGAGCCCGTCACGTTCCTCACGGTGAACGCGGCCGTCGCCGACACCGACGACGAGGCGAGGGCGCTCGCGCTGCCCAACATGCAGATGATGTCGCAGCTGCGCACGGGTCAGCCGCTCACGGCACTCTCGACGGTCGAGGACGCCCAGGCCAAGCCCACCCATCCGCAGCTGCAGGCGATCATCGACGACGGGTACGCGCGCGCCGTCGTGGGCACGCCGGCCGACGCCGCCGACCAGCTGCGGCGCTTGGCCGACCAGTTCGGCGTCGACGAGGTCATGGTCAACCCGATCGCCTCGGCGCACCAGGGCACCGATCCGCACACGGCCCCGGGCCGCGAGCGCACGCTCGAGCTGCTGGCCAAGGAGCTGCTGGCGTAGCGCTCGTCGACATCACGGTGCTGCGCCGAGTCGTCGACGTCCTGTCGACGGCTGTTCACCCGCTGGTGGGCGCGCGGACGGTCGGTGCCGACATGGTCTGACCATGTCGCATGCCTCCCCCCAGCCGCGCCCGTCCCGGCTCTCGTCCGTCGTCCGCTCGGTGAGTCGCCCGGCCCTCGTCGGCGTGGTCGCCGGGGCCCTCGCCGCCGCCGTCGTCCCCGTCACGCAGGCGTCCGCCGACGACGGAGCCGAGAAGAGCTTCCACCGCACCGCCACGTACCCGGTCTACAAGAACCTGCCGAAGGACGTCAGCGCGTCGTCCGAGACCGTCGCCGAGATCTCCGACGTCTCCAAGGACGGCAGGACGCTGGTCTACACCGATGCGCTCGGCAAGCGGATCGGCTTCCTCGACATCAGCGACCCGAAGGCGCCCGAGGGCGCCGGCAGCCTCTCGCTGGCGCAGCTCGGCGACACCGACGACCAGCCCACCTCGGTGGCCGTGGTCGGCACCTACGTCCTCGTGGTGGTCGACACCAGCGCGAGCTTCACCGAGCCGTCCGGACGTCTCGACGTCGTGCGCCTGGCCGACTCCAAGCGCGTCGCCAGCATCCCGCTCGACGGGCAGCCGGACTCGATCGACGTCAGCCCCGACGAGAAGTACGTCGCGATCGCGATGGAGAACCAGCGCAACGAGGAGCTCGCGCCGGCGGGCAAGCAGAAGGGCGACCTGCCGCAGCTGCCGGCCGGCTTCGTGCAGGTCGTCGACCTTCAGGGCGCGCCCACCACCTGGAAGCCCAGCAGGATCGACCTGGTCAACCCCGACGGCACCGCACTGCCGTCGTTCGTCGACGCCAAGATCGTCGAGCCGACCGACCCCGAGCCCGAGTACGTCTCGATCAACAGCAAGAACAAGCTGGCCCTGACGCTGCAGGAGAACAACGGCATCGTCGTGATCGACCTGCCCAGCCGTGCGATCGAGAAGGTCTTCTCGGCCGGCTCGGTCACGGCGACGGGATTCGACACCAAGAAGGACGGCAAGATCTCGCTGACCGACTCGCTGACCGGCGTCGTCCGCGAGCCCGACGCGATCGGCTGGGTCGACGACACGCACGTCGCGACGGCCAACGAGGGCGACTGGAAGGGCGGCACGCGCGGCTGGTCGGTGTTCAGCACCGTCGACGGCAGCGTGACCTGGGACGCCGGCAGCAGCTTCGAGAAGCTGGCGGTCGCGCACGGCCTCTACAACGACGACCGGGCGGCCAAGAAGGGCCCGGAGGCCGAGGGGCTGGCGATCGCCACGGTCGGCGGCACGAAGTACGCCTTCGTCGGCTCCGAGCGCAGCAACTTCGTCGCGGCGTACGACATCAGCGACCCGTCGGCACCCGTGTTCAAGCAGCTGCTGCCGGCCACCAACGGCCCCGAGGGCATCCTGCCCATCCCCGGACGCAACCTGCTCGCGGTGTCGAGCGAGACCGACGTGCCCGCCTCCAACGTGCGCGCGAGCGTGAGCCTGTTCGAGCTCGGTGACGGGCCGGACACGTTCCCGTCGATCGTGTCGGACGACGTCGACGGCCAGCCCGTCGGCTGGAGCGCCCTGGGCGCGCTGAGCGCCAAGCCGGGCGACGCCGGCACGATCTACGCGGCCGCCGACACGGTGCTCAAGCCCGGCCAGATCTTCACCGTCGACGTCACCCGGAAGCCGGCCCGCATCACGTCGGCGCTCACCGTCACGAAGGGCGGCGCCGGGGCCAACCTCGACATCGAGCGGCTGTTCGCGCGCCCGCAGGGCGGGTTCTGGCTCGCCAACGAAGGTGCGACGGGCGCCGAGAACGTGCTGCACCGCACCGACGCCGCCGGCGCGATCCAGGAGACCGTCCAGCTGCCGACGTCCATCACCGACCACGTCAAGAACTGGGGTCTCGAGGGCGTCACGGCGACCAACGACGCGCGCGGTGAGCACGTGTTCGTGGCGCTGCAGCGTCAGCTGTGGACCGACGTCAAGGACCAGACCGAGACCGTCGACGGCGACAACATCGTGCGGATCGGTCGCTACGACGTGGCCGACAAGAGCTGGCACTGGTTCGGCTACGAGCTGGAGAGCCCCAAGCGCGACGGCAACGACTGGGTGGGGCTGTCCGAGATCACCGCGGTCGACGACGACACCTTCGCGGTCGTCGAGCGCGACAAGCTGAACGGCCCCAGCGCCCGCAACAAGCGCATCTACACCGTCGACATGCCGGCGACGGACCCGAAGGGCGACGAGCTGCCGATCCTGACCAAGAGGCTCGCGCTCGACGTCCTGCCGGCGCTGCGCGCCACGAACGGCTGGACGCAGGAGAAGCTCGAGGGCTTCACGATCGCCGCCGACGGTGCGCTGTACGGCGTCACCGACAACGACGGGCTCAAGGACGCCACCGGCGAGACGGTCTTTATGCGACTCGGCCGGGCCACCGACGTCTTCGCCGACCGTCTGAGCAGCACGACGACCTTGTCGCTGCCGAGCGGGGCGGCGGCCTACGGCGAGAAGCCGACGGCCACCGTGAAGGTGACCGGCGGTGCCGGTGTGGTCCCGTCGGGGACCGTGCGCATCACCGACGGCGGCACGGTCGTCGGCCGGGCGACCGTCGAGGGCGGATCGGCCCAGGTGACGCTCAGCGGGCTGCGCGTCGGGACCCGGCGGTTGGTCGCCGAGTACACCGGCGACGCCCGGGCCGGTGCGGGCACGAGCGCGCCGGTCACGCTGACGGTGGCCAAGGGCGGCACCTCGACGTCGCTGTCGATCGCCAAGACGTCGGCGCGCAAGGGTCAGAAGGTGACGGCCAAGGTCCGCGTCGTCGGCGCCGGCTTCACGCCGACGGGACGCGTGCAGATCAAGGACGGCTCGCGCGTCGTCAAGACGTTCCACGTCAGCGGCGCGACCCGGTCGGTGACGGTCAAGCTGACGAAGACGGGGCGCCGCACCCTGAAGGCGTACTACGTCGGCTCGGACGTGGCTGCGCCGTCGACGTCCAAGGTCGACACGGTGCGGGTGCGCCGGTGACGCTCCCGATCGGGGGCGACAGTCGCTAGAACCAGGTGCTGAGGAACGGCTCGACGGGGGAGCGGAACATCTCGTCGAGCCGTTCGGCGTCTCCGGACACCGAGCCCGCCGCCGTCAGCGTGCGGGCGCTGACGCCGCCCAGCAGCAGCGATCCGAGCGCGTTCACGGTGACGGTGGCGTCGGGTGCGTCGTCGGTGACGGCGACGGTGGCCTGACCGGCGGCGTCGACGTCGAGGGCGAACGTCCCAGCGGCGAGGCCCAGCGGGTCGTCGACGCGGAGGACGACCCGTCCCGGTGCCGCGTACGTGCGGGACCGCAGCGAGGTGGCCACGTCGAGCACGCGCACCCACAGGTGGTCGACCTCGTCGACGTGCACGGCGCGGAAGTCGTCGATCATCCACCGCAGCGGCTCGTCGACCGGGCGGAGGTGGGCCGTGACGGTCGCGACCAGGTCCATCTCGAGCACAAAGCGCCACAGGCCGGCGTAGGCGTCGGTCGTCGCGGCGACGAGGGTGTGCAGCTTGAGGGTGTGGTTGCTGAAGTCGGCCTCGTCCTCGACCAGCTGGTAGACGGCGAAGCCCTGCGGCGTGCCAGCGATGTCGTCGTAGCGGACGAGGCGCAGGTTCTTGGCGTTGTCGTCGCCGATGCCGAGCCCGATCTGCCGCAGCCAGAAGTTGCTGGTGGCGGCGTAGCCCACGTCACCGGGGAGCGTCGCCCGCACCCGCTCGACGATCGGGTGGCCTTGGTCGCGCAGCTGCTCGGGCGTGACGTGGTGCACGCGACCGGTGGGCTCGGGGCCCGTCCAGCGGACTCGCCGTGTCGAGACGGTCAGGTTGCGGGCGAGGGCCGCGGGGGAGAAGCCGAAGCGGGCGTAGATCGTGGACTCCGACACCGTCAGCATCGCGATCGGCAGGCCCAGCGACACCGCCGTGCGCAGCTCAGCCTCGATCAGGGCGCGGGCGATGCCGCGGCGGCGATGCGTCTGCGAGACCGTGACGCCGCTGATGGCCCACGACGTGACCGTCCGGGCACCGGGCAGGGTCAGCTCGGCGGGCCAGCAGTGCGTCGTGGCGACCGGCTCGGCCGGCACGGCGGCGGTGGGGTCGTACACGCCGACCAGACGGTCGTGCTGCACGTGGGCGCGGCGTGCCTCGGTCTGCTCGGCCGGCGCGGCGGGTCCGAGGAATCCACGGTTGACGGCGTCCGACCACGCGGTGTGCTCGGCCGCGTCGCTCGTGTCGACGACGCGCAGGTCGAGGCCCTGCTCGGCGAGGCGTGCGCGGGAGGTCTCGTCGATGGGGAGGTCGAGGTGGGATGAGGTCACCGAACCAACCTACGACGACCTCACTCGGCCAGCGTGACGCCTGCCTGCGCCCACTCGTGGCGGACCGGCTCGAGCCCGTCGGGCGAGACCGCGGCCGTCAGGGACTCGAGCACCCGCACCGCGAAGCCCTCACGGGCCCCGTCGAGGGCGGTCGCCCGGACGCAGTGGTCGGTGGCGATGCCGCACACGTCGATCGCGTCGACGCCGTGCTGACGCAACCAGTCGGCCAGGCCCGTGCCCGAGGCCGAGGAGCCCTCGAAGCCGGAGTAGGCGGCCTCGTACTCGCCCTTGAAGAACGTCTCGTCGAACAGGCCCGGCTCGAGAGGTGCGCGCAGCTTCTCGCCCTCGGTGCCGACGACGCAGTGGCGAGGCCACGAGTCGACGAAGTCGGGTGTCTCGGAGAAGTGCGTGCCGGGGTCGATGTGGTGGTCGCGGGTCGCGACGACGGTGTCGTACGTGCCGGACGCGATGAGCGCGGCGACGTCCTCGGCGACCTTCGTGCCGCCGACGACGGCGAGCGAGCCGCCCTCGCAGAAGTCGTTCTGGACGTCGACGACGACGAGTGCGGTGGTCATGGGGTCTCCTGCTCGTAGATCGTGTCGAGGACCGGGTCGCCCTTCGACAGCTGGCGCGCGGCCGCCGGGAGCTCGCGGAGCGCCGACTGCAGGCGGTCGCGGGCCGCCTCGAGCGGCTCGTCGTGCACGCGCTCGCCGTCACGCACCAGCTCGACCAGCAGCGGCCGGTCGTCCCCGTCGTGCCGCGGCGCGGCGCCGATGCCGAGCACCTCGGCCTGGGCGCGGCCCGTCGCGTCGAGGCGGCGCAGGGCGTGCTTGCGCCCGCCCACCGACACCTTGTCCTGGCTCTTCTTGGCGACCGGCACCATCTCGCCGTCGTCGCCGGCGCGCGACACCAGCTTGTAGACGAAGCCGCTGGTGGGGACACCCGACCCCGTGACGAGCGAGGTGCCGACGCCGTAGCCGTCGACCGGCGCGACGGCGAGCGCCGCGATGGCGTGCTCGTCGAGGTCGCTCGTGACAGTGATGCGGGTCGAGGTGGCACCGAGGTCGTCGAGCTGCTTGCGCACCGTGTGGGCCAGCGACACGAGGTCTCCGGAGTCGAGGCGGACGCCGCCGAGCTCGGCGCCAGCCAGGTCGACCGCGGTGCGGATGGCGTCGGGGATGTCGTACGTGTCGACGAGCAGCGTCGTGCCTGGGCCGAGCGACGCGATCTGCGCCTCGAAGGCATCGCGCTCGGTGTCGTGCAGGAGCGTGAACGAGTGGGCGCTGGTGCCGGTGGTGGGGATGCCGTAGGTGCGTCCCGCCTCGAGGTTGGACGTGGCGGAGAAGCCCGCGACGTAGGCGGCGCGGGCGGCGGCCACGGCCGAGGCCTCGTGGGTGCGGCGCGAGCCCATCTCGATGCACGGACGTCCCGCTGCCGCGGTGACCATGCGCGACGCGGCGGTCGCGATGGCGGAGTCGTGGTTGAGCACCGACAGCAGCAGGGTCTCGAGCACGACGCACTCGGCGAACGTCCCCTCGACGACCAGGACGGGCGACTGCGGGAAATAGACCTCGCCGTCGGGGTAGCCCCAGATCGAGCCGGAGAACCGGTAGTCGGCCAGCCACTGCAGCGTCTCGGCGTCGACGACGTCCTCGTCGCGCAGCCAGGCCAGCTCGGCCTCGCCGAACCGGAAGTCGGCGAGCGCGTCGAGGGCACGCCCGATGCCGGCCACGACCCCGTAGCGGCGTCCGCCGGACAGGCGACGGGCGAACAGCTCGAAGACCGAGTGCCGGTCGGCGGTGCCGTCGCGCAGCGTCGCCTGCAGCATCGTCAGCTCGTATCGGTCGGTCAGCAGGGCGGTGCTGCGCGGTGCGGTCACCCGTTCAGCGTAGGACAGGGCGGTGGGGGCGGCGCGGGCGTTGGCCGTGTCAGGAGCCTGGGTCACAATGGGACCGTGAGCACCACGTCCCCCGTCGAGATCGCCGAGCCCGACGTCGACCACGTCGTCGAGCTCGAGGACCCGTGGGTCACGATCGTCTGGAACGACCCCGTCAACCTCATGTCGTACGTCGCCTACGTGTTCCGCACGTACTTCGGCTTCACCGACGAGAAGGCGCACGAGCTGATGCTCGAGGTGCACCACGACGGCAAGACCGTGGTGTCGAGCGGACGGCGCGAGCAGATGGAGCGGCACGTGCAGGCCATGCACGAGTACGGGCTGTGGGCCACCCTCGAGCGGCAGGACGCATGAGACCTTTCAGGAAGCGACGACGCGGCGGCATCTCGGCGACGTTCGAGATCGGCGAGGCGCACCTGCTGGCCAACCTCGCCGGGCAGGTCGTCGAGCTGCTGCGCGACCGCAACGGAGCCGAGGAGTCCCACGCCGATCCGCTGGCCGCTCAGCTGGGCATGGGCGGGCCGTCGTTGCCGCCCGACGACCCGGTTCTGCAGCGACTGCTGCCCGACGCCTACCGCGACGACGCCGACGACGCGGGTGAGTTCCGCCGGTTCACCGAGCGTTCGCTGACGTCCGCCAAGGTCGCCAACGCCGAGACGCTCATCGGGTCCTTGGTCGACGGCGGCCTGACCTTCGGCCAGCTGCCCGACGAGCTCGACGACGGCGACCGGGTCGAGGTCGAGCTCGACGACGCCGAGGTGCAGGCGTGGCTCAAGGCGCTCACCGACGTCCGCCTGTCGCTGGCGGTGCGGCTCGGCATCGAGACCGACGACGACGCCGAGCAGGTCTCGCAGTCCGACGACGACGCGACCGCCGCGATGTCCGACATCTTCGAGTGGCTCGGCTACGTCCAGGAGACCTTGGTCGCAGCCCTCGACTGAGCCCGTTGCCGGAACACCACGGTCTCGTGGTGTTCGGCGGCGGGGCGTCTCGCGGGACGGCCGGCGCGGCGGGCGTCGTCGTGCAGCCGATAAACTCGCGGCGTGCTGACCATCGACCGGGCCACGCATGACGCGATCATCGCCCATGCCCGCCGCGACCACCCCGACGAGGCGTGCGGTGTCGTCGCCGGGCCCGCCGGTTCCGACCGCCCGGCCCGTCACGTCCCGATGCTGAACGCCGCGATGTCGCCGACGTTCTACGAGTTCGACTCCGGCGACCTGCTGAGGCTCTACCGCGAGATGGACGACAACGACGAGGACCCGGTCGTCATCTACCACTCGCACACCGCCACCGAGGCCTATCCGTCGCGCACCGACGTCAACCTCGCCGGAGAGCCCGGGGCCCACTACGTGCTGGTCTCGACGCGCGACGGCGCCCACGAGAGTGGCCCGGTCGACTTCCGGTCGTACCGCATCGTGGACGGCGAGGTCACCGAGGAAGAAGTTCGCGTCGTCGACCGTTATGACGACGAGGCACCCATCACCCAACAGAAGGCAGAGCACTGATGGCCATCGAGGTCCGCATCCCCACGATCCTGCGCACGTACACCGGCGGAGAGCGCGTCGTCGACGGCGCCGGGTCGACGGTCACCGAGGTCATCGACCAGCTCGAGGCCGATCACGCCGGCATCAAGGAGCGCCTGATCGAGAACGGCGAGGCGCGCCGCTTCGTCAACATCTACGTCAACGACGAGGACATCCGCTTCACCGGCAACCTGCAGACGCCGGTCGCCGACGGCGACACCGTCGTCATCCTGCCGGCCGTCGCCGGTGGCTCCGCGGGCGTCTGATCCGCCCCGCATGCGCTTCGACTCGCTGATCGACTCCGTCGGCGGGACGCCTCTCGTCGGCCTCCCGTCGCTGTCGCCGTCCCCGGACGTGCGGCTGTGGGCCAAGCTCGAGGACCACAACCCGACCGGGTCGATCAAGGACCGGGCGGCGCTCAGCATGATCCTGCGCGCCGAGAAGGAGGGCCGGCTGCAGCCGGGGGCCACGATCCTCGAGCCCACCAGCGGCAACACCGGCATCTCGTTGGCGATGGTCGCCCGCCAGCGCGGCTACCGCATCATCTGCGTCATGCCCGAGAACACGTCGATCGAGCGCACGCAGCTGCTGACGATGTGGGGGGCCGAGATCATCCCGTCGCCGGCGGCCGGTGGCTCCAACGAGGCGGTGCGGGTCGCGAAGGGACTGGCGGCCGAGCACCCCGACTGGGTCATGCTCTACCAGTACGGCAACCCGGCCAACGCCGATGCGCACTACGAGGGCACCGGCCCCGAGATCCTGGCCGACCTGCCGGAGGTGACGCACTTCGTGGCCGGCCTCGGCACGACCGGCACGTTGATGGGCGCCGGGCGCTTCTTCCGCGAGCACAAGCCGGAGGTGCGCATCGTCGCCGCCGAGCCGCGCTACGGCGAGCTGGTCTACGGGCTGCGCAACCTCGACGAGGGCTTCATCCCCGAGCTCTACGACGCCTCGCTGATCGACTCGCGCTTCTCCGTCGGTCCGCGCGACGCCGTGCGCCGCGTGCGCGAGCTGGTCGAGCAGGAGGGCATCTTCGCGGGCGTCTCGACCGGCGCGATCCTGCACGCCGCGCTGGCCCAGGCCGCCAAGTGCGTCAAGGCGGGCGAGAAGGCCGACATCGTCTTCATCGTGTGCGACGGCGGCTGGAAGTACCTGTCGACCGGTGCCTACGAGGGCACGCTCGACGAGGCCGAGGACAAGCTTGACGGCCAGCTCTGGGCCTAGGGACGCCAGGACGTCATCACCGATGCGGTGACGCAGGTACTGACGTGATGACGTCCGAGGGGGCGCGTGTCGACGTCATCACCGATGCGGTGACGTAGGTACCGATGTGATGACGTGCACCAGCGCCATGCCGTGCCCTCGGCCGAGGTCGTAGTCGGTTTTGAGCCAGGCGAGGATGTCGCCGGACTTCGTCGTGTCGTCGAAGCCCTAGGCCCGAGCCTCGTCGACGAGCTCGCGGGGGGGGGGGGGGGGGGGGGGGGGGGGGGTCAGGGGGGGGGGGGGGGGGCGGGGGGGGGGGGCGGGAAACCCCGGGGGGGGGGGGGGGGCGGGCCTGGGGGCCCCCCCCCCCCCCCCCGCCCCCCGCCCCCCCCGGGGGGGGGGGGGGGGGGGGGGGGGGGGAGGGCTGGCCCGGCTCGCCGAGGCGCTCGACGAGCAGGCGTGCGGCCGCGGCGCCTTGGTCGACGTCGG